>OY969603.1:4800000-7039462 GCA_963701315.1 uncultured Acidobacteriota bacterium | reverse complement strand
CTTCGAAGCCGAACGCCGGGCGAATGGTGAACAGGTGGGCGTCTTCCGCGGCGACTTCCGGCGTGAGTTCCTCCAGCGGCCGAATGTCGTCGACGACGTAGAGGCTCCGCCCGTGGGTGGCGATGATGAGGTCGGCGTCGCGCGCCTGGATCGCCAGATCGTCCACGGCGACCGTCGGCAGCCCGGGGTACTTCACCCAGCTGCCGCCGCGGTTGGCGCTCACGAACAGACCGAACTCCGTGCCCAGGAACAGCAGGTTGGGGTTCTTCACGTCCTCCCGCAACACTTTCACGGGCTGGTCGGCCGGCAGGTCGGCCGCAATGCTCTGCCAGCTCTTGCCGCCGTCCGCGGTCCGGAACACCAGTGGAGCGTAGTTGCCCGAGCGGTAGGCGCCCACGACGAGGTACGCCACCTGGGCGTCGAAATGGCTCGCCTCGATCCGCGTGACCCACTGCCCTTTGACGGCGGGCGGCAGGTTGGCAGTCAGGTCGGTCCAGTGCTGGCCGTCGTCGAGGGTCACCCAGACCCTCCCGTCGTCGGTACCGGCCCACAGCGTGCCCGCCTTCAGGGGCGACTCGGCCAGCGTGTAGACGATGCCGTAGGTCTCGGCCCCGCTGCCACTGGCGAGGATCCGGTTGACGTCCTGGGTGGTGAGATCCGGACTGATGAGGCGCCAGCGCTCGCCGCGCTCGGTCAGCACGAACACTCGGTTCCCGCCCAGGTAGAGCTTGCCTTTCTCGTGCACGCTGCCGATGAGCGGCGAGTTCCAGTCGAAGCGGAACTCCGGCTGGCCCTCGGGCGGCTGCGGTCGCAGGGACTTGAGCTCCCCGTTCGCCAGGTTGAACCGGTAGAGGTCCCCGGATTGCGATTCGGTGTAGAGCACGTTCTTGTCGGTCGGGTCGAACACGCACGAGAAGCCGTCGCCACCACCAATCATGGTCCAGTCGCTGTTGACGATGCCGCCCTGCGTCCGCGTCGCGCTCGGCCCGACCCAATTCGAGTTGTCCTGCAGGCCGCCGCACACCCGGTAGGGCGTGCTGTCATCCGGGGTGATGCGGTAGTACTCGCCGGCGGCCATGCGGTTCAGCAGGTCCCAGTGCTTCCCGCCGTCGTAGCTCTGGTACGGCCCTCCGTCGGTGCCAAGCAGCACGCGCTTGGGCGTGCGCGGATCGATGGCCAGCGCGTGACAGTCCGGATGCACCTTCTGAAAATAGTCCTCCCGGAACGACCGCCCGCCGTCGTCGGACACGTGCAGCATGAAGCCCAACACGTAGACCCGTTGGGCGTTGTCCGGGTCGATGCGAATCTGGCTGAAGTAGAACGGGCGCGGGTCGAGCGCGTTCGTCCGCGTCCAGCTCTCACCGCCGTCCTCCGACCGGAAGACGCCGCCGCGCCGGCTGAGGTTGTTGTCGATGTTTCCCGTGCCCCCCTCGTAACTCTCGACAATCGCCAGGACGGTCTTCGGGTTCTTCGCAAACACGGTGAGTCCGATGCGCCCGGTCTCGCCGGGCAGCCCCTTGTCGAGCTTCTTCCAGGTGGCACCGCCGTCCGCGCTCTTGAAGATGCCGCCGAGGTCCTTGCCGTCGGTGGATGCAGGCCCAGAGGTGAACGACCACGGCGTGCGCACCCGTGCGTACAGGGTCGCATAGAGCGTGTCGGGGCTCGACGGGTCGATCGCCACGTCACCGCAGCCGACCTTGTTGGCGTACGCCGGGGGCGCCTGCAGGACGGCCTTCCAGGTCTGGCCGCCGTCGGTCGTCTTGTAGAGGCCGCGGTCCGGACTCGGGTTCCAGAGAATCGCCCATGACCGCGACCCACGCGGTCTTTGGGTCCGTGGGATGCACGACAATCCGCGCGATGGTCTTGCTCGTCTTGAGACCGACGTTCTTCCAGGAGGACCCGCCGTCGGTCGAGAGATAGACACCATCGCCCCACTGGCTGGAATTCCGGTCGTTGGCCTCGCCGGTCCCGACCCAGATCGTCTTCGGATCCGACGGCGCGACGGCAACCGCGCCGACAGCGGCCACCGCTTCCTTCTCGAACACGGCGTCGAATGAGCCTCCGTTGTCGGACGTCTTCATCACGCCGCCCGTGCCGAGCGCGACATAGAAGGTGTAGGGGTCCTTCGGGTCGAGCGCGATGTCGGACACCCGCCCGCTCATCGTTGCCGGGCCGATGCTTCGCGGCTTCAGGGCACCGAGCGTAAAGGCGTCAATCTTCGGGCCGGTGACGGCGGGCGCGGCCGGCGGGGTCACGGGCCCCGCCTTCTGAGCCTTGGTCTTGGCCGATTGCGCGCCACCAGCCGCCGCAAACCCGAGGAGCAGGACAGAGAGCAGGAGGACCGGACGTGTCAACATGAATATCCCTTTCGAGAGCCGAACAGCCCGTCTTCTGGAATCTACCATGGTTTGCGGCATTCCTTCGCGACCCAGGCGCTCACCGCCGCGGGTCCGGCGGTCCCTGTGGCTGGAGGTACCGATCGTACCAGGCGAGGATCCGTTGCTCGAAGTCGATGCTCTCGGCCACGCTGTTGGGTGGACGGTGGGCGCCGTTGATGTAGCGCACCCATTCCACCGTCTTGCCCAGGCGGCGCAGGGCGTAGTACATCTCCCGCGACTGACTGGATGGGACGTTGGGGTCCTGATCGCCAGTCATGCACAGCAGCGGGGTCTTGATGCGGTCCGCGTGGAGGATCGCCGAGTGCTCCAAGTAGCGGTCGGGATGATCCCAGAGCGAGGCCCCGAGTCGGTCCTGGCTCTTCTCCGGGGCATTGATGTTGCGCACGCCCAGTCTCGGACTGTCGGTGTAGAAGCTCACCATGTCGACCTTGCCGGAGATGTTGATGGCGGCCTTGAACCGATCGGTCTGAGTGATGAGCAGGCACGTGGCGTAGCCGCCATAGCTGGTACCGTGCACGCCGAGTCGGTCCGGGTCGGCCACGCCGAGGTCGATGAGGCGGTTCGCCGCGGCGGTGACACCCTTGACCCAGGCCTCGCCCGGACGAGTTTCGACGAGGTTGACCGACGGGTGGAAGACCGCGTACCCGTGGTTCGCCAGGAACGCGGCGCGCGCATTGAACCCGTTGTCGAAGAAGGTCTCGTAGAGTTCGAAAACCGTCGGATACCGCTGGCCTGCGACATAGTGCACCGGGTAGCGGAGGACCCCGTACAGGAGCTTTCCGTCGGAATCACGGTAGGACACGAGCTCCGACCGGGGCACGGCGCGGTCGGCCAGCCAAGCGTTCAGGTCCGTGAGCTTCCGGATCGACCGGCAGGACCCGTCTGCGGCGTAGAGTTCTGCGGGCCTGTCGCCGTCACTGATGGTGAAGACGATTGTGCTGCCGTCCCGAGACACGCGCGTGCCGGAGAACAGACGGGCGTCGCGGACGAGCGGCGTCAGCGCGCCGCTGTCCGCGTCGACGCGCACCAGGCCACGCTCCCACCGGTCGTGCGCCGACCACGAGGCGAGGATGCTCCGGCCGTCAGCGCTCCACGCCACCGGATCGACATGCGGCGTGGTCTCCTCTTTGTCAGGATCCTGGGCGAGCAGGACACGACGGGACCCGTCGACCAGCCGAAACGCGTACCACCCTCTCTTGCTGGTGGCGAGCAGCACGGCATCGTCGCGGCTGAAGGACACCACGGTGAACCGCTCCTTCTTGTCCGCCTCCCCCGGTCCGGCCGGACGAGCTGGCCCGGACGTCTTCTCGTCGCCTTTCTCGTTCACCTCCGGAGTGAGGCTTCGCGCCGCGGTCTCGTCGACCCGCTGAACGAAGATCTCTCCCTTCTTGGCGTAGGCGAACAGGCGCCGGTCTTCCGACCAGCGGAGCTGGGTACCTTTGAGGTCCTTCCCCGCGACCACCAGCTCACTCGGCGTCACCGGCGTCCCTGCGGTGTCGGGGCGGGCGATACGCCGGATGTCGTCGGTGCTGCCGCCGAACTCTTCGTAGTCGGTCTTCTCGGTCACATCCTGCGCAAAGGTCACGAAGGTTCCATCACGCGACAGGGCGTAGCTGCTCACCATCAGGTCCGGCAGGAGGACTGATACCCGCCCCGTGACGGGATCGAGCTCCGCGATCGACCGCCGACGAACACTGCGCCGCAGCGCATCCCACTCAAGGAAAGGGTCGGCCCCATCATGGACGATGATCGGCCCCTGGGTGAGCTGACGGAAGCGATCGGCGGCGTCCCGGTCCCATTGACTGGCGCGGCAGGTCACGATCAGACGGGTGTCGTCCGGGACCCACTCGAGGCCGGAGTTCACAGACACCTGGAGGTCGCCTTTGACGGGCACGCTGGTCAGCACGGCACGGTCGGCGTCCCAGATCCAGAGCCGCGCGACTGCCAGGGATGGCTGCCCGGGTTTGGGCGTGCCCCCATTGGTGGCCGTGAGCACGGCAAGCCGTTTGCCGTCGTGAGACCAGGACGTCTGCTGGACGTTCACAAGGCCGGGAAAGGGCGACTGCGTGAGGCCCGTCGTCGTGTCGATGACGAGCAGACGGACCCACGCCGGGGACACGTACGTCGGGTCGCCGTAACGGAAGTTGTCCACCTCGGCATTGTCGGCCGGCCGCCGGGCGGCCACGGCCACACGACGTCCGTTCTCGGACAAATCGAGTATCGAGAGGCCGGTCACGTTCAGCGTGTCCTCGACCGTCAGGGGCTTCAACGCTTGCGCCTCGGAGGTCCTCCTGAGGCCGACGGTCGGGTCGCGGGCGGGTGCACCCGCGCTGGCGAGGTGGAGAAGGGCAAGGACCGCGGCGAGCCAAGCCTGAGTGAACATGGACGTCTCCCATGAAGAACTTCCGTCGGGCTACGGTCGTCGGCCACACGCCGCCGTTTGACAAAGGCGATGGCCCAGTCTGCCCAAGGGCCGCGGCTGGACAGGCGGGGCATTGGGGACTACATTATAGGTGGGTTGGTGTCGGTGCCCCCGAAGGGAGCGTCGCCATGCCTGCCGCTTGCCAAGAGGTCGACGAACGCGTCTTGGGGCGGGCGCGCGCTGAATACCTCGAAATGCCTGGGCTACGGCTGACGAGCGCCCAGGCTCAACGGTTGTGGGGCCTCGACCGGAGGACCTGCGACGACGTTCTCGCTGCTCTCACACGAACGCGTTTCCTGATCCGGACGAAGGACGGGGCGTTCGTCCTATCGTCGCCGAGAGGGTGAGGCTGCGCTCGCAGCCTCCCCCGAGTCGCCCGCGTCCTCCCGGCAGGAACGCGGGAGGTCAGTCCACGCCACTCGGGCCGGCGAGCGACAGGGTATCTTTTTTTTCTGCATTGGAACTGCCGAGCCTGGAGTTTCGTCCTGAGACTCTCGACGGTTCCCGGCCGCCCGTCCAGCTGACTGGCGCGACCATCCTCTGAGTTCCCCCGAACTGGCGTCGCCGGGCGGCCCGCGTCCGGCGATCACGGGCCGGACTTAGCGGTCCGCGTGGTCAGCGGAGAGGGCCCGGGCCGGCTCTCCGGGGCGGAGGAATGGCGCCAGATGGCGCACGAAGTGTGTCTGCAGGTGGCTGGAGTACCTCTCGTGATGTCGGCTCAGCTCGGACATCAGCGAATCGTAGAACCGGGACTGGCCGTCCCCGCCCCTCGCGGTGAGGACCGACCCGAACGTCACGTGGAGGATCTGGCGAGAGTCGAACCGATCGAGCAGCGACGGCAGCTCGACGGCCGCCAGTCCGGCAGCGTCGGGCGCGCCCTCGAGCGCTGCCGACACGTGGTAACTGCGGCGGTCGCGCTCGTAGCGTGTCCGGGCGAAGGCGTAGATCGCGCGGAACAGGTCGGGGCGGACCGACGCGATGGTGCGCAGGGCTTCCAGGTAGCTCGTCCCCGCGGTCTTCACGTGAACCAGCCCGCGGGTGTACGCGGCGAGCAGGGGATAGATTGAGAATTTGTCCGACCCGGAGTGCAAGCTCAGCTTGTACGGTCCCATGTGGCGCGCGATGGCAGCGTGCCCGCGCACGTCGCGCTCGAACTCCTGGAGGTCGCCGATGTAGTCCACGCCCTTCTCGAGACGGCCGACGAACCGCGGGGCAAGGCCGGTCCACGTCACGCCAAGACGCTTCAGTTCGGCGGCCACATAGTAGTGCTCGGCGTGCGAGGTCGGCGCGTCGGCTTCGTCAATCGACACTTCCAGCTCAAATGTTCCCGGGCGCCTCAAGCTCGCCAGGTGCCGGTACATCCGGGTCACCCGAGCCACGGCGCGCCCGTACTTCATCGCGGCTCGCGCCGCGTCCGCCGCGGTGAGCCGGAGCCGGAATCCGCCGAGATCCGGGGTCCGGTCGTCGAACCGCCGCAACAGGTCGGCCGCGCGGTCTTCGAGCGCGTCCCACGGCAGGCGGTCGAGGGCGGTCCGAATCCGGTCGCCACTGGCCGTGTCCGCGCTGGCATCGACGACGTCGCCCGGATCGAGGGTGAAGCCCGTGAAGCCTGCGGCCACACACCTGTCGATGTCCTCGGCCGTCTTCAAGTGGTCCGCATCCGAGCCGAACCCACCGCGCCAGCCCTCGGCAAACACCCCCCACATCGCGTCGTCCATCACATCCTGCGACGTGCGGGCCGTACGGGCCATCTCGCGGATCGACTGTTGCGCGAACACGGGCGCGATCGGGCCGCCGACCCGCCTGAGGGCCCGGACGTGGCCGCGCGTGGCCAGGCCCAGCCGGTCGCCGAACCCGGCGGAGGTGCCGAGTCCGACCGGGACGGCCACCAGCCAGGGCAACTGCCTGCGCAGCGCGGCGGCGTTCTTCGCCGTGGCCTCACCGATGAGGACGGTACAATCACCAGAGATGACACGTTCGCCCTCGAACTGGCTCAGCCAGTCCGCGGTGCGCGACGCCACAATCACGACTTCGCGGGTATGCCCGCGCCACCGCAACCCGAACCCGGCGTCCGGCCGCGACGCGGCGGACGAGGTCAGCACATCGAGTCCAAGGGCCAGGACGCCCGACCCGTCACCGCCCCCGTCTCCAGTACGCATAGCCCTACCGTTGAATGCGCGCGGATGCGCCGCCCGCGAAGGCTCGAACCTGCTCCACGGTGGCCATCGTCGTATCGCCGGGAAACGTGGTCAGCAGCGCGCCGTGTGCCCATCCGAGCTTCAGCGCCTCGGCCGGGGTTTCACCGGAGAGCAGGCCGTAGAAGAAGCCGGAGGCGAATCCGTCGCCGCCGCCCACGCGATCCAGCACATCCAGCTCACACGTCGGCGAGCAGGTACCTGCGAGCCGTTCACCCAGGCGACCGCTCCCCAGCTGTGCCGATTCGTCGAGTGCACCTCGCGCACGGTGGTCGCGACGGCCTTGAGGTGCGGGTATCGTCCGACGACGGCGGCGATCATCGCAAAGAAGCCGCTCGGATCGAGCTTCGACGTCGCCGCCTGCTCGGGGCCCTCGACGCCGAGCCCCTGCTGCAGATCCTCTTCGTTCCCGACCAGCACGTCGACCTGCTCGACGATGCGGCTGAGGACGGCCACGGCACGGCCTTTCCCGCCCCAGGCGTCCCACAGCTTCCGCCGGACGTTCAAGTCGAACGAGACGACGGCCCCCGCCGCCTTCGCGGCGCGCATGGCCTCGATGATCAGTTCGCCCGTCGTAGCCGACAGCGCGGCGAAGATGCCGCCGCTGTGGAACCAGCGGACGCCGTCGAGGAGCGACGGCCAGTCGAAGTCGCCCGGCTTCAGCCGGGCGGCCGCTTCGTTGGCCCGGTTGTAGAAGACGACGGGCGCCCGTACGCCGAAGCCACGATCGCTGTAGACCGCGGCCATGTTCGGGCCAGTCACGCCGTCGTGCCGAAAGCGCTTGTAGTACCGACGTGACGCCCAGCGCCTTCACCCGCTCGGCAATCAACTCGCCGATCGGGTAGTCGACCATTGCCGTCGCGATGCCCGCGCGGAGCCCGAAGCAGTCGGACAGGTTGGCCGCCACGTTGAATTCCCCGCCGCTGACGTGCAACTGGCAGGCCGTCGCCTTTCGGAAGGGAACCACGCCAGGGTCAAGGCGGTGGACGAGAGCGCCGAGAGACAGCAGATCGAGCGAGCCGTCCGGAGGGACGTGAAGTGCCTGCATAGGTCAAAGCTCCGTCACCAGTCGGCGTGAAGGGCGGCCGCCTGCGTGCCGCCCGTCGCCGGGAGGCGGACGACTCCACTGTCACACCGCATGCCCGCGCTCACGGGCGGCGGCGCAGGCGGTAGAGCATCTCGCCCGCGCGCCGCACCAGCAGGATCCCGTCGTCCTCCCGGCCCGCCCAGTCCCTGACATCAATGGTCGCGGGATCGAGATACCCGAGGCCGATGCGACGGCACCGATCTTCGGGAATGCCGGTCGCAAGCGTCACACGGATGCGCGGCCGCTCGACGCCGTCCACCGGATCGAACTCGCCCAGCCCCCTGACGTGCGTCGAGTGCGCGAGCACGCCGCCTGGGTACGCCTTGAACCGGTCCCACTGGCGCACGAAGTAGTCCCGGCAGTGGTACCCGATCTCATCGATGATCGGCCCGTGCGTGTAGCTGACCTCGTCGATGTGCGGCGCGTGGATGACGATCTCTCCGCCATCGGCCACCGCCGGCTCGAGCTTGTACATCCCCTTGGCTGCGGTCCACAAGTCCTCGTACATCTCCGGCATGACGGACAACACACGCCGGAAAGGACGCTCGACCTCGATGATATGGGTCTGCGCCGACAGCGCCGCGGCGGCGGCCCAGGCCGCCGCGGGTGCGCCGAAGTAGAGCCCATCGATCGCGTCGTGCGCCACGACAAGGGCCAGACAAGCCACCGGGCGGTCGACGAACGCCGCCGCACGGTCAATCACGGCCCGCACCGGTGTGTCGCCGACGCCGATCACGTGCCAGCTACCGAGCAAGGCACCCAGCCAGTGGGTGAGGTCGATGATCTCCGGCCCGGCGATTCCCGGCACCAGATACTTCGTCCCTCCTGAGAAGCCGGCCACTTCGTGAGGGAATACGGGCCCGCAGATGAGCAGGTGGTCGTACCTCGAGGATCAGCCGGTTGAGCGACACCACGACGGCCTGTGACAGGCGGCCGTCGGTCAGACGGCGGATCTCGTCGGCCGAGATCGTCCCGAACGTCGTAAACGTGCTGGGATGGTCCCAGCGGTGGTTGAAGATCCGGCTGGGACCGAACCGCCCCTCAACCACGGGGCGGCCGACCAGGCGCGTCAACTGCGCATCGGACATCGGCTGGTGCGTCCCGAGCGCGACGAGATAGTCGAGCGCGGCGACGCGCGTCCCGGCAGCCGCTTCGATCGCCGCGATCATCCGGTCGAGCGGCATCGTGCGCGTGCCATCTGGCACGATGACCAGCAGCCGGCGGCCGCCGAGCGGCAGCGACGAGAGGCCCTCGGTCACGATCGCTCGGACTCGCTCACCGTCCAGACACGCGCCCGGCGCCCCTTCCCCGATGCAGTCCCGTCTCTGCTCGCTCATACGCCACTGAACGCGGAGAACCCACCGTCAATCGGGACGACGATGCCGGTGACGAAGGCGGCCGCGGGAGACAGCAGCCACAGGGCCGCTCCCAACAGGTCCGCCGGCGTCCCGAATCGCCCCATGGGTGTGTGGGCGAGAATCGCCGACCCACGCGGCGTCAGCTCGCCGGTGTCCTTGTTGGTCAGGAGGAACTCGTTCTGGCGCGTCTTCAGGAAGCCGGGCGCGATCGCATTGACCCGAATTCCCGGCGAATACTCCTGTGCGAGGTGCACCGCCAGCCATTGCGTGAAGTTGCTCACCGCCGCCTTGGCGGCTGAGTACGCGGCGATCCTGGTGAGCGGCCGGAAGGCGTTCATCGACGACACGTTGAGGATCGCGCCCTGACCGCGCTCCGCCATCGGCCGTCCGAAGACCTGCGATGGCAGGACGGTACCGAGCAGGTTGAGGTCGATCACCGATCGGAACATCTCCGGACTCAGGTCGAAGAACGACCGCGACGGGCCCGTCGTCGCCTCGGGCCGGTTGCCGCCCGCGTTGTTGACGACCGCATCGGGCGGACCGAACCGCTCGACCACCAGACGCGCCGCCCGCTTCAGGCTGTCGACGTCGAGCACATCGGCGTTCACCGCGAACGCCCGGCTGGCGCCTTCCGCTCCCATCAGGTCCAGCAGCCCGGCGGCCGGGTCGAGATCCCGATCGAGCATGACGACATTGGCGCCGCAGCCGACGAGCGCGCAGCTCAGCTCGCCGCCGATTGCACCCGTGGCGCCGGTGACCACGACCGTCCTGCCGGCGAAATCGTAGAGTCGCGAGAGTTCGTCGAGATTCATCCCTGTCCCGCCTCCATCACGCCACAGCGGTCCGGCGGTCGCGCGCCAGCGGCTCCAGCGTCGGTGACAGCACGTGGTGAACGGCAAACGAGAAGAGATAGGCCGACGCGCAGATCCCGAACAGAATCGCGTACCCGCTGGTGACCTGTCCCGTCGCATGGAAGCGATCGAGCAGCCAGCCCGCAAACCAGGGAAAGAGTATGCCGCCGATCGCCCCCGCCATGCCGCCCAAGCCGACAATCGTCGCCACATCCCTCTTCGGGAAGACGTCCGAGGCGGTGGTGAAGAGGTTCGCCGACCACGCCTGGTGGCACGCGCCGGCGAGCCCGATGAGCAGGACCGCCGGCCAGTCGCCGACGCGCGTCACCCAGAGGATCGGAAGCACGCACACGGCGCAGAGAAGCATCGACGCCTTGCGCGCGCGTGTCACCGTCCACCCCCGCTCCAGCAGCGCACCGCTCAGGGACCCACCCCCGATGCTCAGCAACGTGATGATCACGTAGATGGTCACCAGGTGAACCCAGCTGTGCCTGATGTCCAGTCCGCGTGACGCACGAAAGTAGTCGGGCAGCCAGGTGAGGAAGAACCACCACACGGGATCAGTCATGAACTTGGCGACAACAAACGCCCACGTCTGCCGGTGGCCGAGCGCGGTCCGCCATCCGATGGCCGCCGGCTCACCGTCGTCCCGCGTCCGGCCCGCGTCGACACTCGCGGGTGTCGCCGCGCGTCCCGGCGGGCGGTAGAGCGGGAGCCAGAGCAGGAGCCAGACGAAGCCGGCGGCACCGGCCAAGACGAACGCCCAGCGCCACCCGAACGAGATCGCCACCAGCGGGACGAACGCGGGCGCGACAATGGCGCCGACGTTCGAGCCGGAGTTGAAGATCGCGGTGGCCAGCGCACGCTCGTTCCGCGGGAACCACAGCGTCACCGCCTTGATCGCCGCCGGGAAGTTGCCCCCTTCGCTCGCCCCGAGGAACATTCGCGCGCCGAAGAACCCCCACATGGACCCGACCGCCGCGTGGGAGAGCGCGGCCAGGCTCCAGAGGCCAATCGAGAGCGCATAGCCGATCTTGGTGCCGTACCGATCGACGAACCACCCGAACGCGAACAGGCCGACGGCGTACGCTCCCTGGAACGCCGAGTTCACCATCCCGAACTGTTCGTTGGTCCAGCCGAGCTCACGGTCCAGGAACTCCTTGATGAGCGCGAGGATCTGGCGGTCGACATAGTTGATCGTGGTGGCAAGGAAGACCAGCACGCAGACGACCCAGCGGTAGCTCTCGGCCGCGTCGCCGGCCGCCCTCGGCAGGAGCGTCTTCCCGGCCGTGCCTGTCGCACGGGGGTCGAGGCTTGGCGTCACGCCTCCTCCTTGCCTGTCGTCTGACGCGCCTCACCGCCGTCAAGAGGAGCCCTCGAGGGCGCGGGAGGCACCGGCGGTCGAGACGGTCCCGGTTGCGGGTGGTCACCGACCGGCGTGGCCGCATCGGCGGCCTGCGGCGTCTCGTCCGAGTCCTCGAGTGCCTGGCTGCGCCACGCACGCCGCAGGTGGGCGTCCGTGGCACGCCGGGCGCGTTCCGGATCCCGCGCGCGAATCGCCTGGTAGATCGCGCGGTGCTCCTCGGCCGCCCGCTTGAGGTCGCGCGCTTTCCCGATCGACGCCCGCCGGGACTCACGGAACAGCGCCGAGATCATGTCGACAACGGAGGACAGGATCGGGTTGTCCGACGTCGCTGCGACCGCCCGATGAAACTGGATGTCGTGCTCGAGGAACCGGTCCGGCGCTTCCAGCGACGCGAACATCCCCGTCAGCTCGTCACTGATGGCAATCACCTTGCCGGGCGCGGCCCGCTCCGCCGCGAGGCCGGCGACCGCGACTTCGAGAACCAGCCGCGCCTCGAAGATCTGGGCCCGGGTGAACCCGTGCAGCGCCGCGAGGAAGCGCAGCGGCTCGCTGTCGAGTGCCGGCGGCCCGCAGGCGATGAACGTGCCCGCCCCCTGCCGTATCTGCACGACCCCCATCGTCGCCAGGCTCTTGAGCCCGGACCGGACGGTGGGGCGGCTCACGCCGAGTTGGACCGCCAGCTCGCGCTCGGGCGGCAGGCGGTCGCCCGAGTGCACCTGGCCGCGCTCGATCATCTGCCGCACGCGCGTGACGACGAGTCGGGACGCGGGCACCTTCTTCGAAGGTCCGCTGTTCATCGGAGGTTCTACCATTGAGTCAGAGCGCCGGCGAAAGCTGGAAGACCGCCCATCGGCGGGAACCCGTGACGTCCTCCAGAGATCTGGCGGCGAACGCCTGAGGCCGACCTCGGAAGGGCGCCTCAGGCGTCGAAAATCGTATGTCCACTACCAGACCGTGTCAAGTAGTTGTCTGACCAATTTTATGGTATTGGCTCGAAATACCAACGAATGACAAGAGTGGAGAGAATCCCATTGAGATTTGATCTCACCACCTGTACAGTGTGCTCCGGCTCGGGGTGAGCCGAACTGCGACGAACACGGTCCTCCGGGCGGCACCGATGGCCTTCATTACCGACGATTTCCTTCTGCACGGCCGGACCGCGAGGCGCCTCTATCACACCTTCGCAGCACCGCAGCCCATCATCGACTACCACTGTCATCTGCCGATTCGCGACCTCGCCTCCAACCGACGTTTTCGCAACCTGCACGAGATCTGGCTCGAAGGGGACCACTACAAGTGGCGTGCGATGCGGGCCAACGCTGTGTCCGAGCGCTACTGCACCGGCGATGCGGAGCCGTACGAGAAGTTCCTCGCCTGGGCGCGCACCGTCCCCTACACGCTCCGCAACCCGCTCTATCACTGGACGCATCTCGAGCTCGTGCGCTACTTCGGCATCGACGACCTGCTCGACGAGCGCACGGCGCTGGGCATTTGGAACCGTGCGAACGCGCGCCTGCAGGACGACGATCTGACGACCCAGGGCATCCTCGAGAGGTTTCGCGTCGAGTGCGTGTGCACGACGGACGACCCAGCCGACACGCTCAGCCACCACCGTGCGCTGGCGGCGTCGGCGTTCCGAACCGCGGTGTACCCTGCTACCGGCCCGACCACGCCCTGAACATCCGTGAGCCGGCCGCGTACAACGCGTGGCTCGATCGGCTGGCCGAAGCGGCCGACGTCGACATCACGCGGCTCCCCCACCTCCTCGATGCACTCCGTCGCCGTCATGACGACTTCCACCAGGCCGGCTGCCGGTTGTCGGATCATGGCCTCGAGCGCTGCCCTGGACTTCCCTGCACGTCTGGCGAGGCAGGTACCATCTTCGACCGCGTGCGGGCAAACGGGGCGCCCGACGCGGACGAGGCCGCCAGTTTTGCCAGCTACCTCATGATGTTTTTCGGTCGGCTCGACGCCGAGAAAGGGTGGACGAAGCAGCTCCATCTCGGTGCCCTCCGAAACGTTAGCTCGCGGGATCTCGAAGCACTCGGTCCCGACGTCGGCTTCGACTCGATAGGGGACTGGCCGCAGGTGGCCACGCTCGCCGCGTATCTCGACCGCCTCGCTCGCGAGGATGCCCTGCCGCAGCTCATCGTCTACAACCTCAACCCCGCCGACAACGACCCTTTTGCGACCCTCATTGGCTGCTTCCAGGACGGGACGATCGCCGGCAAGATCCAGTTTGGCAGCGGCTGGTGGTTTCTGGATCAGAAGAGCGGGATCGAGTCACAGCTCAACGCACTCTCGAATGCCGGGTTGCTGTCTCGCTTCGTCGGCATGCTGACCGACTCGCGGTCGTTCATGTCCTTTCCGCGGCACGAGTACTTCCGTCGCGTGCTGTGCAACCTGCTCGGCAGCGATGTCGACCGCGGCGAGCTACCGCGGCGGGAGCGGCTGGTCGGACGGTTGGTCGAGGACATCTGCTACCGGAACGCGGCGTCCTACTTCGGCCTCCCCGGTCGGGACGCGATGCGGGAGGCCTCCCGCCGGGGGCAACGCGTGTGAGCTGACGGGTTCGGCGTGGCCCGCTCATCCTCGCCACCTGAGTTGCCGGTGAGGGGCCGAGGTCGGCGTCAGCGTTGGCCCCATCACCCTGCAACTCTCGCGGGACGTTCCAGTGACCTCCTTCCTATGAGACCTCCAGTTGTCGGGCCGTTGGACGGGAGGGGGCGGACAGATCAGACCGGACCCACCGATGGGCCGTTGGCGCTGGGATGCATCCACCTCGTGGACGCGCTGGAGAAGAACCGCTTGCCGCAGAATCCCTCCCGCAGGACGGCGGCCTCGGATGCGTGGCGGGACCTCGTTCGGACCGGCGCCCACGGCCGCGGGCGGCCGCTGGACCTCTCTGCCGCTGGACCTCTTGTTGCCGCTGGACCTCTCTGGCGTCCGACCGCATGATCTGCGACACTCATACGGGACGGCCGTCATGTCGGCGTTCGGGAACCGGCAGGCCACCAGGGAGCGAGCAAGACAGAAAGCACACGGCCACAATAATTGCCACCGCAAGGCGCCCGTAGCTCAGGTGGATAGAGCACCGGCCTTCTAAGCCGGGGGTCGCTGGTTCGAGTCCAGCCGGGCGCGCCACTTAATTCCATCATTATAAATAACTTAGCCGACACAGCTCAACATGGTCAGATCTGGATTCCTATTGGGGGTGCATTAGGGGTGCAACCAGAAAGGAGCCAGATCAGCAATTAAGGAGGTGTCTCCATCCCACGGCAAGCGCATCGACCCCGGCTCCGTCACCGCGATGATGACGAGGAACACGGCGTAATGGTCCTCTCTCCGCGGCCAGAGCTGCCAGGACGAAGGCCGAGAGCGGCTCAGGCCGCTCAGCAGGGGGGGCGCTCGCCCTCGCCTGCCCTCGAGGAGAAGGGGTCCTGGCGGACGGCTCGCGACCCGAGATGCTGCGCGGGGCGCCACTTACGCGCCCCGATCCGGACGGTCCAGGTGCCCGCCAACCTGCCCGCAAGGCAGCCCAGTGCCTGGGCGGCGACGGGCAGGGCCACGCGCCGTTCGACGCCGGGTTGACGTCACGGTCAGGCCACCGCATCGAGCCCTCCATACAGCGGATACGCATGACGCAGCCGTTCCTCTACGAACTCGATCGGAGACCCACCAGACAGCGCGCCGGGTTAGACGGGGCAGCGGGCATCGCCTCACGGTCCCCCTCGACGCACCAGCGCTGATACCAGGCGTCCCACCCGGGGTCCCGAAAAGCGCCGGAGATCCTCCCGCAACCGGTCGAGATCGCCCTGGCTGAACGTATGAAACGCCCGGGATTCGAACCGGTGGCGGGCCTCGAAGTGCAGGAGCGCCGCGCGACGCGTGACCGGATCGACCAGGGTCATGCCGGCACGACCAGTCGCCAGTCCCGTGGGCCGATACATCAGGCTACAGAGCGCGCGGGCCAGCCGCTCCATGTCGGCGCTGGCGCTGCAATAGCGGATGCGGCTCTGGCCGAGGCGTCGAAACAGCGCGTCGTCGTCGCGCAGACACACACGATCTCCCGGCGCGGATCTACCAGTCCGACCGACCCGGGGTGGGCCAACCGTCCGCTACTTCGTGGACCGGGTCCCTATCCTGCTGGGTGCCGACACGACCACGTTCGTCTACGTGCCCGGCTGGGCACCGCTCTCGGGGTCTTCGCGGCCTTTCTCAACGCCTACACGCCGCTCCTGGAGCAGGTGCCCCGGTCATATGCGCATTCCACGCATCTTGATACGCGGCGCGTGTGCGCACGCCGGTTCCCACCCCGCGAGTCCGGCCCCTTGGCCGACGGCCGCCAGGAGGTGCTGGCCCACTTTCGGGCCAGCCAACGCTTCGAACGGCGACAGTTTCGGAGCTTCATGGACGAGGAACCCGAGCAGCTCCGGCGCGATCTGGCGCCGTTCGCCGGCCCGGCCTATCAGCAGTGGTACGAGGAGTGGTGCCTCCACGGTGACGCCGCGCCGTTGCCTGAGCCGCTGCCGACGCGCGACCGCGGCGTGCTCGCGGACGTGCGATTCGTCCCGTTCGTGCTGGAGCAGCGCTACCCGTTTGTCGGCCGCGCACAGGAGGCGGCGTGGGGTGCCTCGTCGTCCCGTCGCGGCAGCCGAACCGGCGGAGGTGGACCCGAGCACTCCGCCGGTGCCGACGCCGTCTCGGCTGCCTCAGCCGTCCGTCCGGTAACCCCCCTCGTTCCTGGTGCGGGCCGCGTGGTCTGCGGCCCGATTGTGCTCACCGCGGTGGTCTCCCAACCCCCGACCCGTCCCGGGTGGGGGCGAGGGGCACCGGGGTAGGCGAGGGAGGGAGCGACCCCGCGCGAAGCGGCAAGAACTCGCTGGCGCGGGACCCGGGTCCCGCGCCTTCTCGGGGTCGCTCCCCCCCTCGCCCAGTCGGCCCGCTGGTGGGCACACCCTGGGAAATTCGGCGGGAAATCCGCCGGGGAATTCAACCGCCTCCTTCGGAGCCCGAGTCCGTCAAGTCGTCCATCCACCCGAAGGGCCGTATGCGTTGCTCGCCCCGCAGGTGCGCCAGAACTGCCAGCCGGTCACGCTCAAGCTCGATACCCGCCTGCTCACCCTGCTCAAGCACTACGCCGAGTTCATCACCAGCAGCCCCGAGTACATCCTCAATCAGGCCCTGCTCGTGGCCTTCTCCGCCGACCGCGACTTCCAGGCGTGGCTGGCCGACACCCACCTCGAGGACGGGGGCCGGCTCCCAGAACTCGCCGCCGACCAGCCCCGCGCCGAGCCCGTCGGTCGGTTGTGTAGCCGGCCCGCCGGCTGGGCCAAAGTCCCGGTCGCGTCCACCGCCCACGCGTCCCCCGCCCCGACGAAGGACGGGAGGTGACGAGATGCCGACTGGCCTGCGTCAAATCGTGGATCACCGCACGGGTGTCGCCCTGGTCGGGAGCCTGCTCGTCGGGGCCGCGTACCTGCACCGCCATCCGTTCCCCACCGACTCGCCGCCCCTGGTCCTGATCCGGTATCACACCCTCTGGCTCTTCGGGGGGCTGCGGGCGGCGTAGACGTCACGCTCGCGTTCACGACGCGCCTGCTCGCCCTGTCCCTGGTCCGCAGCTGGACGTACGTCTTCCTGGTCCGGCTCGGGCCGTCCCTGCGGCCCGGCCGACTGCCGCGCTACCCCGACCGCGCCGGCCGGGGGGATCTGTTCCTGGTCCTGGGTGAGCCCACGAGCCCACCCGGCCCGTGCCGGCCCCGCACCCGCAGTGGCTCACCGTGCCGGACCGTGGCCTCTTCACGGGGGTCACGGCCGTCAGCACCGGCAAGACGAGCGGGTGCATGTACTCCTACGCCGACCTGCGCCTCGGCTACCGAGCCCAGGACCCGACCCGCCGGAGATAGAGCGCGGGAACCGAAGAGGCGCCGCTGGACCGGGCGTGGCTGGAAAATCTAGCAGGTCCCCTTGTCGGTCTTCAAAACCCAGGGACGCCTTCCTGGCAACTGTTTCAAAACCCTCCCCTCATCGGATCGTTACGAAGCAGGAGGCGTGATGTACCGTGGCCCTTATCCGATTTGGTGGACGCCCCAACAATTCTGGCGACCTTACAGCCTTTCCGATTCTCGAAGATCGCAGCGAGACGCGCCCCGAGATTGTCCAGCGTCACGTCCTGTCTGTTGATGGTCAGTTGGCCGAGTTGTCGAAAGTTCGGTCAAGTCTCACCCGTTCCACTGGCAGAACTACCTCGAGGCCCTGGGGCACGAACAGTGCGACCAAACAGCTAAGGACCAGAAGCAATGGCGTGACGTTCGGTCCCTCCACCAGCCGAATGGGCGTCGGTTTCACAGCCTGAGGCCGTCCTTCACTGCGAGGCTTCACAGACCGCCTCCAAGGGGAGAGTGAAGCACGACATTCCCGCGCCAACGGCTCGGTCCGACAGGGGTGATCGGCCGTTTCTGGACTTATTTGGTCGCGCAGGCTGAATTCCGCTTGGCTTCGGACTATAGGCACCGCGATGAGAGACTTTCGTGCCCAGAGGCCGCGGAAATGGAGTGAATCCTCGAATCTTCGAACCGGACCGCCCCTTGCAACTCGGCGCTAGACATTCGACCGCTCGCCCGTGCCCCGCGTGTTTCTCGGAGGCACACCAATGCACCCGTCCACCCGTCCGTCCGTCTGAGTGCTCGCCCCAAGAGGAGGGCACTATGAAGACGTGTGTCTGTGCCGCAGTCGTCATTCTTCCCGTCGTCCTCAGTTCATAGGTGACCGCCGGTGCGGACCCAGTCTGGGCCACCGGCGTGTCAGCAACGAGCGGCTGCCCCGACGTGAACAGAACGGGGAACGGGGATGGCAACCTCTGTTGGACAGCCGGCGCATCAAAGATGCTGGCGTGGGGAGAATGGGATGGGGGCAGTGGAAGGAGTGACCCGTCTGCGCAGCAACAGATCTTCGACGATTTCAAGGCCGGTCTTAGTGACGGTCCCGGCGAGATGGGCCAAGGTATAGAGTGGTGGTTCACTGCCGCCTATTCCTCGTGCTGTGGAGAAGCGAACCTGATCGATGCCACTCCTGAGAGATTCTCTCATTAGATGCTGGTAATTCTCCGCGATGGAGATCGTCAGAGTCGGACATGAACCGAAACGTGATCACCGCCACACGCACCGGCCGCCTGATCGACTCGATGGCCCGCGAGAGTCTGCACGCCAAGCGGGTCCATCGGAACGAGTATGAAGATACCGTGCTGCTTCGCCTGCACGACGTGCTGCCCCCCGGTATCTGGCGGACCGGGGGGCTGGCGACCAGAGCCTGGGACCGCATGCTCACAGCCAACACGGCCAAGACACGCACGCACTCGCTCTTCCGCCAACTCTCTCACTACTATGCGTCGATCCCGGCCATCAAGCAGGAACTGCTCGATCCGCTGGCGCAACGATTCGGCGAATACGTGCTGGGCCAACCAGGCTACGTGCATGCCTTCGGGCTGAAATGCGGGAATGGCTTAGGGAACTGCCTTCATTGACCCATGAGGAGATGCCCATGTTCCCCGTCCGGAATAATTGCAGTTCAGTGCGAACCACCAGAAAGCGAACTTGGCTGTGGCGCGGCCTTGCAGGCCTCTCAGTCCTTGCAGCCGCGTGGGTCACTCTTCATGCTGAGTTCCGATTCTCCAGCGATGCCTTCCCTGATCACCGGGTTTCCACATCTTCAGTGGGAGCTCAAACCAGGCTGGTGTCACATTACGGCAAGCTCCCCCTCAGTTTCGAACTGAACCGTGGCCAGACCGACCCGGAGGTGAAGTTCCTGGGGCGGGCCAGCGGATACACGCTGTTCCTGACGTCGGATGAGGCCGTGTTAGCACTTAGGAAGCCATCGACCGCAAACCCTCGGCGATCAGCACGGGCAGACTCGACATTCAAAACGCCACATCCGACTCGGCATAACGACTTGCGAGCATGGGCAACAGATTTCAGATTGCTGTCAATGGACAATCTGCAATCACGAATCGTTGATTCCCCCGGGCCCTATCGCCAGCACACACCGCCCGAAGTCCTACGGGTGAAGTTGGTGGGCGCGAACCGCGCAGCCAAGATTGTCGGTACTACGGAGTTGCCAGGCAAGAGCAACTATTTCATTGGCAACAATCCGAAGAAATGGCGCACGAACGTGGCGAATTACGCCAAGGTGAGATACCAGGAAATCTATCCCGGCGTGGACCTGGTGTATTACGGCAACCAGGGCGGGCAATTGGAATATGACTTTGTCGTAGCCCCTGGCGCCAACCCCAACGTGGTCACGTTGGAGGTAGGGGCAGAAGACGTCCGCCCGGCCAAAGGGGAGCGAGGCTCGCCCCTGGAAATCACGGGCGACGGCGATCTCATAATCCACACCGAGGACGGCGAGGTTCGTTTCCGCAAGCCGGTGGTCTACCAACCTGCGGCTGGTAGAGGGCATTGGATGACGGAAAGTGGTGGACGGACGGTGGTGGAGGGTCACTACGTCCTCACGGTTTCGAACCACGTCCGCGTGGTGCCTGGCCCTTACGACCACACCAGACCACTGGTTATCGACCCTGTGCTCATCTATTCCACCTACCTCGGCGGCAGTTACGAAGACGAAGCCAACGGCATCGCAGTGGACGCGGCGGGCAACGCCTACGTCACAGGCTATACCGAATCGTGGGACTTTCCGGTGCTGAACTCGCTGCAACTCCCGTGTGGTGATTGTGGCGACAACTACGCGTTTGTGACGAAGTTGAACGCCGATGGCTCGGCAATGGCTTATTCCACGTACTTGGGCAGTTCTTCCCCCCCCCCCACAATCCCAACGGCTATGCTGCATATGGCGAGGCCATCGCCGTCGATTCCTCCGGCAACGCCTACGTGACGGGCTATACTGACGCGGATCCGTCCGGCGGCTTCCCCATCGTTGGTGGCGTTCAGGGGGGGTTCGTCGGCGGGACCTGCCGTTCGGGTTTTCAATGTAACGATGCGTTCGTGGCGAAGTTGAGCGCCGACGGCTCGACGCTGGTCTACTCCACCCCCTTGGGTGGAAGTTCTGATGACTATGGCAACGGCATTGCCGTCGACGCTGCAGGCAATGCCTATGTGACGGGATACACTCAGTCGAGTGACTTCCCCACCGCTCACCCGAGTCAAGGCACCTGCGATAACTGTAACGCCACCGAAGGAATCGGCGACGCGTTTGTGGCGAAGCTGAATGCCGCCGGCTCGGCTCTGGTCTATTCCACCTACCTGGGCGGCAGTAGCGACGACGTTGGCGCCGGTATTGCCGTCGATTCCTCCGGTAACGCCTACGTAACCGGGTGGACGTCCTCGATTGACTTCCCCACCGCCAGTCCGTTTCAGCCAACCAATAGAGCGGCCCTTGCGGTAGCGGGAGATTCTACCGCCTTCGTAACCGAGTTGAACCCGACCGGATCGGCCCTGATCTATTCCACCTATCTGGGCGGCAGTGGCGCCGACAGTGGCTCCGGCATCGCCGTCGATTCCTCCGGCAACGCCTACGTGACCGGGTGGACCGCCTCGACTGACTTTCCCACCGCCAGTCCGTTTCAGCCAACTAATAAGGGGGCGCTTGCGCCACCGGGACATCCTACTGCCTTCGTAACCGAGTTGAACCCGACCGGATCGGCCCTGATCTATTCCACCTATCTGGGCGGCAGTGGCGGCGACAGTGGCTCGGGCATTGCCGTCGATTCCTCCGGTAACGCCTACGTGACAGGGTGGACCGCCTCGACTGACTTCCCCACCGCTCAGGCGATTCAAAGCACCTGCGATAACTGTAACGCCAGCAACTGGATCGGCGATGCGTTTCTGGCGAAGCTCAATACCGCTGGCTCGGCTCTCGTCTACTCTACCTACCTGGGCGGCAGTAACGACGACGGTGGCAGCGCTATCGCCCTCGATTCCTCCACTAACGCCTACGTGACCGGGTGGACCTCATCGGCCGACTTCCCCACCGCCAATCCGTTCCAGGCGAGCTTTGGGGGTTACACCGACGCCTTTGTGGCCAAGATCAGCCCCAACACTCCTCTCGCCACCTCCTCCTTGGCGGTAGTTCCTTCCACGGTACCCTACGGTGGCACGGTGACTCTATCCGCGACCCTGACGTCCGCGGGGGCGGGAATAAGTGGTGAGTCCATCACCTTCAGCGTAAACGCGACCGAAGTGGGTACAGCCAGTACGGACTCCTCCGGCTTCGCGACGCTAACTGTAGCCTGCCCCCGTGGAATCAACGCAGGGACATATCCTGGTTACATCAAGGCCACCTTTGTTGGGGACGCCAAGTACGCAGGCAGCAGTGGCACCAGCACCCTGACAGTGACCCAGGCCACCACCTCCCTAGCCGTAGCTCCCGCCACGGGAACCTACGGTGGCACGCTCACTCTATCTGCCACCCTAACCTCGGGCGGGTCGGGAGTAACCGGGGAGCCTATTAGCCTCAGCCTCAACGGGACAGCGGTGGGCACAGCCAGCACAAACGCCTCCGGCGTAGCGACTTTATCTGTATCCCTCAGCGGGTATAACGCAGGAAATATTTCCGTTGGAGCTAACTTCGCCGGGGACACCAACTATCTGCCGAGCTCTGGAGGCAGTAGCCTGACTGTGACTCCGGCCCCAACGACATTGACTGTGTCCGGCTCCGGCATCTACGGTGGAACAGCGAGCGTGTCGGCGACGCTGACTTCCGGCGGAGTTGTCGTGCCCGACGGACTCATCAGCTTTACTGCAAACGGCGTAAACAACACGGCGACCACAAACTCGGCCGGCGTTGCTACGCTGACCGGAGTACCCCTGGGCGGCATCAACGCTGGCACGTACGCCAATTCCGTCAGCGCCAACTTTGGCGGCAACACAAACTATCTCTCCAGCAGCGGCACAGGCAGCTTGACAGTAGGACAGGCCTCTAGTGCTACCGTGATTGCACCTTCTAGTGTCAGCCTCGGCCAAACCGTCGCTCTTACAGCGACGGTCACGTCGCCCGCCGGTACGGTGAATGACGGCCAGGTAACCTTCCACTTCGACGTGACGGTCACCGTCGGCAGTACCTCGATTCCCGAAACAGTCCAGCAAACAGAACCCGTTAGAAACGGCATCGCCGTTTTTCCTTACAGCCCAACCGGCGTTAACCCAGAGGCGACTACAATGGTCGCCAGCTTCAGTGGCAGCACCAACTTTCATAACAGCAACGGTTCGGCGAGTCTAAGCATCATGCCGTACGCGGCCGATCTGGCGCTAACAGGACTTACGATCTCACCGACTCTGCAACCGCAAACTGCAACTGATGACTATCATTTTACGATAGGAGCACAGGTTACTAATCTAGGTCCGTCGCCAGCAAATGACGGCTTAGTATCTATCTGGGCGACAGACGCGACAGGCGCAACATTTGGAGCTCAGTACGTGGAGCTTCGAAATTCTTTCCCAGCCAATGTCACCTCCTTGCAAGCGAATGGAAGTGTCACGGTACCCGTTCCAGATAGCGGCCACAGACATTCCTCTCAATGCGACATTCCACGCATCGGTCGATGTCTGGCCCTCAGCCGTCGTTCCGGAATACGACCCCAACCCGTCCAATAACATCATGACTGGGCCAACCTTAAATCGTGTCTTCTTCACCACTCCTAGCAACAGTCAACAGCCGTACGTTGTGGATACCAACGGCTATGGTTTCCGAAATCACCAAAGCACCTCAGACCTGTGGGATCGTAATTGGTTACCGGGGTTGAGCTACTGACGCGGCGCTTGAAGTGCCGTAGCGACCACGGGCTTCGGCGCGCGGAGGAGATCGACGACGAGCGGCACGGCATCGAGGTCTCGGAGATGCGCGGTGCGCAGGACCGAGGCGAGGACCTGTTGCGTGGCGGCCCCCCGGAGCGAGCGATTCCCGCCGCCGGCCATTTTGCGCGTCACGACCGCGGGACGTAAGGCCTGCTCGGCCCGCCAGTTGGTCGCGTCCACGGTCGGGTCGAAGAGAAACGAGAACAGCGCCGGAAACTCCACCGTGAGATGCGCGGCGAACCGTTCGACGTCGGCGACGACACTGGTGCGATCGAGCCGCGCGTCCATCGCGGTGATCAGGCGACCTCGCGCCACGGCCAGGCCGTGCGCGGAGACGGCGCCGGCATGGTACCGATCGCGGAGGGCCAACGCGTGCTGGAGCAGGCCCTGAACCGCGCCGGGGAGTCTCGTGTGCGGATGATCCTGGTGCAAGAGCCTGGCCCGCCGCAACAGATGCGCCAGACAGGTCTGATGCGCGGCGTGGGTGAACTGGCGGTACGGCGCCCAGCCGTCCCGCACGAGCACGCCGCCGAAGTCCGCGCCCAGGATCGAGGCGGCTTCAGGAAAGCCGCGTCCCTTGCGGATCGCATAGACCGTGGTGTCGGGTGTCGCGAACGCCCACAGCCAGTGCAAGCGGCCGCCGACGCGCCACCCCGTTTCGTCCGGGGACACCATCGGACTTCCGCGCACGGTCTGGCACAGCGCGTCGTAGGTGGGCGCGGCCTGGCGCGCGGTGCGATGGAGCGCGCGGACGATGGCACTGCGCGTCAGCGTGAGCCGGAGGCGCTGATGGAACAGCGTGGCGATCTTGCCGAAGGAGACCCCGAACTGCTTATTGAGCGTCACCGCGAACGCGATCGCGTGGGGGCCGAGCTGGACGGCCGCGGCGCCGAGCGCGTCGGACGTTTGCCACGGATGCCGGCCCTGGACGCGACGGTGGCACCGCGTGCAGCGGCCAATGTGGATGCGGAAGTGGCGCACCACGGGTCGGACGGGCGGGAGATCCTCGTGGTACTGATCGGCCACGCGCGTCTCGTGGACGACGCCCCCGCAGTGCGGGCACGCCGGCGGAAGCGGCGCGTCGTGGGTCTCGTCGACCCGAAGCGGCACGGGCCGTTGCCCGTGGCGGCCGTGCGCCGTCCCCGCCTTCCGGCCCGGGCGCCGCGGGTGTCGGGTAAGATCGCCCTTCGAGAACGGCGCCGCTTGTCGCGCGCCCGCGCGCCGCGCCGCCTCCAGATCGTCCTTCAACCGCTCGTTCTCACGGCGCAGCCGGTCGCGCTCGCGTTGCAGATCGGCGCGCTCGCGTTCGACGCGAGCCAATTCCTCGCGCACACGAACGAGATCTCGTCGGGTGCGCGCCAATTCGTCGCGGAGCGTGTCGTCGGTCGGCGGGCGGCGGGCGGCGCGATCGGGCACGCTCCAGTTATGCCAGAACCTGCGTTCTCGTCCAGTTACGGAATATTGGATCGCTCGATAACAATGCGGTAATCAGATACGTGGGATCTATATAAGTATATTTTCGGGGATGGTGACGTTACATGGGATATATTCGGCGTGGAAGTTCCAAAGCCGATAGCGTTCGCTTATTACAAACTGGTTTTTCAGCCAGGCTTTTCTGGGGACTGCTACGGCATGTCCGCGAGCAATTTGAAGTTCTTCAGAGGCGAAAGCAGCTTTCAACACTTTCAACCTGACGCTGCGAATGTGTTTGGCCTGACAACACAGTATGATCCATCAGATCCACTGTGGCACTATATCGAGTACTATCAGGGCATTCAATACGGGAACCCGATTCAGTGGTTCTACATACTACAGAACCAGGATCCCGTAGACACTCTCAACGCATTGGAAGCGTCCATGGCCAGTGAATGGTACGGAGCTTACACCAACGCTTCTTCTCAACCGAACATAATCACTCTGGCGGAATCGTGCACTTTTCTTAATGTGCCCTGCCACGGTCACGCAGTTATTCCCTATGAGATCATCGACCAGACCTCCCCGACGGGGGATCGGACGGCGGACATATACATATACGACAACAACTTCCCAGGAGACATGTCCAGCGGTACGATGATTCCGCAGGTTATTCACGTCGATGTGACACAAGACACATTCTCGACCAGCTACAACGGACCCTCTTCCTCTAATGTTCCGACTTATGGCGGAAGCTGGGGCTTGGGAGTGATCTCGAGCGATTGGAATGACCAGCCGATTAGTCTGCCTTTGTACGGAGGTCTCGGCCTGACTGTAGCTGTTGCTTCGGGACCGGCGAGTCTTTTGAACACAGATTCTCAGGGACGGTCTGAGGGCTTTCAAAATGGACAGCTAGTGGAGCAGATTCCGGGAGCGAGGCGGATTGTGCCACTGATGGATTCCTCTGGCAGTACAGACTTTCCTGAAGCTTATCGTTTTTCCGGCGGGCAATATGTGACGACACTGTCCGGGAATGACTCGGGCTCCGCAACGGCCACGCTGTTCAATCCTTCGACGATGCTCGCATTCACAAGCCCCAATATGACTGCAGCGACAGTCGATACTATCGCTTTGAGCCAAGATGGAAGCACTGTTGTCCTCTCTACCAATGTGTCCAATGAACAGTCCTCTGCGACATTGACTACAAATGACCAGGGCAGTTCGGCTCGTGATTACACGGTGACGAACACTTCCATGGCTGCAGGGGAGACGATTACACTCACCATTCTCAATGGCGGATCGTCCTTCCAGGTACGTAATACAGGAGAGTCGAAGACGTACGATCTGCTGCTGGATCAAGTCGGAGCGGGCGCAGGCAACACCTCCTATACTGGTCTGAGTATTGGCGCCGGCGAGATTGACACCTTCACCCCCAGTGACTGGACGAACCTAGGCACCGGACCGGTGACTCTACAGATCCAGAATAGCCAAGGCACAACCAGCGGGACACTGCAGGCCCCTGCCATTACAAGTGCGAGTGGCGCCTCTTTTACGTATGGGGCGGGGGGCTCGTTTGTCGTGACATCGATAGGTTTCCCTAAGCCGACCTTGGTGGAGGCGGGTGCGCTGCCTGGTGGCGCCAGCTTTAGCCCTTCTACGGGTGTGCTTACTCTGCTGCCAACGTCAGGCCCAGCTGGGGTTTACAACATCACGTTTGTGGCAATGAACGCCGTGGGGACCTCTGCCACACAGAGTTTCACGCTGACAGTGAATCAGGCGACTCCAGTGCTTGCATGGACACCAGCATCTCTTCAACTCGGGTATCCGCTGGGTGCGGCACAATTGGATGCCACTGCCAGTGTTCCGGGGACGTTTACTTACACTCCGCCTGCCGCAACCGCGATTATGACCACCAGCCAGACGCTGTCCGTACTATTTAGCCCTACCGACACGACCGACTACACCACCGCCCGCATGTCGGTATCGCTGACGGTGACGCCCGGGCCCCTGGCTAGTGTCTCGCCGGCAAGCATTGACTTCGGCACGGTCTATCTCGGCACGATTACCGGCAAAAGCGTGACGGTGACCAACCAAGGGACCGCCCCCATGATGGTCACTGATCATTTTATTTCGATTCTGTCCGGAGGAGATTCCAACGAGTTTGTCGCGGTCAACCTCTGCCCGAAGTCGTTGGCTGCGGGAAAGAGTTGCACAATTGTTGTGAGCTTCGTCGCGGGTCCGTTCTACACACCGCAAACCGCGACCTTGAGGATTGTGGACAATGCGCCAGGCAATCCGCAGACGGCCTCGTTGACCGCGACGGTGATCGATCCTCAGGTCAGCTTTAACCCCACTAGCGTGAGTTTTGGGGCCCAGACGGTGGATGCCAAGGCGACCAAGACTGTGACGCTCACGAACAGGGGCGCCACGACGCTTTCGCTGACCGGTTTGACGGTGATGGGCACGAATGCATCGGACTTCACGGCAGGCTGGAATTGCGGGAGTTCGCTCTTAGCCGGCAACAGTTGCACGATTAGCGTGACGTTTGAGCCTGCCGCCAAAGGTCCGGCCTCGGCGACGTTGCAGGTCACGGACAATGCGCAGTCCGGTACGCAGACGGTGCCGCTGTCGGGGACCGGACGCTAGGGGTAGCGCGGGGGCGTGTCCTGTTGCTCTTAGTGAGGTCCGGGTGCTGTACCAGTTCCTGCCGCCGATGCTGCTGAACGAGTACCAGAGCGAGCAGCGTACCATTGTGGAGCTGCGCGCCTAGATAGCGGCGGGCGATGCGCAGATACGTGTGAGTGACCAGGAGATCCTGGCGTTGGCAGAACAGGTGGAAGCGTTGACGCGGGCCGTCGCGGCGCCCAGAGGCCGCAAGCAGCTGGCGGCGTTGGCGCAGGCGGTGGCGGCGCTCAGCGACCGGCGGCAGTGACCGAAGGTCCGCAGGGCCGAGCGCCAGTCGGGAGTGGTCCGGCGTTCATGGTGTCCGGCGTGTCGCCGCCCACACGGGGTCCGCCGGCTCGACGCCAACAACGGCGGGGTGCGGCCCGCGCCGGCGTCTCGCGTTTCGCCGTGGTTCCATCGCGTTATCGCTGCTCATCGCTGCGTGATCGCCGCTCGCCGCGACGGGCCCAGGATGCCTCCAGGACAGCCGCCAGATTGACTGTCGCGGCACGAACAGCCCCTCTGGGGTACGGCGCTGAGGTCCGAGCACCGGGCCGCCCCTTCAACTCGCGTCAGGCTCAACCTGGTGTACACTCCAGCTGGCCGTCATAGGAACCCACGTCCGTCGTTTTCCCGCCCATGTCGTCGCAGAGTGGCCCAGGTTTACCAGGGAGGCGCTCATGCGGACCCGCAGAACCGCCGTACTCGTGACCGCCGTCGCCGTGGGGATGCTGGTCGTCACCGCGAGTGTGTCGGCCCAGACGCCGCCGCCGCTCGTGCGCTTCGCCGGGGTGGTGCCGGCCTCAGCCGGTGCGGGGCCGGGAAGCACGGCCACGCTGACGTTTGCCGTGTACGCGGACCAGCAGGGCGGGACGCCCCTGTGGACCGAGACCCAGACCGTGACGCTGGACGCCGAGGGGCGGTACGCGGTGGTGCTGGGGGCGACGCAACCGGCGGGGCTGCCGGTGGAACTGTTCACGAGCGGCGAGGCGCGGTGGCTGGGCGTAACCGTGGCCCAGGGCCCCGAGGCTCCGCGGGTGCTGCTGGTGAGCGTGCCCTATGCCCTGAAGGCGGCCGACGCGACCACCGTGGCCGGCAAGCCGCTCTCGGCCTTCGTGCTGGCCGGGGACAAGACGGGCACGGGAGCGGACGGGCTGACCTATGTGAACACGCAGGCGCTCAGCACCGGGCTCCAGGGGGCGGGCGGGCCGGTGCAGACCACGAACGGGACGGCGAACTACCTCGGGATGTTCACCGACGCGACCGACCTGGGCAACTCGGTGCTGTACCAGTCGCCGACGAACGCCTACCTCGGCGTGAACACGACCGCGCCCCTGGCGCCGTTTCATGTGGTGGCGGGGTCGGCGCCGGCCGCGTTCTTCGACGTCTACAGCCCGACCCTGACAGCGCTGCCGGTGGTCTACCGCGCGGCGCGCGGCACGCCAACGGCGCCCTCGGCGGTGCAGACGGGCGACATCCTGGGCGGCTTGGCCGTGCGGGGGTTCGGGGCCTCGGTGTTCTCGGCCGGGGGGCGGGGGCAGGTGGCGTTCCTGGCGGCCGAGAACTGGACGGACAGCGCACAGGGGACGGCCCTGGTTTTCAAGACGAACCCGACGGGGACGGCGGGAGCGCCGCTCGAGCGGATGCGGGTCACGCCCGCCGGGAACGTGGGCATCGGCACAACGACGCCTGGCCAGCTGCTCAGCGTGGCCGGCACCATTGAGAGCACGAGCGGCGGGTTCAAGTTCCCGGACGGGACGATGCAGACGACCGCCGCGACCACCAGCGCCGGGTCCGGCAACAGCGCCTTCGGGATCAGCAGCCTTACCGCGAATACATCCGGCGGCAACAACACGGGCTTCGGCGACTACACGCTCGCCGCCAACACGACCGGCTCCAACAACACCGCGAGCGGCGCGTCGGCGCTTCAAGCCAACACGACCGGCAACTACAACACCGCCACCGGCGTGCAGGCGCTCTTCACCAACACGACCGGCGCCGCCAACACCGCCAGCGGGTGGGAGGCGCTCGGCGCGAACACGACCGGCGCCTACAACACCGCCACTGGCTATCAGGCGCTCGGCGCCAACACGACCGGCTCTAACAACACCGCCAGCGGCGTGCAGGCGCTCGCCGCCAACACGACCGGCCCCGCCAACACTGCCAGTGGCTATCAGGCGCTCGCCGCCAACACGACCGGCGGCGGCAACACAGCCACCGGCGAGCAGGCGCTCACCGCCAACACGAGCGGCATTTACAGCACCGCCAGCGGCGTGCAGGCGCTCTTCTCTAACACGACCGGCAACTACAACACAGCCATCGGCGTGCAGGCGCTCTTCTCCAACACGACCGGCTTCCAGAACACCGCCAGCGGCTATGCGGCGCTCACCGCCAACACAACCGGCAACTTCAACACCGGCGGCGGCTATCAGGCGCTGAATGCCACCACGACCGGCAGCTTCAACACCGCCAGTGGCTATCAGGCAGGCTCCTTGAACGTCACGGGGAGCAACAACACCTACCTGGGGAACGCCGCGGGACCGGACGCTGCGCATCCCGCCCTGACCTACGCCACGGCGATCGGGTCAGGCGCCGTGGTCACTCAAAGCAACACGCTCATTCTCGGGGGTGCGAACGGTACGGCGGCTGCGGTCAACGTGGGCATCGGCACAGCCACGCCTGGGCAGACGCTCAGTGTGGCCGGGACCATTGAGAGCACGAGCGGCGGGGTTAGGTTCCCGGACGGGACGCTGCAGACGACCGCCGCGACCGTCAACAGCTCGCTCGGCAACAGCGCCTTCGGGATCAGCAGCCTCTCGGCGAACTCCACCGGCGCGAACAACACGGCCTTCGGCGAGGCGACGCTCTACCAGAACACGACCGGCAGCTACAACACCGCCAGCGGCTATCAGGCGCTCGCGGCCAACACGACCGGTTCCTCCAGGTACTGCCACCGGGTATCAGGCGCTCGGCGCCAACACGACCGGCGGCTGGAACACCGCCAGCGGCTATCAGGCGCTCGCGGCCAACACGACCGGCAACTCCAACACCGCCACCGGCGTGTGGGCACTCCAATACAACACGACCGGCTTCGACAACACCGCGACCGGCATGCGGGCGCTCCAATACAACACGACCGGCTACCAGAACACCGCCAGCGGTGTCAATTCGCTCGCCTCCAACACGACCGGCAACTCCAACACTGCCAGCGGCACGGCGGCGCTCGTCGCCAACACGACCGGCACCGACAACACCGGCAGCGGCTACTTAGCGCTCGCCAACAACACGACCGGCAACGAGAACACCGCCACCGGCTACAGCGCGCTCGCCAACACGACGACTGGCACCGACAACACCGCCAGCGGCGTGGATGCGCTCGGTGCCAACACGACCGCCGGCTACAACACTGCCAGCGGCGCTTATGCGCTCCCCTCCAACACGACCGGCAACTACAACATCGCGGTCGGATACGAGGCGGGCTTCTATCTCACGACTGGCAGCAACAACACCTACCTAGGGAACGCCGCGGGACCGGACGCCGCGCATCCCGCTCTGAACTACGCCACAGCGATTGGGTCAGGCGCCGTAGTCACTCAAAGCAACACCCTCATTCTCGGCGGTGTGAATGGAACCCCGGCTGCCGTCAACGTGGGCATCGGCACGACGACGCCTGGGCAGAAGCTGAGTGTGGCCGGCACCATCGAGAGCACGTCGGGCGGGTTCAGGTTTCCGGACGGGACGACGCAGACGACCGCCGCGACCGCCAACAGCTCCCTGGAGAACAGCGCCTTCGGGATCGGCAGCCTCGCCTCGAACACAACCGGCGAGAAAAATACTGCCGCCGGCTACCAGGCGCTCGCCGCCAACACGACCGGCCAGGGCAACACGGCCAGCGGCACCTCGGTACTCCTCTCCAACACGACCGGCTACTACAACACCGCGACCGGCACCTGGGCGCTCACCGCCAACACGACCGGCGCCAATAACACCGCCAGCGGCGTGAATGCGCTCCAAGCCAACACGACCGGCAACTCCAACACCGCCAGCGGCACGGACGCCCTCAACCACAATACGACCGGCACCGGCAACACCGCCAGCGGCTATTATGCGCTCACCGCCAACACGACCGGCAACTCCAACATCGCCATCGGATACGAGGCGGGCTGGTATACCACTGGCAGCAACAACATCGACATCGGCAATGAAGGCTTCGCCGAGGACAACACCATCCGCATCGGCACATCGGGCACCCAGACCCGGGCCTTCATTGCCGGCATCAGCGGGGCGACGACTGGCGTGGCCGACGCCGTCGCGGTGGTCATCGACGGCAATGGTCAGTTGGGCACCATCAGCTCCTCGCGCCGCTTCAAGGACGACATTGCTGATATGGCCGGAGCCAGCAGCGGCTTGATGCAGCTGCGCCCCGTGACGTTCCACTACAAGAGCGACCAGAACCCGGCGGGCCGCATCCTGCAGTACGGGCTCATCGCCGAGGAGGTGGCCGAGGTCTATCCGGGGCTGGTGGCACACTCGAAGGACGGCCAGATCGAGACGGTGTTGTACCAGTTCCTGCCGCCGATGCTGCTGAACGAATACCAGAAGCAGCAGCGCACGATTGACGCCCAGGCGACCGAACTGGCAAGGCAAACGGCCGAACTAGCCAACCAGACGGCCCGCTTCGACGCGAGGACCCAGGCGCTGCAGGCGGAGAATGCGGCACTCCGCGGCCGCGTCGAGGCTGGGAACGCGCAGATTCGAACGCTCACCGACCACGCCGAGGCTGGGGACGCGCAGATTCGCCGACTGACCGAGCAGCTGGCGGCGTTGGCACGGGCGGTCGCGGCGCTCGGCGATCACCGCCAGTGACCGACGCGGGGCGGCGCCACGGACCCGCCGCCCTGTCATCGCATTGCATCGGGTTCTTTATCGAGTTGTCGCTGTTCGTCGCTGGGCACCGGCGGTGCCTTCAGCTGCGGGACCTGTCGACCTGGTAGTGCCGAGAATGAGACAGTGGCGCGGCCGCTGTACAACCGTGCACTCGGCTGTTCCACGGGTTCAGTCGCTGACCCCGGTCAGACCATGCGCCTCCTCGGCGGGGGGCGCGGAGAGGAGCCGTCATGAGCGTCACGCGCGCGGCGTGGAGTCTGGTGGGGATGCTGGTCGTCACCGCGAGTGTGTCGGCCCAGACGCCGCCGCCGCTCGTGCGCTTCGCCGGGGCGGTGCCGGCCTCAGCCGGTGCGGTGCCGGGAGGGCCGGCCACGCTGACGTTTGCCGTGTACGCGGACCAGCAGGGCGGAACGCCCCTGTGGACGGAGACGCAGACCGTGACGCTGGACGCCGAGGGGCGGTACGCGGTGGTGCTGGGGGCGACGCAACCGGCGGGGCTGCCGGTGGAACTGTTCACGAGCGGCGAGGCGCGGTGGCTGGGCGTGACCGTGGCCCAGGGTCCCGAGGCTCCGCGGGTGCTGCTGGTGAGCGTGCCCTATGCCCTGAAGGCGGCCGACGCGACCACCGTGGCCGGCAAGCCGCTCTCGGCCTTCGTGCTGGCCGGGGACAAGACGGGGACCGGCGCGGACGGGCTGACCTACGTGAACACGCAGGCGCTCAGCATCGGGCTCCAGGGGGCGGGCGGGCCGGTGCAGACGGGGAACGTGGGGACGCCGAACTACCTCGGGATGTTCACCGACGCGACCGACCTGGGCAACTCCGTGCTGTACCAGTCCCCGACGAACGCCTACCTCGGCGTGAACACGACCGCGCCCCTGGCGCCGTTCCACGTGGCCGCGCCGGTCGCGCCGGCCGCGTTCTTCGACGTCTACAGCCCGACCCTGACGGCGCTGCCGGTGGTCTACCGCGCGGCGCGCGGCACGCCAACGGCGCCCTCGGCGGTGCAGACGGGCGACATCCTGGGCGGCTTGGCCGTGCGGGGCTTCGGGGCCTCGGTGTTCTCGGCCGGGGGGCGGGGGCAGGTGGCGTTCCTGGCGGCCGAGAACTGGACGGACAGCGCCCAGGGGACGGCCCTGGTGTTCAAGACGAACCCGACGGGGACGGCGGGAGCGCCTTTGGAGCGGCTACGGGTCACGCCCGCCGGGAACGTGGGCATCGGCACGACGACGCCTGGACAGCTGCTGAGCGTGGCCGGCACCATCGAGAGCACGACGGGCGGGTTCAAGTTCCCGGACGGGACGCTGCAGACGACCGCCGCGACCACCAGCGCCTTTTCCGGCAACAGCGCCTTCGGCATCGGCAGCCTCCCGGCGAACACCGGCGGCGCCAACAACACCGCCTTTGGCTCCTACACGCTCACCGTCAACACGGACGGCGGGGAAAACACCGCTATCGGGGCCGAGGCGCTCCAAGCCAACACGACCGGCGGCGACAACACCGCCAGCGGAACGTGGGCGCTCCAAACCAACACGACCGGCGGTAGCAACACCGCCAGCGGCGCGTATGCGCTCTACTCCAACACGAGCGGCAATGCCAACACGGCGAGCGGCTTTGGGGCGCTGGACGCCAACACGACCGGCGGCGACAACACCGCCAGCGGCACGGGCGCGCTCCAACTCAACACGACCGGCACCGACAACACCGCCACCGGCTCGCAGGCGCTCTCCTCCAACACGACTGGCTCCTGGAACACTGCCAGCGGCTATCAGGCCGGCTCGCTGAATGTCACGGGGAGCAACAACACCTACGTGGGGAACGCCGCGGGCCCGGACGCCGCGCATTCCGCCCTGATCTACACAACAGCGATCGGGTCAGGCGCCGTAGTCACTCAAAGCAACACCCTCATTCTCGGCGGCGCGAGCGGCACCCCGGCGGCGGTCAAGGTGGGCATCGGCACAACCACGCCTGAGCAGACGCTCAGCGTGGCCGGCACCATCGAGAGCACGAGTGGCGGGGTCAAGTTCCCGGACGGGACGCTGCAGACGACCGCCGCGACCGTCAGCGCCTCCCTCGGCAATAGCGCCTTCGGGATCAGCAGCCTCGCCGCGAACACGACTGGCTCAGGCAACAGCGCTTTCGGCGACGACGCACTGAGCGTCAACACGACCGGCGGCTACAACACCGCCAGCGGCTATCAGGCGCTCTACGCCAACACGACCGGCTACGACAACACCGCCACCGGCTATCAGGCGCTTGTCGCCAACACGACCGGCAACTGGAACACCGCCACCGGCTTTGTTGCGCTCGCCGCCAATACGACCGGCGCCCAGAACACCGCCACCGGCGCCTGGGCGCTCCTCTCCAACACGACCGGCTCCGACAACACCGCCAGCGGCGCGGGGGCGCTCGGCGCCAATACGACCGGCAACTCCAACACCGCCAGCGGCTATCAGGCGCTCTACGCCAATACGACCGGCAACTCCAACACCGCCAGCGGCTATCAGGCGCTCTACGCCAACACGACCGGCTACGACAACACCGCCACCGGCTATCAGGCGCTCGCCGCCAACGCGATCGGCTACCAGAACACCGCCAGCGGCTATCAGGCGCTCTCCGCCAACAAGGCCGGCGGCTACAATACCGCCTTCGGCGATGAGGCGCTCGCCAACACGACCGGCTCCTCCAACATCGCCCTTGGAGACCAGGCAGGCGTCGAACTCACCACCGGCAACAACAACATCGACATCGGCAATGAAGGGGTCGCGGGGGAGAGCAACACCATCCGCATCGGCAGTGGGCAGACCCGAACGTTCATCGCCGGCATCCGCGGGGAGACGACAGGGAGCCTAGGCGCCATCGCTGTGCTCGTCGATCAATACGGCCAGCTCGGCACCCTTAGCTCGTCGCGCCGGTTCAAGGAGGACATTGCCGACATGGCCGGGGCCAGCAGCGGCCTCATGCGGCTGCGGCCGGTGACGTTCCACTACAAGAGCGACCAGAACCCGGCAGGCCGGACCCTGCAGTACGGGCTCATCGCCGAGGAAGTGGCGGAGGTCTATCCGGGGCTGGTGGCGCACTCCGTGGACGGCCAGGTCGAGACGGTGCTGTACCAGTTCCTGCCGCCGATGCTGCTGAACGAGTACCAGAAGCAGCAGCGCACCATCGAGACGCAGCAGCACGCGATCGAGACGCTGCAAGCCCAGGTCGAGGCTGGGCACGCGCAGATCCGCCGACTGACCGAGCAGTTGGCGGCGTTGGCGCAGGCGGTGGCCGCGCTCAGCGATCATCGGCAGTGACCGACGGCCCGCAGGGCCGAGCGCCAGTCGGGAGTGGTCCGGCGTTCGCGGTGACCGGCACGGGGTGAGCGGCGTTCAACGTGCAGGGCGGCCTTCGCCTCGCCGGCCATCGCAGTTCCGTCGGGGATCCATCGCAGCTCGCCGCGACCGGTCAGGATGCCCAGGCCGGCCCGCAGAACCGCACCAGTGCCCCTGCACTACCGAAAACCGACAACTTTCCCCCCGCTTCTACACCCCCTTGGCGCGGCGCTACCGCGGCAGCATTCGTGTGCCAGGACGGCCCAGGCAGGGGGCACCACCAGGCCGACGGGTGGGCTGCTGCCGTTATCCAGATGAGACGTTGCCCAGGCGACTGCAGCGGCGTAAGCTCTGCCCTCGGGACGTGTGTTGACGTGAACCGTGGTCAGGCCCATCTTCGACAGTTCGGCCCCTTGATTTCTGACTGACCGTCAGATTTCCTAGTGTTGTCGCCACGTCGGCGCGCGTGTTCGCCAAGATGTAGTGTCACGGAATTCTGAGGTGAGAGCGTACGTCGATGTTGATCATCGGCTGATGAAGGGTACAATGCGGGTGTCACGAAAGGATCGATCGTGTTCATCCGCACCCAGACCAACGGCGACCGGACGTACTTGATGTTGGTCGAGAATGAGCGCGTCGAGGGGCGCCTGGTGCAGCGCGTCCTGCACCGCTTCGGTCGGCTCGACGAGCTGCAGGCCTCTGGGGAGATCGACGCGATCCTCCGCAGCCTGGGCCGCTTTGCCGACAAATTGGTGGTGCTCGACGCGCACGCCAAAGGCCTGGCGACCGAGACGTCGACGACCTGCGTGGGTCCCGCGCTCGTCTTCGAGCGGCTGTGGCAGGAATGCGGGATCGGCGACGTCCTGCGGCGCGAGCTCGCTCAGCGGCGGTTTGCTTGCGCGATCGAGCGGGCGATCTTTCTGACGGTGTTGCACCGCTTGATGGCGCCAGGCAGTGACCGCGCGGCGGAGCGGTGGAAGCAGGACCAAGCCATCGCCGGCGCCGAGCCGCTGCAGTTGCAGCACCTGTATCGCGCGATGAGTTGGCTCGGCGCGCCGCTGCCGCCGACCGAGCAGGCCGGCGCCACACCGTTTGCGCCGCGCACTCGCAAGGACCGGATCGAGGAAACCCTCTTCCTGGCGCGACGCGATCTGCTCGACCGGTCGTTGTCGCTGGTGTTTTTCGACACCACGTCGATCTATTTCGAAGGTGCCGGTGGCACCCAGGTCGGCCGGCGCGGCCATTCCAAAGATCATCGGCCCGACCTCGCGCAGATGGTGGTCGGTGTCGTGCTCGACATGGACGGCCGGCCGGTCTGCAGCGAGGTGTGGCCCGGGAATACGACGGACGTGAAGACGCTCATGCCGATCGTGGACCGGTTGAAGCAGACGTTTGGCATCGAGGATGTGTGTATCGTCGCCGACCGCGGCATGATCAGCCGGGAGACGATCGCGGCGATCGAAGACCGCGAGTGGTTCTACATCCTTGGCGTGCGGATGCGGAGCTCCAACGACGCACAGGCGGTCCTTGAAACCAGCGGGCGCTTCCACGAGGTGTTTCCCGAGCGCGAGACCAGCCACGACCCGTCCCCGCTGAAAGTGCGAGAAGTCGTTCGCGGCAACGAGCGATACATCGTGTGTCTGAATCCGGAGCAGGCGCGCAAGGACCGTCACGACCGCGAGGCCATCGTGGCGGCGCTGCGCCTGGCGCTGCCCCACGGCGACAAGTCGTTGGTCGGCAATAAGGGCTACCGCCGCTTCTTGAAGAGTCAGGGCGCGCACTTCGAGATCGATGACGCCAAGGTGGAGGCGGAGGCGCGGTACGACGGACTGTGGGCGTTGCAGACAAACACAGACTTCGAGCCGATGGTCGTGGCGCTCGCGTACAAGCAGCTGTGGATGGTCGAGGACCTCTTCCGCACGATGAAGTCGGTGCTCGAGACGCGGCCGGTGTATCACCAGACCGATCACGGCATTCGCGGGCACGTGTTCTGCTCGTTCCTCGCGGTGGTCCTTCGCCAGGAGCTGCAACGGCGATTGACCGCGAAGGGGTGGAAGCTCGAATGGGCCGACATCGTTCAGGATCTCAGTCAGCTGCACGAGACGACCATCGAGATTGGACGCCACTCGTATGTCGTCCGGAGCGAAACGAAGGGGACGGTCGGAAAGGTCTTCCAGGCGTGCGGCGTCGCCGTGCCGCCCGCCCTGCGCCCCGCGTAACGGCTCACCAGAAGTCGTCCAAGACGCCGGATCGACGTGTCACTACACAAAAACCGTCGCCGTAAGTCCTTACCCGTCAGGCATTTGACTTTTCGAAGTGTCGAAGATTGGTCAGGCCATGCGCCCCTCGCCGGGGGCGTGGAGAGGAGCCGTCATGAGCGTCACGCGCGCGGCGTGGAGTCTGGTGGGAATGCTGGTCATCACCGCGAGTGTGTCGGCCCAGACGCCGCCGCCGCTCGTGCGCTTCGCCGGGGTGGTGCCGGCCTCAGCCGGTGCGGTGCCGGGAGGGCCGGCCACGCTGACGTTTGCCGTGTACCCGGACCAGCAGGGCGGAACGCCCCTGTGGACCGAGACCCAGACCGTGACGCTGGACGCCGAGGGGCGGTACGCGGTGGTGCTGGGGTCGACGCAGCCGACGGGGCTGCCGGTGGACGTGTTCACCAGCGGCGAGGCGCGGTGGCTGGGCGTGAGTGTGGCCCAGGGCACCGAGGCTCCGCGGGTCCTCCTGGTGAGCGTGCCCTATGCCCTGAAGGCGGCCGACGCGACCACCGTGGCTGGCAAGCCGCTCTCCGCGTTCGTGCTGGCCGGGGACACGACGGGGACCGGCGCGGACGGGCTGACCTACGTGAACACGCAGGCGCTCAGCACCGGGCTCCAGGCCGCGGGCGCGCCTGGGCAGACGGGGAACGTGGGGACGCCGAACTACCTCGGCGTGTTCACCGACGCGACCGACCTGGGCAACTCGGTGCTGTACCAGTCGCCGACGAACGCCTACCTCGGCGTAAACACGACCTCGCCCCTGGCGCCGTTTCACGTGGTGGCGGGGTCGGCGCCGGCCGCGTTCTTCGACGTCTACAGCCCGACCCTGACAGCGCTACCGGTGGTCTACCGGGCGGCGCGCGGCACGCCAACGGCGCCCTCGGCGGTGCAGACGGGCGACATCCTGGGCGGCCTGGCCGTGCGGGGCTTCGGGGCGTCGGTGTTCTCGGCCGGGGGGCGGGGGCAGGTGGCGTTCCTGGCGGCCGAGAACTGGACGGACAGCGCCCAGGGGACGGCCCTGGTGTTCAAGACGAACCCGACGGGGACGGCGGGAGCGCCGCTCGAGCGGATGCGGGTCACGCCCGCCGGGAACGTGGGGATCGGCACGACGACGCCTGGGCAGTTGCTCAGTGTGGCCGGGACCATCGAGAGCACGACGGGCGGGTTCAAGTTCCCGGACGGGACGATGCAGACGACCGCCGCGACCACCAGCAGCGCCTTTATCGGCAACAGCGCCTTCGGGATCAGCAGCCTCGCCGCGAACACGACCGGCACCGACAACACCGCCTTCGGTACGGCCGCGCTCCAACAGAACACGGGCGGCAACGCCAACACCGCCAGCGGCTATACGGCGCTCACGGACAACACGACCGGCTCCGCCAACACCGCCAACGGCTTTCAGGCGCTCCATTTCAACACGACTGGCTCCTGGAACACTGCCACCGGCGGGTGGGCGCTCTACGCCAACACGACCGGCTCCTATAACACCGCCAGCGGCTATGGGGCGCTCTACCTCAACACGACCGGCACCTATAACACCGCCAGCGGCTATACGGCGCTCACGGACAACACGACCGGCTCCGCCAACACCGCCAGCGGCTTTCAGGCGCTCTACGGCAACACGACTGGCTCCTGGAACACCGCCACCGGCGCGGAGGCGCTCTTGTCCAATACAACCGGCTCCGCCAACACCGCCAGCGGCTATCAGGCGCTCTTCGCCAACTCGACCGGCACCGACAACACTGCCAGCGGTTACTTAGCGCTAGAGGGCAACACGACCGGCGACGACAACACCGCTCTCGGGACCGTGGCGCTCGCCGACAACACGACCGGCTACTCCAACACCGCCAGCGGCTATACTGCGCTCTTGTCCAACACGACCGGCTACCAGAACACCGCTAGCGGCGCGGCGGCGCTCCTGAAGAACACGACGGGCACCTACAACACCGCCGTTGGATACCAAGCAGGCTACAACCTCACGACTGGCAGCAACAACATCGACATCGGCTCCAATGTGACGGGGTTCGCGGGGGAGAGCAACACTATCCGCATCGGCAGCGGGCAGACCCAGACGTTCATCGCTGGCATCTGGGGCAACGGTAGTGATGGAAATGTCACCTATGTGATGGTGGACGGCAATGGCCAGCTGGGCACGGTCAACTCGTCGCGCCGCTATAAGGACGACATTGCCGACATGGCCGGGGCCAGCAGCGGCCTCATGGAGCTGCGGCCGGTGACATTCCACTACAAGAGCGGCCAGAACCCGGCAGGCCGAACCTTACAGGTACGGACTCATCGCCGAGGAGGTGGCGGAGGTCTATCCGGGGCTGGTGACGCATTCGAGGGACGGCCAGATCGAGTCGGTGATGTACCAGTTCCTGCCGCCGATGCTGCTGAACGAATACCAGAAGCAGCAGCGCACCATCGAGACGCAGCAGCACGCGATCGAGACGCAGCAGCACGCGATCGAGACGCTGCAAGCCCAGGTCGAGGCCTTGACTCTGGCCGTCGCGGCGCTCCGCGACCGCAGGCAGTAACGGCGGGGCGGCGCCCGCCTCGACGCAAAGGCCATGGCGGTGCAGGCGGAGAACGCGGCACTCCGCGCCCGCGTCGAGGCTGGGGACGCGCAGATTCGCCGGCTGACCGAGCAGCTGGCGGTGGCGGCGACCGGCGGCAGTGACCGAAGGCCCGCGGGGCCGAGCACCAAGCGGGAGTGGTCCGGCGTTCATGGTGTCCAGCGTGTCGTCGCCGGTTCGACGCCCACAGCGCCGAGGCGGGGCCCGCGCCGGCTTACCGCGTTATCGCTGCTTATCGCTGCGTGATCGCCGCTCGCCGCGACGGGCCCAGGATGCCTCCAGGACAGCCGCCAGGTTGACTGTCGCGGCACGAACAGCCCCTCTGGGGTACGGCGCAGTCGGGAGGTCCGGGCACCGGGCCGCCCCTTCAACTCGCGCCAGGCTCAACCTGGTGTACACTCCAGCTGGCCGTCATAGGAACCCACGTCCGTCGTTTTCCCGCCCATGTCGTCGCAGAGTGGCCCAGGTTTACCAGGGAGGCGCTCATGCGGACCCGCAGAATCGCCGTACTCGTGACCGCCGTCGCCGTGGGGATGCTGGTCGTCACCGCGAGTGTGTCGGCCCAGACGCCGCCGCCGCTCGTGCGCTTCGCCGGGGTGGTGCCGGCCTCAGCCGGTGCGGGGCCGGGAAGCACGGCCACGCTGACGTTTGCCGTGTACGCGGACCAGCAGGGCGGGACGCCCCTGTGGACCGAGACCCAGACCGTGACGCTGGACGCCGAGGGGCGGTACGCGGTGGTGCTGGGGGCGACGCAACCGGCGGGGCTGCCGGTGGAACTGTTCACGAGCGGCGAGGCGCGGTGGCTGGGCGTGACCGTGGCCCAGGGCCCCGAGGCTCCGCGGGTGCTGCTGGTGAGCGTGCCCTATGCCCTGAAGGCGGCCGACGCGACCACCGTGGCCGGGAAGCCGCTCTCGGCCTTCGTGCTGGCCGGGGACAAGACGGGGACCGGCGCGGACGGGCTGACCTACGTGAACACGCAGGCGCTCAGCACCGGGCTCCAGGGGGCGGGCGGGCCGGTGCAGACGGGGAACGTGGGGACGCCGAACTACCTCGGGATGTTCACCGACGCGACCGACCTGGGCAACTCGGTGCTGTACCAGTCGCCGACGAACGCCTACCTCGGCGTGAACACGACCGCGCCCCTGGCGCCGTTTCATGTGGTGGCGGGGTCGGCGCCGGCCGCGTTCTTCGACGTCTACAGCCCGACCCTGACAGCGCTGCCGGTCGTCTACCGCGCGGCGCGCGGTACGCCGACCGCGCCCTCGGCGGTGCAGACGGGCGACATCCTGGGCGGCCTGGCCGTGCGGGGCTTCGGGGCGTCGGTGTTCTCGGCCGGGGGGCGGGGCCAGGTGGCGTTCCTGGCGGCCGAGAACTGGACGGACACCGCGCAGGGGACGGCCCTGGTGATCAAGACGAACCCGACGGGGACGGCGGGAGCGCCTTTGGAGCGGCTGCGGGTCACGCCCGCCGGGAACGTCGGCATCGGCACAACGACGCCTGGCCAGCTGCTCAGCGTGGCCGGCACCATTGAGAGCACGAGCGGCGGGTTCAAGTTCCCGGACGGGACGCTGCAGGCGACCGCCGCGACCGTCAACAGCTCGCTCGGCAACAGCGCCTTTGGGATCAGCAGTCTCGCCGCCAACACCACCGGCTCCAACAACACGACCTTTGGCGACTACACACTGAGTGCGAACACCACAGGTTCCGGTAACACTGCCACTGGCAATGGTGCGCTTGGCGCCAACACGACTGGCGCCAGCAACACCGCCACCGGCATGACGGCGCTCTACTCCAACACGACCGGCTGGTGGAACACCGCCACCGGCTCGACGGCGCTCTACTCCAACACGACCGGCAACTACAACACCGCCACCGGCGTGCAGGCGCTCTGGTTCAACATAACCGGCAACTTCAACACCGCCACCGGCGTGTACGCGCTCTTCGGCAACACGACCGGCGGCAACAACACCGCCAGCGGCTTCCAGGCGCTCGCCGCCAATACGACCGGCGGCAACAACACCGCCACCGGCTCTCAGGCGCTGAATGCCACCACGACCGGCTCGTTCAACACCGCCAGCGGCTATCAGGCCGGCTCCCTGAATGTCACGGGGAGCAACAACACCTACGTGGGGAACGCCGCGGGCCCGGACGCCGCGCATTCCGCCCTGACCTACACCACAGCGATCGGGTCAGGCGCGGTGCTCACTCAAAGCAACACCCTCATTCTCGGCGGCCCAAAGGGCACCCCGGCGGCGGTCCACGTGGGCATCGGCACATCCACGCCTGGGCAGCTGCTCAGTGTGGCCGGCACCATCGAGAGCACGACGGGCGGGTTCAAGTTCCCGGACGGAACGATGCAAACGACCGCCGCGACTACCAACAGCTCTCTCGGCAACAGTGCCTTCGGGATCAGCAGCCTCGCCGCGAACACCACTGGCTCCGACAACACGGCCTTCGGCTATCAGGCGCTCTACGCCAACACGACCGCCTCCTGGAACACGGCCAGCGGCTATCAGGCGCTCTTCGCCAACACGACCGGCACCTCTAACACCGCCACCGGCTACTTAGCGCTCGCTGTCAACACGACCGGCGCCCAGAACACCGCCAGCGGCGCGATGGCGCTCCAACAGAACACGACCGGCAACAACAACACCGCCACCGGCGTGCAGGCGCTCGCGGCCAACACGACTGGCGCCCAAAACACCGCGAGTGGCCAAGGTGCGCTCTTCGCCAACACGACCGGTAGCGCCAACACCGCCACCGGCGAGGATGCGCTGAACTCCAACACGACCGGCGGCGCCAACACCGGCACCGGCGCAGGGGCGCTGTTCGCCAACACGACCGGCACGAACGACACCGCCAGCGGCAATGCGGCGCTCTACGCCAACACGACTGGGGCCCAGAACACGGCGGGCGGCCAAGGTGCGCTCGCCGCCAACACGACCGGCAACTCCAACACGGCCAGCGGCTATCAGGCCGGCTCCCTGAATGTCACGGGGAGCAACAACACCTACGTGGGGAACGCCGCGGGACCGGACGCCGCGCATCCCGCCCTGACCTACGCCACAGCGATCGGGTCAGGCGCCGTGGTCACTCAGAGCAATACCCTCATTCTCGGCGGCGCCAACGGCACCCCGGCGGCGGTCAACGTGGGGATCGGCACGACGACGCCTGGACAGCTACTGAGTGTGGCCGGCACCATCGAGAGCACGACGGGCGGGTTCAAGTTCCCGGACGGAACGATGCAGACGACCGCCGCGACCACCAGCGCCTCCCTCGGCAACAGCGCCTTCGGGATCAGCAGCCTCGCCGCGGACACCACGGGCGCCAACAACGCCGCTTTCGGCTACTACACGCTGAATGCAAACACCACCGGCTTCTCCAACACCGCCAGCGGCTATCAGGCGCTCCTCTCCAACACGACCGGCAACTGGAACACCGCCACCGGCTTTGTTGCGCTCGCCGCCAATACCACGGGCGCCCAGAACACCGCCACCGGCGCGGGGGCGCTCCAACAGAACACCACCGGCGGCCAGAACACCGCCACCGGCTGGCAGGCGCTCACCGCCAACACGACCGGCACCGACAACACCGCCACCGGGTATCAGGCGCTCGCCGCCAACACGACGGGCTACCAGAACACCGCCAGCGGCTTTCAGGCGCTCTTCTCCAACACGACCGGCTACTGGAACACCGCTTCCGGCGATCAGGCGCTCTACGCCAACACGACCGGCTTCGTGAACACCGCCACCGGCACGGCGGCGCTCGGCGCTAACACGACCGGTTCCTGGAACACCGCCAGCGGCTTTCAGGCGCTCGTCTCCAACACGACCGGCTACTCCAACACCGCCACCGGCGATCAGGCGCTCTACGCCAACACGACCGGCAATTCCAACACCGCCACCGGCGTGCAGGCGCTCGCCGCCAACACGACCGGCAATTCCAACACCGCCACCGGCTATTACGCGCTCGCCGCCAACACGACCGGCGACGCCAACACCACCAGCGGCTATTACGCACTCGCCGCCAACACGACCGGCTACGACAACACCGCCAGCGGCCAAGGGGCACTCGCCGCCAACACGACCGGCTACGACAACACCGCCAGCGGCTTTCAGGCGCTCGCCGCCAATACGACCGGCAACTACAACATCGCCCTTGGAGCAGGCGCAGGCGGATTGCTCACCGCCGGCAGCAATAACATCGACATCGGCAATTATGGGGTTGCCGCCGATGACAGCATCATCCGCATCGGCAATGGGCAGGTCGAGACCTTCATCGCCGGCATCTACGGGGCCACCACGTTCAGCACAGGTATCCCGGTGTACGTCAACCCCAACGGTAAGCTCGGCACGATCGGCTCGTCGCGCCGGTTCAAGGAGGACATTGCCGACATGGCCGGGGCCAGCAGCGGCCTCATGCGGCTGCGGCCGGTGACGTTCCACTACAAGAGCGACGACAACCCGTCAGGCCGCACCCTGCAGTACGGGCTCATCGCCGAGGAGGTGGCGGAGGTCTATCCGGGGCTGGTGGCGCGCGCGAAGGATGGCCAGATCGAGACGGTGCTGTATCAGTTCCTGCCGCCGATGCTGCTGAACGAGTACCAGAAGCAGCAGCGCACTATTGACGTCCAAGCCGCCGAACTGGCGAGGGAAACGGCGCGCTTCGAGGCGACGGCCAGCGCCTTGAAGGCGGAGAACGAGACGCTCCGCGCCAAGGTAGAGGCGGGAGACGCCGAGATGCGTACCAGAGACGCGCAGATCCGCCGGCTGACCGAGCAGCTGGCGGCGTTGGCGCAGGCAGTGGCCGCGCTCAGCGATCACCGGCAGTGACCGAAGGCCCGCAGGGGCCGAGCGCCAGACGGGAGTGATCCGCCGTTCATGGTGGCCAGCGTGTCGTCGCCGGCACGGGGTGCGGCTCGACGCCAACAGCGCCGAGGTGCGGCCGGCGCCGGCAGGCCCGGAGAACCACGCCAGCGGCCCTGTACGGCCCAAACGCCCCCCGCCGCCTCTACCCCCTGGCGGCCCGCGAGGCGGCTCCCCGGCGGCAGCCTTTCGTGAGCTGGGACGGCCCGGGGGTTCGTCACTCCCCGCCGACGTGCCACGGCCACCCGGGCCGGGACGTGGCGGGGCGACCTGTCCGCAGATGGCGCGTCGTGGCGTGCCTTGACGGTTGCCGCGGCTGCGGACCTGCCTATAATGCTCCGCGGACCGCGGCGGTGAACCTGAGGACGGTGGCGACGTCTGTCGGCGTGGACGGTGGTCAGACCATGCGCCTCCTCGGCGGGGGGCGCGGAGAGGAGCCGTCATGCACGTCAAGCGAGCGGCGTCGAGTCTGGTGGGAATGCTGGTCATCACCGCGAGTGTGTCGGCCCAGACGCCGCCACCGCTCGTGCGCTTCGCCGGCGTGGTGCCGGCCTCGGCTGGTGCGGTGCCGGGAAGCACGGCCACGCTGACGTTCGCCGTGTACGCGGACCAGCAGGGCGGGACGCCCCTGTGGACCGAGACGCAGACCGTGACGCTGGACGCCGAGGGGCGGTACGCGGTCGTGCTGGGGGCGACGCAACCGGCGGGGCTGCCGGTGGAACTGTTCACGAGCGGCGAGGCGCGGTGGCTGGGCGTAACCGTGGCCCAGGGCCCCGAGGCTCCGCGGGTGCTGCTGGTGAGCGTGCCCTATGCCCTGAAGGCGGCCGATGCGACCACCGTGGCCGGGAAGCCGCTCTCGGCCTTCGTGCTGGCCGGGGACAAGACGGGGACCGGCGCGGACGGGCTGACCTACGTGAACACGCAGGCGCTCAGCACCGGGCTCCAGGGGGCGGGCGGGCCGGTGCAGACGGGGAACGTGGGGACGCCGAACTACCTCGGGATGTTCACCGACGCGACCGACCTGGGCAACTCGGTGCTGTACCAGTCGCCGACGAACGCCTACCTCGGCGTGAACACGACCGCGCCCCTGGCGCCGTTTCATGTGGTGGCGGGGTCGGCGCCGGCCGCGTTCTTCGACGTCTACAGCCCGACCCTGACAGCGCTGCCGGTCGTCTACCGGGCGGCGCGCGGTACGCCGACCGCGCCCTCGGCGGTGCAGACGGGCGACATCCTGGGCGGCCTGGCCGTGCGGGGCTTCGGGGCGTCGGTGTTCTCGGCCGGGGGGCGGGGCCAGGTGGCGTTCCTGGCGGCCGAGAACTGGACGGACAGCGCCCAGGGGACGGCCCTGGTGATCAAGACGAACCCGACGGGGACGGCGGGAGCGCCTTTGGAGCGGCTGCGGGTCACGCCCGCCGGGAACGTCGGCATCGGCACGACGATCCCCGGGCAGCTGCTCAGTGTGGCCGGGACCATCGAGAGCACGACGGGCGGGGTCAAGTTCCCGGACGGGACGCTGCAGACGACCGCCGCGACCGTCAACAGCTCCCTCGGCAACAGCGCCTTCGGGATCAGCAGCCTCGCCGCGAACACCACTGGCGGCAACAACACGGCCTTCGGCGACTACACACTCGCCGCCAACACGACCGGCAATTACAACACGGCCAACGGCTTTCAGGCGCTCCAACAGAATACGACCGGCGCCGCCAACACCGCCACCGGCGCGTGGGCGCTCTGGTCCAACACGACCGGCACCGAGAACACCGCCACCGGCTCTCAGGCGCTCTACCAGAACACGACCGGCAACGCTAACACCGCCAGCGGCTATCAGGCGCTCCTCTCCAACACGACCGGCACCTGGAACACCGCCACGGGCTTTGTGGCGCTCGGCGCCAATACGACCGGCGCCCAGAACACCGCCACCGGCGCGGGGGCGCTCCAACTCAACACGACTGGCTCCTGGAACACCGCCACCGGCTGGCAGGCGCTCGTCGCCAACACGACCGGCAACTACAACACCGCGAGCGGCTATCAGGCGCTCAACTTCAACACGACCGGCGCCGCCAACACCGCCAGCGGCTATCAGGCGCTCGCCGCCAACACGACCGGCACCTGGAACACCGCCAGCGGCTATCAGGCGCTCCTCTCCAACACGACCGGCACCGAGAACACCGCCACCGGCGCGGGGGCGCTCCAACTCAACACGACCGGCGCCGCCAACACCGCCACCGGCTGGGGGGCGCTCACCGCCAACACGACCGGCTATGACAACACGGCCAGCGGCTATCAGGCGCTCGCCGCCAACACGACCGGCGGCACGAATACCGCCACCGGCTTTGTGGCGCTCGCCGTCAACACAACCGGCAATTACAACACGGCCAACGGCTTCCAGGCGCTCGGCGCCAACACGACCGGCAACTCCAACATCGCCGTTGGATACCAAGCAGGCTCTGCCCTCACGACCGGCAGCAACAACATCGACATCGACAATCATGGGGCTGCGGGGGAGAGCGACACCATCCGCATCGGCGGCAGTGGGCAGACCCGAACGTTCATCGCCGGCATCCGCGGCGAGACGACGGGGCTGACCGACGCGGTTGCGGTGGTCATCGACGGCAACGGTCAGCTGGGCACGGTCAGCTCGTCGCGCCGCTATAAGGACGACGTCGCCGACATGGCCGGGGCCAGCAGCGGCCTCATGCAGCTGCGGCCGGTGACGTTCCACTACAAGAGCGACCAGAACCCGGCGGGGCGCACCCTGCAGTACGGCCTCATCGCCGAGGAGGTGGCGGAGGTCTATCCGGGGCTGGTGGCGCATTCGAAGGACGGACAGGTCGAGACGGTGCTGTACCAGTTTTTGCCGCCGATGCTGCTGAATGAATACCAGAAACAGCAGCGCACCATTGAGACGCAGCAGCAGGCGATCGAGACGCTCCGCGCCCAGGTCGAGGCGGGCGACGAGCAGATGCGTGCGAGAGACGTGCAGATTCGCCGGCTGACCGAGCAACTGGCGGCGTTGGCGCAGGCGGTGGCGGCGCTCAGCGACCGGCGGCAGTGACCGAAGGTCCGCAGGGCCGAGCGCCAGTCGGGAGTGGTCCGGCGTTCATGGTGTCCGGCGTGTCGCCGCCCACACGGGGTCCGCCGGCTCGACGCCAACAACGGCGGGGTGCGGCCCGCGCCGGCGTCTCGCGTTTCGCCGTGGTTCCATCGCGTTATCGCTGCTCATCGCTGCGTGATCGCCGCTCGCCGCGACGGGCCCAGGATGCCTCCAGGACAGCCGCCAGATTGACTGTCGCGGCACGAACAGCCCCTCTGGGGTACGGCGCTGAGGTCCGAGCACCGGGCCGCCCCTTCAACTCGCGCCAGGCTCAACCTGGTGTACACTCCAGCTGGCCGTCATAGGAACCCACGTCCGTCGTTTTCCCGCCCATGTCGTCGCAGAGTGGCCCAGGTTTACCAGGGAGGCGCTCATGCGGACCCGCAGAGCCGCCGGTACTCGTGACCGCCGTCGCCGTGGGGATGCTGGTCGTCACCGCGAGTGTGTCGGCCCAGACGCCGCCGCCGCTCGTGCGCTTCGCCGGGGTGGTGCCGGCCTCAGCCGGTGCGGGGCCGGGAAGCACGGCCACGCTGACGTTTGCCGTGTACGCGGACCAGCAGGGCGGGACGCCCCTGTGGACCGAGACCCAGACCGTGACGCTGGACGCCGAGGGGCGGTACGCGGTGGTGCTGGGGGCGACGCAACCGGCGGGGCTGCCGGTGGAACTGTTCACGAGCGGCGAGGCGCGGTGGCTGGGCGTGACCGTGGCCCAGGGTCCCGAGGCTCCGCGGGTGCTGCTGGTGAGCGTGCCCTATGCCCTGAAGGCGGCCGACGCGACCACCGTGGCCGGCAAGCCGCTCTCGGCCTTCGTGCTGGCCGGGGACAAGACGGGCACGGGAGCGGACGGGCTGACCTATGTGAACACGCAGGCGCTCAGCACCGGGCTCCAGGCCGCGGGCGCGCCTGGGCAGACGGGGAACGTGGGGACGCCGAACTACCTCGGGATGTTCACCGACGCGACCGACCTGGGCAACTCGGTGCTGTACCAGTCGCCGACGAACGCCTACCTCGGCGTGAACACGACCGCGCCCCTGGCGCCGTTTCATGTGGTGGCGGGGTCGGCGCCGGCCGCGTTCTTCGACGTCTACAGCCCGACCCTGACAGCGCTGCCGGTCGTCTACCGGGCGGCGCGCGGTACGCCGACCGCGCCCTCGGCGGTGCAGACGGGCGACATCCTGGGCGGCCTGGCCGTGCGGGGCTTCGGGGCGTCGGTGTTCTCGGCCGGGGGGCGGGGCCAGGTGGCGTTCCTGGCGGCCGAGAACTGGACGGACACCGCGCAGGGGACGGCCCTGGTGATCAAGACGAACCCGACGGGGACGGCGGGAGCGCCTTTGGAGCGGCTGCGGGTCACGCCCGCCGGGAACGTCGGCATCGGCACAACGACGCCTGGCCAGCTGCTCAGCGTGGCCGGCACCATTGAGAGCACGAGCGGCGGGTTCAAGTTCCCGGACGGGACGCTGCAGGCGACCGCCGCGACCGTCAACAGCTCGCTCGGCAACAGCGCCTTTGGGATCAGCAGTCTCGCCGCCAACACCACCGGCTCCAACAACACGACCTTTGGCGACTACACACTGAGTGCGAACACCACAGGTTCCGGTAACACTGCCACTGGCAATGGTGCGCTTGGCGCCAACACGACTGGCGCCAGCAACACCGCCACCGGCATGACGGCGCTCTACTCCAACACGACCGGCTGGTGGAACACCGCCACCGGCTCGACGGCGCTCTACTCCAACACGGCGGGCAACTACAACACCGCCACCGGCGTGCAGGCGCTCTGGTTCAACATAACCGGCGTCGGCAACACCGCCACCGGCGTGTACGCGCTCTTCGCCAACACGACCGGCGGCAACAACACCGCCAGCGGTTTTGAAGCGCTCAACGCCAACACGACCGGCGGCAACAACACCGCCAGCGGCTATCAGGCCGGCTCCCTGAATGTCACGGGGAGCAACAACACCTACGTGGGGAACGCCGCGGGCCCGGACGCGGCGCATCCCGCCCTGACCTACACCACAGCGATCGGCTCAGGCGCCGTGGTCACTCAAAGCAACACCCTCATTCTCGGCGGCCCGAGCGGCACGCCGGCGGCGGTCAAGGTGGGCATCGGCACAACCACGCCTGGGCAGACGCTCAGTGTGGCCGGGACCATTGAGAGCACGAGCGGCGGGGTTAGGTTCCCGGACGGGACGATGCAGACGACCGCGGCGACCACCAACAGCTCGCTCGGCAACAGTGCCTTCGGGATCAGCAGCCTCCCCGCGACCACGACCGGCACCTACAACACGGCGTTTGGCGACGACACGCTGAGCGTCAACACGACCGGCACCGAGAACACCGGCAGCGGGTATCAGGCGCTCGCCGCCAACACGTCGGGCTTCTCCAACACCGCCACCGGCGTGCAGGCGCTCTTCTCCAACACGACCGGCTGGAATAACACCGCCACCGGCACTCAGGCGCTCGTCGGCAACACGGGCGGCTGGTGGAACACCTCCACCGGCACTCAGGCGCTCTTCTCCAACACGGCCGGCTTCTCCAACACCGCCACCGGCGTGCAGGCGCTCTTCTCCAACACGACCGGCGTCGGCAACACCGCCACCGGCGTGTACGCGCTCGCCCAGAACACCACGGGCGCCTCCAACATCGCCCTTGGAGACCATGCAGGCTTCCAGCTCACGACCGGCAGCAACAACATCGACATCGGCAATGAAGGGGTCGCGGGGGAGAGCAACACCATCCGTATCGGCAGTGGGCAGACCCAGACGTTCATCGCCGGCATCCGCGGCGTGACGACCGCGGGGACCGCCATTCCGGTGCTTATCGATCCAAGCGGCCAGCTCGGCACCTATAGCTCGTCCCGCCGGTTCAAGGACGAGATCGCCGACATGGGCGCGGCCAGCAGCGGCCTCATGCAGCTGCGGCCGGTGACGTTCCACTACAAGAGCGACCAGAACCCGGCAGGCCGGACCCTGCAGTACGGGCTCATCGCCGAGGAAGTGGCGGAGGTCTATCCGGGGCTGGTGGCGCACTCCGTGGACGGCCAGGTCGAGACGGTGCTGTACCAGTTCCTGCCGCCGATGCTGCTGAACGAGTACCAGAAGCAGCAGCGCACGATTGACGCGCTGCGTGCCCAAGTCGGGGCGGGCGACGCCCAAGCGGCTCGTCTTGACGCGAAGACCCAGGCGCTGCAGGCGGAGAACGAGGCGCTCCGCGCCCAGGTCGAGGCTGGGGACGTGCAGATTCGCCGGCTGACCAAGCAGCTGGCGGCGTTGACGCAGGCCGTGGCCGCACTCGGCGACCGCAAGCAGTAACCGCCGGCCCGCAGGGGCCGAGCGCCAGTCGGGAGTGGTCCGGCGTTCATGGTGGCCAGCGTGTCGCCGCCCACACGGGGTCCGCCGGCTCGACGCCAACAACGGCGGGGTGCGGCCCGCGCCGGCGTCTCGCGTTTCGCCGTGGTTCCATCGCGTTATCGCTGCTCATCGCTGCGTGATCGCCGCTCGCCGCGACGGTCCCAGGCAGCGTGCGGCCCGCCGGGTTCTGGTCGCTCTTGTAGTCGCTCGGCGGGCATTACCCCGCGTCTTCACTACTACGGACCCATCCGTCACCCTCTCGTCTTCCGCCGACTTCCCGGTTCGCCCGGTTATACGGCGTACCTAGCTCCGCCCCATTTGGAGGCGGGACGAGGAGGGCTTCTCCAGTTGCTCAGCGCGTCCTTGTCACCGTGCCGCCGCTGCTACCCCGCCGAAGTCGCCCGGCACGTCAGCCAGCGTGTGCCGTTCGATGCTGCCTTCACCCGGTTTTCAGAGGCTCGGCCTTCGGGGCTTCCTCGTTTCGGGGCTACCCCTGCGTTCGCTCACACTGCGGCCCGGGGACTCGCTCACCACCCTCTGGTGGCTTTGTCGATAGGCTTCAGGGCATCGATCTCTCTCCTCCCTGCTATCCGAGCTACGGGGCGTCCGGCTGTTGCCCCGGCGGGACTGTCTCCCGCTGAACGCGCCAGCCTTAGCTGGACGCACGGAAACCACAGAACGGTTTCCACAGTTACCACAAGGCATCCACCTTCTGCTGACCCTGCTCTTCTCGATGGTACAGAGCGACCCCCGGGGCCGCGGCGGGGTTGACCCTCCCCCCGAACTCCGGGGGTCGCTCACGCCCCGTTTCTGTTCTCACTCCTGATGACGAGCAGTTCGGGCGGCGCAGAACGCCGCCCAGGCCTGGCGCCTCGACCACCCGCTACATCAGGCACGGCCAGTAGTTGTTGGCCGTGAAGCCGAGCCCGCGCGCGCTCTTCGGCGGCGGTCGGTGTTGTCGCAGAGCTCGCTGCCAGGAGGGTTGAGAACGTGCAGCGCCTTGTGCCCCCTCCGGTTCCCCCTGCTCAACCCCGAGTCGCGACCAAGGCGACGCAGTAACCAGGGGAGACAGGTGACCGTACCGGTGGCCGAGCGCCCGCCACTCGACACAGCGTCCGGCACGGTCAGCGAGGCTGAGAAGCGGTCCAATTTCGCGGTCGACGACAGCCTGCCAAGCAGCCTCCACAAGCCTCTCGTCCGGCCCGAAGACCAGCCTGAGCGTCCACGCGGGAAGCGCTGCCAGGAGGCCGTGGTGGCGCCGGAGAAACGGTCGGAAGTCCACCAAAGATGAGCGTGTGGCCGGGTAGACGAATAGCGCTCGGTTCGGCGCCTCGAGGCCAACCGGCAAGGCATCCGGAAACAGCCTGGAGGACGCCACTCCTGCAGCTCGGGAAACCTGTTGACGCAGGCTCTCGCGCGTGAGCCCGGTACATGTCGTGAAGTGCTCAACCTTGTCGTGCTCACACTCGAACCAGGTCACCTCGGGCGCCTCCAGGACGACATCGAGGAGCATCAACCGAGGCATGACGGAGGCAGCCGGAACTGGCCGACGGAGCCGGCTCTGAGGCTGTCCGATCGCGCCGTACAGCGGGCGATGGCGAACGTGGTAAACGGGCGCTCGATTGTGGAGGCACGGGCAAACGGACGCAAACCCGCGGCTCACCAACCGCTCGATGAAGCAGTTGATCCTGTGCCCGTAGGCGACGCCCGCGAACGTGGCGTACTGCCTTGGTAGGCACACGCCGGAGTGGCTCATCACCACCGCCACGAACGCGGCCTGGCGCCTGCTGAAACCGAATCGCTCGACGGCCTGGATCCGGTCTTCGTTTGTCATGACCACATCTCCTCGGCAAGGCGCGGATCGCGACCATCGCCCCGTCCCCACGGGCCTCCACGGCCGCCCGAAATCCGTGCGGACATGGCGCTGTAGCTGGAGAATCCCGCCCGCGCGGCGGCCGCCGCGTGGGCGCCGCGGTAGTGGACGGTGGTGACCTCCACGTCCTCCTCCCGGGAGCGCCCGTCAATGTCCTCGTACTGGATGCGCACGTCGGGGAAATGCACCTGCTCGTCGAAGTACGGCAGGTTGTGCTCGACCGCCCCCAGCGCGATCTCTTGGGCATCCCGATCCGGCCGCCCGTCACTGTCGGCGCGGCCCTGATTCCGTTGCTGCAGGAAGCGCTGTACTCGCCCTTCAGCTCGTAGTCGAGGACGACGCGCCGCAGGCGATCGCCACGCTCAGTCAGCCGGTCAGCGGCCTCCAGGTAGGCTCGATAGACCTGCACGTCGTGCTCCAACTCACGAGGCTTGCGGACGCCCGCGTAAAACGTCTGAGCGGCGTCCTCGCCCGGCCTCCGCCTGGCCTCGACCAATTCCCGTCCCTGCTCTGTCAGTGTGACGACACGGTCCTTGTGTCCCGGTAGCGGCGCCGTCTGAACGAGGCCGGTCTCTCGGAGATGCCGGAGGTCGGAAGAGCGAGGATTGCCGACACGACCGAGGCTGTCTGCGAGGTCACGCGAGGAAACGACTCGGAACGCGCCGACCGTGGCCAGCACGCGGCTCTGGTTCCCGTTGATGTCGTAATCGCGGTCTCGAACGCGGACCGGCTCACGACGAAGCCTGCGCGGGAGATCCACGTGGCGGATGGCGATATCGCTCGGGTCGCGCGTCGCTCTGTCAGAGCCTCGCGCGGTCGGGTCGCCCTGGCCGCCGCGGCTCGGGTCGGGACGCCGGTCGTCGCGCTCGAGTGGGGTGAAGTCGCGGGGATCGAAGTCGCGCATAGGGCCCTCCATGACACCGAACGGGTTGTCCGGACAGTGGCCCTGGGGGCGCCTCGAAAGGCGTCGCCGCGGCGTGGAGTGGCTCCGGGCCGCGGGGACGAAGAGCTGCTGTGGGACGCCTACCGATCTGCGGAGAGCAGCCGGCGCAGCGGTTCGACGAGCGGCGGCAGGTCGTTCTGGATGGTGTCCCAGATCACCGCCGGCCGCAGGTTCCAGTACGCGTGGACCGAGTAGTTGCGCAGGTCGACCATCTGCCGCCAGGGAATACCTGTTTCGCGCGCCGTGATCTCGCTCGGAACGTGATTGGCGGCCTCGCCGATGATCGTCAAGTTGTGGACGACCGCGTCGATGAGTTCCTCATCGCGCTCGAAGGTTTCGATGCTCGCACCGGACGTGTAACGCTGGATCTTCTCCATCGCGTCGAGGATGTCCTGAATCCGAAACGCCCACTCTCTAGGCGGCATGGATCGCCTCTCTCAGGATGTTCTCCCTCAGCGCTGGCTTGATGCCGTCCCGCAGCACGAGATCGACGCGAGGCACCCCCAGAATGCCCTCGAGGTAGTGCTGTGTACGCGACAGGTGGAACAGGCCGACGGGGCGGCGACCATCGAATTCCACGAGCAGATCGACGTCGCTCGCCGGCGTCGCCTCGTCACGAACGACGGAACCGAAGAGAGCCAGGGACCTGATGCCGAACTCCATGGTGAGCTCGGTGCGGTGCCTCGCGATGATCTCCAAGACGTCGTTGCGATTCATGACTGCTTCTCTGACCGTCCGAGCTTCTGGTGCGGGCGACTACGCCGCCCATCATACCGCGGGTGGTTCCCCGTTCACCGGTCACGGAAGGACGGGAACGCATGTGGCGACGCAGTGACCGCGGCGACGGTCACGCGGCAGTCCGGCGACGCGCGCCGTGAAGCGCTTCGGCGACCGCCCTTGGGTTCTTGACCGCCACTCTCAGCAGGGCCAGCGCTGGTCCTTCGGGGGTCCGCCGCCCCTGTTCCCAATTGCGCAGCGTGGCCACGCTTACGCCAATCATCAGCGCGAATTCCGACTGCGACACGCCGAGCTTCGCCCGCACGGCGCGCACGTCTGCCGGCTGAAATACCTTCGTCCGTGAAGGCTTCAACGTGCCGCGGCGAATACGGCCGGCCTGGCGGACACTCGTCAGCAGTTCCTGAAACGCCCGGTCCTTCATTTGAACTCCTCCCGAACAATAGCGCCGAGAATCTTCACCTGGGCTGCCGTGAGGTCTCCCTGCTCGGCCTTGCTGCAGGACGAACAGCATGTAGAACACCGATTCATCTGGAGCCCAGTAGTAGATGACTCGCAGGCCACCGCGCTTTCCGGTATCCGGTGCCGCCCACCGGTGTCTCGACGAACTACATGGTCGTACTATACGCCAATGGCGTATCATCTTCAAGTGCTCCAAGAGATGAGAGTTGTCAGTCGTTTGTCAGTCGTTCCCGACTGACAAATCGCAGGCAGTCCGCGGCGGCTCGAGGCGTGTTCGGGTTGCCCGCGGTAAATCCAGCGCAGACAGCGCGAGCCGGCCGCAGAGAGCCGGAAACCGGCGCACCGCGAGGAAGCCTACCCGACCTGCGGAGCGGCTCGCGGCGCGCGCCGGGTTGCAGCCCGGCGCGCCGGATCCTCACTCACATCGCAGCGCGACCATCGGGTCCACGTTGAGCGCCCGCCGCGCTGGCACGTAGGCGGCGCCCAGCGCCACGACGAGCAGGAACGCCGGAACGGCGACGAACGCGACGGGGTCGAGCGGACTCAGGCCGAACAGGAGCCTGGTGAGGAGCTGCGCGGCCCCTGCGGCGGCCGCCAGGCCGACCGCGGCTCCCAGGACCACCGGTCGCACGACTTGGCCGACGACCAGCCTCATCACGTCGCGCCTGTCGGCACCGAGTGCTATCCGGATGCCGATTTCGCCGACCCGCCGGGTCACGCTGTAGGCGACCAGTCCGTAGAGACCGAGGGCGGCCAGTGCGAGAGCGAGGGCGCCGAGCGTGCCGGCGGCGGTCGCTCCCAGCCGCGCCGGCACGCGCCAGACTTCGAGGGTGTCCTCCGCGAGCTGGATGTACACCGGGAGATCCGGGTCGAGTCTCCGCGCCGCCGCGCGCATCCCGTGGCCCAGCGCCGCGAACCCGCCGTCGAAGCGTACCGACCACCGCCAGATGAGTCTGGGTCGGCGCCGACGCCGGGAGATACAGGTAGACGGGAGACGCCTCCCCGAGGTGTGAGACCTGCGCGTCGCGTGCGACGCCGACGACCACGAGGGACGTCACGTTGGCCCCCTCTCCCTCGTCCAGCACCTTGCCGAGCGGGTCGGCGTCCGGCCAGAAGCGCCGGGCCACGGCCTGGGTGACCACCACAACGTGCGCGTCGTTCCGCACCTCGTCCTCGGTGAACGTGCGCCCCCGGGCGATCGTCAGGCCGAACGTCTCGAAGTACGACGGCGAGACGTAGTTCATCTCCACCGATCGCTGGAGACGCCCGGGAAGCGAGAAGGTGGTCTGGCTGTGGTTATCGCTGAGCGGTGTCGTCTCTGCGAGCGCGACACGATTCACGCCAGGCAGCGCGCCCAGGCGATCGAGCAAGTCACGGTTGAACGCGACCGCGCGCGCCTGGTCGTAGCCGCCGTTCTCCAGATCGAAGGACATCACGGCGACGTTGGACAGGTTCAGCCCGGGATCGATACGGTAGGTCCGAGCGAGGCCGTGCATCAGGAGGCCAGCCGACAGCAGCAGCACCATCGACGCGGCCACCTGGGCGGCGACCAATGCCTGCCGCAGGAACCCCGAGCGCGCGGTCCGGGCCGATGGTCCAAGCCCGTCCTGCTGCTTGAGGGCGGCCACCAGCCCGAGGCGTGATGCGCCAAGCGCCGGCGCGAGGCCGACGGCAACCCCCGCCAGGAGTGTCATCCCGGCCGTGTACAGAAACACCCGGAGGTCCGTACCGATGGGAAGGAGCAGTTGGGGCGTCCCCGGCGGGAGATGGGCCAGAACCGCGTTGACGAGCGCGGTGGACGACCACACGGACAGAACCCATCCCGCGGCGCCGCCAAGCCCGGCCAGGATCAGACTCTCGATCAGGAGCTGGCGCATCAATTGCCAGCGCCCTGCGCCGAGCGCGAGGCGCAGGGCCAGCTCCCGGGTCCGGCTCGCCGTCCGGGCCAGCAGCAGGCTGGCGACGTTGGCGCAGGCCACAAGCAGCACCAGCGATACCGCCAGGAGCAGGATGCCCCCGACGCCCAGGACGAGCGTCTGTTCTTCGAGCTGGGGGAGGAGGCTCGCGACCGAGAGATTCAGCCGCGTCCTCCGCGCGGGCTCCAACTGATCGATCTGGCCCGCGATGAGACGGAGGTCCGCCCTGGCCTGGCCCAGGCTCGTGCCCGGTGCGAGCCGGCCCAGCAGGGCGATCCAGCTCATGTGTGCGTCACCCAGCAGCTGGCGACTTGGCTGCAACGCCTGCTGCATGGTGAGCGGCACCCAGAACGTCGCCGGAACGGGCTCGGTGCCGCCGAAGCCGGGCGGCGCGATGCCCACGACGACGAACGGCGCACGGTTCAGCGAGACGGTGCGGCCGAGGATGGCGCGATCACCCGCGAAGGCCTGTCGCCAGAGGTCGTCGGAGAGGACCACCTCCGCCGGCGCTCCCGGCAAGCGGCACTCGCCCGGCGAGAACCCGCGCCCGACCGGGGGGCGCATGCCGAGCACGTCGAAGTAGTTGCACGAGGCGAGCGCGCCGATCACCTCGCGCGGTTCACCCGCGCCGAGCGATGCCGTGACGAGGGGCTCGTAGGCCGCGAGTCCGGCCAGCGTGTGATTGCGGTCCCGGTAGGCCTGGTACTCCGTGTACCAGAAGAAGCTCGACATCCCATGGACGTTCCGCCGCACCCGGCCTTCCAGCTGCTGCGTCAGGCTGAGGATGCGGTCCCCGTCTGCGAGCGGCAGTTGGTGGAACGCCAGGCCGTTGACGATCGCGAAGATCGACGCGTTCACCCCGACGCCGAGCGCGATAGTGAGGACGGCCGCGGCCGAGAAGCCCGGGGTCCGCCGGAGGACGCGAACGCCGAAGGTGACGTCCCGCCAGATCGACTCGATCGCCGCGCCGGCACGGACGGCTCGTACCGATTCCTTCACCTGCTCGAGGCCCCCGCTCTCCAGGCGTGCCGCGCGTTCGGCCTCTTCGCGCGACAGGCCCCGCCGCATGTGCTGGTCGATTGCGAAGTCGAGGTAGGCCCGGACCTCCGCCTCCAGGTCGCGTTCCGCATCGGCCCGGCCGAACAGGTTCCTTAACGCCGCGACCGCGCGTCTCATGATGTCGCCTCGATGGCCCAGCCGATGGCCTTGGCCACGCGGTTCCAGTTCTCCAGCTCCTCGCCGAGATGGCGGCGGCCGACGGGGGTGAGCGCGTAGTACTTCGCCTGCCGCCGATTCTCCGATTCGCCCCAGCGCGCCTGGATCCACCCCTTCTCCTCGAGGCGCTTGAGGGCCGGGAACATCGACCCCGGCTTGACGTCGAACGCCCCTTTCGTGATCTGGTGGATGCGCCGGGCGATGCCCCAGCCGTGCTGCGACTCGAGCGTGAGCGTGCGGAGAATGAGGAGGTCGAGTGTGCCCTGGAGCAGGTCGGTTCGGGAGTTCATGGGCATCATTCCTACAGGTATTCTATCAGAATGTCTGTAGGAGTCGAGTCGTCCGTGAACAAGGGTGTCGAATACCTCGCCGGAGCCCGGCCGTTGACGGACAATGGGAAAGGAGGCGCTTCATGGGTGACAAAGGCAGAAAGCCAAGGACAAGGCCAGAAGCAGGACGCCGAGAAGGACAAGCAGGATGAGAGGCTGAGGCTGGACCGACAGCCGAGGGATAGTCCGTATGAGCGCGGTTTCCACGGCCGGGTAACGGAATACCCCTCGGACACCACGCGGTTCCCCGTTACAGCCTGTCGTCGGCGCGGACTCTCTACGCGGCCGCCCAGGACGAGGACGCGCTCAAGGCCTTCGGTGAGTTGAGATCCGGCCCCACGCTGGCCTCGGCGGTGGCCCTCGCGGTCGAGCAGGGGCGCGCGTTCTGCCTGCTGGCCCTCGATCGGAAGGCGGAGGCGCAGAAGGCGATCGAGGCCGTCATCGATCTCAATCCGTTCTTCCAGCCCGGCCCGGACGATGCGACTCCCAAGATCTGCGCAGCGTTTCGCGACGTGCGACGCCGCGCGTTGCCGGGGACGATTCAGCAGATCTACTCGAGGGCCAAGCAGGCCTACGACCGCACGCGCTATGACGAGGCGGGAGCCGGCTTCGAGGCGGTGCTCTCGCTGCTCGACGACCAGGACCTGACGCTGGACTCCTCCGCACGCGCCGATCTGCGGCTGGTGGCCACGGGATTCGCCGACCTGACCCGGGCTGCCGCCGCGCCGCCGCCGACGCCCATCGCACCCGCTTCGACCCAGGCGCCAGCTCCCGGTGCCGCCAGCGCACCTTCGGCAAGCCAGCCCCCCCGCCCGCAGTCCAACCCCCTCTAAGACGGGTCGTCGAGAGATATCATCGCGCCTACTGCCTCGGCAGGCAGACGCCGGAATGGGGTCATCACGGTAACCAGGAACTCGGCCTAGCGGGCGGTGAAGCCGAGTGTGGATAGAGATTCGGCTCGTGGTTCTTGCGACACACCTGGACGCCTGTCGGTCCGCGCTATCATGTAAGGATGCAGATGGAGTTCACCGCCGTATTCCGACCTGTCCCCGAGGGGTACGTCGCCTTCGTCGAGGAACTCCCCGGCGCCAATAGCCAGGGCGCCACGTTGGGGGAAGCCCGGGCAAATCTGGCCGAGGCCGTACGTCTCGTTCTGGAGGCCAACCGGGCGCTTGCACAGGAAGATCTCGAGGGCCCTGGCATCATCCGCGAGCCTCTCAGGCTCTCCGCATGAAACGCGCCGCCCTCGTGCGGCATCTGGAAGCCCACGGCTGTCAGTTGATGCGCGAAGGCGCCAATCACTCCGTCTACGTCAGCCGCGCCGCCCGGAGGACTTCGACCGTCCCGAGGCATCGCGAGGTCAACGACTTCCTGGCGCAGAAGATCTGCAAGGACCTCGGCATCCCCACCCCAGCCACCAAACGTTGAGCGCACGGGACGTCGTCGCGGGATGGTCAGGAGAACACCTCCTCGGCGAATCGTGCGTCTCGCGTTCCGCCTCTTCGGCCCGTTCCACCGCGCGCGGAGATCTGCGCCGACGTTCCACTGTAGCGGCTGAACCGCGACTTTGCAGCGGCCGCCGCGCCCCCCGGTAGTGCACCGTCGTCACCTCCAGGTCCTCCTCGCGCGAGCGTCCGTCGATGTCCTGGTACTCGATGCGAACGTCGGGGAAGTGAACACGGTCGTCGAAGTACGGCAGGTGGTGCCGTCGAACCATTGAAGGTGGCGAGCACGACCGAACTCGGCGAGCCTACGGCCGATCTCACGATCTTCCTGTGCCCGGTTTATGTGCGAGGAAACGCCTATCTCATGCTCCACGACGGCACCTGCGCTGCAGCGGAATTCCAGAAGTTCATTGACCACCGAGGGGTGGTGATGAACTTTCCTTGGGGCGCGCTGGCCCGCCTCGGCCTGGCACGTGCTTACGCCATGCAGGGCGACACGGCCAAAGGCTGATGCGGCTCGTGCGCTGGTCAGGGCGAAGACAACGGGATTGGTGAGCGGCGAGCCGCTGGGAACTGGAGAGCGGCCCCGTGGTGCACCACAAGGCCGCCTGCTTGGTCGGTGGGCGCAATCGTTCTCGAAGTCCGCATCCACCGTGGCCGGCCCTGCCCGCCCAAGTAATGCCCATAGAGCCATGGCACAGCCGCCATCACCCGGCACGGCCCAGGGCACTGACGGAACGAGTGTCAGGTTCGGACCGCGCAGGTTGAACCACACGACCGTTCCGGCCAGGCAGACGACCGAACCAGTGAAAACCGCTCGAACGATGACTGAACTCCGCTCCCACCCTGATTCGCGGCCCGGCATGTCGCCTCATGCGCGTCCGGCAACATGCAGGACTGCCGCTGTTCCTTGTCTTCGCCCGGTCGTTGACATCGGCTGACCGGCGCCCCTCAGGCGGAGACGGTTTCGAGCCCTACTCAATCGTCACAACCGCCACACCCAGTCCCGGCAACGTGAGACGCTCCGCTGCAACACGACCGCGCCGCGCGGGTTGAAAGGCGGTACGCTGGTCGACGATCTCGAACGTGAGCGCCTTGGCTCCCTGAACACTGACGTCGAACTCGCTGTCGCGCTTGTTGACCAGCAGGACCTCGCGCCCGCGGGGGGGCCACACGACCCCACAGTCTCGGTACACGTCCCATACATGAGCTTGATCCGCCCCGTGGCAGGCCCCGGAGAACCCCGCGAATGCGGTCCCCGTATTCAGTCTCTAGGGACCCTACCCACCACCCCAGCCAGTTTGCTGGCTTCAGACGCGGAGGTTCTTGATGCGAAGGACGATCGGAGCACTCGCCGTGACACTTGCTGTGGCCGCCACGGTGGCGGCTCAATCCGTCACGCTCCCGCCGAGCGGCAACAACCAGAGGGCGACCGTCACCCAGCACATCGGTCTCGTCACCGTCAGCATCGACTACAGCAGCCCGCGCGTCGTGAGCCCGTCCGGCGAGGACCGCCGCGGCAAGATCTGGGGAACGCTGGTGCCCTGGGGCATCTACGACCTCGGGTTTAACAACCGGCGCGGTCCGTGGCGCGCCGGTGCGAACGAGAACACGGTGTTCGCTGTGTCCCATCCCGTCAAGGTCCAGGGCCAACCGCTGCCGGCCGGCCGGTACGGGCTGCACATGATCGCCGGTGAGAAGGAGTGGACGGTCATCTTCTCGAAGAACTCGACGTCGTGGGGCAGCTTCAGCTACGACGAGCGCGAGGACGCCCTTCGCGTCCGCGCGATTCCGGAGAAGGCGCCCTACCGCGAGTGGCTCACCTACGAGTTCATCGAGCGCAAGCTGGACCGGGCTACCGTCGCGCTCGAGTGGGAGGAACTGCGGCTCCCGATCTCGATCGAGGTCGAGGACGCCGTCGGGCTGTACATCGAGAATCTCAGGAACGAATTGCGGAGCGCTGCCGGCTTCGATGCACGGAACCTCGACGCGGCCGCCCAATACTGTGTCCAGCAGAACCGCAGCCTGGATGAGGCGCTACGCTGGGCCGAGGACGCCGTGTCGGTTCCCGGCATCGGCCAGACGACGTTCGGCACTCTGTCCACGAAAGCGCTGGTCCTCGAGAAACTCTCGCGCACGAAGGAAGCCGGTGAGACGATGGCCGTGGCGTTAGATCTCCCCGGGACCCAGGCCATCGAGATTCACCAGTACGGTCGGCAGCTGCTCGCACAAGGGCGCAAGAACGAGGCGCTCGCGGTGTTCCAGAAGAACCAGAAGCGGTTCGGCGACGCCTGGCCGGTGCACGTCGGCCTGGCCCGCGGCTACTCGGCGATGGGAGACTACAAGACGGCGCTGATGCACGCGCAGATTGCCGTCGGGCAGGCTCCCGACACTCTGAACCGAAAGAACCTCGAGAATGCCATCGAACTCTTGAAGCAGGGGAAGGACATGAACCAGGGCGGATAGCGTGACTCGAGGCGCGGGTCGACGCTCGCGCCATCGGTCACGTCCGATGCCGACTCGCCGACGACGAACCTCGACGCCCTGTTCCGAAGCCCCAAAAACCTGGCCGGTCCCCCTCAGGGGGCTCCCGGCCTCAGGTCTTTCTCAGCAAGCCCATCGGCGTTCAAATCCCCGCTTCCGCACCAGACGTAGGCCAACACTCGGCCGTGGCTCCCTTGCCTCGGGCCACCTTCGTCTGGGCAGGCCAGCACGGGCGCATCTCTGCTTCAAGGCGGAAGAGGGCTCGCCCGCTGCCCTGCCACCTGCCGAACGCCCCCTGCGCTGGGGCGTGAGAGATCTTGGCCACCGATTGCGCCTACCTGTTTGACGGGCGAAAGCCGAAGGTGCTGTCAGTCAACCAGGAGGAAGGTATGAAGTTCCGTATCGTTGTGCCGACGCTTCTGATATTCGCGGTCGTCACCGTGGCGGCCGAAGCCGGACCGCTAGTCTACGTGGTCACCGGTCAGCAGCAGTTCGGCGTGGTCGATCTGTCGACCGGTGGGTTCCGCCAGATCGGTCCGACGACCCCGGAGGGCCAGTCCAACCTCGTCTGGGGGCGTGGCGGGAATCTCTACAGCCTCACCTATTCCGGCAACCTCGAAACCATCGACCCGCGGACCGGAATCGCCACCGCGGTCGGTCCGACCGGACTGGGCTTCAAGGCCTTTGACCTCGGGGCCGTGGGCGGGAAGCTCTACGCCACCGATTTCAACAACAACCTCTACAGCGTTGACGCCGGCACGGGCGCCGCACAGCTGATCGCCACGACGGGAATCCCGCCGGAACTGGCCGTGCCGTTCTCGATGAACACGGACGGGACGGTCAACCTGTGTGACGAAACGCTCTACGGGGTGGACGGCAAGCTCTACGCGACGTTCGACGCGTTCACGATCGACCCCGTGACGCTGATGATGACAGCGACGGTCTATCCGCGTGTCTACGAAATCGACCCGTCGACCGGCGTTGCCCGGGAGATAGCTCGAACCGGGCTGAACCTGTCCGCCTCCGTCGAGGCTGCCGGCCGGTTCTACGCCTTCCGCCTAGTGCCGACCGGATTCTCCGCGTTCGGCCCAGTGTCGGTGAGCGAGCTGGTGCGCCTCGACCTCGAGGACGGACACACCCGGCAAGTGGCGACGGTCGACCCATCGGCCGGAGCGATCTTCGGCGCGGCGCCTGTGCAGTGCCCCGACGGCAACTGACGGTGAGCTCCGGCGGCGATGGCCGGCGTGCAAGGGCGCGGCCCATGGCTCCGGGCCGCGCCTTGCCGGTGATTGGACCGGGGGGTATGCGCCAAGGTGCGCAGCGGCAGAGCCGTCCTCCAGCGGCTCCCTACCTCGAGGCCGACCCTGCCCCAGGAGAGCGCCGCCGCCGGGCCGTTGGCGGAGATGGGCCGCCGCGCATTTCGTGGCCTCGGCCTTCAACGTCAGATGCATGCGCTCGTGGCGGCCGTTCTGCTCCGGGTGTCCCGGTTTGATGCGCGCGATCTGAATGCCGAGTCGCAGCACACCATCTTGGTGTGCCGGCGGGGCCGCCATGAGCGCGAGTCTCCCGATCGAGCGGGAGCGTGAGGACGACGGCCGAGGGACCGCCGAAGTGTGCAACCTGCCTGGGACGCCCTGCTATGGCGACAGCCGGGGTGAAGCGAATATCCGCGTCCAAGCGCTGGCGATAGGTGAGCCCGCGCCAACATCGGGGGAGGCGGGAAGCCCGTCATGTTCCGCCGGTACTCGGTCTATCTCTTCGTCTTCCACGTGAACGGCGTCTTGAGACGCGCCTCCACCCAGTGCCGGTCGATGGACATGTTGTATTGGCTATGGCTCATGGTTTCGCCGGTGTCGAATTCGAGCGCTTTCTGGTATGCGGCCAGGGCGGTATCGCGTCGTCCCAGGAGATCGTTCAGGTGCCCCTGCCAGACCCAGGCCGTGAATTGCATGAGCTTTGACGCGTCGGGCGCGGCGGCGGCTTTGGCGAAGGCGGCCAGCGATTCTTCCCGGTCGCCGCTGTCGAAAAGGACCATGCCCAGCTTGAACCAAAAGCCGGTGCGGGAGATGTCAACGCCGGCGGTCTTGTCGAAAATGGCCTTGGGATTCCGCCCCTCGAACGTCCAGTTCAGGCCGTTGACCAAGGCTACGAGCTGGTCGGCCGTCGGATGGTCGGTCATCTCGATGGACGACCCGCGGGTGAAGGGCGTCTTGAGGCGGGCCTCGAGCCACTTGCGGTTGATTTGCAGGTTGACGTTCCCGAAGCCGTAGGATTGGCCCTTTTCCAATCCGAGGGCGAATTGATAATGTTCGACCGCCCCGTTCCGATTCCCTTGCAGGTCTTCAATGAGGCCCAGCCAGGCCGCCTTGAGGAACGGATAATCGCCCTCGGCCGCGGCCGGGATCTTCTGGAGCGAGTCGGCCGCTTCCTTGAGCTTGTCGATTTCGTAGAGGTCGCGCCCCAGCTTGTACCAGAGGGCAGGGGAATCGACGTCGACGCCGGACAGGTCGTCGTAGATCTCAGCGCTCTTGGAGGCCCTCCAGCCCCAGGCCATGGCCGCGGCCGCCTCGGTCGGAATCTCGCCCAGAGGTTTGGAGACCATGGCTAGGCGGCGCTCGGGATCGAGGATGGCGTCCTTGAGCTTGGCCCGGCTTTCAAAGACGAGCGTGTCCAGGACCTTGGTCCGGTCGGTCAGGACGGTGTGCTCCGTTCCGTCTTCGAAAACGGCCTTGAGCGGGACGGGCATGGCCATCGTGCCCAGTCGCCGGACGCGGATCTCACTGCGGAAGCCTTGGCCCTGCGGCCGGCAATCCCGCGTTTCGATGGCATAGCAGAGATAGGAGTTTCCCCGCACCCAGGCGTCGAAGAACCAAGTCAGGTTCTGGCCCGTCTCGCTTTCGCAGAAGCGCTGGAATTCCCGCCAGCCCAGGCGCTTGCCGCCGTAGGTCCGCAGGGCCTTCTTGTAGATGCGGTCGAATTCGGCCGAACCGAGAACGACTTCCAAGGCGTTGAGGAAGGCCGGACCCTTGCTGTGGATGACCAAGTTATTGCGGTCGTATTGGATGCGGTCGTCCTGGACCGGGGTGACGTCGAGGGTCGTGTCGTAGTACGCCGCGACGGCGTTGACGTAGTTGCCCATCCAGTTCACCCTCCGGTCGGGATCATACTTGCGGGCGATCATGTATTCGGTGTCGAGGTGGATGCCCATGCAGATCCATAACCATCCCGGATTGTCGCCGTCCAGGACCCATTCGCTCCAGGACCTGGTGCCCGATCTCGTGCGAGGTGATGTGCTGCCAATGCTGCGGCGATTCGCCGTCCTCGTATGTCTCCAGCCCGTGGATGGCGACGATGCCGGGGGCAAAGGGATAGCCGCCCCAACGCCCGGAGCCGCCGGGCACGATGGTCAGGAAGGAATAGGGGTAGAAGCCCAGCCATTGCTTGTAGTACTTCACGGCGTCCGCGGCCGTGTTCAGGCAGATGGCGGCGGCTTTCTTTCCCTTGGGCGTGGACACGGCGGTGATGAGAACGCCGTCCACTTCGCGCGTCTCGGCCGTCTCGCCCTTGGCCAAATAGATGCCGAACGACCTGACCCCGTCCGCTTCGAAGCGTCCGGTGCGGGCGTCGTTCCGGCCGCTGGCGGCCATCAGGAAATCCGGCGGGGCGTCAACCTTGACCGAGTAATCGTCATGGCCGGGCAATCCGTCCCACCACAACTTGGGATACCAGACCGATGCGGAGAAGCCTTCCTCGGCCGGACCCTCAAGCTTGCGCCGGAACTCGACCGACAGGGTCACGGATCCACCCGTCGGGATAGGGCGGGGAAGCTCGTAGAAAACCGGCGAGGAGAGATTGGCCATAGGGCCTTCCCGCCGCGGCGCCAGCTTGACCCCGGCCACGGAGACATCGAGGCTCTGGTTGTCGTTGATGTTCCAGCCCAGCGCGATCACGGCCAGGGGTTTGGCCGAGGAATTCTTCAGGGCGATCGTCTGCCGGCCTTCGAGGGTTCCGGCCTTGAAATCGAAGCGGGCGTCGATGAGATAGCGGCTGCGCGGGATTTCGGACGGCACGAAGAACCCGGCCGCTGCCAATTTGACCTCGGCCGCCGTGGCGGGCGGTATGGCGAATGATGCGGTCGTGGCGGCTAGGACGATGAACAATAGCGCACAGAACGGTTCTCGATGACGGGGAATGAACATACTGCACGCTCCTCTTTCATGTCTGACCATAGCCGCCTCGGCCGCCACCGGTGCTGCTACTCCTCGAACGGAACGCAGAACGATCCGGGTTGACACGTTCCATCTCTAGAGGCAGCAGGACCGGGAACCGATTGAGTAGGCCGCACAGAATGGAGTCGACGGCCCCATCTGCGGAGCAGGACTCGACTCACCGGAACGCGATCATGTCACGAGAGAGAGGGGGACAGGCAATGAAACGGCCGGTCATGGGAGAGGTGTTAGTGAACCCCACCCGGGACTCTCGGAGCGCGCGTTCGGTGAGTCAGGCCACCTTGGCCTGCTCATAGTGCCGCGCTTCGTACTCGGCCGGCGGCACGTAGCCGAGGGGCTCAAGGAGCCGACGCGTGTTGAACCAGTCCACGTTGGTGGAGAAGGGTCCATGAAGGCTCCGAAGAAAACCACGACCGCAGTCGTTCGCGGCGCAGGCGGGTCGAGCCCTGCGCCGCGCGGGCGTGCCGGCTCGCAGGATCGCGCGTATGCACGGTACGCCCGTTCACGTGTGGAAGAACGGCAAGGCCGTCGCCGAAAAGCCCTGAGACGAGCGTCGTCCCAGGTCGCCGTGTGTTTCGCGACCTCGGCACCGGGAACACCGCGGGTCGGACCGATCATCCGGGCTGGCCAGGCGTGAGCAACACCTCTCGGGCTGCAGGGTCTTCGCGCGGTTCGAACCGGCACAACCCGTAGTTGACAGATCCCGCAATCGCGGTGGCGGCAGCCCAAGACGACGAAGGGCCGGAGCGAAGTTCTCGCCCCGGCCCTCTCGCCTCCCAGCGGCTAGGTGCGCTCTACCGGAAGGTATAGCGGAAACTCAACATGATCACGTAGACGTCACTGAGGCTCGCCGACGTCTGGTAGGGCGACGTCAGGAGCTGGCCGTTGGCCGTCTGCAGGTTGTAGGTCAGCCGCCCCTGCGAGTCAGCCGAGGGGTTGGTCAGGATCTGGTTGTTGACCAGGCGCGTGCCGACCCCCCAATTGTGGTTGAGCAGGTTGCTCAAGTTAGTGATGTCCACGCGGATCTGGCCGGAGTGACGCATGCCCTTGAAGCTGTGGAACACGTCCTGCGTAAAGCTGAAGTCCACGCGGTTCACCATCGGCAGGAAGACCGCGTTCCGCACGGCGTACTGACCGCGGTGACTGTTCAGGTAGGGATCGGCCTCGATGTACTGCTCGAAGGCCGCCGCCTGATCCGCCGCTGAGTAGGTATGCCCGGAGACGGTCAACGGCTTGAAGTTCATCTCCGACGTATTGCGCGGAATGTAGATCAGGTCGTTCCCCGACACCGTGTCGCCGTTGGCATCCCCCGAGAAAACGTAGCTGGCGTTGCCGTTGGTGTGGCCGTCGTAGAACACCGACACCGTCGACGCGCCGAACTTGAAGTACTCCTTGGTGTAGTTCACTGCCAGGAAGACGCGCTTGCCGGGCGAGTTGTAGGAGTAGGCGAGCGGCGGAGTGTTCGGGTTCCCCGGAACCGGATTGGTGCCGCCCCAGCTGCTGCCGGCCGTCGACGAGGGCTCGACGAGGCTCTTCGAAACGCCGTAGTTGAACCCCCACTTGAACGACAAGCCGTGATCAAGCGGCTTGGTCACAGCGGCCGAGAAGTTCCACGAATAGTTCTGGTTCTGGCTCTTGATGATGTACGCCGCCGTGACGTCCTCCCCCGGGAGGTTGTTGACCTTCGTCGCGCAGGGGCCGTTCTCCTTCCCGATCGTGGTCACGCACGCCGGGACCACGCCCGGGATGGCGACCCAGCGCGGCCGGTTGTCGACGCCCGTGTAGGCCGAGCTGGGTTGGGGGAGGTTGGCTTGGTCGTACACCGGGTCGTTGTAGTCGCGGCCGTACATGTAGTCCACTGTCCCGATCATCCCCCAGACCAGCTTGCGGTCGATGCCGATGTTCGAGCGCCAGGTCTGCGGGAACCGGAAGTTCGGGTCGGTGACGTCGATCTCGTAGCTGGCCGCGGTCCCGCCCGTCGCCGCCGGCTTGTACGCGTTCGGGTTCGGGTTGAACGGGTAGGTGGTCACGAACTGGTTGGAGTCGAGGAACCCGTACAGCACGCCGGTGTTGCCAACCTGGTTCGAGATCCAGACGTACGGCGGTTTGCCGCTGAACACTCCGGTGCCGCCGCGGATCTGCGTCTTCGTGTCGCCACGGAGGTCCCAGTTGAAGCCGACTCTCGGCGACCAGTACGCGTGGGTCGCCGGCAGCTGGCCAGTGATGTACTGGGCCGGACTACCGTTGTCGTTGAACGTGAGCGTGTCGGCTACGGGGTTGTCATAGGCGGTATTCCCGAAACGCGGCACGTCGACGCGGAGGCCGTAGGTGATCGTGAGGTTGTTCTTTGGCCGCCATGCGTCCTGGAAGTACGCGCCGCCGTAGAGCACGTTCAGCGTCTGGAGCGGCGGCGTCGTCTGACCGGGCTGCAGGAGGTATTTCACCTGGAACCGGTTGGCCGCAGCCGACACGGTGCGGTTCGGGTTGGCCAGGAACCCGTTCGCGTCCTTGTAGAAGTCGGCGAGCGTGTTGTACGAGTAGGCGCTCTGGATGCCGAAGTAGAACGAGTTGTCCGAATGGAACTTCTCGATGTCGCCGCCGAAGGTGAACGAGTGGTTCTTGACAGACTTCGTCACGCTGTCCTGCGCCTGGAACGTGTGATGCAGGAGCAGGTTGTACGGCGTGAACGGCTCGTTGCCGAACAACGTGTACGCACTGCCGTCACCGGCGCCGATGACAACGGTCGGGAAGAGCGGCGTCTGGCCCTGCGCCCCGCGGTCCTCGTTCTGCGTGATGTAGCCGACGAGCAGGTTATTGAGGAAGCTCCCCTTGAAGACCGAGTTCCACTCGCCGACCGCCGACCGGAGGTTCTCGAGGATCTGGTAGTTCGAGTTGGCGAACGACAGGAACTGCGTCGTGTTGGTTCCACGGCTCCAGGCGCCCAGCGACGAGGAGCCCGACTGGTAGATGTTGCTGCTCGAGTCGAGCTGGTTGTACCGGAACGTGACCTTGTTCGAGCCGTTGATGTTGTAGTCGGTCTTCAACATCCACGGCTTGGCGGGCGTGTTCTTCGGGATGTTGTTGTAATCCCCGGTGTCGTAGTTGAAGTTCTGCTTGAGGTACGACTGCAGGGCCGCCATGTCGGAGCAGCTCACGCGGGTCATGTTGCCCGTCACCGGTGCGCCGCCAGGGTTGCACATGAACGTGCTCAGCGGGCGGACGTCGCTCTGCTTCTCGTACGCGCCAAACACGAAGATTCGGTTCTTGATGACCGGGCCGCCAGCCCAGAACCCTGTCACGTCCGTGTTGAAGGTGCCCGGGTTGAAAGGAATCCCCGCGGCGTCCGTCCCCACGTCGGACTGGTTCCGCTGGCGGCGGTAGACCGACCCCGTGAAGCTGTTGGTGCCACTGCGCGTCACCGTGTTGACGCCGGCGCCCGTGAAGCTGCCCTGCCGGACGTCGTAGGGCGCCACGTTCACCTGGATCTGCTCGATGACTTCCAGGGAGACCGGCGCGACGCCGGTGCGGTCGCCGATCTCACCGGTCGTAACGCCGAGACCGAAGGAGTTGTTGAAGTACGACCCGTCGATGGTGACGTTATTGGCGCGGTTGTCCTGGCCCGCAATGCTGCCGCCGGAGCCGTATTGCGGCGTCAGGCGCGTGATATCGGTCAAACGGCCCGAGACCGTCGGCAGCTCGGCGAGTTCCTCGCGGAGCACCGCGGTCGCGGCGCCCGTGCGACCGGAACTGAACACCGGGTCGGTCTTGCCCACGACCGTGACGGTCTCAGACACCGCCGCGACCTTCAGGGTGAAGGACGCGTCGGCGGTTACGCCCAGCGCGAGCATGACGTCGTTCAGCACCTCGGTGGTGAAGCCCGAGAGCGCGGCGGTAATCGTGTAAGGGCCACCGACCCGGAGACCGGACATGAAGAACCGCCCGTCGGCCAGCGTGGTGGCTTCGTACTTGATGCCCGAGGGCAGATGGGTGGCGACCACGGAAACGCCCGGAACGACGCCCCCCTGCGCGTCCTTGACGATGCCCTGCACGTTGGCCGTCGTCACGCCGGCTTGCCCGAACGCGTTGCCGGCGCTCGACGCAAGCGCGACGAGTATCGCGGCCGCTAACGCGAGCCGCACCCATGTCCGGTCCTTCATATCGGTACCTCCTCAAGATGTACAAGTCGTAGACGGGCGACGATCCTACACCGATCCCGTGTGACATTGCTGGAAAATTGACGGAGGCAAATCAGGCCGTTCTTCCGGCGAGAACGGAGCGACTGATGCAACACGGTTCGTGACCACAAGTCGCATAATCTGCCGCAGGCCAGGGTGTTCCAGGACAACGTTGGTCATATGACCTAGTAGGCCAATCCAACGACACAGGTGCGTCCGGCGTTGGTCGTCTGCATCGGTGACAAGAGCGGACGCTCGGTCTCGGCGTGTCGGGCCCGCTCCGGCCCGGACGGCGGCCGATTCCCTAGGCGCCTTCGACGCTCCTTCAGTGCTGCGCGAGTTGACCCGCCGGGCCCGCCTCCATGAGCGTCATCAGCCCAAGCAAGGCGCCCCAGTGGTAGAAGCGGTCGCTGTCGGCCACATCACATCCTTCGCCGGCGCGCCCGAGCCGAAGGGAGGCCCGGCGATGGACAACCCACAGGTCGATTGGTGTCACGACGACGTGCTCCTGTTGGGCCCGTGGCGATCAGTCAGCGCACCGGGACGATCGGCAGTGCAAGGTAGCTGGCGGCACCCTCCGTCCGATAGACGCGTTGGGTCGCCTTGATGTAGTCACCGGGCTTGGCGAAGAAGATGTTGGGGACAAAGCTCTGGGGATTCCGGTCGTACAACGGGAACCAGCTGGACTGCACCTGCACCATGATGCGGTGGCCGCGCAGGAAGACGTGATTGGCCATCGGCAACGCAAACGTGTAGGACAGCGGCTGGTTGGGCGTGATCGGAGACGGCGCCTCGAAGCTCTCGCGATAGCGGCCCCGGAAGATGTCCATGGCGATGCCCAGCTGATAGCCGCCCATCTGTGGCTGCTCCGGCAATTCGTCGGGATAGACGTCGATCAGCTTGACGACCCAGTCGCTGTCGGTCCCGCTGGTCGATGCCACCAGGTGCACGACGGGCGCTCCGCTGATACGGACCGGTTCGGTCAGTTCGGCGGTCACGTAGGTCAGGACGTCCGGGCGGTCCGCGACCGTTCGTTGGTCGCTGACCAGCCATTGCCGCCAGGCGTCGCCGTCGGCGAACCGGGCCGGACGCGGGATGTAGGGCACGGGCTTGGCCGGGTCGGACACGTACTCGTCGAAGCCCGACGCACTCCGGGCCGGCGGCGAGAAGCTCAGACCGAAGCCGCTCGCCAGGTAAAGCGGCGTCATCCCTTTGCCGCAACCCGTCTCACACGCGAGCGGCCAGTGCGCGAACCGGTCCCAGTGGTTCTCGCCCGTGTTGTAAATCAGCACCGGCGGCGTGTCGGCCGGTTTGGCGTTCGTCTTCACGTACTGATCGAAGAACGGTTTCAGGACGTCTCGCCGAAACTGCAGGGCCGTATCCCCATTCCACCGGAGCGGGCCCAGCGAGCTGCCGTCGTAGTTCACTTGGCTGTGTCGCCACGGCCCCATCACCAAGTAATTGCGGTCGTTCGCCGTGTCGCGGGGCTCCATGGCCAGATAGCAGTGGATGGCCCCCCACATGTCCTCCTGGTCCCACAACCCCTGAATCCACATGGTCGGCACCTTCAACGGCTGCCCGGCCATGATCTTGTCGAGCGCTTGGGCCGACCAGAACTGGTCGTACGCCGGATGCTCCACGAGCTTCCGATACCACGGCAACCGGTCCAGCCCGGCGGCCTCCGCGAAGGCGCTCGCCGAACCCGCGCGCCGGTAGTTCTCGTAGTCGTCGTACCCCGGGCGGACGATACCCGGCCCGCCGCCCCTGTAGGCCGTCTGGCTGGGGGCCCAGTCGAGGCTGCCTTGTCGGAAGGCCCCGTAATGGAACCAGTCATCGCCCATCCAGCCGTCGACCATCGGGCTCATCGGGGCAGCCACCTTGAGCGCGGGATGAGGGTTCACGAGGGCCATCACGACGGTGAATCCCTCGTACGAGCTCCCCAACATGCCGACCCGCCCGTTGGTCTCGGGAACGTTGTGCACCAGCCACTCGATCGTGTCGTACGTATCAGTGGAGTGATCCACGGCCGTCGGATTCAGCGGACCGCGCAGTGGCCGGGTCGTGACGTACTCCCCCTCGGACCCGTACTTGCCGCGCACGTCCTGGAACACGCGGATATACCCATCCGCGATGAACACGTCGTCGCCGTGCGGCACGATGGCCTGCACGTGCGGTGACTGGTTCCGCTGAATGTGGCCCGACGCGTCATACGGCGTTCTGGTCAACAGGATCGGAGCCTGGGTAGCGCCCTTGGGGACGACGATGATGGTGTGGAGCCTGACGCCGTCCCGCATGGGGATCATCAGGTCTCGGATGGCATAGTCCGCGCCAGCGACCGGCATGACGTAGTCGGGGCGGGCTTCCGGCGCAACCGCCGGCGTCTGCGCGGCAGCCATCGAGGCCGTCCACGTGGCCACGGCGACAACAAGCAGCACGGAGGCGGTGAATAGGAACCGAGGCTGGCAACGAACTCGTGCGTCCGTGAGTTGAGGCATGGGCAGATCACTCCAACGCGACAGCGGGGCTTGAGGCACGGGACAACCCGGTGGGGCCGGTGCGTATTGTAGCCGTTTCGGCGGGCCATGCCGGGAGAGAGCCACGGTCCCACCGGAAGGTCGGGTCAGTGCAAGGGCTCACCAAGTTGGCGGCGGACGAGTCGTCGACATCACCTCGAGTCAAGCGGCCGGGCATCTCCGTCCCGTCACCCGCCATCAGTTGCAAAGTCGTTCCTCGCTGGTCTATAACCTCCCCGGCGGCCGGCCCCGGGATTTCCGAGGGCGGCGGCCTGGCAGGGAGCCCACGGATGAAGAAGACGTGTGCGTTGGGTGCGCTGCTCGTTCTGTCGGTTCTCGCGATCTCCTGCTGGAAGGTCACGCCGGACCTCGACTCGGCGGCACAGCTGAACGGGCTCGTCGACCGCTACCTCGCCTGGCGGCTCCATGAATACCCCGAGTGGGCCACCGCCATGGGCGATCACACGGGCGACGGCCGGCTCCGCGACATGTCGGCGGCCGCCATCGACCACCGGGTCAGGGAGAGCCGGCGGTTCGCCGCCGACCTGAAGGCGATCGACGCGGCGCGGCTTGGCCTCTCGGACCGCGTCGACCGGGAGATTCTTCTCGACCAGCTCGAGCTCGATGACCTGTTCGATACGGAGATGCCGTCCTGGCGCCTCGACCCGCTCCTCTACACGAGCCTCGCGTCCGACTCGGTCTACGACCTCCTCAAGCGCGACTTCGCTCCGCTCGACATTCGGCTACGGTCGGCGGTCTCGCGCATGCGGGCACTGCCTGGCCTCCTGCAACAGGCGCAGACCAACCTCACGACGCCGCCGCGCATGAGGACCGAGATCGCGATCAGCCAGACCGACGGCACCATCGATTTCTTCCGAAACGTGGTCAACGGGGCCGCCAAAGGAAGCCCGCTTGCCGGCGAAGTGGCGCAGGCTTCGGAGGCAACGGCAGCGGCTTTGCAGTCGTACCGCGACTGGCTATCCAAGGAGCTGCTGCCTCGCTCGCAGGAGGAGTGGCGGGTCGGCGCGGAGGCGTACGACCGTTTGTTCAAGCTCGAGAGCGGAAGCGCCATGGCGCCACTCGACGTGCTACGGCGGGCGGAAGGCGACTTCGACACGACGCGCCGACGGCTGCGCGAGCGGGCCGTGACGAACTGGGCCGCCTTCAAGCTGCCCGGCACGCCGCCGGCCGATGCCGACAAGGCGCTGCGAAAGGTGCTCGAGGCGATGGCTGACGACCACCCGACGCCAGACCAGTTCATTCCCTCGCTGCAGCGGGCCGCGGAGGATCTGAAGCGGTTCATTCGGGAGCGCCACGTCCTCGACTTGCCCGAGCCGGACACGCTCAGCATCCGGCCGACACCTGATTTCCAGGCGGGTCTCTTCCACGGCCAGCTCGAACAGGCTCCGCCGCTCGAGAGGGACGGCGCGTCGATCTTCATGACGTCGGGCAGCCGCCCCTATCCAGGGCCGGACGGGCAGGAGCGGTTGATCGGGTTCCTCCGCGAGTTCAACAACAAGGCCCTCGTGAACCTGATCACGCACGAAGGCTACCCGGGACACTATGTCCAGGGACGCTACGCGGCGCGCTGCCCGAGCCGAGTGCGAAAGCTGTTCGTCGACAGCGCCTACGTGGAGGGCTGGGCCTGCTATGGCGAGTGGATGATGCTCCAGGAGGGGTTCGGCAGCGGTGACCCCGGCCTCGAAATGCAGATGCTGAAGATGCAGCTCAAGTTCATCGCCAACGCCATGCTCGACATCAAGCTGCATCGCGGTCTGATGCGCGAGGAGGAGGTCGTGCCGTTCCTGGTCGACCAGGCGTACCAGACGCCGGGCGAGGCGCGGGCGAAGCTGATCCGGGCCAAGGGCACTATCATCCAGTTGACGACGTATTACCTCGGATATGCGGAGATCCGCGACGTGCGCGATGCCTACCAGAGGAACGCCGGCCCCTCGTTCACCCTCGCGCAGTTCCACCGCAAGGTGCTGGAAGCTGGCGCCCCGCCCGTCCGTCTCCTCCGGCAGCTGGTCCTGAACGGCGACCAGTAGAGTGACTCATGCCGGGGCGTGATCGCAGGCCGCGCCCCGGTTCCTTGCGTCCCCTGCCACCTCCGCGCGGCGTCCCCGTCTGGACACGAGCCGCCGGGGACCGCATCAGCCCGACTGCCATTTTTCCGCGAGGATCGGGGCCGCCGACTTCCGCAGGTCGGAGGACACGCGCTCCATCTCTCGCATCGCCCGCAGGTGATTGCGGCCCGCGATCTTGAGGACGTCCGCCTCGGAATACCCGCGCCGCAGCAGCTCGGCGAACAGGTAGGGATAGCGCGTGACGTCGTCGAGGCCATCCACCATGGAGTTGTGTCCCGCGTCGAAGAAATCAGACCCGATGCCAATGTGGTCGATTCCCGCGACCTGGCGGATGTGGTCGACGTGCGTCGCCACGTCCGAGATCGTCGGGCGCGGGTACGGATTCGTCTTCTCCCACTCCTGGATCCCCTTCTCCACCGCCTCATCGGTGTCGGCAGACAGGTGAAGCGCTCGCAGCGCCGCCTCCCGCCGGTCCTGCCAGGCCGCGTTCACGGGAGAGATGAACTCCCTGATGAAGTTCACGTGCACCACGCCGCCATGGGCGGCCACCTGGCGCAGGACGTCGTCCGGCACGTTGCGCGGGTGAGGGTTGACAGCAAACGCGCTGGAGTGCGAGCAAATGACCGGCGCCCGGCTTACGCTGACCGCGTCCCGCATCGTGTCGGCGCTAACATGCGAAATGTCGACGAACATCCCGAGCCGGTTCATCTCTCGAACCACGAGCTTGCCAAATCCGGTGAGCCCCAGGTGCTCGGGCCGGTCCGTCCCGGCGTCCGCCCAGTCGACGTTGTCCCAGTGCGTCAACGTCATGTACCGAGCCCCGAGTTCGTAGAAGACGCGCAGCGCCGCGAGCGAGTTCTCGATCATGTGCCCGCCCTCGACGCCAATCAGGCAGGCAATCCGGCCGGCCTTGTGGATCCGCCCGATGTCATCCGCCGTGCGCGCCAGCTCGAAGTCCGGCTGACTGCCTATCAGGCGCAGCGTCACGTCGAATTCGCGCAGGGCCTCGTGCATGGCCGTGTGCGTCCGCTGCGTCGCAGATGGGACCCACACCGACCAGTACTGCACGCCGACGCCTCCCTGTCGAAGGCGGGGGACGTCCGCGCACAGCGTCGCCTGCACCTTCCCCAGGTCAACCCGCGTCAGGTCGGCATTCTCGTCGAGCAGCATCGAGGGAAGGTCGTTGTGCGTGTCGATCAGCGGCGCGTCCTGCAGCAGGGCGCGCGCTCGTTCGAGCAGCTCCGGGTTGGTGCCGCTGCCGCCCGAAGCCCCCGCAGGCGGCCGCGGCGAGGGTGCCTGCCGCTGGACGCCGCTCGCCGAACCTGGCCGGCCCGCCAGGGCCACACCCGCGACCATACTTGCTCGCTCAAGGAAGAGGCGTCGGGATATCACGGATTCCTCCTGCTTGTGTTTGTCGGCCCCGCCAGCCATACCATCGTCCGGTCTCGCCACAGGGAACAGCCTCACGCGATAGAGCGCTTCCGTGGGCAGTCAGATGAGACGATCTCGCGATTCCCGGCTCACGAGTGCAGCGTGCGCCGGCGTCACGCCGTACCCAGATCTCGCCGAGCACCCGATGGACGTTCGCGCCTAGAACTCGGTCGACCACCGACGACGACTGACCCCGCTTCTGCAACTCAGACGCAAGGATCTCCATGTGCCGCGGCCCATCGAGGTCTGGAACGTACGGATAGCGGTCCTCGCCGGGTGCGGCGATTCCGAGCTGCTTGCGCCGGGCGATGTCGTCGTCGAACGCCTTCCGCTGTTCGTCGGTGAGGTGCACGGCCTCGATGCTTCCGTCCGACCCGATGCCGACGTGGTCCGCCCCGCACACGTTGATCGCGTGCAGCAGGTGAGCCACCACGTGTTCGCGCGTCGGCACGGTCGGTGACGCCACCAGATACGGCATGAGGAAGACGCCGAAGTAACCGCCGCGATCGGCGAGCGACCTGAGGACATCGTCGGGCTTGTTGCGCGGATGGGCATAGACCGCGGCGCAACCCGCGTGGGTAATGAGGACCGGCTTGGCCGACGCCGTGATGGTGTCCGAGGTCGTGCGATAGCCGCTGTGGCTCATGTCGATGGCCACACCAAGGGCGTTCATCTGCACCACAGCGTCGCGACCCGCACGGCTGAGGCCGGCGTTGTCCGGCTCCAGGCAGCCGTCGCCGAATGCGCTGCGGAGGTTATACGTCAGCTGCATGATCCGCACACCGAGCCGACGAAACGTCTCGATGCGGCGAGGGTCGTCCTCGAGAAACTGCGTGTGCTGGAAACCGGGGATGATGCCGATCTTGCGCTCGCGCTTGGCCCGGGCGAGATCCGAGTGCAACCGGATCACGGTAAACAGGTCCGGATACCGCTCGACGAGCGCGTGCAGTGCAGCGAGCGTTTCGATGGTACCGTCGAACGTCCGCTCGGAAACGGTGTGGTTGATGGCGGTGACGCCAGAGGCTCGAACTTGTCGCAGCGCCTCCTCGCTTGGCGGAAAGGCCTCGGAGGCGAATGGACTACACAGCGAATCGATGACCAGCGCGGACCGATACGACGAGTCGACGTCAACGGCAGGCGCTGCGGATGTCTGCGCGAGGAGGCGCGGCGCGAACCGCGCCAGAGCGACGAATTGGGAGCTGGCGGCGAGAAAGGCGCGGCGTTTCATCGGCCAATCCTACCGGTTCCCGGCCGCGGATCCTAGCACCCGTACGCCGCCCCACGGCCCGTGGCCACCCGCCCCATGCGGCGGTCGGTTTCATCTCGGCGGGGGGGTCGGCACCCAGCTGTCGATCACACGAAATCCGCGAGCCGCGCAGCACAGCCGACGGCTGCGGCGACAGGGTATCGAGGGACACGGCGCGCCTGACCGTCGAGGCTATCCAGCGGGCGGATCGGGTACTCCGCCTTGGGCGCATCGGCCCATTTGGCGTGTCCGGGGGGCTGCGCCGTCGTCGTGCGATCCCGCCTCCCGTTCGCTTACAATCAGGTCTGGCTTGCCAATCCCTGACAGCGCTCCGCACCTGTTCATCGGACGGATGATGGTCGACGCTTCGAGGAAGTGCCCCCGCCCGCCAGGCGGGATTGAGACCGGACCTCCACCACGGCCGGAAGCTGGTGCGACGGGTCGTCATGGCACGATCCGCCTAGGGTCGGGAGTACAGTCCGTAGAAGAACATCTGCCCCGGCGGCGGGAAGGAGCGTGCGCGATGACGACCGCCCGCCAGCGTGACTCCGGTTCTGAACTCGCCGCGGCACGGCTCCGATCTTTCATCCAGAAGTTCGCACCGGAGGACCAACGGCTCATTCGGGCTGTGCGCGCGGCCGTGCGGAAACGGTTCCCTACCGCCAACGAGCTGGTGTGGGACAACTACAACTTCCTCGTGATCGGGTACTCACCGACCGAACGTCCGACGGATTCGATTCTGTCGATTGCCGCGCGCGCCAACGGGATTGGGCTGTGTTTCATTCACGGAGCCAAGCTCCCGGACCCGGCGAAGCGCCTTCGAGGGTCCGGCCGGCAGACCCGCTTCATCCGGATGGACTCCGCCGGTGTCCTTCGGGACCCGTACGTTGAAGCGCTGCTGGTAGCCGCCATCGCTCAAGCGAAGACCGCGCTACCTGCCGTGGGGAGGGGGCGGCTGATCATTCGCTCGGTCGCCGCGAAACAGCGCCCCAGACGGAGGGACAAGAAGAAACCCCGAACAGCGAAATGACCCGCGGACAGAGAGTCACGCAATCTGCTCCTGAGCGCTTCCTGGGACGGGCGGGGCGATGGCAGGTCCAGCGTTGGGCGCGCGGCCGGGCATGATGGCGCGGGGCGCCAGCCGGCCGAGGCCGGCACGCCATGGCGTACGGCCCAGGCGGCGTCCAACGGGTTCGAGCCGTCTCGGCTGGAGCGGATCGGATCAGGCGGTCGATGGCACGGTGGCTCGGCGTGTCGGGTCCTGATAACCCCCAAGCTGGCACGCTCCGGGCTCACACTCCCGGCCCGGGAACCCTTCCCGGGAGTCCTCCCGGTCACTCGCAGCGTCTGGCCTGCGCCCCTCAGATCGTCGCCGTGTCGGAGGTACTGGGGAACTCACGACGGTCGTGACGGACTGCCTGCGAGACGCGCATCCGCAGCCTGGTGACGATCCGCGACGGAATCGGGGCTGACTCGTGAGATGGCTCCCGGAGACTATGCCACCATCAACGTCGTTGGCGAGATGCCCTTGGGTTGGGCGGTAGCGGGCAGCTGGATGACAAACGAAGTGCCTTGTCCCGGCTCGCTGGAGACATCGATCGTCCCGCCGCTCTGGGTCACGATCCCGTAGACCGTGGCCAGGCCAAGGCCCGTGCCTTTGTCGCGTGCCTTGGTGGAGAAGAACGGTTCAAAGATGTGCGGGAGGACGGCTGGGGCAATCCCGGTGCCGGTGTCCCGGACGACGATCTCGACGCACGGGCCAGAACGCGGCCTGCCCGCCCCCGAGCCCGATCCAGACGCCTCCACCCGTCTCGTCGTGATCGTCAGCGTGCCTCCGTGCGGCATGGCGTCACGCGCATTCACCGCCAGATTGAGAAGCACGGTCTCAAGTTGCCGCGCGTCCGCCGCCACCAGGCCAACATCGTGCGAGGGCCTGATGTCGAGCGTGATGTCCTCACCGATCAGCTTGGTGAGGATGTCTTCGACCCGGCCAACGACGCCGTTGACGTCGAGATCCACCGGGCTCAGCACCTGCCGACGGCTGAAGGCGAGCAGCTGACGCGTCAGCGCGGTGGCCTGCTCCGTCGCTGACTGGACCTGTGCCAAGAGCTCCCGGTCCCCTTCGGCGTCGCTCATGGCTTCCAACGCCATCTCGTTGTACCCTCGGATGGCGGTCAAGAGATTGTTAAAGTCGTGCGCGATGCCGCTGGCCATCCTGCCGATCGTGTCCATGTGCTGGGCGTAGCGAAGTCGGCCCTCGATCTCGGTGCGGGCGGCCAGCAGCTCTCTGCGCCGTCGGTCGAGCGCGACGTACCCGACAAACGCCAGCGAGGTCAGCAGCACCAGCTCGGTGACTACAAGCAGACTATTGCCCCGGTCGACCGCCGCGCTGCGGCCGCCCACCCCGACCGTCCACGCGTGGAACAGGGGGAACGAGAACGCTCCCAGCAGGAGCATGGCCGCCGTGCCGATCGGACGGATCAGGTCTGAGGACCGTCGGCCCGCGGCTGTGGCCGGGCGAGGCTCCTGGATCGAGGCATGCCGCAGCCTCACGGCGATCAGGAAGGCGGCGGGTGGAACGACCCAGACCAGATCGGTGAGTGCTCCAGTGTCCCACTGGAGCACTGACTTCTCCGCCAGCGCGTCGAGCACATCCGAAATGGTGTTCAGCACCAGCGCAGTCGTCAACGCGGCGTAGATGAGCTTCCATCGGCGACTCTCGCAGGTGACGGTCGACCGAACGCCCAGCGCGACCAACACCACCCCTAGCGCCACGTAGCAGTACCTCCGACTGCGCCACGGACTGGTGGCGTTCCGGGCTCGCCCAGACCGGCATCAGAACGAAGTAGGCGTACCACCCGAACGCCATGGCGCTTAGACCGAGAGTCCGCAACCGCCGGTCGATGGCGAGCGGGACGGCCCCCAGGTGCGGCCGACGCTCCAAGGCTAGGATCAGGAAGACGTAGCTGGCGAAGTAAGGCGTATCAATCGCGATGTCCGCGAACCGGCTGGTCTCGAGGCTGGCCGTTGCGGTGGCGAGCAGGCTGCCCGCCAGCCAGCATCCGAAGGCGTACGCGATATCGCGCCAGAACTGCCGCTCGTGTGCATCCGCGATCCGCGAGAGCCCGGCCACCGTGCCCAACAACTGGAGGCCAAGGAACGGAAGCAGATAGCGGTACGTCCCGAGGGCCACCCGAAACTCGCGGCTTCCCACCGGGACGAGGTACACCGCACCCTCGAGGACGGCCAGGACCGCGTAGGACCAGACGAAGGGGTCCCGCGCGAGCGTGCGGCCAACGGACGAGGTCGACGGTGTCGCGCTCATGCGGATCTCTCTGACGCCATCTGCGCCCACCGATTACCGAGGGACGGATGACACGCCACGAGGAACACGCCAACGAGGTCAGGCTGCCAAGCCACCGACACCGGGAGGTGTGCTACCCCTTGGCCGAGTGGCCCAACCCGCCGAGGAGTTTGTCCCGCTCTGCCGGACTCGCCTTCCGGAACGCGCTGCACTGGTCACACCAGATGATCGCCCGGTCCTCGGCCAGCGCCGCGATCAGGTCCTGCTTCTCCCAGTGCTGGGTGGTCTGGTGTTGCGGGTCGCCGGGGCAGGGAGCGTCGTAGGCCACAAGCACGACCCTCTCGGCCTGGCTCATGTGCACCTCCGAACGGCGTTCGCCTGACATCTTACCAAGGGACGAGCCAGCATCGCACGTCTCTTTGTTCGCAACGCTCCTCGTCCGGAGGACAGGCAGCCGGCCATTCGGGGGGCCAGGGGCGGCCCGCAGGAGACGAGCGTGCTGAAGACACTGGTGGTCGTGGCCTGGTGCCTGTTCGGCGCGGGCGCCTTGGTGGTCGGCGCGACGATCGTCTCGCGCAACATGGGGGACGACGCGGCCGGCCGAGGCCTGGCGCTCGGCCTAGGCCTCGTGCGCCTGGCGTTTCTGCTGGTCGGCGGCGGGTTGCTGTACTGGGGCGCTCGAATGAAGTCCTGGTTGGCCGTTTCAGGCTCGCTCGGACTGATGGCGCTGCCCTTTCTGCTCTTCTTTGGCAGTGACGTGGAGGGCGCGTTTCAGGACCTCGCAGTCTGGTACAGCAACCAGAAGGTCAGGCGGTACCGGGCCTCGCGCGCGGCGCTGAACTCAACGTCCAGAATCGGCACGGGACGACGGTGGACAGCGCGCGGGCGAACCAGCGGGACCTCGCGCAACGCCTCGGCGAGCCGCTCCCCAAGGAGTACTCCGCCGTGCTCGCCGCCCTGGACAGCCGGCGAGTGACCAAGGCACGGTGAGGCAACTCTGCCAGCCCGTTGCGCCGGTCACCCGCCCGCCCATAGGCCGGGCGCCGGATTCCAGCGGTCGATTCACTCGTCACCGACGGGACGTGTAACTCCGACCCGTGGGCAGGACCCATGGCCCAGACCTTGACAATAGGCCCACCCGACCGATAATCAGCGTGCCAAGGGGCGATGGCGTCGGCCGGAGGGCCAACCGGGCCCGCGGATTGGAGCAGGACACCTAAGACCCCGGAGGAAGGGTCAGCCACCTTCCGCAACACCACTGCGTCCGCTGCGTGCGGCCTCGTCCCGGGTCCGCGTGGTGAAGTGTTCGCCGTATCGAGATCGTTATCTCTTGGGAGGAGGATGACACGGTCGGCGGCCTCCCCGGGAATTTGTTGTGCACGGCGCGTGGTCGAGACACACCGGAGAAGAGATTCACGACACCAGAAAGGATGGGCATGAAGAGAGCGCAAATTGCCCCGCTCAGTTTCCTCATCGCTGCGATCTTGGCCCTGGCCCTGGCGCCTGTCGCCAGCGCCCAGACCGGCCCCGTGACGTATGCCGTCGCCTTGGACCACCAACCCGCGTCCCACCTGGTCCACGTGGCCGTCAGCGTGAACGCCGGGACCGCGGCATCGATTGACGTGGCGATGCCAGCCTGGTCGCCCGGCGCGTACTCCATCCAGAACCCCTGGCGCAACGTCCAGGAGTTCTCCGCCAGCGATGACAAGGGATCGACGCTCCGGTTCGAAAAGACCGACAAGCAGACCTGGCGGATCCACCTCCCGCAGGGCGGCCAGCCGGGGCGGCTCGTCACGGCGAGCTACACCCTGTTCCTGCGAGACTACACCGACGAGATGTGCTACCTGCGGGGACCGGGCGTGTTCATGTACGTGCTCGGCAAGCGTCCCTTCCCCATCGACGGACCGGTCAAGGTCACGATCGATGCGCCAGCCTCCTGGCGAATCCAGACCGGGATGGAAGCGGGACCTGACCAGCGCTCCTTCGTCGCGGAGAACTTCGACACCCTGATCGACGCGTCTATCCTGATCGGTCCGACGTGGGAGCAGACCGAGTTCGACGTGAAGGGCGTGCCCCACTACATCGTGTTCATCGGCAAGGGGAACTACGACAAGGACAGGATCACCCGCGACACCAAGACGTTCGTCAGCTACTTCCTGGACCTGATGGGCGGCCCGCCGTACAAGAAGTACGTCTTCTTCCTGCGGGCGCGGCAGGGCGCGGGCGCGGGCGGGTTGGAGCACCTGAACTCGACCGACATCACGTTCTCGGCCTGGGGAACGCACACTTCATGGCAGGTGTATCGGGAGTTCCTGTTTGTCGCCGCACACGAGTACTTCCATCTCTGGAACGTCAAGCGGATCCGCCCGGCCATTCTCGGGCCATTCGACTACTCCCACGAACAGAACACGCGCAACCTCTACGTCTCGGAAGGCATGACCAGCTACTGGGCCGCGCTCGGGTTGAAACGCAGCGGCCTGTGGTCCCGCAAGGACTACTTCGAGAACCTGGCCACGCAGATCTCCACGCTCCAATCCGCGCCGGGCAGGAAGCTCATGAGCGCCGAGCAGTCGAGCTGGGACACGTGGAATCGTGGCGACAACGCCGCGAACACCTCGATCGACTACTACAACAAGGGCGAGCTGCTGGGCAACCTGTTGGATCTCGAAGTGCGGTACCGCACGGAGAACCGCCGATCGCTCGACGACGTGTTCCACTACCTCCAGAAGAACTACAGTCTGCCAAGGCCGGGGTTCGAGGAGGTCCACGGATTCCGCGACGCGGTCGAGACGATCGTGCGGGAGGTTGCGCCGCAGAAGGCGGATTTCGGTGACTTCTTCGCGAAGTACGTGTCGGGCACCGAGGAGATCCCCTGGAACGAGTTCCTCGCCCATGCCGGGCTGACCCTCGAGGAGAAGAAAGCGCCCGCCGCGCCGTACCTCGGCGCCGGAACGGGGAACACCCTTCCGTCGCCCTCGGGCTTCTTCGGGGCACCGCCCACGGTGCTGCCGCCGGGCCAGTTGGGTGTGACGAGCGTGGCCACCGGATCGCCGGCGCTCGAGGCCGGACTGGAGATCGGCGACATCCTGGTGGCGATGGATGGCGACCGCGTTGACGCGGCCACCTTCACGCAGCGGCTGTCAGCCAAGGCGATCGGTTCGACGATCGCCCTGGCCGTTCTGCGCCGCGATCGGCTGGTAACGGTCAACGTGGTCGTGGGGGCGAAGGAGGCCGTCACCTACGCCATCAAGGAGCGGCCGGAGGCCAGCGACGCGGAGAAGACCATCTTCACGTCCTGGCTGGCAGAGAAGAGCTTCGCTCCGCAGACGCACTGAGGCTGCGGACCGATGGCGCGCCCGGGGGACCGTGCTGGTCCCCCGGACGGCGTCCTTACCCGTTGCGCGTCATCATCCTACGAGGTGTCTCATGAGGAAGATCGCGTGTCTCCTGCTCGGTGTGGCTCTGTGTCCCGTCGTGATCCTCTCGCAGGACAAGCCCCAGGAGAAGCCGAGGGACAAGGGGGTCTTCGTCGAGCCCAAGAACCCGTTCTTCGACGAGATCCGCAGAAGCACCGAGGAGTTTGGCAAGGCCAAGCCGGTCCCCGACAAGGCGTTCGTCGTGGACCTGACCGGCTTCGAGGCGCCCAAGAGCCTGGACGGATTCAAGCCGATCTGGCATAACCCGCCCGTCTCGCAGGGCAACACCAACACGTGCTGGTGCTTCTCGACGACCTCCATGTTCGAGTCGGAGGTCTTCCGGTTGTCCGGGCGGAAGGTCCGTCTCTCGGAGGCGTTCACCGTCTATGCCGAGTACCTGGAGCGTGCGAAGCGGTTCGTTCGCGAGCGGGGGCATTCGGCCGTGGCGGAGGGGTCGGAAGCCAACGCCGTGACCCGGAACTGGAAGCTCTACGGGTGCGTGCCCCTGGAGGTCTACACGGGCCTGAAACCCGGCCAGAGATTCCCCGATCACTCCACGCTCATCGAGGAGGTCCAGGCCTACCTGGAGCACGTTCGGGCAGCGAACGCCTGGAATGAGGACGAGGCCGTGGCCACCGTGCGGGCCATCTTGAACCACCACCTCGGCGTTCCGCCGGAGAAATTCGTCGTGGAGGGCCGCGAGTACACGCCGGTGAGCTACCTGCGCGACTACCTGAAGATCAACCCGAACGACTACGTGGACGTCCTGTCGTACAAGCAGCAGCCGTTGGGCCCGGGCGTGGAGTACCAGGTCCCGGACAACTGGTGGCATAGCAAGGACTACTACAACGTGCCGCTCGACACGTTCATGCAGATCCTGCGCAACGCGTTGAGCCACGGCTACTCGGTGGCGTTGGGCGGAGACGTGTCGGAACCGGGAAAGAACCCCGAGAAGAAGGTCTTCATGATCCCGACCTTCGACATTCCGTCCAGCTACATCGACGACGACGCGCGTCAGCTCCGCTTCAGCAACGGCTCGACGACCGACGACCACGGAATCCACCTGATCGGCTATCAGCAGATCAACGGCAAGGGGTGGTACCTGATCAAGGACTCCGGGTCCAGCTCGTTCAACTTTGAGCCCAAGGGCTACTACTTCCTGACCGAGGACTACGTCAAGCTGAAGATGATGGATTTCATGGTCCACAAGGACGCCGTCAAGGGCTTCATCGACATCAAGTAGGCTGCCAAGGCGCCCGGGAAGGGCGCGCCCGTCTGGCCCGGCCGCGCGTGTCGAAGTGAACCGTCGGCCGGCTGGGCTCCGCCTTTCGCGTCGGACACCGGGGTCGCGAGCGGTCGAGGTGGCACGCCGGGTGGCGTGCGGGTTCGTGACAGTCACGGAGGGACTCATGACACTCCGGGTGTGCACGCTCATCCTCATGCTCGTCGCGGCGGGACCGGCGGCGGGACAGGCGAAGAGGGCCGCCGACCATGCCGGGTTCAAGGACCCGGTGCTCTTCACGCGGATGCCGGGCTTCTTCCTGAGCTACGGCGACTCGGTCGTCGAGAAGCCGTTTGACGCCTTCGCCTTCGAGGTGAAGGGGGGGAAGGAGCGGGTCGAGGGGCACTACGTCTACTACAAGTACCGTTTCGACGAGTCGATCGGCCCGATCCCCAGCGGATTGCAGATTGTCCGCAACTACCAGGCAGCCGCCGCCCGAATCGGCGGTAAGGTCATGGACGGTTACAGCGACGGCCGCATGACCACGCTGCTCGTCGTGAAGGAGGGCGCGGAAACGTGGGTCCAGGTGCAGCCGTACTACGGCGGCAAGGAGTACCACCTGGTCATCGTGACCCGCCAAGCGATGCGCCAAGACGTCGTCGCCAACGCCGACGCGCTGCGAAAGAGCCTAGCCGAGGAGGGCCATGCCCTCGTCTCGGGCCTCTATTTCGACTTCAACAAGGCGGACCTCAAGCCGGAATCGAAGCCGGCGCTGGACGAACTCGTGCGGCTCTTGAAGTCCAGTCCGGACCTGCGCGTGTGGGTGGTCGGCCACACCGACTACGTCGGGACGCAGGACTCCAATCTCGCGCTGTCAAAGGCCCGGGCCGCTTCCGTCGTCGCGGCTCTGGTGGCGTCCGGCATCGCCCCGTCTCGCCTGGCGTCGTTCGGTAACGGGCCGTATGCGCCGGTGGCGACCAACGCGACCGACGAAGGGCGAGCCCAGAACCGTCGCGTCGAACTGGTCGTCCAGCCGCGCTGAGGAGCTAGGGGTTCCGGCAGGGTTGGCGGCCGCACTCGAGGAGTGACGCGAGTGCGTCGAGCACGTTCGGGGGAGAACGGCGAGTGTCGGTTCGTGCGGGGGGACCTCCTACCGCGGGCGGCGAGTTCCCGCGGCGACCAGGCAGGCCAGCCCCATCCCGACCAGGAGGATCGTCGCTGGCGCCGGCACCGACTCCACGGCCATCTCGAGAACGACATCCTGGTAGTCCCAATCGGCATCCCACGCGTCGTTCAGGTCCTCGAGGCCGAAGATGTAGTGGTCGGTCCCAGGCATCTGGAACACGGCGAAATGCGTCTTCGTGCCGTCGGTGTCCGTGCTGAGGAACGTGCCGGCCGGCGACGTCAGGTAGAAGCCGTAGGTCCCTGATGGGATGAAGGTCGCCGTCGTTCCTCGCGGCGTCTTCGCGCTGGCGGACGACGTGCCGCCAAACAACGGGTGCAGGGTCGAGGGACTGCTGGTATCGAACCAGCCGACTTGGTCGACCCCCACGTTGGCGAACGCCGACACTTGCACGTGCATCGTCAACTGCACGGCAGAGGTGTCGGGCGACGGCGTGAAGCTGAAAGTGGTGGCGCCGTCACCGAGGTAGCTGGCCGTGGTGTGCGGGCTGTCGGAGAGGAACGCCGCGGGAGCGCCCGTCGAGTTCGACGCGGTGCAACCGCCCGTCCCGCTCAGCCAGTAGCCGATGTTGCAGTCGTGGTTCGGCTGGCCGTCGATACTCCAGTTGTTCCAGAAGGCCGTACCCGGAACGACCGTGACCGAGGGGCCCCAGCCGGAGGTCAGGACCTGCGCCGTGCTGGGCGCCTGCCAGGCGTACCAGGTGCTGGAGCCGGCGATCACATTGAGCGTCTCGGCGTGCCCCACTGCGGCGACCGCGAGGGAACCCACCCAGAAGCCGACGGTGCGGAACTTCATGGCTCCCCCTTTCCGGGCCGGGGCCTGGCTGGCCCCAGGCTTCTCCGCCGGTGCCGACTCCGCGCGCGCGGCGGGATCCGTGCCGCGGGCGTCCGCCTCCGGAAGCGAGACTCGCGGGTGGACGGGTCCGCGGCGATTGCCGCTCCGAAAAACGGAGCCGCCCCGGGTGGGGCCGGACGACTGGCCTGCGCCCGTTAGGACCCGAGAGAACCCCGTCGGGCGAGAGCCGCGGCATCGGAGAAGGCGGGCCGGCGAGCACCTGCGTGACCGCCACGCGTCGCATGCCGTTCAAACGCCGCGGGACTAGCCGAGCTGTTTATACAACACCTCGGTCGCGTCGCACAACTGCGACCCGGACGCGGTCTCGCGCGGGCGGGCCGGACAAATGACCCTGGCACGCGGCCCCGCCCGCCCGAGTGGCGCCGTCACCCAGGGGCCTGAACCGGCCAGCTCTTCCGTGTTCTTGGGGCGAAGTCGGCATGGGTCGCGCGCCCCGCCGCCCTGCCCCCGACCGGACACGGTGCAGCGTCGACGCGGAGAATACCGATCACGGCACGCAGCGGCGGTGGAACACCCCCGCCGCGCGCCGGGGTAGCTACCCGCGGTCCCCGCTCGGGACGTAGTCGCGCAACGCCGGACCGACGTACACCTGGCGTGGACGGTAGAGCCGACTGCGGTTGGTGAAGACTTCCTTCCAGTTCGCAATCCACCCGGGCAACCGGCCGATGGCGAACATCACCGTGAACATGTTCAGCGGGATGCCAATTGCGCGCATGATGATCCCCGAGTAGAAGTCGACGTTCGGATAGAGCTTCCGTTCCTTGAAGTAGTCGTCCTGGAGGGCGATCGTCTCGAGCTCCTTGGCGATGTCGAGCAGCGGATCGGACACCATGAGCTTGTTGAGCAGGCGGTCGGCCGCGGCCTTGAAGATCTTCGCCCGCGGGTCGTAGCGCTTGTAGACCCGGTGCCCGAAGCCCATGAGCCTGAAGTGCGAGCTCTTGTCCTTCGCCTTCTCGACGAACGACCGCAGCGGAACGCGGCTGTTCTGAATCTGCTGCAGCATCTCGATCACGGCCGTGTTGGCGCCGCCGTGCTGGGGGCCCCAGAGCGCGCACACCCCCGCGGCGCAGCTGGCGAACAGGTTCGCTCCGCTGGACGCCACCATCCGGACGGTGCTCGTCGAGCAGTTCTGCTCGTGATCCGCGTGGAGGCGGAGGATCAGGTCGAGCGCCTCGACGACCTCCGGATCGGGCTCGTAGTCCTCGAAGGGAATCGAGAACATCATGTGCAGAAAGTTCGCACAGTACCGCAGGTGCGGCTTCGGGTAGACAATCGGCTGACCGATCGAGGCTTTGTAGCTCGCGGCGGCGATCGTCCGGATCCTGCTGAGGAGCCGCGCGGCCGACGCCAGGAAGGTCTCAGCGCTCTCCATCCGCGCAAGATCCGGGTTGTAGCAGCTGGCGGCGTTGATCATCGCCGACAGGATCGCCATCGGATGCCCCTGGGCGGGGAACCCGTCGAAGGCCTTGTAGAGACCCTCGTGGAGGATCTCGTACTCGATCATCAGGTTGCGCCAGTGCTGGAGTTCCGCGGCCGTCGGCAGGTTCCCGTTGATCAGCAGCCACGCCGTCTCGAGAAACGTGCTCCGCTCCGCGATCTGCTCGATCGGGATGCCGCGGTAGCGGAGAATCCCGCGTTCGCCGTCCGTGAAGGTGATCGCCGACCGGCAGGATCCGGTGTTGGCGTAGCCCTCGTCGAGCGTGACGAAGCCCGTCTCGGCGCGCAGCTGGGAGATATCGAGGGCCTGTTCGCCTTCTGTGCCGACGACGATCGGCACCGTGTACGACCGACCGTTCAGTTGCAAGGTCGCTCCTTCAGCCATGGTCCTTTCCCTTCGACAAAACCCGCGTTCACCCAGGCGGAGGGGCGTCGCCGCCAGCTCCGGCCACCCCCGTAGCCGCGGCCGGGCCGTCCGCACAACCGGCCCTCCCCCGTCTAAGCCCCAGCGGACTAGGCCGCTGGTCCCGGGAAGACGGGACGCCGTCGCGGCATGACGATGCGGAATAGCGTGCCGCGACCCACGTCCGACTCCACGGTGATCGAGCCGCCGTGCGCCTTCACGATGCGGTCGGCAATGAACAGGCCGAGTCCCGTGCCTTCTGTTCCTTTGGACGAGAAGAACAGCGTGAAGGCCTTCTCCCGGCTCTCACGTTCCATGCCAATGCCGTTGTCTTCGACCTCCACGCGCACCTCACCTGGCGTGCCGTCCAGGCGCACGGTGACGGTGTGCCCGTCCTTCTTTTGATCGATGCGGCAGGCGTCGACCGAGTTCTCCAGCACGTTGATGAGGAGGGCCCGCACCGCCTTGACGTCCGCCTCGAACACGCCCGCCTCGGACCGGTACTGCCGGACCAGCGCCACGCGCGACTCCTCCGCCCGGATGGCGATCGCCGACAGCGCCTCCTCGGCCAGAGCCTCGAGCGACACGTCCTCCCAGTGCGGCTCGCGGTCCTTGGCGTAGTAGAGGATGTTCAGCACGAGGCTGCGGATCCGTTCCACGTTCCGCCGGACCATCTCCCACCCTTGCTTCAACCGGGCCTGTTCCCCCCGGACGAGCGCGGAGTTGACCAGGTAGATCCCGCCGTCGAGTCCCGTCAGCAGCCCCTTGATGCCGTGGGACAGGGAGCCGATGAGCAGGCCCAGCGACGAGAGCTGGGATTCGAGCTCGCGGATCGGCGTGATGTCCGTGCTCATCTCGACGACGTTGACGATCTCGCCTTGGCCGTCGCAGATTGGGGCGGTGTAGACGAGGACGTTCCTCGCACCGCGCTTGTTCGACGTCACGATCTCTTCCGAGTGGTGGACCTGGCCGTCGGCGAACGTCTCCTGGACCGCGCAGGGCACGCACTGCTCGCCGCGGTGCTTGTAGACCTCGTAGCAGAAGCGCCCCCGGGGATCGCCGAACTCCTCCTTGAACCGGCGGTTCGCCTCCACCACCCGGAACTCCGGATCCTGCACGGAGATGTAGCAGGGCACCTCCTCGAACAGCAGGCGGTGGCACTCCTCGCTCTCCCGGAGCTGGCGCTGGAGCACCTTGAGATCGTTGATGTCGGTCATCAGCTCCATGACCGACGCGATGTGGTCGTGGTCGTCGAGTACGGCCTTGGTGTGGACCAGTACCCGCAATCTCACGCCCGTCGAGGCGTTGAACGGTCTGCTCGCTCTGGTGGCACTGACCATCCCGGAAGGTCTGACTCACCGGGCATTCCGGGCACGGCCCCTCGCGGCGTTTGTAGACCTCGTAGCAGGGTCGCCCGACCGCGTCGCCGAAGTCCTCGCGGCACCGGGCGTTCGCCGCAATGACCCGGTAGGCGGGATCGAGGACCGTCACGTAGCCGGGAACGGCGTTGAAGTACCGCTCGTACGGAAGGTCCATGGTTCCCCCGGACCGCGACTCGCCGCGTCCCCGGACCCGGCCACCGACGTGTCAGGGCCGCGTCACGCCCAGTCCCTCTCGCCCGGGCCGGCCGAACGCCCTCGTCGCGAAACCCCAGTAGCCGCTCAGGCCCGTGGCGCCGCCGTCTCCAGGATATGGCGGACGTGGAACAGGACGGTCTCCGGCGCCACCGGCTTGTCGAGATAGCCCTCAGGCGGCGGGCCAGGGCGTTCGTAGACCAGCCGGCGGAGTTCCGGCCGGCCGCTGATCACGCAGACGGGCGTCTTGGCGATCGCCGGGTCCCCGCGCAGCGCGTCGAACACCGCGCCCCCGTCCGTCCCGGGCATCGAGAGGTCGAGTGTCATCAGGTGCGGCCGCTCTCGGCGCAGCAGGTCGAGCGCCGTCGCACCATCGGTCGCCTCGATGACCGTCGCGCCGTTGTCCTCCAGCACGGCCCGAAGGAAGACCAGCACGTCCGCCTCGTCGTCCACGACGAGGATCCGGTAGCCTTCGAGCGGCAGCCGCACCGCCACCTCGGCGGGCACGGGCACCTGCGGCCGCACTTCGACGACCGCCGCGGTCGCCACCAGATTCACCAACTGCGTCACCTTCATGTCGAGCCGGTAGTGACGGATGAGATCCGACAGACCGTCGACGCAGTTGTGGCACGACGTGACGACGATCTTCGCCCCGGTGGCGCGCAGCTGGTCCGCCTTGATCTTGGCCGACTTCAGGCGTCGAGGTGTGTACTCCGACATCGACATCGCGCCGCCGCCGCCAGTGCAGCAGTAGTTCTCGGCACGGTTGGGGTACATCTCCCGGAAGTCCGTGGCGACGAGATTGAGCAGTTCCCGCGGCTCCTCGTAGAACCCGCAGCTCCTGGCGTTGTTGCACGAGTCGTGGAAGGTGACGGGGACGCTGTTCCGGGTCCTGTCAACCTTGATTCGGCCCTCCCGGATGTAGCGCAGCATGGTCAGCACGCTGCTCTCCATCTCGAAGGGAACGTCGCGCCCGGCCCAGTTGGGTCCTTCGCAGCGTGTGGACCGGTAGCCGTGGCCGCATTCCGAGATGATCAGCTTCTTGCCACCGAGTTCCTCGACCTTGTCGTAGAGTCGGCGCGCGACCGACCCGCCCAGTTCGTCGTCGCCGGAGAACAGGCCGAAGTTGGTCATGTCCCAGCCCTCGCTGGGCATCGTCCACTTCTCCCGGGCGAGGTGGAACACTTTCGCCGCGTCGGAAATCGTCCGCGGGTCGTACTTGACCTCCCGCGGGTTGATGGCATAAACGACGTCGGCGTCCTGCACGTCGATGGGGATGCCGGCGGTCGGGTCGTCCAGCTCGCTGCGCAGCTCGTCGGACAGCCACTCGAGCGTCTCGAGGTAGTCCTCCTTGAGCACACCCATCTGGTTGCCGATCTCCCACTGGTCCTTGCTGACGACTGCCACGCCCTCGGGCATGATGCCGACCGACACGAGCAGGCCGCGGGTCATCCGGTTGACCACCGCGAAGTCCACACCCATCGGGCAGTTGATGGAGCACCGGCGGCAGTTCGTGCACTTGCCGAACACCGTGTCCTTGAGCTCCTCGAGCTCCTCGTCGGTGTACAGGCTGCGCGCGTGAACCCACCAAGGCAGCACGCGTCCCGTCCAGTCGAAGTGTCGCTTGAACACGCTTCGGATCAGGTCGGCCTTGTACGCCGGCGCGTACGTCGGATCGCCCGGGTTGGTGAGCACGTAGTGGCACGAGTCGGTACACGCCCCGCAGTGCACGCAGGCTGCGAGCGACCCGGCGATCTGCCGGCTGAGTTTCTTCGAGAGCCGATCGATGACCCGTGCTGCCTTGTCCGAACGCGTTGGCTCGCTCATCCCAATTCTCCGTTCACGCCGCAGACGAACCCGGCCGGGGCCCGCGCTCGACCGGGAACACGCCTCGGTAGCCCATCGTCCTGCCGAAGTAGAACCGGGTGAAAGGGTAGTACAGGTAGTGCGAGATCTTGCTGAACGGCACGTACAGGAGGAAGAACGCGGTCATCCAGAAATAGGCCAGCAGCACGCCCTCTCCCTGCGACGGGTGGTTCGGGGCCGCCAGCGTCGCCAAGAGGAACCAGACGATCAGCACGGCCAGCGAGAAGTAGTCGTCGGGGCTGCTGATCGCCCGCATCGTCTTGTCGGCCGCCCGGCGGTAGAAGCGGTAGCAGCCCACCGCGCAGGCGAGTCCCGTCAGGACTTGAACGAGGGGAACCGCGCCGGGGACCGTCAGCGCGCCGGGTGCGTACGGGATCAGGAACGAGAGGACGATGCCGGCCGTGACGCCCAGGTGGAACAGGACGAACTGGGCGTAAATCCACGGCCGTGTCCGGCTGCTTTCCATGGCCCACGGCAGCGAGATGATCGCCCACGAGTAGAGGATGCCCCGTTTGGTGGCCCCCTCCGACCGTGCCGTCGGCGCCTGGCGCTCCCGCCCGGCCTTGAAGTGCAGCAACCACAGCACGCGCAGGGTGTAGACGACCGCCATGATCCCCAGGGTCACTTCCTGCAGCCGGTGTTCGGCGAAGTGAAGGGCTTCGCTCATCAGCGACCTCCGGACGGTGAGCCCGCACCAGGCCCAGCCAGCCCCAGGCTGGCGGCGAAGGCCTTGTACTCGCGGGAGTCGATGACCGAAATGGTGACACGTCTGGGCAGGGCCGTGCTGGCGAGGTAGCTTCGAATCTCCGACGCCATCACCGGCGCGCACAGATCGAGGGGCACCCCGTAGAACCCGACGCCCATGGCCGGCAGGGCGATGTGCTCCAGGTGGCGCGCGGTCGCCAACTGCAGGACACGGCGCAGGGTGGCGCGGAGCTTCTCCTCGAGCCGATCCTCCTGGAAGCGCGGACCGACGGCGTGGATGATGTGGCGAGCCTTCATGCCGCCGCCGCTCGTCAGCACCGCCTCGCCGACCGCCAGCGGACCGAGCCCTTTTAGTTCCTGCTGCACCGCAGGCCCGCCCCGCATGGAGATCGCGGTGCCGAACCCAGAGCCCAGCTGCAGGTCGGGCCGCGCATAGTAGACGAAGGCGTCCACCTCCAGACTCGTGATGTCTGTCTTGACAAGACCGAGACGGTCGGGCCCCACGGGTAGTTGGTCGGCCATCGGATCGACTCCTCCCGCGCGAGACGACGTGCACCGGCTGCGCGGTCCAGCCGGCAGTGCCGGGCGTGTTCAGCCGACGAGCTTCTTCACGGCCGCCAGGAGGTCATCGGGAGCGATGGGCTTCTCCAGGTACCCGTCCGGCGGCGGAAGGTGAGCGCGCGTGGAGATGAAGGTCTTGAACTCGTGGGCCACGCCGGTGACGATGACCACGGGAATCTGCTGGAGTCCCGGGTCCTCCTTGATCGTGCGATACGTCTTGACGCCGCTCATGTCCGGCATCGTGATGTCGAGGGTCACGAGGTTCGGATGGTGCCGCCGCACCTGCTCGAGGGCCTGCACGCCGTCGAACGCCTCCAGCGTCTCGTAGCCGTGGTCGCGTAGGAGCGCACACAGGTACGTCACCACGTCGGGCTCATCGTCCACCACGAGCACGGTCTTGGCCATCGCCGTTTCTCCCTCAGTGCCACTCCCACTCGAGGAACCCCGGTTTCACGTCCACCATGGCGTTCACGATCAACTCGGCGAGGCCCCCGTACAGGATGCGGTGACGCTCCCAGATGTCGTGGTAGGCCAGGAGATCGCGGATCTGTCCCTTGCAGTTGCTGCACGGCGCACACACGTACTTGGGCGTCGAGGGCTCGGGACAGTCTTCGAATGCGGCGAGGATCTGCGCCAGCTTCTTCCGGCCGGACACGCGGCTCCGCCAGTCGGCGAAGTTGTGGCCGCTCATGATCGCGAAGCCGCTCCCGCCCCCGCAGCAGAAGTTGTCCACGCCGTGCGGCTCCATCTCCCGGAACCGCGGGCAGAGTCGCCGAAGGATCTCGCGCTGCGGCTCGACCACGCCCATCAGCCGGACGACGTTGCACGGATCGTGGAGCGTCACGGGGAAGTCGTTCCTCGACGGGTCGAACTTCACTCGGCCGCTCATGACGATGTCGCGCAGGAGGGTCAACGAGCTGACCCGCGGGATGTTCAGCTCGCCGCTCAGCATTCGGTCGGCCACCACCGAGAGCGCCTTGTGCGCGTGGCCGCACTCCCCCAGGACGATCTGGCGCACACCGAGCTTGCGCGCCGCCTGGGCGTGAAGCAGGGCGACGCGCGCGAACTGCACGTCGTCGTACCACAAGCCGTAGTTGACCGAGTCGTAGGCGGCCAGTTCCGACGACAGCGTCCAGGAGATGCCGGCCGCATTGAGGATGACGGCGAAGGCGCCCGGGTTCTCCGGCCAGGCGAGGATCTCCCCCGCGTTGTGGATCAGGAGGACGTCGGCCCCCTGGACGTCCCAGGGCGTTTCGACCTTCAGGCCTGTCTTCTCGGTCATCTCCTCGTCGATGAACTCGATGTTGTCGCGCACGACGATGGAGCTCATGCCGGTCGTCGACCCGACCTTCAGCTGCTGCATCGACCCGCTCTCGTGGATCTCCTTCGCCGCGATGCCCATTTCCTGGCTGAACAGCTTCCGCAGCTCGTGCGCGACGAGGCCGTTGTCCGCGCCGATCGGGCAGACCTGTGCGCACCGGCGGCAGAGGTTGCACCGATAGGCGAGTTCGATCAGCCGGGCCACCATCGGCCAGGTAGAGATCGATCTTGCCGTGCTGCCACGCCGACACCAGGCCGCCGCCCCGGACGTGCTCGAAGTACAGCCGGCGCACCACCTCCGTGCGGTAGGTCGGCCGGTAAATCTCCGCCTGCCCGCTCGCCTCGTAGATGTGGCAGGCGTCGGAACACGTCTGGCACTTGGCACAGTGCTCCATGGTGAGAACGAGGGGCTGCAGGAAGCTCCAGTTGTTCTCCTCGCTAAAGAGCTTCTGCAGACCGGACAGGAAGCTCCCCACCAGCCGGTCCTCTTCCTCCCTGGTCTTCGGCTGCGGCACGCTGACTGCGCACGTGTCGTCGAGGTCACACTCGGTACTTCGCCAGGGCGTCGGCCGACAGTGGCTTAAACGGCCGGCCGGCGGTGGGATCCTCGAAGAACGACGGCAGCGGCATCGGGGTCTGCTCGTCGAGCTTCAGCAGCTTCTCCCCGCGGGGTTTCGCCATGTCGGAGGGTTTCGGCGTCTCCTTCATTTCCGTGGTCCCTGCGTCGGGTTGGTGGAGACGAGGTCCTTCCAGCTCCTCACACCGTCGCCCTGAATGTGCGGCGCCGCCCACGTCGGACGGTAGGTCAGGTACTCCGCCATTCGCGCCTGGATGGACGCCCGCGCCTGATTCGGCGCGTCGTCCCACCGCACCTGGTGATAAGTGAAGAACTTCGCGACGAAGTGGGACATGTGCGTCAGCGGGATGTAGGCCACCAGGGCGGCGCTCGCGACGAGGCCGACGCCGAACAGTCCCGAGACGTGGAGCCCGGAATCCCACGTCAGCAGGCCGCGCAGGATCGCAGCCGGACCCGCCGACCCGGCCTCGCGCACCGCGTAGCCAGCCGCCGTCAGGCCCATCGCCGCGAGGAAGAACACCAGGTTGGCCAGGTCCCCCACCGTCGTGTACGGCCGGAGCGCGGGGTCGGTGAGCCGCCGGTACAGCAGGCCGGAGGCCCCGACCACCGTGAGGCAGGCCCCAATGACCCCTGCTGCGGCGTAGGCGCCGTGCACCGCCGTCAACGTCGAACCCGTGACCAGCGCGGGTGCGGCCACCTGGGCCAACGCCGTCGCCAGGATCAGCCCGCACGAGGCGGCCAGCAGGTAGAGGCCCGCGTGGAAAGGAAACGACCGCCACCACAGCGCCCGGTTGAAGTCGCGCAGGGCCTTGAGGGTGAGGATCTCGGCCGCCATGTACCCCACCTCGGTCAGGAGGCTGGGATGGCGGCGCTTGGTCCACCACTCCGAGGACTCGAAGTAGGAGCCGCCGTGCCGAGCTCGTTTCCCCTCGCCGGGGACCGGATAGAGCTCCCACCGGAGGTGCAGCGGCATCCGAGCGTAGCGAACGGCCCGCGCGACCGACGCCACGAGGAAGACCGCCGACCCCAGGAGGATCGTGCCGTACAGCCAGGATGTCATCTTCTCCGCCCAACCCCGTCCGGATCATCAGGCGTAACGTTCGGGCCAGGCGAGAGTCTCGCTTTCGCCGGCCCGACCCGTCACGCCCTCGACTATCGTGGTGTCCCGCCTCACCCCTTCTTCACGTCCCCGGTCGCCGCCCCGTGGAGTTTCACCTCCACCTTCTGCTCGAGGTTGTCGTAGTACTCCTTGAGGATGGCGATGACTTCAGGCTTGGAGAACTCAGGCGGCACCGGCTTGCCTTCGCTCATCAGCTTGCGCAGAAGCGTGCCCGACAGCAGCAGCCGCGCCCCGCCCTTGTAGTTCCCGTTCTCGTCGATGACGGCCTTGCTCTCGTGCGGGCACGTCTTCATCGACGCCATGCTGCCGCACTCGTAGCAGTAGAAGGTCCAGTCCATGGCCAGCGGCCGCAGTACCAGCGCGTCGGGCGGGATCTCGTTGAAGATCCGCTGCGCGTCGAAGGGCCCGTAGTAGTCGCCGACGCCGGCATGGTCGCGTCCGACGATCAGGTGCGAGCACCCGTAGTTCTGGCGGAACACCGCGTGGAGCAACGCCTCGCGCGGACCGGCGTACCGCATCTCCATCGGGTACCCGCCCTGGATGACCCGCTCCTTCCGGAAGTACTTGTTCACGAGCGCATCGATCGCCTTCACGCGGACCTGGGCGGGGATGTCGCCCGGCTTCAGCTTGCCCACCAGCTGGTGGATGTAGACGCCGTCGCACACCTCGATGGCAATCCACGCCAGATAGGCGTGGGACCCGTGCATCGGGTTCCGCAGCTGGAGAGCCGCGACCGTGTTCCAGCCGCGCGCCTCAAACTGCGCGCGCGCCTCGGCCGGGCGCTGGTAGATCCCGGCGAACATCTGCGGGAAGTACAGCTCGGAGAGCACCTTGACCGGCCCGGCGAGGTTGACGGGCGCCTGCTCGAGGACCTTCTGGACGCCCGGGTGGGCCTGGTCGACGGTCCGGAAGACCTGCTTGCACTCGTACTCCTTGTCGATCTGGTACTTCTCGGCAATCCGCATCGTGCCCATGATCGACTCGGTCTCGAGGTCCCACAGCGCGACTTCCTCGCCGACCTTGAGCGACGCGGCGAGATCCTCGGTGGCCGACAGCGTGATCGGGATCGGCCAGAAGAGGCCCTTCTTGCTCGGGAGGCGGTAATCCGCGCACGACCCTTTCCAGTCGTCCCGACCCATGAAGCCCTCAAGCGGCGTGAAGGCCCCGATCCCCATCATGATGAGGTCGCCGGCCTCCCGGGTGGTGAGCGGCACGCGCTTGAGCGTCTTGGCCTTGGCCAGTTCCTCCTCGCAGGCCTTTCCCTCGAGGAGCAGCGGTTTCAGTTCCTGGCTACCATGCGGCGGGACCAACTTGCTCATTCAACACCTTCCTTTGTGAGCGACCCCGCGAAGGGCGGCCGCCCGGTTCGCGCACGTCCGGTCGTGATCCGAATTCGCGGTCGATCGCAGACGCGGACCCTATGCCTCCGACGTGAGCTGGTGACGGACCGACAAGGTGATCCGGTAGAACACCGTGACCATCAAGGCCCCGACGGCCCAGATGCCGAGCGCGATGAGCGTCTCGGGCAGCGTCGGCGCGTAGCGGGTCACGGCGCCGAGCGGCGACGGGACGAACCCGCCGACGATCAGGCCCAGCCCCTTGTCGATCCACAGGGACACGAAGACCATGACGCAGGTCACGGCCAGCACGCGCTCGTTGCGGCGCGCCCAGGGCGTCAGCAGGCAGACGAGCGACACGACGGCCAGCACCCCCGACGTCCACATCCACGGGGCCAGCTGGGAGACACCTTGCAGGCCGAAGAACAGGAACCGGAAGTGCTCGGCGTCGTCAGGAATCCCGCTGTACAGGGCCGTGAACAGCTCCATCAGCACGAAGAAGACGTTGATCACCATTGCGTAGGTGACGATGACCGTGAGCTTCCGAATCGGCTCCCGCCCCGCGTCGAACCGCGTCAGCCGCCGAATCCCCAGGCAGAGGAGGATCAGCAGCGCGGGCCCGGCAGCGAACGCCGAGGCCAGGAAGCGCGGGGCCAGGATGGCCGTCAGCCAGAAACTCCGGCCGGGCAGCCCGTTGTAGAGGAACGCGGTCACGGTGTGGATGCTGACCGCCCAGGGCACCGAGAGGACGATCACCGGCCGAATCCAGCGCGGCGGCGGCACGTCCTGCTGTTCGGCGGTCAGCGTAACGAGGGCGATGACCGCGTTCAGGAGGAAGTAGCCGCCGAGCGACACCATGTCCCAGAACATCATCGAGTGGGGCGTCGGGTGCAGCAGCACGTTCAGCGCCCGCATGGGCTGGCCGAGGTCCACGAGGATGAAGAGCACGCACATCGCGACCGCGGCGATGGCGAGGAACTCTCCCAGGATCGTGATTCGGCCGAACGCCTTGTAGTCGTGGAGGTAGTAGGGCAACACCACCATGACGGCCGAGGCCGCGACGCCGACCAGGAACGTGAATTGGGCGATGTACAGGCCCCACGTCACATCGCGGCTCAACCCAGTGATCACCAGCCCTTCGCTCAGCTGCCGCTGGTAGCAGAGGGCGCCACTCGCAATCACCGCCAGCAGCGCGAACACCCACGCCCAGTACCGGCGGCTTCCGACCAGCGCCCGCTCGAACATGAACATGCCCGCACCTCAGACCAAGTAGTAGATAGCCGGCCCGGTTCCCAGCTCGGGCTTCCGCCGGATGGCAAAACGACTCGCCAGCGCCTGTCGGACAGCGGACGCCGGATCGTGAAGGTCGCCAAAGATCAGCGCGTGTTCCGGACAGGCCTCGACGCAGGCCGGCAGCCGCCCGCTCGGGATCCGCTCCTCGCAGAACGTGCACTTCTCCACGACGCCCTTCGTGCGAGTCGGGAAGTCCGGCGTGAGCTGCGCGAGGTGGGGCCGCGGGTCCCCCCAGTTGAAGGAGCGCGATCCGTACGGACAGGCCGCCGCGCAGTACCGACACCCGATGCAGCGGTGCCAGTCCATCATGACGATGCCGTCCTCCCGCTTCCAGGTCGCCTCGGTCGGGCACACCCGGGCACACGGCGGGTTGTCGCAGTGGTTGCAGAGCACCATCACCTGCTGCGCGCCCAGGGCCTGGTTCGCGTACCCGCCGACGGCCTCGGGGAAGGTCTCCTCGAAGCGCTCCTTCCAGACCCACTTGACCTGGTGGGCCGCGTCGAGGCCTGTCGGCACGTTATGGGCCTGGTGACACGCCGCGGTGCACTTCGTGCAGTCCGTCGCCCTGAGGCACTTCTCCACGTCGACCACCATGGCCCAGCGCTTGCCCGGGCGGGCCGCCTCGTCCCGCGTCGCGCCCGGCGGCTCGACGCCCCGCGCCAGGAGCGCCCGCCCCGGCCCGACGGCGCCCGCCACGGCCGAGACGGCCGCGGTGCCCAAGAAGACTCGTCTGGTGATCTTCATCGCTGGTTCCTCGAGGCCAGGGCCGGGTCAACGTGGCAGTCCCAGCAGTAGGGGGACACGCCGGAATAGGTGTGGCAGCGGTCGCAGAACTCGGCCTTGCTCGTGTGACAGCCGAGACAGGTCTTCGAGAGGCTGATCGCGTACTGCCGCCCGTCGGGCGCCGTGTAGGTGCGAACGTTGGTTCGAACCACCGTGTCGCGCCACGAGACGAGGAGCGCCATGTGCCGTTCGCGCATCTCCGCCGCCGGGAGGATGCACGTCCGCGCCTGGGCGGGACGCTGCAACGTCGGCACCTGCGCCCGCGTCCCCGTCGCCCGCGCGTACCAGGCGGGCGCGGTGCACACGCCCACGAACACGATCAGGCCGGCCACCGAGAGGACTCGTTCACGCATGGGCAGGCTGCTCCTTGGCGGGAAGCGGCTCGCCGCGCAGGTCGGTCGTGCGCGGGTGCTCCCCCTTCATGACCAACGCGTTGCCCAGGAGCTCGTGCACGCCGGCGACCTCAACCCCAGGCACCCAGTAGTCCATCAGCGTGGGCAGGGTGGCCTTGTCGATCGCGCACATGCACGTCAGCAGGTTGACGCCGTACTTGTCGTGCACGTATTTGACCGCGTTGGCCCGGGGCAGTCCGCCGCGCAGTCGCATCTCCAGGTTCTCGTCCGTGCCGAGCCCCGACCCGCTGCCGCAGCAGAAGGTCTGCTCGCGGATCGTGTTCTCGGGCATCTCGTGGAACTCGCGGCACACGCGGCGGAGGATGTACCGCGGCTCGTCGAGCAGCCCCATCCCTCGCGCGGTATTGCAGGAGTCGTGGTAGGTCACCTTCCAGCGGTCGTTGCGCGACGGGTCCAGCGTCAGCTTGTCGTGGTGGAGCAGGTCCGCGGTGAACTCCGCGATGTGCACCGCCCGCGCCGACGCGGCGTGTTCGAAGCGCGTCCCCGTCACCGGCGAGACCGGCATCTCCAGGAAATCCGGGGGCCCGTTGAGCGTGTTCATGTACTGGTGGAGAACCCGCCACATGTGGCCGCACTCGCCGCCGAGGATCCAGCGGACGCCCAGGCGCTTGGCCTCGGCGTAAATCTTGGCATTCAACCGCTTCATCAGTTCGTGCGACGAGAAGAGGCCGAAGTTCCCCCCCTCGGACGCGAACGCGCTCAGCGTGTAGTCGAGGCCGACCTCGTGGAACAGCAACAGGTAGCCGAGCAGCGTGTAGTAGTGCGGCGACCCGAAGTAATCGGCCGACGGCATCACGAAGAGAATCTCGGCGCCCTTCCGGTTGATCGGCGCCTCGACCCGGACCCCGGTGATTTCCTCCAGCTCGTCGACCGCGAAATCGATGCTGTCCTTGAAGCCGTGGGGCTGGATCCCGAGGTGATTGCCCGTGCGGTAGCAGTTGGCCGCCGGTTCGAGCACCCAGTTGATGTTGCAGCCGATCAGGTTCAGCAGTTCCCGGCCGATCATCGTGATCTCGGCCGTGTCGATGCCGTACGGGCAGAACACCGAACAGCGCCGGCACTCCGTGCACTGGTAGAAGTAGTAGAACCACTCCTTGACGACCGCCTCGGTGAGGTCGCGGCCGCCGGCCAGCGCGCCAAACAGGCGGCCCGTGAGCGTGAAGTACCGGCGGTAGACCGACCGGATCAGCTCGGCCCGCAGAACGGGCATGTTCTTCGGGTCGCCGGACCCGACGTAGAAATGACACTTGTCGGCGCACGCGCCGCAGCGGACGCAGATGTCCATGAAGAGCCGGAAGGACCGGAACCGCTTCAGGCGGTCTCGCATCCCGTCGAGCAGGATGGCCTTCCAGTCGGGCGGCAGCTTCCAGTCCGCCTCCGTCGGCTGCCAGTCGCGCGGGTTCGGCAGCCCCAGGTACTTCAGGTTCTTGGCGGCCGCGCTGTAGTTGAACCGCCCCTTCTTGAACTCGACGGCCGGGTCCGTCCAGTCCCGCGTGGGCGGGTGATACTGGATCTGGAGCAGTTGGTCCGGTGTTGGCCTCGCCTCGGCCATGGAACTACGCCCCCTCCAGCGGCAGGCCCGCCGCCTTGATCTTGTCGTGGAACTCGCTCTCCCACTCCTCGTAGGTGTGCACCTTCACCGGGTAATCCCAGGGGTTCACGTGGCGCCGCCGACGATTGTCGTTGGGCAGGTTCCGCGTCGGGCTGAAGAAGACACCCGCCATGTGGGAGAGCTTGCTGAACGGGATGTAGACGAGCAGCGCGCTCACCAGGGCGAGGTGCACCAGAAACAGCGTGCTCGCGCCCGCGGGGACGGCGGGCGAGAAAGTGACGAGGCTCAGCGCCAACGCCTTGGCTGACACGACGTCGGTCCGCGCGATGTACCGCATCCACACGCCGGTCCCCGTGACCCCGAGCAGCAGGTAGAGCGCCAGGTGATCCGAATACTGCGACAGGTAGCGGATGCTCGGATCGAGCAGCCGCCGGGCCGCCAGGTAGCAGAGGGCCGCCACGACGGCGACGTCGGTCGCGTAGACGACCGGCGCGCCCACCTGGAAGAACCCGTCGACGGCAGCCACAACGTTCACCAGCCGCGGCGTCGGCTCGACGAAGAACCGCAGGTGCCGGACGAGAATGGCGAGCAGCGAATAATGGAACGCGATCGCCCCGAGCCAGAGGAACTTCTCCTCGCGGTAGACCAGCTGCTTCCCGCCCCGGAGCGCGACGGCGGTGTTCCGGAACAGCGACCGGAACAGGAGGACCTCGAGCGCCATCCGTCCGACGACGCCCAGCCCGCTCGACGGACTCTCGAGGCGGGCCGATCGGATCCAGGGCAGCGACCGTTGCTGGCCACACGTGGTCGTAATCCGGAAGGGCACGGCCGACCGCAACCAGACGGCCACCCGGCCCACGATGCCGACCAGAAACACGAGGGCGGCCACCGCCGGCGCGACCAGTGCCAGCCAGGGCCGCGCGGGCGCGAGCCCGGCAGCCAGCCAGGCGGCGCAGGCGATGAGGGCGACGGTCGAGGCGGCGTACAGCGTCTTCATGGCGTCGGCTCGCTGGCGGGTTCCGCGGAATCCCCGGCCGAGGGCGGCTCCTGTGGCTGGGCCGGGGGCGTGCCACCGGCGTGGAGGTCGACGCGCCGTCGTCGGCGCTCCCGGGCCCGGAGCGACGCGATCTGGCGCTGGCACGCGCTGAACAGGTGGCACGCGGCCAACGCCGCGCGGTCGATTCGGTCGTCCACCAGCGTCAGCTCGGAGGCGTCCATGGTGTTGCCGCGCACCACCTGGGCCACGTCGCGGATCACGCGCTTGAGCAGGAAGACGAACCCGACGGCTTCCTCCGGCGTGAAGGACTGGACCGCCCGAATACGGATGACCGGATCGAGCAGCCGGGCCACCCGCGCCTCGTCGTAGTCGCCGAGCACCTCGTCGACGACGCCCTCGAGCGAGGTGCGCAGTGTGTGACCCACCGGGTTCCGGAACGGGTCCTGGTCCCCTGCGTAGGCGCGGGCCGCCGGCGGGGGGTAGGTGGCGAGCGCGAGCGCGGTCCACCGCTCGGCTAGGACCCGGCGTTCACGCAGCAGAAACGCGTTCAGTGTGGTCATCCCCATCCCCCTGCCCGCGAGCGCCGGGGCCGCGGCCGGCGCCCCGGTCCGCAGCCACGCAGCCCGACGACCTTCTCAGACGCACCCGGTCGGCTTGGGCAGGCCCGCCACCTTGCAGGCGCCCTTGGCCGGGCCTGACGGGAAGAGCTCGTAGATTTCGTTGAGCTTGAACCCGGTCTCCTTGCAGAGCTTGCGGATCATCGGCGCGATCCCGAACTGCAGGTAGTAGTTCCGCAAGTAGTTGATCACCTTCCAGTGCGCGTCGGTCAGGGCCGGGACGCCCTCGAGGCCGGCGAAATCGCACGCCACGCCTTCACTCCAGACGCTCGGATCTTCCAGGAACCCGTCCTCGTCGACGTTGTAGGTCTTGCCGTTCAGGTCGATGGTGGCCACAGTGCTACTCCCTATTGCATTTCAAGGTAACCGCACGGACATTCCTCAGCGCACTTCTTGCACCCGTTGCACAGCTCGAGTTTGACGCGGTAGTGCTCGCCCTTGGGCAGCTTCACGAAACAGGTGTTCGTGCAGTACATCCAGCAGGTCTCGCAGTCCATGCAGAGCCCGCACGACATGCACCGCTTGGCCTCCTCGAGCGCGTCCTGGGTCCCCAGCCCCAGGTCCACCTCCGTGTCCATCTGCCGCTCGGCGACGGGCACGTGCGGCAGGACGTGGGTCGGTGCTTCCTTGTACCACCCGATCTTCATCTTGTCGGGTTTGATCGGGTTGGGCGGCACGCGCGGGTCGAGCTGTTGGCCCCGCAGCCGCGCGTCGATCGCCTCGGCGGCGAACCGTCCCTGCGCGATGGCGGTGGTCACCAGTCCCAGCTCCACGTCATCGCCGCCGGCATAGACGGCATCGGTCGGCGTCTGTCCGTTGTCTCCGGCGCGGATCCACCCGTGATCGTCGAGCCCGTCGAACCCCGCCGTGTTGGGCTTCTGGCCGATCGCCGCGATGATCGTCGTCGCCGACAGATCGAACTCGGACCCCGGCCGCGGCACGGGCCTCGGCCGCCCGGACGCGTCGGGCTCCCCGAGATCCATCCGGATGCAGCGCACGCCCGTCGCGGCGCCGTTCGACCGGAGCACCTCCACCGGAGCGGCCAGCAACTCCAGCTTCACGCCCTCCTCGAGCGCCCCGTCGATCTCGGGGGCGATGGCGGGCATCTCGGCGCGCGTCCGCCGATAGAGGATCGTGACCTCGGCCCCGAGACGCCGGCTGACGCGCGCGGCGTCGATGGCGGTGTCGCCACCACCCACGACAACCACGTGGCTGCCCACGGTGACCGCCTCGCCCGTGTTGACCCGGTTGAGGAACTCCGTGCCCGTGAGCACGTTCGACGCGTCCTCCCCCGGCACCCGGAGCGTCAGGCCCTTGTGCGCACCGATGCCCACGAAGATGGCCGCGTAGTTCTTCCGGACCTCCTCGAGCGAGACGTCCCGGCCCACGGCCGTGCGGCACTTCAGCTCGACGCCCAGATCCACGATCCGCGCAATCTCGGCGTCCAGCACCGCGCGCGGCAGGCGGTAGGGAGGAATGCCGTAGCGGAGCATTCCGCCCGGCCGGTCGAACGCCTCGAAAACGGTGACCGGATAGCCCCGCCGTGCCAGCTGGTAGGCGCACGACAGCCCCGCGGGCCCCGACCCGATAATCGCGACCTTGCCGTCCGGCGCGCTCTCGCCTTCGAGCGGCTTCAGCTTGAGCCCGTGCTCGAGGCCGAAGTCGCCGACGACGCGCTCGAGCGCGTTGATCTCGACCGCCCCCTCCTTCGCCGTGCGGTTGCACGCGTCCTCGCACGGGTGCGGGCAGACGCGCCCGCAGATGGCCGGGAACGGGTTCCGATCGGTGATCGTGTACCACGCGAGCTCAAAGGCCTGGTCCGCGGTATGGCCATAGGCCTCTGCCTGCGCGATCGTGGTCACCCACCCGCGGATATCCGTGCCGCAGGGGCACGTCGCGATGCACGGCGCCACTTTCTGGACGTACCGGGGGCGCAGCGGACTGATCTGCGCCCCGGCCGTCGCAGTCTTGATGACCGGCTTCTTGACTTCCTTGAACAGGCCCATACCCGTTGCTGCCCTTTCTCTCGCCGACGCGTCACGCGTACGGGTAGATACCCCGCTTGAAGTCCTCCAGGTCGGTCAGCAGGCGGTCGTGCTTCCGCTCGTCGTCAAGGAGGTAGGAGAGCAGATGCCGGTGCACGAAGAGGCGGCAGCTGCGCCGCGCCTCCTCCGCCAGCTTGATCGTCTCCCGTTCCATGTCGGCGTGACGCGTGACCATGTCCCAGATGTCCCCGAGTTCCTCGGGCGTCAGGGTGAACGCCTGCTTTTCCAGACCGTCGAGCATCACCTGCTGCACGTGCTTGTGCGTCTGGGAATCGGCCCGGATGATCTCCATGACCGTTCGAATCAGCGGGTTCTTCGTCTTCTCGATGATGGCCGTCGTCTGGGCCACCGTCGCGTCTTCGAGGCCCTGCCACTTGCGCAGGATCGCGGCCAGCGCCGCGGTGCTATCCGTCGTCTTCTCGCTCTTCATCAGTGATCCTCCCACGCTCCGTCCGCCTGTCCCCTTGGGCCCCGGCCGACGCGGCGCCCTAGTCGGGCGCCGCCCCTTCCTTGTGCGGCACGGTGATGTAGCTGCCGCCGAAGTAGCTATAGACGCAGCGCCCCGAGTCCATCAGCAGGCGGATCGCCGCCTTGCAGGCGTCCTTGGTGCACTCCTCGCCGTGCGCGGCGATCATGGCCTTGGTCAGGTCGCCGGCCTTCAGGTTCTTCTTGCCCTGGGTCTCAACGACCATCGCGTACATCTCGTCGGCCAGCTGTTCAGTCGGAATCGCCATGGCGGCCTCCTAGAACCGGATGTGCGTGGACCTGGCGTAGGTCTGGCCCGCGTTCTTGAAGTCGTCGAGGTGATACCGTGTGAACGGGATCCCCGTCAGCTCGAAGAAGCGCGGCCAGCCGATGCGGTCGATCCACTCGCCCATCCGTTCGAACTTGCGGGCGTGCGCCGCGTACACGTTGACGATGTTGACCACCGCGTCGACCACCTCCGGCCAGCGCGGCGGGTTGTTCGGCAGGAAGGGGATCGCCAGCTTCGAGAACTTCGGCGTCGTGCGAGCGTTGCTCACCTTGCCCCCGACCCAGATCGAGATGCCGTCGTTCTCGGGATCGTTGAGCGGCATCGACGGGCACACCGTGTAGCAGTTGCCGCAGTACATGCACTGCTCGCCCACCACCTCGACCGAGGCCTTGCCGTCCACGGTCGCCGGCCGGATGGCGCCAGTCGGGCACGACGCGATGAGCGTCGGGATCTCGCACGTCTTCGGCAGCGTCTGGTGGTTCACCTTGGGCGGCTTGCGGTGGACGCCCAGGATCGCGATGTCCGAGCAGTGCACAGCGCCGCACATGTTCAGGCAGCACGCGAGGGCGACCCGCAGCTTGGCCGGCAGGTTCTCGTGGGTGAAGCGGTCGTACAGCGCGTCCATGACCGCCTTGACGATGCCCGAGGCGTCGGTCGCCGACGAATGGCAGTGCACCCAGCCCTGCGTATGGACGATGTTGCTGACGGCGTTGTTCGTGCCGCCCACCGGGAAGCCGTCCGCTTCGAGCTCCTGCTTGAGCGGGGCGATGTTCTCCTGCTTGTCGAGGAGAAACTCCACGTTGTTGCGGCTCGTGAACCGGAGGTGTCCGCTGCTGTACTTGTCGGCCAGGTCCGCGAACCGCCGGAGCGTCTGGATGCTGAGCAGCCGGGGGGAGCCTACGCGGACGGTGTACAGGCGGTCACCCGACTGCGCCACGTGCACCAGCAGCCCCGGGCCGAGCGACTCGTGATACAGCCACTGACCGTAGTTCTTCGTAATCACGGGCGGCAGAAACTTCGTGTAACGCGGGGGACCGATATCCGAAATCCTCTTGGCGGGTTGTGCGCTCATCGATATCTCCTCTTCTTGCCTCAGCGGGCCACGGACCAGTTGCCGGGGTCCTCTACGCTTCTTCGTCCTTGTAGAAGATGTAGGGGTTGTCTCGCGGTGCCGTCACCATCTCGGGCGCGGGGTCGAGCCCAATGGCATCCAGGAAATTGGCGAGGCCCACCCGCTGGATCAGCTCGCCGATCCGTTCGCGGTTCTTCCCGTACTCGTCCCAGAACTCCCAGACCCGGCCGATCAGCTCCTTCAGCGTCTCCTCGAGTTCCGCGGCCGGCACGAAGGGAACCAGTACCGCCGAGAGGAGCGCGCCCTGGACGATCGGCGCCTTCGCCCCGATGAGGAGCGTGGCGCCTCGCTCAGTGCCGGGCCTGAGCGCCTTGGGCATGACGTTGATGCAGTGCATGCAGCGCACGCAGTCCTTGTTGTTGATTGTCAGCTTGCCGTTCCAGCTCATGCAGCGGCTCGGGCACCGGTCGCACACGTCTTTCTGGATGTCGAGGCCCTCGGCCGCGTAGCTCGCGACCGCCGCGTCGTCCTGCTGGATATCGTCTTTCCAGGTCCCGATGACCGACAGGTCCGCGCGCGCGATCGACGCGACGCAGTCGTTCGGGCAGCCGGCGAACTTGATCTTGAACTTGTAGGGGAACGGCGGCCGGTGCAGCTCGTCCTGGTAGTGGTGCGTGAGCTTGTCGCACGTCTCGAGGGTGTCGAAGCAGGCCCACTCGCAGCGGGCCGGACCGACGCAGGCCGAGGGCGTCCGCAGGCAGGACCCCGAGCCGCCCAGGTCGAAGCCGGCCTCGGTGAGCTCCTTGAAGGTCGGCTCCAGCTCGTCCGTCTTCGTGCCCAGGAAGACGATGTCGCCGGTGGAGCCGTGCATGTTGGTCAACCCGGACCCGTGACGCTCCCAGATGTCGCACAGCGTCCGGATGGCGTCACTCGTGTAGAACCAGCCGGCGGGTTGGTTCACGCGGAGCGTGTGGAAGTGCGCCACGTGGGGAAACTTGTCGGGCACGTCGCTGTACCGGCCGATGACCCCGCCGCCGTAGCCCAGCACCCCGACGATCCCGCCGTGCTTCCAGTGACCTTTCTTCTCCTCGTAGGACAGCTCGAGTTGTCCGAGCAGGTCCCCGCAGACCGGGCTCTTCTCGCCGGCCTTCTTGATCTCCTTGACGAAGCTCGGCCACGGGCCCTTCTCGAGGTCGTCGAGAAGCTTGGTCTTGCTCTCATCCGCCATGTTGCAGTCCTCCTGTTGTGTCGGGGCCGAGTGGTCCCGGCCCAGGGCCGGGAACGCCGATCGGGCCGTGCGATAAAAGGGCAGTCGGATCGTTCATCGCCGTACGCCGGCGGCAGCCACGGCCACCGTCCGGTAGATCAGATGCGCGAACTTCGTGTACGGCGCGTAGAGAAACAGCGCAAACACCAGCACAAGGTGAACGAAGTAGACCGGATACATGATCGACGCAACACTGAGCAGCCGCAGGGCTTCCGCAGCGATCCCGGTCACGGCGACACCGAAGATAATCCCGAGGAACGCCCAGTCGGTGAACGTCGTGTGCGCCCGGGTGAGGGGATCGGCCAGCCGGTCGTAGACGCGCCACGCCAGCCCGACGGCGATCACCAGGGCACAGGCGTTGGCCAGCAACTTGAACACGCTCGTCGTGGCCAGCGGGGTGTGCATCACGCCGAGCATCGTCCCTACGCCGACGACGGTCCCCACCACGGCGAGGCCGACGAACCCCCAGAAGATGAGCAGGTGCCCCCATCGCAGCGCCGGGCGCGTGGCGCAGAACTGGCTGTGGCCGGCGATGAGGCCGATGGCTGCCGGCAGGTTCGGGAGAATCCGCCGACGGCTGTCGGCAGGCAGCGCCCGCACGAACCGCGACAGCCCCACGGCAAAGGCGACCACCACCAGGCCGGCGACCGTGAAGAAGAGCGCCTCGAGGGCCGGCTGCGGGAAGACCCGCGCGAACTCCAGGCCCTTGGCCACCGGATCGGGCGGCGCCCACGCGGCGATGGCCGCGAAGACGAGCACGGGCAGCAGCAGGAGCCACGGCAGGCCCGCGGGAGACATTGCGGCCGCGGCCAGCCACCGCGGCGCCGCGAAGTGGCGGATCGCCTCGGCCCGCACCGCGCCCAGCACATCGCCCGGGCGCGCGTCCCGCGGACAGTGGTCCGTACAGTCGCCGCAGTTGTGACAGAGCCAGACGGCGGGGTCCGACACCAGCCGGTCGCGGAGACCCCACTGCGCCTCGAGCATCTGGGCACGCGGGAACGGCACGTCGTCGGGCGACAGCGTGCACACCACCGAGCAGGTGCCGCACTGGAAACACCGCTTGAGGTCGCCCCCGCCGGACGCAAGCACTCGCGCGAGGAACGCGCGGTCGGGTTGGATGGCAGTGGCCGAAGGCATCGCGCTCCTCAGAACCCCTTGTACGGATTCGGCCCGAGCTCACGAATCCGGTCCACGAACTCGCCGACCAGGGCCGGCAGATGGCCGTAGTCGTTCAGGGCCAGCTCGGTCATCCGGATGCGATCGGGCTCGAGCTGGAGCCGTTGCAGGGTCTCCTTGACGTTTTCGAGCCGCCGGTTTGCCAGCTCGCTCCCCTTCACGAAGTGGCACTGGTAGTCGTCGCCCCACTTGCAGCCCACCAGCAACACCCCGTCGATCCCGCGCGCCAACGCGTCGGCAATCCACACGATGTTCAGGGACCCCAGGCACCGCAAGGGGATGACGCGGACTGCCGGATCGTAGCGCAGGCGGTTGGCGCCCGCCAGATCCAGCGCCGGGTACGCGTCGTTCTCGCACATCAGCACCAGCACGCGGGGCTTGTCCTCGTCCTCGGGCACCTCGATGGCCTTGATCATCGAGGCCACAATGTCCACCGAGTAGTCCTTGAACGACACGATCCGCTCCGGACAGGCACCGAGACAGATCCCGCAGCGGCGGCACCGGGCCAGGTTCGGCTTGGGCGTCCCCTTGGCGTCCTCGTCCAGCGCGCCGAACGGACACTCCTCGGTGCATCGCTTGCACTGCGTGCACCGCTGCAGCAGGAAGCTCGGGAAGGACGTGTCCCCCACTCGCGGCAGCATCGCCGCGCCCTGCGCGGCGAGCTCCACGCACTGGATCGCCTTGAGCACCGCCCCGCACGCATCCTCTCGGGCACTGCGCGCGTCCATCGGGGCCCGAAGGGCTCCCGCCGCGTAGATGCCGGTCCGACGCGTCTCGTAGGGGAAGCAGATGAAGTGCGAGTCCGGGAACCCATCGGCAAGGACCGGCAGGTCCGGACCCTGTCGGTAGGAGAGTTGGAGGATGCTGGTGCCTTCGTGCGCCGCCAGCTCGGCGACCCGCTTGGCGGCCTCGGTCCGCTGGGTCTCGGAGTCGGCCTTGGTCGACGCCACCTTGGCATCCTCGAAGGCCCGGATGGCCTCGCCGTCGGCCGAGTTCGGCACCATGCCGACGGCCAGCACCACCAGGTCGGCGCGGAGCACGACCGCCCCGCCGAGCAGGGAGTCAGAGAGCGTCACGGCCAGCCGCCCGTCGGGCTCGGCCTCGACCCGTGACACCTCGCCCTTGGTCAGGAACGTGCCCGGGTGGTCCTGGGCGGCCCGGTAGAACCGCTCGTACTGACCGGGCGTCCGCAGGTCCTTATAGACGACATAGGCCTCGGCCGCGGGATGGGCCTCGTGCAGGCCGACGACCTGCTTGAGCGTCGTCAGGCAGCACGTGCTGGAGCAATACGGCAGATGGTTCGGGTCTCGCGAACCCGCACACTGGACGAACAGGACGCTCGCGGGCGGGCGGGAGTCCGAGGGCCGGAGCACGCGCCCCTCAGCGAGCATCCGCTCGAAGTCGATGTTGGTGACCACGTTGGGATGGCCGTAGCCCAGGTGGGGCAGGTGCGCGGCGTCGTAGGGCTTCCAGCCCGTGGCCATCACGATGGCGCCCACCCGCACGGTGGTGAGGCGGCCGTCCTGGTCGATGGCCACGTCGAACTCGCCCGGCTGGCCGTCGGTACGCTGGATGCGGGCCCCGGTGTAGACCGTGATCTTCGGGTGGTAGAGGACCGTCCGGATCGTCTCATCGAGCGACCCCGGCTCGAGCGCCGTGTACGGCGGCGCGGTGGGAAGCTGCTTTCCGACGGTCGCCATGAAACCGCCCAGCTGCGGCTCGCGTTCGACGAGGGCGACCTCGTAGCCGGCGGCAGCGGCCTCGAGCGCGGCGGACAGGCCGGCCGTGCCGCCCCCGACGACGAGCAGCGTCCGGGACACCTCGGCCTTGGCCGGCTCGAGCGGTTCGATCTTCTGGCACCTCGCGAGGCCCATCCGGAGGCAGTCCTCGGCCAGCAGCTGCGTCTCCTCGTCGTTCGGCGCATGGGACCACGCGACGTGCTCGCGCAGGTTCACGCGCTCGAACGGCACGCCGTCGGCCCCGACAAACACCTCCGTTTTCGCGCGCGGCGAACAGGCCGCCACCAGGGCCGTCTCCACGAGGGCCCCGTCCACGTCGGCGCGGATCCGCGCCATGCTGTCGGCGCTGCACAAACACTCGTCGACGCGCGCGATGGGCACCTTGTACTCGTCCCGCGCCACCTTCGCCAAGCCATCGACCGAGAACGACTCGCCGATCGAGCAGCCACTGCAGAGGTAGACGCCGATCTTCTTAGCCATGGCGCCGGCTCCTCACCGCGCACTGAAGCGCCTTGAGCGCCGCGCCAGTCGCGTCGCGGACGGTCGTCGTGACGTCGGCGGGCTGGCGCGCGCAGCCGGCGGCGATCAACCCGGGCCGGGCCGGCGTGTCGGCGACGAAATGGAACTCGTCGGTGGCAAAGCCCGCCGGCAGGCCGGCGGTCTGCGGGACGATGCCCGTGGCCAACACCAACAGGTCCACGCGATCGTGCCGCTTATGCCCCTGGAGCACCTGCTCGACCTCGAGCAGCACCTCCCGCGTCGCGGGGTCCTCGTCGACCCGCGCGACCTTTCCCTTGACCAGTTCGATCGAGGAATCGCCGGCCGTGCGCGTGTACAGGCTCTCGAGTCGCCCGGGCGTCCGGACGTCGATGTAGAAAATCTTGACGGCGGCCTCCGGGCAGGCGGCGCGCACGTAGCTTGCCTGCTTGAGCGTGGCGGCGCAGCATACGGCCGAGCAGTACGGCAGATGGTTCTCGTCCCGCGACCCCGCGCATTGTACGAAGGCCACGGTGCGCGGCGCGGCCCCATCCGATGGCCTGACGATCCGGCCGTTGGTCGGACCGTCTCGCGCCGCGAGCCGCTCCATCATGACGTTGGTGATCACGTTGGTGCACCGGCCGAAGCCGAGGGTGTCGATCCGGCGCGCATCGTAGGGCGCCCACCCCGTCGCCGCGACGATGGCGGCGACGCGAACGGTGGTCGTAACGGGCTGCTGGTCGAGCACGATCGCCTGGTAGCGGCAGGCCGGCACGCACGCCGTGCACCCCGCAGGGCACGCGGCGCGGTCGATCGCATAGTGCGACGGAAAGCCCAGCCCCGGTGGGCGGAAGACCGGCTTGTCCTCGGCCCACCCGTAGTCGGCCTCGCTCTTGCGCGTCGTCGGACACGCCGCCACGCAGTCGCCGCACGCCGTGCAGGCGTCGGTGACGCAGCGCGGCTCGTGCCGGAGCACCACGGTGTAGTCGCCCGCGCCGCCGGTGACCGACTCGACCGAGGTCAACGTCCGCACCCCCACGCGCGCGTGCTGGCGGAGGCGCCGGAAGTTGATTTCGAGCCCGCACGACGGCGGGCACAGCTTCGGAAAGTACTGGTGCGCCCGCGCGACGCGGCCGCCGAGGAACGCCGTCTTCTCGACGAGCACCACCTCGAGCCCCGCGTCGGCCGCCTCGAGCGCCGTCGTCAGGCCGGCGATGCCGCCGCCAATGACGAGCAGGTCGCGGCGGGCCGTGCCGGCGCCCTCATCGAAGGTCATCGCGCCTCGCCTCCCCCGGACACGGCCGCGCGACGCGCGGCCGCGGTGGTGCGCTCCTCGACCACGGTCGGCGTGAGCCGCATGGTCCGGTCGCCGCACAGGCAGAACAGCAGCCACTGCATGGCGAACTCGAGCATCTCTTCGTCGTCCTGCCGCATGGCCTGCACCCGGTCGCCGTCCACCTCGAAGGTCCGCAGCAGCTTCGTCTCGAAGACGAACCGCCGGAAGCGGTCGAGGTCGTAGCAGGCCGTGTAGTACATCTCCAGCTTCTCGGGCGACAACGCCTCCTGGCGGTCCCAGAACTCGTGCAGCATGAGCGCCTTGAAGGACGTCCCGTGCATGTCGTAGTCGTCGACCCCCTGTTCCTGCCGCCACTCGCGCACCGTGAGGGACCGGTCGCACTGGTGGCCGAGACAGGTCGCGTCGCGCACCAGGAAGTGGAACGGCCGGTCCTCGGGCGTCGGCGTGCGGGGCTCCGCTATGCCCAGCGGGTACATGCGGCAGGCCCACGGCCGCGCGCGGTAGACCCGGCACCCCTCGTCCCCGACGAAGGGGCACCGTTTCGTCTCCGGGTCCATCTTGAGCAGCACGACCGGCACCTTCTGGTCCTTGGCGATCGGGAGGATCGTGTACCGGTCGAGGAACTCGGAGGAGTCCATCTTCAGCGTGCGCTTGAGCCGCAGCACATCGTACGGCGTGAGGACGATCGACACGTCGCTGCAGCACTGCGTGAAGCACGGAAGGTCGGCGCCGCAGCGGAATGTGAACCGATCGTCGGACGAGAGCCGCTCGGACTCCTGCAGGATGGCCTGTTCTGACACCTGACGCTCAACCATGGGTTACCTCGGGTCCGGGATGATGTCGGACCGCAGCGCCTCGGCGGACCAGACGGGAAGCGGACCCTGCTCGCCGGTCAGCGGGTCGAGGCGGTGGCGGTACGACGCCTCGACGTTGAACCGCTCTCGCATCCAAAACCAGCCCCGAACGTAGTAGTTGCAGTCGTCGTTGAAACAGACGTACTGGAACTCGCCGCCCCACGTGCTCGCCTGCGGGTTGCGCCAGCGCAACATCGGCTGCTGGCAGTAGGGGCAGGTCGGCGCATCGGAAGCCATAACGATCTCCACCAGGCGTCAGCGAAGGCCCCCGCCCCGGGCGAGGGCCTCCGCCTGCGCTCCCACGCGGCGCATCAGCGCCAGGCGCCGCCTGTTAGGCGAACACCTGCTTGACCGGCCGCTTCAACATCTCCCACTGACCCGTCTTCGGGTCGTACTTGCAGTTGGCGAAGGCCTTCCAGCTCTCGTCCATCTTCGGCATGTCGGCCCGGAAGTAGTAGCCCGGCCACCGCGTCTCGGTGCGGAACAGCACCGTGCGAACGTGCGCCTCGGCCTGCCACATCCGGTGCGTGTTCTCCCAGCAACGCATCAGCTCGTGGAGGTTCGACGCCGCCAGCTTGGACGCGTCCTCCTTGAGGAACGCCAGCAGGTCGAGCGCCTTCTCCAGCAGCGCCTTGTTGGTCTTGAACTGCGCCGTCACGCCGCCCGCGTACTCGTCCATGATCTTCTGCAGGCGGAACATGAACATGCGCGGCTTGATGTAGTTCGGGTTGATCTCGGGATCCGTGGTGAGGGCCTTGTTCAGCTCGTAGGTGTCGATCGGCTTGAGAATCTCGGCCTTCAGAGCGTCGATGGCCACCGGATCCAGGCGCGGCGCCGTGTTGTGCTCGACGACGTACTTGACTGCCGCCTTGGCCGCGATCCGGCCCTCGGCGTGCGACCCGGACGAGAACTTGTGGCTCGACGCGCCCGACGCGTCTCCGGCACAGAACAGTCCGGGCACCGTCGCCATGTTGCAGTAGCCCCAGAAGTACTCCTTCCGGGTCTCGTCGCTCTGCAGATCGTCGGGACCGCTGACCCAGGCGCCAGACGCGCCGGAGTGTGACCCGATGAAGTACGGTTCGGCGGCCGCGATCTCCGAGCTCTTCTCTTCGGGCTGCACGTTGGTGCTCGCCCAGAGCAGGGCCTGCGAGATCGTCATGTCGAGGAAGTCTTCCCACGCCTCCGACTCGAGCTCCTTCATCTTCTTCTTATAAGCCTTCGGGTCGTCCTTGTAGGTGTCGGCGATCTTGTTGATCGCTTCCTCGGTCCGCATGAAGATCGGACCCTTCCCTTCCATCACGTCGAGCATACCCAGGTAATTGCGCAGGTTCGCCGGGATCGGCTTGACCTTCCCGTACGGAGCCCACTGTTCGAGCTCGGGCTTCCGCTCGACCATGTAATCGCCGCCCGCCGAGTTGGTCGCGCGCGACTTGAAGAGCAGGAACCACGCTCCGACCGGCCCGTAGGCGTCCTTGAAGCGGACCGGGATGAAGCGCACCTCCTGGCAGGTCATCTCGGCGCCGGCCTGGATCGTGAAGTAGGCCGACGAGCCGGAGTTCCACGGCGGATACCACGCGCGCCCCATGCCCTCGCCGGAGCTGCGCGGCTTGAACACGTGCACGGCGCCGCCCATCGCGACGAGCGTGGCCTTGGCCTTGAACACGTAGAACTTCTCCTCGCGGACGGAGAAGCCCACGGCCCCGGCGCACCGGTCGCCGTCCATGATCGGGCCGACGATGAAGATCCGCTCGAAGATCTCACCCACCCCGCTCTGCAGCAGGGCGTTCTTGGCCGCCTCGGCCACGACGACCTTGTAGGACTCGCCGTTGATCATGAGCTGCCAGCGGCCCTCATGAACATAGGCGCCGTTCTCGTCTTTCCAGATCGGCAGTCCCCACTTCTCGAACAGGTGCACGGTCGAATCGACATGGCGGGCGATGTTCGCCACGAGGTCCTCGCGCGTGATGCCCATCAGGTCGTTGCGCACGTAGTCGACGTAGTCCTTGACGGTGTTCTGGCCGTCCTTGAGGCCGACGTACTGGTTGATCGCCGAGAGCCCCATCGCGACCGCTCCCGACCGGTCTACGGCGGCCTTGTCGACCAGCGTCACCTTGAGGCCGTGCTGCTTGGCCCAGTACGCCGCTTCCACCGCCGCTCCGCACGCCGCCATGCCGCCACCAAGAATGAGGACATCAGTTTCAACAGTCACGGTTTCGAAGTTCGGCATCTGTAATCTCCTTCAGCGCTTCAACGTGAAGACGTCGGACATGCCTGTGGAGGCGGGCTCAGTGAACAGGGCCGGGCTCCCCGAGATCGGCCTTGGTGGCAAAGCCGCCGTCCGGCACGGCAGTTCCTTCCGGCGTCGTGCGGATCGGGAACTTGAAGCGCTTGATGGTCCCGTTGCGGAACTTCACCGTCCAGATGATCGAATCGGTCGAGCGCAACGGCGTCGCGGAGGCGCCGAGCGGAACGAAGTCCGCGTAGCCACGGATCTCAACGGCCTGGGTCGGGCAGATCTTCACGCAGTTGTAGCACTCCCAGCACATCGAGACGTCGCGGTTGTAGGCCTTCATCTTCTCCTTGTCGAGCACCATCAGGTCGTTCGGACAGATGTGCTGGCACGCGGTCTTGTCGAGCGCCTTGCATCCGTCGCACTTCTCCGGATTGACGTAACTTGGCATTCAGATCCCTCCATCGTCCGGTGCGCTGCGCACCGCTAGTGAACTCCGACGTTCCCCCGCACGCGTCCCTGGTCGCGTCTCCACCGCCCGACGCCCCGGCGGCGGCGAACCCACGCCAGCGCCGAGTCCAGGCCGAACCCGAGCGACAGCGTGACGCCCACGGCCAGCGCGCCGTAGGTGGCGCCGTGGTCGTCGGCGAGGTGCTTGACGCCGGCGGCCAGCCCCGACTCGGCCACCTCGAAGGATGCCGACGATTCCCCGACGACCGCTCCCCCGCGGCACTCGTACGCGAGCGCCGTGTAGGACCCTGGCGGCGCCGTGGCTGGCCACGTGAACTCGACGGCAAAGGGCACTTTCCCGTCGACCGGCGCCCCCACCTCGACCCCCTCCGTCACGCTCCGGTAGCTGCCGTCATCCACCTTCAGGCGGAGATAGGCCTCCCGGGTCTGTGCACCGTCCGCCTCGCGCGGTGCGACGTGCATGCCGGCGACGAGCGCACGCTCGTCGAGGACGAACTGATCGATGGCCGGCCGGGGCAGCAGCGCCCGGACGGGCCGCCGGCTGAACACCAAGAACAGCGCCGGCGCTCCAGACACTTCCACCTTCCCGCCCGCCACCCAGACGACGCCGAACCGTGTCTTGCGAGTCAGCACCTCGCGGACGTCCCGCCCCCGAACGACGACCACCACGTCGGTCCCCGCCGCGGCGCGCCCGGCCACCCGTAGTCTGGCGTTCACGGTGAACATCCCGACCCGCAGGGTCGCGGGTGTCAGCGACAGCGACTCGGCGCCGCCGCGCCCGGGCACCGCGACGCAGAGCACGGCTGCGGCGAACGCCGCCGCGCGTGGCACCCGGGTCAGGCGGAAGGCCGTCACGTCAGTGCCCCTTCGCATACGACAGCGGGTTTCCGGGCGTCATCAGGACTCCCACCAGCATCTTGGCCATCACCGCCAGGACGATCGTCGCGAGCAGGATCTTCAGCTGATCGCCGCGGAGCAGGCGGCCGACGCGCGCACCGATCTGCGCGCCGAGCGTCGAGCCCGCCGCGATGATGAGCGCCAGCGTCAGATCCACGGTGTGGTTCGTGTACGACTGCATCACGGTCACACCCGCGCAGGTGAACAGGATCTGGAACAGATCCGTTCCGATGGCCACGTGCATCGGCATGCGCAGCAGGTACACCATCATCGGTACCATGAGGAACCCGCCCCCGACCCCCATCACGGCCGCGAGGATCCCCACGATGGCACACAGGATGAAGGGCACAATCACCGAGTGGCGCACGCCGGACCGGGGGAACCGCATCTGCCAGGGCAGGCTCGTCAGGAACGTGCCGACCTCCCGCCGAGCCGGCGGCCGCGACGTCATCCGCCCGCTCCGCAGGCTCTGCAGGCTCTCGGCGAACATGTACGCCCCGACACTGCCCAGCACCAGGATGTAGGTCACCGTGATCGCGAATTCGGCAAACCCGAGCAGCCGAAGCGCCTTGATCGCCTGGACGCCCAGCGCCGCGCCGGTCAGCCCGCCGGCGAGCAAGACGCAGCCCAGCTTGAGATCGACGTTGCCGAGCCGAAAGTGCGCCGCCATGCCGGATGACGAGGTGGCCACAATCGCGTTCGTGTCGGATGCGGCCGCCACCGTCGCCGGCACGCCGATCATCATGAGGATCGGCGTCAACAGAAACCCGCCCCCTACGCCCAGCAGGCCCGAGAGAAACCCCACGAGCGCCCCCGCGCCGACCAGCAACGCGAGGTTGATGCTGATGCCCGCGATGGGCAGGAAGATCATCATGGAGCAAACCCGAACGTCCGGTGCTTGCGGCCGCCAGCTTGTGACTTCATTCACAAGCAATCGTCCACCCGACGGGCCCTGCAAACGACACGCACCGCGAGCCTGGTAATGCGAAGCCGGGTGGGCACGAGGGGACGGCTGACCAGCTAGCGCGAGGCGCCGCCGGGACACGCCGTTATCCATCCGAACGTTAGGCGGCGACGCGCGCTATGTCAAGCGTTTTCAATCACTTACCAGATAGTCTGTATGATCCGTGGAATGGGTCGTCTAGTGCCGGTTTTCCTTGACAGCCCGCGGCCGCCTCCCTATTTTTCAGTCCACACCCTCCCGGCGCCAGCCTCCTGGCGAGGGGGTGGCCTGCGGCGGGCTCGATCCGCCCGCGAGACCCATGCGGCCAGTGACGATCGGCTCGACCTCCCGTCCGCTGGTCCGCGCAAGAAAGGTCGTCGATGCACGTCTTCCTGCCCATCGCACAGACCAGCGCCAGCATCCCCGTGCTCGTGGCCATTGGGGCGCTGGTCGGCCTGGTGTCTGGTCTGTTCGGCGTGGGCGGCGGCTTCCTGCTGACGCCGCTGCTGATGTTCGTGGGCATCTCGCCCATGGTCGCGGCGGCATCCGACTCGGCGCAGATCGTCGCGTCGTCCACCGCCGGAACGCTCGCCCACTCCCGCGGGGGCACGGTGGACTACAAGATGGGACTGCTCCTGTTTCTGGGCGGCGCCCTCGGGAGCGTCATCGGCGTCCGGATCCTCGAGTGGCTGAACCAGTTCGGGCCGGCCAACAGCGTGATTCGGGTCTTGTACGTGGTGCTGCTCGGCGGGATCGGCAGCTACATGCTGGTCGAATCGGTGCGGACCTGGCGACGCGGGGCCTACATGGCCGAGCGGCGGTTCCAGCCCGTGCCCCGTCGGACCTGGCTGACGGCGATCCGCTCCGCACCGCCTTTCCGAAGTCCGGCATCGAGATCTCGGTGCTCGTGCCGCTGGCGATGGGCCTGCTGGGCGGCTTGCTCGCGGCGCTGATGGGTGTCGGCGGCGGATTCATCATGGTGCCGCTGATGCTCTACGTCCTGGGAATGCGGATGCATGTCGTGGCCGGCACGAGTCTGTTCCAGATCCTCTTCACGTGCATGCTGGTCACCTTGCTCCAGGCCACCACGAACTTCACCGTCGACTTCGTCCTCTCACTGGTGCTCGCCGTCGGATCGACGCTGGGCGCGGTCGTCGGCGCGCGGTTGGGACGCCGTCTGCGCGCCGATCAACTGAAGGTCCTGCTCGCGGTCATGGTGCTGGTCGTCGCCGTCAAGGTGGCGGCGGACCTGTTCACAACGCCGGATCTCCTACTCTCGCATCTGGCAGGTCACTGACATGACGAGACCGCGGTCCCGGCTTCAGCGTCGACGCTGGCCGGTCGTCCTCTGCCTGGTCGCCCTCGCGCTGCTCACGCCCCGCGCGGCGCCTACCGAAGAGGGACCGAGCGTGACGCCCGCCCGCGTCGCTGCTGGGACCTTCTTCGACGGCGCGATGCTCGTGGTCCGCGGCACCGTCGACGAGCGCTCGCAGGTGGTCGTCCGGGTCATGGGACCCGCCCAAGATCAGACCTACAACCGCCGCGCTAAGATCGGCGGGCTCATCTGGGGCGGCGTCGAGCACGTCACCTTCCAGCACGCTCCCAGTGTGTACGCGGTCTTCACGACGGCCGCGCTCCCGGCGATCGCGGAGCCGGCCGTTCGCCAGCAGCTGATGCTGGGCTACGACGCGCTCGCCGACCGCGTGAGCCTGGCCGGCGACCGGCCCGACGCGGGGGCGCTGGTCGAGCAACTGGTGAAGCTCAAGGAGCGGGAGGGCCTGTACCGGATTCACCCGGGCGGCGTGCAGGTCGAGGACGCGCGGACGGCCAGGCGTCGGTTCCGCGTCGAGATCCCCCTGCCCGCCGCCGTGCCACCGGGACCGCTCGAGATCACGACGTACGAGTTCGCGGCGGGCCACATGGTCGCGAGCGCCCGCGCGAGGGTGGCCGTGGAGCGCGTCGGCCTGCCAGCCTACCTCTACGCGCTGGCCCACACCCACGGACTGCTCTTCGGGCTCCTGGCGATCGTCATCTCGATCGCAGGGGGCCTCGCCATCGGGCTCGTCGCCAACCCAAAGCGCCGGTCGCAGCGCGCGGGCCCGGTGGCCCACGCCCGCTCCGCCGCGGCCCCCGACGAGGACGGTGCCCCGGAGGCCCCTGGCGCCGGCGCTGTGCTGCGCACCGTCCGCCAGGCACTCAGCCCCCGTCCCTTCGGGCCTCCTCCGTCGTCGGACCTCGACCTGCTCCGAAGGCGTTACCGCGTATTCCGCGATCTGCTCCGCGTGAACAACGAGGTACTCGGCCTGCTGGCGGAGCTCGAGGAGGAGTCGTCGTGGACGTCGTTCTCACGACCCAGGGTCCGGACGCAGATCCGGGCCTTGTTCGACGGCACCTCGGACATGGTGACGCTGCTCAACGAGCTCAGCGGCGACCGCTACTTCGACCTGCTCAACGTGGTGAGCGGGATTCGGCGCGACGTGCTGGACTTTCTGTCGAAGGTCGAGGAGGAGGAGTCCCCTCGCCTCGTGCTGCTGCTCCGCGAGATCACGTCGGCCAACGCCGCCCGCGTCGGCGGAAAGGCGCTGAACCTCGCGCGTCTGGAGTGCGATCTCGGCCTTCGCGTCCCTGAGTCCTTCGTCGCGACCACCGACGCCTACCGGCTCTTCCTGGAGCAGGGGGATCTGGCGGGAAAACTCCGGGCGGTGCTGGCGCCCGCACGGCTCGACCAGCCCGAGGATTTCCGTCGTCGCTGCGAGCTGGCCCAGGCCCTGGTCGACGAGACCGACGTGCCCCCGGCGGTGGCCGACGCGATCCGGGAGGCCTGGCGGTTGGCCGGAATCCCGGAGGGCGAGGGCGCCGCGCTCCGATCCAGCGCCGCGGGCGAGGACAGCGAACTGTCCTTCGCCGGGCAGTTCGAGACGGTCCTGAACGTACCGCTCGGCGGCGTCGGCGAGGCGTGGCGGCGTGTGGTCCGCAGCCGCTTCGCCGCCCGGGCGGTGTTCTACCGCCGGGCGGGCGGCCTCGCGGAGGTCGACACGCCCATGGCGGTCCTCGTCCAGCGGATGGTCCGTTCCCGCGCCTCCGGGGTGATCTTCACTCGCCGACCCGACGACCCGAAGGCGCCCGTCCTGCTGCTCTCGGCGGTACTCGGACTCGGTCCAGACGCCTCGGCCGGTACCGCGGACGCGGACGAGCTCACGGTGTCGCGCCGGGAACCCCGGCGTGTCCTTCAGCGACGCATCGCCCGGAAGACCCACCGGTTGGTGTGCGGTGCCGGGGGCGGCCTCGATCGCGAGGCGGTCGAGCCGGGCCGGCAGGTCCAGGCGGCACTGAGCGATCCCGAGGTCGTCGAGCTGGTCGAGCGGGCGTTGTCGATCGAGCAGTATTACGGCCAGGCGCAGGACATCGAGTGGACGGTCGGCGACGACGACCGACTGGTGATCCTCCAGGCCCGCCCGCTCAGGACGACCACCGCGGAGCCGCTCCGCCAGGCGGTGCCTGCTGACGCGCCGCTGTTGCTGCGAGGCGGACAGCCGGTCTGGTCGGGGCGCGCCGTGGGGCCAGTGTTCGTGGCCGACACGCCAACCGACGAGGATCGCGTGCCACCGGGATCGGTGCTCGTCGTCTCCCAGATCCTGCCCGACTGCGTGCGGTTCCTGCCGCTGATCAATGGCCTGATCGTCGAGCACGGTACCGTCACAGGGCATGCCGCGTCGATCGTCCGCGAATTCCGCGTGCCCAGCCTCTTCGGCCTCGAAGGCGCCTGCCGCACGCTAGTCTCCGGACAGACCGTGAGCCTGGACGCGGCCGGCCGGAGCGTCTACTCGGGCGCGCTGTGGCCCGACATCCAGGCGCAGGTGCCCCCGTCGGTGGTCGGGCGCCACGCCGTCGGCCTGCCCCGTGTGCTCGCGAGCAAGCTGACCCGGCTGAGCGGGAGCGCCTTCGTCAGCTCATGGGCGTGCCAATCGCTGCACGATGTCATCCGCTACGCGCACGAGATGGCAATTCTCGCGATGTTCGACATCGGCGACAGCCTGCTGGACCTCGGATCGGCGGTCAAGCGCGTGCAGTGTCCCCCGCCGATCTACCTGCACCTGCTCGACCTCGGCGGGGGGCTCGCGCCGGGGGCGGAGACCAAACGGACGATCACGTGCGACGAGGTGGTCTCGGTGCCGTTCCGGGCGCTCTGGCGGGGGTTGGCCATCGACGAGGTGCCAAGGCCCCCTGTGGACGGCCTCCAGGCCAGGTCCCTGGCCTCCATGCTGGTCAACACGGTGTCATCGACCGGCGCGCGCGGCCTGGGTGTGCCGAACTACGCGTGCGTGACGGACACCTACCTGAATCTCAACTCGCGGCAGGCCTACCACTACGCCGTGGTGGACGCCGTCCTCTCGGAGAATCAGAACAACAACCACGTGAGCGTGCGGATGAAGGGCGGCGGCGCCGCCGCGTGGCAGCGGAATCTCCGCGCGCAGTTCATGTGCGAGGTCCTCCGGCTCCACCGCTTCACGGCGACGGCAACCAACGACGTGCTCACGGCATGGTGTCGGGGGGTTGACCAGGCGACCGGGGCCGACATGCTCCTGCACACCGGACGGCTGCTTCGCTTCTCGGCGCAGCTCGACATCCTGATGGACGACGAGTCGCAGGTGCGAAAATACGTAGAGGCGTTCGTCGAGCTCGAGCGGACGCTGGCCGCTCACGGCCACGCCGGCCCGATCGCCGCGGGTGGCCCCGCGCGCACGTCGCCCTAACGCCTCCGACCGGGCGGGCCCGCGCGGAGCCTCGTGCTCACTGCTCGGCCGGCCCGAACACGCCGACGTCGACGCTGGAGACGCCGGCGACGCGGCTGGCGACGTTCTCGATCGCCAGGACGTCGGTATCGCGCGGGAGCCTGCCGGTAATCGAGACGGCGCCTTCGCGGGCCGTCACTTGCAGTTCGAGCGTCTCGGTGGACTCGTTGATGGCCAACGCGGCCCGCACGCGGCTGGCGATGACGAGGTCCTGCATGGCGGCGCGCGACTCCGCGGTCTCGGCAAAGCAGTCCTGCCGGGCGGTGGCCGCGATGATTTGGCACGCCTGGCGGATGTTCAAGGCCTCCAGGTTCAGCACGATGTCGTAGAGGGCAGGGTTTCGCCAGTCGACGCTGTACAGGTACTGCGTCCAGCGTTCCCGGTCCCGGTCCATCCGCTCGATGTAGGTGACGGCCCCATCCGGCGTCAGCTTCAAGCGTTCCTGGACATTCGCAACGCGGAAGCTCATGGGCGCGACGATGCGCGCCCGCAGCACGTGGCTGACGCCTCGCAGCAGCAGGTGCCCTGCGTTCCCGTGGTACACGGCGTTGCCCCCGCTCACCTCCTCGCACAGCGCGGCCTGGATGATCGTCAGGTACCGGTAACGCGTGTGCGTGAACCGGTCCCAGAAGGTCGGCGGCTTGGCCAGCGCCTCGCGGAGACTCTCCTGGGAGGCGCCGGCCGCCGCAGCTTTCTCCACAATGACGTCCCGGTCGACGCACCGGTAGCCGAGTTCGTGAGCCAAACACTCGGCCAGCATCTTGCCGCCGCTAAACGATCCTCGCGAGACCGTGATGACCGCCATGTCGCTGCTCCAGTGAGAGGGAAGGGGAATGGGAATGGGACGCGCCAGGGGACACGATAGGGAGAGGTGCCGCGGAAGTCAATTCTTCCGCGTGTCGGTAAGTCGGGCGATGGACCAGATAGACTTTGTCGACTAAGCGCCCCCGCGGCGCCGCTCCGGGCAACCCGATCGATCGGTCGCTCAGCGACGGGTCGGAGATGGGGACCCCGCCTGGCGTGGCAGGTTCATGACCGCAATGGCCCGGTTGACGCCCGCCGTCCCGCGGTACACGACGCGGACCCGATCGCCGACCCTGGGGGCCCGGCCAATCTCGGCGCCGCCGACGTCCAGCACGAGGGCGCGGTCCTCCGGCTTGGTCTCGTCCTGCACCACGAGACGGTTCGCGGACAGGTTTGCCTCGACGACCTTGCCCTGGACGACGGGCGCGACAGGCACGCACCCATTGGACACGAGGGCGGCGATCCCACAGAGCACCGCGAGACGCGTGAGGAAGGTCACGGCTGGATCACCTCCGGTTTGGCCCGCAGCTCCCGTAGCGCGCCCCGCACCATGCCGATGGCGACCACGAGCGTCATCGCACTGACGCCGGTCATGACGAGCCAGGATGCCAGCGTCGAGACGTCGAACTGCTTCAGGACGACCGAGACGGCCGCGATCGCGACGGTCACGCCGAACATCAGCCGGATTCCGTAACCCCGGATGTACTTGGTCGCCAAGGTACCGAGCTGCGCGCCGGGGGCGGCGCCCAGCAGCATCACCAGCACCGCGAGCAGCTCCACCCGGCCCTTCATCCCGTAGGTGAACGCGCCGTAGAAGCCGGCGAGCATGACCGTGAACAGGTCCGTGCCGACCGCGACGTAGGTCGGGCACCCGATCAGGTAGACCAGCGCCGGCATCATCAGCAGGCCGCCCCCGATGCCCAAAAAGCCGGCCAAGACGCCGACCAGGAAGCCGACCGCCGCCGGCAGCCACAGCGAGCAGCGCACCTGTGCTGCCTTGAAGTAGAGCACGGGCGGGAGGTTGATCCGGTGGAGCGTGACGTGCCACTGCACCGCCGACGCCGAGGACGGCGTCGGGGAGCTGCTGCGGCGGTCCAGCGCCCGTTTCTTGAAGTAGTCGTAGAACACCAAGCTGCCGATGAGGACCAGGAACACGACGTAGACCCAGCGGATGACGGGGCCGGCCAGGCCCAGCCGCTCGAGGTACATCACCAAGCGCGCCCCGATCTCGATGCCCGCCATGTCGAAGGCGAGCATGGTCAACCCCAGCTTCACATCGACGTTGCCGAATTGCGCATGACGGCGGGTCGAGATGATCGACTTGCCGGCCATGTGGCAGAGGTCGGTGCCGACCGCGAACGGCATCGGGAACCCGAAGATGTTCAGCGCGGGCGTGACCATCCACGCGCCACCCATGCCGAAGAAGCCCCCCAGGACGCCCACCGCCACGCCGAGCAGGACCAGCAGCAGCACGTTGATCGCGACGCCGGAGATCGGGAGGATGATCGTGAGGGAGTCCAGCATGATGTCTCCTACTCCCGCATGCCTCGGTGCTTCAGATCCAGCCCGATCAGGCCGACGAGAACGTCCATCAGCAGGCCGAGCGTGAGGCCGAGCGCCGCGGTCACGCCCAGCGCAAACAGCGTGAACAGCAGACGGTCCGTGTTGTAGAGGTTGGCGACGAACAGGTTGAAGCCCGTCAGGTGCCGGGTGTCGGCCACGTGGACGAGCTTGCCCTCCTCCGGGGCCGCGCAGACGAGCGTGGGCAACGTCGCGAACAGCGTCCCAACCAGTGCCAGCAAAACGACGCGGGGCCAGCGCGTGGCCATCGGATCCTCCTGCGGAACGGGTCAGTCACCGCTCCGGCACGACCGATCGTTCGAGGACGAACTGCCGAAACTGCCTGACGATACGAGCGTCGTCCGGGAGTGTCAAGCGAACCTGATTACACGACTTGGTCTGTCGTCTGTATCGGTTGCGTGCACCTTCGGGACGCGCGTGCTAATGTGTGCCAGCGCGAGGCGGGCGATGGATCCACGCGAGGTCAACGCGGGCAACGTCCAGTGGCCAGAGGTTCCTCCGGTCGGGCGACTCACCGCCGCGGTCGCCGGTGTGCCCGCCGTGGTCCTGCTGCTGATGCTCGGCCTGGAGGCATCGTCCTTCGCGCCGGGACGTGCGACGATCACCGCCGCCGCAGCCGCCGGGCTGGCCGTCTGCGCCGGGGCGGGCGCGGTCACCTACCGGACCGTCCGACGCCGAGTGGTCGAGCTCGAACGCCAGCGGGATGCCTTCTATCTTGAATTCGCGCGCCTGTCGAAGTCCGCATCCCTTGGGGACATCGCGTTCAGCATCGCCCACGATCTCAACAACCCGCTCGCCGTCGTGAACGAGGAAGCGGGGTGGTGCGAGGATCTGCTGCACGATCCCCCGGCAGCCGAGGGGGCGCGAGGCGAATTCGCGGCCTCGCTCGCCGAGATCCGACGCCAGGTGCGGCGGGCGAGCGACCTGACGCGGCGCATCCTGACCTGGGGCCGCGACGTGGATCACGCCTCAGGAGTCGACATCAGTGTCCTGCTCGCGCAGACGCAGCGCCTGCTCGAGAGCAGCCTGGCCGCCAGGGGGGTGTCGGTCGTGCAGGAGTTCGCCGACCACGTGCCGCCGGTGAGCGGCGACACCGAGGACTTCCGGCAGGTGTTCTTCCACCTGATGAAGAACGCCGTCGAAGCGATGCCAGACGGAGGAACCTTGACGCTGACGACCTTCGGGCAGAGCGACCACGTACGCGTGAGCATCGCGGACACCGGGCCGGGCATCCCCCCGGATTGGCTCGCACGGATCTTCGAGCCCTTCTACACGACCAAGCCGGAAGGCCAGGGAACGGGCCTTGGCCTGCCGATCACCGCCTGGATCGTCCACCGGGCGGGCGGGCGGATCGAGGTGGACAGCCGGGTCGGCGGGGGCACGACCTTCCGGGTGACGCTCCCGGCCGCCCTGCCCCGCGCATCCCGCGCGTCGTCCGAACGGGGGGGCGTATGAGCGCGGCCCGGCTGCTGCTCGTGGACGACGAGCCTCGCTTCGTCGAGACGCTCGGCAAGCGGCTCGCGGCCAGGGGCTTCGAGATCGCCGCCGCGACGTCTGGAACCGAGGCGCTCGAGCAACTGGAGCGGACGGCCGTCGACGTCGTCGTGCTCGACGTCCGCATGCCCGGCATGGACGGGCTGGCAACGTTGAAGGAGATCAAGCGCCGGCATCCGTTCGTGCGGGTCGTCCTGCTGAGCGGGGCGGCGTCGGTCAACGCCGCCATCGACGGCATGCGGCTCGGGGCGTCCGACTACCTCCTCAAGCCAGTCACGCTCGAGGACCTGCTGGCGAAAGTGCAGGAGGCGGTCGAGCGCAAGCGGCTCGAGGAGGCCGAGGCGGGCGAGCGCGCGTAGCGGGCGCGCGGTGGCGGTCGAACGAGCACCGGGGCGCCGCGGCGGCGGTCCCGTGCGGGGCGCGAGAGGGGGAGCAGATGCACGGTATTCGCGTATTGCTCGTCGACGATGAGGAGATCTTCCTGCAGTCGATGTCGAAGGTGCTTCGCGGACGGGGCTACGAGGTGGGCACGGCCAACAACGGCCTCCTCGCGCTCGAGGAACTCAAACGGGCCACGTACGACGTGGTCGTCCTCGACCAGAAGATGCCTGGCCTCGACGGGGTGGAGACGCTCCGGCGCATCCGGATCGACCACGCGAGCCTGCCCGTGATCCTGCTCAGCGGCCACGCCGAGGTGACCACCGCGGTCGAAGCGATGGACGCGGGCGCCGTCGACTACCTGCTGAAGCCGGCCCTGGTAGATCGGCTGTGCCAGCGCATCCAGAGCGCCGTCGAGAAGAAGTCGATCCTCGAGGAACTCCAACACTGAGAGGGCGGAGCGCCGGATCGGACAGCGTCCCGCCCGCCCTCGGCGGTGCCGTCGCCGCGTCAGCCCCTGGTCTGCACGTCGAGGCCATAGCGGCCCGAGATGAAGGCGTCGACCACGCGGTCGGCCACCTGGTCGGAAGCCATCGCGGCGTCCATCTGCCGCATGTACTGGAGCAACCGGCCGACGATCTCCAGCGTGCGCAGCGTGTCCTCGCGTTCGTGCTTGATGAACTGGGCGGTGACCAGGTCGTTGACCACTTCGGTGGCGAACCCGAAGTGCCGCAGGATGCGGGCGATGGCCTCCACGCGGCGCATCCTCCGCCCGACATCGGCCGCCCCGCCTTTGAAGCGGAACGCGATGTAGTTCTCGGTCTGCTGCTCGGTGCAGTACGCATCGACAGCACTGAAGTGGAACCCGACGCGCGCCGAGAGGTTGACGTAGGTCGAGGAGACGATCGCGAAACACGGATCGCGGAGCGTGCCGTCCTCCTCCGGCGAGAGCGCCTGCTGCATCACCACCTGGAAGAATCCCTTGGCATCGAGCGCCCGCGGCCCGTACCGGGGGATCGCCGGGTGCAGCATCCCGTCGACGAGCGCCGCAAACGGGGCGGACGCGATCTCGTTGCGGCGCACCTTGCGCACCCCCGGCTGGATGGTCAGGCCTCCGCCAAGGTCGATCACGTACAGGTCGATCGGGAGGAACACGTCGAGCACGGGCGTTTCGGAGCGGAGGTCGCCGACGAACGCGCTGATGCCGAACAGCTCCCGGAAGGACCGTTCGTGGATGTAGCGCGCCAGGTCGTGCAGGCTGCTGCAGCTGAGCGGGGTGAAGGCATCATCGCGGGGATCGGTGAGCGACAGCGGCACGATGTGCGCCGCCACCCGTTCGAGCGTCCGGTAGGCCAGACCAGTGGGCCGTCGCACCTCGACGGCCGGCTGTGACGCGAGGACTACGTCCACGCGGCCCGCGTAGACGCGACACCGCGTGGCGTCGACGGTCACCACGTCGCCGGGCACGAGCCGGCCCGTGGCCTCGCGCATCCCGACGATCGTGGGCACCCGGAATTCCCGAGACAGCGACGCCATGTGCCCGATCGCGCTCCCCACGTCCGTCACGATCGCGCACGCCCGCTTCATGGCGCGCACCAGCCTCGGATTCGACTGCCGGGCGACGAGCACGCCCCCGACGGGGAAGGCCCGCAGGTCGTCGTCGGGCGTCACCCGGACGACCGGCCCGGCCGCGGCCCCAGGACAGGCCGTGGCCCCTCCCTCGACGAGGAAGTCCCCCGGGTCCACGGAGGACTCTTCCTCGCGGGCACGCCCAGCGACCGCGGCCGCCGGGCGGCTCTGCAGCACCCAGAGCCGGCGCTGCTGGTCGAGCGCCCATTCGACGTCCTGCGGACAACCGAAGTGGTTCTCGAGCGCGAGCACCCACCGCGCCAGGGTCTCCACTTCCGAATTCTCCAAGCACGCGCCCAGCTGCTGCTCGGCCGGGACGTCCTCTTCGACGACGCCCCGGCCGGCGTCGGGCCGCAGGCGCCTCGCCTTCACGCGGAGCTCGGCACGAATCGCGAGGTCCTTCCGGGCCACGACATAGACATCGGGATCCGCCTCGCCGCCAACGACGGCGAGCCCCAGGCCCCACACCGCGTGGATGATCACGCTGTCGGCGTCGCGGCCGACGGGGTCCACCGAGAAGGCGATCCCGCTGGCCGCCGCGTCGACCATGCGGACGCACCCGACGGCCATCGCCGCGTCGGCGTCGGCGATACCCATGCTGTCACGGTAGAAGACCGCCTCCGGTTCGTACGCGCTGGCCACGACTTGGCGGTACGCGTCGGCCAGGCCCTCGAGGTCAACGTTCAGCAGCGTCAAGTACTGTCCCGCGAACGACGCTTCGGTATCCTCTTCGACGGCGCTTGACCTGACGGCGACCCGGACCGGGCCCTCCGAGGACGACAAGCGCTGCCAGGCCTCGCGTAGGGCACCAGCGAACCGATCGGGCAGGGCGGTCTCCAGGATCCGTCGTCGGGCAGCTGCGGCCGCCGGTTCCGTCAGGGCGGCGTCCCGATCGGCGTCGGCGGACTCCAGCGTCGCGCCGACGCCCGCCGCGTCGAGGAGCATCTGGGTGGCCGAGACGGTCGTCGCAAAGGCCTCCGGGACGGGCAGACCGACCTGGTTGCGGATCTCGCCGAGCGTGGCCATCTTCGATCCGACCAGCGCGGCGTTCGAGCGGTCGATCCGCTCGAGCGGCACGACCCACGCGTCCGCCGTCTGCACGGCACCCAGGCTCCCCGAGACGTTGCGCTTGATCCGCGTGAACACCTCGTCCAGCACGCGGTAGCGGCCGCCGGAGATGGCGTTCAGGGCGGTCACCATGCGGTGAGCGGAGGTAAGCGCCAAGAGAGCCTGGCTGCGGACCCAGCCGAGCGACACCGTGCCCTGGCCGTGCAGGCGGAGTTCCATCTCGCTGACGACGCCGAGCAGCTCGGTGTTGGCCGACAGCAGGTCCCGGAATCGAAAGTAGCGGAGCTTCAGCTCCGACAGCCTCGTCGGGTAATCACCCGGCCGGGCGTCTCGGAGACCGATGATTTCCAGGAAGGTGAGGAGCCCACGCCAGGACATCTTCATGATCGACCGCAACGCCGTTCCGCTCGGGCGGAAGGCGTGGCCGCCCGCCACGCTCGTCCGGCCTCAAAATCCTCGCGCGCCCCGGGCCGCGCTCGGGTCGACCGGCCGTCGGGCGGCGGTCCCTGCGCATTCTATCACCGGCCCGCCGGGGCCCCGGGCGGCGGGCGCAGCGGCGTCGAGTTGTCCGAGGCGGGCGCGGGCGGCGCCACGAGCGGGAGCCGGAGCGTGAGGGTCGTCCCGACGCCGACCTGGCTCTGCACCGACAGCTGGCCGCCCATCTGCTGCACCAGGCCGTAGCAGACGGCAAGCCCGAGGCCCGTACCCTTGCCGACGGGCTTGGTCGTAAAGAACGGTTCGAAGATCCGACCGAGGTGCTCCTCGCGAATGCCGCACCCGGAGTCGACGAAGTCCACCTCGACCCACTCCCCCGTCGCCCGCGTCCGGAGCACGACGGTCCCGCCCCGGCCCTCCATCGCGTCCACGGCGTTGTTGAGGATGTTCATCACGATCTGCTGGATCTTCGAGGGGGAGCCGACCAACTCCGGCAGGGGCGCGCCTTCGATGGTGAATCGGACGGCTTCAGACCGGACCCGGTGTTCGACCATCTGCACCATCTCGCGCAGGAGTGCGTTCAGATCGGTCGTCGTGCGCTCGGCCTCGACTTGTCGCGAGAACTTGAGCAGATCGTGCGTGATCCGCCGGCACCGTTCGACCTGGTCCCCGATCTTCCTGGCGGCGTCGTTGATCTCCTCAACCGCGTCGGGACCCGGGACCGGCGTGGCCACGTCCAGAATCCAGGTGCGGAGCGTCTCGATGTTGGCGAGCGGGTTGTTGATCTCGTGGGCGACCCCGGCGGCCATCTCGCCGATGGCGGCCAGCCGGGAGCTCGCGAGCAGCTGGGCGTGGAGCTGCTCGGCTTCCGCGTCCGCCCGCCGGACGTAGCGCACGAGCCGGGTCGAGATGGCGACGGTCGCGATCGCGACGCCGCCGAGACCACCCAGGGTGATGAGCGTCCACGTCAGCATCGCGCGCTGGACGGCCGCAAAGGCCTCGGCCTCGGCCTGGCGAAACACCAGCAGCCATTGCTGCCCCGCCGTCCAGGCGTCCGAGCTGAGGAAGGTGACGCCGCGCTCGGTGAGCGTCCCCGAGTGGACCCCGGCATGCGTCTGGAGGAAGGGGAAGTTCGACGCCCCGAGCAGCCGGCTGAGAAACCGCGTCTTCGTCTGGTACAGGCCCCTCCGGTCGAGCAGGAACGCCTCGCCAGTCGTCCCGACGCGGATCCCCTCGACCAGCTGGCTGATGGAATCGGTACTCAAACTCGCGCGCAGGATCCAGTACCCGGTCGGCGTGTGCCGCCTCACGGCGATGATGAAGTGTGGCACCGCCCGGTAGCCGAGGAACAGATCGCTGACCACGACATCGTCGGTCTGCAGACGCCGGAACCAGTCGGTCTGGCTGTAGTTCCGACCGGCCAAGTCGTACGGACCGATGTACCGCATGTGATTGCCGGCGTCGTCGATGATCCCGATGTCCGTGTAGACGCCCGCGCCCTGCTGCAAGACGCTGAACACGCGCTCCAGCTCGCCGGACAGCAGTTGGGGAACGGTGTACCGCTCGGTGATCGCCTCCAATTCCGCCCGCCGAGCCTGGAAGAAGGCATCGATGAACCGCGCATGGTTCAACACCAGCCGTTCCTGCTGGTCCAGCACCATGGCGCGCGCGTACCGCTGGAACTGCACGTACGCCGCGCTGCCGATGAGCAGCAGCGGGACCAGACAGGTGGCCAGCATCGTGCCGAGCAGCCGGCGGTGCAGCTGGTCGTAGTCGCGGATGCGGGGTTCGCCCATGGCGTTCACCCGACCACCGTCCGACTCGCGGCTAGGCGCGGAGGTCGGCGTCGAAGGACGGGGTCGCGACGTGTCGTGACAGGCAGCAGCGGATGTGCGCCAGCAACCGCCGTCCGCTGGCGGTCCGGGAGGCCCAGATGGGCCAGTCGGGTTCAGCGGGGTCTCGGCGGGTCAACACGATGCATCGCGTCGGAACCGCCAGACCGTGAATCAGTCCGAACAGTCCGATGACGATCAGGGCGGGACCGGTGATCGACAGGTGCGGGCGGAGTCCCCACCCCACGAGGCCGATGGCACACCCGACGCCTGCCTCGCCCCACCGGGTCGTGCGCCGCCGCACGAGGCCCGCCACCTCCTCGTACCGCACGACCTCCAGCCCTTCCTCGAACCCGTCGATGCCGGCGGCGTGGGGCGCCGCCCGATCCTGAAAGCGCCAGCGGAACACGCGTCGGTCGGTCGCGTACATGCTGCCCGCGACCTGCGCGACCTCCTTGAGCGGGGCGGTCGGCATGCGGTCGTAGGGATCGATCCAGTGATGTTCCGCGACGACCACCTCGCCGGTCTCCAGCCAGGGGGCGATCATCGATCGGCCTAGCTGGGCCAAGAGGTGTTGGCGCTGGCGCGCGTACGGCTTGGGACGTACGTCCCCGAGCGTGAACCGTTCGTCGAGCGCGGCCAGCGCCGCCTGCAGCCCGGGCGTGGCGTCGCCCGCGGCCGCCTCAATCCTCATACGGATACTCGCCCGGGGACACCTTCGCGGCGTGCAGCTGTGGAATCACGGCCACGACCACGGCGATGAACAGCAGGAACCACACGACGAACGCAAACCACGGATCGGGCTCGAGGACCGTGGACTGCACGGCGTAGTAGACCAGCACGCCGTAGAGCACGAGGTTCGCGAGGATCTGCCACAGTCGTCTCATGACGGTCCTCTTAGGGGAGGTGCGGGCGCATGTACGCGTAGTACACGAACGTCGACAGCCCCATCGCGATCACGAGGAGCAAGCACGCAAACGCCCACATGTTATCAAGCAATCTCTTCATGGCCGGTCTCCGTCACACCGCGCCGACGGTCCCGTTCTGGACCAGGAGCGGGACGACCCAGTTGGGAACCCAGCGGCCACGCCGGGCCCGGTAGGCGAAGTACACGAGCGCTAGGATGAACAGGCAGAGGTAGAACATCTGCCCCAGCGTCACAATGATCGCAATCGCGTTCATGCCGGCGACCTTGCCGCCCCCCAAGATGTTCACCAGCGGGAGCGCCGCACCCAGCGTCGCGAGGCCGAGCGAGAACGACAGGACATACCGGATCGCCGGCCCGCGGACGAACGCGGTGGCGATCGACCCGAACTGCGCCCCGAACATGGCGCCACAGATCATGAACATCACGGCGATGAAATCGACGTTCCCTTCGATCGAGTGTCGCAGCGCCCCGTACGCCCCCGAGAACACGATCTCGACCAGGTCGGTGCCCACTGCGATGTGCGTCGACGCCCCGACGATGTACACGAGGGCCGGCACGCGGATGAACCCGCCACCCACGCCCAGGAACCCGGCGAGGACCCCCGTGATGACGCCCACCAGCACGATGATCCACATCGACACGACGACCCGCGCGACCCGGCACCGCACGATCGGGGAGAGCGGGAAGCTCTGGAACAGCCGGGGCAACGTGGACACCGTCACCTCGCGGGCCATCGGCTGCCCTTCACGCGCCATCTGCGCGAGCCGGCGGTGCGCCTTCAGCGTCTGTACAGCGTGTAGACGAACAGCGTGGACATCAGGCAGACCGACGCGGCGAGGACCGCGATGGTCGACAGCCCGAGGTGCTTGAAGAAACCGAGGAGCCGGATGCCCTCCTCGACGCCGAACATCGTGCCCGCGATCATGCTGAGGGCCAGCACCCAGTCGATGTTGCCGAGCTGGCGGTGACGGACGGTCGAGACAATGCCCTTCCCGGCAATGTGGGTCATGTCGATGCCGGAGGCCATGTACCCCGGGAAGCCGAACACGATGAGGGCGGGTGTCACCATGTACCCGCCGCCCACCCCGACGAACCCGCCGACGATACCCACCGTAAAGCCTGTGAAGACGAGCAGCAGGGCGGGCACCTGTACGCCGGCCATGATGAAGTCGAACATGATGCCTCCTCAGTGCCCGACCGTGTGATCGATCTTCTGGAATCTCAAGCCCACCATGTCGGTGAAACCCTCGGCGAGGTATCCCAGACACAGGCCAATCAGGCCCACCATCACCACATTCCAGACGCCCGACATCGGGTTGGTCTTGACGTTCTTGTGGGTAAACTCGTCGCGATACGTGAAGCCCTTCGATTCCTTCAGCTCCCAGGGCACGAGCACGAGGAGCCGGTCGCCGACCAGTTTCGCCCGGCGCCCCTTCTTGACGGTCTGCCGGTCGATCACCCCCGTCGCGCCGTCTGGGAGGATGTCTCCCTTGTGGACGAGCACGGCGCGGAGCCCATCGACGACCGTGAACGTCCCCACTTCCAGCGTAATCGGCTGCTTGGGGCTCGCGTCGACGACAAGCCGTGTGTTCAGCGCGTACCCGTCCGCACTGGCCTTGAAGTAGTACCAGTGCGCCATCTGGCCAGACCGGTAGAACGAGATCGCGTAGGTGAACACGACCGTCGTCGCCACGGCCCAGAAGAGAAACTTGATAATGGCCCTGCCGCGGAACGCTGTACCCATGCGGCCCCTTTCATCCAGGAGGCGTGCGGCTGCTGGACGGCCGTCGGTCGGCGCCGACTGACTCGTCGACTTGTGAGTTTTTCACATGGCCGGTCGATTCCCGAAGCCGTGAGGCGACCCGATGTCGCTCGTCCACCGGCGGCACAACATCGGTCGGGAAGTCGAGCCGAGCGAAGCGGACGATACAGCGGTTCGGCCCCCAGATCAAGGGATTCACGTCGATTGGCGAGTCCGTCTATCCGCTCCACAGGGTGGGTCATCTGTACGGCGCAGGGGGTCGCCGGCGGCGATGGCTCGGACGCGACCGCGGGTGCCGGGAGCCTAGCTGGTGGCGTCCGGATGGTATCCTTAGCTCGCGCTGCACGGGCGCTCTGCGACGCGCCCTCGGGATTGGCCGCGTCCGCTCACCCCGACGGGCACGGCCAGGCGCGAGTGCTGGGCTGGGCGCCGTCGCTGGCGGCGGGCTCGGACAGGGCGCACGCACAGGCACGGCGTCCCCATCGGAGCGGTCCTTCAGTGTCGGAGAGCCGGGCGTGGCATGGACGGACTTCTTTAGTCGGCTCACCAAAGGGGCCCGGTGGCGGCCGCTGCGGGCCCGCCCGGCGGGCAGCGTGCTGGCGCTGCGCTACTTGGCCTTCAAGGATTCTGATCGCCGCCAACGACGGCCTGCTCGAGATCATCGCCGAGATCGAGCAGCGCCTGGTGGGGCGCACGTGGTTCGGGATGGCCTTCGTGCGTTCGGCCGCGGTCAACAGCGTCACCCACGCCTACCGGATCATCGCCAACCTCGATGCCCTCTCGTCCCGCCGATTCCAGGAGTTGCACCTCGTCTTCCTGTCGCTGCAGCAGCGGATTGAGTCGGCCGTCGATCACTTGGTGGCCCCGGCCGCCGACCACGTGCCGCTCGTCTACGCCCTGGCGGAAGTGCCCGCCGGCGCGCACGATCGCGTGGGCGGCAAGGCGGCGAACATCGCGGACGTGCGGAACCGGCTCGGGCTGCCCGTGCCGGAGGGCTTCGTCATCACGACCGCCGCGTTCGCTGCGGTCCTCGCCCATGACCGGTTGGGCGAAGAGATCCGCGCCCGGCAGGTTGGCATCGAGGCCAACCGGCCGGAGGACCTGAATGCCATCAGCCGGGAGGTCTGCGAGTTGGTCGGGGCCGCCACGATCCCCCCGGAGGTGGCCGACACGGTCATCACCGCCTACGATCGACTCTCCGCGGACCTCGGCCGCTCCCCGCGGGTCGCGATGCGGTCGAGCGCCGTCGGCGAGGACGGCGTCATCTCCTTCGCCGGCCAGTATGCGACGGTCCTCAACGTCACACGAGGCGGGCTGCTGGAGGCGTACAAGGAGGTGCTGTGCAGCCTCTACTCGCCGCGCGCGCTCTTCTACCGTTCGGTCTACGGCATCGCCGAGGAAGAAGTGCCGATGGCGGTGCTCTGCATGGTCATGGTGGACGCGACCGCCAGCGGCGTCGCGTGCTCACGCGACCCGAATGCGCCCGGCGGCGCCCTGACGCTCGTAACCGGCGCCTGGGGCCTGGGCGTCGCGACGGTGGGCGGGTCGGTCAGCCCCGACTCCTGGAGCGTCAGCCGGTCCAACCCGCCGACCATCGTCAGCCGCCGGGCTGGCGTGAAGGACACCTCCGTCGAGCCGCTCCCGGGGGGCGGCGTGCAAAGCCTCGCCGTGCCCGCCGCGCGCGTCTCCTCGTTCTGCCTGGCCGACGTCCAGGTACGGGCGTTGGCGCTCATGACCCTCGCCGTCGAGGCGCACTTCGCCGCGCCGCAGGAGATCGAGTGGGCGCTCGATGGCAGCGGCCGCTTCCTGGTACTCCAGGCCCGGCCGTTTCTCGCCAGCCAAGCGCAACCGGACCGCCCAGAGGCGACACCCGACGAGCCCGGGGCAGCACCCCTGTTGACCGGCGCTCCCGCCTCGCACGGGTGTGCGTGCGGTCCCGTCTACCTCTGCGGAGACTCGGACGACCTGTCGCGGGTGCCGGCGGGCGCGATCCTCGTCACTCGACACTCGTCGCCCCAGTTCGTTGGCGCGTTCCGGCGGGCGGCCGCCATCATTACGGACGTGGGCGCCGCCGCCGGACACATGGCGTCGCTGGCCCGGGAGTTCGGCTTGCCCGCGGTACTCGGCACCGGGCTGGCGACCTCGACGCTCCGGCCTGACCAACTCGTGACGGTGGACGGCACCAATGGGCGTGTGTACGCGGGGCGCGTCGACCACGTGCTGGATCGTGGGCGGGACCGGCCGGACTGGACGATGAAGGGTACGCCGGCCTACGCGCTCCTCCGCGAGATTGCGGACGCCATCGTGCCGCTCAATCTCACGGATCCCCGGACGCCGAGCTTCCAGCCGCGCGGTTGCCAGACGCTCCATGACCTTGCTCGCTTCGCCCACGAGAAGGTGTTCGACGAGATGTTTCGCACGAGCGACCGGGTCGCGGACGCCACGGCCGGGGCCGTGAGGCTGGCCGAACCGCTGCCGTTCGCGCTGCTGGCGATCGACATCGGGCGCGGGTTGCGCGCCGGCCGGCCCCAGGGGCCCATCCGCACCGCCGACATCCAGTCCGAGCCGATGCGGGCGCTGCTCGCCGGCATGATGCACCCGGCCCTGCGGTGGTCAGAACCGAAGCGCATTTCGCTTTCCGGATTTCTGTCGGTGGCCACCGAAACGATGATCGCGCCGCGGTCGGACGACGGGCAGCGCGACCTCGGGGACCGGAGCTACGCGATCGTCGCGGAGGCGTACTGCAACTTCAGCTCGCGCATTGGCTACCATTTCGCGGCGGTGGATGCCTACTGCTCCGAGACGCTCACGCGAAACTACATCAGCTTCCGCTTTCGCGGCGGCGCGGCCGATTTCGAACGGCGCTCGAAGCGGTGCGAGGTGATTGCCGCCATTCTGGAGCGCCTGGATTTCCAGATCGAGCGCACGGGCGACCTCATCAACGCCCGGCTGCGCAAGTACCATCGGGACGGCATCCTCACGCGGCTCGATCAGCTCGGGCGCCTCATCGTCGCGACGCGTCAGCTCGACATGCGCATGGGCCCGAGCACCCCGATCGAGTGGTACGTTCGTGCGTTCCTGGACGGCAACTACCTGTTCGAACCGGCGGGTGCCGGGGGAGGTCCATCACGGCCTGGCGACGTGGCGCGTTGAGGGGTGGCGGCGGTGCTCCGCCCTCCCCGGCCGCAATCGAGCGCCTGCGGGAACGCTGCGAGGCGCTCCGGCGGCTGACGACCGCCAACAACGCCGCCCTCGAGCTGATCGCCGACCTCCAGGCGAAGGGCAGCGGCGAGTTCGTGTTCGACGTCGCCTACCTGCGGGCCACCTGCGAACGGGCGATTACGCTGGGACAGGAGACCATCGACGCGCTCGGCGCGGTCACGGGGTCGCCGGATCGGCAGCTCGCAGCGGTCATGACCCGCCTCAGAGGAGACATCGAGGGCGCCCTGCGCGAGCAGACCACGCTGCCCGACGGCCCGTGGCTGGCCTCCCTGGACTCGGCGTCGGCTCTGCCCGAGGTGCTGACCGGTAAGAAGGTGCGGCACCTCAGCCAGATCAGGTGCCAGACGGGACTGCCGGTGCCCGACGGCTACGTCATCACCGCCGGCGCGTGCCAGGAATTGCTCGCCGCCAACGGCTTGTGGCCCGCAATCCAGGCGGACATCTCCGCCATGCCACGGCTCGATCGCCAGGCGCTCGCGGACCACAGCGCGGGGATTCAGGCGCGCGTGCGCGCGGCGCGTTGGCCGCCGGCGATGGCCAGTGCCATTGAGTCCGCCTTCGACGACCTCGCCAGGCGCGGCGCCACCACCGCCCTCCGCGTCTCGGTCCGCTCGAGCGCCTTCGACGAGGACGGGGAGTTCAGCTTCGCAGGGCAATACGAATCGATCCTCAACGTCGATCGGGATGGCCTGCTCGCCGCGTGCCGGCAGGTCCTGGCCAGCCAGTTCGGTCCGCGCGCGGTGATCTACTACAAGCGGCTCGGCAGCGACACGACGCTGCGCCCGATGGCCATCGGCGTGGTCCGCATGGTGAACGCCCGTTCGAGCGGCGTGCTCTACACGCGCGTGCCGGACCGGCCGTCGGAGGAGCTGATGGTGATCACCGGGACGTGGGGTCTCGGGTCGTCGACGGTCGAGGGAACGGTCGTCCCGGATGTCCTGCTCGTCTCGCGCGCGCGGCCCTTCGCGGTGCTGGACGCCCAGGTCGGGTCCAAGACGCGCATGCAGCTGCCCGGCCCCTCGGCCGGAGTGGTCGAGGTCGCCGTGCCGGGGTGGATGCGCAAAGCGTCGTGTCTCTCGCGCGATCAGGCCTCCCTGCTCGCGTCGTACGGCCGGCGCCTGGAGGACTTCTACGGCAGGCCGCAGGATGTCGAATGGGCCCTGGACGCTGACGATCGGCTCCTGGTGCTGCAGTCCCGCTCCCTGGCCCTCCCCCAGGAGGCTCGTCCGGACGGCATCGCCCTCAGAAAGGGACTGCGGCCCCTGCTCTCCGGCGGCTTCGTGGCGTCACGCGGCGTGGGCGCGGGGCCCGTCGCCATCGTGGACCGCCTGCCCCCGCGACGGGACCTCCCGCCGGGTGAGGTCATCGTCGCGGCTGCCGCCGCCCCGGAGCTCGCCGCCATCCTCGAGCGGGCGTCGGCGCTCGTCACCGAGACCGGCGCGATGGCGAGCCATCTCGCCACCGTGGCGCGCGAGCTTCGCGTGCCCGCGCTCTTTGGCGTGCGGGGGGCGCGGGACACGTTGCGACCGGGCCAGGTGGTCACGGTTGACGCCGAATTGGGCGACGTCTACGAGGGGCGCCTCGAGGCCCTGCTGGGCGGCGCCGCACGCCGGCGCGTCGACGACGAGGGAGCCGCAACCCCGCTCGGCCGGAAGCTTGCGGCCGTCCGGGCGGCCCTGGTGCCGCTCACGCTCGTGGACCCCGGCGCGCGCACCTTCAAGCCGTCCGCGTGCCGGACCCTCCACGACCTGCTCCGCTACGCCCACGAGCAGGCGGTCCAGGCGATGTTCCGGACTGGCCGCGGGCACCGCGATGTGTTTCGACTCGAGAGCCCGATGCCTGTCGACCTCCGCATCCTCGACCTGGGTGGGGCCGTGGCGGCGGCTCCGGGTGCCGTGAGCGTGAGGCCGGAGGAGATCCGTTCGCGGCCGTTTGCTGCCCTCTGGCGCGGCATGGCACTGGTGAAATGGGACCAGACCCCGGCGGTCGACGTCGGCGGCCTCGCGCAGCTGATGGTGCGGCAGATGATGTCGGTTGACCCGGCGGCCGACAGCGCGGTCCCCAACTACGTCATGGTGACGCCAAGCTATCTGAACATGACGTTCCGCCTTGGGTACCACTTCTCCAGCGTCGACGCACACGTCAGCGACCGGGCGGACGACAACTACGCCAGTTTCCTCTTCCAGGGCGGAGCCGCCGACGCGCACAGTCGCGAGCGGCGCCTCGACTTCATTGCTCGGATCCTGGGGGCCGGTCCCTGGGCTGTTGCCCGTCGCGGCGACGCGCTGGTCGCGCGCGCCGCGGCGCTCGACGCCGGACCGCTTGCCGTCGAACTCGAAACGCTCGGCCGTCTCCTCGTCTTGACGCGCCAGCTGGACACCCGGCTCCCGGATGAGGCGGCCGTCGAGGCGGCCGTGGGCGCGTTTCGGGGCGGCGCGTCGGTTCTCGGACCCGGCACGGAGGAGCCGCGATGATGCCCGCCCGGTGGTACCGTGACCGTCACGCCGTCGCACTCGTGGGCATGGTGGCCGCTGCGGGGCTCCTGCTCACGGCGTTCGTCATGGGGCTCATCGCGTTCGTGAAGATGCGGCAGGTGGTCACCGAGGACTTCAACGCGCAGCAACTGGTCCTCGCGCGGGATCTGGCGAGTCTGATCCGGCAGGACGTCGACTTCCTGCGCCGGGAGCTCCTGGTCCTCAGCCAGTCGCCCGCCCCGGACCCCTCCGCGCCCGACCCCTGGCGTGCGCGCATGGAATCTGCCTTGTCGGCGATTGACGGAGGCGAGGTGCTCGAGGTGGGGTACCTGCGCCCGGACGGCCGGGCGGTCGAGGTGGTGACCGCGGCGGGGGCCGCGGCCTCCGGCGACCGACCCTACGACCCGGGTTCGTTCACCGACTGGGTGTCCCGTCCCGAGAGCGTCGGACGCGTCCTGGTCACCCCCGCGTATCGGGGGGCGGACCACGCAGATGCCCGCACGTTGCTGATGGTCACCCCACGCCGCGCGTCCGTCCCCACGGGTGGGAACGCCGGCGTCGCCGGCGTCCTCGTGTTCGTGGTCGACGCGGCGGCGCTCGCCGCTCGCTTCACGGCAAACGCGCGCTCCGGGTCCACCGGGTACGCCTGGGTGATCGACGAGCGCGGGACCTTCCTCGCCCACCCGATGGCCGACTTCATCGGCAAGAGCGCGTTCACCGCCCGCCGCGAGAAGAACCCGCGCCTCGGGTTCGAGGGCATCAACACCATCATGCGCGACTTCATGCTCCGCGGGCAGGAGGGAGTCGGCGAGTACCAGTCCGGCTGGCACCGCCAAGAAATCGGCCCCGTCCGGAAACTGATCGGCTATTGTCCGATCCTCGTCGACGCGGGCCCACCGAGGCTGCTGTGGTCGGTCGCGGTCGTCGCGCCCGTCGCCGAGGTCCAGCGGATCGTGCGGGCGCTCCTGCTCCGCCAGCTCGGGGTCCAGCTCGCCATCGTCCTCGGAATCGCGGCGGGCGCGATCTCCCTGGTGCGGGTCGAACGCTATTGGCTGACCGTGCAGCGGGAGAAGGAGCAGCAGGTCAATCGCAGCGCGCGGCTGGCGTCGCTCGGCACCCTGGCCGCCGGGGTCGCCCACGAGGTCAACAACCCCATCGCCATCATCCTCGGCTTCACCGACCTGCTGCTGGAGCGGACGCCGCCGGGAACCGAGACGCACGAGTACCCTGACGGTGATCGAACGGCAGGCGACGGCCTGCCAGACGATCGTCCAGAACCTGGGCACCTACGCGCGCGTCGCGCCGCCCGGCGAGGGGGGCCTGGATGTCAACGCGGAACTGCGGAAGCTCCTGGCGATGGTCCGGGGCACGCTGCTGACCGAGAAGATCGGGTGCCACGAGGAGCTCGACGACACCCTGCCGCCCGCGCGCGGCGACGCCCAGGGCTTCCACCAGGTGGTGCTGAACCTGATCACCAACGCGAGGGCGGCCATGAAGGGCGGCGGCGTGCTTCGCGTACGGACCGGCCAGGCGGGCGGGTCCGTCGAGATCCAGGTTCGCGACACCGGACACGGCATCCCCCGCGCGGACCTCGAACACATCTTCGACCCGTTCTTCACGACCAAGCCGCCCGGCGAGGGCACGGGCCTCGGCCTCTCCATCAGCCACGGCATCGTGGAGAAGGCCGGCGGCCGGATCACGGTTGAGAGCCACCACGTCGCCGAGGTGGGGCCGAATCGGTGCGGCACCGTCTTCCGCATCTTCCTGCCGGTCGCCGGCGAGGCCGAGCGGGCGGGCGCGCCAGCCGGCGCCCGGCACGTCAACGGGGGGTCACGATGAGCGAGCGCATTCTCATTCTCGACGACGAGCTCGACATGCTCCTGCTGTTGAAGACGATCATCTCCGGCCGGACGCCGCACGAGGTCGTCACGACGAACAACCCGCTCGAACTCGAGGAGCTGATGGCCGCCCACCCGCCGGCACTCGTCATCTCGGACCTGAAGATGCTCGGGCGAGACGGCCTCGAGATCATCGATTCTCGTCCGCCACCTGAGTCCCTCGACACCCGTGGTGATCATCACCGCGTACGGCAGTAGCGAGTCGGCGGAGGCAGCGCTCCGCCGGGGGGCGTACGACTACATCACCAAACCGTTCCGCAAGGAACAAGTCCTCATCGCCATCGAGCGGGCGCTCGAGTGGCGGCGGCTCTCGAGCGAGAACCGCGCCCTGAAGTCGCGACTGGACGGCGACCCACCGGCGTCATGACCGGGGGTGGCCGGACCGGTGCTCACTTCCCCCCCGTCGCGGGCTCTGTCCTGAAGCCGTAATTGCCGTCGAGGAACTGCTGCACGTACCACTGCATCGCGCCGACATCGGTCATGTACATGTCCAGCTGGCTCGAGCACGCCATCAGACGGCCAACGATATCCAGCCGGGTCTCGGTCTCGGCCGCGGTGGCCTTCTTGAACCACGCGTTGACCAGGTCGCCCCGTCGATCGACGGCGAAGCCGTAGGACGCAAGACACGCCTCGACGAAGCACGCACGCAGGTCGCGGCGCTGTCTGGTCGCGCCGCCGCCGGCGAACCGGAAGGCGATCGTGTTCGCCTCGGGCTGATCCGACAGCGTGGCGTCCACCAGGGTGAAGTGGAACGCGAGCCGGGCGTTCAGGTTCATGTAGTCGCGCGTGACCATCAGATAGCTCTTCGCCCCGACCGGCCGTCTGGCGGACGGCTGCGACGCCGAGAAGGCCTGGCCCATGACGGACGCAAGTCCGCCGACGCTGGCCGGCATGTCGCGGTTCCACGTCACGTCGGGGTGCGTGAGGCCTCGCCAGAGGGCCTGGAACGGGCGCGAGGCGATCTGCGCCGGGCGGACCACGGGCCCCTCGCCGTCCGCGGTGAGCAGGCCGCCGCCGAGGTCGAGTACGTGCAGGTTGATCGGGGCGTCGGAGAGCAGGCGCTTGTCCGCGTGCCCGCCGAGGTGCAGGGCCCGGTCGTTCAGCGCGAACATCTCGGCGATCGCGCGCTCGTGACAGAACCGCAGGACGTCGTGAGCCGACTGGCAGTTCGAGGCACGAAAGCTCCACGCGGTGGGGTCGAGGAGCGTGAGGGCGAGGAGCCGACGGCCGACCACCTCGTCGCGGGCGGGGTCGCGTCCTCTTCCGGAGGCCGGCGCGGGGTGGGCGTCGGCGGGCCACGCCGCCCCGCGGTAGAGGCGACCGGCGCCGCTGTCGAGGCTGACCGTCTCGCCGTTCTTGACGCGCTCGTAGATCCCGGTGGCTTCGAACAGAGACGGAATCTGGAACTCCCGCAGCAGGGTCGCTGCGTGACCGGTGATGTTGCCCCACTCGGCCACCAGCCCGGCGATGCGCGGAAAGACCCGCACGATGTCCGGAGAGGCGCGCCGGAGGATCAGGATCGCGCCCTTCGGCGTCGCGTGCAGATCGCGCGGTGACGGGGCCAGGAAGGCCGGACCCAGCGCTCTGCCCGGATAGACGGTCCGCCCGGAGGACGACAGGACCTCGCCGGCGTGCACTGGTCGCGTGCGGCCGTGCGGCGTCGGCGCGCGGGCCAGCGGACGCGCCTGGACGACCCAGAGCTGACCGCCCTCGTCGAGCACCCACTCGATATCCTGCGGGGCGCGGAAGTGGTCCTCGATGCGCAGCGCCCACTCGGCCAGACGGGCGAGCTGGTCCGGCTCAATCGCTGGCGCGTCGACGCGCTCGCCGCTGACCCGCCGGCGGAGCAGCCCCCCACCTCGACGGGGGACGACCTCCGCAACCTTCGGAACGACACGGCGTTCGACCATCGGGTGCGGAGCCCGTCGCGACACGACGTAGAGGTCCGCCTGGTGTCCGTGCGCCACGTCGAGGCCGAGCCCCCACCGGGCGGTCACCCAGAGCTCGTCGCGCCGCCGCCCCTGCGGATCTTGCGTGTACAGGATGCCGGCCGCACGGGCTGCCAACGTCGGCAGCACCAGCACGGCCATCGGACTGTCGACGTCCGCCAGGCCGAGCGACAGACGGTAGGCCAGGGCCCGCGGGCTAAAGCGACTGGCGACCACGGCCCGGTAGGCGGACGCCAGCTTTGAGGGCGTGGCGCTGACCACGCTCCGAAACTGGCCCGCAAACGTCCTCGCCTCGCCCTCGCCGACGGCGCTGGACCGGACCGACAGGCCGACGTCCCCGGCGCCGAGCACGCGGGCACGCTCGAGCAGCGCCACTTCGACCGCCCGCGGCAAGGGCAGACGCAGGAGCGCCGCCCGCAGGCCGCGGGACGCACGCCACAGCGCCACGGGGTCGGCCGGATCCAGGTGGCGCATCGCGTCGCGGACCCGCCGCCACTCGTGCCTCACCCAGAACTGCTCGTAGGCCTCGACGGTCATCACGTATCCGTCGGGCACCGGAACCCCGAGGGCGCGGTGGATCTCGCCCAGTACCGCCGCCTTGCCCCCGACCTCCTGCGCGTCGGCCCCGCCGACGTCCGAGAGGCGAACCGCCAACCGCCCGGTCGGCCGTTCCTGGCGCGCCGCCAGCGAGGTCTCAATCTCCCCCTGCTGTCGCGCGATCGCCTGGCGGAGCGCGGGATGAGGCCGACCGGTCAGCCGTTCGAGCGCACCAATGGTCCCGGACAACTCTCCGAAGATCGCGGTCACCTGGTCGCCAATCACCTCGGCCCGCGGGGGCGCGTAGGCCAGGTCTTCCTGCACACCGGCGAGCAGCTCGAGCGCGTCGTTGTTGCGGGCGATGACCTCGCGGCAGTGGCGGTGCTTCTGCGCCAGCCATTCCAGGGAGTCAGCGACAGAAGACGGTTCGCCCCGAGACCGAAACCAGAACCTCATGGACCCAGCCTGGCCACTCGAGCGCCGGAAAGTCGTCCGTGGCGCAGCGATCGGGACGTGATCGCACCGATCGGCCACGTCAGCACCGGATACGGCGGCCCGAAGCAAGAGCCTAGGGGGAGACAGCCGTGCTGTCAACGGCACAAGGGACCGCGCGGCTGACGAGGTCTGCCAGCAGAGGATCCAACAGCGACGAGCGTGCTATCCTCAGCGCCAGTCGCGAACCTGGCGCGGTGTTGTGCCTCGTCGGGCCGGATCGGGGTGTCGGCCTGCTCTCCAGCGCGTCGTAACCGGGACCCTCGACCTCGGCGAACAGAGCCGGACGACTCGGTACACGAGACCGGCCGGGCGCGCGGCGGGTGCCCGCGGAGCCCAGCCGGGTCGCTCGCGGGAGCGGCGCACGGGCTCGGTTCGAGACCGTCTTGCGCGGGCGTCAAATCTCGCCCGGCGTCTCAACCCGCTTTCGTCCCCGATCGTGCCCGGGCACGGGCGTAACCGACGATGACCAACGGGCTCAAGAGGCTGCTGCGGTGGCGCGCACGGGCCTCCCTTCCCCTGGAACTCCGGGTGTCGTGCGTCCGCGAGGTCCTGCACGCCAACAACACGGCGCTCGCGTGCATCGCCCGCATCCAGCAGTCGCTCGACGGCGAGACTCCGCTCGGCGCGTCGGCCGTTCGCCGGCTGGTGGCCGGCGTGGTCACGCAGACCCACCGGATGGTCGCGAACCTCAACCGCATGACGGGCGACCGCTTCCCCGAGGTGGCCGAGCGGTTCGACGCCTTGAAGGACGACCTCAGGCGGCGCGTCGAGGTCCCGCCGACGCTGCAGACGGTTGGACACGTCGCGTCGCTCTCGAGCCTCGACGCGTCCATGGCCGAGATGTTCGGCCAGAAGAGCGCCCTGCTGGGCGAGATCACCCGCTTGCTGCCCGGGTCCGTCCCCAAGGCGTTCGGAACCTCGGTGCACGCCTTCTGGGCGTTCATGGCCGCCGACCACCTGGGCGAGAGACTCGCCGAGGTGCTGGCCGCGATGCCCACAGACTCGGTCGCGGGTTGTTTCGAGGCCTCGGCCCAGGCCACGCAGCTCGTCGAGACGGCGCGGGTGCCGGACGAGGTCGCGGCGGCGATCGAGCAAGGCGTGGTCGCGATGAGCGGGACTGGCGTCCGCCTCGCGGTCCGCTCGAGCGCGCTGATGGAAGGCGGTCTGGAGATGTCATTCGCGGGACAGTATCGGTCGCTGCTGAACGTGCCCATGTCCCGCGTCGTTGAAGCCTTCCGGTCGGTCGTGGCGAGCAAGTATTCCCCGGAGGCCGTGGCCTATCGGACGGCGAGAGGATACGCCGACCACGAGGTGGCCATGTGTTGCTGCGTGATGGAGATGGTGGACGCCGCGGCCGCGGGAGTCGTGTACAGCGGGTGCCGCGGCGCGGGCCGGCGTCTCAGTCTCGTCCAGGCGGTTCGGGGACTGGGTCAGACCGCGGTGGACGGCTCGGCGGAGCCCGACTCGTACTGGGTCGACTGCCGTTCGGCCGCCGTGGCGGAGCGGCGCGCGGGGCGCCAGACGTGGCAGATCGTCCCGTCCGAGACGGAAGGGACGCGCCGCGTGGAGGTGCCGGCCCACTCGCCCCCCGCGCTGATCCTGTCGGACCGCCAGGTGCTGACGCTCACCTCCCTCGCGCACCGACTGGAACCGGTCGTGGGATCCCCCGTCGACATGGAGTGGGCGATCGACCGCGATGGGCGCGTCTTCCTCCTGCAGGTCCGACCCCAGCCGGAATGGGTCGCTGCCACCGCCCGACGCCGCGATGGGCCAGTGCCCGGGCACACGGTCCTCCTGGCCGGCGGCGCGTCCGCCTCGCCAGGCGTGGGCGTGGGGGCCGTGTTCCGGGTGGACGGGGACCTGGATATCCTCCGGTGTCCGCCGGGCGCCGTCATCGTGGTGCGCCAGGCCAGCCCGCGGCTGGCAGTCCTGCTCGCTCGCTCGGCCGCCGTGGTCGCAGATGCTGGCGAGGTGACGGGCCACCTCGCTACGGTGGCGCGGGAGCTCAAGGTCCCGGCGCTCTTCGCCACGCGCACCGCCACGGCCGCGCTTGCGAGCGGCAACGTGGTTACCGTCGACGCCCGCAACGGCTACGTTTATCAGGGGCTGGTCGAGGCCCTCGCCTCCGCGCACCCGCTCCCAGGGAACCGGCGGGCGCCGGACCCTCACCGCGATCTGCTCGCGTCGGTGGCCGACCGGATCATCCCGCTCACGCTCACCGACCGGTTGGCCAGCGGCTATTCCGCGCGGGCCTGCCGCACGCTGCACGACGTCATTCGTTTCTGTCACCAGGCGACCATCGAAGCGATGTTCGAACTGGGTGACCAGGCGTTGCGACGCGGCGAGGCTCTGCACCGCCTCGTCACGGAGGTGCCGCTCGACTGCCGGTTGTTTGACCTCGGCGGCGGCCTGTTACCGGTGTCACCCCACGCCGACGTCGCGCTCGCCCAGGTCCAGTGCCGCCCGATGCTCGCGCTCTGGAAGGGCATGACCGACCCGCGCCTGGACTGGCATCGGTTGCGGCCCGTGTCCGTGCCCGGCTTGATGGCGGCCATGGTGCACTACACGTTCGACCAGGACTCGCGCCTGCGTCACATGGGAGAGCCGTCGTACGTATTCGTGACCGGCGAGTACCTCAACTTCAACTCCCGGCTTGGCTACCACTTCTCCACGATCGATGCCCGCGTCGGCGACCTCATCGAGTCGAACTACATCTCGTTCCGCTTCGTCGGCGGATCGACGGCCCTCGAGCAGCGCAGCCGCCGCGCCCGCCTGCTGCAGCGGATTCTGGACCGGCTGGGTTTCGAAACCGATCGACGGGCCGACCTGCTGACCGCGCGCCTGCGGCACCGGCGACCCGACACGATGGACGAAGCGCTCCGACGCTTGGGCCTGCTGATTGGCTACGTCAACCACCTGGACATGGCGCTCGTGTCGGAAGAGGCTCTGTTCGACTATGAACGTGCGTTTCTGGCGGAAGACTACGGCTTCGCCGGCCGGCCCGGCCAGGCGTGAGACGGCCGAGCAGCGGGACCGCCGCCTGCGGACCCGGATGTTCGCCGGCCTGACCGTGTTCGGCGTCCTGCCCGTGCTCGGTGTCGGTTTGGCCAGCGTCGTCGCCGAGCGGCGCGCGCTCGAGTCGCAGCGGCGCGGGCTGTTCGAGAGCATGGTCGAGTCCCGCGCCGCGACGGTCGACCTGTTTCTCGAGCACACGCTGCGCCAGCTCGAGTTGATTGGCCAGGCGCTGCCCATGGCTGAACTCCGGAAGCCGGACGTGGTGGCGCGGCTGTTCGCGGAGATGCGGCGCGGCCGCGGCGTCGTCGATTTCGGCGTCATCGACAGCGAGGGCCACCGCGTTGCCGACGCTGGGCCTTTCGACCCGCAGGACCGGAACTACCGGGACGAGCCGTGGTTCGCCCGCGCGCTCTCCTCGGGCCGGTACCGGAGCGACCTGTTCCTGGGCCTCCGCGGAGTCCCGCACGTCATCGTGGCGGTGCGCAAGCACGAGTGCGGAGGGACGTGGCTGTTGCGGGCGACGCTCGACCTGGACGAGTTGAACGCCCTGGTCGGCGAGGGTCGCCTGGAGCCCGGCGGCGACCTGTTCATCCTGAATCGGGCCGGCGAGTTTCAGACGCGGTGCGACCGGACGGGCCACCTGATCGTGCGGTCCGATCTCGCCATCCCGCTCCACGCCGGTGTCCGGCTCGTCGAGACGCGCCGCAGCGGCCGGCGGGAGCTGATGGCAACCCGGTGGCTCGCGGGAGCGACCTGGGTGCTGGTCGCGCGTCAGCCGGTCGTGGCCGCCTCGTCGGCCATCGACCTCGCGTCGCCGCTGGTCTGGGTGGGCCTCGTCTGCCTGCTCGCTGTGCCGGTCGCCGCCCTGCCCCTCACGCGGTACGGGTATCGTCGGGTGCGCGCGCTCGAGGAAGAACGCGCGGCCCTCTACGAATCGGTGGCACAATCCGAGAAGCTGGCGGCGATCGGGCGGCTGGCGACGACCACGGCTCATGAGATTAACAACCCGCTGGCAATCATCGACGCTCAGGTCGGCCTGCTGCGGGACGTGCTGACCGACCCGGCGAGCAATCCGACGGACGCCGAGGTCCAGGAGCGCCTGGAGAAGATCGCCGCGCAGGTGCAGCGGGGGAAGAGCGTCACGCACCGCCTGCTCGGATTCTCACGTCGGGTCGGGCCCTTGACCGAACCGCTCGACGTCGTCGCGGCCCTCGACGAGACGGTGACGTTCGTCGAAAAGGACGCGGAGGCCGCACGGATCCGGGTGAACCGGGACTACGCCGAGGGTGTTCCGCTGGTCCGCAGCAATCTCGGGCAGATCCAGCAGGTCTTCCTCAACGTCATCAGCAACGCCCTCGATGCGGTCGGCCATGACGGCGAGGTGTACCTGCGCGTGCGGTGTGCCCGGGGCGGCGTCGAGGTTGAGGTGACCGACTCGGGCCAGGGGATCCCGGAGGCAAACCTGGAACGGGTCTTCGAGCCATTCTACTCAACCAAGCCGCACGATTCGCGGCACTGCGGCCTCGGCCTGGCGATCTGCCGGGAGATCATGCGCACGCTCGGAGGCCGGATCACGGTGTCGAACGGCCCGGAGGGCGGGGCGGTGTTCACGATGTGGTTTCCGATCCAAGATGATGGCCGGTAATCCGGCGCCGGGGAGGGCATGGCGGACCTGCGCGTACTGCTGATCGACGACGAGGCGGAATTCCTGGAGCCGATTGCTGCCCGGCTGGCCCGACGGGGGGTGGTCTGCACGACGGCCCAGAGCGGCGAGGCCGGCCTGGCCGCCCTCGCGGCCCACCCGTTCGACTGCGTCGTCGCGGATTTGCGCATGCCGGGCCTCGACGGCCTCCAAGTGCTGGCGCGCATCCGCCAGGACCACCCTGGCGTACCGGTGGTCCTGCTCACGGGACATGGTTCGGTGGAGCTGGGTATTCGCGGGATGGACCTCGGCGCCTTCGACTACCTGCTCAAGCCGGTCGAGCTCGACGAGTTGCTGGATACCATCCGCCGCGCGGCCGCGGGGCCTCGCATTGCTTAGGCGTTCGGGAGGGACGGCTCATGGCCACATACGACAGCGGGATCGGTCAGCTCGGCTCGACGCCCAAGGATTCGGGGAACTTCGACACGGCCGTGGCGCACCTGTTCCGCGGCGAGATGCACCGCATGACCGCGTGGCGGCAGCGGCTCGATACGACGAGCAACTGGGCCATCGTGCTCTCGTTGGGGATGACGACGTTCGCCCTGGGATTGGAGCGCACGCCCCCTGTACGTCCTGCTCCTCGGCCTCGCGGCCGCGGGGATGTGCATGTTGATCGAGGCCAGGCGCTACCAGCACCTGCATCACAGCTGCTGGCGCCTGCGCCAGATCGAGGGACACTACTACGTTGGCGTGCTTCGGCCAAGCCCGGCGGCGGACCCGAGCTGGCGGCAGGAGCTGGCCGCCGATCTGGTCCACCCCTGCCTGAAGATCAGCCTGCTCGCCGCGTGCCGGACGCGGTTGCGACGCAACTACCTGATGTTGATGCTCTTCATCACGGCCGCGTGGCTGGCCAAGGTGTTCATCCACCCGGCCAGCCCGGCCAACGTCGCGGAGTTCTACGGGCGCCTGGCGGTCGGCGAACTCGTCCCGAGCTGGGCCGTGGCGGTCACGGCCACGCTGTTCGTCGCCAGCGCGGCGGCTCTGGCGCTGACGTCCCCAAGCCAGGAATCGATTGAAGGGTGGGCAAAGCCCCTGTGCCGGGACCGGGCTCCGTCACTGGGGCTTCCGCACTGAGCGGGCGGCGCGGCCGATCCGATCGGTCGGCACGAGGCGGGCGACTCGCCCTGAGGGGACGGCGGCCGCACGCGTTTCTTCGTGGAGGCGGGCTTCCACATCGGCGACCATGGCCACCATGTCGGCCAGGCTCCGGCTGTCGAGAATCGCCGCCGTGGCGTCGCGGACATCCTTCATCAGCATGCGGATGCCACAAGTCCGCTCGTCCAGGCACTCGTCGCACTTGATGTAGGCCGTCTGGCTCACGCAAGGTATCGGCGCCAGCGGACCGTCCAGCGCCCGGACGATCTCGCCCATGCTGATCCGCGAGGCCGGACGGCCGAGCATATACCCCCCACCCTTGCCCTTCTTGCTCTGCAGGAGACCGCGGTGCCTGAGTTCCAGGAGGATCTGTTCGAGGAACTTCTTGGGGATCTGCTCGATTTCGGCCAGATCGGCCACCAGGAGCGGAGCAGGCGTCGGAAGGCTCGCCAGCCGAAGCATGGCCTTCAGCCCATATTTCGCCTTCCGAGACAGCATGACCGATTAGATTAGTGGGTCTATAGACTACCCGTCAAGCCGCGGAAGCAGGCTGCCTCGCCCGCCACTCAGCGACTGACCGACCGAGCCAGTGCCCTTGACAGTTGGACCCAATGTCCCTATCGTCCGTGCCAGCACGGCTGAGTCGGTGGCGTCGTCCCGACGCCCGGCCGCGGCCCAGCGAGGTCACCCATGGCTACTGATGCGACGGTAGCGCGTGTTCCCGCGCCGGTGGCGGCGGCACCGCGCATGACCGAGGATTGGCTGGCGGTGTGTCTCGGATTGTTCGTGTTCGTGCTGTCGCTCGGGCTCCTAGCGGGCGTGGACGCCCTCGGATGGGTGGTCACGACCAAGGTGTGGACGACACCGGTTGCCGCGTTGGCGGCCACGTCGAAAACCTACGCAAGCCTGTCGGGCGGCGCCGCGCTGGCGGCGACCTACCTGTTCCTGCTGGTGATTCTCGTGGTGGGCGGGCGCTGGCTCGGGGTGAAGATCGGGAAGTTCGCCGCGAGTTTCACCGTCGTCTTCGCCATCAGCTATGCCTGCTGGTTCCTCGGCAGCTGGGCGTACATCGCCGCGACGCCGGACAAGCGGGCCGGTCTCCACATCGCGTGGTCGATGGCCCTGACCAACGAAGCCGGGTATCTGCTCGCGCTCGTCGCGGGCCTCGCGGTCGGGAACTTCCTGCCCCCGGTGTCGCGGTGGCTGAAGGAGGCGGTCCGCCCCGAACTCTACATCAAGACGGCCATCGTCATCCTGGGCGGGTTCCTGGGCGTCACGGCGCTCGACCAGACGAAGCTCGCCACGTCGATGATGTTCCGCGGGGTGTGCGCGATCATCGAGGCGTACTTGATCTACTGGCCGGTCGTCTACTTCGTCTCCCGGCGCTATTTCAAGTTCAGCCGCGAGTGGGCCGCCCCGCTCGCCTCGGGTATCTCCATCTGCGGCGTGTCCGCAGCCATCGCCACGGGCAGCGCCATCAAGGCGCGCCCCGTCGTGCCCGTGATGGTGTCGTCGCTGGTCGTGATCTTCGCCGTGGTCGAACTCCTGGTGCTCCCCTTCGCAGCCCAGCACTTCCTCTACACCCAGCCGATGGTGGCTGGCGCCTGGATGGGATTGGCCGTGAAGACCGACGGCGCGGCCGTGGCCAGCGGCGCCATCGCCGAGTCGCTGATTCGGGCCAAGGCGCTCTCGGCGTCTGGCCTGAACTTCCAGCCCGGCTGGATCATGGGCGTGAGCACGACCGTGAAGGTGTTCATCGACGTGTTCATCGGGGTCTGGGCCTTCATCCTGGCCTGGGTCTGGTCGGCCAAGATCGAGCGACGCACGGGTGAGCGCGTCGAGGCCCGGCAGATCTGGCAGCGGTTCCCGAAGTTCGTTCTGGGCTACCTGGCGACCTTCGGCCTCGTGATGGCAGTCGGCCTGCTCGCGCCTTCGACGGTGCCGGGCGTGAAGGCGGCGATGAACGTCGCCAACGTGTTCCGGGGCATCTTCTTCGTGATGACCTTCTTCACGATCGGCGTGCTGTCGAACTTCCGCACGCTCTGGAAAGAGGGCATCGCCCGGCTCGCCGCAGTGTACGTCCTCTGCCTATTCGGATTCATCATCTGGGTGGGGCTGCTGATTTCCTTCGTCTTCTTCCACGGCATGCTGCCGCCGCTGGTTCAAGGGTGAAACCATGACGGAACCACGTCTGACGGACGAACTCGAGAGGATGGAGGCGGAGGTACGAGCCCCTGCTCCCCGTGGAAAAGCGGTTGATCGGGTACACGTTCGGCGTGGGCCTGGTCCTGCTGATACTCCTCGTCGTCGTCAGTCGCGTCTTCTTCGGCTGACGCCACCTGGGTCGGATGGCGTGCAGGCTGGCGCAGGACGCCCACGGGCGGGGCGTCCGGTCGGGACCGCCGCCGGCACGGGCGCCGGGACACCGGCGCGTCGTCTGTGGAGGCACCCGACGGCGCGGCACCGGCGCGGGGTGGTCCCCCACAGGCGCCTTGGGCACACGTGTCGGACGGCCGTCGCGGGATGCTAGACTGGACTGGATGGAGGTCCCGTGATCATCAAGCTCCCCCCTGATGTGTGGTCACGCGAGCACGACGACGGCGTGTCGATGGTCGTGCTGCAGTTGATGGACGATGCGTTCGACGTGCACCTGCACAAGAACAAGGCGGCCAACCCGATCCCGGACGGGCGCCGGCTGACGCTCGAAGACGCCTGCGCCCGCGCCGACGCCTATCGGGCCGAGCAGGGCCACCGGTGCACAGCCGCCTGCGGGGCGTGGCACAAGAAGGTCTGAGCGGCCGGCGCTGACGCCGTCCGTCTCGGCAGGCGGAAGAGGCATTCCGGCCGCGCCGCGCGAGGAGGGGAACACGGCATGGATGCCGAGCGCCCGCGCACGCTGAAGCTCCCGGGATTCCACCGCCTCGTGTTCGGGCGCGACGGCGTCTTCGTCGCCAACGAGCGCGACGTCTACATCGGGGACGCGCTGATCACCTACGGCGAGTTCTCGCACCTCGAGATCGAAGAGCTTCGGCGCCACGTCGATGGCGAGACGACGGTCATCGACGCCGGGGCCAACGTCGGGACGCACACCGTGGCGCTCGCCAAGGTCGCTCGGCGCGTCATCGCCATCGAGCCTCAGCCGTTCGTGTTCTACAGCCTGTGCGCCCAGGTGGTGTTGAATTCCCTGCAGAACGTCATCTGCCTGCCCTGCGGCCTCGGGGCGGCGCCGGGCTCGATCCGGCCGCCGAAGCTGGACTATTCGATCTGGAGCAACTACGGCGGCGTCGCGCTGGACGCCGATCACTTCGCCCGCGAGGACTATGCGGTCGAGATCCGGACGCTCGACGACGTTGCCGCGGCCCACGGGGTCCGGGGGAAGGTGTTCCTGAAGATCGACGTCGAGGGCATGGAACGCGACGTCCTGGTCGGCGGCCGCGCCTTCATCGAGGCGACGCGGCCCGTCATCTACCTCGAGAACGACCGCCGCGATCGCGCTGGCGCCCTGCTCGCGTACCTCGATGAACTGGGATACGACGTGGTCCCCCACCGCCCGCCGCTCTTCAACCCGGCCAACTACTTCGGGGAACCGGCTAACAAGTTCGCCGACCTGGTGTCGCTCAACGAACTGTGCGTGCCGCGTCAGCCCTCGCGAACGGCTTCCACGTAGCAGGTCTCCATCAGCCGGCCCTCGAAGCTCGACTCAAGCTTCCGGATGTCGGCAATGGCGCTATCGAAGGCCGCCTTCCGCTCGATCCGCCCGAACCCCGCGAGCTCGAGCAGGTGCCGCATCGACTCGGCGTCGTACCCCCACCGGTGCCCCCAGCCGTGGAGCTGCGACATGAAGGTCTCGCCTTTCGTCCGGACCTGCTGGCGGGGATCGTTCACGAAAAGGGCCCGGTACTTCTCGAAGAAGGCGTCGTCGTTCTCGTAGTACTTCCGGACCCAGAGCTCGAGGTCCGGGAACGTCAGCCGCATGAGGCCGCCTGGGGCGAGCCCGGCGTGGAAGGTGCGCGCCAGCGCGAGGCCATCGGTGAACGAGAAGTGCTCGATGAAGTGGCTCGCGTAAATCTCGGTCAGGGCCCCGTCGGCGAACGGGAAGTCCTTGGTGATGTCCAGGTGGAGCACGAGGCCGTTGTTCTCGGTGACACACCCGTATCCGAGGAAACTCTCCTCGAACAGCCCGACGTTGACCCAGCCCGGCACGAAGTTGAAGCCGCATCCGACGTGCAGGCGCGGGCAGCCTGCCACGCTCCGGGCGATCTGCGCGCGAACGGCGTCGTCCATAGGTGGTCCTTCCCTGATGGCCGTTGGCCCAGGGGCGATTGTACCAGCAACCCGCGCGCGGGTCCTGGACCCGCTTGGGAAACCTGTGCGACGATGCCCTGGCCGCGCGGAGGCGACGGGAGAAGGGCGGAGTCGAATGGGGCGCTACCAGGCAGTCGTCGGCTGCATCCCGGAGCGGTCATCCTTCAACGCGGGCCTGATCCTCGCCCGGACGCTCCAGCGACGCGGTCACCGGGTGAGCCTGGTCGGCGCGCCGCTGCCCGAGTTTCGCGCGCACGTCCTAAGGCACGGCCTCGAGTTCATCGGTCTCGGGTCGGCGGCGCTCCAGGCCCAGGGGACAAAGGCCGCGACCGCGCGTGGTCCCTTCCGGGCCATCGTCGAGTGGCACCGGACGTTCCTGCAACTGACCCGGGATCTCGATGCGCTCGCCGAGCTGATCCACCCGGACGTGGCGTTCCTCGACGTGCTCGGAACCAACCCCGGCGCCTACCTCCTCTCGGAGCTGCGGATCCCCACGTTCCTCTTCCATGGCGGGATGCTGTCCGGCCGCTTCAGCACGCGGTGCCCACCGGCCTGGAGCGCGCTCGTCGTGCCGGACGGACCGGCTGCGTCGGGCCTGCCCTGGCGGCTACGCTGCCTCGCCGCGTGGGGCGCGGCCCGGTGCCAGCGACGACTGAAACTGCTCGGGGCTCGCAAGCCGCCCGTGCCAGCCCTGATGCAGGCGTATGGGGCTTGGCGCGTTCGCCACCACGCCGGAAGAAACGGCTGGCGGTTCGGGTACGGGGACTGGGGCCCCCAGCCGGTGTTGCCCGAGATCGTCCTCGCGCAGCGCGCCTTCGACTGGCCGCAGCGGTGGACCCCGGACCGCTGTTATCTGTCGGGGGGCCTCTCCACGCGGTCGGAGTACGACGAAAGTTGGGCGCAGGGACTCGACGATCGCCGGCAGCTGATCTACTGCGTCACGAGCACGATGATCCGCGACTCCGACGTATTCGCGGCGGCAGGACCGCCCGTCGTTCGGAAGCGCGCGCGTGCGCTGAAGGGGTTCCTCGACGCCATCGTCCGCGCGGTCGGGGAGCGCGGCGACTGGCACCTGCTGATGGCCTGCGGTCCGTTCGCGCGGGCGTTCGACGGAGCGAGCCTGCCCGCCAATGTCAGGGTGGTGGAGCGGGCGCCGCAGACGCAGGTCCTCCGACGCGCGTCGGTGATGATCACGCAGGCCGGGGCAGGCGCGGTCCGGGAAGCCGTCACCTTCGGGGTGCCAATGCTGATGTTCCCGCTCTGGACCGACCAGTTCGGCAACGCCGCGCGAGCCGTCTACCACGGAGTCGGGACGCGCGTGGACATTGCGCGCGTCACGACGGCAGACCTCTCGGCGGCGATCGCACATCTGATCGGCGCGCCAAGCGTCCGCGCCGCCGTGACGCGCCTGGCTCAGGCCTGCGCCGATGACGCCCTCGAGGAAGAGACGCGGCTGGTGGACTTCGTCCGGCGCCAGTCGGGACTGGAGATTCTGAAGGTCCCGGAACGGTTCAGCCTTTCCGCCACGAGGCGGCCAGCTCACCCGCGACCGGGCGATTGCCTACAGGGCGCCCGGGTCGGACCAGCCGGCGCCCGGCGCCGGCAGCGGCGCCGGCGTGCCGGGCGGCTTGACGGCCTGCGTCTTGACCCGACGCAGCGCCTGCAGCCGCTGTGGTCCGTGGAGCTGCTTGTCGAATTCCTCGAGCGCGGCCCTGACGATGTCCCGATGGTGGACGTCGATGCCCACGGCGCCGATGGCGTCGAGCCAGAGCCGGTGAATCATGTCGAGATCCTCCAACGTCAAGGTCGGCGTATGCGGGCCGAGCTGGAAGATCTCGATCTCCCCAGTCCTCTTGTAGGCCAGCAGCCGGGTCCGCAGTTTGTCGCTGTGCTCCACCCGTTCCCAGGACTGTCCGAGCAGCCGGGCTTGTTCGGCGGCCGAGAGCCTGGCGGAGTCCCCCAGGACGATCTGGCTCGAGACCAGTTGCACGGCCGTCTGCGCGACGGCATCGAAGACGTTGCTCGACGGAACCACGAGCAATTTGACCGGCTGGCCGTGCCGTTCGGCGACGGCGACGACTTTGGTGAAGAGCACTTGCTCGTAGCTCGTGAAGATCTCCGCCTGGTGGAGGTTCTGGAACCCCGTGTCGGGCCCCTGCAGCAGCCGGACGGTCATCGCCACGACGTCCCGTTGGCGCGTGTCGGTGTGCGACAGCGTCCAGTCGAGGTGGGCCAGGGTGTTGTAGTCGCGCACGGGAACCAAGATGTTGCCGGGTCGCGCGGCCACCTCGCCAAGGCTGAGGTCCCCGGCGGGCAGCAACTGGAACTGGTCGACCCCGCCGGTGGCCCGGATGCGGTTGCGCTCCGCGCTGACCCGTTCGGTGATCACGAACAGCACGTAGATGACGACCGTGAATGTGGCGCCCGAGATCGTGGCCACGCGCTTGGTGAACAGGTTGATCAGGGCCACTGAGAACAAGGCTAGCGTCGTCGCGGCCAAGCCGATGGGCAACTCGACCCCGGCGATCGTCAGGTTGAGCGGAACGCGCCATTCCCGGTGGCCCGGCTCGGTGTACCGCAGCACGAGGACCGCCAGGCCCTTCAGCGCGAAGCTCCACACGACGCCGAAGGCATACGCCTCGCCGAGGACGTAGATGTCGCCGCCACTGAGGACGACCGTCGCCAGCTGCAGCGTGACGATCGTGTTGAGGATGCGGTGGGTCGTCCCGAACCGGCGGTGCGGATGCCGGAACCACTCGGGCAGGACGCCGTCCTCGGACACGCGGTTGAGGACCGCGTTCGACCCGACGATGGCGGTATTCACGCCGCCGGCGAGGATCAGGAAGCCGACCACGACGACGAAGCCCTGGAACAGCAGCCGCAGCGAATAGGGCCCGACCAGGTGCATCGCGATGCCCGAGATCAGGTTGTCGCTGAACTGCGCGCGCACGCCGTCAGGGATGAGCGCCACGGCCAGGAAGCTGACCGCCGACGTGAAGATCAAGCTATAGAGGAAGATCACCAGGCCGGTGCGGCGCAGATTCAACGCCTTCGGGTGTTCAATCTCGCGGTAGACCTGGGCGAGCGACTCCTCGCCGCTCATCGCCAGGAACGAGTGCCCGAAGCCAATCAAAAGGCCCAGTACGGTGAAGGTCGGCCAGCGTGTCCCCCTCAACCACCCGAGCGCTTCGTCGGAAAACCGGAGGTGATCCAATGTCGGCGTAGGAGCGAGCTGCCCGCCTTGGCGCAGAAGGGTGAAGGCCGCCCAGACCAGCAGGATGACCACCATCACGGTCGTCACCTTGATGATCCGCAACGCATCCGTGCTCGACTCCCGCATCCCCTGCGTGTTCCGCCACCAGAAATACACGATGACCACGACGGCAAACGCTGCCGCACCGTGGTTGGCGGACACGGGCAGGTGCCAGCCGTAGTGGCCCACGATGTCGGCTGCCAGACCCACGATGTACAGTCCGGCCGACACGGCGCTGATCGGGCCGGTCAGCACGTAATCGAACAGCAGGGCCGACACCGACAGCTTGGCCATGGTCCCGCCCATGGCCTCCTTGACGACGCGGTAGACGCCGCCGCGCACGAACATCACCGAGCTTTCGATGTAGATCGCCCGGACGGCGTAGGAAAAAAGCATGACGCCGAGGATGAACCACGGCGCGGCCTTGCCGACCGCTTGCTCGGCGATGCCGCCGGCGTAGAAGGCGGACGAACCCAGGTCGCCCAGCACAATCGCCGCGGCCCGCCAGAAGGAGATGAAGGAGAGGAAGACTGTGGTGGCCACGACCACGCGGACCGGACCGCGGGCAGCCGCCCGGACGTCAGCAGACATAGGCATCCGTCCCGAAACACTCACCGCGACAGCGCGCGACGATCCTGTCGCGCAACGGAAGCGGCGACGAACCTGCGGCCGATTGCGTGCTGGTGGGGGACGACGGCTGAGGGCTCCCCGACATCGCGGGTCCCAGCGCAGACTGGTGCGCTTCCGTAGGGCCGACGAGGTTAGCTGACGGGCTCGGGCCGGAAGTGCCCTATGGCGCCTGACCTCATGGAGGCGCCGATACGCCCCAGCGGAACTCGCCGCGACTCGACCGAATCGGTCGCGGCTTCCCGCAGTGGTTCCCCCGCGTTCCGCGAGTGACGCAGAAGCTTAGGCCAGCTAATAACCTACGCGTCTCGCCGCGAGAGGTCAAGCGGGCCGAACAGCGGGCCGAACAGCCGGTGTCGAACAGCCGGCCGAACGTGGGGGCCGCGCGTCGCCCGCGGACCGTCCGTCGACCGACGGGCAACCGGTCAGGTCGACGGCGGGGAGGAGGACGGGTCACGCCCATCAGCATTCGCGCTCACGCGACGTCGGATCCGTGTGAGCGCGTCGTCGTGCTCCTGACCGTTCATCTGCTCGGCCAGCTCTTCGAGGGCGACCCGCACGATGTCGCGGTGGTGGAGGTCCAGCCCAACGGTCCCCACCGCCTGGAGCCAGAGCTTATGGATGAGGTCGAGGTCGTCGTGGGTCAGCGTCGGCGCATGCGGTCCGAGCTGGAATGTCTGGAACTGCCCGTTGGATTTGTAGGCGATGAGGCGCGCGCGCAACTTGTCGCTGTCCGGGACGCGCTCCCAGGCCTCTCCGAGCAGCCGTGCCTGGTCCTCGGCGGTCAGCTTCGCCGAATCCCCCAACACGATCTCCGTCGATGGGCGGGTGATCTTCGGACGCCGGAGAGATAGAATGCGCGCAACTCTGTGACGATCAGACTCGCGCCGCCACCGCGGTCCGGCCTCGAAACGCGGGACCCGTCTGGCGGGGAAGCAGCCCGCCTCTCGCGCATCCTCCAGGTGCTTGTCGTCGGCTGCCTGGTCGCCGTCGTGCCCTCCCTGTCGTCCGCCGTCATCGTCTGGCGGCCGGCGGCGGTGACCACTCTCGTCGTGGAGGAACTGCTCCTCTGCTTCGCGCTCTGGCTCAATTGGCGCGGCCGCGTGGCCGCCGCCACCAACCTGATCACGTTCAGCCTGCTCGGGTGCGCGGCGCTGCTCGTGTCGGTGAGCCGCCACGGCGTACACGACCCCGCGGTTCTGATGTTCCCGGCGCTCCTCGTGGTCGCGGCCATGCTGCTCGGGTGGCGCGCCTACGTGGTATTTGCCCCGTTGATGGTCGCGCTCGTCGTGGCGATCGGCCTCGCCGAACTTCGCGGATGGAATCCGTCGCTGATGCGGGCGTACACGACCTACCGGACGTTGATCGACTACGCCGCGATCCTCGTCATGACGGCGATCGCCGGTGGCCTGGTCGCCCGGACGCTGCGGGACAGCCTAGCAAGGGCGCACGCCGACGCGGCGGCCCTCGCCACATCCGAGGCGCGTATTCGCTCACTCATCGAGCTGGCGGTGGACGCCATCCTCCTGGTCGATGTCGGCGGGCGAATCACGGCCATGAACCGCTCGGCGTGCACGCTCGGTGGCTACGACACGTCCGAGCTGGTCGGCCAGCCGATCTCGGTGCTCTTCTCGGAGGAGGAGCGGCTGCGCGCGCCCTTGCGCGAGGATCTGGTCCGCGCGGGGCGGACCGTGGAGTCCGAGCGGACGCTGACCCGCAAGGACGGAACGACGGTACCCGTCGAGATGCGATCTCGCCTGATGCCCGACGGCACCATCCAGACGGTCATGCGAGACGTCGCCGAGCGCCGCCGGACCGAGGACCAGGTCCGGCAGGCGCAGAAGCTGGAGAGCGTCGGACGCCTGGCCGGGGGCGTGGCGCACGATTTCAACAACCTGCTGACGGTGATCAATGGCTACGCGCAGATGCTGCTGGAACAGGTGGACGGCGAGGCGCGCGTGTGCGCCGAGCAGATCAGCAAGGCCGGCACGCAGGCCGCAGGACTAACGCAGCAGCTGCTGGCGTTCAGCCGCAAGCAGGTCCTGCGGCCGGAACCGATTGACCTGAACGCGGTCGTCCGGGACACAGAGACGATGCTCCGGCGGCTCCTCGGTGAGGACATCGATCTGGCCACGTCCCTCGACCCACGTCTGGGGGCGGTGATGGCCGACGCCGGACAGACGCACCAGGTCCTAGTCAACCTGGCCGTCAACGCCCGAGATGCCATGCCCCATGGAGGGCGCCTGCGGATCGAAACACACCAGATCGATCTGGGTCCGAACGACCGTGACCTGGACGCTGAAGCGGTTCCTGGCCCCTTCGCCCAGATCCTCGTCGCCGACTCGGGTGAAGGCATGGGCCCCGAGACGCTGGAGCGGGTCTTCGAACCCTTCTTCAGCACCAAGGCGCTGGGGGCGGGAACAGGTCTGGGTCTGGCAACGGTGTACGGCATCATCCGGCAGAGCCAGGGCTGGATCCGCGTGACCAGCGACCCTGGCCAGGGTACCGAGTTCCGCATCTACCTGCCGCGCGTCGAGGCCACCGCCAGAGCGGTAGACCCGCCAGCGGACCGTGCCACAACGGTGACGGGGTCCGAGACGATCCTGGTGGTGGAGGACCAGGCCGACGTCCGGGCGCTGTCGGCCAGGGTACTGGGCCGCTGCGGCTATCGGATACTCGCGGCGGCGAGCGGTGCCGAGGCCCTCGAGGTGGCCGAGAACCACCGAGCCCCAATCCATCTTCTCCTCACCGATCTCGTCATGCCGGCGATGTCGGGCCAGGAGCTGGCCGACCGACTGGTGGCTTCGAGACCGGGCGTCAGGGTGTTGTTCACCTCCGGGCATACCGACGAGATCGTCGCCCGCCATGGCCCTCCGACTCCCGGCGCCGCCTTTCTGGCCAAGCCATTCACGCCCGACCTCCTCGCCCGTCGCGTGCGCGAGATCCTCGACGCCGGACCCGCTGGGCTCACGGGCACCCGGTAGGCGACGGTCTGCGCGGCCCCCTGGAGACGGCGTCTGACGCAGCGGTGTCCCTTGGGGCGGGTCGGACCGTGGTCCCCCCAGGGGTGCTCTTGCCCCCGAGACCGCTTCGCGCTATACATGCATCAATAGCCCTGCTTGCTCGGCCGTGGTTCAACGTGGAGGCAGCCATGCCCGTGAGCCCGTACGTGCCAGCATCCGCTGACTCGAGCCCCGCCACCGATCAAGTCCGCCTGCACCTGCAGGAAGCGCCCGCGCGCGCGCCGCTCACCCCCGTCGGCACTCCGCTGGGCCTGCCCGACCCGGTTTACCCGCAATATCCCGACAAGGTGGGGGACGTGCCGCCGCCGGCGAAGTTCCTGCCCAAGAGGGGCCAGCCGTACCGCTCGCGCGTCACGCCGTCGATAGTGACCCGCGCGTTGCGCGGGTGGTTGTATCCGTATGTCCGGTCTCGAGTGTCCTCAGGACCGGTCCACCCGATCATCGCCTACCTGTTCACCGAGTGGAAATGCAACCTCGATTGTCATTATTGCTATTCCTTCGACAACCGCGTGAAGGGCATGACGGAGGACACGGCCAGGCGTGCCATCGACTGGCTGCACGACACCGGATGCCGTGTGCTCGCGCTGATGGGCGGCGAGGTCCTGCTGCGGCCGTTGTTCGTACACAGGATTGTCTACGACGCCGCGAAAAAGGGCTTCTGGGTGTACGTGCCGACCAACGGCCGGCTGATGCGTCCGGACGTCATCGATCGCCTCGGCGACGCGGGCGTGGCCACCATCAACCTCGCGGTCGATGTCGTGGACGAGCAGGAAGGGATGCCGAAGGCGCTCACGCCGATTCGGCCCTACTTCGACTATCTCATCAAGAAGCAGTACGTCTACGGCTTCTCCGTCTTCTTCAACATCAACATCACCCGCGTCAATCTCGACGACGTCAAGCAGTTGACCGAACTGGCCCGCGAGTCGGGGATCGCCACCGACTACCACATCAACGAAGCGCCCTATCTGGAGCAGACACACTTCAAGCATGCGACGCTGAACCGCACACACATCCGTCCCGAAGACTGGCCGGCGGTTGACGCCGTTGTCGACTGGCTGATCGAGAAGAACCGGGCCGGCTACAAGATGGTCAACTCCGTGCGCCGGCTCGAGGAGATGAAGGCGTTCATGCGAGGCCAGGTCGACCCCTGGAACTGCCGCGGGGGCCTCAACTCCCTGGTCGTCCGCACGGACGGCACGCTGGCGCCCTGCTTCCCGATGTATGCCGCGACCCACGACTGGGGTGTCGTAGGCGCGCCTTGCTTCGACCCGACCCAGCTCGACGAGATGAAGATCACCTGCCAGCACCACTGCTTCTCGACGCTCAACCACAACCTCGCCTACTGCTACAAAGCGAGCCGGGCCGCCAAGTGGGTGCTCAAGCAGGCCGCGCACGGGTTCCGCGGAACGACCGGCAGTTTCGACGACTGACGCGCCCAGGCCGCCCGGCGATCCACCAGGCACCGAACCCAGGTGCGCCGGGTGGCCTCCTGTCCCCCGATCTTGCCGGCGATGGCGGCGGCGATTGTATGATGGGCTGCCTCGGCGCCGCGCGCCGCGGCCTCTGACCTATGGCGAGCCGCTATCCGGTTGTCCTCGTCACGACCTACTACAAGCCGGTGGTCGGCGGCGTCGAGACGCACGCGGAGAATCTCGCGAAATATCTGGTGCGTCGCGGTCACGCGGTCTCGATCGTGACAAAACGGACCGCCGTGGCGGACCCGGCCAGCGAGATCCTCGACGGCGTCGGCGTGTGCCGCACCGGTCCAATCGGCGAGCGGCGCGCCGCGGGGAAGTGGACCGCGCTGCCGGGGTTCACCCGCGCGCTCTGGCGCCGCCGACGGGCCACGCGCCTGATCTGCTGCGTGGACTACCGCGCGATCGGGCTCCCGGCCTTGGTGGTGGGCTGGCTCGCAGGCCTCCCGGTCGTCTTCGAGACGTCGACCGACGGTACGATCAGCGGCGCGTCGGTCCGAACGGCCCTCGCACGATGGGGTTTCGAGCCCGACGGTGCGGTGGCCCGTCTGGCGACGTGGCCGATTCGGGCGGCCTACCGCCAGGCCGACTTCTTCATCTGCGTCTCGCGCGCGCTGGAGAAGGAGCTGCTCTCGTGCGGCGTCCCTCCGGAGCACGTGCTGTACCTGCCGCATCCCGTGGACCGCACGACGTTTCACCCGGCGTCACCGGACGACCGGCGCGCCCGGCGGCGCGAACGCGGCATCCCGAACGAGGCCACCGTGGCCATCTTCGTCGGACGGCTCAGCCGCGAGAAGGGCATCGGTGAACTCCTCGATGCTTGGGCGCTCGTCGATCGGCCAAACACCCATCTCGTCGTCGTCGGCCCGGACATGCCCGGACACCCGTGGGATCGGGGACCGGCGGCACGGGCGTTCGTGGCCGCGCACGGGTTGCGCGATCGCGTCACGTTCACCGGCGGGCTGCCCCAGGGCGAGGTAGCCGCCTGGCTGCAGACGGCCGACCTGGCCGTGCAGCCGTCGTATTTCGAGGCCTTTGGCTTGGCCGCCGCGGAAGCCATGGCGGTGGGTCTGCCGGTCATCGCCTCCGACGTCGGGGGCTACCGGGACTATGTGGAGCAGGGCATCAACGGCCTCCGGGTCCCTCCGGGTGACGTTGCGGCGCTCAGCGACGGCCTTCGCCGCCTGCTCGCCGAGGTGGACGACCGTCGCCGGATGGGACAGGCGGCTCTCTCCACGTCCCGCCGATTCGACGAGGTCCTCGTCTTCGAACAGTTCGCCGAGGCTCTGGACCACCTCGTGCAGCCTGCCTGATCCAGCCTGGCAGGGTGGGGCCCCCTGGCCTCCCTGCAGCCGCACATCCCCCTGACCATCTCCGCTCGCCCTGCCCGGTCGAACAGGGAGGTCATCCTCTTGTCACAGTCCTGCCACCGGACTGCCAGGGTTGCCTCGTATGAAGAGGTAGAAGGTCAGGGAGAGTTCGACGACCGAGCTGAGAGGACAAGGTGGACCTGCTCCGACTCTTCACCGCGTGGATACCAGCCGGGCTGCCGTGGCTCGGACAACAGTGCCGGGCCATTACCAGCACCGTTTTCGGCCACGGTGGTCGGCGGGCGCAGCCTCTGCTGGTCATCCTAGGCCTCGGGACGCGCGCCGGGAAAGGCTGGTTGGGACTCTCGTTGCGTCGGTAGCCGATCCGTCGCGTTCACGTTCCCGCTCCAGTCTCAGCCGTGACCGTCACCCCAACGCCCTACAACCTCCTAAGACCGACAGATAACCAGACAAGTCTGAGCTCGGTCCTGCCGCCAGCCCGTCAGCATCTGGGCATCCGGCCCGCCAGTTCATTCTAGAACTCATTCCCGCGCAGGTACTTAGCGACATTCAGACGGAGTGAGTCCACGGGGCGGTGTGGCCCACCCCGACAAAAAGTCTCCTGTTATGTCGATAAGGTGACTATAGTCGCCGTCGGTGGCGGCCGATAAAGACGAGTGATGACTACCCGTGTCTCCGCACTCATTGCCCTGGCCGCCACGGTTGCCATCTCGGCCGCGTGCGGCTTCGACCACAAGAGCAGCAGCCCGGCCGCGCCGTCCTCGACAGGCGCCTCGACGACTTCGACCTCGACGTCGTCGTATGTCGGGACCTGGGAGTCCAGCACCAGCACGAGCGGAGGGAGCACGCCGACCGTCCCCACGTCGTGCAACTCGTTCCAGTGGCACGTCACCAACCAGACGTCGACGTCGATCTCGGGTGACTTCTGGGCCATCTGCGGCGCCTACTCGGTGAGCGGTACGGGCAACGGTCAGTTGAGCGGTCAAACGGTAACCGTGGGCGTGAGCGGGTCGGGAACAGCTACCGGGTCTCCTGCATGCGCGTTCTCGCTCAGTGGCACGGGCACGCTCGACGGTGATACCCTGACCATTCCCTACACCGGCACGACGTGCTTCGGCCCGGTCCACGGCACCGAAGTCCTGCGGCGCGCGACCTCCCCCTCGGTGACCATCAATCCCCCGACGCTGGTGTCGCCCATCAATGGCGCGGCCGCCTCGAGCACGCAGCCGACGCTCGTGCTCGCCGACTCGACCCGGAGCGGCCCGGCCGGCGCCATCTCCTACGTGTTCCAGGTGGCCACTGACCAGGGCTTCCAGGCGATCGTCGCATCGGGCAAGGTGGCCGAGGCGACCACCCAGACGCAGTACACGGTCCCCAACGCGCTCGCCGCCGGAACGGTCTTCTGCTGGAGGGCCCAGGCCACCGACGGGTCAAACACCAGTTCGTGGTCCTCGGTCCAGACCTTCGCCACGCCGGCCGCGACGCCGAGCCAACCGGGCTTCGACCTCAGCCAAGCGGTCATTGTCGTCGGGCCCCAGAACTTCGCAAGCTGGCCCCAGACCTCCACGATCACGAACCTGCAGGTCGACGGTTCGACGGTTTGCATCTATCACACGATGCTCGGCCGCTGGCCGACCGTGCCGTTCTTCGGTGATCCAAACACGCTGGTCGAAGGCAACCAGTGGTACTTCGCACTCATCAACGGCCGCTGGTACGCCGGGGCCGGGGAGTGGGTGCGCCCGGGCCAGGCGTGCAAGGGATTCGGGGGCGGCCCGAGCGAGTTCTACGACCCCAACCAGGAACCGCTGCACTCCTGGGTACCGCGGCCCGGAGACCAGGTCGGCTTTGCTGACAGCACGCCGGCCCGTGCGTGGCCGAACATGTCCACCCTGGACCAGCGCACCGACGTCCAGTTCGTCGTCTGGCAGTGGTAGTCGCGGTCTGCGCAGGGGCGCCCCTGCGGCGCCCCTGCGGCGCCCCTGTCCCTGCCCGCCCGCTTCGCGGGCCCCCGCCACCCTCCGTCCTCGGCGCCGGCGTCCTCGTCGCATGCCCTGACGCCGCCGACCGGTCCATCCGGACCGGTCGACCCATTGCTCCGCACCGGACACCCAGCCTACGATGGATGGGCGGACCGTGGGCGGACGCTCAGCCCACCACCGGGTTCGCGCACGGGGTGCCGTCGCACCTCCAGGAGGAACGGCATGGCGTCCCCGTCGTACCCGGCGGCGCGCGCGGTCGCCCCGGCGATCCGAGCTCATTTCGCCCGGCACCTCGACACCGCCGTCCCCGGCCGCACGGAACCGCTCGCCCCGCTTCCGAGCCGGGAGGCGATCGAGGCCATGATCGACGCGGCCTTCTGGGCCAGCCTCCGGCGGGAAGAAACCTACACGCCGAAAATCTCGCTGGCCTACCTGCCGCCGGCGCAGAGTGCGTCGCCGTTCGAGTTCGCCCGCCCCATTTCGCTGACCGCGCCGGCGCTCGGGCGCGTAGCGCCGGCCGTCGAGCGGGCGGGCATCCACCTGGGGGTCTGGCCGCAGGACCACGGGCTGAGCGTGTGGGGCACCACGCGCACGGTCCCGGCGTTTGGTTTCGTCCTGGAGGTCGTCGGGCCGGGCCTGCTCGTGGTCAAGCACCATCGGGGCGCGCAGACGGGCAAGTTCGCGAACGTTGCGGTCCTCGAAGGCGACCGCGTGAAGGTGATCGACGAGCGAGCCTCCAGCCTGCCCGACTGTCCGCCACTGGTCGACTCGCTGCTCGGGTTCGAGTCGCCGGCCTCCTGGGTGGGCTCGGTCAACGTGCTGGTCCAGCTGGCGGTCTCGATGCGGGCGCACGGCCGTGGCGGGTTGCTCCTGGTCGTCCCGCACGGCTCGACCACCTGGCGGGCGTCGATCGTGCAGCCGCTCACCTACGAACTGCAGCCGGCGTTTCCGGGGCTCTCGGCGCTGGCCCGCGAAGCGTTCGAGACGCAGCAGACTCGGCCTTGGCGTGACGCGCTCGCGCGCGCCGTTGAAGCCGTGGCCGGGCTCACGGCGGTTGACGGCGCGACAGTGGTGACCGACCAGTTCGACGTGCTGGCCTTCGGGGCAAAGATCGCCAGGCACGACGATGGGCGCCAGATCGATCAGGTCACGGTCACCGAGCCCATCGAGGGCGACCTCGCCGTGGCGGTCCATCCCTCGGAGCTCGGCGGCACGCGTCATCTGTCGGCCGCGCAGTTCGCGCAGGATCAGCACGACGCGCTGGCCCTGGTCGCCTCGCAGGACGGCCGCTTCACCTTGTTCGCCTGGTCGCCCTGCGAGGGGATGGTGCACGCCCACCGGGTGGAAGTGTTGCTGCTCTAGCCGTTTGCGGAAGAACTCGGCTGCTTGGATTCGAGTGACATTCAGCAGGCCAAGGAAGGCCCGCCTGCCGTCGGCTCATTTTGTGACATCCCTCAGGAACCAATCCACGACCCGACCGAAGACCGCTTCCAGACCTTCGGGTACCTTCTGATTGGGAAGGTCCAGGGCATGGTCAGCACCTTCAATTCGCTCGAACACGGCGTCTCGCTGTCTTGCGGCCAACTCGGCGCGCAGGACATCGAACCCAGCGATCGCCTGCTGCGTGTCGGCGGTGCCGTGGGCGAAATATAGGAGTGCGTGCGATTTGAGGGCTTCCGCGATGACGGAGGTGTTCATGAAGCTGGACCACTGACGGTACGTCTGCCCCCAACAGAACTTGGTGGCGCTGTCCGGATCGTTCAGGATGTCACGCCAACAGGCATAGACTTCCTTTTCCGCGTCCAGTCCTTTCCTTCGCATGAACTCCGCCAGGTGGAATAGATACACTGGTCCGCCGCCCGACAAGGAGGAGGCGTGCGTGACCACCGGCGATACATTCGAGACGCGCATCGCTACGATACCGCCCTCCGAAATTCCGATCACGAGTGTCTTCGAGGTGTCGATACCAGGCAGCTTCTGTGTGGCTCGAATTGCGTCCGCAATGGTTGTGGCCCAATGGTCGAGCGTGTACTCGGCCCGAAATTCTGGCCGGCAAGCGCGGGCGTCGCCGTCATCAGGCGGATCGTCCAGGAACTCAACGCCCGGCTTTTCGACCGCCAGGATGCGAGCCCGGCCGCGGGCCACTGAATACAGAACGCCCTGCAGCCCACGGCTCATCCGCCCACCGACGCTGACAAACTGAGATGAGCAGCCTGTCCCTTGGACCCAGACGATCAAGGGGACAGGATGACGGGGCGTTGGCTCAATTGAAAGATAGAAGGTGATGCGCTGACCATCTCTGCCCTCGACAACGTAGCGCCGGAACGGCTTATCGCCGACAGGGTAGTCTTCTGCTCCGGCAAGCGCGGAACAGAGCAGAAGACTGAGAGCAAGAGCCGAACACGTGCTGTGCATGACGGACATTAGCCTGTAGTTCATGATTTGGCGAAGAGGCAGATGCCGGACCATGAGCGCGAGCCCTGGCGGCCGTTGGATGGCGGCAACCGGACCAGGCGCCGCATCGTGAACGAAAGGCGTTTCACGGCCACGCGCCGGTGGCCGGCTGTCGGGTCGAGCGGTGATGGTGTGTCGCTCAGCCCTCGGCGAGGCGCGCCTGGATCCTGACCGCGTACGCGCGGCTCGCCTCGTCACCTGCCACCAGCTCGATCTGGCCCGGGCCGCTCACCCCGAGCCCGAGCTCGACCGCGCGTTGCAGTTGCTCCTGCTCGAAGATCTTCCGGCCCATGATGGCGGCGTTCGCGCCCAGGTCCTTCAGGATGGCGAGGCCGACCGCATCGACCGCGACCCGGTCGGTGCCGCCGACAAACACGTTGGCCGCCACTCTCGTGCCCTCCGACGGCCCGCCGTCCACGAACGCCTCGACGCCGTCCATGACGATGAGAGTCGGCGAGTAGCCGGCGTTGATTTCGGCGATCATCCGGCGCATGTGCTCCCGGTTCCCGTGCATCTCCCGCATCAGGCGCTTCGGCGTCATCCCCACGGCCAGCTTCACCGACATCGAGTAGACGCCCCCGAACCCGTGCGTCTTCAGACAGCAGGTCGAAACCAGGTACGGCGCCTCGGCGACGAGGCGGGGGATGAAGAGGCCGTTCGCCCAGTGGCTGTTGGGCGGCGCCACGGCCGCCCACTCGTTGTCGGGCAGTTCCTCGAAGTTCACCACCGAGGCCTTCAGCTCGTGGGCGAGGTCGAAGACGCCCTTGTCCTCCATCACCTTTTTCGTGACGGGCGGACCGCTGCGCTCGCCGATCGTGACGGCGCGAGCGTCGCGCTCGAAAAGCTCCACGATCAGCTGACGGAGCGTATCGGCGTGCGTCGAGCCTGGCGCGGGGTCAGCCGTGTTGAAATTCGGTTTGATCACGACGCCCTTGCCGCCCGGCGAGGGCGCCTTCAGAAGCCGAACGACCTCCGACACCCCCTTCTTGCGGTCTCCGGTCTTGACAATCACGACCGTCGACCTCGCCGGCGCCCGGCGGGCCGACGGCCAGCCACGGGGCGATAAGGCGCCCACGGCGGCAACAGACGACACGGACGCCATGAAATCGCGACGCGAGATCCGACGCATGGCCCCTCCTCTCTCCGGACAGTCGCCACCCCGACAGCGGGGGCGTGGTTGGGCGAGAGGATTGTATCGCGGGCGGCGTTTTCGCGTAGGCTGGACCTATACCCAGGCAGGGAGGTGTTGTGGCCGTCCGGTTGAGTTGGCTCCCCGAAGTTGCCTACACGGCAGTGCGCATCGTCGCCGGTCTGTCCTTCGCCGAGCACGGCGCGCAGAAGCTGTTCGGAGTTCTAGGCGGGCACGCCGTCCCGCTTTTCTCGCGCCTCGGCCTGGCTGGGACCATCGAACTGGCAGGCGGGCTGATGATCGCGCTTGGAGTTGCGGCAAGCTACGCCGCCGTCGTCACGGCAGGCGAGATGGCCGTCGCGTACTTCACCGTCCACGCCCCGCACGGTTTCTGGCCCATCGAGAACCGGGGCGAGCTGGCGGTCCTCTACTGTTTCATCTTCCTCTATATCGCCGTGCGCGGCGGAGGGCGGTGGGCGGTCACGCGCTGACCCTCCGTCATCGCCTTCAGCCTGCCTTCTCGTCCTGCGGCGGCGGGCCGGCAGGCGCCCAGGCTGGCAGCGCGACGCCCACCGTGACGCTGTCGTCGTCGCTCTGCGCCCACACCCGCCCGCCCTGTGCCTCGACGAGGTGCTTGACGATGGCGAGGCCCAGGCCCGTGCCTCCGGTGCCCCGCTGGCGCGACGGGTCCGCCCGATAGAAGCGATCGAACACGCGGTTCACCTGCCCGATGTCGAGGTGGCTGCCGGTGTTGCCCCCCGAATCACCATCTCGACCGTCCCGCCCGGCCCGCTCCGCACGGGGCCCGGGGTCAGCGCGCCGAAGTCCGCGCGAATCCGCTCAACCATGGCCTTCCGCTCTTCGGCGGTACGGCGGGCGAGGAGTGAGGGCGCGAACTGCTCGCGCGCCATCGCCTCGTACGTCCCAGGGGACCCGGTCGCGAGGGCTTGGAAGAAGGCCTCCGCCCGCGCCTGCGCCGAAGGACTCACGCCCTGCCCGGCGGCTACGGCGAGCATCACCAGCCACCCCGCCGTCCCCAGCGTCCACCATGTCTTCGTCATGACCCCAGCCTACCTCTGTCGCATGAAGGAATGATGAAGCCCCGCGAAGGCGCCGCATCACCCACGGCCAGTCGGGCTCGATTGGGCGGCCGGCGCGTCATCTGCGGTATCATCGCGCCATGATTCGACGATCGCGTGTCTTCGCTCTGCTCTCAGCCGGTCTTGCGGCCAGCGCGGCCGTGACCCTCCTGTCCGCCGCTCCGATGCCCGCCCAGGCGCCGGGATCCGAGGCGAACCTCTACGCCGGCCTCCGGTGGCGCATGCTCGGCCCGTTCCGCGGCGGGCGCGTCAACGCCGTGTCGGGCGTCCCGGGCCAACCGACGACGTTCTACTTCGGGTCGGTCGGCGGGGGCGTGTGGAAAACGACCAACGCTGGCCGCACGTGGATTCCGGTGTTCGATTCGCAGCCGATCGCGTCGATCGGCGCCGTTGCCGTCGCCTTCTCGAATCCCGCGGTCGTCTACGTCGGCACGGGCGAGGCCGACATGCGGTCGCAGATCTCCTTCGGCAACGGTGTCTACAGGTCGGTCGACGCCGGTCGCACGTGGACACACCTCGGCCTCGACGCCACGCGGCAAATCGCCAAGATCGCCGTCGACCCTCGGAACGCCGATCTCGTCTTTGTGGCAGCGCTCGGTCACGCCTACGGCCCCAATCCGGAGCGCGGGGTCTACCGTTCCCGCGACGGCGGCAGGACTTGGCAGCAGGTGCTCTTCGCCAGCGCAGAGGTTGGCGCGGCCGACGTCGCCATCGATCCCCATGATTCCCGGGTCGTCTACGCCGTGTTGTGGAACACCAGACGTCCCCCGTGGTCCGTCTATCCGCCATCCTACGGCCCTGGCAGCGGCCTCCACAAGTCGGTCGACGGAGGCACGACCTGGAAGGCGCTCACGGCGGGCCTGCCGTCCGAGCACGTGGGTCGTATTGGTGTCGCGGTGGCCCCGAGCAATTCCCGACGCCTGTACGCGATCGTCGACGCCAAGCAGGGCGGGCTCTACCGGTCCGATGACGCGGGGGCCAGCTGGGTGCTGATGTCGGCCCAGCCCCGCCTCTGGGAGCGGGGCTGGTACTTCGGCAAGGTGACCGTGGACCCCCAGAACGCCGACACCGTCTACGTCTCGAACACCTCGCTCTACCGGTCGACCGATGGGGGAAAGAGCTGGACCGCCATCAAGGGCGCCCCGGGTGGGGACGACTACCACCAGCTGTGGATCGCGCCCGAAGACCCGACGCGCATGATCCTGGCTTCCGACCAAGGCGCCGTGGTGACTGTAGACGGCGCGCAGACGTGGAGTTCCTGGTACAACCAGCCCATCGCGCAGCTCTACCACGTCGCCGCCGACTACCGCTTCCCCTACTGGGTGACGGGCTCTCAACAGGACAGCGGCAGCGTGGCCGTCGTCACCCGGAGCCCGCACGCCGAAATCGGCACGCGCGAATGGCTGCCGACCTGCGCCGGCGGCGAGTCCGGCTACACGGCGCCCGACCCACTTCACCCGGAGATCCTCTATGGGGGCACCGTCACCCGCTGCAACGTCCTGACCGGCGAGATCACGGACGTGTCCCCGGAGCACGGCATGACTGAACCCGCGCGCCATACGTGGACGGTGCCGCTCGTGTTCTCGGAGGCCGACCCGCGGGCGCTGTACTTCGGCAACCAGTTCCTGTGGAAGACGACAACCGGCGGCAGCAGCTGGGCGCTCGTCAGCCCCGACCTCACGCGGGAGGACCCCGGCGTGCCGGCCAACCTCGACGAGGCCACCTCCGCCGACGCACCCCAGGGCAAGCGGCGCGGTGTCGTCTACACGATCGCCCCCTCGCCGCTCTCCCCGCCGCTCGTCTGGATCGGCACGGATGACGGCTACATCCAGGTGACGCACGACGACGGCCGGACGTGGCAGAACGTGACGCCCGCCGCGCTGACCCCGTGGAGCAAGGTCGTCATGCTGGACGCCTCCCACTTCGACGTGAGCACGGCCTATGCCGCCGTGGATCGGCACCGCCTGGAGGACAACGAGCCGTACGTCTACCGGACGCGCGACAGCGGCAAGACGTGGCAGCGGATCACCGATGGCCTGCCCGCCGGGGTGTACCTGCAAACGGTGAAGGAGGACCCGATCCGCCGCGGCGTGCTGTTTGCCGGCACTGAGCTCGGCGTGTTCGTCTCGTTCGACGACGGGGATCACTGGCGCTCGCTGCAGCTGAATCTCCCGCCCGTGTCTGTGCGGGACCTCGTGGTCCACGACGACGACCTGATCGTCGCCACGCACGGGCGAGGATTCTGGATCATCGACAGCATCACGGCCCTCCGACAGGTCGACTCCGACACGGCCCGAGCTGACGCGGTCCTCTTCCGCCCCGGTGACGCGGTCGCCATGCCGCCCCCTTCGGAGAACGGCACGCCGCAGCCGCGCGACGAACCGCTGGCCGACAACCGCCCTTACGGCGCGCTCATCGACTACTACCTCCGTGAGCCGGCGTCCGGGACGGTCCTGCTGGAGATTCTCGACCCCGCCGGGGACGTCGTGCGCCGGTTTTCGAGCGCCGACTCGGTCGTGCCGGTCGACCCGAACACGCTGAATGTCCCGGCATTCTGGCGTCCAACGCCCCCGGCGCTCTTCTCAGGGGCCGGGCAGCACCGCTGGGTGTGGGATTTGCGGCGCCAGCCGCGCCCGGCGCCGGCGCGCGGCGCGGGCGGCGCGGCGTCCGCCGGGCCGCCGATGGGCCCGCGGGGCGGGGCGCTGGTGCTGCCGGGCCTCTACACGGTGAAGCTCACCGTGAACGGCAAGACGTACACGCAGCCGCTACGGGTCCGCCGGGACCCGCGGCTCGCCGGTCTGCTGAGAGATCCGTCCTGACCTCGCGGCCGGGCCCGGCCCCGGCCGTCACGGTCTCATCTGCGGCGGCGCGGGCGGTCAGGCCTGGAGAGTTCCTCCGCCCGGAGCGCGCGACGGAGAATCTTGCCCGCCCCGCTCTTGGGCAGACTCGTCCGGATCTCGACCCGGCGGGGCACCTCGAATCGGGCGAGGTGTGCCCGGCAGAAGCGGATCAGATCCCGCGCGGCGACGTCCTCGCCGGGCTTCAGCGCAACGAAGGCCTTCGGCATTTCGCCGTGGAGGTCACTGGGCACACCGATGACCGCCGCCTCGGCGACGGCCGGGTGGCGGTACAGCACGTCCTCCACTTGCCGCGGGTATACGTTGATCCCGTGGACGATGATCATGTCCTTGCGCCGGTCGACCAGATAGAAGTAGCCGTCCTCGTCCACCTTGCCGAGATCTCCGGTCCGCAGCCAGCCCCCGGCATGGAACACCGCGCGTGTCTCCTCGGGCTGGTTCCAGTAGCCCTTCATCACGCTGCGGCCCCGGACGCAGACTTCGCCGACCGTGTTGACCGGCAGCGGTCTGGCCTCGTCGTCGAGGATCGCCATCTCCACGTTCGGGATCGGCACGCCCACCGATCCGACCTTCGTTGGCCCGCCGATCGGGTTGACGCAGGTCACCGGTGAGCATTCGGTCGGGCCGTCGCCCTCATGGACGCGTACGCCGTAGCGTTGCTCGAAGCGCCGGAGGACCGACTCGGGCATCGCGGCCCCCCCGCTGACCCCGCACCGCAGGCTGCTCAGGTCGTAGGTGGTGTCTGGCGGCAGGTTGGCCATCATCGCGTACATCGTCGGCACGCCGAGGAAGACCGTCGCCCGCTCATCCTGGATGGCCCGGCAGGTGGAGTCGGGTGCGAACTGGGGCAGCGCGACGAGCGTGGCCCCGGCGGATATCGGCGCGAGGAAGCCGGTGGTGGCGCCGAAGGCATGGAACATCGGCAGCACCGTGATGATCACGTCATGCCCGAATTGCTGCACGTGAAGGGCCTCGGTGACCGCCGCCACGTTGGTCAGCAGGTTGTCATGGGTGAGCATCACGCCCTTGGGCGTTCCGGTCGTCCCGCCGGTGTAGAGCAGGGCCGCCACGGTGTCGACGGGTGCCTCCACCTCGACGCACACCGCGTCCGGCGCGTGGTGGGCCACCACGTCGTCGTAGGCCACGGCGCCAGCGATCGCCGTCGGCCCGATCGCGATTGCGTCGATGGCCACAGCGAGGCGCGGGCGCACCGCCGCCACCACCTTGTCGACCACCTCATGGTAGATGATGGCGCGGGCACCCGAGTCCTCGAGCACGAACTGGATCTCCTCGGCGTGCAACAGAAGGTTCACGGGGACGACGATCGCTCCGGCCTTGAGGACGGCGAAGTAGCTGACGACGAACCACGGCGAGTTGATGCAGCAGAGCGCGACGCGGTCTCCCGTCGAAACGCCGCGCGCGATGAGGCCCCGCGCGAGCCGGTTGCTCGCCTGGTCGAGGTCCGCGAACGTCCAGCTTCGGCCGCCGAAGCGGACGGCCACGTCCCCGGGCCGGCGCCGGGCGGAATCGACCAGCAAGCGTGCGAGCGAACCAGGCATGTGTACCCTCGAGGATCGCAGGACGGCCGAGGTCCGGGACGTGCGGGCCATCGGGGGAGCCCCGGCCAGAAGCGCCCGCCGGGCAGGGCGCGCCCGCAGCGACGCATCAGTATAGAGGAAGCCGGGCAGACGGGTGAGCCGGGGCGTCGGGTGGGCGCCCGGCTCACCGCTTGTGCAGGTAGGCCACGAGCGCCGCGATGCCGCCCGCGACCACGAGCGCCTGGAGGACGCGGACGAGACTGATCACCCACGCGATACCGATCGCCAGCGCGGCCCACTGGACCCACCAGTGACCAGGAGAGGTGAGCAGGTTGACGACGAACAGAAACACGAGGACGACCGGCCCGACCACCAGGAATTTCACGGCCCGCAGCGTGCGCAGCATGCTCGTCCCTCCTCTCGGACCGAGTGACTCCGAGTCCGATCTCCGCCGCCACCGAGCATAGCCGCAGACGTCCTGACCGCCAACCCGACGTGCAGAACTCTCCCCAGACACCCCGGCGCCGCTCAAACCGGGGTCCGGCTCGTGCGATACTTGGGGGCAACCGACGAGACGCTCATGTCCATTGACCTGCTTGCGTTCGGTCCCCACGCCGACGACCTCGAGATTGGGCTCGGCGGCACGATTGCGCTCCATGCCTCCTCGGGTTGGCGCGTCGGCCTGTGCGATCTCACCCGGGGAGAACTCGGCAGCAACGGCACACCGGAGGAGCGGCTGCGGGAAGCCGAAGAGTCCAGGCGGGTTCTGGGCGCCGAGTGGCGCGAGAACTTCGGGTGGCCGGACCGGGGCATCGTGGGAGACCAGGGCCAGCTCGACGACGTTGTCCGGCTCGTCCGGCGCTGCCGGCCGCGAGCGGTCGCCATCCCCTACCACAGCGATCGGCATCCCGATCACGTCGCCGCAAGTCGCGTGCTGACCGAGGGTCTCTTCAACGCCAGGTTGCGCCGTTACCCGGCCGAAGGCGAGCCGTGGTCGCCCGAGTGGGTCTGCTGCTACTTCATCAACGACACGGGTCCGATCTCGTTTGCGGTGGACGTATCGGCGCACTACGAGACCAAGCGCCGGGCCCTGGCCTGCTACCGCAGCCAGTTCGATCCCGACCGGTCGCACGCGGTTCCCACCCGCCTGACGGCCCCGACGTTTCCGCAACTCATCGAGAGTCGTGATGCGCAGTTCGGGGCCCTTGCAGGCGTGGCGTTTGCGGAAGGCCTGGTGGTGGCCGAGCCCGTGCTCCGGCCTCACCTGTTCAGGGACTGGGCGGCTTGTCCCCCGCGCCGCCCGTGACAGCACGAACCGCCTGGTCGGGCAGCGAGGCCGGGCCTCAAGCCCGGCGACGAGGACACCGTGAAGATCGCAGTCATTTGCTACGCGTCAGTCGGCGGAAGCGGAATCGTCGCCACGGAGCTCGCCAAGTGCTTGGCGGCTCGCGGTCATCAGATCCACGTGGTGAGCCGGGAACAGCCGTTCCGCCTGGGCGAAGACCAACCAGGGGTGCTCTTTCACCGCGTCACGACGCCTGCCTACCCGTTGTTCCGCGAGCCGCAGTACGTGCTGTCGCTGTCGACCAAGATCGTTCAGCTGTCGCGTGCCGTGGACCTCGACATCATCCACGCGCACTACGCGATCCCGCACGCCGCCGCCGCGTTCCTGGCGCGCCAGGTCCTCGCCGGCACTGGCCGGGGCCCGGTGCCGCGGGTGGTCACGACGCTGCACGGCACCGACATCACGCTGGTCGGCTCCGATCCGTCCTACGCCGAGACGATTGGGTTCTGCATCGATTGGTCCGACGGCGTGACGGCGGTCTCGGAGAGCCTCAAGGCCGACACCTACCGCGGCCTGCCCGTGCGGACGGACATCAGGGTGATCCCCAACTTCCTCGACTGTTCGATTCACCACCGGGTCGAGGCGCCCCACTTGCGTGAGAAGCTGGCTCCCCCGGGCCGGTCCATCATCATGCACGTGTCGAACTTCCGTCCCGTCAAGCGCATCCAGGCGCTCATCGAGGTGTTTGCGCGGATCCGTCGGGCCCTCCCCTCGGTTCTCGTCCTGGTCGGGGACGGTCCGGACCTCCCGCACGGCCTGGCGCTAGCGCGCGACCTGGGCATCGCGGACGATGTCCGCGCCGTGGGCGAACAGGGAGACGTGCGTGCCTTCCTATCGGTGGCGGACGTCTTCCTCCTGCCCTCGGCGCAGGAGAGCTTCGGGTTGGCCGCCCTCGAGGCCATGTCGTGCGATGTGCCGGTCGTGGCCTCGCGGGTGGGCGGACTGCCGGAAGTGATCGAGGATGGGGTCAGCGGATTCCTGCACGCGCCCGACGACCTGGACGGCATGGCCAACAGCGCCATCGACTTGCTGACCGAGCCCCAGTTGCGCGAACGGATTGCCGTGGCCGGGCGGACGATCGTCCGCGGGCGGTACTGCTCGGATCGAATCGTGCCCAAGTATGAGGCGTTCTACGAAGAGGTTCTGGCGCGCCCGCCCCGCACCTGACCCGGCGGACGTCAGCCCTTGACAGGCACGGAAAAAACGGGGCTGCCGTCCCTGCAACGGCAGCCCCTAGCAGTGAGGAGGTTGTATGCCGGGAGGGTCCTGCGGGGCCATCGGAGGGGATCCCCCGTTGGCCTCTGGTGTCTCACCCTGCATACCTCTTTAGACGCGGGGTGGAGTGGGCCTAGTCGGCTGGGAGGACGTGAAAATTCTGTGACAGCCGGTCGGATCGCCCCCCGGCGGGCGGTTTGGACACGTGCTACGCTGGTGGGCGCGCCATGCACATTCCCGACGGATATCTCGGGCCTGCTACCTGTGCCGTGCTGTACGCGGGCGCAATCCCCTTCTGGCTGGGGGCGCTGAGGCGGCTGCGGGCAGTGTTGCACACGCGCGTCGTGCCTCGGTTGTCGCTGTTCGCCGCCTTCTCGTTCGTCGTGATGATGTTCAACCTGCCCCTGCCGGGCGGTACGACGGGTCATGCGGTCGGCATGGCCCTGGCGGCCATCGTCCTGGGGCCGTCGGGCGCCATCCTCGCCGTCACAGTCGCGCTGGTGATCCAGGCGCTCTTCTTCGGCGACGGCGGGATCACGGCGATCGGCGCGAACAGCCTCAACATGGCCATCGTTGGCTCGCTTGTGGCCTACCTCGTCTACCGCCTGCTCGCCGCCGGAGCCCCGCTGACGTCAGCCCGCCGGGTCGTGGCCGCTGGCATCGCCGGCTACGTGGCCACCAACACCGCCGCCTTGTGCGCAGCCGTCGAGTTGGGCCTTCAGCCCGGCTTGTACCACGACGCTACGGGCGCGCCGCTCTACTGCCCCTACCCGCTTGGAGTCGCCGTCCCGGCGATGATGTTGGGTCATCTCACCATCGCCGGCGTTGCCGAGCTGATCCTGACGGGCGGAGTCGTCGCCGTGCTGCAGCGCTCCGACCCGACCCTCCTCTGCGCCACGGCCGGGCGGATGGCCGAGGCAGGGGAACAGCCAGCCGAGCGTGCTGGTGGTCACCTCGGGGCGCTCTGGGCGGCGCTCGGCGTCCTGCTGGTCCTGACCCCTCTTGGGGTGCTGGCCGCCGGGTCGGCGTGGGGCGAATGGGCGTCAACGGAGTTCCGGGACCCCGCCGCGCGTCAGCAGATCGCCGCCGCCTCGTTCGGGCACGTGCCGCCCTCCACTCCGCCGGCAGGGCTCGAGCGCCTGTCAGGCGTCTGGACCGCCCCCTTCGATCGCTACGCCCCCCCCTTCTTGCGCAACGTGGCCGTTGGGTATGCATTGTCGGCCATGTTCGGCGCTGGACTGGTCATCCTCGCCTCGATCGGCGTCGCCAGGCTGGTTCGGCCTGCACGACCCGACCGATCCGCCGGACGAACGGAGACATCGTGAGCGCGCGGGCGCTCGGGGGCCGCGGCTTCTTCGAAGCCCTTCTCCACAGCCTGCTCCAGGCGATGGAGCGCGCGACGTCGGCTGAGGCGAGCTCGACGCGCCGAGGACCTCTCCAGCGCCTCGATCCGCGCGTGAAGGTCGTGGGCCTGCTGGCGATGGTGGGTGCGGTCGCGTTCGCCCGCAACGTGGCCACACTGGTCGCCCTGCTCGGTTTCGCGGTGCTTCTGGCACTGTGGTCGAGGGTGTCGGGGCGGCTCTTGGTGTCGGGGATCTGGGCCGGGACGCTGGCATTCGGTGTGGCCTTGGCAGCGCCCGCGATTGTGCTCACGCCGGGTGCCGTCGTGTCTCGCCTGCCACTGTTCGGCTGGCCGGTGACCTCGCAGGGGCTCGCAGCCGCGCTCTACCTGTTACTGCGGGTCACGACGACCGCCACACTCGGCTTCCTGCTCGTCTTCACGACCCCGTGGCCGCACGTGCTCAAGGCCCTGCGGGCGCTGGGCGTTCCCGTGGTCGTCGTCGTCGTGCTCGGCATGACCCACCGGTACATCCTCCTGCTGCTCGAGACGGCCCACCGCCTGTTCGAGGGCCGACGGAGCCGAACCGTCGGCCGGCTGGCCGGCCCCGAACGCCGCCGTCTGGCGGTGCAGGGCCTCGGCGTTCTGCTCGGCCGCGCCTTGGACCTGAGTGGGGAGGTCTACCTCGCGATGCAGTCACGCGGCTTCCGGGGCGAGGTCTACGTGCTGGACGATTTCCGGATGACGCGCGCCGACTGGGCTGCGCTCGGCGTGCTCCTGGCGACCTCGGGGGTGGCTGTCTGGACGGGGCGATGATGAGGTTCGACCTCGACGACGTCACCTATCGGTACCGCCGCATCACGGCGATCGACAACCTCACCCTCTCGATCGCCGGCGGCACGCGCGTGGCGCTGGTCGGGGCCAACGGCTCTGGCAAGTCCACCCTGCTCCGCTTGCTCGACGGTCTCTACTTCGCCGACCGCGGTGCGGTTCGCGTCGAGGGCGAGCCGCTCTCCGAGGCGCGGTTCGCCGACGACGCGTTCGCCGTCTCGTTCCGGCGCGCCGTCGGCCTTGTGTTCCAGGACCCGGACGTCCAGCTGTTCAACCCGACCGTGTTCGATGAGGTCGCGTTCGCGCCCCTCCAGCTGCGGTGGTCCCGATCCGAGGTTCGGGATCGCGTCGACGACACGCTCGCGCGGCTCCGCCTGGATCACCTCCGGGACCGCGCGCCCCACCGGCTGTCGGGCGGCGAGAAGAAGCGGGTCGCGCTCGCCAGCGTGCTCGTGACCGACCCGAAGGTGCTGCTCCTCGACGAACCGACCGCGTCGCTCGACCCCCGCAGCGAGAGTGAGGTCATCGACCTGCTCGTGGGCTGGTCCGGGACGGAGAAGACGGTCGTCACCGCGACGCACGACCTGGGGCTGCTCGAGGACATCGCCGACCGCTGCTGCGTACTGGACGCCGGCCGCTTGGTGGCCGATGGTCCGCCGCAGGCCATCCTCACCGACGAGGACCTGCTCAGGCGCACCAACCTGATTCACGCGCATCGGCACGCGCACGCCGGCCACATCCACGCCCACCCCCACGTGCACGCGCACGGGCACGGGCACAACCACTGAGCGTCCGCGGAGCGCCTCCACAGGGCGGCTGCTGCCCGCTGGCGGGCGTTGCCTCCGACGCAGAAGCCCGAGATCTGGTGGGACCGAGACCGCGGCACGGCGCGCCTCAGTAGACCATCTCACCGCTCAGGAAAGCCCTGGTTCGCTCGTCGCGCGGAGCGTCGAACAGAGTGGCGACAGCACCGCTCTCGACGATCTGGCCGTCGAGCATCAAGGCCGCCCTCGTGGCCAGGCGGCGCGCTTGAAAGATCTGGTGCGTGGCCAGAACGATCGTCACGCCCTGCGCCTGCTGGTGGCGGACGAGGCCCTCGACGAGCCGGACATTGTGGGGGTCGAGGTTGGCAGTCGGCTCGTCGAGCAGCAGCACGTCCGGCTCGCACGCCAGCGCACGTCCCAGCGCGACCCGCTGGACCTCACCTCCAGAGAGCGTGCGGGCCGGCGCCTCGGCTAGGCGGCGGAGGCCGAGGTCGTCGAGCAAGCGATCGACCTTCTCGGGCGACGGTCGAAGACCTCGGAGCCGTACACCGAACTCGAGGTTGGCGCGCACGGTCCGGTCCAGCACCATCGGCCGCTGAAAGACGGTCGTCACCCGCCGCCGAAGGTCGAGCGGGACGTCTCCGGCGACGGGACGCCCGTTGAACAGCAGGCGGCCCTCCGAGGGCCGCTCCAGGAACTGCAGCAGCCGAAGGAGCGTGGACTTGCCCGCCCCGCTCGGGCCGAGGATGGCCACCGTCTCGCCGCGCGACATGACCAACTGGTCGACGTCGACCACCGTGCGGTCGCCGTACCGGTGACGCAGCGACTCGAGACGGAACACCGGTTGTTCGGCCATCAATCACGACCCCAGTGCGCGCCAGGTCCCTGCAGGCGTAGCAGCACGGCGTTCGCCGCAAACGCGATGGCAATCAGCGTGACACCCAGCGCCATCGCCATCGCGAAATCCCCTTGCCGCGTGTAGAGGACGATCGCCGTCGTCAGGACGCGCGTCCGTCCCTCGATGTTGCCGCCGACGAGCATGACGGCGCCGACTTCCGAAATGATCCCGCCAAAGGCCGCCACGATTGCCGCGGTCACGCCGACGCGCGCCTCTTGGAGGACGGTCCACGCCACTTGCCACCCCGCGGCACCGAGCGCGACCACCTGCTGTCGGACGGACTGGTCCACGCCGGCGACCGCGCTCATCGTCAGGCCGGCGACGAGGGGAAAGGCGATGATGGCCTGCGCGACGACCATCGCCGACGGCGTGAAGAGCCAGCCGAGCACGCCGAGCGGTCCGCTGCGGGAGAGCACGATGTAGACGAACAGTCCGACCACGACGGGCGGCAGGCCCATGCCCGTGTAGAGACCCAGCGTCACGAGCCGCAGCCCCCGGAACCGCACGAGGCCGAGCGCGGCGCCGACGGGCACACCGATGAGCGTCGCAATCAGCAGGGCGGCGCCGGTGACGCGCAACGTGAGCGCCACGATCTGCAGCAGGTCCGGGCGTCCGAACTCCGCGAGGATGTCCATGGCGAGCCCGATGTCACTTCAGTTCCACGAGGTTCACCCAGTGCGAGTACCGGCCCGCAAACTCGTCGGGGCCCACCACCAGCTGCAGCAGGCCGTCGCGACCGCTCATCGGCCGGCCGTCCCGGTCGTAGGCCAGGAGGATCGCGGCGCGCCCGGCCGGCGGAGCATACGACGGGCCGGAGGCAGCCCGCGAGGGGTCAGCGAGCCACGACAGCAGCCGCTCGAGATCCGGCCGGGTCAGTTGCGCCTCCGTGTAGGGGTTCAATCCGCCGTGGGCCTCTCCGCCGGCGCGAAGCGCCGTCAGCACCCGGTCGGCCTGCCACACCCGACGCGTGAGGGCGGGCGCCGCGCGCTTCCCGGAGGGCGCCGAGCCCTCCGCATCGAGCCCGTGGCATTCGTTGCAGCCCTTCACGTGATAGAGCGCGGCGCCTTCGGGCACGCTGCCGAAGACCTCCCGCCACCACAGCGTGGCCGTCCAACCGTCGCGACTCGTGACCACGATCCGTTGATTCGCCCGCCGCGGGTCGCCGGCGGCCGGATCCACGCGCAGCAACAGGTCCTTGAGCGTCGTGCCGGTCCACGCATGCGCCGGCACCGGCCCGATCTTGACGCCGATGACCGTGTACCCAGCCAACGTCGCCGGTGGGAGCGCCCGCAGATCGGCCAGCGAGAACGTCCGCTCGCGCGTTCCGACCGTTACGCGCACCTCGCGGGTGACCTTGAGCTCGCCCGAATCCGGGTAGAAGAGGGGCTGACCAAACCTCGACACGCCGAACTCGCCGATGCTGCGCTGAGTCTCAGGCGACAGCAGCCAGTCGACGAACCGGGCCGCCAGCGCCTGGTTGACACCGGGATGGGTCTCCGGATTGACGGCGAGCACCCCGTAGTTGTTCCGCAGGGTCGAGTCGGGATTCTCCGCCAGCGTCCGCCCCCCGAGGACGATCTGGAGCGACGGCAGCTTCTCCCGCATCGCCAGCCAGGTGCCCCGGTCGGTCAGCGTGTAGGCCCGTTGCTCGTTGGCGACAACCAGCGTCTCTCCCATGCCCTGCCCGAGGGAGCTGTACCAGGGTCCGGACGGCGTCAGCTTCAGGGCGGACCAGATGGCGAGCTCCGCGGTGTGCGTGCCGGACTTGTCCCCTCGGCTGACGAACGGCGCCTGCGCACGGGCAATCGCCTCGAAGGCGTCCCGCACTCTTTTCTTCCCGGCAATCTTGGCCGGGTCGGCCGTCGGGCCGACGACCACGAAGTCGTTGTACATCACGTCGTGGCGTTCACGGGCGTGGCCTGCGGCCACGAACTGGTCCTCCGCCTTGCGGCTGTGCACGAGCAGCACGTCCGCATCGCCGCGCCGCCCGATCTCAATCGCCTGGCCAGTGCCGACGGCGATGACATCGACGCGGCAGCCGCAGAGTTTCTCGAACGCCGGCAGAATGGCGGTCAGCAACCCGGAATCCGCCGTGCTCGTCGTCGTCGCGAGGCGCAACGTGGCGGTCTGCGGGGTCGCACCGACAATCGCCGGGGCCACCAGGCAAACCAGAAGGAGTCCTACGACCGCCAGAGAGCGTCGAAACGTGTTGGTGGGCATGTATCACTCCGGACCGCGCTGAAGGTCACGCCGCTCCTCGACACGCCTCGGGACGGTCCGCCGCGGGAGCGGTCGGCCGATTGGTACTCCAACTTGCAGGGCTTCGCGCGACCGGACCGGCGTTGCCGGCGGTCCTCTTCGCCACGGTTTGGGGTACTATCTGGACTCCCAAGGAGTCCAGCATGCGCATTCGTGTCGTCCTCGCACTCCTCTTCGCGCTGCCGGCCGTGATGGCCGGCCGCGAACCGGCCACGACCGGAAGCACGCTGCTCCGGCCCGCCCGGGTGTTTGACGCCGTCAGTGCGCAGCCCCACGAGGGCTGGGTCGTACTCGTCACCGGCACGACCATCGCCGCAGCCGGGCCGTCGAGCGAGGTCAGGGTCCCGGCAGGAACCGTGACGATCGACCTGCCCGGAACCACGCTCCTGCCAGGCCTCATCGACGCCCACTCGCACATCTTCCTGCACCCGTACAACGAGACGCTGTGGAACGACCAGGTCCTGAAGGAACCGGCCGCCTACCGGACCATTGCCGCCACCCTTCACTGCGAGCGCACGCTCAAGGCGGGTTTCACCACACTCAGGGATCTCGGGACCGAGGGTGCGGGGTACGCCGACGTTTCGGTGCAGCGCGCCATTGCCGAAGGCCGGATCCCCGGCCCCCGGCTGTTCGTCGCCACCCTCGCCATCGTCGCCACCGCCAGCTACGGCCCCGGCCCCAGCGGGTTCGCACCGGGCCTCTTGCTGCCGCGAGGAGCCCTGGAAGCCACCGGCCCCGCGGAGGTCGTTCGCGCCGTTCGGGAGCAGATTGGTCACGGCGCCGACTGGGTCAAGGTGTACGCGGACTACGGCCGCGGCCCCGGCGGCGTCGCAACGCCGACCTTCTCGCCCGAGGAGCTGAAGGCGCTCGTCGAGGAGGCGCACAGCGCGGGCCGGCCCGTCGCGGCTCACGCCACGACGGCTGAGGGCATGCGTCGCGCGGTGCTCGCCGGCGTCCAGACGATTCGAGCACGGGTACGAAGGGACCGAAGAGGTCTTCCGGATGATGGCCGAGCGGGGCGTGGCCTTCTTCGCCACTCTGGCCACCGAGGAGGCCTACTCGGAATATTTCGATGGCTACACGCGCGGTGGGCCGCCGTCGCCCGGGATGGAACGTGCGCGTCGCGCGTTCCAGACCGCCTTGAAGGCTGGCGTCACCATTGGCCTCGGCAGCGACGTGGGGGTCTTCCCTCACGGTGACAACTACCGGGAGATCGAATGGATGGTGCGCGACGGGATGACCCCAGCGCAGGCACTCACCGCTGCCACCGCGGTGAACGCGAAGGTGCTCGGTCGGGCCGAGCAGTTCGGCCGAGTCCAAGCTGGGCTGTTGGCCGATCTGGTGGCCGTAGCGGGTGACCCGACGCGCGACATCTCAGCCGTTCGAAACGTCCGGTTCGTCATGAAGGAAGGCATCGTCTTCCGCCAGTAGCCCGGGACACACTGTGCCGCCGCGAGGCATAATGTGAGTCGACTGGGAGGCCACATGACAGCATCAACCGAAGAGCCGATGGTCCTTTGGTGCCTGCGCGGTCATGGGCGGGACGTGCGTTGCCTCCGACAGCGGACACGCAGCGGCCTTGAACTGCGGGTGTTGTGGGGCGACGAGTTGTTCCTGACGGAGTCCTTTCACGAAGCCGACCGCCTCATGGAGCGGGCGATGGAGTTCCGGACGACACTCGAAGCACGTGGTTGGCGACAGATGACCGCCGAGGACGAACCCCCGTCCGCACCGACCGGCGCGCCGCGCTCGCCGGACGACGTCGTTGGCCAGGGACCCGAACGGGCCGCCGTTCCGGCTCGCGTCGACTACTATGCCTCGCCCGACGCGGGCCGCCGACCCACTGTGCTCGTCGTCGACGACGAGGTCTCGGTCAGGTCCTTTCTCCGGAGTTATCTCGAAGAGTCCGACTACGCCGTGTGCGAAGCTGGCGACGTGGACAGCGCGCTGAGCGCGCTCGACGAGTCGCCGGTGGATGCCGTGGTGCTCGACGTGCGCATGCCGGACCCGATGGGCTGGGGGCGGACCGGCCTCGAAGTGCTCGCGTTCATCCGGCTGCACGCGGCGTTCGCCGCACTGCCGGTATTCGTGCTGACTGGTCACGCACTCGACCCGGAGGAACACGATCTCATCCGACGGCACCGCGCCTCGTTGTTCTTGAAGCCAGATGGGTACCGGGCACTCCTCCAGCGGTTGGATCAACTGACCGGGCGCAAGGAGATTAACCGACATTGAGAACGGCCCGGTTGCATGACTGAAAACCTCCTGTGCAGGCTCGGCAGCCTCGCACTTGTCCCCGATGGTCGACTGGGCTGACCTTGAACGGACCCATGCTCATCAGCCATGACCAGTTCAGGGGCACGACCGTGGTGGGACGCAAGGTGAGGACCTCCATGGCGCCCGGTATCCGCGTCACGAAGGTCGTCTAGCCCCGTTATCCAGGCTCGCCGCAGGGCCCTACTGTTTGCGCTGGCTGGTCGGTGCGACCCTTGGCGTCTCCTGTGCATACACCGGAAACCTCCGGGAACCCCATGGGGCGCGGCCGGACTCCCTTCAACAAGACGCTTATGGGGACCGACAAGCCAGCCGAGCGATTGCCGTCCTCGCCGCAGACGCGAACGGAATTGGAAGGGTGGATCCACGACCGCCTGACGGCCCTTGCTCCCGAAGACCGCGACCAGCTGATCGCGGCGATTGACGGGGTCTTCACGCGGCATCAGCGCTTGTGGCAACAATCCAAGGAAGAGGCGGTCCAGGCCCTGTCGGCAGCGTTCACCGACAACCTGGCGCGTCTGCGGACGGAGTTGTCGGCCAAGGACGCGACGGTGTGCAGCGTCGCCCGGTATTTCGAGGATCTCGTCGAGCACTTGACCGAGCGTTCGCATATCGACCCGAAGACCAAGCTGATGAATTTCGACTGGTTCATGGAGCAGCTCGAATCGTTCCTTGAGCTCGAGCAACGGGTCCAGTACTGCGCGGTCGGCCTGTCTGATATCGCGAGGTTCAAGTGGTACAACGACCAGCTCGGCCATGCTGTCGGCGACCGTGTACTCGAACAAGTCGCTCGCCTGCTCCGCGAGCATATCCGGTCGAATGACGTGATGGTGCAGGAGCTGGCGGGTGGTCGACGGGTGGACCTGCACGCTCGTTTCGGCGGCGACGAGTTCTGCTTCCTGATTCGAGGGCTGGCCGGGAGCCGCGAGGCCACCGCGGTCGCCGAGCGGTTCCGCAATTCGGTCGTGCACTTCGGCTGGTCGGACCTCAGTCCGGCGCTGGCCGACCAACCGGTCCGCGTTGACGTGGGTGTGGCCTGTCTGCGGATGGGCCCGGTCGGCATGAGGCGCGACATCGCGCGTCGGGTCGCCCTCGAGCTCGTGGAACATGCGGACCAGTTGATGTACCGCGCGAAGGCGGCCGGCTCCGTACGTGTGCACGCCGAGACGGTTGCAATCAGCAACGGAACGCTCGCCGTGGAGCCGTGACAGGACGCGCCTGAGAAGCAAGCCGCCGCGAGTTGCGGGACCGGTTGAGCCGGTGTTACGATCGGGTAGTTCGCAGGACACGGTGGGTATAGCTCAGCGGAAGAGCGCCGGACTGTGGCTCCGGAAGTCGCGGGTTCGAACCCCGTTACCCACCCCAACCTCCCTCTCCAACTCCTTCAATAACTTAGCGTCGCTCGCGTCGAAGGCAGGCGTGTCGGCGGAAGCGGGCTCGACATCGGATCTTGAAACAAACTTGAAACTCTCTCCCGTCTCCAGCCGGGATGCCGCCTCGAACAGCGCCTCCGGCTTCTGATTGTCGTAGCGCTCCGTCGTGGTGATGGATGCGTGGCCCAACAGGTCCCGAACCTGCGACAGCGGCACACCGCGCTCCACGAGGCGGCTGGCGTATTCGTGGCGCAGGTCGTGCCACCGCAGGCCGATCCGCTGGAATGCCTGCCGGCACTCCTCCGTCAGGAGGCCTGAGTCCCGGCCCTCGACCCATGTCGGTGTGACATCGTGTGCCCTGAGAACCGTCGTCATCCAGGCGGTTCGAAACTCGCCGATCGGTTCGCCCGTCTCGGTGCTGCAGACCGCCACATCCGGCCCCTTCTCCTCCCCGGCTGCATCGAACCGCAGGTACTCCAGCACGGCCTTGAGGCGCTCGGTGGCGACGGGAACCCAGCGCGTCTTGCCGGACTTTGTTGTCTCACCCCGTAGCCGCAGCCAGCCGGGGCGGGTGTTAACGTCGGCCCACCTCAGGGCAAGCATCTCCCCACGCCTGAGCCCGGTGTCGAGAGCGATGGTGATCAGTGGACGAAGGCGATCCGGCGCGACCTCCAATAGACGCCGCTCTTCGTCAGGTGCCACCCGCCGATGACGCCGGTTGTCCTCACGTTCCTGCTTGATCAGCGCCTGGTTGCCTCGCTGGAAGGGGGTTTGTTGGAGGTAGCCCCGGCCGACCGCCCAGTTGAACATGTGGCGAAGCAGCGACAGGTGACGGTTGATTGTCGCTGGCCGTCTCACGCGAGGGTCCTGGTGGTGCTTCGAGAGCAACTGCGGTTGCTTCAGGCCTGCCAGATACTCCTCGATGTGGGACGTCTGGATGTCGGGCAGCGTCATGGTCCCGAATTGCCTCACCAGCGGCGCTATCCGGTACTTGATCGTACCGGCCGACCTCAGCTGCTTTGCGTCGACGTACCGAGCGATGTAGTCTTCCGCAAACCGAGCGAAAGTGAGCGGCCCACCGGACGTCACCCCCCCGACAGAGAACGTGTCGGTCCGAATCGCGTCTCGCATGCGGTCCAATACCGCCCCGGCCTGAGCCTTCGAATCAACGGTGCAGTTGCCCCACCGTGCCAGACTCTCCCGGTACAGACGTCCCTTGTGCTTGAAGCTGCCCCACCACGCATGCTGACAGCGATCCCGAACCCGTCCCTTGTGTCCACACAACTTGTAAAGCCCCATCGTTGTCACCTCCGTTTCTGCCGTGTCGCCTCCGCGTCACGAGCGAGGTAGTCCAACAGGATCTCCGCCATTGGCGGGATCCGTCTCTGGTCGGTTTCCCACCGCGCGACGGTATTCCACGTCACCCCCAGGCGTTGAGCCAAGCGTGCCTGGGTCCACCCGAGTGCTTTCCGGCGTCGTCGCAGCTGGAGACTCGTCATCGCCAATGGCAATATAGGCCTGCCAGCCCACACGCGCAAGCGACCAGGTTCAACCTGCATGCGGCGCTGGCCGCGCGAAGGGACGCCCCAGGGGTCACCCCCCACCCACCCCAACTTTGCGGGCCGACTGCTGAGCCTCGTAGGTTCGCGGCGCGAATTTTTCCATGTCGATCACCCGCTGACTGCCACGCCCTGACTGCCTGCTGCCACCCCTACGGGGTGGTGGCAGTGGCGGCAGTTGGAACCGTCCGTTGTGCCGCCAACCTCTGTTGGCAGTATGTTGGCAGTGGCAGTTCGTGCGTTGTGAGCGAATAGGTGCCTCTGGCATCCCGTTGCAGAAGGCCCCACCTGATCATTTCCCCGACTCGTCGGTGGAAGGTGCGGTCAGCCATGCCAAGAGCGTCGCGCAATTCACTGCCGGTCGAATGGCCCGACTGCGCGAGGGCGGTTAGGAGATCCCTGTGCCCCTCCGACAGGACCGGTGCTGACCGATCCCCCGCCTCTGCGCTGACCACGACGCATGAGGTCTCTGCGTCTTCCGCCCCTTCGCCCAGGTCCACTTGCATCAACCGCAGCCGCACCGGGGCCAGTTCTTCAGCGTCCTTCTGTTTGTCGTTCGTGAGCACGAGGTCTTGCCCCGTCCTCTGGAGCAGGAACATGGCATCGGCGCCCGCGCGAAGGGCGCTGCTTCCCCGCTCGATGTCGTTCTTGCCCTTCCCGGTGTGGTGAACCAGGATGATGGCCGCGCCCGGATACTCCTGCTGCAGTTGCCTGCAGGCGTCGATATAGAGCCCAACATCGCAAGAGGAGTTCTCCTCCCCGCCGACGAAGGATCGGGCGAATGTATCCACGAGGATGGCCGCCGGCTCGACGTTTGCGTGTCCGACTGCGCTCTTCAGCGCTGCCACGTCACTTGGTACCAAGAACTGGACGCCCGCGGGTACGAAGTACACGCCGTCGAGCGGCCCGTCGTCGGGACGGTACCTGCCGGACCCACGCCCGCGCGCGTTTCGAGAAGTTCTGCCCGCCCTCGGCCAAGATGTACACAACCTTCCCTTGTCGCACTGTGTGACCCTGCCACGGAATCCCGGCTCCGATGGACATCGCCACGTCGAGGGCTACGAAGCTCTTCCCGGCACCGGACGGTCCGTAGAGGACAGCCAGCGACTCCCTCGCGATGAATCGATCGATAAGCCACTCCGGTGTCGGCAGGTTCAGCATGTCTTCCAGCGTCACGAGCCTGATTCTCGGCGGATGGCGACCGGGGCCCGGCCCATCCGGCTGTGCAGCTGTTGGTTGCGTCGTGATGTCGTTCATTGGGCCCTCCTCTCATGTTGGAGAAGCCACTCGTCCACCCATTCGTCCGTCGTGCGGATCGCCCGTCGCCCGGCGAGCCGGACGTGGCGGAGTTCTCCCAGCGTCACTGCCTGGTAAACCGCCCATCGGCTGACCTGCGCCCTCTGCGCGGCGTCGGCGACGCGCAGCCATTTCCTGATCTCGGCTTCCATGCGACTCCTCCTTTCGAGTTCCGCGCTAGAATTGCGACTCGCTTGGAGTATGCGACGGCCGACGCAGTGCGTCAGCCCACGAAGAGTGCGATTCCTGGCGGGGTTTCCGTACGGAGGAGTACACATGTCGCAGCGACCGCGCCGAATGCGTACGGTTGAAGTCCCCGCGTTGCCCATTGTCGCAGCCAGAGGAGCCGTGGAGCCCGCGGGTACTCAGCGGGTCTGCACCCTGGCAGCCGCTGTTCGACGAGGGCGCGTGGGACTCTGACCTGCAAGAGTGGGCGGATGCGGGCGAGCAGCTGATCGCCGAGGAGGCGGGCGGTGAGCGGAACCGAGCGTCCGTGGACAGGGCTCTGACGGCGTTGAGCGACGCGCGACGAGGACTGCTCCTTGTGGCAGTGGCGAGACTGAGGGCGACAACCTCAAGGCCTGCCTTCAGACGCGACCAAGTAGTCGACCTTCAGAACAGCGCGACCAGAACCCAACGATTGCTGGGCAAGCTCTACGGGAGTCAAGCAGGCCCCCTCTTCGGGGCCCAACGGTATTTCACGCAGCTCTCGCACGACCTCGATGGACTCGTCGAGAAACTCGTTCGCTTGCGCGCCTGTGTTCACGGGAAGCGAAAGCCGCTGCGGGACCTGGTTATCCAGGACCTCACCGTGATGGTGCGACGGGCCACCGGCCACTGGCACGACGAGCACGTGGCGGTTCTGGTGTCCGCGGGCTTGGACGTGCCATGGTCCGAGGAAGAGCAGCGACGATGGCGCCGCAGCCATTTGCCCTCGTCAGCCTCCGCGCCCGACTCGCAGGCCGAGGACTGACCAACCGCCGTCCGGGGCTGCCCGGCCGCCAACGATGAGCTTCCTAAGGGCTGCGCCTGGCCGACCTCCCCAGGTTGACACCGGAACGGACGCGACCCCTGAGGAGACGCAAGGTCCTGGCATCGCCGATGATTGAGCCCGAGCCTAGCGTCGGTTGAAACCCCCGCGGTACTGACTGCAGTCTGAGCTTCCGGCCTAGGTAGCTCCCGGCAGGCAGACCGCTCTACCAGCCGCTCCCCCCACCCCTAAGCCTAAGAGGCGTGGCAGTGCCAGCGGGAGGGTGGCAGAAAGACGAAGAGGGCCACCGCCAGGAGTGGCCCCCTTGTAGAACACGACAGTGACGATACGCGACTAGACCTTCCGCTTCCGCCACGCCAGGACTGCCCCGAACAGCCCGCTGCCCAGCAGGAGGAGGGACGCCGTGGGTTCGGGAACCGCAGTCTCAGGGGCCTCGCCTACCTGGATGGTGTAGCCGGGAGACCCGACACAAGTCGTGACGTTAATTGTGCCTCCGCCATCGGACACGTCACACGCCAAGAAAGAGAAGCTGAGATCCTCCGTCCAGGCATAGCCGGGTTTGGGCCGAAAGAGAATCTGCGGGTAGGACCTGCCGTCCCCCTGGAACCTGGTCAAGTTCGTCCTGCGACATCTACTTCTTCCGGTTCCTCCAGACCGCCAGCAAAAGTCCGACCACGCCGCTACCGACCAGCGGCAGCGAGGTTGGTTCTGGAACCGGAGTGATTTGCCAAGTCGGCTCAGGAGGGCCATCCGGCGGCGGATTAGGAGCCAAGGTCACGGTTGGGGCGTAGATGGCTGTGCATCCTGGCCCGCACCCCGCAATGCTGTCAAGAACAACGATTGGCGCGTTCTCTGTGTAGGGTGCCAAGCCAAACTCCAAGTAGCCCGAGTCCACCGTCAGTGTAACCAATGCGTGGCTTCCGACGACGAGCGGGGACAGGTCAACGGTCGTGGGGTCCTGGAACATGGTGCCGCTTGGAAAGCCCGGAGAGGCGAATTCCCACGCCTCGCTGCTACACCAACCGCTGCACCACGACGTATCCCCATTGGTGGAACCAAGGGCGGACCCATCGACAAACAGAATGGCGGTGGCGGTTGTGCCGGGAGCGAGGGTGGCTCCGCCTCGGAACTCCAGGAAGACGAGGTTCAGCGGGTTTACCCCTCCTGGCATCGTTGCGATGTCAAACGAGACGCTGAGAACTTGGCCGGGGAGTAGGGTCGTCGCCTGTGCAGACCGAGCACCCACGACCGCCAGCGCAACACACAACATGACGGCCCACTTGAGAGTGCGGTTCATGGAGTCTCCTGTCGTTCAGAGCCGAGCCACCGGAAACGGGGCCTTCCTATTCGTCCTCGCCTACTGCTTGTTCATCACTACCGTCATGGACCGCGAGATGGTCTGGCCCGAACATTGAATCGTTTGCATCATCTGGGCTGTCAAGGTCGAGCCAGACAGGCTCCCCGTCAGTGTCTTGTCCCCGGATACCCACGTGCATGACGATGGTGCGACGGTCGCAGAGATGTTGAGGCTACTCACAACGTTGGTTGGTGAGAGGACTCCTGTAACGGTTCCCGCCTGCCCGCAGCCAGACCCGCTCGTCTGCCAAGTTCCGGTGAAGTTAGACCCCGTCTGGCCACTGACGATCCACGTCATATTGCAGCTCGTTGAGAGGCCGAGACCCGAGCCGGTTGAACTACCAGTCCAGCCGCCATTCATGTTGGCGTAAGCGGTCCCGGCAATCGGGGCGGAGTTGTTGCCGCTGGTCTGGTCGCCCACGACCGTGAGGGTCCCGTTGTAAACACCGGGTGCCGTCGGAGCGAACCCGATGGTCGTCACCTGTGAGCCTCCCGGAGGGATGGTCCCGCTCGTCCAGGTCGCGGTGTAGCCGCTCGGCCCCGTCAGACCGGTCACCGTCAGCATCGACGTGCCCATGTTCGTGATCGTCAGCGGGGAGGTCTTCGAGTTGCCGACCAGCATATCCCCAAAGCCGAGATTCCCGTTGAGACCGATGATGCGTGTCCCCGCCTGGGTGGAACTGGGAGACGTGGGACCCGAGCTGCTGCCACCGCACGCCACAAGGCCGACGAAGAGGAAGAGGACTACGCCGGTCGAGAATACGAAGTGCCGCATACAACCTCCCAGATGAGTTAACGGAACCAACATGGCGCTCGCAGTCTCTCAGAGGGGCGTGACAGGGCGGGTCAAAGCGTCGCGTGGAAAAGGGAATGGCCCGGATTCCTGAGCGAGGGGTGTAATATCTGCGCAATTGTCTTTACGCAGCTCCTCGGTCTCGATGGCCAACCGGATTGTCTGGTCGGCGTTGCCGAATGCCATGGCGAAGCCGCGCCGGCGCACGCGCTTCTTGGCGGGCGAGTGAATAATGTCCAATCCCTTCTTCGACCATCCGATCCTCAACTCGCCCTACGAATGTCCGCAACGGCATTGGGAACTGGACGACCAGGGCCAGCCGACCCAGCGCATCTTGGAGAACCGCCGTCGCGCCGATTTCATCACGCCAATCCCAAAGCCAAAGAAGCGGAAGGCGACGGCTCAGCAAGAAGAAATGGTGTTCGATGAGGGAAAGGGCCTCTCGACCAAGGACCAGCAATACGATCCGACCTCGATCATCAACGAGGTCCGGCAAAGCGTCGAGGTCTGGCGCTCGTTGCCCAATCCAAGCCAGTGGCGGGTCAGCCCTGAAACCCAGCGCCTGCTCCAGCACTGGCGGCATCACCCATTCAACTTTATCCGTCCGTTCTTCTGTCAGGTGGAGGCCGTCGAGACCGCGATCTGGTTGACGGAGGTCGCCTCGCAATCGAAGAACGGGAGACGATTGCTCGACTACTTGGCCAGTGCGAACAAGGACGCGAATCCCGAACTCCTGCGGCTCGCGTTGAAGCTGGCCACCGGCGCGGGCAAGACCACCGTCATAGCGATGCTGATCGCATGGCAGACGGTCAACGCCGTTCGACACCCGAACAGCAAGCAATTCAGCAAGGGGTTCCTCGTCGTCACTCCCGGTTTGACCATCAAGGACCGGCTGCGCGTCCTCCAGCCGAACGACCCTGACGCCTACTATAGGGACCGGGAGTTGGTGCCAAGCGACATGCTGGAGGACATCAACAAGGCCAAGATCGTCATCACGAACTACCACGCCTTCAAGTTGCGCGAGCGCCTCGAACTCTCCGCAGGCGGACGTTCACTGCTCAAGGGACGCACGGGCGACGAACTGAACACCACCGAGACCGAAGGCCAGATGATCCAGCGCGTCATGCCCGGCCTCATGGGCCTGAAGAACATCCTCGCGTTAAATGACGAGGCGCACCACTGCTACCGCGAGAAGCCCCAAGATCCAGATGACGAGGTCCTGAAGGGCGACGAGCGGAAAGAGGCTGAGAAGAACCGCGAAGCCGCCCGCCTGTGGATTGCGGGTCTGGAGGCAGTCAACCGCAAGCTCGGCCTCTCGCGGGTCATTGACCTGTCCGCCACGCCCTTCTTCTTGAGCGGGTCCGGCTACGCCGAGGGCACCTTGTTCCCGTGGACGATGAGCGACTTCTCGCTGATGGACGCCATCGAGTGCGGCATCGTGAAGCTGCCCCGTGTCCCCGTCGCCGAGAACATTCCCGGTGATGAAATGCCGGTCTACCGCAATCTCTGGGAACACATCCGCAGAGACATGCCGAAGAAGGGGCGTGGCCAGGGGCAGGAACTTGATCCCCTCAAGCTGCCGACCCGCCTCCAGACGGCCCTCCAAGCCCTCTACGGCCACTACGAAAAGACCTTCGCGCTATGGCAGGAGCGTGGCATCCGAGTGCCGCCCTGTTTCATCATCGTCTGCCAGAACACGGCCATCTCGAAGTTGGTCTACGACTTCGTCTCAGGCTTTCACCGGAAGAACGACGACGGAACGACGACCCTCGAAAACGGACGCCTCGCGCTCTTCCGCAATTTCGATGAGATTACCGGAAATCCCCTCCCGCGCCCGAACACCCTGCTTATCGACAGCGAGCAACTTGAAGCGGGGGACGCCCTGGACGACAACTTCCGGGAGATGGCTGCAGACGAGATTGAGCGGTTCCGACGAGAGATCATTGAGCGCACAGGGGACGCCCGCGCTGCCGACCACCTCACTGACCAGGAATTGCTTCGGGAGGTCATGAACACCGTTGGTAAGCGCGACCAACTCGGTGGGGCCATTCGTTGCGTGGTCTCCGTCTCCATGCTCACCGAGGGCTGGGACGCGAACACCGTCACTCACGTCCTGGGGATCCGGGCCTTTGGGACCCAGCTCCTCTGCGAACAGGTGATCGGACGCGCCCTCCGCCGCCAGTCCTACGAACTCAACGAAGAAGACCTCTTCAACGTCGAATACGCGGATGTTTTTGGGATTCCGTTCGACTTCACAGCGAAGCCCGTGGTCGCACCGCCCCAGCCGCCGCGTGAGACGGTTCTGGTCCGGGCCGTTCGCCCGGAGCGCGATGCCCTGGAGATCCAGTTCCCCCGCGTCGAGGGCTATCGCGTCGAGTTGCCGGAGGAGAGGCTCAGCGCCGACTTCAACGACGACTCAATCCTCGTGCTCAGTCCGGATCTGGTCGGCCCTTCGATTACGCGCAACTCCGGCATCATCGGCGAGGGCGTGGACCTAAGTCTGGAACATCTCGGGGACATGCGCCCCTCGACGCTCGTCTTTCACGTCACACAACGGCTGCTCTACACGAAGTGGCGCGACCCCGGCGAGGAGCCGAAGCTGCACCTGTTCGGCCAACTGAAGCGCATCACCAAGCAGTGGATTGATTCCTGCCTCAGGTGCCAGGGTGGCACGTACCCGGCGCTGCTGATGTACCAGGAACTCGCCGACATGGCCTGCAACCGAATCACGGCGGCAATCACGAGGCAGTTCCTCGGGGAGCGGCCCATCAAGGCGCTGCTGGACCCGTACAACCCCACCGGCTCGACCCTGCACGTGCGGTTCAACACGTCGCGGGCCGATCGCTGGGACACGAGCGGCCCGCCGCCGAAGAACCACGTGAACTGGGTGGTGCTGGATAGCGATTGGGAGGCGGAGTTTTGCCGCGTGGCGGAGTCGCACCCCAAGGTGATCGCCTACACGAAGAACCACAACCTCGGGCTGGAGGTGCCGTACCGCTACGGCTCGGAGACGCGGAGGTATGTGCCCGACTTCATCGTGTTGGTGGACGACGGTCACGGCCCTGATAACCTGCTCCGTCTCATCGTCGAGATCAAGGGCTACCGCCGCGAGGATGCCAAGGAGAAGAAGGCCACGATGGAGACGTACTGGGTGCCCGGCGTCAACCATCTTGGCACGTACGGACGGTGGGCCTTCGCGGAGTTCACCGAGGTTTATCAGATTGAGGCCGACTTCAAGGCGAAGGTTGCGACCGAGTTCGAGATCATGATCGCGTCTGCTACCGGGCAGCCGACGCTTCTCAAGCACTGACAATGGCCAAGAAACCCACGAACAAGACCGTCGAGGCGCTGAAGCACGAAGCCGACAAGCGCAAGAACATCCCGACAGCGGAGTACCAGTCGGTCGTCAGGCCGGATCAGCAAAAGCCAGTGGAACTGCGGTACCCGCGCAATACTGACCTCGATCCCCAACTTGTGTGGCGCGGAAAGGACGAGCAGGATTGGAGCGATCTGGTCACCCACGCTCCAGCACTCTACATCCAGGAGAAGGTCCACCCAAAGGTGCTGGTTGACGACCTACTGCGAGCGACCAGCGGGCGGAGGCACGAATCGGGCGAGATCGCGCCGGATCTGTTCTCGGACTTCAACGGCATCCCGGTGGGCGCGGACAAGACGGAGTTTTACCAGCACGATCAGAACTGGTCGAACCGCATGATCCTCGGCGATTCTCTCCAGGTGATGGCGAGTCTCGCCGAACGCGAGGGGCTACGGGGCAAGGTTCAGTGCGTCTACATCGACCCTCCGTACGGCATCAAGTTCAACAGCAACTTCCAGTGGTCTACCACCAGCCGCGACGTAAAGGACGGCAAGTCCGACCACATCACCCGTGAACCGGAGCAGGTCAAAGCCTTCCGTGACACATGGCGCGATGGCATCCACAGCTACCTCACGTACCTCCGCGACCGCCTTACAGTTGCCCGCGATCTTCTCACTGACTCTGGTTCCATCTTCGTGCAGATCGGCGATGAGAATGTCCACCGGGTCCGGGCCGTGATGGATGAAGTGTTCGGGGAGGAGAACTTCATAAGCCTCATCGCGTTTCTCAAGACATCCAGTTCGACAACCAATGAGTTGGCGAGCACTTCTGACTACATCATCTGGTACGGCCGGAACGAGTCGGGTATCAAGTTCAGAGCGGCGACTATTTCAAAGACACTGGATGGCCCGGGGGGCGGCGAGTATCGCTCGGTGATTCTCCCAGACGGCGCGATAAGGCGCATCACGGACGATGAAGCTCTGTCGTCGGACACCCTGCCCGAGAACTCCCGCATTTTTCGCCTCGACACAGTGACGAGTCAGAGTCCCGGCACAAAGTACCAAGTCGAACTCGACGGGAGGACGTTCTACCCATCAGGCTATTGGAAGACTGATCAGCCCAGCATGAAGCGGTTGATCAAGGCGGGGCGAATAGTGGCCCGGGCCAACTCGCTCGGGTATCTGCGGTTTTTCGAGGACTACGGCGCAGTGGTGCTATCAAACACTTGGACCGACACCCAAATCGCAGGACGCCCTGGCGACAAGATCTACGTGGTTCAGACTCTTCCAAAGGTCATCCAACGCTGTATCTTGATGGCCACTGACCCCGGCGATCTGGTACTCGACCCGACCTGCGGTTCCGGCACCACCGCCTATGTCGCAGAGCAATGGGGCCGTCGCTGGATCACGGTTGACACCTCCCGCGTGGCGCTCGCGTTGGCCCGGGCCCGAATCATGGGCGCACGGTATTCGTACTACTTGCTGGCCGATTCCCGCGATGGACAGATCAAGGAGGGTGAGGCCAACCATACCGCGCCAAGCACGCAGCCTGTTCACGGGAACATTCGACACGGCTTCGTCTATGAGCGCGTGCCGCACATCACCCTGAAGTCCATCGCCAACAACGCAGAGATCGATGTCATCTGGGACAAGTGGCAGGCCGCGCTGGAGCCGTTGCGCGAGGCGCTGAACGCCGCGCTTAGGAAGACCTGGCAGGAGTGGGAGATTCCACGGGAGGCCGATGCCAGGTGGCCGAAGGGGGTAAAGGAGCTACACGCCGACTGGTGGCAGGCGCGGATCGCTCGCCAGAAGGAGATCGACAAATCCGTCGCCGCTAGGGCCGAGTCCGAGTTTCTGTTCGACAGACCCTACGAAGACAAGAGAAAGGTCCGCGTTGCCGGTCCCTTCACTGTGGAGAGCCTCAGCCCTCACCGTGTGCTGGGCGTGGACGAGAACGACGAGTTGATCGACATGGCGCGGGAAACCAGTCCCGAGTACGCCGCGAGGCAGACGTTCCCGCAGATGATCCTGGAGAATCTCAAGACGGCGGGGGTTCAGCAGGCCCACAGGCAGGATCGGATCACATTCACGGCGCTCGTGCCCTGGCCGGGGGATTTGGTCTGCGCGGAAGGCCGGTACATGGAGGGAGAAGCCGAACGCCGCGCCGCCATCTTCATCGGCCCGGAGTTCGGCACGGTGCAGCGGGCGGATCTTGTCGCCACCGCTCGGGAGGCTGGGGATGCCGGATTCGACGTGCTGATCGCGTGCGCCTTCAACTACGAGGCCCACACGACCGAGTTCAATAAGCTCGGGCGGCTGCCCGTGCTGAAGGCACGGATGAACGCGGATCTGCACATGGCCGACGACCTGAAGAACACGGGCAAGGGCAACCTGTTCGTGATCTTCGGCGAGCCGGACATTGCGCTTCTCCCCCAGAAGAACGGCAAGCTGTGCGTGAAGGTGAACGGCGTCGATGTCTTCAAGCCGCAGACGGGCGAGGTGATCAGTGACAGTGCCGATGGCATCGCTTGCTGGTTCATCGATACGGACTACAACGAGGAGAGTTTCTTCGTCCGCCACGCCTACTTCCTCGGCGCGAACGACCCGTACAGCGCCCTCAAGACGACCTTGAGAGCCGAGGTCGATCCCGAGGCATGGGAGACGCTCCACAGCGACACCTCGCGTCCGTTCGAGAAGCCGAAGTCGGGCAGGATTGCTGTGAAGGTGATCAACCACCTCGGCGACGAAGTTATGAAGGTCTTCAGGATCGGCTGATCATGCTCTCCTACTACCACGCCGTCAGAGAAATGGCTCAACGGATCGCTGGCGCAATCGATGCGTCCACCGATGCGCTGCGCGAGGCGAGAGTCGAGCAAGAACCGGCCATGACCGACCGGATGCTCGGGTCCATCGAGCATTCTGTCGAGGGATTCCGCTCCAGAGGTATCCGCTGGACCGCGAAGACTCTCACAGATCGCGGCAGGGGATCACAGGAATCGAAGTATGGCGCGGATTTCATGGGCGTGCTTCAGGTGTCACTCAGGGACTTCACGGTGTCGAAAGGCTTCTTGGCACAGGCCAAGCTCGTGAGACGCCGTACGGTTGATAATCCCAAGAATCTGAAGGAGCAGTGCGAGAAGATGCTAGCGTTGAGCCCGGCGTCGTTCGTCTTCGTATATGGCTACGACGGTGTGCGCGTGTTCCCTGCTCTTTCGGTGGTCGGCTCAGGAGGCGATCTTGCTGATCTCTACTCGCGCTCCGGCCGGCTGTTCTTCGAGGAACATTTGGAGTGCTTCATCGGAGATCGGGCAATCCACGCACCGTCACCAGCGACCTTGGACGACCTCAGGGACCGATACGAAGCTCGGGACGCGCTGTTGCTTCGAGCCGAGACAGATGAGGCGGCAGCCGTCGCCAGGTGATTGGGTCACTTAATGGACTTCCGAATCGCCGACACGTTCACCGACAGCCTTGCTCGACTGACCGGCGAAGAACAAAAGGCCGTCAAGATGACCGCCTTCGACCTCCAGGTTAATCCGGCCAATCCGAGTATGAGCTTTCATAAGCTCGACAAGGCCAGGGACAAGAACTTTTGGTCGGTCCGGGTCAGTGGGGACCTTCGCCTGATCGTTCACAGGAGCAATGCGAGCTTCTTACTTTGCTACGTGGGCCACCACGATCTCGCCTATGACTGGGCTGAACGCAGGAAGTTGGAGACCCATCCCCAGACGGGTGCCGCTCAGTTGGTGGAGATCCGCGAGACGGTGAAGGAGATCGTCGTGCCGGTGAGTGTGCAGGCAGAATCGCCCGCGCTCTCGAAGCCACGCCTCTTCTCCCATAGAACTGACGCTGAACTTCTGAGCTACGGCGTTCCTGCCGAGTGGCTGGACGACGTGCGGCAGGCCGATGAGGACAGCCTGCTGGTGCTGGCGGATCGCCTTCCTGCGGAAGCCGCCGAGGCTCTCCTCGAACTGGCTACTGGCGGGAAGCCCCGGACAATGGAGCCGGTTACGGCGACAACAAACCCCTTCGATCACCCGGACGCCTTGCGGCGGTTCCGAGTCATGAAGAATGTCGACGAATTACAGCAGGCCCTCGACTACCCCTGGGAGAAATGGACCGTGTTTCTCCACCCGGAGCAACGGCAGTGGGTGGAGCGTGATTACACTGGCCCTTCACGCATCTCGGGTTCCGCTGGAACAGGCAAGACAATCGTAGCCCTGCATCGGGCGGTTCATCTGGCTCGGACGCACGCGGACGCCAGGGTCCTGCTGGCGACCTTTTCCAATACGCTAGCGAACGCGCTTCACACAAAGCTCAAGCGGCTGGTTGGCAGCACACCCCGGATCGCTGAGCGGATTGACGTTCATTCCCTCGATGCCCTGGGCCAGCGGCTTTACAAGGCCCACATCGGGCCGGTGAAGATCGCAAGTCATGGTGACCTGCGCGGCCTCATGCGAACGGCATCTGACGCTGTCGGAGGCCACAAGTTCAGCCTCTACTTTCTCTTGAGCGAGTGGGACCAGATTGTTGATGCGTGGCAACTACCCGATTGGAACGCCTATCGCGGGGTGGCCCGCCTGGGGCGCAAGACCAGATTGCCAGAGGCGCAGCGGGCGGTTCTGTGGACGATCTTCGAGAAGGTGCGGGAAGGACTGGAGGGCGAGGGCCTGATGACACCCGCCGCAGTGTTCACGGCCCTCGCCTCCGCGCTCGCGGTCAGCAGGAACCCACCGTTCGATTTCGCGGTCGTGGACGAGGCCCAGGATATTGGCATCCCCCACCTGCGCTTCTTCGCCGCACTTGGAACGAATCGGCCCGATGCGCTGTTCTTCGCGGGAGACCTCGGCCAGCGCATCTTCCAACAACCATTTTCATGGAAGTCCCTGGGCGTAGACATTCGCGGGCGGTCCCGCAACCTACGGGTCAACTACCGCACCTCTCACCAGATTCGAATGCAGGCGGATCGACTCTTAGGTCCTGAGGTCACTGACGTGGACGGGAACCGCGAAGACCGCAGTGACACCGTGTCGGTCTTCAATGGCCCGCCGCCAGTCATCCGCGTCCTGCCGACCGAGGCTGAAGAAGCCGAGGCTGTTGGCGCATGGCTTACAGAACAGGCGAAGGCTGGCCTCCTGCCTCACGAATGTGCCGTCTTCGTGCGGTCCGCAGGGCAACTGTCTCGCGCACAAGCTGCGGTCAGGGCCTCTGGATTGCCGTTCAGGGTCCTCGACGAGCATGTCGAGACGACCAGCGGGCACGTCTCCATCAGCACCATGCATCTGGCGAAGGGGCTGGAGTTTCGGGCCGTCGCGGTCATGGCCTGTGACGATGAGGTTGTCCCCTTGCAGGAACGGATTGAGACGGTCGGCGACGACGCAGACTTGCAGGAGGTCTACGACACGGAGCGCCATCTGCTCTACGTCGCTTGCACCCGAGCGCGGGACAACCTCTTGGTGACCAGCGTGGAACCTGCGTCGGAGTTCCTGGACGACCTGCGCGGCTGAATCAGAACAGCGGCGATGACCGAACGTCGCATCGAGGAACCGTGCGAGGTGTGGAGGATGCGCCTCCCGGATGGCCGTGTCGCCCGCGCGATGGTCGTGCCGAATCCAAGGAGCTGCTCGTTCGTGTGGTTCCTCAACGACGTGCTGCAGGACGCCCAGAACTTTCCTGATTGGGAATCGGCGGTGATGCGGGCGGGGCAGGTCTATTGCTCACTCGGTCGCTCGCCAAGGTCGTGAAGAAGAGGCGACGGCGGTATGAATGACCCCCATGTTGTCTCGTTGCGATACCTGTTGGTTCCCGCGCCGGACATCACCTACGATGCGCCCCTTCCGGTTGAGGTGTCGCAGGAGGAGTTCGACTTTCGGCTTTCGGATGGGGTCGCCGTTGTCCGGTTGCGAGGGCACTTTGCCGTTGAGGCAGACGCTCGGAAGGCAGTTGAGCCTTTCCTACGTGCCTACGAGTTACACGCGGCTCTCATAGACGGGGCGATGCGGTTCACTCTCAAGTTCGACACCGCGGAGATGGTGGACCGCTGCCCCCCACCTCCTGGCGACCCCCGTGTTATTGAGGTGGCGGACACTGAGAGCCTGTCGTTCTCTGATACGTGCCTTGTTGGTCGTCGTTGCATCTACCCGAAATACCCGGAACCACCGACAGCCTTCCGGGTTTCTCCCGACGTGGAGACGATGTGGCAACGCTACGAGGGATGGAAGGCCGGACGGGAGTTGCTAACGAACATGGCGTATTTCTGCCTCACGTTTGTCGAGAAGATCGCGTTTGACGACAGGAAGGACGCCGCAGCGCACCTCAAGATTTCTGCAAACGTGCTGCAGAAGCTCCGATACTTGGCCAACGTGGGAGACTTGCAGTCAGCGCGGAAAGCCGATATCCAGGAACTGAGGCCGCACTCAACTGCGGAGACTGAGTGGATGGACCATGCTGTGCGAGTGCTGATTCGGCGTATGGCCCAGTATTCTTTCAATCCAGCCTTCCCTGGCGAAGCGATCACATTGGCCGACTTACCGTCCCTGGACCAGCCTTGACTACCAACAATAAAGACGCAGCCAACAACCAGCGAGACTGGCTTCTTCGTCCCGCTCGCACCTGTTCACGGGCAGAGATTCTCTGGCGCCCCTGCCCCGTCCCGGAGGAACCAGGTGTCTACGCGCGTGGTTCTTCAAGGACATCCCTCCAGGAGTCCCCACGGTTGATTGCATGCGCCACGGCGACCTGGCGTTGCTCCACGTGAGGACTTCCTCGGCCAACAGGAGCGGCGGTTCCGGGCGAATGAACTTGAGAACCCGCTTGCGCCAGCACATGAACGGCGACGCGGAGGGTTCGACGCTGCGCCTTTCGCTGGGGTGCTTGTTGAGCGAACGCCTTGGCATTCAACTGCGGCGGGTCGGCAGCGGCAAGAGGATGACGTTCTCCGAGGGCGAGAGCAAGCTGAACGACTGGCTCGACCAGAACGCTTTCGTTGCTTGGGTGGTCCATCCGCGACCCTGGCTCCTGGAGGAGGAACTCATCGCTTCGATCTCCCTACCGCTGAACCTTGATGGCAACGGGCGGCATCCATTCGCTGAGGTGCTGGCTGCGAAGAGGCGGAGAGCGAAGGTAGTGGCTCGGGCGCTGCCGATTCTGCCGCGATGAGGACGCCCACGATGCTGAGAATGCTGGCCTGCCTGGACTCAGAGGAGATGGCAGCGGCCCGACAACGGGAGTTGGACGTGCCACGCGATGTTGCGGTCCGACTCGGGCTGACAGCGGTGGCGGCGATTCGGGAGGGCCACTACGACGGCCCGCAAGCCAGACGCATCGATTGGCACACTGAAGTCGAAGCAGCCCTGAAGAAGAAGGCGAGCATTTCACCGGACGCCTCACTGCCCTCCGGTGAGGATGCTGTTTGCGCCGAGACCCGGGTCCAGGTTACGAACGAGACGACCCTTGGAGCCTCACGGCGGCTGTGCGAAGGCGGGATGAGGTCTCTCGCCCTGAACTTCGCAAACGGCGTCCATCCCGGCGGGGGATTCCTGCGCGGTGCGAGAGCGCAAGAAGAAGTCCTCTGCCGGTCGAGCGCCTTGTTCGGCACGCTGGATGGCGATGCGATGTATGCGGAGCACCGCAAGCGTCAGCAGCCGGATTCAACCGACTGGGCGATTCTCTCGCCGGATGTCCCCGTCTTTCGGACGGACGATGGCAGAGAGCTTGAGCGTCCCTGGCTCCTGAGTTTCATCACCTGTGCTGCTCCATGCGCCCGCGCCATCGGCCAGCCGGAATCTGGGGACCTACTGCAACGAAGAATCCGCCGCGTGCTGGCGATTGCGCGGGCTTACGGATACTCGGCTCTGGTTCTTGGGGCATGGGGCTGCGGTGCATTCGGCAACAGCCCACGCAGAACGGCCATCGACTTCCGCCGTGCTCTTGAGAGCGATTTCGCTGGAGCGTTCCGTGAGGTGGTGTTTGCCATCACGGATTGGTCGCGGGAGCGCAAGTTCCTCGGACCATTCCGGGACGTATTCTCCTAGGGGATGATTCCCGGCGGTTGTCCGGGCGCAGCTACTTCAGCATCGCCTTCAGCCTGTCCTTCTTGAGCCGCTCGCCGGGACTCTTGGTCACGCCATCGAGCCACCGTTCGATCTGCTGGACCGACACGGTGTGCTTCACCACAGGTTCCACGACGGCGACCTCCAGGGGCGTGCCCTGCGCAGCCTCGCCCGTCCACTGCTCCCGCCGTATTGCCGCCATGCCGAGAGCTGCCGCCTCGAAGAGGGACTCGGCCGAGACTTCAACCGTGTGACGCACCCCGGCCAGGTCCGTCAGGGAGACGAGACAGCGACGAATCGCCATGGCCGGGATTCTAGCATGACATTCGTCTTTTATTCGCCATCTCCGCCGGACCGACAGGTGGGATGGAGAGTGCGTCTCCCGCGCCCAACTCCGCAGGAACCGGAGAGACACCCGTGACGGTCACGCCCTGTGTCAAAGGCTCGACCGGGTTGGCGGCAGCGCTCTTTCTAGCCGGCTCAATGGCACTCGCTAATGATGAGGTTCCGGGTACTCGGCGGTGAGCGCTGCGGAAAAGTCTCCCCTACGGGTGAATATTCGCCTCGGAGGCCAATATGGGAAGCTCCGCGGTGGCGCCGCGCACGAATCCGGCGGGGTGGATGCACCCCGGACCCGTTGGAATCCCGGACCTGTCCGGCCCTCGGGGCGGGAGCAGGCAAGATGCTGAGATGCTGTGTTGGCGATACCGGCCTTCTTGTTCCGCCGCCGGGCCGCGTAGCCGGACATCTGGGGGCCGACGGTTCGGGCCTGCCTCGTCAACTTCAGGGAGCGAACAGCTCGTCGTGCTATCCTGCGCCTGGCAGGAGACTGACGATGAGCTATCGCTACATGGTGCAAGCGTTCTGCGATGAGTGCTCGGTGCCCCACCCGACCGGGATCGTTATCGAGAGAGCCGAGTTGTTGTCCCCTCGGCAGCGTGCCGGGGACGTCTACGACGGGCGGGAACTGCCGACGGAGATTGTGACGATGATCGGTAATCGCTTTCAGTGCCCGAACACCGGTAGGTTCTTCCGCCAACGCGACAACGACCGTGTGTATCTCATTCTCCTGCCGTAGCGGGTCCACCGAGGTCTAGGGGCCCCCCCGCCGCATTGATGCTCGGCTAGGAAGGCGTGGCAATGACAGACAGTGAATTCCTGGAGAGAATCAAGGCACTGAGGCACTTGGCCGTGCAGAGAATCTACGCGGCGCTGGAGGAGATCACCGGTGGCAAGTATACCGAGACGGCCGGAGACGCAATCGAAGCCGTCCTCTTTGTAGAGAGCGCTTTAGCACTTCGCCAGATGGACCGGAAGATCTACTCAAGGCACCTGGACCCGGCTCATCCAGAGCGCTACTTGGCAGAGATCCGACAACTCTCGCTCCCCAGGACCAACGAGACCATCGATTTGATAACGACGACAGGTACTCAAGGACTGCGGCCTGACCGACCGTCTCGATGACGAGGGACACCGCATTCTGCGGGCCGCGGTTTTTCGGGAGTTCTGGTCGTTCCTTGCTGGAATGAACGACTTGAAGTTGCGAGAGGCGATGGACGAACTCGCAAGGAGAGAGAGCCAAGAAGAACTGAGTCGCGACTAGGTCAAGCGGCCCGAAGGGTCGCAACGCTGGTCAGACGTCGGAGACACATCAACCCTTGAGGAGCAAGCATGGACATTCCCGCTTGGTTGCCGTTGGCGACAGGGACGATCGGCGCCATCACCGGGATCGTCGGCTTGGTCCTCGGTCACAAGGGCTACCGCCGGTCGCAGGAGATGAAGGCGCTCGATCTTCGGCTCGAACTGCGCAAGTCGGAGACGGACCATCGGCTGACCGTGGAGGCATTGGTCCCGCTGCTGCGGCAGGCGCGCGAGTCGCGAGCCGCAGTGCTGGCAGCCCTCGGCACCGCGAGGAGCGGCGCCTTCGAGGCGTGGGTCGGGCAGTGGACGGAGGACCTCAAGAGTGCCGAAGCGATGCTCGGGGCGCTCCCGACGAGGCCGAGCGACTACCACGGCGTGGACCATCGGGACTTGGAGTCGAGGCTCGTCGCCCTCCATCGGGAGCGGCGTCTGGCCGACGGGCTGCGGGATAAGTATCGAGAGTCCCTCGCCTGGGACGCGAAGCAGGTTGACCAAATCCGGGCGGACAAGCGGAGCGAGGTCGAGGTGAAGTTGAGTCGAAACTGAGGGCCCTCGTTCCGACTTTGCCTGGTAACCCATCCATAGACGTTCCCTGAAACGCGCGTTAGCCCGTGATAAGGGAGCTATTGCAATGAGCCGATGCACCTGCGCACTGGTCGCGGTTGTATCTATGTTGATGGCCGCCTGTGGCTCATTGGGGACCGACGAGCATCGCTGGACAGTGGTCCGCAGGACGAATCCGCAGGGAAATCTGAACTTCTGGGTCGACGTCGTCTTGGATCATGGCGGTCACAAGTACCTACGCGCGATGCAACAACTACAAGGGCGGCCCGAACGGGGCCCTCTACCGTTGTGGGTTGCACGCCGGGCAGAGCGCCGAGTGCCAGTGGTTCAAGGACGGCGAGCAGAGCAAAGGCTACAAGGGCTACGATCTGATCTGTGGCAGGAAGCGAAATGATGCCGGCGAACTGGACACGTACGGCGAGAACGAGCTGCTCTATATCGACCGCGAGGAGAGGTAGCCGGGTCAGAATCGCCCTGAACCGAAATACCACCTAGTCCGACAGGACATCATGTCGTCGCGCAAGGCAGCACTTGAAAGAATCTTGAAACTCTGCGCCACAAACGCCCTTGGGCCGCCCCACGCCACAAGTTGAGACGGCCCAACGCCTTCAAGAAAACCCAAGGCACCATTCACCGCTTCAACGTTCTCCCGCGACTGTGGCTCCGGAAGTCGCGGGTTCGAACCCCGTTACCCACCCCACCTTCCTCTCCAACTCCTTCAATAACTTATCGGTGCCCAGGCCGCTCTCCGATTGCGTCTCGGCAAGCGCATTATCGAGCGGACTTGAAAACTTCTTGAAAATCTCTCCAGTCTCGAGCAGGCTCGCGGCGGCGAGCAGCGCATCCTGCGTCTGGTTGTCGTACCGCTCTGTCGTGACGATCGACGCGTGGCCCAACAGGTCGCGGACCTGCGACAGCGGCACACCGCGCTCGACCAGGCGGCTCGCGTACTTGTGCCGCTTATGCCGCGCGCGGCATAAGCGGCATTATGCCGAGCCCGTGATTATGCCGATAGCACGCCCCACCTGCGCGCCTGTCGTTCCAATCCACTGAGTTTCTTCTTGCCGCAGTCGGCATAATCCGGTTGTCGTTTTCCCAGGGCACGAGGTGCCGGGAGGGAGGACGACATGCCGAATCGGGTCCCCGGACTTGCGGCGGCGACGACGGTTCCGTTTGACCGCCACGATTTGTACCAGGCGTTTGCGGACGCCTTGGTGAGTCGTGGGTACACGCCCCGGACGATCGAGACCAAGCTGTACGGGCTCCAAGCGTTCGCGCGATGGGTGGCCGAGCGACCCGTTGCGCTGGGCGCCCTGGACGAGGCGGCCCTCGAGGAGTTCTTTCAGACCCAACGCGCCGGTCGGGCTCGGCACGGCCGCACGCTGCGAGACTTCCTGGCGCACCTCCGGAGCGCCGGCGTGACGGCGGGGCGTGCTCCGGCAGCCGCCTCTCCGGTCGACACATGGCTGGCACGCTACGAGCGGCACCTGCGCGTCGAGCGGGGGCTGTGTCCCACGACGATCGCGACGCATGTGGACCTCGCGCGTCCGTTCCTGGCGCGTCATCTGTGCGCGGACGGGTCCGTCAGCCTCACGGCGGCCGGCGTCTCCTCCTACCTGCAGGAGGAGGTGGCGAAACGCCGCCGGCCGCGCGCCAAGCACGTGGTCTGGGTGTTGCGGGCGCTGCTGCGCTATCTGTTCCAGGAAGGCTACACGAGGGACCTGAGTCCGGCGGTGCTCACCGTGCGCGACTGGCGGCACAGCACGATCCCGAAGTCGCTGCCACCCGCCGACGTCGAGCGGTTGCTCGCCCGCTGTCCGTGCGACACCGCGACGGACCGTCGTGACCGGGCGATCCTGCTGTTGCTGGCGCGGCTGGGCCTCCGCGGCGGAGAAGTCGTCGCCCTGGAGCTGGACGACATCGACTGGCGCGCCGGCACGGTGTGCATCCGGGCGAAGAAGGGGCTGCGCCAAGAGCGTCTGCCGTTACCCGTGGACGTGGGGGAGGCGCTGGCGACCTACCTGCGTCGTGACCGGCCGGCGAGTGCCTGCCGCCGCGTGTTCCTGCGCGTTCGTGCCCCGCGCGGCGGCTTTCGCGGCGCCGGCGGCGTGACCTCCGTGGTGCAGAAGGCCCTGGGCCGCGCCGACTTGCATCCGCCGCGAAAAGGCGCGTACCTGTTGCGTCATAGCCTGGCCGTCCGCATGCTGGGGCACGGCGCCTCGTTCGGCGAAATCGGGGCGGTGCTGCGACATCGGGGAGCCGCCACCACCGAGATCTACGCCAAGGTCGACCTCGAGCGCCTGCGCACGGTCATCCAGCCGTGGCCCGGCGACACGGGAGGTGCCCAGTGACCTCCCTGGCCACCGCGCTCGAGGAGTACTTGGCGTTGCGTCGCGGGTTCAGCGTCGCCTGCCGTACCCCCGGCGGACTCCTCCGTCGCTTCGTCGAGTTTGTAGAAGCCGGAGGCAGCGACGTGATCACCCGGGACCTGGCGGTGCGGTGGGCCATGGCGCCCGCGACCGCGCAGCCCGCCACCTGGGCCTGGCGACTCGGCATCGCGCGGCGGTTCGCCGCGTGGCGCCAGGCCGAGGATCCGCGCACCGAGGTGCCCCCGGCCAGCCTCCTGCCGCATCGGTATCAGCGGCGGCGTCCGTACATCTATACCGACGACGAGATCGCGCGACTCCTCGCGGCCCCACGCCGCCTGCACTCCCCGCGCGCGCTCCGCGCGCTGACCTACGCGACGGTGTTCGGGCTCCTGGCCGCGACCGGACTCCGCATCAGCGAAGCGCTCGCGCTCGACGGCGCGGATGTGGGCGTCGACGACGCCCTCCTCTCGATTCGCCACACGAAGTTCGGCAAGTCGCGGCTCGTGCCCGTCCACGCGTCGACGATCGACGCGCTCCACCGTTACGAGGCGGTGCGCCGTCGGGTGCACCCGCACCCCACCACGCCCGCGTTCTTCGTCTCGGAGCACGGGCGCCGATTGACCGGGGATAGTGCCCGCCACACCTTTGCGCTCGTCTCCCGCCAGGCCGGGCTGCGCGCGCCGACGCCCGGACATCGCCACGGGCGTGGGCCCCGTCTCCACGATCTGCGCCATCGGTTCGCCGCGACGACCCTCCTGGCCTGGTATCGCGCCGGCCGGCCAGTCGAGCGGGATCTGCCGATCTTGTCGACGTACCTCGGGCATGTGCACGTGCAGGATACCTATTGGTACCTGGAAGCCCTCCCCGACATGCTGGCGAGCGTCGCGGCCCGCCTGGCCAGTCCCGACCCGGAGCGCCTGCCATGACGCCGCCCTTCTCCGCATGGCTGCAACGCTTCTTCACCGAGCGACTGACGCAGCAGCGTCAAGCGAGTCCCCACACGATCGCCGCTTATCGCGACACCTTCCGCCTGCTGCTGCAGTTCGCGGCGGCCCGTCTCCATCGGGCGCCGTCCGCCCTCACCATGGACGACCTGTCGCCGGCGTTCATCGGTGAGTTCCTCGATCACCTCGAGCGCGACCGCCACAATGGCAGCCGCACGCGCAACGCCCGCCTCGCAGCCGTTCACGCGTTCGCGCAGGTCGTGGCCCTCCAGGAGCCCGCCCACGCCCTCACCTGTCAGCGGCTGCTCGCGATGCCCAGCCGGCGTTTCGAGCGGAAGACCATCGCCTTCCTGACGCCTGCGGAGGCCGCCGCCCTGCTCGCCGCGCCCCAGCTCTCCACCTGGATCGGCCTCCGTGATCGGGCCCTGATCCTCGTCGCCCTCCAGACCGGCTTGCGCGTCTCGGAAATGACGCGGCTCCGACGCAGCGAGGTGATCCTCGGCCCAGGCGCGCACCTGCGCTGCACGGGGAAAGGCCGGAAAGAGCGCTGCACCCCGCTTCGACGAGAGGTGGCGGCGGCGCTCGACGCGTGGTTCCGCCGCCATCCGGGCGGGCCGTCGGATCCCGTCTTTCCCAGCACCCGCGGCGGGCCGCTCAGTCGCGATGCCGTCGAGCGTCTCGTCGCCCGACACGCCCAGGCCGCCGCGGCGCACTGCGAGTCGCTGCGGGCCAAGCGCGTCACCCCGCACGTGCTGCGGCACACCACCGCGATGGACCTCCTCACGCACGGGATTGACCGCGCCGTCATCGCGCTCTGGCTCGGACACGAGTCGGTCGAAACGACCCAGATGTACCTGCACGCGGACCTGCGACTGAAGGCGGAAGCCCTGGCGCGCACCTCGCCGCTGCCGTGCGGGCGGGCGCGCTTTCGCCCGAAGGACGAGCTGCTCGCGTTCTTGGAGGGACTCTGATTATGCCGCGCGCCACGCCAGCGCAAGGGCGGGACCCGCCGCGCGGACGGGTGCTCGCGCCACCCCACGCGGCATAATCACGGGCTCGGCATAATGACGAAGGTCGTGCCAGCGGAGGTCGATGCGCCGATAGGCCGCATGGCACTCAGCGGTCAGGCAGCCCGAATCACGGCCTTTCGTCCAGGCCGGTATGATCCCGTGCGCCCGTGGCACGATCAGGATCCAGGCCGTACGGAAGAGCCCGATGGGCCAGTGAGCGACCCCGGTTCCGTCACCCCACATTGCGGTCCGCTCAGACGGCCGGAATCCGCTCACATCGCAGTACTAAAATCGGACGAAGAGCCCATTTAATGAGGGGATCTCTCAGGTTCCGATCATCGAGCGTCCGCTCTTGTATCCCGACGGCTGGGTCGCGCTGAACGGCGCGGGCGGCAAGCCCATCGCCCGACCGTTGATCATCACGCCACCTTCGAACCGCGTCCGACAACGAGCTGAACACGCACCCCGGCCTGTCCCAGCATCGCGACAAGCGTATCGATGCTGAACCGATCGATCTTGCCTCGTACCAGGTCGCTGATCCTCGGCTGCGTGACGCCGAACAACGCCGCAGCCTTCGCCTGGGTGAGACCGCGCGTGTCGATGACCTTCGTCAGGTGGATCATCAATTCCGAGCGCACCTTGAGGTTCTCGGCTTCATCTGCGGCGAACCCGAGGTCACGGAATACGTTGCCGGTCGAACGGCGTGCCTTGGTGGTCATAAGACATCCTTCGGGTCCGGGGTGTCTGCACGGAGGGCCGCCAGCCGCTTTCGTGCGAGGTCAATTGCCGATCGCGGGGTCCGCTGGGAACGCTTCTCAAAGGCGTGCAAGACGTAGACCGCGTCCCGGAACCTGGCGATGTAGAACACGCGGAACGCCCCGCCGCAGTGGATGCGAACCTCCTGCACGCCGACTCCCACGGCCGTCATCGGCTTCCAGTCGGTCGGCATCAGTCCGCGCTGCACGCGGAGGAGTTGGTAGCCAGCCTCCCGGCGGGCCTCCGGCGGAAATGCTCGGAGGTCTTCGAGCGACGAGCCGAGCCAACAGAGCGGCTTCTCCGACACGACTCGATTATACACTTATTTATATAGCTCCAGCCGGACGAACTTCACGCGCTACCACCCCGATTAGTTTCCGTCCGGAGGCCGAAGAGCGCTTGAAAGAAACTTGAAAACTTGCGCCGCGAAGTGCCCTTCGCCGACCGACACCACCGGACGAACCGACGCATTTTCCTGAACAAAACCGCCACGTCCGCTCACCGCCTCACGGTCGGGTCTCGACTGTGGCTCCGGAAGTCGCGGGTTCGAACCCCGTTACCCACCCCACCTTCCTTCGCAAACCTCACGAAATCTACCGAGACACCGGCGCGCGTGTCTGGACCACACCCCGTGCCGAGTCCCCGGATGTCCCCGCCACTGCCCCCTGATCTCCATTCAAGGGAGCACAAAAAGGAACACAGCAGCTCATGAATCCCGGTTGTCCGGGCTGCCCAGTCAGAGCGGACTTCTCATGGCCCGCAAGAGCCGATTGATGACGAGACCCGGCTTCGAAGGCAACCCAGACAATCGGCCGAACGCTGCCGACCCGAAGAATCGGGGTCGGCTGTCCCGTCCGCCAGCCGTCCGAGGCATCCAACGGACGCCTACTTCGGAACCCGTCGCAAGTTGTTGCGAGCGGCACGCCGTCTGACACTGGCGTCCCCAAACGGGAGCCGGTCTGCCTACGCATAATGCGCAAGCAGATCCACCTGCCAAATGGTCTCGCTCGTCGATGCCGCGGCTGATCGGGCGCCTTCGTCCTCCCGAAGCCGCATCGCAAGACAATCCCTCGTTCACGCTCGATCCTCGCGACCGCTCTGCTTCAGAGCCCCTGTGTCTGACAGCGGTACGTAGGTCAGTTGGAGATCCACCGATAGCCGTGGCAGTTTCGCTTTCGGTCGGGCAGCACCCGGCCGTGGTGGCATCCCGGGCGACGGGTCGGACGCTCGGTCACCTCCTCTACGGCGTCAGCCCGCAGGACCCCGGGACGTTCAGTGCAGGGGCGGCCCTCGTGACCACTGCCGCTGTCGGTGTGTGCTACTTGGCGGCGCGTCGTGTGTTCCACCTCGACCTCCTGGGGTTGTTGCGGGCCGAATGAGTACTGCGTTTTGCAAACCACCCCGTCGTGAGACCGCATTGCTGGCTTGAGCCACCGCCTAGGAACGGCTTCACCTGACCGCGCGACTGGGTCACCCACCATACGAAGGAGCCATGCGAACAGCGGCTTGTTCTGGCGGGGCTAATAGCGTGACAATGTCGCATCCTCGCCCGTCAGGCCCGCGGGAGGTGCGTCGTGAACCGTGCCTGGTCGCGCCGTGGAGTTCTTGCCGGTCTGACCTTCTGCCTGGGCCTTCACTTGTGCGGTCCGCCCTTGGCGGCCGATGGGGGCCGCGGTCGATCTGCGCCTGGCTCTCAACAACCGGCGCAGCTGCCCGTTTTCCGTTCCGGCACGACTCTCATCCAAGTCGACGTCATCGTTCGGCGCGGTGACGGCACCGTCGTTCAGGATCTCGCGCTCCAGGATTTCGAGGTCCTTGAGGACGGGACGCCGCGACAGGCGGACTTTGTGTACCTCGTGGTCGACACCCAACCGCGAGTGGTCCCGGTTGCCGCGGAGTCGCCGACCGTGACCTCCAGCGACACCCGGCTCCCGCCGGCCGCCCAGCGCGTGTTCGTGCTCGTGCTGGATTCGGCCCATATGACGCTGGCTCGGTTCCAGCGGGCGAAGGCCGGCGCTGAGGCGTTTCTCCAGCGTGAGGTGTCCGACGGCGACCTGATCGGCATCATGAACGGGGGTGAACTGGTCAACGACCGCCTCAGTTCGGGTCGCGACGAGGCCCTCACTGCCCTGCGCAGTGTTTCGGGTTCGGCACAAGCCGAGTCGTTCTCGCGAGAGCTCCAGGACTGGCCGCGGATGACCGAGTTCGAGGCGTCGAAGATCGTCGAGGAGCGAGGCGCCAGCCAACAGCCGGTGACGGATGCCGTCGTGGCGGCCGCCTGCAACGAGCAACCCGACGCGTGCGCGAGCTTCGGCAATCAGGTCTTGGCCGCGGCGGACGGCAAGGCGAGACGGGTCGCCAGCCATGCTGGCGAAGCCGTGCGGGCGGTGCTCGACCGGTTGACCGCGCTGTGCGAGGGGCTGTCGCGGCTCCCTGGTCGCAAGACCGTCGTGTTGCTCTCGGACGGGTTCATCGTCGACCAGGAGCTCGGGGCGCTGGGCAAGCTCGAGGGAGAGGCGGCGCGGGCCGGGGTCGTGATGTACACGCTGGACACGCGCGGCCTGGACCGTGGCACGGCCGGCAGCGACGTGCTCTTGGAGGCCGCCCGGTACGACCGGACGGTCCGGCAAATGCGGCAACTGGCCGTCACGGCGGCACAGGACACACTGAACAGTCTGGCGGTGGACACGGGAGGACTCGCGATTCGCAGCGAGAACGACTTCCCGAAAGCCCTGCACGAGATTGCGGAGGACGGTCGGATCTATTACGTGCTCGGTTACCGTCCCGCCTCGGTCGGTGTCGAGGGCCAGTTCCACGCCCTCACGGTCCGTGTGAAGCGGCCGGGCGTGACGGTTCGGGCCCGAAAGGGCTACCTGGCCACGTCGCCGGCGCCGCCGACGGCGGCGCCCGGCGGGCTCCAGACGACGGGCGGTGACCGTGACGTCGTGGCGCAAGCCGGTCGTCCTTCCACCGGAGGCTCAACGCTCCCGTCGCGCGCCCTCGAGCCACAACCGCTTGCGCTGCCGTCCGCTCCAGCGTGGATGGATCTCAATCCGCGAACGGTGGATCTCACGGCGATCCGGCTACGCCCCAGGACCGAGGACAAGGCGGCGTTGGGGAGCCTGCGGGAGACCACGACTGGCGGCGGTCGAGAGGTCAGCCGTCCGGTGTCTGATCCGCTCGCAACAACGATTGCCCAAGGGTGGGAGGCCTACCAGCGGGGGGACACGCAAACGGCGAGAGCCGTCTTGTCGAGCATTGCAGGACACACCGCTGCGCCACCGTGGGCGCACTACGTGCTGGGGTGGGCGGACTTCGCCGAGGGAGAGTTTGCCGCTGCCGCTTCGGCCTGGGAACACGTCGCTCAGGCCGTACCCGACTACGAGCCCACGTACTTCAATCTCGCCGATGCTTACCTGCATCTCCATGAAGGGGCGCACGCTCTGGCGACGGTTCGACTGGCCGCTGCCCGATGGCCTGGTGACCTGGACCTCCTGAATGCGCTCGGCGTGATCCAGATCTCGATGGGCGCCTTGGACGACGCCATTGCCACGTTCGACAGGGGCCTGGTCCTCAACCCCTCTGACCCTGTCACCCACTTCAACAGTGCGACCGCGAGCGAAGTTCAGTATGTGCGCGCCGTGCAACGCGGGCAGCCGCCACATGACGCCGACCGTCAACGGGCGATCGCCAGCTATCGGCGCGTCGTGGCCGCAGGAGGAGATCTGGCTGCGCAGGCCGGGGATGCGCTTCGTCGCCTGGAGCCCCTCGAGGCGTCGCGCCTGGAGTTTTCCAAGCCGATCAGCGTCGTCCGCCTGTCGGAGTCCCAGCTTGGTGGCCAGCCGTTTCGGCTGGCCTGGGCGCCCGATGGCAGCGCTGTGTGTGTGGACTCCGTCGTCTGGGGAGAAGGCCTGACCTTTGACGAGGCCATCAAAGAAGAGTCCTTCCGCCTCGTCTCAATGCCCGACGGCCCGTTGACCACAACGACCACGCCGCCGGCTTGGGCCGGCCTGTACTGGAGCTGGAAATCCGCGCTCGGGGCGCCGTGGCTCCCGACCGTGAGGATCTCCATGGCAATCGAACAACCATCCATCGGCTTGGGAATGGGGGTCGAGAAGCGGTCGGGTACCGTGCGGAGCATGGACGGCTCCAGGGGCCGTTGGCAGGTCTACCGGCTCCACGGTGAAATCGTCGGTCAGGCCACGAGTAAGGCTTTTGTGCCGGGCAGCTCGTTCGGCTGGTCGCCGTTTGCCATGGGGGCGCTCGCCTACGTGGATGTCCGCGGGACGCTGACCGTCATGGACACCAAGGGGCGTCGGCGCGACGTCGGCGGGTGGCACGACGCGTGGCTCCCCGCGTGGTCGCCTGATGGGCGCCGACTCGCGTTTCTCGTGTCCGACAGAGGATGGCGGCTCGTGGTGGTTGAAGTCCGGCAACGCGGAGGCTCTTGACGAACCGAGACCAAAAGGGGCGCTGACGGCTCTGCGTACCCCTCTTGGTCTGCCAGCCCCTGCGGCCGCCCTCAGGAGTGAGAGTGATGGCAGAGGGTGGCCGAGGCACGAGAGGGGCCACTCAACCGCGAGGAAGGCCTTGGCTGCTCGCCGCGGTCGCCGGGAACCGACCGCGTGCGCTCGGTGTCGAATACTGACGGGAGCGGTCCGATGATGCGGCACTGGTGCAGGTTGGACCCGTGGCGCGTTGGCTTCGGGCTCCTGGTGTGTGCTGCGCTGTTCCTCGTGGCGCCTCAGTTGTCCGCCGGACCGCAGTGGGCCGTCCCACTTCCCGCACCCACCCCGCCGCCGAGACCATTCCAGACCGCTCACTCAAAGACTCATGAGCGGAAGGATGGCGCGCTGGTGCTGCAAGGCGATGTCCGGCTGGACATTGACGAGGAAACGGCGGTCCTGGCCGACGAGGCGGAACTCCGGCACGATACCCATGGCGGCTGCCAGATTCTCCTCCCGGGAGACATTCGGCTCTTGCTCAAGAAACGTCCCTCAATCGAGGCGCAATACGCCCGACGCGTCGCCGACGACGGCATTGCGTACCGCTCCGACGTTCGGATCGCCATCGGCTCATTCGGTGCGAAGGTACTCGCCGACGAATGCGACTATTGGCCTACCAAGGGCGAGTTCAAGCTCACGCTTCGCGGGAACGTCAGGATTGAGCGAGACCCTGGCGCAAGTGGTCAAGCGCATTCCCGAGGGACCGGGCGCGTGCGGGCCGCCTGGTGCTTTAGCGTGTGACACGCCCTTGTCCTCTCAGCAGCGCTCGGGATCAAAGCCTCCGCGTGGCCCAACGTGTGGAAGCAGGTCGACGGAAGGAACGCGGCCGTTCCGGGGGCGAGCCTTCATGACGGCGGGCAGAAACGGCGAGACGATGGCGATCGACTCGTTCGGAGGCCTGTGGGCACGAAGTAGAGTCGGGAGTTGTCGTCCGTCGCACGCGGCGATCGGAACGGGTCGGCTACACGCCCTACGGGAATGACGAGCGCGGGGTCGCAACGGTCGGATGCCAGCGAGCCTGCGATCACTAGGAGGCAAGACATGCCGCTCATGCGCCCTTCCAAGTCGTCGCGTTCGGCGGTCACCGTTCTTCTTTTCGTCGGGGCCGTCGGCCTGTGCGCGCTGGCCGCTGGTGCCCGATGGTCGATGGCTCAGGACGGCCCGCAGGTTCCCACGTTTCGGAGTAGCACCACGCTCATCGAGGTCGACGCGATCGTGAAGGACGCGGCCGGCCGCTTCGTCGCAGGGCTCTCGGCCACAGACTTCGAACTCCTGGAAGACGGGGTCCGCCAATCGATCGACGCCTTCTACCTGGTGGAAGGTGACTCAGGCCAACCAGGCTCGGGCGCCGCCGCCGCGGGTGCGCCGATGCCGCGCGTCTCGGGGCCCGCACCCCGGGACGCCATCCAGCGGGTGTTCATCCTGGTGTTCGACGAGGACCACATGGCGGTGGGGAGCGTCGTCCGGGCCAAGCAGGCGGCGGCGGCGTTCCTCGCCACGACGTTGCAACCGGGGGACGTCGGAGGCGTCGTGGCTGGCGGGACGCTGCTCGGCCATCGCCTCACCAGCGTGCGGACCGACCTCGAGGCGGCGGTGCAAACCGTTCGGCCGTCTGACGAGGTTCGGTCGCGGGACCTCGCCCTGCGGGAATGGCCCCGGTTCGTCTCGCTGTACGAGGCCTTCCAAGTCGACCACGGCGACACCCACCTCCTCGATCGGCTCGCGCTTCGCGCCTGCAACGACGATACGGACCAATGCGCGGGCGAGGGGGGCTTGGAAGGGGTCAGGCAACGGCTCGTCATCAAGGGGCAGTCGATCGTCACCGAGGCCCGGCGGTCCGCCGCCAACACGCTGGCGACGCTCGACGCGCTTGTCGGACGCCTGGCGCCGGTTCCGGGCCGCAAGACCGTCGTCTACCTTTCGGATGGGTTCTTCTCGGAGAACCTGGCGGGCCAGATGCAGGCGGTGCTGGGGCGGGCGTCCCGCGCCAACGTGCGGATCTACGTGGTGGATACCCGGGGGCTCGACCGCGGCTCGGCAGGCGGGCTGATGCTCGACGCGCCGAATCCGGACGCGGCGGACGTGCCGCATTTCGATCTCAATGCCGACGGCCCGAACAGCCTGGCGGTCGACACGGGCGGCCTGATGCTGCACAACGAAAACGACTTGGCCAAGGCGCTGCGCGAGGTCGCCCGCGACACGAGCTCCTACTACGTTCTCGGCTACAGGCCCACGCGCCCGGCGCTCGATGGCGGCTTCCGGTCCCTAAAGGTCCGCGTCTTGCGGAGCGGCCTGACGGTGCGCGCACGGCGGGGGTACCTGGCCAGCCCGCTGGCCGCGACCCCGCCTGCCCCGGTCGAGGCGCCGAACGCGGTCTCCTCGGCGCCGGCCCCCCTGGCCACGACGGTGGTCGCCCCGCGCTACGTGGCGGCGCTCCCAACCGCGGACGGCCTGCCGGTGGCCGACGCGGGCGTCACGCGCATGCGTCCCGCCGGCCTCGACGCGACGGACCTCCAGACCGCGGGGTCGTCCCCGCGCACGCCCGTTTCGGCGGGGCTGGCCCGACAACTCGACGACGGGTGGACGGCGTACCAACGTGGCGACACCGGCACCGCTCGCGCCGCCCTCGCGCCCGTGTGCGCGGACCCGGCTGCGCCGCCTTGGGCCCACTACGTGCTCGGGTGGGCGACCTTTGCCGACGGGGACTTCACGACGGCGGCGACCGAGTGGCGCCACGTGCAGCAGGCCGTGCCCGAGTTCAAGCCGGTCTACTTCGACCTGGCGGACAGCTTCCTCCGGCGACAGGACGGTCCGCACGCGCTGGAGGTCCTGCGGGACGCCGCACATCGGTGGCCAACGGACCTCGAGATCTTGAACGCCCTCGGCGTGGTCAACACGGCCCTTGGCGCCTTCGGCGATGCCATCGCCACCTATCGGAAGGCACTCTCGGTCAGTGCGGGGGACCTCACGACCACGTTCAACCTCGCGCGAACGAGTGAGATCAGCTACGTGACGTCGCTCCGACAGGGGGTAGAGCACGACCGCGATCGGAAGGAAGCGACGACCAGCTACCGGGCAGCGGCGCGGGACACCGGTTCGCTGGGCGCACTCGCCCGGGACGGTCTGTACCGCCTCACGGCGATCGAGGTACCGCACCTGCAGTGCGCCGCGCCGGTGACCGTGGCGTCGCTGCCTCGCGCGGCCATCCCCGCGCCGCCGACCAGGCTGGCCTGGGACCCAGAGGGTCGGCGGGTGTATCTGGGCGTCGCGGCGACGCGTAAGTCGCCCGCGGCCCACCTCCTGGTGTCGATGGCCGACGGACAGGTCACCACGGTTCAGGCCGAACCGGACTGGGCAGCGCGCTATTGGTCGTGGAAAGCCGCCGAGTCGGCTCCGTGGCTGCCGTCGCGGCGCATGGTGGCCGAGACCCGCCAGACGCGGGCCGTTCAAGGAGTGGTGACGCCCATGACTGGGCTTGATCCCACGCTCGATGCCGTGAGATCGGTCAGCCCGCTGTCGACCGTGCTGACCCTGAGCGGCGACGCGGTGACGGAGACCTCCGGCGATCATCCGTTCTCCGGTGCGAAGTACCTCGTGGTCGCCCTGGGCCCTGGGGGCCCTGGCGTTCGTCGGCGCGAAGGGCCGCGTGGTGATCGTCGACGTGAATGGGCAGAAGCTCGAGGTTCCGCGGACGGCCGCTGCCCTCTTGCCGGCCTGGTCCGAGGATGGGCAGCGGATCGCCTACCTCCAGGGAGAGGGAGGGGGCTACGCGCTGAAGATCATCGACGTGCATTGGTAGCGCCGTACGCGCCGACTCCCGTGTCCGCCCGTACCAGACCTTGGCCTGAGGGTGATCGACCACCCTGAGGCCACGATGGGCCGCCCGTGCGGCCAGCCTGTTCCAAGAGATCCCAGACTGTTAGGCCCGTCGGAAGTTCTCGTGGGCCGGCGTGGGCGGAGGGTGTATGAAGGCGCGCGTGCCCAGCAGGCGACGCCCGGGAGGTCAAGGATCAGTGCACCCCCCGCGCACGATTCTGCGCAGCGGCGCGACGGGCTGCGTGAGCGAGGTGTCGGCCAACGACACCGTTCGACTGGTCAGAATTTGACCGCTTCGCGGACGACACTGGTCAAAATCTGACCAGCCGTTCAGCCCTCGACCCCGGCCACAATGTCGCCGGTCTGCTGCAGGACGTCGCACCGGCCTCCCCGGTGTGAGACATGGGTCTGACTCCTCCGACCAACCTGTTGGCCGGCGTGGACTGTTTCTTGGCCAGTCTCCACGGTCGATGCCGTGGGCGTCTGTGTGCGACCTGTCGGCGGTCGATCGTGGCCCGTCGTCCCACGTGGTCGCAGGACGTCGCTCGTCGTCCTCGGAGCCGTGTCCGGCGCGGTCGCCGCACGATCGCCGCACCGTCTCCACGACTCAGGCACGAATCTCGCAGGTAGCACTCGCGGGCGACGCCGATGTCACGAGGATGGGACGCCGACCGGGGCGATGCGCGCGGAGATGATCGCGGCCGCGCCGCTACGCGGCCCCACGAGACGCGCGATCCCGAACAGCGCTCGTGCTCGCTTCCCGACGGCCGCTTCGCTCTGCCGTCCGGCATCGACCGTCAGGCGGTCTGGGGCCGCGACCGCAGCTACCGCCTGCGTGACACCGAGAGCCACACCCTCGAGACCGTCGCCACGTTCCACGTGGTCTTTGATCGCGACCTGCGGGAGGGACGCTACCGCGCGGGCGACGACCGGCTGGACGACGACCTGCGGTCCCTGACCGCCCAAGGCCTGCTGGAATCCCGCACGATCAGCACCGACGCCCACGGGCACCACATGCGGGTGTTGGCCCTGACGGACGCGGGACGCGACCTGCTGGAAGACTATCGAGTCCTCGCTGGACGCCGCGCTCGCGACCCGGAGCCCGTCGTCCATGCGGGGTTTCGCAAACACTCGGATCTGGTGCACAACGCGTCGCTCTATCGGGTGTACCAGGTTGAGGCGGCCGCCATCGAGCATCGCGGCGGCACGATTCGCCGGGTCGACCTCGAGGATGACCTCAAACGCGAGGTCTACCAGCGGGCTCACCTCACTCGTGGTCTGTCCGACGATCTGCGTGAGCCTCGCCTCGCAGACGCCGACCATGGGGCGGACACTCCTTGAAAGGGGCTACATCGGCAGGTAGAAGGCGGCTGGGGGATAGTCCGTATTAGCGGGGTTTCGACAACCGGGTAACGGAATACGCCTTGTGGGACACCAGCCGGTTCCCCGCTATAGCTCGTAGTGAGCACTTGGAAGGTTGGTACCGGTACGGGTGATTCGAACCCCGGTCCCGTGGCTGAGAACCACGTGTCCTGACCCCTAGACGATACCGGCACCCGTGGGGCGTCAGAGCTTTTCTGTCGTAGCAACGCCGCTGCGGTGGCGTCAAGCACTGCCGGCGCCTGAGTGCCTGTGCACTGCCCGGGAGCTGACTACAGGTCCTTGCTGACCGAGCTCGCGCGGCGGACCGAGTACGACCACGGGGCGAGGCGCTTCATGGTGAAGCGGGTCATCGCCTGATTGCTCGCGTGCACCTCCCAGACGAGCTTCCTGACGGGCGTGCCCCGCAGTCGGCGGAGCGACCGCCCGAGCAGTGGCGCGGCGCGACCGTGCACGGCGGTCTCCCGCACCGCAAACAGACTGTTCACCAGACGCGTGTCGTCGGAATAGGCGTGGCAGATGAACCACCCGACCAACTGCCCGCCGAACCGCAGGCCCGTGCTCGCGTCAGCGTCGACGCGAGCACCGCCCTGGAGCGGGTGGAGGTACTCGGGGAACGCTGCGCCTGCCTCGAGCCGGGCCAGTTCGCGCTGATCCGTCGCTGTCAGTTCGCGCCACGGAAAGAGCTCGTAGCCATCCGGGTACCACCGCAGGGTCCACGGCGCACTCGCGAACCTGTCGACCCACGCGCGGGCGATGAGCCGTTCAGGCACCGGCGCGCTCCACCCGGCTTTCCGAAAGAGAGCCACGGCGGCGTCCAGATCGTCGGGGCGCACGGCTCTGACACGCGAACAGGACGCCGCGCGGGCGGCGGCCTCGATGCCTTCGAGCAGGCGCATCGCGATGCCGCGCCGCCGGTGGTCGTCCGCCGTGGCGATGGAGAGCAGTGAAACCGAGGCAGCGTCCGGAAATCCGATTTCGGCCAGCACCAGGCCAACGGGCCGGGCGTCGAAGCGCGCGCCAATTGCGATCAACGCGGGGTCGCGCCCGAGGGAGGCCAGCGGTGGACGCAGCCGGGCGTACGTCAGGCTCTCGAACCCGGCTGCCGACGACGCGTCGAGCCGGCTGAAGCTGTACCTCACGGCATCCACGCGGCTGCCCTCCAGCGATGTCGCCGGCGACGGGTGCACGGGCCGGTGCTGCCGCCGCTAGTGTCCCGTAACAGAAATATGTGAAATAAATACTGGGTCGCGGTCGTATAGTCCAAAAGAGGAGGACGCATGCGAACCGGGCGACCCAAGGCGACCTTGATCGTGACGAACGACGAACGGCAGCACCTGCAGTCGCTGGCTCATCGCAGCCGCACGGCGAGCTTCGTCGCCCGTCGCGCGCGCATCATCTTGGCGTGCGCCGACGGCCTGACCAATATGGCCGTGGCCCGGCGCCTGCGCGTTGCGCCCGGCACGGTCTGCAAGTGGCGACAGCGGTTCGTCGAGCAGCGGGTGGACGGCCTCCTCGACGAGCCGCGGCCGGGGACGCCGCGCCGCATCACTGACGAACAGGTCGAGGCCGTCATCGTGCGGACCCTGGAAACCACGCCGCGCGGCGCCACGCACTGGAGTACCCGGAGCATGGCGAAAGCCAGCGGGCTCAGCGCCATGGCCATCAGCCGGATCTGGCGCGCGTTTGGGCTGCAGCCGCATCGGGCCGAGACCTTTAAGCTGTCGCCAGACCCCCTGCTGATCGACAAGGTGCGCGACATCGTTGGACTGTATATGTCGCCACCCGAGCACGCGCTGGTCCTCTGCGTGGATGAGAAATCGCAGATTCAGGCGCTGGATCGCACCGCGCCGTTGTTGCCGCTGCGGCCCGGGCAAGCCGAGCGGGGCACGCATGACTATCGCCGCCACGGGACGACGACGCTCTTTGCGGCCCTTGACGTGAAGACGGGCCAGGTCTTGGGCGAGACCCGCGCGCGGCATCGCGCCGTCGAGTTCCGGAAGTTCCTGGACCTGATCGACGCCCATGTGCCGGCGGACTTGGAGGTTCATCTGATCCTGGACAACTACGGCACACACAAGACGGCCCTCATTCGGCACTGGTTCGCGAAGCGTCCCCGGTACCACCTCCACTTCACCCCCACGTACGGGTCGTGGCTCAACATGGTCGAACGGTGGTTTGCGGGGCTGACGACCAGGCAATTGCGCCGCGGCGTGCATCGCAGCATCGCCGCGCTCGAGCGCGCGATTCGGGACTACATCGAAGCGCAGAACGTCGAGTGCCGGCCGTTCGTCTGGACCAAGAACGCCGACGAGATTCTCGCGAGCATCGCCCGGTTCGCGGTTCGCACGCTGCCGGCCCAGGCGTAGGACTTATCATGCGAACCACTGGTACGGGACACTAGTGGTGATCGAACTCGGACGTAGTGAGTCTCAGCGTGGAGGGGGCGGAGCTCCCCTTCACGACACCGCCGCCGCCGGCGACGAGTTCGAGTTCCGCGTCGGACAGTTCGCGGCTGGAAGGCACAAAGGGCGGGAGGACGATCGTGAGGTGCTCCCCCGCGCTTTCAACGCACCTGATGGAGAAGTCCGCCGGAATCGGCTCCTGTGAGAGTTGCGCGATGGCAGCCTTGGGATCGGTGAGGGCCAGCGCCCGGAGCTCGGCGTCCGATGCCGCCTGGCGCTGCAGTTCGCCGACGACCCGCTGGATCTCGGTCTCGGTCCACGCCATGATGTCCCTCGCTTTCCCGGTTCCCTGTCCCGACCCCTTTTCTTCCGGGGCCAAACGGTGTACCGGAGCCCCTTATACCACAGCCCCCCGTCGTCCGGTCGACATTCCTCACCAGGCGCCAGCCAGCCTGGCGAGGGCCCAAGCGGCCAGCCAGGCGAGACCGAGCAACCCGAGCCGGATCGCCGGCGGCGCAAACGTCACGGGCCGATCCAGAGGCTCTGGCGTTCGCAGGCGATCGAGCGCCTCTCGGCGGAACACCCGGGAGACCCGCGGCGGTCGATCCTCCGACGTCACGCTGTCCCCTCCGCCGCATTCGTGGCCGCCTGACGCGGCTTCGTGACGCCGCCGTCCACGACCACGACGCGATCCACGAGCTCCAGGACATCCTCCCGGTGAGTGATGACGACAACGGTGGTCCCGAGTCGTTTCAAGTGGCCGAACAGGCGGGCGTGGCCGGCCACGGAGAGATCGCGGGTCGCTTCGTCGAGGATGAGAATCGCCGGCCGCCGGAGCAGGGCGCGCGCGATCTGGATGCCACATACCTGGCCGGCCGACAGCGTCTCGGTCATCGCGAGGGTCTCCAGGCCCATCGGCATCGACCGGATCTCGTCGTCCAGCCCGGCAAGTCGCGCCGCGTTCCACACCGCGTCCAGCCCGTGCGGCGCCATGCCTGCAATGTGCCAGCGGATGGTCGCCGGTTCAAGCCTCTCGTCCTGCGACACGACGTCGACCCACGGCCGCACCGCGTCGGGATTGCCTGCCGACAGGTCGATGCCACCGACCTCTGCGCGGCCGCAGGCCGGCCGCTCGAAACCGACGACCAGTCGCCACAGCGTCGTCTTGCCGCCTCCCGACGGCCCGGTGACGGCGATCAGATCGCCGAGATCGACCTTGAGCGACATGCCGGCGAACACGGGCCGCGTGGCGCCAGGGTAGGCGAATCCGACGTCCGAAAGGGAAATCAATCCGTCGAGCCTCGGGAGGTACAACGGTCCGCCTCCGGCTTCGAGCGGTGCGGCGAACAGTGCGCTGAGCCGGCGCTTGGCTGGTGCGGCCAGCGCCGCAGTCCCCTGCGTGTCCATCACCGTGGAGGTCGCGAGCGCGCCCAGCGCAGCGAATAGGGCGACGCGGGCGTGATGCGCGGGATCGAGGGCGGCGGCCGCCGCACAGGCCGCCACCACGACGGCGACGACGAGAACGGGAGACAAAGCGACGCCGGACCCTGTCCATCGGCCGGCCCGCAGCCGCATTCCGTTGAGCCGACCGAAGTGATCCGCCCAGTGCCGGGCGAGCGCCTCGTTCGCACCCAGCAGTCGCATCGTCGGAACCGCCTGGAGCCACCGTACGAGCAACCCCTCGTTCTGCAGCCACTCGTCGTCCGCTGCGACGCGCGTCGGGGCTGACCACCGTTGCCGGACTGCCGTGACCATGCAGCCGGTCGCGAACGCGACGCCACACACCGCGGCGGCTCGTCGGTCGACGAACGCGAGGAGGAGCAGCGCGCACAGGCCGAATCCTCCGCCCGCGGCGGTGACGGGAAGTCGATGGGCGAGGGTTCGGACCGGCCCTTCCAGACTCTCGGCGTGGCGCGCGGCTTCGGCCGCCCCTCCGGACCGCAACCACGCGACAGACGTTCGGTGCAGCCGTGTCCAGAACGATGCGAGTAGGGCCGAGCCGGCTCGACCCTCCAACCGCAGCCAGGCCCGTTGCTCGGCAAAGAGGCACGCGAGGAACGGAGGGACAACCGCGATAACCAACGGCAGCGAGGCCACGCTGGAGGAGACAAGGTGCCAGACGCCGAACAGGGCCGTCGTCCAGGCGGCCGCAAGGAACGCTGACGCGGCGACGGCGTCGGAACGCGAAGCACGAAGGGCATCGCCGACGGCACGGCGAAGGGACCAACCCGCGGACAACGGCTGACGGTAGACCGCGAACAGATCCGCGCGGAGCTTTGCGGCAGTCTCGGACGTCAGAGGTGGTCCCGGCAACGCAGTGCCCTCGATGATGCGATACCCGCCTTGCCCCCGGGGGAGCAGCGGCAGGACACGGTTCTCCAACCGTGCCACCATGACGCCGTGATCGCTGCGAAACCAATCGGCAGTGAGCGGTCTGATACGACGAAGGTACAGGCCGGACGCACGCGCCGCCATTCGCAGGGGATCGCTCCCCCGCGAGAGCCACACCTGCGGGGCGATCGTCTTGCCGTCTCCGCCCAGCGCCAGGTCGGCGACGCCCAGTGCCTGGAGCACGTCTGCGGGGCACTCCTCCAGGCCGCCGCTGTCGTCAGGGCGCAACGACGACGCTGAGAACTGCCCGTCGGCCGCGTCGGGCAAGGGCGCACGGCGAGGGGCGGGCGGCCCGGGCAGTGCAATGACCAGATCGCACTCGTGCAGGGTCCGCTCCCGGTCCGAGACGATGATCACGGTGCAGCCGCGGCGCCGCAGGTTGGCCCTGATTCTCGCGTCGAGGTCCTCCTCTAGGCCGTCGAGCACCTCATCGAGGACCAGCGCATGGGGGCGTCGGGCGAGCGTGCGGGCGAGCCCCAGCCGCCGGCGCTCCCCGCCGCTCATGTCTGTTCCGTCGATCTGGATCCGCGAATCGAGTCCGCCCGCCCGCGACCGCACCCATTCAGCCAGGCAGGCATCCTCGAGCGCGATCTTCACCTCCTCGTCGTCGATCGACTCGTCCCACAACGTGACGTTGTCGCGCACGCTTCCCTGGAACACCGGCACCTCGGCGTCCACGATCGGGCAGGGTCCTGGCGTCAGGACGGTTCCACTCGCCGGCGGGTACAACCCCGCCACAACTCGAGCCAGGGTTGTCCGCCCGGAGCCGCTCGCCCCGGCAATCACGACCTGGCTGCCGACCGCTGCCTCGAAGTCGATGCCCGACAAAATGGGCGGCCGGCCCATCGTGTAGCCAAATGTCAGGTTCCGCACGATGACCGGTCCCGGCCCGTGGCTCTCAGGCCGGCTGTAGCCATTGGCCACACCGGCGTCGCCGTCGTGCTTGTAGAACTCGTCGACCTGGAGTATCCGCTCGACCAGCCTCGAAAGGTGTTTCCCTCGTCGCACCGGGCCGTCAGCCGTCACGCCGAGAACAATGGCCACCAGCAGGCCGCTGGTGAAACCGGCGGGGTCGGCGTGAAGGGGGCCCGAAGGCCACGCCAGGATGATGATCAGGCCCACGATCGCCGACGCCCGTCTGGCCCACTGAACCAGCCCTTCACGACGACCGAACTCCTGGGCGACCGTCGCCTGCAGCGCCCGCGTGCCGGTCAGGGCCGCAACCGTGTCGGCGTCACGCCCGGCCAGGCGGCTGCTCTCGAAGGCTGCAAGCCGGTCTGACGACCACAGCTTCGTGTGCTCGGTGAAATGGCGCAGGTGTCTCCACCCGCTCCGCCGGCGGCCGTACAGCCACCACCAAGCGCCCGCGGACACCGCGCAACCGATCGCCGCGACGTGCGGGATGGGGGCGGGGGCCGCCGCGATGCCGAACGCGAGAATCGGCAGGCCGGCCAGTTGGCTGATCACCTCCCAGGCCGGGCGGCGGACCAGTTCTCCGATCTCTTGGCCCGCGAGCACGCGGGAGGCGACGAAGCGGGGTGTGCGCAGCGCGAAGTAGCCCGTGGGCAACACCGCGAGGCGCCCGAGCAGCCGGGCGGTGTGGCGTGCGGCGAGTACCGCGCCAGCCCACCTCAGGACCGCGGTGCGAAACCAGGACGCGGCGGTCGCGAGCGTCGCGAACAAGACCGCCGACGACGGCCAGAGCGCACGCTGCGGCAATGCGATCCAGCGGCCGAGCGCGCCAGCAGCCGCGAGGAGCCAGGCAGCCTCGAGGACGCTCGACATCAGCGCCGCGGCGAGCAGCCACTTCGCCGGTGCCAGGTGGCGCGCGACGACCTGCAGGGGCGCGGCTGGCCCCGGCCGTGTGACGAAACCCGGGAGCCGCGTCACTTCGAACGCCAGCCCGGTGAAGTCGTCGTCGAATTCCTCGAATGGCACGTCGTGCGCGCCGCTTCCTTGGTCGTTGACGAAGACGCGCCCATGCGCGATTCCCTCCACCACGATGAAGTGGATGAACCGCATGTGCGCGATGCACGGGAATCGCAGCGTGCCGAGTTGCGCGGGCTCGACCCTCACCGCGCGCAGGTCGAGGCCGTAGCGTCGCGCCGCCTCCCGCAGCTGGACCGCGTTGAGCCCGTCGCGCGATACGCCGGTGGCGCGCCGCAGTTCATCAAGCGGCACATGACAGCCATGGTAGGCGAGAACGATCGCCAGAGCGGCGAGACCACATTCCCAGGGCTGGCCCTCGGGTACGGTCGGCGTTGAAACGGGAGCTGGGCCTTTCAGAGGCGGCCAGTATAGCGGTTCCACGCCGCGTCGGCCCACCACGCCGCTTGGCGCGGCGCGTGCGGCACCACCGGCACGACCCGTGTGCCGGGGACCGCCGAGAGGAGCGGCGTGTAAGGATCGAGGACGGCCCGGGAGCCCGTGCGGCTGTCGTTGGCCGTTTCCCCTGCTGGCTGAGCTAGGGTTAGCCTGCAAGAGGAGAGCGCAGCATGCCGGAGCTGCCCGTCGAAGTCGTCGGCGTGCCATATGGGTACAACTGGCCGCGGCAAAACGCTGCGCGTAACACCGACTATGGCGACAGGGCTAGCTGCGTATCTCTCGGAACTCGTTGCCCTCATCCCGGCACGCAACACCCGGACCTGAATCGGTCCGCGAAGCCCAGCGCGACCACCGGGCCGGTCGCACCATGGCACTGTGACGCACTACGCCACTCCCCGCTTCTGGCGCTGCTACAGGGAGTTGCCAGAGGGAGATTCAGGACCTCGCCGATCGGTAGGTACGCGCTACTCAAGACCGACCCGGCTCACGCCTCTTTGCACTTCAAGAGGACGGCTTCGCTCTGGTCCGTCCGCGTTGGGCTCCACTATCGGGCGTTGGCCACGGAGGTGGGTGGGGACTTCGTCTGGTTCTAGATGGGTTCACACGCGGAATACAACAAGCTCGTCGGTCGCAAACCAAGCGAGAAGTCACAACAGGCGGCAAGCCGCACGCGAAAGACGGCGAAGACGCGTTCACGCGCATGGGGGTGGTTGATGCCGTGGCGAGTGATGCTTACGGTGATGGTCGGCCTCCTAGCAGCCGCGCCCTGTTCCTCAGTCCATTCCGCCGCCTTCAGGCCGTCTCGAGTTGTCCGGAACTCTCAGCGGGACGAGTGGTCACCTGGTCGTGCAGATCTGTTGCGAAGACCTCCGCACGCCACCAAGCTACACGCAGGTCGAGGACTCCAGCGGCATCCTGCTGACGGGCGTGAGTGGTCGGGTGTATGAGACGTCGATCTTGAGCACGGCTGTCGGCTTGGCTTGGGGGCGAATGGGTGATGTGACGCTGACGTACCCGCCTGGCAGCGCCTCTCCTCCTTCGATCTTCACCTCGTACACCGTCCAGCGCTTTCTGCAGACGAGTTCGTGGATGCTGTCGATCGCGGAGTCCGTAGACGTCTTCCCGCGGGCCACTGTGCGGCCCTACGTCGGCGGCGGACTTGCCTTCTCTCACGTCTCCTGGGATCAACGGAACACCTCTGTCAGCTACGCCGACCCCGACCTCAAGGAGATCGAGACGCAGTCGTACGTGTTCCACCGGTGGGGACTCATTCTTTCCGGGGGCGTCAGGTTCTATCCTACCCACCACTTCGTCATCGGCGGTGAGGCTGGCGGTATGTTCCTCCGCGAAGGCCATGGCACCTTCCTTCTGCCCGGGCAGACGCTGCCGGGAGACAATCGTGGCTATTGGCGGGTCGAGGCCGGAGTGGCCTTCTAGCCGCAGCTGGCGCGGGTTTTCAGCAAGGAGCAGGGCCTCACCTTTCCCCTTCTCATCGCGTTCAGCCTCGTTCGCGGCATGCTCGACGAGTTCGGCGTTCCGCAGAACTGGCTGGTCGACCCGAAAGGGAATTCGATTGCCAGGCACTACGGGTTCGACGCGGCCGTGGTCGCTCGCGTTCGTGACGCGGCCGGCGGTCTCTTCGAATTCGTCTTCATCGACGGCGACTACTCACGGCATAGAGTCCGTCTCGATATCGCGGGCGTCCTTGAGGTCGTAAAGCCGAAACGCGTATCTGTTGTTCCACGATTCGCACTACTGGCAAGTGCACGAAGCCCTCGAGGAAACGCTCGCCGCGCGGGACGGCCGCCTCCTCGACGCCGGCACACTGTCGACGAGCGCCGCGCCCGGGAGATCGGGGCAGGGTGGTCGCCTCGGGCGTGGGGCGGGCTCCGGATGCCGCGAGTGACGCCCAGACAGTGCGCCTCGAAGGTGTAGGCCAGGCCCTGACCGCAATCGTTCCTCGCTTCGATTTCCCCAGACCGTCACGCTTATCGCACGTCGCGTGGCGGAGCCGATCGCTATCCCTTGCCCAGGCGGCGCCACTGACGGGATTCCGTTCGATCTCGCCGTCCCTCATGCGGCGCCGGCACGATTTCCGTTGGTATCTGAGCCGCGGGCACAGTTTCAATGAACCCTCGGCGCCCTTCGGGCAGTATGCTGGGCGGATCATGCACTGCTTTTGTCACCAAAGCGTCGAGGCGGTCGGCGCCTGCAAGAACTGCGGACGCGGTTTGTGCCCGACGTGCGCCGTGGACGTCGACAACGGCCTGGCGTGCCGCGCCCGGTGCGAGGAGGAGGTTCGGTCCCTCAACCGTGTCATCGCCAGGAACAAGACGGCGTATGTCAAGACGGGCGGGGCCTACGCGCGCATGGCGCTGTTCTATGGCCTGCTCGGCGCGCTGCTGCTAGCCGGTGCTCTGGCCAACTGGCGGGGCGTCGGTTGGATGCTCTGGCCGGCCGGCATCGTGTGCCTGGCCAGCGCGCTGCTGCATCTGCTCACCGGCCGTCGCTTTGAACGTGACTGACGGACGAGCGGCATGTACGCCGCGGACTGCCAGGTCTCCACGAGGGCCGTGCGCCTGCGGCCTCCACGAGAGATCCGGCAGGTCCGTCATGCGGGCGGCTGAAACCGGAGGATCCGAGCCAGGGTTTCCCGCAGCGCAGCGAGGGTGTACGGCTTCTGGAGGAATCCAGCCAGTCCTTGCGATATCAGATGCTGCACCGTCGCCTGCTCGTCGTAGCCGCTGGACAGCACGATTCGCAGATCGGGTCTCAGGGCGCGCAGCCGCCCGAAAGCAAGCGTCCCGTCCATGCGCGGCATCGAGAGGTCCAGCAGGACGCACACGATCGCCGTAGGCTGCTCCGCGACGATTCGGACGGCGTCCGCCCCGTCGACGGCCGTCGCCACGTCGAATCCGAGCGACCGGACCAGGCGGGCCGCAACCTCTCGTACCATCTCCTCGTCGTCGACGACCAGGATCGTTCCCGCGTGGCCGAGCGGCCTGTCGGACGCGTGACGAACCTGTGTCGGCGTCAGCGCCTGAACAGGCTCCTCAACCGCCGGGAACACCACGCGGATCCGCGTGCCTGCGCCGACCGCCGTGTCGACGAAGACGGCGCCGTGGTGGCCTCGGAGGATGCCCAGGACGGCCGACATCCCAAGGCCGCGACCGGTGAACTTGGTGGTGAAGAACGGCTCGAACATGCGACGGGCCGTCTCCGCGTCCATGCCGTGTCCCGTGTCGATCGCCTCGATCCACACGAACCGGCCGGCCGGCGGGACAGGCTCAAGCCGGGAACCCCGAAGCTCCTCGGCCGTGAGGTCTGACGTGCCGGTCGACAGACTGATCGTCCCGGGCCCTGCCCCGATGGCCTCGGCCGCATTGGTGACCAGATTCATCACGACCTGATCGATCTGCCCGGGGTCTGCCTTGATCGGCGGCACCGACGCATCGAGTCGCAGATCGAACTCGATCGTGTGGGGGATCGAGGATCGGAGCAGTTGCGCGCACTCCCGCACCACGTCCGTAAGGCGGATATCACGGACGATGAATTTCCCCTTGCCCGAGTACGCGAGTAGCTGCCGAGTCAGGTCCGACGCGCGATGGGCGGCCTGTTCAGCATGCTCGACGCTCTCCCGAGCCGCCGTGCCTTCGGCCAGCTCCCGAACCGCGATCTCGAGGTTCCCGAGGATGGCCATCAGGAGGTTGTTGAAGTCGTGAGCGACGCCGCCGGCGAGGACACCCAGACTCTCGAGCTTCTGGGTGTGGAACATGTGGCGCTCCAGCGCGATCTGCTCTTCCTCCATCCGCCTGCGCTCGGTCACGTCCGAGTTTGTCCCGATGAAGCGACGGGCGCTGCCGTTCGCATCGCGTTCCACCACTCGCCCCCGGCTCAGAATCCACCGCGAGGTCCCGTCGGGTCGGCGGATGCGGTACTCCGCCACAAAGAGCTCGGTCGTCCCCGCCAGGTGCTCACCGATCGCCTGCTGGACTCTCGGCAGATCGTCCGGGTCGATATGCCGTTCCCAAGCCGCCAGCGTGTCCTCGGGCGCGGCGTCTGGTGTGCCAACCATCTGCTGCCACCGCCGCGAGTAGAACACGCGGCCGGTCGCAATGTCCCAGTCCCACACGGCGTCGCCCGCGCCCTCGAGGGCGAACTGCCAGCGGGCTTCGCTCTTCCGGAGCGCTGCCTCGACGCGCTGCCGTTGCGACAACTCGCGTTCGAGACCGGACAGCGTCGCGCGCAGCCGGGCCGTCATCTCGTTGAAGGCCCGGCCGAGCACGCCGACCTCGTCCGACGTCAGCACCGGCGCGACGGCGTCGAGGTCTCCATTGGCCACCGCGACGGCGGTGTCCTTGATGGCCACGATCGGCCTGGTGATGCGACGGGCGAGCACGTAGACGCCAAGGAGAAAGACCCCCGTCACCCCGAACCCGACGACCGAGATCGTCAGCGCCAGCCGGCGGGCAGGGGCGAAGGCCTCTGTCTGGTGCACCTCCGCCACCATCGCCAGTCCCAGGTCCGGCAGCCAACGATAGACGCCGACGACGGGTACGCCGGCGTAGTTGCGGTACCTGGCCTGACCCGCTCAAGCCGCGCACGGCCGCGTCGATCCCCACCGTGTGGACGCCACGCGGATAGCCGGCCCTCCCGAAGCGCCGCGACGAGACGAACTCGTTGTAGCGGTCGACGAGATACGTCTCTTCAGACGCGCCGAGCCCAGGCCCTCCTGAGGCGATTTCGTCGAGCGGATCCAGGCTCAGGTGGACCGCAAACACCGCCACGACCTTGCCGCGGTCTGTCGCGACCGGTGTCGCGATCGTGAGCGTGGGTTCCAGGCTGACGGGCGACGGGTAGACGTTCTGGGTGAACGTCTCGGTCAGACCCCGCCGGAAGAACTGATCGCGTGAGTGGTAGTTGCCTTCGCGCCCGGGTTCACTGGAGAAGACCGCCTTCCCCCCCGCGGCATCCAGGACGAGCACCTCCCTCCAGCCCAGCTGCTGGACGGTGGAGGACGAGAAGACAGCACCGAGTGCGTTTCGCGCGCCCGCCTCTTCCGCCGCTGACGCGGGGGCCACGAGTCGGAGGGCCCGGAACCGGACGTCTGGCAGGCCGCTCAGCGTACGGACCAGGTCCCGGCGCAACGCCATCGTACGCCGCAGCTCCCGTTCCTTGACGGAGACAACAAGTTCCAGCCGATCCCGGGTCGACTGGGCGAGCAGGCTGCTCGCGCGCAGGTAGGCGAGAAGGCCGGCGATCGCCGTCAACAGAACGGCGAACACGAGAAGCGACCCGACGATTCGAGTCGTGACGCTCCGAGGACGAATGGTCATTGGCTCGGCTTCGCGGCTATCACCCGCACGATGGAATCCCGTCCGTTCTTGATGCTGAGCACTATGACGGACTTGTCGGGGTCTCCTCCACTACCGAACCGGATCGTCCCGCTGACCCCTTCAAACGCGGGCAACGCGTGAAGCGCATCCCGGATCGCCGCGGGCGCGGCGCTATCAGCGGCAGCAATGGCCGCAAAGAGGACACGCGCCGCGTCGTACGTCAACGCGGCGGTCTCCGTGGGCTCGGCCGAGAAGCGCTGACCGTAGGTATGCATGAACGCGCGATTCGCCGCCGTGTCCAGCTGTGTGCTCCAGTTCGTCGTCATGTAGGACCCGTCGAATTCGGGCACCACGCGCACGGCGCGGCGGTTCCACGAATCCGAACCGAGGAGCGTGCTCTTGACGCCCGCCCTGCGGGCGGCGATCCCCACGATCCTCGAATCGTCGGCATAGTCCGGGAGCAGCAGGACGTCGGCCGCTGCCTTCCGGAGGCGGCTGAGTTGCCGACCCAGGTCGCCTTTCGGATCCACGAAGGACTCGTCGGCCACGATACGGCCCCCGAGGGCCGAGAACTCCTCTTGGAACTGCTCGGCGACCGTCCGGCTGTAGGCCACGGTGGACTCGACCAGCAGCGCGGCGGTCCTCGCCTTCAGCGTCTCCCGCGCGAACACCGCCAGGGCCTTGCCCTGCACGTCGTCCCGGTAGCAAATCCGAAACGCGCAGGTTCTCCCCCTCGTCATCAGGGCGTGCGAGCAGAGCGGGGAGATGAGCGGGACGCCCGCCCGGTCCGCGAGCGCCGCGGCTGGGATTGCCTCGTCGCTGTTCTGCGGACCGATGATCGCGCAGACGTCTTCCTGGTTCAGCAGGCGCTCAGTCGCGGCGACTGCCTCCTCCCTCGATTCCTCGTTGATCACCACGGTTCGAACGTCGACACGGCGCTTCTCGCCGCCAACCGTAATGCCCCCCGCATCGTTCACTTCCTCGACGGCCAGGCGCATGGCGTTCGTCGTCGGCGGTCCGTTCAGGTTGTTCGGTTCGTAGGTCACCAAGCCAATCAGAAGAGGGGCGGGCGCTGGTCGCCGGCAACCGGCGATAGGCAGGAACAGAAGGCAGAATAGGAACAACAGGGCAGCGTGGCGGACCGCAGCGGACCGTGTCGCAACCCTCTGGGTCGTCACCCCGCCCGACACGATAACCGCCTGGCATTCGGCGAGGAGTGACGACGCCCTGATCTCGGCTCGCCAGAGACGACTCGTGGCGTCTCCTTCCTCCGGACGGGAGCACGGAACGACCGACGCGTCGGTCGGGGCCTAGGATGCCATTCAAGCGCCGCCGGAGCATGTGGCGCGACGTTGGCGGCCACGCACAGTGTCTCACAGGAAACCGGTCTGTCAAGAGTCTGTGCCGCGGGTGTCTGTGCCGCGGGTCCCGTTCCACCGGGTTCGCTCGCCCGAACGTGTCGACGGACCCGGAAGGGCACCTTGCGAGCGAGACGGTGGAACTGAACCGTCCACAGCATGTGCCCCTTTGCCCGCCCGTGCGGGGACCACCCACACGCCGTCTGGACGCTCGGGTGGCCTCGATAAGAACGGTCGCTAGTCGCCTGAGGCGTGTCGGACCAGACGATAGTCAGCCGGATGGGCACAGCCCGCTCGACCGCCGGTTGGAGCGGATCGAGCGACTCCGTCAAGAGGCCGGCGCCGACGCCGTGATCCACTTCTCGCACTGGGGGTGCCACCAAGCCGCCGGGGCGGTGCCGCTCATGCAACGGTTCTTCAGCGAGCGCGGCATCCCGTTCCTCAACCTCAACGGCGATTGCATGGACTCCAGTGCGGCCAGCCGGAAGCAGCATGCCACGCGGTGCGAGGCGTCCCCGAACTGGCAGCCGGCGGCCGCCGAGCGGGTCCGGCCGGTGGCGTCGCAGCTCGGTGCACACGCCGCGGCGGCCTCTGCGTCCCGCCCGGCGAGCGATCGGTCTTCAGCTCTGCTGGCGCGCCCTGATCCGTCGTTCCGCGCGGTTCCCCGCGGGACCTCACTGGGCGCGTAAGACCACGAGCGGGTCGACCCGTGTTGCCCGGCGCGCCGGCAGGTAGCATGCCAGCAGGGCGACGGCGCCGACGCAGGCCGCCACCGTCCCAAGCGTCATCGGATCGTAGGGGCGGATCCCGAAGAGGAGCTGCGCGATCAGGCGCCCGAGGAGTACCGCCAGCACGATACCCGTCACCGCGCCCGCCATAGCCAAGGTCATACCCTGCCGAACCACCAGCCAGAGTACATCCAACGGCTGCGCACCGATGGCGATGCGGAACCCGATCTCCTCGGTCCGCTGTGCGACGCTGTAAGCCATGACGCCGTAAGTGCCGATCATCGCCAGGACGAAGGCCAGGGCGCCGAAGATGCTGAGCAAGGCCGCCCCCACGCGGGGCGCCCACAGGCCCTGCTCCAGCTCTTCCCTGACGGTCCCGATGTTCCGCACCCGCATCGCCCGGTCGAGGCCCTGCACACGGTCGCGCACAATCCCGAGCACGTGGCTCGGCTCGTCCGCCGAGCGCACGACGAGCGAGGCGGCCGGCGCATACTCCTGCCTCAGCGGTCGCGCGATCACCGGCATCGGGTCTTCACCGATAGTGCCGACCACGGAATCGGCCACGACTCCGACGACTTCGTAGAGCTCCGGCCGCTGCACGATCGCCAGACGCTTGTGGAGGGGGTCCTGCCCGCGCCACAGCTGACGGGCTGCCGTCTCGTTGACGATCACAACGGGCGCCGCGTCCTTCCCGTCGAAGTCGGTGAAGTCCCGACCCCGACGAAACGGGATTCTCAACGTGTCGAAGAAGCCCGGCGAAATGTCGTTGAAGAGCATCAGCACCCCTCGAGCCGACGCATCGCGCGCCTCTCCTTCAGGAAAGACAGTCAGCATCACGCCCGTCCCTCCCACCGCGGGCACGAACGACGCCACCGCCGCTCCTTGGACGCCCGGAACCTGCCGCGCCTGCCCGATCGCGTCCGCATAGAACTGCTGTCCGTGGTCCTCGTCGTAGCGCTGCGCGGCTGGGTTCAGGCCCACGAATCCGACGTGTCGGGCGTCGAACCCGACGTCCATCGACTGCGCCGCCTGCATGCTGCGCACGAACAGTCCGGCGCCCACCAGGGCTACCGTTGCCAGCGCGACCTCGGCGATGACCAGGAGACTCCTGAAGTAGCCGTGCGCGCCGCCCTGGGCACCGCTCCGGCCGCCAAGTTTCAGAGCCTCGACTGGATTCGCCCGGGAGAGTCTGAGGGCGGGCACCAAGCCGAACACCAGCCCGGTCAGGATGGACACGCCGGCCGTGAACCACAGGACGGTCGGATCGAGGCTGAGCTCGATGGCGGCCGTGCTGAGGAACGGCGGCCGGAACGCCCACAACGCGTTTCGTCCCCAGACCGCCAAGACCAGGCCGAGCAGGCCTCCACCGGTCGACAGCAGGAGGCTCTCGACCAGCAGCTGCCTGACGACCCGTGCGCGATTGGCGCCCAGCGCGGCGCGAATGCTGATGTCTCTCTCACGCGCTGCCGCTTGCGCCAACAGGAGGTTCGCGAGGTTCACACAGGCGATCAGCAGAACAAGACCCACCACCGCCATCATGACGCCGCCGGCACGCACGAATTGCGTCCGGTTGTTGATGCCCAAAGCCGCGTCCGCCACCGAGGCGAGTTCGACGGTGCGTCCCTGATTGGCTTCGGGGTACTGCTGCTCAAGCGCGGACGCCAGCACTGTCATGGCCGAACGCGCCTGCGAGAGGCCGATGCCGGGTTTGAGACGGCCCACGATGCTGACCCACCGGAACCGACGGTTCCCGGCCAGCGTCTTGAGCGACCCGACGAGGAGTTGGTCGCGCATCCCAAACGGAACCCACACGCAGTCGGGTCCAGCGAGGGCGAAGGTGCCCTTGAACCCGGCCGGGGTCACGCCGATGACCGTGAACGAGAGCCCGTCGAGCGTGACGGTTCGCCCCACGATGCCACGGTCCGACCCGAATCGGTTGGCCCAGACGCTGTGACTCAGCACCGCGACCGGCGCGGCGCGGTTGATGCCCTCATCTGCCGCGAACAGGCGGCCGAGCGCCGGCTTGATGCCCAGCACGACGAAGTAGTTCGAGGTCGTCATCATGCCGGGCAGCCCCTCGGTCCCCTCCTTGGTCGTCAACTCGAAGCCGGTCGCGAAGAACCCTGCGAGGCCGCTGAACACCGTGTTGTGATCGCGGTAGTCCTCGTAGTTCTGGAGGCTGGTCGGTGTCAGGTTGAAGTTTCCGACCTGAGCCGTCTTCGTATCGCGGGTGAAGAGTTCCGCGACGCGCGGGGGATCCTCAATGGCCAGCGGGTGGAGAAACACGGCGTTGATGACCGTGAAGATCGCCGTGTTCGCCCCGATGCCGAGCGCGAGCGATAGGACGGCGACGGCCGTGAAGCCGGGACGACGCGCCAGCGTGCGGAAAGCGAACCGCACGTCCCGAAACAACTCCTCCATGAGTCCTCCACCGAATCCGTCGTGTCCCCGGCTCCGTCCTCCCGATGTTAGGGAGGCGACGTCCGGATGGGCGAACGGGTAACCCTACGCCGGCCGCGCGCGCCATCAGAAATCGCCGCGCGGGCGCAGCGGGACGGTCACCCGCGCGTGCTGAACGCCTTGCACGTTGTGGACAGATACATACAACGCGTGCTCCCCGACCTGGGCGAAGTGGGCGCGGAACGCAGGCGTCGCCAGCGGATCGTCGTCGAACATGAGGTCGTCGAACTGGCGCCCGCAGCAGGCGGTCACAAAACTCAGGTGGATGTGAGCGGGTGTCGAGTGATTCGGGTACGGGCCAGGCCGAATCGTGTCGAACTCGAACCGTCCGGCAGCATCAGTGGCAGCCCAGCCCTTCAGTCGCCACGGCGTCGCGCTCCCGGGACGAGCGTAGAGGCCCCCGTCATCAGTCTGATAGGCGAACACGACAACGCCCGCGGCGGCCTGACGGTCGGGGAGCCGGACTTCCCCTTCCACAACGAGCGGCTGACCGGGCTCGTTCGGCGGTGCGAGACGGCTCACGTTGGTCAGGCTCGCCGGCCGCTCGAGTTGCACGCGCTCCCACATCTGGACGAATCGCGGATCGCTCGCGGTGGCCGCTGTCGCAGCGATTAGGTACCTGCGACGGCCATTCCCGTCACCTGTCGCGTCACCGGGTGCCCTCCTCGGTCTATACTACCAGTCGCTCCGATCAACGACATGACGATGCTGACCCGCGGCTCTGTCGGATCGTGTAGTTGAGGTGGGCGGGTCGCGCGCCGTCGGTGCGCGCCATGGGTGCTCACTACAGGAGGCGGCTCCAATGGCCATTCGGATCGGTACGGCTGGGAAGCCCCAGGGCATCCGGGGAGGGCCTTCGCCTAGGAACCGTGCGCCGTCCGCCACGTGGGGTGCCCAAAGCCGAGCACGCATCGCGTGACTTCTACGACGTGTGGCTCCCCAATCTGGCGCCGTCGGAGGCCCTGGTCACGCTGGCTTTCCATACGGCGGATGAACGGGCTTGGCGCGTCTTCGTGCGACGATATCGCGCCGAGATGAAGCGGCCTGAGGCGACGCATCTGCTCCTGTTGCTGGCCGCACTGTCTCATCGGACCGACTTCTCGGTGGGGTGCTACTGCGCCGAGGAAGCGCACTGCCACCGTTCAGTGCTCAGGGCTTTGCTGCAAGAATACGGAGCTCTTTTCGCCTGAGCACACGCCGATGGGCGTCGGGACGCCGCTCTCTCGGCCCATGCGCATGGTGCCGAAGATAGGCCGGCCCGGACCTCCGGACCTGGCAGACCATCCTTGCCGTTCCGCTCTGAGGAGAAGCTCATGGGAACACCTGCCTCCGATGTTGACGATCGCTTGAGGGCCGTCGAGTTCCGCCTGCGGCTCGTGCTCGGTCTGTGCCTCGTGGAAGCCCTGGTCTTGGCGGCAGGGGCTGCCCTGGCGCTCCCGTGGCTTCTCGGGCGGCCGAACGCATCCGTGTCGGTCCTGCACGCCCGAGGCGTCGTGATCGAGGACGCGCAGGCGCGCCCGCGGATCCTGCTCGGTGCGCCCTTTCCGGCCGTCGCGGGGCGGAAGCGACAGGACGCGACATCAGCGGCCCTGGTTTTCCTCAACGAGCACGGCTTCGACCGGTTGATCGTCGGCGAGGGCATCACGCCCCAGGTCGCCGGGCGGGTGCTCTCGGGCGGCAAGAAGCCTGGTGCAGGCTCGGGATACGGCCTGACCCTCCACGACGGCGGGGGCAACGAACGCGGAGGCCTGGGCTTCCTGCCCTATCTGGCGAGCGGAGTCGGCGGGGGACGCGCGACCATCGCGCTCGATCGACCCAGCGGCGACGCCTGGGGCGCGCTCGTTGATGACCGGACAGCGTTCGCGGGCATGTTGTTCAACTACCCCATGCCGTCCGGTACCTACCAGTCCGGCATCGAGATGGGTGTGGCCGGCGAGAAGCCGTTCATTCACTTCAAGGACAAGGAGGACAACACCCGCTCGGAGCTGTCCGTCACACCAGACGGCGTGCCGACGCTGGAGGTCTTCGACGCCAAGGGCCGACGTCAGACGGACCTGCTGCAGCCGTCACGCCGTCAGTAGTGCGTGGCTAGCGGGACTTTACTGCGAGCGGTGGCGCGAGGCCTGCTGAGCCCTTCTGGGAACGACGCGCGCGACCTCCTTCAGCGTATTACCCTATATTAATCATTAGCCGCGCGTCCACTGGGACCGTGATCTGAGAGAGTGTGCTTAACAGGGGCGTTGTGAGGCGTATTGTATTACCCTATATGGCGTCCCTCATTGCCAAGAAGAAAGCCAACAAGCTCTATTACTACGTCGTCGACAGCGCGCGCGTCGACGGCCACCCGCGCATCGTGCACCAGACGTACCTGGGCACCGCGGAGAAACTCGCGGCGCTCGTCAAGGATCGGACGGCGCCGATCCCGCTCTCGGCCACGGTGCGCGAGGTCGGGGTGCCGGGCGCGCTGTGGCGGGCCGCGGTGGACACCGGCGTCTTCGACGCCCTGCTGGCCGTCTGGCCGGCCCCGCGGTCGGGTCCCTCCATCGCCCACTACCTGCTCCTGGCCGCGATCCATCGCGTCTGCGAGCCCGGGCCCAAGACCGATGTCGCCGCCTGGTACGACCGCACGATTCTGCCGACCCTCTGGGACCTGCCCGCAGCGCGCTTCACCTCGCAGGCCTTCTGGGACGCCTTCGATCAGATTGCGGTGCCCGACGAGGGCACGAGCGGGCCGGACGACCTCCAAGAGGCGCAACGGCGGCTGCTCGCCGCGTGGCGTGCGAAGCACTTGGTGAGTCCGCGCGTGCTGGCGTACGACACGACGAACTTCGCCACGTACATCGCGACCACGAATAGGCGGACGCGCCTGGCCCAACGCGGCCACAATAAACAGGGCCGCCACAATCTGCGACAAGTCGGACTGACGTACCTCCTGGATGGCGAGCGGGGTCTGAGCTTATGCCATCACGTCTACCCGGGCAATGTCTCCGATGCCGCCGAACTGCCGGCGGTGCTCCCGCGCGTGACCCGGTTGCTCGACGAGGCGGCCATCCCCCGCGACAGCGTCACGCTGGTGTTTGACAAAGGGACGGCCGCGCTCACCAACACCGTGGGCTTGGAGGAGGCGGGGATCGGCTGGGTATCCGCGCTCCCGTGGAACCAGGCGCCGGTCGACCTCCGCACGCGCGCGCTCGAGACGGTGCCGCTCTGCGGCGTGGATCACCCGGGCGGGCGGGCGGTCGGCCAGCGCGCGATCATCCATGGCGGCGAGTATCTGTGCGTGCTGCAGGACCTCGGCCGCCTTTGCCAGTGAGCAACTGCACAGCCTCACCACGTCGCTGACCAAGGTCCTGCAGCAGCTGCGGCGGCTCGCGCGCGACCTCCGGACGCCGGGCTGCCGGCTCACGGAGGCGCAGGTCCGCACGCGCATCGACCGCTGGCTCGCGCCGGCGTTTCTCTCGGAGGTCGTCCGCTGGGAGTGGCGCGGAGCGGCCGGGCAGGACCGGCTCCAGTTTGACGTCGATCAGCGCGGCCTCCAGCAGATCCTGGCGGAGCGGCTCGGGCGCACCGTCTTGGTCACGAACCGCCGCGACTGGTCGGCCCCACAGGTCGTCGCCGCCTACAGCGGGCAGCAGCACGTCGAACAGGTCTTTCGCGGCCTGAAGGATGGCGACTGGCTCGGCTGGGGCCCGATGCACCATTGGACCGACAGCAAGATCCGGGTGCACGCCTTCTACTGCCTGCTCGGCATCTCGCTGCTGAAGTCGCTGCAGCGTGACGCGCAGCCCGCCTGGCCCGGCCTCTCCGTCGAGCAACTCGTAGACGAACTGCGCGGCATCCAGCAAGTCGTGCTGCTCTATCCGCCTCAGGGCGAGAAAGGCCCGTGTCGCACGGCGACCGTCCTGACAAAACCATCGCTCACGCAACAACTCCTCACCACGACGCTCGGTCTCGACCGGCTCGGTATTACCCCACGGTAGGTAAGACACCGCCGTCGCACCAACTGCGCCGCAGAGAAGGGCTTACGGGCCTCTCTGCGTCACTCGCAGTAAACTGCCGCTAGGCCGGGCGACCGCCGGCGCGCGACATCGCGCTGCGCCGGATTGAGCTGCCAGGAGACGCCGAAGCGATCCTTGCCCACGCGAACTTCGCGCTGAACCTGTAGGCGCCAAGCGGCATCAGCACCTGTCCGCCGCTCGAACGCCCCTCCCAACTCGGCGTCCGTCTCGCAATCGACCCACACCGAGATCGATGGGATGAATCCGAAGCGATGGTTGACCTGGCTATCGAAGCACAGGAATCGCTGCCCACCCAGCGTGAAGCTGCCTCTCTTGGACCCACGCCGACCCAACTGATGGGGGCTCATCTCTCGCTTGGAACGGCGAGTCGACGACGGCCGAGGCGGCTTGGCGTTGTCCGACCAGGGATCAGCGCCCGCTTCGCTGGAGCGGCGGGCCCGCCTGCCCCGGGGGGTGGCCACTCTCGTCGCGGCCACCGCCCGTCACGAGGTCGAGGTCGTCAGGTGTCAGGCGAGGCAACTTCCGAAGAAACGAGACGATCTTCCAGGTTTCGGTGGCGGTGAGCTCGCCCTCCCAGCCCGGCATTCCGGTGAATCGAATGCCGTTGGTGATCAGATAGAAGAGGGCACCGTCGGACAGATCCTGCGTCCCTCGCGTTCGCATGTCGGGTGCCTTCGGGTACAAATTGCGGCCAATCTCGCTCTGTCCCGACCCGTTGTCGCCATGGCAGACGGCGCAGTGGTCCTGGAACTCACGTCCTCCCTCGACCCACGCGCCACCATCTCTGGCAAGCGGGTTCGAGAGCGCGGCGGCCGCGGCGGGGAGGGCCAGCGCACGGAGGCGCCTGGCAACGGCCACCTCGACCGAGGGCGGCTGCGCGCGGGCGGACAGCCCGGCGCGGGTCAGGGCATAACCCACTGTCGCGGCAAGGATGGCGAGCACGAGTAGCGTGATGCCTGCGTCCCGGAGGAAGCGCATCGAGACCCTCCAGGGCCCCGTCGTTACAAACGGCGTTCCAGGTTCTTCCGAACGGAAGGTCTCGCGCGCTACGGCTGGGGCGGTGGATCCGTCGGCAGACGGCCGTCCGGCACGCAGCGGACCATCGCCGCCAACTCCGGCACCAGGAACGGCTTGGCGAGTAGCGCGATGCCGGCGCTTGGCACATTGTGGGCGGCAATCACGCCCTCCGTGTGACCCGACATGAACAGGACTTTCAGGCCGGGTCGTTCGACGCTCAACTGGGTGAACACGTCGACGCCGTTCATGTCGGGCATCACGACATCGGTGAGCAGCAAGGTGATCGCGCCCCGCTGGGCCCCGGCGGCGGCGAACGCCTCGGTTCCGGTCGCGGCCCCAATGACCGTGTAGCCGAGCCGCTCGAGGATGCGGGAACCGCCGTGCCGTCTCGGCCCACGCAAACAGTTTCGAGAATCTGGACGGAGCGCCAGGACTCGATCCTGCCTTCTACCGCCAGATCGTCGAACGCGCCACGGTGGGCATCTGCGCCGTAGACGCTGAGCGCCGCGTGACGTTCGTCAACCAGCGCCTAGCCGATCTCCTGGGGTTTCGTCGCGAGGACGTGATCGGACGGCCGATCGACTTATCCCTGCAGGGTCCATGCCGACCACGTGCCGGCCCACCCGGTCGCGTGCAGTGGAGCGGTGAGTCTGGGCAGCCGGCCCGGTGGATCCATACGATTCCCGGCCCGTGAAGCTGAGCAGAATCCACCCGAAGCACACCAAACCGCGGCTCCACGTATAATCGGATCACACCAGCACATCCGCGCCCGACCGGTCGCGCCAAGCGGTCCGTGTCGGCCGGCATCTGAGCTCCCGGTCGCTCCCTCCGGCCGGAGCCACGACGAGGAGAAAACCGATGTCCGATCGAAAAGTCATCGCAGTCGTAGGCGCCACCGGCGCCCAGGGAGGCGGGTTGGCCCGCGCCATTCTCGCCGACCCAGGCGGTGGATTCGCCGTGCGGGCTCTGACCCGCGACCCGAGCGGGGCCAAGGCCCGCGCCCTCGCGGCGGCGGGCGCCGAAGTCGTTGCCGCCGACGTGGACGACGAGGCGAGCCTGGCGCGGGCCTTCGCCGGAGCCTACGGTGCGTACTGTGTGACGTTCTTCTGGGCGCACATGTCACCGGAGAAGGAACTGGCCGAGGCCACCGCCATGGCGACGGCTGCCAAGCGCGCCGGCGTGAAGCACGTCATCTGGTCGACGCTCGAAGACACGCGGCGCTTCGTGCCGCTGAGCGACCTCCGGATGCCTACGCTGCAAGGCCGCTACAAGGTGCCGCACTTCGACGCCAAGGGAGAGGCCAACGCCAGGTTCGTGGAGCTCGGCGTGCCGGTCACCCTGTTTCACACGTCGTTCTACTGGGACAACTTCATCTTCTTCGGCCTCGGCCCCAAGCGGGGCCCTGATGGGACGCTGGTACTGGCCCTGCCGATCGGGGAGAAGAAGCTGCCGGGCATGGCAGCCGAGGACATCGGCAAGTGCGCGTACGGGTTGTTCGCCGCTGGCCCACGCTACATCGGACAAAGCGTCGGGGTGGCGGGCGAACACCTGACGGGAAGTCAGATGGCGACGGAAATGTCGCGCGCCCTCGGCGAGCCGGTGCGCTACCAGGCCATGGAGCCGGCGGCGTTCAGGTCGCTCGGATTCCCGGGTGCCGACGACCTCGGCAACATGTTCCAGTTCAACCGCGACTTTGACCAGGCCTTCGCCGCGGCGCGCCCCATCGACGGGAGCCGCGCCCTCAACAAAGACCTTCAGTCGTTCGCGGCGTGGTTGGGACAACACGCCGCCCAAATTCCCAGGAGCTAGCACCCGCACCGCCGGCCGGGGCCGCCGTCCCGGCCGGCGTCTCTCCGCTGGCGGGCGGTCATCGCCCGGGTCGGGGCCCAGCCTGCCTACGTCCGGAACTGCCCGACCAGTGTCCGCAGTTGCCGAGCCATCTCGGACATCAGGCGGGCCGCCTGCTCGGTGTCGGCCGCGCTCTTGGCCGACTCCTGGACGGCCTGCGCGACCGCCGAGACGTTTTCCGTGATGTCCGACGACCCGCGGGCCGCCTCGGCGATGTTGCGGCCAATTTCGTTGGTCGTTGCGGTCTGCTCCTCGACGGCTGAGGCGATGGTGTTCGACACGTCGTCGATCTGGGCGATCAGCGCGCTGATCTGACGAATCGCCTCGACGGCTCCCTCGGTCTCGCCCTGAACGGCTTCGATCTTCTGCCTGATCTCCTCGGTGGCCTGCGCCGTGGCCTTGGCGAGTTCCTTGACTTCGTTGGCCACGACGGCGAACCCTTTGCCGGCCTCGCCGGCACGCGCCGCCTCGATGGTTGCATTCAGGGCCAGCAAGTTGGTCTGCGCGGCGATCGACGTGATGACCTTGATGACCTTGCCGATCTCCACCGAGCTGTCGCCCAGCCGGCGGACTGTCTGATTGGTGGACTCGGCAACGCCGACGGCGTGCTTCGCCATCCGCGCCGCCTCGTTCGCGCTCTTGGCGATCTCGCGGATAGAAGCCAGCATCTCCTCTGCGCTGGTTGCGACGACAGTCAAGTTTCGCGACACCTGTTCGGTGGCGGCCGACACGAGACCGGTCTGGGATGCCGTTTGTTCCGCGCTGCTCGTCACCTGCTGGCTGATCCCGGTCAGCTCCTCGGATGACGATCCAACCTGTTTCGCGCTCTCGCCGATCGCCGTGATGGCAGTTCTCAGGTCGGTGATCATCGTGTTGATGCTGTTCTTGATCGCCGCGTGATCGCCGGCGTAGTCCCCCTGGACCTGAGCACGCAGGTCCTGGTGCGCCACCTGCGCGAGCACCGCTGCCGCTTCGTCGACCGGCCGCACGACGGCGTCCAGCGTGTGGTTGACGCCTTCGACGATCCGGCGGTAGTCGCCCTGGTGTCGCGCCACGTCGGCGCGGGTGTGAAGCCGACCGGCGACCGCCGACTCGACCAGCGTGTTGGCATCGGCCACGAGCAGGTGGATCGACTCGATACAGCGATTGAGGCTGCGCTTGACGGCGTCGAAGTCCCCGGCGTACCGGTCCGCGATGACCGGCGGGAGGTCCCCTCGGCTGATCCGGTCAACGTATTCCGCGGCGACGTTCAGCGGACCCACCACGGTGTCGAGCGTCGCGTTCACACCTTCGACCACCTTGCGGTAGTCGCCCTGGTGCCTGGCAGGATCCGCGCGCATCGCCAGGTGGCCGTCGATCGCGGCCTGCGACAGCATTTCGGCGTCCGCCACCAGCGTTTCGATCGCCTCCATCATTGCGACGAAGGACGGGATGAGTTCGTCGTTGTCCGACCGGCGCCCGATCGCCTTGTATTTCGGCAGGTCGGACAAGTCGCCGGCGGCCAGGTGCCGGGCGACCGCCTGCAGCGCGAGCAGGCGCTCGCGCACCACATTGACGGCATCTGCGACTTGAGCGTAGACACCCTGGTAGGCCCCGCCGATCGCCCTGGCGTAGTCGTTCACGGCCATGCGCTGGAGGACGGCGTTCGCCTCGATCAGACCGCTCAGCCCGTCGATGCACTGGTTGAGGTTCTCCTTGAGCGCGTTGAAGTCGCCCTTGTAGTCGTCGGTGATCTTCGGTGGGATGTCACCCTTGCCGATCCGGTCCACGTACTCGGCGGCCACGTTGAGGGGGCCAATCACCGCATCCAGCGTCGCGTTCACGCCGTCGACGATGGCGCGGAAATCCCCTTGATGGCGCGTCGCATCGGCTCGCGTCGCCAGCCGGCCCTCGACGGCGGCCTTCGCCAGGGTGTTGGCGTCGGCAACCAGTGCCGTTACAGCACCGATGCAGCCGTTGAGGTTGTTCGTGAGCTCCCCGAAGGCACCGTGGTGGGTCTCGGTGATCGTGGGCGGGATGTCGCCCTTGCTGATCCGGCCCACGCATTCCGCAGCTACGTTGAGCGGCCCAATCACCGCGTCGAGCGTCCGGTTCACCCCGTCGACGATCTTGCGGAAGTCGCCCTGGTGCCTCGAGGCGTCGGCCCGCGTCGCCAGGCGCCCTTCGACGGCCGCGTCGGCGAGCATGGCGGCGTCCTCCACCAGCCGGCCGACCGTCCCGATACAGACGTTGAGGTTGGTTTTGATCTCGTTGAAGTCCCCCTTGTACTCGTCCGAGATCTTGGGCGGGATGTCGCCCTTGCTGATGCGGTCGACGTATTCAGCGGCGACGTTGAGCGGCCCGATCACGGCATCGAGCGTGCCATTAATCCCCTCCACGATCTCGCGGAACCCACCCTCGAACTGGTCAGCGCGACCACGCATCGACAGCTGTCCGTTGACGGCGGCGTCCGCCAGCGTCGTGGTCTCCTCGACCATCTCCCTGAGCGTCTTCGTCATCGCTTCGAACGCCTGGGCCGCCTCTCGAAGGCGGTCGATCATGCCGTCGAACGTCCGGGCCAGCGTCCCGAACTCGTCCCGCCGGAGGCTGGTCACCCCGGCGGTCGACACGGTGAAGTGGCGCTGCAGGTCGCCCTTGGCGAGGGCCTGGAACGCCTGCGTCATACTTGCCAGATCCGTGTCGGCCACCTGACGGGCGCGGATCACGATGAGCGAGAGCGCCCGGGTGAGGGTGGCCGCGGTCAGCAGGGCGAGGCCGAGGCCCAGCAGCAGTGCGAGACCGGCGGCCGCCCACACGGCTCGCCTCGTGACGGCAGCCCCCCGGTCCGAGTCGTCGCGGGTCTTGGCCGCCAAATCCTCGCTGGCTCGGGCCAGATCCGTCAGGCTCGTGTCGATGAACCCGAGGACCTGCTGGTAGGAGCCGTTGAGCGCGTCGAGCGCCTCGTTCTTCTTCATCCGGGCTGAGAGCGCCAGAACCTCCGTCGCCATGGGCCGGAACGCCTGCCACGCCTGATCAATCTGTGCCAACCGCTCCTTCTGCAGCTGCGCCTGAGACGTTCGCCGGAACTCGGCCAGCAGCGCTTTGAATTCCCTCTCCTCCCGGTCGATCTGGTCGGACAAGCGACCCATCTCGACGGCATCGCGCGAGAGGATGTGACCCCGCACGTCGCGGTCGAAGTAGGCGACGTTTCGGGTCGCGTCGCTCACCTGCCGGATCGGTTGCAAGCCGTCATCGTAGAGCTGTGCCAGCCGGGCACTGGTCGTGCCGACGCCCTTCAGGCCGACGAACGCGACGACGAGCATGAGCCCGAGCACCAGCCCGAACGCGCCGAGCAGTTTCGTCCGCACGCGCAGGTCGTTCGCCCAGTGCGCGGGAGCCGTCAACACTCGCGCCATGCGCGCCAAGAGGCCCGTGCTGTTTCGGTGGTCGCTCATACGTGATTTCTCGCCATCTCAAATCCCTCACTGGCCAGTCGCACCGCATCCTCGACGATCTCCGACCGCGCGACACCCGGTGTACCCGTGCCACGCCTCGACCCCGGGCGACCCGCCCTGCGCCATCGGGACGGCAGACCTGGGACTTCCTCGCCCGAGCGAGAGCCCCGCGCCCGGTGCGATCGTTGAATCGACAGGTCGTAGCTCGTCTTGAGTCACGGGCTGTTCAAGCTCGGGCCGGCGCGGCCGATTTCCACGTCGGACGAGCTGTCGGCGCCGCCCGCGAAGCGGGACGGAGCGACAGACACAGGCAACCGGAGGATGGTCATGAGCAGAGGCGTCGTCTCGGCACTCGTGGTGTTCGCGGGTATGGGGTACCTGTCCGCCCTTTCGGCAGCCGTTGACCCCGCGGTGCAGGCGAAGATCGACGAACAGGTCAAGTACGTGCAGAGCTGGGCCAGCGACCCCACGATCATCAACGCCGTCAAAGCGATCAACACGTCGCTGCCGGCTGCCAACAAGGCCATGACGCAGGAGAAGTGGACCGCCCTGGCACCGTTCGACCCCTTCGTCCTGTCGTTCACGTCGAACCCGGTCGGCAGGTTCCTGAAGACGAAGCAGAACCAGATGATCAGCGAGGCCTTCGTGTCGGCGGCCGACGGCACCAAGGTCGGGTTCCTGCAGAAGACAACGTGGTGGGTCCACAAGGGCAAACCGAAGCACGACGTCCCGATGACCGGCAAGACCTGGCAGGGAGAGGTCGAGACCGACCAATCCACCGGTCTCCAGCAGATCCAGATCGCGGTGCCGGTCTTGGACGCCGGCAAGCCGATCGGCTCGGTCGTCGTCGGATTGCAGGTCGCACGTCTGAAGTAGCGGCCGTCAAGGGCCGGGCGAGCCAGCGACCTCTCCCGGCCCGGCCGTCAAGACGACTCGGGCGGGCGAGTCGCGTCCAACACGGCCCGCACCTTCCGACCGAGCTCCCGCGCGGTGAACGGCTTACCGAGGAAGTCGATGCCGGACTCGAGGACGCCGTGGTGGACGATCGCGTCCTCGGTGTACCCCGACATGTACAGGACCTTTAGGGTGGGCCACCGGGACCGTAGGATGTCGGCCAGCTGTCGCCCGCTCATCTGTGGCATGACCACGTCGGTGATGAGGAGGTCGGCCGAGGTCAACTGCTTCTCGTCACACCGCCGCAGCGCCTCGGGGCCCCCGCCGGCGACCACCACCTTGTAGCCGCCGATCTCGAGAATCCGCGCGGCCAGCGCGCGCACGGCCGGCTCGTCCTCGACGACCAGGATCGTCTCGGTCCCCCCGTGGTCGGCCAGTGACGCCTCCCGGTGCGCCGGCGCGGCGGCGGCCTCCGGAGCGGCCGGCAGGTAAGCGCGGAACGAGGCGCCGTGGCCGGGTTCGCTGTAGGCCCAGACGGTCCCGCCGCTCTGCTTGACGATTCCGTACACCGTCGCAAGGCCGAGACCTGTCCCTTGCCCGACCGGCTTGGTCGTGAAGAACGGATCGAACGCCCGCGTGCGTGTGACCTCGTCCATGCCGACGCCCGTGTCGCTCACGGTCAATGCCACGTAGCGGCCCGGCGCGGCGCCCGGGTGACTGACGGTGTAGTCGGCGTCGAGTTCCGCATTCGCGGTTTCGATCGTCAACGTGCCGCCATCCGGCATCGCGTCCCTCGCATTGGCGGCCAGGTTCACAAGCACCTGCTCGACCTGCCCGCGATCGGCCACTACCGTCCACAAGCCAGGCTGGCAGACCGTCTCGAGCGTGACGTGCTCGCCAATCAGGCGACGCAGCATGGGCTCGATGTCGGCCACGACGGCCGCCAGGTCGACGAGTTCGGGCTGGACGATCTGCTTGCGGCTGAACGCCAGCAACTGCTTCGTCAAGGCGGCGGCGCGGTGGCCGGCGATGCTGATCTGCGTGAAATCGTCGCGCAGCGGGTGTCCCTCGGGCAGGGCCTCGATACCGAAGTCGGCGTAGTTGTTGATCACGAGCAGGAGGTTGTTGAAGTCGTGCGCGATGCCGCCGGCCAGCCGCCCGATGGCCTCCATCCGTTGCGCCTGGCGGAGCGCCTCCCCGAGCTGGTTGCGGGCAGTGACGTCGAGGCCGATGGCGAGCACCTGCGGCTTGCCGGTCCCCTTGAGCACTTGCAAGGCGATGAAGATGTCGTACTGACTGCCGTCCCGCCGCTGATGGCTGGTCTCCATTTCCGTCCGGGTCTTTTCGCCGGACAGCAGCGGGGCGACAAGCCCTCCGAACTGGGCGGCAGACAGGCCCCTGGCACTGACGGCCGCCGGCGTCATCTCGCGCATCTCGTCCATCGAGTAGCCGAGGTTGGCGAGCGCGCCCGGGCTGACGTACTCGAAGCGCAGCGTCGTGGCGTCGACGACGTACACCTCATTCAGGCTCTGTTCGAGGATCGACAACAGCCACCGTTGGCGGGCCTGCCCCTCGCGCTCGCGCGTCTGGTCGCGGAAGACCAGCACGACGCCGCGCGTGACTCCGTGCGCCGTGCGGATCGGCGCCCCGCTGTCGTCGATCGGCCGCTCCGTCCCGTCGCGGGCGACAAGGACCGTGTGGTTGGCGAGACCTGCTATCCGCCCCGACTCGATCACGCGACGGACGGGGTTGTCCACCACCTGGCGCGTGTCCTCATTGATGACGTGGAAGACCTCCTCGATTGGCCGACCCGCCGCCTCCGCCTCCGGCCACCCCGTCAAAGCCTCAGCCGTTGGGTTCATGTGCAGGACGTGCCCGGTCGTGTCCAGCGTGATGACCGCATCCCCGATGCTATAGAGCGTCGTTCGGAACCGTTCCTCGCTCTCGGCAAGGACCAGCGCGTGCTGGCGAGCCTCGGCCAGCCTCGCCTGCTGCGCCTCCAGCCGGAGCCGGTAGAGATTTCGCTGCCGGCGGCGCGTCAGGTAGGCGAGCGTCATCGCCGTGAGGAGCAGGATCAGCACCGCGAGCGTGCCAATGATCCTGGTCCACTGCCTGGCGTCGGCCAGCGCTTCGTCGACGTCGATCTTGGCGACCAGGGACCACGGCGAACCGGGAATCGGCCTGATGTCTGCCAAAACGTCCTGACCGCGGTAGTCGGGGCCTTGGAAACGTCCGACCTGCCCGAGGACGGCGTGCACGGCCGGCAGCGTGCGGTTCGTCACGGGGATTCGCAGGGTGAGCGCCCTGCCCGGCCGATGCCTCGCTTCGTTCAGGTAGAGCACGTCCGCGCCGTCGCGGCGGACGATCAGCGTCTCCGCAGTCTCGCTCGGCGTCGGCCAGGACGCAATCCTTGGGTACAGGTGCGCGGCTGGATCCGACCGCAGGATGAGGACGCCGGTCACGCGCCCGCTGGTGGCGATGAGCGGTCCCAGCACGTCGAGATGAACGCGCCCGCACACGGTACAGCGGTAGAAGTCGCCAAACGCCTCGCGCCGCGAGGCGGCTGCCTCCCTCGTCAGCCGGGCCGTCTCGGTGTCGAGGCGGTCGTGATTGCCGTTGGCCGTCAAGCCCAACTTCGCCTCTGGCGTGGCGACGAGCGCATCGAAGTAGCCGAGGGCGTCGCGCACCTCGCCAAGTCGCCTGGTGACTCGCGCGGAGATGGCAGCGTCCTGTGGCCGGTCCAGTAACTGGCCGGCGAGTTCCGCCAGGAGCGCCCCGCGGGTGAACATCCGCGTATCATTCAGCCGCTCCAACCGCCAGTCGGCAACCTCTGTGGCCTTGAGCTGGCCGACCGACGTCAGTTCGGCGTACCGGCGTTCGAGCACCGCTCGTTGCTGGGCGCGGCTTGCCTCCCATCCCCCCACGGCGAGCGCGACGGCCACCAGCCCGAGCACAACAAAGGGCCATCGCTCGGAACGGACCGTCAGCGGTTCAGTACGCATCGCTGCACCTTCGACACCCTGCGCAACACCCGCGCCGATGGACAGACCATCCGGATGCCGCGGCACGAAGCGACACCCGCTCGAGGTCCTGGCGCACCCCCCGCCGCGTCGATCGCTTGCACGTGTTGGAGCGTCGGGCATCTGGCGGGCCGAAAAGCAGCACTCTACGCGGATCGTTCTCGGCACGCAACGGGTTGTCCGCAATATCTTTGGATAATGAGCGCCGGCCAGGCTTGGTAGGATGCGGGCGGCATGCGACGTTGCGGACGGTGCCGGTGTTACCCGTACTGGCACGGAAACACCGGCACGCCGCGTCTGCGCTACACGTGGAAGCGGCCGACGAGACCCTGCAGCTGGGCGGCCATCTCGGTCAGAGCGCGGGCGGCCTTCTGCGTGTCGGCGGCGCCTTGCGACGCCTGCTGCGCCGCCCCGGCCACGCTCCCCACGTTCCGCGCAATCTCCGAGGACCCCCGCGCCGCCTCCGTGATGTTCCGCCCAATCTCGTTCGTCGTCGCCGTCTGCTCCTCCACCGCCGTCGCAATCGTGTTCGACACCCCGTCAATCTGCGTGATCAGCTGGCTGATCTGCCCGATCGCCTGGACCGCCCCCGTCGTCTCCTGTTGAATCGCCGCGATCTTCTGGCTGATGTCCTCGGTCGCCTTCGCCGTCTCCTTCGCCAGCTCCTTCACCTCGTTCGCCACCACCGCAAAGCCCTTCCCCGCGTCCCCCGCCCGCGCCGCCTCGATCGTCGCGTTCAGCGCCAGCAGGTTCGTCTGCTCCGCAATCGACGTGATCACCTTGATCACGTTCCCGATCTCCTGCGAGCTGTCCCCCAGCTTCTGCACCGTCTGGTTCGTCGCGTCCGCCACCCCCACCGCGTGCTTCGCCATCCGCGCCGCCTCGTTCGCGCTCTTGGCGATCTCCCGGATCGAGGCCAGCATCTCCTCCGAACTGGTCGCCACCACCGTCAGGTTCTGCGACACCTGCTCGGAGGCCGCCGACACCACGTGCGTCTGGGTCGCCGTCTCCTCGGCGTTCCCCGCCATCTGCTGGCTGATCGTCGACAGCTCCTCGGCCGACGCCCCCAGCGCCTGCGCGTGCTGCCCAATTGCGCTGATCGAGGTCCGCAGGTCCCCGATCATCGTGTTGATGCTCGTCTTGATGGCCGCGTGGTCGCCGGCATACTGCCCCTGCACCTGGACCCGCAGGTCCTGCTGGGCCACCGTCGCCAGCACCCCCGCCGCCTCATTCACCGGTCGGAGCACCGCCTCCAGCGTGTCGTTGAGACCGCGGAGCAGCTTGCGGTAGACGCCCGTGACGCACTCGCCATCCGCCCGGTGCGACAACCGGCCCTCGCGCGCCGCCTCGATCACGCCACCCGTCTGCGCGACCAGCGTCGTGATCTGATGGATGCACGCGTTGAGGTTCTGCTTGATCTCGTTGAAGTCTCCCTGGTAGGTGTCGGTGATCGCCGGCGGGGTGTCCCCCTTGCTGATCCGGTCCACGTACTCGGCCGCCACGTTCAGCGGCCCAATCACCGCGTCCAGCGTCCGGTTCACGCCGTCCACGATCGCCTCACGGTCCGCGACCACCCTGCGCAGCGCCTGCTCCACCCGGCGCTGCGGGGAGAGATCGTCCTGGAGCACGACGAGAACCCGCCGACCCTCGACCAGGTGGGCCGTGGCGCGGACCGGGCAGGCGGCGCCGGACGCACACGAGCATTCCCAGTCCAGCGAGTCTCCACCCGCTCCGGCCAGTCCGATCAGCGCACCAGCCGGCGGGGCCTTCGCCGGGTCGGGACCCACCCCGCCAGGGGCGACCTCGTGCAGGTCTCGGCAGGACCTCAACGGGCATGACTCTTCCGGGCGGCCTGACTGCCACGCGGGGTTTGCGTACAACAGACGTCCCCGCTCGTCAAAGACGGCGAGCCGTCCCGGGAGTAGACCGTAGTGCGCCCACCACGGCGGGCAAGCCGAGGCCGCCTCCCCGGCCGGCGGCCGCCTCCCCTCGTTCCACCATAGATGTCACCTCTTCGGTGGCGCAGGGGCCCTCGGCGGCGTCACCGGACCCCGCGGCGCCTTTGGGCCGCCGAGGCGGACTCGCACCCCGACGCCCGCCTGCAGGCCGCCGGCATCGAAGGACACGGCGTTCGACTGCCCGTCGGCCGGGAAGGTCACCGACGCCCGCGTGAAGCGCACGAACCCACCGACCCCGACCGTCCGAGTGAGGTAGTAGGCCATGTCCACGCCCGCCGCAAACCCGATGGCCGTCTTCGACGACGTCGCCGTGTTCGTCGAGCTCACCGTGGGGCTGTCGTACGGATAGACATCCGTGTACTGGATGCCGACCGAGCCCGGCACCAGCGTCTGCTTGACGTTGAAGATCGACGGCCCCCCGACCAGCAGTACCAGCAGGCGCGGCGACACGGGAATGGCCCACGCCGCCTGGAGGTGGACCGCTACCTCGTCGGTCGCGGCATCGAACCCGCCCGTCAGGGTTCGCGGCTGGTTCAGGTACAACGGGTGCGGGATCGTGCCGGTGACCGTGGTGGAAACCGTGTGGGAGACCACTGAGAGACCGGCCCCGACCGCGAGGTTGCGCCAGACACGGTAGCCGCCGCTGAGATCGAAGCCGGGCGCGTTCTTCGTTGGATACTGGATGGTCGCGGTCGCCGTCTCGGCGAAGTACAGCCAGCTGAGATTCTGGGTGAACGCCGATCCGCCACCCTGGTAGAGCCCGCTGACGGACACGTACCCGGCGTCGGTCCAATCGCCCTTTCTCGGTGCGCGTCGAGGGACCACCTTCGCGGCCGGCTTGGGGCCGCCACTCGGTCCGGCCTGTGGCTCGGACACCGCCGGCCCGGGCTGCAGGTCCGCCGACGCGGTCTCGACATAGCCCTCCATCTTGGTCTGCGGGTCCCGTACCTTGTACCAGTCGCGCGTGAGGTCGAGCAGTTCCAGCACCGCGCCGACCTTCAGCTCGACGAGCACGGGCGCGGTCCGATCGGGGCTGGCGCGCAGTGGCGCCCGGTCGACCGTGATGCGTACGTTGGCCGCCGAAGCCGAGAGCGTCGTCGTCAGCAGGAGGAACGGCAGGAGCAGCAGCAGCTTCTTCGTCATGGCGGTCTCCTAGTTCACGCCCACGGCGTTCCAGGCCTGGGTGATGGCCGTTTCGGTGCTGCTCCCGACGCCGTACAGGTCGCGCGCAGCTTGAATCGTCTTGGCTCTGGCCAGGCTGAAGGAGGCGTTGGAGACCAGCGTGGTGATCGCGCGAAAGAACACCTTCTCGATCTTGTCGCGGTTCGCAGCACCGACACCGGTCACCGTCAGGCCTGAGGTGTGATCGGTGCCGCCCTCGATCGCCAGGTAGAAGGCGTAGCTGACGATCGTCGAGTTCGTGTGGACGCCGCCGTTGTCGTCGGTCCCCGTGTAGCGGAGCGAGTAGTGGTCCGGGTCACCGAGGGCGAGCGGGTTGGCGAGATTGCGCTCGCCGTAGACACTGCCGGGCATCAGCGGCCGGTTGATCTCCTTGCCCAGCGTGTAGTCGGCCTGGAGCAGCCCGCTGCCCGCCGGCTCGAAGTAGAACTTCGCCGAGGTCCCCATGATGTCCGAGAACGCCTCGTCGAGGGCACCGGACTCGTTCATGTAGACCAGGTTCGAGGTGTAGGTCGTGACCCCGTGGGTGTACTCGTGCGCGACCGTGTCCAGCGACGCCACGAAGTAGTCGATGTACTGCCCGGTGGACGAGTCGTACCAGCCCGCGGGCAGGCCCTCCCCGAACAGGATGAAGTCCTCCCCCGAGTAGCCGCACTGCCCGCAGAAGAAGGCGTTCGCGTAGTAATCGGCGACGTTGGCCCAGGTGTACTTGGTCAGGTCCGCGCGGTTGACCGGGTGCACGATGATCGAGAGGCTGCGGACGTTGTTCCCGTCGAACCCCTTCCAGTTGTGGCGGTGGTAGAAGTAGTCGTAGGCGTACCCGGCATAGGTGTGCCCGTCGACCACCACGGAATCCTGCCACGTCGGTCCGGTGCTGGTGGCCATGTCACTCTGGAGGAACGGCGTCTGGCCGGCGACGATCTTGTCGGTCCGGGCGACGGCCCCCCGCAAGTCGTACGTCTTGATCGTGAGGGGCCGCATCATATCGAAGGCCAGGTAGGTGGACCCCTGAAGGGCGCAGCTGACCTTCTTCCTGTCGTTCGACACGAGCCCCTCGCCGACGAGCACGCCGTTGCCGATGAGCGCCGTCGGCTGCTGACGCTGCAGATTGTCGTAGCGCAGCTCCACGGCCCCCGTCAGCGCATTGACGAAGGCGACGGGGAGATGGCCGCTCACGACCCCGCTGATCCGGTAGGCGAGCGCGTAGCTGCCGTCGGAGCGCGGCAGGACCATGAGCGCCGAGGACACCCGGGTGCCGGCCGGCGCCCCCGTCGCCGTCTGGTAGGCCTTGGCGGCGTCGGCCTCCGAGAGCGCCGGGTTCGTGTCGAGGTTGATGCCGGAGTAGAGCGACGCGGTCACCGACAGGGTGACCGCGCCATCGGTCTCCCGGACCACCTCGCCGCCGAAGACCGGAACCCCCTGGTAGTACTGGTCGTAGCGCTCATGCGACCGGCCCGGCACGAGCGTGTCCACTTGCACCGTGCGAAGTCGCAGGTCGTGCGCGCGCTCCATGCTCGTCAGGCGGGTGTCCCATTCGCGCAGCGCGCCGGGCGAGGTCGCCAGCAGGCGGCTGAGTCCGGTGGCACCGCCCTGGGGAGCCTGGGCGACGACGAACACCGCAAGGGCAGCAACCATCCCCCACACGGCCACAAGGACGCGGCTGGTCTTCTTCATGGCGGCGTCTAACTCCAGTCAGGGGCGCAGAACGGCAGAGGCGGGGCGAGATATTGTAACTCGGACCGGATGGAACACGCCGGACGGGGCCGCGATCAGGGCGCGCGATCAGCCCGGACCACAGGCCCGAATCAGTCGCGGGTTGCCAGGACGGAGGAAGGGCAGGCGACGCCGGTTCCGCCCAGACCGCAGTAGCCGCCGGGGTTCTTGGCCAAGTACCTGCTGGTGGTAGGCCTCGGCGTAGTAGAAGGGCGGAGCCGGCGCGATCTCGGTCGTGATCCGACCGAACCCGGCGTGGGTCAGACGCTGCTGGTAGGCGTCGCGAGACCGGGCGGCGGCGGCTTGCTGCTGCTCGTCGAACGCGTAGATGGCGGAGCGGTACTGCGTCCCGACGTCATGCCCCTGGCGGAACCCCTGCGTGGGATCGTGATGCTCCCAGAACACGCGGAGGAGGTCCACGTAGGACGCGCGGGTCGGGTCGAAGACGACGAGCACGGCCTCAGCGTGGCCCGTCAACCCGCTGCAGACCTCCTGGTACGTGGGGTTGGGCGTGAACCCGCCCGCGTAGCCGACCGCCGTGGTCAGAACGCCTGGAACTTGCCAGAAGACCCGCTCCGCCCCCCAAAAACACCCCAAGGCGAACAGCGCGCGACTCGATCCCGGCGGAAAGGGCGCGACCAGCGGCCCTCCGGTCACGAAGTGCGCGGAGGGTACCGCCATCACCGTTTCGCGACCGGGCAGCGCTTCGCCCGGCGAGGGCATCCGCAGCGTACTTGTACCAGGTCCCATTCAGTCCATCTTACACCGACACGGCGGGCCGACGCCGCGCCGCTGCACGGTCGACCCGCGGGTGTCGGCCTCCGTGGATTGACAGCGCAGCCGTGCCGTGGTTTCATCAGCCACCCGGTATGCCCATCCCCACCCCATCGAGCGCCGAGCGACTGCTCTCCGCCATCCGACGGACCGGCGAGTTCCCCGCCATGGCCCGGACCGTCGCGCAGATCGGCGACCTCACCTCGTCGGAGGCCACCTCCCTCAGTGCCCTCGCCGATGTGATTCTCCAGGACTATGGCCTGACCCAGAAGATCCTCCGGCTCGTCAATACGGCCAATTTCGTGCAGTACCGACGAGGTGACGACCATCACCCGCGCGGTCCTGCTGATGGGGTTCGAGCGCATCCGTGGTATCGCCACTGGCCTGCTGCTCTTCGATCACCTGCAGCAACGGGGGCGCAAGGGCCGCCTTGCCGACGTGCTGACCACGTCGTTCTTCAGCGGGATGCTCGGGAGGACTCTGGCCGAAATCTCCGGCTTCGCCGACAGCGAGGAGACCTTCATCAGCTCGCTGTTCCATCGCCTGGGGCGGATCCTCGTCGCCTTCTACCTGCCCGCCGAATACGCCGCGATTGAAGCCAGAGGCGAGGCCGGCACGAACGAGAATGCCGTCCTCGAGGTGCTGGGCACCTCGTTCCAGGCCTTGGGCGTCGCCATCGCCGCCGAGCTCCGCCTGCCGGCGAAGCTGGTCCAGGCTCTCGTCCCCGTCAAGGGCGACAACGCTCCGGCGGAGCCCGGGCCGAGCGAGCGACTTGGCTGCCTGGCCACGCTGGCCAACGACATCACGGACGTGCTGGCCTCGAGCGAGACCGGCCCCGACAAGCGCGCCGAGATCGAGCGACTCCTGGCCTCCTACGCTCCCTTCTTCGAGATCGACGGCCCGGTGGACGACCTTATCGCGCTCGCGCTCCGGCGTCTCAGGGAATCGTCGGCGACCTTCAACCTCGACCTCCCCGGCAGCCGCTTCGTGGCGGGGCTGGCCGAGTGGGCTGCCACGCCCGGGGCGGCCGCACCCACACACACGGGTGCGGTCGCGGAAACCTCGAGCGCCGGGGCGCTGGTGTCGGAGGTCGAAAATGGAACCGACGCCTCGGGGACCGAGCTGCCGGAGACCGTCCTCACCCGGGGGTTGCACGAGATCACGTCCCTGCTGGTCGACGACTCGGCCGTGGACGACGTGCTGCGCGTGACGCTCGAGACCATCTACCGGGCACTCGGCGTCGGCGCCACCCGGGTGTTCTTCCTCCTGAAGGACCCTGCCGCCCCGGTCGCACACTTCCGCTTCGGATTTGGCCAAGCGGCCGCCGAGATGCGGGCGTGGTTCGACGTCCCCATCCACGGGTCCGAGGATCTGTTCAGCCTTGCGTTCACGCAGCACAAGGACATCGTGGTCCGCGACCCGAACGCGCCGGAGGTCCTGCGGGCGCTGCCGGAGTGGTACACGGGCCGGGGCGTGGACGATCGCTACCTCGTGCTGCTGCCGCTGGTCGTGGATCAGCGGTCGGTCGGCCTGTTCTACGTTGACGGCGACAGGGAGAGACTCGGCGTGCTGACACCCCCAGTCGTGAACTACCTCAAGGTGCTGCGCGGGCAGGCGGTGCTCGCGATCCGGCAGAAAGCCAGCCGTCCGGGCCGGCGGTAGGTGGCCCTCGTGCGAATCCTCAGCATCGGCGACATCGCGTGGGACGTGCTGTTCAGGCCTTCCGGCGACCTGGTCTGGGGCGCGGATGTCTACGGCGCCGTCGACCTGCTGCCGGGCGGGTCGGCGGCGAACGTGGCGGTCTGGGCCACGCGCCTCGGCGCGGCGGTCACGCTCGCCGGAAAGATCGGCGACGACCGCCTGGGACGCCTCATGCACGCTCATCTCGCCGACGAAGGCGTCGTCACGGGCGTGATCACCGTCAACGGGGGTGTCACGACGCGGATCGGCGTGGTCATCCGGCCGGACGCGGAACACGCGTTCGTCACCGATCACACTCACGCCCTCCGCCTCGTCGCGGAGGATCTGCCGCTCTCTCTGCTGACCGGCGTGGACGTGGTCTTCCTGAACGGGTACGCGGTCTTCGCGGCGGGGTCGGCGGACTTTGCCGCACCGTTGTTGACTGAGGCGCGCCGTCGCGGAGTGACGGTCGCCTTCGACCCGTCCTCATGGTCGCTCATCGCGCAGTACGGTCCGTTGCGACTGCTGGACGAGGTCGGGCCACTGGACGTGCTGTTCGCCAATGAGGACGAAGCGCGCGCGCTCGCTCCCGGCCGGCCGTCCTCGGCCCTGCTCGACAGTGCCTCGCTCGTGGTGATCAAGCAGGGTGGGGCCGGCGCGACGGCGTTCACCCGCTCGCACGAGGTGCGCCGGGCGCCCGAGCCGGTCATGGTCGTCGACTCGACGGGTGCCGGCGACGCCTTCGATGCGGCGTTCCTCGTCGACCACTGGTCGCACCGTGACCTGGCGCGTGCGCTCTCGGCGGCCAACAGCCTCGGCGCCCGCGTCGCCGCGCGGCTCGGGGCGCAAGCCGAGCTCTGAGAAGACGCGCCGACCGTCCGGCACCCCAGGCCCTTCACTGCTGGCCTGCCCCGTTCAGAACTGGAAATAGATGAACCGCGCACCGGCGAAGTCGCCGAAGAGCACCACGAAGTACGCCATCGCGCAGTAGACCGCGTAGCGGAGACCCAGCGGCAGCTTGGACACGACGGCCAGGTCGTCGCGTCGCGCTTCAAGCGCGTGCACGGCAAGCAGCAGCGCGGTGTAGAAGACCAGCGGCGCCCCGTAGGTCTGGAGGGCCCCGAGGCTCGGCGAGAACTGCCCAACGAGCGCGGCCACCAGCCGCGCCGTTTCGGCCACCGATCTGGCGCGGAAAATCAGCCAGCCAAGGCAGGTCAGGTGGAACATCCCGGCCACGCCCAGCCACTGACGCCACCCCCGCGGGCCGGTCGCGCGGGTTGTCAGCGACCGCCACCGTCTGCCGCGCCCCCGCAGCTGGGCCGCGAGCACGAAGAGCACCAGGAGCAGCCCCTGGTAGAGTCCCCAGAGCACGAAGGTCCACGCCGCCCCGTGCCAGAGCCCGCCAAGCAGCATCGTGGTGAGTGTCCCGGCCGCATAGATCCAGAACTCGTCCCGCAGTCCCAGCCACCGCACCCCGTCGAGGCGCCGCGAGAACGCGTAGCTCAGGGGCAAGAACAGATAGTCGCGCAGCCACGTCGACAAGCTGATGTGCCAGTGCTGCCAGAACTCCTGGGGCGTGCGCACGAAGTACGGGAAGCGGAAGTTGACGTTCAGCTCGATGCCCATGAGCTTCGACGTGCCACGGGCGATGTCCGAGTAGCCGGAGAAGTCCCCGTAGATCTGGAAGGCGAAGGCGTACACGCCCAACAGGACCTCGAATCCCGTCGGGTGGCCCGTCGCCGCGAAGACGCCATCGACCAGGTGCGCAAGGTTGTCGGCCACGAAGACCTTCTTGAAGAACCCGTAGCCGATGAGCCAGAAGCCTTCCAGCACCTGGTCCCTCGTGATCCGGCGCGGCTGGACGATCTGGGGCAGCAGCACCGAGGCCCGCAGGATGGGACCGGCCACCAAGTGCGGAAAGTACGCCACGAAGAGCGCGAAGTCCCGGAGGGAGGACGCCGGCTCGAGGTGGCGACGGTACACGTCGATCACGTAGCTCATCGTGATGAACGTGTAGAACGAGATGCCGATCGGCAGCACGACGCGCAGCGTGACGACGTCGAGGTGCATTCCCGCGTAGCCGAACACGGTGTGGAGGCTGTCGGCGAAGAAATTGAAGTACTTGAAGAACCCCAGCATCGCGAGGTTAAACGAGAGGCTGAGGAGCAGCGCGGCGCGGCGGGGGGCGGGCGCCTCGCGGCTCGCGATGAAGCGGGCGCAGTAGAAGTCGATGACGCTCGACGCCACGAGCAGCCCCAGGAACCGCCAGTCCCACGCCGCGTAAAAGTAGTAGCTGGCCACGAGCAGCAGCCAGTTCTGGCCGCGGTGCGGCAGCGCGCGGTAGAGGGCGTAGACCACCAGAAAGAACGCGACGAAATGGAGGGAGTTGAAGACCATCAGCGCCCTCGTGCCGTCGCTGGGGCCTCGGGCTCGAGCAGTCCCGACCGGCGCAGGAACCGCTCGAGCCCCTCGGCCATCACCTCGTGGCCGAACGGCGTCAGATGGACGGTGGTCTTGAAAAAGATCTCGGCGCGGCGGGGTGACCCGCGCAGCACGGGGAGGGCGTCCATCACCGGCAGCGGGAGATCCGCCAGCGCCCGCTTGAAGCGGTCGGTCGCCGCGTCCCGCACCAGTGTCTCACCGGCGTCGGCGACGATGGCCCGCAGCTGCTCGTAGTCGTCGTCGGCGACCTGGAACCGGGCCGGGATGAGCACGACCGCCGTCCGTGCGCCGTCGGTTGCCGCGGTTGCCGCGATCCGCCGCACGCATTCCCGGGTCACCGCGAGACCTTGCGCCATCTCCGGACTCAGGGCCGGCAGGTAGATCGTGAGGGCCCGGTCCACCGGCCGCGCCTGTCCCAGGCGTTCGGCCAACAGGATCGCGCGCACACGCAGGATCTGCAGCACCATGCTGTTCCGCACCAGCCGCCGCAGCCAGACCGGCCAGGCCGATCCCTGCTTGACGGCTGAGGAGACGGCCCGGGTCGCCGCGGACCGCGGGGCGGCGGGCAGCACCTTGCCGCCGGAGTCCGCGCCCTCCATGGCGTCATTCCCGACGAAGACGCCCACCAGCACGACGTCCGGCTTGAGCGGGCGAACCACGTGATTGAAGAAGAACAGCTCCTCGACCGGGCCGTAGCCCTGGACGCCGGCGTTGATCACGCGGAAGCGGGGGCCACCAGGCGGCGTCCCGGCGTTGAGACGCTGTTCCAGCCGCGCACAGAAGGTCTGGTCGGCCTGCACCTGGACGGACATCACGAGCGAGTCACCGAGCACGACGATCCGCCGCTCGTCGGGCGGTTTCGGCCCGACCTCCCGGTCTCGCACGCCCGAGGAGTTGATGGCGATGTCGGTTTCGAACTCCGCCGTCTGGTAGTGCACGCGCGCATTCGGGCGGAGGCGGTAGCCCTCTTGCCCGTCGTTGATGAAGAGGTCCTGAAAGGCCGGCGCCGCCTCGGAGCTGCCATTGAGACGGAGGCCCGCCTCGAACACGCCCGCCTGCACGATGGCGATCGCGGCGAACAGGAAGAAACGGGATGACTTCACGGGTGTCGGGCCAGCTGGGCTTGCGCCAAAAGGCCGCACCCTCGATTACCGGCGTGCGCGCCGGGAAGGTCTCGGGAACGCCTGCCTTTTCGGGAGGAGCAGTGTACCACAGCCGGCCGGCCCGCGGCGCGCCGCCCGCGCGTGCATGCCCGCGCGTGCACCGACTCGACCGGCGCCGCGTGGCGACTGTCGGCAGAACGGTCCTCGACATCCGCGCCAGGGGTCCGCCGTGACCGCGAGGGCGGCCGCGTGGTAAGGTAGGGGGTATCTCTAGTCGAACTCAAGTGTGGCGGACGCGGCCACTGGCGTAGCTCTGGGTGTGTGCGCGCGGCTCCTGCCGCGGGAGTGGTTAGGATGGCGAAGAGTAGCAACGGGAAGAACACCAACGGCGGATCCAGCGAGACCAGGGCGCAGCGCGCCCCGGCGCGCAGGCGAACCAGCAAGAAGACGGTCGAGGCGATTGCCGTGTCGCCCGACATGGGCAATCAGAATCCAGGGGCGGTCGGCCTCACAGAGGATCCGAGTCGCGAGGAGGTTCAGCGGCTGGCCTACGAACTGTACGTCCGGCGTGGGGGTCAGCACGGCGGCGATCTGGATGACTGGTTTGAGGCTGAGCGGCGGCTTCGGCGGGTAACTCGACACTAGTCCCCGCAGGCCACGCTCCGCGGGGAGCCACACGACGGCTCGGGTCGCGTTGTCGAAAGGGACAGGCGGGTCGGATCCTAGTGCTCGCCGGGACTGCGTCGAACCGGGGGTGGCCGGATACCCCCGACGTCTATGCCCCTCAGCCCGATGCTCGCCTCGATCGGCGGCGCCCTGCTTCAGGACCCTCACCTCGTCTACGAGCCCAAGTACGACGGCATCCGGGCCATCGTGGAGGTCGAGACGGGTGGAGTGAACGGGTGTGTCCGCATCTTCTCGCGAGGGGGACACGAGAAGGCTGCTCAGTTCCCGGAGATCACCAAGGCGCTCACGCAATACGCGCGCGGCCTCAAAGCCCCGGTTGTCCTGGACGGCGAGATTGTCGCGCTCGACAACCACGGCGAGCCGGCCGGGTTCCAGCAGCTCCAGGGCCGGATCCACCTGTCCGGCGAACCCCACGTTCGTCAGGCCATGGCGCGCGCGCCGGTTGCGTTCATCGCCTTCGACATCCTCCGCGATGGCGGGCAAGACCTCCGCCCGCTGCCGCTCACCGCCCGCCGCGCCCGACTCGAGCGCGTGTTCGGCAACACCGGTTCCGGCCTGCTCCGCCTGAGCGAGTTCGTACCGGCCGACGGGCGAGCCCTCTATCAGCGCGCCCTGGCCAAGCGCTGGGAAGGGCTGGTGGCCAAGCATCTCGACTCGCGGTACCGGTCCGGTCAGCGCTCTCCCGACTGGCGCAAGATCAGAATCACGCTCGAACAGGAATTCATCGTGGGCGGCTGGACAGACCCGCGCGGAACACGGGCCGGGTTCGGGGCACTACTGCTCGGGGTCCGGGACGGGGCCGCCCTCGAGTATGTCGGCCACACCGGAACCGGTTTCACGGAGGCGGAACTGCACCGCGTCCGCAGGCTGCTGGGCACGCACGAGACCAACGCCTGCCCGTTCCGGGCGGTACCGAAGTCGAACGAGCGTCCGCACTGGGTTCAGCCCGTCCTCGTCGCACAGGTCCGCTTCGCCGAGTGGACGGGGGACGGAAAGTTGCGCCACCCGGTATATCTCGGCCTTCGAGACGACGTGCGACCCGACACCGTTCGCCGAGAACCGGCGCGGCCCGCCTCGTACCTGAGACCAGCCGGGCCAGAGCCCATATTGGCACCCGAACTGCCCCCGGACACGGCCTCGCTGGTCGCTCAGATCCAGGATCTCGAAGCCCGGGGCAAGGAGGGCGTCCTTGAGCTGCCCGACAGTGACCGCCTGCCAGTTGGGCACCTGGCCAAGGTCTTCTGGCCGGGCGACCGGCTGACCAAGGGGGACCTGCTGCGCTACTACGCGGAGGTGGCCCCGGCCCTGTTGCCGGTGGTGGCGGACCGGCCGCTCGTCATGAAGCGATTCCCGAACGGCGTGCGCGGCAAGGCGTTCTACCAGCAGCGCGCCCCTGAGGACGTCCCGCCCGGCGTGCGCGTCGAGTCCCTGCCAGACGATACCGACGTGCCGCGGCGCCTGGTGGGCGGGACGTTGAAGACCTTGCTCTTCATGGCGCAGCTCGCGGCGATCTCGCAGGACCCGTGGTTTTCCCGAGTAACGTCGCCGCGCCACCCGGATCACGTCGCGGTCGATTTGGACCCGATGCCCGGCGTGACGTTTGCGCAGGTGCTCGACGTGGCACGCTGGGTGCACGACGAACTCGAGGCCTTCCACATCCCCGGATTTCCCAAGACCTCAGGTGCCGACGGCCTCCACATCTACATCCCGCTCCGGCCCGGCACGTCGTACGAATCGGCCCTCTTGTTCTGCCAACTGGTCGGCGCCCTGGTGACCCAGAAACATCCCGCGCAGGCCACGGTTGCGCGCGCCGTCGGCGGGCGGGGCCGCACGGTCTACGTGGACTGCCTGCAGAACGTGCGGGGCAAAACGCTTGCCGCCGCTTACAGTGCTCGGGCGAGCGACTTTGCGGGCGTCTCGACGCCGCTCACCTGGGACGAGGTCCACAGCGGCATCGACCGGGAGAGCTTCACCATCAGGACGGTGCCGGCGCGGCTGCGGGCGGTGGGCGATTTGTGGCGCGGCCTGCGCACGGTGCCAGGCGTGGACCTTCAGGGTGTCGTGAACCGGCGGTAGCCACAGTGCCTTTTACAGGTTGCGAGCGCGGAGCAGAAGCACCGGCATGCGCAGCCTGTGGCGCACGTGGTCCACCGTCTGTCCGTGGATGACGTCACTGACGCCCCGGTGTCCGTGCGTGGCCATGGCGACCAGGTCCACGTTCATCTCCTCCGCCACGCGGCAAATCTCCTTGGCGGGGTCCCCGAGTCGCAGCAGGGCGTCCACCTCGTGTCCGCGGGTCTGCAGCTCGGCCCGCAGCGTCGCCAGGTAGACACGATCCGCCTGCATCTCCTCGGACTCCCGCAGGTTCAGCTCGTCGAAGTGGCGCGCGGCCCAGCCGTCCGCGACGTGCAGGAGCACGAGCCGCGCCCCTGTGAGGCGCGCCAACTCCTCGACGTGGTCGATGATCGTCTGGTCGGCCGCGGAGTTCTCGACGGTGACGAGGATGACCTTGTACATGGATGAACTCCCGTACACTAGAACCAGGCTCTGACCGTATCCCACAGCAACCAAACGTTCAGCACGGTGATTAGCGCCGCGCAGGGCCACGCCAGGAGCTTGAGGCCCGGACCGATTGCAAACTTGCCCATCCGGGTGCGGTCGCTGGCGAAGAGGATCAGCGGGACCACGGCGAACGGCAACTGCAGGCTGAGGATCACCTGGCTGAAGATCAGCAGCGCCCCGCTCGACCGATCGCCGTAGATCACCACCGTCACCAGCGCTGGCACGATGGCCATGAGCCGCGTGACGAGGCGCCGTAGCCACGGCCTCATCCGAAGGTTCAGGAAGCCCTCCATCACGATCTGGCCCGCCAGCGTCCCGGTCAGCGTCGCGTTCTGACCCGAGAAGAGCAGGCCGAGCGCGAATAGCGTCGACGCCACGGTCGTCCCAAGCAGCGGCGCCAGCAGCTTGTAGGCGTCGGAAATGTCCGCGACGTCCTCGTGCGGCGTGCCGTGAAAGGTCGCCGCCGCGACGACCAGGATCGCCGCGTTGATGAACAGGGCCGAGGTCAGCGCGGAGGTCGAGTCGATCACCGCGAACGAGACAGCCTCGCGGCGGCTCCCCTCCGTGTCCCCGTAAGCGCGGGTCTGCACGATCGAGGAGTGCAGGTAGAGGTTGTGCGGCATGACCGTCGCCCCGAGGATGCCGACGGCAATGTAGAGCATGCTGCGGTCGGTGAACACCCGCGAAACCGGGAGGAAGCCGCGGACGACAGCGGCCAGGTCGGGGCGTGACAGGAACAGCTCCACGGCGAAGGCCGCCGCGATACCCCCGATCAGCAGCACCACGATGGCCTCGACGTAGCGGAACCGCTGGTGCTGCAGGTAGAGCACGACGACGACGTCGAGCGACGTCAGGCACACACCGATGGCCATCGGCAGCCCGAAGAGGAGCTTCAGCGCGATGGCTGACCCGATGACCTCGGCGAGGTCGGTGGCCGCAATGGCGATTTCCGCCAGCACCCACAGGCTCAACGCGACGCGGCGCGAATAGCGGTCGCGGCACGCCTGCGCGAGGTCGCGGCCGCTCGCGATGCCCAGCCGCGCCGCGAGCGCCTGCAGCAGCACCGCCAGCAGGTTGGACACGAACACCACGCTCAGCAACGTGTAGCCGAAGCGCGCGCCACCCGCGATGTCTGTCGCCCAGTTGCCCGGGTCCATGTACCCGACGGCGACCAGATAGCCCGGTCCCGTGAACGCGAGCAGCTTCCGCCAGAATCCAGCACCGGCGGGAATCGCCACGCTTCGGTGCGCCTCGGGCAGGCTGACCTCCTGCGCGGGTACACGCACCACGGGGCCGGTCCCGCCGGGGAGAGAGGGATCATCCACCTGTGCATTGTCGCATCAACTGCCGCGGCGGCGAGAAGGGATGTGCCGACCTAGACCTAGACCTGACCTAGACCGGCCCGCAGGTGGGCGAACGGCCTCCTCCTGCGCCGACACTGCGCGCGCCCCTTCCGCCCGCGTCGACGCATCTGCCCGACGGTCGCAGGCCATTCGTTCGGCCGCGCCGCGCACTCGGGGCGGGCTGGCCGGAACTGGGCGGCGCACGGGCAGGCAGACCCGCCAACGGCGGATGCAGAAGTTAGTCGTGCGAACAAAGAGCGAATCCTTGGATGCACCGGCGCGTCTGCCCAGCACGCCCTGCATGCTGGTGCTCGAGACGCTGGCGTGTCCGAGACCTGTGCATGGCAACGGCATCGGCCGCCACATCCGCACGACGAGCCTGGACATGTTGCGCGTCGAGGAGGACCCGCTCTATCCGGCACTCCAGCGGATGTGCAGCTCGGGCCTCGGCGACCGAGAGGCACGAACCGAGACCGAGCGCCAGGTTGGGGACGCGTTGCGGCTTGGGAATCGTTGCGCCACGAGCAGCCCCGAGCCGGGCTCCGAGGCGGCCGCCGCCTACCATCAGCCGGCTCCTCGCCTACGACCGTGCCGGTGCGCCTCGCGCCACCAACACGCGGCAGCCCTCACTCGGCCCGCCACTGCAGACACAGCTCGTAGCCGTCCGGATCCTGGAAGTAGGTCTGCCGCATCCCGTACGGCGCGGTCCTCGGCGCCGACGCGCGAATTCCGTTGGCTTGCAGGTAGGCGTACGCGTCATCGAGGTCGCGACAGCCGAAGTACAACGCCGTGTCGCGGTGGGCGCGCTGACGTTCGGGGTCGGGCGCCGCCGGGCGGTGGCCGGGCTCGTAGGCCGTGTTCAGCATGACCTCGGCATCATTCAACCGCAACCAAGCCCAGCCGCACTCATCGGTCGGTTGGGACCGCTGAAGGACCTTGAAGCCGAGGAGATCCCGGTAGAAGTGCAGCGACGCCGGCATGTCGAACACCTGCAGCAGCGTCACGGTGCCAATGACGTTCAGCGGCATCCCGCCCTCCCGAAGGACTCGCCTGTCAACCGGGGTGATGCCTCACCCCTCACCCCTCACCTCTGCCGTGCAAATCCGCAGCCGCGGCCGGCTCGACGTGGAGCGACGCCGTGATGGGCGTCGACGACCGCAGCATCGCCCAGACCGGACACACGCGCTCCTCAGCCTCCCGGATTGCGGCTGCGACCGTCTCACGATCGATAGTGCCACGAATCGTGAACTCCAGCTCAATCGCCGTGAAAACGGTTGGGTGCTCGGCCCGCCTCGTTCCTCGCGCCTGCACGGAGAGGCCACTGATCGGGCGACCGGATCGGTGCAGCAGCGCCACTAGCGTGCCACCCGCGCACGAGGCCAGCGCGGCGAGGAGCATCTCGAGGGGCCGTGGTCCCTCGCCGGACCCGGTCGGGTCCCGTGGGTAGTCCATGCTGACCGAGTACGGACCGACGGCGGTCACAAAGTGCATGCCCCCGCGGTGGTCCGACGTGACGACGTAGGTCGTGCTCACATCCCCTCCCCGCCAAACCCGCCACGAAGACCGGAGCTGCCTCCCGAAGCGCCCGAGCTTTTCGAGGTCGGCCACATGATTCGCGCGGTCCTGCCACCGGGCGGCGGCTGGTTTCGGCGCCACCCCGTGAGAAGCGGACGCATCGCTGCTTATCGGGGCCGCCTCTTGACTGGTGCCGGCCCTCGCACCGACGCTCGACGGGCAGGTCGGTGACCGTCACGGGTGGCCGCGTGCAATTGGGTGTGTTGGCCCTCTGCGGACGGCCGGGACGACAGCCAGCGTTTCAGAATCTTGGACGCGAATCGGTAATGGCTCGCGCTGTTCGCGCCGAGGAAGGTCGCCAAGGGCAACCGACCCGTCCACGCAAAGTGCCCCGCCTCAAGGAGTTCTCTGGCGGGCAGTCGCGCGGCGAGCTCCACCATTCGGACGTGGCCCGCGTCGAAATCCGCGCGAACCGATTCGAATGAGCGCTGTCGGTGTTTCCGCCAGATCGCCCGGTTCAGCCGCGGCGTCTCGTTCCACTTGTAGCCCGGCGCGGGGACACCAGGAGTCTCGCCTTGAAGCCCCTCGCCGTACCAGCGGAGGAACATGGCCTGCCACTCGGCGAGGTGAGCGACAAGGTCGCACACCGTCCAGTCATCCCCCCAGACGCCTCGCTCGTGGTAGCGAGACTTGGGAATCCTCCCAAGCTGCGCACAGAGCCCGTCGTGTTCGATGTCGATCGCCGCGACCAACGCCTGTTTGGACTGGTATCGCATGGGATGACCCCACCAGTGTTCGACACGGGGCCTGCCCGTGCTGAGAGCTGGTCACATGGCCGGCGGCCTCGATGGCCGGGCGCGTGGTCTCCGGAGGTTACCACTGTTCCGGGCTCGCCGAGACCTCCCTCAGGAAGGCGCTCCCCGACCTGACCCTGAGCCCCGGACGTTACCAGGTGCGCATCGGCGCGACCGACGTGGCCACGGAGCGTACGGGCGTGGTCCACTGCGACGTGGAGGTTCCTGACTATCGAGCGTTGCCGTTATCAATGAGCGGCCTACTGATTGCCTCCAGGTTGTCTGGCGGGCAGCCAGTCCTCGCTGGCGCCCCACTGGCTGCTCTGCAGAGCCGGCTGCCAAGCCCACCGACCGCGTCACGGGAGTTTCACGCGAGCGACGAGCTTGCGGTCTACGCCGAGGTGTACGATCGGCAGACGCCACCACACGACCTCGTGATCGTGACGACGGTAACCGGAGACGATGGTCATGAGGTGTTTCGCGAGGAAACACGAGTCACCACCAAAGGTCGAGGGGATCCGAACGACGTCATCCCGATCAGCATCCAGGTCCCCGTGCGTCAGGCCGGCCGCTACCTGCTTCGTGTCCAGGCCCAATCGCGAATCGCCCAGACTCGGACGGTCCGCCGGGAGACCACCCTCAGCGTCGTGGAGTGACGGTCCAACAGTCAGCTGACACCGGTCCCGCTAGACGGAGGCAGCGGCCGACACGTGGTGGGAAAGTCCCACGAGGAGACATCATGACCCAGCGGCAGCCGTTCTCGTTGGCGGACGTCGTGTTTCGGCCCGCCACCCCTTCGCGCTGGCCGGACGTCGAGGCGCTCTTCGGCCCGCGCGGCGCGTGCGGTGGGTGTTGGTGTATGGCGTGGCGGTTGTCACGCGCCGATTTCGTAGCGGGCAAGGGCGCAACCAACCGCCGGCGTCTCCATGACCTGATCAAGTGGGGGCAAAAGCCCGGGGTCATCGCCTACGTTGGCCGAACTCCGATCGGGTGGTGCGCCGTTGCACCCCGTGCACGCTACTCCTTTCTCGGCCGCTCGCGGACGCTCGGCCCGGTTGATGACGCTGCGGTGTGGTCGGTCTCATGCCTGTTCGTTCTCAAGCCGTTCAGGCGGAAGGGTCTGTCCGCTGCGCTGCTGCGTGCGGCGGCGGACTTCGCCGCTCGGCAGGGCGCAGCCATCGTCGAGGGCTATCCCGTTGAGCCTTCCATGCGGACCATGCCGGACGCGTTTGCCTGGACCGGCCTGCCCTCCGCCTTCAGACGAGCGGGATTCGTGGAGATCGTGCGCCGATCGCCAGCGCGGCCGATCATGCGGAAATACCATGCTGCCCGCTGATGGGGAGCTCACCGGAAGCCCGGCACCCTACAGACGCCGCTTCAACAGGCCAGCACGCATTGGAACGCCACGGGGTCGAGCCCGCACGGGTTCGGGTGGTTGTTCGCCAGGATTGGACGGCCACCGTCACCCGCTGCGGCCGGATCTGCTGGAAGTGCAAGAGGACCAATCTGAGTACGGTCTTTGCCGGGCAGAACGTCGGCGTCCGGCTGGTCAGCGACCGGTTCTGGCTGGTCAGCTCGATGAACTACGATCTGGGATACTCCGACGACGAGACGCGCCGGCTCGAGCCAATCGAAAACCCGTTCAGCCCGAGAGTGTTACCCATGTCTCCGCCGGAATGACCTGTTACCTGTGTGTCCGGAATGGACCGACGGGATTTGGCGCGCCCGGAGGGGCTCGAACCCCCGACCTGCGGCTTCGAAGGCCGACGCTCTATCCAGCTGAGCTACGGGCGCGTGGAGGCTGGACCGCTTGATCATACGGCCAGATGCTGGTGCGGGTCGAGCATGTTATTGGCGGGGTCCTCCCTGCACACGGCGTGGCGAGGTGCGCTACCATTCGCGATGGGGTTCCTAGTCCTAACAGTCGGCCGCGGAGTCGGGCGAGACGGCCTCCGTGGCCGCTGCACGGCCCGGCGCCAGGTCGGGCGGGGAGGAGAACCGTGCGCACCAGATGTGCAGCGATAGTGACTCTCGTCGCTGGGTCCGTGGTGATCTCGATGGGAACAGCGACGGCGCAGGCGCCCTCGGCGGCGCCGCCCCCGCCGCCGCCTCCATGGTCGGGGAACGTCTCGGCCGGTCTCACGTTGACGGCCGGAAACACCGACTCCGAGCAGTACAGTGCAGGTTTCGAGGTCAACGCGCACCCCGATCCGCTCGACACGGCGAAGTTCGACGGTTTACTGCTTCGGGAGACGCGAAGCGGCGAACTGATCGTGAGCCGAACCAGCCTCGGAGCTCGGGAAGAACACCACCTCAACGACAGGCTCTTCGCGTTCGGTCAGGTCATCTACCTTCACGACCCTTTCAAGCAGATCGACTATCTGGTTGCCCCGACCGCCGGAATCGGGTACCAGGTCTACAAGACCGCACCGATCTCATTTGCCGTTGATGGCGGCGCCGGGGGAGTCTGGGAGAGGAATCCAGGGCGGCCGGTCGACTCCAGCGGGGCGCTGACGGCAGGTGAAACCCTGGCCTGGAAACTCTCCGGTACCGCCGCGGTCACCCACTCCGCAAGGGGTCTGTGGAAGACGAAGGACCTGTCCGATGCCCTCTATACCGTCGAGGTCGGTCTGGCTGCGTCGGTCGTCGGACACTGTCAGGTGAAGGTCGACGTGTTGGACACATACAAGAACGTTGTACCGGACATCCTGACAAAGAAGAACGACGTGGCGCTCGTGCTGGCGTTCGTCTACAAGTTCTGAGCGATCGCGCACACGGGTCCGGCGGCACCGGTCGCGAAGGAGTGGTCGCGGGCCGCTCTGCTGACCGGGGACAACCAGACCGTCGCCTCCGTTCAACGAGGCGACGGCTCGTGGGTATGGGCTACATGTGCTGTGATAGACTGATGTGTCTGTTCGTCGGCCCGATTCCGCGCCGACGGCACTTGCCGAGACGCGCCCGTAGCTCAGCTGGATAGAGCGTCGGCCTCCGGAGCCGAAGGCCACAGGTTCGAATCCTGTCGGGCGCGCCACATTTCCCACGGTTGGGTGACAAACGGGTGACAATCGTGCGCGGGATCGGGAGCCTTCGCAGGCTCCTGAGGCGTCGTGCGAGCCCTCTTCCAGCTCACCTCCAGCCCTCTTCGCAATTCCTCATCCGTCACATTCAGATACCGCTGCGTCTGCTGCAGGCTGGCGTGTCCGAGCATCAGCTGGATGATGCGGATGTCCACGCCGTCGGCGAGCAGTCTCGACGCTCCCTCATGACGCTTATGCCGCGCGCGGCATAAGCGGCATTATGCCGAGCCCGTGATTATGCCGATAGCACGCCCCACCTGCGCGCCTGTCGTTCCAATCCACTGAGTTTCTTCTTGCCGCAGTCGGCATAATCCGGTTGTCGTTTTCCCAGGGCACGAGGTGCCGGGAGGGAGGACGACATGCCGAATCGGGTCCCCGGACTTGCGGCGGCGACGACGGTTCCGTTTGACCGCCACGATTTGTACCAGGCGTTTGCGGACGCCTTGGTGGGTCGTGGGTACACGCCCCGGACGATCGAGACCAAGCTGTACGGGCTCCAAGCGTTCGCGCGATGGGTGGCCGAGCGACCCGTTGCGCTGGGCGCCCTGGACGAGGCGGCCCTCGAGGAGTTCTTTCAGACCCAACGCGCCGGTCGGGCTCGGCACGGCCGCACGCTGCGAGACTTCCTGGCGCACCTCCGGAGCGCCGGCGTGACGGCGGGGCGTGCTCCGGCAGCCGCCTCTCCGGTCGACACATGGCTGGCACGCTACGAGCGGCACCTGCGCGTCGAGCGGGGGCTGTGTCCCACGACGATCGCGACGCATGTGGACCTCGCGCGTCCGTTCCTGGCGCGTCATCTGTGCGCGGACGGGTCCGTCAGCCTCACGGCGGCCGGCGTCTCCTCCTACCTGCAGGAGGAGGTGGCGAAACGCCGCCGGCCGCGCGCCAAGCACGTGGTCTGGGTGTTGCGGGCGCTGCTGCGCTATCTGTTCCAGGAAGGCTACACGAGGGACCTGAGTCCGGCGGTGCTCACCGTGCGCGACTGGCGGCACAGCACGATCCCGAAGTCGCTGCCACCCGCCGACGTCGAGCGGTTGCTCGCCCGCTGTCCGTGCGACACCGCGACGGACCGTCGTGACCGGGCGATCCTGCTGTTGCTGGCGCGGCTGGGCCTCCGCGGCGGAGAAGTCGTCGCCCTGGAGCTGGACGACATCGACTGGCGCGCCGGCACGGTGTGCATCCGGGCGAAGAAGGGGCTGCGCCAAGAGCGTCTGCCGTTACCCGTGGACGTGGGGGAGGCGCTGGCGACCTACCTGCGTCGTGACCGGCCGGCGAGTGCCTGCCGCCGCGTGTTCCTGCGCGTTCGTGCCCCGCGCGGCGGCTTTCGCGGCGCCGGCGGCGTGACCTCCGTGGTGCAGAAGGCCCTGGGCCGCGCCGACTTGCATCCGCCGCGAAAAGGCGCGTACCTGTTGCGTCATAGCCTGGCCGTCCGCATGCTGGGGCACGGCGCCTCGTTCGGCGAAATCGGGGCGGTGCTGCGACATCGGGGAGCCGCCACCACCGAGATCTACGCCAAGGTCGACCTCGAGCGCCTGCGCACGGTCATCCAGCCGTGGCCCGGCGACACGGGAGGTGCCCAGTGACCTCCCTGGCCACCGCGCTCGAGGAGTACTTGGCGTTGCGTCGCGGGTTCAGCGTCGCCTGCCGTACCCCCGGCGGACTCCTCCGTCGCTTCGTCGAGTTTGTAGAAGCCGGAGGCAGCGACGTGATCACCCGGGACCTGGCGGTGCGGTGGGCCATGGCGCCCGCGACCGCGCAGCCCGCCACCTGGGCCTGGCGACTCGGCATCGCGCGGCGGTTCGCCGCGTGGCGCCAGGCCGAGGATCCGCGCACCGAGGTGCCCCCGGCCAGCCTCCTGCCGCATCGGTATCAGCGGCGGCGTCCGTACATCTATACCGACGACGAGATCGCGCGACTCCTCGCGGCCGCACGCCGCCTGCACTCCCCGCGCGCGCTCCGCGCGCTGACCTACGCGACGGTGTTCGGGCTCCTGGCCGCGACCGGACTCCGCATCAGCGAAGCGCTCGCGCTCGACGGCGCGGATGTGGGCGTCGACGACGCCCTCCTCTCGATTCGCCACACGAAGTTCGGCAAGTCGCGGCTCGTGCCCGTCCACGCGTCGACGATCGACGCGCTCCACCGTTACGAGGCGGTGCGCCGTCGGGTGCACCCGCACCCCACCACGCCCGCGTTCTTCGTCTCGGAGCACGGGCGCCGATTGACCGGGGATAGTGCCCGCCACACCTTTGCGCTCGTCTCCCGCCAGGCCGGGCTGCGCGCGCCGACGCCCGGACATCGCCACGGGCGTGGGCCCCGTCTCCACGATCTGCGCCATCGGTTCGCCGCGACGACCCTCCTGGCCTGGTATCGCGCCGGCCGGCCAGTCGAGCGGGATCTGCCGATCTTGTCGACGTACCTCGGGCATGTGCACGTGCAGGATACCTATTGGTACCTGGAAGCCCTCCCCGACATGCTGGCGAGCGTCGCGGCCCGCCTGGCCAGTCCCGACCCGGAGCGCCTGCCATGACGCCGCCCTTCTCCGCATGGCTGCAACGCTTCTTCACCGAGCGACTGACGCAGCAGCGTCAAGCGAGTCCCCACACGATCGCCGCTTATCGCGACACCTTCCGCCTGCTGCTGCAGTTCGCGGCGGCCCGTCTCCATCGGGCGCCGTCCGCCCTCACCATGGACGACCTGTCGCCGGCGTTCATCGGTGAGTTCCTCGATCACCTCGAGCGCGACCGCCACAATGGCAGCCGCACGCGCAACGCCCGCCTCGCAGCCGTTCACGCGTTCGCGCAGGTCGTGGCCCTCCAGGAGCCCGCCCACGCCCTCACCTGTCAGCGGCTGCTCGCGATGCCCAGCCGGCGTTTCGAGCGGAAGACCATCGCCTTCCTGACGCCTGCGGAGGCCGCCGCCCTGCTCGCCGCGCCCCAGCTCTCCACCTGGATCGGCCTCCGTGATCGGGCCCTGATCCTCGTCGCCCTCCAGACCGGCTTGCGCGTCTCGGAAATGACGCGGCTCCGACGCAGCGAGGTGATCCTCGGCCCAGGCGCGCACCTGCGCTGCACGGGGAAAGGCCGGAAAGAGCGCTGCACCCCGCTTCGACGAGAGGTGGCGGCGGCGCTCGACGCGTGGTTCCGCCGCCATCCGGGCGGGCCGTCGGATCCCGTCTTTCCCAGCACCCGCGGCGGGCCGCTCAGTCGCGATGCCGTCGAGCGTCTCGTCGCCCGACACGCCCAGGCCGCCGCGGCGCACTGCGAGTCGCTGCGGGCCAAGCGCGTCACCCCGCACGTGCTGCGGCACACCACCGCGATGGACCTCCTCACGCACGGGATTGACCGCGCCGTCATCGCGCTCTGGCTCGGACACGAGTCGGTCGAAACGACCCAGATGTACCTGCACGCGGACCTGCGACTGAAGGCGGAAGCCCTGGCGCGCACCTCGCCGCTGCCGTGCGGGCGGGCGCGCTTTCGCCCGAAGGACGAGCTGCTCGCGTTCTTGGAGGGACTCTGATTATGCCGCGCGCCACGCCAGCGCAAGGGCGGGACCCGCCGCGCGGACGGGTGCTCGCGGCACCCCACGCGGCATAATCACGGGCTCGGCATAATGACGAAGGTCGTGCCAGTGCAGGTCGATCTTCCGCAACTGTAACCGGTTCCAGTCGGCGTTTTCCCGCCCACGGCTGCGGCGTGGCTCGATGCCGTACGCGAGAAGCCGCAACGCGTCCCAAGCCGTCTGGATGTTCGGCTGGTATTCGCCGCACTCGGATCCGAACACGTACGCGCTCGGGCCGAGGGACTTGCGACGTTCGAGGATCTCGACCAGGCGCCCTTCCGGGTTGAAGGGAATCCGGCGATTCTCGCGGTCCTTGGTTGTGTGGCCGGGGATGCCGATCGTGTGGCTGTCCCAGTCGACGCGCTTGTTCTGGATGAGCAGCATCTCGCCGCGCCGGCAGCACAATTCCAGCGCGCCGATGATGCGGTCGCGCATCATCGGCCCTGCGTAACGGTGCTGCCATGTGTTCATGACGTCTGCTGCGGCCAGTAGTCGCCTCTCCTCCTCTCTCGAGATGCGCCGATCGCGCATCGTCTCGTGCTTCTTGTTCATCCGTACGCCGAATCGGTGAAACGGTGACTTCTCGATGAGCGGCGGCGTCTGGGCCTGGCCCCAATGAATCGCCGCCCGCAGCGTGGCGAGCAGCTTGTGCAGCGTCGCCAGCTCGACCTTCTTGGCGTACTTCGAGGTCGTCTTGAACCCGTTCAGCAGCTCGGGATCCTCGAGGTCTTTCACGCGCCGATCACCGAAGTGCTCCTTGAGGATCTTGATCCGGCTCTGGATCGTGTCGGCGCTCCGCAGGTCGGCCGGCTTCACCTGCCGGTCGAAGTAGAGGTCCAGGAACCCCGCCACGAGTTGCGGGTCCACCACCTCAGCCCGCTTGACCGTGGGCTTCGGCCGTGGGTCGCGGCCCGCCTTGATCTCGCCGATGAAGAGGCGCTCCCAGTCGCGCGCTTCCTCCATCGACTCGATCGGCCGCTGCCTCCCGACGTCCATCCTCGGGATGGCGAAGTCGTTCGCCGGCATTCGATACCGGGTCCCACGGAACATCACGTCGAACCACAGGCGCTCCAGGCACCGGCGGCCGGTGCCGCATTGCGCGCGGCACTTGCGTCTTATGGCCATACGCCCTCCTTCATCCGTGCTCCTTTCGTTGTCGGTTCATTACCCACGTTCGCCTCCGGCCGCGCCGGACCGCGCCGAGCGCTCCGCGCGAACCCGAGCCATCGTCGGCGCCCCGCTCGCGATCCAGTCCAGCACGTCCTCGCGCCGAAACCGCCGGCACCTGACGCCGAAGCGTTGCGAAACGAGAAGGCCGCGCAGGTAGGCGCGCCTCACCGTCTCCTCGTGGCAGCCGACGAACGCCGCCACTTCGTACGTCGTCAACAGCCTGCGCGGCAGGCCGTCGGCGTCTACCGGCGTTCCGACGCTGGTCTGCCGAGTATCGCCCGATTCCAGGGTTTCGCTGTTCCTCATACGTCCTCCACGCTGCGGTGTCCGGCGCCTGGCCGGACGGGTTGAATGGATGGTGGACGAGCCGGTGAACCCCGGTTCGGCGTGCAGGAGACGACCTCGAGCATCCGGACGCGGCCGGCTCGGCGGGAACGTGGAGGTTCGCAGGGTGGTTCACCGGGCGACGGTTCCCGGTGACACGTCGCGCTGTCCGCTGAGCGCGAGCTCGGTGGACAGCGGCGGCGGCCAGGTGGAGGTCAGCGCGCAGGCGGATGTGCGCGAGCGCGTTGAACCTCTGTGGCGACCGGACGACTGCTCCTGGAAGGAATCGCCTGCGGTGGCCTCAAGTTGCCTACGGTCGTTTCTGGTGGAGAGTAGCTTCGCGAAAGGCGCTGGGCGCGAGTCGGTGGAAGCAGTCCGCGTGGCCGATGTGGGCGATGCGGAGGGTGGCGACCGATCGCCACAGGGCAGATGATCCCAAGTTAGGCGCGAGAGAGGCAGTTGTCAAGGTCGCGCCGCCAAACTCGCTGCGGGGCTTGCACGCTATCGTGTGGTTGACGGCAAAGATATCACACATGATACTATTGGTTCGCCGTGCCGACGACGAAGCTGAGCGTCCGCGAGTATCTGACTGACCGCGGGGTCAGCCCGTTTCGTGAGTGGCTGACCGAACTCGACATAAGCGCTCGCGCCAGAATTCAAGCGAGAGTCACTTCGTTTCGAGGCCGGCAACCTCGGCGATCACCACTCGGTGGGAGGCGGAGTGTCGGAGGCCCGGTGCGATTTCGGTCCCGGGTACCGGATCTACTTCGGCAGGTCCGACTCCGCGCTCGTCCTGCTGCTGCTCGGAGGCGACAAGTCGACGCAACGTGCCGACATCCGGCGTGCCCGCGAGTACCTGGGCGGACTATCTGGAGGGGATCAACCGTGGCAAGACGAAGTAGAGACTGGAACGAGGGGCTTGCCGAGGACCTGCGGGACAAGACGTTCGCGCGCGAATTCCTGCTGGCGGCCATTGACGACGGAGTGTCGATCCAGGTCGCGCTCGGCAAGGTGATTCGTGCGATGGGGGTGAAGGAGTTCGCAGCATCCGTGGACATGGCTCCTCCGAACGTCCTGCGGGCCATCAACCCGCGTCACAATCCCACGCAGGAGACGCTCAATCGCCTGCTGCGCCCATTCCGCTTGCGTCTGAGCCTCGCACCGATCGAGCGCCGGCGCCAAACGGCGGCCTGAGCGCTGGTGTCTGGGTACGGCGATCCTGCCCACGCGTAGCCGACATCAAGAAGGACTATGACTTCAGCAAGGCAAAGCGCGGACCGGTGATCCGGTAGTCGGGCAAGACGCGCATCACCATCTTCATGGACAACGACCTGCTCGAGGCGTTCCGGGAGCGCGCGGACGCCGCCGGTCGCGGTTACCAGACGATGGTCAATGAAGCGCTTCGCGAACACCTCGGCCGTTCCGCTGAGCCAGTGGATGCGGCAAAGATCCGGCGTATCGTCCGTGAAGAACAGCGGAAGAACGGGGTGAGGACCCTATAGGCTCGTTGGTTCAAGCCGAGTAACTCAAGGCCGGCAAAGGTCTGCGCGCGTCTAACGGATTGTCTGATCTGTAACAGGACTGACCCCCGCCACCGGGCGGAAGCACGAACCCTCGACGCGGCCCCTCGAACACGAGGTGCGTATGTTCTGGCGCGAACTCGGGCGAGCCGTCCGGCGGCTGAGACGGGCTCCGGTCTTTGTCCTTGTGGTCTCAGGTTCGTTGGCGCGACGATCGGCGGGGTCGTCACCAGCTACAGCCTCCTCGACGCGGTCGTCCTCAGGAAACTGGCCGTTCGCCAACCGGATGGCCTGGTGAACCTCTCGACAATTCGACCAGACGGGCGCGAAGCCGGCTTCAGCGTACCGATGTTGACCCAACTCGGTCGACAGCAACGGTCCTTCTCGGCCCTGCACGGCTGGCTGGGCGGCGTCGTCAAGACGGCCCAACTTCCCGGCGGGACTCGCGTCAACGCCAGCGTCTGGGCCGTGACGGGCGACTTCTTCACGGATCTTGGCGTTCGCCCCGTGGTTGGTCGCGTGCTGCGAAGCGAGGACGTTGACCTTCATGAGGCCGCCAAGGTGGCGCCGATCGTTGTCGGACACGCGTTCTGGCGCAGCCACCTCGGGGGAACTCCAGATGGCGTCGGCCAGACCATCGAGGTGGCCGGCGTGCACTGCACTGTAGTTGGCGTGGCACCTGCCGGGTTCACGGGTCTCGGAGCTGTGAGCGAAGCGGACATCGTCGTTCCGCTCAATGCCTTTCCGTCGATGACCGAAGGGACGTCCCCGCTCCTTTCCAGTCGACGAGCCATGTGGGTGAACGTCACCGGCCGCCTCGGGCCCGGCGTCTCAATCGAACAGGCGCGCGCCTCGCTCGAGACGCTCTGGCCCTCCGTGAAACAGGCAACGGCACCGTCACCAGACGCCGGACAGGCGCGTGACGATTTCCTCGCTACGCGGCTGGCCGTCGTTCCGGGCGCTCGGGGGTCGGAACCCGCACTTCGTTCCCAGTTCGGGAAGGCCCTCTACGCCGTCGGAGCGCTCGCGATCGTCGCGTTGCTTGTGGCGTGCATCAACGTCGCGACCTTGGCGATTGCGAGAGCCGACCAGAAACGACGCGAGATGGCCATTCAGACAGCTCTTGGCGCCGCTCCGTGGCGAATTGTCTTCCCGTCGCTCATCGAATCGATGTGCCTCGGCGCGCTTGGCGTCATCACCGGCTGCCTCCTGAGCGTGTGGGCGGCGGCCGTCCTCAGAGATTTGCTTCTCGGTGATTTCATCGTTCCGACGGTCTTGAACACGGCCCCCCGGGTGACGTCGATTGCGGTGGCACTCGCCGGCGGGCTCTTGGCGGTCGTGTTCCTGTCGGCGCCGGTCGCACGAGCTGTCCCGACACGGGCAACCCTGCTTCCAGGCCTACGCGATGGCTACCAACTCACGTCACGCGGGCGTCTCGGCAAGACCATCCTGATCTGTCAGTTCGCGCTGTCGATCGTGCTCCTGGTCAACGCGGCGACACTGTTGCACTCGCTGACGCAGTTGCGGACCGTGCAGACCGGATTCGATGCACACGGCGTGTTCATCGTCAGCCTGACCCCGCGGGATGGCACGCCCGCAACCATGGACAGCGACTCGTACCAACCCGCATTGGTCGAACGCATTCTGTCGGTACAGGGCGTGACCGCAGTGACCCTGTCAAACCTCCCACCGGGGGTGGCCGTCGAGCGACGCGAGAAGGTCGTGCCCGCTGGGTCCGCTGAAGGGGACAGCTCGGCGAATTTCTGCGTCGTCTCTCCAGGGTGGTTCCGAACGCTCCGCGTGCCGCTCCTGCGAGGTCGCGACCTCAAATGGTCCGATCGCAGTCAGGCCGCACGAGTGGCAGTCGTGAGCGTGTCCCTCGCGGAGCGGCTCTTCGCTGGAGGCGATCCGATAGGGAGGCGTATCGGCATTGGACAGACACCCGAACGACAGGGAATTGAGATCGTCGGCGTCGTCGGGAACACGAGACCTCACGACCGGCGAGATGCGACCAACGCTGCCATCTACGTTCCGAGTTTGCAGGAACCGGATCTGGCCCGATCGAACTTCGCGATCGTGCGATGCGAATCTGATCGCGAATCCGCGATGAAGGCTGTGGCGGCGGCCGTGCAGCATCTCGGGAAGGACGACGTCCTGATGGTCCGGTCACTGGACCAGATCGAAGCGCATGATCGGCTGGGGGAAACGCTCGCCGGGATCATAGGGGGGATGTTCGCCGCTGCCGCAGTGTTGTTGACGCTCATCGGGCTCAGCGGGTCGATTGCGCATTCGCTGTCCCAGCGCCGAACGGAGTTGTCCATCAGAACGGCCCTCGGCGCGGCACCGGCCATGCTCACGCGAATGGTGCTCTCGGAGGTCCTGACGCTCATCGCTATCGCGACACTGATAGGGCTTCCGTTGTCCTTTTCGGCCGCGCGACTCCTTCGCGGATTCGTCTATGGCGTGTCGAGCTGGGACGCCGGCACTGCGGCGGCGGCCGTCCTGCTGTTGTTGGCGGTATCTGTCCTGACAGCCTATGTCCCCGCTAGGCGGGTGGCGGAGGCGCCTTTCAGGAGTTCGTTGCTCGGCTGATCGCCCCGCGGAAAAGGCACTCGATTGTGCAACCGCTATCGATCTAGGACGACATGGCGCCGACCCGACATGACGACTGCTCAGGTCCGGTGGACGCTCTGTGCCGTCCGCCGATAATCGCCCGTGGTTGGGGGAGCGCGCAGGTTGGGTCAAGGCCGCGCAGCGGCGAGCGGAGCGAGCGGAGCCTTGACGCGACCGAGCACTCCCGCAGAATGCAACGTCGGAGCGACGGCGTATCCGCGTGACAGCGCGGTCACACAAACCAGGTGCGACTGCGGCGTCGGGCGGCCCGCATGTCGACGTTGTCGACACCCAGTTCGACCTTGCCATGTCGCTGACTTCGGCCCTGCAATGCGATGTGGTTTTCCGCCTCGGTTCCTGTCGGGTCAAGGCGCTGGATCTCGCCGCCATTCCAGCACGAGACAGCAAGAGAATCCGGCTCACTGAGATCCACACCGGCAAACTGGGCGTGAGCGACCCCGGAAGGATGCCGGCGCCAGGATGGCGGGGGGCACCCGGGGGTCGCTCACGCCCAGATCCCCACACTGTTCGCCCACGGCGCCGCAGTCCGAGGCGGCAAAGGACGCCGCCTCTCACGGGAACGACGGCGGCCTCCAACTGTCTCAGCGCGCGAATCTTGTGCTCCTCGTCAGCGTCGGGCTCGAGGTTCCACGGATGGCCTGAGCCCCGGTAGTCCTGGCGCGCTACCGGGGGGCCGAGGGCGTGCGGAGGGGTGTTCCCCCTCCCGTTCCCCTTGCCGGGACGAGATCGACACCGCCGACATCGCTTACCAGGGGGAAAGAACCGGCCGCAGTCGCTCGGCAGAACCGTAAACTGGACACCCTCGTCGAGGTCGCCGGCGACGCTCTCGGTCAGTCCTAATCACCCGTCGAATCGGCGCCGGGTGGCGCCTCGGTGACACTCCACCGTGGCCCTGGAGATCGGACGTTGCCCAAGCGGATGCCGCCCAAGACAAAGTGCGTCTGGCAGTGGCGCACGCCCTGCCGCCGAGAGCATCAGGCGTATGATTGGGGACAAAGTTCGGGTGGGGATCCGAACACGACATGAGGTTGAGAGTCCACGCGGAAGATGGTGACGAAATGCTGCCGGCGCACGACTTCAGCGGCGCCGTTCACGGCAAGTACTACAAGCGATATCTCGTGGGCACGAACGCCGTGCTGCTCGATGCCGACGTGGCGGAGGTGTTCCGAGACGCGGCCTCGGTAAACGAGGCGCTCCGCCTTCTGGTGTCGCTGGCCGACGCCGTGGCCTCTCGCGCTCAGGCGACGGCCCGACGTCCGAAGTCGAGGCGGAAAAGCGTACGCCCTTCCCCTCACACGCGTGCCGCCCGCGGCCGGGAGGATGGGATCTGCGACCCGATCCGGGCGGAGTTTGCCCGGCGATATGAGAGTCTTGGCGATGAGCAAGGGCGACCGGTACGTCAAACTCGTCGAGTGGTCGGACGAGGACGCCTGCTTCATCGGCAGTTGTCCCGAGCTGTTCTATGGCGGCTGCCACGGCGCCGATGCCAGGGCGGTCTTCTCGGAACTCTGTGACGTCGTCGAGGCCTCGGTCGAGCTGTGCGAGCGCGACGGACGCCATTTGCCGGAACCGATGTCCGGTCGAGAATTCGTCAACGCCCTCCAACGAAAGGCCTGACCTTCCGCGCGTCCGAAGCCCCGTCGCCGAACCACGGCCAAACCCCGCCTCACGTCGTCGGTCGGTCCCGCTGCGGAAGGGCAGTCAACGGCTTCAGATGCAGTCCGAACCGCGCGGAATCGGGCTGGAGGTGCAGGCATGACGTCCTTGAAACGGATCACCCGCGACCCGACCGTGATGGGCGGGAAGCCGTGCATCCGCGGGCTGCGCGTACCCGTTAGTACGGTCGTTGGCCTGCTCGTGGCTGGGCACACGTCCGAGGAGATCCTGAAGGCCTACCCCTACCTCGAAGCCGACGACATTCGCGAGGCGCTGGCATACGCCGCGTGGCGGGTCGACGAGCAGGAAGTGCCGTTGGCCGAGCCGTGAATCTGCTCCTCGCCCCCCGCCGACAGACAGCGACGCTAGACAGAACCGTCAGTATGCATATAATGCATATATGGCCGTCACGTGGGATCGCCGGAAGGCGGACGGCAACGTCCGGAAGCACGGCATCCGCTTCTCTGATGCGGAAGGGGTTCTGCTCGATCTCAGCGCGATGACGCGCGACGACGACACCACACCCGACGAGCAGCGGTTCGTCTCCGTCGGCATGGGCTTCACGGGCGAGATCCTCGTCGTCGTTTACACGTTCCGCGGAGAGGACGTTCGACTCATCTCGGCGCGGAAGGCCACTCCGCGAGAGAGAAACCAATATGAGGAAGGAATACGACTTCAGCAAGGCGAAGCGCGGACCGGTGATCCGACAGCCAGGGAAGACGCGCATCACCATCTTCCTGGACAACGACCTGCTCGAGGCTTTCCGAAACCGCGCGGACGCCGCCGGCCGCGGCTACCAGACCATGATCAATGAGGCGCTTCGCGAACACCTCAGCCGGTCTGCTCAGCCGGTTGATGCAGCAACGATTCGGCGGATCGTCCGCGAAGAACTGCGGAAGACGGGCTAGCGAGGAACGAGCGACTGCGGCGGCTCCGACGGACCTGGAGCCAGCGGCATGAGGTGGCCGTACAGGTGCGGCAGCAGGTACCGTTCGACCGACCTGGCAGACCCACTGGACGACGGCCGATGGCTGCCGGAACATCCGTCCACGCTCCTCCGGGCCGCCTCCTCGCACGCGACCGCTGCACGCGCGGACTCGCGGGAGCACGCCAGCAGGAGGCGCCATGCCGGGAGCGTTTCCAGCGGCGGCCGGAGGTATCGAAGCAACGACCGGAACGAGACCGCGGACTGCTCGGTGACGATGAAGAGAAACACCGGGCAGCCGTCAGGTTCGATGCCGATCCGCAGCGTGTCGAGGAAGTGCCGGTGTCTTCCGTAGCCTGCCAAGGTCGCCGGAGAGACGACTGTCTGTGACGCACCGGCCGCTGGATCAACTGACGGCTCGCTACCAGCGCCACCGGTCAGCCAGGCCGCCCAGGGTCGTCCGAGGACGACGTCCAGCAGCATGATGCGAGGCACGACGGCGGCGGCCGAGACCCGCCGAGACGGCCCGCTGCGTCCCCCCTGGTCGGCGCCAAAGAGAGTGCGGCCCTGAAGCCGATAGATCGTCGCGCGATTGTGGAAGCACCGGCACGTCGTGGCGTGTCCCTCCTCCACCAACCGGTGGAAGAAGTTGCGCGTCTTCTGCCCGTACACGATGCCCGCGAAGGCCGTGTACTGCCGCGGCAGGCAGATGCCGCCGTGGCGCAGCACGGTGATCAAGAACCGGGCTTGGCGGTCCGTGAAGCCGCGTCGCACGATGGCGTCTGCTCGTTCCTCCGGGGTCATGACAGCATCTCCTCAGCGAGGCCAGGGGCTCCGCCTCCGCGCCTGCCTTTGCCGCGTCCTCCGCCCCCGAAGACGGCGACAGAACCGGCCTGGTAGCGCGAGAATCCAGAGCGCGCTGCGGCCGTCGCGTGCGCGCCGCGGTAGTGCTCCGTGGTGACCTCGATGTCCTCCTCGCGTGCCCGCCGATACTCGTCCTCCCACTCGATGCGGACATCCGGGAAGTGAACCTGATCGTCGAAGTACGGCAGGTGGTGCATCAGTGCCCAGTCCTTGACCTCGTGCTCCTCCCGGTCGGGTCGTCCGTCACAATCCGGACGACGGTTGCGCTCCTGCAGGAAGCGCTGGTAGTCGCGCTTCAGTTCGTAGTCGAGGACGATCCGACGGATGCGGCCTCCGCGCTCCACGATGCCCCTCGCGGCGCGCTCGTAGGCCCGGTAAATGTGGACATCGTGTCCGAGTTCGCGCGGCTTCCTGACGCCCGCGTAGAACGCCTGCCGAGCCTGCCCGCCGCCTGGCCGGCGGTGCGTGTTCAACAGGTCGCGGCCTTCCTTCGTGAGCGTCACCACGTGGTCTCGCCGGCCCTGGACTCGCAAGGTGTCGACGAGGCCCGACTCGCGAAGGTGCCTCAGGTCACCGCTCCGCACGTCGAGCGGTCGGCCGTCGTGGTCGCGAAGGTCGCTCGCCGAAACGACGCGGAACGCGCCTACGGTGGCGAGCGTTCGGCTCTCCGACCCGCGAAGATCGTACCGACCGGTCGCGAAGCGAGACCTCGCGCCGCTCATCGTCGCGCGGCAGGTCCAGGTCGTGCAGGAATACGTCGCGCGGATCGACGCTCCGCTCGCGCTCGTCAGTCGTCGCACCTCGACCGCCTCGTTGCCGGTCGAGCCCACCGTCGTCTCGCTCTCGCGTGTCGTCGAAATCGTACCGTTCCAACATGAGCACCCCCTCGGGCACGCTCGCGCTCAGCAGCACTTACAGCGACATGGCTGGGTGACAAACGGGTGACAATCGTGCGCGGTCTCGGGTGGGAAGCAGTTGCCTCCCACCCGAGAAAAGGCCCGTCAAATCAGGAGGAATCGTCTGGGGTGGTGTCAGGTGGTTTGGTCCGGCCACCCTCCGGAGCCGAAGGCCACAGGTTCGAATCCTGTCGGGCGCGCCACTCCAACCATCAGTGAACTAACGACTTATCAGCCGAAGACGGCGCGTCGTTGCAACGTGGCCGATGTGCAGTTCGTCGCCGAACACGAACGCCGTCGGATCATGGGGTTCGTCGTTCGGATCCAGTCGAACGTGCTCGAGAACGGCACGGAGGCGATCTGAAATCGGGATGATCCGGTCGGTGGCGGTCTTCGTCTTTTGAGCTCTCACCTTAGGGCAATCTCACGCCGCGCGAGTGACACGTCCCGCCACTGCAGCGACAGCAACTCCCTTTGCCGACAGCAGGTCTCGAGCGCCGCGATGATCAGCCGCTGCAGATGCGGACCTGCGGTTGCCAGCAGTTTGTCCGAGTGGATGCCGCGGGCGGCTGATCCGCCCGCCCTGTAGAGCGTGAAGCCGGCGGCCTGTTTGCCCGCCAGGCGGCCGCCGTGGTACGCGCTGGTGACGAGTTCGAGGTCGACGCGGCCGCGCTCGCCGGCCGCGGTTTCGTACTCGATCCGCAGATCGGGGAACTCGAGGTGGCCGTCAATGATCGGCAGATAACACGCCTGCGCCGCCGCCGCCAGCGCCTCCTGCCCGTCGTCGTCCGAGTCGAAGCGGGATCGGTTCGCGCGCGCGTAGACCTCTCGCTTCAGCTCGTCATCCAGCGCCACCCGATCGATGCGGCCGCCGCGGTCCTCAATCGCCGCGGCCTCCACCTGGAACATGCGATAGAGCGACGCGTCGTGAATGACCTCGGCTGGCTTGTGCCAGCCGGCGCAGACGGCCTGTCCGGGCCCGTCGTCCGGGTCGCGGTCCCGCCGGGCCTCGAGCAGGGCGCGTCCGCGCTCGGTGAGCGCCAGGACGCCGATCGAGTGACCGCGGTCGTCGACCACGAGGGTGCGCCGGTCGAGCGGACCCTGGGCGCGCAGCCTCTTGACATCCTGGGCCAAGCGTTCCGCGTCGCCGCGATAGAGGCCGTCGCGCAGGTCGCGCTCGAACACCATGCGGAAGCTGCCCGCCGCGACGAGGGTCTCGCCCTCCGTGTCGCGAAGACGGTAGCCCCTCGCGCGCACCTGCACGGTCACCCGATCGCGGCTATCGGGCAAGGCGAAGTCACGCGACGGCAGATGCTCGGATCGGCGGGTCGGGTCCCGCGCATCATCCTCCCGGAGCAACCGGTGCGCCCCACGCGCCTCGTGCGCGCGGCACTCGGCCTCCTCTTCGCGCGAGCGGTCGTCGTCGCGGTCGAGATCCAGACCTCGTGACATCGTGCGGCCCGGAGGTTCGCATTGCGAGATCCGCGCCTGAGTCCCTGCGATCTTGCACAGAATGTGCGGCGGCGGTGACACGGGTGACCGCCGGCACCATCAGGAACATCCTGCGACAGCCCGGAACAACTGGCCGGAGTCGACCGCGGACCGACGTGAGAAGGCCGGCCACAGACGCGGCGCCAACCCATCTGGACGCTCGCCAAGTAACGGTCCAGACCGGCCAATAGGCTGGCCGCAACAGCGGACGTAGCCCTATCGGTTGCTCCGACGAACTTGCAAGGCTCCCCCCAGCATGCATCCGTCACGGGCGCCTTGGCACCGGCGTGCGTGCCAAGATCCGCATCGCGAGCGGCTTCCGAGCGAAGCCGGTCCGGGATCACGGTTCCGCCCATCGACCCGGACATTGTCCGCGAGACACGGGAGGGGCTCCGCATGTCGTGGTAGTGTTCGCGTTCAGGATCGTCCTGACTGGGTCGCGATCTGCATCAGTAACAACCACACCGACAAGCTGGGCGTGAGCGACCCCTGAAAAGCAGCCAGGGCCAGGGTGACAGGGGGTACCCCGGGGTCGCTCACGCCCAGTCCCCACACTGCCCCCCCACAGCGCAGCAGTCCGAGGCGGCGAAGGACGCCGCCTCTCGCGGGAACGACGGGCGCGTCGAACCGTCTCAGCGAACGGGCCTTGTGGCCGTCGTCAGCGTCGGGCTCCAGGTTCGACGGGTGGCCCGAGGGTCGATAGTCCGGAAGCGCGACTGGGGGCAGAGGGCGTGCGGGGTGTTGTTCCCCCCTCCTGTGCCCCTCCGCGGCGACGGGATGGACGCGGCCGGCAAGGCCAACCAGGGGGGAAGAGAGGGCCGTCGTCGCCCGGCAGCCCCGCAGTTTTGGCACGATCGTCGAGGTCGCGGGCGACGTTCCTGGAGAGCCGGAACACCCGCCGAACTGGCTCCTCAGGCGTATCATGGGGTGTCGGCTGGGTCCGGCTGGGCGGCCCTCGCGGTGGTCCCGCCGCGCCCGCTTGTCGGTGGGCGTCTGCGGTGCGAAGATGGGTGTCGTCACTGTTCCTTCATGAGTGGAGGAGGTCCTTGCCACCAAAGGTCAGGGACTTGGTCAGGGAACTCGAGCGTGCGGGTTTCTCGGACCGCGGCGGCCGGGGAAGCCACCGCAACTTCGTTCACCCAAAGGTGAGAAAGCCGGTAACGTTGTCGGGGCAACCAGGCGATGACGCGTTGAGGTACCAGGAGAAGGCCGTACGCTTGGCGATAGAGGAGTCAAGGGGATGAGCAAGGGCGACAGGTACGTCAAACTCGTCGAGTGGTCGGACGAGGACGCCTGCTTCATCGGCAGCTGTCCGGAACTGTTCTACGGGGGCTGCCATGGCGCGGACGCCAGAGCGGTCTTCTCGGAACTCTGCGAGATTGTCGAAGACTCGGTCGAGCTCTACGAGCGCGACGGGCGACCCTTGCCGCAGCCGATGTCGGGTCGAGAATTCGTCAACGCGCTCCAACGAACCGCCTGACCTTCCGCGCGTCCGAACCACCGTCGCCGGACTCCGAGTCAATCTCGCCTCTCGCCAAACGGCGCACGGAAATCGGGCTGGAGCTGCAGCCGTGACACAGCCGGCTAACTTCGCGCTCCACCCGACCGGCGGCGATGCGAACATGGCCGCCGGCGGGTGAGCGCTCACGTTAGCCGGACAAGCCCGAACGATGAAGACGCACAATCGACTGCTCGCGCGGGTTCGTAGGTTCTGCCTCGCGATGCCCGAATGCACCGAAACGAGTTCGTGGGGACACCCGAACTTCCGGGCGGGCAAGCGAACCTTCGCCGCATTCGAATGGATCAGCGGTCGGCCATCGGTGGCCTTCCGGCTGAGCCCCACGGACGTGGATCTATTGCTGCGTCGCAAGGGGTTCTTCGCGACGCCTTACGGCCGAGGGCAGTGGGTTAGCACGTGGGCGGATGCCGCAGTGGACTGGGGCCTGGTGCAGCATCTCCTTGAGCAGAGCTATCGTCTGGTGGCTCTGAAAAGGATGGTTGCTGCCCTCGACAGCGCGCAGGACCGAGCCTGACTTCCGGACCGCCGGCTAACACCGAAATGGAGCCGACGCCTCCGACGGTCTGTGCCATCATGTCGCCGAGAAGCGCGGCTCATTTCGATCGTTAGACCGCGGAATCTACTGCTGTGACGAAACCGGAAATCGTACTTCTGCCGGGCCTCGACGGAACTGGGAGATTGTTCTCCCGATTCCGTGCCGCCGCGCCGTCCCAGTTCAGCGTGACGCCAGTCGCCCTGCCCGCGGACGCGGAGGACTACGAGGACCTCGCAGCCAGCGTCGCAGCCGGCCTGCCTGACGATAGGCCAGTGGTTCTGATCGCTGAATCGTTCTCGGGACCCTTGGCGGTGGTCCTTGCCCCGCGTGTGGCAACCGTCGCCCTGATCTTCTGCAACAGCTTCGTTGCCCCGCCTCGCATTCGCGCCCTGCGACTGCTTATCCGGCCAGGACTCTTCAATCTCGCATTCAACACGTTCTGGATCAGCCGATTTCTACTGAACCAATCGACCGATACCGCTCTTCTCGCTGAGGTCGCGGACGTGGTAGCGTCGGTGCCGGCATCCGTCTTGGCACGCCGACTGCGCTTGGCTCTCGATACTGATAAGTCAAGCGCTTTCGGGCGCTGCGCAATTCCGGCGCTCTACGTGCGTGGTACGGCGGATCGGGTCGTGCCCGATTCAGCGCGCCGGCGAATGGCGGCTATCCGTCACGTGGCTCTTATAGACGTGAAAGGGCCGCACTTGCTGCTCCAAGCGAATCCCGTGGGTGCGTGGAATGCCATCGGATCCTTTCTGGAGTCGTTACCAGCGGTCTAACAGCGCGTTGCACCCGACGCCGGCCACCGCGATCATGAACCGGCGCAAGTGAACGCGATCGTTCGGCAAGGCAGGGTGACACTTCAGTACAAGCCGCGGCATTCGAGCAAGACGTCAGTTGGATCCGTTCCGCACAACGGGGCGACGCCTGAGAGTAGAATGGCAGCAATGGTGCCGGTTGACGTGCTGACGAGAAACGGCGAACTGGCAGGTTTCTGCCACAGGTGGAGGGTGCGAGAGTTGTCGCTCTTTGGCTCCGCACTTGGCGACGACTTCCGTCCCGACAGCGATGTGGACGTCCTGGTGTCCTTCGATCCGGGCGCGGACTGGAGCCTGCTCGATCTCGCCGGGATGCGGGACGAACTGGCGGCCCTCGTCGGACGCGACGTGGATCTCGTCGAGCAGGAGGCCCTGAAGAACCCGTTCCGTCGAGCCGCGATCCTCAAGTCGAAGCGGGTGCTCTATGCCGCTTGAACCCAGGGACGCGGCCTATCTCTGGGACATCATCGATACCGGAAGGACGATCGCCGAGTTCACCACTGGCGTCGCCGTCCACGATTACCTTTCGGATCGAAAACTCCAGATGGCCATCGAACGCGCGTTGGAGATCATCGGAGAAGCCGCGCGGCGCGTGTCCGACTCGTTGAAGGCCGACCATCCCGAGATTCCGTGGCAAGGATCGCCGTTTCGTCTGCCTCGACATCGGGGCGCGACTTGCCAAGAAGCGCCTCATCGATCATCGTCGAGTCGGCCAGAAGAACCACGAACGACTACGTGCACGCCGTCGCGACGCGGACGACGCGAGGACACCCGCTCGCGCGGTAGTGCGCCCAGCGGCTACACTTCCGGCACACTGCGCAGCGCTCGATCCAGATCGGTCCAGAGGTCCTCGACGGCCTCAATACCCACGCTCAGCCGCAACAGCTCCGGAGGCAGGTGCTCCTGCCCAGGAACGCTGGCGCGGGGTTCGATGGTGGACTCGACCGCGCCCAGACTGGTGGCGTGTTGGATGAGCCGCAGACCGGCGCACACGGCGTCGGCCGCGCGGCTGTCTCCGCGCACGTCGAACGAGACGATCGTCCCGAAGCCTCTCAGTTGTCGGCGCGCGGCCTCGTGAGTTGGGTGACTCGCCAGGCCCGGATAGCGCGTCACCGCGACGCGGGGATGGCGCGCGAGGCGCTCGGCCAGAGTCATCGCGTTGCGCTGCGCCCGCTCCAGCCGCAGTGCTAGCGTCCGAGCCCCGCGAACCGCGAGAAACGTCTCGAGTGTGCCTGGTGTTGCACCGGTAAGCTCCCGGGCCTGCCGCAGCGCCGCCAGCAGGTTCGGGTCGCGGACGGTGACGACGCCGCCGAGCAGGTCCGAGTGTCCGCCGATGAACTTCGTCACCGATTGCACGGCCACGTCGGCCCCGAGTGCGAGTGGACGTTGATTGAGCGGCGTAGCGAAGGTGTTGTCCACACCCAGGATCGCGCCTCGCTTCCGCGGGACGGCGCAGATGGCGTCCAGGTCAGCTACCGTGAGGAGCGGGTTCGACGGCGACTCGAGCCAAATCAAATCGGCCACCCCGCACATCTCGACCCAGGCTGCAGTGTCGGCAACAGCGACGCGATGCACAGTCCATCGGCCGCGGCGCTCGCCGGCCTTGGCCAGTCCCACGACACCCTGGTAGCAGTCGTCTGGCAGGGCCACGACCGAGCCTGTGGGAAGTTGCTCGAAGATCGCCGCGACCCCTGCCATGCCGGAGGCGAAGGCGACCGCGGACCCACCCTCGAGGCCGCCGACAATCTCTTCCAGTGCATCCCAGCCCGGCGTGCCGTCGTCGCGAGAGTACGCTCGGCGCTCACCCAGCACGAAGTTCGACGCCGGGCATGGCGGCACGTTTAGCGGGGAGCCCGGGCGGCGGTCCCGTCCTGCCGAGACCAGCCACGATTCGAACGAACCCGGATCACCCGGGTTGTGCGCGGTCGTATCGCTCAAGGTCGTCATCGGTCGATTATAGCCATCGGAGTAGCGGCCAGCTCGCGTTGGACGCGAGCCGTCAGACACGCGGCAGAACGTCGTCGGCGGCCGGAGGTCACGGCAGGGCGACAGGTGGGCTGTTCTCCGGTCGGCTGTAGGGGATCTCGTCGCCGGTCCAGCGGCGCGCAGCCGCATTCCTACAGCCACATCCGGCCCAGTCTGGCGGCCCGCCGCGAATCGGCCAAATGCCCTCGATGCATGTACCAGTGGTCCGCGACATACTGGAGGCAAAGACGGTAGGTACCGAAGGTGTCTTCGAAGCCACTGGGCACCCGCGCGCTCGCCTTGTCGAGGTCGTCCTCAGAAAGTGAGTCAAGGAGCGTCACCGTCCACTCGCGCACCTCGCGGCACTTGGCAAGAACCTGCTCGAATGGAGGGTACTGGCTGGCGTCTCCACTGATGTGCGCCCCGTCGAAAACCTCTTCCCATCCCGCCAGCGGGTTCCTCTCCCCAAGCATGAACCGATGCACAACCAAGGCCTCAATGTAGGCAAGGTGTCCAAGCGTCCATAGTGTGTGGCAGCCCCCGGCCGGGGTGGGGAATACCAGACAGTGTTCTCGCATTTCTTCGACGCGAGCTAGGACGCGGTCTCTGCTCCTCCGCACGTTGTCGCGGATGAGATCGATGGACTGCATGGTGGTCTCCCGCGGACGCAGGAACCCCTCCTCGCCACGGCTCACTCTGCCCACACAGCGCTGGGGTTTGAGCGGCATGGACTGATCGTCTAGCCGCCTTATCGGATATCGGGAAGGCACGCACGTTCGCCGGACTTCTGCGACCACCCGGCGACCGAGGAACGCGCACAGACCTCATCCAGCTCAGATCCGGACCACGACCGCCGTAATGTTGTCCGGCCCACCTCGCGCGTTCGCCGCGCGGACTAGCGCGTCGCAGACGTTGGTCGCCGCGGCGCCAGAGGCGATCGTCTCCTCGGGATCAACCTGAAGGCTCAAGGTCCGCGCGTCATCCTCGACGTCGCGGGCCAGAATCTGCGCGATGTCCTCGTCACTCAGGACGCCGTGGAGTCCGTCGCTGCACAGGAGCAGTTGGTCGCCCGCGACGAGCGGCACATCGGCAATGTCGGGCCGCGGTTCGACGACACCGTTCAGCGCGCGGGTCAGCAGGTTTCGGCGAGGGTCGGCGCGCGCCTCGGAGTCGGTGAGGCGGCCCGCCGTCACTTCGTCCTGGACCCAGGAATGGTCCTGGGTCAGGTGTCGGAGCCGGCCGGCGCGGAAGAGGTAGATCCGGCTGTCACCGATGTGGCCAATCGTCGCCTGCCGCTCCGGCCCGCCGCGGTCTTGCCCGAGCAGGACGACCACGAGCGTCGTCGCCATCCCTTGCCGTCCCGTGCCGTCCTCGATGGCCATCCGTAGTCGATCGTTGGCGAGCCGGAAAGCCCAGTTGAGGCGATTGCCGTCGACGGTTAGCGTCGGCCGGTACTCGCACGGCCACTTCGACTGCTCGGTGAGGGCCGCTGTCTCGGCGACGGCCCGCTGGATGGCATCGACGGCGGTCTGCGATGCGACTTCGCCGGCCTCGTGGCCGCCAAGGCCGTCGGCGACGATGAAGAGGCCGAGGTCAGGATGCGCAGCGAGCGCGTCCTCGTTGTTCAGCCGGTGCATTCCCCGATCCGATGCTGCGGAGAAGGAGAGAGCCATAGGCTTCAACTGGCCCCTACGCCTGGAGTGTGTGAGCGAGCGACCTTCACGATCTCGGACGACCAACCCGGATGCGACCAGATCCTGACCCGCCTCGATGGCGGCCGCGATTGCTGTGACGACCCTCATCGGCTGGCGCTGCGAGGCTCGTTCCTCTAGAGTCTTCCCGCTCAGTCATACACGAGGAGTGCCCGGTACGCGGTCGTGTCCGTCACGCCGACGGCAGAGGAGGCACGTCGGCAGGGGTCTTGCCGACGACACCGTCTACCGTGGCATCGGAAGGATACGGCGCGAGCACCCGTATTCACAAGCGGCATCTTCCGACAGAAGCCTCGTCTGACATCCTGCACCTGCCAATCCGGGTACCGGTCGTCAACGAGGACCGAGGAATCGGACGATTCCGGCCAACGACCAGGTGAGGGTGTCGTTGTCGTCTAGCGCCCAGGTTCTCGACCTGCGCGTCCGGGTCGCTGTCGTCTGGTCCCGGCGGCCGTTGGGGATCGGGGCTTGTCGAACAGGTTGCGAAGCGGTACCGTCAGCCTTGCGGGCTTCGGCCGTCTGCCCCTGTGGGGACCAGGCCCTTGCGCGAGGAACGTTGTGGGACGCCTGCTGACGCGCGTCGGCACGCAATGCTGACGCCGCTCCTCCCCGCTGCAGGGCACCAAGTCTCACCGGCTGATACCCGGGTCAACGTCTGTAACGACCGTGGCCGCAGGGTCACGGTCTTTCTCTCGAGGCGCCGGTGACCTATGACTGTCCATCCTCGACGAACCTCTCTGTCGACGTTGAGCGCGGTCCTCTGTCTCGCCCTCGCCGGGGCTGGAGCGCAGGAGCGGGCGGGCGGTGAGCACGGCACGATCCGCCTGCACTACCTCCAGTTGCCGATCGGCTACGAGCACTACAAGCTCACCCGCAGCGACGACGGTGTGCTGCTCACCTCCGACTTCGACTTCACGGACCGTGGGGGCCGTGTCCGGCTCGCCACGACCCTGCAGATGAAGCCGGATTCTCACGCCCGTGCATCTTCGCTCCATCGGAAAGAGCTACCGGTTCGTCAACGTCGACACGGACGTGGCGGTCACTGACGGCGTGGCCGCGGTTCGGCGAAATGGCCAGTCCAGTCGGGTGAGGCTGTCACCCCCGGCGTTCGCGGTGGACGGCTACGCGCCTTTCGCGGTCCAAATGCTCTTGTTGCGGTACTGGCAGTCGCACGGACGTCCGGCGGTCGTGCACGTCGTGCCGGGGCTGCCGCTCAACGACGTGTTCATCGAAGCGCGAGGGCGTGACACGGTACCTGTCGGCGCACACCGGGTCACGCTCGACCGCTTTACCGTCGACGGAGTCGCCTGGGGGCGCGAGACGCTCTGGCTCGATGAAGCCGGCGGGTTTGCTGGTTGTGTCACGCGGGCGAGCGGGTTGAGTTTCGAAGGCGTGCGTGAAGAGTACGACGCTGCCCTGCCGGCCCTCGTGGCCGCTGCCCTCCGGGACGGCGCGGCGGATCTCGCACGGCTCTCCCACGCTGTGCCGCCACTGCGCACGGGACGCTTTGCCCTCGTGGGCGGCCGTCTGATCGATGGCACAGGCCGGGCGCCGATCCCTGACGCCGTCGTAGTAATCCGGGACGGGCGGGTCGAGGCCGCCGGACCACGCGCGATCACGATCGTCCCGGCGGGCGTACCGAGCGTGGATGTCAGCGGCAAGACCCTCGTCCCCGGACTATTCGAGAGTCATGGGCATCTCCACCAGATCGAGTGGGGCCCAGCCCTGCTGGCCGCCGGGGTAACCACCGCCCGGGACATGGGCGGCGAGTTCGAGGTGGTCACGGCGATTCGGGACGCCTTTGCACGGACCGGCCTGGGGCCGCGGGTGGTGCTGGCGGGCCTAGTCGATGGTGGGGGCGCCGACACCTTTGGCGTTGTGGCAGCCACGACGCCGGAGGAGGCGCGGCAGGTGGTGGGTCGCTACCACGCAGCGGGATTCCAGCAGGTCAAGATCTACAGCCTGGTCACGCCGGCCATCGTTCGGGCCCTGTGCGATGAAGCGCACCGCCTGGGGATGACCGTCACCGGGCATGTGCCCAACGGGATGACGGTCGAGCAGGCCGTCGAGGCCGGCATGGATCAGGTCGCACACCTGCCGATTCGTGGCGAGGCTGCGTCGGACGCCGTCCGGGCCACCATCGCGTTCTTGGCGGCTCACCACACGGTGGTAGACCCCACGCAGTCCTGGAACGAGCTGCTCGGTCGCGCCCCGGAAACGCCGATCGCGGCCTTCCAGCCAGGCATTGTGAAGGTCCCTGCTCCCATCTCGATGCTCTACGACTCGGCGGCCGCGGCGGGACTCTCGCCCCAGGTGGCCCGAGAGCACCTCGAGCGCGGATTGCGCATCGTGAAGGCGCTCGTCGACGCGGGCGTTCCGGTCGTCGCGGGCACTGACGACGGGGTCCCCGCCTACAGCCTCCTGCGGGAGATCGAGCTGTACGGCGAGGCCGGGCTGACACCCATGCAGGCGCTCCAGGCCGCCACCCTCGTCCCAGCGCGCGCGCTCGGCCTCGCCAACGAGGCGGGAACGATCGAAGCGGGGAAGCGGGCGGACCTCGTCGTGCTCGACGGCAACCCGCTGGAGCGTCTGGCAGCGATTCGGACGGCGCGGTACGTCGTCGCCGACGGGCGGTTGTTCGAGTCGGCCCGCCTCTGGACGAGCGTGCGATTCAAACCCTAGGAGCCCGGGCGGCACGCCAAGCGTTCGTCCCGGGTCGCCGCCCGGTCTGCCGCCGCTCGCCCTGAGAGGACCATGCGTGTCTGCCCGCACCGGCGGTCGAAGGCCTCCAGGCGTTGCACAGTTGATGAGCTTCGCTTTCCGGACACGCCGCCACCATGACGCACTATCCTGAACGTAGAGCCCGTTCATCGCACGAGGCGGTCTCGTTGGAGGGTTTAGCCCGATGATGACTCGACGCTCGCTGCTCACCTACGCTGGGCTCGCTCCCCTCGCCGGCGTCATGGCCACGGTCCGACGCGGGATCCCGCAGGTTGCGGCCCGACCGGCGGACCTGACGCTACGGATCGGGGCTGGCCTTGTCGAACTGGCGCCGGATCACATCGTCTCGACGACCCTGTACGATGGGCAGTTCCCCGGGCCGCTGATTCGCCTCACCGAAGGACGCCGCGTCGAGGTGGACATCTACAACGACACCGACACGCCGGAACTGGTTCACTGGCACGGGCAGATGCTTCCGAGTGACGTGGACGGGGCGGCTGAGGAAGGGTCGCCGTTTGTGCCCGCCCACGGAATGCGCCGCGTGGCCTTCGTCCCTCGGCCGGCCGGCTTTCGGTTCGTGCACACGCACGTCGCCGCCGGCTCGGACCTTGGGCGAGGTACCTACACCGGCCAGGCCGCCCCCGTCTACATCGCGCCGGCGGCCGATCCGGGCCGCTACGACCGTGAGGTCTTTCTCGTGCTGAAGGAGTTCCAGCCCTCCTTCAGCCGTGGCGGCGACATGGCGATGGACGCGCTGGAGGGTGAGCCGGCGCGCGCCCTCCAGGAGATCGGGCGACAGGCCGACGAGCGGTTCAAGGGCGCGAAGGGGTACGAAGTCGGCTACGACTTGTTCAGCATCAATGGGAAGATGCTCGGCCAGGGGGAGCCGATCCGGGTCAAGCAGGGCGAGCGCGTGCTGTTCCACGTCCTCAACGCCAGCGCCACGGAGATCCGCAGCCTGGCGTTGCCCGGCCACCAGTTCCACGTGGTCGCACTCGACGGCAATCCCGTGCCGACGCCGGCCACTGTGCCGGTCCTGTGGCTGGGGACCGCCGAACGCGTGTCGGCGATCGTCGAGATGACCCGGCCGGGGATCTGGGTCTTGGGGGACCTGGCCGACGACGACCGGGCACACGGCATGGGCATCGTCGTCGAATACGCAGACAGCACGGGCACGCCGCAGTGGTCGGCGCCGAGCCCCTTTCATTGGGACTACACACGGTTTGGCCACGCGGACGGGCGACTCGCATCGCCGCCGGACGAAACGATCGTGATCACGGTCGCCAAGCAGAACGCGGCTTCCCGCGGGTTCAATCGTTGGACCCTCAACGGCGAGGCGTTTTCGATGGAGGCCATGCGGCCGATGTACACGGTCCACGCGGGCCGACGCTACCGTCTGCGGTTCCGCAACGCCAGCGATGACATTCACCCGTTGCACCTGCACCGCCACAACTTCGAGTTGACGCGCGTCGGGGGAAAGCCGACTGCCGGGGTAATGAAAGACGTCGTCATGCTAGGCGGGTTCCAGGAGGTGGAGTTCGACTTCGTCGCCAACAACCCCGGGCTCACGCTGTTCCACTGCCATCAGCAGCTGCACATGGACTTCGGGTTCATGGCGCTGTTCGCCTACGCCTAGCCGCACGGCGGGGGTCGTCGAGCCGGTCAACGCCCGGCCCTGGTCTCCCAGGCGTGTCCCGCGGCCCCGGGCGCTCGAGCCACCGCTGCCCGGGTGAGCTCGCCCATTCCGGTCTCCCGTCCGGACCGGGCCGACCTTCCAGTAGGGGCCCCTGATCGTGAGAGCGTGACGGCGACCGTGGCGCGTCGACCTCGCAGGCGTGTCCGGCCGGGGGGTGGGAGGAGGAAACAGATGACGGTCTGCCGCCTGCGACCTTACGAACCGGACGATGCGGAGGCTCTGTGGGAGGCCGTGCGCGAGTCGACGACCGACCTGTCCCCGTGGATGACGTGGTGCCACCCGCACTACTCCCGAGCCGAGGCGGCCGAATGGGTGGCTTCCCGCTGCCGGCTGGCGGTTGAAGGCCGCGAGTTTGCGTTCGCCATCATCGGCACCGATGGGTGCCTGCTCGGCGGATGCGGTATCAGCCAAATCAACCGTCTCCACCGCTTCGCCAATCTCGGCTACTGGGTTCGGACCTCGGCCACCGGCCGCGGTATCGCCGGAGAGGCCGTGCGTCAGGCAGTGGCGTTCGCCTTCCGGGAGACGGATCTGGTTCGCTTCGAGATCGTCTGTGCCGTCGGCAACGTCCGCAGCCAGCGGGTCGCCGAACGCGGTGGGGCGCTCCGGGAGGGCGTCCTCCGGGACCGGCTCATTCTCCATGGACATCCGGTGGATGCCGTCATGTATTCGTTGGTGCGACGCCTGGGCGCGGCTTGATCGGCTCCTGGCCGGCCACAGCGCGGGAGGGCGTCGGCCAGGGCCGCGATGCCTCGGCCGAGGGCTCCCTACCCGAGGAACCCCAGGTTGTACGACCCGAAGCTGGCGAGGTTCGGAAACGCCGTCGGCAGGCTGGCCGCGGGCACGCCGAACCAGGCCGCGAGTGTCGCCGCGTAGGCATCCACGGACGTGCTCGGGATCCACCGTCCGTCGTTGGTCGCGTCGTCAGTCCCGCCCGGCGTCTGCGTCGGGAAGGTGCCGTAGAGATCGCCGCCGCGCACGGCGCCGCCGGACACAAGGTGATGGCTGCCCCACCCGTGGTCGCTACCGCCGCCGCTCCGCTCGAGGAACGTCCGGCCGAACTCCGACAGCGTGAACGTGGTGACAGCGTCCTCGATCCCGAGCTCGACCGTCGCGGTGTGGAACGCGGTCAGCGCCGCGTCGAGCTGGGGGTAGAGCCGCTGGTGCGTCGCCAACTCGTCGGTATGGGTGTCGAACCCGCCCATGGCCACGAAGAAGATCTGCCGGGTCAGGCCCAGAGCACCCCGTACCGAGAGCAGGGTTGCGACGTCCTGCAGCTGCGACGCGATGCCGGTCAGCGGCGACGGCCAGGCCGTGGTCAGCTTCGGCGCCGTGGCGAGGGCCGCGCTGAGGGCGGTGCTCTGGGCGAAGGCCGCCGAGGTCACGCCGCTTGCGGCCTGCACCAGCGTGACTCCGCTGGAGAAGGTGAGCAGCTGCTGCATGGTGCTGCCCCGCGCCGTGGCCGGCACTGAGCCCGTCTGGCCGGCGAAGGCGAAGGCTTGCCCCGGATTGATGAAGGCCGGCCGCGTCTGTGCGCCGACACAGTAGAGCGCGGTGCCCGCCACCGACGAGACGGGCGGGAACAGGGTGCCGTTGAGGGCGACGAGCGCGTCGGCCGCTCGCCCACCCCACCCGGTCTCGGAGACTGACTGCGGGACGCACGACTGCCACTCGGCCTGCTGATCGGAGTGGGAGAACAGGTTCACCGGCACGGGGACCTGTCTCGTGACGTACTGGGCGCGAGTGGTCGGCTGGACGAGAGTGCCGACGTTGGCCACGATGGCCAGTTTGCCGGCGTTGAAGCGACTCTGCACGCCTGGCAGATCGGGGTGCAACCCGAAAGGCCGGGCGCCCGTGGCGGTCACAATCGGCAGCAGGCTGGCTTGCGGCAGCGCGAGCCCCGTGCGCAACGCCGCGTAGTTGGCGTAGCCGGCGGCGTCGTTCGGAACGATGAGGTTGTTGGCGTCGTTGCCTCCGAAAAGGAACACGCACACCAGTGCCTTGTACTCCGAACCAGATTGGGCCAGGACGTTCAAGGCGCCGAACCGCCCGGCGAAGGCCGACGCCGCTGCGGTGCACGCGCCGAACCGAAGCAGATCGCGTCTTGTAAGCTTCATGACGTCGCCTCCTACTGGGCCACCTGGTACTGCGACGCCGTCGCCACCAGGTAGAGGGCCTGCTTGGCCCGCAGGGCGGGCTGAGTGGCCGGATAGGCCCCCATCGCCGTGGTAATGGCGGCACGCATCGCCGTTGACATCTGCCCGTGCAGCAGGAGGTGGTTCAGGGCGTCGAGCAGCTGCGGCGGCGAGGCGGCCAGCGTCGTCCACCGGCTCCAGTCCACGGCGGTACCGCCGATCGTGCCGAATGCCAGCGCGTAGGCGAAGTTGGTCCGGGTCACGTCGGCGGCGGTGGTCTGGATCTCAAACTCGGGCGCCACGGTCGTCGTGTCCGGCAGCGTGTAGCCCGGCTGGAAGAAGTTGAAGACGGTGGGCGAATCCAGGATCCGCTGGCCCGCGGCCCCGGCCCAGTTCACCAGGCCCGTTCCGTCGGTAGTCGCCTCCAGCGCGCGGGCTAGGTTCACCATGTAGAGGACAGGCTCGCGCAGGTGGCCGGCATCTGCCGTCGGGAGGCCGGTGTCGCCCGCACGCGCCTCCGGGTCGAGGAGGATGGCCTTGACGACCGCCTGCAGGTCACCGCGCACGCCCTGCCCGTTGTCGTTGAACACCTGCGTCACCCGCGCGACGTAGGCCGCCGACGGATCACTCTTGACGAGATGTTGAATCAGCTGGCGGCCGATGAACGGGCCCACGTTCGGGTGGGTGAAGATGTTGTCGAGGGCGTCGGTGAGGTCCTGGATGGCCCACTGTCCGGCAGGCAGCGTGACGCCGTTGAGGAGCGTCTTGCTGCCCGTGTCGTGCACGGACTGGCGGGGCTCCATGGGCCCGTCGTAGTACTCCGGGTTGTGGGTCAGCGGTGTTGCACCGGGTGCCGTCGGATAGGTCCAGCCGGTGAACACGCGCGCCAAATCTTCGATGGTGCTCTGCTGGTAGGTGTTAACGGGCTGGCCGGACGACAGCACCAACGACCCGTCGGGACTGAGCTCGGAAAGTCCGATGGTGAACAGCTGCAGCACCTCGCGCGCGTAGTTCTCGTTCGGCGCGTGGGAGCCGTTGGCAGCCGCCTTGTCGTTGTTCACCATGTCGAGATAGCGGCCCATCGAGGGCGAGAGCGTCACGTCCTGCATCAGCGTGCGGAAGTTGCCGAGTGCGTCGGCACTCATCATCCGCAGCCAGGGGACGAACTGATCGGCGCGGTAGTCCTTGACCTCGGAAATCACCCAGATCTGGCCGAGGGCGAAGGCGACCCGTTGACGGAGCTGGTCCGCGCCCGAAACCGCATTGGCCATGAACCGTGCCTGGACCTGGGAGAACGGCGTGCCGGAACCCGTCGCTCCCGGTGTCGGCGACACCACGTCAGGGTAGGTGCTGGAAGGGAGTGAGAACTGCTCGTCGATGAATCGGCTGAAGCCGACCGACTGGACGTGGGCAATCAGCTCAGGCGTTGGCCCAAACGTGCTCTGCTCGAGGAATCGCACGGCGGCGTCGTAACTGGCCAGTGGCGTGTTGCAGGCAGCCGCCAGCGCCTGCGGCTGGTCCGGGGGCACCCAACCGCCGTCGACGCACACCCAGTCGCTGACCGGCGCACCGCCCGCGCACCCCCCGCAAGTCAGGCCGGCGGTCGACCCGCCTCCGGACGATCCGCCGGTCCCCCCGGAGCCACCTGAGCCGCCGGAATCCCCCGCCCGACCCGGAACACGCCACGGCCGCCGGGAACGTCGGCGGAATCCAGCCGCCACCGACGCACACCCACCCGGCCACCGGAGCGCTCCCCGTGCACCCGCTCCCGCACGTTGACGCACTGCCGCCCGAGCCGCCGGTATTGCCGGATCCCCCGCCCGATCCGCCGGTATTGCCGGATCCCCCGCCCGACCCGGAACACGCCACGGCCGCCGGGAACGTCGGCGGGATCCAGCCGCCACCGACGCACACCCACCCGGCCACCGGAGCGCTCCCCGTGCACCCGCTCCCGCACGTTGACGCACTGCCGCCCGAGCCGCCGGTATTGCCGGATCCCCCGCCCGACCCGGAACACGCCACGGCCGCCGGGAACGTCGGCGGGATCCAGCCGCCACCGACGCACACCCACCCGGCGACCGGGGCACTCCCCGTGCACCCGCTACCGCACGCTGACGCACTGCCGCCACCACCGGTGGACCCGCCCGTAGCGCCGGTGGTCCCCAATCCGCCACCCAAGGATCCCGTGCACGCAGCCGCTACGGGGTTGGTCGGCGGCACCCATCCGCCGTTGACGCACACCCAGCCCGACGCGGGCGGACTACCAGCGCATGTGGCCGCACACGAAACGCCCCCTTGGGGTTGGGGAGCGCCCGACGCCGCGACCGCCACCGATGCAAGGGACCAGAGGAGGCATCCCGCCACCGACGCTCGTGCCACTGAACGCATACGGCCCTTCTCCTTCGACTCTCGCTCCAGTCCGGTTGCGGGTGCGCAGAGGGAGCGACGATGTCGGGACAGCGCGTCTGGGAGAAGCCTGATGGCCTCGGGCAAGGCTTCGACCCTTCCTGGCTCGGCGGCCGTCGATGTTTACTTGGACCTCAGGGGAGCCGCAGGTGTAATACAACGGTTTTGGTCCAATTTAGCCTGCGGCCCTCTCGCATCACCCTGACCCGGGCCAGGGGTGCCGACGTCCTGACGGGCGGGCGCGGCGGGTACCCGCGAATCTCACGTCACGGCGGGTGTTTTCCATTGGTCCGTTGGCTCGTCCGTCCCGGTCTCCCCATTCCACGTCACCCGGCGGGTCACCCAACGCCTCACCGCCCGAACCGCGTCCCGGATCGAGGCAGCGTCCGGACGCCTGAGGCGGCGGTCAAGCGGCGGACACGACTGCCGGTGGGCTGATCGTGCGGTGCGGAGTGACCCGCTCCGCAACCGAGCCCACACACGACGAGACGTGCATGTCCGACGCCCCGACTGTCCTCACTGTGGAGGACGACCCCACGACGGTCGCGCTCCCCGAAGCCATCTTCCAGCAGGAGGGCTACCGCACACTCTCAGCGTCAGACGGGACGGCGGCCAGAGCGGTGCTGGCAGCGGGCCGGCCCGAGCTGGCGCTCGCTCCAGTCCGCATCCAGGACCAGTGGAACGCCATCGCCAGCACCCAGGACATCACCGAGCGCAAGCGCGTCGAGGCCGCCCTGGTCCAGTACGCCGACGAACGGGAGAAGGTCGGCCGTCGCCGGAGGCGGACACCTTCTGCTTGCGGCACCTGGTCGACGAACTGGCGCGCGCCAGGCAGGAGGGCGACAGGCCAGCCACCCCAAGACGCAGTTCCTCGCGACATGAGTCGCGAGGTGCCCGCCCCCATCAACGGGATGCTCGGCCTCTGCACGTTGCTGCTCGACACCGAACTCACGCCCCACCGGCGCCATCTGATTGAGCTCGCCCAATCGAACGGCCAAGCGCTCGTGCAGGTGGTCAACGACATCCTCGACCTGTCGAGAATCGGGGCCGGCCGACTCGAGCTGAAACGCGTAGACTTCGACGTTCGCAAACTCGTGTCGGACGTCGATCGCGAAATGACGCCGACGGCCGAGGACCGGCATCTCGCGCTTCGGATGTCCGTCGGCAGCCAAGTGCCCGCGCGCTTCTCCGACGACCCGGCACTGCGCGCGCTCCCCCCTTCCCAAGCCGGGGCGCCTCGACACCCGGCGCGTCCGTACCTGTTGCTCCGTGGAGACCTCTTCGCTTCGACCCGGACGGACCCGGCGGGACACGCAGAGCGGCACGGGGAAGGCGGGGCGAAAGGTGTCTCCGGCGCATTGGACGAACTCGCTACGGCTCGGCTTGACGGGGCAGCGGGAGGGGCCGACATTAGGTGGGCAGCCCCCGACAGGAAGGTGCGTCATGGCCATACCGGAGTCGATCCGCAGGTTCGTGGATTCCCATGGCGTCCTCGTCACCACCATCCACCATCGCGTCGCCTTCACCGCGCAGGAGGAGGCGGCCGCCACGCACGTCCCGGGCCGCGAGTGGGCCAAGACGGTCGTCTGCGTGGCGGACGGCAAACCGGTGCTGGCCGTGCTGGATGCCAATGACCGCGTCGATCTCCAGGCGATGCGGGCGGCGACCGGTGCCCGCGAGGTGCGGCTGGCCTCCGAGGCCGAGTTCTCCCGGCTGTACCCGGAGTGCGAGACCGGCGCGATGGCGCCGTTCGGCCCGCTCTACGGCCAGGCGGTGTACGTGGACGAGGCGCTGACGCACGACGCCGAGATTACGTTCCACGCTGGCACGCACGTGGATGCGATGAAGATGGCATGGGTCGACTTCGCCTCGCTCGTGCATCCCGTCGTGGGACACATCGGCCGACGGGCGACCATGCACTGACGGGTGCGCCCGCTCGGCGTTCGGAGGCTGTTCGCCTCAAACCGGTCAGCGAACGATCCGGCGTGCGAGGGCCGTCCGCATCGCCGAAGGTCTGGGGCTGACCCGCGGGTTCGCGACACCCACCCGTCCGGCGTCCCGCAACCGTACCGCTGCCCAGAACCATCCGTGGTCGGTGAGGGCGGCCTCGCGCATCCAGCCGGCCTCGTCCGTGCCGGCGGTCAGTGGTGGTGCCGGTTCCGGGGCAGCTGGGTTTCCCGGTTGATGTGCCCCATCCGATGTAATAGGCTGCCAACGGCCGCTCCACCGGCGCGACCTGCCGCCGTCGGCGTGGCCACGCCCACGCGTCGCCCACTGACAGGATCCACCCCACTGGCGACCCACGGGCGGGAAAGGCTCGACAGACCTGTGCGGCCCGACTCCCGTTTCTGGAGGGTGCTCATGAAGCTCGGACTGAATCGGCGGACGTTCCTTCGGCTCTCGACCGTGGCCGCGGCGGTTCCCTGGATGGCGCCCGTCCGGGCTGCCGAGCCCGCCCAGCCTCCGGTCGTGCCTGACTCGATCAGGGCGCTGCGCCCCATGACCGCAGGTCTCGTACCGATCTCGGACGCGGAGCGTCGGAGCCGGATGGAGAAGGCCCAGCGGCTGATGGTCGACCACCATCTGGACGCGATCTTCCTCGAGCCGGGCACGAGCCTCTTCTACTTCACCGGGGTGCACTGGAGCGGCGGCGAGCGGATGTTCGCGGCGGTGCTGCCCGCACGGGGCGAGATCGCCTGGGTGGCCCCGAAGTTCGAGGAGGGCCGAGCCCGCGAGCTGATCCGCTTCGGCACGGATGTCCGCACCTGGGAGGAGGACGAAGATCCGGGGCGGACCGTCGCGCAGATCTTCCGGGACCGAGGCATCGCCACCGGGAAGATCGGGATTGAGGAGCGCGTGCGGTTCTTCCTCTACGACATGGTCCGCCACGCCGCACCAGCCCTCGAGTACGTGATCGCGGATCCGGTCACGGCGGGCTGCCGCATGATCAAATCGGCGGCCGAGCTCGCGCTGATGCAGCGCGCCAACGACATCACCGTGGCGGCCTACAAGGCCGCCATCGCCACGCTGCACGAAGGCATGACCAAAGAGGAGTTCATGGCCAACGCGGCCGCGGCGCACCGGGCGCTCGGGGCCGAGGGTGGGGATCGACGTGGGCTTCGGGGAGCTGACGGCCCTGCCGCACGGCAGCGTCAAGCCGAGAACGCTGCGCGCGGGCGACCTCGTCCTGATGGACGGCGGCTGCGCGGTCGAGGGCTACCACTCGGACATCAGCCGCCCCGTCGTGTTCGGGACGCCGACTCGGCGGCACAGGGACGTGTGGAACCTCGAGAAACGCGCGCAGGATGCCGCGCTGGCCGCCGCCCGCGTCGGCGTCCCCTGCGAGCAGGTGGACGCGGCGGCACGCAAGGTGATCACCGATGCCGGCTATGGTCCCGATTACCGGCTCCCGGGACTTCCCCATCGGACCGGCCACGGGATCGGCCTTGACGGCCACGAGTGGACCAACCTGGTCCGCGGCAACAAGACGCCGATCGCGGTCGGCATGTGCTTCAGCGACGAGCCGATGATCGTGCTCCCGGGGGAGTTCGGACTGCGACTCGAGGACGACATGTACATCACGCCGGACGGCGCTCGGTTCTTCTCGCCGGCGGCCACGGCGATCGATCAGCCGTTCGGATGAGGCGCGTAGCGGTGGCACGACCGCCCCACACGGCGGGCAGCCACCCTCCTCTCGTGACGCGGCACTCCAGCCGCCGGGCAGGGACGCGCCATCCCTGACGAGCGCGCGGCTGACCCCCGTGTCACTGGCTTCGCCGGGCGGCTCGCCCGAGCCACTGCGGCGGCGGCTCTGGTCATGACGAGGGAGGGCCCGCGGGGCTCGTGGTACGTGTTCTATTCCTCGAGCGACCCGCCTGCGCGCGATCGCGGCGACAAAGGGTGTTCGGCGGTCGCGAGTCGGGCCCTCTTGACGAGGTGTCTCCTCTCTCCCCGAACGCGGAATCCCCGCCCACGGTTCCCCGGTATGATGGGCGCAGGAACGTCTGCCGTTCCGGTCGAGCGAACGGAGGCGTTGAGCGGCGCTATGAGGAGTCGTGCATGGACCCAGTGACCCGTCGTGATTTCCTGAAGTCAGCGCCTGCCGCACTGGCGCTGGCGGCCGGCGCCCGCCCCGGGCGGCCCTCCGCGCCGGTTCGGTCGGACCCGTTCCGTCTGCAACCGTTCGACTACCATGGCGTCAGCCTCCTCGAGAGTCGGTGGCAGCGCCAGTACCAGGCCGCTCGAGACTTCTACTTGGCCATTCCCGACGACGACATCCTCCACGGCTTCCGGCGGGCCGCTCACCTGCCTGCCCCGGGTGCCCCCTTGGGCGGGTGGTGCCACGAGACGACGGGGGGTGTGTTCGGCCAGTGGTTGAGCGGACTTGCCCGCATGTACAGGGCCACCGGCGACACTGCTGCGCGCGACAAGGCCGTGCGTCTCATGGCGGCGTGGGCACAGACGGTGCAGCCGGACGGGGACTGCGGAATGCGGCACTATCCCTACGACAAGCTCGTCTGCGGTCTCGTGGACCTGCAGGCGTACGCCGGCCACCAGGAGGCCGTGGCCGCGCTCGAAAAGGTCACGGCGTTTGCGGTCGCCCATTTCAACCGTGACAACCGAACGGCGGACCCCGCCCAGAATCAGGGCTACTACGGCCGGCCGCAGGAGTGGTACACGCTCGCCGAGAACCTGTACCGGGCGTACCGGCTGACGGGCAACCCGGCATTCCGGGACTTCGGCGACGTGTGGCTGTACCCGGCCTACTGGAACAAGTTTGCGAACGACAGCCGGCCGGCCAGCGCCCACGGTGTGCATGCCTACAGTCATGTCAACACGTTCAGCAGCGCCGCGATGGCCTTCGCGGTGAGCGGCGACGCCGCCTACCTCCGGGTCCTCCGGAATGCGTACGACTACCTGCAGGACGCACAGTGCTATGCGACCGGGGGGTACGGACCGAACGAACGCTTCGTGGCGCCCGACGGAAGCCTCGGACGCGCGCTCGACAGCCGCACGGATACCTTCGAGACGGCATGCGGTTCGTGGGCTGGCTTCAAGCTGTCCCGGTACCTGATGGCGTTCACCGGGGAGGCACGCTACGGCGACTGGGCGGAGCGGCTGCTCTACAACGGCGTCGGCGCGGCACTGCCCCCGACTGGGCGCGGCCGGAACTTCTACTACTCGGACTACCGCGTCGGCAGCGGGATGAAGGTCTATAACTGGGACACCTGGACCTGTTGTTCGGGCACCTACCTCCAGGACGTGGCCGACTACCACAACTTGATCTACTTCCACGACGAGTCGGACCTCTATGTCTCCCTCTACCTGCCGTCCGTCGTCACCTGGGACCGGGCGGACGGTCGCCTCACGGCCAGGCAGGAGACCATGTACCCGGAGGCGGACACGAGCACGATCACGCTCGACCGCGTGCCGGCCGGGCGGTTTGCCCTCCGGCTCCGGGTCCCGTCGTGGGCGGACGGGATGTCACTCGCCGTCAACGGCCGGGACGAGAAGGCGACGGTCGTCCCGGGTTCCTGGGCAACCCTCGACCGCATGTGGACAAGCGGCGACCGCGTAGAGGTGCGAATCCCCCTCCACTGGCGGACGGTCCCCGTAGACCGGGAGCACCGCAATCGCGTCGCCCTGGCCCGCGGTCCCGTCGTCTACGTCCTCGAGGCCGCCTATCACGACCCGTTCTTTCGCCTGCCCGAGGCCGACGACGACCTCGAGCGGTGGCTCGTTCAGGACGCCGCCGGCGTGCCGACCGCCGTTCTCTCGCCGCCCGAATCCGGCCGCCTGTTCTCGGCCGCCGTGTTCCGCGTGGCGCCGCCCGACGGCAGTCACGTGCGGCTGAAGTTCCGGCCGTTCTACGACGTGCCCGAGGGGTATCCGTACGCCATGTACTTCAATCGCAGGGCGCTGCCCTATCGTCTTTGGTAGGTCGCGGGGCGGCGCTGGCCCGACGCCGGGCCTCGCCGCCTCATCCCGGGTCGGCCCGCTTCGTCGCACCCACCCAATCGCAGCCGGAGGTCGCGCATGTCCAGACGTCTCCCCGTCGCCGGCACGTTCGCGGTGCCGCTCGTGTTTGCGGCCGTGAAGCTGGCGCTGCACGCGCTGGCGCTCACGCACTGGGGGTACTTCCGTGACGAACTCTACTACATCGCGTGCAGCAAGCACCTGGCTTGGGGCTACGTGGACCAGCCGCCGTTCTCCATCGCGCTGCTGGCCTTTGTCCGCGCCACCTTCGGCGAGTCGCTGTGGGCAATCCGCGCACTGCCGGCGCTCTCGGGCGCGGCGACGGTGCTGTGGACCGGTCTCATGGTGCGCGAACTGGGCGGCGGGCGGTTCGCGCAAGCGCTGGCCTGCCTCGGGGCGCTGCTCGCGCCCGTTTGGCTGGTAGTGGACCACTACTTCAGCATGAACGCGTTCGACACGTTCTTCTGGACGCTGTCGGCGTGGCTGCTGCTGCGCGCGCTGAATGACGGGCGGATGCGTACCTGGATCGCGCTGGGCCTCGTCCTCGGGCTCGGTCTCCTCAACAAGGCCAGCATGTTCTGGTTCGTGGGCGGCGCGTTCCTGGGGCTCGTGCTCTCGCCCCGTCGCACCTCCCTGCGTGGCCGCGGCCCATGGCTCGCGGCCGGGATTGCCGCGCTGCTCTTCGCACCTCACGTGGCGTGGCAGGTGGCGAACGGCTGGCCAACGCTGGAGTTCATGCGCAATGCCACCGCCAGTAAGATGGTGCACACGGGGTTTGTGGATTTCTGGGTGCAGCAGGTGCTGGTCATGAGCCCGGCCACGCTCGTGTTGTGGCCGGCCGGGCTCGTGGCGTTGCTCCGGTCGGGCCGGAATCGCGTGCTGGGCATCCTGTTTCTCTGCGTGGCGGCCCTCCTGGTGGTCAGCGGTTCGAGTCGGCCCAACTACCTGGCTGTCGCGTACGTGCCGCTGCTCTCCGCAGGCGCCGTCGCGATCGAGCACGCCGCAGCCCGCGAACGGGGGTGGCTGCGCCCCGCCTCGCTTGGCGCCATGGCCCTGATCGGTCTGCCACTGGTACCGCTGGGGCTCCCGGTCGGCACCGTCGAGCAGCACCTGGCCTACACGCAGGCGCTCGGGCTGACGATCCGCGCGCAGGAGCACGCGGCCGAGAGCGACCTGCCGCAAGTGTTCGCCGACATGTTCGGGTGGGAGGAGCTCACCGCGCGGGTGGCGGCCGTCTATCACGCGCTGCCGCCCGAGGATCGGGTCCGCTGCGCGATCCTGGCGCACAACTACGGTGAGGCGGGCGCGCTGGACTTCTTCGGGCCGCGCTACGGCCTGCCGCCCGCCATCTCGCCCCACAACAACTACTGGCTGTGGGGAGCGCGCGGCGCGACCGGAGACGTGGTGATCATCGTGGGCGGCGAACGCGAGGATCGCCACGCCGACTTCCAGAGCGCCGTGCTGGCAGCCTCCACGTCATGCGCGCACTGCATGCCGTTCGAGAACGGCGCCCCGATCTGGGTGTGTCGTCGCCTCAACAAGCCGCTCGCCCAGCGTTGGCGTGAGATCCGCTTCTATTACTGACGGCGCGGCACCGGGACGTCGGACGTCCCGGCACGGCCCACGCGGGGCCGCGGACCCGTTCGGCCGCTTATTGCCGCTTCTCGATGGCGCGGATCGCCTGCTCGGCGGCGGCCTTGATGATGTCTCGCGGCGACACCATGGCCTGCGCCTGGCGAAGGAACGGCAGGTCGTCGGCGCCCCCGGCGGTGCCCAGCGCTCGAAGGGCCTCGGCCTGGGCGACGTAGCTCTCGTCGGCCTCGAAGCGCTGCTTGAAGAAGGCGACGAGCGTAGAACCGGGGAAACGGCCGAGTGCCGAGACCGCGGCCGAGCGCACCTTCGAGTTGATGTCGACGGCCGCCTCCACGAGCCGCGGCGCGTCTTCGGGGCGTTTCCACGAGCCGATGGCCTGCACGGCGGCGCGCCGGACCGCCCATGAAGGGTCGAGCGCCGAGGCGCGGCCGAGCGCGGCGTGCGCCCGAATCGTCTGGTTCCCGCCGCGCCAGCTCGCCGGCCGCCCACACGCGCCCCAGCGCATCGTCGTGCTGCAGCTGGTAGAGCAGCTCGTCCTCGTCCGTCGCGATCCTCCGCTCGGCGAGCAGGTGGTTGCCCTGGTCGAACCGGACCAACAGCGGCTTCGTGCTCATCGGCCACTCGAACTCGTCGGTCGCCCCCCGGAGCCAGATCTTCTCGATCCGTGTGCCCTCGGAGGTGGTGATCGCCACCAGCACCGGCATCTTGAAGATCGGAACGCGCGTCGACGTGTTCTGGGCCTGGTGGACCCTGAGCCGGATTCGCTTCGCCTGAGCGTCCCAGCTCGAGGCGACCTCCAGCACCGGGTGCCCGGGCTTGTAGAGCCACTCGTCGAAGAACCACCCGAGGTCCTGGCCGCTCTCCGCTTCGAACGCCTGCTGCAGCTGCCGGGTGTCCACGGGACTGAACGCGTGCTCGCGGAGGAACCGGCGCATCCCGCCGAAGAACGCCTCATCACCGATGACAAAGCGGAGCATGTGGAGAACGGCCGCGCCCTTCTGGTAGGTGTGGCGGTCGAAGTTGTCGTTCGGGACCTGCCAGCGGTCGAACACGATCGGCCGGGCGTAGCGCGTGGCCGCCTCCCGGAAGTAGGTCTCCCGCATGTCCTGAAGGTGGAGCGCCGCCTCGTCATCGCCCTGGACGTACTGCAGGTAGAGATACTCGCTGTAGGAGGCAAAGCTCTCGTGGATCCAGGCCTCTCCCCAGTCACGCAGGGTCACCAGGTCGCCCCACCACTGGTGCGCCGCCTCGTGCACGACGAGCCAGTCGGTCGGGAAGTCCTTGTCGGCCTTCTCGTCGTGCACCTGCACGTCGCCGATGAGGGTCGCGCTGGTGCATTCGGCGCCCCCGCCGATGGCGGGAACGGTGACTTGGTCGTACTTGCTCCATGGGAACGGCACACCGAAGCGCTCGCCCAAGAAGTGGAGGATGCCGGGCGTGCGACCGAAGGTGCGCCGCGCGCTGCTGACATCGTCCCTGTACACCCAGTAGCCGATGGGCAGGTCGCCGAGCCGGTCGCGCACCACCTCGTACGGGCCAACCGCGACCATGAAGAGATACGTCGAATGCGGCTGGTCCTGGATCCAGCGGAACGTTCGCGTCTGGCTTGCCGGGTGCTCGGTCACCGAATCGAGTCGCCCGTTGGCGAGAGCCGACAACCCGGTGGCGACGGTGACCTCGATCTCACTTGTCGCCTTGTCGGACGGGTGGTCGTTGCACGGGAACCAGTGTCGAGCTCCGGTCGGAAACGACACGGCAGTGAAGAGGGCGGGGCGATGCCCCTCTGCCCGGCGGAAGTCGAGGCCGATGGGATAGGTAGCGACCATGCCGTAGCGCGTCGGATCGATGACGGGGTCGATGATGCGGTAGCGGACGGCGAACGTCGCGTCGTCGCCGCGCCGGTAGGCACGCGCGAGGCTGACGGCGAGCCGCCCCGGTGTCCGTTCGAACCGGAGCGGCGTGCCGCGGTCGTCGGTCACGGCGGTCACCGTGAACGTCTCTGCGTCGAGGACGCATTCCCGGAAGTCGTCCACCAGCGGCGACACGGTGACGACCGCCTCCCCGTCGAGGGTCCTCCGCTCGAGGTCCACCGTCAGCTTGAGGCGGTAGTGAAGGGCGTGGTAGCCCCTGACGGGGACCGTCTGCTGCGGCCGGGCGTACACGTCGACCGACTGCCCGCCCGCCGAGACCACCGACAACGCGAGGCCGACGGCAACCCAGGTGGCGCGCAGCCAGACTCGGAGTCGCGGGAGTCTCGTGAAGCTTCGCCTCGAACCGCTCGGTGGAGCACCGCGTTGGTGGTGTGCGGGCGATGAGGACGACCGTCCGACATGGCTAGTGGCGTGGATCATAGGGGAGACTTGGCTCGAGCAGGCGATTGGATGCCGGTCGGATGCACGGGCGTGATCGTCAGGCTTCATTCGGGCCGCCGCCAGCCTCGACCGCGCGGTGGTAGCGCTCGGCGCCGTTGCGCCAGTTCCTGGTCGCCGCGCCCTCGGCCGCGTCGGCGTCGCCGTTCCCGATCGCGGCGATCATCGCGTCGTGCTCCTCGAGCGACTCGTGGAAATCGCGGAGTGACAGCCCCGTGTAGGCCCGGCTGTACCGTTCGACTTGCGGCTTGAGCGACAGCAACTCGGCTCGCAGTCGCGGCCCTGCCGCCGCGGCGGCGAGGGCCTCGTGGAAGCGCTCGTGCAGGTCCTGGGCGTGCGGAACCTGCAGAGGGCGCGCCCGGGCCGCGGCGGACATCTCACGGTTCAAGCGCTCCAAATCGTCGACGAGGCGGCGGCGCTTGACCCCGTCGAGTTCCGCGGCCCACCGGGCCGCGATGCCGTCGAGGACGCCGGCGATGGCGAACAGTTCGCCCATGTCCTCCAGGGTCAGTGGCGCGACCAGCGCACGAACCACGTTGCCGACCGACGCCCCGACCACCAACCCATCACCCTGCAGGCGTTGCAGGGCGGCCCGGACTGGTGTGCGGCTCACCCGAAGACGCGCGCAAAGTTCTGTTTCAACGAGCGGCTCGCCAGGCCGCAAACGGCCGGCGATGATCGCGTCGCGCAGCTGCCGGTAGGCGTCGGCACTCGCAGGCGCGCGTCGGCCGCCCGACCGCACGACCCGAGCGGCCCGGCCCTGCGTGACTCGTCGGCTTGATCTCATTGCCACCTTCGCCATGATCGCACTCGCCTCTTCCACGCGTCTAAGACGCTATCACGATTCCCCGGCAGGCTGTCGCGCATCGCGGCACCTGGCGTCGCCGGGGCCACGCGTGCCGACGGTCACCGCGTTGCCGGCTGCCGCTCCGCCGGAGCCGGTGGGGCGTCGGGGGTCCGAACGCCCTCGGCCCCGGGCCGGGCATCGCCCCCGTACGCCTCCTTGATCCGCCGCAGCAATGACACCGGTCCGTAGTAGTAACTCATCAGGGTACCTTCACAGCCGCGGTCTGTCATCAGTCGGGCGTGAAGCATCATGTAGCGGCGCTGTTGTTCGAGGGCCGCCTCGCAAGCCGCCCGCACGCGGCGACGATCCTCCGCACCGAACGCCTCGGGAGCCGCCGCGGCGAAGAGCGGCTGGAGGTTGGCCATGGTCCGGAACGACGCCAAGTGGAGCGCAGTACAGGGAGATCCGGTTCACGAGCAGTTCGAGGTACTGCCGCCCCTGCGGGGTGCGCGTCCGCTGGAGACACGCCGCCAGGCGGCTCCCCACGGACTGGAACCTCCGAGTGGCCGTGTCAATCCGCTCCGCCGGGTACCGGCCATAGTTGGCCAGGCCCTTGCCCTTCCAGTAGCCGCCGTAACAGAACCCGATGTTGAAGAGGTGGTCGCGCGCGTCGGTATCGGCCTCGTCCAGATCGCGCATCGCGGCGACATAGGACGGCACGTCGGCCAGCCCGAGCTCCGCCGCATAACGCCGGTAGAACGACTCCGCGGCCATCGGCCCCTCGACCGAGGCGAGCGCGGCGTAGCGAATCGCGGTGCGGTTCTCGGCGGTCCGCCAGTGGTTCCAGAGAATCGCCGGCGCAGCCCCGCCGCCGGCCAGACGCTGCTGCGCCGCGATCAGCTGCCGGATCCCTTCGATCGGATTCTGCTGGAGGTACATCAGGCCGTCAAACTCCACCCAGCTGTAAACGGTCGTGCGGGCGGCGTCCTCGGCGCTCAGGGGAATCTCCGCCAGATTCTTCACCACCATGCGCGCGCCGTGGGCCGGAAGCACAGTCAGCCGGACGTCGGGCGGGGCCACCGCCCGGAGCCGCTGGAAGCCGGCTCGCAGGTCGGCTGGCGTCGTGTTGTAGATGCCGAGCGAGTACCTCGAGACGGGTCCGCCCCTGCCAGCGCTTCCGCAGCAGGTCGAGCGTCCGCGCGTTGTCCTGGATTTCGTCGACGGGCCGTGGGCTGTCTTCCTGGGTGATGATCTCGAACCCGTCGATCAGCGGGTACTGATCGAGGACGGCGTCGCAGGTTGCGAGCGACCGGGCCGTGTCCGTGTCGCGAAGCTCCAGGGAGAAGTTCAGGGACAGGCCGACCCGCTTGGCCTCGGCCATCACGGCCCGCAGCCACGCAATCGCGCGCCGGCTGCGTTCCGCGGGCTGGTCGTCGAAGGGTTCGATCTCGGGAATGGCGAACACGCGTGCGTTCCGCACCGTCGCCTTGATGAACGGCACGTCCGGGATCTCATGGCGCTGGCCGTAGAAGAAGGTGCCCGCCAGCGTCGGGCCGCCATCGAGCGACGCCGGGTACCACTGGCCAGGGTAGCTGTGCAGGGTCAGTGTGTTCATGCGCAGCCGGGCCAGGTTGCGGACGTAGGCCTTCGCCTCGCCGAACGGATACGAGGAGATGTCCATCGCGAAGTTGAGATGCAGACGGATGCCCCGACGCTCGACGGCAGGCCGGATCAGCCGCGCCGGCCCATGGAGGCGGTCCAGGCGGACATGGTCCGGCACCGTCACGCCGGTGACGTCGTAGCGGACGCCAGCCGTGTCGAGCATCGTGTAGAGCGCGTGCAGCACGCACGCCTCGTCCGCGCCTCGCAGCGTGATCCGTGTCCGACCCGGCGGGTGCTCGGCGAGAGTGGACACCTCGAAGGAATACTTCGCCATGCTCCGGTCGACTACGAGGGCAATCGTCCAGTCGGCACCCTCCCCGGGCGCCGCGACGCGGTAGTCGTCGGCCAATGTCGCGCGGATCTCCTCGGCAGCAAAGGCGAGCACCGGGCTTCCGCCCGCGCCGACGATCGCCACGCTCGGCCTTCTCCAGCCGCACCCGGCCAGCGGTACAAGGAGAAGGGTTGCCACGAGGAGGCCGAGGCCCGCGTCGACAGCGTGCGTGAGAATCCGGTCGACGGCGTACCGTCCAGCTGACGTCGGGCTCACGGCCGGTCCTTTCCCCGCGGCGTCCGAGACACGCGGTAGATCGCGCCCGGGAGCGCGTCGAAGGCGATGTCGCCGGTGCCGCTCCGTTCTATCCGGCCCGGCAGACGGGCGCCGTCCAGGGCGGTGACCGTAACGGCTCGTGGGTCGCCCGGGGGGAAGATCACGCGGAACCGACGCGGAAACGCGGTCCCGAGCTCAACCGAGTCGTCATCGGGGTAGCGCACCTCGAGCTTCCCGAGTTTGAGGCGCCGCCCCCTCGCCCCGGCCGGCACGCGGATGGTCCGGTAGTCGTCCTGCACCCCGTACCGACTGTGGACAGCCATGTTCCAGACCAGGGCCGTCCAGCAGTAATCGGGAACTCCGAGCGGGTCGCCCGTGGTGCCGTCGTAGCGCTCGTTGATGCCCCGACTGGCGAGCAGAGACAGCATCCGTTCGGTCAGTTCCGCCGCCACGTCGTGGTACCCGTACCGCATCAGCCCGAGAGCAACGAGGTAGTTGGTGGGCGGCCACATGTCACCCCGCCAGAAGCCGCGGGCTTGGAACTTCGGGTCGTCCATGGCGACGGTGGGGATCGGGAACGGCGACCACCACTGCTTCGGATCCTTCAGCTGGCGCACCAGCGCAGCCGCCTGATCGACCGTCGCGGCACCGGTCGTCAGAGTCCAGAATGCCTGAATCGTGCGCACGCGGATCTGCTCGTGCGTGTCGCGGTCGACGCTGTAGAAGAACCGCGTCCGGTCATCCCACATCCGCTCGCGGATTGCCGTGATGCGGCGGTCGACGGTCGCCTGAATCCGCGCTGCCACCTGCGTCCGGCCGAGTTCTCGCGCGATCTCCACGATCGCTTCCTCGCTCAACAGCAGGGCGCACGTGGTGTCGACCCCCTCGACGGTGCCGTACCACTCACCGCCAGTCAGCCGCGTCGGATGCCGCGTCAACCGCATACGGTCAACCGCCGGGTGGAAGTCGAACGACTCGAACTTCGCGGTCTGAACGATGTCGGCGATCCGCACGGCCTTGTAGGCGCCCAGTTCAATCAGGCCGTCCGCGTCGACGTCGCGCTCGGTCGAGTACCAGTGGTCGAAGGCCAGCAGGTACGGCAGCGCCTCCTCGAGCAAGGCCCGGTCGTGGGTCTGGCGGTAGACCATCAGCGCCCCCCAGGCCAGGAGCGGTGTCTGCGAGTAGCCGACCGGGGGGAGCTCGGGATTGAGCACGCCCGGCACCATGCCGTACCGGTACAATCCCTTGGGGGCCTCCACGTTGTGGTCGATGGCCGACCAGTAGTTCCGGAACACGTCCCGCACCAGGACGTCGTCATCCAGCGCCGCATACGCGTTCAGGATGAACATGGTGTCCCAGAGCAGCTGGCATTTCCCGTACGAGTCGTCGCCGCGCCTGGTGATGGAGAACCAGCGGTTGGGCAGACCCGGCGGGAGGGGCTCCCAGAGCTTGTCGAGCAGGCACTTCCGGAGCAAGTCGCGAACGAAGGCCGTGAACGCCGGATTCTCGGTCTCAATCCGTGTCTCCAGGTTTCGTTCGGCGCGCTCGATCGCCCCGGTGGCCGGCACCAAGGCCACCGGGGCCTGGGCTAGGCCACTGGACGTGGCGAGCACCCAGGTGGCCAGGACGACGGCCATGGACGGCAACGTGACCCTCGTACCGATGCTCATGGCGTCACTCACCTCGCGGGTTCCGGGCCCGTGTCGCGCACCCAGACGGCCATGGCCCCTGGGCGGCGGTTGGCCCACGCATAGTAGGGTACGGCCTGAAAGGCCACGCGCGTCCCTTGGGCGGTGCGGCCCTCCCCGCCGAGGACCGTCACGCCGCCGAGCAGGTCCCCGCGGTCGAGCGACGAGACGACCGTGCCCGTTGGCAACGAAAATCCGGTCAGGTCGAACGGGTTGTCCGCGCCCTCGAGACAGTAGACGATCGGGCCACGCATGAGCGCGACCATGCCGTGGTCCGCGGTGACGGACGGGTGGGCGTGAACGCGGCGTATGGGCATCGGCAAATCCACCTCCAGCCTGTCCCCCGTCCGCCAGGCTCGACGGATCCGCGCGTAGCCGTTCTTGACCTCGAGCGGGAGGATTGGCACCCCGTTGATCGCCAGTCTCACGACAGGCCGGGCGTCGACGGGAAGCGGCGCGAAGCGGTAAAGGTCGGTCCGCACCGGCGCGTCGGCCGTCCACGTCGGAATCCTGATGTTCAGCGCGAAGTCCGTCGCCCCGTCCGACTCGACGAGCAGCGTGATTCGGCCCGACCACGGGTAGGTCGTGAGCTGGGTCAAACGCACGCGGCCCCCTTTCCAGGGCAGCGTGGCGGTGCTGGCAACAAAGAGGTTGACGTAAAAGCCGCTCTCATCCCGGGCGTAGACGAGCCCGCCGATCTGCGGCATCACCCGGACCACGTTTGTCGGGCAGCACGCGGGGTCCGACCAAGCCTCCCGCTGGGCGCCCGTCCGGCTGGCCAGCGGGTTCTCGTAGGAGAAGCGGTCCCCGGACAGCGACACGCCAGACAGGAAGGCGTTGTAGAGCGCGAGCTCCAGAACGTCGGCGTATTTCGCGTCGCCCTCCAGCAGGTTCAGGCGGTGGTTCCACAAGATGTTGGCCACCGTCGCGCACGTCTCCGCGTAGGCGTGCTCGTTCGGCAGGACGTACCGGGTCCCGAAGCCTTCGTCGCCTCGCTCGGCGGTGCCGACGCCCCCGGTGAGGTACAGCTTCCGGCCCGCCACGTCCTCCCACATCCGGCGGACCGCGGCCCGGTAGTCGGGGTCCCCGGCCGCCCCCGCGATGTCCGTCATGGCTGCGTACATATAGCCGGCGCGGACGGCGTGACCGACCGCCTCCTCCTGCCGCACGACCGGCAGATGGTCCTGGCGGTAGCGGCGCGTCGACCAGACGGACCGGGGATCGCGCGGGTCGACGGTGTCCTCCCGGGCCAGTTCCTCCGGGGTGGGCACCCGGCGGGTGGCCCCGTGGGCGTAGCCGCGTTCGTCGAGAAAGAACTTCGCCAGATCGAGGTAGCGGCGCTCCCCCGTGACCTGGAACAGCCGCACGAGGGCCAGCTCGATCTCCTGGTGGCCGGGGACCTCGTAGCGCCGCCCGGGACCGAACACCCTGGCGACGTCGTCGGCCAGACGACGCGCGACCCCGAGCAGCGTGGTCTTCCCCGTCGCTTCGGCGTAGGCCACACCGGCCTCGATCAGGTGCCCCGCGCAGTACAGCTCGTGCTCAGTGGGCAGCATCTGCCATCTGACGCTCGGCGACTGCAAGAATCACGTGCGTGTTGAGGTAGCCGTCGGGACGCTGGGCGGCTGCGATGGTCCCAATGACGCGGTCCGCCGAGGACTCGAGTTCGGGGTCGGGTCGGACCCCGAGGCTGTAGCCGATGCCTTCGAGGATCTTGTAGACATCAGAGTCGTAGGCTTGCGAGCCCGTCGGCTCTCCCGTGTCCCAGCCGGCCGCGATGCGGAAGTTCCGCAGGTTCCCGGCCCGCTCGGTCTCGGAGAGCGCCGCGCGCAGCGACACGCGGCGGTTTTGCTCGATGCGCGGCGCCCAGAACCCGTCGGTGATGCGGACGGCGGAGTAGGGAACGGGCTCGAGGGCGCGGGCCGGCAGGCGGCCGGCCTCGCCCGGGAGGAACACGAGCGCGACCAGGCCGGGCACCATCCGCAGGACGGTGGGTCTCATAACTCGATCGTGGTCCCGCCACCCCGCCCGGCCATCGGCCACGGGCCCGGCGCGGCAGCGCCTACACCTTGGGCACCGAGCGGTACCGGCCGATGTCGGCCTTGTAGAGCACCGTCACGCCGGTGTCGATCGTGTCCGGGACGTGGCCGAAGCCCGGGCGTCCCGACGGCACGTCAGTCGGGTGCCTGGCGCTCCAGGCAAGCAGCATCGCCATGTAGCCCATCAGGTACGGGTTCTGGCCGACCGTGCCCTTGATTTCCCCGCTTTCGATCAGTTCGATGATGGGCGTGCCGAAGTCGAAGGCGAGGATCTGGACCTTGCCCTTCAGCCCGAGGTTGCGGACCGCGGCCGCAGCCCCCGGCCCCGGGTTGCCGTGCGCGCAGAAGATCCCCGTGATGCCAGGGTTGGCCTGCAGCATCGCCGTGATCTGCGTTTCCGCCTTTGCCACGTCGCCCTCGTCGTTGACGATGGCGGCAATCTTGATGCCGGGAGCGAACTGGGCCAGAGCGGCTGTGAAGCCGTCGAGGCGTTTCTTCAAGTGGTCCGGACCGGGAAACGTGGAGACGCCCACCTGGCCCTTGCCGCCCAGCCATTCGGCCATGGCCTTGCCCGCTGCCCATCCGGCGTTGTAGTTGTTGGTGCCGACAAACGCCAGGCGGCGGCTGGCAGGCGAGTCCGAGTCGAAGGTGATGACGGGGATACCCGCGGCGATCGCCTTGTCGATCGCCGGCACGAGCGCGTTGGCCTCGGCGGCCGTGACGGCCACGCCGTCGATCTTCCGGGCCGTCAGCTGCTCCAGCGTCCGTGCCTCGAGCGAGGCGTCCCATTCGGCGGGCCCCTGCAGCTCCACTTGGATCTGTGGGCCGAGCGCGCGGGCCGCGTCCCGCATCCCCGCGTACGCCCAGTTGAAGAACTCGGACCCGCTGAGGAACACCACCGTCGCGTAGCGCTCCGGCCGGGCGGCTCCCCCGCCGCCCGCCGGGCTCCCGCGACGACCGCACCCCGAAACGGTGCCCGCCAGCACGGCGAGCAGCAAGGCCGCCGACACGCGCACGAACCGTCGGCCGAGACTCATCGGTGTCGTCCTTCCGAGCGGTGCCGCCCCGTCAGGGGGCGGGCGAAATGGTTACCTGCACAGGTGTCGTCGCCCGAACCGCCAGCCACACGAGCAGGTCGGTGCCCTCCAGCGAGCGCAAGTAGCCGACCCGCGGCGTGCGGGCGCGCCCGTTGACGGCGACCCGGGCGGCCGCCTCACCCCAATTCCTGACGATCAGGCAGGCGTTCTCGAGCGGCGACTGCTCGCTCGCCAACAGCCGGGCGACGAGCGCGCCGTATTCGGGCCCACCCGCGCGCCGCACGACGTAGGCCCGCTCGGCCCGATCGTATCCCTCGCTCGCAAATCCCGCCCCATCGAGCTGCAGTTCGGCCGGCTGAAGCCACGACCGGGCCAGTGGCAGAAGCGAGTCTGGCGGTCGGTCGGTCATGCCGGTCATCCACACCGCCCACACCGTGGCGTCGGCGTTCTCGTGCCAGACCGGGTCGTTGTAGTTCACCCCGAGGTGGCCCACCCGGTCGCGTGCGACGCAGCGCATGCCGTCGGAGGGGATCTGCGAGACCGGAAAGTGGTTGTAGCCGACAAACGTCTTGCCGTCGTCGCTGTGGTTTCTCGGGTTGAAGAAGACGACCATCTGGTTGCCCGGCTCGAAGATGAGAAAGGGGTGCGCCCTCGAGCGCAGGTTGACCACCTGGATGTTCGCGTGGTCCGGCTTGACGGGGCTCTTCACCTCGGGACCGGGCCACGAGTAGGTGTGCGTCTCGCCCCGCATGTTGGCGAGCGACAGCAGGTCGTGCTCGAAGATGTCGTCCGGCCCCTGGCCGACCTGGGCGAGGGGCAGCGTCTCCTGGATTTCGGAGATTTCCCGGTCCAGGAACGGCTTGCGCCACGTGACGCGCCGGAGTCCGGTGCCGTCGGGATAGAACGTGTAGTACTCATCCACCCACAAGCCCCACCCCGTCTTCTCGTCGGTCTTCCACAGGGTGTTGCGAGAGCTGACCGCCGCGTACCGCCAGTGCACCACGATTCGGGTCGGCGTGTTCTCGATCACCCGGACGTGCGAGTACCGGCACTGCGGGTCCTGCATGTGCTCGAAGCAGCCCGACGTGTCGTCCCACGCCTCGACGCTCTGGTCGGTGATCCAGAGGTTGTTCTCGGTCACCCACGCCGGCGAGTAGCGGGTGCCGCGCCAGAAGACGACCCGGATCGGCGAGCCGTCGAACTGGACGACGATGTCGGGATACGGGCCCACCGGCCACAAGGCGTCCCATTCGTCGTAGTAGGACAAGCGCGTGTAGTAGGCGCCGAAGCGGCCCGGCCCTCCCGGCCCGGACGGCAGGATGCGTGGCGGGATGTCGGGCGGTCCGGGGTGGAAGCCTGCGGCCGCCCGCCGGATCTCGGCCGGCAACAGGGCCCGGTCGTAGACCTTCACCTCGTCGACGATCGCATCGAGGGAGAACCAGGCCGGCAGCGTGCCGGCGCCCTTGCCGACGACGTTGAGCGGCATGCGCCGCTCCGGGTTCATACCCATGACCAGGTCGGCGGACGCGGCCGGCTTCATCCGGCCCTTCACCCCCAGCGACCCAACCGGCGTGCCGTCCAGGTACACGACGGCGCCCGCCTCGGCGTCGTAAGTCGCTGCCACGTGAATCCACGTCTTCAACGGCACGCGGCGCGTCGACACACAGCTCTGCCAGGCCCCGCCGACCGCCAGCGACAGTCCGATCTCCCCACGCGGCCCGACGCCGAAAAAGTAGCCTTCGCGCGGTTGCCGCTCCTGGCTGACAATCGGCGCCCAGTTCCAGGGATAGGCGGCTACCGCGATCCAGGCCTCGACGCTTAAGGCCGACGACAATGGGGGCGCCTTCGCCGCCGCCCGCACGACCTGAGTGGTGAAGTCGTCGAACTTGAGGCCGGTGCCCGAGACGCCGGGTGGCCGCCGGAAGTGCCCGTTGATGTGATCGGTGATCTGGCCAGCCCGGTCGATGACCGAGGCGCCGCCCGGTTCATCGAACGTCCACCAGGCGACCGGTTCGCGATGCGATACGGGAGCCGGGGCACACGACGCCACGAAACCGGCGACGGCCAGCGCTGCGAGCGCCGGCAGAGCCAGCACGCGCCACCGCCAGGTCGCGGCCGCCCTCATCACGGTTGGACGCTCCTCGAAAGGGGAGGTGCGGCGCCGGGCTCGGGCGCCGCCCCGGCTCGTTGACTCGTCCGGGCGACCTGTATACTATTCTGAATCCAGCTGACTCGCAAGCGCCGGTGTACGCGCCACCTCTCGAGGCCGCCCCCGAGCCATCCCTGGGACACACGAATGAGCGTGCCGGCCTCGAACGACGATCCCGCCGCGCCGGACACGGCCTCCTCCCCGCGGGCCGGTCCCGGATCGGCGCCGGTGCGCCGGGCCTGGGGCGGTTCCCTCTTCCGGAGCCGCGAGGCCGCGCTCGGCCTGCTGATTCTCGCGGTGACGGTGTTCGTCGCCGCCGCCCAGCCCACGTTCTTGAGCGCCAGCAACCTGCTGTCGGTCGGCACCGGGATGATCTACGACCTCCCGGTCGCGGCCGGCCTGACGCTCGTGATGGTACTGGGCGGCATCGACCTCTCGGTGGGCGCCGTAATCGGCCTGTCGGGCGTCGTCACGGCGATGTGTTTGCGCGCCGGCTCGGGTGTCCCGCTGGCCATCCTGGCCGGGCTGGCCCTGTCGGCGGGCACCGGCGGGCTGAACGGCGTCCTGGTCACCCGCTTTGGCCTGGCCCCGTTCATCGTGACGCTCGGCACGATGTCGATCGCCCGCGGGGCGGCCACCGTTCTCACCTCTGGCTACTTCCTGTCCGGGCTGCCCGCAACTTACGTCGCCATCGGGCGCGGACAGCTGCTGGGGGTCCCGTACCCGGTGTTCGCAGTCCTCGGCCTGCTGGTCGGCCTCGACTTCCTGCTGAGGCGGTGGAAGCCGCTCCATGACGCGTTCTACGCGGGCCACAATCCAGCCGCGGCCACGCTGTCGGGCATCGACGTGGGCCGGCTGGTGTGCTGGGGGTACGTCGTCAGCGGGCTGCTGGCCGGACTGGCCGCCGTCTTCATGACCTCGCGCCTAGCGATGGGGTACGCCCGTTTCGGGGAGCTGGCCGAGCTGCGGGCAATCGCCGCCGCCGTGCTCGGCGGTGCGAGCTTCAGCGGCGGCACCGGCAGCATCCTGGGCACGTCGCTCGGCGTGCTGCTGCTGGCGGTAATCCTGAACGGGTTCGTCCTCCTCCAGCTCTCGGTGTACTGGCAAGGCGTGGTGAGCGGCCTGATTCTCGTGGTTGCCGTGGCCCTCGATGCGTACCGGCGCCGACGGAACGAGGTGCAGTGACGCCCATGCACGACGAAATGCTGCACGTCGACCGCGTCACGAAGCGCTACGGGCGGCACACGGTGCTCGACGCGGTCACGCTGACGGTGCGGGCGGGGTCGATCCACGCCGTCGTCGGCGAGAACGGCGCGGGCAAGTCGACGCTGATCAACATCATCGGCGGCGTCGTGCGCCCCGATGCCGGCGGCCTGCGTCTCGAGGGCCGGAGCGTCGCCTTCGCCAGCCCCGCCGAGGCAATCCGTGCCGGCATCGGCACGGTGCACCAAGAGTTCAGCCTCTTCCCCAATCGCTCGGTCGCCCAGAACATCTTCGCCCACCGGGAGCCGGCCGGGCGGCTTGGCTTCATCCGCCGGGCCGCGCTCCGGCGCCAGGCCTCGGCCATCCTCGGGGAAATCGGCGTCGATCTCGATCCCTCGGCCGCGGTCGGCACGCTCAGCGTTGGTGGCCAGCAGCTGGTCGAGATCGCCAAGGCGCTCTCCTCGCAGGCCCGCGTGCTGATCCTCGACGAACCGACCTCGGCCCTCTCCGACCACGAGGCGCAGCGCTTGTTCGCGCTGCTCGGCCATTTGAAGGCGCGCGGCGTCGCGATCATTTACATCTCGCACCGGCTGGGCGAGGTGTTGCAGATCGCCGACGAGGTCTCGGTCCTCCGGGACGGGCGGCTGGCCGGGCACACGACGAGCCTGGCCTCGGCCGACGAGTTAGTGGCCCTGATGGTGGGCCGCGACCTCGACGCGATGGCACCGGCGAGGTCGACGCGTCCCGGCCGGGAGATCTTCGAGGTCGACGGGCTCACGCGGCGGGGGGTCTTCGCAGGGATCCACTTCGCCGTGCGGGAACGCGAGATCCTGGGCTTTGCGGGCCTTGTCGGCGCGGGCCGCACGGAGGTGGCGCGAGCGATCTTCGGCGCGGACCGGGCGGATGGCGGGCGCGTGCTGCTCGACGGACGCGCGCTCGCGATCCGGTCGCCACGTCAGGCCATCGCGTGCGGGATCGGCTACCTGACTGAAGACCGGAAGGCGCTCGGGCTGTTCCTGCCGATGTCGGTGCGCGACAACATCGTCGCGGCCTCCCTGCCCGCACTGGTCTCGCGTGCCGGCTTGCTGCGCTCCCGCGCGATTTCCGCCGAGTCGGCGCGCTACGTCGAGCGGCTTGACGTCCGGCCTGCCGACGACCGGGTGGAAACGCTGAGCCTCAGCGGCGGCAACCAGCAGAAGGTGCTGCTCGCCAAGTGGCTGTCGGCGACGCCCCGGGTGCTCATCGTCGACGAGCCCACGCGCGGCGTGGACGTCGCGGCCAAGGCCGGCATCCACCGCCAGCTGTGCGCTCTGGCGGATGCCGGGCTGCCAATCATCCTGATTTCCTCGGACCTGCCGGAACTCCTGGCCCTGAGCGACCGCGTCGCCGTCTTCCGGCAGGGCCGTCTCGTCACGATCCTGGACCGCGCGGCCGCCACGCAGGAGACGGTCATGCGGCACGCGAGCGCATGAGGGCGCGGAAAGGCAGCGTGGCCAGCAGCTGGGGGTGGATCGCGACGCCGGCGACCAAATACAAGCTCGGCCTGGGGGCCGCCGTGGCCAGCCTCTGTGCCGTCATGACCGTGCTCTACCCGGCCTTCTCCGACCCGGCAAACGTCGAAGTGCTGGCGATGAACTTCATCCTCGAGGCGTTCATGGCGCTCGGGATGACGGGGGTCATCATCTCCGGTGGGATCGACCTGTCGGTGAGCGCCGTGCTGCCGTTTGCGGCCATCGTGGTCGCCTTGCTGCTCCGTTCCGGCGTGCCGGTGGCGCTCGCCGTGGCCACGGCGCTCGCCGCGTCGGCCGGCGTTGGCGCGCTGAATGCCGGCATGGGGAACCTGTTCCGCGTGCACCCGTTCATCGCCACCCTCGCCACGATGCTCTCGCTCAAGGGCGTCAACCTCGTCATCACGCACGGTGCCCCCGTCACCGGGCTCCCCGACAGTTTCGCGTTCCTCGGCCACGGGCGGGTGGCCGGCGTGCCTGTGGCGCTCGTCCTGTTCGCCGTGCTCGCCGTCGTCATTGGCTTGGGCCTCAGCCGCCACCGCCTCGGCCAGCAGATCTACCTGATCGGCGGCAACCCGCGCGCGGCTCGCCTCAGTGGCGTGAAGGTCGAGCGCGTCCTCGTGGTGGTCTACGCGCTGTGCTCGGCGCTGGCCGGCCTGGCGGGCGTCATTGCCACCTCGCAGTACGTCAGCGCCAGCACCGGCTTCGGGCAGAACTCCGAGCTGCGCGTGATCACGGCCGTCGCCATCGGCGGCGCGAGCCTGAACGGCGGGACCGGATCGATCGGCGGAAGCGTGCTCGGCGTCCTGTTCCTGGCGATCGTCTACAACGCCTTCGCGATGAGCGGCGTGTCGACCTACTGGCAGGATGTCGTGAGTGGCGTCATGGTGCTCGCCGCGGTGTTGCTCGCCCGGGTGGCGTCGCGGGAGCGCCGGCCAGGGCGCCGAGAGGCCGCCTAGGATTCGCAAGACGCGTGTGCGGGGCCGGGCTCGAGCATCCCGGCCCTGCCCGAAAGTGCCTGGAGGACCGCGATGACCAGCAGAACCGCCGCAGCCGCCGGAGCATGCCTCCTCGTCCTGGCCGCGTGCCACGCCGCCCCGCCGCCCGGGGCGGCCACCGTTGAGCGGGTCGTCCCGTACACGCCCGCGGCCTGGCAGCCGGACGTGTGGCCATCGAGCCCGCCGGACGACTGCCCGTTCGAGAAGTCGACCGACATTGTGGGCCTGGCCTTCACGCACCACTGGGCGGCCTACACGGACGCCGACACCTGGTATCCCTCCTGGGCTTCGAACGGCAACATGTACTCCGGGTGGACCGACGGCGAGATTGGGGAGGAGTCCGTGCACTCGAGCGGGCGGGCGCGCGCGCGCACTGGCAACGCCGTCATCATCGGTGACGACCCGCCGCACCTCCAGGTCCTGTCGCTGGGCAGCTACCCCGGTTCGGCCGAGCCTTACGGCGGCCGGTACCCCTGCGCCAACCTGGTCCACGACGGCATCTGGTACTACGCCACCTACGCCATCGACTTCGACCCGGACGTGCCGGAGTACAGCTGGGCGGTGCTCGGCCCGGTGCCCGGCTTCCGCATCTCGCGCGACTTCGGGAAGACCTGGGTCGACACGCCGCTCTCGCCCAGCCACCCGTTGTTCCCGGAGTCCGGCAAGAACGGACAGAAGGTGAAGATGGGCACGCCGCACTTCGTGGACTTCGGGAAGAACATGGAGCACTCGCCTGACGGCAAGGCGTACCTGGTGGGACACGGCGCCAGCGACCCTGACCCGAAGCCGCGCAAGGCAAACCTGAGCTGGATCGCCGGCGACGAGATCTACCTCGCCCGCGTGCGCCCGAGCCCGGAGACAATCAACCGCCTCGACGCCTACGAGTTCTTCGCCGGGCACGACGCGGCAGGCCGCCCGATCTGGTCGCGGCACTTCGCTGACATCAAGCCCCTGATCGCCTGGAACAACCGGATGGGCTGCGTCACCATCACCTACGACGCCCCGCTGAAGAAGTACCTCATGTGCATCATCGACGGGTGGCCGGGCGTCAAGGACATGAACACGTACCTGCTCGAGTCGGACGCCATCACCGGGCCCTGGAAGCTGGTGACCTTCATGACGGCGTTCGGGCGGCAGGGCTACTTCGCCAACTTCCCGTCGAAGTTCATCGGCGCCGACGGCCGCACCGCCTGGCTGTGCTACTCGGCGAACTTCGACCAGCACTACTTCGCCAACCGGACCAAGGCCTCGCCGCTCGGAAGCCGCTACGCGCTCACGCTGCAGGAGGTCCGCCTGCTCGACCGCGTCGAGGCCACGCGCCTGTCCCAGTCGCCCGGTCAGACCGACCCCATCAAGCAACCCGACAACGTGGCCCTGAGTGCGCGCATCACCGTGTCGTCGGTGAACAAGAAGAACAAGCCGTTCTCCGAGCAGACCGCCTACTACGGTGAGGGGGCTGTCGACGGCGTCGTCGACCGACAGGCCAGCGGGTCGCGGTACGAGTGGATCAGTAACGGCGAGCGCGGCGCGGCCATGGTCCGCCTGGACTGGGACGCGCCGCAGCGAGTCGACCGCGTCTGGCTGTTCGACCGGCCCGACGCCAAGGCCAGCCACATCACGTCGGGTCGGCTGGTCTTCAGCGACGGTTCCACGATCAAGGTGGGCGAGCTGCCCGCTGGCGCCGCCGCGGCCAAGGAACTCGCCTTCGCGCCGAAAACCATCCGGTGGGTCGCGTTCCTCGTGGAGTCGGTCTCCGAGTCGACCGAGGACGTGGGCCTGGCGGAGATCGCGGTGTTCCGTGCACGGAACGCGAGCGAGGCCGACCGCAACTAGACGCCAGACAGGGGCCGCGCCGCCCGCGCGGAAGTGGGGGGGCCGGTACCGATCGACAAGGGGGAAACCATGGTCATCGTTGCACTCATGGCGAGGCGTCGGCTGGTCCGTTTCGGAGCCGCGCTCGTTTGCCTGCTGTCCTGCAGTGCGCTCGTCCTTGCCGCACCGGCGGCCGTGGCGGCCGTACCGAACCCGGTCCCGGTCCTCTGGTACACGCACCCGGCCGAGAAGTGGGAGGACGCGCTGCCGGTGGGCAACGGCCGGCTCGGCGCGATGGTCTTCGGCCGGACGGACGAAGAGCAGGTTCAACTCAACGAGGACACCTATTGGTCGGGCGGACCCTATTCGACGACCGTCAAGGGAGGCGCCAAGGGTCTCCCCGAGATCCGGCGGCTGATCTTCGACGGCGAGCTCGTGCGCGCGCACCGCCTGTTCGGGCGCTATCTCATGGGCTACCCCGTCGAGCAGCAGAAGTACCAGTCGATCGGGACCCTCGTGCTCACGCTCCCGGCAGGCGGTCCGGTGCGCGACTACCGCCACCAGCTCGACCTCGACACGGCCGTTGTGACCACCAGCTACGAGCAAGGCGGCGTGCGCTTCGTGCGCGAGGTGTTCGCCTCGCCGGTCGACCAGGTGGTCGTCATTCGTCTGTCTGCGGACCGGCCCAGCCACATTTCGGTGCGGATTCAGCTTCGTGGCGAGCGGAACCAGGCCCACTCCAACTACGCCACCGACTACTTCCATATGGACGCCGACGGGGGAGACGGACTGGTCGTACGCGGCAAGTCGGCCGACTACCTGGGCGTCGTCGGGAAGCTGCGATACCAGTCACGGCTGCGCGCCCGGCCGCGCGGCGGCACCATGACGGTCGTGGACGACACGCTCGCCATCCGGAACGCCGACGAGGTGCTGCTGGTAGTGGCCGCCGCGACCAACTTCGTGAGCTACAAGGATGTGAGCGGCGACCCGGACGCCCGCGTGACGGCGGCGCTGCGAGCGGTGGCCGGCAAGTCCTTCGACGATCTCAAGGCGGCGCATGTCCGGGAACACCAGCGGCTGTTCCGCCGGGTGTCTGCTCGTTTCGGACCCGGGCCGGCCTCGCCGCTTCCGACCGACGAACGGCTGAAGCGGTTCGACGGCGCGAACGACCCGGATCTGGCCGCCCTGATCTTCCAGTTCGGGCGCTACCTCCTCATCTCGTCCTCGCGGCCCGGCGCTCAGCCGGCCAACCTCCAGGGCATCTGGAACAAGGACATGAATCCCATGTGGGATTCGAAGTACACGACCAACATCAACACCGAGATGAACTATTGGCCGGCCGAGGTCGCGAATCTCTCGGAGACCGCCCAGCCGCTGTTCACGATGATCCGCGAGCTGACCGACCAGGGCACCGATGTCGCCCGGGAGCACTACGGCGCGCGCGGGTGGGTGTTCCATCAGAACACCGACCTCTGGCGGGTTGCCGCGCCGATGGACGGCCCGAGCTGGGGCGGCTTCACGACGGGTGGCGCCTGGCTCTGCACGCACCTCTGGGAGCACTACCTGTTCACCGGGGACCAGGCATTCCTGCGCGAGTACTACCCGGAGATGAGGGGCGCCGTCGAGTTCTTCCTCGACTACCTGGTCGAAGACCCGAAGCACGGGTGGCTCGTCACCAACCCGTCGACCTCGCCCGAGAACTTCCCGCTGGCGCCCGGCAACGACGAGTTCTTCGACGAGGTGACGGGCTCGGGCAGCCCGGGTACCGCGCTGGTGGCCGGCTCCACGATCGACATGCAGATCCTGGGCGACCTGTTCGGCTACGTCGCCGACGCCTCCACCATCCTCGGCGTCGACGCGGAGTTCCGGGCCAAGGTGCTGGCCGCGCGCGCGCGGCTCGCGCCGATGCAGGTCGGTCACGACGGGACGCTGCAGGAATGGCTCGAGGATTGGGGCCAGCGCGAGAAGAGCCACCGACACATCTCGAACCTCTACGGCCTCTACCCGGGCCACCGAGATCTCGCCACGCCGCACGCCGAAGCTGGCCGAGGCCGCCCGCGCGGTGCTCGAACAGCGGGGCCTGACCGGCAACGGCTGGTCGTCGGCCTGGAAGGCCGCGTCGTGGGCACGGCTGGGCGACGGCGCCCGAGCGCTCGAGAACGTGGCCTACGCCGCCAGGACCTACACGACGCTCAGCCTGTTCTCCATCTGCTCGCGGGCCATGCAGGTCGACGGGGCGTTCGGCATGACGGCGGCGATCGCCGAGATGCTCCTGCAGTCCCACGAGAACGAGCTCGCCTTGCTGCCGGCGCTGCCCGCCGCCTGGCCGGACGGCGAGGTGACCGGGCTGCGGGCGCGGGGCGGGTTTGAAGTCGACTTGGCCTGGAAGCACGGCGCGGTGGAGCGGGCCACCGTCCGCTCCGCGCTCGGTCAGCGGTGCCGTGTGCGGTCGGCAGTGCCGCTCTCAGTCACCGCGTCGGGCCAGGCCGTCCACACGACGCGTCCCGAGCCCGACGTCCTGGAGTTCGCGACCACGCCTGGGGCCGCCTACACGCTGGCCGCTGGCCGTTGAGCGCGAACGCGCCCGAGGAGGGGAGATGGACAGGATGTGCGCCGTCTCGCGTCGAACCGTCGTCCTTCTGGGCGTCGTGGTGGCCGCAACACTGGCGACTGGCTGCGGCCCGCGCGGCCCCGAGCGGACGGCCACTGGCGTGGTCGTCCGGCTGGCGAGGGGAGCCCTGAAGCTCGAAGTGTTCTCTCCGCGGACCATCCGCGTGGTCGTCGACCCTACGGGCCGATTCGCCCTGCGTCCCAGCTTGGTCGTCCGAGACAGCCCGCCCGCCGTCGCGTTCGAGGTCACCCGGTCGGATCAGAGCCTCGAGCTGAGGACCGCCGCGCTCCTCGTCCGGGTCGACGGGAAGACGGGCGCCGTCAGCTTCCACGACCGGCGCGGCCGCCTCCTGCTGCGCGAGGGGGCGACTCCGCGCGTCCTGAGGCCGGTGGTCGTCCTCGGCGAGGCGACCCACGAGGTGCAACAGACGTTCGCGTTCACACCCGACGAGGGGATTTACGGGCTCGGCCAGTACCCCGACGGCATCATGAACTACCGCGGGCACGACATCACGATGACGCAGGCCAACGGCACGGTCGTCGTGCCCTTCTTCGTTTCGACCCACCGCTACGGCGTCCTCTGGGACAACTACTCGAAGACCAGGTTTCACGACGGCGCGGACGGCTGCTCGCTGTGGTCGGAGGTCGGGGATGCGGTTGACTACTACTTCATCGCCGGCGCCGACATGGACGACGTCGTTCTCGGCTATCGGCAGCTGACCGGGACCGCGCCCCTGTTCCCGAAGTGGGCCTACGGGTACTTCCAATCGAAGGAGCGGTACAACACCGGCCGCGAGCTGCTCGACGTGGTCGCCGAGTACCCGTCGGCGGGGCCTCCCGCTCGATACCATCGTGCAGGACTGGCGCTACTGGGGGGAGGAGGACCAGTGGTCCGGCATGCGGTTCGACGAAGCCCGGTTCCCAGATGCCGCCGGCCTCATCCGCGAGCTCCACGACCGGTACCACGCCCGCCTGATGATTTCGATCTGGCCGGTGCTGGGGCGAAAGACCGCGATCTACGGCGAGCTGCAGGCGAAAGGCCTGCTCTACGGGCCCGAGCACTGGACCAAGGGCCGGGTCTACGACGCCTATAGCCGCGAGGCGCGGGAGATCTACTGGCGCTACGTGCGCGACGGACTGTTCTCGAAGGGCGTCGACGCCTACTGGATGGACGCCACCGAGCCGGAGCTCGAGGACGCCGGCGAGCCGTACATCAAAGCGGCGCGCCGCAACGCCCTCGGCACGATGGCCCGCTACCTCAACACCTACTCCCTGATGACCACGGGCGGCGTCTACGAGGGCCAGCGGGCCGCGACCGCCGACAAGCGGGTCTTCATCCTGACCCGCTCCGCCTTCGCGGGCCAGCAACGCCACGCGGCCGCCACCTGGTCAGGCGATATCACGGCCGACTGGACGGTGTTCCGCCACCAGATCGCGGCTGGCCTCAACCTCGGAATGGCCGGCATCCCCTACTGGACCACCGACATCGGGGCCTTCTACGTGTCACGGCAGGGCATCTTCGACGAGGGCTGCCGTGACCCGGGCTATCGCGAGCTGTACGTGCGGTGGTTCGAGTTTGGCGCGTTCTGCCCGATCTTCCGGTCCCACGGCACGAGCACGCCGCGCGAGATCTGGCGCTTCGGCGAGCCCGGGTCCTGGGCGTACGAAACGCTGCGGCGGTACCGACCGCCTTCGCTACCGACTGCTCCCCTACCTCTACTCGCTGGCCTGGCGCATCACCGACGCGGGCTACACGCTGATGCGCGGGCTGCCGATGGACTTCCCGGACGACGCCCGCGCCCGCCGCATCGGCGACCAGTTCATGTTCGGGCCGTCGATGCTCGTCGCCCCGGTCACCACGCACCTCTACTACGGCGAGAACGCCGAGGCCGACACCGTTCCCCGGGAGAACCTCTACACAGCCAACGGGCAGCCGGGCGGTCTGACCGCGAGTTTCTACAACGGCGCCCACTTCGACACGCCCGTTGCCGAGCGCGTGCAGGACTCGGCCGCCTTCGAGGCGTGGGGCGAGGGGATGCCGAGCGGACTTGCTGAGACGACCTACTGCATCCGCTGGACCGGGCAGGTGAAAACAAAGGAAGCGGGCACCTACGAGTTCTGGCTGTCGCTCGATGACGGCGCGCGGATGTGGCTCGACGGGAAGCCCCTCGTGGACGATTGGGGCAAGCAGGGCGGCAAGACCTACAAGGTCAAGGTCCCGCTGCGCGCCGATACGCGCTACGCGCTGACGATCGAGCACGGCAACAAGAAGTACGGCACCGAGATGCGGCTGGGGTGGCGCACACCCACGATGAAGCGCATCGTGTACGACCCGAGCCGGGTGCGGACGCAAAGTGTCTATCTGCCGGGAACGGGCACCTGGATCGACTTCTGGACCGGGGATCGGCTCGACGCCGGGACGACCGTGGATCGCGCAGTCCCCATCGAGATCATGCCCCTCTACGTCCGGGCGGGGTCGATCGTCCCGCTCGGCCCGCACCTGCAGTTCACCGGGGAGCAGCCCGCCGATCCGATCGAGTTGCGTGTGTATTCCGGCGCCGACGCGCACTTCGTCCTCTACGAAGACGAGGGGGACAACTACGCCTACGAGCGCGGCGCGCGCGCGTTGATCCCGTTCGCCTGGGACGACCACACGGGGTCGCTGGTGATCGGTCAGCGGCAAGGTGCGTTTCCCGGCATGCTCGCCCGTCGGACGTTCCGCGTCGTCTTCGTCCGCCCGGGCCACGGCGTCGGCGTCGACCCGGAGGCGGCGCCCGACGCCGTCGTGGCGTACGACGGCCACGCCCTGCGGGTCTCGCGCCAGAACGGCGGATTGGCCGGGATGCAGGTGGTCCCCCCGGCTTCTCGGTGAGGACACCGTGCGCGGGCCGGTGCCCCGGCACGGAAGGAATCAGGAGGCCGGTGTGATCGCCACCGAGAGTGGCGTCGTCGCGCGCACGGCGAGCCAGACCAGCAGGTCGGTGCCTTCGAGTGTCCCCACGTGCCCGATCCGGACCCCCTCGTGCGGGAACCGGCCATCCACGCTGACGACGACGGAACGGTCGCCCCAATTCCGCACGACCAGGCAGAGGTTCACGAGGGGCGACTGGCTGCTGGCCTGAAAGGTGCCCTTCAGTGTGGCGGGCTTCGATGGATTGGTGGGCCTGACCACGTAGGCACGCTGGGCGCGGTCGTACCCCTCGCTCACAAACGCTCGGCCGTCGAGTCGCAGGTCTGCGGGCTGCAGCCACGAGCGCGCCAAGGGGAGCAGCGCCTCCGGCGGCCCCTCGGTCGTACCCGTCATCCACACGGCCCAGACGGTCCCGTCGCCCGACTCGTGCCAGACCGGGTCGTTGTAGTTGACACCGAGGTGCGACACACGGTCGCGGGCGATGCAGCGCATCCCGTCGGAAGGGATCTGCGACACCGGGAAGTGGTTGCATCCGGCGAAGTGGTCGGCGCTATCACTCCGCATCTTGGCCATGAACACCGTCATCTCGTTGCCGGGCTCGAACACGATGAACGGATCGGCCTTCGACCGGAGGTTGACCACCTGGATGTTCGCGTGCGCGGGGCGCACGGGGCTCTCCGCCGTCGGATTGCCCGGCCAGGCGTAGGTGTGCGTCTCGCCGCTCATGTTCGCGAGTTTCAAGGCATCGTGCTCGAGCACGTCGTCCGGCCCCTGGCCGACCTGGGCGAGGGGCAGCGTCTCCTGGATTTCGGAGATCTCCCGGTCCAGGAACGGCTTGCGCCACGTGACGCGCCGGAGTCCGGTGCCGTCGGGATAGAACGTGTAGTACTCATCCACCCACAAGCCCCACCCCGTCCTCTCGTCGGTCTTCCACAGGGTGTTGCGAGAGCTGACCGCCGCGTACCGCCAGTGCACCACGATTCGGGCCGGCGTGTTCTCGATCACCCGGACGTGCGAGTACCGGCACTGCGGGTCCTGCATGTGCTCGAAGCAACCCGACGTGTCGTCCCACGCCTCGACGCTCTGGTCGGTCATCCAGAGGCCGTTCTCCATGACCCAGGCGGGCGAATAGCGGGTGCCGCGCCAGAAGACCACGCGGATCGGCGACCCGTCGAACTGGACCACGACGTCCGGGTAGGGCCCAATGGGCCAGAGCGCCTCCCACTCGTCGTAGTACTGCAGCCGGGTGTAGTAGGCACCAAAGCGGCCCGGTCCGGGCGGGCCGGACGGCAGGACGCGTGGGGGGATCTCCGGGACGCCCGGGCGGAACGCCCGCGCCGCGCTCGCGATCTCGGAGGAAGAGAGGGCCCGATCGTGGATCTTCACTTCGTCGAGGATCGCGTCCAAGGAGTACCACGCCGGCAGCGTGCCGGCCCCCTTCCCAACCACGTACTGCGGCCTGCGCGTCTCCGCGTTCATCCCCATCACCAGGTCAGCCGACGTGGCCGGCGTCAGTCGTCCGCGGATCGCCAGCGACCCGACCTTCACGCCGTCGGCATAGAGCGCCACTCCGTCGGACCTGTCGTAGGTCGCCGCCACATGCACCCACTGGCGCAGCGGCAGCCGGACGCTGGACGTGCACGTGCGCCACCTGCCGCCCGCCGCCACCGACAGGCCAAGCTCGCCGCGCGGTCCGACGCCGAAGTAGTAGCCCGCGCGCGGCTCGCTCGCCTGGCTCACGATCGGAGCCCAGTTCCACGGGTAGGCTGCCACGGCGATCCAGGCTTGCACCGTGAGGCCCGAGCTCACGCGCGGCGCCTTCGCCGCCTGGCGCACTACCTGGGTCGTGAAATCGTCGAACTTCAGGCCGCTCCCCGACACCCCCGCCCGCCAGTACGCGTGCCCGCGGACGACGTCAACAACGCCAGTGGCACGGTCGCGCACCGTGTTGCCGTGCTGCTCGTCGAAAGCCCACCAGGCCACCGGGTCCCGGTGCGGCCCGGCGACGGTCTGGCAGCCGAGCCCGAGCATCGGGGCGGCTACCGCCATCGCGAGGAGCAGGGCACGGAACGCAAGGTTCATGCAAGTCTTCCACAGTGAGGAGCCGGGCAGATTACCAGCTGCCCCGCTCGCCAAACATGGCCACGATCGGCATGCAGCGCTCGGCGCCGTTCCGCCAGTTGACGACGACAGCCCGCTCGGCGCGTTCGGGATCGCCCTGCCGAACCGCCTCGATGATCTCGTCGTGCTCGAGAAGCGAGGCGTCGAAACCGTTTCCGAGCACCAGGACACCTGTGTAGAAGCGCTCGTAGCGCTCAATCTGGGGCTGCAGGGCGTTCAGGTGGCCCGGCAGCCGCCGTCCCTCGCAGACCTCGGCACAGCAGCGATGAAAGCGGACGTGGAGATCCTGCGCGTAGCGGACCTGCCGCTGTGGCCCAGCGCAAGCGTCCCGCAGGTCGCGGTTGACGGCTGCCATCCGGTCAGCGACGCGAAGACGGATGTCCGGCGGGAACTGCGTCACTTGCCGCACCGCCAGCCCCTCGAACGCGCCGAAGATGAAGTGCAGTTCGCGCATGTCCTCACCGGTCAGGGGAGCGACGATGGCACGCGTCACCCGGCCGACTGGCGTCCCAACGATGTACCCTTCCTGCTGCAGGCGTAGGAGCGTCGCGCGAATGGGCGTCCGGCTCACGGCGAGGCGCACGGACAGGTCCGATTCGATGAGCGGCGCGCCAGGCGCCAGGCCGCCCGACACGATGAGTTCCCGCAAACGGCTGTAGACATCCGCCGTCACGCCTCCGGCGGCGAGCCCGCGGTGTGGGTCGTCTGGCCGGATCCCGCGTGCGGCGCGGCTGTCTTGTCGCAGCCGTGCCGCGCTCGTTCGCTCCACCCTGGCATCGGTGCCTCGCTGGTGTCTCATCTCGTCCCCGCGCTCTTCCGACCGAAGGAAATGGTGGTCCCTGGCCCCCTTCCAACCACTGCGCCTGCGACCGTGTCGCCAGGCGGGCGTTGCCATGGTGCAGGTGGGTCCGCCCCGATGGCGGCGACCCGGATCAGCCGTGTGGAAGGCTCTGCGGAGCTGTCCTGATTGCCGACGCCGGTCGCGTGACGCCACCACCCGCCCTTCAGGAGCGAGCCGCACTGGGCCACCAGTCGGACGTGTATCGTACCATCGCTCAGGCCGTCGAACACGACGGAACCGTTTTGGGTCCCGCTCCGCCTGATGTCGACGTCCGTACATCGGCCGGCACCACCGGCTGAGACGGCCGGCGGGCGCCTCAGAGCGGCAGTTCGGTCCCGACGCGTTGGGCGAGCGCCAGCCGGTAGGCCAGCTGCGCCGCGGTCACGTCCTCGACCGCCAAGCCGAGCGACTTGAAAACGACGACCTGGTGCGGCCGCTGCCGCGCCTGTTGGCGGCCCGCAATGATCTCCCCGAGTTCGGCCAACTGGTCGGCTGACACCACTCCGTCGGCGATGGCGCGCATGATGTCACCGGACTCCGTGACCGCCGCCTCGCGCGAATCGACGACCAGGCGACTCGTGGCCGTCAGCTCGTCGTCGAGTTCCCGATGCTCCGGCCGGCAGGCGCCCACCGAGATGACGAGGGCGCCCTCGGCGATCCAGCGCGCACACACGACCGGCTCGGGAGATGAGGTAACGGTCACGATCAGGTCCGCGCCGCGCACCGCGGCCTCGCCGCTCGCGGCGGCCCGTACCGCGGGCCGCACCCGCGAGGCCACCTCGTCGACGAACGCTGCCAGTTCGTCGAAGGGGCTCCACACCCGCACCTCTTCGAGCGAGGACACCTGTTCGGAAAACGCGCGCAAGTGGCCCTCGGCCTGCACGCCGCACCCGAAGACCGCCATCCGGCGCACGGGGGCAGCAGCAAGGTAACGAGCGGCCACGACCGACACGGCGGCCGTCCTCACTTGGGTGATAAAGGCGCCGTCCAGAACCGCCAGCGGGGCGCCTGTGGTGGGATCGAGCAGCAGGATCGTCGCGAAATGGGTCGGCAGGCCCCGGGCCCGGTTGCCGGTGAAGTAGGTCACCAGCTTGGACCCGAGGGCGCTCCCCTCCGGCACGTACGCGGGCATCAGCCCGCAGAAGGCCCGGTCCTCGCCCACCCACAGCGTGGTCCGTGGCGGCTGCACCACGCCGCCGGCGGAGAACGCGCGCAGCGCGCTCTCCATGACGGGCACCAGGTCGCCCGCCGACACGAGCGCCCGGATCTCCTCCCCGGTCAACCATCGGCACTGCATGGGCATGACACCGTCCTGTGCTGGACTCTGGGGGCCCCTGGTCCGGGAGAACGCAGCTCCTCCCGCGAGACGAACTCCGGCAGGGCGAAAGCGCACGTAGTGTATGCAGAATTGCATCCGAGTTCAACACTCTCACTTCGCCCACGAACGGGCGCTGGGCACCGGGCCTGCCGAACCGGGCCTCCGAGGCGTTCAAGGCGAGGTCAGATCCGCGACAACGCCTCCTGACCCCGGAAGAACCTATGGTTTCCTGCGTTCCTGACGTCCCGCCCGCCACGGCCAAGTCCCGGATGTCGGCCCGCAACCACCGCCAGACTACCCGGAAGCTCATCCGCTGACCGGAAGCTCCAGCCCGGTCGCGCTCGCCTCTTGACCTCGTATCTATCTTCGTATACAGTCACGCCCATCTTTTGGTGGCCGCCTGGTCTGCTGCAGGCTCCCGCCGCCAGCACGCGCGTACCTTGGCGACGGGCGCTCGTGACCTACCGGTTCCCTGCAGAGCGGAGATGTCCGCGCCCCGGGGTTGGTCGAAGGTCCTTTCTTGCGGTGAGGGGAGACATCATGAGAGTCAAGTGCTGCGCGCTGGTCCTGCTTCTCAGCCTGGCAGTGGCCCCAGCGGTGTCCGCACAGAGGCTGACCGGCACCATCCTCGGCAAGGTCACCGACGCGTCCGGCCTTGCCGTGCCCGGCGTCACGGTCACGGTGGCGGGTCCCGCGCTCATCCGACCGTTCACGGACGTCAGCAACGGCCAGGGGTTGTACCACGCCTTGAACCTGCCCCCCGGCACCTACACCCTGACCGCCTCGCTCCTGGGCTTCAGCACGGTCAAGATCGAGGGGCTCGTCGTGGCCGTCGGCACCGACGTGGAGGTCAACGTCACGATGAAGCCGGCCGCCGTGTCTGAAACGGTGACCGTGACGGCTGACAGCCCGGTGGTCGACCTGCAGCAGACCACGAACACGCAGACGATTACCCGCGAAGCGCTGAACACGGTCCCGCTCGTGCGCGACCCGATCCTCGGCGCCATGCAGATGGCTCCCGGGGTCGTGGAACGGAGCGTCCAGGGGTCGTCGCGCAACGAGATGGCCTACCTGGTCGACGGCGTCAACGTGAGTGCCCCGGACCAGGGATACGCCGAGGCCAACATCGACTGGGACACGATCGATCAGATCGAGTTCATCACGACGGCGAACCCGGCCGAGACCTACGGCGTCATCGGGGGCGCCCTGAACATCGTGACCAAGTCGGGGGGCAACAAGTTCAGCGGGAGCGCGCAGTACTACTACACGAACAGCTCGCTCGCGAAGAGCGTCGTACCGGCCGAGTACCTCTCGGCGCTGAACGTCGGCACGCCCACGGTGCCGATCTTCAGCAAAGACGCGTCGGTCACCGTCGGCGGACCGATCAAGAAGGACAGGACGTGGTTCTTCGGCAGCTACAAGTACCTGGGCGAGGACTACTCGGGCAACTTCGTCCCGGTCACGATCTGGGGCAAGTACTACGGCGCGTACAACGCGCCGTACCGCCAGGATTGGGGGTTCGGCAAGATCACCCAGCAGCTGAACGACAAGATGCGGATGTTCGTCAGCTACAACTACAGCAAAGGGGACCGGCCCCACGACTTCACGATCCCCTTCTACCGGTCGCTGGACGCCACCCGCCACTGGGAGTCCAAGGAAGACACCCTCTCGTCCGACTTCACATGGGTGGTCGGCCCGAAGACCTTCATCGACGCGCGGTTCGGGTTCTGGTGGTTCGACTACTTCGGCCTCAGCCAGCCCGGAACCGCAAGCAGCCCGCGCTACACCGACGCCTACACCTCCTACGAGTGGGGCGGCCAGGAGTTCATGCAGGACGCCACCACCAAGCGGAACTTCAACGGGTCGATCAAGCTCAGCAAGTACATCGAGAACTGGAAAGGCAGCCACGAGGTCAAGGCCGGCTTCGAGATGCAGCGCGGGAAGGAGTCCTGGACCTACTGGGCACAGAACTCGATGGATGTGACCGTCTGGGACGGGAACATCTACTACTACCGAGGTCTGGAAGGACTGAACGGCCCCGATCCGGTCTTCGGTGACGGGCTCATCAGCTTGAGCACCGCGGCTCAGAACGAGGGCGGCAGTTACTCCGCGTCGGACACGATGCGCGTCGGCGGGTTCGCGCAGGATACCTGGCGTGTCAACGACCGCGTGACCGTCAACCTCGGCCTGCGGTACGACCTGACGCGCGGCCACATCCCGCCGATCACGAAACAGCCGTCTGACGCCTTTGCCCAGGCCATCGGCGACCAAGTCCTGTTGCCGGTCTACGGCATGAACCCGTTCAAGCAGTTCACCTACGAGGGGTGGGACAATCCCATCCCGTGGCATGGGTTCGCCCCACAGGCGGGCATTGTGTACAACCTGTTCGGCAAGGGCAAGACGGCCCTCAAGGCCCACTACGGGCGCTACCTCGAGAGCATGCCCGGGTGGAACTTCGACACCAACGAGCCGTCGAGCCCGTGGTCGTTCCCACTCAACTGGTTCGACACCAACCACGACGGCATCCCCGATCTCGGCGACAAGTTCGTCCAGGCCGACAACACCAACCCGTTGGACATGATCGGCAACACCTGGAAGCAGACGATCGACCCGAACCTGAAGACGCCGCACATCGACGAGTTCGGCGCGGGAATCGACCACGAGATCGCGCGCGACGTGAAGCTGAGCGCGAACTTCATCGTCCGCAACTGGGGTAACCTGATCAGCAACCCGTACTACGATCTGACGACCGGGAAGTACTGGAGCGACGTGAGCTCCGGCTACTGGGTGCCGTTCACGACCACCGTCCCGTCGGCTGGCCCGGGCTTCCCGGCCGAGCAGCTCACGATGTACTTCCGCAAAGCCGATTCGCCGGCGCAGTTCACGCGCCTGACGAATATTCCCGACGCGACGGCCCGGTACACGGCGCTCGACCTCACGCTCAACAAGCGCATGTCGCACAACTGGCAGCTCGGCGGCTCGGTCGTCTTCTCGAAGATGGCCGGCACCTACCCGGGCACGAGCAGCAGTCCGTACGGGTACTTCCGCACCCCGGATTACCTGATCAACCGCGACGGCCGGATCGGCGTCGATCGGCCGCTCCAGGTGAAACTCTGGGGCAGCGCCATGATGCCGTATCAGCTGCAGGCCTCGTTCTTCTTCACCTACCTGGAGGGCACGCCGTGGGCCCGTTCGGTCACAGTCGTGCCGCCATCCGGGTGGGCCGCGGCGAACGGGACGGCGACCTTCGGTGAGTCAGTCCTTCTCGAAACGCCGGGAACGCGTCGGACCCCTGGCGAGTCCAACCTGGATCTGCGGGTTGAAAAACAGCTGCGGATCAAGAAGCACCAGTTCGGTCTGTTCGTCGACGTGTTCAACGCCCTCGGATTCGTCTACCCGACCGCGACCGTCAACCCGGCGGGCACCTGGCTCCCGACCGACAACAACAGTTCGCAGGGGACGTTCTCGCCGACCAACACGCGCCTGACGGGGTTGGACAAGGGCGTCCGCACCGTGAAGCTCTCGATCCGCTACAGCTTCTAGCAGACAGCGGGTCGCCTCGCGACCCGCGACGCGGCGGGAGGAGTTCCTCCCGCCGCGTCCACGACGTCGCCCGCAGGTGGACATGCGGCGTCGTCCCGCCCGATGCCGGCCGACACGCCGGGTGCCCGGCCGTCGCGGCCCCGGCACCCCGGATCCGACTCCTGGCCCGCACGGGTCGGACAGCGAGTCGCCTACCCGGTCAACCGAACGACCGAAAGGAGGACGGCGGTGAAGCGACTGGTGGGATCCGCAGCGGTCGTCGTAGTGTGCGTTCTCGTCGCCTGGACAGCCGCGCGGCAGCAGCGAGGGCAGCCCGAGTCTCCCTCCAGGCTGGCGGCCCCCGAACGTGGGTTCCTCAGCACCGAGGAGGCGAAGACCTGGGAGCAGGGGCTGCTCAGCGGCAACGGCACCATCGGCGCGAGCGTGCTCAGCCGCCCGCTCGACGAGACCATCGTCTTCAGCCACAAACACCTGTTCATGCCGGAGCACCCAGCGCTGCTGCCGCCGCCCACCGGCATCCGGCTGTTCGAGATCCGGCGGCTGATCGACCAGGGCCTCTACCGGCAGGCGAGCCGCCTGGCAGCCGACATCTCCGAGCAGAAGGGCTTCCGCTACCCCGACCCCCTGATGCCGGCCTTCGACCTGGGCATCAAGATGCCGGCCGACGGCGAGGTCACCCACTTCGCGCGGTCCGTGAACTTCCGGACCGGCGAAGCCACCGTCCACTGGGCCGATCGGAGGGGCGTGTTCGAACGGCGGCTGTTCGTCTCGAGGGCTGACGGGATCGCTGTGCTCGCGATCACGGGGCCGGCAAAGGCAACCGTGAGCGCCAGGCTGGAACTCCAGCCCCAGGGGCCCGACGACCAGCGATTCAGGGAAGATGTCGCGGACGTCAAGACGGCGGCCGACTCGTCGACGCTGACCTATCGGAGCACGTTCGCGCGCGCCTACCCGGGCAGCATCGCCGCCTGCGAGGGGGTTTGCCGCGTCGTGCCGTCCGGCGGACGCGCCACGCCGGAGGGCACCGCGTTGAACGTCGAGGGCGCCGATTCGGTGCTCGTCCTGTGCGACATCGGACTGCCGCGCGACCGCGAGGCCACGCAGTTGAAGGCGATGGAGACACGTCTCTCGGCCGTCCCGGCCGACTACGACGCGCTGCTCGAGCGGCACCGCCGCCTCCACGGCGCGCTCTTCGACCGGGTCCGCCTGGACCTCGGCGGCTCCTCCGAGCAGGCGCAGACCTCCGAGGCGCTGCTCGCCCGGGCGGCCGCCGGCGACCTCCCGATGGCGCTCGTCGAAAAGGAGTTCGACGCCGGCCGTTACAACATCATCTCCAGCACGGGCGACCTGCCGCCGACCCTGCAGGGCGTCTGGACCGGCACCTACAGCCCGCCCTGGTCAAGCGACTTCACGCACAACGGGAACGTGCCGTCGGCGATCGCCAGCCTGCTGATGGGCCACACGCCCGAACTGATGCTCGCGTACACCTCCTACCTCGAGTCGCTCGTGCCCTACCTGGAGGTCAACGCTCAGCGGATCTTCGGCGCTCGGGGGATCGTCCTGCCCTCGCGGTCCACGACCAACGGGTACAACAACTCGTTCGCAGCCGATTTTCCCGGCGCCTTCTGGGTGGCGGGCGCCGCCTGGGCGGCGCATTTCTTCTACGACTACTATCTCTACACGGGGGACCGGACGTTCCTGGCCGAACACGCACTCCCGTTCATGGAGAAGGCGGCGCTCTTCTTCGAGGACTACCTCTACGAAGGCCCTGACGGAAAGCTGGTGTTCAACCCGTGCCAGTCCCCGGAGAACACCCCCGGCAACTCCGACTCCCAGGCCTCGCTGAACGCTACGATGGACGTGGCGGCGGCCAAGGAGCTGCTGCACAACCTGATCGCGGCCTCCCGCGAGCTCGGGGTCAACGCGACCAGAGTCCCCGTGTGGCAGAAGATGCTGGCCCGGATGCCGGACTATCTGATCAATGAGGATGGCGCGGTCAAGGAGTGGCTCACCCCGACACTCGCGGATCACTACGACCACCGACACGCCTCGCAGCTCTACGCGCTGTTCGACGGGCTGCCCGACGAGATCGCCTCCAGGCCGGCGCTGCGGGCGGCGTTCCGGCGGACCATCGAGCTGAAGCTGGAGCGGCACTGGGCCGCCTCGCTCCAGAAAAGCGCGTTCATGTCCTTCGGACTCGTGCAACTGGGCCAGGCGGCGACCAGCCTCGGCGACGCCGCGCTGGCCTACCGGTGCCTGGTCCCGCTCGCGACGCGCTACTGGTACGACAACCTGGCGTCGACCCACAACGGCAACGCCCTGTTCAACACGGACATCAGCGGGGGCCTCCCGGCCGTGATCATCAAGATGCTCGTCGCTTCGGACCCAGGGACGATCCGTCTGCTCCCGGCCTTGCCCGAGGCCTGGCGGGTCGGAACCGTCGAGGGCGTGCTCTGTCGGGGCCAGGTCGAGCTTCAACGCCTGCAGTGGGAGAAGAATCGGATTCTGGCGACGCTGCGGTCCGAGCGGGCTCAGCAGGTCGTCGTCAGCGTTCCGTCGGCCATCCGGAGCGCGACGGCTGGGCCGGGTCCGGGGTCGATCGCCGCAACCGGCCAGGCCGCAAGCCGGCGCATTCTTCTGCCGGCCGGCCAAGCCGTCGCGGTCACATTCGAGATGCAGTAGCATACGGGCCCGGGCCCGCGGGCGGGCCGGCCATCGGAGGACGAAGATGAGACAGGCCACCATGACGGCGCCGGGTGAGATCCGCTTCGGCGAGGCATCCCCGCCGGCGCTGAGGGACGGCGCCGTCCTGCTCCGCGTGCAGCGCATCGGTGTGTGCGGGTCGGACGTCCACGTCTACCACGGCAAGCACCCCTTCACGCCGTACCCCGTCGTGCAGGGCCACGAGTTCTCGGCGGTCGTCGAGGCGGTTGGCACCGGCGTGACCCGAGTCAAGGCCGGCGACAGGGTGACGGCCACCCCGCAGGAGGTGTGCGGGACGTGCCGACCCTGCTTGCGCGGCGACTATCACATCTGCGATTCGCTCCGGGTCCGCGGATTCCAGGCTCCGGGCTGCGCGCAGGACCTGTTTGTGACCGAGGCCGACAAGATCGTGCCGCTGCCGGATGCGTTCACCTTCGAACAGGGCGCGCTCGTCGAGCCCCTGGCCGTGGGCGTCCACTCCGTCTCCCGTGCCGGGGACCTGGCTGGCCGGAATGTGGTGGTCCTCGGCGCCGGGCCGATCGGCAACCTTCTCGCCCAGGTGGCGCAGGCGCAGGGCGCCCGCACGCTCCTCACCGACGTCAGCGATTTCCGGCTCGAGGTCGCCCGGCAATGCGGCCTGGCCGCGACGTCGAACGCGAGAGCGGAAGGCCTCGCCGACGCGGTGGCCCGGACCTTCGGTGCGGCGGGCTTCGACGTCGCCTTCGAGTGCGCCGGCGTGGAGGAGACGATCAACGCCGCGATCGGGACGATCCAGAAGGGGGGCACGATCGTCCTGGTGGGGGTGTACGGCGAGCGCCCCAGACTCAACATCGGGCTGGTCCAGGACCGCGAACTGAACCTCGTCGGCACGCTCATGTACAAGTACCGAGGACTTCACGCGCGCCGTCGAGCTGATGGCGGGCGGGCGAGTGACCACCGGTCCACTCGACTCGCGCCATTTCCGGTTCGAGCAGTATGCCGACGCCTACCGCTTCATTGACTCGGCGGGCGATCGCAGCATGAAAGTCTTCATCGATCTATGAGCGGAGCCACACGTCGGGACCGGGACCACCGGCCGGCGGTCGTCGCGATCGGCGAGGTCCTCTGGGACATGCTGCCGGGGGGCAGGCAGTTGGGCGGGGCACCCGCCAACTGCGCCGTCCACGCGGCCGCGCTCGGCGCGGTGGTCTCGCTGGTCAGCCGCGTGGGACGCGACGAGCCCGGCGACGCCATTCTGGCTGAACTTCGCGGCCGTGGCGTCGGGACGGCGGCGATCTCGGTGGACGAGCGCCACCCCACCGGCCGGGTGCGCGTCGACGTGTCTGCCGGCGGCGAGCCGCGCTTCACCATCGAGGAGCCCGCGGCCTGGGATTTCATCCCGGTCGATCAGGAAGCCGTCTCGGCCGTCGCGGTGGCCGACGCGGTCTGCTACGGATTGCTCGCCCAGCGGGCGCCCGTGTCGCGAGCCACGGTCCGTGCATGCCTTCAGGCGGCGCGCCGCGACAGCCTGCGGGTCTTCGATGTGAACCTGCGCGATCCGTTCGTCGATATGCCGTGCGTCGCCGAGACCCTGGAGCGGTCCAACGTCGTAAAACTCAACGATCTCGAACTCCGGCGCCTTGCCCGCTCTTTCGGTCTCGAAGGAGATGAAACCCACCTCCTCGGTGAACTCGTAGACCGCTACGCGCTCCGGCTCGTGGCCCTAACCAAGGGCGCCGAGGGCAGCCGGCTGTACGGACAGGACGGCGACTCCGCGCACCCAGGCTACCGGGTCGTGGTCGCGGACACCGTCGGCGCGGGCGACGCCTTCACCGCCGCACTCATCACGGGCCTGCTCGCCGGCCATTCGCTCGACCGGATCAACGACGACGCCAACCGCCTGGCGAGCGCGGTCTGTAGCGTCAGCGGCGCGTGCCTCGCCGGCGAGGTGGCCGCCGAGGCCTATCGACAGGAGATGCGAGACCTATGAGGGCGTTCAGCTACTATCAACCGACCGACGTGCGGTTCGGGGCGGGACGAGTCGAGGAGGTCGGACGGCAGGCCGCACGCTTCGGCCGTCGCTGCCTGCTGGTGACCGCCAAGGCATGGCCCGGTGTCGAGCCGCTCTACCAGCGCGTGCAGGCCTGCCTGCGGGAGTCCGGCGTCGAGACATGGCACTTCGACGACGTCCAGCCGAATCCGACGACCGACACGATCACCGCTGGGGCGGCGATGGCACGCGAGCACGGTGTCGAGGTCGTCATCGGGCTGGGCGGTGGCTCGAGCATGGATGCCGCCAAGGCCATCGCCGTGGCGGCCACCCACCCGGGGACGGTGTGGGACTATCTGTTCTACAAGTCACCACAGCCCGACCTCCGCACCCTGCCGGTGGTCGCGGTGACCACGACGTCGGGGACCGGCTCACAGGTCACGCAGGTCGCCGTCGTCACCAACACGGCGTGCCGGGACAAGTCCGCGCTCTACAACGCCGCGTTGTTTCCCCGTGTGGCGATCGTCGATCCCGAGCTGATGGTGTCGGCGCCGCCGCACCTGACGGCGGCCACCGGCTTCGACGCCTTCACTCATGCCTTCGAGAGCGTGCTCCACTCGGGGTCCTCGCCCCTCACCGAGCTGATGGCGTTCGAGGCGATCCGGCTCGTCGTCAGGCATCTGCCGGCGGCGATGGGCGAGGGAGGCAACCTCGAGGCGCGTGCGGCCCTCGCGTGGGCCGACACGCTCGCCGGGCTCTGCATCGCGAACGCCGGCGTTACGTTGCCTCACGGCATCGGGATGGCGATTGGCGGGATGTTCCCGCACGTGATGCACGGCGAAGCGCTGGCCGTGGTCTACCCGGCGGTGATGCGTCACACCTGGCGCGTCGACGCCTCCCGGTTCGCGCGGCTCGCCTGTGTGCTCGACCGGGATCGCGGCGCAACGACCGAGCTGGCAGACGCCGAACGGTGCGTGGAGACAATCGACGCCTTCCTCCATCGGATTGGGATGCACCTGACGCTGCAGGGCCTGAAGGTCCCCCGGGCGGAGTTGCCCGCCCTGGCCCGCCAGTCTCTCGTGCTGCCCGACTACAAGAACCACCCGAAGATCGTGGACGAACAGGAGGTGCGGGAGATTCTGGAGGAGAGTTTCGCGGCTTGATCGGCTAGATTGAAACACGCGAGCGGGGAGAGGCCTCGCGTTGATGGCCGCCGGAATCGATGCGGCCGGCCGCGCCAGTGACGCCGCCGCTCGCGCCGACACCCCAAAGGCGCCTGCGAGCGGCCGGTCGTGGCGTCGCCCCCGCGTCGGTCGTCCCGACCACGCCGATCCGCACGACACTCGTGGCGCCGGCGCACGGCCCGTACGAGAATCACGAGGCCGGCGAAACGGCGACACGGATCGGCACGGTCGACGCCTTCCGGATCCACACCACGAGATTGTCACCATCGAGGCGGTGCAGGTGGCCGACCCGTACGTCCGGCCCCTCAGCCGCCGCGGTCCCATCGAGGGTGATCCGGGCCGCCGCGAGTCCCCAGTCGCGCACCACGATGGCCGGGTTGAGCACCGGGGTCTCGGCGCTGGCGCGCAGGACGAGCTGCAGCGTCTCGGCTGGCGCCGCCCCGTGCCGGGCCACGACGAATGCCTTCTGCGTCGGGTCGAAGCCCTCCCCGCGGAAGCCCGTGGTTCCGACCTCGAGCGGCGCGGGCGACAGCCAGGCCTTGGCGAGCGGCACGAGCTCGGGCCCAGGCAGGTCCGTCAGCCCGTTCAGCATCAGCATGGTGACCCCGCTGTCGGTGTCCTCGTACGGCTGCCACGCCTGGATGTGCGCCAGCGAACTGTGCGAGGCGCGGTCGGGCGCGATCGCCCACCGCCCGTTCGATCGGATCTGCTGCGAGACGGGCCAGTGGTTCCACCACGGGAACATCGACCGTTCGCGGATGATCTCGCCGTCGTAGCAGTCGATCGCCACGTGCCTCGGGTCGACAATCGCGTAGGGACTGTACTTGGCGCGGAGGTTCACCTGCAGGATGTTGCCGCCGGGCGGGTGGAGCAGCCACTTGTGGGCCTGGGGCTCGAGGTCGCAGATGCGCGACAGCAGCTCGAGCGTGTCGGCGTCGAAGTTCGCCGGCTCGCCGGGCGCCGCCTTCTCCCAGTTGTAGGTGTAGGTCTCCCCCCGCATGTTGGTGAGCGTCAGGGCGTCGGGCCGGATGTTGTCCTCCGGGCGCGTGCCCGGCGGGTTGATGATGATCGCCTCGTGGTACTGGCGGAACCCGTTCGTGCCGGGCCCCTTGCCCTTGACCACGTGGGGACTCGACGACCACACCTGGACCTTCCGCAGGCACGAGCCGTCCGGGTACACGGTGTAGGTTTCCTCGACCCAGTCCCCCCAGCCGGTCAACGGGTCGACGTGCACCTGCTCGTAGTTGACCGTGACGGGCGAGTAGCGCCACAGGACCACGACGCGGGCGTCGGTGCTCTCGAGGATCTTGGCGTAGGAGAAGCGCGCCTGCTTGTCCGCCATCGGCTCGGCGCTGGTTTCCATCGGGTCGCTCTGGGTCTCGTAGAACTCGTTCGTGTACCAGATGCCGTTCTCGGTGACCCACGCTGCGATGTAGCTCGTCCCTCGCCAGAAGACCAAGCGGGTGGGCATCTGGTCGAACCGAACCACGACATCCGCCGCATCGCCGACCCTCCAGGGTTTCTCCCACTCGTCGGCGAACCTCAGACGGGTGTAGTAGGCGCCAAAGCGGCCCGGCCCTTTCGGCCCCGCTGGCATGACAGGGGGTGCCAAGGGAGTGGGCAGGCGGGGAGCCAGCCGCGCGAACGCGGTCGCGGCGTCCGCGGCGCTGGCCGCGCCGTCGTGCACGTACACTTCGTCGAGGAGGCCGTTGAAGGAGAAGGCCACCGGCGCCACGACTTTGACCTCGTGGCTGAGACCGAGCGGCGTGTGGTTGCGACCCACCCACACGTCCACGGCCGGGGCGTAGGTCGGAGTGCCCACGAGCGCCTTCGTTCCGACGAGCTTCCCGTTGCAGTACAGCCGGATGCCGGCGGCCGGGTCGAACGTCCCCACCAGGTGGTTCCACGCGTAGAGCGGCAGCTTGGCGTCGGACTGGCTCTCCTGCCATCGGCCGGCGACCGCCACGTGCAACCCGAACCGCCCGTCGGGATCGATGCCGAAGAAGTAACCGGCCTTGTGGCCCTTCTCCTGGTTCACAATCGCGCACCACGTCCAGGGGTACTCCTGGATGGCCACCCAGGCCTCGACCCAGAACGCCGGGCCAAGGCGCCCCGTCCTCGACGCCTTGCGGATGACCGTCGTCGTCTGGCCGTCGAAGCGCAACGCGTCGCCGGCGACCCCGGGCACGAACGCGTGGAAGCCGCGGATGTCGTCCCCGTCCTTGCCGCGATCGAACGACCATCCGGTCACCGGTGCCCGCTGCGCGCCGAGCACGGCGGACGCCAGGAGCAGAATCAGCACACGAAGCGCCGCTCGTTTCATGGGACCTCCCGCTGCCGCGGTCGCCGTCAACGCGGGCGCGGCGGCTGCGGCCGTACCTCTTGCCGGATCACGATCGGCACGTAGCCGACCTCGAACCCCCGCGGCGGCCGCACGACCTGGGCCGGGTCGAGTGTCGCCAGCTGGCCGGTGCGCGGCGGCGGCATGTAGCGGCGCGTGACCGGCCAGCTCGCATGGATCCGTTCGACCAGCGCCTGCAGCCGGCGCCTGTCCGCGTCGCCCAGCTTGAGGTGCTGCAGCGCCGGCTGGTCGACGAACCGGTACCACGCGTAAGTCACCTGACTGCCGTCGGTGAGCGCGAGCACGAATGGGCCGGCCACGGGCCCAGGGGCCGCCCAGGCGCTACCCTGAGCCGACGGCGACGTGTAGGGCTTGCCCGGAGTTGCCGGCGCGAACACCTGGGCCTTCAAGCCGGTGTCGTCAGGGACCTCCGCCGGCAGGATGGCCCGCATCTCGGTCGGGCCCGTCTGCCGGTAGTACTCGGGAAAGACGCCCGGTGTCTGCTTCCACGTCAGCCCGTAGGCGCACGACCCGGCGGGGCCGAGCAGCGTCGTCTGGAGGAACGAGTCGACACCGGTGAGCAGGAACCTCTGTTTGTCGGCGCCCTGATCGAATTTCACCGGTTCGCTCGTGCAGGTCGGGACGAGTGCGCCCTTGGGGTCGAACACCCCCGACACCGGCGCGCCGCCATCAGGCCACGCCGTCATCGGGTTGAACAACGCATCGGCCGACCACATCGTGACGTCCTGCATCAGCGGCGTCTGGTTGGAGGCGTTGACGGGGAACTGCAGGCGGGGGATGCGCGTGAAGCGGACGCCATGCCGGTCGACGGCGCTGAAGTAAGGCACCGTGTTGACCTCGATCGCGCCGCCGCCCATCAGGCCGGGGCGCGCGTCGAGCGTGCGGCCGGCGGCGGTCGCGTAGCCGTTGGCAATCGCGCTCCAGGTGTCAGGAATCCAGAAGGCGACCGGCCCGTTGAAGTTGGCCGCGGCCACAAACAACGTCCAGCTCCGGTCGCCGGTCGGCTGGCGGTGGAACGAAGCTGCACGGTCGACGAGCGGCAGCGCCATCCAAGCCGTTCCGAACACCTCGCCGCTGGTGCCGGGTTCGAAGGTCACACCGTCAGGCGGCACCACGAGCCGGTTGCTGAGCTGAACGAGCCCCATCTTCGCGGACGGAAGCGGTTCGGGGTCGCCGAATCCCCAGCCGGGCGACGAGATCTCGTCGTTGTAGCAGTTGGCCGTCCCGTTCATTCGGTACTTCGGAATCGCCGAGCCGAACTGCGTGTTCGCCCAGAACCCCATGCCGCCCTCGATCGTCTGGAACACGTCGCGGTAGGACGGGCCTCGCTCCGGCCACTGGTCCCGGGCAATGGTGCCAGGCGGACAGAGGGGCTGCTCGAAACCGCGATTGTCGGGCGTCACCCACGTGCCGGGCAATCCGATCTGGAAGGACTCCAGCGGTGAAGCGACGAGCGGCCAGGCCGTCGAGTAGAAACTGATGCCGAACCCGTAGCCCTCCGGGGGCGGGGGCACTTTCATCGAAATGTAGCCGTGCAGTCCGCCTTCCATCGACTCGACGAGCTTCACGCCTTGCGCCTGATCCGGCCCACCACTCGAGGGATGCGCCCGGTGGCCCGCGGCTCCCGCGGCGAGCAAGCCAACGAGGAGGAGGGCGAGGGTGAGGTGGAAGGCGGATGTCCGCGGCCGAGACTTCATCGTGGTCCCCCATCAACACGCCGTCCCGCCGCACGCGTCGTGCGGCTGCGGAGGCGGCGGACTGTATACTATTCTGAATCCACGACTGCGGCAAGCCGATCGGCATCGATCGACCGCCTCGACCGAGCCTCCTCGCACCCCCTCGCCTCGGTCCTCTCGTCGGGGCGCCGGGCGAGGCGGATCGGTTCCAAAATCCCGCGATCTCCGGTACCCTCTCACCCCGACGGGCGCAGGCCCGTCCCGGACCGTTGGTCGTCTCGACGGAGGGACAAGATGAGATCATGGATCGCCGCCATCGCCGCTCTCCTTGCGACGCCCGCGTGGTGCCAAGCCCCGGGGGACCTGCTCGACCCCGTGGGCCTCGCACGCGTCAAGACCTATACCGCCGCCCGTGTTTCCAGCGACAACCGCTCCGTCGCCAGCAACGACGACAGCCGGAAGATCATGCCGGGCGAGACGCTGGTCATGGCGGATCTGACCGGCCCCGGGATGGTCACACACATTTGGGTCACCGTCGCGGACAACGAGTTCGCCTGGCCCCGCTTGGTGCGCGTCCGCGTCTACTACGACGGCCACAAGACGCCGAGCGTCGATGCGCCGCTCGGCGACCTGTTCGGCGTCGGCCACGGGTATGAACGAGACCTGACGACGATGATGGCCCGCGACAGCTCATTCGGCCGCGCCCGGAACCTGTACTGGCCCATGCCGTTTCGCACAGCTTGCCGCATCACGGTCACCAACGAGGGCGACCGGATGGTGCCGATGTTCTACTACCACGTGGACTATCGGCGGTACCCGTCCCTGCCGGCCGACGTTGGCTACTTCCATGCCTACTACCGCCAGGAGCGGCCGGCCGTGTCGGGCAAGCCGTACGAGTTCCTGAACACAAAGGGCAAGGGTCACTACGTCGGAACCGTCCTCAGCGTGCTGCAGTCCCAGGTCGGGTGGTTCGGGGAAGGCGACGATCTCTTCTACGTCGACGGCGCCTCCCACCCGCAGCTCTACGGCACCGGGACCGAGGACTACTTCAACGATGCGTGGGACCTGCGCGTGGCAGCCGGGTTGTGGGCCGGAACGCCCGTGGCCGAAGGCGTGCGGCTGGGCGCCAGGCTGACCGGCGTCCGGTGGCACGTTCCCGATCCGATTCCGTTCACAACGGCGATCCGGGCTGGCATCGAGCATGCCGGCTACACCTACAACGCCGACGGGACACTCCGCTCGGGCTTCGAAGAACGGCAGGACTACTTCTCTAGCGTGGCCTTCTGGTATCAGACCGAGGTGAACGAACTCCTGCCGGAGCCGCCCTACGGCAAGGCGCGGTTGCCGCTGGGCAACGCCCAGCAGATTGCCGTCGAGAACTCCATCAAGGACGTGACGGCATCGGGCGGCACGGCGTCGGTGCAGCTCGAGGTGGACTGGGCGAAGAACCTGCTGGCTTTGGAGGCCGACGGCAAGGGATTCGAGGATCAACGTGCCCATCGACGTCCAGGAGACGGGTCGCTACGAGGTCATTGCGGCCCTGGCGATGGCCCCGGACTACGGCGACTACGTGGCGCTGCTCGACAACGGCCCGACCAACGTCGATCCGCGGAAGCCGACGACGTCCGAGATTCCGGCGACGGGCCCGGAGGTCCTCCGCAACTACCTTCCGGAGGTACTGGTGGCCGTGGACCGGCCGCTCGGCTGGTTCGAGCTGACCCAGGGACGGCACGTGATCACGTTCGTTTGCGCTGGCAAAGACGAACGGTCATCCGGTTACAACCTCGGGCTCAACGCCGTCGTGCTCGAACGCATTCCGACTGGCAGCGACGGGACATCCGCTCCGATGACCCCAGGCGAAGACAGGCCGGCGCCGGGCGGGCCCGTCCTCTTCAGAGGCCATCCGCTGACGTTCTACCTCGAGAAGTTGGGGAAAGCCGGTCCGTCGGAGCGGGCCGACCGACTGCGAGCCATCGGCACGTTCGGACCCGACGCCGCTGGCGCCGCGTCTGTTCTGGCCGGCGCGCTCCGTGACGACGCGGAGGAGGACCGTGCGGCGGCGGCCTGGGCGCTGTCCCAGATCGGCCCTGGAGCGGCAGAGAGCGTGGAGGCACTTGCCACGGCGCTCACGGACCCGAACGCAAGGGTGCGCGGCTTGGCCGCGGTCGCACTGAGAAACGTAGGTCCGAAGGCCGCAGCGGCGATCCCGGCGCTCGTGCGCGCGCTCGGGGATCCGGTGGAAACCGTGCGGTTCCCCGCCGCCGATGCCATCGGTGCCATCGGACCGGCAGCCGGTGCGGCCGTCCCGGCGCTGGTGACCAGGCTGGACGCGCCGGGCGAGACCCGCCTTGTCCTGAACCGCCTCGTCGTGGCGCTCGGGGCCATTGGCCCTCAGGCACGAAGCGCCCTGCCGACGCTCGAGCGGCTCATCGCGGCGCATCGCGTCGAGCAGATGGCGCGTGAGGCGGTAATGAGAATCCAGGGAATTCCGGTACCGACGTGGTGGTGAGTGCCCGCCCGGCAGTCCCGCCTGGGCGGCCTACAGGACGCGGCGCCGAACGGAGAGACTCGTGACCACGACTTTGCACGTCGTCGGAGCGTGCCTCTACGCGCTGGTGGGCGCGATCTCGCTCGCCATGGCGTTCAGGAGCCTGCGCGCCAAGACCTTTCTTCCCTTCCACGAGGCGGCCGCCGGCAGGCCCTGGCAAACGCTCGAGACTGGCCTGCAGGCCGTCGTGCTGACGTTGCTGAGAGTGTCGGGCCTGGGATTCCTGATGGTGGGCCTGCAGTTGGGGGTCGTCGTCGTCGGCCTCTGGGCGAACCCCAGTCCGGTCGTGACGGTGGAGCTGCCGCTGCTCGCCCTGCTGTTCTGCCTCGGGCTGTCGATCGTCAACTACAGCCTCTACGTGCGAACACGGGCCCGGACGCCGTGGCGGGAATCGGCGTACGCAGCCGTCGCCCTCGCAGTGGCCCTGGCGCTGTCGATCGCGCCCTAGGTTCTCCGGAGGGCTGTGCCTGAACCGTGCGCGTTGACGCCGCTGGTAGACTCGCTCGCGCGGACCAGCTGTCTGGAGAGGGCGTCCGCGTCCGCGTTTGTCGTCATGGGAGGGGTTTCCGGGAGGTTCTTGATGCCATCAGCACCTGCACGAGCGATTATCTCCGGCCTGTTGGGAATCCTCTGGCTTTCTGCCGCCGGCTGCACCGCCCCGCAGCCGGCTACCGCGCCGGCAGCATCGGGACGAAATGCCGACACGACGGCTTCTGCCCAGGCGCCGCCCAAGCCGTGGATGCTAGGCGAGGCGCAGATTCGCGAGATTGTCGGGCGGGTACGGGCGGGACGCGACCTGACGCCCAAGGTCTGGCCCAACGGCGCCCGGGTGGCTGTCGGGCTCTCGTTCGACGTGGACAACGAAACCGGCTCCTTGCGCGACAACCTGCAGTCACCTTCTGTCCTGTCCCAAGGCGAATACGGCTCGCGGGCCGGCATGCCCCGGATCCTGGCGCTCCTCGACCGTCATCACATCCCGGCGACCTTCTTCGTTCCGGCGGTGTCCGCCCTGCTCCACCCCGACACCCTCAAGGCGATCGCCGCCTCGGGCCGACACGAGGTGGCCATGCACGGCTGGATCCACGAACGCAACTCACAACTCGACGAGGCGACCGAGCGGGAGCTGATGACGCGCGCGCTCGACACCCTCGAGCACATGACGTCCCGCCGGCCGGTAGGGATGCGGACGCCGTCGTGGGATTACAGTCCCCACACCCTGGCCCTCGGCCGCGAGGCCGGCCTGCTGTACGACAGCAGCCTGATGGCCGACGACCGACCCTACGAAGTGCTCGCCGACGGCCAGCCGACCGGCATCGTGCAACTGCCGGTCGAATGGATCCTGGACGACTATCCCTACTTCACGATGGACCGGAGTTCGGCGATCCGGCCGACGATGAATCCGGACGAGGTGCTTGCGATCTGGAAAGCGGAATTCGATGGCGCGTACGAGGAGCGGACGCTCTTCATCCTCACCATGCATCCGCACATCACCGGGCACCGGTCGAGAATCGCCATGCTCGACCGGCTCGTCAGCTACATGCAGTCGCACCCGGGCGTGTGGTTCGCGACGCATGAGGACATCGCACGGTACGCCAAGCAGCAGGCGGGATCACGCTGAGAGGTGCGGGGCCGGCGCGGTTCGCGCCGGCCCCGAGTCGTCGTTCTCCGCGCTCGGCGGAGCCCCGAATTCCCGGCGGCGATGTCCGTCGGCGCCACAGCCTCCGGCGGATGACGGGCCGGCTCGTCAGCGGACGGCCGGCTCGAGCATCCGGATCGTCCCCCGCTCGGCGTCCACCTCGACCTCGACCCCGATCGGCAGCGTAAACTGCTTGTCCACGTGCCCGATCATGGCGCCGTACCACGCCGGAACACCGAGACGCGTCACGTGGTCGTGGAGGACGTCCTCGATGGTGAGCGAGCCAAAGCCCTGACCCGGGTCGCACTCGAAACAAGTCCCCCAGATGACCGCCCGGACCCGGCCCAGGATCCCGGCCAGCTGCAGCTGCGTGATCATCCGGTCGATCCGGTACGGGGCCTCCTTGGTGTCCTCCAGGAACAACACGTGGTTCGACATGTCCGGGACATACGAGGACCCGATGATGGTCGCGAGGACCGAGAGGTTGCCGCCGACCAGCCGGCCCCTGGCCGTTCCCGGCGTCAGCGTGCGAATCCGGTTCTCGCGTTGCACCAGGGTTTCTTCCGGTTTGAACGTCTTGTCGTTCTCGAAGGTCACGGCCTCACCGTCGAACACCACGCGTTTCAGCCAGTCCACGTTGAAAGCGTTCCACTTGGACACCCCCACGGGCCCGTGAAACGTGACGAGGCCCGTCATCGCGTGGACGGCCATGTGCAGGGCGGTGATATCGCTGTAGCCGAGCAGCACCTTGGGATCGGCCCGCAGGGCGGCGTAGTCCAGCAGGGGCAGGATCCGGGCCGCGCCCCAGCCGCCTCGGATGCAGATCAGGCCGCGTACCGCCGGGTCGCGGATCATCGCGTTCACGTCGGTAGCGCGGTCCGCGTCCGTGCCAGCCATGTTGCCGTAGCGGTCCAGCACATGCGGGCCGATGCGCACCTTGAGGCCCAACGCCTCCATCGTGTCGCGCACGATGTCGACGTCGATCGAATTGAACGTCGTGCCGGACGGGGTGATCAGGGCGACCGTGTCTCCCGCCTTCAGGCGGGGAGGTTTCACGATGGCCGGCTGGTGCTCGGCCTGCGCGTGCCAGCCCAGGGCAACGCCGCCTGCCCCGGCCAGGGCCAGGAACTGTCGACGTGATGTCTGCATGACCTGCTCTCCTTCGGTGATGAGCCATCCGCCCGGGGCACCGGCCCCGCGCCGAGATGATAGGCCACGTGTCCCGGGTCCGCAAATCTCCCGCCATAGGCGCCCTGAGGTGCCCCGCCTGCCTCGGACTCGCCGCCAGACCGTCTCGCCCGTTTCGTGCGGTAACGTCTCAGGGAGTGGGGAGCGGCTAGGCCGACTCCGGAATGACGACGTGGCCTTCGCCCGCGACGTCTTCGAGGTACACCAGGACTTTCGTATGGGCAGACTGGCCGAACTGAATCTGAACCCGCTCGACGTCGTGCGGCGCCAGCCAGCGGTCGACGAACCGTCGAACGTGCTCGCCGTCCGAGTCGGTTTCCAATCGCACGCGCAGGAGCCGCGCCCGGTACGGCCCGAGGTTCTTGATCGTGGTTTCAGAGATGTACTGCCGCTTGACGGTATCTGGCGGTTGGACCGGCATCTCGCGCGTGAGCGACCGGCACTCGAACTTCGGGACGACGGATAGCGCGTAGGCCCGTCGCACCGCCTCGACCATGTCCCTGGTCGCCGCCACCATCTCGCGGCTGGCCGCGACCTGCTTCCTCGTCATCCACGCGTAGTAGGCCGTGACCAGCACGAGCGCACCCGTCAGGATCGCCAGCCAGGTGTTGTGATCCATCATCGCACTCCTCTTTGCGCAGGTGCTGCGGCGGCCGGACGACCGCCACGGCACCTCTCCTTCAGCCGAGCTGCTTGAGTATACGCCGCGCGGCCGAGCCGGGAGACGCGACTGGCCTTGACCCGCGTTGGCGGCGCCTGGCGTCTGGTCAGATGGAAGCGCCGCGAGGGCGCTCGCCCGGGGCTCACCGCGGCGACCGCGCGTCCGGTCCCCCATTCAGTTGGCGTCGAGGCTGGACTGCGCGCACCCTGATGCGGCGCTGTCCGTCATCGTCCGCCTGGCCGAGCGCGAAGGGCGCGCGCCGCCAGGAGTGCGAGCGGGGCGGCGGCCAGACTGAGCAACGCGCCCATCTTCGTCTGCTCGAGCAGGGGGCCGCCCGGAAAGGCGGAGGTGGCGAAGAACAGCGAGACGGTGAAGCCGACGCCTGCGGCCAGTCCGACGACGAGGAAGTCGCGCGGCGCCATGCCGGCAAGCTTCGGCAGGCCGGTCCTTGGAGCGAGCAGCGCCGTCAACGCAATCCCAGCCGGCTTGCCGACGAGCAGCGCGGTTAGGACGATCCATGTGCCGGCGCCGGCCCCCGAGAGCCGAACGCCGGCGTTCAACAGCCCGAAGAAGAACAGGATCCCCTGGACCGGCGCCTTCCACCACCGTTCAAACGCGTTGAGCGTGTCGCGGTGCATCGGGCTAGTGGGGCTCCGTCCCGCTCCGGGCATGAATGGCACGACGGCCACCAGGGCCAGGGCCGGGTGCAACCCACCCAGGTAGAAGCCGAGCCAGGACAGGATGCCGCCGACGGCGAGGTACGGCCAGAAGCTGGCGATCCGCCGACGGCGCAGCAGCCATAGCACGGCCAGGCCCGGCGCCAGCCACGACGCGAACGCCACCATCGACACGCGGCCCGCCGGGTACGCCAGCACGAGGATGAGCAGCCCCAGGGCGTCGTCGGCGATGGCCAGGAACAGCAGGAACGGGATCGCCGGGTGCGAACGCCTGAAGATCGCGCGCACCGCCATGTGCGAAAACGCGATGTCGGTCGCGCACGGGATGGCCCACCCTGCGAGGAGGTCTCGGCGGGCCAGCCCGAGGGCGAACACGAGGTAGATCCCGGCGGGCACGACCATCCCGCCCACCGCGGACACCAGCGGTACGGCCGCCGCGCGTGTCGACGACAGCACCCCGCCGGGACGCATGGCATCCATGATCTCCTTCGTCGCGAGACCGAAGAAGAAGACCATGCCGACTTCGTTGACAGCGAAGTGCAGGAGCTGAGAGAGGCGGTCGTAGCTGGCGGGTGCGAGGTTGACCCACGCCAGACCGGCGATGGCCCCCGCAATCAGAAGGAGCGACCGGTCGAGCACCGTGGCGACGGCGCGGCGGAGGAAGCCCGGGGCGGGAACGTGCGCGGGTTGTGCCATGGTATCCGACCGACGCTGGGCAACGGGTGTCCAGCCCTCTCACCCCTCCCGCGGAGGGTCACACGGGCGTCCGCGGCCAGCCATTACGGGTCTGCAGCCCTCGCAGATCCTGGCGCCGCGCCGCCTTTGCCAGGCCAGGCTTCGCCGCGCGTGGCGCACCAGCTCCTCCGACCGATTTCGCATGAAGAGAGCCCCCCGAGACGAGGTGATGGGGCTCGATGCGGTCGGTCGTGAGGTCGAACGCCGCCCCTTCGTGAGGCTTCTGGAGCTTGGCCACTCTCGGGATCGAGAATCGTCGGGCGGATGCGGCCGGTGCTCCACGCGCTGGCGACGAACGGACCGTCGAACTCCACACCGAACCCACCTGCACGTGCTCGCGGCGGTGGGCCTCGTGACCAGCGCCCGGGACGGCCGGGAGCGCCTGTGCCAACTCGATCCACGCGGTCTCGCCGAGGCCCGCGGTCTGCTCGACGACATCTCGCGCGAGTGGGACGCCACCCTCGACCGTCTCCGCGCATTCGTCGAGACGTGAGTGCGCGAAACACTCACGACCCCGCTACCCAAGCTGGTGTCGGGCGGGCGCGACCGTCCCCTCAGCGGCGCCGGGTTTCACGGCGGCGCCTCTGGGAGCCAGTCGTGACGGCGCGACTGCGCTCCTCGATCCGGGCTCTGACGAGCTTCCTCACGAGCGCGGCTGGCAGGGGCTTGTCAGCTGCGAAGCGGACGGTGCCCTTGCTGGTGCTATAGGCTTGGAGCTCGGACTTGAGCGACGCGATCGGCTGGGCGCCCGGATAGAACGAGCAGTGACGCGCGGCTGCCCCAAAGTACCACCAGCACGCGCCCACCCAGACGGAACGCCGGGATCCCGTAACTGATGCATTCCTCCGCGCCAGGCGCAGCCGTCCTGATGTCCGTGCGCAGCTTGGTGAGCGCCACACGCTGTGCGTCACTCAGCGCGGCCAAGTAGTCGTCGACTGTCGTCGGCCGGCTAGAGATCATTCACGCCCCCTTCGCCACGGTCGCCCGTCGCCTCGACCCGCACGTCCCCGGGTGACGAGGCGGGTTGACCTCACTTGACCCCGCGCCGCCGCCTCCGACCCAGTCTCGCACGGTAGCGCAGGTGTCGGGCGCGCGACAGACAATTTTCCCACCCCCACAATCGTCTACACCCGTGAGGGAAGCGGCTGGCGAAGGTTGAGCCAACGACGCTCGAAGGTGGCGGCGGACATCCAGTCACGTCAGGCCGAGCCATCCCGACTGGCGTCACGTCGCTCGCCGACGCGCCTCGCCGCACGCGTAGCACGGCGTCGGCGCCCCCACCAGTCGAGTCTACCCGAACACCTCGGGCCGCCGCTCCGCCCCCTTGGCACTCCGCGGCGCCGACCGAATGCGAGGCGGCCCTGTCAAGAGCTTGACGAAATCAAACAGATGCTTTAGTCATGTGTTTAGGGGGTCTTGCATGAGACGTGCGAGGGTGGCAGTCGTGGTCGTGCTGGTGGTCCTGCTCTCCGCGGTCGGCTACTACCTGGTCCGCGCGCGGAGCGCCGCCCTGGTGCTGACGGGTATCGTCACCACGAACGACGTCGTCGTCAGTCCGCAGATCGGCGGCCAGATCGCCCAACTCCTCGTGAAAGAGGGCGACACTGTGCGGCGCGACCAGCTGCTCGGCGTGATCGTGCCCGACGAGTTGCGAGCCGAGAGCGCCTACTACACCCATAGTGCTGAGGGCGCCACCTCCCAAGTGCAGGAGAGCGAGGCGGCCTTGCGGCTCCAGGAGCGACAGACCAACGACGAAATCAAGCAAGCGGAGGCCCTGCTGGCGTCGACCGAGGCTCAGCAGGTCGAAGCCGAGGCCGATCTGGCCAATGCGAAGTCGAATCTGCAGCGAAACGAGGGCCTCGCGCGCGAGAACATCATCACTGACCAGCAGCTTGACCAGGTGCGCACGACCTACGAGGCCGCCAAGGCCCACGTCGACGCCCTGAAGAAACAGGTGGACGCCCAGCGCGCGGCGGTCGCGCTGGCGCACGCGACCGCTGAGCAGGTCGCCGTTCGCCGGAGCCAGCTTCAAACCAACGAGCAGCAGCAGGCCGCCGCCAACGCGCAGCGCGCCAAGGCCGCCGTTCGCTTGACCTACACCGAGATTCGGGCCCCGATCGACGGCGTGGTCGACGTGCGCGCGGTACGGCGCGGCGAGGTCGTCACCGCCGGCCAGCCGCTCCTCACGCTGATCAACCCGGACGACCTCTGGGTGCGAGCCGATGTAGAGGAGACCTACATCGACCGCGTCCGACTAGGCGACCATCTGACCGTCCGCCTGCCCTCCGGCGTCGAGCGCGAAGGCACCGTGTTCTACCGGGGCGTCGACGCCGGCTTCGCGACGCAGCGCGACGTCAGTCGGACCAAGCGGGACATCAAGACGTTCGAGATTCGCCTGCGCGTCGACAACCGGGACCGTCGCCTGGCCGTCGGCATGACGTCCTATGTACTCCTGCCGGTGTTCAACTGATGGCCGCCATCGAGGTTCGGGAGATCGTCAAGAAGTTCAGGGACGTCACCGCCGTCGACAGCGTCAGTTTCTCCGTGGAGGAAGGGGAGATCTTCGGGCTCCTCGGGCCGAACGGCGCGGGCAAGTCGACGCTCATCCGCATGTTGACGACGCTGGTCGCGCCGACCTCGGGCACGGCCTGCGTGAACGGGTTCGACATCGTCAGGCAGCAGGACGGCGTCCGTGAGTCGATCGGCGTCATCCCCCAGGCGATGACCAGCGACCTCGAGCTCAGTGTCGAGGAGAACCTGCTGATCTACGCGAAGCTCTACGGCGTGCGGCGCGAGCGGCGCAGGCGCCTGATGCACGAGCTGCTCGAGGCGGTCGAACTCGAGCAGTGGGCCGACAAGCCCGTCAAGAACCTCTCCGGCGGCATGCGGCGCCGGGTCGAGATCGCACGCGGGCTCGTGCACGAACCGCGGATCTTCTTTCTCGATGAACCGACAACCGGTCTCGACCCGGTGTCCCGGGTCGCGGTCTGGGAGATGCTGCAGAAGATCAAGGCCGCGCGCGATCTGACCATCCTGCTCACCACCCACTACATGGACGAGGCCGACAAGCTCTGCCACCGGATCGCGATCGTCGACCATGGTCATCTCAAGGCCCTCGACTCACCCATGAAGCTGAAGGCCTCGATCCCGGGAAAGAACATCCTGGAGGTCAGCTTCTCCAACACGCCGGACAGCTGGCAGGCCACCCTGGAGAGCCTACCGGACGTCGAGCAGGTGGTCGGACAGGACCACGTCTATCGGATTTCGTCTGGCAACGGCCCAGCCACCACCCTCGCGCTGATGGAAGCCGCCGGCCGCGCGGGGGTCCTGGTGCAGTCGCTCTCGGTGCAGTCGACGACGCTTGATGACGTCTTCGTTCACTACACGGGCCGGGCCCTCCGCGATGCTCTGCAGGACGCGCCCGCCATGGACCTGTCCTTCATCAGGAACCGTAACCGGTAGGGAGTCATGTCACGCACCTGGGCCATCATCGAACGCGAACTGCGTCGCTTCCGGCGAAGCCCCACGCTGATCATCGTGTCTCTCGTCTTTCCGATCGCCCAGCTGGTGGTGCTCGGGTACGCGTTCGGCGGCAACGTGAAACACGTGAAGGTGGGGGTGGTGGACCAAGACCGCGGCGTCCCGGCCGTCCGGATCCGTGAGCTCTGCTCGGCCGTCGCCGCCAACGCGCAGACGTTCGATACCACGCTATACAGCGACCAGGGCCGCGCCCTGACCGATCTCCGGAACGGGCGGATCAACGCGGTGCTCACGATCCCGCCAGACTTTTCCCGGCGAACCCTCGACCGCAACGACCCGCGCGTCGCCCTGATCGAGGACAACACCGACAACTTCGTCTCTGCGACGCTGGTCGCGACGTTCGGCAACCTCGTCGGCGCGCTCAACCAACCCGCGGCCGATGCCCAGCGTATTCCAGGGCAGGCGACGCTCGACGTCGTCGAAGTGTACCCGTACGTACCGTACATCCAGTACCTGCTCCCCGGCTCGATCGTCATGTCGATCTTCATGATGGTGATGATCGGGGGCGGCATCATCTTCATTGACGACAAGGCGCGTGGTCTGCACGAGGGATACCTCGTCACCCCCATCACGAAAGTCGAGCTGATCGCGGGCTTCAACCTGTCAGGGACGATCAAGGCGGTCCTGGCCGGGTCGGTACTCGCGACGGTGGGTTCCATCATCGCCGGCGTCCCCGATCCACTCGCGCTCCTGCGCCTGGTCCGGCTGTTCGTCGTGATCGTCGTCACCTCGTTCGCGCTGATCAGCCTGATGTTTCTGTTGATGGTACGGGTGACCGACCCGCTGGTGCCCCGCGCCACGTTCGGCCTGTTGAACACGCTGCTCTACTTCCCGAGCGGCGCGGTGTACCCGCAGCAAGGGTTCCCCGTCTGGATGCAGGCCATCGCGGTCGTCGATCCGTTCACCTACGCCGTCCACGCGCTGAAGTGCCTGTTGCTCAAGAACACCGGCTTCGGCGCCATCGGGGTGGATTTGGTCTTCCTGCTGGTCTTTTCCGCGGCGGCGATGATGGCCGCGACCCTGCTCTTCAAGAGGACGCTATAACGCCATGGGCGGCTACGACCGGCATACGCGGCAGCGGGTCCTCGAGGTGGCGGCACGGCTGTTTGCCGACCGGGGGTTCAGAAAGGTCACCGTGCGCGACATCTGCACGGCTGCCGACGCCAATGTTGCGGCGGTCAACTACCACTTCCGTGACAAGATGGGCCTCTACCGGGAGGTGCTCGAAGAGGCGATCACCCTGATCCGCACAGCCGACGCCGCCCAGATCGCGAGTGCCGGCGGCCCGGCCGAGGTGCGGCTGCGGGCCCACATCCAGGCGTACCTCCACCGGTTGCTCGCTCACGGGGCGGACTCCTGGGTCCACCGCCTCATGTACCGGGAGATCGCTGAGCCCACACCCGTCCTGGATCAAATCGTCGATCGCGCCATCCGGCCACGGATGGAGTACCCTCTGCGGCCTGGTCGCCGAGATTCTGCATTGCGACCCCTCCGACGCGCGGGTCCAGCGGTCCGTCGCCAGCATCCAGGCCCAGTGCGCGATGCTGCTGCCCCATCCGATCGGCGACCGTCTGCGGCCCCAGGGCAAGCGGACGCCGGCTGACATCGATAAACTCGCACGCCACATCGCCGATTTCTCACTAGCCGGAATCCGCGCAGTCGGCCGGTCGCGTCCGGCGCGCTGACACCTCCGCACCAGCACAGGAGCAATGTCTATGGTTGGCACGCACGTGGGCTTGTACCGGGCAGGGCAATCGGTTCGGGGGGCGGTGTGCGCGACCGTCGCCTTGGCGCTCGCTACGGCAAGTGCCGCCCACGCCCAGGAGTCCTCGGCGCGGATTGACGCCCTGGTGCAACGGGCCGTTCAGCGGTACGTCGAGGCGCAGGACCAGCCCCGGCCAGTGGGGACCATCCCCGATCCCGCGAAGGCGGGCGGCCCCACGACCGGCCTGGCCCTCGACCAGGCCGTCAAGCTCGCGCTCGAGCAGAACCTCGATATCGCGGTCCAGCGGGCCAACCCCGAGATGGCCGACCTGTCGATTGCCGGACTCCAGGCGACCTTTCGGCCCGTCCTCACATCGACGATCAACGACCAGCGCCAGATCGCAGCACCCACGACGTTGCTGACCGGCAGCGAGGCCGTGCACACGACGACGACGACCTTCAACGCAGCCTTGGCAGAGAACTTGCCGTGGGGCGGCGGCGCCGTGAGCCTTTCGTGGAACAACAACCGGATCGACACGGACAGCTTCTTCTACAACTTCAATCCGGCCTACAGCTCTACACTCACCGTGCAGCTCACCCAGCCGCTCCTCCGCGGGCGGCGCACCGACGCCGCCCGCCAGCAGCTCGTTGTGAGCCGGCGGAACCGCGACATCACGGAGCTCCAGCTCCAAGCCGCCATCGTCAACACGCTGACGGCCGTTCGAGACGCCTACTGGGATCTGGTGTTCGCCCTGCAGTCGATCGACGTCGCAAAGCAGTCCCGGCAGCTGGCGCACAAGCTGGTCGAGGAGAATCAGGTGCGCGTGAAATTCGGGACGATGACCCGCCTCGACCTGGTGACGGCGCAGGCTCAGGAGGCCTCGGCCGAACACACGCTGGTGCAGGCCGAGGGCAACCGCCGTACCGCTGAACTCGCGCTCAAGCGCCTCATCGTGAACGGGCCTCAGGATCCACTGTGGCAGCAGGCCATCGATCCGGTGGATCACCCCGACCTCGTGATGGAACCGATCGACATCGAGGCCGCCATTCGTCGGGCGCTGGCCGAACGGACGGACTTGGTCCAGGCCCGACGGCAGGTCGAAGCGAACCGGGCGACGCTCGACTACCTGCGCGACCAGACGCGGCCGCAGGCCGATCTGGTGGCCAACTACGGGACGGCGGGTCTCGGGGGCACTCAGCTGATCCGGTCCGGCGACATCTTCACCGGACAGGTGGTCGGCACGATTCCGGGGGGGTACGGGGACGCAGTCAGCACGCTCGCGTCCCGCGACTACCCCACCTGGAACGTGGGGGTCACCGTCAGCTACCCGATCGGCCAGAGCGCGGCACGCGCCGCCGCGGCCCGCGCACAGGTGCAGATGCGGCAGGTCGACACCGAGGTTCGCAATCTGGAGGTAGCGGTCGTCACCGAGGTGACCAACGCGGCCATCCAGGTCCGCAACAGCTTCGAAGGGGTACGCTCGGCAAAGGTCGCCCGCGACGCCGCCCAGGAGAAGCTCGACGCCGAGCAGAAGAAGTTCGCGGCCGGCATGTCGACCAACTACTTCGTGATCCAGGCGCAGCGCGACCTCGCCGACGCCGAGAACGCCGAACTACAGGCCGAGGTGGCCTGCCGCAAGGCGCTCGTCGACTTCCAGCGGGCTCAGCAGTCCACGCTCCAGAACTCCGGCGTCGCCATCGTGTCGACGTCCGGCCTGGCAGCGCCGGCGGTGGGAAGCGGCAGGACTGGGAGCGGCCAGTAGACCGCCGCTCGGAATCCTCGCTGTCTGGCAGGGGGCTGAGAAACAAGCCGCGACTCGGCAGACGAAACTGGAAACGTGTGCGCTTCTCGTCAGCGGGCCTGCAAGGCGCCTTCGCCTCGGACAATAGCGCCGGCCCGCATGACAAAGCTCACGTGTTGGAGCGCCCGGACATCGCTCAGCGGGTCCCCTTCAACGGCGATGATATCGGCGGCCATCCTGGCCTTGAGATCACCGATCCGATCCCCCATGCCAAGTAACGCGGCGGCGTCGGCGGTCGCCATACGCAGGACTTGCAGCGGAGAGAGACCTTCATCTGCGTAGGCACGGAGTGCGGCGATGCTGGCCTCGCCTCGGGTCATGCTGGGAACGGCGTAGTACATGTCGGACCCAAAGGCAAGGGGAACGCCAGCCGCAATCGCGCGCTTCAGGCGGCCGGCCTTGGCGCGCAAGAGGTCCCGCGCGGCATCGTCCGAGAAGCCCGCCGATCGAGGATCAGCCGCCAGGATTGTCCGCACGACATCCGTTGGGCTGTCAGTCGGAACGAGGTAGATCTTCCCGTCCGCCATCGCTTTCAGCGCGTCGTCGTCAATCCTGTACGCATGCTCGACCGAGTCCACACCGGCCTTGACGGCCAATGTGCAGGCGAATTCGTCGGTCGCATGCGCCGCGACCTTCCTGCCCACCCGATGGGCCTCATGCACGATGGTCTGCAATGTGTCGAGGTCGAGCGCGTTGTTCCATTCGTTGGAGACGATAACCTTGATGAGGTCTGCTCCATCGTAGAACGCCGCCTGCACCGCCCGACGAGCATCGTCTGCCGTTCCAACGACGGCGTATTCCTGCTCCACGAGCTCCTGAGCACCTTTCTGCAACGGAGGAAACTGGCCACCAGGCGGGGACAATGCTCGCGTGGAGACGACCATGCGCGGTCCGGTGACGTAGCCTGCCGCGATGGCATTCCGCAGTGCGACGTCTCCATTGACGCCGGAGTTGCCCAGGTCCCGTACCGTCGTAATGCCCGCGTCCAGATCCTGTCTGGCCATGGCCGCGCCGAGCAACGCACGCGAAGCGGGACTCAGCAGAGCTACCGTCAGAACCATGTTGCGGTCGTCGAGGCCGATCGCTGGATCGTAGTTCTGCAGAAGATGCGTGTGCGCGTCGATTAACCCCGGCAGTACGGTCCGATCACTCAAGTCGATGAGTCGCGCATCTTGCGCATGCTGGCGCACTTCGCTAAAGGACCCGACCTCGGCGATCAGATTGCCCCGTACCAAGACGCCAATATCCTGTCGGTATTGGCCACTCCCGAGATCGAGGTACTCGACCAGCCCGAATGACCGTCGCGGGCGCTTCGGCGCGTGTGTGTTCGGGGGGTTGCCCAGCCAGATGGACGCACATCCACAGAGACGAGGCCATGGCGAGCGGGATCCACGACATCGGCGTCTGCCGCGGGACACGTCTTGATTGTCTGATCACCACGACCTCACCTCCCGACGGAACGCGTCAGCGTCCAGTTGCCGTGAACCGGAGACGATTGCCTGCCTGATATCGTCATACCATCATGTCGCAATCGGACAAAGAGCGCGCCTGCGAGGAGAGGACAACCGATCCAGCGGTCACGCCGCGTGGATGGGCCAGCTGCGAAGCATCGTCCCCACCGCCACCGCGTTTCGGCCTGCCGTAGGCGCTGCCCCTGGCAATTCCCTCGTGCGCAATCCGGCATCGTCTTGAAGGCTCCGTCCGGTTGTCGTTGCCGGTCTTGGAGACGCGCCAGATCGCTTGCCCGCCATGGAGTGCGTTCAGCATTCCGAGGTCATCATGGGTGCTCGCTGCGGTATCGCGACGCCTGCGTCCTTGCCGGCGACGGCTCTGATGAACGACGATTCTACGAATCGCCGGGCTCGCGGTCATGGGGTCGGAGAGCGGGGTGCCGCTGAGGTGGGTCCGCACACGTCGTTGGCGGATCGTCCGGTCGCCATGCGGCCTTCGCCCGTTTCGCCAACCTCCGTGCCGGACGCGAGGCCGCAATCTGGAGACGATCCATCCGTCTTCCTCCTGCCTTGCGGCGGCGGGTCTACTCGGCAGCCGCGACCGGCCTCATCGGGCAGGGCCGCCAGCTCTTCCTAGGATGAGTTTCCTGGCGCCGGCCCGCTCCCGTCCAGGCAGACGCCTCGTTGTGGCGGGCACGCGTTGCGGATAGAATTCTCAGCGAGCACCTGCTTCCTCGCAGAGCTCGACCGCATCGCCACCACCCCCGGGCAAGACAATCGTCCTGGCCAAGAGGTCTTCCGGAACGCCCTATGAACGCACGCGGATCCGCCGGACGCTCGCTGCGGTACGGCGAGGGCTGGTACGCCGAGGAGCAGGACGAGACCGGACCGTTCCGGTGGATGGGCCGCCACGCGCGCTGTCACGCGTCCGGGCTTGAGGCAGGTCAGGCCGCATGGCTCCGGATCACCGGCGGCCGGTGGCGCGCCAGCGCCGTGTCTTCCAGCCTGTCCGTGCGCGTCAACGGTGAAATCGTTGGCGAGGCCCCAGTCGACCCGGACGTCGCGCACCGGGTGTTTCCGATCGAGATCGTCCCTGCTCTTGAGGTCGCGCTCACGGTCGACCGGACCTTCGCGGTCCCTGGCGACACGCGGGACCTGGGCATGATGGTTCGCGGTGTGGAGATCTGCCTTCAGGACGAGGCCGAGGCCGTCATTGACGCGGAAGGGTGGTACGAGTGGGAACGTCACGAGTACTTCCCCTTCCGATGGATGAGGCGCGAGGCGCGTCTCATCGTGCCGCAGCGCGTGTGGCGGCGCGGGCCCTTCGTCAGCCTGCCGATCTTCACGCCAGGCGGGACTGGTAGCCAGGTTCTGCGGGTCCAAGCGAACACCGGTATCGTGCGCACCCTGGCCTTGAGGCACGGTTGGCATGTCTACGCGGTCGACCTCGCCGGCGACCGTTCGACGCCGGCGGGCGCCGATGCGTCTCTCGAGCTGTCCTTCGCGCTGGACCGGCTCGATGCCGGGTCCTGGCGAGGGGCGGACCCGCGGGAGCTCGGAGTGGCGATCGGCGACCTAGAGTTCCACGACGACCGACTGGATTCTGAGTTCGTACGCCGCTTTCACGCCGAATCCGACATCGACGATCCCGAGAGTCGCCGCGCCGGGGACCCAGCCGCGCCGGCCCCGCCCGGCGTGGACGCGGCCCGCCTGTTGCCGTGCGAGGGAAATGGCTGGTACGACCTCGAAATAGACGAGCAGGGGCCGTTCCGGTGGATGAAGCGCGAGGGGCGCCTTCGGCTGTCGCAGGGGTCGCGCCGGGGTCGGTTCTGCACGGTGCCGGTCTTCTCGGCGTTTCGGAACCTCAGCCAAGAACTGACCATCCTCGCCGACGGGCGTGAGCTGGCCGTGTTCCCGCTCGGGAGAGCCTGGAACCGGTACACCCTGGCGCTGCCCGACGCGTCAGGCGATCTGGTCCTGATCTTGCGGCTCAACAAGCTCATGCCGCCAGGGAGTCACCCGACCGACCCGCGCGAGCTGGGCGTGCGGGTGGGTCCGTTGGCGCTCCACGACGACCCGGAGCGCCATGCGCGGGAGCAGCTCGTCCAGGGGAACCGCGCCAGCAGGCAGCGCGAGTTGCTTCGGGGAGCCACGGTGCTGACGTCCTTCCCGTCCACGCTCGGCATCGACCTGTACGGGCGGTGCAACATCAAGCCGCCGTGTGTGTACTGCCTCTGGGATCGGATGAAGCCGCTGGAAGGAGCGAATGTCGACGAGGTCGTCGACGATCGGACGCTCGAATCCTACGGTCCCTTCTTCCGCAACGCGGAGACGCTGGTGAACTGTTCGTTCGGCGAACCCCTCCTGCACCCCCGCCTGGAGCAGATCCTCGATTTCCTCGAGCGTCAGGGGAAGGCCGTGGAGCTGTCGACCAACGGCCAAGCGTTTTCGGCGCGTACCGTGCGTGCCCTGGCCGGTCGGCCGGTCCAGCTGTACGTGTCCCTCGATGCCGCCACGGCGGACACGTACGCGCGACTCCGCAACGACCACTGGCGCCGGGTCGTCGAGGGGCTGCTGTTCCTGCGTGATGCCCGGCGTCGGAGCGGCGGCCGGCCCGTGTTGCACATGGTCTTCATCCCCATGCGTGCCAACGTGCACGACCTCGAGGCGTACTTCAAGCTGTGCCGCCTGGTGGAAGCGGACACGCTCGTCCTGCGCCCGCTCCTCAGGCTCGAGAATCCGGACATCGTCGTCGCACGCGGCAACTACGTCTTCGACTACGAGCGCGAACTGCTCGGCCGCGAAGAACTCGAGGCCTTGTTCACCGACGCCGGACGGCTGGGCGAACGGTACGACGTCAATGTCCGGAGTCAATTCGACTTCGGCAAGCTCGACGAACCGAGCGTTCGAGCCAGATGGAGGGAACGTCAGTGACGCCAGGCTGGAGCAGAGGCCGACGGGCCGAAAGGCTGGCGGCGAAGGAGCTCGGTCTCGCACCCGACGTCCTGTGTCGCGAGCCGTGGGAGAGCTACTACATCCTGCGGCGCGGTATTCTGCCCTGCTGCCATGGGTCCCAAGCGATCGCGCCGATGGAGGAGTGGGCCACGGCCTGGAACTCGCCGGCGCTCCAGGAGATTCGTGCGTACCTCGCCAAGGGCGAACTGAGCCCTTATTGCCTCGAGAGCCTTGGGTGCCCAGTCGTCCAGCGCCACCTGGCCGGGCTTCAGCGCAAGTGGACGTCCCACCTCCAGCCCTCCACACGGCCGCGCTGGGCGCGCACCGTCAACCGGTTGCTCGGTGGCGTACCCGGGCGAATCTGGCGCCGACTGGTCGCCGCGGGCCGCTGACCCCGCACCCCGTTCGCCGCCCTACTCGACAGGTCACGGGTCAACACACCGAACCGCGGGTCACTGGACGTTCGCACGAGGCGGCAGTGGCGCATCGTAGGCAGCGGCCGCGATCTCTCCAAGGACCTGTCCGGCGCTCTCCTCCGGATCGTCCAAGGGAACCGAGATCATGTTGAGATACAGCGCGAAGATCAGCTGTTGGCCGCTGGACGTGTCCATGTACCCGGCCAGCCCTTTGCCTTCGAGCATCGTTCGCCTGTTCAGCGCGTCATAGAGGTCGAATGTCCCGGTCTTGGCGTGCACATGGCCTGCCGCGGGAGAGTGCACTTGGATCCGGACCAGCGTGCCGTCTCGGCCGAGGATCGGCAGGGCGCCGTAGAAGTCCGGGAAGTCCTTCTGCTGGGAGAGAAACCGGAGGTAGCGGACCATGAAGTCAGGCGTGTAGAAGGCGTTGCCGCCAGCGCCGTCGCCTTGCGCGGCTCCGGTCAGATCGAGGCCGGCCTTGGAGAGCCACGCTCTCTCAAGGTCGAATCCAGCCTGGCTGATCTCCTCGGTCTTGTGAGCGACCAGCGCCCCCACCAGGAAGGGCATCGTGCTGGCGTGGAGGTTCTGGCTGACCTTGAGGGTGACTTTCACGTCCTCGATGAACGGAGGAGAAACGTGGTCGGCGACGACCTTGTCCGGCGTGTAGTGTGCGGCCAGCGCCGTGTAGTCGACCACGTCCCCAGGAGGGGCGAGAGTCGAGTCGATGCCCAGTTCCTTCAGGCACTCCATCACTGTCGTGGCGGCAAAGCGGCTCGGTTCAGGGACGGGGTACGGCACGAGCCTCGGCGTCGCACCGAGCGGGAGGGTGCCGGTCAGGGCGACGGTCCGGCTTCCGTCCGCCCTGAGGATCGCGTTCGCATACTTGAGGGAGGGCGCCGACCCGGCTTGCCCCGTCGTGGCACGGTTCACGATGGTCACGTAGGCCGTCCGAGGGGCAATGGTGACCTGCACCGGTGCTCCCTCTGCCGACCCTGGCGCGACGACGACGTCGATCACGTTGTCGTTCACCACGATCGGTGAGATCACGACGTCCGATCCCAGCTCACGGTCGCCCTCGGGAAACAGCGTGGCGTCCACGAACACCTGTCCCGTGACCCGTTTGACGTTCTTGGCCGCCACCTGACGAACAAGCTCGCGCACCACCTGAAGACGATCGCCCGGCAGGCCTTTGCTGTCGGGCCCGCCGTACGAGTGGTCCTCGTCCTCAAACGCCAGGGTGCCATCTGGCCGGATGCGGTTCGAGAGGTTCAGATCGCCGCTCGCCACCAGCACCAGGTCGCCCCTGAGCGTGCCGTCGCGCTCGATCGGACCAGTGCGGTAGATCCGCGTGTGAAACCGATAGTCGGCGCCGAGGAACTCGCGTGCCATCCCCGTCGTGAGCAGCTTGGTCGTGGATCCCGGCACGAAGAGCTCCTGCGGGTGCAGCTCGTAGACGACCGCGCCCGTGTCGGCCCTGATGAACTTGATCCCGAAGCGCGCATGCGCGAACTCGGGCCGCGCCATGATCCGCTGAATGCGCTGCTCCAACGTGGATTCTGGCTGGCCCTGCGCGGCACCCGAACAGATCACCGCCAGCGCCAAGCCCAACAGCGTCACGAGCCGGTGTGTCGTCCTCGCGCCCATTCGCATCCCTCCGAGACAAGTCGGGCCTCGATCCTCGCGGCGCCGTCCGTGAGGCCAGCCGATCCGGGGCCCCACGCCACCGCTGAGGCTTTCACGATCAGTCGGCGTCCTCGGCGCCATGCCGGTGCGGCCATGATACCTGAACCGACCCACTCAGTCCCCCAAGCGGACCTTTTCCGTCCGAGCCAATGTCTGGAGGCGTCCTTGCGAGCGCATCCGTCCCCTGGCTCCGCGTCGGCGGCCGCTGGCCCCGGCGCGATGCTTCAGGCACGGTCCTCGCGACTGACACCCTGGGCGGCACGGCTCGAGAGGGTCGCCACTAGGCGCAAGGCTTCGGGCCACAGGCGATCGAAGTCCTCGCCGGATGGTGGAATAGTGTCATTGGTGGCCCGGCACAGGCGCTCCGCGAAGTCGATCATGCCGCGCGCTTCCGGGTGCCGGAGAAGCGCCGGGTCGAGGTCACCGAGCCGCACGCGGTCGAGACCATCGGCGTCCTTGAGGAGTTGCATCAGGCGACGATGCGGGTGGTCGGCCGTCGGTTCGCCACAGCAGTGGGTGGTGACCGCCGCCTGGATGGCGGGAAAGTCACCTGCCCGGACACCTCCCCGGGTGAAGAGGTTCTGAACGTCCGGCAGGTCGGCCAGCCGCGCCCAGGCGTCCGCGCCGTGGCTTCGGCTGGTCCCGTCATGCACGCGCGCAATGTCGTGCAGGTACACGGCCGCCCAGAGCCGTGCGGTCTCCTCGAAAGCGTCGGTGGCCTCAATGAGGCGGAACGCATGCACGAGGACCCGCGCCACGTGTGCCTGACCGTGCAGGACGCTCCGGTGCCAGAAGAGGCCTGGAGGAGGCAGCAGGTCACAATCCGCGACGGGCACGAGGGCCCGAATCTCAACAAGAGTCACTTGGATCCTCGCGCGGTTCGCAACGGCCGACGAGGTGCGCGCCCCCGGATCTGAGGGTGGCGGCGACGGCATCGACCCACCGCTCCTGGACGGGCGCCTCCACGGCCCCGGGCCGGATTGTGCGGACGTGGCGGATGGCATCTTCGGGCTCGTGGCCAAGCGCGACGAGACAGGCAGCCGCCACTAGCCCGGAGCGGCCCAACCCGCCACGGCAGTGAATGACGACGGTCCGACCGGCGCGCGCCTCCTCGAGGATCGCTCGGATCAGGGAGAGGAATCGCGACATGGCCGACGGGGGCGGCGCGTCGACGTCGCGGATGGGAAAGCGCCGAACGGCCATTCCGTGCGCCTTCGCACGGCTTACGAGGTGCCGAATGCCGAGCAGCCGGTACTCGTGCGCCTCCAAGAGGGATACGAGCAGGCCTACCCTGAACTGGACACGAAGGCACTGCAGGTCGGTCTCCAAATCGCGATCCCAGGGTCCCCACGGGTCCTTCTTCCCGGGAGCGATGGTCAGGCCGATGCGGCCCGGCAGGCCGAGGTCCGGTGGCGCGAGGAAGTCGACGCGAAGCGGATTGGTCTGCGAGGTCTTCATCGCGCTCGCCCCTTCCATGGACTACCGGATTGGTCCGCGGCGCTCGCTCCCACCGGCCATTCGACAGCGCGGGTACCCGCATCACCGTCGCCCACCGGTCGTGTGGCACCTCCCAGCAGGCCGACGACGGCCCGGTGTCAGCCCGCCACGGTAATCGCGATGGGGTCTTCAGTCAATCCACCAAGCTCATCCACGCCCCTGCTCAACACGACGAGGTCTTCCGCGCCGCCACGGAAGGCGGCCTTCCCCTTGGCTAGACCCCCGGGAGGCTCACCGACCGGCGCCACGGAAATGGTCCCGGGTGCCAGTCTCGTGGGAACGGTCGTGCCGCTTCCTGCGTCGAGTCGGGCATACTGACCTTAGCACCGGAGGACGTGCCGGGTGGGTTCCGGTAGCCGTGGTACGGAGGGACGAGAAGCGTGTCGACTTTCGCTGCGCGTGTCCGGGCGGTTGCGTCGGCGGCAATCCTCTGTTCGGTGATCAGCGCCGTCGGGGCAGGTAGTTGGACCGCGCTGATCGGCAGCAACCTCGCCACGACACCCTCCTTCCCCTGGGCCGTCCCCGCGATGGGCGCCGTCCTGTGGGGGATGTGGTTGTACCTCGGCGGCAGAGGATGGCCGACCATCACAGGACCGTTCCGGCGCGACTCCCTGCGCGCCAACCGTGTCTCACGTCCGGTCCTGCTCTGGTCACTCGCGGCAGGCGCGTGCTCAGTGGTTGCCCTGGCGGGATTGTGGATTGTCCTGGTCGATCTCAGTGGGGTTGGGGGGAACCCCACGATCCCAGACGTGGCACGCTACCCGCGGCTGACCGTGATGCTGGGCCTCTGCATGGGCTCGCTCGTCTCGCCTCTGACCGAGGAGGCGGCGTTTCGCGGCTACGCGCAGGTCCGCCTCGAGCGTGTGTTCCCGGGTTGGGCCGCGATCGCGATCGCGTCGGTGCTCTTTGCGCTCTGGCACGGGCCGACGCAGGGGTTCACCTGGTCGAAGCTCCTCTTCTACGCCGTGGTGGGTGTCGCATTCGGCGTCGTGGCAAGGCTCAGCGACTCGAGCCTGCCAGCGATCCCCTCCCACATCCTTGGGGATCTGACCTTCTTCTTCTTGATCTGGCCGAACGATGCGGCGCGCCGCGTGGTCTGGCGGGACGGCACGGACTGGTGGTTCGCCATTCACCTTGGTCAGGTGCTCGTCTTCACGGCACTGGGGCTCCTGGCGTTCCGCCGTCTGAGCCGGCTCGTACCCTCGCCGCTCACCCGTCGGCTGGCGGCCCCGGCCTGAGCCGTGCCACGGAGCGGCCGAGCGGCGAGCTCAGCCACCGACGCGGCTCAACTGGACGCCTGAGGCGTTGGCCCGCCAGGCCGGCCGAGCCTGCAGGCCAGCAGCACTTCCGTCTGGAATCGGTCTTGCGGGGCAAGGTATAGTGTCTCGTCATTTGGCGGGCAGCCCGCCCACCGTTTCGCGTGGGGGACCCAGCCGAGACTAGGACAAGGCGCCAGACCCCACGCGGTGGGTCTTGGGCGTGGGGAGATTGAATGTCGTTGCGCCGTTCCCTCGGCGGTCCGGCGCCGGAACACGGTTTCGGCCCATCCGCGGCCCCCCAGTCAACAACACTTCCTGCGGCCCGAATCGTCCAGCGCGCGCTGGCGTTCGGCCTCACGTGCGTTCTGCTCCTGCTCGGTGCCTGGCTGCTCGTCGGGTATCCCATCTACCGGTTCCCCGATCCTGCCCCGTTCTCCGGATCGAAATTCCTGAATCCCTACGAGGACCGCGGAGGGAGGTGGCTGAAGGCCAACTTCCACGCGCACTCGATCGCGTGGTGGGGACTGACCAACGGGAAGACCACGGAGCGCGACCTCGTGCGCGCGTATGCGGACATGGGCTACGATGTCATCGGGCTGTCGAACTACTGGCACGTCCCTCCGCCAGAAAGCCGCCCAGCCGTGTACTCCGCCTACGAACACGGCATGAACCTGGGTCGCTCGCACCACATCGTCATCGGGGCGCGCGCCGTCCTCCCCTTCGACTACCCAATCCTGCAGTCCATCAACCGGAAGCAGTTTGTACTGCGCCTCCTGCGCGAACCCTCGGAAGTGCTCGTCATCGCGCACCCGGGCCTCGACACCGGGTTCTCCGAGGAAGAGATGGCCCGACTGACCGACTACGACGCCATGGAGGCCGTCAGCGGAATCTGCAAGTCGGAGCGCTGGTGGGACGCCGCGTTGAGCGCGGGCCGCCTGCGATGGATCATCTCCGGGGACGATTCGCACGACGCCAGCAACCCCGACCATACGGGAATCTGCTGGAACATGGTGCGGTCGGCGAGCCTGGCGCAGGCGGACGTCCTCGACGCGCTGCGGCACGGGCGATTGTACGGCGTCAAAGGGCGAGGCGGTCACCTTGGGATCGCGTTGGACCGCTGCGAGATGCGCGGCGACACCCTGCACGTGACCACCGTGCCCGAGGCCGCCTTCATCACGTTCACCGGTCAGGGCGGCAAAGTGCGGCGCATCGCGACCAGCACGGCCGAAGCCGACTACACGTTCCGGGCCGACGACACCTACATTCGCATCGAGGTCATCGGCCCAGGCACCCACCTCTACCTCAACCCGGTGGTGCGCACGCGCAACGGTTACCCCGACACCGCACGCGCACAGGTCGCGTGGCCCGCGTCGATCGCGATGTGGTCGGCCTACGCCGCGTTCAGCGTAGTCGTTCTCGCCTCCGTGTGGCGCGGACGCTTCCCGCGGCTCTGGTTCGCCACCAGCCGCCGGGTGCCCGCGCGCTCGGCCGAAGTCTGAGCCGCCCGCTCCTCCTGGCGCCAACTCACTTCCGAAGCAGCGCGGCGAACAGCTCCGCGATGATGAGCAGAACGACGGCGATCTCCAGAACCTCCGCCCTCCACGCCTGGGCTTCGTCGTGCAGCATCGCGTAGGTTTCCCGCAGCAGCGCCAGCTTCCGGTCGATGCCCTGCCGCCAGGTCCGGCCGCGGAAGATCTCGATGGCCGCGCTGTAGACCCGGGCGAGGTAGACGTCATCGGTGACCTTGAACGAGTTCTCGACGCGTTCGACAAGCTCGGTCGAATCCGCGACGAGCGTCTGCAGCGCCCCGAGCACGGCCGCGTACCCGCGGGGCAGCCGCCAGCGGCGCGCGCGGGCCGCCGTGACGCGCGCGTTGAGCCTCGGCAGTTCCGCGTCGAGGAGCGCGTCATACATCCGCAGCTCAAGCAACTGGGCGTTGGCGAACTCGAGCACGAACTGCATGTCGGCCTCCTCCGGCGCTGACTCCACCACCAGAGCGTTGTTCCACGTCAGGATGGCCAGGTCGGTCCCGTAATAGGAGAACCGGTTTGGCAGGAGCTCTCGCTTCGCAGCTGCCGAGAGCGGTCGATGCTCGTCGAGCAGCAGTGAGGTGACGTCGTCGTCGGTCAAGACGTCGCCCGACAAGGGCGTGCCCGAGGCGTCGGAGAGCGACGTGATGCGGAAGACGACGTAGTCTTCGGCGACCGAGGCCACGGCCGGCCGCACGATGGCTGGCCGCAGCCGGTCGACCAGCGCGGACAGCTGCCGCTCGAACAGCGGAGAGACGTGCGTCCCCACGTCGACCGCGGTCCCGAAGTCGACGAACTCCGGCCACGAGAGACCCACCCGCGCGGGGATCCGCATCCGGAGCGAGACGACGCCGAAGTCGAAGATCCGGGCCGAGGCCTCGGCCTGCACCGTCTCGCCTCCGACGATGATCGGCTCTAGGCCCAGGCCGACGGTGACGGGCGGGTTTCTGATGAGGAGCGCCCGGCCCTCGCGCTGCGTCGGCCGGGCGCGCCCGACGGTGTCGGACGCCAGCAGCGGGACGACGCGATCGAGGACGACCTCGTAGCCGACGTCGTACAGGCGGTAGACGACCGCGCTTCCGACGACGCGGCGAACGATAGGGTGGGGGCGCGAGTGGTCCCTCATGCGGTCCGGTGCACGGCCGGGGTGAGCCCTTAGTATACGGCGGCCCACGCGGGCCGCCGCTCGCGAATCTCCGCGTCCCACTCGTCGCGCCGGCCGCAGACGGGCGCGGGCGGCGACGGCGGCCACCGTGCACGGGGCACTGATCAGATGCGTGTGCACGCAGTCATGGCCGCGCTTGCACGGCCGCGTGCGTGCGATAGAATTTCTGAGGCATTCAACATTCACTCACGAGCTGGCGACGGCAGGTCCATGGGGGTTGCCGCGGGTCGCTGGCGCGGGAGGCGTCGCGCGCCCGACGCCCGGCCCTCACCGGCGTCGACGCGTGCGCTTGGCGGCCCATGCGAATCGCCCTCTTGGCCTGGGAATCACTTCATTCCATTGCGGTCGGCGGGGTGGCCGCGCACGTCACCGAACTGGGCGCCGCGCTCGAGCGTCGTGGGCACGAGGTTCACGTCTTCACCCGGATGGGGCCCGGGCGGGGAGGTGGGGGCGTCCCGGCCGTCTCCCGGCCCACTGCCGCCGTGGGGTGCTGTCGTGCCTGGCGCGGCAAATGGACGCGTGGTGGAATGCGCCCGCCTTGAGAACCTCGGGGGCGCGCCCCAGGAGGCAATCGCGCTTGTCGAGGAGATTGAGGGCGACGAGGTCATCCCCGATGGCGTCGTCGCGATCCTCTCACGCCACGACGTCCCTCATCTGTCACACGTGGCCATACGGGCCCGCGAGCGCCGCGTCGTCTTTGCCACCTGCGAGGACAGCCGGGCCTGGAACGAGGCGCGGCGTCTCACCGGTAGTCTGGCCAGGGTAGAGGTTTCGGAGGACGATACGAGAATCGCCCCAACCGTGCCACCCCGGTCGGTGCGCGTGGCAGAGGACGCCCGCCAGGCCCCGCTCCCCGAGGCTCCGGTGGTCGTCGAGCCGCCAGGGCCCGAGAGCCCACTGGTCCTCCCGCTTCACGCCGCCACGCTCGCCAACGCCGGCGCCAAGGCGGCAGGAGCCGGCCGTCTCGAGGTGTTGGCTCGGCTTCCCGACGCGGGGTTTCGCACGCCGTCAGGGGTGGCGGTGTCCTTCGCGGCACTGGACCGCGCGCTCGGCGCCGACCCTGTCACGTCGGCCGAGTATGCGTCACTCCTCCGTGCGCTCGGAGCGCAGGACCCCGTAGCCGACCACGCCCGTGCGCTCGCCCGGTTACGCCAGTTGACGCGCGGCCTGGCGGTCGACTCCATCATCCTGGCCACGGTGGCTAGCCGGTTCGGTCCAGACGCACCGCTCGTCGTCAGAATCGAGCGCCGCCGCGGAGGACCTCGCGCGGGCGTCGGGCGCGGGGGTCTACGACACCATCGCCGGTGTGCGTCCGGAGGGCGTGGCGGCGGCGATCCGGGCCGTGTGGGCGTCGCTCTGGGCCGAGCGGGCGTTCAGGACGCGGCAAATGCAGGGTGCGCGCATTGACGCCGCCCGCATGGGCGTGCTGATCCAACGGATGGCCGGGCCCGGGTTGTCCTTCATCCTTCACACCGCCAATCCGACAACGGGTGACAGACACGAGGTGTGTGCGGAGTTGGCGCCGGGCTTCGGCGAGACGCTGGCGTCAGGGCGGGAGCCCGGAAGCCCGTATCGGGTCCTCGTCCGCACTGACACCGGCGCCGTACGGCTTGCTGCGTGCGCCAGCTTCTCGCGCGCGGTGTTCGCCTCGCCGTCCGGCGCCCTCACCCGCCACGTCGTCGACTACTCGACCGTTGAGATGTCGGCCGAGGACGGGGCCCTGTCTCGCCTAGCCACGCGCCTGGGCGAGATCGGCCGCTTCCTGGAATACCACCTGGGGGGCCCTCAGGACGTGGAGGGCGTCGAGGGGGACGGGACGATTACCGTGGTCCAGTCCCGTCCGCAGCCGGGTCTGTGAGATGCCTCCCCTGGGAACGCCTCCACCTCCGTCGCTGCCTCTGCTCGGGCTGTTCGAGAAACGCTTCGACGGTGACGACGCGCTCCTTGAGTTGGCGATGATGCGCTTCACCTCGGCCGGCCTCGGGGCCGAGATCCACGCCGCCACGGCGCACCAGACCGGAGCTCTCGCTCGATTCTGTCCCCCGCGAGCACCCATCGTCGTGCATCTGCCTAGGGACCTCGACCTGCTGGAGCCAGCCGGCCGGGCCCTCGTCACCGCGGTCGCCAGTTCGTCGCCTGGCAGGCTGGCCGGACTCGTCGTGCATGATCAGGCCGAGGTGGTGACCCGAGCGGACGACTACCTCGCCGCGCTCACTGAGGTCGATCACGCGCTGGCGGATCTCGGTGCTCCTCCGCTGCTGTTTGTCGAGTACGCCGTCGGCCTGGACCCGGCGCAGTACGCCCAGCTCTTCGTGCGAGCCGCGCCCCTCGCCTTCGTCAGTGCGTGCGTCGACATCGGCCATGTCGGTCTCCGCGCGGCGTTCTCCACCTTCGGGCGCGCCCGCGCGGGAGCTCATCCGCGGGCGGCACTCGGGGGGGAGCTGACGTGCCCGCGGCATTGGAGGAGGTCCGCCGGGCCGTGGCTACGGCGCAAAGCGCGGTGCTGTCACTCGTCGCGTCGTTGGCCCGGCTCGGCAAGACCCTGCACTTCCATCTGCACGACGGCCATCCGCTCGCCCAGACGGCGCCCTACGGGCTGTCCGACCACCTGGGCTTTGGCGAGACGATCATCGTGTCGACGCCGGCGGGTGGCGCCCGGGTCGCGCCGATGTTCGGACCGAAGGGGCTGACGACCATCGTTGAGGCCGCCCTGGCGGCCCTGCCACCGGGCCGCGTCTCCTTCACACTCGAGATCCACCCATCGGGCGGTCGCCTCCCACTGGGCGACGCCTCGGCCCTCTTCTCCCACTGGACGGAGCTCGATCACGCGGAACGCATGAACCACTGGCTCTCGGAGCTGGCGCGCAACGCGGCGCTCGTCCGGTCGGCATGCGGCCGCGCGCTCTCCGGCAATCGCGAGCTCGCGCCCCGTCCGGAGGCTTCCGGCCAACGCGGCTGAGCCGGGGCCTCTCGGTGCGACAATAGGAATGGGCAGTCCGGGGCTCCCGAACCTGCGCGTCGACCCGGCGGGACGGTGGCGCTCGCCGGCACCGTGCGACGCGGACACCGGACTGACGTGCCAGACAGTCGTCGCATCACGCTCGTTCCCGGGAGGACGGGCCGAGCGGGAATTCCGGCCCGGCGCCGGGCCTACGGTGGCAACCATGAGACGTCTTCCGATCGTCGCGCTGACAGGCTCTCTGCTCGCCCTCGTCGTTCACGCACCACTGACCACGGATGTCCGGGCGCAGGCCCGACTGATCTCGCTCGCGTCCGGCGAGGCCGGTCACGCGGCGCTCGGTCTCGCGATTCGCCGCCTCGGCGTCTCTGGCACCTTCCTCCAGACCGCCGCGCACCCGGATGACGAGCACAACCAGCTCTACGCCCTGATCGCGCGCGGCATGGGCCTCCGTGCCATCGACGTGCAGACCACGCGAGGTGAGGGCGGCCAGAACGAGATCGGCCCAGAGCTGTTCCAGGACATGGCCGTGCTGCGCACGTCCGAGCTGCTGGCGGCCCATCGCCTGGACGGTGCCGAGCAGTGGTTCACGCGGGCCATCGACTTCGGCTACTCGTTCGATCCCAACGAGGTGATCGAAAAATGGGGTCGCAAGGAGGTCGTCGGCGACTTCGTCCGCCTGATCCGGACGTTCCGGCCCGACGTCGTCCTCACGATGAACATCCAGGGCCGCGGAGGCGACCGGGCGCACGAAGCCACCACCGTCCTGACGCGGGAGGCCTACCGCGCCGCCGCCGACCCGGCCCAGTACCCCGAGCAGGTCCGGGAGGGGCTGCGTCCCTGGCAGGCGAAGAAGCTCTACTTCACGGCCGGCTTCGGTGGGGCGTCATTCGGCGGCACGCCGACACCCGGCGCCAAGGTGGCTACGATCGACACCGGGATCTTCGACGAACTGCTGGGCCGGACCTACGACGAGATCGGCGCCGACGCGCGCGGGTACCACAAGTGCCAGGGGTTGGGACAACTGCTCCAGCCCCTTCCCGGTGTGGTGAGCGGCCGGTTCGGCGCCGGTTCCTGGCGCTACCAGCTGACCGAGACGACGATCGCGGGGGAGAGGGAGCGGGATGAGACCTCCTTGTTCGACGGCCTGGACACGAGCCTCGGCGCGCTCGCGCTGTACGCTGGGCCGACTCCTCCCGATGCGCTCGCTTCGGGCCTCGCCGCGGTCGCCGGAGCGGCCCAGCTCGCCCGGAAGGCCTTCGATTCGGGGAGCGACGCGGCCACCGCGGCCCCGATCGTGTCGGGTCTCGAGGCCGTCCGCGCGTTGCGGGCGAAGCTCGGAACCCTGGGCCTGTCGGCCGACGCCGCCTTCGAGCTCGACTACCGGTTGCAGCTCAAGGAACAGGACTACGAGGACGCGGCGCTTGCCGCCTACGGCATCGGCTTCCAGGCCCTGGCCGACGACGGTCTCGTCGTCGGAGGGCAGACCGTCGACGTCACGTTGACCGCGACCAATCGCGGTCCCTCGGACATCGAGGTGGACCAGGCGGCCCTCTCCGGCTTCGACACCGCTGGGTCGTGCAAGCCGGGCCGTGTCCGCGTCGGCGCGGTGTACGCCTGCACGGCCGAGGTCGTCGTTCCCAAGGACGCCCGACTGACCGCGCCGTACTGGACCGATGAGTTCTGGAACACCCCTACGCCGAAATCCGCGCTCGACATCTACGAGCCGGACGTGCCTTTTGGCGCGCCCTTTCGGCCGTCGCCCTTCCGCGCGAGGTTCCGCCTGAGGGTTGGTGGGGCGATCGTCACACGCGACCTTCCGGTGCAGTACCGCTACGTCAAGGACATCTTCCCGGGTGAGAAACGGATCGAGTTGAACGTGGTGCCGGCCTTCTCGGTCCGGACGACGCCCGAGACGGGCGTGGTGCCGGTCGGCACGAACGGGCCGGTCGCACGCGAGGTGCACGTGTCGGTCACGAGCGCGCTGAAGAGCGCGGCCCAGGCCACTGTCGGGCTCGTCGCGCCAAGCGGCTGGACGGTTTCGCCCGTGAGTGTGCCCCTCGACTTCGCGGGCGAAGACGAGTCGCTGTCCGCGCGGTTCACGGTGACAGTTCCCCCCGGCGTCAAGGCGGGCACGTACCACCTGCAGGCGGTCGTCACCTCGCCCTCCACCGGGAACGCCCGGTTTACCCAGGGCTACCAGGAGATCGACTACCCCCACATCGAGCGGCGCCAGGTCATCAAGCCGGCCGCCACGGCGCTCAAGGTCATGAACGTCCGGGTGGCTCCGCACATCAACCTGGGCTACATCGTCGGCGCGGGCGACCAGGTGCCGCCCGCCCTGGAGCAACTGGGCGCGAAGGTGACCGACATCTCCGCCGACGAGCTCGCCTGGGGTGATCTGTCGCGCTACGACGTGATCATGACGGGCGTGCGCGCCTACGAACGGCGGCCAGATCTGCGGGCCTACAACCGCCGGCTGCTGGACTTCGCCCAGCGGGGCGGAACTGTGATCATCCAGTACAACAAGGGGGAGTTCAACCGAGCGCAGTACGGCCCCTACCCTGCGAAGGTGGGCGGCGGCCGCGTGACCGACGAGAACGCACCGGTCAAGATCCTCGTGCCGTCACACCCGGTCTTCAACACGCCGAACAAGATCGACGACGCCAGCTGGACGGGATGGGTCCAGGAACGGGGCCTCTACTTCCTGGGCGAGAAGGACCCGAGGTACGTTGACCTGGTGTCGATGGAGGACACCTTCAAGGACAACCCGGGCGTCAAGCTCGGCGCGCTGGTCGAGGCCCGTGTCGGGCGCGGCCGCTGGCTCTACGTCGGTCTCGGGCTGTGGCGACAGGTGCCCGCTCAGACCGACGGGGCCTACCAGTTGCTGGCGAACCTGATCAGCCTGCCGAAGCTCCCTCAAGGCGCGTCAGGCGGCACGCTCAAGAAGTGAAGGAGGAGGCCAGACGCTGGGCCGCCGCTCTCGTCTGAGATGGGCCCCGAAACGGGTGCGCGCCAGGAGACGGTTAGGCGTCCGCGTCGAGCGCTTCGCGCACGGCTTTCGCCAGCGTCTGCACCGAAGAAGGCCTCTCGAGGCACGACCGGGGGCCTCGCGCCCCCAAGCCGAGGCCCGGGAAGGGCGAGAAGGGCTCAGGAGGCGAGACACGGCATGATTCTCCGGTCGGCGCTCCGTGCGCTCGTCGTCTTCTTCCCGGTGTCAGAGATCGCCCTGCTGCTGGCCAGGCGCGCCCGCGCCGGGGTTGCGCGCCGGGCCGACGGGGGCTCGACGGCCCTGATGTGGCTGGTGATCCTTCTCAGTTTGGGCGTCGCCATCGCCAGCCAGTGGTCTCCCGGCCCGATTGTCCCAGGCCCGAGAGTCGTGCTGCGCGCGCTGGCGCTCACCTTCCTGGCGTCAGGCCTCGCCCTGCGGTGGACGGCCGTCCTGACGCTGGGACGCTTCTTCACCGTCGACGTGGCCATCCACGACGGGCACGCGGTCGTCAACCGGGGTGTCTATCGGTACGTCCGGCACCCGTCCTACGCCGGCCTGCTGGCCGCCTTCGCGGGGTTGGCGCTCGATTTCGGCAACTGGATCAGCGTGGGGGCACTCACCGTCCCGATCGTGCTCGTCGTGCTCGTTCGCATTCGACGAGAAGAGACGGCGCTACGAAGCGCGCTCGGCGCCTCGTACGACACGTACTGCTCGACGACCAAGCGACTCGTGCCCGGCGTGTACTGACGGGGCGGGCGCGCTCGCCCCAGGAGGCCACCATGAAGACTGACCGCGAGGTGATCGACGAAGCCCTCGAGGACGCCCTGGCTGGCGAAGGTGCGCACGTGGAAGCTCAGCGCGTATTCGACGGTCTTGACTGGAGGGTGGCCGCCCGCGTGCCGGAGGGAGCCCCGCATTCAGTGTTCCAGGTCCTCAACCACATGATCTTCTGGCAGGACTGGGCCGTGAGGTGGCTCGACGGACGCCGCCCTCCCTTGCCGAGACATGCAACGGGGAGCTGGCCCGGACCACCGGGACCCCGGAACCGGGCGGACTGGACTCGCCAGGTCGACCGGTTCCGCCGCGGTCTGGCTGGGCCTCAGGAGCAGGTGCGGAAGGCGGACCCCTTCACGACGCGGAACGGCAGGACCAGGCTCGGGATGCTCCGGACCATGGCGTCACACACCAGCTACCACGTCGGGCAGGTAGTCGCACTCAGGCAGATCGTCGGGTCGTGGCCCCCACCCTCTGGCGGCCTCACCTGGTGACGGATCGGCCGCCGGCGCAGGCAAAGGGACCCGGCCGACTGCCACGAGGCGGCGGAAAGGCGCGCGCGATGGGACAGGTCGAGGACCAGATTCAGACGATGGTCGACCGGGAGACCGATGCCTGGGACCGCCAGGACGCCGAAGCACTCGTCTCCCTGTTCCACCCGCACATGGTGTGGCCCTGGCCGCCTGACGGGGACAGCCACGATCCTGCCACGTGGGTCTTCCCCCTCGGCCGCTACGATCGGCGACGGTGGAAGGAGAGGTGGGAGGCGTTATTCCGCGACTTCACGCTCCTCCACAACCGTCGGCACACCGTGCGCATTGCGATCTCGGAGGAGGGCGACGGCGCGTTTGCTGTTGTCGATGTCGACACGCTGTGGCAGGACCGGGTGTCCGGCGAGCTCGCTCACTGGCACGGGCGGGCCTGCAAGGGCTACACGAAGGTCGACGGACAGTGGCTGCTCATCCTCCACACCGGGCTGCTCCGCTATGACGGCGGCGACCCGCGGCCCGCGCCGGGAGGGCGTGAACGACGGCCACAGGACGCGCCGGGAGACTGCCCATGATCATCGGGTACGCACCTGTTGGTCTACAGCCGAAACCCGCGGGCGGACCGTGATTTCCTACGGACCGTCCTGAAGCTCGCGCACGTCGATGCGGGCGGAGGGTGGCTGATCTTCGCCCTCCCGCCGTCCGAGGTCGCCGTACACCCGGGCAAGAACAACGAGCACGAGCTCTATCTGATCTGCGACGACATCGCGACGTTCATCGCGCGGATGGCACGCCGGCACATCCGCTGCGGACGCGTGCAGGATCAGGGCTGGGGGTTGCTCACTCGATTGACTCTGCCCGGCGGCGGCAAACTAGGCGTGTACGAACCTCGCCATGCGCGCCCGGAACGATCCAAGCCCCCGGCGGCACGCCGCGCGCCCAGGTCAGCGCGTCGTCGTCAGACGGCGCGCTGAAGCCAGGCCGTACGCTTGGCCGTGCGAAGGGCGCCGCGAGGTATCCACCACCGTGTCACTTCTCGGTGGGCAGGTGGACGTACATCGTCTGCAGTCCCAGCCGGCCGGGCCCCGTGAACCGGTTGAGCACGAGGGCCATCCCACCCAGGAACCCGGTCGACAGCCGGGAGACGTTCGACTCCATCGCGACCTGCGGCTCCTTGTAGAGCCAGCCTCCCGGCTCGACGTCAATCGTCTCACCCGGGGCGAGCACCTTCTCGAAGACGTTACCGTAGCCGTGCAGCCAGAGGATGCCCGGGTTCGCCCCGGCGTGAAACTTGTCGATGAAGAAGCCGGTGCCACCGAACATGAGGTTTGCCAGGCCCTGGACGCGATCGTAGCTGTAGTCGACACCACCGGTCGCGGCCAGGAACTGGTGCTCACGGACGTGGAGCTGCGCGCCGGGGTCGAGGTGGATGGGGACGATGTGGCCAGCCCCGTCCCGGCTGAAGGCGATCTGTCCCGGACCCGTCGCCTCGGTCACGAACACCTGCATCCCGGCGACCATCCGTTTCAGGGCACCCTTCATCGTCCGGACCCCGATGGCGACCGACGGGTGCTTCCACAGCAACACGTGGTGCTCGAAGTACACCGAGCCACCCGCCGGCAGCTCGACGGTCAGCATCGGCACGAGTTCTCCGTCGAGATGGTAGGTCACGCCCGCAAACGACTCCGCTGCGGCGCTGGTGGGGAGGATCCGAGGACGTTCCATGCAGGCCTCCTTTCGACGGTCTAGGTTAACCGATTTCGGGGTCGCCGTCCGGCTCGGGTTCAGAGGTTTGCGGCGTCCGTCCCATCTGCCGGAACCAGGTGCGAGGACGGTCGGGCCGACCACCTGACCCGCGGGCGGGGGTGATATCATGGGGTCCCGATGCGACTCGCAACCTTTCTCCAGCAGGGCTCCGCGCACCTCGGTGTCGTCGCTGGCGACTACGCCATCGATGTCTCCCGCGTGGCGCCCGACATGAACGCCTTGATCGCGCTCGGGCAGGCCGGTCTCGACGAGGCCGGACGGCTCGCCGAGACGGGCGATCGGATCCCGCTCGCCGAGGTCCGGCTGCTCGCGCCGATCCCGCGGCCGCTCAAGAACGTGTTCTGTGTCGGCCAGAACTACAAGGAGCACGTGGCCGAGGGCGCGTCCCACGGCACGGGCGCCGACCCCGAGGGTCCCAAGTACCCCGTGTGGTTCACGAAGGTCCCCACGGCCGTCACCGGCCCCTACGACGACATCGTCATCGACTCGCGTATCTCCACGCACTACGACTGGGAGGTGGAGCTGGCGGTCGTCATTGGCAAGGCCGGCCGGTACGTCGCGAGGGACCGTGCGTTCGAGCACGTGCACAGCTACACGATCTTCAACAATCTCTCGGTCCGCGACATTCAGCGGCGCCACGGACCGCCCCCCCAGTGGTTCAAGGGCAAGTGCTGGGACAAGGGCTCGCCGATGGGCCCGTGGCTGGTCACGGCGGACGAGATCGGAGACCCCAGGGCGCTCGAGTTGGTCTGCCGTGTCAACGGCGTCGTGAAGCAGCACTCGACGACGTCGCTGGTGATCTTCGACATTCCCGCGCTCATTGCCGACCTCACCGAGGTGCTGACGCTGGAGCCGGGCGACATCATCTCGACCGGTACACCGTCGGGCGTCGGGTTCGCCCGCACGCCGCCCGAGTACCTCAAGGCCGGCGACGTGATGGAGACCGCGATCGACCGGATCGGGGTGCTGCGCAACCGCATCGTCGAGCGCTAGGAGGACCCGCTCGCCGGCCGGGCGCGGGCCGGCCAGAGTCCAGCACCCATGGTCAATTCCACCGTCGCCCGCCGCTACGGCGGAAAGCTCGCCGCCGGCGGCGTGGTATGCCTGGCGGCCGCAGCGGCCGTGGCCGGGTGGGTGTGGTGGCGCGCGCAGGGGCCTCGCCTTGTTCGGGGCCCGATCATCCTCATCTCGGTCGACACGCTGCGCGCCGACCACCTGAGGGTCTACGGCTACCGGGGCGTGGAGACGCCGGCTATCGACACGCTGGCCGCCGACGGCATCGTTTTCGACCACGCCTGGACGCACTCGCCGCTCACCTTGCCGGCGCACACCTCGATCCTCTCCGGCCAGTTGCCCTTCGAGCACGGCGTGCGGGACAACATCGGCTTCTCGGTGAACCCCCGCGTGGTGCTCCTGCCCTCGCTGCTCAAGCAGGTGGGCTACGCGAGCGGCGGCGTGGTGTCGGCCTACGTCCTGCGCCGGGAGACCGGGATCGCGCACGGCTTCGACTTCTTCGACAGCCAGCTCCCGGCGGCCTCGCCCGAGATGTCCTTCGGGCAGGTGCAGCGCGACGGCGCCCTCTCGGTTCAGATCGCCGCCGACTGGATCGGCCGCCAGGTCTCGCCTCGTTACTTTCTGTTTCTGCACCTCTACGAGCCGCACAAGCCGTACACCCCTCCCGCGCGCTACGCGCGGTACGCGCCGTACCGACGGGGAGATCGCCTATGCCGACGAGCTGGTGGGGCGGCTGCTCGGCCTGCTGAAGTCCCGCGGCGAGTACCAATCAAGCGCTCATCGTGTTCCTCTCGGACCACGGCGAGGGCCTCGGGGACCACGGCGAGGACGAGCACGGCCTGTTCCTCTACAGCGAGACCACGCACGTGCCGCTCATCGTGAAGCTGCCCGGGTCGGTGAGCCGGGGCCGGAGAGTCGGGGACCTGGTCCAGCACATCGACCTGGTGCCGACCTTCCTCGACTTGGCGGGCGCTCCCCCTGTCAGGGGGCTCCGGGGGCGCAGCCTGCGGCCGCTCCTCTTCGCCACCGGACGGGTGCGGGAGTCCGATGTCTATTCGGAATCGCTCTACGCGCGGTACCACTTCGGCTGGAGCGACCTCTACGCGCTGACCGACGCCCGATACCGCTTCATCAGGGCGCCGCACCGCGAGTTCTACGATCTCGCCACCGACCCCGGCGAGCGGACCAACCTGTTCGCCACGCGCCGACAGGCGGCGGTGGCCGCCGAGAGCGCGCTCGACCGACTGGTCGGCGGTCACACCGTCGACGCCCCCGCGTCGGTCTCCAGGGAGGATCTCGAACGTCTCCAGGCGCTCGGCTACGTCGGCACCGCGGCGGCGGTCCCGTCGCAGGTGTCCGGGGACACCCTGCCGGACCCGAAGGACCAGGTGGCGACGCTCTCGGTGTACCGCCACGCGGTCGATCTGGCCGGCGAGCGGCGCTACGGGGAGGCGATCCCGCTGCTCCGACAGATCCTGTCGGACAGCCCGGCCATGGCCGACGTGTGGCTGCAGCTGGCAAACCTGCTCGTACGGGTGGGCCGGATGGAGGAGGCCCTCTCGGCGTACCGGCACCTGGTGGTGCTCCACCCCACGGACGCGAGCGGGCTGCTCGGCGTGGCTGGTGCCCTCCTCAGCCTGAAACGGTACGACGAGGCCGCGCGGCATGCCGAGCTGGCCGTATCGGCCTCCCCCGCCGCCGACCATCGGCAGCGGGGCACGGCCTTCGAGATGCTCGCGCGGATCGCGCTCGCACGGGGGGACGGCCGCGGCGCCCTCGACTTCGCCCATCAGGCGCAGGAGGCCGACCCCGGTCTGCCGATGTCACCGTTTGTCGAGGGGTTGATGCGCTACAAGGCGGGTCGGTACGACGAAGCGCTCCCCTTCTTCGAGCAGGCCCTGCATCTCCTCGAGGGCCACACGCTCACGCTCGGTGAGCTCCAGTACTATACGGGCGACACGCTCGCGCGTCTGGGGCGCATGGCCGAGGCCGAAACCCATCTGAAAGAGGAGCTGCGCCTGTTCCCGCAGAACGGGCGGGCGTGGGCGGCACTGGCGATGCTCTACTACTCCACCAACCGGGACGCGGAGGTCGAGCGGACCATCGACGGCCTCCTGCGAGCCCTCCCCACCGCCGAGGGCGCGTCCATCGCGGCCGAACTCTGGCGCGTGTTCGGGCAGCCGGCGCGCGCCCGGGCGTTGCCCCAGTCCGCGCGCTGACTGCCCGCCCCAATCATTTCAGCGGGACGACGTTCCGGCGGCCCCGTCCGTCACGACCGGCAGCGTCAAGTGGGTGGCCGTGCGGCCAACCCGGTAGACCTTCTGGGTCGCCAGCTGAAAGTCCGACGCCTTCGCCTCGAAGATGTTCGGCACGTAGGTCTGCGGGTTGCGGTCGATCAGCGGGAACCAAGTGCTCTGGACCTGGACCATGATGCGGTGGCCCGGCTTGAACCGGTAGTCCTGCGTGTGGAGGTCGATGGTGTACTCGGTCACCGCGCCCGGCGTGACGGGCTCCGGGTGTTCGCGGCTGTTGCGGAACCGCCCGCGGAGCACTTCGTTGGCCACCATCAGCTCGAAGCCCGCCATCTTCCAGTCCGACGGATAGGACTCGGGGTAAACGTCGATCAGCTTGACGATCCAGTCGCTGTCCGACCCGCTTGTGGACGCGAACAGGTGGGCGACGATGCGGCCGGCGATCGTCACGTCGTTCGGGAGCGGATCGGTTTCCCAGCTCGCCACATCGTCGCGGTCCTCGACGAACCGCTGGTCCTCGAGCAGCCACGTCGACCACAGCGAGCCGCCGGAGAAGTAGGTCGGTTGGACCGGCCGGTGGCGGTACGGCACTGGGTGCGCCGGATCGGACACGTAGCTGTCGAAGGATGGGTCGGCCTGCGCGGGCGGCGCGTCGAACGAGAGCTTCCCGCCCTCGCGCACGTAGAGGTTCCGGTCGGTGGTGCGGCCTTTCGGCGGCCAGGCGTCCCACGACCGCCACTGGTTCGTCCCGGTCTCGAAGGTGACCGCCTCCGGCTCGGTGTACGGCCCCTTGTCCTTGAGGTAGTAGGCGAACCACGGCCCCAGGATGCGTTCGCGGAAGTACCGCGACGTCGCGCTCCCGAAGTCCACGGCCCCGAGCGTGTTGCCCTCCAGCCGCCACCACCCCCCGTGGTTCCAGGGCCCCACGACGAGGAAGTTGAGGTGGCGCGCGTCGTGCTGTTCGAGGGCGTCGTAGATCCGCACCGGCCCGTAGAAGTCCTCCTGGTCCCACCACCCCGCCACGTTCAGCGTCGGCACGCGCACCTCGGTCATGAAGTCGGCGACCGCCTGGGCCTTCCAGAAGGCATCGTAGTTGGGATGGCTCACAAAGTTGTTCCACGTCGGGATCTTCCCGTGCAGGTACGTGGCGTTGGCGTTGGCGAGCGGCCCCAGGCCCAGGTACCACTGGTAGGTGTCGTGACGGTCGAACTGGAAGGGCGTGACCTCCTTGTCGGTCTCCATCTCCGTCGCGTACTCGAAGCCGTAGCTGAGGCGGAACGCGCCGTTGTGGTGGAAGTCGTCGCCGACCCACATGTCGGCGGGCGACGCCTGGGGCGACGCGGCCTTGAGGGCCGGGTGAGGGTCGAGCACCGCCATGGCCGTCTGCCAACCGTCGTAGGACACGCCGAACATCCCGACGCGCCCGTTGTTGTTGGGCACGTGAGCGAGGAGCCACTCGATTGAGTCATAGGCGTCGGTGCTCTCGTCGATGGCCTTCGGGTCGTGGCGGTCCCGCATCGGGCGCTGCATGACGAAGGTGCCTTCCGAGGCGAAGCGGCCCCGCACGTCCTGGCTGACGATGATGTACGGGTCGTCGATGAAGATGCTGTAGGCGCGGCTGACGCGCTTCATCGAGCCCTCGACGCCGTAGGGCGTCCTCCGGAACATGAACGGCAACGGGCCCGACTGGTTCTTTGGCACGGCGATGACCGTGTGCAGCTTGATCCCGTCGCGCATCGGAATCATCGCCTCGGTCACATTGAACAGCTTGCTCACGTCGATCGGCTCGTTCTCCTGGAAGCCGGTGGCTCCACTCCCGAGCACGGCGACGGCGGCGACGGCAACTGCCCCGAACAGGGCCCACCTGCGTGCATCTGGCTTCACGAATGACCTCCAGTCGCCCCCTGGGCGCTCGACGACGAGGGATGGCGGTAGCCCGGCCCTCTGAGGGCGCGGCCGGGTCGCGCCTCGGTGATCCTGCCGCCGGCCACGACGGCCTGGCCGTTCACGAGCACGTCCACGATGCCGACGGCGTAGTGGTTCGGGTCCGCGAACGTGGCGACGTCGTGAATGCGGACCGGATCGAACACCGTGATGTCGGCGGCCATGCCCGGGCGCAGAATGCCCCGGTCGTCCAGGTGCACCCGCGCGGCCGGCCGCGACGTCATCTTCCGGATCGCCTCCTCGAGCGTCAGCAGGTGCTCGTCGCGCACATAGTGGCCGAGGATGCGGGGAAACGACCCCCACCCCCGCGGATGCGACTTCGTCCCGGCGAGCGGGCCGTCCTCGGCCCGAGCCTCGGAATCCGTCCCCACCGCCACGAGCGGATGCTTGAGGGCCGTGCGCACGTCGTCCTCGCTCATGATCGTGGTGATGACGTCGCTGTGCGCCTGATCGGCGATGACGAGGTCCATGACGGCGTCTCGCGGGTCCTTTCCCATCTGGCGCCCGATCTCGGCCAACGTCAACCCTTCGTACTTCCGGAGGTCGGGGTTCAGCACCGCGGCCAGCATCACGCCGTCACCCCCACCCGCCCCGTACCACTGGTTCTCCCACGACACGCCCCCCGGGTCGGCCATGTCCTTCTTGATGCGCTCGCGCAGGGCCGGGTCCTTCAGGCGGCCGAGCATCTTCTCGGTCCCCCCCTCCCGCACCCAGAGCGGCAGGCACGCGTCGAGGCCGTTCTCGCCGCGCGTGTAGGGGTACTGGTTCGCGGTGATATCCAGGCCACGGGCGCGGGCGGCCTCGATCCGCGCCAGCACCTGCGGCATCTTGCCCCAGTTCTCCTTGTAGGCGGTCTTGAGGTGCCAGATTTCGGCCGGGAGGCCCGCGCGCGCCGCAATCTGGCACACCTCGTCGAGTGACTGGAAGATGCCGTCGCTCTCCGAGCGCTGGTGGGTCAGGTAGACCCCGCCGTAGCGCCCGGCCACGCTGGCCAGGGCCACCAGTTCGTCGGTGGACGCGAACCGGTCGGGCACGTACTGGAGCGAGGAACTCACGCCGAGGGCACCCTCCTCCATGGCCTGCGCGACCAGCTTCTGCATCTGAGCGAGCTCGGCGGCCGTGGCGGGCCAATCCTCCTTCCCCACGACGTAGGCGCGAAGCCCACCGGCACCGACGAACGTCGCGAGGTTGATCGCCGGATGCGTTCGTTCGTCGAGCCGCGTGAAGTAGTCGGCCAGGGTGCGCCAGTCTCCCACCACGCCGAAGTGCTTCAGCAGCGGCTCCGCCTCGGCCGCCATCTGGTCGCTCACGGGCGCGATCGACGACCCTTCGCCGGTCACCTCGGTCGTGACGCCCTGCATGATCTTGCTGGCGGCGCGGTTATCCACCAGGATGTTGAACTCCGACTGCCCCAGCATGTCGATGAAGCCCGGCGAGACGACCAGTCCGGCGGCGTCGATCCGGGTCCCCGCCTCGGCGCCTTTCAGATTGCCCACCGCCGCGATGCGGTCGCCGCGGATGCCGACGTCGCCCACGAACCAGGGCGCACCCGTGCCGTCCACGATGCGGCCGCCCGTGATGAGCACGTCGAAGCGGCGCCCGGCGCCGCCCTGGGCCGAGACGATGGCGAGCGCCGAACACCCGAGGGCGACGGCGACGAGCAGGCCGATCCAGCGAGAGACGCGTGTCATGGAGACTCCCGGAGATGCTAGCTGCGCACCGCGGCGTCGCAGAGCGCGAGCCCGCGGTCGATGATCCCGAACGTGTCGCGAAGCTCCGCCTCCGTGATGCACAGCGGCGGGTTCGTGAAGAACGTGTTCCATCGGACGAAGGTGTACAGCCCCTCCTGACGGAAGAAGGCGGCGAGGGCCTTCATCTCGGCCGACGTGCCGTTGAAGGGCGCGAGCGGCTCCATCGTGCGCCGGTCGCGGACCAGCTCGACGATGCCGAACAGCCCGATCGAGCGCGTTGCGCCCACCGACGGGTGACGGGCGGCCAGATCCGCGAGCAGGCCCTTCATCACCTGGCCCATCGCCGCCGCGCGCTCGATCAGATGGTCCTCCTCGTAGACGGCGATGGTGGCCAGCGCCGTCGCGCACGCCAGCGTGTGGCTATTGTAGGTCAGGCCGCCGTAGAAGACATGGTCGCGGAAATGCTCGGCGATGTGACGCCGCATCCCGACGGCGCCGAGCGGGACGTAGGCGCTCGTCAGGCCCTTGGCCATCGTGATCAGGTCGGGCACCACGCCCCAGTGGTCCACGGCAAACCACCGGCCCGTCCGTCCGAAGCCCGACATCACCTCGTCGGCGATCATCAGGATGCCGTGCCGGCTGCAGAGCTCGCGCACGCCCTGGATGTAGCCGTCCGGCGGCACGAGGATGCCGTTGGTCCCGGTCACCGGCTCGAGGATGAACGCGGCGATATTCTGCGGCCCCTCAAGCTCGACCGTCTCCTCGAGCGCGGCAAGCGCCCGCTCGGTGGTGTCCCAGCCCCGGGCGATGCCGTGATACGGGTCGAGCACGTGGATGACATCGGGCAGGCCGGGCTCGGCAGCCCAGCGTCGCGGGTCGCCCGTCAACGTGATGGCGCCCGCCGTGCCGCCGTGGTAGGAGCGGTAGCGGGCCAGGATCTTCCGGCGGCCGGTGAAGAAGCGTGCGATCTTCACGGCGTTCTCGTTCGCTTCGGCCCCGCCGTTGGTGAAGAAGAAGGTGTCGATGTCGCCGGGCGTGATCGTCGCCAGCTTAACGCCCAGTCGTGCCCGCGGCTCGGTAGCCATGAACGGGTTCGCATAGGCCAGCGTCGCGGCCTGGGCCTGGATGGCCGCGATCACGCGCGGGTCGCCGTGGCCGATGTTCACGCACATCAGCTGGCTGTTGAAGTCGACGAACCGCTTGCCTTCCGGCGTCCAGAAATAGATCCCCTTTGAACGGGCCACGGGGATCGGGTCGACCGCCGCCTGGGCGGACCACTCGAAGAGGGTGTGCCGCTTGGTGAGTGCGACGATCTCCTCACCGGTCATCGGCTGCGGAGGTGTACCAGCGTTCATGCGCGCGCCTCGCTCTCGGCCCCTGCCGGCCGTGTGGTGGGCGCGGGTCCGTGCGGACAGCACGTCCCGCGCGTGTTCGTCAGACTCCCGCACCCGGCTCGCCCGCGCCCGTGGGCGGGCCGGCGCGGCGGAACAGCGCGTAGACCGGCAGCCCGATGAGCGCGATACCCAGTCCGGGCCACGTGGTCGACGGGCGGTAGACACATAGCACGACGAGAATCACCAGGGCGACGGCGACGTAGACGGCCGGCACGACCGGGTAGCCCACGGCCCGGTAGGGCCGGGACGCGTCCGGCCGGATCCGGCGCAGGCGGACCAGCCCGAGGATCGTCAGCGCGTAGAAGACGAGCGACGCCGAGATGATGTAGTCGAGCAGGTTGCTGTACACGTTGCCGTACTGCCCGCTCGCCGGGTCGTAGGTCCTGGGCAACACCAGCGCGGCCGCCCAGATGCCCTGCAGCAGGAGCCCCGCCCCCGGCACGCGGGCGCGGTTCAGCCGCCCCGCCGCCGCGAAGAACAGCCGGTCACGCGCCATCGCGTAGTAGGCGCGGGCCCCCGACAGGATGATGCCGTTGCAGCACCCGAAGGTCGACACCATGATCCCGACGGCGAGGATGACGGCGCCCGCGCCGGGGAAGACCGTCTCCATCGTGGTCGCGGCCACCCGGTCACCGGGGGCGTGCTGGATCGCCGAGAGGGGCAGCGTCACGACGTAGGCGACGTTGGCCAGCAGGTAGAGCCCCACGGCAACGAGCGCCCCGATTGCCAGCGAGAGGGGGACGTTTCGGTGCGGGTCCCGGACCTCGCCCGCCGTGAAGGTGATGTTGTTCCAGGAGTCGCAGGCAAACAGCGACCCGACCTGCGCCACCGACATCGCGATGAACAGGCCGAAGAGCGACGCGGTCGACAGGCCGGGCGCGATCGGGTTGGCGGGCTGCAGGGCCCACGGGTGGGTAAAGTTGGCGCGAATGGCCGTCCAGTTGGCGCCGAGCGCGATCCCGACGCCGATCAGCCCAAGCAGGGCCAGCACCTTGGCCGACGTGAAGGCGTCCTGAATGAGCCGCCCGTACTCGAGCCCGCGGGTGTTGGCCCACGTGAGGAACGAGATCAGCAGAATGGCCACCAGCTGCACGGTGGACAACGACACGGCGTAGCCGCTGGTGAGGTGGATGGGTGGCACGAGGTAGTGCCCGTCGGCGATCCACGGCACCATCACCCCGAGGTGGCGTGCAAAGCCGACCGACACGGCCGCGATGGTCCCGGTCTGGATGACCAGGAAGAGCGTCCACCCGTAGAGGAAGCCCACCAGCGGCGAGAAGGCCTCCCGCAAGTAGACGTACTGCCCGCCCGCCCGCGGCATCATGGCAGCCAGTTCCCCGTAGGAGAGCGCCGCCATCAGCGTCAGCACCCCGCTGATCACCCAGGAGGTCAGCATCCAGCCGACGCTGCCCAGCTGGCGCGCCATCTCCGCCGACACCAGGAAGATCCCCGACCCGATGATCGATCCGACGACGACCATCGTCGAGTCGAACAGCCCGAGGCCCCGGCGGAACTCCGTCTCGAGCGAGGCCGCACCGTCCGGCCGGCCTGGGCTGGCGGGCGCGCTCACCGCTTGTCCCCCACCTCGACGAAGAACCGGCCCGTCTCGCCGGCCGAGAAGAACCGCGATGTCACGGTCTTCTTGCGCGTGAAGAACTCGACGGCGTCCCACCCGTGCGCGTGCAGGTCGCCGAAGAACGAGTCCTTCCAGCCCGAAAACGGGAAGTAGGCTGGGGAGGCCGCCACGCCGATGTTGACGCCGACCATCCCGACCTCCACCCGCCGGCAGAACTCGCGGATGGCCGCACCGTTCTCGGTGAAGATCGACGTGCCGTTGCCGCGCGAGTCGCTGTTGACCTGGCGGATGGCCTCCTCCAGCGTGTTCACGTGCATCGACGAGAGGACGGGCCCGAAGATCTCCTCGCGCGCCACGCGCATCCCCGGCGTCACCTTGTCCAGAATCGTCGGCCCGACGAAATACCCGTCGGCGTTGACGTTCTTCGGGCGCCGGCCGTCGACCAGCAGCTCCGCGCCCTCGGCGACTCCACTCTCGATCGTCTCCAGGATGCGCGTGCACGCGGCCCGCGAGATCACGGGGCCGACGTCCACGCCCTCCCGGGTCCCTTCGCCGACCATCAGCTTCTCGGTCTCCGCCTTGAGGCGGCCGAGGATCGCCTCCCGGGCCCCGCCCACGGTCAGCAGGATCGAGCCGGCCATACACCGCTGGCCGGCGTTGCCGAAGGCGCTTCCGAGGATGTTGGACACGGTCTTGTCCACGACGGCGTCGGGCAGGACGACCAGGTAGTTCTTGGCGCCACCGAGGGCCTGAACCCGCTTGCCGTTGCCGGCGGCTCGTTGGTAGATGTACTTCGCCGTGGCCACCGAGCCGACAAACGAGATCGCCTGGATGCCCGGATCGTCGAGCAGGCCGTTCACCGCATCCACGCCGCCGTGCACGAGGTTGACGACGCCCGGTGGAAGGCCGCACTCCTCGAGCATGCCGACCATCAGCTCGGAGGTCAGCGGCACCTGCTCGGAGGGTTTCAGCACGAACGTGTTGCCGCACGCGATCGCGAACGGCAGGAACCACATGGGCACCATCGCCGGGAAATTGAAGGGGGTAATGGCGGCGCACACCCCCACGGGCTGGCGCGTCGTCTCGGTGTCGATGGCCCGCGCGACGCCCTCGAGCACACGCCCTTGCATCGTCATGGGCGTGGCGCAGGCTGCCTCCAGGACCTCGAGCGTGCGGGTCACCTCCGCCCGCGCGTCCGAAAGCGTCTTCCCGCCCTCCGCGGTCACCGATCGCGCCAGCTGGTCAATCCGCTCCTTGAAGAGCCCGCGCAGGGCGAACACGAACGCGGTCCGTTCGCCCACCGCCCGCGCGCGCCAGTCCGGCAACGCCGCGGCAGCCGCCGCCGCAGCGGCCCGGACATCATCGGCTCCCGAGAGCGGGACACGGGCCAGGACCTGGCCCGTGGCCGGGTTGGTCACGTCCAACAACGAGGAGGTCGTCGGCTTCACCCACCGGCCGCCGACATAGTTGCAGAGAATCCGCCCGCTCGGCGGGGCCGCCGAGGCGGCCGAGCCCGCGTCGGTCATCGGGGTCACAGGTCTGTTCATGCGCGTCTCCTCGACCTCGGCTGGCCAGTCGGCCGAGGTCCCACGGGCGCGCCGGCGGCGGTCGGTCCGCCCCGGGGCGCACGGTCTACTCCAGCGAGTGAACGGTCTTCCCGCCGACCACGGTCCGCAGCACCTTGATGCCGATGATCTGATCGGGGTCGACCTCGTGCGGGTCCTTCTCCAGGACGACGAAATCGGCGTACAGATCGGGCGCGATGGCCCCCTTCACGTGCTCCTCGAACGAGGCGTAGGCGCCGTTGCGCGTGCACACCTGCAGGGCCTGGTCCACCGTGATGCGCTGGTTGGCCCCCCACACGCGCCCCTTCTCGTCCTTCCGGGTCACCAGGCTCTGGAGCGCCATCATCGGCTCGTAGGGCCCCGGAATGTAGTCGGACGCGCCAGCCACCGGGATGCCGTATTCGAGGAAGGAGGCGTGGGCGAACATCCACCGCATCTTCTCCTCGCCGTACTCCACCCACTTGTCGCCGTGGTAGTACGCGTAGGTGTAGAAGGGCGTCGGCACCGCCCCGAGTTTCTTGATGCGCGCGAGCAGGTCCGGGTTGACGAGCGAGCAGTGCTCGATCCGGGGGCGGTAGACGGGGCTGTGCGGGCCGCGGGCCTTCACCTTCTCGTAGGCCTTGAGCACCATGTCGATCGTGACGTCGCCGTTGGCGTGCACCCCGATCTGGAAGCCGTAGCGGTCCGCCTCGTCGGCCGCGTGGTCGAGCTCCTCCTGGCTCATGGTGAGGATCCCGTAGTCATTCGGCCGCCCGACGTAGGGCGTGCTCATGCGCATGGTCCGCTCCTGCGCGGAGCCGTCGGCCAGCCACTTCGCGCCACCGATCCGGAAATACTCGTCGCCGACACCGCCGCGCAGCCCGGCCCCGGTGAGCGCCTTGAACATCGGGGCGTAGCCCGTCACGAGCACGTAGACCCGGAAGCGCAGCTCGCCGGCCAGGTACGCCTCTTCGTAGCCGGCGAGGAACTCGGGCGAACATTCCGCCTCGTGCACCGTCGTCAGGCCGGCGGCCGTCATCGACTTGGAGATCAGCGCCACGCCGGCCCGGGTACTGCTCGGGCGTCGCGGTCGGGAGGACCTTGAAGAAGACCTGGTTGGCGAGTTCCTCCACGCAGCCGTCCAGCTGCCCGTTGCGCCGCACGAACTTGCCACCCGTCGGGTCGGGTGTGTCCACCGTGACGCCGGCCAAGGCGAAGGCGCGGCTGTTGTACCAGATCAGATGCCCGCCGCGGTGCATCACCTGCACGGGGTGGTCCGGGACCGCCTCGTCGAGATCCTCCCGCGTGAGCCGGCGGCCGTCGCGCGTGCGGGTGTCGTCGTACTTGAAGCCGAGCACCCACTCGCCCGGCCTCGTCGACTGGGCGCGGGTGTGGAGGGCGCGCTTGATTTCATCGATCGACCGCAGGTCGCAGTTGACACCGACCAACTCCTCGATGCCGCCCCACGCCGGATGCGTGTGCGCGTCGATGAACCCGGGTACGACCGTTCGCGTTCGCGCATCGATGACCGTGGTCCGCGCCGTCGCGAGGTGCCGTATGTCGTCGGTCCGGCCGACGGCGACGAACCGGCCGGCCCGGACCGCGAAGGCCTCGGCCACCGGACGAACCGGGTCGGAGGTGAGGACGCGGCCGTTCAGCAGGACCAGGTCCGGTTCCCCCGGGCCGGCGGACGACGGGGGCGGCGCGGGCGTCCGCTGGCCGCCCGGCCAGAAGCCCGCCGTCATCGCCGCCGCCATGCCGAGGAACTCGCTCCGTGTGTATCTGGACATAACTGCCCTCCGGTCCCTTTCTGCCGGCTCCTGTGTACACGAATCTGGCCGGGAGCGCCGGCGCGCCGACGTGAACGCGCGGGCTCGGGGCTGCGGGTCCACGCGGGGGGGTCGGCGCGCCGCCGCCACTACGTCTCCAGCTGTGCGCCGTCGATCTGGCCGGCCGCCAGCAAGTCCCGGAACGCGCAAATGGTTCCGTCGATAGCGGTCTCCAGCCGCGTGTGCGGCACGCGGGGCAGGATGCTGCGCAGTTGCCCGTCGTCGAGGTCGGCCGGGTACGGAAGTGGCCGGTCGGTCTCGCACGTGATGGGCGCCTTCGACCGCGACGCGAGCAGCGCCACGAAGTCTCTGACATCGATGACGTCGTTTCGCAGGTTGCACAAGGCCGCCCCGCGAAATCCCGCGAGTGCGCTCTCGATGAACACGCGGGCGACGTCCTCGGCGTACTGGAGGGCGACCGGCCCGCTGAACCTGATGTGGTACGGCCGCCCGGCCGCCGCGGCCAACAGCGCCTTGGACACATCCGACGTCATGCCCTGGTCCCGCCCGACGCCGTAGACGATGTAGGGCCGGAGCCCGACGCTCGCCACCTTCCAGTCCTGCCAGTACACGCGCGCCGCGTCCTCGTTGGCCGTCTTGTAGACGCCGTAGAGCGTCTCCGGCCACCGTGGGGCATCGTCGCGGACGGGCGTCGTGGGGTAGCGGTGCGCCGACCCGAAGACGGCCACCGAACTGGCGTAGGCGAGGCCCTCGACCTGCCCCTGTGCCTCCCGCACGGCCTCGAACACGTTCGAGGTGCCGACGACGTTCACCAGCGCGCCGAGCGACGGATCGGCACGACAGAACGGCACCTGGAGGCCCGCCAGGTGGACGATGTGGGTCACGCGGCGGTTGGCGACGACGGCCTTCACCTCGGCGAGATCGGTCACGTCCAGCCGCACGAACGTAATGGCTGCCAACTCGGTCTCCGACAGCAGCAACCCGGGCCGGCGCGTGTCGAGCGAGAGGTCCGTCGCGACAACCGGAACCCCTGCTCGAACCAGGGTGCGCAGCACCCAGGCCCCGATACATCCCATCGAGCCCGTTACGAGAAACGTCTGCTCGCTCATGCTCATGCCTCCGACGGTTTCTCCTCGACCCGCGCGACGGGCGTCGCCTGGGGTGCGCCTCCGGCGGCTGGGGCGGTGGCCCCGAGCGTGTCGTACAGCGCCGTTTCGCTCGCGTAGAACCAGCACCGGATCGCGCTCCGGCTGAGCACGAACGCCTGGCCGAGCAGAAACACTCCCACGATTCGAGGCGAGCGACGAGTGGTCCGCTCCGGGGACCACCGCCCAGTAGACCAACAGGGTGACGACCCAGACGCCACCGTCGAGCGCGTAGAGGAGGAGTGTCTCGCGCGGGGAACGGACGACCAGGAGGACGGCGCTGCCGATGGCGCGCAGGGGCGCGGCGAGCAGGGCCACGCCGCGCTGGTGGACGAGCGCCACCTTGGCGTAGTCGAGCACCAGGTTGCCGAGCCAGACGACGATCCACAACCCGAGGTAGGCGGCCAGTGTCCAGGCAAAGAACACGCGTTCGTCGAGGCTCTGGCGCGTCACGACGTAGACGCCAAGTTCGAGCACCGGCCGCAGGCCGATGAGCAGCAGCGCGTAGAATCCGAGCCCGATGACGGTGAGCCCAGCCATTCGGGGAAAGGCGCGCGCCGCCCGCCGCAGGAAATCCCACGGTTCATGCGGTGACGCGAAGGCCGAGAGGAACCCGCCCCCGAAGAAGCACCACACGACCAGGTAGAGGGCGGCGATCGGAAGGACTCCGCTGCCGAAGCCCCCGCCCAGGAGATCCTCGAAGCCCGAGAGGAAGCTGTCGAGCGCGTCGAACACCGCGCCGATCCCAACCACGCTCGGGTGGAACGTCGACGCGACGCCGGTTGCCTGGGCCGAAAAGCTGTTGAACCAGAAGGAGTCGAACCCGCGCCGCATGCGCCCGCCCGAGAGGCTCGATCCGAGCGAGGTGGCTATCGCCGACATGAGCATGGCGCCGAGGATGGCCGAGAGCAGGAGGTTGCAGACGTAGGCGAGCCAGACGTAGCGCCATCCGCCCCTCAGGCGGCCCCACCCGGCCCGCATGGCCGACAGCGCGGGCCTCACGAGAAGAACCCCGCGAGTTCCATGACGCTCTGCATCCAGATCATCCACTTCGCGGTCCACTTGGCCGCTGCCCCTCCGGCCTCGGGCTCGCGCGTCCACGAGTTGTTGGCGTAGTTCACATCGAGGACGAGCACGTGACGCGGATCCACCTCCACCGTCGCCACGGGCGCGGGCGTCAGGTACGTGAAGCGAGTCCAGCGGGCCTGTCCGTCCCACTTCTCGTCGGCAACCTGGCCGTTGGCGAACGTCACGCGGACGTCGATCGGGAACCGGCCTTCTCCCCATCGCCGCACGTCCACCGTCGACCGGTAGCGCCGCGGCCCGGCGCGGCCGTCGTCGCGCCAGGAGGAGGCCACCCCGGCGTTCACGTACCCGCGTGGCGCCCGCTCTTCACGCGAATCGACGCGTCCGACGGCGTAATCGTAGAGGTCCGAGGTGCCGTAGGCCTGGTCGAAGAACCAGGTCAGGTCTTCGCCACCGACCTCGTTGACGACGGCAAACAGGTCGGACGGTGTCGGGTGCCGGAAGGCAAACCGTTGCGCGTAGGTGGCCATGGCTCGGCGCCACCGCTCCCATCCGAGGTAGCGCTCGAGGGTCGTGAGCATCAACGCGCCCTTCCCGTAGGGCACGACGTAATAGACCGACTCGTCGGCGCGCCACGACGGCGTGGACAGGGGCTCCCGCTTAAGGACGGACCGGAAGGAGTCGGCCTCGTCGGCCCCCTCCACGTTCTGCGCGACGTGCACGCTCGGAAATTCCAGGGGCAGAAAATCGTGGAAGTACCGTTTCTCGTAGATCTTCGGCGGGTAGACGATGCCCAGCACACGCTTGTGTGACCAGGTGTTGACGCCCTCGTCCAGCCACGCGTCCTCCATCTCGTTGTTCGCCACGGCCCCGTACCACCACTGGTGTCCGACCTCGTGGAGCGTGTCCGCCTCGGTAAAGCGGTTCGAGGGGGCCGTCAGCCACCGGCTCCCGCCGGTGACGAACATCGGGTACTCCATGCTGTCGGTCAGCGACATGTAGGGCGGGTCGACGATCGTCAGGCGATCCCAGGCGTAGGGGCCGAACCACCGGCCGTAATAGTGGAGCGTCGCCTTCACGCTCGTCAGATAGCGGTCGGCCAGGGAGGCGTGGTCGGGCAGCAGCAGGAGCACGAGGTCTACCGGGGGAAGCCCCGGCTCCTCGAACCGGTCGGTATGGACCGTGAAGTGGGGGCAGGCCGTCCACCCAAAATCGTGCACGTCGTCCGCGTGGTAGGCGTGGGTCACGGTGCCGTCAGGGTGAGCGATCTCGGTGACGGGGCGTCCGGTCGCCCCGACGACCCATCCGCGCGGCACGGTGACGGCCACGTCTGTACACCCCGAAGTCCGAGAAGAACTCCGTCTGGATGAACTGGTGACAGTTCCACGTGCCGTCGGGCGCCAGCACGCCGAGCTTCGGAAACCACTGCCCGAGCAGGAAGTAGTCGCCTTTGGTTCCGGCGCGCTGGAACGGTCGCGGGATCTTCTCCGTCCAGGAAACGCGCAGGCGGACGGAGCCGCCAGGCTCGACCGGAGCGGGCAGCGCCACGCGCAGCACCGTCCGGTCGTCCGGGTTGCCGTCGTCGGGCTGGATGAACGAGGTCAGCGGTGAGAGGCCGGGCGCGCCTGCGTCGGCCAGCAGCGTCAGGGCGGTGATGTCACAGTAGCCCCAGTCGTCCTCTCGGTGATCCATGAGGAGGAGGGACCAGGGCAGCGGGCCGAGCCGGTTGGCTCGGGCATAGGACGTGCGGTCGTTCGCCCAGGCGTTGTGATAGAGGTGCAGGCGGAGTTCGCTCGTCGCGTGCGAGGTGATGTTCCGCCAGGTGATCGTCTCGGTCCCGGCGAGGATGCGGCGCGATACGTCGAGCCGGGCCTCAATCGCGTAGTTGGCGTTGCGCGGGCTGCGGGCTGGCGGTTCCGCCGCAGCGGCCACGCCCGACATGCCGCGGCCCGACCCGGGCGGGTCGCCGGACGGGCGGGGCCCCGAGCCGCCGACCCGTGCCGCGACCGCTCCGACCAACAGCGCCGCGCAGAAGAGGGTGCGTTGCATCCAGGCGCCTGCCTAGCGGGCCGTCGAACCCGCGAAAGACGACAGGGCGGCCGCCACCCGGTCGAGCCCCGCCGAGAGTTCCTCCTTGGTGGCGCCAAACCCGAGACGGAAGAACCGGTTGTCGACCTCGAAGCACCGGCCGGGAACCACGAACACTTCGTGGTCCTCCGCCAGCGACCGGTAAAGCGCCTCGGGATCGCGCGCCAGATCGTCGGCCACGATGCGGGGCAGCGAGACCACGCCGCCCTCCGGTTTCACCCACTCCAGGTACGCGCGCTGCGTCGCCATCCACGCAGTGACCAGTTCGAAGTTCGCACAAACGTGGGCCCGGGCGCGCTCGAGGAACTCGGTCCGCCGGCCGAGTACGGCGGTCGCGATCGCCTCCCCGAGCGCCGTGTTCGTGATCGTCACCTGTTCGCGCACGGCGAGCACACCGTCGAGGATCTCCTGCGACCGCGTGGCGAGCCACCCGATCCGGATGCCGGGCAGCCCATAGCACTTCGACATGCTCGTCACGCTGATCGCCCACGGGCTGAGCGAGGCGGCCGCGGGGAGCGCGGTCCCGAACGCCAGATGCCGGTAGGTCTCGTCGAACAAGAGGTGGATCCGCCGTGACTCGGCAAACCGGACCAGCCGCTCGAGGTCCGTTGGCTCGATCATCGAGCCGGTCGGGTTGTTCGGGTGCGTGAAGATGAGCAACCGGGTGCGCGAGGTGACCAGGCGTTCCAGACGGTCCAGGTCGGGCCGGAACCGGTGCTCCATCGCGAGGGGGAACAGTGTGACCTCACAGCCGAGCCCCCTGGCCACCTCGTAGGTCGACGGGTAGTTGGGGTGCTCGACGATCACGTGGTCACCCGGCCGGACGAGCGCGGCGGTGATCGCGAAGATGGCCTCGGCCCCGCCGGAGGTCACCAGCACATGATCACGCGACAGCCCGTCGTACTCCTTGGCAATCTGCTCACGCAGGTCCGGCCGGCCGAGATGGTGCCCATACCGCAAGTCGATCTCGGAGAGGTCGAGACCGAGATCACGCACCTTCAGGAACTTGACGGCGCTCTCTCCGACGTCGAACCGCACGCGGTACTGGTATGTGTCGAACCATTCCTCCAGGGACATCCGCTTGAACCACATGAGCTTCTCCTCACAGTGTCACCGCCCGGCCGTCACCGCGGCCATCAGGTTACCAGCCGTATTCCGCCATGACGCGTTCGACGATCTGTCGCACGGCTTCGAAGACGTCCCCGTTGGTCATCACGGCCACGCCGTTGCCCGTGTCCGGGATGAGCGCGAGCATGCAGCGGTAGCCCTCGTTACCGCCGGTGTGGCCGAAGAACAGCTTGCCGTTGCGCTTGTAGACCTCGAACCCGTGGCCGAACCAGCTCTCGAGGCCGCCCGGTGCCTTCATGCTCTCGACCCCCTTCTCGGGCGTGGCCATCAGGTCGGCCATCTCCTTGGAGAGCACCGCGCTCGACCGGCCGAGCCGGGCGCGCTGGATCTCCATGCCGAACCGCGCCAGGTCGCTCGGCGTGGTCCAGAGGCCGGCCGCGGCCATCTCCGGGTAGGTATTGCGGCCGCCGGGCAGCAGCGCTCCGTGTTCGACGTGCCCGGCCGTGGCGAACTTGACGAGGCGGTCGGGCAGCGGCTGCTCGTAGGTGCTGAAGTGCATGCCCGCCGGGTCGAGCACCAGCTGGCGCAGCAGATCGGGGAACGCCTGCTTGGTGACGTCGATCATCGCCTGCTGCATGATCGTGTAGGCACCGCCCGAGTACTCGAAGCGCGTGCCTGGGGCGATGAAGACCCGGATCGGATCCGAGTTGGCCGGCGGCTGCCCGTCGAGGACCTGGAGCAGCGTCGGCACCTTTGCCGACGACTGATAGCCCTTGAAGCCGTGGACCGACACGCCCGCCGTGTGGCTCAGCATCCTCCGGAGCGTCACGGGCGTGTCCTTGGCCAGGTCGCTCGGCGGCAGCTTCCAGCTGGTCAGGTACGTGTTGATCGGCTTGTCCAGGTCGAGCTTGCCCTCCTGCACGAGACGCAGAGCGCCGGCCGCAGCGACCGGTTTGCTGATCGACGCCGCCTGGAAGAGCGTCTGCGCGTCGACGGGCTGCCGCGTGGCCACGCTGGCGATGCCGAAGCCCTTCGCCCACTCGATCTGGAAGTTCGTGAAGACCGCCACGCTGACGCCCGGGACCTCGTAGGTCCGCATCGCGTCGGCGACCGCGCTGGCGATCCGGTCGTACTTCGTGAACCCGTCCTCCGACGCCGCGCGCGGGTGCTGCGCCAGCAGAAGCAGTGAAACGGCCAGGAGCGAACCCAGAATGGTCTTCTTCATGATCGACCTCGTCACCTCGTGAGCACGGTCTTGATCCGCTCGATGCCCGTGCGGATGGCCTCTTCCGAGCAGCAGTACGCGACGCGCAGGTAGCCCTCGCCCGCCGGCCCAAAGGCGGACCCATGCACCAAACCGACGCCAGCTTCCTCGACCAACTGGCGCGCCAGGTCGCGTGAAGGCCTGCCGAAGGCGCGGATGTTCGGGAACGCGTAGAACGCGCCGGGCGGTGTCCGGGCCTCGACGCCCGGGATGGCCCGGAGCAGCTCGAGGAGCAGGTCGCGCCGGCGGCGGTAGGCCGCGACCATTGACGCGACGCACGCCTGGTCGCCGTCGAGCGCGGCGATGGCCGCCTTCTGCACGAACGACACCGCGCAGCTCACCGTGAACAGGTGCACGCGGTTCACCGCCTCCGCCACCGCCTCGGGCCCGCACAGGTACCCGAGCCGCCAGCCGGTCATCGCGAACGCCTTCGAGAGGCACCCCACGGTGATCACGGTGTCCTCCATGCCCGGCAGCGACGCCGGGCTGAGGTGCACGCCGTCGAAGACGATCCGCTCGTACGCCTCGTCGGAGAGCAGCCAGGCGCCGCGGGCCCGGGCCAGCGCGGCCACCTCCCGGATGTCGCCCGCCGACATCACTGCCCCGGTCGGGTTGTGGGGCGAGTTGATGACGACCATCCGTGTCCGCGGCGACCACAGCGCCGCGACGTCGGCGGGGTCGATCGCGAAGCCACGCGCCTCTCGCAGGGGGCAGCGCACGAGCCGCGCGTGGGCCATGTGCACGCAGGCCTCATAGTGGGGCCACGCGGGGTCGCCGACGATCACCTCGTCGTTCGGGTCGAGAAGCGCGCTGAAGGCCGCGCTGATGGCCTCGTTGGCGCCGCACGTGACGACGATTTGGCGCGCGGGGTCCGCGACCACGCCGTTCTCGCGCGCGAGCTTGCGGGCGATGGCGGCCAGCAGCTCCGGGATGCCGCGGCTGCCCGTGTAGCCCACGAACCCCTCGCGGACGGCCGCGTAGAGCGCCTCTTTGATGTGCTGAGGCGTGTCGAAGTCCGGCATGCCCACGTGGAACGGGACCGGCGTCTCCCCAGGGTGGCGCACGGCCCAGGCGGCGAGAGCGTCGAAGATCTCCCGGATGCCCGAGAGCGGCACCCCGTCCATGTGCCGTGCCGGCCGTCTCGAGCGCGTCGTGTCCTTCTCCACGTCCCGTCCCCGCGTTCAGTGCTTGCCTTGGGCGGGCGGCGCCGCCGCCTCACCCCAGACGTAGCGGTTGAACCACTCGAAGTTCTGCTCCATGGCCGCGCGGATCGCCTTGGGCGAGGTGAGCACGTGTCCGAAGCCCTTGAAGACGACGAGCCGCGCCGGCACGTGCTGGTCCTTCAAGCCCTGGTACAGCTCGTAGGCGCCGGACAGCGGCACGCGCGGATCGCTGCCGCCATGCTGGATGAGCACCGGGATCCGGACCTGCTTGATATAGGTCATCGGCGAGGTCTTCGCGTAGATCGCCGGGTCGTCCCACGGCGTGGCCCGCAGGAAGTGGGGCGCGAAGGTGTGCAGGTCCGAATTCACGTAGTCGGTCATCCAGTCCGAGACGCCGGCGCCGACCGAGGCGGCCTTGAAGCGCGCGCTGTCGTGGGTCGCCAGGAACGCCGAGATGTACCCGCCCTGGCTCCAGCCCATCACGCCGACGCGATCCTTGTCCACCAGGCCCTGCGCGATCAGGGCGTCGATCCCCGACAGGACGTCCCACGCGTCGCCGATGCCCAAGTTGCCGACGTTGAGGCTCCGGAACTTCGCCCCGTAACCCGCGCTGCCCCGGTAGTTGGGCTCGAGCACCAGCGCGCCCTTGGCCAGCCACTGCTCGGTGGGGTAGGGCTCCGTGCTACCGAACGGCAGGGGGAGCGAGGCGCTCGTCGGTCCCCCGTGTACCTCGACCAGGAGGGGGTAGCGCGTCCCCGGGTGGAAGTCCGCCGGCTTGTGCAGGATGCCCTCGATCTCGGTGCCGTCGCGGCTCTTCCAGGTGATGACTTCCCGCGTGGTCCGGGGCCAGGCCGCGACCTGTGCGCCGAGGCGGGTCAGGGGCCGGCCCTCCATCGTCGACACCGGCGCCACGCAGAATCTCCCCGTAGGTCCGCGCGTCGGCGCCGAGGTAGGCGACGAGCGAGAAGTCGCGGTTGAACGAGAAGTAGACGCCCAGGTGGCCCGGGGGCGGCCCGACGCGGGCGAACCGGCCCGTGGAGGGGTCGACGCGGTAGAGCGTGGCCGAGGCGCGATCGAGCGACCAGAAGAAGATGCCCGCCGGCCCCCAGCACGGCGCGTACGGGATGTTGTCGAAGTCCTGGGCGAGCGGCACGATGGCCCCGCCCGCGGCGGGAATCGTCGCCAGGAACGTGGGCGTGTCGTAGAAGGAGTCCGGGTGCCCCATGGTCGTCAGGAAGGCGATGCGTGTGCCGTCGGGCGACCACATGGGGTGCTCGTTGAGGGCGGGCTGGGTGACCAGAGGCCGCACTGCCCCGTCGGACAGGATCACGACCGAGATGCCGGCCTCGAAGGCGTGGGACATGTCCTCGTCCACGCGGTGGTCGAAGGCGATGCGCGTGCCGTCGGGGGACCAGGCGAACCACTCGACCGAGTAGGCGCCGTCGGTGAGCCGCTTGGCGGTGCGGCTGGCGACGTCCACGACGTGCAGGTGCGCCCGGACCGGTTCTTCGTCGACGACCTCGAGCGGGCCGTCCCGCTTGTCCCGGTCCTCGAGCGCCTTGGACCGAGGGTCGTTCGTCGTGTAGGCGATGCGCGTCCCGTCCGGGGACCAGGCGAACGCGTTGACGCCCTGGGCCGCGGTCGTCAGGACGCGCGATTCGCCGCCGAACGGGTCGATGAGGTAGACCTGGCGCCGGCCCGCGCGGTTCGACGCGAAGGCGAGCGTGCGGCCGTCGGGCGACCAGGCGGGCGCGTCCGAGGTCCGGCCCGCCGCAGTGAGCTGGCGGGTGGTCCCTCCCTGCACGTCCGCCAGCCGAATCTCGGTGGCGAAGAAGTTGTCGTCCCAGTTCGGCTCCAGGATCGTGTAGGCGACGTAGCGCCCGTCGGGTGAGAGCGCCGGGGAGCCGGGGCGCTTGAGCGAGATGACCTGGTCGATGGTGGGCGGCGGCGGCTCCCGGGTGAGACCGACGACCCCGCCGAGCGTGAGCAGAACCGCGAGCGACACGACACCCCGATACATGCCGACCCCTCCTTGGAGACAGGACGCACGACTGGCCGGCGCAGGGCGCCGCGGCATGGAGGCGCGGCGGGACGGGCGAGGCATCGACCCCGCCGTCCCGCTCCCGAGATCACTCGACCGTCAGAACGTGAACCGCAGGCCGAGGCGCGCCACCCGCGGGCTCATCACCTGCAGGACGTTGTTGAACGTCGCGAGGTTGACCTGTTCCTGGCGGTTCAGGACCGTCGCCTCGTTGAGGAAGTTGAACACGTCGAGCGAGAGGATCGCCTTCGCCCGCGCGTGGAGCGTGATGCTCTTCTGCACGCGGAAGTCGGCGTCGACCACCGACGGCAGCCGGTACTCGTCGACCGACGAGGTGACCAGCACGTTCTTGAACGGCGGGAAGTTGCCCCGGACGAATCCGCCGACATTCCCGAGGTAGTACGGCAGGGCGTAGCCCTGGCGGACGAGCAGGTTGGCCGCCAAGTCCAGCCCCCAAGGCAGCTGGTACATGCCGTTGGCGATGAACTGGTACCGCGGCTGGACGATGTAGGTGAGGCCGGCGCTGGCCTGGGCCTGCTGCGTGGCGTACACCAGCTGGCCGCCGTTGATGTTCGGCGAGGCCGGGTCGGACGTCGGGTCCTGGAGGGCCGACGGGCTGGTGAAGTACTCCCGGTCGGTGTTGGTCGAGAACCCGAGGCGGGCCATCCAGTGGTGCGACAATCGCTTGATGGCGCTCAGCTCGAGCCCCTGGTAGACTTGGTAGTAGCCGTCCCGGGTGACGAGTTCCTTGCCGTTCCCGGGCGGCAGCAGGTCGCTCGGCAACGAGTAGTTCGGGACGTTGTACGCCTGGCCGAAGAGCGTGCCGCTGAAGCTCCCATCCGAGACATAGTTGGTCGAGCGCACCCCGATGAGCGGCGTCCAGTCCTGGTTGACGAACCGCCGGTAGGTGTAGGAGGCGCTCACCGAGACGTCCGGCATCAGCTCGTGGTCGAACCCGACGACGAACTCGTGGGTGTACGGCGACTTGAGGTTCGAGTCGATCCGGTTGACGCTCTGCGAGACCTCGGAGGGGTTCGACGGGTTGAACCCGTACATCCCGAGCGGCCCGAGGCCGTACAGGATCTCGTTGGCCTGAGCCGCGCCGTCGTGATTCTGGTCGATCGCCAGGTAGTAGACGCCCGAGTAGGTAATCGCCGAGAGCATGCGCACGTCACGCGTCTTGAGCAGCGAGGCGAGCATCGCGTAGCTGGCCCGCACCTGGGTCTTGCCCTTCGAATCCAGCTGGTAACTGATCCCGACCCGGGGCGACGGCACGGAGTAGACCAGCGCGTTGGAGATGGCCGGCGCCGTCTTGGCGGGGAGGAACTGCTCGAAGCCGGCCACGCCCGGCACCGACGTCTGCAGGATCGACGCCGCGCTGTGATCCCACCGCAGGGCCGCGGTGATCGTCGCGCGCTTCAGCGTAATCGTGTCACCCGCGTAGAGGCCGAGGAAGCGGCCGTCGGTGTCCGACTCCCAGGGCTGCTTGACGAAGGCGAGCATCTGACCAGTCGTCGCGTAGTTGGGGAGGTCGATTGTCCAGATGCTGCTGGCGCTCGAGATGGCGGACGTCGAGTCGATCGGCGTCTTGCGCCACGAGAACCCGAACTTCAGCTCGTGGTGCCCCGCGAAGTAGCTGGCGTCCGCGGCGACGGAGGTCTGCGGGCGCGTGGAGGTGCCGTACCAGTACCCGTTGTGCCACACGCCGCCCGCGTCGCGGTACACGTCCGGCCCCAGGCCGCCGGCCGGCGTGTAGTCCTGGGTGGCGTTCATGTAGGCCACCCGGCCGGTGATGAACAGGTTCTTGCCGGCCACGATGTTCGCTTCACCCTTGTAGAGGTCGGTGGGCACGGTCACGTGCAACGCGACCTCGGGCGGGTTGTCGGGCCCGACGCCCATCTCGGGCTTGTCGTAGCGCCCGCGGTAGTAGGTGAACGACGGGCGGAGCCACGGCGTCGCCTGCCACGTGGCCTTGAGGGCGACCGTGGAAGACGTCGTCGCGTCGGGGTAGCCGTTGAGGGTGATTGGTACTCAAGTCCAGCTTGCTCGCGCCGCCCCAGGCCCACACCTTGTCCTTCAGGAGCGGGCCGCCGAGCTCGAACCCGTAGTCGTGGTAGTGGTCGATGCGGTTGCCCCGCGTCGTGTCCAGCTGGGTCTGCAGGTCGGGCGTCAGGTTGTTGCTCTGCAGCGAGTCGTTCTCGAAGAAGTAGCGCGCTGAGCCGTGCGGGGTGTTCGAGCCCGACTTCATGATCAGGTTGACCTGGATGCCGGCCGACGGGTTCGCCGTGCTGGCGCCGCCGGTCGTCATCTGGATCTCCGAGAAGGTGTCGAAGTCCGGGTTCGCGAGCACCGTGGGGTAGCCGCCGTCGGTGACGACCACGCCGTCGAGGTTCACGGAGTTCTGGAGGTTGGAGGCGCCCTTGGCGAAGAGATTCGCCTGGGCCCCGGATTCCGATCCGCCGACGTTGACGCGGTCGGTCGTGATCGTCGGCACGCTCTGCGCGACCGCCGACCAGCTGCGCGCGCTGGGCAGTTCCTGCAGCTCCTCTTGGGTCATGTTCAGGCCGGTCGTCTGCTTCTTGGTGTCGATGAGCGGGGCCTCTCCGGTGACCTCCACCTTCTCGGACACACCCGCGACGCCGAGCGCGATCTTCAGCGGGACGGCCCCGCCGGCCAGCACCCGGATCACCGGGCTGGTGTAGTCGGCGAAACCCTGGAGGTGTGCGGTCACCTTGTAGTCGCCCACCGGCAGGTTCAGGAAGTGGGCCTGGCCGAGCGAGTCGGTGACCACGGACTGGGCCATCCCCCCGGACAGATCCACGGTCGCGCCGGGCAGCATGCCACCGGAGGAATCCTGCACCTGCACATCGATGCGGCCCGTGTACACCTGGGCGGCGCTCGGGGCCGGACAGATGAACACCACCGCAAGCACCAGTCCAACAGCTACAGCAATTCGGACGTTCATCTCTCGTCCTCCTCTCGCGAGGCGGCTTTTCACGTTCTGGGTGGTTCGGTCACTCCTGACATGTGCGAGATTCATCGCGAGTACGCCCTATGACACGGGCCACGAGGCCCCACGGTTTCCTGCCGTCTCCCTCCCGCTACCGCGCGAGGACGCTCTCGACCATCGCCGGTTCGCTGACCCGCCCGTACCCGAGACGCGCCGAGATGCCGTCCGCCGTGCGCTTCACGAGCCCGGCCAGATCGGCGATCCGGTCGACCCGGAGCCGGGCCGACGGACCAGCCACGCTGATGGCGCCGGCCAGCGACCCGGAATGGTCACGCAGCGGTGCGCCAATGCACCGCAGGCCGGTTTCCACCTCCTCGTCGTCGAGCGACCAGCCCCGTTTGCGGACGGCGGCCAGATCGCGCAGCAACTGCTCGATGTTCCGCACGGTCTTGGGCGTGTAGACGCGGAAGTGCTGTCCGCGCAGCATCACCCGCACCTGCTCGTCGGACAGGCAGGCCAGCATGGCCTTGCCGAGCGAGGTGCAGTAGGTCGGAATCCGGTGCCCGGCGCGTCCCGGCATCCGCAAGGCGTGGGCGGCTTCGATCGTGTCGAGGTAGAGCACTTCGTTGCCCTCGAGCACGGCGAGATGCGTCGTCTCGCCGGTCTGCACGGCCAGGTCTACGAGCAGGGGCCTCGCGATGTCGCGCAGCTTCAGCCGGGCGACGGCCAGGTGGCCGAGGCGGAACAGGTTGAGCCCGAGGTGGTAGAGCCCCGTCTCGCGGTCCTGTTCGATCAGGCCGTTGTGCTGGAGGGCCATCAGGATGCGGTGGGTCGTGCTCTTGGGCAAGCCGGTCTTGGCCGCAACCTCCGTGACGCTCAGCTCCGGCTCGTCGAAGTCGAAGCACGCCATGATCCGCGCGGCGCGGTCGATGGCCTGGATGCGATACCGCTCGACCGGTGGCCCGGGCATCCTGGCGGAGGAGGAGGGTTTCGTCATAGTCCCACACTATGAGACGCGGTTCTATATTGTGATACACTACGCGCGGGCCTCGAGCCTGTCAAGAGGCCGATTGTCCGGACCTCGTCAGCACATGGAAGCCCCGAGGGAGCGACCCGTGAAACGAGCAGTGACCGTTGTGCTAGCCGTGTTGCTGGGCTTGGCCGCGGTGGTGGTGTGGCGGGCGACGGCCGCCACGTCGCGCCAGGTCCACGTCACGTGGGCTCGGGACATGCGGGCCGATGCCGACGCGGCGGCCGCTCACCTGTCGCGCGCCCTGACCTTCCGGACCGTGTCCAGCCAGGAGGCAGACGCCATCCCGGACGCGGAGTTCCAGGGACTCGAGCAGTTCCTCGACGACACCTACCCGCACGTACACGCATCGCTCACGAAGGAACGCGTGGCACGGCACAGCCTGCTCTACACCTGGCGCGGACGCGACCAAACGCTCAAACCACTGCTGCTGTTGGCCCATCTCGACGTGGTCCCCGTCGAGGAGGGGCCCGGGGCCGAGTGGACGGAACCGCCGTTCTCGGGAGCGATCACGGACGGGTTCGTCTGGGGCCGGGGCGCGCTTGACGACAAGGAGGCCGTCATCGGCGTCCTCGAGGCGGTCGAATCCCTGCTGGCTCACGGCTACACCCCGCGGCGCAGCGTCTACCTCGCCTTCGGGGAAGACGAGGAGCGCGGCGGCCAGCGCGGAGCCACCTCGATCGCGCGTCTTCTCGCATCGCGCGGCGTGCAGGTGGAATCGCTGTTGGACGAGGGGGCGGAGATCGACGAAGGCGCGGTCCCCGGGTTGAGCGCCCCGCCGGCACTGATTGCCATCGCGGAGAAGGGGCAGGTCAACGTCGAGCTCACCGTCGAGGCGCGCGGGGGCCACTCGTCGACGCCGCCGCCGCAGACCGCGGTGGGCATCCTGAGCGCCGCGATCGCGCACCTGGAGGCCCAACAGATGAAGGCCGCGCTCACCGGCCCAGCGCGCGAGACGCTGGAGTTCATCGGCCCGGAACTGGCACTCGGGCCACGGCTCGTCATGTGCAACCTGTGGCTGTTCGCCCCGCTCGTCGAGCACCTGCTGCTCTCCGACCCGGGGACCGCCGCGATGATCCGCACCACGACCGCGGCGACCATCGTGCAGGGCGGCGTCAAGGTGAACGTGCTGCCCTCGCACGCGCGCGCCGTGGTGAACTTCCGCATCCGGCCCGGCGACTCCGTCGCGGCGGTGCTCGCCCACGTGGCCAGGGCGATCGGCGACTCGCGTGTCAAACTGCGGGCGATGTCCGAGCAGGCGCTGGCCGAGCCGCTGCCGGCCTCGTCGACCTCGTCGCCCGCGTTCCTGCTCCTTCAGAAGACGATCGCCCAGGTCTTCCCCGACACCGTCGTCGCACCCATGATTACGCCCGGCGGAACCGACGCCCATCACTACCGCGCGCTCACAACGAACATCTACCGCTTCGTGCCGATCCGGCAAGGACCCTCCGACTCCGCCCGCTGGCACGGCCGCAACGAGCGCCTGGCGGTGAAGGCCCTGGGGGACGCAGTGGACTTCTACCGGCAATACATCCGCAATGCGTCCGAGTAGGGTCGCAGCCGCACGCCTGAGCGTTCTCGCGCTGATCGCCCTGCTGACGCCGCTGACCGCCCGCGCCCAACTGGGCGGTGCCATCAACCTCGGTGCGATGGGCGTCGGTTCGGGCACGCAGCCGGACCCTGGTCTGTACGTCGGGTTCTTCTACTACCGGTACTCGGCTGACACGACGATGGACGGCCAGGGACGGATGGTGCCTCCGGATCCCGGCCAGTCGTCCGGCCTGACCGAGCGCGGGTACACACCCTTGCTGTACTACGTGTCCCGCGCGAAGATCTTCGGGGCCACCTGGGGCTTCCTGCTGGCCCCGACCTTCGCCGGCGCGTCCCTTCGGGGCACCGGCCCTGGCGTATCCAGATCCCTGGGCACCGGCGTCGGCGACCTGTACTGTGTGCCCGTCAACCTCGGGTGGCACGCGGCGCACGCAGATTTCAGCGCCGGCTTCGGGTTCTACGCGCCAACGGGTCGCTACACTGCCGGCGCTGACAACAACCTCGGGAATGGCATGTGGAGCGAGGAGTGGTCGGCCGGCACGACCGTGTTCTTCGACAAGGCGCGGACCTGGTCGCTCGCGGCCAGCGCGTACTGGGAACTCCACAGTCGAAAAACGGCCACCGAACAGACCGGTCAGATCCTGTCGCTCCAGGGAGGGTTTGGAAAGGCATACCTGCGCGGGGCCGTGAAGATCGGCGTCGCCTACGATGCGCAGTGGAAACTGACCAGGGACCGGTTCGACGCGTCCGCCGGTCTTCCGTCCACCATCCAGCCCGCCGACAAGCATCGGGTCTACGCGCTTGGACCTGACGTGACGGTGCCGCTCGCATCGAAGTCGGTGCTGGTGGCGCTGTTCAACATCCGCTACTTGCGCGAGTTCGACGTGCTCTCGCGGACCCAGGGGGGAACGCTCGTTGCCATGATCATGTTCCCCGTGCCGAGCATCCCGGTCCGCTGACACGGGGAGCGGCGGGCGGCCGCACCGTCAGGGGCCCCGCGCGCCCAGGGGCTGACCGGAGGCGGACACGGCGCTCGACACCTCCGCCGTGGGACGGCGAGGGAGACAGCTGGGAATGACGGAGGTGTTTGCAGGCAGGGACCCTCCGGCGCGCGTCGCACGGCTGCGACGCGCGCCGGCAGGTCGAGCTCAGGACGCGAGGCTCACTTCTTCTTGGCGGCACCCTCCTTGGCGAGGTGGTAGCCAGCCTTGATGGCGTCGTCCTCGGTCATCCATTTCCCTTCCTTGGTCTTGCCGTACCACTGGTCGCCTTCCTTGTGGTACACGCCGGTCTTGGTGTTGACCCACACCATACCCTTGACGGGTGGTTCCTGGGCGGTCTTGACGGCCGGAGCGGTCTTGGCGGCGGGCGCGGTCGCGGGCGGCGCCGGCTCGGCCGTCTTGGTCGGGGCAGCGGGGGTGGTCGGCGCGGCCCCGACCGTCACCAGCGGCGTGATCTTCTCGATCGTCTTGGCGGGAACGCCCGCCTTCGACAAATCGGCGACCGCGGCGTAGGGACGACCCGCGATGATCTTCTTCGCGGTGGCCGCGCCAACGCCGGGCAGCTTCTCGAGGTCCGCCTGGCTGGCGGTGTTCAGATCGACTTTGGTCGTCGGAGCAGGCGCCGTCTTGGTCTGCGCGAAGGCGGACGGAACCGCGAGGACCGCGGCAAGAAGGACGACAAACAACGGAAGGGCCACTCGTCTCATGAACAACTCCTCTTCTGGTGCGCCATGCGGCGCGTCTCCGCTATTTCCCGAGCCCGCTGAGCAACGACCCGAGCATGCCCTCCACGGCACTCGCCTGCGGAACTTGCCCGTGCGGCGTGAGATGGTCGACCAATGCGGGGAGCAGCGTCGCCAATGACGAACTGGCATCGCCGGGCGACATGCCGGCGTGGGCGGCCACCTGCCGGACGACGTCCGAGCCAAGCACCTCCTGGATCTGGGACGCGGACGCCGGGGGATTCGGGCCCGTCGAAACCCAGGCGTTGATCAGGTCCCCGAGCCCCTTCTGCTGGAAGGCGCCTACCAGCCCGGCGAGGCCGCCGGTCCCCCCGATGGACCCCTCCTTCTGGCTGAGCAGACTCGCCGCTGCCGACACGAGGGCCGGGTTGCGAGCCAGCTGGCCCGCGATGCCGGGCGCCGATTGCAACAGCTGATCGAACAGACCCATAGTTGGCTCTCCTCCTCTCCCCTCGCGGCCCGGGAGACACTCCCGGCCCATGCAGGGCCAACCGACACGCGTGAGGATGATCTCAACTTCGAACGCGTAGTATACCCGATCACCTCCGACGGCGGGCCAAAGTGGCGCCAGACCCGCCCTCACTGGTGCACGGCTCGGCGTCGGTCCCTCGAGCCGAGCAGCCGCTGGGTGACAGACGACCCGCCGACTCTGTTTGGGTATTTGACGGCGTCGGGGCCGGCGGCCCTCAAAGACCGCCGGGTCTTGACCACCGGTCCGGAGGCTTCCGGTCGCCGCGATCCTCGGAGAGACAGATGCCAGCAGGTTCCGCGAGGCGAGGTCGCCGGCCGGCCGAGCGGTGGGCAAGGTGGTCGTCGCGAGCGCCCGGCAACCCGGGGGTCGGCGGCGGATGCGTCGTCACACCCGCCACCCGGTCCCACCCCTGCCCGGGGGGTGCGACCCCCCCCTGGGCAAGGCTCCAGCCACTGAAGCGTGACGCGCGCCTGATCAGAAGGTCGGTTCGATATTGTGCTCGCACGCCAACAGGCGCGCCTGCATCGACGTGACAAACGGGTTCTTGCTCACCTGAACGAGCTGCGTCGACCGCAGGGACTCCTTGTGGATCAGCGGCGACGCGCCGCGCAGCAGGGCCTCCTGCGGTATGCGGTACAGCTCACCCGAATTGACATCGACGTACGCCCCTGGCTCGCTGACGTCGTCCCAGTCGACGATCGGGAACTTGCGCTGCATCTCCTGCGTCATCTTGGTGTTCTCGGCCATTCCCTCAACCCGTCCTTTCCGGCTTGTCGTTTTCGCAAAGGCGGAGGACCCGACGCGCACGCTTGCACGGGGCATCCGCCGTGTCGAGGTCAACGGATTCATGTGGTGTGGGAGGTCATCCCGATGGTGTGCCAGCCGCAACGTCGATACCAGGACCCGCGAGCGGGTAGGCCGTTAGAACAGGGGACGCACTGACTGGCGCGGGCGCGCCGCCGAGTACGGTTTTGCGGCGTCGACGGCGGACGCTTCGAACAGAGCGAACCGGGATCTCTCGGAAAGTTGCGGTACCAACGGGTTCGGTGTCGGGTGCGCCGCCGAGTACGGGAACCATGCACGGCGACCGGCGAAGGCCCTTTCCCTCAGCCTGGGCGTCATGCCTCGGCGGCGGGGTCACCCATCATCTGGACGATCACTTGACGGTCCCGCGCCCGGACGTCGAACTCGACGACCACGAGCTGCTGCCAGGTCCCCAGCGCGAGGCGTCCGTCGACGACTGGCACGGTGACCGACGGCCCCAGCATGGCTGCCCGGACGTGGCTCGACCCGTTGTCGTCGCCCCAGCGCAAGTGGTGCGCATAATCACCGCGGCGCGGCGCCAGCCGCTCGAACGCCCGGTCGAGGTCGGAGATCGCACCTGGCTCGAATTCGATGGTGGTCACGCCGGCCGTCGATCCGGTAACGAACACCGTCACGACGCCGGACGACAGACGTGCCGCCGACACGGCCTGCGTGATCTCGGCGGTGACGTCGTGGACGTCGCCCTGCCCGCGGGTCGCGATGCGAAGGGTGGCAGTTCTCACCATTCCGTCGATTGTAGGCCCTCCGGCTCGGCCGGGCTACCCTGGACGGTGTTCCCAGCCGCGGGAACTGGTCCCCTCGGCCGCCCGGGTCCCACCAAGCCCGACGTCGTTTCGAGGAGGGTCAGCAGTTCGTCCTGCGAGTGGACGCCCACCTTTCGGTAGATCGCCTTCAGCTGGTTGCGTACGGTGTGGATGCTGCGGTCGAGACGTCGGGCAATGGCTGCAGGGCGCCGGTTGCAGGCGAGCAGGCGCAGCACCTCGATCTCGCGCGGTGAGAGCGACCAGAACTGCGGTGCGAGATCGCGGGCGATCGGCGTCGCAGGCGCCGGCTGGCCGGGGGCGACCTCGCTGAGCAGCTCGGCGATCTGCCTGAGGCGCCCTTCGAACGAGCTCAGCCGTCGTCGCTGGACCACGGCAGCCGAAATGGCCGAGGCGGCCGCGTGGAGCAGGTCCTGCTGGCGCGGGGGCCACCGCTCCGGGCTGCGCCGCCGAAGCCGGATGACGCCGACGGCCTGCTCGCGCCACGCCAGTGGGATGACGGCGCTCGAGTCCTCACGGACGTCTGCGCCCGCCGGGCGTCGGTCTAGCGAGATGTCGAGCGCGTCCGCCGCAACGTGCGACTCGAGCGGAGGGTCGAACACGCCAGACGGGGAGTCTTCCTGCCAGGCAAGCGTGACGTCGCAGCCCGTCCAGGATTCCAGGATCGTCTGGATCCGCTGCACAAGCAGGGACGATCGCGGGGGGTCCACCAGCACCTGCAGCAGGTGCAGCAGGTGCCGGCGGTCGTGGCACCCCGGGCACGGTTCCTCCGGAGCCACAGCGTTCCCCTCGGGCTCGGTGCCGGCGGCCGTATCGTCGATCAGCCGGTCACGGGGCATCGAGCACCTCGCGCACCTTGGCCGCCAGGTCGGCGGGGCCGAAGGGTCTTCGGAGGACGTGAACGCGGGGTTGGCTTCCGCTGGGCTCGGCAGAGGGCACGATCGGTTGATCGGAGACGTAGAGCACGCGGGCGGTTGGACAGGCCGATCGCAGCGTGGCGACCACTGGCGGCTCCTTCGGGCCGACGGTAGCTCCATCGGCGATGAGCAGCCGCACGGCCGACCCGTCGGCCTTGACGTGGGACCGCGCTTGCTCGACCGTCTCCATCTCAAGGACTCGGTACCCATGGCGGCGAAGCACGCCAGCCATCAGTCCGCGGACCGGCGCCTCGTCCCCCACGACGAGGATTGTATCGACACCCGTCGTGGTGTCGGCCTGCGGGTGGACCGGCAGCGCGGCATCCACGCACGACAGGTAAACCGTGAACGTCGTCCCCACCCCCGCTCGGGACACGAAGCTAATGTGCCCCCGGTTCTGCTCGACGATTCCGAAACAGGTGGCGAGACCGAGTCCGGTGCCCCGGCCTCGTTCCTTGGTGGTGAAGAACGGCTCGAAGACATGCTCGCGGATCTCGTCCGGGATCCCGGTTCCCGTATCAGCGACGCTAATCGACACGCAACGCCCCGGGTCCAGGCCCATAGGCGGTGGCGTGCCGGCACCCAGAACCACGCGCTCAGTTCGCACCGTGAGACACCCGCCGGCGGGCATCGCGTCACGCGCGTTGACAACGAGGTTCAGCAGCACCTGTTCGATCTGTCCGGCTCCGGCCCGGATGTGCCCCACCTCCGGGGCAAGCTGCAGCACGAGTGCGATGTCGTCCCCAATCAGCCGCTCGAGCATTTTCGCGAGCTGGCGGATGAGCCCGTTCACGTCGGCCACGACCGGTTCGACGACTTCCCGTCTGGCCAGTGCCAGCAACTGTTTCGTGACGAGCCCGGCTTGGTGCACGGCATCTTGGATGGCGAGCAGGTTGGCGCGCGTCGGGTGGTCGCCGGGCAAGGACTGGCAGGCGAGTTCGGTGTGGCCACCAATGGCCAACAGGACGTTGTTGAAATCGTGCGCGATGCCGCCGGCCAAACGTCCGATGCAGTCCATCTTCTGCGTCTGGCGGAGCTGCTCCTCGACTTCCAGCTCCCGGGTCACGTCGCGTTTCACGCCGATGAAGTGGGTGACCGCACCCTCCCCGTCGCGAACTGGTGCGATGACCGCGTCCTCCGTGAACAGATTGCCGTCCTTCTTGCGGTTGTTGATCTGGCCGTGCCAGACCGCACCCGATCCGATGGTCGTCCAGAGCTCCCGGTAGAAGGCGTCGTTGTGGCGGCCGCTCTTCAGCACGCGGGGGTTCCCACCGAGCACCTCAGCCCTGCCATATCCCGTCACGCGCTCAAACGCGGGGTTCACATAGAGGATGCGTCCCGTCGTATCGGTGATGACGATGCTTTCGGGCGTTTGCTCGATCGCAGCGACGACACGACGGTGGGCCTCAGCCATCCGGCTGCGGGACACCGCGCTGGCCGCCTGGTCGGCTATCCGGCGAGCCAGATTGACCTCCTCGTCGGTGAACGCCCGGCGCGTGGTGGCGCCAAGCACGAGCCCGCCGACGATCTGGCCGCCGGCCAGCAGGGGGACGGCCAGAAGGGAGACCGTGCCAGCGCGGGCCAGGACGTCGCGGACTCCCTCCAGCCTGGGGTCGTCGCGGGCATCCTCCGCCACAATCAGTGCGGGATGGCGTGCGAGCATCTCCGCCAGCGCGTCGTCCCACAGCAGAAGCGCGTCTTCAGGAGGGAGCCCAGGATGGTCGTCGCCCGCATAGTCCGCGACCGCGCACGCGTCTGTCCGCTCCTCGTTGAGGAGCACCGCGGCGGCCTGCGGCAGGTCGAAGGCGAGGGCCAGCTCCTGACAGACGAGATCGAGTGTCGACGAGGGCGCCAGGCCGGCAGACGACGCGGCCATAACCTCGTTGAGCAACACGAGTTCGCGGTTACGGCGGACCAGCTCGCGTTCAGTGCGGCGTTGGGCCGTGACATCCCGGACGATGTACACGAACCCGTACGGTGTTCCGTCCGCTCGCCGTAGGACCTCACCGCTGACGTCGCAGTCCAGGGTGCACCCGCCCTTGAGGATGAGGCGATACTCCTGCCGGCCCATAGGGTGCGTCAACATGGCCTGGGCATTCCGCTCCGCCCGCTGAGCGTCGTCGGAGCCCAGGAAGGAAAAGATGCGCTCGCCGATCAGTGCTTCGTTGTTCAGGAATCCGGCCAGCCGGGCGGCGACGTCACTGACAAAGGCAATCCGACCCGTCAGATCGGTACGGATCACGACATCGGGCATTGCGGCCAGGACGCGCCGGGAGAGTTCCTCGCTCTCGAGCAGGCCTTGCTCCGTTGCACGAAGTGCGGCTCGAACCCGCTCTTGCTCGCTCATGTCCACCACGTTGATGGTCGCGCACAGCCGGCCGGCGACCTCGACGGATCTGGCCGACAGCAGGCCTGTCGCGGTGGCGCCGCTTTTCGTACGAAAGCGCCGCTCAAGCTGGACAATTCGACCCTGCGTCGCCAGCTGCCGGAAGGTCTCATCGTGCTCGGCGGGATCCGCCCACAGACCGAGCTCGAGCGTGGTGCGACCGACGACCGCCTCGCGCTCCAGGGCGTTCCATTCGAGGAATGCTTGGTTGGCCTCAACAACGCGTCCGTCCGGCAGGCTGACCACCACCAGCCTCGCCGGACTCGCCTGAAACGCTTGAGCGGCAATATCCACGGGTGGCCAGTCTGGAGCGAGTCTATTCGCTCGACCGGCCGGTCCCTGATCGCAGTCAAACACACCCATCGACTCACCTGCGCCTGAGGGAATCCCTACGCCTTGTCGGGATCCGTGCCAGAGACAATCCACGCGATGGCCTTCGTCTGCCAGTTCGGAGTCTTGGACGCGTCAAGGTAGCGTTCCCAGGCATAGATCCCGCTTTCCTGCGCGATGCGTTTGAACTGCAGAGTGATGACGGCGTTCTGGAGCGCAACGGCAGACCGTTGCATACCCTTCATCTTGAAGAGCTTCTGTCCTCCCTCCATGACCGACTGGGAGTCGGGGGGAAGCGGCTTCAACTCGCGCATGTCCACGAGCACACCAAACGGCACAGTCTGAGTCGCCAGGTGCCGTTCGGCTTCCTTGACCCACTGCGACATCTCCTCGCGCTTGATGAAGCCGCCGAAGACGAGCCTAAACCCATAGGGTTGTCGTTCAATCGTGTACATGTGAATTGCTCCTCTCTCGTCACTGCCCTTGGCCGGAAGCCACGATCGGCGCCTTGGCCCTCCTTCGATCACAACAGGCGGGAGTCCGCATGAGACGGCCGGCGGGCCACGCGGCCTTGGTGTTGCCGACCACTCCGGAGTGCGGCTACCCGCTCGACGAACTCGCTGGCCTGGAAGGGCTTGTCGATGTAGTCGTCGATGCCCACCCGCATGTACCGGCAGACGTCGAGAGTCCCGTACCCACTGATCACCAATGTGGGAAGCTCAACGCCCTCGGAGCGCAGGCGCGCAATCAGTTCGGTCCCGGTCATGCCAGGCATGGCCAGGTCGGTAACCAGGAGATCTACCGTCGGCGAGCCGTCCTCGCCACCTGTCAAGATCCGAAGCGCCTCGGTCGGGTCGGACGTCGTCGTGACCTGATAGCCCTTCATCGTGAGCAGAAGCGAGGTCAACCGCAACAGGTCAGGCTCGTCGTCCACGATGAGCACATGAGTCCGAAGGGGGGCCTCCCTCGTTGGGTCATCCACGGCGGCGACAGGCCAAGTCATGCCCGGACCCTTTACAAGCGCTGTACCGGGAGTCTGGCCGACCGAGAACTCGCGTGTTTTCAACGAGAAGCGGCCTCGGTGGCCCGGCCGCCGCGGACGCGAGGGGGTGACCAATTACGAGCTACACCTGCGGGAGAGTGACCAGAATCGGTCAGTGAGTCAGGAATGGCACGGGTCGAGGCGGGAAGGACGATGGCCCGGTGGGGCGCACCAGCCCGTCGCCAACCGGTGTCTGCTCTCGGTGCGCTACACGTGGAAGCGGCCGACGAGGGCCTGCAGCTGGGCGGCCATCTCGGTCAGAGCGCGGGCGGCCTTCTGCGTGTCGGCGGCGCCTTGCGACGCCTGCTGCGCCGCCCCGGCCACGCTCCCCACGTTCCGCGCAATCTCCGAGGACCCCCGCGCCGCCTCCGTGATGTTCCGCCCAATCTCGTTCGTCGTCGCCGTCTGCTCCTCCACCGCCGTCGCAATCGTGTTCGACACCCCGTCAATCTGCGTGATCAGCTGGCTGATCTGCCCGATCGCCTGGACCGCCCCCGTCGTCTCCTGTTGAATCGCCGCGATCTTCTGGCTGATGTCCTCGGTCGCCTTCGCCGTCTCCTTCGCCAGCTCCTTCACCTCGTTCGCCACCACCGCAAAGCCCTTCCCCGCGTCCCCCGCCCGCGCCGCCTCGATCGTCGCGTTCAGCGCCAGCAGGTTCGTCTGCTCCGCAATCGACGTGATCACCTTGATCACGTTCCCGATCTCCTGCGAGCTGTCCCCCAGCTTCTGCACCGTCTGGTTCGTCGCGTCCGCCACCCCCACCGCGTGCTTCGCCATCCGCGCCGCCTCGTTCGCGCTCTTGGCGATCTCCCGGATCGAGGCCAGCATCTCCTCCGAACTGGTCGCCACCACCGTCAGGTTCTGCGACACCTGCTCGGAGGCCGCCGACACCACGTGCGTCTGGGTCGCCGTCTCCTCGGCGTTCCCCGCCATCTGCTGGCTGATCGTCGACAGCTCCTCGGCCGACGCCCCCAGCGCCTGCGCGTGCTGCCCAATTGCGCTGATCGAGGTCCGCAGGTCCCCGATCATCGTGTTGATGCTCGTCTTGATGGCCGCGTGGTCGCCGGCATACTGCCCCTGCACCTGGACCCGCAGGTCCTGCTGGGCCACCGTCGCCAGCACCCCCGCCGCCTCATTCACCGGTCGGAGCACCGCCTCCAGCGTGTCGTTGAGACCGCGGAGCAGCTTGCGGTAGACGCCCGTGACGCACTCGCCATCCGCCCGGTGCGACAACCGACCCTCGCGCGCCGCCTCGATCACGCCACCCGTCTGCGCGACCAGCGTCGTGATCTGATGGATGCACGCGTTGAGGTTCTGCTTGATCTCGTTGAAGTCTCCCTGGTAGGTGTCGGTGATCGCCGGCGGGATGTCCCCCTTGCTGATCCGGTCCACGTACTCGGCCGCCACGCTCAGGGGCCCGATCACCGCGTCCAGGGTCCGGTTCACGCCGTCCACGATCGTCCGGAAGTCCCCCTGGTGCTTCGAGGCGTCGGCTCGCGTCGCCAGCTGGCCCTTCACGGCCGCCTTCGCCAGCGTGTTCGCGTCCGTGACCAAGGCATTCACCGCGTCGATGCAGGTGTTCAGGTTGTGCTTGATCGCGTTGAAGTCACCTTTGTAGGCGTCCGTGATCGTCGGCGGAACGTCGCCCTTGCTGATCCGGTCCACGTACTCCGCCGCCACGTTCAGCGGCCCGATCACCGCGTCTAGCGTCGCGTTGACGCCCTCCACGACCCGACGGAAATCGCCCCGGTGGCGCGACGCGTCGGCCCGCGCGGCCAGGCGGCCGTCGACCGCTGCCTGCGACAGCTCGTTGGCATCGCCCACGAGCGCACCGATGGCCTCCATCATGCGGATCATCGACGGGACGAGTCGGTCGTTCTCCGACCGCCGCCCAGTAACGTTCCCGGTCTTCCGGTACTCGTCGAGATCCGAGAGGTCACCCTCGCTAATCTTCACCGCGGTGTCTTGCACCTGGGCCACGCGCGATCGCACGTCGTTGACCGCCTGGGCCACCTCCGCGAACACGCCCTGGTATTCTCCCTCAACCCCCAGCGTCAGGTCGTTGACCGCCATCCGCTGGAGGACGGTGTTCGCCTCGACCAGACCGCCCAGCCCGTCGATGCATCGGTTCAGGTTCACCTTGATCTCGTTGAAGTCCCCCTGGTAGGTGTCGGTGATCGCTGGCGGGATGTCCCCCTTGCTGATCCGGTCCACGTCACTCCGCCGCCACGTTCAGCGGCCCGATCACCGCGTCCAGCGTCCGGTTCACGCCGTCGACGATCTTCCGGAAGTCGCCCTGATGCTTCGAGGCATCGGCCCGCGTCGCCAGTCGGCCGGCCACGGCGGCCTCCACCAGCAGGTTCGCGTCGGCGACCAGCGCCCGCACGGCCGCGATGCAGGTGTTGAGGTTCAGCTTGATCTCGTTGAAGTCCCCCTGGTAGTTGTCGGTGATCATTGGCGGGATGTCCCCCTTGCTGATCCGGTCCACGTACTCCGCCGCCAGGTTGAGCGGCCCGATCACCGCGTCGAGTGTCGCGTTCACCCCCTCGACGATGGCCCGATAGGCGCCTTCGAACCGCAATGAGTCGGCGCGCGTCGCCAGGCGCCCCTCGACCGCCGCCTGCGTCAACCTCTCCGCTTCAGCCACCAGCCCGCGCAGCGCCTCAATCGTCGCCTTGAGCGCCGGCGCGATCTCATCCTGCGCATCCTTCGGCACCACCTCCGTCGTCAGATCCCCTGCCGCGACCTTGCGCATGGTACCCACGACGATAGACTGGAGGTCCTCGGCGAACTGGTCCATTGCGTCGCCCAGCACCCCGATCTCGTCACGACGCCGCAGCCGTAGCCGAGTGCCCAGGTGCCCCTTGCCCATCTCCTGCATCATCGCCACACCCCTGCTCAGCGGGCGCGTGATGCTGCGGCTGATGAGAAACCCGAAGCTCAGCGCGAACAGGGCCCCGAGCGCACCAGACACCAGGAGCCTTCGCTGCATGGACACGACCGAGGCGTCGGTGCTCGCGCTCAGGTCGGCGGCTACCTTGATGTTGAGCTTGATCAGACCGGCCAGGGCCGCATCGACGGCCTTCCGAGCGTTGGACGCGGCCCCCCCATCGGCCATCGACGCCTCTGCTTCGGCCAGCCGTCCGGTTTGGGCCGAGTGGATCACGTCCGCTAGAGCCGCCTGGTACCGAACTCCAGGCGGTGTCGAGCGTGGAGAGCAGCGCAGACTCCTCCGGCGTGAGCGCCTTCTTTCGGTACGCGTTGAGATCGGTAGTGACCAGATCAACGGACCTCTGGGTCTCGGCGGCGACCGTCTCGCGCAGCTTGGGCAGACAGATGACCTTGTAGGCGTTGCCGCGCGTTCTGTACAGCTCGGCGTAGGCGTTGCTGAAGGTACTGCATCGGTACCATGCGTGCCGTGTAGAGCCCTCTCAGGTTGTCTCCCGCCGTCTTTGTGCTCGTCCACCCCATGACACACACGCCACTCAACAGGAGTGTCATGAGGAAGAAGGTGCCGACCAATTTGAAACCTGTCTTGAGGTTATTCAATGCCCTCATCGTGTGCCTCGCTCTCCACGCGTTCGTAGCCCCTGCTAACGAATGTGATCTCCGGCTCGCGACCGTCCTCGAATCGTGGCCCAGTCAAGGTCCCGTTGCGTTTATGGAATCGTCAGCTGCGCGGGGCGCTTGAGGCTGGCCGGTCGTTGGCGATCTCGTAGCCTCGGGAGGGTCAACGTCGTGGCAGTGACTAGCCCAGGTTGGGTCAACCGGCGGCGGTCCGCACGACGAGGACGATCGGGCACGACGGACACCGCCCCCCGGCGTGTGCGGCCAACCTCGAGAGTGGTGCGGGCGGGCGAAGCTCAGTCGGACGGTGTCGCCAGTTTCGAGAGTTTGGTCCGGAACGTCTGCCGCGCCATCCCGATCATCTCCGCCGCCAGTTTCTTGTTGCCTCCTGCGCGCTCGAGCGCTTCTCGGACCAGTGCCAGCTCCAGTTGGTCGGCCGTCGGCAACGTCGCTGGGAAGGAGACGATGGCGGCAGGTACCGTCGCGACCCCCTGGCCCTCCCCGAAGCCAATCCCCGCCTTGATTGGCTCGCACGAGAGCACACCTCTGGTATGCCGACTCACTGCATCGTAGATCAGGCCCTGGAGCTCCCGGACGTTGCCGGGGTACGAGTGGCTGGAGAGGATCAGTGAAAAACTCGGGCGGCACCGCCGGGATCGGTTTGCCCTGTTGGGTAGCGGCCATGGACAGCAACGCGTCGGCGAGCAGCGGGATGTCCTCAGGCCGCTCGCGCAGCGCGGGAACGTGGATGTGGTGCGACTTGAGACGGTAGAACAGGTCTTTGCGAAAGACCGGATCCGTCTGGAGATCCCGCAGGTCACGGTTCGTGGCCGCGACGACCCGCGCCGTCGACCGTTCCTCGATCTCGGACCCCAGCCGGTAGTAGACCCGCTCCTGCAGGAGCCGGAGCAGCTTCACCTGCGTCTCGGGCCGCAGGTCGCCCACCTCGTCGAGGAAAAGCGTCCCGTCCGCGGCCCGCTCGATGAGGCCACGCCGGTCCTTCTGCGCCCCGGTGAAAGCGCCCGCGGCGTGCCCGAACAAGGTGTCGCTGAACAGGGCGTCGTCGATGCCGGCACTGTTCACCGACACGAACTGACCCCCGCGTCTGCTCGCTCGGTGGATGGCCCCGGCGATGAGCTCCTTCCCGACACCGGTCTCACCCGTGATCGGTCCTGGCAGGTCAGTTGGCGCAATCGCCTCCACGTAGGCGAAGATGCCGTGCATCCGGGGATCGCGCGTAACGATGCCGGTAAAGACGGCCGGGTCGCGGACCGATCCCTCCAGCAGACGGCGCCCCAGTTCCTCTGCTTCCGTCTCGATCGCCTGGCGCTCAACCGCGTTGGTGACGGTGGTCACCAGGCGAGCCTGATCCACGGGCTTCACGATGTAGTCGTACGCGCCCGCCTTCAGGCAGTCGACGGCAGTCGCCGCGTCGTTCAGGCCGGTCAGCATGATGACGGCAGTGCCGGGCCACTGCTGTCGGATCAGGCGAAGCACCTCGTGACCGCTCACGTGGGGCATGGTGATGTCAAGCACCACGAGGCCGGCCGCCTCCTCGGTGAGCATGTCGAGAACATGGCGACTGTCCGCGCACGTCCGGACATCGGTAAAGCCGTTGACCCGGAGCACGAGGGCCTCGGTATCGAGCGCGTCCTGTTCGTCGTCGACCAAGAGGATGCGTGTTTCAGCCAATCGACCGGTGATCACGACGTCTCCTTGCGATCGGGCGGAGGGCCGCCGACCGGCAACAGGATGGTCGCAGTGGTGCCCAGGCCCACCTCGGACGCGAACACCAGTTTGCCACCATGCTCCTCGATGATCCCATAGGACACGGACAACCCCAGGCCCGTTCCGCCCGAGTCGCGCTTGGTGGTGAAGAAGGGGTCGAAGATCCTCGCCAGATCCTGGGGCGGAATCCCTTTCCCCTCGTCACGCACCTCGACGGCCACCAAGCCCGATTCCGCACGCAGCGCCGTGCGGACGGTGACCGCTCTCGTTCGATCCGGCAGCGCCTGGCAAGCGTTGGTCAACAGGTTGATCAGCACCTGCTCTAGCTTCTGCGCATTCCCGATAACCGGTGGCACCTCGCCGTGGACGACCGAAAAGTGGTCCGTGGCCTTACGGATGAGATTGTGGACCAGCATGATAGCGGTGTCCACGACCTGGCGCAGGTCGACGCCAGGCTGGAGTTCGCCGGAGTCTGCGCGCGCGAAGTCCTTGAGACTCCGCACGATCTTCTGGATGCGCACCGCCCCGGTCGCGATGTGCTCGATGAGCGTCCCAACCTGCTCGACCGTCGGTACCGGAAGGCCGACGGCGGAACCGGCCCGCGGCGAGCTCGGTGCCTCGGCCAGCCGTGCCCGCAGCTGAGGCCAGGCCGATCTGAGTACGTCCGCGCTGAGCATGATCAGGTTGTTCGGGTTGTTGATCTCATGCGCCACGCCGGACACCATCAATCCGATCGAGGCCAGTTTGTCGGCCTGGATCGCCGACTGCTGGTGCCGCCGAGCGTCCTCCTGCGCCCGTTTCAGCTCGCTGATGTCGATGCCGATGCCCGTGAAGTAGCGTCGCCCGAGGATGGGCACCGGCACACCCGTGCAGTAGAACCGAACCGTAGCGCCGCCCCTGGAGCGGACGTCCACCTCGGTGTCCGCGCCCCCCTCAGCGAGGGCGCGTTCCAGGCACGTTCCCAGTTCGCAGTCCACGCCCTCGTTGGTCTGCGTGAGGACGCCCAGCCGCGTCAGTTCGTCCCGGGAGCGGCCGGTCACGCGCTCAAGGTTCCGGTTCCAGCGAATCAGCCGCCCGACGTCGTCATACAGGTAGAACACGCCAGGAACGCTGTCGAGGACCGCGTCGGTCAGTGCGCGCTGGCGTTCCAGCTCCCGTCCAGCCTCCGCCCGACCGATTGCGCCCGCGATCGCATCGCCGACGACCCGCAGCCGGGCGACGTCCTCATCCGTCCACGTGACGGCCTGGCGATGCGAGTCGACGCTGACCACGCCCATGACCGGACCATCCGGGCTTCGCAGCGGCACGCTGAGGATGGACTGACGCCCGGCGAGCGCGTCGGGCGTCTGCCGCTCGGCTGCCGCCTCGGCCGGGTAGTCGTCCATCGTGCTGATTCTGACGGCCTCGCCCGCGAGCAGACGGGCCTCGGTCCACGGCTGCGACCCCACTCGCACATGATGAGAGACGCCAAACTGGGGTTTCACGTGCGGCGCGCACCACTCGTGGCGTACGCCCCACGTCACGCCGTCTTCGTTCAGCCAGGTCACGTAGGCATGGTCCGCGCCCAGGAACTCCGCGGTCGCCTGCAAAGCAGTCTCGGTCGCCTCGCGGATTTCGGACCACCGGCAGTTGGCGAACCGGTCGAGTACACCGGTCATCAGTTCGTCGAAGGCCGCTCGCTCGCTGAGCGTGGCCTCTGCCAGTTTGCGTTCAGTGATCTCCACGTGCGCGCCAACGGCGCGTTTCGGCGTGCCGTCCGGAGCGAATTCGACCACCTTGCCGTGGCCCTCCAGCCACGCCCACGTTCCGTCCGGCCGCTGATGGCGGTACTCGGTATGGTAGATGGGCGACCCGCCCTGGCGGGCATCGTCGATGGCGGCACTCACCCGCGCTCGGTCGTTGGGATGTACCCGGGAGGTCCACTCACCCATGGTGGTCGGCGAGGTTCCAGGCGGGTATCCCAGGCGGCGCAGCAGGACCGGGTCCAGCTCCACCCGCCCTGTCGAAAAGTCCACCTCCCACGCGCCGCCATGGGTCAGCTCAAGGGCCATCTCGAGACGTCCCTCGCTGGCCCGCAGGGCGGCCTCCGCCCGCACGCGCTCCGAGATGTCGAGGCTCACGCCAACGGCGTACGGCTGGCCGTCGAGGACAAACCCCTGGTAGGTCGACAGCCGGTGGACCGCGGCGTCATCCGGTCCGAGCGACACATGCTCGACCGATCCGCGCCCCCCTTCGAAGGCTCGGGCGAGCGCCTCGCGGGCCAGTATCTGCTGCGCCGGTGGGAGGATCTCGATCTCGTGCAAGAAACTCGTCCCAGCCCAGCCCGGGCCATGGGCATCCTCGAAGTTGCGATTCACGCGGATATACCGCCCGTCGCCATCGAGCACGTACGCCTCGCCTGGCAGAGCCTCGAATAAGGCCTGGAAGAAGCGGCGCTCCCGCGCCAGCAGAGTTTCCGCCCGCTTGCGGTCCGTGACATCGCGCACGATGGCCTGCAGGAATGGCCCCCCTGCGATGTCGACCCTGGTCAGACTGACCTCGGCATCAAACTCGGTGCCGTCGAGCCTCGTATGCCGCCACTCGAACGAGGCGGACACGCCAGTCAGCGCCGTCCGGATCCGCCTCTCCGCCTCGACGCTGGACTCGCGCCCGTCGGGCTGCAGGAGCGGGGAGAACTCCGCCGGCCTCCGGCCCACGATGTCCTCCCGTCGGCAACCAAACATCGCGAGCGTCTTCGGATTGCAGTCGATGAATAGCCCGTCGTGCATCATGAAGATGGCGTCGCCGGCGGCGAGAAAGAGCGCTCGGTACCGTGCCTCGCTCTCCTGGAGCGCCGACTCCGTGCACTTGCGCTCCGTAATGTCACGCACCGTCGCCAGGATGCGTCCGTCGCCGCTCGTGGTGGCCTGGCGCATGCTGACTTCGCCCCAGAACAACTCGCCGTCCCGCCGACGACACCGCCACTCGAAGATCGGTTGTTTCCCTGCCCTGGATTGGGCGAGCCAGCCCAGCGCGTCCTCCTGGCTGAAGGGCGGCGAGCCCGCGCTGAGCTCGCCGACCGTCAAGGTCGTCGCCTCCTCGCGGCTGCAGCCGAACATCGAGCACATCCGGTCGTTGACATCCAGGATCGCGCCGGACACGTCGTGGATGAAGATGGCGTCGTTGACCGAGTGGAAGATCATCCGGAGGCGGGCCTCGCTGGCCTGCAGCTTCGCGACCCGGGCGTCGAGGTCTGCGAGCGTCTTCAGGAGGGGCCGCAGCTCGCGGTAGCCTGTCACCCCGCGGCGGCTTGCGGAGGTGGCTCGGTCGGTCCCAATCTGCGCTACGAGGTCGGCCAGGGCGTCGATCGGCGGCTTGAGGAGCCGCCGGACCAACACGAGGAACCCGAGGCCGAAGACGACGAACACGGCACAGAACGTCTCGCCGAGGCCCATCACCACGCCCCGGAGTTCGCCGACGTCCATCCGGGCCCGGCCTGCCGCGTAGCGCCAGGAAACGCCTGCCGTTGCGGCCAATACCAGGAGCCCAACCGACCACATCAGACGGCCGGCCAGCGACGGTTCGGTCGAATGGTTCGCCATGCGCGTACCCCGCCCCTTCTGGCTGACATGGCTCCGAAGCGTCCACCCGTGTATCCGAGACAACGCCCTCCGGCAGGTGTGACGGCCCCGGGGAAACAGTCGGCCGGATTGTAGGGCATGCGGCCGAGGCCGCGTGCGAGATTTCCTGTGGTCCCGCTTCCTGGTCTCAGGCGCGCCCGCCCGGCGCTCGCCCCGTCCGTAAACGAGGAGAAAAGACCTCAGCCGGACCGCTCATTGTTGTGTAAGATGCCCCAGAACATCTCGCATACGCAGTGGATGCCCGGCAACGGGGTCCCGCGCACGCCCCGTCCTCCGCGGCAGCACGACGACCGTCATCGGACCTGTCACGCGGCCGGAGGTCCGGCATCGTCCGTCCGGCCACGCTGACGCCGAACGTCAGGGGTGGAGCTGGGAGTGCCTTTTCCTCTTCCGGGGGTGAGTATGGACGTGTCGCGCCGCGGGTTCTTCAAGGCGTCCGTATCGGGGCTGGGGACCACCACGATGGCCGTGCTCGGTTTCTCGACCGAGGCCCTCGCTGAGGTCCGGGAGTTCAAGTTGGCCCGCACGAGCGAGACCCGCAACACCTGCCCGTACTGTTCGGTGGGCTGCGGCGTGATCCTGCACGGGTTGGGAGACGGGTCGAAGAATGCCCGCACCGAGATCATCCACGTGGAGGGCGATCCCGACCACCCGGTGAATCGCGGCACACTGTGCCCGAAAGGCGCCAGCCTGGTCGACTTCATCCACAGCCCGCACCGGCTGACCCGCCCCGAGTACCGCGAGCCCGGCGGCATCGAGTGGAAGCCGGTGAGCTGGGATTTCGCGCTCGACCGCATCGCGCGGCTCATGAAGGACGACCGCGACCATAACTTCCTGGGCAAGCAGGGCGACGTTACGGTCAACCGGTGGACCACGACCGCCTTCCTGGCCGCCTCGGCGTCCTCGAACGAGACCGGGTACCTGACCGTCAAGGTCCTGCGGTCACTGGGGATGACCGCCTTGGACAATCAGGCCCGGGTTTGACACGGCCCGACGGTGGCCGGTCTGGCCCCGACATTCGGCCGTGGCGCGATGACGAACCACTGGGTCGACATCAAGAATGCCGACATCGTCCTGGTGATGGGCGGAAACCCGGCTGAAGCGCACCCGTGCGGCTTCAAGTGGGTCCTCGAGGCGAAGGCCAAGAACGGGGCGCGACTGCTTGTCGTCGACCCGCGATTCACGCGGACGGCGGCTGTCGCCGACCTGTTCGCGCAGATCCGGCCAGGCACCGACATCGCCTTCCTGGGCGGCGTCATCAACTACCTGCTCGCCCACGATCAGAATCCAACGCGACTACGTGCTCGCCTACACCAATGCGTCCTTCCTCGTGCGAGCCGATTTCGGCTTCGACAAGGGGTTGTTCACGGGCTACGACCCGGCCAAGCGGACCTACGACAAGACGACGTGGGCGTACGAGGTCGACAAGGACGGCTACGCGAAGGTCGACCCCACGATGCAGGACCCGCGCTGCGTGCTCCAGCTGATGAAGCGGCACTACGCGGCCTACACGCCCGAGGCCGTCGCGAACGTCACCGGCGTAGCCCGCGAGGTCTTCCTGCACATCTGCGAGCAGATCGCGTCGACGTCGACACCGGCCCGGACCATGACGAGCCTCTACGCGCTCGGCTGGACCCAGCACACCGTCGGGTCACAGAACATCCGGGCCATGGCCTGCATCCAGCTGCTACTCGGGAACATCGGGATGCCCGGCGGCGGCGTCAACGCCCTCCGGGGCCACTCGAACATCCAGGGTCTGACCGACCTTGGGGTCATGAGCCACCTGCTGCCGGGCTATCTCGGCGAGCCGCTCGAGTCCGAGACGGATCTCAAGACCTACCTCGAGAAGCGCACGCCGAAGCCGCTGCGGCCGGGGCAGATGAACTACTGGCAGAACTACAAGAAGTTCACCGTCTCGCTGCTCAAGGCCTGGTACGGCGCCGCCGCGACGGCCCAGAACGACTTCGCGTACGACTACCTGCCGAAGAACGACAAGACGTACGACATCCTTCAGGTCTTCGAGCTGATGGCCCAGGGCCACGTGAACGGGTACGTCTGCCAGGGGTTCAACCCGTTGGCGTCCGTCCCGGACAAGTCCAAGCTGACCTCAGCGCTCTCGAAGCTGAAGTTCCTGGTCGTCATCGACCCGCTCGCGACCGAGACCTCGAACTTCTGGCAGAACCGGGGAGAGCTCAACGAGGTCGATCCGAGCACCATAGGAACCGAAGTCTTCCGCCTGCCGTCAACCTGCTTTGCCGAGGAGGAAGGGTCGCTCGTCAACTCGGGCCGCTGGCTGCAATGGCACTACAAGGGGGCCGACCCCCCGGTGAGGCGAAGGGCGATGTCGAGATCATCGCGTCGCTCTTCATGCGCATCCGCGCGCTCTACGAGGCCGAGGGCGGCGCGTTCCCGGACCCGATCCACCGCCTGACCTGGCCCTACAAGATCCCGACTGCCCCGTCGGCGTCGGAGATCGCCATGGAATTCAACGGCTCGGCGCTCACCGACGTCGTGGATCCCAAGGACAAGACGAAGGTTCTCGTCCGCGAGGGCGAGCAGCTACCCGGGTTCGCCGTCCTGCAGGAGGACGGCACCACGGCGAGCGGCTGCTGGATCTTCGCCGGCTGCTGGACGCAGGCGGGCAACCAGATGGCGCGGCGCGACCCGTCCGATCCCTACGGGATCGGCCAGACGACGGGCTGGGCCTGGTCTTGGCCGGCCAACCGGCGGATTCTCTACAACCGGGCCTCGGCGGACCCGCACGGCCGACCGTGGATCGCAGGGCGCCGACTGGTCTACTGGAACGGCAAACGCTGGATCGGCGCCGATGTGCCGGACTACAAGGTAGACGCCGCGCCCGAGGATGGCATGGGTCCGTTCATCATGAACGCCGAGGGCGTCGGGAAGCTCTTTGCGCTCGGAGGCATGGCCGAGGGACCGTTCCCGGTGCACTACGAGCCGTTCGAGACGCCGCTCGAAGTGAATCCGTTCTCGCCCAAGGCGCGCTCAAATCCGGCGGCGCGGATCTTCAAGGGGGATCGGGACCGGCTGGGCACGGCCGGGGAGTTCCCGTTTGTCGCCACGACCTACCGGCTGACCGAACACTTCCACTTCTGGACCAAGCACACCCGAATCGCGTCGGCGCTCCAGCCGCAGGCCTTCGTCGAACTCGGCGAGGAGCTGGCCGCCCTGCGGGGCATCCGGAACGGCGATGCGGTCTTCGTTCGGTCCCGCCGCGGCCACGTGCGGCTCGTCGCGGTGGTCACCAAGCGCATCCGGACACTGACGGTCGGCGGGCGCAAGGTCCACACCGTGGGGCTCCCCATCCACTGGGGCTTCGAGGGCTTGACCCGGCCAAGCCAAATCACCAATACGCTGACACCGTTTGTCGGCGATGCCAACGTGCAGACGCCCGAGTTCAAGGCGTTCCTGGTCGATGTGCGGAAGGCCTAGGAGGACGAGATGGCGCAGCAATCCCTGGACATCCGGCGAAGCTCCGCTGTCACCTCCGTCCCGCCGTCCGCGCGACGCACGCTGGAGGTCGGCAAGCTGGTGGACGTGTCGCGGTGCATCGGCTGCAAGGCCTGTCAGGCGGCGTGCCTGGAGTGGAACGACCTGCGCAGCGCGGTCGGCACGTGCAAGGGGTCCTACACCAACCCGAGCGATCTGGACGACCAGACGTGGTGCCTGATGCGGTTCACCGAGCGGGAGATCGACGGGGCGCTCCGGTGGCTGATCCTGAAGGACGGGTGCCTGCACTGCACGGACCCGGGGTGTTTGCGGGCGTGCCCGGCGCCGGGCGCCATCCTGCAGTATGCCAACGGCATCGTCGACGTCCAGGAGGAGCACTGCATCGGCTGCGGGTACTGCATCTCGGGGTGCCCGTTCAACATTCCCCGCCTGCGCCGGGCGGACTCGCGCGTCTACAAGTGCACGCTCTGCAGCGACCGCATCGCGGTCGGTCTCGAGCCGGCCTGTATCAAGAGCTGTCCGACGCAGGCGCTCAGCTTCGGCTCCAAGGAGCACATGCGTCAGCTGGCCGAACACCGACTCGTCGACCTCCACGAGCGCGGCCTCGCGAAGGCCGCGATCTACGACCCGCCCGGCGTGGGCGGCACCCACGTCTTCTTCGTGCTGCCCCACGGCGACCGGCCCCAGGCCTATGGGCTCCCGCCGCACCCCACCGTCAGCCCGCTCGTCGCGCTCTGGCGCAGCCCCTTCGCCCGCGGGCTCGGGGTCTTCACCTTGTTCTCCGTGCTGGCCGCTGGGATCCTGCACTACATGCGGCACGGACCGCTCGAGGCCCCGTCCGCCGACGGGCCCGAGGGAGAGGAGTAGGGCCATGCGCAAGGACACCTCCGATCTCATCATGCGCCACCCGGTGGGCGAGCGCGTCACGCACTGGGCCGTCGCGCTGGCGTTTGTGTTCCTGTTCCTGTCGGGCCTGGCGATGTTCCATCCGTTCTTCTTCTGGCTGGCGCTCCTGTTCGGCTCCGGCCAGCTGATGCGCGCCCTGCACCCGATCGCCGGCGTGGTGCTCGTCGTGCTCTTCTACCCGTACGCCGCCCAGGTCTGGGCCGACAACCGCTGGCTTCCGGCGGACACCGAGTGGGTGCGGCACATGTTCGGCTTCATGCGGAAGGAGTACCACGGATCGGAGACCGGCAAGTACAACGGCGGCCAGAAACTGATGTTCTGGTCGATGGTCCCGATCATCGCCCTGCTGCTGACGACCGGCGTAATCGTCTGGCAGCCGTATTTCGCATCGACGTTCGCGCCGGCGTGGCGTCGCACCGCCGGCCTGTTGCACGCAGCCTGTGCCTTCACCATGTTCGTGGGCATCGGCATTCACTGGTACGCGGCTTACTGGACGCGTGGCTCCATCCGGGCGATGGTGCGGGGTACGGTCACCCGCCGCTGGGCGGCGTTCCACCACCCCGCGTGGTTCCGCGAGGTGACCCGAACGTCATGACCACAGCGGGATCCGCACACCAGGACGGGTGGCCAGACGCCGATTCGCACGTCCGGCTGCCCGACGCGACCCGGGTCTTCGAGGTCCGCGCCGCGCGCTTTCGCGCTCTCGAGGTCGGTCACGCGGCCGGCCCGTACCTCCGTCTGCTCGGCGCATTGGCCGACAGCCAAGCGCGCAGCTGCCAGGACATGCCCACGTCACTCGATTCGGCGGAGCTGCTCTCACCCCTGCCGCTCGACGCACGCGCGTGGCGTCGGGCGGACGCGTGGCGCCGCGCGCTCGACGGCATCCTCGAGCAGCTTGCGGGTGTCGCCCCGCCCCGTGACACCGCCGCCTCACTGGCGCGATTGGCGGGAATGGGAACCGAACAGCGCGAGCGCACGGCAGGAGCCGTTCTCGCGCAGGCCTCCCACGAGGACGAGGCCTCGGCGGTGTTCGTCGCCTCGGCCCTCCAGGTGTACTGGACGAGCCTCGCGGAACTGGTGCCCGCGGACCGGCTGACGCCGGACCAGATGACTGGCTGCCCGGTCTGCGGCTCGCCGCCCGTGGCCGGCCTTGTGGCGGCAAGCCACACTCTCCGCCACCTCGCCTGCTCGTTGTGCGCCACCCGCTGGCACCGAACGCGGCTTACCTGCGTGCACTGTGGGTCGACGTCGGACCTCGCGTACTTCGCGATCGAGGGCGGGCCGTCCGGCGTGAAGGCCGAGGCCTGCGCGCGGTGCCGTCGCTACCTGAAGCTCTTCTACCTCGAGCAGGTGCCGGGTGCCGAACCGGTCGCAGACGACGTGGCGACGGTCGCCCTGGACCTGCTAATGGCCGACGAGGGGTTCGCGCGGGCGGGGGCCAATCCGTTCCTGCTCAGAGCGGCGCCACGATAGGCCCCCCTTTGGCCGGAGTGTCAGGGGGACCCACCCGAAAGGTCAGGACGTTCCGATCCCCTTCGCGGTGGTAGGCCAGGTCGTGGGTCAGGTGGCGGAGGATCTGGATGCCGTAGCCGCCCACGGTCAAGTCGGCAAGCGTGGCCGGCGCCGGGCGCTCGGGCACCTGGCGAGGATCGAACGGGCAGCCGAAGTCCTCCACACGCGCCAGCACGCCCGCCCTTCCGGTGCTGAGCGACACCCGGATGGGTTGGTCACCGCGTCCGGCTTCACCGTGCAGGATCAGGTTGGCGACCACCTCCTGCAGGCAGAGTTCCAGGTCGCGCACGAGCTCGCGCTCGACCGAGGCCGCCGTGCACACCTCGTGCGTCCAGCGGGAGAGCTCCCGCAGTGCCGCGACCTCACCCGGAAAGGTCCGCGTCCACCATTCCGGAGGCCCGCCAGAGCGTGCGTCCAGGTTCATCGCCACCAACAGCCGCTCAGTTCAGCGGCGCGCCGAGGGAACGCAGCGCGGAGCGCGCCTGCTCCATGTCTGCGCACACCGCAATCCGCTCCGCAATTCGCGTCGAGGTCAGCACCTTCGCGACGTTCGGGCGAGGGTTGACGAGAACGAGCCCGCCCCCGCGGAGGGCGACCGCTTTCGCCGCCTGCACGAGAACCGACAGGCCAAGCGAGGCCACGAACTCCACGTCCGACAAATCAACCGCCACGAAGTGCTTCCCTGTGACCACGAGGGCGCTGAAGCGCGGTTCGACGCTGTTGGCCCCCTCGATGTCCATTCGCCCCTTCAAGTCGATTCGCCGCACGCCGTCCGGAAGATCGGTGCACACTAGGTCCATAGCCGGTTTCTCCAACTGCCGCAGCCTCGGCTTTCCCTTCGGGTGGTCCCATTGCCAGTATACCGCGACGGCTGAGACGGCCCGTGGGTCGGGGCGGGGGCGCCCGGTCCGCGGCTTCGCACTCTGCATGGGCTGGGTGGCCGGGAAGTGGCTTTCCCGTTATCGTAGTGACATGGGTCAGGTTGTGTCGGCCGTCGCGTGGCTCGTGCTCGCCTGTGCCGTGCCGGCTTTCGGGTCGACCCCAGGCACTGTCCAGGGTCGCGTGACCGACCCGGCAGGCCTGCCGTTGCCCGGGGTGGCGGTGACGCTCCTGCGGGAAGGCAGCGGGCCCGCGTCCGGCGTCGTGACCGACGCGCAGGGCATCTATCGGCTCGCGGCCGCTCCAGGCCCGTACCACCTGAGGGCCGAGCTCTCGGGCTTCGAAACCCTCGACCAACCGCTGACCCTGATGGCGGGCGTGACCGCGACGGTCGACCTACGCCTGCGCCTCGCGGCCATCGCCCAGCAGGTCGAGGTGAAGGCGGATCTTCCCGAGACCGTGCTTGGCGCGCCTCGCCCGGACGCGCCGGTGACGGCGACGCGAGAGGTCGTCGACAGCGGCATGCTGCCGAACAGCCAGTACCGACGATGTACTCCCGCTGCTCCCCAATGTGGTCCGCGGGCCCGACGGCCTGATCAGCGTGGCCGGCGCGAGCGCTCCTCGGGGCGCGCTGTTGGTCAACGGCTTCAATCTGACCGACCCGATCACCGGCGACGCGATCATGCAGCTGCCGCTCGAGGCCGTCGACTCGGTGGAGGTGTTCACCGGTGGCTACCCGGCCGATGCGGGGCGCTCGACCGGGGGGGTGACGTGGGTCCACACGCGATCGGGCGCGGACGAGTGGCACGCCTCGGCGAACAGCTTCTTCCCGCGGCTGCTCTTCGCCGGTGGCAAGCCGCACGGCGTGGAGTTCTGGGAACCGAACCTCGGCGTGAACGGCCCCCTCATCAAGGGCCGGTTGTTTGTCGAGGACGGACTCAGCTACCGGTACGACCGCAATCGGTACGACACGCTCTGGGGCACGCAGCTCAGCGAGTACACGGCCCTGATGTCCTGGTCTCAGGTGAATCTGCAACTCTCGCCCACGCAGGCCGTGGTCGCCACGGTCTCCTTCGACCCGCAGGCGACCGACCGTGCCGGCGTTACGGCCTTCACGGCCTCCAACAGCGTGCCGGCGCTGGACCGCGGTGGCTGGAGCACCAGCCTCGGCGACCGCCTCACGCTCGGCCACAACTCCGTGGTCGAGGTCCGGGCTGGCTTCGCCCGCACGCGGCTGACGGTCACCCCGGATGGGAGTGCGCCGTACGAAGTGGGACACGACGTGACGACCGGCAGCTATTTCGACCAGCGGGATCTGACCGGGAGCCGGGCCGAGGCGACCGCGGTCTGGTCGTGGACCGCGCCCCACGGCCACCAGGTCCGGGCGGGGGCCACCGTCGGCCAGGTGACGGTGACGGGCAGCGAAGGCGCGGGGTACGTGGATGTCCTCCGGAGCGACGGGGTTCCGAGCGAGCGCGTGAGCTTCGAGCCCGCCGCCGTCGGCATCTCGGCATCGGCCGAAGAGGCCGGGCTCTTTCTGCAGGACCGCTGGAGCGTTTCGCCGCGCCTGACGGTCGACGCGGGTGTCCGGTACGATCGAACCTCCCACGGCGTGGGGTCGGCTCTCTCGCCGCGCCTGGCCTGGACGATGACCTTTGCCGATGGCGCGGCGACACTCGGAGGCAGCGTCGGGTTGTTCACCGACAAGGTGCCGCTCTTGGCCTTCGCGTTCGCCGAGACACAGGCGCGGATCGTGCAGACGTGGGACGCGGAAGGCGTACCGGGCATCTCCCGGGTATTCACCAACACGGTCGGTGAACCGCTCGCGATGCCCCGGGCCAGCCGCTGGGACGTCGAACTGACCCGCCGGTTCGCATCCCGTTGGCAGACACGGGTCCGGTACCAGGAGCGCCACGGCCGGGACGAGTTGGTCGTCGATCCCGTCATCACGTCGCCCACGACCGGCACGCTGTTGCTGAGCGCGACGGGCGGTTCTGAGGCGCGCAGCCTCGAGACGACGGTCGCCTACCGTGTGCCCGGAGCCGGTCACGAGATCTTCGTCTCCTACGTCCGATCGTCCACGAGCGGCAACGTGAACACCCTCGACTACATCGAGGGAGAATCGCGGGAAGCCCTCGTACTCCCCGACCAGGTGGCGCCGCTGCGGGCCGACGTCCCGAACCGGCTGCTGGCCTGGGGGCTGCTGCACCTCCCGTCGCGGGTCACGGTGGCCCCGTACGTCGAGGTCCGCAACGGATTCCCGTACTCGCCCATCGACGATTCGTGGGCCTACGCCGGACCGGCGCTGGGCGCACGACTCCCGTGGTTCGGCTCGCTCGACCTGTACGTGAACAAGGTCCTGACCCTGTCGAACCGCCTCCCCGATGCGCGGGTCGGCCTGAAGCTGTACAGTCTGGCCTCCGTGCACACCCAGCGCGACATCCAGCGCGACGTCGACAGGCCGGACTACGGCCAGCTCTACAACCCCATCCCCCGCGACTTCTCATTCGTGTTCGAACTGCTCTGGGGCAAGAAATCCGGAGCGGGTCGGAACACGCCGGGTCAGTAGCCCGCGAATTCCTCCGAGCGGATGTTGTCGGGATCAGCTCCGGCGCCGCGGAGGGCCTCCACGACGGCGGCGACGAAACCCGCCGGCCCGGCCACGTAGAAGATCGTCTCGCCGACGGGGGGCCGCAGGTGCCGCGTGAGAAAGTCCAGGTCGATCATGCCCCTCTCGTACGGCCAAGATGCGTCACCCGCGGCAAGTTTGGTTAGGGTCGGCACCAGCCGGAACGACTTTGCGCGCTGGGCCCACGACTCCAGGTCGGAGAGGAAGGCCGCGCTGGCCGCGTCCCGATTCGAGAAGAACAGTTCGAGCCGGTGCGGAAGACCGCGCTCGAGGGCGTCCTCGATGATGCTGCGGAACGGCGTGACGCCGATGCCGCCCGCGAGGAAGACCGCCGGGCGGCTCGCATTCTGGTGCAGCGTGAAGGACCCGTAGGGTCCGTCCAGTTCGAGTTCAGTACCGGAGGCCATCTCCGCGAGGCTCCGCTTGAACGCGCTGCCCGTCAGCCGAGTCGCGAACGTGACGCGCGGCAGGTCCGCGGGCGACGAGGCGAGGGAGAATGTCCGCGCGTTCCCCTCTTCGTCCGAGTAGCGTGGGTTCAGGAGCGTCACGTCACACGTTTGCCCGGGTTTGAACGCAAAGGAACCGGCGACCTCAACGGTGACCGCCACGGTCCGCGTCGCGACCGTCCGTACTTCAATCAGGCGTGCCGTCATGGTTCTTGCCCTCGTCTTCTCCACGATAGCACCGCTGCCGGTCCGCGTGCGCCCACCCGGCCAAGCACGAACGGATGGGCTTCGGGTACGCATCCAGATCGCGACGGGCGCCGTGGCCACCGGCAGCGATGCCCGCCCTTCAGCGTACCCAAGGGGTGCCCGGCCGGATCCCTCCCGAACCTGCGGGCAAGTGCGCGGAAGAAGACGCGTAGGCAGACGATGGTCGAACGGGAGGGCGTTGCAGACTGGCCTTGACTGAGCGGGAACCGTTGGTCGCCGCTACTGGGCGTCGCACCGGTCGCCGGCCGGACCGGAGGCTCGGAACTCCGGACGGCAGACCGCGTCCGGGCGCAGGACGAGCGCCGTGGCGCTCGTCAGTGCGCGACGGCGACTTCCTTCGACCGCCTGCGAGAGCCCAGCCATACCTGGAACTCTGACATATAGGTGTAGACCACCGGCGTCAGGTACAGGGTGACGAGCTGTGAGAACAACAACCCGCCGACGACCGCCAGGCCGAGCGGCTGTCTGGCTTCGCCGCCCGCGCCGTAGCCCATGGCGATCGGGACCGCCCCGAGCAGCGCGGCCATCGTCGTCATCATGATCGGCCGGAAGCGGATCAGGCACCCCTGGTAGATCGCCTCGAGGGGCTTCATGCCCGAGCGCTCCGCGTCGAGGGCGAAGTCCACCTGCATGATCGCGTTCTTCTCGACGATCCCGATGAGCATGATCATCCCGACGAACGCGTAGATATTGAGATCCATCCGGAACAGGGCCAGCGTCACCAGGGCGCCGAATCCCGCGGACGGCAGGCCCGAGAGAATCGTCAGCGGGTGGATGTAGCTCTCGTAGAGAATCCCGAGGACGATGTAGACGACCAGGATGGCGACCAGCAGCAGGGCGAACAGGTTCGTCAGCGAGCTCTGGAAGGCCTTGGCGGCCCCCTGGAACTGAGCGCCGACGGTCGAGGGCACGAGCTTCTCAGCCGAGGCCCGGACGTCTCCCAGCACGTTCCCGAGCGACGCGCCCGGAGCGAGGTCGAACGACACGGTGACGGCGGGCAGCTGCCCGAAATGATTGATCGTCTGCGGCCCGATCTGCTCGCGTGCCGTGGCCAAGGTGTCGAGCGGGACCAGCGGGCCGGAGTTCCCTTTGAAGTAGAGGAGCGACAGGGCGCCCGGGTCCGCCTGGTATCGCGGCTGCAGCTCCAGCAGCACCTTGTACTCGTTGACCGCGCCGTAGATCGTCGAGACCCACCGCGGGCCGTACGCGTCGTAGAACGCGTTTTCGATCTGGCTCGCGTTGACCTGTAGCGACGCCGCCTTGTCGCGGTCGATCTGGACATCGAGCTGCGGGCTGGTGATCTCGAGGTCGCTCGCCAGGTTCCGAATGCCGGGCACCGTCGTGAGGCTGTTGCGCAGCTTGACGGCCGCGTCGTAAAGCTCCGTCCGATCCGGCGACTGCATCGTGAACTGATAGAGGCTCTTGCTCACCTGCCCGCCGATCCGCACCGTGGGCGGGTTCTGGAGGAATACCAGGACGCCCGGCACCTTTTCGACTTCGGGCTGGAGCGCGTTGATGATCTCGGTGACCGACTGGCTGCGCTCCGAGCGCGGCTTCAGGTGCACGACGAGCTGGCCGAGGTTCGGCCCGCCGAGCGTGGTCGCCGCGGTGCCGCCGACGGTCGACACCAGGGCGTCGACGTTCGGGTTCCGGCGAACGATGTCGGAAACCTGGCCCTGGTACTCGACGAGTTTCGCGTACGACGTGCCCTGCGCGGCCTCGGTCACGATAACCAGCTGGTCGGTGTCCTGATCCGGAATGAACCCCTTGGGCGAACTGATGAAGAGAATGGCCGTGGCGACCAGGACGAAGGCGAAGGCGCCCATGGTCGCCTGACGGTGGCGCAGCACGACCTGCAGGCTCCGGTCGTAGGCGTGCAGCAACCGCTGGAACATCTCCTCGCTGGCGTGGTACCACGCCGACCGGCGCCGCTCTCCCGGCGACCGCAGGAACCGGCTGCAGAGCATCGGCGTGAGCGTCACCGACACGACGCCGGAAATCAGGATCGCGACGCAGATGGTCACCGAGAACTCGCGGAACAGCCGGCCCAGGATCCCGCCCATGAACAGCACCGGGATGAAGACCGCCGCCAGCGAGAGCGTCATCGACACGATCGTGAAGCCGATCTCGCGCGACCCGTCGAGCGCGGCCTTGAGCGGCGGCTCCCCCATCTCCAGGTGCCGGTAGATGTTCTCGAGCATGACGATCGCGTCGTCCACGACGAAGCCGATCGACAAAATGAGCGCCATCATCGACAGGTTGTCGAGGCTGTACCCGAGCAGGTACATGATGGCGAACGTGCCGATGATCGAGAACGGCAGCGCGAGGCTCGGGATGACCGTCGCCCACACGTTGCGCAGGAACACGAAGATCACCATGATGACCAGGCCGAGCGTCAGCACCATGGTGAACTGCACGTCCTTGTACGACTCGCGGATCGTGTCGGACCGGTCGTAGAGGATGTCGAGGTGGACCGACGGCGGCAGTTCCGAGCGGAACGACGGCAGCAGCCGCTTCACGCCGTCAGCCACTTCGATCGTGTTGGTGCCCGGCTGGCGCTGGATGCCCAGCACGATGGCCCGCTGGTCGGCGGCCGAGGTGGCAAACCAGGACGCGGTCTTGTCGTCCTCCACGCCGTCGATCACCGTCCCGAGGTCCTCGAGGCGGACCGGCGCCCCGTTGCGGTAGGCCACGACGACCGGCCGGTACGCGGCCGCGTTCATCAGCTGGCCGGTCGCCTGGAGCGTGAAGGCGCGCTTGGGGCCCGTGATCGTGCCCGCGGGCAGGTTCACGTTCCAGGCCCGCAGGGCGTTCTCCACCTCGTTGATCCCCACCTGACGGCCGGCCAGGGCGTGGGGATCCATCTGGACATGCACGGCGTACTTCTGGCTGCCGAGCACCTGGACCTGTGCCACGCCGCTCACCATGGAAATCCGCTGCGCGACGCGCGTTTCGGCGTACTCGTCGAGCGTCCACAGCGGCAGCGTTCGCGACGTCACCACGATGTAGAGGATCGGCTGGTCGGCCGGGTTGACCTTGGTGAAGGTCGGCGGCGTCGGCATGCCCTGGGGCAGCAGGCGGTTGGCCTGGGTGATGGCGGCCTGGACGTCGACCGCGGCCCCGTCCAGCTTCCGGCTGAGTTCGAACTCAAGGGTGACCTGGGTGGACCCGAGGGAGTTGACCGAGGTCATCGAGTCGAGGCCCGCGATCATCGAGAACTGGTTCTCGAGCGGGGTCGCCACCGAGGACGCCATCGTCTCCGGGCTGGCACCCGGCAAGCTGGCCGTGACGAGCAGCGTCGGGAAGTCGACGTTCGGCAGGTCGCTGACCGGAAGCGTCCGGTACGCCACGAGGCCGAACAGCGCGATGGCGGCCATGAAGAGGCTCGTGGCGATCGGTCGGCGGATGAAGCCCTCGGAGATGTTCATTTCGACGCGCGTCCCTTGAAGAGGCCGGCCATGTATGTGTAGATGACTGGCGTGAGATAGAGCGTCATCAGCTGGGAGACCATCAGCCCGCCGACCACCGCGATGCCCAGCGGCCGCCGCGCCTCTCCACCCGATCCGAAGCCGAGCGCGATCGGGATCGTGCCGAGCAGGGCCGCCATCGTCGTCATCATGATCGGCCGGAAACGAATGAGGCAGCCCTGGTAGATCGCCTCGGCAGGCGCCATTCCTTCGCTGCGCTCGGCTTCAAGGGCGAAGTCGATCTGCATGATCGCGTTCTTCTTGACGATGCCGATCAGCATGATCAGGCCGACGAACGAGTAGATGTTCAGGTCGACGCCGAGCACGGTCAGCGTCAGCAGCGCGCCAAGGCCGGCCGACGGCAACCCCGACAGGATCGTCAGCGGGTGGATGTAGCTCTCGTAGAGGATCCCGAGCACGATGTAGACGACGAGGATCGCCACCGTCAACAGCAGGCCGAGGTTGGTCAGCGAGCTCTGGAAGATCTTCGCCGAGCCCTGGAAGGAGGTCGTCACGGTCGACGGGAGCACGCCGGCCGCGAGCGCCTGCACCCTGTCCACGGCGTTGCCGAGTGGCACCCCGGGCTTCAGGTTGAAGGAGATGGTGACCGACGGCAGTTGCCCGGAGTGGTTGATGGTCTGCGGGCCGACGTCCTCTTTGAAGGACACCACCGACTGGAGGGGGATCAGGGCGCCGCCGGGCGGCTTGAAGCCAATCTTCTCGAGCGAATCGGCGTTCGCCTGGTACCGCGGATCGAGTTCCAGGAGGACCTTGTACTGGGTGACCGGCGAGTAGATGGTCGACGCCCACACGGGCCCGAACCCGTCGTAGAGGGCCGTTTCGATCTGCGTCGCGTCCAGCCCCATCGTCGCCGCCTTGTCCCGGTCGATGACCAGGTCCACGCGCGGCGTCTTCATCTCCATGTCGCTCGTGACGTCCTGGACCTCTGGCAGCTGCGCAATCGCAGCCTCGAGCTTCGGCGCCCACGCGTAAAGGTCGTCGGTATTGAGCGCCTGGACGCTGACCGTGTAGGAACTGCTAGCCATCCGGCCGCCGATCTGGATCGACGGCGGGAGCATCAGGAAGACGGCGAACCCGGGGAAGCGGGAGACCTTCGGTCGGAGGCGCTCGACGACCTGCTGCGCGCTCAGCGCCCGGCTTGCCCGCGGCAAGAGCTGCACGCTGATGCGGGCCGTGGTGACCGATCCGCCGCCGCCCCCCACGTTGACCATGAAACTGTCGACGTTCGGGTCCTGCCGGATGATGTCAGCCACGCGCCGCACGTAGGTGACCATCTCGTAGTACGACGTGCCCTGCGCGGCCCGGATCGTGACGCTCATCTGGTCGTTGTCCTGGTCGGGGATGAAGCCCTTCGGCACGACCCGGAACATCACGACGGTGGCGATCAGGACGACGAAGAAGAGCCCGAGCATGACCGCCCGATGCTGGAGCACGCGGTGGAGGCTCCACCGGTAGAAGGCGTTCAGGCGGTCGAAGCCGCGGCCGACGACCCGAGAGAACCGCGACGCGCTCTCGCCGGCTCGACGCAGGAAGCGCGACGCGAGCATCGGTGTCAGCGTGATGGACACCACGCCCGAGATCAGGATCGCGGCGCAGATGGTCACCGCAAACTCGCGGAACAGGCGACCCAGGATCCCGCTCATGAACAAGATCGGGATGAAGACGGCCGCCAGCGACAGCGTCATGGTGACGATCGTGAAGCCGATCTCCTTGGACCCGGCCAGCGCCGCCTGCATCGGCGTCTCGCCGCGCTCCATGTGCCGGACGATGTTCTCGAGCATCACGATCGCGTCGTCGACGACGAAGCCGACCGAGAGGATCAGCGCCATCATCGACATGTTGTCGAGCGTGAAGTCGAGCAGTTGCATCACAGCGAAGGTTCCCACGATCGAGAACGGCAGGGCCAGCGCCGGAATCATCGTGGCCGACCCGTTCCGCAGGAACACGTAGATGACGCCGACCACGAGGACGAGGGTCAGCAGCATCGTGACCTGAATGTCCTTGAAGGCCGCGCGGATGTTCAACGAGCGGTCGCCCCGGACGGTCAGATGCACGGACGGCGGGAGCTGCGACTCGAAGTCGGGCAGCAGGCGCCGGATGGCATCGGTCACCTCGATCGTGTTGCTGCCTGGCTGCCGCATGACGGCCAGGTTGATCGCCAGCTGGGTGCCGTTCTCCTTCGTGTAGAGGTAGGAGTCGTTCTTGTCCTGCTCGACGCTGTCGATGACGTCCGCCACCTGGGCGAGGCGGACGGGCACGCCGTTCCGCCAGGCCACGATCATCGGCCGGAACTGGGCGGCGTTGTCGAGTTGACCGCTGGCGCGGATGCTGTAACTGGTGTGCGGCGCGTACAGGGTGCCGGTCGGCAGCGTGACGTTCCAGTTCGCCAGCGCGTCGTTCACCTCGTTGAGGCCGATCTGCTGCGCGTGGAGCTTGTCGGGGTCCACCCGCACGCGGACGGCGTACTTGGCGGACCCCCACACGGCCACCTGCGCCACCCCGGGCACCATCGAGATGCGTGGGGCGATGAGCGTCTCCGCGTAGTCGTCGAGCGTCCAGCGCGGGATGGTCCGCGAGGTCAGGCCGAGGTACATCACCGGGCTGTCGGCCGGGTTGTACTTGCGGAAGGAAGGCGGCGCCGGCATGCCGGGCGGCAGCAGGGGCAGCACCTCGGCGATCGCCGTCTGGACGTCGACCGCGGCGCTGTCGATGTCCCGATTCAGGTCGAACTGCATGGTCACCGACGAGCTGCCCATCGAGCTGCTCGAGGTCATCTCGTCGAGGCCGGCGATCATGGTGAACTGGCGCTCGAGCGGCGTCGCGACAGCGGAGGCCATCGTGCCGGGATCCGCGCCCGACAGTCCGGCGCCGACCACGAGGGTCGGGAAGTCGACGTTGGGCAGGTCGCTGACCGCCAGCGCCCGGTAGGCGACGATCCCGAACAGCGCGATCGCCAGCATGAGGAGGCTGGTGGCGATCGGGCGTCGAATGAAGAGTGCCGAGGGGTGCATCCCAGGCCTCCGCTACTCGCCAGCGCGGCGCTGACCCCTCCCCTGAGGGGCGGAGCCGTCCTGCCGAGGCTGGCCGGACCGGCCCTGGCCGGACCGCCCGCGCGCGCCGCCGGGCGCCGCCGGGCCGCCGACACGCGAGGCCACGACCTTGGTGCCGGACTCAAGGCGGAGCTGCCCTTCGGTAATGACCGACTCGCCCGGCTTGAGCCCGGACAGGACCACGACGTCCTGATCGAGGCGGGACCCTGTGGTGACCGTCCGCTGTTCGACACTGGAGTCAGCCCGCACGAGGAACACGAACTGGCCGTCCTGCCCGGTCTGAATGGCCTCGGCCGGCACGACCGTCGCGTTGGGCGTCGTCGTGAGGCGGACGACCACGCGGACGAACTGGCCGGGCCAGAGCTGACGGTCCTCGTTGGAAAAGGTGGCCTTGAGCTTGATCGTGTCGGTCGACGGATCGACGGCGTTGTCCACGAAGGTCAGACGACCGACCGCCCGGGCCCCCGCCTGGTCCTGGGAGGTGGCCGTCACCTGGATCCCCTCGCCCATGTAGCGCTTGATGTTCGCCAGGTGGACCGCCGGCACCGCAAAGGTGACGTAGATCGGCTGAACCTGCGTGATGGTCATCAGCTCGGTCGTCGCCGCCGTGAGGATGTTCCCCGCCTTGACCGCGACGTTGCCCGAGCGACCGTCGATGGGCGAGCGGATGGTCGTGTACTCCAGCTGCAGCTTGGCGTTGTCGATGGCCGCCCGTCCGGAGGCTTCCTGCGCGTGGGCGCTCGCCACGGCGGCACGGTCCGCGTTGACTGCCGCCGCGGCGGCGTCCGTGCTTGCTTTCATCTGGTCGAACTGGTCCTTGGATACGAGGCCGCGCTCCAGGAGTCGCGCGTAGCGGACGGACTCACCCCGCGTGTATTCCGCCTGGGCGGCGTCGCGCGCCAGGTTGGCCTCGGCCTGCGTCAACTGAGCGGTATCGCGCGCCGAGTTGGCCTGTGCCTGTTCGAGCGCCGCAGCCAGCGGACGCGGGTCGATCGTGAACAGCACGTCACCAGCCTTCACGTAGTCACCCTCGCGGAAGTGCACTCTCATGAGCTGGCCCGTCACCATGGCCTTGATCGACACCGTCGAGTACGCCTCGACGTTGCCAATCGCCTCGACTACAACCGGCACGTCGCGCTGCCGGGCGGCCACCCAGACGGCCGGCACCGCAGCCCCGCCCCGTCCTCGCCGAGCGCTCCCGGCCGCGGATCCGCTGCACGCCTCGAGAGTAAGAAAAGTCAGTATCAGGACGGCGACTGTCGCACCGACGGACAGCAACTCGACCGACCGGGAAGGTCTGCGTTCTTTCATAGGTCCCAGCGTTCTGATCTGCAGATGAGCAAGCACAATACGACCTTCCACCCTTTTACGCCGCACTGGGAGTGGACGTTTACCGTGGCGGCTTCCGGCCGAGGACGCCGGCGGGGCATCCTGGACTGCTCCGTACCTGTCGAGAGCCACCGCAATCAGATCGAACCGACGAGCCTGGCCCGGAACTTGTTGATTCGGAAGGAATCTGCGAAAATCGGCAGGCTGATCGTCCGGAACCGAACAACCCTCTCGCGCAACCTCAAGCGGCATGGATCTCGCTCTGGCCCTCTGCGCTCTCCTTCTGTCTGCCGGGTTCGGTGTCCCGCAAACGGCGCCGCCCGGGCCGTCGTCGCCGCCTGATGCGCTGAGGCCCACGGTGTTCAGCCACCCGGACGAGAGCCGCTTCTGGCTCTCCGGGCAGATCAACCTCATCTCGCAGGGACACCCGTCCTTCCGGTCGCCGTACCAGGGGGAGCACAGCCTGCCCGCAGCATCCGAGACCCGGAGCTCTCGGGTGTTGACCTTGTACACCGGCTACCGCCTGACCGATCGCGCCAGCATCCTATTCGATCCGGAGATGACTGGCGGGCAGGGGATCGGCGGCGCCTTGGGCCTGGCGGGGTATCCCAACCTCGACGTTGTGCGCACTCCCGGTTTAGGCGAAGCCCCCTACGTCGGGCGGCTGATGCTCCACTACGTGTTGCCGCTGTCGGCCGATCGCGTCGAGGCACCCCGGGGGCCGCTGGTGCTGGCGCCCCGAGTCGCGCCGCGGCGCCTCGAGTTTCGAGTCGGCAAGTTCAGCCTGGTGGATTTTTTCGACGCCAACGCGGTGGGCAGCGACAGCCACCTGCAGTTCCTCAACTGGGCGGTCTGCAACAACGCCGCGTACGACTACGCGGCCGACACCCGCGGCTACACGGTGGCGGCCATGGCGGAGTATCACGATGGCGAGTGGGCAATCCGCGTCGCCGAGGCCTTGATGCCGAAGGTGGCCAACGGTCCGCATCTCCAGTACGACCTCGGTCGGGCGCACGCGGAGGACGTCGAGGTGGAGCGTCGGCTCTCGGTCGGCGGGCACGAGCTGACCGTCCGCCTGCTCGGCTACGAAAACCGCGCGGACATGGGAAACTACCGCGAGGCCGTCGACCAGTACCTGGCCGGCCGGACCAGCCGGCCGGACATCACCGACCACCCGCTCCAAACCCGGCTCAAGTACGGGGCGGGGCTGAACGCGCAAACCGCCATCAGTGCAGGCCTGCGGGCGTTCGCGCGGGCGGGGTGGAACGACGGGCGGACGGAATCGTTCGTCTACACGGAGGCGGATCGGTCGGTGTCGGGCGGATTCGACCTCACGCTCGGCGCCTGGGGCCGACCGACCGACAAGCTCGGCGCAGCGACGGCGTTCGAAGGGCTGTCACCCGATCACCGCGACTACCTGGCCCTCGGAGGCTTGGGCTTCCTTCTCGGTGACGGGCGGCTCACCTACGGGTGGGAGAGCATCGTGGAGATCTACTACACGGCCCAGCTGTGGCACGGCGTCTTCGTGGCGGCCGACCTGCAGCACGTCACCAACCCAGGCTACAACCGCGATCGGGGCCCCGTGCTCATTCCGGCGGTGAGGCTGCACGTCGAGTTCTGACCCGCGGCTGTCCACGAGGACCACGGTCTGGCACGTCCTCACCCGGACGCTGGCTCCCCCGACGCGGCGGGCGACTCCGTCCGCAGCGCGCGCGCGCGCTCCACTGGGAGCACCAACACCATGCCCGCCCGGCGCACGTTGGTCGTGTGGGCGGCCTGATAGAATCGCCTCCAGGACCCCGTCCACCTCGTCGTCCCGGCAGCAGATCTCGAGCCGGACGCGGCGCGTCATGGCGATCCCGAGGTGGTCGTGCTCGCCGCGGGCAGCCTGCCCGTGCTCCTGGCCCAGATTGCGGGCGGGCGACACGACCAGGTTCGCCACGTGGTCGGCGCTGAGCGCATCGATGACGTCCTGGAGCTGCTCAGGCGGGAGATAGGCCAGCACGAGCTTCATCTGCTTACACCTCCGCTTTGTCCGCGTCGAACAGCGGGTACAGGACGGGGAGCACGAACAACGTCAACACCGTCGAGGTGACCAGGCCCCCGATGATCACCACCGCGAAGGGGCGGGCCGTCTCCGCGCCGACCGCGGTCGACAGCCCGGCCGGCAGGAGGCCCAGGGCGGCCATCAGTGCCGTCATCACGACCGGGCGGACGCGCGAGACGGCGCCCTCGAAGACCGCCTCCGACAGCGGCAGGCCATGGCCGCGGAGTTCGCGGATGCGGTCCACGAGGATCACGCCGTTCTGGATCGCGATGCCGAACAGGGCGATGAACCCCACGAGTGCCGACACCGACACCGTCAGCCCGGCGGCCGGGAGGGCGAGGATGCCCCCAACGGCAGCAAAGGGCACGATCAGCAGAATGAGTGACGCGAGCTTCACGGAGTCGAAGGCGGTGAACAGCAGGAAGAAGATCGCCACGAGCGTGATCGGCACGACGACGGACAGTCGCCTGACCGCGCGCTGCTGGTTCTCGAACGCCCCTGTCCACTCGAGGCGGTAGCCGGTCGGCAGCTTGACCTGCGCATCCACCTTCCGCTGGGCCTCGGCGACCAGTGAGCCGAGGTCGCGCCCGCGGACCGACAGCTTCACGGCCGTCAGCCTCGCGTTCTCCTCGCGGGAGATCCGCGCGAAGCCCGGTTTGAGATCGACCGACGCCACGGCGCCCAGCGTCAGCCGTTCCCCGTTCGATCCGAAGACCGGGATGCTGCGAATCGACTCAAGGGTCGAGACCGAGCCCGGCGTGAGCTTCACCGCCAGATCGAAGGTCCGCTCCCCCTCGAGTACCTGGGTCGCGACCGCGCCCCCCATCGCCGTCTCGACCACCGACTGGACGTCGGACACCGAGAGGCCGACCCGGGCAATCGCGGCGCGGTCCACCTCGATCTGGACTTGCGGCTGGCCGAGCAGTTCATCGGTGCCGACGTCCTCCGCGCCGTGGACGGTCTTGAGGATCTCCACGATCCGGTTTGCCACTGCCTGCAGCTGGTGCGGGTCCTCGCCGAAGACCTTGATGCTCAGCTCGGCCTTGATGCCCGACACGGCCTCGTTCACGTTGTCCTCGATCATCTGGCTGAACTGGAACTGCATGCCCGGGATCCCGGCCAGCCTGGCCTGCATCGCGTCGACGAGGTCGTAGCGATCGCGCGCGGTCGTCCACCGCTCGCGGGGGAGGAGCTCGACCGAGCACTCCACGACGTCGAAGCCGTTGACGTCGGTCCCGTCATCGGGCCGCCCGAGCTGGGTCACCACCGACCGCGCTTCCGGAAACGAAACGAGAACCCCACGCACCTTACGCACTAGGCGTGCCGCCTCGGTGGGAGAGATCGTCTGCGGCATGAAGCCACGCACCCATAGCGAGCCCTCGTCGAGCTTCGGCAGGAACTCGGAGCCCACCAGGTGCAGCGTGATGGCTGCGATGACGAGGCTCGCCAGGGCGCACGCCGCAACGACGCCCCGGGCCCTCAAGGCACGCCGCAGCAGGGGCCGGTAGAAACCGACGAGCTGACGGACGATCCACGACTCCCCGCCGGCCGTGGCGTCTACCGCTAAGGTGGCCATCGCCGGCACGACCGTCAAGGCCAGGATCGTGCCCACCACCAGCGTGAAGGTCAGCGTCAGGGCCATCGGCTGGAAGATCTTCCCCTCCACGCGCTGCATCGTGTAGAGCGGGATGAACGCGGTCAGGAGGATGGCCTTGGAGAAGAGAATCGGACGGCCCATCTGGGACACCGATTCGACGATGGCGGCCGGCAATGACCGGATCCTCTGCTTCTTCTCCTCCAGCAGCCGGAGGAGGTTCTCCATGACGACGACTGCCGAGTCGACGATGATGCCGAAGTCGATGGCCCCCATGGAGACCAGGTTGGCGGGGATGTCCCGTAGGTCAAGCAGGAGGAAGGCGCCGAGCAGTGACAGGGGAACCACGGCCGCCACGACCAGGGCGGACCGGTAGTTGCCCAAGCCGAGGAACAGGACCAGGACGAGGACGACGAGGCCGATGCCCTCGATCATGTTCCGTCGGACGTTGTGCAAGGTCCGCTGGACGAGTTCTGTGCGGTCGTAGTGCGGCACGAGCTGGACGCTTGGCGGCAGGTACCGGCGGTTGATATCCTCCACTTTGGCCCGGACGTGCGTCAGCACATCCAAGGCGTTTTCGCCCTTCCGCATGATCACGATGCCTTCGACGATATCGTCCTGATCGGGTTGGCCAGGCACGACCTTGCCCACGCGGCCGAGCCGGAGCTGTGCACCGATGGCCGCCGTACCGAGGTCCCGGATCCGGATGGGCGTTCCGTTGCGGGTGTCGACGGCGATGTTCGCGATGTCCTCTGTGTCGCGCACGTAGCCGAGGCCCCGCACGATGTACATCTCCGGGCCGTGCTCGATGTAGGAGCCGCCAGCGTTCCGGTTGCCGGCCGCCAGGGCGTCGAAGACCTGACGGAGTGAGATCCCGTAGGATTTCAACCGGTCCGGGTCGATGAGCACCTGATACTGCTTGGTCGGGCCGCCGAAGCCCACGACGTCCACGACGCCCGGCACGGTGCGCAGCTGCCGCTCGACCACCCAGTCCTCCAGCGCGCGGACCTCTTCGGCCGGGACGCTGGGCGGCGCGCTGAGCGTGTAGCGGTAGATCTCGCCGACCGGGGTAGAGTCTGGCGACAGCCCCGCCTGTGCCCCGGACGGCAGCTGGACCGTGGACAGCAGCTGGTACGCCTGGCTGCGGACGTAGGCGCGGTCCGTGTCGTCCTCGAACACGATGGTGATCTGGGAGAGGCCGAACAGCGAGATGGAGCGGATGGACGCCCGGCGGGGGATGCCGTTCAGGACGTTCTCGATCGGGATCGTCACCAGCCGCTCCACTTCCTCGGCGGCGTGCCCGGGAAAGAGCGTAATGACCTGGAACGACACGTTCGTCACGTCCGGATACGCCTCGACCGGCAGGTGGCGGAAGGCATTGACGCCGGCCAGGACGAAGACGGCAAGGAGCGCGGCCAGGATGGCGCGGTGGCGGAGGACGTAGCCGGTCAGCCGGTCCATTTACGACCTGCCCCCGCCTTCGAGGATGGTCTCCAGGAGCAAGCACCCTTCCGTGACGACGCGCTGCCCGGCCTGCAGGCCCTCGAACACGGCGATCCGTCCGCTGGCTTCCGTGCCAAGCCGGACCGGCCGGCGCTCGAAGCGCCCTGGCGCGAGTTCCACGAACACGAACGGCTGGTTGTCTTTCCGGAACACCGCCTTGGCCGAGATCTCGACGGAGGGTGGCGCGTCGGTGGCCACGTCCACGGCCACGTACATCTCGGCTTTGAGCAGCCGCTCGGCGTTCGGCACCGACCCTCGCACCTTGACCGTGCGGGTCGCCGGGTCCACGCTGTCCCCCACCACATCGAGCGTCCCGGGGAAGATCCGACCCGGATACGGCCGCGCACGGACCGCCATCCGCTGGTGAGCCCTGAGTCGGGGCATGTCCATCTCGGTCGCGTCCAGTAGCACCCAGAGCCGCGTGGGGTCCGAGATGACGAACAGGGGCAGGAACGCCTGCGGGACGTTGCCCAGCATCTGGTCGGCCCGCACCTCCTGGCCGCGGGTGACGTTCCGCTCGACGACCACTCCGCCCAGCGGCGCGCGCAACAGGAACGGCTGATCGGGAACGTCCGGCGAACCGCCGTACACCGCGAGGTGCGCAGCCGCGCGGTCCCGCTCGGACACGGCGGTCGTGTAGGCGTCCTCGGCGGCCTCAACGTCCTTGGCGGCCGCTGCGCCCCGATCGAACAGGTCTTTGAGGCGCTTGTAGGACCGCTCGGCCAGCACGACGTCCGCGGCCGCCTTGCGCACGTCGGCTTGCGCCTGGTTGTAGTCCGGAGACGCGATGGCCGCCAGAACGGCGTGCGCCGCGGCGTACTGACCGACCCCGAGCGGCAGGCTAGTAACCCGGCCACTGACCGGCGAGTACACCCGGACCGTCGCGTCCTCGTTCCAGACCAGCCGGCCCGTCAGGTGGGTGGCCTCGGATTCCCGAACCGCGGCCACGTCTACGACTAGGGCGCTCCGCTGCGGCGAGTTGGGGGCCAGGCTGACCTGCAGGCCGTCGACCGTTGCCGGGGGAACGGCCGCCGCCTTCCGGCTCCCCTCCTGGCATCCAGCCAGAAGGGCGGAGGCGAGGCACACCAGCAGCGTGCGGTATGTCTTCATCGCGCGGTCTTCCCTGTGTCGACCTGGCAAAAGGCGTGTCACCATGCACAGTTGACGAGCACCCGTCGTTCCCGTTATCCGGCCATGTCGTGGCGCCACCGCGGAACCCGACAGCCGGATGCCCGTCGTGCGCCGATAGCTTGCCATCCACGGCAAGGCCCACGTCGGCCAAACTGGGATAGCAACCTGGGGGCAGGTGCTGCGTCACGAAGACCGGATCACCGTCGGGGCGAGCGCCGGGCTACTGGTGCTTGAGATCGGACGGGTTGTCGCTCGGCGTCGTGTCATGGTGTTCGTTCATCGCGTCCTTGAATCCTCGAATCGACGATCCCAAGCTCTTGCCGAGCTCCGGCAGGCGCTTCGGTCCGAAGATGATCAGCGCGATCGCCAGGATGACGAGCAGGTGCGTGGGCTGCAAGAGACCTTCAAACATGACTCATTCCCCAAATTACAACGCGTTTCGGGTCCTGTTCGAGCACGATCCGGACCAGCTGACTGCGTGTCCGGACGCCCGTCTTCATGAACAACTGCTGCAGCGTCCCCTTGACGCTGCTTTCCGACACGCTAATTCTATCCGCAATCTCCTTGTTGGCCAGCCCTTCGAAGACCAGGGACAGGACCGCCCGCTCACGGTCGGTAAAGGGCGCCACCGTCCGGACGGCCTCGCGGTCGTCGGGCGTCTCCAAGGCCGACTGGAGCACCCGCTGGTCCATCCAGACCTTTCCAGCATGCACGTCCCGGATTCCGCCGGTCAGCCGGGCCGCCGAGTCGTGCTTCATGAAGATGCCGGCCACGCCCTGCCGGATCAGGCGCGACGCCTCCTCCCGTTGCACGCCGGCCGTAACGACCAGGATCTTCCCCTGAAAGCCCTGCCGCCGCGCCAGGGGCGCAAATTCGATCCCGTTGCGTGTCCCCAGGTCGAGGTCAAGCAGCACGACGTCGACGGGCGTCGACGCGAGGATCTGCAGGGCCTCCTCGATCGTTCCACAGGTTCCGGCCACCGACAGGTCCCCCTCGGCCTCGAGCAGCCGCGCGACGCTCTCCCTGAAGAGCGCGTGGTCGTCGACGATCAGCACCGCAACGGCCTTCTCCAACGCGTCAGGCATGGACGTCGTGGGCCACCTCCTGCGTGGCGTCGTCGACCGCGGACGCGGCGCGGAGCGTGACGGCGAAGCACGCTCCGGCACCTTCCGAGGGGACGTACGTTAGCTCGCCGCCGAAACTGCGCACGATGGCGCGCGACACGTAGAGACCCAGGCCGGTCGCACCCGCGCCCCGCTGGAACGGACGAAACAGGTTCTCGGGTGCCTCGACACCCGATCCCGAGTCCCCGACGCGCACGACGACCTCGTCGCCGCAGCGCTCGGCCGCGACGTGCAGACGGCGGGTCTCGACCCCTTCGAGGGCGCGCTGACTGTTGCGCACCAGGTTCAAGAACACCTGGATCAGCCCGTACCGGTCGGCCCACGCCAGGGGCAGATTGCCATCGACTGTCCACTGTGCCTCGATGCCCGCCTCGTCGAGCGCGGTCGCCGTCAGCACCCGCAGTTCGTCGAGGGCCGACCGCACGTCGACCGCGGACCCGGTGCCGCCCGGCCCGGGCGCCAGTTCCATCTCGGCCACCTTCTCGAGCCCGTGGAGGAGCGTCCCCAGCGCCCGGAAGTCCTCGCTCTCCTGAAGCGGGGCCACGCGCGACAGGTTCTTGTGTGTGACCAGAGCCGCACTGCAGAGATTACGAATCTCGTGGGCGACTGCACTCATCACAATACGCGAGTGGCGAAGGAGATGGTCAAGGCTCATGTCCTCGCGACTGCGCACCTCGTCGGAAACATCCACGATGATTGCGGCCACGCGCGGCCCAGAGAGCGTCGAGTAGGACGAAAACCAGATGCCGGCCAGAAACACGTCGCCGCAGCCCCGTCGGCCCGTGCCCTGCAGGGTCGTCCGAAACGTCCGCGACGGCGGCTGCTGGACCGCGGCCTGCAGCGCGGGCAGGTAGGCGCCAATCGACTGACCGGTCAGCGGCAGCTCAACGGGCGCTAGGAGGCGTTGAGCCGCCTGGTTGGCCAGCAGGATGGCGCCGGTGCTGTTGATCGTGACGATCGCCGCCGGACTCGTCTCGATAATGGCACGGAGCTGCTCCTCGGCGTCGCGCCGCCTCCGGTTCTGGCTCTCGAGCTCGTCGACATGTGTGGCCACGATCCGCCGGTTCCGCACGAGCTCGGACACGAACAGGCCGGTGCCCGCGAAGCCCGTGAAACTCAGGCCCAGCCGCACCGCGAGCTCGTGCGACGGCAGGTTGGCGAACGCCTCGCCCAAGCCCGCACAGAGCAACGCAACGGCGACGATCTGCCAACGGCTGAGGTAGCCACCCGCCATCATCAACGGAAACAGGTAGAGGAACCCCAGCGAGATGAACGGGTCGGTGAGCCAGTCTACGATGGCCACCAGCGCGATCAGGGACGCGGCAAGGCCAAGCAGCCTGACCCGGCGATCGTCCCGGTAGATCGAGAGCGGGTCCCACATCTGTTTCCGCACATGATAATCGCCTATTCCTTGGTACGACGGAATAGGCGCAGCTCATCGGTGGCCGGAAGATAGGTGTGGGAGGTCCCTTTGATGGGGCGCGGGGCGCGCGAGTGCTGCGGCATGATTACCGATTCGAGACTCGGCGGGTTGACCGGCGCCTAGGAGTCGCGACCGTCCAGGCGCGGCGCGTCTCGACCAAGGGGGCACTCCGTGAAGTGGTGGCGCTGGCCGGTGCTGGCGTTCGTGCTCGTCCTCATCCTGGGGGGCATCGCTGGGGTCGTCGAGCTCGTGTTGCAGGTGCAGGCCGCGCGCGACGTCTACCGCGAGGCGAGGCGCCGGCCGCCACACCCCTTCCTCCAGGTGCTGCCGGGCTACGCGGTCTCCGTGAACTCAAGCGGCTTCCGCGGCCAACCCATCGCGGTCCAGAAGCCTCTCGGCACCTTCCGGATCGTCGCGCTCGGTGGGTCGACAACCCTCGGCGTGACCAACAACTACCGGGAGAGCTACCCGTACTATCTGGAGAAGCTCCTGCGCGCTCGCTACCCCGGCCGGCTGATCGAGGTAGAGAACGCGGGGGGCGCCTGGTACTCGACGGCCCACATCCTGGTCAACTACGAGCTCAGGGTTCGGCCCTACGAGCCCGACCTCATCGTCGTCTTCGAAGCCATCAACGATCTGTACCGCTCGTTCTCGCCGCCGTGGTTCGCGGTGGGCCCCTTCCGGCCGGACTATTCGCACTACCTCGGACCCTACGCGCGCTTCCTCGGACCCGAGGTGGATGCGACCTCACCATCACTCGGACCGGTTGGCTCGGCCTCTCTCCTCTGGCGAACCCTCCAGCGCACCTTCGGTCACGACCCGTCGCCGTTCGACTACCACCCGGAGAACGTGGCCAAGATCACGGCCACGCTCAGGGAGCGTGAGGTGCGGGAGTTCAGGAGCTTGCCGAGCTTCCGGATGTACTACGGACGCTTGGTGCAGAACATCCTCGCCGACGGGCACCAGGTCGTCGTCGCCTCCCAGCCGTTCCTCTACCGCCAGGACCTGTCTGCCGAGTCGAGGCCCTTGATCCGGTACCCGCAGCTGTTCTGCGCGGAGAACGGAACGTACCCGTCCCTGGCCTCGATGGAGTCCGGCATGCGGCGGTTCAACGAGGCGGCCCGCGCCATCGCCGACGCGGCCCACGTACCGTTCCTCGACTTCGAGGCGGCCGTACCCAAGACCGGCCAGTATTTCTCGGACGACGTCCATCTGAAAGCCGAGGCGAACCGGATCCTGGCCAAGATCGTCTTCGACTGGCTCGTGACGGCACACCTGATCGACCGCGAGCGTCCGTCGGCGGCGCCGAGAAGTGTCGTGGCCTCCTTGCCGCCCAACGACTGATCCGCCCGGCCCTCTGATGGGGTCCACGCCCGCGGTGCACTGCGGAGTCGGGGGCGGACCGGGCTATACTGGTCGGAGCCAACCCTGCTGTCGAAAGGACCGTGATGAAGAGACTTGCGCTGTTCCTGGCGGTTTGCCTCGCCGTGTCGGTACTCCCGCTCCAGGCGGCGGACGTGTACCTCAGAACAAAGACCCACACCGACGCCATGACGGTGATGAACCAGACGGTGCCGGCGAAAGACGATGTGGTCGAGACCTGGCTGAGCGGCACGAAGATGGCCACCGGCTCGAAGGACACCGCCTTCATCATCGACCGCGACAAGGGCGTGGCGTACCTCGTGAACCATCGCGACCACTCATACGTCGAGACCTCCCTGCCGTTCGACTTGTCAAAGGTCCTGCCTCCCGAGGCGGCCGCGATGGCCCCGATGATGCAGATGTCAGCGACCGTCACGCCCACGACCGAAACGAAGAAGTTCGGCACCTGGGACTGCACGGGCTACGACGTCGCCCTCACCGTGGCCGGGATGAAGATGAACATGCGGATCTGGGCGTCGACCAAGGTGCCCTTCGACTACGACGCCTTTACCTCGAAGATGCTCCCCGTCCTCGTCGAGGCCCAGCTCCGGGTGAACGCGGCATCGGCCGCCGAATTCGCGAAGATCAAGGGCTACCAGAATCGCCACCGAGACCACGGGCGACATGATGGGGGCCAAGGTCCATGCGACCACGGAGGTCGTCGAGATCACGTCCAAGGCGGCTCCCGCCGGCACGTTCGACCCGCCGGCCGGTTACACGAAGAAGACCACGATGAGCATGCAGGACCTGCAGCGCCGGTAACCTGCCACCCCGTCGCCGCCGCCCGGCGCGTGCGTCCCTGGACTCGCCCGCGCCGGGCGCGTCGTCTCCAGACGCGCGCTCTCCACCCCTCCCGCAACGAACCAGCGGCCAAACACGTAGATCCTTCTGTGGGACCGGGACCGGACGATTCCACCGGAGGGCCACGGTGCACACCACCATCACGCCGGATGTTGCGCGGTTGCGCGACCTGTTCGTGCAAATCTGGGAGCGGGCCGATCCCGAGACGGAGATTGACGGCCCCGCGTACACGCCAGAGGCGCAGGCCCGTCAGGAAGAGAGGCTTCGGGCCTTCATCGACGTGCTCGAGGGTGAGGCGCGCCGAGCCGCGCGGCGGGATCCGCGGATCAACGGCGAGCGCCGCGTGCTGTCCGCCTTCAGCGCCTTCGCGTCGGACACCCTCGGGTGGCCGAGCGAGTGTCTCGAGGGCGCCCTTCCCGACGCGTTCCGCGATGCGCTCCGCGCGTTCCCCGCGCGTGCCCGCCGGTTCGATCCCGCCCTGGCGACCGCCGACATCTACCAGGCGGCGCGCAACGCGCTGACCATGCACTGTCTGCAAGGCCTGCTCGGCGTGAGCGTGGAGTCGACGCCCGCGGTGCTCGGCTACAGCCTGCTGTACCCGTACACCGACAACCTGCTTGACGACCCCCATCTCGACGCGGCGTCCAAACTCGCCTTCGGGTGGCGGCTAGGCGAACGGCTGCGGGACCGCCCGGTCGCCTCCGCAAGCACTCGCGAGGCGCGCATCTTCGCGCTGGTCGACATGATCGAGGGTCAGTTCCCGCGGGCGCGCCACCCGGAGGTGTCGGCCAGCCTCCTGGCCATCCACGGCGCCCAGCTCCGAAGCCTGGCGCTGCTGGCGGGACCCAAGCCGCCCGACGACCGCACGCTGATCGAGGTCGCCGTCGAGAAGGGCGGCACCTCGGGTACTGGCGGACGGATACCTCGTCGGCGCCCGCCTGACCCCCTCGCAGGCGGAGTGTCTGTTCGGCCTTGGCGCCTTCCTGCAGCTTCGGGATGACCTGGAGGACGTGCGCGAGGACGGGGCGGTCGGCCTGGCCACCGTGTTCTCGTCCCACCTCGCCGACCGGCTCGACGAGCCGACCAGCCGCGCCCTGGGCGTCGGCGCCGCCGTGCTCGCACGGTTGTCCGCCTTTTCGGCGCCGCAGGCGGCTCCCATCCGGGACGTGATGGCGCGCAATCTCCAACTCACCATCGCCGACGCCGCCGCGTCGTTCCCCGGACTCTACAGCGCGCGCTACCTGCGCGGGCTTGAAGGGAAGTCACCCTTCCGGTTCGCCTGCCTGGCGGCCGAGCGCCGGCGCCTGTCCCGCGCGAGCGGCTCGCTGACGGGCCTGCTCGAACAGTGGATCGACGATGCAGCTGCCGCCCCGGAAACAGAGACGGGCGGACTGGCGCTGAGTCTGGCCCGCGCCCTCCACGGCCACCCCTGACGGGCGGCAACGCCGTCGGCCCCTCCGGCCCGGACGGGTTCTCGACGGTGGTATCATCCGTGCCGCCCGTCATTCAGGAGACCTCGTATGTTGAAACGCGCCGTGCTTCTGCTGGTTCTCTGCTTGGTCGTCCGTGCCCCCCTTTGGGCGCAGCAGCGTCCCGGGACTCTCTTCGAACCGCAGCGCCCGCAAACACCCGCCACGATCCAGGAGGCAGGTGCCCAGGCGGCCAGCCACCATGAAACCGCCACGCCCAAGGAAGAGAAGACCTCGCAGACGTCGCATCTCGTGCGCCTGGATGGCCGCGAGATCAAGTACACCGCGACGGTGGGCACGCTGCCCATTCGACTGGACGACGGCAAGGTGGCGGCGCGGATGTTCTTCGTCGCCTACACGAAGGACGGGGAGGAGGCCAGGACCCGCCCGGTGTCCTTCCTCTACAACGGCGGCCCCGGGTCCGCGAGCGTGTGGCTGCACATGGGGTCGTTCGCGCCCAAGCACGTGCAAATGGCCGAGGATGGGTTCCAGCCCGCGCCGCCGTTTCATCTGGTCGACAACGACAACACCCTGCTCGACGTGTCCGACCTGGTGTTCGTGGACGCGATCGACACCGGGTTCAGCCGGGTGGCCCCCGGCGTCAGCAACACCTACTTCCACGACCAGGAAGGCGACCTCCGGGCGTTCGGCGAGTTCGTCGACGAATACCTCAAGGCCTACGGCCGCTGGGCCTCGCCGAAGTTTCTGATTGGCGAGAGCTACGGCACGATCCGGTCGGCGGGGCTGTCGCAGGAGCTCCAGACCCGGCACGGGATCGAGCTGAATGGCATCGTGCTCGTCTCGGCGCTGCTGACCTACCAGACGCTGTCCCCCGCGCCCAACAACGATGTCGCTTGGGCGGCGCAAATCGAGACGTTCGCCGCCACGGCGTGGTATCACAAGAAGCTGCCAGCCGAGCTGCAACGCAAGACCGTCAAGCAGGTCGTGGAGGAGGCCCGGGCCTTCGCGTTCGGCGACTACATGCAGGCCCTGACCCGGGGCAACGCGCTGACCGACGCGGAGCGCACGGCGATGGCCGACAGGCTGGCCCGCTTCACGGGACTCTCATCGAGGTTCATTCTGGCGGCGAACCTCCGTGTGGACTCGTCGCGGTTCCGCAAGGAGCTCCTCCGGGACGAGCGGCTGATGATCGGCCGGCTCGACGGGCGGTTCACCGCGCTCGACGCCGATGCGGCCGGCGAACGCCAGGAGTTCGACCCGGCCAACACGGCCATCCAGGGGGCGTACACCGCCGCCTTCCAGGACTACCTGAAGAACGACCTCAAGTGGGAGTCCGACCTGCACTACCCGACCTCCGGCAACGTCCGGCCGTGGGCCTACGTGCAAAACTCCTACATGGACAAGACGGATGCGCTCCGGCAGACGATGGCGCGGAACCCGTTCCTCAAGGTCTTCGTGGCGTGCGGGTTCTACGACATGGCGACCTACGTCGGCGGCGTGGAGTTCAACGTCGCCCACCTCGCGTACGACCGCCAGATCACGGGCCGCATCAGCTTCGGGTACTACGAGGCGGGGCACATGATCTATATCCGGCCCTCGGCGCACCGGGCGCTCAAGCAGGACGTGGAGCGCTTCCTGCGGTCGGCTCTCGCCGACGGCCGGTAGGGCGCGGGCGCGACGCCCCTTGACAGGACCGGGGGTGACGCCTATATTTCGGTCATTGGCGAAACAACGAACGTCTACGCATCCCGGCGGGGGTTCGACATGGGAATCAACGACGTCTTCCACGCCCTGAGCGACCCGACCCGCCGCGAGGTGCTCCGCCTGCTCCGACGGCGCGACATGAGCGCCGGGGAAATCGCCGAGTGCTTTCCCCTGGCCAAGTCCACGCTGTCGGGCCACTTCAGCGTCCTCCGGCACGCGGGGCTCATCGTCTCCGAGAAGCGGGGCACGACGGTGCGCTACAGCCTCAACGAGTCGGCGGCTGAGGAAGCGGTCGGGATGGTCATGGACGTGCTGCGTGTCGGAAGACGGCGAAAGGAGTCATCATCGTGAACACAGGCTGGCGCGTGGAACTGCCGCTCATCCTGCTGGTCGCCGCCATGTTCGCGGCCGCGCTCCTGGTCTGGCCGGTCGCTCCGGCCCAGATCCCGGTGCACTGGAACGCCGCCGGCGAGGTCGATCGCTTCGGCGGGCGATTCGAGGGCCTGCTCGGCCTGCCGATCCTTGCCCTGGCCGTCTATCTCGGCATGCGGTACCTGCCGCGTATCGATCCGGGCCGCGCCAACTACGCGCGGTTCCAGGTGCCGTATGCGGTGCTCCGCGCCGGGATCCTGGTCGTGATGGCGAGCGTCTACGCGATGGTCCTCCTCTTCGTCCTCAAGAGGCCCGTCGACGTGTCGGTCCTCATCCCGCTGCTCGTCGGAACGCTCTGCGTGGTGTGCGGGATGCTGCTCGGCAAGATCCGCCCCAACTGGTTCGTCGGCATCCGGACGCCATGGACACTCTCCAGCAAGACCTCGTGGATCCGCACGCATCGGCTGGGCGGCTGGCTGTTCATCGCGCTCGGGACCCTGCTCGCGGTGACCGGCGTACTCCGCGTGCGCGCCTTCGGCTCCCTTGTCATCGGCGCGGTCGTGACGGTATGCGTCGTGCTCCTGGTGTACTCCTACCTGGTGTGGCGGAGCGACCCCGAGAAGCAGCCACCCGCCGGCACGCAGCCTTCCGACGAGGAATAGCCCATCCGTCGGACCGACATCGTGGGCCGGTCCCGGCTCCGTGTACTCCGGCACGACCGGGCAGACAACGAGCTGCCGCGCCGGGGAACCGACGACCGAACGCCTCAGCGGGCGGCCTGTCGCGAACGCGCGTCGGCGTCGTCGCGGCTCGACGCGCCAGCATCGGGGCGGTATAGTGTCCCGGCCGCCCCGTCCGCACCACGAAGCCGCCTCGGGGGACGCTATGAAGAGACTGTCGCTCGTGCTTGCCGTCGCCTGTGTGGCGTTGACCGCGCAGGCGGTCCCCGATCGAGACGTCGCCGCCTGGCAGCGCCGGGCCCAGAACGTCACCATCATCCGCGACACGTGGGGTATTCCGCACGTCTACGGCAAGACGGACGCCGACGCGGTGTTCGGCGTGATGTACGCGCAGGCCGAAGACGACTTCAACCGCGTGGAGACGAACTACCTCAACGCGCTGGGCCGCCTGGCGGAGGCCGAGGGTGAGTCGGCCATCTATCGCGACTTGCGCATGAAGATCTTCACCGACCCGGACGTGCTCCGGGCGGCCTTCGAGAAGAGCCCGGCCTGGCTGAAGGCGTTGATGGAGGCGTTTGCCGACGGCCTGAACTACTACCTCGCCACGCATGCCGCGGTCACGCCGCGGGTGATCACGCACTTCGAACCGTGGATGGCGCTCGCCTTCACCGAAGGCAGCATCGGCGGCGACATCGAGCGGATCAGCCTGGGGCAGCTTCAGGCGTTCTACGGGGCCGGGCCGCCCGCTTCGGATGTGGCTGACGCGGCAGGTGACGGCGAGCCGTCGGGATCGAACGGGATCGCGGTTGCGCCGTCCAACACGGCGAGCGGCCATGCCCTCCTGCTGATCAACCCGCACACGTCCTTCTTCTTCCGCGCCGAAGCCCAGACGGTGAGCGACGAGGGGCTGGACGCCTACGGCGCCCTGACGTGGGGCCAGTTCTTCATCTACCAGGGTTTCAACGATCGCACCGGCTGGATGCACACCTCGAGCGGCGCGGACGACATGGACGAGTACCTCGAGACCGTGGTCCAGAAGGAGGGTCGCCATTTCTACCGGTACGGGAGCGAGGAGCGCGCCATGGAGTCGCGCGTGATTACCGTCCCTTACCGCACGGCCGACGGGATGGCGCACCGGGACTTCACGGTGTACTGGACGCTCCACGGTCCGGTCGTCCGCGCCATCGACGGGAAGTGGGTCAGCGTGCGGCTCATGCGCGAACCGGTCAAGTCGCTCATCCAATCGTTCGGCCGAACCAAGAGCCGAACCTACCGGGCCTTTCGCGACTCGCTGGAGCTGCACACCAACTCGTCGAACAACACCATCTTCGCCGACGCCGACGGCAACATCGCGTACTTCCACGGCAACTTCATCCCGAGGCGTGACCCGCGGTTCGACTGGACGCGACCCGTCGATGGCAGTGATCCCGCCACGGACTGGCACGGCGTGCTGTCGGTCGACGAGACGCCGCACCTGCTCAACCCGGCGAGCGGGTGGCTGTACAACTCCAACAACTGGCCGTGGTCGGCCGCCGGGGCCAGCAGTCCGAAGCGGGCCGACTACCCGGTCTATGTGGAGACGGGTGGAGAGAACGCCCGCGGGCGGCACGCCATCCGGGTGCTCGAGCACACGAAGGACTTCACGCTCCACTCGCTCGTCGCCGCGGCGTTCGACAGCTACCTGCCCGCCTTCCAGGCGCTGATCCCTCCCTTGCTCGCGGCCTGGGACCGTCAGCCCCCGGACGACGTGTTCAGAGTGAAGCTGGCCGATCAGATCGGCGTGCTGCGCGAGTGGGATCTCCGGTGGTCTGCTCGGTCGGTCGCCACCTCGCTGGCAGTCTATTGGGGCGAGGAGATCGGGCGGAACGTGGGCACCGAGGCGCGGAAGGCCGGCCTCTCGCCCGAGGACTACGCGGCCACCAAGGCGAGCGGCGACCAGCTGCTCCAGGCGCTGGCGGCGGCCTCGGACCGTCTGACCGCCGATTTCGGCAGCTGGAAGGTCCCGTGGGGCGAGATCAACCGCTACCAGCGTCTGACCGACGACATCGTCCCGATCTTCGACGACGCGAAGCCCAGCATCCCGGTGGCCTTCACCTCGGCGCGGTGGGGCTCGCTGGCGTCGTTCGGCGCCCGCACCTACCCAGGGACGAAGCGGATGTACGGGACGAGCGGCAACAGCTTCGTGGCGGTGGTCGAGTTCGGGAACCGGGTGCGGGCGTGGGCGGTCACGGCTGGCGGAGAGAGCGGCCACCCCTCGTCCGTGCATTTCAACGACCAGGCGCTGCGATACAGCACGGGCGACCTGCGCGAGGTCTATTTCTACCGGTCGCAGCTCGACGGCCACGTCGAGCGTCAGTACCACCCCGGGACGTGAGGAGCGGCCCCGCGGCTGCTCGCGTCGCCGTGCCGGATTCGAGCAGGGCCCGCCCCACGATCCGTTCAGCGACAGTCCACGAGCACGCGGCCGCGGGCCGTCCGGTCCATGAGGCTGTGGCAGGCCGCGACGACCTGCGCCAAGGGGACCGTCGCGCCCACGATCCGCTCCAGGTTCGGCGGACACAGGTCGTCCCCGAGGCGTCGCCAGATGCCAGCCCGGCGTGACATCGGGCAGTTCGTGGAACTGGCGCCGAGCAGGCTGACCCCACGCAGGATGAAGGGGAAGACGGACGTCTCGAACGACGGCCCGGCCACGTTGCCGATGGCGACGACGTTGCCCCAAGGCACGACGTGGCGAATCGTCCCGGCGAGCAGCTTGCCGCCCACGTTGTCGATCACGCCGCCGAACCGCGCGCGTTCGAGCGGACGCGTGCCCAACGCGAGGCTCTCCGGCGTCGTCACCTCGCCCGCGCCCAGCTCGCGCAGGTAGACCTCGTGCTCGGGTCGCCCGGACACGGCGATGACCCGGTAGCCGCGCCGCGCGAGCATCGAGACGGCCGCCGATCCGACGCCGCCCGTCGCGCCTGTCACGACGATCGGTCCCAGCTCGGGCATCTGACCGTTCTGCTCCATCCGCTCCAGCGCCAGTGCCGCCGTGAACCCGGCCGTCCCCAGCACCATGGCGCTGCGTGCGTCGAGACCCGCTGGAAGGGGCACGACCCAGTCCGCGGGCACCCGGACCCTCTCCGCGAATCCCCCGTCGCAGGCTTCGCCCAGCCCCATGCCGTTGACCAGCACCCGATCACCGGCACGGAAGCGCGGGTCGGAGGACGCCTCGACGCAGCCGGCCACGTCGATGCCGGCGTTGAGCGGATAGCGTTTGAGGATCGGGGCCCGGCCAGTGACCGCCAGCGCGTCCTTGAAGTTGACGCCTGACCACTCGGCGCGGATCACGACCTCGCCCGGCGTCAGGTCGTCCACCTCCATGTCGACGATCCGGGCAACGATCTCACCCTCCTCCTCGAACACGCGACAGGCCCGGAATCTCATCGCACCCTCCCGCTGCAGCCGTGCGGATGGTCCGGCCGGCCGAAGCCCCGGGCCGGTGGCGTTGGTTGACACGCCGCAGCACGGCCATTATAGGGCCGTCGTGAGACGGCGACAGGCCTGGGGCCTCCCGCCCGTCCCGCCCATTCCGGGTGGGCCGCACGGGGACGCGGGGGGAACGCGATATGCTGAGACCTGGCGGGCCGGCTCCATCGGGCGGGCCGACCCGCGGATTGGAGGCAAGGCTGCGATGACGCGCGCAGTATCAGGCCTTCTGTTCGCCGCGGCGCTGCTTGGAGCACCCGTGGCCGGGGCGCAGTCACCCGACGATGGGACCTCGCCCGAGACAGCGCGCGGGTTCCTGTCTCGCTACGCCTTTCACCTGTCGGCCGCCGGCATCTCGAGCGGCGACCCTCGCTTCACGGCGCAGGTGCGCTTCGGCGGAGACGTCGACGTGCTCGATCTCGGTTCGGGCCGTCTCACGCTGCTAGCCGACTACGAAGCCCTCGAAGGCAATGTCATCCGGTTGTTCGAGCCCCTGCAGGGCACCTACCGCGTCGACGCAGCCGCCACCGCGCGTGCCCGAGGGGTCGAAGTCGGTCCGGTGTTCCGCCACGTGTCGCGGCACTTGAGCGACCAGTACCAGCAATATCCTGTCGATTGGAACGAACTGGCGGCGCGGGTCCTCGTTCGCCGGACCGTGGCGGGCTGGACGACGTCGTCGTGTACGGATGTCGGCGGCGTCCTGCGGAAACGGTTCGTGGACTACACGTGGATGATCGACTCGACGCTGCACGCCAACCGTGCGCTCCGCCGCGGAGTGACGCTGTTTGTCGAGGGCGCGGTGAACGTCGTCGGTGTCGACGGCAGTGTGGAGGGGCGTGGGGCGCAGACCGGCACACGCGGGGAGACCGGAGTGAGCCTCTCGGGGCGTGCCGCGGCGTTGGAGTTGTTCGCCTCCTGGGAACGCCGGATCGATGCGTGGCCGCTCGAACGCCAGCCGTCCGAGTGGGTCGTGGCGGGGTTCCGGTTCGCGCACCAATAGGCGGAGACCTGCGCTCCCGCGCCCTGATCCGCACGCCGGGAAGGGGGCGGCTACGGCCCCGCTACCTGATGATTCCGCTTGACTTAGGGGCGCGATTCGGTCAAAAGTGCGGCCTCATAGGCGATGGTGACCTCGTTTGCACTCCTTGCCGGACTCTGGCTGACGGTGGCGCCGTTGTGGAATGGCGCGGCTGCCCCGCTGCCGTCGGCCGTCAACGCCGCCGAACCCCGCGCGGCCGTCAAGTCGGCGGAGACTCCCGCCGCGCTGCTCGATCTGAGCGACGAGGAACTGGCCAGCCGCGTGGAGTCCGATCCGCTGTCGCTCGGGTCGTTGTCGATCGGCGTCCCGGGTAACGGGCGTCTCTTCAACGGGGCCATGCTGCCCCCCGGCCCGAACTGGGAGCCTGCGCCGAACGCCGACACGTGGGGCACGTCGGAGACGCTGGCGGCCCTCCAAGTGGCGGTCGACACCGTCCACGAGTTGTTCCCCGACACGCCGCCGATTGGCATCGGCGACATCAGCGGGAGTCTCGGTGGGCGTCTCCATCGCCACGAGACGCATCAGTCGGGTCGCGACGTCGATGTTGGGTACTACTACAAACCGGGACTCGGCTCCTGGTTCGCGCTCGGGACGGCCGCCAACATGGACCTGCCGCGCAACTGGGCGCTCGTGCGGGCCCTGCTGGTCCGGACCGACGTGGAGGCCATTCTGCTCGATCGGCGGATCCAACGCCTCCTCTACCAGTACGCGCTGAGCATCTCGGAGGACAAGGACTGGCTCGATCACGTCTTTCAGTTCGTGAGGGGCTCCTCAAGCGCGATCATCCGGCACTGGCCGAATCACAGCACGCACTATCACGTACGGTTCTACAACCCGGTGGCCCAGGAACTCGGCCGCCGGGCGCATCCGTTCCTGCTCGAGGCCGGGTTGCTGCCGCGGCCGGTCTACACGGTGCAGGTGGTCGCCCGGCCCGGGCAGACCCTGGGCTCGTTCGCCCTTCGCTACGGCACGTCGGTCCGCGCCATCATGGCGGCAAACGGGTTGACCTCCTCCCAGGTCCGCGTCGGGCGGGCCTACCGGATTCCGTTGCGCGGCGTCGCACCGCCGCCGACCGAACCAGTCGTCGTACCGCACCGGCTCCTGCCGCCCCAGACACCTGCGGCGATGGCCGCCGTCGACTGGCCGACGCAGGAATCGCTGTACGGAACGCCACCGTCCCTCGAACGCTGAACCAACGTCCAAGACCCGGACGTGCGGCGGCCACGCCCCACCTCAGGGCTGCGGCCTTCGTCCCTTGACCGGTCGTCAAGCCGCGGGCGGCGTGGCCGAACGGGCCCCAATGGGGACGAGGTCGGCGACATCGAGGTGACGAACCCCTGCCAAGATGAGGCGGGCACGATCACGTCCGGACGGCGGGTTGGTCGGAAACCCTCTGACGTGACGTGGCCGATGGCCGGGTGGAAACCGGCCGCGGCTGGACTAAGAGCGACTCCCGCCCGGTCCGAGGGGCGGGAGCCGCCGCGCAGGAGCGGCCTAGGCCACCGTGATGGCGTGATCCAGATAGACGTCCTGGATAATGTTCAGCAGCTTGACGCCGTCGGCCATGGGACGCTGGAAGGCCTTCCGGCCCGAGATGAGCCCCATGCCGCCGGCTCGTTTGTTGATGACGGCGGTTGCGGCCGCCTCGCCGAAGTCGTTCTTGCCGGATGCGCCGCCCGAGTTGATGAGACCGGCCCGGCCCATGTAGCAGTTGATCACCTGGTAACGCGTCAGGTCGATGGGGTGGTCGGTCGTCAGCTGCGTGTAGACGCGCTCGTCAAACTTGCCGTAGCTCGCCCCCCCCATGTTCAACGCCTTGTAGCCGCCGTTGTTCTCGGGCAGCTTCTGCTTGATGATATCGGCCTGCAGCGTCACGCCGAGGTGGTTGGCCTGCCCCGTCAGGTCGGCGCTGACGTGGTAGTCCTTGTCCTTCTTGAACTGCGGGTTCCGCAGGTAGCACCACAGCACCGTGGCGAGTCCCATCTCGTGCGCCAGCGCAAACGCCTGCGCCACCTCGACGATCTGGCGGCCGCTCTCCTCGGACCCAAAGTAGATCGTGGCCCCGACGGCGGCCGCGCCCATGTCGGCCGCCTGCTGAACCTCGCCAAACATGATCTGATCGAACTTGTTGGGGAGGGTCAGCAACTCGTTGTGGTTGATCTTCACGATGAACGGGATCTTGTGCGCGTACTTGCGGGCCACGCTGCCCAGGACGCCGAACGTCGACGCGACTGCATTGCAGCCGCCCTCGACCGCGAGCTTCACGATGTTCTCGGAGTCGAAGTAGATCGGGTTCTTGGCGAAGCTCGCTCCGCCCGAGTGCTCGATCCCCTGGTCCACGGGCAGGATCGACATGTAGCCGGTCCCGGCAAGTCGGCCCCTAGAGAACAGGCGCTGGAGGCTGCCGAGGACGCGGTTGTTCCGGTCGGACGGCGCCCAGACGCGATCCACGAAGTCCGGGCCCGGAAGGTGGAGGAGGTCCTTCGACACGGTCTTGCACGTGTGCTCGAGCAGGAACGCCGCCTTGTCGCCAAGCAGCTCAACGATCTCTTTGTTCATGGTTGCGATCCTCGCGCTTCAGCACCGGGCCCACGGCCGGCCCGCGCCACAGTCGATGAGTGTGACATGCTCCGGCGGTGACCTCAAGCCCTTCGCGTCAGTCCGTCACGACCGCCTCGTCGGTCCAGTCGAGAACAGCCCCTCGTGAGGGCGCGGGGCGTGGCTTAGCCGACGGCCACCCGACGGAACTGCGCGAGGCCGGCCCGGAAGAACCCGGTATCGAACAGCATGCCCGATGGCAGCATGCTGACGGCGACGATGCCCGGCAGCAGGAGGTTCTGCAGCAGCACGGGCGCCAGGTTGCGCCGGGCCACGCGGGCGTCGCGGGCCAGCATGGCGGTGAAGGTCCTGAAGTTCATTCGCGCAGGCTCCGCCCCGTGTAGTGCAGGAAGAGATTTTCCAAGCTGGGCTCCGAGATCCGCGAGATCTCCCACCTCGACGCCGGCGGCCTGGGCCTGGACGACATCTGCGCGGACCGCGGGGGTCCGCTGGCGGCCCAACCCGAGGGCCTGATATCAAGGGTCAGCGCGTCGAGGGCCACGACCTCGTATCGTGGCTTCTCGCGCTGGCGCTCGCGGCGCGACGACCGGAGGCCAAGGCCCCCAACCCTCGTGCCTGGCGAAGCCGCAGGCGGCGGCGAGGTATAGACCTTCGGCAACTGTTCCGTCCGCACGCGTAACGGCACGCGCCCCCCGGCGCTCAGCGAGCCTGATCGTGCGGATCGGCAGCCCCCGCGGCGGTCTCGGCGCCCGGCAGCAGGTCGACCCTCTGCCGTGCCTCGACGAGGATTTCCCGGATCCGGACGAACGTCTCAGACCGGTCGTGCCCGCGGCGGACGGCCCGCCAGATCGAGCCGAGCAGGTCGCCGAAGGCACCGAGGACAGGACCCATCTCCGGTTCGCCCCACGCCCGCCAGTCCTGGCGGCTGTGGACTCGCTGGAAGATGCGGCGGACCGCGTCCGACTCGCGCCGGAGTTCGTCGACGCCCGCCTCGGTCAACCGGTAGACGCGTTTGCCGTTCTGCTGCTCGGAGACGACGAGGCCTTCGTCCTCAAGCTGCTGGAGCGTCGGATAGACGGTGCCCGCGCTGGCGCGGTAGAACCCGCCGGTCCGTTCTTCCAGCTCCTTCATCAGTTCGTACCCGTGCTTCGGCCCGTCCTCGACCAGGGCCAGCAGCGCGAGGCGCATCTCGCCCGGCCCGAAGAACCGCCCGGGCCTCACCCACGGAAACCCGCCGGGCCATTGCTCCCATCCCTGGGACGTCCCCGCACCAGGCCAAGAAAATCCCCGCCAAGTTCTTGGATTCATATCGTATGATATATCTCACGATATATCGTCCGTCAAGTCGTACGATATATCTGTCGAGTCTATGCGCTGGCTCAACTGACAACGGACCCGAACCGATGGCGATGGCGAACACGCAAGTTCGGAAACCACATGCTCCTCCAGAGCGTCTAAAATAGAGGTTAGTCCCGAGTGGGGGGACCTCTAATCAAGAAAGCAGACGAGAGATGGTCAAAGGTCGCTGCCTTCAATGTCAGATCTTCGTCGTCCACGAAGAGATCGACCGGCTCATCCTGGCGGGGTGGAAGTCCCTCGAGGACACCTATCCCGTTGTCCGGGACATCGTCCCGATGCTGTGTCCCGACTGCCGGCGGAGCGGAAAGCTGAAGTCCGCGCGGTAACTCCGACCTCGGTGTGAGGCCGAGGCACTCGGCCGCGGCCTCACCGCTCCCGCCTCGCGATCACCTGGCTCCCGCGCTGGGTCAGCGCCCCTTCCAGTCTCGATCGCACTCCGAACGTCTGGGGCTCGCCACCTCCCCGCCGATCGGCTACGCTACCTTTTTCCGCTCGTCGCGTGTGTCGAGGGCGAAGCCTGTTGAAGGAGGACACCATGGTCCGACGCCTAGTCGTGCTGTGCGTGCTCGGCGTCGCTATGTGCGCGGCCGCGCCGTTTGCGGATGAGCCGTTGCGCCTCGGATACTACCGGTTCCCGTCCCTCTGGCATGACACGATCGTCTTCACGGCGGAGGGCGACTTGTGGCGCGTGGCCGTCAGAGGGGGCGTGGCCGAACGGCTGACGACACATCCCGCGCAGGAAACCAACCCGGCCATCTCGCCCGACGGCAGGCTCGTCGCCTACTCTGCGGCATACGAGGGCCCAACCGAGGTCTACACGCTGCCACTCGACGGTGGCGTCCCCACCCGCCTGACCTACGAGGGCGGAGAGGCGCTCGTCGTCGGCTGGACGCCAGGCGGGGAGATTCTCTACGCCACGCGCCGTCTCTCGGGCCTGCCCGACGCACAGCTCGTCACGATCGATCCGCGGACGCGCCGACGCTCCGTCATTCCGCTCGCGCAGGCCAGCGACGGGTCGTACGAGGCCACCGGGAAGACCCTGTTCTTTACGCGGCTCGAGTTCCAGGGCAGCCATACCCGGCTCTACAAGGGCGGCACGGCGCAGAACCTCTGGAAGTACGAGGACGGCGGCGAGGCGACGCCGCTGACCTCCGACTACCCGGGCACGAGCAAGACGCCCCTGGCCTGGAAGGGACGGGTGTACTTCGTCAGCGACCGGGACGGCAGCATGAACCTCTGGTCGATGGATGAACGGGGCGGAGATCTGAAGCAGCACACGCATCACCGGGCGCTCGACGTCCAGTCGCCCTCGCTCTCCGAGGGGCGGATCGTTTACCAGCTCGGCGCCGACCTCCGCGTCCTTGACATCGCGAGCGGGACGGACGCCGCCGTGCCGATCACGTTGGTCTCCGACTTCGACCAGCTGCGCGAGAAGTGGGTGACCTCGCCGATGGACTGGGTCAGCTCGGTGCACCTGTCCCCGAGCGGCGATCGCGTGGTCCTCACGGCGCGCGGCGAGCTGTTCGTCGCGGCTGCCGAGCAGGGCCGGCTCGTCGAGGCGACACGTGGCAAGAAGGTGCGGTACCGGAACGGCCGGTTCTTCCCGGACGGCAAGTCCCTGCTCGCGTTGTCCGACGAGAGCGGTGAGATCGAGTTCTGGCGGGTTCCCGCCAACGGCGTGGGCGCTCCCGCCCAGCTGACCGCCGACGGCAAGGTGCTCCGGTGGGACGGCGTCCCGTCGCCCGACGGCCAGTACATCGCCCACTACGACAAGGACCTGCAGCTGTGGATTTACGACGTCACGAAGAAAACGGACCGCAAGATCGCGGACGCCCAGAACGGCGACTTCGATGGCGTCCGCTGGTCGCCGGACAGCCGGTGGCTGGCCTACGTCGTGCCGGGTCCCAATGAACTGTCCCGCATCTGGATCTGTGAGGTGGCCACCGGACGCCTCGGAGCGGTCACCTCGGACCGCTACGACAGCGACAGCCCGGCTTGGAGCCCGGACGGCAAGTGGCTCTACTTCCTCTCCGACCGCCACTTCGACTCCCTCGTGTCCAGCCCGTGGGGCTCGCGGCAGCCGGAGCCGTTCTTCGACAAGCCGACCGAGATCTACGCGCTTGCGCTGAAGAAGGGTGAGCGGTCGCCTTTCGCGCCCGACGACGAGTTGCACCCCCCAAGGACGGAGGACGGCAAGGAGAAGAAGGAGGAGAAGAGCGACGAGACGAAGAAGGCCGAGCCGCAACCCCCAGCCAAGAAGCCCGGGGCGTCTTCGGAGGCAGGGAAGCCTGCGCCAGCGGCGACGGCCACCGCGGTGGCGCCGGTCGACATCGACCTCGACGGCATCGAAACGCGCCTCATCGAGGTCCCGGTGCCACCCGGTAACTACGCGGCGCTCTCGGTCGACGCCAAGCGCCTCTACTACCTCGCCCGCGAGACGGGACGCGACGCCAAGCCGGCGCTGAAAACGTTCCCGATCGATAACAAGAAGCCCGAGGCGGAGACCTTCGCCGAGGATGTGGCCCGCTACGAGCTCTCGCTCGATGGCAAGAGGGTCCTGATCCAGAAGGCCAAGGAGCTCTACGTCCTCGACGCGGGCGCCAAGGCACCGGCGCCCCCAGACATGGCCAAGCGCCTCGTCCCGCTCAGGGACTGGAGCTTCAGCTTCGACCCGCGCGACGAGTGGCGGGAGATGTTCGTCGAGGCGTGGCGCCTCGAGCGCGACTATTTCTACGATCGCGGCATGCACGGACTGGACTGGCCGGCCATCCGGAAGAAGTACCAGCCGATGGTCGAGCGCGTCACCGACCGTGAGGAGCTGAACGACATCCTCGCGCAGATGGTGAGCGAGCTCTCCGCGCTCCACATCTTCGTCTTCGGCGGCGACGAGCGCGAGGGACAGGAGCGAGTAGCGCCAGCCTCGCTCGGGGCCCGTCTGATGCGGGACGAGGGCGCCGGCGGCTACCGCGTGGATCACATCTTCCAGAGCGACCCCGACCGGCCGGAGGAGCTCTCGCCCCTCGCCCGGCCCGGGGTCGACGTGGCGGAAGGAGACGTGATTGACGCCATCAACGGCGTCCCGACGCTCTCGGCCCCCGACATCGGTGCACTGCTCCGGAACCAGGCGGGTCGGCAGGTGCTGCTCCGGGTGCATCCGAAAGGCGGTGCCCCGTCGCACGAGACCGTGGTCGTGCCGATCTCGGGGCAGAGCGAACGGCTCCTGCAGTACACCGAGTGGGAGTACACGCGGCGGCGCGCGGTCGAGCGCGCCGGCGGCGGCCGTATCGGCTACGTCCACCTGCGCGCCATGGGCGCCGCCGACATCGCCCAGTGGTTCCGCGACTACTACCCGGTGTTCGACCGCGACGGCCTGATCATCGATGTGCGCCACAACCGAGGCGGGAACATCGACAGCTGGATCCTGGGACGGCTCCTGAGGAAGGCGTGGTTCTACTGGCAGCCCCGCGTCGGCCGACCCACCTGGAACATGCAGTTCGCCTTCCGTGGACACCTCGTGGTGCTCTGCGACGAGCAGACCGCCTCTGACGGCGAGGCCTTCGCGGAAGGCTTCCGCCGGCTCGGGTTTGGCAAGGTCATCGGCACCCGCACCTGGGGCGGTGAAATCTGGCTCAGCGCGAGCAACTTCCTCGTGGACCGCGGCATCGCCACTGCCGCCGAGATGGGGGTGTATGGCCCCGAGGGACGGTGGCTCATCGAGGGCCACGGCGTCGATCCCGACATCGTCGTCGACAATCTCCCCCACGCGACCTTCGGCGGCGAAGACCGGCAGCTGGACGCGGCTGTGAAGTACCTGCAGGACCTCATTCGGACTCAGCCGGTACCCGTGCCGCCGCCGCCGCCCTACCCCATCAAGCGCGGCGGGGGAGTCGAGAAGTAACGGGCTGAAGGGAAACGACGTCCGGGCGGGACGCCGTGCGGCCTCAGTCCAACAGGGCGGCTGCCCGGACCGGCGAGCCGTCGGCCCGCGTCAGCTTGAGCGGGAGGCAGGTGAACTGAAACCGTCGGTGACAGAGCACGTCGAGACCCTTCAGGTTCTCGATAAGGAGCAACCCGCTCTTGAACAGTTCGAGGTGATTGCCGAAGGCACCGTCGATTGGGTCGACGGAGATCGCATCGACGCCCACCCCGGACAATCCCCGCCCGGTCAACCAGCGGGCTGCCTCGCCCGAGAGCACCGGAAAGCCCTCGAAGTAACGCGGCTGGCCCCAGTAGTGCGCCCATCCCGTGTGGAACAAGACGAACCGGCACCCATCGACGAGGGCTGCGTGCGATTCGAGCACCTCCCGGCTGACGAGGGTTCGCCCAGCCACGTCGATCACGCACGCGGGCCCGACGAACCGAGCCGCGTCCAGTTCATCGAGCGTCTGCGCGCCGCGCAACATGTGGGCCGGCGCGTCGACGTGCGTGCCGGTGTGTGAGTACATCCGGATCAGGGTTTCTGCGAACCCGTCCGTCTCGATCGTGTTGGCGGGTCGGAGTTGGGGCGGCTCCGTGCCGGGTACACGGGCATGTCCTCGGCGACGGTGTGCGACAGGTCGATGACGATCATCGCGCTCCATGGTACACCCCTAAGCCGTCCGGTTCGCGGAGGGTTTCGGCGGGCGGGGTCAGCAACGCGCGCCGGGCCGGCCCGATCGCCGCGAGCCCTGCCACGACGAGCGTGATCGCGGCCACAGCCAGCGATACGGCGGGATCCTCGGACGCGGAGAGATCCGTGACCGCCCGCCCGGCCAGCGCCGCGAGGAGCGCGCCCGTCATCAGACCGGCGAGGACGGCCAGACCCGCGCGGCCGAGCAACGAGGCCAACAGGTGGCGAGGACGAGCACCGAGGGCCAAGCGCACGGCAACATCCCGCCGCCCCGCGGACGCGATGAAGGACAGCAGGCCGTACAGGCCCGAGGCCGCGAGCCCCATCGCGAGCAGGGCGAGCGCGGCGACCAGACCTGCCGCGGCGCGTGGTTGAGCGAGTGTCGACGCTACGTGGTCGCGGAGCGTGTCGAGCGCGATGACGGGCACGCGCGGATCGACGCGATGCGCCGTTGCCCGCATGGCCGTCAACAGCGGGGCGGCGTCCCCCGTGGTCCGGGCGAAGATCGCCTGGGCAGCGTCGTAGTCATCGGCCGCGTGCGTGTAGACGCACGCCGTCGCCTGTTCGTTCATCGATTCGACCTTGGTGTCGCGGACGACACCGATGACACGCGAGAGCGCCGACCCGCGATCGCGTGCCTCGATCGCCTCGCCGACCGGGCTTCTGCCGGGAAACAGTCGGCGAGCCAGCGTTTCGTTCAGGACGACCGAACCAGGCAGGGCACGGTCGTCGAAGTCGCGGCCTTCGACGAGGTCGATGCCCAGCAGGCGAAAGTAGCCCGGGGTGACGACGTTGTTGGCCGCCGTGCGCTCCGCGGGATCGCCCGGCACGCCGAGCCTCCGCACGTAGACCGTGCCATCGAGCGGCGCGCTGATCGCCCGCGCGACCGCGGTGACGCCCGGCAATGCGGCGATCCGCCCCTGCACCCGCCGGTAGAAGTCCAGGCCTTCTGTCGGGCTGTGCCCGGCGAGACGGACGTTGAGCCGCATCATCGCGACCCCGCGGGGTTCGAAGCCGGTCGGCAGAGCCTCAAGCTCGCCGAGTGTGCGCGCGAAGAGCAGGGCGAGAGTCACCAGCGCAACGGACGCTGTCACCTGCGTCGCCAGCAGCACGTCCCGGAGCAGCGCTCCGCCGCGTCGCTCACCTCCGCGGGTGGTGGGTGCCCCACCCGGTTGTCTGGTCCCGCGCCACGCCGGCACGAGCCCACACACAAGGGTCGCCGCGGCCGCTGCCGGAAGGGCGCCGGCGGCCACGCGGAGGTCGAAGATCCCGGTCAGCGCGACCGGCAGGTACGCGGTTAGACGTACGGACGAGAGGATCGCCAGGGTCCAGCGCGCCAACAGCCCGGCCACTGCCGTGGCAGCCAGCACGAGCAAGGACGTCTCGGTCAACAACTGGCCAACGAGGCGGGCACGACCCGCGCCGAGCGCGGACCGGATGTCCAGCTCGGCCTGCCGGTGCGAGCCGCGCACCAGCAGCAGGCTGGCCACATTGGCGCAGGCCACCAGCAGCACGCAGGCGGCGACGACGGCCAGGGTCCACAGGACGCGCCGCACGCCGTCGCGCGCGAAGGACGGAAAGGCCGCGTCGACGAGCGGGACCAACCCGAGCGTCGTTTCGTGGTAGCCGGGAATCTCCCGCGCCAGTGCGGAGACGAGCAGGTCCGTATCTGTCTGCGCGGCCTCTTGGGTCACGCCCGTCCGTAGCCGCGCCATGGCCCGCAGCCAGGGGCGACCGGTGTCGGTCAACCAGCCCTGCGCGCCGGACACCCCGCGCACGACATCGAAGAACGTCACGGGCAGGAACAGGTCGACGGGCGCGCCGAGCTCCGTGCCCTCGAAGGTCTCCGCGGCCACGCCGACGATGGCGGCGACGGTGTGGTCGACCGTGACGGCGCGGCCGACCACGTCCCGTGCAGAACCGAACCGCGACATCCAGCAGCGATAGGAGATCACGACCGGCGGCCGCTCTCCACCAATCTCGTCGGCCACGGCGAGCAGGCGTCCGCGCGACGCGCCGACGCCGAGCACCGTGAAGTAGCGCCCGCTCACGAATGCCGCGTTGGCCGCCTCGGCGCCGCGGCTCGTACTCAGGCTGACCGTCCAGGTTTGCCACGCCGCGACCGCGTCGAAGGTCCGCTGCCGGCCCTCGAGCAGCTGCCAGGCGCGGTAGGACAGCGGATTGCGGGCCGTCGTCGCCAGCCGGGGCAGGTCGCGGACGGCCGGCAGCGGCCGCAGGACGAGGCCCTCCACGAGACCGAAGACGACGAGGTTGACGCCCACGCCCAGGGCCAGCGTGAACACGGCGACCGCGGTGAAGACGGGCTCGACGCGCCAGATGCGGACCGCGTGTCGGAGGTCCAGCAGGAAGGAGGACACGCCATCACCTCCGGGCCGGCATGCCTGCACCGTGTTGAGGTCGCCGGCCTACAAGACAACTGACGTCGGCCTGACGCTCAGGGTTGGGATTCCCCGCGAGCGGGCGGACATCGGCGAGCGCCGACGCCGCGCCAGGCCCGTCAGCGAAGCTGCTCGACCAGTACGGCGGTGCCGTACGCGAGCACTTCGGTGACACCACTCATGATCTCGTTGGCGTCGTAGCGCATCGCGAGAATGGCGTTGGCGCCGCGCTCCCCGGCGTGCGCAAGCAGCAGGTCGAAGGCGTCCTGCCGCGTCCGCTCGCACAGCGAGGTGAAGATGGTGATGTTCCCGCCCAGCAGGGTCTGCAGCGACCCGCCCAACGTGCCCACCACGCTTCTCGATCGCACGACGATGCCCCGGACGATGCCGAGGTGACGGACGACGCGATACCCGGCCAATTCCGTGGCCGTTGTAACGAGATTCGGGTCGACGGTAGTCGCCATGAGGTCACTCCAGTCGTTGAGGGCGGCCGGCGAGTTGTCGGCAGCGTTCGCCGGGGGCGCGGCAGCAAGCAGTCAGCGTTGATGAGCTTGCCTTTTCTCTCTCGACTCGTTTCTGTACAGCTTAGCCCTTCCTTCTGACACCTCTCAAGTCATCCGTGGCGGTCTGGGCGTCGGAATTTTGACGATTTCGCCGTCTCTTCAGGTGGCATGGATCTGGCTGAGGTCAGCACCGGCACACATCGAACAAGCCCGGATCCGACGAGGCTAGCACCGCGAGCCCGAGGAGTGCGGCCTGTCTCAACAAGGGGTGCAGATGAGGGCTGTCTGGCTGAAGAAGCGGGTGGTGGTGGCGGTACTACTGGTCGCGACGTCCCACGCATTTGCGGGGGGACTGGCCGGTCTGCCGCGACACCTCGCCCCGGTATCTCGCGGCGACGAGCCCGGCGGGCCGCCGGCCACCACTGTCGAGTCCGGCACGCCGGGTGGCCACCTCGTTCAGACGCCGGCGGGTGGGGCGGCGCCCCTGCCTGGGGTCAGACCCCGGCCATCGCTCAACCCGTTTGAAGCCGTCGGGCCGTACGCCGGGATCATCGAGCGGGCCGCCGCCAGCCAGGGTGTCGATCCCAATCTGGTCCGCGCGATCATCCAGGTCGAGTCCCGATTCCACGCGGAGGCGCGGTCGCCCCAGGGCGCCATGGGGCTGATGCAGCTGTCGCCGGATGTCGTCCGCCACTACTCGGTGCGAGACCCCTTTGACCCACAGGCCAATATCGAAGGCGGCATCAAGTACCTCAAGCGCCTGCTCGGCCACTTCGATCTCATCGTTGCGCTCGCCGCCTACAACGCGGGCGAAGCCGCTGTGGATCGCTTCCAGGGCATCCCGCCCTACCCCGAAACGCAGAGTTTCATCCACCAGGTGCTGGTCGAGATGGGCAAGCCGGCGTCCCGTTGAGCCGAGCTCACCGCCGCGGCGCCAGGTGTCCCCGCTTGACTTCCGCCGGAATTGATCCATCCTAGCCCGACGCGGATCGGGCGCAGGCACATCCCCCCGCAAGGATGGAACGAATGATGACCTCTCGTTTGCGGCGCCGACTCTCGGCAGGACCTCGGCGGTTCGCGCTGATCGCATGGCTGAGCGGAATTCTCCTGCTGGCCCCACTGCTGTGGGCCGGGAAGGCGCCGGCCGAGAACCCGCTGAACGGCGCTCGGCAGCTCGTCCTCGTGGTCGCGGACACCTGGGACTCGGTTAACGGAACGTTGCAGCGCTTCGAGCGCGGCACGCCGTCTGCCCCGTGGAAGAAAGTGGGCGCCGAGGTTGGCATCGTGGTGGGCCGAACAGGCCTGGCATGGGGCCGCGGCCTGGCGACACCCTCCGCCGAGGGCCCGGTCAAGCGTGAAGGCGACGGCAAATCGCCGGCGGGGGCCTTTCGCCTGACGACGGCTTTTGGCCAGTCGAAGGACCGGCCCGCGTCGTGGCGCCTGCCCTACCGGTCTCTCGGAAACGACGTCGAGTGCGTCGACGACGCCCGGTCCTCGCACTACAACGCGCTGACGACGCGCAGCACCGCCGGCTCGGTGGACTGGGCCAGTTCCGAGAAGATGTGGCAGGAACCCCTGTACCGGTGGGGGGTCGTCGTGGAGCAGAACCTGCCAGCGCCCCAGGCCGGCGGCGGATCATGCGTCTTCCTGCACATCTGGCGGGGTCCCGATCACGGGACTGCCGGGTGCACGGCCATGGACGAGGGAGCGCTCACCCAGCTGATCGCGTGGATCGAATCCGGCGAGCCGCCCGCTCCTCGTGCAGCTCCCACGGGCCGAGTACCAGCGTCTCAAGGCGGAGTGGGGTCTGCCCTAGCTCGGGCTGAGATCGTGCCGCTCACGATCTCCCTCAGTCACCATCAGCCGGCACCGGACCCCGAGCCGGACCCACGACTCTCGGTCCAGTCGAACGCGCGGCTTCCACCGGCGGCAGGAGTATCGTCCCCCATGCGCGGCACGCGCCATCGCTACGTGATGCTGGCATTGCTGGCTGTCCTGGCGGCGGGTGTGCGCCTGTCGGCCGACGTCAGGACCCTCGCCGCGGCGTGGGCCCCACCATCCGACCGGGCGGCGCGCGTTCGAGAAGAGGGCCAGGTCGTCGCCGACCTGGGCAACGGCACGTACCAGAACCCAATCCTGGCGGGTGAGTTCCCGGATCCCTCCGTCGTTCGCGTCGGGAACGACTACTACATGACGCACACGCCGGGTCCGGCCGCCCCGGCGCTGCTCGTCTGGCATTCTCGCGACCTGGTGAACTGGGAGCCGCTCGGTCCGGCGCTGCCGTCGAGCGTCGGCGACATCTGGGCGCCAGACCTTTCGTTTCACAACGGCGTGTTCTATATCTACTTTCCCGCGCGCGTCCGCGATGCGGGCGGCAGGGAGCACCGCACGAACTTCGTCGTGACCGCCACCAACCCCGCCGGCCCATGGAGCGAGCCCGTGGACCTCCGGCTGAGCGGCATCGACCCCGGGCACGTAATGGACGCCGCGGGTCGGCGGTTCCTCTACCTGGACGACGGGAAGATGGTCCACCTGAGCGCCGACGGCCTTCGCGCCACGTCGGCACCCGCCAAGGTATACGACGGTTGGGACATCCCGTCCGATTGGAACGTCGAGTGCAAGTGTCTCGAGAGCCCGAAGCTCTTTTTCCGTCAGGGCTACTACTACCTCGTCTCGGCACAGGGCGGCACTGCCGGACCATCGACCAGTCACATGATCGTTGTCGCCAGGTCGACCTCGCCCGAGGGACCGTGGCAGAACATGCCCGGCAACCCGCTTCTCCGTACGAAGACACGCGCCGAGCGCTGGTGGTCGCAGGGCCACGGAACGATCCTCGAAGCAGTGGACGGAACCTGGTGGGTCGTGTTTCACGCGTTCGAGAACGGCTACCGCACGCTCGGACGCCAGACGCTGCTCCTGCCCGTCGAGTGGACCCCCGACCGGTGGCCGCAAATCGCGGCACGCGTGGCCACGGCGGGTGGGTTGACGAAGCCGATGGGCGACAGCGTCGGCCACGGCCTGCCGCTCTCTGATACCTTCGCGGCCCCCTGGACGGGCTGGCAGTGGCGGCACGCCGGAACCGACAGTGCGCGCCTGTTCGAAGCCGCCGAGGGTGCGCTGAGGGTCCACGCTCGCGGCACCGGGGCCGCCGACGCCACCCTCCTCTGGGTCCTGCCCGGGAACCACTCCTACGATGCGCAGGTCGAGGTCGAGGCACCCCGAGGCGTCGAAGCGGGTCTGTTGTTGCACTACGACCGACTCAACTTCGCCGGTGCCGGCACGTCCGCTGGTCGCACGTTCGTCACCCTCAGGGGCCGGCCGCGCGACCAGGTCGCGTTGCCGCCGGGGATCACGCGGATCTTCCTCAGGGTCCGCAACAGCGAGCACGACGTCGAACTGCTGCATTCCACCGATGGCCGCGTGTGGACCCGCTTCGAGACAGGCCTCGACCTGTCGGGGTATCACCACGACACCTTCCCGGACTGGCAGACGCTCAAGATCGCGCTCTACGCCGCCGGGCACGGAATCGCGATCTTCAGGGGCTTCACCTACCGCGGGCATTGATCGGTCCGTCCGCTCCAGCCCGTCGTCCCCGACGCCGTGGCGCGGCTTCTGCCTGAGCTGCGCTAAGATGGGGGTGGCACCACCACAGGCCAATCTGGAGGGGTCTTCGAAGATCGCGCCGTGGAGCCTGCGGTCCCCCCGGTGGCCCCACGCGTGCACGGGAGCGGTCGATGACGAGGTTTGCGAGTGACCACTGGGCGCTGATTCTCGGGGGTTCGAGCGGGTTCGGCCTGGCGTCGGCGAGGAAACTCAGCGCCGAAGGCCTGAACGTCTTTGTCGTCCATCGTGATCGCCGCGGCGCCATGGAGCGGGTCGATCAGGAGTTCGCGGCGATCCGGTCGTTCGGCCGCGGGTTCGCCAGCCTGAACCTGGACGCGCTCACTCCGGAAGGCATGGCGGCCGTCATCGACGGCCTGAAGATCCACCTCGGTGCGACCGGGCGCGTGCGGCTCCTCCTACACTCGATTGCCTTCGGCAGCCTCAAGCCCATTGCGCCTCCGCCGCCCGAGCGTACCCTTCCGATGGACCGCCTCGCCGACGCGTTGGGCCTGACCCAGTCGGACCTCCACCGGGCGGTGCGCCGCCTGGCCGACGAGGGGGAACTGGTGTTCCAGGCCCTCCAACCGGTCGAGTACAGCGAGACGCTCATCGACGACGAGGACCTCGCTCGCACGATCTTCGCGATGGGCACGAGCCTCCTCTCGTGGGTGCAGCGCCTTCATGCCTTGGCGTTGTTCGCCGATGACGCGCGCGTTATCGGACTCACCAGTGAAGGGAACGCGACCGCGTGGCGGGGCTACGCCGCGGTGGCCGCCGCCAAGTCGGCGCTCGAGTCGCTGTCGCGGGCCATCGCTGTCGAGTTCGGTCCTCACGGCATTCGGTCGAACATCATCCAGGCCGGCATCACCGACACGCCCGCCCTCCGGATGGTCCCCGGCAGTGCCCGCATGAAGGCGGGCGCGCGGCTCCGCAACCCGCTCGGACGGCTGACCGTACCCGAGGACGTGGCCAACATGGTCTATCTGCTCAGCCTCGACGAGGCCGCCTGGGTCAACGGGGCGCTGGTCCGCGTCGATGGGGGCGAGCACATCGCCTGAGCGACTCCCCTCGCGCGTCCCCAGGCCAGCGGCACCTCCGTCGGTGCGCGCACGTGTCGGGCGACCGCGCCGACGCCGCTCGACGGCCTCTCGATCTGGCCGGCCCTCTCCGGCTCCGTCGGATGACGGAGACGATGGCGGGCGCCCGTGTCGAATCGGCGCACGCACCTGGAGCACGATCCAGACCATCAGCGCCAACGCCGCCGACTGCGCCGGCAGCGGCCACCGCGCGACGAGATCCCGGGCACGGTCGCAGACGCGGCTCGGCACGGCGAGCATCACCGATCTTCGACACTTCGAAAAGTCAAATGCCTGACGGGTAAGGACTTACGGCGACGGTTTTTGTGTAGTGACACGTCGATCCGGCGTCTTGGACGACTTCTGGTGAGCCGTTACGCGGGGCGCAGGGCGGGCGGCACGGCGACGCCGCACGCCTGGAAGACCTTTCCGACCGTCCCCTTCGTTTCGCTCCGGACGACATACGAGTGGCGTCCAATCTCGATGGTCGTCTCGTGCAGCTGACTGAGATCCTGAACGATGTCGGCCCATTCGAGCTTCCACCCCTTCGCGGTCAATCGCCGTTGCAGCTCCTGGCGAAGGACCACCGCGAGGAACGAGCAGAACACGTGCCCGCGAATGCCGTGATCGGTCTGGTGATACACCGGCCGCGTCTCGAGCACCGACTTCATCGTGCGGAAGAGGTCCTCGACCATCCACAGCTGCTTGTACGCGAGCGCCACGACCATCGGCTCGAAGTCTGTGTTTGTCTGCAACGCCCACAGTCCGTCGTACCGCGCCTCCGCCTCCACCTTGGCGTCATCGATCTCGAAGTGCGCGCCCTGACTCTTCAAGAAGCGGCGGTAGCCCTTATTGCCGACCAACGACTTGTCGCCGTGGGGCAGCGCCAGGCGCAGCGCCGCCACGATGGCCTCGCGGTCGTGACGGTCCTTGCGCGCCTGCTCCGGATTCAGACACACGATGTATCGCTCGTTGCCGCGAACGACTTCTCGCACTTTCAGCGGGGACGGGTCGTGGCTGGTCTCGCGCTCGGGAAACACCTCGTGGAAGCGCCCGCTGGTTTCAAGGACCGCCTGTGCGTCGTTGGAGCTCCGCATCCGCACGCCAAGGATGTAGAACCACTCGCGGTCTTCGATCGCCGCGATCGTCTCCCGGCTGATCATGCCGCGGTCGGCGACGATACACACATCCTCGATGCCAAACGTCTGCTTCAACCGGTCCACGATCGGCATGAGCGTCTTCACGTCCGTCGTATTCCCGGGCCACACCTCGCTGCAGACCGGCCGGCCGTCCATGTCGAGCACGACACCGACCACCATCTGCGCGAGGTCGGGCCGATGATCTTTGGAATGGCCGCGCCGGCCGACCTGGGTGCCACCGGCACCTTCGAAATAGATCGACGTGGTGTCGAAAAACACCAGCGACAACGACCGGTCGAGCAGATCGCGTCGCGCCAGGAAGAGGGTTTCCTCGATCCGGTCCTTGCGAGTGCGCGGCGCAAACGGTGTGGCGCCGGCCTGCTCGGTCGGCGGCAGCGGCGCGCCGAGCCAACTCATCGCGCGATACAGGTGCTGCAACTGCAGCGGCTCGGCGCCGGCGATGGCTTGGTCCTGCTTCCACCGCTCCGCCGCGCGGTCACTGCCTGGCGCCATCAAGCGGTGCAACACCGTCAGAAAGATCGCCCGCTCGATCGCGCAAGCAAACCGCCGCTGAGCGAGCTCGCGCCGCAGGACGTCGCCGATCCCGCATTCCTGCCACAGCCGCTCGAAGACGAGCGCGGGACCCACGCAGGTCGTCGACGTCTCGGTCGCCAGGCCTTTGGCGTGCGCGTCGAGCACCACCAATTTGTCGGCAAAGCGGCCCAGGCTGCGGAGGATCGCGTCGATCTCCCCAGAGGCCTGCAGCTCGTCGAGCCGACCGAAGCGGTGCAGGACGCGCTGCACCAGGCGCCCCTCGACGCGCTCATTCTCGACCAACATCAAGTACGTCCGGTCGCCGTTGGTCTGGGTGCGGATGAACACGATCGATCCTTTCGTGACACCCGCATTGTACCCTTCATCAGCCGATGATCAACATCGACGTACGCTCTCACCTCAGAATTCCGTGACACTACATCTTGGCGAACACGCGCGCCGACGTGGCGACAACACTAGGAAATCTGACGGTCAGTCAGAAATCAAGGGGCCGAACTGTCGAAGATGGGCATCAGCACGCCGGCCGCCGTCATCAGGCCCATCGCCATCGGGTACCCGACCAGAATCTGGGGCAGCAGGCGGAGGTGAGAGACGGAGGCGATCTGCGCGAAGACCGCGGCCGCCGTGCCGAGGCTGTCCGTCCGGAAGAAGACTTACGCGGCGCAGACGAAGTGGAACGTCGCCAGCGCCGCCGCAGCCCCCCCGGAGTCGCCCGGCGCTCATCCGGCGCGGCCAGCGGGTGAACTGCTCGACGGTCACGGCAAGGCCGTGGAGCGCGCCCCACACGAGGAAACCCCACGCCGCGCCGTGCCAGAGCCCGCACGCCAGCCACGTGAGCAGGGCCGCCGTACCGGCCACGACGAGTTCCGTCTTCACGCCCAGTACGCGCTCGGCCCCGACACGGTGACTGAGCGCGAAGGCCACCGGCAGGGACACGTGCTCCTTCAGCCAGGCGGAGAGCGTCATGTGCCACCGGCGCCAGAAGTCGGTGACGCTTCGGGCCCGATAGGGCGCGTCGAAGTTCGGGGGCAGCCGGAACCCGACGAGCCGGCCCAGGCCGAGCGCGATGTCCGTGTAGCCGGAGAAGTCCCCGTAGATCTGGAAGGCGTAGCCGTAGACCGCGAGCAGGTTCTCGACGCCCGAGCAGAGCGTCGGCGCGGCGAACACCCGGTCCACGAAGTTCACGCCGAGGTAGTCGGCGATGACCGCCTTCTTGACGAGCCCGGTGAGGATCAGGAAGACCGCTTCCCCGACGTCACGCCGCGACACGCGCCACGGCGCCGCCAGCTGCGCCATGAAGTCGGCCGCCTTGACGATCGGACCGGCCAGTACGCGTGGGAAGAAGCACACGAAGAGCAGGAACTCCGACGCCCGGTCGACGGGCGCGGCCTTCCGCGCGCGCACGTCCACCAGATAGGCGATCTTCTGGAACGTGTAGAACGACACGCCGATCGGCAGGGCGGCGGCCCAACCGGCGGGCCACTACACCCGCCAGGCCCTCGTGTAGCGAAAGCACGCCAACACCGCGAGGTTCAGGCCGATGCCCACCCATGCCGCGGTCCGGCGAACGAAGGGCCGGTCGTCATGGGCCAGAAACCGGCCAATCCCGAAGTCCACGCGCGCGGACGCCACCAGCAGCCCCACGACCGCGCCGGTCGCCTTGTAGTAGACATACAGCGAGAAGACGAGCAGCGCCCAGACACGCGACGCTCGCGTCCGCGCGACAATCGGATACACGACGAGGAACGCCAGGAACAAGAGCGCGAAGGAGCCGCTCAGGATCCCGAACTGCTCGCCGTGCTGGCAGCCCAGGCCTTGGACGACCCTAGTCAGATCGATTGGCCGCATACCGCACGAAGCCGCCGTAGAGAGCCGCCCAGAGCCGCTGCGCCTGCCATTGGTAGCCGGGCTTGGTGAAGTGAATCAGATCGTCGCGCGCGAGCCCGTCCTGCCGCCACGCCCCGATCGCGCCGCTGCCGCCCATCACGTCGAACAGGTCCCACGACGCGCAGCGAGACCGCGGACTCGAGAACCAGGCGCCGAACGTCGATCACGGCCGGGTTCGGCGCCGGGCGCGTGCGCCGCGTCGCCCTCAGGAAGGAGTCGGGCGGCGTGGTGAGCAACACGGCCGCGCCGGGACGAGCTCCGCGCACGCGCGCCACCAGATCGCTGACGCTCGCCGAGAACACGTCCTCCCGGAACGGGCGCGCCGTCGCGTCGTTGGTGCCGAGCGAGACGATGACCAAGTCGGGCTGGACGGCCGCCAGGAGCCGATCGAGCGTCCTCGAGCGCACCATCGTGTCGGCCGTCGCCCCGACGATGCCGAACGAGTCGAAGCGGACGCCCGGGCCCTGCCGTTCGGGCGAAATGCCATCGAGCTGGCGCGCACGTCCGCGAGCAGGTCGATCGACTTGAGGCGGAGCGGCAACCCCAGGCGGGCGAGCGGCAGGGCGGTGAGACCAGCGAGCGCGCGCCAGGCGCCGAGCCCGAGCAAAGCGGGGGCAAACGGCGATTCGGGCGTCGAATCGTCCATCTGCGTGGCGATCGTCGGAATGCTGCTTCCATCTTACGCGCAGTGACGTCGCTCGACTCGCCGGCTGCTGGATTCCCGCGCCCAGGCCCGCCGCACCGTGTATGCTATGCGCGTTCGGAGCGCCGCGGCCAGACCGGCCCGCCAGTCGGACCGCTGGTGGGCTCGGGGGCCGGCTGACCACGCAGGATCCTTATGGCTGCACATGTCGTCCCGGAGCACGACCGTCGCGCCTTTCTCCGATTCCTGGCCGCGAGCCCGCTGCTGGCCGCACTGGACTGGCCCGCCTCGGCCCAGTCGGGCGACGTGATCACAAGGGCCAAGGACGCGCTCGACGTCTTCGACTTCGAGGCGGTCGCCCGGCGCACCTTGTCGCCCGCTCACCTGGGGTATCTCGACACGGGCACCGACGACGACGGTACGGTGAGGGCAAACCGGGAGGGTTTCTCGCGCTACCAGCTGCGCATGCGCCGGCTCATCGACATCAGCAAGGTTGATACCTCGGTCGCTCTGTTCGGCACACGGTGGGAGACGCCGGTCCTCCTCTGCCCCGTGGGCAGTCAGCGGGCGTTTCATCCCGACGGGGAAATCGCCGTCGCGCGGGCGGCTCGGACCGCCAAACAACTCTTCGTGCTCGCCACTCCGGCGACAGCGTCGGTCGAAGACGTGGCCGCAGCGCGCGGTGAGCCGGTCTGGTTCCAGCTCTATCAGCGGAACGATTGGAACCAGACCAAGCAGCTGATCGCGCGCGCCGCGGCCGCTGGCTGCCCGGCGCTCGTGTTCACGATCGACCTGCTCGGCGGCAGCAACCGGCTGACCGTGGCACGGGCCGAGCGGCGTGACACGGCCGACTGCACCGGGTGCCACAAGGACCGCTCGGCCCGCGACAACAGCCATCAGCCCATGGTGGCCGGCCTCAAGCCAGCGCCGGCCGCCCCCGAGATCGGCACGCCGACCTGGGACTACGTCAAGCGGCTGAAGGACGCCAGCTCGATGAAGCTCCTGCTGAAGGGCATCGTCACGGGAGAGGACGCCGAACTGGCCCTCCAGCACGGGGTAGACGGGGTGTGGGTGTCGAACCACGGCGGACGTGCCGAGAACAGCCTCCGGTCGACGATCGAGTGCGTCGGGGAGGTCGCGTCGGCCGTCGCCCGACGCGTCCCAATCATCGTGGACAGCGGGTTCCGGCGGGGCACCGACATCTTCAAGGCCCTCGCACTGGGCGCCACCGCCGTCGGCATCGGTCGGCCCTACCTGTGGGGCCTGGCGTCGTTCGGGCAGGAGGGGGTGGAAACCGTCCTGTCAATGCTGCGGCGCGAGCTGCAGATGGTGATGCGCCAGGCGGGGACGACCACGACGGCCCACATCAACGGCCAATCGATCGCGCCGGTGGTCGCCTCCCCCGTCGCGAGGTAGCCGCCGGCGCAGCTCGCCCTCAGCCGTTCCGGCGGTAGGCTTCGAGGACGTTGCACAATGACCGGTCGAGTTGTTGGTTGCACCCTTCGGTGAGCGGCTCGCCGTGGCCGAAGTAGATCGTGGTGACCGGCCGCGCGGCAATCCGCCGGAGCGCCTCGACGAACTCGGGCTGATAGGAGCCGTCGGTCGAGTGGACCAGCAGGGGGGTATCGCCGACAAACAGCGCCCCGCTCCCGATTCCGTACAGACAGATGGAGTCGTCGGTGTGCGCGGGAGTGTGAATCACCTCCAGCTCGTCGTCCCCCGCGTGGATGCGCTGCCCATCGGTCACCGCCTCGTCGATCGGGTCGTCCGGCCGGCCCCAGGCCAGCACCCGCGCGCCGTACGTCGCCTTGATGTGGGGCAGCATCAGCGCATGGTCGTAATGGCGGTGGGTGAGGATCACGAGGTCGACCTTGCGCTTGCCGACGCCGGTCGGCGCCTGCTCGACGAAGGGCAGCACGGCCGGGTCGGCGCCCGCGTCGACGAGCGTGTTGACGTCGCCGATCCGGCTCCAGTCGCCCAGCAGGAGGTACACGTTGGAGCTGTAGATCTGCTCGCTTCGCGCGAGCCGGCTCACTCGCATGTCACTGGTCCCGGAAACCCAATCAGCGTAGCACCTGGCCGAGCACGACGCCAACGCGCCGCAACCCTTCCGCGATGTACTCCGGGCGCCCGCCGTACCAGATCCGCAGGTAACCTTCGAGGCCGACGTGGATGCCGGGAACGATCAGCGTGTTCTGCGTCGTCCGCACTCGCTCGCACAGCGTCAGGCTCGGCACGTCGCCGCGGTAGCGGACGAGTGCCATCGCGCCGGCTCGCGGAGGGTTGAGCGTCAGGGTGTCGCCAAAGGTGTCCGCCCAGGCGACCAGTGGGGGCAGGTTCGCGGTGAGGATGGCCCGCGTCCGCGCGTAGAGGCGCTCGCGGTTCGGCTCCGAGACCGCTGTACGGGCAATCAGGTCGGAGAGTTTGTTGGGGCCGATGGTCAAGTAGTCGTGCTGCGACCAGCACGTCGCGATGAGTCCAGCCGGTCCCACGATCCAGCCCACGCGCACTCCGGGGATGCCGTACGCCTTCGACAGCCCGCTGGTGACCACCACCTGGTCGCTCATGCCCCAGAAGGATCGCGTGCGCGGGCCGTCGAGCTCGGCGCCGAGGTACACCTCGTCGGCGAGCAGCAGGGTGTTGGTCAGCTCGCAGCGGGCGACGATGCGCTGCATCGCCGACTCGGAGAGAACGGCCCCCGACGGGTTGTTGGGATTCGACAGGTAGAGGAGCCTCGTCTTGGGCGTCACGGCCCGCTCGAACTCCTCCCAGTCAGGCTCCCACCCGAGCTCGGCGCGCAGGTGGAACGTCCGGACCCGAGCCTGGAGACTCTGCGGCACGCCCCAGAGCTGCATGTAGTTAGGCAGCTCCATGGCCAGTTCGTCGCCTGGCTCGAGGGCGCTCAGCGCGACGAGGTAGTTGGCCTCGGACGTGCCGTTCGTGACCTCGATGCAATCCACCGAAGCGCCCGGGTAGATGGCGGCCAGCCGCTCGCGTAACGGGATCGTCCCGTTCGACTGGCTATAGCCGAGGGGCAGGTCCAGCGCCCCCTCAAGGTCGAATCCCATGTCCGCCAGCTCCCGCAGGGTCACCGGCCGGACACCGCTCTCGCTCATGTCGAACTGCACCAGGTTTTCCCAGGTCGACTGCATGCGCTCCATCTCGAAGGGCGGAATCTTCATAGTCACCTCGCGCGGGCGTTCAGGGCAGTGCGCCGGAGAGCGCCCCCACACGATATATTGATAGGCACCATGTCGCCAACCTCCACCCGTCCCGACGTCGAATCCGCACCGTCCCGCGAAGGGGTCCTCGTGCTGTCCGAGGCCGAGATTCGGAGCCTCGTCAGCGTCGATCAGGAGGCGCTTGCCGCCATCGAGGAGGCATTCTCCCGCCTCGCCGCCGGCCAGGCCGACGTACCGCCGATCGTGGGACTGTTCGTGCCCGAGTTCCGGGGTGAGATCGACGTGAAGGGCGCCTATGTCCACGGGCTGCCCAGTCTGGCGATCAAGATCGCCTCGGGGTTCTTCGATAACGGACGGTGGGGGCTGCCGAGCGGCAGTGGGCTGATGGTCGTCCTCAGCACGCGAACTGGCTACCCGCAGGGGATCCTGCTCGACAACGGGTACCTGACCGATGTGCGGACGGCGTTGGCGGGGGCGGCGGCGGCTAAGGCGCTCGCGCCGACCCGGGTCCGAACGGTGGGTGTGGTGGGAGCGGGTGTCCAGGGACGGTTCCAGGCGCAGGCGTTGCGGCTGGTGCGCCCATTCGAACGTCTGCTCGTCTACGACCGTCAACCAGCCGCCGTTGAAGCCTACCTCGGGGACATGCGCGCGTGGCTGGGCAGCGCGCCAGACTCGCCGCGGGTCGACGTCGAAGCGGTGGACCCCGAGACGCTCGTTCGGACGAGCGACGTCGTCGTCACGTGCACGCCCTCGCGAACGCCGATCGTGCGGGCGGCATGGCTGCACCCCGGGCTGCACATCACCGCGATGGGCGCCGATGTACCGGAGAAGCAGGAACTCGAGAGCACCGTGCTCGGCCGAGCCGATCGACTCGTCTGCGACCTGAAGGCCCAGTGCTTTGCGCGTGGGGAGTTCCACCACGCCATCGAGGAAGGTGCCATCGATGGCAATGCCGACGTGACCGAGTTGGGAGAGCTGACCTCGGGCGCGCGACCCGGCCGCACCAGGCCAGACGAGATTACCGTCTGTGCCCTGACCGGCGTGGGGGTGCAGGACACGGCCATCGCCCTGCTGGCGTACGACCGCGCTCGCCGGCGGCAGCTGGGCACCCGGTTCTGACGAGGACGCGGCCGCTGTCAGACGCGCTGCTGGTCCGGGCTACCGCCGACGGCGACGCCTTCGCAGGCGCGTCGCGCCTCACGGCACTACCTCCGGTCCGGCACCGGCGAACGGTCCGTGGCCGGCCCGGTCGCGCTGCAGCCGGAGCGTGCCCCAACCGTCTGGCTGGGATGGTCGGCCAGCGCGGCCTCGATCGCCTGCGTGCGCGACGAGAGTTCGGCGATCTCCGCCTGCTGGGCCTTGAGCGCTGCCGCCTGCTTCTCGATGAGGGCCTGCTGCTCTTTGATGGCGTTCAGCATCGCCCAGAGAACCGGGTCGTTGTTCACCAGCAGGTAGCCCTGGTCATTGCGGCTCACCGCCTCGGGCAGCACCGGCTCGACCTCCTGCGCGACAACGCCCACGTGCACCGCGCGGTCGGCGATGCCGAGCGCGTTGTCCGGCTTGTAGCGGTAGTACCGGGGCTGCAGCCGCAGCACGTCGGCGAGCCCCGCCCGGAAGTCGTGGCCGACCGTCTTCAGGCGTGCATCGGAGAAGGTGCCCCACGAGCCGCCGCCGGGCTTGTCGGCAGTCCCGTTGACGCTCAGCATCGCGTCCGGACTCCGCGTGCCGATCCCGACGTACCCAGTGGACGCGGCCGACGCGTTCAACACCGTGAACTGCCCGCCCCAGAAATTGAGGAACAGCGGCGCGCCGATCGACTGGATGTCCACACCTAAGCTGCCAGTGTCCGACAGCTGGAGGCCCTTCGTGCCGGTGCTGCCGAGCAGCAGCACGTCGGCGTTCGAGCTGTCGTTCTCGTTGAGCTGGAGGGTCGCGGACGGATGCGTCGTGCCGATGCCGACGTTCGTGCCGACAGCGCCGAGCACGAGCGCGTTGCTCGCCGTCACCTGTGAGTTGGCGCCGATGGCCGTCGCGTTGGTCAGATCGGTGGGCCCCTCATAGCCGGCGAACGCGCCGAGGAAGGTGTTGTTCGACCCGGTGACGTTGCCGCTCGCGGGAGAACCGATGCCGTTGCCCGCGTCGGTTCCGACGGCGGTGTTGTTGCTCGCCGGGCAGCCAGCCGGCAGGTTGAGGCACGTGTTGCCGAGCGCACCGGCGCCGATGGCGGTGTTGAAGTCGGCCGTGGTGCTGGCCATCAGCGCCTCGAAGCCGACGGCCGTGTTGGACCCGCCCGAGGTGTTGCCAAAGAGAGCGCTACTACCGTTGGCGGTGTTGCCGGTGCCGGAGGTGTTGCGGTTTAGCGCACCTGCGCCGCTCGCCGCGTTCGAGCCGCCGGTGGTGGTGAAGTTGCCCGCGCTAGTGTCCCGTAACAGAAATATGTGAAATAAATACTGGGTCGCGGTCGTATAGTCCAAAAGAGGAGGACGCATGCGAACCGGGCGACCCAAGGCGACCTTGATCGTGACGAACGACGAACGGCAGCACCTGCAGTCGCTGGCTCATCGCAGCCGCACGGCGAGCTTCGTCGCCCGTCGCGCGCGCATCATCTTGGCGTGCGCCGACGGCCTGACCAATATGGCCGTGGCCCGGCGCCTGCGCGTTGCGCCCGGCACGGTCTGCAAGTGGCGACAGCGGTTCGTCGAGCAGCGGGTGGACGGCCTCCTCGACGAGCCGCGGCCGGGGACGCCGCGCCGCATCACTGACGAACAGGTCGAGGCCGTCATCGTGCGGACCCTGGAAACCACGCCGCGCGGCGCCACGCACTGGAGTACCCGGAGCATGGCGAAAGCCAGCGGGCTCAGCGCCATGGCCATCAGCCGGATCTGGCGCGCGTTTGGGCTGCAGCCGCATCGGGCCGAGACCTTTAAGCTGTCGCCAGACCCCCTGCTGATCGACAAGGTGCGCGACATCGTTGGACTGTATATGTCGCCACCCGAGCACGCGCTGGTCCTCTGCGTGGATGAGAAATCGCAGATTCAGGCGCTGGATCGCACCGCGCCGTTGTTGCCGCTGCGGCCCGGGCAAGCCGAGCGGGGCACGCATGACTATCGCCGCCACGGGACGACGACGCTCTTTGCGGCCCTTGACGTGAAGACGGGCCAGGTCTTGGGCGAGACCCGCGCGCGGCATCGCGCCGTCGAGTTCCGGAAGTTCCTGGACCTGATCGACGCCCATGTGCCGGCGGACTTGGAGGTTCATCTGATCCTGGACAACTACGGCACACACAAGACGGCCCTCATTCGGCACTGGTTCGCGAAGCGTCCCCGGTACCACCTCCACTTCACCCCCACGTACGGGTCGTGGCTCAACATGGTCGAACGGTGGTTTGCGGGGCTGACGACCAGGCAATTGCGCCGCGGCGTGCATCGCAGCATCGCCGCGCTCGAGCGCGCGATTCGGGACTACATCGAAGCGCAGAACGTCGAGTGCCGGCCGTTCGTCTGGACCAAGAACGCCGACGAGATTCTCGCGAGCATCGCCCGGTTCGCGGTTCGCACGCTGCCGGCCCAGGCGTAGGACTTATCATGCGAACCACTGGTACGGGACACTAGATCCGATGAAGGTATTCCCGCTCTGGACGCTGCAGCAGGCATGGATGAACGGCGTCAATCCAAGACCGATCACGCCCACGGTGGAACCAGTCGTGGCCGACAGCAGCAGGGAAGGCGTGGTGACGTTCCCGCTGCCAGCGACGCTGAACACCTCGGTGCCGTTGGTGTCGATCTGGCCCGAGAGGATCTTCCCCCCGGCGGTGTTGACGAACACTCCGGCGGTGCCCGCCGGGCTGGTCGACTCGCCCACAACTCCATAGGTGATGCCGCTGGTCGCATCGACCGCGCCGAAGATGCCGATGCCGGCGGTGCTGTGCGAAACGCCGCCGACGCCCCAAGCCGGACCGCTCGCAGACGTGGCCGATCCAAGCACGGCGGTGCCCGTCGAACTGCCCGACCGGCCGTACACGCCGACGGTGGCTGTTCCCGTGCCCGCGTCACCGAACACCCCGGCGGCCGACGTACCGTCCGCCAGGCCGTAGACGCCGGTTGGGTAGCTGTTCGCTGTGGTACCGAGCTGGCCGTAACTCTGATTGGAGGAATTGCGCCCGTAGACGCCGTAGACCGCGCCTTGGCCGTAGACACCGGTGGCGCCCGCGCCTTGCACGCCCGTGCCCGTGTTGCTCGTGTTGGTCCCATAGACGGCGGGCCCGCCGCTGGAGGTGGCACTCACTGACGCGGCTGTCAGCTGGTTGCCCGCGCTGCTGAAGGTCACCGCGTGGGTGTAGGTGCCCGTCAGCGCGCCGTCCGGCAGCGTCCCGCCGATCTGCGAGTACGTGTAGTCGTTGGCCGTCGGCACCACCGCCCCGGTGCGACCGTTGAAGCTCCTGACGCCGCCCGCCGTCGTCTGCGTCGTCCCGTCCGGGAACTTGAATCCGCCCGTCGTGCTCTCGATCGTCCCCGCCACGCTCAGCAGCTGCCCCGGCGTCGACGTCCCGATCCCCACGTCCCCCCCCGCCGTCACCCGGAGCCGCTCCGTGAGGACCTTCGTCCCGACCGCCGTCGTGTTCACCTGCAGATAGGTGCCGTTCGCGCTGTCCGTCCACGGTTCGGCCGCCTTGAACGCGACCTGCCCCCGGCCGCCGGGGCTGAACGTCGACGACCCAAACCCCCGCACCGCCAGTCCCCCCAGAATGTCATCCGTCTGCACCGCGCTCGGTGCCAGCATCGTCCCCCGCGCTGCCCGGTACGCCACCGGCAGCGCCGTCAGCACCGGGCTGTAGACGTCGAAGAACGCCACCGGCGCCGTGTTCGACGCCGCGTGGAACGCCGCGAGGGGCGCCGTCGTGTTCACCCCCAGGCGCTGCGTCGAGGGGTCCTGGTAGACCACCGAACTGCCCAGGTCCGTCGTGTTCAGGAAGAGTCCCAGGTAGTTCGCCGTCCCGCTGTTCGCCGTCTGCCCCGGGCCCCCCGCTGCCTGCAGGCCGGCCTTCAGGACCTGCGGGTTCACATACGTCAGTCCATCGGCCCCGATTCCGGTCTGGTTTCCCGCCAGCACGAAGGCCGAGAGCGGCTTGCCCCCCACCGTCTCCGCGTCGCCCGCCTTGAGCGCATACGGCACACTGACTAGCAGCACCCGCGGCCGCTCGGCCTGGCCCGCGACCTGCACGCCCAGCCATCGGGCCTCCCCCGTCGCGAACACCTCGGGTGCGAGCGCGGTCGTCGTCCCCAGCACGACACTGTAGCGACCCGAGGCGTCGACCTGCGCCACTTGTGTCTCGGCCCACAGCGCCTCGCCCCCGGTCTGCTCCCGGTAGAGCGCGAACCGCACGCCCACGGTGCCAGCGGTCTCGCCCAGCGTGCCGCTGAACCGGACGATCGGCGGCACGGCGGAGGCGTTTGGCACGGCCGTGTCGGTCTGCGCAAGGGAGACAGTCGGCACCAGCACAAGCGGCAAAGCGAACAGGATGCTTGGGACGCGCATGACCGACCTCCTGAGGAAGCCACCGCCGACCCTCGTGGACGCCTCATGCAGAACGCGGTCTTCCTGCGGTAGCGCGCACGGGCGAGCGGGACGAAGGGCCACGGTTCAGAAATGGGCATCGCCGGCTCGTCGCGCGCGATGGGTTCGCTACGGTCATGTCCGGAAAGACCAGGCTAGCGCCGCGCTGAGCGTGGGGGCGTTCTCAAGCAGCTCCCTGACCAGTTGCGTCGGGGCCGGCGTACCGTCCGCCGGCCTCAGTCTGGGGGAGCCGCCGCCGCACCACTGGCCTGTCCCGTCCATGACGGCGTCCGCCTGCGCACGCGGCGCGGCCGACCGTCCCCTTCCCTCCGGTCGAGGGACGGGCTACACCCCATAGAATCGATGGGCGGATCGAATTCCCCTCACCCGTCGCGCGACAAGGCGAGGCGTGTCGAGGACCGAGGGCCTTCTGGACGCCGCGGCTGGACACAGGTGGAGCGCCCTATGGGAGCCGCGGCGGGCCGAGCGCCCTAAGACCGGCAGGTGGATTCGTGGCTTGGGTGGACGTGCACGGGCGTCGTTACTGGTCGCCGTGGTGCTGGCGATCACCGCCCGCAGGAAGGCGCGGTCCGCCGCTGCCGCGGGCCGCGCCACCCGGGGTCTACAGAACGTGAATCCTGATGTCCCGGAAGTAGATCTTGTTGCCGTGATCCTGGAGTCCGATCCGGCCGCGCTTCGCCCGCCCGTAGCCCGGGTAGTCCTTCCACTTCCCGGCCTTCACGCGGCGCTCCCAATCGGGCGTCCAGAGGTCGTACTCGACCACCTTGACGCCATTGAGCCAGTGTTGGACGTGCCCGTGGTCGACCACGATGCGAGTCTGGTTCCACTGCCCGACCGGCTTGGCGGCCTTCGCACTGGGCGGGTGCATCGCGTAGTTGGCGGCGGTGTGCTGCCAGTCCTCGAGCTTGTCGGGCCAGCCGTCGTCGTCGATCAGCTGATACTCGGGGCCGGTCGCGTAGGGCACGTCGTAGCCCTTCTCGACGACGTTGAAGAAGATCCCGCTGTTGGCCTGGGGTGCGAGCTTCCACTCGATCGCGAGCTCGAAGTTCTCGAACTCCTCGTCGGTCACGACGTCATTCCCGTGGTCGCCCCCCTGCCCGAGCGCGATGAGTTCGCCGTCGACCACCGCCCACCCGACGACGCGATCCTTGCCGAAGGTGTGCCACCGCTTGGTCGTGACCCCATCGAACAGCAGGCGCCAGCCGGCCGTCTGCTCCGCGGGCGTGAGGGTGTTGTGGCGCGTGGCCGACTGTGGCGCAGGTGTCTGCCCGGCTGCTGCGAGGACCACGGTGCCCGCGAACGCCAATCCCACGATGGCCGCCATCCGCCCTGAGTACCGCCTGCCGTGACGAATGCTCCGCATCACTGGACCTCCTGCGCGTGAATGACCTTACGACCCGACGACCTTCATCGCCACCGGGTCCCAGCGGATCGCGCGCTTCTCGTAGTAGCTCTGATTGCACGCCAGGGCCGGGGCGGCGGCCCGGTAGCCGAACACGGCGTCCTCGGCAACCGGTTGGCCGCCGCGGATGGCGGTGAAGAAATTGACGAAGTGATCGTAGTGGGCGCCCTTGTAGCCCGGCTCGACCTTGTAAACCACTGGGGAGGGCAGCATCTCCGCTCGCCCGGCCGGCTCCGGGTCGTGCATGTAGGCCTTCTGAATGGCCCGCTGCGGATCCCACACCTTGTTCCGATGAACGGTCACGTCGTCCCAGGTGACGTCCATCGCGCCCTCGCAGCCCACCAGCCGGAGGTAGGTGCTGCCCGAGGTGCCGTCCACGAAGTTGACCCGAAGGGACAAGTTGAACGCCGGATGCGCCGCCACCTCCGGGTAGTCGAACATGCCGAGCATGACGTCGGCGGCGTCGCGGCCGTCCTTCCAGTACCGCAGGCCGCCGGTGGCCATGACGCTGACTGGACCGACCGAACCGGTGATGAAGTGCAGGCTCGAGAAGAGATGGACGAACAGGTCGCCGGTCACGCCCGTTCCGTAGTCCCGGTAGTTGCGCCAGCGGAAGAACCGGACCGGGTCGAAGGGCGTCCGGGGCGCCAACCCGAGGAAGCGGTCGAAGTCCACCGTCTGCGGAGAAGCGTCCGGCGGCACCGGGTACTGCCAGGCCCCGGTCGGCGAGTTGCGTGCCCAGAAGCCCTCGGCGTAGTTGAGGGCGCCGATGGCGCCGTCGGCCAGCAGCTTCTTGGCTTTCTCGTTGCCGAGCGAGCTCATCCCCTGGCTGCCGACCTGGAACACCGCCTTGTTGCGCCGCTGCGAGGCGATGACCGCTTCGCCCTCGCCGAGCGCATGCACCATGGGCTTCTCGCAGTAGACGGCCTTGCCGGCGTCCATCGCGTCCACCGAGATGCGCTGGTGCCAGTGGTCTGGCGTGGCCACGATGACGGCATCCACGTCGCGTCGCGCCAGGACCTCGCGGTAGTCGCGCGTCGTGAACAGATCGGCGCCCCACAGCCGGCGGGCGTCCGCGAGGCGCCCGTCGTACAGGTCGCACGCGGCCACCAGCTTGACGCCCTCGACGGTCAACGCGGTCTTTACGTCCTCGGTCCCCATACCACCCGCGCCGACGATGGCGAGTTGAATGCGGTCGTTGGCCGACACCTTCGGCGAGGCGGCCAAATCAGCCTCGCGTCGGCGCGAGAGGGCAACGGTCCTGGCCGCCGAGGCGGCCACGAGGCCGCCGGTCACCACGCCGAGAAAGGACCGGCGGGTTTGAGTTGAGTCTGGGCTCATCACTGGCCTCCGAGAATGATCAGCGGCCTCTCATCACGCGGACGCGGACCGGCGGAGTCTAGCACATCAGGCGCAGATGCCTCGCCCCGCCTGAGCAGCACGCGGCTGGGCGATCCTGATCCTTCGAGCGAATCTCTCGACTGGCACTTCGCGTCGTCCCCGCCGGTCGTGTCTATGGCTGACGTGTCGGTGGGGCGTGGCAGATGACGTCTGCCTTTGGGCAAAGCAGTCGATGCTGGCCCGCGTTCGGGTTGATCCTGTTGGCCACCATCTTTGTCGGCGCGGGGCCGTTCCTCGTGTCATTCGGCGTGCGGGAGCGCGAACGCCCGTCGCGCGTGGTCGCGAGCGGTGAAAGGGCGGTGCGGCGCCCGCCGTCGGTCAGCGTCTCCCGGGCGGCGTGTCGAATGCACGGGCGAGTCGGTCTGCGTGTCGGCGAACGAACCAGTCGGCCAGAAGCGGGCGGTATTCCCGCTGAATGTCGGACGGGAGCCCGAAGAAGTCGCCGATTGTCGTGCCGCGGCACCGAGATGCCCCGCAGTGGCACGGCCAAGCCGTGCCGCCCGTGATGTTGATGTTGTAGTCGCAGGTCAGCTCTTCCCCGGCCCGGATATCGCGCCGGGCGACCAGGTAGCAGTCGGTCGCCTCGTAGAGGACGTAGGCGTTGGGGTCGCAGCTGTGGTTGATGTGGCGATCCGGAAAGCCGAGGAGCACGACCCGCCCGTCGGGATAGTCGCAGTGGTCCGCGCGCTCTTCCAGGTCCGCTCGGAGCGGCGTCTCCATCGTCACTTCACGAACGACCACGATCCGCCGCACGGGCTGACTGGCGGGGAACGACTGCCGCGCGAAGAGCCCGAGCCCTTCGATGGGTGACGGCCTGACCTCCACGGTGTCCGGCCCAGTCATCTCCCTCTGCTCCGGAGGTCGGTGTCGAAGATCGCTCACGCGCACACGCGCCCAGCAGCCACTGGCCGACGGATATCGCCGCGTCTCGGCAGCGCCCCCTACAACGCATGCTCCGTGCGCGAGAGGATCTCGCGCTGGATCTCCGGACTGAGCAGCACGAAGTAGTCGGAATAACCGGCGACGCGCACCATCAGGTCGCGGTGCTGTTCGGGGTGCGTCATGGCGTCGAGCAACGTGCGACGGTCGACGACGTTGAACTGGACGTGGTGGCCGCCCTGGTCGAAGTACCCGCGGATGAGCGCCGCGAGCTTGCGCAGGTCGTCGGGGGTCCGCAGGCACTCGGGATCAACCCGCAGGTTGAGCAGCGTGCCGTTGGTGCGTGCGTGATCCAGCTTGGCAACGGACCGCGCCACAGCGGTCGGACCCCGACGGTCGTGACCCTGCACCGGGGACACTCCCTCGGACAGCGGCTCGCCGGCGTGGCGCCCGTCCGGCGTGGCGCCCGTCAGTTCGCCGAGCGCGATGTGGGCGGTCGTCGGCAGCAGGTCCACCCAATAGCGCGCCCCCTGGACGTCGCGGTGCGCCTCGACCTGGTCACAGAAGACCTGCTGCGTGAGCACGGCCAGGCTGTCGGCCGCGTCGTCGTCGTTGCCGTAGTGCGGGACATGGTTCACGACCCGCTCGCGGCGCAGCTCCGCGCCGTCCCAGTTCCGCGCGAGGTGGTCGACGAGATCGGCCATCGTGACCTCGCCGCGCTCGAATACCTGCGTGCGGATCGCCGACAGCGCGTCGGCCACCGTCCCGACGGCCACACCCGACATGGTCGCGATGTTGTAGCGAGCCCCTCCGCTGTGCCAGTCCAAGGCCCGTTCGATGCAGTCATCGATGACGGCCGAGGTGAACGGCACGGGACAGTAGGTGGCGTAGACGTCCCGCATGGTGTTGTCGTAGTGGACCTTGAGGTCGACAAAGTGCGCGACCTGGGCGCGGAAGGCCGCCACCACCTCGTCGAAGGTCCGGAAGCCGGCGGGGTCGCCCGTCGACGGCCCGAGCCGCTCACCCGAGAGTCGGTCCACGCCGTCGCTCAGCGCCAGCTCCAGGCACTTGGCCAGATTGAAGTACCCGGTCGACGCCATCCGGTCCTTGCCGTCGCAGAAGCAGGCCACGCACCCATTGAGGCTGCTGGCCCGGGCATCCTCGAGCGTCTTCCCGCGGTTGACCATGCCCAGCACGAGCGTGTCGCTGTTGAACATGGCAGGCATGCCCAGGCCCAGCCGGAGCAACTCGCAACAGCGCAGCAGGAACCGCGAAGACGTCTTCGCGCTGATCTGCGCAGAGAGTCCTGGCTGCGGCAACCGCGTATGCTCGAGCGCCGTGAGGCACATGAACGACAGCTCGTTGCTGGCGTCACGGCCCTCCCTCGTCAGCCCACCGATGTTGAGGTTCTGGAACTCGGGATAGGAACTGCTGGTCTGCGACTCCCCGGAATCCTTCGCGAGCGTGATCTCGTCGAACTTCACCCACAGCAGGTCGAGCAGCTCCTGGGCCTGGTCCACCGTCAGCTCCCCTGACCGGACTGAGTGTCGGTAGTAGGGGAGGAGGTACTGATCGAAGCGGCCGGGTCCGAAGGCGTGGCCGTCGGTCTCGAGATTCAGCACGAGGTGCGTGAACCAGAACGCCTGGAGCGCTTCATGAAACGACCGCGCGGGATCGGCGGGCACGCGCTCGCAGACCTCCGCCACGCGCAGGAGCTCCTCCCGCCGGCCGGGCTCCGCCGTGGCCGCCGCCAGATCCCGAACCGCCGACGCATGCCGCCTCGCGAAGGCGATCGTCGCGTCGCAGACGAGGATCACCGCCTCGAGGAACTGCTTCCGCCGGAGGTATGAGGCATCCTCGTGGCGGAGCCCCGCCAGCACGCGGACGGCATCAGCCCGGATCCCCGTCATGCCCTTGGTCAGCACCTTCTCGTAGCCGGCATTGATGTGGCCAACGGTCCGGGAGCGAAAATAGTGGTACACCACGCCCCGGTCGTCGGCCCGCCACATCTCCGGCGTGACGGCCTCCTTGAGGCGATCCCAAACCTGCCGACCCCGCCAGTAGGGAAAGACCTCCTCGCGCAGTGTCCGCTTCGTGTCGTCGCTGACGTAGAACGGGGTGTTCGCTCGACTGCCCAGCCGGTCGAGGTCCCGCTCCACCCAGGCGCAGTTGATCTCGGGAAAGACCGGCGATCCGCGCGGTGTCCGGGTCTTCATGCCCACGATGAGCTCACCGTCCTGGATCACGACGGGGTGGTCGTCCAGGATGCGCGCGATCATCCGCGCGCGGCGCAGCGCCACCGGTTCTCCTTCGGTGTCGCGGTAGCTTCTCGTGGCCGAGACGGCCCGGTCGGCGAACAGCTCCGGCGCGGCCGCAAGGTTGCGCTCGACGCCGGCCACCACACGCCGGGTGGGACCGAGCGACGGGTGCACGATCGAATCAGGCACAAAGTCGGTAATGGTCGAGGTGGGCGCCATGGTCGACCGTAGTATAGCGCCGCCCGCTTACCTGACGGGCGATCCCTCGTCCGAACACACCACACGCCGACGGTGCCCCGCGCGTCGGCTGAAGAGCCGTCGACGCCTCCAGCGTCCCGAAACGGATCCAGCACAGCTACGAGCCCCGCGACCGAAAGATATGGTGAAGTGGCTATGAGTTGTTTGGACAATAAGTCAGCAGATGGACAATTTCTTGTCAGTAATTGTGCCTGGCCCTGGTGCCCCGTGATCCCGCCCCATCGGTCCACCGGCCGCTGGAGTGGGTGCTCTTCGGGAGAAACAAACGATGAGATTGCTGATCATCTACCCGAACATGGGCCTGGAGATGACGCTCAACCACGGCATCACGGCGCTCTCGGCGTGCGCCAAGCGGGCCGGGCATGACGTCTCGCTCCTGCACCTGCCGACGTTCCATCTCGGGACAGTCCTGCACCAAGTGGACCGGGCGGCCCCGGACGTCATCGGCATCTCGTTGACCGAGAACCACCGCCGGCAGATGGAGCGGTTGGCGGAGGGCGTCAAGGCGCGGCGCGACATCAGGATCTTTGCGGGCGGCCCGTTTCCGTCTGCCTATCCCGCGTGGCTGGAAGAATGTCCGCCCCTCGATGGCGTCTGCTACGGGGAAGGTGAGGTGCCGTTCACGGAGGTGCTCGACAAGCTCCAGAAGCGCGAGGACTACACGACGACTCGCGGCTTCTGGTTCCGCGACGGCAACCACATCATCAGAAACGAGCCGTCGGCGATCGACTACGACCTGAACGACCTCCCGTTACCGGATCTCGACATCTTCGGCCGACGCACAATCCTCAACTACCCGGCGTTCTCCTTCTCGCGCGGCTGCCCGTTCAAGTGCACGTACTGCTGCGCGCCGCTCTACGGCCAGCGCGAGACGGGCTCGACCGCCGTCCGCTATAAATCACCCGAGCGCGCGATCGCCGAAGTCCAGGACATGGTGAGGCGATACGACCCGCCGGTGCTCGCGTTCGACGACGACACGTTCTTCAAGTCGAAGGTGTGGGTCCGCGAGTTTGCGGAACTCTACCGGCGGGAGGTCCATCGGCCGTTCGCCTGCAACACCCGTCCGGAGACCGTGAACGAAGAACTGGTACGCCTGCTGAAGGACGCCAGCTGCGTGCTCGTCGCGATCGGCATCGAGTCCGGCGACGAGGACCTGCGCGCGCGGGTCCTGAGGCGGCGCATGAGCGACGACCGTATCGTCCAGGCGTTCGACCTCCTGCGCCGCTACGGCATCAAGTCGTCCTCGTTCAACCTGGTGGGCATCCCGGGGGAGACGCCCGAGCGCTTCCAGAAGACCATTGCGCTCAACCGACGGATCAAGCCGGACTTGATCCAGCAGACCATCTTCTACCCGTACCGGGGAACGGCGCTCGGCGACCAGGCCCGCCGCGACCGGCTCGTCGTGCGGGAGGACCACCCCAACTACTTCGGCCGGGGCACGCTGAGCCTGCCCGGCTTTCCGCTCAAACAAATCGAGCGCGAGGCGCTGTTCTTCGAGTACAAGGTGTATCGGCCGACGGACCACTGGCGCGCCTGGCGCGGCCTCGCGCAGTCCTACGGCCGTCGGTACCCGTGGCTCTACACGCTCGTCAAGAAGACCCTCGTCAGGCTGCACCTCTGGCAGTCTGGCCGCTGGTACAAGCGGAGCGTGAGCGTGATGGGGTCGCCCTCACGCGTGTCGACGCGCCCGACCGCTCGTGTCCACGAGGTTCATGCACGAGGCGTCGGCCACTCGTCGGGCGGCTAGGGACGCCCCGCGATTCAAGGCCGCCGTCCGGCGACGCAGCCTTGACGTGGCACCGCGGCATTCGGCGGGACTCGGGCAGTGCGCACAGGCTGACTCCCACCTCCCGACGACCGCGCCCGCCTCGTGTGTCGATACCCGCTGGCTGTGCCGGAAGGCCAACCCGACCGACGGCGAACCGAGGCGACTGGCGCGTCGTCTAACCTGATAGGGCAACCGTTCTTCCTCCAACGCCTGAGACGTGTCCCGCTGCCGCCGCCCGGGTGGGACGCGCCCAGCCCGCCGCCGGTCTCGCCCGGCCTCGCGCGTCCGAACGCGACGCCGGCGCTCCGCGAACGGTTGCCGACGTGGGAAGGCCGAATGACGATTCGCGCCTTGGTCGTCGACGACGAGCCGCTGGCTCGCGACTGCGTCACCGCGCTCCTCCGCGAAGAGCCTGACGTCGAGCTGGTCGGCGAATGCGACTGCGCCGGCAGCGCCATCGACGCCATCCGGCGGCTGACGCCGGACGTGGTGTTCCTGGACGTTCAGATGCCGGATCGAAACGGGTTCGACGTAGCCGAGTCCATCGGCACGGCGCACCTGCCGCTTGTCATCTTCGTGACGGCCTATCCGGACTATGCGCTGCGGGCCTTTGACGTGCGGGCCCTCGACTACTTGCTCAAGCCATTCGCTCCGCCGCGCTTCCGCCGCGCGCTGGCCCGTGCCCGTGAGGAGTTGGCTCGCTTGGAAACCGACCAACTCGTCCGGCACGTCGCCAGACTCGGTAGTGCCGGCCCGCCGAGCCGGCCCGCGTCCGACCGGCTCATGGTCAAGGCGGACGGCCGCGTGTACCTGGTCCGCACCGAGGACCTGGACTGGGTGGAGGCGGCGGGCAACTATCTCCGCCTGCACGTCGGCCCGGCCACGCACATGGTTCGCCAGACGATGAACGCGATCGAGGCCCAGCTCGACCCCGAGCAGTTCTTGCGCATCCACCGGTCCCAGATGGTCAACATCGATCGGATCCGCGAGCTGCAGCCGTTGCTGAACGGCGAGTACGCCGTCGTGCTCCGCTCGGGCGAGCGCCTCACGCTCAGCCGCGGCTATCGCGAACGGGTTCGGTCGCGGCTCGGCGACGCCTTCTGACCGCCGCTGCGGACCCGCGGCCCTGGCCCACCGTTCCTCGTCCCGCTCCACTGCGTCCCGTCACATTTCCGCATCCGAAGCCCGCGGGGATTCCGTCAATTCCGGTACGGGCTATCGACCAACGCAGTGCAGGGAGCCTGGCTTGGCCAGGCCGAGGAGGCATGTCATGCGGAGCGCGTATCCGGTCCTCGCGACCGTGCTGCTCGGCGCGTCGCTTCAGGCCGACGCCGGTGACCCGGCAGTCCGCCCGCGCCTTCGCCCGCTTGGGGCCGATGCGAGGGCGCTTCTCGAGTCGGCGCAGGCACAGTCGCCCACGGTGCGGCAGTTGATCGACGACGTCGAGCGCAGCGACCTGATCGTGTATCTTCGGATCTCCGACGCGGTCCCCCACTACACGGCCGAGACGCGGCTGATGATTGCGACGCCAACGTGCCGGTTCGTGCTGGTCTCACTCACGACGTCCGGAGACGCGGCCGAGCGGACGGCCTTGCTCGGCCACGAACTGCGCCACGTGGCCGAGATCGCCCAAGCTCCGTGGGCACGGGACCTGGAGAGCCTGCGTCGCCTCTTCGAGTCGATCGGGTGGCACGTCCAAGGCCGCGACCACTTCGAAACGCTGGCGGCGGTGGAAACCGGGCGACGGGTGATGTTCGAGCTAACGCACGTAGTCTCCGACAATGAGTTCGTCCCGGCCTTGTGAGCCGCGACGGCCTGGGTTCACGCGGGCGAGGCCGGATCAGCCACGTTCGATCGGTTGAGTCCTGGAACGGCCCCAGATCCCGACGGGCCTCGTCCCTGCGACGTGTCCATCGGCGCGTCGACCGGCGAGACGAATGGTTTCGCCGGGTGTCCGGCGTGGTGGCGAAGGCCTCCGCTTCGCCTCGTCGTGGCCCGCCACGAGCGTCGCACTGCCCGGGCCGTCGGGTCCGATGACCGCGAGCCGCTCGGCTGGGCTGTCGCCGCTGAACGATCCGGGTGCGGGGCGGTCTGCCCTCCGCCGTGCGATCGGCGTCAGGAGGGGGCGGGCTTCCTTGGCCATCTCGACGAAGAGGAAGTGCGACCCGTCCGATGTCTTGAACGTCAGGTCTTCTTCCACGACCTCGATCGCGTCTCTCGGGCCGAGTTCCGCGCCGGAAACGTCGAGTCTGCCCTCGATGTTCACGAGATAGAGTTGCCGCCCTGGCTTCACCTGGAACGACAGTTCCCGGCCCGGCTCGAGGTAGCTCGCGTAGATTCGTGTCTGTATGGGTGCCTCCCCATCGGCCGGCCCCGCGATGGCCTGCAGACGATTCACGCGGTCACTCCACTCGAAGTGATGATCGCCGTAGGCGGGGCGATAGTTGTTCCTGTCTGGGAGGATCCAGATCTGCAGGAATCGGAGCGTCTTGTCGCCCAGGTTGTGCTCGGGGTGCAGCACGCCCGTGCCCGCGCTCATGTGCTGAACCTGCCCGCGGCTCAGCGTCTGGCGGTGGCCCATGCTGTCGCCGTGGGTCAGCTCGCCGCTCACGGCTAAACTGTCTGCGCGCCACGTCTGCAAGACGTCCGCCGGGCTCGGGTCACCCGCCACGGCCGGGCGGGCCTCCTGAGTCGGACAGTCAAGAAGGGCGACCGGCGTGTCCTCAGGTGCGTCGCACAGCGCACGCCGACGGCAGGAGCGGCATCCAGGCCTTGCCCGACAGCACGGGAGCGGCGATAATCCGGGCTGGCGCCCACTCCGGAGACCCTATGCCGACGCCTTCCTACCAGTCCGGCGGCCTGCTCATCGCAGCGCACTCCGACATCAAGACGTTCGCCGCGCGGCTTCGGCAGTCGCTGCAGGAGTTCGAGGAGCAACTCAACGACACGGAGAACTTCCGGATCGTGGCGTTGGTGGGCGGGCACGCCTACACGGTCGAGCACATCGCGGTCCGCGGCTCCGAACTGGTGGTGATTGACGGGCCCGCCGAGGAGCCGCGGCGCTACCGTCTGCTCTGCCACGTCAGCTCGATGCAGCTGATGCTGCAGGTCGAGCCGAAGCAGCCGCACGAGAAACGGCGGCGGATTGGCTTCCTGTGGGAGGAGCCCGAGCCAGCGCCGGCCATCGACCAGGTGCCCGCGCCGGAACCCTCAGCCGACACGCCCCAGCCCGCCTCCTCGTGACCCAGGCAAGAGGGACGGCACCGGTCGACGCCGACCGCGGCTCGCTCAGCGGTACTTCTGGGCGTAGTAGCGGAATCGATGGTAGGCAAGGCCCAGGCGTCGGGCAGCCTCGGCTTGGTTTCCTTGCGACGCGGTGAGCGCATCCCTGACCAACTGCCGCTCGAACCCCTGGACCCGCTCCCGGAAGGTGCCTCCTCCCGGCTGCTCGGGGCTGCTGAGGTCGAGGTCCTCGAGGTTGATCTCGCGCGTCGTGTCCCGGTAGGCTGCGCGCTCCACGATGGTCTTCAGCTCCCGGACGTTGCCGGGGAACAGGTAGTGGTCGAGCGCCGCGAGCGCGTCGGCCGCCCACGTCTTCTCACCGAGCGAAGGCACCTCGCGCAGAAACGCCGTCAGGAAGTGGCGCGCCAGCAGCTCCACGTCGCCCTGCCGCTCCCGCAAGGGCGGCACCCTCACGACCTCGAACGCCAGCCGGTCGTACAGGTCGGGGAGGAACCAGCCCTGGCGAACGCCCTCGGCCAGATCGCTGTTGCTGGCAGCGAGTACCCGGGCCGTCGACCGGATTTCATGCGTCCCGCCGATCCGCGTGAAGGTCTGGTACTCGACGGTGCGCAGGATCTTCTGTTGGAAGGGCACCGGCATCCGGCCGATCTCGTCGAGGAACAACGTGCCGCCCCTGGCCTGCTCGAAGCGGCCCGGCACCTGTCGCTCGGCGCCCGTGAACGCGCCGCGCTCGTGGCCGAACAGCTCGCTCTCGAGCAGGCCTTCCGGAAAGGCCGCGCAATTGACCGCCACGAACGGCCGGTCGCCGGGACCGGCCTGCTCGTGGATGGCCCGGGCCACGAGTTCCTTGCCGGTCCCGCGCTCGCCGACAATGAGCACCGGTCGCGGGATGGCTGCCACTCTGGCCACGCGCTCGAGAACCTCGCGCATCTGCGGCGACTGGCCGATCAGGCGAGTCCGCTCGGTAACCCCCTTCCGCAGCCGCTCGTTCTGCTCCCGCAAGGACCGGTTGTGGTCGAGCAACTGCAGCGTCCGGCGTACCTTGGCGAGGAGCGTGGCCAGACGGTCCCGCAACCGGTCGCCCCGGACCAGGAAATCGGTGGCACCCGCGCCGACGGCGTCGGCCGCCGCGTTCACGTCGCCCCGTTCGGCAACCGCGACGACCGGAATCGCCCCGTCGAGTGCGCGGACATCGTGCATCACGCGTACGGCAGGCGTCCTTCCGTCGCCATCCGGGTACGGCACCACCAGCACGTCCACCGGCAGCTCCTGCCCGAGACGGCGTAGGACCGTCTCCGCATCGGTCACCACCTCGACGCGGACCGACGCATCTACGAGGGACAGGAGCGCCTGGCGCACCTCGTCGAGGGCGAGTTCCGGGGAGTCGAGAATCAGCACGTGGCGCAGGAGCATTGGCAGGTAGTGTAGTCGACGATCTGAGAATTTTCCTCACCCTGTGAGTCTCTGCCACACCTCAGACGCCCGACAAGCGTGTCCCAACTGCTTTTTTCACAAGAGGATACCAGGGCGCACCAGGTGGAACCGCCCTTGCCTCTCTACCCGTACCTCAAGTGGTGGGATGCCCAGACGGTCTCCAGGCCTTCAGGCGTGGTACGGCAGAGCTTGCGGGACCGCGTCATCGTAGAGGTGGCGAGCCGGACTCGCCGGGAGAAACGGCCGTGATCTTCCTGCTCTCGGTGGTGGCCTTCGTCGCGTGCGCCTGCGTGCTGGTCCCCATAGCCGTGTTCGCGGCATTCGCCGCGCGAGACCGGCGGGATCGCGCCCGTCGCGGGCGGAACAGGACGCGGCTATCGTTCGTATCCACGGACGGTGTAAGGTAGGTGCCGATGGACGACCGCGACAACCTGGCCACCGGAAAAGCCATCATTCTGGAGATCGTCCGGGCGATGCGCACGAGTCTCGAGCCGCTGATGTACTCGACCGTCGCACCGACACGGTTCTTCGTCTACCTCCATCCGGCGGACTTTCAGCGACTCGAGGGGATCGTCCCGCTGATCGTCGATCAGGCCAGGCGGGCACTCGACGGAGAGGTTCGGAAGTGGAACGCGGCCGCGCGCCCGCCGAGCCTGGCGCGCCGGTTGCTCGGTGGGCCCGAGCCGCCGCCGCCCATCGACCAGCCGCCCGACGCCTGGGACATCCGCTTCGAGCCCGACGCCGACGGCGAGATGTCGCCCGGCGACATCGCGGTCGCCGCCGAACTCTCCGTGCCAACACCGCTCGAGCTGGAAGGGTCGCAAACCCGGCGCGTGACGACCATGCGCCAAGGCGACCGGACGAGCACCCGTGAGCAGGTCCTTCCCGGGCCCGCGCCCACGGCGCCCGCAGCTGGAACCGTCTACGCCACGCTCACGTATGAGGACAGGCGGGGAGCTCAGCGAGTCCCCGTCACCAAGAGCCAGACGGTCATTGGCCGCGGCGGGGTCGGCTACTGGGTCGACGTCAAACTGGACACCTCGGCCGACGTCTCTCGCGAGCACCTCCGGCTGAGGCGGGATGAAACGTCCGGCCAGTTCTTCCTCAAGGATCTGAGCAGTCTCGGGACCACGCTCGACGGTGTTTCCGTTCCGTCGAGCGTCGAGGTCGCCGACGGCCGAAGGCGCGACAAGGGTGTCGAAGTGCCGGTGCCCGCGCGGGCGCGCATCGGCCTGGCGAACGTCATCGTTCTCGAGTTCGAGGGTGGAAGCGGGTCATGAGCTGGCTGCACGCGCTCCGCTACGCGTACCTGATCCTCCTGGTGCTCGCTGTCGCTTTCTTCGTGTACCGAGCGGCGGCCGCCGATGCCTAGCCCCACCACGGCCCCGGTGACGCTGACGGCCGCGGCGGCCACCGATCCCGGTCTCCGGCGCGACAACAACGAGGATCGCTACTACTGCGACCCGTCGCGCGGCCTCTTCATGGTCATCGACGGTGTGGGCGGCCAGGCGGCCGGCGAGCGGGCGGCCGATACGGCCCTCGCGATGCTCCGCACGAGGCTGGAGCGGGAAACCGGCAGTGCCTCCGAGCGCGTACGCGAGGCCATCACACTGGCCAACAACGAGATCCACCAGTTGGGTCTCAGCGAGCCGTCGTGGCGCGGCATGGCGTGCGTGCTGACCCTCGCCATCGTCCGCGATGGCCGTCTCACGGTTGGCCATGTCGGCGATACGCGGATCTACCAGTTCCACAACGGCGGGGTGCGGAAGCTGACGCACGACCACTCGCCGATCGGTGAGCGCGAGGACCGCGGGGAACTGGACGAAGTCGGCGCGATGCACCACCCCCGGCGCAACGAGATCTACCGGGACCTCGGCTCCGAGTTGCACGAGCCGGACGACGCGCAGTTCATCGAGATCGTCGAAGGGCCGTTCGAATCCGACGCGGCCCTGCTCCTGTGCACCGACGGACTGAGCGACCTCGTCACCTCGGTCCGCATGGCCGACATCGTGTACACGCATGCGGCCTCCCCCTCGCGGGTCGTCGAGCGCCTCGTGTCGGCGGCCAACGACGAGGGAGGCAAGGACAACATCACCGCCGTGTTCGTCGCCGGCCCGGACTTTGCGACCGCAGCCGCACACGCGGGGAGCCGTCCCGACCAATCCGGCCCCGACGCGACGGGGCGACTGGGGCGTGGCTCGGGCTACCTCCCGGCCGGCAGGCCGGCCTGGCTGGTGGGGATTGGGACCCTCGGCGTCGCGGCCGGGCTGGCTCTGGCCTGCGCGGCTTTTGCATGGGTAGCCGGGGTGGCCGATTGGCTGGTCGACAGCAACCGTCCCGCCGGCTGGTCGCGGACATGGACCGTCGGGTCCGATGGCGGGGCCGACGCGACGACCATTCAGGAGGCGCTGCGGCGGGCCAAGCCTGGTGACGTCGTCGAGGTCGAGCCGGGCCTCTACAAGGCGCCCGTGGTCGTCGACACCCGCGTGTCGATCGTCAGCCGTCGCCCGCACGAGGCCCTGATCGTCCCCGACGGCGCAGGGGGGCGATCGGGCCGAGCCGTGACGTTGCGTGGTCCTGCTCGGCTCGTGGGGTTCAAGATCGTCGCCCTGCCCACCGACGCCGCGACGCGCTTTGCGGTTGGTGTTCGCGTGGAAGGGCGCGACGCGGAGCTGCAGGACCTGGAAATCAGCGGGACCGACGCCGCCGCCGTCGAGTTCGCCTCCGGTGCAACGGGCGAGCTGAGGTCCAGCTACCTGTTCGCCAACGACGGCACGGCGATCCTCGTCGAGGCGCGGGCCAAGCCGATGCTGCGCCACAACGTGATCGCCTTCAACGGGGTCCCTCAAACCGGCGTCGCCGAAGCGAACCCCGGCGCCCGGCCCGCCGTGATCGTGCAAGAGGGGGCCGCGCCGGCCCTGTTCGGGAACATCATCGTGCGCAACGCGGCCGATCTCATCCGCGGCCTCCTTCCGGCCCAGCAGGCCGAGGTGGAGCGCGACAACATCATCGGCGGACCGGCGCCACCCGCGCGGGCGGGCGGCCCGCCGCGCCGGGGCAGGTAACGCCCACACGACGGCGGCTGAGTCCGCGACGCTCGATTCCAGGGCGGAAGACAGTGCATGCTCGATCGTGACTACGGCCCGTATCGGTTGATCCGTCGCCTGGGGCGTGGGGGCATGGCGGACGTGTATCTGGCCACCCACGGGCCGGCGGGGACGCTGGTCGCCTTGAAGCTGGTCGAGCAACGGGCCGACCGGGACTCGGAAGAGGTGTGCGAGGCCGAACGCCGCGGGGCCATCCTCCAGGACCAATTCGGGCGGGTCGACGAGCACGTGCCGCGGGTGCACGCTTTCGGGGCCGACCTGGGATACTTCTTCATCGACATGGAGTACGTCGACGGCGAGGATCTCGCCGAGCGCCTCGGCCGCGCGCCGCTGTGCGCGGCGGATGCGGCGCGGATCGCCGCGGAGATCTGTGAGTTCCTCGATCGGGCGCATCACTTCGAGGCCACGGTGGACGACGCGCAGGTCCGCGGCATCATCCACGCGGACATCAAGCCAAAGAACGTGCGCATCAACCAGGCCGGTCAGGTGAAGGTCCTCGACTTCGGCATTGCAAAGGGGCTGGCGCTCAGCCGCAAACTGACCCGCAACGACTTCGGGAGCTTGGCCTACCTGTCGCCAGAACGTCTCGATTCCGGCGAGGTCGATGTCCACGTGGACTTCTGGTCGGTTGGCGTCCTCCTCTACGAGATGCTCTCCGGCCGCCCACCCTTCGAGGCCGACTCGAATCCCCGGCTCGAGGCGCTGATTCGGCGCCGCGAGCCGCCGCCGCCGCTGCCCGACCCGTGCCCTCCTGCTCTGCAGCGCATCGTGTTGAAGCTGCTCGCCGGCGATCTGCGGCGGCGTTACACGTCGGCCGCCGACATCCGGGCCGACCTCGATGCCTTTCGCGCTGGAGCGCCGACGCGCGCCGACCGCGAGTGGCTGGCCGATACCGACGCGGAAGTCACCCGTCGCACGCTGGGCGAGCCCGACGGCCCGCCATCCGCCGAGGAAACGCGCCGCACGATTGCGGCGCCGGCCGAGGGCGGCGGCGCAGCCACCGAGGGTCCGTCCTCGCCGGTCGACGCCGGATGGGCGGGGCTCCGGGACGGCCTCCCCCCGCCGGCACCTACGCCCAGATGGGCCCGGCGCGCCCGGCGGTGGGCAGCTGCCGCGGCGCTGCTCGCCGGCATCGGCCTCGTCGGCAACGAGGTTCTGGTGTCGAGCGACGCCAAGCAGCTCCGCGTGGATTTGGCGACCGGCGAGGGGCCCGCGATGCAGGGCCTCTGGACGCGCTACCAGGATCTCACGCACCGAAGCCTGCTCGGGCTCGGCCTGGTCGGCGTGCGAGGCCCGCTGAAGGAACGGCTGACGGCCCAGGCTGAGCGCGTGATCGCCGACTACCGGCAGGATGAGCCGGCGGTGCGCGAAGCGCAGTGGCGGGACGCCAGCTTGTGGCTGACCAACGTGCTCCACCTCGACCCTGGTGACTCCCGGGCAGCCGCCCGACTGCATTACTGCGAGGCCCAGCTGCAGCGAATCACCGGCGAGGCGCGCAAACGCAAGCACCAGCCGTCTCTCCCGCCGTTCCACGAGGCGATCGCCCGGTTCGAGGAGGCGGCGCGACTCGATCCGGGCTGGCCCGACCCGTACCTGGGCCTGGCCCGCGTGTACATCTACGGCGCCGAGGATCTCGACAAGGCCATCGCGGCCGAGCACGAGGCGGAGAGCCGCGGCTACCGGCCCGGCAATCGGGAGTTGGTGCAGCTCGGCGACGGCTACCGCGCTCGAGCGGATCGGATGCGGCGCGAGGCGGCTGGCGTCCGCGGGCTGGACCAGGAGAAGGCGTGCCTGCAGAAGGCGGCCGACGACTACCGCCAAGCCCTTGCCGTCTACGGCAAGGCCATCGGGTTCGGCGAGGTCAGCACCGCGATGCGCCAGGTGCAGGCGCGGCTGGATGACGTGCAGAAACGGCTCACCGAACTGTCCTCGACGACAGGAACAGGCGGCGCGTGACGACGATCCGAGCCCAGCCTCGACTGGAGACCTTGACCCGATGGCGATGACCTACACCACCGCGCGCGAGCGGGCGGCGGCCACGACGAGCAGGCCGGGAACCGGCCGCACGTTCGAACTGGTCGCCCTGCTCGCCGCCTCGGTGCTCTCGATCGTCGGAGTGCTGCTGGTCTACGGGGCGCGCGCGCCGATGTTCGGCGAGACGGTCGCGGCGCTGGGGGCCGGTCGAGCCATCGACTTGAACACGGTCGACCAGGCCAGCGCGCTGGCGCCCGTGCTCGCACCCGTCCTGACGGACCCGGCCGAGTGCCGTCTCGTGGCCGACCGCGTGGTCGCCTGGCTGAACACCCCCGACGGCACGGGGAGCCCGCGCCGACACATCGAGGGCGTGGGTGCCCTCGCCGGCATCACGGTCGGGGACGAGGACGTGCGGGCCGATCGTCGCCTCTCGTCGTTCCGCGACCGCCTGGCCGAGCGGCGCGATCAGCTCGCGACCAACCCAGCCGCCACTGAGGTGCGCGTGCCGCTGCTGACCGCCCCGCAGCTGGCCGCCCTGCGCCACGCCCTGATCGTGCGGACGCCCTCCGATTTCCGGCAGAGCCTCTGGCTAGCCGTCGCGTTGTTCCTCATTGGCTTCTACATCGCCCATGCGTGGGCCCGCGTGCGTGGGTCCACCGCCGACCCGCTCCTGCTGCCGGTGATTCACCTGCTGTGCGGCATCGGGCTCGCAATGATGCTGAGCCTCCGGGATCCGCTGCGCGACGTCGCGCTGTTCATGCGGTTCGCCGAAGGCACGTTCGGCGGCACCCTCCTGCTGGCCGCGGCCAGCAGCCTCGATTTCCAGCGTTCCCCGCTGCGCCGGCTCAGCTACGTACCGCTGCTGGGCGCCGTCAGTCTGTCGCTGTTGCTCATCGCCTTCGGCAACGGGCCCGGGACGTCGGACGCCAAGGTCAACCTCATGGGCGTCCAGCCGGTCGAGGCCATCCGCGTCCTCGTCATCCTGTTCCTCGCCGGCTACTTCGCCAACCGCTGGGAGGCGCTCCGGTCGCTCCGGGAGCCGCGCGCCGACGGCTCGCGGCACCTCCTCGACGTCCCGAGGTTCGACTATGTGGTGCCGGTCCTGGTCGGCATGGGGCTGGTCCTGCTCTTCTTCTTCCTCCAGAAGGACCTCGGGCCGGCACTCGTGCTGGCGTGTGTCTTCCTGGGGCTCTACGGCGTGGCGCGCGGCCGCGCCACCATGGTCGCGGTCGGCGTGCTGCTGCTCGCCGGAGGGTTCGTGGTCGGCTACGTCCTGGGCTATCCGCACACGGTCGTCCAGCGGATCCTGATGTGGGCCTCGCCCTGGGACAACCCGGTCCGGGGCGGCGATCAGATCGCGCACGCGTTGTGGGCGGTGTCGACCGGCGGGGGAACGGGCACCGGGCTCGGACTTGGCGACCCGCGCCTGGTGCCGGCCGGGCACACGGACCTGGTGCTCGCCGCAATCGGCGAGGAGCTGGGCCTGGTGGGCCTGCTCGCCGTCGCCGGGCTCTACGCGGTGCTGGCCCATCGGGCCCTGCGCATCGCACTCCGGGCCTCGGGCGACTACACGTGTTTCTTGGCCCTGGGTCTCGCGCTCGGCATCTTCCTGCAGCTGCTGCTGATCGCCGCTGGCTTGCTGGGCCTGATGCCGCTGACCGGCGTGACGACCCCATTCCTGAGCTACGGCCGCTCGTCGATGCTCGCCAACCTGTTCGCCTTTGGCGTCCTGCTGTCGATTAGCGGGCGAACGACGGCACGCGGGGAACAACGCCACTTCACTCGCCCGGTGCGTTGGGTGGGCCGCACGCTGGCCGCCTTGGCGCTGGTCGTCGTGGGCCGAGTGGCCTATCTCCAGACGGTCGCGGCCGACCGCACGGTTGCGGCCACGGCCCTGACTGTCCAGGCGGACGGCATCCGGCGGTTCGAGTACAACCCCCGCCTGCTCGCCGCCGCGCAGCAGGTGGTCCGCGGGACGATCACCGATCGCAACGGCATTCCGCTGGCGACAAGTCGTCTGGCCGACCTGCAGGCGCAAGCCAAGGCGCTCTCCGAACTGGGCATCGTCGCCACCGACGTCTGCCCGGAGCCCCTCGTCCGCTGTTACCCCTTCGGCGGCCTCACGTTTCACCTGCTCGGTGATTGGCGGAGCCAGGTGAACTGGGCGGCAGCCAACACGTCGTTCGTCGAGCGCGACAGCGACACGCGCCTCCGGGGCTACAACGACCACGCGCGCGTCGTCGAGGTGAGCGACCCGCGAACGGGACGTCCCGTGCGGGTGGTCCGGCGCGATCTGGTGGAGTTGGTGCCGCTGCTCCGGCACCGGTACGACCCGACGAACGAGGCGGTCCGGCGCCTGGTCAGCCGCCCTCGCGACGTGCGCCTCGCGCTGGACATTCGCCTACAACTCAAGGTGGCCGCTGCGCTCAAGGCGGGCGTCGAACAGGCCGGACAGAAGAACGGGGCGGCTGTCGTGCTGTCGCCCGACGGCGATCTGCTCGCTTCGGTCAGCTACCCGTGGCCGTCGGCGTTGCCGGCACGGCCCCTCACGCGGACCTCCTCCCCGGACGCAACCAACGAAGACGCGACGCCGCCGCTGCTGGATCGGGCTCGCTACGGCGTGTACCCGCCGGGTTCCAGCTTCAAGCTCGTCACCGCCGCCGCGACGCTGCGCAAGGACCCGTCGCTCGCACACCTGCCGTTTGTGTGTGAACGGTTGCCGGACGGTCGCGTCGGCCGGCAGCTTCCCGGCTGGTCGCGGCCGGTGCGGGACGACCCGACGGACCGGGTTCCGCACGGGCGCCTGGACATGGAGCGCGCACTGGTCGTGTCGTGCAACGCCTACTTCGCCCAGCTCGGGCTGCGGCTCGGTGCGCCCGCCTTGCGGGAGACCGCGGCGCTCTTCGAGGTGTCCCTCGGTCAGCCGGAGACACCGCGCCAGCTGCGCGAAACCCTGCCCTTTGCTGCCTACGGCCAGGGCCAGGTGCTGGTCACCCCCTTCAAGATGGCGCGCGTGGCGGCCACAATCGCCGCGGGTGGCATGATGCCTGAGGGCCGCTGGGCCATCGATGAGACCAACCGGCGCACGGATCCCCCACGTCAGGTCCTGGACACGTCGCGGGCGGGGACGCTCGCCCAGATCATGCGACGCGTCGTCACCGAGGGCACCGGCCGGACGTTGAAGGGCGTCGAGCCGGCCATCGCCGGCAAGACGGGCACGGCGGAGGTGCAGGATGCGGCCTCGCACGCGTGGTTTGTCGGCTTCGCCCCCGCCATCGCGGGGTCGTCCCAGGACAAGCCCGGCGCCGCACAACCCGGGCGGATCGCCTTTGCCGTGCTGGTCGAACATGGCGGCTACGGCGCTTCCGCCGCAGCCCCCATCGCCGGCGCTATCGTGACGGGTGCCCGGGAACTGGGGCTGATCAAGTAGCGGCTCGCGTCCACCTGCGGCGGAGGAGCCCATGGGAATCATCGAGAAAGTCACGACCATCGAGAAGCGGATCGCGCGACTGGCCGCCCGGCACGATGTTCCGCTACAACCGTTGGAGATCCGCCGCGCGGTACTCGACGAGATCGAGGATCTCGTGCCGCCGTCGCGAACCGCGCGACGTGTTTTCCCGTTCACCCGAATCGTCGTCGAGGTGGTCGCCGCCCCGAGCGACCGGGTCGCGATGGCGGCGAAGCTCGGCGAGGCGAGCGGGTTGCGCGAGGCAATCGAGGATCGCCTGCGTCAGTCGGGGTGCCCGGTGCCGCGCGATCTGGCCCTGGCGGTCAAGCTCGTCAGACGCCCCGCCGGCGATTGGGAGACCGGCCGGGTCTTCCGCGTGATGTGCGACCGTCCGGAGAAGGCGGCCGCTACGGTCGAACCTTCTCCCGCGGCCATCTCGATTCTCAAGGGCGACGCCCCGCGGAAGACCTACAGCGTGCGCGGCGAGCGGACGAACATCGGGCGCCTGGCGGAGGTGATCGACCGGGACCACCGCGTCGTGCGGCGCAATCAGGTGGTCTTCGCCGAGACCGACAACCCCGTCAACCTGACCGTGTCCCGGGCCCACGCCCACATCACCGTGACCGCGGCCGGTGAGTATCGGCTGTTCGATGACCGGAGCACCCACGGCACGCGCATCTTCCGTCGTGGACGGACGATCGCGCTGCCCAGCGGAAGCCCGCGCGGTACGCGGCTCCAGTCGGGCGACGAGATCTACTTCGGCCAGGCATGCGCGAAGTTCGAGATCGGGTAGGCAGACGCCGGCCCGCGTGGCCGCGAGGGAGGGACGATGGCCGATCGACTGGAGTGGGAAGCGCTCGTCCTCTCCCTCACGCACGAGCTGCCCCAGCCCGTCGACGCCGAGCAGGGACGAGACGGCACGCTCGTGCTCGTCGGCGGCTCACCGGCCGAGGTCATCGTGCGTGTCACACGCGGGCTCGCCCAGGTGGCGGAATTCGCGGTCCAGTGGACGGGCCCGCACGACCCGGTCATCCGGCCGATCGTGGTGGGGTCCGTGCACTGGCGGAGGATGAGCGAGGTCCACGCGCTCCTCGCCTTGCAGACGCTCATCCGCGCGGCCCGCGATGCGCGGCGGTCGAAGTTCCAGCGATGCCGCTACTGCGACACCCTGACTCCGCCCGAGGCCCTGCACGAGGACGAGGTCTGTCAGGAGTGCGCCCGCCGTCACCTCGGACCTGCCAGCTGAATCCCACGCTGCCTGGGCTATGGCTCCTGGAGGCTGATTGACTCGACCGCCAGCATCGACCCCTTCATGACGCCGGTGACGGAGATCTTCCACCCCGTGTCCCGCTGGGTATCTTTGAGCAGTTGGGCCACCTTCTTGTTCCCCTGGCCGTCGAACTTGACGAACTTCCCGTCGCCGGTCAGGACCCCAAAGCCGCCCTCCGCACACATCTGGAGGCAGTCCTTGTCGTGCGTTTCAGCAAAGCCCTTCTCGCCCGCGTGTTTCTTGGCGCACGTGGTATCCATGAGGTAGCCCGTCATCGTCTTCGAGTCCGAGGCCCAGACGCCCGCGCCCCCAAGCGCCAGCGCCACGACCAGGATCAGCAATCCGACCTTCATGCTCGTCCTCCCCTCCCGGTGCTCTCGCGCCGCCGAGCAGCGGTTCACGACGGCGAATCCCCCGCCTGTGTCCTCGATCCCGACACGGTGCGACGGTCCCGTCCCGCCCGGCATAGCCGCCAAGCGCAGGTAATCGAAAGTGTTGCGCGCGCGAGGGGCCACAACGGCCGTCTCGCCGGGCGTCAGCCCCGTCTGGCTCCTTCCGGTTCCGTGCCGTCGGCACCTCGACGTGTTTCGGGAGGGCTGGTCGAAGGGTAAGATCGCAGGGTGACCGACACAGCCTTCGACGGGTTCCACCCGGCCGTCCGCGAATGGTTCGACTCGTCATTTCCCGCCCCGACGCCGGCCCAGGCCTTGGGGTGGCCGGCGGTCGCCCGGGGTGACTCGACGCTCATCGTGTCACCCACCGGCAGCGGGAAGACGCTGGCCGCCTTCCTCTGGGCCATCAACCGCGTCATGTTCGCCCCGTTGCCAGGGCGCGACCGGCGGTGCCGGGTGCTCTACGTCTCCCCGCTGAAGGCGCTGGCGGTCGATGTCGAGCGGAACCTCCGCGCCCCAATCGCCGGCATCACCAACCAGGCGTGCGCGAAAGGCGATGCCTTCGTGGTCCCCACCGTCGCGGTCCGCACGGGTGACACTCCCGCCTCCGAGCGCGCCCGCTTCCTGCGCGACCCGTCCGACTTCCTGATCACGACGCCCGAGTCGCTCTACCTCCTCCTGACCTCGCGGGCGCGCACCTGCCTGCGAGCGATCGAGACGGTGATTGTGGACGAGATTCACGCCCTCGTCCCGACCAAGCGCGGCGCCCATCTGATGTTGTCGCTCGAACGGCTGGAGGCCCTGCTCGCCAAGCCGGCCCAGCGAATCGGCCTGTCGGCGACGCAGCGGCCCCTCGATGAGGTGGCCCACTTTCTTGGGGGCGTCGTCCCTGGTCGCGCCTCGCCCGCCGGCTCCCCCACCTCGTCCAACCTGCCGGAACGCCTTCCGTCGGCCTCCGAAGCAGTGCACGACGAGTTTGCGGGAGCCGGCGCGGTCGCCTACCGGATGGTGACCCTGGTGGACGCCAGCCGCAAGAAACCGCTCAAGCTCACCGTCGAGGTGCCCGTCGAGGATCTGGCCAAGCTGACCAAGCCGGTCGAGATCCCCAGCGGCCCGACCGCCCAGGGCCCCGTCGCGCCCTCGATCTGGTCGAGCATCCACCCGCGGCTCCTCGAGCTGATCCGGTCCCACCGCACGACGCTGCTGTTCGCCAACTCCCGGCGGTTGGCGGAACGACTGGCCGGCGCGTTGAACGAGCTGGCGGGCACGACGATCGCTCGGGCGCACCACGGCTCGATCGCGCGCGAACAGCGGATCGAGATCGAGGACGCGTTGAAGAGTGGGCGGATCCCCGCGCTGGTCGCCACCTCGTCATTGGAACTCGGCATCGACATGGGCGCCATCGATCTCGTCATCCAGATCGAGGCGCCGCCCTCGGTGGCGAGCGGCCTTCAGCGGATCGGGCGCGCGAGCCACCAGGTCGATGCGGTGAGCGAGGGCGTGGTGTTCCCCAAGTTCCGCGGCGATCTGGTCGCCTGCGCGGCCGTGACGCGTGCGATGCACGACGGGCAGGTCGAAGCCACCCGCTACCCCCGCAACCCGCTCGACGTGCTGGCACAGCAGGTCGTCGCGATGGTGGCGATGGAGCAGTGGGCCGTCGACGAGCTGTTCGACGTCGTGCGGCGGGCGGCGCCCTTCGCCCTGCTGTCGCGTCCGATCTTCGAGAGCGTGCTCGACATGCTGTCGGGCCGCTACCCGTCCGACGAGTTCGCCGACCTCAGACCCCGCCTCACCTGGGACCGCATTGCCGGCACGATCACCGCCCGCCAGGGCGCGGCCCGCATGGCGATCGTCAACGGCGGGACGATTCCGGATCGAGGGTTGTACGGCGTCTTCCTGGCGGGTGACAAAACGGCCACCTCGCGCGTCGGCGAACTCGATGAGGAAATGGTGTTTGAGTCCCGCGTCGGGGAGACGTTCGTGCTGGGCGCCTCGGCCTGGCGAATCGAGGAGATCTCGCACGACCGGGTGATCGTGAGCCCGGCGCCCGGGGAACCCGGCAAGATGCCGTTCTGGCACGGAGACCGGCCTGGCCGTCCCCTCGAGCTCGGGCTCGCCATCGGCCGCCTCATCCGCGACCTGCGCAGCATGCCGCGGGCGGCCGCCATTGGTCGGTTGACTACCCAACACGACCTTGACCGGGTCGCCGCCGAGAACCTCTTGCAGTACCTCGCCGACCAGGCGCAAGCCGCGGGCGTCGTGCCGGACGACCGCACGCTCGTCATCGAGCGCTGCCGCGACGAACTCGGCGACTGGCGTGTGTGCGTCCTGGCGCCGTTCGGCGGGCAGGTCCTGGCACCGTGGGCGATGGTCGCCGAAGCGTGGATCCGCGAGCAACGCGACGTCGACGTCGAGACCCTGTGGTCGGACGACGGCTTCGTCGTGCGCTTCCCGGACACGGACGAGCCCCCGGACCCTGCCCTGCTGTTGCCGCCACCCGACGACGCCGAGCGCCTGCTGACCCGCCAACTCGGCGGTACGGCGCTCTTCGCCGCCCGGTTCCGAGGCGTGGCCGCGCGCGCGCTTCTGTTGCCACGCCGCAGCCCGGGTCGTCGTACCCCGCTCTGGCAGCAGCGCAAGCGTGCGGCCGATCTGCTGGCCGTGTCGGCTCGGTTTGGGTCGTTCCCGGCCCTGCTGGAGACCTACCGGGAGTGCCTGCGCGACGAGTTCGACGTGCCGGCCCTCGTGGAGATGCTGTCGAGCGTCGCGAACCGCTCGACGCGTGTCGTGACGGTCGACACCGACACGCCATCGCCCTTCGCCGCCTCGCTGCTGTTCGGCTACACCGCCAACTTCCTCTACGATGGCGACGCGCCGCTCGCCGAACGGCGAGCCCAGGCGTTGCTGGTGGACCAGACCCAGCTGCGCGAGCTGCTCGGCGACATCGAGCTGCGGGAGCTGCTCGACCCGGTGGTGATCGACGACGTCGAGGCCGAACTGCAGCACACCGATGCGCGCTACCGCGCGCGCAACGCTGACGCGGTGCACGACCTGCTGCTGCGCGTGGGCGACCTGTCGGCCCCCGAGCTGGCCGCGCGCTGCGCGTCGGAAAGCGTCGCCTCATCGGTGCAATCGCTGGTGCGCCAGCGTCGCGTGGTGGAGGTGCCCGTCGCGGGGCAGCCCCGCTTCATCGCCGTCGAGGACGTCGCGCGCTACCGGGACGGCGTCGGCACTCCGCTGCCGCCCGGGCTGCCGGCGGGCCTCCTCGCACCGGTGGCGGACCCGCTCGGGGATCTGGCGTCACGCTTCGCCCGGACGCACGGTCCGTTCACGACCGACGCGCTCGCCAGCCGATTGGGCCTCGCGCCCCGAACGGCGTCCGCCGCGCTTGGACGGCTGGCTGCGCGCAACCGCGTGCTGCAGGGGGAGTTCCGCCCGGCCCGCACGGGACGCGAGTGGTGCGAAGCCGACGTGCTGCGCCAGATCCGCCAGCGGTCACTGGCCCGGCTGCGCCACGAGGTGGAGCCGGTCGACACCGCGGCGCTCGGCCGGTTCTCGGTGGCCTGGCACGGACTGACGCGTCCGCGACAAGGGCTCGATGCCCTGCTCGACGTGGTCGAGCACCTCCAGGGCGCTCCCATGGCAGCGTCCCTGTTCGAGCGCGAGGTGCTCGGTGCGCGCATCGCGGGATATCGCCCCGCCGATCTCGACCTGCTGGCCGGCGCGGGGGAGGTGGTCTGGATCGGCCTCGAACCGCTCGGCGAGCGCAACGGCCGCGTCGCCCTGTACCTGACGGACCACCTCGCGCGGCTGCTCCCGCTCATGGGCCCGCGGCCCGATCTGGACGAGCGCGCCGAGCGCATCGTGGCGCACCTGCGGGCGGTCGGGGCGTCCTTCTTCGGCGCCCTCCACGCGGCCTGTGGGGGCGGATATCCCGGCGAGACCGTGACCGCGCTGTGGGATCTGGTATGGCGCGGCCTGGTCACCAACGACACGTTCCACGCGCTGCGGGCGTTCGCCGAGCCGGCGCCCAGACGCCGCCGGAGCGGCGCGACCCGGGCGTTCCGGTCGCGTCGCCTCACACCGCCGAGCGCCGAAGGACGATGGTCGCTCATCGAGGCGCGGGTAGCCACCCCGCCCACCACGACGGAGTGGGCGACCGCGACGGCGCAGCAACTGCTCGCCCGCCACGGGGTCCTGACGCGCGAGGCCGTCGTGTCCGAGCAGGTGCCCGGTGGGTTCACAGCCGTCTACGATGTCCTCAAGGCCATGGAACAGGCCGGCCGAATCCGCCGCGGCTACTTCGTCGGCGGTCTCGGCGCCGCGCAGTTCGCGCTGCCCGCTGCCGTCGACGTGCTGCGGTCGATGAGGGACACGGCCGAGGCCGACGCCCCGCAGACCGTCTACCTGGCGGCGACCGACCCGGCCAACCCGTACGGCGCCATCCTCAGGTGGCCCGCCCTCTCCAACCGTCCCCTGTCGGCGGATCCGACGGAGTCGGCCCATCGCCTCGAGGACGGACCGGTGGGACGAGGACCCACGCGATCGGTCGGCGCCGGCGTGATTCTCGTCAACGGGAGCTTGGCCGCGTACGTCGGCAAGGCTGACCGCCAGTTCCTCACGTTTCTGCCCGAGGACGAGCCGTCGAGGACGACGGTCGCCCGCGAGGTGGCCCGGGTGCTGGCAGGCCTGGCCACCGGTGGCAACGACCGGCAAGGGATGCTCATCGGCGAGATCGACGGACTGGCGGCGACGCGCCACGCGCTCGCGCCGTTCCTGGTGGACGCCGGTTTCGTGCGGCGTCCGACGGGTTTCCAGGCCGCGCCGCCGCGCACCTGAGGGGGACGGGCGGCCATGCCCGAAGGCGACACGATCTTCCGCTCGGCGCGCACGCTGAACCGGGCTCTGGCCGGTCGGACGGTCACCGGCTTCGCCACGGCGCTGCCGGCCCTTCAGCGAGTCCACGACGACCACCCGCTGGTCGGCCGAACGGTGGTCGGGGCGCGGTCGGTCGGCAAACACCTGTTGATCGAGTTCTCCGGCGGCCTCCTCCTCCACACCCACATGCGCATGAGCGGCCGCTGGGACCTCTACCGCCCGGGCGAGCGGTGGCGCCGTCCCCCCGCGGCGATGCGGGTCGTAGTCACCACCGACGCGTTCGTCGCCGTGGCGTTCGACGTGCCGGTCGCCGAGTGGGTCTCCGAGCGAGACCTCGCCCGGCACGCCGTCCTGCGGGCACTCGGACCCGACCTGCTCGGGAGGCCCTTCGACCCGACGGAAGCAATTCGGCGGCTCCGAGAACACCCGGGACGCGGAGATCGGCGACGTCCTGCTCGACCAGCGGGTTCTGGCCGGTGCCGGCAACGTGTTCAAGTCCGAGATTCTGTTTGCCTGTGGCGTTCACCCCTTCCGTCTCGTGGCCCGCATCCGGGAGGCGCACGCCGAGCGGATCGTGCGCGCGGCCCGCGATCTGCTGCGCGCGAACGTCGTCGAACCCTCCCGGACGTCGGCGGGGACGGGAGGCGGGGCGCGGCGGACGACGCGGCGCATGGACCCGGCCGCCCGGCTGTGGGTCTACGGCCGGAGCGGACGGCCCTGCCGCCAATGCGGGACACCCATCGAATGCCGGAAGCAGGGCCCGGAGGCGCGCCTGACCTACTGGTGCCCCACGTGCCAGCCGGCCGTGTCCGACTGAACGGACGAATCCGGCTGGAACTCCGGTGGGGGCTGCTACACTACGCGGGGGAGCGCGGCTCGACGGGCCGCGGCCGACAGCCATGAGACACTCCGTGCTCGCCGGCGTCCTCGTCGTCGTGGCGCTGTCCGGCGTCATCGTCGTGCGCGCCACGCGCCTGGCCTCGCGGCAGGCGCCGATGCCACGGGCCGTCCGGATTGAGGTGGACGCCGACCGCGCGGCGCGCGATCTGGCGGGAGCCATCCGGATCCGCACGGTGTCGTCCGACGACCTGGATCGCGTCGACGAAGGGCCCTTTCTCGCCCTCCACGACTACCTGCAGGCGGCCTTTCCGTTAGTTCACGCGACGCTGACCCGCGAGACGGTGAACAAGGGGAGCCTGCTCTTCGCCTGGCGGGGACAGGACCCGGCGCTGGAGCCGGCCGTCTTCATGGCGCACCTGGACGTGGTCCCGGTCGACGAGAGCGGCGGTCCCTGGGCGCACGCGCCGTTCTCCGGCGACATCGCCGACGGCTTCGTCTGGGGGCGAGGCGCCCTGGACGACAAGGGCAACCTGATTGCGCTGCTCGAGGGCGTCGAGCGGCTCGTCGGGGAGGGGTTTCGCCCGCGCCGGACGATCTACCTCGTGTGCGGGCACGATGAGGAGTCCGGGGGCACGGCAGGCGCCCGGCGGGTGGTCGAGACCCTGCGCGGGCGCGGCGTGTCGCGGTTCGCCCTCGTCAGCGACGAGGGCGGCCTGGTCGGCCAGGGCCTCACGCCCGGAATCGGGCGCCCCATCGCGCTGGTCGGCATCGCCGAGAAGGGGTACCTCAACCTGGAGTTGCGGGTCGCGGGCGAAGGCGGTCACTCGTCGATGCCGCCCGCCGAGACGAGCGTCGGAATCCTGAGCCGCGCGCTGGCGCGGCTCGAGGCCACGCCCTTCCCGTCGTCGCTCGAGGAGCCGACCCGCCAGATGTTCGAAACTCTGGCACCGGAGATGCCGTTTGCCATGCGGTTGCCCCTGGCCAACCTGTGGCTGTTCGAGCCGCTGGTCGTCCGCCAGCTGATGAAGGACCCGCGGACCGCCGCGCTCCTCCACACGACAGTCGCCCCGACGGTCGTGCGGGCCGGCGTCAAGGCCAATGTGCTCGCCGCCGAGGCCACCGCGATGGTCAATCTGCGGCTCGCTCCCCACGACTCAATCGCGGGAGCCGTGGCCTTCGTCCGGGGTGCGATCGGCGACGACCGCGTGAGGATCGTCACCCGCGGCGACGCCAGTGAGCCCTCGCGCATGTCGGACACCCACGGCCCCGCGTTCGACACGGTGGCGCGGACGATTCGGCAGGTCATGCCGGGCGACGTCGTCGTCAGCCCGATGCTCCTCGCAGCCGGAACCGACTCGAAGTACTTTGCCGCGTACTCACCCAACGTCTTCCGCTTCTCCCCGGTCCTCGTCGCGCCGGACGACCTCGGGCGGTTTCACGGGCGAAACGAGCGCATCGGCGTGGACGCCCTCGCCAATAGCGTCCGGTACTACTACCAGTTGATCAAGAACGCGGACGGGTTGTAGGGCGCTGTCCGGGCCCCGAAGGGCGGGCCCGGCATGGGCGCAGGCGCCGGGCAGCGCTCAGACTTTCACGGTGACGACGTCGATTCGGGCCAAGTCGCCGACCCCAAGGCCCTTCTCCGCGGCCGTGTCGATGTGGCGGGTCTGGCGACGCCTGTCGCTCAGGTTGGCGGCCTTCTGCTTCGCCAGAATGACCTCGCGGCAGACGACGTCGAGCGCCACGGGATCGGTCGCAAGGTAGATGGCGTTTTCCCGCCAGACGGCTTCCGGGTTGCGGGGCTGCGGCCCTTCGTCGAAGCAGCACTCCGTCGCGTCGAGGACGATGAGCGGCACCTTCGTCTGGGTGAGGTAGTGCTGGTAGGCCTCGGCGACGAAGGGGTCGCAGTTGCCGCTGTGCGCCTGGCGGTGGTTGGCGTAGCACCCGAACGCGATGTTCTTGAGCGCGAGCGTCACGCCGGCCCCACCGTGATCCTTCATCACCGGCAGGTTGATCGTCACGTCGGTCTCAGCCACCGTCGTGTCGAGCGGGGACGAGCCGCCGGACCCTCGCATCATCTTCGTCTCGTCATAGCGGCCACCGACCTTGATATGCTCGCCGAGCCGTCCCGTCCCCGGTTGGTAGGACGTGGGCGGGAAGTGATCGGCGTGGCGGTCCCAGACGATGACGTCGGATGGTCTGACGCCAGCCGAGATCACACCGGCCGCCACCGCCTCGGTCAGCTCCCGCGCCGTGTAGATCAGCGGGCGGCCCAGGAGGTTGATCTTCAACCCGACGCGCATGCCGGGGGCGACGAACCGTCGCCACGCCTCGACGCTGCTCCGTTGGCCCGACAGGGTGGCCAGGCCCCGGTCCAGCATGGTGGCGAGCACTTTCGGATCGCGCCTGTTGCCGGCCCACACGCCCGGCGACTCCACCCGCACCACCCGCGCCGCCGCATCGGTCGTCCCGCCCCGGCGACCCGCCAAGGTCGCCACGGCCGCCGCCCCGAAGAGCCCTGTCAGTAGCCCCCGCCTCGTGATTGTCGATTCTGCGTCCGCCATCGGTCGCTCCTTGGTTGGCCTCTCGTCCCGCCCCTGCCTTCAGGGTGCCCGTACTATACCGGACTCAGCCCCCCCTTGTGGCGCGGGGTGTGCTATCGTGGCCGGCCGTGATGAGCTCTCGCGCCCGATCGATCGCCGCGCCGGCGGCGGCCGTCGCGTGGATCCTGCTGAGTCCGCTGCCGGCGGGCGCCGCGGAGATCCGCCTTCGGTTCACGGCCGTCCAACGGCTGCTGACCGAGGCGGTATTCACCCAGGACGGCCGTCGCTACGTGAAGGGCGACCGCAACGCCAGGTGCAGCTACGGCTACCTCGCGCAGCCCCAGGTGGACGCAAGCCCCGACGGCCGACTCCGCATCCGCGCCCGATTCAGCGGCAGGTCGGCGTTGAACCTGTTCGACCACTGCATCGGATTCGGGGACGAGTTCAGCTTGGTGATGACGGCGACCCCGTACGTCGAGAACGGGGTGATCCGCCTCAAGGCCGTCCAGGTCGACCCGGCCACGCGGAGCCTGTACGGTAGTCGGGTGTGCCGGGCCCTGGCCGACAGCCTGCCCGCCCAGTTCGCCTACCCCGCAGCGGAGGACGTCCGCCGGGCCCTCGAATCCCCGTCGCCCGGCTATCGGCGGGTCGTCCGACGCCTCGAACTCACCCGACTCGCGGTAACGGCGGAGGCGCTGGTCGTGACGGTCGACTTCGAGCTTGATCTCATCGGGACCTGACGCCGCTGCCGTCCGGGCGAGCGCCAACGGGCCGGCGGCGCCCCACCACTACTCTTCGCCAAGGGCGAGACGAACGAGACGGTCGAGCAGCTCGCCGAACGGGATCCCGGCGGCACAAGCTGCCTTCGGCACCAGACTGTTGACGGTCATCCCCGGCAGGGTGTTGACCTCCAGGACCATCGCGCCCCGGTCCGTCGTCAGAATCATGTCGACACGGGACAGGCCGCGACACTCCAGGGCGCGATGCGCCCGCTGTGCCAGGGCCTGAATCGCCTGGGCCTCGCCCGCAGGAAGGTCCGCAGGACAAATCTCGTTCGAGAACTCGGGGTCGTACTTCGACCGGTAGTCGAAGAACTCCGCCTTCGGGAGAATCTCGACGATGGGGAGCGCGGTCAGGCGGCGGTTCCCGATGACCGCGACCGTGATCTCGCGCCCCACCAGCCGCTCTTCCACGAGCACGCGCGGGTCGTAGTCGAACGCCCTCTCCAGCGCCGAGGGGAGCTCTTCCGGTCGCCGCACCAGACTCATCCCCAGACTCGATCCCTGCCGCGCCGGCTTGACGAAGGCGGGCAACAGGGCCTGGGCCCGATGCGCGGCATCGTCGCCCACCACATCCTTCTCGATCACGACGGCCTGGGGCACGGGAATGCCCTCGGCGGCGAGGACCTTTTGGGCGACCGTCTTGTCCATGGCCAGCGCCGAGGCGAGCACGCCCGAGCCCACGTACGGGATTCCGAGCAGGTCGAGCATGCCCTGTAACGTCCCGTCCTCACCGTAGGGTCCATGCAGCGCGATGAACGCGACATCGATCCGCCGCTCGCCCTCAACCACCTGATGCGGCCTCGTCCCGTCCGGGGGAAACAGCCCGACAGCGAGTCTCGGCAGACGGTCGCGACCGTTTGACCATACGGAAGGGTGGGCCGGCAGTCAACACCAGGGGGTGGCGCGGCGGTCACGGCCGACGAATCGTGACGTGCCTCGAGGGATGTGGCGCCCAGCAAGACGGGCATGACGGATCGGCATAAAGGATGGGCATAAAGGAGTTGACGCCGCACGTTCGCTCTGAGATACTCGGGGCACGATGTCGAGGCGCGAGACCATGCTGATGTGGATGTGCATGCCGATGGGCATGCGTGTCGGCGGCGTGGGCGCGATCGACGGCTAGCGCGAAGAGAAAAGGCCAGCGACCGACCACGACCCGCCGAACCGCGATCGGCGGGTTTTGTTTTGTACGCAGAAACCGAGCACCCGATGACACCTGCACCCTCCACCGTCTCGCCAGTCTCCATGGCGATGCCCATGCGGAGCATGGCCGCGATGTCCATGCGTCGACGGGGAGGCGGATGATCTAGCCGAACACCACCGGACGTCATCGACCGGGGCCGTCATCCGCGGACGCGGGTGGCGGCCCTTTCCGTTTTCGGGCGGTAATTGGAGGCTTCATGGCACTGATGGTCGGGCTCGTCGGATTCGGCACGGTTGGACAGGCGGTGGCGCGCCGCCTGCTGGGCGAGCACGCCGGGGATGTGCGGCTGGCACGCGTCTGCGTGCGACCTGGACGCGCGCGTCCTCCCTGGCTGCCCCCGTCGGTCGGGTGGACGGACCGGTTCGAGGCGTTGCTCCAGCCGGACGTCGACGTGGTGGTCGAGCTGGTCGGCGGCTTGGCCCCGGCCCGGCACTGGATCGAGCAGGCGCTCCTCTCGGGCAAGTCCGTGGTCACCGCGAACAAGCAGTTGATCGCCGAGGCGGGCCCGGATCTGTCGGTCCTGGCGGCCCGCCAGCAGTGTCGCCTGCGGTTCGAGGGGGCCGTCGGCGGGGGCGTACCGGTCATCCGCGCGGTCCAGGACGGGCTGGCGGGCGATCGGATCGTGCGCGTGTCGGGCGTACTCAACGGCACCTGCAACTACATCCTGACCCGCATGGAGCGAGAGGGGCTGTCGTTTGCTGAGGGGCTCGCCGAGGCGCAGGCCCGCGGGTACGCGGAATCGGACTCCTCCGCCGACGTCGCCGGGTTTGACGCCCGGGCCAAGCTGACGATCCTCTGCGCGGTGGCGCTCGGCACACGCCTCGAACCGCGTGAGGTGGCCTGCGCGTCGATCGAGCCGATCACGGGGGACGATTTCGCGCGGGCTCATGCGGCTGGCTGCACGATCCGCCAGGTCTCCCGGGCGGAGCGCCTCCCGGAAAGCCCTTCCCGCGCCCGGGCGTCGGTTGGGCCCGCCCTCGTCCCGCTGGACAGTCCACTCGCCCGCGCGCAGGGCTGCGAGAACGTCATCGTCGTCGGCGGCCGCTTCGGTGGCGAGACTGTCTTCTCCGGTCAGGGCGCCGGCGGTGACGCTACCGCGGTCGCGGTCCTCTCGGACCTGATTACCATCGGCGCCGAGATCGCCGCTGCGCGGCCGTTCGCCGTCGTCCCTTCACTCGTCCACCCGCTGCCGGCCGCCTCTGGTCTGGCGGCTCACGTGTCAGCCTCGAAAGGAACCGAGCATCATGCCTGAGACCGTGACCTATCGCCCCGCGACCATCGCCCTGCACGGTGGCCACGTTCCCGACGCCACGACCCGCGCACGCGCGGTCCCGATCTACCAGACGACCTCCTACGTGTTCGATTCGGCCGACCAGGCCGCGCGGGTGTTCGCGCTGGAGGAGCCCGCCAACATCTACACCCGCATCACGAACCCGACGACCGCCGTGCTCGAGGAGCGACTGGCGCAGCTCGAGGGCGGGGCGGCGTCGGTCGCCGTGTCGTCAGGCCAGGCGGCCATCGCGCTCGCCGTGCTGAACCTCACCCGAGCCGGCGAGAACTTCGTCTCGTCGAGCGGCCTGTACGGCGGAACCTACAACTTGTTCCACCACACGTTCGCGCGGTTCGGCATCGAGGCGCGATTCGTCAACTCCTCGGATCCGCACGCAGTCGAGCGAGCCATCGACAGCCGCACCCGTCTGGTTTACACCGAATCGATCGGCAACCCGAAGAACAACGTGGACGACTTCGAGGCGATTGCGGCGGTGGCGCACCGCCACGGCGTGCCGTTCGTCGTCGACAACACGGTGTCCCCGCTCCTCCTGCGCCCGTTCGACCATGGCGCCGACATTGTGGTCTACTCGCTGACCAAGTTCATCGGAGGCCATGGCACGTCGATCGGCGGGGCGGTGGTGGATTCGGGACGGTTCGACTGGAGCAATGGCCGGTACCCCGAGTTCACCCGGCCGGATCCCTCGTACCACGGCCTCGTGTTCGGCGCCCAACCGGCCGCCTTCGCGCTCAAGGCCCGCGCCCAGCTGCTTCGGGACCTAGGGCCGTGCCTCTCGCCGTTCAACGCGTTCCAGTTCCTTCAGGGCCTCGAGACGCTGCCGCTCCGGATCAAGGCCCACTGCCGCAACGCGCTGGCCGTTGCCGAGTGGCTGCACGGCAACCCGGCGGTCTCGTGGGTGAACTATCCGCTGCTGCCCGACCATCCTGACTACGAACGGGCCAAGAAGTACCTTCCGCAAGGTGCCGGGGCGATCGTCGGGTTCGGCATCCGTGGAGGCCTCGAGGCCGGCAAGCGGCTGATCGACTCGGTGAAGCTCTTCAGCCACCTCGCGAACATCGGGGACGCCAAGAGCCTCATCATCCACCCCGCTTCGACCACCCACCAACAGCTCTCGGCCGCCGAGCGCGAAGCGACCGGCGTGACCGACGATTTCATCCGGCTGTCGGTGGGCACGGAGGACATCGCGGACATCCTCGACGACCTCGAGCAGGCGGTCGCCGCGTCGCAGGCACGGCCGGTCGCCCGCCGGCCGTTGCTGCTGGTCGGGTGAGGGTCGTGCGCACGGGGGACAAGATCTGGCGTCAGGAGGCGCGATGCGAAACGGCGTGCACGCTACGGCGCTGAGTAAGCAGGATCCGGTGCGGACGCAGTACGCAACCATCTTCGAGGACGGGCTCCTGCTGGACTGCGGGCGGCGCCTCGGGCCCATCACCGTCGCGTGGGAGGAGTACGGCCGGCCTAACCGGGACCGGTCCAACGCCGTCCTCGTCTGCCACGCCCTCTCGGGCGGCGCGCATGCCGCCGGGTGGCACGCGGGGGCCGCCAAGCCGGGTTGGTGGCACGAGATGATTGGGCCGGGCCGGGCCTTCGACACGCGCCGACACTGGGTCATCAGCGCCAACGTGCTCGGCAGTTGCTACGGCACGACAGGACCCGCGTCGATTGACCCGGCGACGGGGCGGCCCTACGGGCCCGACTTTCCGGTCATCACGATCGCCGACATCGTCCGGGTCCAGCGGGCGCTTGTCGGGCGCCTCGGCGTCCGACGCCTTCGCGCCGTGGCCGGCGGATCGATGGGCGGGCTGCAGGCTCTCTGCTGGGCCGTGCTCTTCCCCGACCTGGTGGACCGGGTCGTCGCCATCGCGGCCACCGATCGCCACTCGCCGCGTCAGATCGCGCTCAACGAGGTCGCGCGCCGGGCCATCATGGCCGACCCGGCGTGGAGGGGCGGCCGCTACGACCCGGACTGCGGACCCGAGGCGGGGCTCGCGGTGGCGCGCATGCTGGGCCACATCACCTACCTGTCGGACGAGGGGATGGAGCGGAAGTTCGGGCGGCGGACGACCGGGGAATTCGGCTACGCAATCGGGGTGCCGGACTTCGAGGTGGAGCAGTACCTGGACCACCAGGGCATGAGCTTCGTCCGGCGCTTCGACGCGAACGCTCTCATCTATCTCACCAAGGCCATGGACTACTTCAATCTGAGCGAGGGGACCCCCTCGCTCGAGGCGGCCGTGTCGGCAACAGAGGCCTCGTTCCTGCTGCTCACCTTCTCGTCCGACTGGCTCTACCCGCCCAGCCAGCTGGAGCGGGTGGCCGCGGCACTGCAGGCCACCGGACGCCCGGTCGAGTACCACTGCCTCCGGAACGACTACGGCCATGACGCGTTCCTGGTCGACCACGCGCGGCAGGCGCCGATCATCCGGGCCTTCCTCGAGCAGCGGCGCCCCGCCCCGGCGGCGCGCCCGCGATTGGCACCGCCTCAGCCGGCGCGAAACCTCACCTGCGTCCAGGCTACTTGACGGTGAGCACGCCCTTCATCCCCAGGGCAAAGTGGCCGGGGAAGGAGCACACGAACGTGTAGGCCCCGGGCTTGGCGGGCGCGGTGAAGGTCACCTCGCCGGTCTCACCCGGACCGACCAGGCCGGTATGCGCCAGCACCTGGGACGAGAGCGCCGGCGCGATGAAGTCGGTCTCCCGGGCGCTGGCCGACTTCTCGGCGAACGCTTTGGGATCAGCGCCCGGTTTGAGCAGGACGAAGTTGTGCGCCATGGCCAGCTTGGGCATCTGGCCCGTGTCCTTGAGGACCACCCGCACCGACTCGCCCGGCGAGGCGGAGATGGAGGACGGCACGAATCGCATGTTGTCGCCGACCGTGATCTCGATGAGGCGCGCGGGAGCCGGCGTCCGCGACGAGGGCGCCGCCGCGGCCGCGGCGACCAGCAAGAAGGGAGAGAGAACCGTCAACCAAGCAGAACGCATGCACTCCTCCTGAGGCGGCGGTCGCGGTGAACGGGCACGACTCGCCTCATCGTCGGCGGGGGCCGGTCAGAACAGGGATCGCCTCATCGACTAGCTTCCCTCCAACCAGCTCGGCGATCAAGCGGCGTCGACAACCCGGACCGGAGGGCGTGAAGGACCCCTAACCGGCGAACAGGCTCTTGGCGACGAACAGTACGTTGGCGGGCCGCTCGGCGAGGCGACGCATGTACCACGGGAACCAGAACTCGCCGTAGCTGATCAGTACGCGGAGCGGTGACTTCTCCCGGACCAGGCGCGCTTGCAGGGGCCGCTGGATTCCGTAGAGCATTTCGAACTCGTAGGCCGGCCCGTCGCCCCGCGCCGTAATCACCGACCGGAGCCGTTCCACGAGGCGCTCATCGTGTGTGCCGATGCCCACGAATGTCCCCGCGGGGACGTCGGGCTGCAACATGCGGGCGGCGAGACGATAGTAGTTCTCGTCGACGTCCGCCTTGTGCGGAAAGGCCAGGGACGGGGGTTCGCGGTAGGCGCCCTTCACGAGCCGGATTGCCGGCGCGAGTGGCAGGAGGCGCTCGAGGTCGGCCTGCGTGCGCCGCAGATAGGCCTGCAGGCAGACGCCGACACGCGCCGATCGCTGGCGGGCCCGGCAGAACAGGTCGAGCGTCGGATCGACGTACTTCGTGCTCTCCATGTCTATCCAGAGCATGTTGCCGTGCGCGTCGGCCGCCGAGACCAGCTGCGAGAGGTTCTCAAAGCACGCATCCAGACCCAGATCCAGGCCCAGCTGGGTGAGCTTGATCGACACCTGCACGTCCAGATGCGCGGCGGCGATCTTCTCGTACAGCTCCCGGTAGTGCGCGGTCACCGTCGCGGCCTCGGCCAGGCTGGTCAGGTTCTCCCCGAGGTGCGTCAGGATGGTGCCCGTCCCGCGATCCTGCTGCTGCGCCCGCGAGGCGGCGAGCGCTTCGTCCATCGTCTCTCCCGGCATGAACCGGGAGACCGACCTTCGGACGAACGGGTACCGCATCGCTGTCTCGCGCAGCCAGACGTTCTCCGCCCCGGCGAGCAACGCGCTCCTCATGATCCCCATGTGCGTGTAGTCCTCCGCGTGCGGCGCAACGACGTGCTGTACTTGGTGCTCAACGCCCAACCTTTATTCTACCCCAGCCGCGGGCTGCCGACCGCCCGGTCCGGCGCCCCTCCGGGGCTGCTATGCTCGAAGAAGAGGCGAGGCAGCGGCCCGGCCCCAGCCCGCTGACCGTCAGAGGCCGGGGCAGCCGGCCGAACCCCAACGAGGATCGGTCATGACTACGACGCCACAGCGCCACACGCGTGATACGGCCCCGACCCCGTCCCTCGAGGCCCTCGCCCGGGAGCTCTGCGCCCCGGGCGAGGGCCTCGTGCGGCCGGAATCCCCAGTGTGTCACCCCAGCCTGCCGGCGCGGGACGCGGTCGCGCGCTCGGTCCGGGAATTCCGCAGCGTGCTGTTCCCGGGCTTCTTCGGCACGACCTCCGAGCTTGGCGCGGAGGCGTTGCCGTTCCATGTCGGCGCGACGCTCGATCACTTGCTGCGCACGATGACCGAGCAGGTGCGTCGGGCCTTCTGCTTCACCTGCGAGAAGCAGGACCGCGCCCGGTGCGCGGAGTGCGACGAGCGGGCGACCACGATTGCCCGCGACTTCATCGGCGCGCTCCCCGAGGTCCGTCGCCTCTTGGCCACCGACGTCCGCGCGGCCTTTGAGGGCGACCCGGCGGCAACGAGCCCCGCCGAGACCATCCTGTGCTACCCGGGGATCCTCGCGCTGATGTGTCAGCGGCTGGCGCACGAACTCCAGGCGCGTGGAGTGCCCCTGCTTCCGCGCATCATCACCGAGCACGCGCACAGCCTGACCGGCATCGACATCCATCCCGGCGCGCAGATCGGCGCGCACTTCTTCATCGATCACGGCACGGGTGTGGTCATCGGCGAGACGTGCCTGATCGGCAACCGCGTGCGCTTGTATCAGGGGGTGACGCTCGGGGCGCGCAGCTTTCCCCTCGACGAACACGGCCACCCGGTCAAGGGGGTGCCCCGGCACCCGATCGTCGAGGACGACGTCATCATCTACAGCGGGGCGACCGTGCTGGGGCGCGTCACGGTCGGAGCCGGGTCGGTCATTGGCGGAAACGTGTGGCTGACGCGCAGCGTCCCCCCGGGCAGCCGCGTGAGCCAGGGCGACCTCCGGCAGGTGAACTACGCCGAGGGCGCCGGCATCTGAATCCGGCCGGTGTGGTCAGGGACGGCGCGCCCCGGGGGCGCCAGGAAAGGCGGCGCGCACCTCGGCGGGCGTCAGAACGCGGTACTGGCCCGGCGCGAGCGTACCCAGCTGGAGCCCACCGAAGGCGACGCGCCTGAGCCGCGTCACCTCGTGGCCGACCGCGTCGAAGAGCCGGCGCACCTCGCGGTTCCGTCCCTCGCGAAGCGAGACGATCAAGTGGGTCTCCCGCCCGGAGCGCTTCCGGACCTGCACGCGCTCAGCGGCCGCAACCTCGTTCCCCAGCAGGACCCCTGCCTCGAGGCGGCGACACGCCGCCTCGCCAACGTCGCCGCGTACCGTCACCGTGTAGACGCGCAGCACGCGGTTCGCCGGGTCGGTGACCCACGCGGCCAGGCGCGTGTCCGTCGTGAGCAGCAGCAGGCCGGTGGTCGACAAATCGAGGCGGCCGGCCGCCACGAGCCCCGCCCCGGCCTCCTCGGCCAGGTCGAACACGGTGGGCCGGCCTTCCGGGTCGCGACGCGTCGTCACCACGCCCCGGGGCTTGTTCAACACGAGCGCCACCCACCTCGCGCGCGTCACCCGACTGCCGTCCACCGTGATGCACACGCGCTCGGGCGTCACCCGCTCCGTCGGGTCGGAGGTTAGGCGCCCGTCCACCCGGACGCGACCCGCCTGAATCAGGCGGGTCGCCTCGGCGCGTGACGCGGCGCCCAGCTTCGACAGCGCCCGATTGAGGGCGACCTGGCCGGCCCGCCGCCGGGTGGCGTCCGTCGTGGAGATCTTGTGGTAAGGTCCCCGCATGCCCCGCTACCGCCTGACGATCGAATACGCCGGAACCCGCTACAGCGGGTGGCAGATCCAGCAGAACGCACGCACGATCCAGGGCGAGCTGCTCCGGGCCATCCGCGAGGCGGCACACGCGGATCCACTGGACTTCCAGGGATTCCGGCCGAACCGATGCCGGCGTACACGCCGTCGGACAGGTCGCGCACGTCGACCTGCCGCGCGCGGTCGCTCCCGACCTCCTCCGGCGACACGTCAACGACCTGCTGCCCGCCGACATCAACGTGCTCGCGGTCGAGTCGGTGCCCCACCGGTTCCACGCCCGCCGCGACGTCGACTCTCGGAGTTATCTCTACCAGATCGCCCGCAGGCGGACGGCCCTCTCAAAGCCGTTCGTCTGGTGGGTCAAGGACGCGCTGGACGTGCCCGCGATGCGTGAGGCCGCCGCCGTTTTGACGGGCCGGCACGACTTCCAGTCGTTCACCGACAGTGACCCCAACGAAACCTCCACCATCGTGCACCTGGATCCGGTGGTGCTGAAGGAGGAGGGTGACCTGGTCCTGGTCCGGGTGGTCGGGTCGCACTTCATCTGGAAGATGGTGCGGCGAATCGTCGGGGTACTCGTCGAAGTCGGCCTCGGAAAGCTGACGGCGGCCGAGGTCCAGGGCTTCTTGGAGCGCCCCTCGCCCCTCCCCGCCCGCCTCACCGCTCCTTCCTCAGGCCTGTTCCTCGAGCGGGTCGTCTACCCGGGTGACGCCCCGGACGCCCCGCTCGTGGCAGTCACCCCACTCCCCAGGCCAGCCGCGTCGCCCGACTCCGCAAGGCGGTGACGCCCGACGCATCGGGTCAGCGCTTCTTGTAGAGCACCTTCCCTCCGACGATCGTGTAGAGCACCTCCGCCTTCGGGATCTGCTCCTCGGGGATGGTCGTGATGTCAGCCGAGAGCACCGTGACGTCGGCCAGCTTGCCGGGTGTCAATGAGCCCTTGATGGCTTCTTCGAACGCCGCGTAGGCGCCGTTGAGCGTGTACGCCTTGAGCGCCTCGGCGCGGCTCATCCGCTCGTCGGCGTAGAAGACCTCGCCGTTCGCCTGCCGGCGCGTCACCAGCGCGTAATAGCCCGGCAGCGGGTCGACGTCCTCGACGGGGGCGTCGGTCCCGTTGGGAATGACTGCGCCGGCGTCCATCAGCTTCCGCCAGGCGTACGCGCCTTCCGCGGCGCGTTGCGCGCCGAGGCGCGCGAGCACATACGGCGCGTCCGAGGTGCAGTGGATGCCTTGCATCGACGGGATCACGCCGAGCCGGCCGAACCGGGGGATGTCGGCGGCGCTGAGATGCTGGGCGTGCTCGACGCGCCAGCGCAAGTCCTTCTTGTCGGGGTGCGCCTTGTAGGCTTCCTCGAACAGATTGAGCGTCTCCCGGTTGGCGCGGTCACCGATCGCGTGGATGCACAGCTGGTAGTCGTGCTCCGCCGCTAGCCGCGCGACCTCCCGCAGCTTGTCGATCGGCTCGACGTTCAGACCGGTCTTCCCGGGCAGATCCGCGTACGGCTCGAGGAGCCATGCGCCCCGCGATCCCAGCGCGCCGTCCATGTACTCCTTGATGGCCCGCACCGTCAGGTGGCGGTCGGCCGCACCGATCATCCGGTATTTCTCCAGCCCGGCCGCCAGATCGGGCTGGTCGCCGCTCAGCATGACGTACAGGCGCACGCCCAGCCCCTTCCCGAACCGCTTGTAACGGTCGACGGTGGCGAACGACACGCCGGCATCGTGCACCGAGGTCACGCCCTTCGAGAGGAACTCGTGCGCGGCCAGCTGGATCTCGCGGTCGGCCTCGGCCTCGACCTGCTCGGGCGTCCGCTGGGCGAGCGATGCCTCAAGCGCCTTGCGGAGCAGGCCCGAGGCAGTCTCGCGAAACACGCCGATTGGGTTGCCGCTGGCGTCCTTGAGGATTTCCCCGCCGGGCGGATTCGGCGTCCGGCGGGTGATGCCGGCCAGCGCCATCGCCTTCGCGTTGGCGATGTACGCGTGCCCGCTGGCATGTTCGAGCAGCACGGGGTTGTCGGGCGACACCTTGCTGAGCGCTTCGTCGGTCGGGAAGTTCTCGACGCTCGGAGAAGGCCGGTGGTCCCACTTTTCCTGGTGCCAGCCGCGGCCCAGGATCCAGGCGCCCGGCGGTGCGTGCTTGGCGGCCTCGGCAACCAACGCCACGATCTCCTCCCAGTTGCGGACCTTCGTCAGGTTGAGCTGCGTCCGGACTTCGCCGACCGAGGTGAAGTGCGCGTGGGAGTCAATGAACCCGGGCATCGCGAACTGGCCGGCGAGGTCGATGATCTCGGTCTTCTGGCCGATGTACGCCTTCATCTCGGCGACCGTCCCGACGGCCTCGATCGTGTCACCGCGGACGGCGATGCCCTCGGCCAGAGGCTTCGCCGGGTCGACGGTCACGATGCGGCCGTTGGTGAGCACCAGGTCCGCAGGTTCGACGTGCACACCGCAGCCCGCGGCGCCCCAGACGCCCAACGCCAGCAGGCACGCAGCCGCGGACAACTTCCCGGCAGTGCGATACATGGTGGTGACTCCTTGCCGAGGCAGGTGCGGCCTCGGAATGCGTGCGATCTTAGCAGAGATGGGGCTGCCGCCGGGTCGGTCCGACCCGGGACGGCGGAATCGTGCGGGCTCCGCACGTGCAGTATCATGCGTGGGGCGGCTGTCGACGCCCGCGCCTCCACGCTCGAAAGGAACCCGTGGGTCTTTTCACGTCCTTCCAACTCAGGTCCCGCGATGCCGCGACGCGCCGGCGGGCCGCGCTGAACCTGGGCACGCCCGGCAAGACGTCCGCCGTTGATCCGCTGGTTGCCCTGCTCGAGGACGGTGACTGGACGGTACGGGAGGCGGCGGCCCAGTCGCTCGGCCGGATCGGGCTGGCCTCGGCGGCTCCCGCGCTGCTGGCCGCGATCAAGCAGGCGGACCGCGTGTCGGGTCAGGCTGGTGGCGCCGCTGTTCGGGCCGCCTGCGTCCGCGCGCTGGGGTTGCTGGGCGGCGACGCGGTGCCGGCCATCCTGGCGGCGCTCCCCGACCGACACGCCCGGCTCCGTGAGGGCGCCATCGAGGCGCTTGGCGCGATTGGAGGCGCCGACGCCGTGGCCGCGCTCACCGCCTCGCTCTGCGACGAGCGGTCCAGCGTGCGGCGGGCCGCTGCCGCTGCGCTCGTGCGGACCTCCGGCGCGGGCGCGCTGTCCGCGCTGGAGCCCGTCCTGATCCACAAGGACCCGACCACCCGCCGGTCCGTGGTCGAGTCACTCGGCTCGCTGAAGGACGGCGCCTCCCTCCCTGCCCTGCAGCGCGCCCTCGGGGACCGGGATCGTTCCGTGCGGGAGGCGGCCGTCGGCTCCCTGAGCGCCATCGCGTCCAGCGGGGCCGTCGACGCGCTGATTGGGGGGTTACGATCGGGAGACCGCGAATTGAAGGCGACCGTCTCGGCGGCCCTCCGGTCGTTCGAGTGGACGCCCCGGACCGATCTACAGGATGCGGTGCACGGCTGGCTGCACGGGCACCTCGAGGATTTGCACGGCGACGCGTCGTTCGAGGTGCTCGTGATGGCCCTGTCGGACCGGGACCCCTCGGCCCGTCGTGCCGCCGCCGAAGCCCTTGGCCGGCGGGCCGATCCGAGGGCCGCGGGCGCCGTCGCCGCCCTGCTGCGCGATCCCGACGCCCCGGTCCGCGAATCCGCTGCGGAGGCGCTGGCCTTGATGGGACCTTCCGTCGCCGACGTCCTCGCCGAGTCGCTCGAGGACCACGCCCCGACCGTGCGGTCGGCTGCGGAGCGCGTGCTGGCAGGCCTCGGCGAGGGCCCCGTCGTCGTCGCGCTCGTCGAGCGACTGAGTCCCGGGCAGGCCTCAGCGCACGGCAGGAGGACTCTGCGGGTGGTGGACACCCGAGGCCAACTCGACGCCGCGCGGCGGGCGGCCGATGTCCTCGGTGTCCTCCTGGCGCGGGCGGTCAAGGCCCTGCCAGCCGATGCCTTGCGGTCGGTCGCGGCGCTCGCCGACATCGTGCTCATCGAGCCGGGCCAGGTGCCTGATAGCAGCGAAACGGTCGACACTGGCGCGCTGCGCGAGGCGGCCGCTTCGGCGCTTGCGCGGCGCGGACTCTAGGATCGCTGCACCGGGTCGCGGCGCTCACCGCCGCTTGATCAGGTCGAGGAACGCCTGCGCCGCGTGGCTCAGTCGTCGGCGGGCCGGGTGCGCCAACCGGACCTCGCGCATCAGCTTCAACTCCTTGACCATCACCTCGGTCAGCGTGTGCCGCGCAATCGCCTGCTCCACGCACATCCGCGGCAGGAATGCGACGCCCTCGTTCGACTGGACGAGCTGGCGGATGGTCTCGACGGTCGGCATCTCGACGTCCATGTTCAGCGGCACCTTGTACTGCTGGAACGCGCGCAGGACCAGGTTGCGGTAGGGCGACACGACGTTGTGGGCGATGAACGTCTCAAGGCCGAGTTCCCGGATGGAGACGGTCTTGCGGGACGCGAGGCGGTGGCGCGGCGACACGACGAACGCCAGGTGATCGGTGTAGATGACGGTCGTGGAGACGCGCGGATCCTGCGGGTCGTAACTGATGACGCCCAGCTCGAGGTCCCCGTCCACGATCTGCGATGGGATCTTGCTCGACAGACTCCGCCGGACCTGGACGTGCACGCGCGGGTAGGTCCGGCGGTAGGCGACCAGGTGGGAAAGCAGGTAGAGCGTTGTCGACTCGTTGGCCCCGATGGTCAGACGGCCGGCCGAGTTGTCGCGCAGTTCCGTGAGGGCGACCTCGAGGTCGCTCTTGAGGTTCTGGAACCTTCGGGCATAGTCGAGCACGAGCTGTCCAGCATCAGTGAGCAGCAGGTCCTTCCCCGTCCGGTCGATCAGCCGCTCGCCGAGCTCCGCCTCGAGGCGCTGGATGGCGAGCGAGACGGCCGGTTGGGTCCGGAACAGCTTCTCCGCGGCGCGCGAGAAGCTCCGCTCGGTCGCCACGGTCTGGAACACCTGCAGGGAATAGAACTCCATAGGCCCTCCGCGCGGCGCTCCGCGCCCCCCGCCGGGCGACCTCACCATGAGCGACGCTTATGGCATTATGCACAATTATGCTTGTTGGCATAACTATAAATTTGCCAAATTCGTCATCCGCGGGCCATAGTTCCCGCTCAGGCCCGGGGAGGTGCACATGGCGGATCGCGTGCTGATTTTCGACACCACGCTGCGCGACGGCGAGCAGTCGCCCGGCTGCAGCATGACCGTGCGAGAGAAGCGGCGGATGGCGGCGAAGCTCATCGACCTGGGGGTGGACATCCTCGAAGCCGGCTTCCCGATTGCCTCCGAGGGCGACTTCGAGGCCGTCCGGATCATCGGCGGCGAGGTGCGCGGCGTCACGGTCGCGGCGCTCGCGCGCGCCTGCGAACTCGACATCACCCGGGCGGCCGCCGCGCTGGACGGCGCGGAGCAGCCGCGGATCCACACCTTCATCGCGACCAGCGACATCCACCTGCAGTGCAAGCTGCACAAGTCCCGCGCCCAGGTCCTCGAGGAGGCCGCTCAGGCCGTCCGCTTGGCCCGCCGCCACGTCGACGACGTCGAGTTCTCGGCCGAGGACGCGGCGCGGACCGACCCGGCCTACCTGCGTGCGGTGGTGCGCGCCACGGTCGAGGCCGGGGCCCGCACGGTGAACATCCCGGACACGGTCGGCTACTGCACGCCCGAGGAGTTCGGCCGCCTGATCGGCGAGTTGGTCACCGATCTGGCCGGCGCCGCTGTGATCAGCGTGCACTGCCACAACGACCTGGGTCTGGCCGTGGCCAACTCGCTCGCCGCGATCAGGGCCGGCGCGCGGCAAGTCGAGTGCACGATCAACGGTATCGGCGAGCGCGCGGGCAACTGCGCGCTCGAGGAACTCGTGATGGTGCTGCAGGTCAGGCGAGACGTGTTCGCGATCGGCACCGGGATCGACACCCGCCAGCTGTTCCCCGCCAGCCAGCTCCTGGGCAGCCTGATCAGCTTCGGGCCCCAGCCGAACAAGGCGATCGTCGGGCGCAATGCCTTCGCCCACGAAGCCGGCATCCACCAGGACGGCGTGCTCAAGGAACGCACGACCTATGAGATCATCGATCCGGCGAGCGTCGGAGTGCCCGAGAGCCGCCTGGTGCTCGGCAAACACAGCGGCCGCCACGCCCTGCGGGCGCGGCTCGAGGACCTCGGCTTCACGCTGACGCCGGAGCAGCTGGACGACGTCTACCGGCGGTTCATCGCGGTCGCCGACCGGAAGAAGGGCGTGACCGACGAGGAGATTGTCGCCTTCGCGTCGGGCTTCCGCCTGTCGGCTGCCAGCTGACCTCGCCTGCGCGTGTTTCAGAAAGGGACACCGACGCGGGGCCGGGAGAGACGCGTCCCGGCCCCACCCGCGCCCACACATGGAACTGCGGATCCTGCTTCTTCCCGGAGACGGTATCGGGCCGGAGGTGACGGCCCAGGCCGTGGCGGTGCTCCGAACCGTGGCAGACCGGTTCGGGCACGCCTTGCGGACGGTTGACGGCCTGATTGGCGGGGTGGCCATCGCACGCCGGGGCGACCCGCTGCCGCCCGAGACGCTCCGCGCGGCCGGTGAGGCCGACGCCGTCCTGCTCGGCGCGGTCGGCGCCCCGCAGTACGATGCTCTGCCGCCCGAGCGACGGCCCGAGCGGGGCCTGCTCGCCCTGCGCCAGGCCCTCGGCACGTTCGCGAACCTGCGTCCGTCGCGCGCCTGGCCCGCCCTGCTCGATGCCTCCCCGCTCAAGAACCACCTGGTCGAGGGCACGGACCTCGTGATCGTCCGCGAACTGACCTCCGGCCTCTACTACGGCACGCCCCGCGGAGTCTCAGGCCACGGCGCCGACGAGCGGGCCGTCAACACCCTGACCTACACCCGCGCGGAAATCGAGCGTGTCGCCCGGGTGGCCTTCGATCTGGCCAGGCGCCGGCGACGACGGGTGACCAGCGTCGACAAGTCGAACGTCCTCGAGAACTCGCAGCTCTGGCGGCGCGTGGTGAGCGAGGTGGCCGTCGACTACCCGGACGTGACGCTCGATCACCTGCTGGTGGACAACTGCGCGATGCAGCTCGTCGTCAACCCTCGGCGCTTCGATGTCGTGCTGACCGAGAACCTGTTTGGGGATATCCTGAGCGACGAGGCCGCCGTGCTGAGCGGCTCGATCGGGATGCTGGCGTCGGCCTCCGTCGGCGAGCGACGTTCGTCGGGCCTGTGCCCGGGGCTGTACGAGCCGGTCCACGGATCGGCGCCGGATATTGCCGGCCGCGGCGTGGCCAATCCGCTCGGCGCGATCGGGTCGGCGGCCGCCATGCTCGACTACACGTTTGGGCTCGGCTCGGAGGCCGCCTCCGTCCTGGCGGCAATCGACCAGGTCGTCGAGGCGGGCGAAGTCACCGCGGACCTGCGTCCGGCCAGCGCTCGCACGACGGCGGAGGTGGGCCAGGCCGTCTGTGCCCGGATCGCGCGGGGCTGAGTCGGCCCGCCAGCCTCGTCGGCACCAGGCGGCGCCTCTTGCAGCACGACCGAACCATGCCACAAACTCTCATCGAGAAGATCTGGGACGCCCACGTGGTCTCCCAGCCGCCCGGTGCCCCGGCCCTGCTCTACATCGACCTGCACCTGGTGCACGAGGTCACCTCGCCGCAGGCCTTCGCCGGCCTTCGGGCGAGAGGCCTGCGTGTCCGGCGCCCCGACCGGACGTTTGCCACCGTCGACCACAGCATCCCGACGACGCCGCCTGGCACGCCGATCACCGACGAGGTCGCCGCCCGGCAGGTCACGCGCCTGGAAGAGAACTGCGCGGAGTTCGGTATCGACTGTGCCCGGCGCGGCGACCCACGTCAGGGCATCGTGCACGTCATCGGCCCCGAGCTCGGGCTCACCCAGCCCGGGATGACGATCGTCTGCGGCGACAGCCACACGGCCACCCACGGCGCGTTCGGCGCGCTCGCCTTCGGCATCGGCACCACCGAGGTCGAGATGGTCCTGGCCAGTCAGTGCCTGCTCCAGTACCGGCCACGCACTCTGCGGATCGACGTGACGGGGCGGCTGCAGCCCGGCGTGTCCGCCAAGGACCTCATCCTCGCCATCATCGGGCAGATTGGCGTCGGCGGCGGGAGGGGCCACGTCGCCGAGTACGCCGGCGCGGCCGTGCGGGCCCTGTCGATGGAAGGCCGCATGACACTCTGCAACATGTCCATCGAGGCGGGTGCCCGCGCCGGCCTCGTGGCGCCCGACGACACCACCTTCCAGTATCTTGCCGGACGGCCGCTCGCTCCGCGCGGCGCGGCCTGGGAGGCGGCCGTCGCCGCGTGGCGGACGCTGGCGAGCGATGACCCCGCGAGCTACGACCGGCAGGTGCGTGTGGCCGGCAGCGACGTGGCGCCCATGATCACCTTCGGGACCAATCCAGGCATGGCCGTCGCCATCGACGGCCCAGTCCCGGACCCGGCCGCAGTGGGGGACGATGCCGACCGGCAGGCCCTGCGCGACGCCCTCGCCTACATGCAGATCACCGCCGGGCGCCCGTTGCTCGGGCACCACGTCGACGTGGTGTTCATCGGGAGCTGCACGAACGGCCGGCTGTCGGACCTGCGCGACGCGGCGGCCCTCCTCCGAGGCCGCACGGTGGCGCCCAGCGTGCGCGTCCTCGTCGTGCCGGGCTCGCAGGCCGTGAAGCAGGCGGCCGAAGCGGAAGGACTCGATCGCGTGTTCCGGGAGGCCGGGGCCGAATGGCGGGATCCCGGCTGCTCGATGTGCATCGCCATGAATGGCGACCAGCTGCGGCCCGGAGAGTGCGCCGTGTCCACGAGCAACCGCAATTTCGAGGGGCGCCAGGGACCTGGCGGGCGGACGATTCTCGCCAGCCCGGCGACGGCTGCCGCCGCGGCCGTCACCGGGGTTGTCAGTGATCCCAGGAGGCTGTCATGAGCGGCAATCGCCCCCCTCTGACCCGCGTCGAAGGCCCGGCCGTCGCCCTCCCCCGCGACAACGTCGACACCGACCAGATCATCCCGGCCCGCTTCCTGAAGACGACGAGTCGTACCGGGCTTGGCGTACACCTGTTCGCGGACTGGCGGATCGATCGGCGGGGAGCGCGGCGGGCGGATTTCGTGCTGAACACGCCGGCCGCAGAGGGCGCCCGCGTGCTCGTCGCAGGCCAGAATTTTGGCTGCGGCAGCTCGCGCGAACACGCGCCGTGGGCCCTCATGGACTTCGGCTTCCGGGCGATCGTCGCCGGTTCGTTCGCCGACATCTTCCGGCAGAACGCGCTCAGAAACGGCCTGCTGCCCGTGGCCATCCCGCCGGAACTGCTCGCCGACCTGCTCGCCGTGGTCGAGCGCCAGCCGGGCGTCGTCGTGGCCGCAGACCTGCAGCGCCAAGTCCTCACGCTGCCCGATGGCCGGGAAACGGGGTTTGTCATCGACGCCTTCGCGCGCGAGTGCCTGATCAGCGGCGTCGACGAGATCGGCTACGTGCTCCGGCAGGAAGCCGCGATCGCGCAGTACGAAACCGCGCGAGGGTTGCCGCGCTCGTGAGATCGCGCGTCGCGTCGTGGCCGATCCACCGGGCCGACGCCTCGGGTCTGTCGACCAACCGGCGGCACGTCCGGAGCGCGGCCGCATGCAGCGAGGCATTCCGTTTGCCGATCTGTCGCAGGGCCCAGTTGACGCCCTTCCTGACGAAGTTCCGGCCATCGTCCGCCTCGCGCACCACGGCGGCGAGAAACCCGAGAAAGAGCCCGTCCGGCAGGGCCTTGTCGTGGGAGGCGAGGGCGGCCATCAGCACGAACCCCGCGCGCTTGACGTACTCCTCCGGCCGTGCGGTCCATGTCGCAATCTGCTCCACGGCGAACGCCGTGCGGTCGAACAGGTTGCAGCAGATGCCGTCGCACAGGGCCCAGGAATCGAAGTCGGCCACCCAACGTTCCATCTGCGCCCGGGTCACACGCGACGGGTCGGCGATGAGGCCGGCCACAATCCTCGCATCCATCACGCCGGTCTTCCACAGGGCGGCGGCCAGCGCGTGGTCGGTGCCGATGGCCTTGGCCATGGCGCGGAGGGTCGGCATGGGGACGCCGCACACCTTTGCAGAACGGATCCCGTAACGCGCCATGCCGGCCACGTTTTTCGGATCGCCGAGCGCCTCGAGCCGCCGCACGATCTCTGCGGCCCTCGACGCCGGGCGGGACATCGCGCGCGCCCCTGCCCCGATCGTCATGTTCCGTCCCCTGCCGAGCCGTTTCCCGTTCTGCCAGTCGAATGCGACAATGGCGCATGGTACCGCATGTTGAGCCTTGAGACGCTGGGCTGGACCGAGCCGTTCGCCCGGGCCTTCTCCATGCTCGATGAGCCCGGCCTGGTACCGGGCCGGGTGTCGCTCGAGCACCAGCACCTCTTCCGGGTACTCACCGCTCACGGAGAATACCTGGCGCGCGCCGCCGGCCGGCTCCGACACCAGGCGTCGGCCCCGGTCGAGTACCCTGCGGTCGGCGACTGGGTGGCCCTGCGCGTGCGACCCGGCGAAACTCGCGCGACCATCGCTCACCTGCTGCCGCGACGGAGCCGGTTCTCGCGGAAGGTGGCGGGCGACGTGACGCGCGAGCAGGTGGTCGCGGCCAATGTCGACATCGTCTTCCTGGCAACCGGCCTCGACGGCGACTTCAACCTGCGGCGGATCGAGCGATACCTGGTGACCGCCTGGGAGAGCGGTGCCCAGCCGGTGGTCCTGCTCACGAAGGCCGACCTGGTGGACGATCTGGCTGCACGGGTTCGGGCCGTCGAGGCGATCGCCCCGGGCGCCTCGGTGCATCCGACGAGCGTCCGCACGGGGCTGGGCCTCGAGCTAATCGGCACCTACCTGGCGCCGGGACGAACGGTGGCGTTGCTCGGGTCGTCTGGCGTCGGCAAGTCGACGCTCATCAACAGGTTACTCGGACGAGACGTGCTCCGTACGGGCTGAGGTCGGGCAGGATTCCCAGGGCCGGCACACCACGACGCACCGGGAGTTGCTCGTGCTGCCACAGGGCGCGCTGGTCATCGACACCCCCGGCTTGCGCGAAATCCAGCTGTGGGAGGCGGGTGGGTCGCTGGGCGCCGCGTTCCCCGAGATCGACGCCTTCGCCGTATCCTGTCACTTCAGCGACTGCCGCCATGACCGCGAGCCGCGGTGTGCCGTGCGGGAGGCGGTGGCCGAGGGCCGCCTGCCGGCCGAACGGTTCGAACATTTCCTCAAGCTGCGCCGTGAGGCGGACCACCTGGCGACCAGGCAGGACCAGCTGGCGCGGGTCGAAATGAAGCGGAAGTGGAAGATCATCCACAAGTCGATGCGCAACTTCAAGCCCGGCCAGTGAGAAGCCGTGGACGGGGAGGCAGGCGAGATGGAAGAGCCGGTCATCATCGGAATTGCCGGGCGCGTGGTCGCACTCGACCGTTCGACGGGCGGGGAGCTGTGGCGGACCGCGCTCAAGGGTGGTGATTTCGTCACCGTCAGCCGCGACGGCCGCGAGGTGTTCGCCGCGACCAAGGGCCGGTTGTTCTGCCTCGACGCCTCAACCGGCAACCTCAAATGGGTCAATGAGTTAAAAGGCCTTGGCTTTGGCCTGGTGAGTATCGCTGGCGGCGAGTCGCTGCCGACAGTTGCCGAGCGCGGACGGCGCGAAGCCGCGGCCGCAACCTAGGAACAACGGTGGGATGGAAGACGCCGTCCTCGGCAGCCTGACACGGCGCCCTTGCGTGCCAGGGGCGAGTTTTGTCAGGATTACGGGGGTTACGACCGCGGCTGCCGGACCAGCCTGATGGAGCAGACGTGAAGGAATCCGCTCATGCGCTCGTCGCCGTCGTCTGGGATGATGCGAAGGCCACGGCCGTCGTGGAGTACGACCTCAACGAGGTGCGGACGCAGTTCCACAAGCCAGCGCGGTACACGACCTACGGGCTGCTCCTCGTGGATGACGAAAAGGGCCTGACCCTGGCAACCGAAGAAGGCGACGATCAGAACCTGCGGGGTCTCACGTTCATCCCGAGACCGATGATCGTCGAGGTCGTCGTCCTCTCCCGGCCGCGCACCCGGAAGCCGCGTCGGAAGCGCGCGGCGGCACCCGCCCCCGCCGAAGGCGCCACGCCTCCCGCGACGCCGGCCCCCGGGCCGCCCATCAGCGATGGCGGTCCCGATCACACCGCCCACTGAATCCGAGTGTCGGCTCCCCGGCGCCGGCCCGTCTGCTCGGGTGGACCATTCGCCGACGACGCGGGCGAGCGGTAGGCGGCTAGTCGTCGTCGGTACCGTCGGCGGGCGACTCGGCCGCGACGGGCGGCTCTAGGACGAGTTGCGGCGGCGGGCCTTCGGGCAGTTCCTGCACTTCGCGGAGCCTCCGGCTGATGGTGCGGCTCTGGCTGGCCACGGCCTCCATTTTGTTCGATGCCTCTTGCAGCTTCCTTTGCACCTGGTTGACCTGTTCGCCAAACTTGGCGAACTGCGTCTTGATGGCGCCCAGCAGGCTCCAGACTTCGCCGGACCGCTGCTGAATCGCCAGGGTTCGGAATCCCATCTGGAGGCTGTTCAGGATCGCCCAGAGCGTCGTGGGTCCGGAGAGGATGACACGGTGGTCGCGCTGCACGGCGTCGGCGAGTCCGGGACGGCGCAGGACCTCGGCGTAGAGCCCCTCGGTCGGCAGGAACAGGATGCCGAAGTCGGTCGTGTGCGGCGGGTCCAGGTACTTGGCCTGGATGTCGCGGGCCGAGTCCTTCACGCGGTTCGCGAGCTGGTGCGCAGCCGCCTCGACCCGCTCGGCGTCGCCGTGCTCGGAGGCCTCGAGGAGCCGCTGGTAATCCTCCTGGGGAAACTTCGCGTCGATCGGCAGCCAGACAGGCACCTGGTCGGCGTCGCGCCCCGGCAGCTTGACGGCGAACTCCACGCGCTCAGCGCTCCCCTCGCGGGTCGCGACGTTGGCGGCGTACTGGCCTGGCGCCATGACTTGGTCGAGCAGCGTGCCGAGCTGCACCTCGCCCCAGGTGCCGCGCGTCTTCACGTTGGTCAGCACCTTCTTCAGATCGCCGACGCCCGACGCCAGCGCCCGCATCTCGCCGAGACCCTGGTGCACCTGTTCGAGCCGCTCGCTCACCGACCGGAACGACTCCCCGAGCCGGGCCTCAAGCGTGCCCTGGAGCCGCTCGTCCACGGTCTGCCGCACCTGCTCCAGCTTGGCCGCGTTGTCGTCCTGCAGCAAGCGCAGCCGTTCCTCCACCGCGGCGCGCAGGGCCCCCATCTGGCGTTCGTGGGCCTCGGAGAGCGCGAGAAGCCGCCCCGCGAAGTCCTGCAGCTGGCCGGCCTGCGACCGCGCGAACGAGTCCAGCCGCTCGTTCTGGGCGTCCGTCGTCCGGCTCAACTCTGACGACAGCACGCCACCGAGGCGGACGACCGAGTCCACCACCTCCTGGCGCAGGTCACGTCCCTGCGCCGTCGACTCCGCGCGACCGCGGCTGATCTCCTCCCGAACGGCGCGCTCGACCCGCTCCTGCCCTGATCCGAGCGCCGCCAGCCGCGCCTCCAGGCCGCGCGAGTCGAACCGGGACCGACCGACGATCAGGACGATGACGAGGGCGAGGCTGCCAATCAGGAGGATGGCGATTGCAATCAGCAGGGGTTCAAGCATGGGCGAGGCATCGTCGCGCAGACGCCGCCTCAGGTCAAGCCACGTCCCGAGCCGCGTCCCGATCCACGTCCCGATCCACGGCTCCGGCTCCGCGCCTCGGGCTGGCGCCTCGGCCGCGGCCGGGCCTCGAGGCCGTGGTAGGATGCCCCATGCTGATCCGCCGCGTTCTCCGCACGCTCGCCATCTCGCTGCTCGCCCTTGCGGCGGCCGTTCCCGGCGCCCGGGCGAGCGACAAGATCCTGCATCTCGCCATCGGCGACCCCGCGCGCAAGGACCGCGAGGCGCCCGTTGTCCTCGATGCCGTCACGGATACCAAGACGGGCGAGGTGATCACGCCGGCGGAGCTGGCCCCGCGTCTGTCAAGCACGCGGTTGTTGCTGCTCGGCGAAGAGCACACGAGCACCGAGTTCCACCAGGTGCAGTTCCGCGTGCTGGACGCGCTCCTCAAGGCCGGCCGGCACGTGCTCATCGGCCTTGAGATGTACCCCTACCCGGAACAGCGGTTCCTCGACCAGTGGCGGGACGGACTCCTATCCGAGGAGAGCTTCCTCGACCTCTCGCGGTGGTACGAGAACTGGGGGTACAACTGGCTGTACTACCGCGACATCTTCCTGCTCGCCCGCGACCACCAAGTTTCGATGTTCGCCGTCAACACGCCGCGCGAGATTGTGGCGGCTGTGCGGAAGAAGGGCCTTGCGAACCTGGCCACGCTCACGCCGGAGGAAGCGGCCCATATTCCCCGCGACATCGACGTGGACAACGCCGACCACATGACGTTCTTCAAGACCACCTTCGAGGACGAGCAAGGGCCCGTGCACAACGCCGAGATGCCCGAGGAGATGTGGAAGAACATGCTCAGTGCCCAGGCGACCTGGGACGCCACGATGGGGTTCAACGCCGTTCAGGCCCTCAAGCAGATCGATGACCCCAAGGCCATCATGGTCGTGCTGGTCGGGTCGGGACACGTCGCCTACGGGCTGGGCATCGAACGGCAGGCTCGGAAGTGGTTCGACGGCACGATCACCGACGGTGATCCCCGTGTCGGTTGGCACGCCGTCGCGGGGCGTCGTGGCGAGCACGCGCGCGTCCTACGCGAATTTCACGTGGGGCGTGCCCGACGAGCTCGACTCCGCCTACCCGACGCTCGGCACGTCGACGGCGGTCGGTCCGGGGGAAACCGCCCGCCGCATCATCATCGTGCAGAAGGGGTCGCCCGCCGATCGGGCGGGACTCAAGATGGGCGACGTACTGGTCTCGTTCGACGGCGTGCTCCTCACCGAGAAGGCCTCGTTCAACCGCCTGATGGCCGGCAAGCGGTGGGGCGACACTGCCACGCTTGTCGTCCGCCGCGGCACTGAGAACGTGACGGTGACGGTTGCATTCCGGCGAACCCTCCCGGCGAAGTGAGCGAGGCGACTCGCAGGGCGTGCGCCCGCTGGCGAGGCGGGGGGCACCGCAGCCCGGCGCCCGCGCGCGGCCGTGGTGGTCAAAGGGCCGCCTGGTAGTGCACAATACCGGGCACCCGTCCGGACGGTCAGCCAGGAGTGCCGATGACTGAACGGTTCGCCCGTGCTTCACCGAGAATCGCCCGGGCTTTCGAGGTGGCCCGCTTGGTCCACCAGGGGGCTGTTCGGAAGGGCACGTCGGTCCCCTACATCGAGCACCCCGTGGCTGTCGCCCAGATCCTGGAGGAGCACGGCTACGAGGAGGACCTGGTCGTGGCCGGCCTGCTCCACGACACGGTCGAGGACGCGCAGTTCGGCTGCGAGGCGTTCCAGCGCGACCTGAGCGCCCTGGCGGGCGAGGGGCGGCTGCCCTGTCCGACCGACCTCGTGGGTTTCCGAACGGCCTTCCTCGGGTTCCTCCGCGACGAGTTCGGCGAGAACGTGCTGGCGCTCGTGCTGGCGGTCAGCGAGACGAAGAACGACGGCGGACCACCGCTCGACTGGCTCGAGCGGAAGAAGCAGCAGCTCGCTCACCTGTCGGAGGCCTCGGCAGCGGCGGCCACGCTCAAGGCCGCCGATGCCCTGCACAATATCGACTGCACCGTCCGCGACATCCGGCGCTACGGGCTGAGCGTGCTCGACCGCTTCCGTGGCGGCGCGTTGACGACGTGGCACTACTCGGCCACGGCGCAGTTGGCCAGCGAGCGGATGCCGGTGGGATTGTCGCTCGCCGCGCGCGTGCGTGCGGCCGCCGACGACCTGTGTGCCACCGTGCGGGCGCTGCGGCCGCCGACTGCGGACGCGCTCCGGTTCCCGCCGCCCACCATCTGTTAGCTCCGGCGGCCGCCGCGTCCCGCGGTCCGCCCTGCCCCGGCGAGCCAGCGGAACGCACGCGAGAATCCGACCATGTCCACTGCTCCGCCCGTCCGCATCGGCATCTCGTCCTGCCTGCTGGGCCGCCCGGTCCGCTACGACGGTGGCCACAAGCGCGACGCGTTCCTCGTGGACACCTTCGGGCCGCATGTCGAGTGGGTGCCGGTCTGCCCCGAGGTGGAAGCGGGGCTGGGCACTCCTCGCGAGGCCATGCGGCTGGTCCGGGCGGGCGGACGGCTGCGACTGTTGGGCGTGCGGAGCGCGACGGATTACACGGACGACCTCGGGGCGTGGGCCGCGCGACGAGTGGAGGGGCTGGCGCGAGAGGATCTGGACGGGTACGTCCTCAAGAAGGACTCCCCCAGCTGCGGGATGGAACGGGTGAAGGTGTACGACGCGCACAGCACGCCGGCGCGCACCGGGCGCGGCCTGTTTGCCGAGGCCCTGATGGGGCGGTTCCCGCACCTGCCGGTCGAGGAGGAAGGCCGGCTCTGCGACCCGCGGCTCCGCGAGAATTTCGTCGAGCGCGTCTTCGCGTACCGACGCCTCCGGACGTTCTTCAACTCGCGCTGGACGCTCGCCGGCCTCGTGCGCTTCCACGAGGAACACAAACTGACCCTGCTCTCGCACTCACCGGACGCGTACCGCGTGCTCGGACGCCTGGTGGCCGGCGCCAAGGCACTGCCGCGCGCCGAGCTCCGCGCGACCTACCAGGACGTGTTCATGCGCGCGCTCGCCACCCCGGCCACGCCTCGCAAGCACGTCAACGTGCTGCAACACATGCTCGGTTATTTCCGCGGCGTGCTGGATGAGGAGTCGCGCGCCGAGCTAGCCGGCGCCATCGAAGACTACCGGCAGGGCCTCGTGCCGCTCGTCGTGCCTCTCACCCTGCTGCGGTCGCAGGTTCGTCGGTGCCACGTGACCTACCTGGCGGCCCAGATCTATCTGGAACCACACCCCAAGGAACTGATGCTCCGAAACCACGTCTAGGCCCAGGTATGCTCCCCGGCCTCGGTTCGGACGCCTCTTCCACACCGCGACACGGCGGTTATTCCCGGCCTTCAAGACGGCCCAGCCGCTGATCGAGGACCTGGAGGCCATCGACAAGCAGCGAAGGGTCGGACAGCTCGATGCCGAGAAACTCGCGCAGCAGCTGCGCTGGCGGCCGGTCGAACCCGTTCTTGAGCAGGGCCACGTAGCGTGGCACGAAATCCTCGCGATTGACCGTGTAGAGGTGGAAGTAGCGCAGGGCGAGAAGCCCGCCGTAGACGTAGTTCACGTCGTAGAGGGGGTCCTCGAACATCAGCGACACCTCGGCCCACCGCGTCCGGAGCTCCGGCGTCAGCGACGGGAACGTCGAGAACTGGGAGTCGACCGTCACCGTGACACGGTCCAGATCGTCCGCCCCGCGGATCGTGCCGGCCGACACGCCGTCATAGATCTGCTGCTCGAGTAGGGCGTCCTTCGCGCCGTAGAACGCGTCGAGTCCCTTGATCCCCATCCACTGCTCGCGGTAATAGCGCCGCAACTGCGGGTCGGCGGCGTGCTCGGCCAGGTGGTCCGCGAGGAGCAGCTCGTTGAAGACGGCAACGGACTCGGAGAGGAAGTTCGGCCCGTCGGCGTAAATCGGCGCGACATCGTGCGAGTTCATCAAGCTGCGGTGAACGGCGTGGCCGCCTTCGTGGGCGATCACTGAGAGGTCCTTGAACGCGCCGTCGTACCGGCCGACGAAGAGCACGCTCGGACTGCCTGCAAACCCAATCGAAAAGCCGCCGGGATAGCGGTCCGGCGCCCCGCCCGGAAGGACATCGGCACGCCCGCTGGCAGGGTCGAGCAACTCGTCGAACGCCGCCTGGTAATCGGCCCCCAAGCCCGAAAACGCCTCGTGGAACACCCGCGCGGCATCGCCGAGGGCTGTCGGCGGCGGCGTGAGGCCGGGCGGCGGCGCCGACAGGTCCCAGGCCTGCATGGGCTTCCCGTACGCCGATTCGAAGTCCCGCCCGCGGATCCGCTCGAAGCGTTTCGCGACGTTACCGTGCCGCGCCATCTGGTCGAGCAGATTCCGCGTCTGCGCCGCGTCCAGGTACAGACCGAGGTACTTGCGGGCCGGCGCGTCCGGATAGTGGTGGGTGCGGGAGAGCGCCTGCTGCGCCGTGACCGTGTGGATCAGGGCGAACGCCAGCAGGTCGCGTCGGCTGGTCCATCCGCCCATCCGCCGCCTGAAGGCTTCCTCGCGCACGTGGGCGTCGGGGTTGGCTGCCAGCATTCGGCGTTGGCGGAACACGTCGAGCGGGCCGGCGTTCGTCTGGACGACCCCAAAGGGAATGTCCGCCACCACCTCCTGGTACAGGTCGTACTGCCAGTCGGCGATGTCCGGCCCGAACCGATCCAGCAGCGCTTGTTCGCTGGCAGGCAGGAGGTGTCCGGTTTCGCGGCGCATGTCGTCGACCGCGAACGCGTACCGGGCCAGGGCGGGCTCGGCCGCCTCGAAGGCCTGCAGGCGATCAGGAGCGAGAGCCAGTACCTCGGGTTCCAGGAACGCCGTCCTCGCATCGACCTCTGCGGCGAGCCGCCGGTTCGCCTCACATGAGGGATCCTTGCGGTCCAGGGAGCACCGGAGGTGGAGGTACCCCTCGTGCCGGCGGAAGACGCGCTGGACCGCTTCGTACGCCTCGAGCGCGTGCAGGAGGGCGGGGCCCGAGCTCACGCGACCCTTCCACGCCTCCAGACGCGCCAGCGCGTTGTCCAACTCGGCCCGCGCCGCCACCTCCCGTTCCGGGGAAGCAAAGTAGTAGCGCGAGAGGTCGGCTGACAGCGGGGCCGGGTCGGTCGCAGCGCCTCTGACACAGACACTGATCGTCAACCAGAGCAGCAGGACGCGGTTGGGCATGGCGTTGGCTCCTGCGACCTCGGCATCAGCGGGCTGGCTTCGCCTGGGCCGGGGCCGGCGAGGCATGCCAGCCAGCCGCCAGGATCTGGGCCTGCCGCGCGCGATCAATCGCCTCGGCCAGGACTCGGGCCGTCTCCTGCGGTGCGTGGAAGCCCATCGAGTTCTCGGCGGCGACGAAATCCAGGCGCCACTGGGCCTGCCGCTGCAGCTCGAGAACCGGCTGCAAGGCGGCCGGCGTGGCTCCATCCGCCTTCGCCTGCTTGACCGTGTCGAGCAGGTTGGTGAGCGCGGTGCCGGCCAGTTGCAGGAGCTCGAAGTTGCGGGCCTGGATGCCCGCGACGCGCGCCTTCAGCTCGGCCTCGTCGTAGGGATGGCAGACCTGGCAGGCGCGGTTGACCATCAGCAGGGGGCTTCGGACCCAGTGGTCCGAGATCTTCATCGCGCCGGACCGGAGGTACGGCATGTGGCAGTCGGCGCAGGCCACTCCGCTGCGGGCATGGACCCCCTGGCTCCAGGTCTCGAATTCGGGGTGCTGGGCCTTGAGCAATTCGGCGCCCGTCTCGGCGTGCTGCCAGTCGAAGAACCGGTGGCCGTCGGGGAACTGGTACCCGTCGTAGTACGCCTCAATCTGCTCGACCTTCAGTCCCTGGTTCCACGGGAAGAACAAGGTCGTCTTCGGACCGCAGTAGTACTCGACGTGGCACTGCCCGCAGACGTAGGAGCGCATCTCCTGGCGGGTCGCCTCCGCATTCGGATCGTACGGCTTCTCGCGGCTCCCCTGCCGCCACCGCTCGATGCTCGGCAGGTGTGGAACCGGGCTGTCCGACGCGGCCAGCGCCTGGATGCCCAGGATGAACGCGGGACGCGTCACGCGCAGCTGCATGGTCGCCGGATCGTGGCAGTCGACGCAGCTGACCGGGTGAGCCCCCTTCGTGGGGGTCATCACCTGGGTGGCCCCCTGGAGCACGGGGTTGGCCGAGCCGGTCTCGACGACCTCGGCGTGCGCCTGCTGATACGGCAGGGACCCGAGCTTCACGAATCCGCTCCGCACTCGCTCCCAGTCGGTGTCGCCCGTGCCGAGGCGGCGGTAGGTCGGGATGACCGACGCGTGGCAGTGCAGGCACGCGCCGGTTTGCGGCCGCTCGGTGACGCGACGCGTCTTCTCCTGGTCGAGCAGCATGTAGGCGTGGCCGCGCCGATCGCGGTAGTCGAGCGCGAACGCGTAGCCGGCGAACATGCGCGTCAGCCAGGGGAACGTCTCCGCCTTCTCTCGCGAGACCGGGGCATCGCCGCCGCCGTAGTTGGTCTTGCTCGGCTCGACCGTCCGCCCGTACTGCTCGAACTCGCGCGGCCAGTTCGTGCCCCACGGCGCGGGGTCGGTCGTCGCCTCGGTGATGTTGACCAGACGCAGGTACGGGTTCTTGGCTTCTTCCTTTCGCTGGGCGATGTTCAGCAGCAGGCCGACGAGCAGCCCCGCCGCGACGGCGACAACGGCCAGCACGGCCACAAACGCCCAACTCGGCCCCCATCCCTTGCGCCCGTTCCCTGTCGAGTCAGTCTGTGCCATGACGATCCCCACTCGACCGAACATCCGGCCCGGCTCGCGGCCAGGCATCGCCGCGCCCCGTTGATCAGCTCCGGGCACCGTGGCCGACGCCGCGGTGACAGTGAACGCACTGAACGGCGTCTTTATCCGTGGTGCTCCCGGCCACGATGTCGTGCACGAAGTCCCCGTGACAGCGAAGGCAGTTGGCCTGCAGGATCGCGCCGTTGCCGGACTTGATTTGGACCGGTTCGTGGAAGTTTTGCAAGGTGAACCCCTCGGAGTGGTGGTACCCGTTCTCCGCCTTCGCCATGAGCTTGGGCAGCATCTCGTGCGGCAGATGACAGTCCACGCAGGCGGCGGTGCCGTGGTGCGTCCCCTGCTGCCAGGACGCGAACTGGTCGTTCATGATGTGGCAGTTCGCGCAGGCCCGCGGATCGGCGCTGAAATAGGACAGGCCATCGGCGTAGCGAAACGTGAAGAGGCCGACCCCGGCACAGATACCGCACAGGACCGCCAGGACAAATGCGCGCACCCCAAGTCGAGCCACGGCCTCCCCCAGACAGGGCGGATCCCCGCTCTGCCTGGCGCATTCTATCAAGTCTCGAATTACGGGTCAGGTCATCGGCCCGTGCCACCCAGCGCCGCGGCCGCTCCGGCCAGCTCGGCTGACGACAAGGATGCGGCGCGGGCGAGACCGCCGACGTAGCGCACGGTGGCGGGCAGCAGGCGGAACAATCGGAAGTCTGCCAGTGCGAACCGCGGCCCAGCGTCCGGAAGATGCGCCAGGTAGATCGCCTTGGCGTCCTCGCAGGTCCGGCTGCCTGGCGTGAGCGGGCGCGCTTCCCCAATCAGGGTCACGCGCGCCAGCTGCTGTGGATCTCCGCCGCCGACGTCCGGGGCCGACACGACGAGTGACGCGCGCGGATCCTCGAGCAGGTTGCGCGTGTGCTGGGCCAGTTCGCTGAGGAGCATCAGGACTCCGCCGCAGCTGGGGTCGGGCGCATAGGCGACCATCGACGCCAGCGGGCCACTGTCGTCGAGCGAGGCCAGGGCGGCCCAGCGGCCGTTCAGCAGCAGACGAGCCGCGTCGAGAGCCACCTCGGTCATGGCCGATCCTTCCGGGACCCGTGGGCCGGGCGGCCGGCACGCGGGGCCGCGCGTTGCGGCGAGTCGGGCGAGTTCGCCGTCCCGCGCCACCGAGAGATGTAGGTTCGACTGTCGAATTTTCGCGACGTGCTGGCAAGCGACATGTAGCGCACCGTGCCGTACACGGCCCGTTCGGGCCCCCAAGCCCGGTCGTGCTTGCCGGCGATGGCCCAGGCGATCCCGGCATAGCCGTTCGGATCGCGACCGTCCAGCTGGTAGCGGTCGTTGAGATGGATGGCCACGGCCATCGCCTCCTCGGGCGTCGGCGTCCACTCGAGGATCTTCTTGGCCCAGTACATCCTCAGGTAACCGTGCATCCAGCCGCTCGACGTCATTTGGCGCTGGGCGGCGTTCCACAGCGGATCGTGCGTGTCGGCCAAGTCGAGCTGCCGCTCGGTGTAGGCGTGCGGGCGCTCGTCGTGGCGGTGCCGCGCGAGCGTGCTGGCGGCCCAGGGCGCCGCCCCCCCGAGACGGTCGTAGCGCGGGTTATACCGGACGAAGTTCACGGCGAGCTCCCGCCGCACGATCAGCTGCTCGAGAAAGGCGTGGCGATCGGCCCCCGGCGCGTCCGCGTCGCGAACAACCAGCGCGAGTTCGCGGGGCCCGATCTGACCGAAGTGGAGGTACGGTGAGAGCCGGCTCGTCCCGTCCACCTCCGGTCGGTTCCGCGACGCGGCGTATCCCCGCAGGCGGCCCTGGATGAACCTCCGCAGGAGCGCGAGCGCCGGTTGCCGGCCGCCCTCGAGGTCAGGCACAGCCAGGACCGACCGGTCAATCGGCAGGTCGTCGAGGAGGCCAAGGAGCGCCGCCGTCGAGGCGGGCGAGGAGATGGCCCCGGGCTTCCTGAGGCGCGGGGGACGCCGCCACCGCACCACGGGAACCCGCGCGCGGACGGGGCGCAGGCACCACTCGAGCTGGCGGTGGATCCGCGGACGGATCGTGCCGGCCGAGGTCCTGTTCCTTGTGGAGCAACACGGTGGGAACGACCACGTCCGAGTCGACGGTCCAGAACGGCACGCGCAGAATCGTCCGCCACCCGTCGGCGCCAGGCTTCGGGTGCCCGCAGCGGATTCTCGTCACCGACCACGAGCGCCGCCCGGACCTCGTCGCAGAAGCGCACTACGTCGGCGCCGGTCCCGTCAGCGATTCGAACCTCGAAGCCGACGCCGCGCCGCCCCAGCGCGGCAGGCAGTTCCGCCAGGCCCTGGACGAGAAACTGGAAGTGCCTGAGGTTCGCCGACGGAAAGCGCGGATCGAGGACAAAGAGCGCCACGACCGGCCGACCGAGGAGATTGGCCACCGCGATGGCGGCCTCGAGCGCGGGATTGTCGGTCGCCCGCTGGGCCCGCTGCATCCAGCAGACGACCGCGCGGCCCTCTGGATCCGGCATCCCCGCGCGGCGCACCGTGACGCGCGGGTCGTCGACGAGCGACGACAGGGTCGTTGGAAGCTGATGCTCCACACGACCTATTGTACGGTGCCGCGTCAGCCAGACTCGCTGATCTCGAGGCACGCTCCACGTCCCGCGCTGGGGCACGCGGGGTGTGCCAAGATCCGGACTCTTCTGCGCTACAATGGCCCCCCCCAGGAGGGGTCGCGGCGCAGCTGAGAGACGATGCCAGAGTCAGGGAAGCGTCGGCGCGTGTTCGAGCCGCATCGGGCGGGGTGGGCGCGGCGCGCGCCTGATGCGCGGGTTCGGCTATACTGATGAGTTGGTTCTCCCTCAACAACCCTGCCCCCGAACGGCTCTGACGAGAAGGAGGAGTGCTGGTGAACAAGACGTTCCGTCCGGGAATCCTGCTGATGGTCGCGGCTCTGGCAATCGGGTGCGGCAGTCCCGCCAAGACGGGCAGCACCTCCACCGCAGCGCCGGCGGCCGCGGCCACGTCCGCCGGGGCCGGTGGCGCGGACCTCAAGGGCCTGAGCGAAGCCATGGCCAAAGCCACGAGCTTCGAGATCACGACGAAGACCAGCGGCGTCGAATCGACCATCTCCGTGATCTGCCCCGACAAGGTGCACAGTGTGACCAAGACCGGCGCCGTGACGGCCGAGACGGTCCAAATTGGGGCGGACATGTGGATAAAGGCGGGGGGGATGTGGATGAGGTCGCCTGTCGCGGCCACGGGCATGAACGTGTGCGGCGCGGGCAGCGTGCACGCTCCCAAGGTGGATCTCTCGTCGACGGCCGCCTGGACCAAGGGAGGCACCGAGACGGTGGACGGAGAGTCCTGTACGGACTATACCTTTGCAGGAGCCGGGCAGACGGTGTCGATCTGCATCGGCAACGACAACCTAGTGCGCAAGTATGCGGCGGCCGGGACCGAGGTGACCTACACGAAGTGGAACAAGGTCGAGCCCTTCGCCCCCCCGAAATAGCGCAGTAGAGTAAGGCGAGCGCCTGGAGGCGGGTTGGCTCCCGACCGTTCCACCCACGCTCCTCTCGGACCGTTCGGGCGATCCGACAGGCCCGCCCTCCGACGCTCGCCCGGTTGCCCCTGCCGGGCGGGCCCGACGGCGGGGCTGCGGCGGGACGAGCGGCGCTACCACACGTGCACATCCGAGGTGGGCCATGTCTCGCTTGAGCGTGCTTCTTCCCGCGCTTCTTCTCACGGTGGGTGCGCCGCTCGCCCTCGGGCGAGACGGGGGCGGTGTGGTGGATACCGTGCCGCGCTTCGCCAGGACACCCAATCCCATCGCCCTGAGCGGCCCCGCGCGCCCGGCCCGGTACATGGAAGCCTCGGGCCACGGCGCGGCGTTCCTCGGCCGTGAAGACGGCGGGTTCGAGGCGTGGTCCTACCCGCTCAAAGTGCTGCACGACTTCCACCTGTCGTTCAGCATCGCGGCGTACGCCAATCCAATCCCGGACGCCAGTCTGGCATCGAGCGTCGACATTCGGCCCGAGGCGAGCACGGTGCGCTACGCCCACGCGGTCTTCACCGTGGATGCCACCTGGCTCGTCCCGCTCGACCAGCCCGGTGGCCTCGTGCTGCTCGACGTCTCGACGTCCGAGCCGATCACCGTCTATGTGAAGTTCAGGCCCGACCTCAAGCCGATGTGGCCGGCAGCGCTCGGCGGGCAGTACAGCTACTGGGACGAGACGCTGAAGGCCTACGTGATTGGGGAAGGCAGCGGCAAGAATGCCGCCCTGGTCGGCTCACCGCTGGCCCTGACCCCGCCGGAGCAGCCGGCCCACAACCTGCCGGATGCCCCGCTGCAGTTCGCCATCCGAATCACGCCAGAGACTGCGTCGCGCGGCCTGATTCCGATCGCCATCGCGGGCAGCGTCGACAGGCTCGACGGCGCCCGGAAGACCTACGCCGCACTGCTGGCGTCACCTGAGGCCGCGTACCGCGAAGCCGCCGCGCACTACCGCGTCCTGCGCGAGGAGATGACGCGGCTCGAGTCCCCCGACCCCCGATTCGATCTCGCGTTCGAGTGGGGCAAGGTGGCACTCGACAAGGGGTTGGTCTGCAATCCGCACCTCGGCTGTGGCCTGATTGCCGGCCTCGGCCCGTCCGGCACGACCGAGCGGCCGGGCTTCGGGTGGTACTTCGGGGGTGATACGTTCATCAACGCCTGGGCGATCTCCTCCTACGGCGATCTCGACACGGTCCGGCAGTCCCTCGAGTTCCTCCGCAAGCGGCAGCGCGCCGACGGCAAGATGATGCACGAGCTGTCGCAGGGGGCCGGCTTCTTGCGGTGGTTCGAGGACTACCCGTACGGCTACTACCACGCCGACACCACGCCGCTCTACATCGTCGCGGTGCGCGACTACGTCCGTGCGAGCGGCGACACGGCATTCGCCAAGGACTTCTGGCCATCCATGCGCAAGGCGTACGACTACTGCACATCGACCGACGAGGATGGCGACGGGTTGATGGACAACACGAAGGCTGGTCTGGCCGCCGTGGAGACGGGCACGCTGCGCAGCCGTGATGTCCTCACCGACGTGTTCCTCGGCTCGGTTTGGACCGAAGCGGCCGCCGCCATGCGCGACCTGGCGGCCATTGCCGATCCGGCCTTCGCACCGACGGCGGACATCGCCGCGCGGAAAGCGCGCGCGGCCCTCAACCGGCGCTTCCTGGACGACGGACACCGCCGGATCAACTTCGCCATCATGAAGGACGGCAGGGGCCAGGCGGAGCAGACGGTCTGGCCTGCCTTCGGCATCTGGCGCGGGGTGTTCGACAACGGCCACGCCGCCGTGGACGGCGCATTGGATCAGCTCGCAAGTGCCGGCCTCGCCACCGACTGGGGGGCAAGGATGCTCTCGAGGGAGAGCGCCCTCTACGAGCCGCTCTCGTACAACAACGGCGCCTCGTGGCCGTTCCTGACCGGCTGGGCGGCCCTCGCCCTCTACACGGGGGGCCGCGCGGAGGCCGCCTGGCAGTACGTCGACGCCCTAGCGGACCTGACGTTCATCGAAGCCCGCGGCTACATTCCCGAGCTGTTTTCCGGCGATCGGCTGCGGACCGTGGACGCCGCCGTGCCCCACCAGCTGTTTGCGACCACGGGGTTCGTCTCCGCCGTCATGCGTGGGCTGCTGGGGTTTGCGGAAGAGGACGGCGGCCTGCACCTCGCGCCGCACCTGCCGGCCGGTTGGAACACTCTGACGGTGCGGAACCTCCGGTGGCGCGACGCGCGCGGCGATCTGGTGATCCGTCGGCAGCTGAACGGCAGCGTGCGGTACGAGGTCGCCGACACCCGGGGTCACCTGCCCGTCACGCTCGCCCCTGCGGGACCGCCCGGCGCCGCGCGGCTGCCGGGCGGCCGCCCTGGCCGCGCTTCCGAGGCCGTCGTGCTGGGGCCGGGCGTCGAGCTCGTCCCCGAGCAGCCTCCGCTCGCCCTCGGTGACACGCCGAGGCGGCTTCGCATCATCGAGACGCGGATGGACGGCGCCGTCTACACGGCGCGCGTCCAGGGCCGGCGGGGAGAGACCTACCGGGTCCGGCTCGACGTCCCCCTCCCGAATCAGCTCGGTGACCGGCGGCCGGGAGGTCGGGCGCGCCGGCCGCGCACACATCGTCGAGATCGCCATACCCGACGGCCCCGCCGACTGGGTCAACGCCACACTGCAGGTGCGCGTGGGGCCGCAGGGACAGTAACCGTCGTTAGACCAGGAGTGTACTTGTGAGACCAGTGTTCCCGATGCTCGCGTGCTGTGTCATGTGCGCTGCGGTCCCCTCGGCCACGGCCGGGCAGGCTGCGTCCCCCGCCGGCGCCAAGGTGTCCGTTCAGAAGGCCGCATTCGGCCAGACAAAGGAAGGCGCTCCCGTGGAGATCTACACGCTGACCAACCGCAACGGCATGGTCGCCAGGGTGATGACCTACGGCGCGACCTTGACTGAGTTGCGCGTGCCGGACCGGACCGGAACGCTCGCCAGTGTCGTTCTTGGCTTCGATCGCCTCGACCCGTACCTCGCCGGCACGCCGTACTTCGGTGCGACGGTGGGCCGCTACGCCAACCGGATCGGGAAGGGACGGTTCACGCTCAACGGGAAGGTGTACACGCTGGCCACCAACAACGGGCCCAACCACCTGCACGGCGGGATCAAGGGCTTCGACAAGGTGATCTGGAAGGCGGAGGTCCTGCCGGTCCAGGGTGGCCAGGCTGTGAAATTCACCTACCGGAGCGTTGACGGGGAGGAAGGCTACCCGGGCACGCTCGACGCGAGCATCGTCTACACCCTCACCGAGGCGAACGAGCTGCGCCTCGACTACACGGCCACGACCGACAAGGCGACGCCGATCAACCTCACGAACCACAGCTACTTCAATCTAGCCGGCGACGGCGTGGGCGACATCCTCGGTCAGGTCCTGTGGCTCGCCGCCGATCGCTACACGCCGGTGGACAGCGGCCTGATTCCCACCGGCGAACTGCTGAGCGTCAAGGGGACCGTGTTCGACTTCACGGCGCCGACGGCCATCGGCGCGCGAATCGACAAGGTCCCGGGGCCGCCGCCCATCGGGTACGACCACAACTACGTGATCAACCGCCCCCCCGCGAGCGCGACGCTCGTTCTCGCCGCACGTGTGACGGATCCGAAGAGCGGGCGGACGATGGAGGTGCGGACGACCCAGCCGGGAATCCAGTTCTATTCCGGCAACTTCCTGGACGGGAGCGTGAAGAGCCGCACGGGCGTGCCCTACGGCATCCACACGGCGTTCTGCCTCGAGACCCAGCACTTCCCGGACTCTCCGAACCACCCGGCGTTCCCGTCCACGATTCTAGAACCTGGGCAGACCTACCGCTCGACGACCGTCTACTCGTTCTCCGCGAAATAGACGACAGTTCGAGGGGCGGCCCGGCGACCGCCCCTCGGTCACGCACACAGCGTCGTCTACCGGGGGTGTGCAGCGAGCTAGGCGGGCCGGGACCGGGCATCGAGACCAGCGGCAATCAGACGCAGGCCTTCCTCCAGCACCTGCGCACTCCCGCCGAACCCCACCCTGAAGTGCGCGGGCGCTTGGAAGAACGCGCCCGGAACGACCTCCACCTCGTAGTCCCGCACCAACGTCTCGAGGACAGGCCCTGCGTCAGTGAGACCACCGATGCGGGGAAACACCACCGTGCCGCCCGCTGGTGCGACGTACTCGAGGTCCTGACGCGACGCCAGGAAGCGCTCCACGAGCGCGCGGTTCGCGCCGAGGATGGTCCGTGCCCGGCCGGCGAGACGGTCGAGCTGGGAGAACGCCAGCGCCGACAGCCGCTCCGCCGGGAAGGACCCGGTGCCGTCGACGATGTCGCGGGCGCGCCGGATCCGCTCGGCAATGGGCGGATCCGCCAGGGCCCAGCCGCAGCGGAGACCTGAGAGTCCGTAAGCCTTCGTCAGGCTGCTGGTCGAGATGAAGACAGGCGACTGGACGGCCGCCGGCCGCGCCCGTCGTGGCAGCGTGTCGAGGTAGACCTCGTCGACCAGCACGTGTGCACCCTGCCGCTCGGCGATTCGCGCGACTTCGGCGAGGTCGTCCTCCAGGGCCAGCGCGCCCGTCGGGTTGTGGGTGTTGGTGAGCACGATGAGACGCGTTGCGGGCGACATCGCGGCGCGGACAGCGTCCGGATCCAGGCGATAGCCGTCCTCGAACCGCCGGTCGAATCGCGTGACGCGGGCACCGAGGAGGACCGAGGGCCCCATCAGCGGGTCGTAGCCGGGGCGTTCGACGAGGACGTCGTCGCCGCGCTTGACCAGCGCGGCGAAGACCAGGAAGTTGGCACCGGAGGTCCCCTGTGCCGTGGCCACCATGTCGGGTGTCGCGCCGTAGCGGGCGGCGATGGCCTCCACGAGCGGGGCGTAGCCGTTGTCGTTGGCGCCGTGCAGTTCGAGGGCCTCGCGCGCACCGGCGAGGTCCTCGAGTTCACAGGCGAGCAGGTTGCTGCCGGCCAGACTGACGCGGGGCCGCGCGTGCTGCTTGGCCCAGTAGAGGTACGGAGCGAGCGACGGCATCGTGAGTAGCTCCCCGGTGTCTCGCGGTCGGGCTCAGGCCCCGCTCCGCTCCACCCAGACGTCGAGCAGGTGCAGCAAGGTGTCAACGGCCTTCGCCATCCACTCGAGCGGGACCCACTCCTTCTTCCCGTGGAAGTTCATGCTGCCGTCGAAGAGGTTCGGCGTGGGCACGCCCATATAGGTCAGGCGGGCCCCGTCGGTCCCGCCGCGGATCGAGGAGCGCGTGGGCGTCAGGCCGGCGCGCCGGATCGCCTCCTCCGCGTAGTCCGTGACGTGCGGGTGCTGGTCGAGGATGTACCGCATGTTCCGGTACGACTCCTTCACGTCGACCGCGACCTTCGCCCCCGGGTACTTGCGCTCGGCCCACGCGGCCGCCGCCTTGAGCGTGTCCTCGAGCTCGTGCAGCCCGTCCTCGGTGAAGTCGCGCACGATGAACTGCGCCTTGACCTCCGATACGTTCCCCGACATGGTCGTGGGGTGGAGATAGCCTTCGCGTTTCTCCGTCGTCTCGGGCGTCCGGTGCTGGGGCAGCATCATGATCAGGTCGCTCAGCACGCGCAGCGCGTTGACCATCTTGCCCTTGGCGTAGCCGGGGTGCACGTCGGCGCCGGCCACGGTGACAAACGCCGTGTCGGCACAGAATGTCTCGCTCTCGAGATCGCCGAGGCCCGCGCCGTCGACCGTGTAGGCGTAGGTGGCGCCGAAGCGCTTGACGTCAAAGCGCTCCGTCCCCCGGCCCACCTCTTCGTCGGGCGTGAAGGCCACGCGCACGGTCCCATGGAGTCGCGCGGGGTCGTCGTGCAGCCGCCAGAGCGTCTCGAGAATCTCCGCCACCCCCGCCTTGTCGTCCGCGCCGAGCAACGTCGTGCCGTCCGCGGTGATGATCGTGAGGCCCTTGCACGCGGCGAGCGCCGGTTCCTCGGCCGCGCGGATGACCACCGACGGGTCGTTCGGGAGCACGAGGTCGCCGCCGTCGTAGCCGCGATGGACCTGCGGGTTGACGCCGGAGCCCGACACTTCGTGGTACGTATCCACGTGGGCGAGCAGGCCGATGGTCGGCAGGCGGCCGAAGGCTGGGTGGCCCGGCGGCAGGTTGGACGGCAGGGTGGCCATCACATAGCCATGCTCGTCCATCTCGGCGTCGGCGAGCCCGGCCGCCTTCAGGTCGTCCACCAGCATCCTCAGTAGGTCCTTCTGCGTCTCGGTGGATGGGTAGGAACTCGACTTCTCGCTCGATTGCGTGTCAACGCGCACGTACCGGCAGAACCGATCGAGCAGTGACTCACGCTTGGACATGAAGCCTCCCGGTCGTTGTGCACCCTCAGTATTGCCGTCCGCCCGTGCTAATGCAAGAATGCGCAGGACCGGACCCACTCCCGCCTTCTCCGGAGACGCCGGATGCAGCTGCATGCCATCGACTACGCGGTCATCGGCCTCTACTTCGTCTTCGTCCTCGGCATCGGTGTCGCGCTCAAAGGCCGCATGCGCACGAGCCTGGATTTCCTCCTGTCGGGTCGCAGCCTGGCGACGTGGATCACGGGGCTCGCGTTCATCTCGGCGAATCTCGGGGCCCAGGAGGTCATCGGCATGGCCGCCAGCGGGGCCAAGTACGGGATCCTCACGAGCCACTTCTACTGGGTGGGCGCGATTCCCGCAATGGTGTTCGTCGGCGTGTTCATGATGCCCTTCTACTACGGCAGCCGCGCCCGCTCCGTCCCGGAGTACCTCCGGCTCCGCTTCGACGAAAAGACCCGCGGGTTCAACGCGATCTCCTTCGCCGTGATGACGATCTTCTCCTCGGGCATCAGCATGTACGCCATGGGACTGCTGTTCCGGCAGTTCCTGGGCTGGGACATCAACTACAGCATCTTGATCGCGGCACTCGTCGTGCTCGGCTACACGTTCCTCGGCGGGCTCACCAGCTCGATCTACAACGAGGTCCTGCAGTTCTTCCTCATCGTGTTCGGGTTCCTGCCCCTGTCGCTGCTCGGGTTGAAGGCCGTCGGGTGGTGGCCGGGCCTGCAGGCCCGTCTGTCGGCGGTGGCCACCGCCCGGCACTTCGCGCCGGGCGCGCTCACCCACTCGTGGCAGCACCTGGGGAGCGCGGCGGCCAACCCGATGGGCGTCGAGTGGTTCGGAATGGTCATGGGCCTCGGGTTCGTCCTGTCGTTCGGCTACTGGTGCACCGACTTCCTCGTGGTGCAGCGCGCGATGGCGGCCAAGTCCATGAACGCGGCGCAGCGGACCCCGCTCGTCGCCGCCCTCCCGAAGATGGTCTTCCCCTTCCTCGTGATCTTGCCCGGCATGGTGATCCTGGCGCTCATCGGCGACGAGCCGCTCCGCGCCGACTACAACCGCGCGTTGCCGTTGCTGCTACAGCGCCTGTACCCGTCCGGGCTGCTCGGCCTCGGCCTGGCCGCGCTGCTCGCCAGCTTCATGTCCGGCATGGCCGGCAACGTCACGGCGTTCAACACGGTCTGGACGTACGACATCTACCAGACCTACATCCGGCCGGGGGCTGCCGACGCGCACTACCTGCGGATGGGCCGCATGGCGACGGTGTTCGGGACGATCGCCAGCATCGCGACGGCTTACATCGCCATGATGTTCAATAACATCATGGACCTACTGCAGCTGGTCTTCTCGTTCATCAACGCGCCGCTGTTTGCCACGTTCCTGCTGGGCATGTTCTGGAAACGGACGACGCCGAACGGGGCGTTCTTCGGGTTGCTGGGGGGAACCGGGGCTGCGGCCGTGCATTATGCCCTGACGGGGGTGGCCGGCGGGCACCGCGTCGGCTGGCTTCACACCTACCCGAGCGACATGGCGCAGAACTTCTGGGGCGCCATCTTCGCGTGGACCGGGTGCTTCCTCCTGACGATCGCGATCACCCTGTTCACGACGCCCCGCGACGAGAAGGACCTGGTCGGGCTCGTGTACTCGCTGACACCCAGGCCGAGCACCGAGGGGCTGGCCTGGTATCGACGGCCGCTGGTCCTCGCGGCAATCGTGCTGGCGCTGTCCGTCGTGTTGAATCTGTACTTCTGGTAGGCCGCGACGAGGCTGGAGGCCGCCCGTCGCGGGCTGCCGCGGCGGGACCCGCCAGCCGGCGTTGGAGCGGCGCGATTGACCGACCACTCACGCACGGGACACTGACCACTATGTCGCTCGATCTCCGCGTCCCTATCGGCCTGCTGTTCGGATCGCTCGGCGTCCTGCTGGCCGTCTACGGCCTCGTGAGCGACCCCGCGATGTACCAGGTCTCGCTCGGCATCAATGTGAACCTGTGGTGGGGCGTCGTGCTGGTGCTGTTCGGAGCCGTCATGCTCGGAACGGCGTGGAGGGGGCGCAGAAAGCAGGACACGTAGGGCTCAGGGCGGCCCTCCGTCTGCCGGCGCCCGGAGGAGCGCTTCCCCCCGACGTACAACGGGCCGACGCCGTCAGCGACGCGCTCCCCCCTCGGGCCCCTGCATCCGTCGTGCCTAGACTTTCGCGCGCCGCGCGTCGACATAGAGGTAGACGCACAACCCCACAAAGCACACGAGCGAGATGATCTGCGTCACGTCGGCCTCCGGGTTGAAGCCCAAGGCCGCCGGGAGGCTGATGAGCTGCGCCACGGACTTGAAGTCGGCCGGAGCCGCCGGATCCGGAATCCCGGTCTTGATGAGGTTCAGCACCGCCCCCAGCACCCCCGCCAGCGCTCCGCCCGCAATGAAGCCGCTCGCCAGCAGCGTGCCCCGGTTCTGGCGCGCTTCGGACACCTTGGCGTCGGTGCTGGACTTGGCCACCCAGTGCGGAGATCAGGCCGCCCACGAAGAGCGGCGTGTTGATCTGGAGCGGGAGGTACATGCCGATGGCGAAGGCGAGCGGCGGGATGCCCATCATCAGCAGCAGGAGCGAGAGCACCAGCCCGACGCTGTAGAGCAGCCAGGTGACCGGCGCCTTGTCGAAGATGCCCGACAGGATGGTGGCGAACAGGTTGGCCTGGGGCGCCGGCACGCGTGGATCCAGGAAGCCCGTGACAAACAGCCCGGTCGCCGGGTCGGTGTGGCCGTAGGCCCGGTGGATGAGGAGCACGGTCAGCGCCACTCCGGCGGCCGCGAACAGCGTGCCGATCACCTTCGACAGCTGCTGATACCGTGGCGTCGAGCCCAGCCAGTAGCCCACCTTGAGGTCGGTGACGAAGCCGCCCGCCATCGAGAGCGACGTGCAGACCACGGCGCCCATCACGATGGCCGCGTACTTCCCGAACTCGCCTTGCAGTCCGACCGCCACCAGGGCGCTCGACCCGAGGATCAGCGTGACGAGCGTCATCCCAGAGATGGGATTGTTGCCGGTCATGGCCGTAGCCAGGGCCGCCACCGTCGTGAACAGGAAGGCGAAGACGAAGGCGATCGCCAGACCGGTCAGTGCAATCTGCGGGGCCTTGGCGGCCACGACCGGATCACCTTGGCTCAGCAGGACGTAGAAGAAGATGCCGATCGCAATCGCGCACAGGACGATCCCACCCAGCACGGTGCTCATCTTGAGGTCACGGTCCGTGCGCGGCACCTGCTGGATCCGGGCGTGCGCCGAGAAGATCTGCCGGAAGCCGAGGGCGAAGGCGCGGACGATCGTCGGCAGAGCCTTGATGATGCCGATGATCCCGGCGCCGGCCATCGCGCCGACGCCGACCCGCTGCGCGTACAGGCGGAACACCTGGTTGGCGCTCATCTCGGGGATGAAGTTCGGGAACCCCGGCAGCGGCGCGGGCGGGACGGTGAACGCGGGCACGTGCTGGCCGAAGTGGTAGATGAGCGGCACGACGATCAGGGTCGAGAAGAACCCGCCCGCGCAGATGATGGCCGAGAAGCGGAGCCCCGTGATGTATCCGAGGCCCACGATCATGCTGATCGCGTTGAGGCTGATGGTGGCCTTGAAGTCGGTCGCCAGCTTCTTCAGGACCGGAACAAACTGGAAGTTCACGATCTCGTTCCAGGCCCTCACTGTGACGGCCAGGAAGTCGTAGATGCCCCCGACAAGCGCCGCGACGACCAGCGTCTTCGCCTGCTCGCCGCCCTTCTCGCCGGTGACGTACACCTCGTTAATGGCCGTCGCTTCAGGGAACGGGAGCTTGCCGTGCTGCTCGACGACGAAGTAGCGCCGCAGCGGGATCAAGAAGAACAGGCCGAGGGACGCGCCCAGCACCGAGACGATGAAGATCGTCAGCAGCATCGAGAGCGTGCCCGGCGCCACGTTCATGATGTACAGGGCGGGCAGGGTGAAGATCGAGCCGGCCACGATGAGGCCCGAGGCGCCGCCCACGCTCTGGACGATGACGTTCTCGAGGATCGTGTTCTTGCGCGCGAAGAACCCCGATACGCCGACGGCCAAGATGCTGATCGGGATGGCCGCCTCCATGACCTGCGCAATCTTGAGGCCCGAGTAGGTCGAGGCCACGGCAAACACGACGACCATGATGATGCCGATGGTCACCGACCGGACCGTGAACTCCGGCCCGACCGTCCCTGCCGGTACGTAAGGCTCGTAGGTCTCGCCGGGCTTCAGTTCCCGGTACGCGGCCGGGTGCAGCCGGCCGCCCCCGCTCCTCTGCCCCTCCTGCTGCGATGGACCCATGCTTGGCCTCCTGGTGAGTCGGACACGCGGGATGCTACAGGAAGACCGCCAATATTCAAAGGCAGGAATATTCGCCGCCCGACGCGCCGGGCCGACGGGCGAGGGGCGGGTGGCCAGGCTGAGGGCCTTGTTGGCGGGCCTGGTCGGCAGACCGCCCGGTTGGGCTATAGTAGGGACACTCGGGCGAGTGGCGAAACTGGCATCCGCGCAAGACTTAGGATCTTGTGTCCGCAAGGACGTGCGGGTTCGACTCCCGCCTCGCCCACCACCACTCCTCACGCCTCGCACCGGCCCGGGCGCTTCCCGTTGACGCCGCCTCGCCCGCCAGCTCCTGCCCCGTGCCCGGTGTCAGACCTAGTCCTCATTCCGGTCGTGGAGTCGGTGAAGGAAGAGGGTGAGATAGCGGCGCACGTTGCTCGTCATCAGGAAGTGCTCCCGGACGTGCTCGTGCCCTTGTTCGCCCATGCGCTGGGCGATCGCCGGGTGCGAGAGGAGGAACCGCAGCTGGTAGGCCGTACCCTCGACCGAGTGCGTCAGCAATCCCGTGTGCTTGTGGATGACCTGCGCCGGGATGCCGCCCACCGCCGAGGCCACCACGGGCCGCCGCTTCCAGAGAGCCTCGGCGACGGTCAGACCGAAGCCCTCGCGCAGGCTCTTCTGGATGATGACGGTCGAAGCTCGCTGGAGAGCGTTGATTTCCAGGGCACTCCACGGTGGCAGGCTGAGGACGTGGACGTCGGGGTCGCTGCCGGCCGTTTCGCGGACCTCGGCGAGCACGTCGGCGCCTTCGGGGTCGTCGGCGGCGCTGCCGCCCGCCAGGACCAGCTGGCAGGAGGCGTACCGCTTGACGATTCGATAGGCTGCCAGCACGCCGACCGGATCCTTCAGCCGGTCGAACCGTGAGATCTGCGTGAGAATCGGACGGGACCGGTCGATGCCGAACCGATCAAGCACGGCCTGGACGGTCTCGGGCGGCAACTCGCGGTTCTTCTCCGACAGCGGGTCGATGCACGGAAAGAACAGGTACTGGGGAATCGGAAGTTGCCGGGCGAAGGAGGGGGAGGAGAAGAGGGCACAGTCGTACCGACAGACGAATGGGCGGAGAAACTCCCACACGCGCGGGTGGGGCGCCGACAGATCGATGTGGCAACGCCAAATCCAGTGGGCCGACGGGTCGGCCCGCGCGTTGATCAGAGCGAGCGGCTGGAGGTCGTGCACCACCGTGAAGTCCGCGTCGAAGACGAGACGCCGGCGGTTCGCCTCGCTGCAGGCGAGGAAGATGTCCCGGTCCTGCTCGTGTTCTTCGTAGGGGGTGCCGTGCAGGGCGTTGTGAAACGCCTTGGTGACGCCGAAGAAATCGTTCCCACCCGTCATCACGTCCCAACGGACAGCAATTCCCAGGTCCTGCAAGAGAGGCACGAGCCGGCCGAGGATCTCAGCCACGCCGCCACCCACGGCCGTCGAGTTGATCATCTGGACGGTCCGACCGCCGAGACGGGACGCGAGCGCCCGCAAGTCGGCGACCTCCTCGCGGCCGACAATCGGCGCGTAATCATCGAGGTGGACCGGGCCGGCCTCCGGCACCGTCTCGCTCATACGGCCAGCGTCTCGTCGACGAGGGAGAGCAGCTGGGCCTTGGCGCCGTCGAGCGTCGTCGTGCTGATGTCGATCTGGTCGGTCCGCTCTGCCAGGCCGGGCAGTCCCGTTTCCTCGGCAAACCACCGCGAGAAGTCATTGGTCTGCAGGCGAAGCCGCAGGCGCGACGTGAGGAAGTGGAACTCGAACGACGCGTGGCCCATCTGCTCGAGTCCTTGGCGGAACTGCTCGAGCGTCCAGGCCTCGCGCCCGAGCGGCGCGGTGACCTCGAGCCCGGAACAGAAATAGAAGGGCTCGAAGGCCGATCGCCGGACCTCGTCCGGCTGGGTCCGGCAGAACTCGTCCAGCACGCGCAGGAGGTCCACGCGCACGTCGCCGAGTGTCAGGTAGCCGCGCACGTCCAGGGCGGCGAGTCGCTCGGCCAGCACGGGACGGTTCAGCGCGGCCAACGCCCACTGGGCAAAGTCGTTGGAGAAGCCCTCGGTCAGGAAATGGTGGCGACCCAGGCTCTGGAACGTGTGGTAGAAGATCGACGCGTCCGAGCACGACTCCAGCCCAACGCGCAGTTCGCCGGCATCGGAAGCGCGCTGGTTGTCGATGCGCGTCAAGTAGGACGCCGTCACGAACTGGAAGGGACGACGAGCCGCCACGCTCACGCGAGTTCCCCTTGCAGCCGCTCGAGGAAGGCCCGCACCTCGTCCGGCCCCGACAGCCGGTAACGGGCACCGGTGTGTCCGCTCGTCCCCACGCGAATCGTGATTCCGCGCCGGCGCAAGACCGTAAACGCGGGCTCATCGGTGGCGTCGTCGCCGATGTAGATAGCGAGCGTCCCGCGGCCGTCCCGCCCGAGAGCCTGACGCACGGCCGGGCCCTTCCCCAGCACCTGGCGCGGAACCACGTTCACCACCTCCGAACCCGGCATGGCCTGCAGGTCCGACCGGTAGGCGGCGAGCACCTCGCCCACGGCGGCACGGGCGAGGCGCCTGACCTCGGACTTGGCGTTCCGGACGTGCACCGAGAAACCGAGGCCTTTGTCCTCCATCGCGACGCCTCTCAGCCCACGCAACCGCGAGGCCAGGGAGCGCCGCGCCCCGGACACGGCCGCCGAGGTTCGCCTCACGAGCCGACGCCGCCCTCCCCGCTCCCATCCGTAGAGCCCCCAGTACTGCACGCGGTGGATGCCGACCCGTTCAACGAGGTCAGCGCGCCGGCGGCCACTGAGGATTGTCGTCCGGACCCGGGGATGCCGGGCCAGCGTGGTGAGGGCGCGCCGGGCGCCCTGGTCCAGACACGCGGCCCCGGGCTCGCGGCGAAACGGGGCGAGCGTGCCATCGAAGTCGAGGAACAGCCGAATCGTGAGCGCTGCCCGGATCTGCCTCGACACCTCTGACCAGCAGGTGAACAGATGGCGCGCCACCTCAGGGGCTCCCGACGAGCTCGACGGCGTCCCGCCGTACTTCAGCCAGATCCGACACGAGGTCCGCAGCCCACCGGTACACGTTGTGTTCGCGGACGATACGACGCATGTGTCGCATCCGGGCGCGTCGCTCGTGCGGGTCCATCTCGACGGCTGTCCGAATCGCCTCGGCCAGCTGCTCGACGTCATAGGGATTGACCAGCAATGCGTCGCGCAACTCGCAGGACGCGCCGGCGAACTGACTCAACACCAGCACGCCATCCTCATCCGCCCGGCTCGCGACAAACTCCTTCGCCACGAGATTCATGCCGTCGTGCAGCGACGTGACCACGCAGACATCCGCGGCGCGGTACAGCTGCCGGATCGCCCGTTGGTCGTGGTGGGTGGCCCGCAGGACGATCGGTTTCCAGCCGCCCCCCTCGAAGCGTCGGTTGATCCGCGCGGCCTCGCCCACGACCTCGGCCATGAGGTCCTGGTAGCGCTTGATGTTCGTGCGGCTCGGCGCGCCAACCTGCACGAACTTGAACCGCCCCACCAGGTGCGGTCCCCTGTCCAGGAGGCACTCAATCGCGTGGAAGCGCTCGATGAGGCCCTTGGTGTAGTCGACGCGGTCGACCCCGACGCCCAGGACGTGGCCAGGTCTTTCCACGCCGAGCGCGCGGCGCGTCACGGCGCGCTCCTGCTCGACCAAATCGTCCGACGCAGACCCCTCGCCGAAGGCGACGCTGATCGGGTGCGCGCGCACGAGGGTGACATGGGCCCGCCGATTGACGGCGGCCCGTTCCCACTCGATGCGGCACTCGAGCGTCTGGTCGATGGACCGCAGGAAGTTGGTGCAGTGCGCCTGAATGTGAAAGCTGACGATGTCGGCGCCGAGCAGGCCGTCGAGAATCTCCCGCTGCCACGGACACACCCCGAACGCCTCCGGGTTGGGCCACGGAATATGCCAGAACACCGCGACCCGTGCGTCCGGCCTCGCGTCCTTGACGAGACGTGGCACGAGCGCGAAGTGGTAGTCCTGGACCAGCACGAGCGGCTCAGCCGCGCCCGCGAGTTCTTCCAGCACAGCCTGCGCAAACCGCTCGTTGACCTGCCGGTACTTGTCCCAGTCGCTTGCCCGGAAAATCGGCCGCGTGAAGGCGATGTGGCAGAGCGGCCAAAGCCCCTCGTTCGAGAACCCGTTGTAGTAGCCCTCCTCCTCCTCGCGCGTCAGCCATACCCGGCGCAGCGAATAGCGCGGGTCGTCGAGCGGCACGCGGATGTGGTCCCGCAGGTCGACGACGTCTCGGTCGGCATCGCCGGACCCGTGCGCGATCCACGTGCCGGCGCAGGCGTGGAGGACCGGCTCGAGAGCCGTGACCAGGCCGCTCGCCGGCACGCGCGTCTCGACCCGGCCGCCGCGGTAGACGTGCTCGTATGGCTCCCGGTTCGACACGACCACGAGCGGGTTGCCCTCCAGTCGACTCTGGACGCCCACGCGCAACCGCTCGGCCGTCCACAACGAATCACCCGCCTCTCGCAGCCGCGCCTCCTCCTCCGCCGTCGCGCGCGCCGAGACCAGGCTGTGGGCCAAGCTGGCCGCTTCGGTCGAGATGGGATTGAGCAGCCCGCGGTCGTCTGGGTGGACCTTCGAACTCCGCCCAATCCGCAGTTCCTTCATCCACCGCGCCGTGCGGGCGATGGGTCTGAGGACTGTAGCCTTGACGACGCCGCCTGCCACGAGCGCGATCAGCAGGACCTGGGGAACGACCCGTACCAGGGCACCCAGCCAGAGCGACCCGAGTGTGGCCGCAGGGGCACCGTCGTCCTTGAACGCGGCGAGCGAGGCGATCACGGCATGGTCCTGGCGCACCGGGGTCGTGTAGACGTAGATTGCCCCCGCGGCGGACGCGAGTGACGCTCCGCAGGCGTGTGCCCGCGACCTGCACTGCGCAATCGTCCGGGGGATCAGGCGGACGAGGTCAGCGGACGTGACCGCAAGGGCTCGCCCAGCCAAGTCGTAGACGGCCACGCCGGCCAGGTGCTCGCGGGCTGCGAACTCCGCAATCGTGGTGTCGAGCTGAGCGGTCGTCCCGGCCGCGAGCATGGGCTCGACCAGGTCGCGCAGGAGGCGCGTCAGGCGGGCGGTATTCTCCTCGAGGACGACCTGACGGGCGTTCTCCACCGCGTGGACGTCGTTCCACGTGATGACGAACGCGACCAGCACGAGGCTCGAGGCCAGCAGGCTAACCAGGCGGAGGTTGAATCTCATGAGAACAGCGGCTCGGGGGAGGTGATCATCAAGCCGCGTGCCAACCCCGCGAGTGCGGCGCGGGCCCGACGTCGGGACGGCCGCAGTGAGGGAAGACGTTGTCCAGAGACGGGCTAGCGGGACGAGCGGTCGCTGAGCGGACGGTCGTGAGCGGGCCGGCCGCGTCCGCCGTGATGGATGGACGGACGTCAGCGGGAACAATTTACACGCCGGGGCTCGAGTCGACCTCGACGGTTTCTGGTCGGCCCCATTGAGCCTTCGGCGGCGTGGGACCTCGGCGCGCGGCGGCGAGGAGGCCCGCCCATGCCGGCCCGTTAGCGGGCCTGGGAGGGCACCGATTCGAGAAACGGCATCAAGGCACGGAGACGTGCCCCGACCTCCTCGATCGGGTGCGTCCGTTCACACGCCCGCGCTGCCTCGAACCACGGACGTCCGGCTCGGTCCTCTTCAATCCAGCGCGTGGCGAACGTCCCGTCGCGGATCTCACCGAGCATCGTCCGCATCTCCTCGCGGGTCGTGCCGGTCACCAGGCGGGCCCCACCCGTGTAGTCACCGTACTCCGCCGTGTCGCTGATCGAGTAGCGCATGAAGTTGAGCCCGCCCCGGTACATCAGGTCGACGATCAGCTTCAGCTCGTGCAGGCACTCGAAGTAGGCGATTTCCGGCTGATACCCGGCCTCGACCAGCGTCTCGAACCCGGCCTTCACCAGGGCACTGACACCGCCGCAGAGAACGGCCTGCTCGCCAAATAGGTCCGTTTCCGCCTCCTCGGCAAACGTGGTCTCGATGACGCCGGCGCGCGTCGTCCCGATGCCCTTGGCGTAGGCGAGCGCCAGGGCGCGGGCGCGCCCGGTCGCATCCTGGTGCACGGCGAACAGCGCCGGCGTCCCGGCCCCTTCGACGAACAGCTCCCGCACTCGATGCCCCGGCGACTTGGGCGCCACCATGGCGACGTCGATGGCCGCGGGCGGACGGATCGTGCCGAAGCGGATGTTGAAGCCGTGCGCGAACATCAGCATCGCGCCCGTCCGGAGATTCGGGCCGATTCTCGTGGGCCCACACGGCGGGCTGCGCGGTGTCGGGCGCGAGCACCATGACGAGGTCCGCCTCCCGCGCCGCCTGCGCGACGCTCACGACCCGCAGGCCGTCGGCTTCCGCCCGCGCGACCGACGGGCTCGTCTCCTTCAGCCCGACGCGCACCGATACGCCGCTATCCCGGAGGTTCTGCGCATGCGCGTGCCCCTGGGACCCATAGCCGATGACCGCCACCTGGCGGGCCTGGAGGAGGGACAGATCGGCCGACGAATCGTAGTAGACGTTTGCCATGACACGGTCCTCGGTTCCCGAAGCCCGGCGACAGACCCGTCCCGGGGAGTTGGTTTCTGCTAGAGCGCGCAGTGGTAGCGTTCCTCTCCGCGGTCCTCACCGACGGCGCGCGACGCGGCCAGCGCCGCGCCGGTCGCGGCCGCGCCCCGCTCCATGGCCACCCGTCCGGTCCGGACCATTTCGATTACGCCGTAGGGACGCAGGACTTCCAGCAGGCCGTCGATCTTGTCCTCCGTGCCCGTCGTCTCGATAACCAGCGACACCGGCGTGACGTCCACGACGCGCGCCCGGAAGACGTCCACCAGGTGCATGACCTCGGCCCGCTGGCCGGCGTCGGCGGCAACCTTGATCATCGCCAGGTCCCGGTGCACCACCGCCGCCTCGGTGACATTCGTGACGCTCAGCACGTTGATCAGCTTGTAGAGATTCGCCTCGAGCCGCACGGCCCCGTTGGCGTCCGTTTCCACGACGATAGTCATACGGGAGACGCCGGGCGTTTCCGTGTGGCCCACGGTCAGCGATTCGATGTTGAACGCCCGGCGGCGAAAGAGGGAGGCCACGCGGTTGAGGACGCCGGGCTGGTTCTCGACTCGGACGACGAAGGTCTGCAGCATGACACCACTCCGCTATTTTCTCGCCGGGGCCCCTGCCCCCGCGCGGCTCACATGACGCGGCGCCCGGCGGCCGCTTCCGGACGACGGATCATCGTGTGCAGATCGGCCCCGGCCGGGACCATCGGGTAGACACAGTCCTCGGGCTCGACGACAAACTCGATGACCACCGTCTCGGGCCACGTGCGGGCCGTGGCCACGGCCGGCGCCACCTCGGCGCGTGTCCGGACCACCAGGCCCTTGAGCCCGTAGGCCTCAGCGATGCGGACGAAGTCCGGGTTGACCAGGGGCGTGGCGGAGTAACGGCGGTCGTAGAAGAACTCCTGCCACTGGCGGACCATGCCGAGGTAGCCGTTGTTGACGATGGCCACGTTCACCTTGACGCCTTCCTGCAGCACGGTGCCCAGCTCCTGCATCGTCATCTGGAAGCCACCGTCGCCGACCACAGCCCACACATCGGATTCCGGGCAAGCGATCTTGGCGCCGATGGCGGCGGGCAGGCCGAACCCCATCGTGCCCAGGCCGCCCGAGGTGATGAGCGACCGGGGTCGGTCGTGGGGGTAGTACCTGGGCTTCCCACATCTGGTGCTGTCCGACGTCGGTCACCACCAGCGCCTGGCCCTCCGTGGCGCGGTAGAGGTCGTGAATGACGTGCGCGGCGTGCAGGCCGCCCGTACCCGGCCGGGAGAGGATGTCGCGCTGAGCCGCGTCACCCCGCAGCGCACGAATCTCGGCGAGCCAGTCGTCGTGGGCGCCGGCGTCGAGCCCGGGCAGCAGGGCCTCGAGCACTTCCCGCAGGTCGCCGACCAGCGGCACGTCCACGCTCACGTTCTTGCCAATCTCACTCCGGTCGACGTCGATGTGGATCTTGCGTGCGTGCGGCGCGAAGCCGGACGCCTGGCCGGTGGCGCGGTCGTCGAAACGCATGCCGCAGGCCAGCAACAGGTCCGACCGCTGGATCGCCGTGTTGACCCACGACTCGCCGTGCATGCCCATCATGCCCAAACTGAGCGGGTGCGACGCCGGGAAGCCGCCCAGGCCGAGCAGCGTCAGGGCCACCGGGATCGAGGCCCGGTCCACCACCGCCCGGAGTGCTTCGGAGGCGTTGGAGAGCAGCACGCCGTGACCGGCCAGCACGAGCGGACGACGGGCCGCGTGAATGAGCCGGAGCGCTTCGTCCAGCGCCTGGTGCGTCGGGCAGCAGCGCGGCGGGAGCCGGGGCGCCCGGGGCTCGGCGCCCGCGTCGAACGTGCACGGCTGCTGCTGGGCGTCCTTGGTGATGTCGATCAGGACCGGCCCCGGCCGGCCGCTGGTGGCTAGGGCAAAGGCCTCGTGGACAACGTCGCCGATGTCCTGGGCGCGCGTCACCAGGTAGTTGTGCTTGGTCACCGGAAGGGTGACGCCCGTGATGTCGGTTTCCTGGAACGCGTCGAAGCCGATGGCGCGGCCGGGCACCTGGCCGGTGATGCAGACCACGGGCGAGGAATCGAGCATGGCGGTCGCCACGCCGGTGACGAGGTTCGTCGCGCCGGGCCCGGAGGTGACCACGACGACGCCGGCGCGCCCGGTGGCCCGCGCGTAGCCGTCGGCCATGTGCGCGGCACCCTGCTCGTGGCGGGCCAGAACGTGGCGGATCGGGTAGTCGATCATCGCGTCATACGCCGGGAGGATGGCGCCGCCCGGATAGCCGAAGACCGTCGAGACGCCCTCGCGCACCAAGCTCTCCCACAGCACGCGCGCTCCCGTCATCTGTGCCATTCGCCCCTCACTCCCCACCCCTGCCCTGCCGCCGGCGCTCCTAGCCGGTGATGGCCCCGTCGGAGGCCGACCCGACGAGCCGCGCGTACTTCGCCATCACGCCCCGGGTGTAGCGCGGCGGCGGCGCGGACCACGTGCCCAGCCGCGAGGCGAGCTCGCTGGGGGGCAGCTCCACGTCCAATCGCCGGTTGGGCACGTCGAACACGATGATGTCGCCCTCGCCGACCGCGGCGATCGGTCCGCCGCGCGCGGCTTCGGGCGCCACGTGCCCTGCCATCAGCCCACGGGTCGCTCCCGAGAAGCGACCATCCGTCACCAGGGCCACAGAGGTCCCGAGGCCGGCGCCCACGATCGCCGCGGTCACCGCCAGCATCTCGCGCATCCCGGGCCCGCCGGCGGGCCCTTCGTTGCGGATCACCACGACGTCGCCCGCGCGGATCGCCCCGGCCTGGACCGCCGCGAAGGCGGCCTCCTCCCCCTCGAACACACGCGCGGGACCGCGGTGCTGCACCTGGTCGTGCCCGGCTACCTTGACGACGCACCCGTCGGGCGCCAGGCTGCCCCTGAGCACGACGAGCCCGCCCGTCGGCTTGAGGGGACGGTCCGCGGGACGGACCACCTCCTGCGCCGGCGCTTCGACGGCATCCGCCGCCTCTTCGCCGATGGTCCGGCCGGTAACGGTGATCTCGTCCCGGTGCAAGAGGCCGAGCGCGGCGAGACGGTGCGCGACCAGGCGAATGCCTCCCGCGGCGTGGAGGTCTGTGGCGACGAAGCGTCCGCCAGGCTTGAGATCGGCCAGCAGCGGCACGCGTCGGCTGATCGCGTCGAAGTCCTCGAGGCTGAGCGGCACGCCTGCCTCGCTCGCAATGGCGAGCAGGTGGAGCACGGCGTTGGTGGATCCGCCTGTGGCCGCCACGCCGGCGATCGCGTTTTCAATGGCCCGCCTGGTCAACACCTGGCGCGGCAGAAGCGAGCGGTCGACCAGAGCCATGACCAGCCGGCCCGCGCGGGCGGCCACCTCCGCTTTCGCGCGATCGGCCGCCGGCACGAGGTTGGCACCGAGCGGCGAGATCCCGAGCAGCTCGCAGGCGGCGGCCATCGTGTTGGCGGTGAACTGGCCGCCGCACGCCCCGGCCCCCGGGCAGGCGACGTCTTCGAGCTCCCGCAGGTCAGCCGCGCTCAGGCGGCCGGCGGCCACCGCGCCGACCCCTTCGAACACGTCCTGGATGGTCACCGATTGTCCCCGCCACCGCCCAGGGGCAATCGACCCTCCGTAGAGCACCAGACCGGGGACACCGAGCCGGACCAGCGCCATGACGCCGCCCGGGATGGTCTTGTCGCAGCCCACCAGCACCACGAGGCCGTCGAAGGCGTTGCCCCGTCCGACCAGTTCGATCGAGTCGGCCACCACCTCGCGGCTGACGAGGGAGGTGCGCATGCCTTCCGACCCCATCGTGATCGCATCCGAGATCGAAACGGTGTTGAACTCCAAGGGGGTGCCGCCACCGGCGCGCACGCCCGCCTTGACGTGCGCCGCCAGGTCCCGCAGGTGGTAGTTGCACGGCCCGATCTCGGTCCAGGTGTTCGCGATCCCGATGAGCGGCTTCGCCAGGTCTTCGTCGGAAAATCCGACGGCCTTGAGCATGGCGCGGGCGGGCGCCCGGTCGGGGCCCTGGAGAACGGCGGCGCTACGGCGGTGCGACGAGGGTGCCATCGCGGGAAGGTAGTCGGCCTGGTAGCTATAAGTCAAATTAAATCATCACGACGTGATCATAATATCTACTTATGATATCAGCCGACCGGCAGTGCCCGTCTCGCCGGCCTTGCCGTGAGGCAGACCTCCTCAAGGGGCCGGTCCGGGCGTCGGGAGAGACGCCGGTTTGGCCCGGACCCGGGGCGATCTCGTGACTTCCGGAGCGCAGTGTGCCAGAATTGGGGAAACCGAGGTCGACTGCCGGAGCCGGGCGACAGCGGGCATGCCGGCATGGCCCCGAAGTCGTTTCGACGCCTGATCTTATCGCGACCCGCCTCCGACCACGGACGTCCCCGCTGAAGCCGACCTCCCAGCTGCCGATAACCTGCATGAAGATCGAGCTCGTCGACGTTTCTGAAACGAAGAAGGACCTCGTCATCGAAATCCCGAGTGACCAGGTCGACCAGCAGATCCAGCGCGTGACCCGCGAGGTGGGTCGGACCGCGCGCATCCCGGGTTTCCGCCCGGGCAAGATTCCGCCCGGGGTCGTGAAACAGCGCTTTCGCGAGCAGATCCTCCACGAGGTGGCGCAGGAGCTGGTGCCCCGCGCCGTTGACGAGGCGCTACGGGAGCGGGGCGTGGAGCCGATCGCGACACCCACGGTGCGCGACGTCGATGTGCACGAGGGCCGTCCGCTGACCTTCACGGCGACGTTCGAGACGCTACCGCCAGTGGACCCGGGCGACTACGCCGCGATTCACCTGCGCCGCTACCCGGCGACGGTCGAACCGGACGCCGTGGAACAGGCCCTTGAGCGGCTGCGGCAGCGCGCCGCACGTTACGAGCCGATTGAGGACCGGGGGCTCGAGAACGGGGATACCGCGGCGGTCGACCTCGAAAGGTGCGCCATCGGTGCCGAGGGCGCGCCGGGGCCGCGCGAGAAGCACGAGAACGTGTCGGTCGACCTCGGCGCGACGGTCAACCCGCCTGGGTTCGACGAGGCGCTCGCCGGGCTGCGGGCCGGGGACGAGAAGGTGTTCCGGGTCCACTACCCGGCCGATTATGGGATCGAGGAGCTGCGGTCGTCAGACGTCGAGTACACGGTGAAGGTGCGCGCCGTGCGGCGCCGCGTCGTCCCGCCGCTCGACGACGACCTGGCCAAGGAAGTCAGCGACGTGGACACGCTCGATAAGCTCCGCGAGCAGGTCAGCGAGGGGTTGCTGCACGAGGCCGGGCGCGAGGCCGACCGGAAGCTGCGGACCGATTTGCTGAAGACGCTCGGATCGTGCGTGACCTTCCCGTTGCCCGAGGTGCTGGTGGAGCGCGACCTCGATCGGCGAGGCGAGGAACTCATCCGGCAGCTGATCGCGGAGCGCATCGATCCCCGCAAGGCGGGTATCGACTGGAAGGCGTTCCGCCAGGAGCAGCGCGCCTCGGCGGAAGACGCGGTGCGGGCGATGATCGCCCTCGACGAGGTGGCGCGCCGCGAGCACCTCGCCGTGACCGACGAGGAGCTGGACCGCGAGGTCACGCTGCTCGCCGAGCGCGCGGGCCAGACGGCGGCGGCGATGCGCGCGCGCCTGGAGAAGGACGAGGAGCTGGAGCGTCTACGGACCGGGTTGCGGCGGGATCGGAGCGTCGATTTCCTCCTCTCGCGTGCTACAATTGCGTGAGGGTACTCGACCGCCATCCTGCGCATCCCGCCGACACAAGTTCTCCGGTTCTTGGCCGCCGGGCCGCGGGCCAGGGACAGCGAGGTGACCCGTACGCCGGCGTGACGCTCGTCGGCGTGTGAGGGACGACGCTATGCGATCAGAACCGAACGCCCCCCGGATGCAGCTCGTCCCGATGGTGGTCGAACAGACCAGCCGGGGCGAGCGGGCCTACGACATCTTCTCCCGCCTCCTCAAGGACAGCATCATCTTCATCGGCACGCCGATCGACGACACGGTCGCCAACCTCGTCATTGCGCAGATGCTGTTCCTCGAGTCGGAGGATCCGGAGAAGGACATCCTCCTGTACATCAACAGCCCCGGCGGGTCGATCACGGCCGGGCTGGCCATCTACGACACGATGCAGTTCATCCGGCCGGACGTCCAGACCTACTGCCTCGGGCAGGCGGCGTCGATGGCGGCCGTCCTGCTGGCGGGCGGCGCGAAGGGCAAGCGGTTCTCCCTCCCCAACTCCCGCATCGTGATCCACCAGCCCCTGATGCAGGGCCTGGCCGGCCAGGCGACCGACATCGACATCGCAGCCAAGGAGATCCTCCGCATGCGCGAGCGGCTGAACGAGATCCTGGTGGCCCACACGACTCAGGACCTCAAGCGTATCCAGGAGGACACCGAGCGGGACTACATCATGTCGGCGGAACAGGGGAAGGAATACGGTATCATTGATGAGGTGATCAGGCAGCGCGCCTGAGCGCCGCCGGACACACCCGGTCATCCCCTATGGTCAAGAAGAACGGCGACTCGGAGGTCCTGCGCTGCTCGTTCTGCAACAAGGACCAGAATGACGTCCGGAAGCTGATCGCCGGCCCGACGGTCTTCATCTGCGACGAGTGTGTCGAGGTCTGCAACGACATCATCGCGGACGACAACCGGTTCGAGAATCGCGGCCAGCGGGCGCAGCTCCCGGTCCCGCAGGACATCAAGAAGTTTCTCGACGAGTACGTCATCGGGCAGGAACGGACCAAGAAGAAGCTGGCCGTCGCCGTCTACAATCACTACAAGCGGATCGAGATCCAGAAGCAGGCGAAGAACCGGAGCGACGTCGAGCTCACCAAGTCGAACATCCTGTTGGTCGGACCGACGGGCACGGGCAAGACCCTGCTGGCGCAGACCCTGGCCAAGCTCCTCTCCGTCCCCTTCACGATCGTCGACGCGACCACACTCACCGAGGCGGGCTACGTCGGCGAGGACGTCGAGAACATCATCCTCAAGCTGCTGCAGGCAGCCAACGGTGACATCGAGAAGTGCCAGCAGGGCATCATCTATATCGACGAGGTCGACAAGATCTGCCGGAAGGACGAGAACCCGTCGATCACCCGCGATGTCTCGGGTGAGGGGGTCCAGCAAGCGCTGCTGAAGATCCTGGAGGGCACGGTGGCCAACGTGCCGCCGCAAGGGGGACGCAAGCACCCCCACCAGGAGTTCTTCCAGATCGACACGACGAACATCCTCTTCATCTGCGGCGGGGCCTTCGTTGGCCTCGAGAAGATCATCCAGCGGCGCATCGGCAACAAGGCGCTCGGGTTCAAGGCCGACGTCAAGCCGCTGAACACCCGCGATATCGGCGTCACCCTCGAGAAGGTGGAGCCCGAGGACCTGATCAAGTACGGCCTCATCCCCGAGTTCGTCGGCCGCCTGCCCGTCGTCGGCACGCTGCACGAGCTCGATAAGGCGGCGCTGGTGCAGATCCTGACCCAGCCGCGCAACGCCATCACCCGCCAGTACCAGAAGCTCTTCGAGTACGAGAACGTCAAGCTGCGCTTCACCGAAGACGCGCTCGAGGCCATCGCCGAGGCCGCGCTCCAGCGGAAGATCGGCGCGCGCGGCCTCCGCATGATCATCGAGGACCTGATGCTCGACCTGATGTACACGCTCCCGACGCAGAAGAAGATCCGGGAGTGCGTCATCACCCGCGAGGTCGTCGAGTCGAAGGAACAGCCGATTACGTTGATCGAAAAGGCGGGCTAACCCCCGCGTAGCCGGTTCAGACCCGGGGTTCCCTCCGGTCGGCCCCCCCGGGTGTCCCGTGGGCCCGACGCGGTCGGCCCCGGACTGTGAGTCTTAGAGACCCATGGAAGTTTACGAAACTCTCCCCATCGTCCCCCTGCGCGACGTCGTCGTCTTCCCGCACATGATGATGCCCTTCGTGATCGGCCGGCCCGCCTCGACGCGGGCTCTCGAGCACGCGCTGGCGAAGGACAAGCGCATCTTCCTGGCGGCCCAGCACGACGCGGCCGTGGACGACCCGGCACCCCATGACATCTACACGATGGGCTGCGTGGCCAACATCGTACAGAGCCTGAAACTGCCGGACGGCAACGTCAAGGTCCTGGTCGAGGGCGTGGACCGTGCCCGCGCGATCGAGTGGAAGGAAGACAAGGGCTTCTACCGCGTCGTCGTGAAGGTCGTGGCGCGCATGAAGGACGCGACCGGCGACGTCGAGAGCGCCATGAGCCGCGTCGTGTCGCTCTTCGAGCAGTACGTGAAGCTGTCGAACAACCTGCACTACGACGCGATGATCGCCGCCGTTCGGGTGGACGACCCGGGCAAGCTCGCCGACACGATTGCCTCGCACCTGGTCGTCTCGGTGGAGGAGAAACAGAACCTGCTCGAGATCATCTCCCCGCTCGAGCGCCTCAACCGCATCTCCGGCATCCTCGAAGCCGAAGTCGACAAGCTGCAGGTCGACCGCCGCATCCAGTCTCGCGTCAAGAAGCAGATGGAGAAGGCGCAGAAGGAGTACTACCTCAACGAGAAGATGAAAGCGATCCAGAAGGAGCTGGGCCGCAAGGACGAGAAGGGCAACGAGGTCGACGAGCTCAAGAAGAAGATCGAACAGGCGAAGATGCCGAAGGACGTCGAGGAGAAGGCGAACCAGGAACTCAAGCGGCTCGAGGCCATGCCTCCGATGTCGGCCGAGGCGACGGTGTCCCGCAACTACCTCGACTGGCTGATCGCCGTCCCCTGGCACAAGAAGACCCGGGAGAGTCGCGACCTCAAGCGGGCCGAGGAGATCCTCCACGAGGACCACTACGGGCTGGACAAGATCAAGGAGCGGATCCTCGAGTTCCTCGCCGTCCGCGCCCTCGTCAAGAAGCCGAAGGCCACGATCCTCACCTTCTCGGGCCCCCCGGGGGTCGGCAAGACCTCGCTCGCCAAGTCCATCGCCCGAGCCATGAACCGCAAGTTCGTGCGCCTCTCGCTCGGCGGCGTCCGCGACGAGGCGGAGATCCGCGGCCATCGGCGCACCTACATCGGCGCGTTCCCGGGCCAGATCATCCAGATGATGAAGAAGGCCGGTACGCAGAACCCGGTGTTCCTGCTCGACGAAGTGGACAAGATGTCGATGGACTTTCGCGGCGACCCCTCGGCTGCGCTCCTCGAGGTGCTCGATCCGGAACAGAACCACATGTTCCTGGACCACTACCTCGACGTCGAGTACGACCTGTCCCACGTGATGTTCATCTGCACCGCGAACGTGCTCCACACCGTGCCGCAGGCTCTCCGCGACCGCATGGAGGTCCTCCAGCTGCCGGGCTACACCGAACAGGAGAAGACGGAGATCGCCAAGCGGTTCCTCGTGCCCAAGTCGGTCGAGGGCACCGGCTTGACCAAGGAGAACATCACCTTCACCGACGACGCCATCGTCACGATCATCGAGCGGTACACGCGGGAGGCCGGCGTCCGGAACCTGGAGCGCGAAGTCGGCTCCATCTGCCGGAAGGTCGCCAGGCGGGTCGTGATCGACGGCCGCTCCTACACCGAGGAGGTCACCCCGGAACGCGTGACGCACCACCTCGGCGTGCCGCGGTTCCGTCCGACGATGGCCGAGGAGCGGAACGAGGTCGGGGTGGCGACGGGCCTGGCGTGGACCGAGGTCGGCGGCGAGATCCTCGTGACTGAGGCGACGCTGATGCCGGGCAAGGGGCATCTCACGCTAACCGGGAAGCTCGGCGACGTCATGCAGGAATCGGCGCAGGCCGCGATGAGCTACGTGCGGTCAAAGGCCGAGGAGTTCGGAATCCCGAAGGACTTCAATCGGCGCCAGGACCTGCATATCCACGTCCCCGAAGGCGCGATCCCCAAGGACGGCCCGTCGGCCGGCATCACGATGGCCACGGCCTTGGTCTCCATCCTGACCAGCGTCCCCACGCGCAAGGACGTCGCGATGACCGGCGAGATCACGCTGCGGGGAAAGGTGCTGCCGATCGGCGGGGTGAAGGAGAAGGTGCTCGCCGCCCACCGCGCGGGGGTCAAGAACATCATCCTGCCGAAGGAGAACGAGAAGGACCTGGCCGACATCCCGAAACCGGTCCTCGATGTCCTCAACGTCTACCTGGTCGAGGCCATGGACGAGGTGCTGAAGATCGCGCTCAGCGAGCCGCTGCCGGCGCCTCTGTCGGCCGCGACAGCCACCGCGCCGGCGGTCGACGACGCGCGGACCCACTAGGCCCCCCGCGGCCGGGTCCGCCCGTCTCGCACCGGGGCCGGTCGATCTGTCGGGTGCTGTTCGCACGAGCCGCCGTTCCTCCATGTCGCCAGCAAACGTTGCCGCCGCCTTCGTGGTCAGCGCAGTCCGTTCGACCGATCTGCCGACCGATGGCCTGCCCGAGATCGCCCTGGTCGGACGATCCAACGTCGGCAAGTCCACCCTCATCAACGCGCTCGTGCGACGCGATGTCGCCCGGACTTCCGCGACGCCCGGCAAGACGCGGCTGGTCAACGTCTACCGGATCGCGCCGGCGGGGGTCGGCGCCTTCTACCTGATGGACCTGCCCGGCTACGGGCACACGGGCGGCGGGGAAAAGGCGCGACACGAGTTCGCCACGATAACGGCTCAGTCCTTCGGGCTCGGCGGCACGCCCGCAGGCCCGCCGCGGGTCCGGGAGTCGCTGGCCGGGGCGGTGCTTGCCGTCGACGCGCGTCACCCGGGCCTCGCCAGCGACATCGACGGCTGGGCGTGGCTGGCGGCTCACCGGATTCCGGCGCTGCTCGTGGCAACCAAAGCTGACAAGCTCTCACAATCCGACCGCGCCACGCTCAGGCAGGCGTGCGAACGGGCGTTCGCGCAGGCGCCGCTTGTCGTCTCGGCCCACACCGGCCGGGGCCTGGACGTGCTGTGGCGACACCTCCTGTCAGCCCTGGCCGACGCCCGAGCAGCACGCTGAGGTCGAGGACCGCACGCATGGAGTTCCGCATCTTCCCCCGAACGAACTGGCGCGTCTCCGAGATCGGCTACGGCACGTGGGGCATGGCCGGTTGGAGCGGCTCCAACGACAAGGACTCGCTCGAGGCGATGGAGGCCGCGCTCGCTCTCGGCTGCAACTTCTTCGACACGGCGTGGGCCTACGGCGAGGGCCACAGCGAGCGCCTCGTGCGACGCGTGCTGGCCGGTTGGCGCAGCGAGCACGTGTTCGTCGCCACCAAGGTGCCGCCCAAGAACCGGGTGTGGCCCGCGCGGCGGGAGTTCCGCCTGGAGGACGTGTTCCCGCCGGACCACATCCGGGACATGACGCGGAGGAGCCTTGAAAACCTCGGCCTGGACCGCGTCGATCTGCAACAGCTCCACGTGTGGAACGACGAGTGGGCGGACGACGAGCGTTGGCAGCGCGCGGTGGACGACCTGAAGGCGGAGGGCTTGATCGGGGCCTTCGGGATCAGCGTCAATCGCCTGGAACCGGCCAATGTGCTCCGGACCTTGCGCACCCGGCTCGTCGATTGCGTACAGGTGGTCTACAACATCTTTGATCAGGCGCCCGAGGACGAGCTGTTCCCAGCCTGCCAGGACCTCGGCGTGGCCGTCATCGCCAGGGTGCCGTTCGACGAAGGGAGCCTCACCGGCACCCTGACGCCCGACAGCACCTTCCCCGCCGACGATTGGCGGTCGCGGTACTTCGAGCGGGGGCATCTGTTGGCGACGCTCGAACGCGTCGGGCGGCTCGCCTCCTCACTCCCGCGCGGCATGACGCTCCCGGAGGCGGCGCTGCGGTTCATCCTCGAGCATCCTGCGGTGACGACCACGATCCCGGGCATGCGACGCCGACGGCACGTGGAGGCGAACCTCCGGGCGAGCGACGGCCGCCGACTCACGGCCGATCTGCTGGCGGAGCTGCGGACGCACCGCTGGGATCGGACAGCCGTGACGCCCTGAGACAGCCAGGCTGCCCAGGCTCTCCTGGTCTCGACTGAGGCCTCAAGGACGGACGAACGGGTCGGTGCCGCACGAGAGGCTTCCGGACCGGCGGGGTTGCCGGGACGCCACCTCCTGGCATCACAAGAAACGTACGACTCTGGCCACCACTCGGAGACGGTCGCCGGCCCGTTCGATCTCGAGAACGCGAGCCTCGCCCGGTGTGCCCCGAAGCGCGTCCACGACGGTGCCCATCGTCGCCCCAGTCACCTCGAGCGAGTCCACCTTCACGAGCACGTCCCCCGGCGCCACACCATCGACGGCTGGCCTGCCGTCCTTCTGCGGCACGCCGATGACGCGGTACCGCCCGTCGGGATCCAGGTGCAGCGTGAGCCCGACCAAGTCCATGTCGTGCAACGCCGGTGCCTCCCCTTTCTCGAGGTAGACCGCCCCGTTGACATAGTCGATTTCGAGGCGAAACGCCTTGAACGCGTTCGGGCCCAGGAAGCCGCTCACGGGTCTGGCGGTCTTCTGCGAGTACCAGGCGGCCAACCCGCCGGGGAAGACGCCGGGGAGTCCGACCAGGCCCACGCCGGCCAGGCGCACGCTACCAAGTCTGATGTCGGGCACCCGCGCCATCGGCCATGTCGCCTCCCCCGGCCACCACCCCCAGATGTTGGCGTACCCGACCGCGCCGGCGTGTCGCGGCCACCGCGGGTGGCGCGTCGTCAACCGATCCAGGACCTCCGCCGACACGAAGCTGTAGGAGGCTCCGTTGTCGAGCGCCAGGCTGAGTCGTTCTTCATCGATGACCACGTCGATCTGGACGATCCCGGTGACCGGATGGATACTCGCCAGCACGCGAATCCCGCGCGACCGGAGGCTGCCGGGCGGGGCGACGGTCAGGCGGTGCCCCGGGTAGTCGAACACGACCTGGTAGTGCCTGAGGACGGCCGACGGAAGGGTGGCGTCGGCGTGCATCGTGCTGAAGAGGAAGCGCGGCTCGACGACCACCCTCGCGTGGGTCGTGCTGACGTCCAATTCCAGGCCGCCGACGCGGACTCCCCGTGGCGGTGTCACCTCGGGCAGATAGGCAGCTGAGTCGGCGGAGGCTGCATTCGCCGGCAGATCGATATGCAGGTCGCGGGCGAGGGACTCGCTCAACAGGAGGTCCGGGTTGCCACTATCGACCCAGAGTCGCGCTGCGCGCCACGTGCCGTCGTTCCGCAGGAGGTCGGCGTTGATCAACATTCGATTGTGGTCGAGCGTGAACTCCGCGCTGGCAGACGTGGGCCGTGGATGCCGATCCGGCCCAGGCAGCAGGCACCACGCGACGAACATGGCAACGAGTGTCCCTGGTCGGTGCATCGTTCCCGTCGATCACTCCGAGCGAAGCGCGACGACCGGGTCGACGCGCGAGGCCCGCCACGCGGGTGCGGCGCAGGCGATGATCGCGACCGCGGCGAGCGCCGCCGCCGCCCCACCGAACGTCAGCGGATCGCGTGCCTCGACGCCAAACAGGAGGCTGGTCAGGACGTGGCTGAACGCGACAGCCGCGACCAGACCGACGACGACACCCGCAAGTCCCACGGCCATGCCCTCACCGATGATCAGCCGCATGATGCGGTTGCGTTCGGCGCCGAGCGCCATCCGTAGGCCGATTTCGTGCGTCCTGTGGCTCACCGAGTAGCTAAGGACGCCGTACACCCCGATGCCCGCGACAACCAGCGCCACGGCGGCGAAGACGACGAGCAGCACCGCGTTAAGGCGAGGCTGCGAGGCGCTGGCCGAGATCCCCTGCTCGAGCGTCTGCACCGCCGAGATGGGCAGGTCCGGGTCAAGGGCCAGGACCCGCTGCCGGACCGTCGGCAGGAGCGCCTCCGGCGTGCCGCGCGTGCGCACCGCCGCCTCCATCGAAGGCCAGAGGCGGTACAAGCTCGAGTAATACATCGCCGGCAGTTCCTGGTCGAGTGAGAGGTTGCGCACGTCGCCCACCACGCCCACCACCGTGAAATCAGCCGGCTGGGCACCCTTGGCGTTCACCAGATGGACCACCTTCCCGATCGGGTCGTCGTTGCCCCAGAACTTGCGCGCGAACGCGCGGCTCACGATCATGACCGGCGTCGACTCTGGTGAGTCCTGTTCCGTGAAGTCGCGGCCCCGCACCAGAGGAATCCCGAGCACGCGGAAGAAGCCTGGGCTCACCACCCGCCAATCGATCGGAATGACGCTGCCGGCCGGCAGGACCGACCGGCTCGGCGTCGTGACCGGCGTCCTCGTGTAGGCCCCTGCGCCGAAGGGAAGGCCGCTCGAAACCAGGGCGCCGTCGACACCGGGGAGGCTTCGGAGCGACTCAAGCAGTTCTTTGTAGAAGGCCCACGAACTGTGGTGGTTCGGGTACTTGGTCGCCGGCAGCGCGATCCGGAACGTCAGGGTGCTCGAGGGATCGAAGCCGAGCGGCACGTGCTCGAGGCGCAGCAGGCTCTGCGTGAGCAACCCCGCTCCGATGACGAGGACCGTTGCCAGCGCCAGCTGCACCATGACCTGGCCGTTGCGCAGGAGCCGACGCTGGTCGCTGGACGACGCCCGCGCGCCCTGCTTGAGGACGGCATTGAGGTCGGCGCGCGTGCTCTGCCAGACAGGCGCCAGGGTGAAGAGGATGCCGGCGATCAGCGACGCCCCCAGGGTGAAGAGCACCACCGTGGCGTCGACGCGGACGCCCGAGGCCGGCTGCTGGCTGGCCGGCAGCGCGTCGAACAGGCTGACCGCCCAACTAGCCAGCACCAGGCCCACCGCGCCGCCCGCCAGCGACAGCAACAAACCCTCCGTCAGGAGCTGTCGCGCCAGCCGCGCCCGCCCTCCGCCGAGCGCGGCGCGGATCGCGAACTCCTTCTGCCGCACGACCGTCCGAGAGAGCATGAGGTTGGCGACGTTGGCACAGACGATCAGCAGCACCAGCGCCACAGAGCCCATTAGTACCAGCAGCCCGGTGCGCAGCTGATCGGTCACGTACCAGTTGTAGAACCTCCGCAAGCGGATGGTCCAGTCGCGCACGTCGGGGTACTGCTCCACGACCCGGCGGTTGATCGCATCCATTTCGGCCTGCGCCATCTCCATCGTGACGCCGGGTTTGAGGCGGCCGACGACGCTGATGACGTGACTGAGGCGGTTCTCTCGTGTCTGGTTGATGACCATCGGCACCCAGAGGTCGCCGCCGGTGAGCGAGCTCAGCTCGGACCCCATGACGCCCACCAGCGTGTAGACGACCCCGTCGACCGTCAGCTTCTGGCCGACGATCGCCCGGTCGCCGCCGAAGCGCCGCTGCCACAGCGACTCGCTGATCATCACGACCAGCGAGTGGCCAGGCTGATCCTCGCCCAGGAGAAAGGCTCGCCCGACCACGGGACGCACGCCCAGCAACGGCACCAGCGACGGGCTAATCGGACCGCCGTTCACCTGTTCCGGCTCGCCGCGTCCGGTGAGCGCGTAGGTGCCGAACCCGAAGGCACCCAGCCGCTCGAAGGTCCGCGTGAGCTGCATCCACGACAGGTAGTTGAGGGCGGAGGCCGAGAAATACGGGAGGTTCAGTTTGTCGTTGCGCTCGGCCACCTGGATTAGGCGGTCCGGCTCGGGAAACGGCACCGCTCGCAACAGCGCCGCGCTCACCACGCTGAGCACCGCCGCGTTGGCGGCAATGCCAAGCGCGATCGTAGAGATGGCCGCCGCCGTGAAGGCCGGCATCTTCCGTAACATCCTCAGGGCGTGGCGAATATCGTAGTACAGCATCGAACCTCCCGGTCGACGCATTTTCGGGTGTCGCCTCGGCCACCGGCCGGCGCGCTCAGGCCGTCTCGCGCGTCACGCCTTCACGTAGTAGCGGAGCGTACAGGACGGCTTCCCTTCCATGATGGTCCCCGTCAGGTCGAGGTCGATCTTCGGGTTGACGGCGCGGGCAAACAGCACGTCGCCCGCACAGACGGCGGCGTAGCCGGTACTGGCTCGCGCCGGCATCCACGAACGTCGTCGCCCACAGGCACTCGGTGATCTTGATCGCCCACACCCTATCGGTGTCTTCCACCACCTCCATCGCGAGCATGTCGTTCATGCCGGGCGTGGTGGGGCTGTAGTCTTCCTTGAAGACGCTCAGATCGTTCTTGCCCTTGGCGTTGGCAACGTACCTCGCGTACGCCTCGGACTCGACGCGGCACAGCTCGGTGAGTGTCTCGATCACCGTGGCATGTCCCAGCTTCCGCTCGAGTACCTTGATGTACGGGATGAAGTGCGCGGCGTACTCCTCCCGAAACCGCTGCCGGTAGGTCAACAGGCGGCCGGACGGCTTGTCGAAGGGGTGCAGCGGGACCGCCGGGGCCTTTTGCTGCGACGACTGGACCCGGGCGGCCAGTCCGCCCGGGCAGAAACAGGTAGCCGCACAGCCCGGGACGACGCCCGCCAGGAAGTGGCGGCGGCTGCAGGATCTCGTGTTCATGATAGCTCCTGGAAAGGCAGACGCGCCCTGACCAATGCGCTCATGGCGCGATCGCCGAGGGTGCAGGATACCCCGCGCCCGCGCCGAAGTCCTTACGGGCAGGATCTGAGGGTGTTCGGCCTCGATTCGCACAGCGCCTGAACCGGCGACGGTCCAGACCGTGGACGCGCCGCGCACCGTCACCGGCTTTCGGCCTAGTCCCGCCGGTAAGAAAATTCGAACTTTTCTTGAGGATCCGCGCAGCCTCGTGTCTCGTCTCAGAACACGATCTGGCTCACAGCAGGGGGCGGCCGTTCACCCTGCGATGCGGGGCGCAGGTGTCGACGCCCTGGAGCCGACAGTTCAACCGCACGGGGTGAGGTGAGAACCAGATGCAGACGGCACGGGACGGCGAAACCGGTGACTGGCGGCGGGTGGTTCCTCAACGGGGGCCGGGTGCGCGGCCCACGTCGGCGACGACGCCTCCCGGCAGTAGGTGCCCTCGAACGCGGACCCGCCCGGCCAGGCGCGTGCTTCGCGCCGCGGTGCACCATCACGGAGTGTTCCGCCGCCGTTGGCGCGACCAGCGCTTCATCGACCCGCCAGGTCCCGGGGGGGTGCCGTGAGGTCGCGAAGGAAATTGCGGCGGCGGTATCCTCGGAGACGCGTGTGAACGGATCTACTCTTGCGTCCGTAGATCCGGAAGAGGAACCAGCCGGCTCGGTGAGGCCGCGCGAGTCTCCAGCCCCTGGCCAGGGAGGTGTCGGCTCACGTGCATCGTCCGCTCGTCCGGCGCGGAACGCGCCATGGTGGCTCGGTTTTCCGAGGGAGGCAGGTGTGCTCCAGCGGTCGTCGCGAGCCCAAAGCCCGGGGTCGGACTTCACCCTGGGAGACTGGCTCGTCCAGCCGAGCCTGAACCGGGTCACTCACGGCGAGACCGAGGTCCGGCTCAGGCCGCAATTGATGGACGTGCTCGTGTGCCTCGCGGCACGCGCGGGACGCACCGTCACGAAGGACGAACTGCTTGAACACGTCTGGCCAGGGCAGTTCATCGTCGAGTCCGGCCTGGCCCGCTGCGTCGCGGAACTGCGGCAGGTCCTCGGAGACACTGCGGGGCAAGATGCCCGATACATCGAGACCATCCCGAAGCGGGGCTACCGCCTGATCGCCCCGGTCACGTTCCTGCCCGCGGAGGCAGGAGGGACTACCGGTCCGGGCACCGACCAGAACCCTTCGGCCGTCGGAGCCTTGAGCGAGGCGGCGGTCGCCACGAGCGACCTGCCGGCTTCCGGGCCCGACGCCGGCCTGCACGGCGGACCGGCCACGACGGAGCGTGAGGCGGGCCCGGCACAGCAAGCGGGCGCCAACAAGGTGCCGGGGGTCTCTGGTCGGTGGCGCCGCTGGCCCGTCCTCGTGGCCGGGGGCGGCGTTCTCGTGGCTGTCGCCGCGGCACTCTCCTGGCGTGTCCTTGAGTCCCCGCCGATCACCGAGCGCGACCAGGTCTTGCTGGCCTTCGAGAATGGGACGGGCGAGAGCGTATTCGACGACCCCCTGCGGCTGGCCCTCCAGGTGCAGCTCGAGCAGTCACCTTACCTGCGGGTCATCGGGGAGCAACGCGTCCGCGACGAGTTGGCCTTCATGCATCTTCCCGCGGATACACCCATCTCGAAGGCCGTGGCACGCGATGTGTGCCGGCGGATCGGCGCAAAGGCCGTCCTCGCCGGGACTCTGGCGGCACTCGGCCGGCACTACGTCATTGGGCTCGAGGCGGTCGGCTGCCGGTCGGGCGACGTACTGGTTCACGACCAGGTCGAGGTGGAGAACAAAGAGGCCGTTCTCACCGGCCTCGGGCAGGCCGTGTCGGCGATCCGGCGGAAGCTGGGAGAATCGGTGGCCTCGATCCGACGCTCCGACGTGCCCGTCGTGCAGGCAACGACGTCGTCGCTGGACGCGCTCGAGGCGTTCAGCCTGGGCGATCGCGCGCGCGGTCGTGGCAAGGATGACGAGGCGGTGCGGCTCTATCGCCGGGCCATTGCCCTTGACCCGTCGTTCGCGCTGGCGTACGTGCGGCTCGGCGTGCACCTGTTCAACCTGTCCCGAGACCGCGAGGGTGCCGAGGCGTTGAAGGCTGCCTACGCGTTGCGCGATCGAACGAGCTCGCCTGAACGCCTGTACATCATCGCGACCTATGAGAGCCGCGTTGTCAGAGATCCCCTCCTGGCCATCGAACCGCTGGAGGCCTGGCGCGATGGATACCCAGCCAACCCGATCGCTCGGTTCACGCTGGCGTCGCTCTACAACCAGGTGGGCCGCCCGGATGAGGCCATCGCCCAAGCCCAAGAAGCGCTGCACCTAGACCCCGGGAACGCGATCGCGGGAACGGTCCTCGGAGAAGCGCTGCTCCAACTCGGGCGCTTTCACGAAACCAAGCGTGTCGCTGAAGACCTGCTGGTCAGGCACCCCGACAGCGTGCTGCTCCATGGGCTCGAGTTACGGACGGCGTTCATCCTCGGGGACCGAGAGGGCGTGCGCCGGCAGCTCGACTGGGCGTCCACGAGGCCCGCCGCCGAACAGCCCTTCCTTGAAGTCGAGGAGGCGATGGCTTGGATCGAGGGCCGGATGCGTGCAGCAAGTCGGTTGGCCCAGCGCGCGGCAGATCTCGCCCAGCAGAACGGCGATCCCGTCCTGGCGGGGCAGGCGATCATCGAGCGTGCCGACCAGTCGGCGATGCTGGGCGCAACAGACGACATCGCGGCGCTGGTGGACGACGGCCTGAAGAAGGCGCGAACGCCGGAGACGCTGGCAGCGGCGGCGCTCGCCTTGGCGTGGGCGGGACGGGCAGATGCCGCAGATCGATGTCTACGCGAATACGCTGGCATGCCGGACGTCCAGCCAGGGAGCGATCCCGAGTATCGCCCCGTCGCGATGGCAGCCGCCGCCCTGAGCCGAGGGCTCCCGGAAGCGGCTATCGATGTTCTGGCGCCTCTTCGCGCGTACGAAAACGGGTGGCGGTTCGGGCTCCTGCCCACGTACGTTCGCGGTCTGGCCTTGCTTCGGATTGGCCGAACAGCGGAGGCCGCCGCCGAGTTCGAGCGTATCGCCAAGAACCGCGGTGCGGTGACCATTACCATGGGGGTGACGTACCCTCTGTCACTTCTGCAACTGGCGCGGGCGAAGACCGCCGCGGGCGACCCGGCTGGCGCCCGGGCGGCCTACGAGCAACTGTTGGGTTGCTGGCGGGACGCGGATCCCGACCTTCCCGCGCTCGTCCGCGCCCGCGAGGAACTGGCGAGGCTGCCGCGCAACGCCCAGTAGTGCTGCAGCAAGGCGCCGACCCTACCAAACGTCGGCGCAGCACGACGGCAAGGCGAGGATCCAAGCTCCCGATCGCGGCGGGTTCCATTGCGCAGCCGCTCCTTGAGCCTTCCGGTGCTCCCGGTTCGCTCCGATCGGTGGCGGGCTGCAGGTTTTCAATCCTGCCTGTCAGTTTCTCCGAATCATCACGCACCCGCGAAGGCGGGCCCGTCCGTGGGCAGGTCAGTTCAAACCAACCCGAGCCTGTAGGCACACTGCATGCCGATGGCCGCGCGCGCGGCAATTTCACGAGTCGATTGGCGAGGCCTGCAGATGACTTGCAGGCCGCGGCGTCAATCGTCGACGCCGCACTGGCCGCCACTCGCCGTCGAGTCGTTGACCTGGGCGCGTCGCCGCAGGCCACGCGCAACCGATGTAGACCACGGCTGCTTCCAAGTGCAACCGGGGCGAAGTTGTGCGTGGAAATTCCCGCGCAAGGCCTCCCATGTCACGAGAGACCCTCGACGAGTGCGCCGTGGTTCGATGCAACCCTCCTGCGGACTCCTTCGCTTGACAGGTCCGAGGCCGGCCGACTCCCAATCGATCGCACCCAGACGGCGAGCACCAGGTCGCCTGAGGGCGAACCGGTGGCAGTTCTACCGCGGCAGCCAGCCCTCAACGTAGCGCATGTACTCGGGCGCGTCGTTCGCGGCCTGGCGGACGGCGTCGAACAGTTTTCGCGGATCGATCTCGTCGGTACTCGTGGGCGATGCGGTTCCTGAGGCCAGCGCAGGCGGCAATCCGTTGGCCGAAGGCGAGAGAATAGACGCCGAGCCCCGCCAACAGCACGAAGGACTGGTAGTAATCCGGTGGCGGGGCCTGACCGGACTCCGTCAGAAGGTGGTAATTGATATCGATCATCCGGCCAACCGCTCGCTCGACATACCGTTCCGCCAGCACGGCGTTGATTGAAGATTCTAGGAAGGTGTCCGGTGTCATCTGCGCCAGCCCACAGAGGGCTTCAACGTCCTTTGCAATCAGCAGGAGCTTTCGATCGATGAGTTCGGGATCGATCATCGCGTCGCCAGTCGTTCAATGCTGCGCCTGACAAAGTCCCGCTCGAGGTCGAGGAACCGGCGGTGATCTTGGTAGCGCTTGAAGGCGTACAGCCGCAACTCGGCCAGCGCGCGGGGTGAGCCGCGCCGGAGTTCGCACCGCTCCAAGACCCGCTTCAGGAAGAGCGGATCGGCGTGGTTAATGACCGCCAGGTCGACCTCGCAATCCGGGTACAGGTCCTGGAGGTCGGCAGTCAGAAGGGCGACGTTGTCCAGCGAGTCGTGCCCTTCCTCGAACAGTGCCGCAAGGTCGACGTCACTCCGGGCGTGGACCGTCCCCGACACCGTCGACCCGTGCTGCAGCAGGAGCCGGACGTGGTGGCGGTCAGCAATCTCCGCCAGACGCGTCGCGTCCATCGGTCACCTCGCGCCAATTATATCGCGCGGGCGACGTGCTGCCTCACCTGAGACGCGATCGGCACTTCGTCCCACCTCAATGATCACGACCACTCCCCGGGCGGGGGCTGATGACGCCGACGTCAGGTCCCTCGGGTGGATCCGAGCCGTGCGGCGTGTCATCCGGCGTCGGTCGACGGGCGCACGCGGCGGGTCGGTCCGTGCTGGGAGCGGCGACTGCCGATCCAGACAGGCCGAGCGACCAGGTCGGCGCGGCCTGTGGACACGATCGAAGAATATCCGCGCAATTGTCGAAAGCACCTTGGGCAACTTCAGCGGCCCGCCTTCGTCCGAGTGATCAAGGAGGTGCGCCGTGTGCAGACCGCTTCTGGTCGCCCTGATGGTGACCGTCGCCGGGACGGTGGACGCCGCCGGACCGCCGCAGGCGTGGAGTCACCTCCGCTGCCTGACGGGTCCCAGCCAGAAACTGGCGGCCTCGGCGGTTGAACGCTCACCACTGATCGCCACGTTCGTCAAGGAACTCGAACGCAGTGACGTGATCGTCTATCTCGAGTTGCTTACGGCCCCACACGGCGAACTCCACGCCTGGACAACGTTTGTGGCCTGGACCGGCGGGAATCGCTACCTGCTTCTGCAGGTGGATGGCCGCGATACCGGACCCTCTGAACGGATCGCGATGCTCGGACACGAGCTCTGCCATGCGCTCGAGGTGGCCCGGGCGCCGCAGGTTCACGACACCGCGAGCTTCCGCCGTCTCTACGAGGACATCGGAACGCAGTGGGGACCGGACCGCTTCGAAACCGCCGATGCACGAGCGGCAGAGCGGCGGGTCAGGGACGACGTGACGTCGAGTGGATCGAGGCGCGGGAGAAGCCACGCCGGAGAACCTGCAGCTGGGGGAAGATTCGAAAGGCCAGGCGAGAGCGTGCAATGAGTGAGCGGGCGCACCTGCGTGGGTGGGCCAGGCCAAGCTCAGTCAGCGCAGCAGAAGCAGGGACACCGCGACTGCCGCCAGCAGCGCGACGGTCAACGGCCAGAAGGTGCTGGCGGATCGCCTGCGCGGTTGTTGAGGCGAGGTGACCGGCGACACCCTGTCGACGGTCAGCGCCGGAGCGTTTCTCGCGATTGGGGCGACGATCCGATAGCCGCGCTTCCGGATGGTCTCGATGATCCGCGGCCGACGGTCGTCATCGCCAAACGCCTGTCGAATCTCTCCCACTGAGCGGGCGATGGCCGACTCGGTCACGAACCGATCGTCCCAGACCGTCTCGAGAAGTTCCTGCTTGCCGACCGTCCGTCCGTCTCCGGACACCAGGCCGACCAGCACGTCCATCAACTGGGGGCGGAGCCGGAGCGTCTTGTCCCCTCGCGACAATCGCCCCAGTGTCGGCTCAATCGGTCGGTGCGTCCGGAATGGCTACCGTTCGGGGTGTGGTATCCCTAACCGCTGACTCGACCGTCCGGCCGCTCTGGGAGTAGCGAACCTCCGCTTTTCATGCATCCGTCGAGGTGCCCGGCCGCGCCTCCGCCTCACGCTCCACAGGACAATTTCGCCGCCTGCTTCACGAGCAAAGCCGGTCGACGTATCAGCCGGAGTGCACGAGGAGCGCTCGCCGCGTTGACGGGCGCTGCCGAGAATGGATAGGATTTCGGCCGGGGACAACGATGGTTCCGCGTCGGGGCACCCGAGTCATCTCCCGTCTCACGCTCGAGAGGGCCTCCATCAGGAATGGCCCCCGCGTCGGCGCGGGCCGCGCACAGCCTCCCGTGCGCTAACTCAGACAAGACAAGCACATCACACCGAGAGGTGCCTCGATGGAGAGACGGGATTTTCTGAAATTGGCTGGGGCCGTGGCGGCCCGGCCACTGGTCGGCACACGCCACGGACAAGGGACGGAAGTGCAGGCCATCCGGACGCCTCTCGCCGGTCGTCGCATCCTGACGTTCAACTCGGTCATTCGGGTCAATCAGATCGAGGTGACCCGGACCCGCAATGAAGGATTCGATGAATTCGACAGGCATACCCCGGCAAATGTCCAGGCCCTGCGGGCCGCGTTGGCCGAGGGCTGGCCAGATGCCCCCATGACGTGGGCGTTCAGCTGGCGCGCCCTATTTGACGAGAGAGAGAACTACCGGCGGATCCGGGAGATCATTCCGGGATTCCACGACACGTACGGCGATGACGTGACGTTCATCCCCGGTGCCTATTTCGCCAACGCCTACAATTCCAGGGATCAGGTCAACCAGGACCTGCATGACGGGCTGGCCCGCGTCTCGGAAGTGATGGGAGGCGGATTCCGGCCGAAAAGCGTGCTCGCCGGGTTCCTCTCGGCCGCCAATCAGCGATTTCTGGCCGCCGAAGAGGGCATCCATGTCTGCCAGGGCAATATCTGGAGCCAGTTCGCCATCGACAATCAGGACGGCGATGGTTCGGTCTGTTATCCCTACTACCCTTCGGCCGACCATTTCTGCCGGCCGGCTCAGGGCGCGTCCGACTTTGTCGACTGCGTCAACCTGGACGGCTGGACCTGCGATTTCATTGCCGCGCGGCGGGAAGGAGTTGATTGGGCCAGGAACTGGAACAGCCGGATGGGAGTCGGGCCGATCGAGACGATCGGCTGGTTTGGACCCGAGGTCGGGCTGGCCCAGATGATCGAAACAACGGCCGCCCATTTTGACAAGGGGCTTGAACTCAACGGCTGGGCCTGGGTCACGAACTGCTGGGAGGTGTCTCTTGTGCCTCAGATCAAGAACCTCGACGTCCTGACGCGGTGGACGAAGCGGATCCGGGAGCGCTGGCCCGGCGCCGAGTGCCTGACGCAGGGCGATTTTGGACAGGCCTTCCGGAGCCAATATAGGAACAACGAGGGCCTGGACTACAGGTTCCTGCAGCGAGGAACGGGGATTGGCGGGTCGGACCGGAACCTGGAGCTCCGCTGGTTCATGAACCGGGATTTCCGTCTGGCGCTCTTGCGGGACTGGAAGGCCGGGACGCGGGAGTCGGTGATCGACTTCACCCGGTATGATCTGGCCGCCAAGGAACCCGAGGGACTGACGCGGAGGTGGAGCCTGCTGGGGGAAATCAACCAGAAGCAGACGCGCCCCCAGGACAAACCCGTTCCCCTCGAGGCTCTGAGCCGCGACGACTTGGACCGCATACTCCGACGCTGCCCTGAACTCCGACCGGGGACACGAACTGGCGGGGAGACTCCCGCCAGATGATGCTGTTGATTGCGGAGCCGGCGATCGGACTTGGACCGACGACCTGCTGAGCACGAAGGCGTGGTGGCCGACCACTCGAGGCACCCGGACACCACAATTCCGGCCCGTCTCCCGACTCCTCACGACCCGAGGTCACCCCGCCGTCGTGTGGGACGCGGCCGCGCGCTGGCCGGCGGATCTCGACCTCAAGAACGCGACGGGCGTAACCCTGAGGGTGGTGGGCGCATTCGACGACGCGATCAGCACGTTCGCGCAGGGAATGACCATCGCCCCGACCGACCCGGTCACCAACTTCAACTTCGCCCCCACGAGTGAAATCCGATATGTGCGATCGGTGCGAAGCGGCCAATTGCCGTGTAGTGCCGGGGCCAAGAGAAGGGCGCCTACGCCATCAGACCTTCGCCTCAGCCGCCGCAAACCGCCGTCGTTGACCGGCGACAGCTGATTGGTCCGACGGTCTCGGCAACTATCCGTGCCTCGTTTCTCTGGCAGCCGCGCCACCTCCTCCACCCTATTCTGCTCGCAGTACCGATCGCGGGATCGACACGACCAGCGCGGCAGGCCGGAACGAGGCACGCGAAGAGCGCCACCACCGTGAGCGCGACGCTCACCCCCACGTAGGTCCCGAGGTCTGTCGTCTCGATGCCGAAAAGCATCTGGCGGACGAGGCGTGTCGCGGCCACCGAGCCGGCCAGGCCCAAGGCAACTCCGGTCGCAGTGAGCAGCAGGCCGCGCATCATCACGATCCGGAGGACGGTCCCCGGGCGGCGCCGAGCGCTATCCGCACGCCAATCTCGCGGCGCCGCGTCGCGACCGAGAACGCCAGTACGCCGTAGAGACCCGGCGCAGCCATCACCATCGCGATGGCTGCGAGCGTCGCCAGCGTCAACGCGATGACCCGCTGCGGCGCAAGCGACCGGCCGACGATCTCGTGCATGCTGACTACCTGTTCGACGGGAATCGTCGGATCGTGCCTGGCCACGGCCTGGCGCAATGCCTGAGTGGTCGAATCAGGGTTCATGGTCGTGCGGATGGCCAACGACAGGACCCGCAGGGGTGCCTGGTGGAATGGGCAGTAGATCGTCAACGGGGGCGCGGTGCCAACGAAGTTCGTCCGCACGTCTCCAACGACGCCGACAACCTCCGTCACGACAGATCGCTGGTCGAACACCTGATCGACCGTGACACGCTGTCCGAGTGGGTTCTCAGTCGGAAAGAGCGCTTGAGCCAACCGGCGGGGTGGTGTCGGCCTTCGTTCGTCCGTGCTCGACCTCGAGGCAGCCCTTTCGCTCACGCCGGTGGTACCGGGGGCGCCAGCGATTGCGGATCCCGCCAGGTGAAGAGAGCGGAGCGCGGTGTCGCCCGGTGGCTCATGCCGTGCGACGGTGAGCCGGTAGGCCTGCTGAGCACCGTGGGAGGAAGAATCACGACCGCTGGCCGGGCGATGCGTGCACAGGGTTCGCGGCCCGCCCAGCTCCCGCGCTCACCTCCCAACATACGGTCGCCACCCCACCCTGTCCTTCCGGAAACGTCCCATTCGCATTACGGGGGCGTTCTTTCCGACTTCGGGCCCGAGGCGCGAGCGCCGCGGTGGCCGACGACCCGCCTGCGTCGCGAGATTCGGGGGTGCCCGATTCTCAGATTCCGGCCCGGGGTGTGTTGTCTACGTTTGTGGTAGAATTATTGGTTCAGGCCCGAAGCGAGGAGTCAATCGTGAAGCAAGGGATTCATCCGAAGTACAAGGAAGTCGAGGTCCGGTGCGCGTGCGGGGCGACCTGGAAGACGCGGTCGACCAAGGATGAGCTCCGCCTGGAGATCTGCTCGCAGTGCCACCCGTTTTTCACGGGGCGTCAGAAGCTGATCGACACCGAGGGGCGCGTCGAGCGGTTCACCAAGAAGTTTGGTGTGCAGACGTCCGAGAGCCGCAAGCAGGCCGCGAAGGCCAAGAAGGCGGCCACCAAGGCCACCGAGCCGGCCGCGCCGCCCGCCTGACCCGCGCCGCCCGCCCTGCAACAGCGTGAACCCGCGGAGCGCCTGCTTGGCGCTCTGCAGCGCCCCCCGGGTAGCGACTAGGATTCGGGCAGCGCCTGCCTTGAGAAGCGAATCCCGCTGCAGTACGCCCGGAAGCCGCTGTCCTCCGCGCCGTCGTACACCAGGTAGCGGACGTTTTCCCACTGGCGGTCGTTCACCGCGTCGATCCGCAGGCCGCTGATCGCGTTCCAGCTCCACTCCGGATAGCGCAAGTCGGCCGGATCCTCCAGACGGATCAGCAGGACGGCGCCCGGCTGTTTCGTTCGGCCAGGCACGAACCCCAGTGTCAGGCTGCTCCTCAGTCGTCCATCCGCGTCAAAGTAGTATGAGAACTGCAGCGACCAGATCCGCGTGAACGGATGGAAATCCCCGTACGGGAGCAGGTCGGCGACGTCCTCGAAGGTTGGAATGCTGTGATAGTCGATGCTCATGCAGGTGTCCGGGCTCACCCCCTTGACCGACAATCCGGGCAGTATACCATCGCCCGGAGCGCCAATGGGCGGCGAGCCCGCACCCATGACGTGTTGGGGCTCGGGCGCCGGCCCGAGCCCCGTCGGGGCGATTACAGTTACGTCGTCGCGGCGCCTTTCCGGCTCGACTGGCGGATGGTCCGAATCTCGTCGGCCGGGATGTGCAGAAACTCGAGGAACTCCTGATGCTCGTCAGGGGCGGACCGCTCGAACTCGACATGCCAGCGGTGCATCTGGGCCTCGGTGAACCCACACCCTTTCATGATCGACACCCACTTCTCCTTCGTCACCATGTTCACACTCCTGAATGCCCGGTTGCCGAGGAGTCTGAGAATCGCCTGGCGATGCGCGCGCAGCGTCTCGATGTCCGCGTCGATCTGACGCACGCGGCGCTCGAGCACCGCGGCGGCGTCGCTCGTCGGACGGCCCAGGATCGCCCGGATGTCGGCGAGTCTCAGCCCCATGTGGCGGTACGCGCAGATCTGGTCGAGGCGCTCCGCGTCCCGTGCGGTGTACTGGCGGTAGTTCCCGCCGGGCGACCGTGACGTTGCCTTGAGCAGGCCAATCGACTCGTAGTAGAGGACCGCGGTGCGGCTCAGGCCGCAGCGCCTCGCCAATCCGGTGACGGTCAGCATGGGCCAGCTCCGAGGGTAGACCCTGCAGTTATAGACAGGTCAAGCCTCGTCAGCGTCCCGAGGGAGGAACAGGGTCGACGCAGTGGGAGTCCCGTCACGGCGCACCGCCGAGCTTCCTCGACAATCGCCCCAGGCGATGCCTGACCTCGTCCACGTGACGGGCGTCATCCGCCAAGTCGAGGGCCCGGAGGGCGAACCGCCGAGCCTCCGCGAGGTCCCTCGCCCGGTGTTCGTGGTGGATGGCGAGCGCCTCGAGCGCCTGACGCCGCAGGACGGCGTCGATCCCGTCAATCTCGGCGAGCTGGCTCCACGCCTCGGCCGCGTCGTTGAACCGGCGAGCCCGCCGACGCTGCACGGCCAGCCAGTGAAGCGCCTCGGCGCGCGTGCGCCGCTCATCCTCCCCGACGCCGCCGACGGTTTGGGCGGCCGCCGTATAGCAGCACTCCGCCTCCTCCAGGCGCCCGAGGAACTCGAAGAGGCGGCCGAGCGCGAGGCACTCGTGGCGATCGCGTGCGGCATGCACCCCTTGTTCGGCCATCTGTAGCACCCGCACCGTCACCGCCGCCAGCGAGAGCAGATCGAGTCGGTTGTGCTCGAGGACCGCCGACACGCAGCGGGCGTCTCCGGTCCTCGCGAACGCGAAGTACCGGGTCGGGATCTCCCACCCGGGCACATCGTCCACACGGTGGAGATCCAGGATATCGCGTTCGAGGGCGGTGAGTGCGCAGCTGCCGTGCGGCTCGTCACGCGCGAGCGGGCGCGCCGAAGCGGAGATCATCCCGCGTGACACGTCGCCTCCAGAGCCGCCGCGCCGGGAACAGCATGTCGAGATGCGGCGTCTCCCCGAAGGGGGAGGCGAGACGGTGCAGCGCGTAGCGCGTCTCGATCAACGGCAGGTCGAAGGCCCGGCCGTTGTACGTAACGAGGGCCGCGGCCCCGGCTCCATCTGGCGCACCACAGCGGGCGGCAAACGACGCCGTCGCATGGAGCAGGGCGCGCTCGGCCGAGAGACTGCGCAGGAAGAACTGCCGGGTGCGGAAGGCGTCTCCCTCAAAGAACCCCCACCCGACGAGGAACGCCACCGGTCCCGGCTCCACCGCTCAGTCCTGTTGTCTCCAGATCGAAGAACAGCAGGCGCGAGACGTCGCGCGCGGGGCCCGCGTCCCCGGGCGCCGGACCGAGGAACCATGGCAGGGCGCGGACGCTGTCCCGCGCCGCACCCGCCAGCTGGTCGAGGGGCATCCTCCCGTGCCGGTAGGACGCCGGGTACTCGCGGTCCACGACGACGCAGGACCCGTGGTCGGACTCCACGAGCGTGGCGCCCAGGATGTCGAGCACCCGCGACGCGGATTCGGCCGCCGAGCAGCGAACCGCGAATGCGGCCTCCTCGTCCTCCGGCCCTCGCGGACTGGCACTTGGAGCTACGCCCGGCGGGGCGCCACGGCTCCGGAGGATCTCCTGGATGCGAGCGGCAAGCGAAGCGCGATCCACGACGTGGCTCCCAGCCTTCAGGCGATTCTCGCGAGGATGTCGAGTGCGACGTCCTTCGCGCGTGGTCCAACGTCTCCGAGCGGGCCGACGCAGGACGGGCATCCGGACTGGCAGGGGCAGCCGCCGATCAGGGCGCGCGTCCGCTCGAGTACCGCGCCCCGCATCCTGAAGAGGGGTTCGGCAAGACCAATCCCGCCCGGGTAGTTGTCGTAGACGAACACGCGCGGCTCGTCGTAGTCCACCGGCGCCTGCCGAACCCCGTCGGCAGCTCGGCGGTCCAGTTCTGAGCCCGGGCTCCGCCCCAGCGCCGGGGAGCCCGCCTCAAGCGCGCCGCTGCTGCCAATCGACACGCCGAGGTCGTGGCGGTCGCACATCAGGAGGAACTGGGCGATCTGGCGCATCGCCGTCGCCAGGCCGATGACACCGTCCCGGCGGTCGTCGCCGCCGTAGGGCAGCGAGGTCATCACCTGCCTCGGAATCGTGAGCCAGCAGCCCGTCGTGTGCATCTCCTGTTCGGGCAGATCCAACTCCCCCGAGCCGACGTTTTCGTTGGTGTAGAACTTGATCTTCTTGAAGCCGACCACCCGGGACACGACGTGCACCTCGCCGTGCGCCCAGGGCGCGAGGCTCTCCGCGCTGGCGGGCGCCGGTGGACGAGTGGTAACGGGTGCGTCCGGCGCACTCTCGAACGTATCGAGGATCGTCACGCGGTCGTAACGAATCGCGTCCGTGTAGTAGTCGCAGTCCACCTGGCGCACGAACGCCTTGCGGTTGTCGAAGTCGAGGCGCTCGACCTGATAGAGCGCCCCCTCGACGAGGTAGATGGCCTTCTCGTGGAGCGTGGACGGGGCACTCGTGAAGTCGGTCTCCCCGATCACGCGCGTATGATCGGTCGTGTCCACGACCACGAAGTTGTCGGACGAGATCGATCGCAGGCTGATCGCATCGGCCGGATAAGACTCACTCGTCCAGTGCCAGTGCGCCTCCGCCCCCGGTGCCTCGCCTTCGGCCAACTGCACGAGCCCTGCCTCTGACAGGACCTGCAGGATCTCCTGCACGGCTTCGCGGCCAAACACCTCGTGGGTCCCGAACGGCAACTCGAAGGCGGCGCACTTGATGTGGGCGAGGAGGATCTGCAGGTTGTCCGGGTTGATCAGGGCGTGTTCTGGCGACGCGTCGAAGAAGTAGGAGGGCGTCCGTACCGACGTACTGGTCGAGCGGGGCGGAACTCGCCACGAGCACGGCTGCCGACGGACCGGTGCGGCGACCGGCGCGTCCGGCCCGCTGCCAGGTGGCCGCGATCGTTCCCGGGTAGCCTGCGAGGACGGACACGTCAAGCGCCCCGATGTCGATGCCCAGCTCGAGGGCGCTGGTCGCGACAACCGCCCGGACGTCGCCCTCGCGCAGGCCCTTCTCGATTTCGCGTCGGCGGTTCGGCAGGTAGCCGCCGCGGTACCCTCGGACCGCCTCGTCCGCCCCCGGGGGCCCCTGGAACGCGTCCTTGAGGTAGCGGGTCAGGACCTCGGTCACGAGCCGGCTCTGCGCAAACACGATCACCTGGAGGCCCCGGCGAAGGAACTCGAGCGCCACTCGGCGGGTCTCCTGTGTGTACGAGCGGCGGATGCCCAGCTGCCGGTTGACGATCGGAGGGTTGACGAAGAAGAAGTAGCGTTCGCCGCGCGGGGCGCCGCTCTCTTTCACCAGTTCGAAGGGCTGCTCGGTCAGCCGCTCCGCCAGTTCGCGCGGGTTCGCGATCGTGGCGGACGAGCAGATGAACCGGGGATCGGATCCGTAGTGCCGGCAGACTCGTCTTAGCCGACGCAGCACGTTCGCCAAGTGGCTCCCGAACACGCCTCGGTAGGCGTGCAACTCATCGATGATGATGAACCGCAGGTTCTCGAACAGCCGCGCCCACTTCGGATGATGCGGGAGAATCCCGGAGTGGAGCATGTCGGGATTGGTCAGAATGATCTGCGCGCGGGCGCGGATCGCGCGACGCGCATCCTGCGGCGTGTCGCCGTCGTAGGTGAACACGCCCAGATCGAGGCCCGCCGCATCGTTGATGACGTGGGCCAGCCGATCGAGTTCCGCCAGCTGGTCCTGGGCGAGCGCCTTCGTCGGAAACAGGTACAACGCCCGGCTGGCCGGCTCGGCCAGAATGGCATTGAGCACGGGCACGTTGTAGCAGATCGTTTTGCCCGACGCTGTCGGAGTCGTGACCACGACGTTCTCGCCGGCGAGCACGTGCGTGATGGCCGCGGCCTGGTGGGTATAGAACTCCGTGATGCCGCGCTGGCGGAGCGCCGCCACCAACCGCGGGTCGATCCCGGGTGGCACCGGCGCGCTTCGCGCGGCACTGGCCGGCATATGGCGCACCGCCGTGACCACGCCGTCCGGTGAGTCGACGCCTTCCTGACACCAGGATGGAACGAGCTGGCTCAGCGCTGCTTGCAGAGCCTTCTCGCGAAAGGCGCCCGCATCAGAAGCAGCGGCAGTCGGTAGCAGCAGGTCCCGCCTTGCGGGCGGCTCGTCCTTCTCGTTGCGTTTGGGCCTAGCCATTGGTAGACGCATCGTAGCAACGGCCGGAGAATCGATCAAGAGGCGAAAGGCGAACAATGGGCGTAATCGGCGCCCCGGCAGGTTCTCGCGGTGAGCCGGGTCCTCGCCGCGACCCCGGAGGAGTCTCGCCGGAGGCCCCGTGAGGGTATGCGGAGTGGGGAACCTGCTCGGGGTTGTCGGCGGCCGCGAGGCCGGCTCGATCAGCCGGATCAAGGCCGCCGAACCGACGCTGGGGCCCAGGACGGAACCTGCGATTTCGGGACGACAATCGGAAACGTCGGATCCGGACGGTCGATCCAGCCGGCAAGCCGCGACAGGGCTGAGGCGTCGCCGCGCGCCTGCGCCTGGGTCGAGGCTGCCTCCTGATGGACCGACGAGCCGCCCAGCAGCGCTGCGATCAGGTCGCTGTGATTGATCGTCACCACCGCGTCGCCCCCACGCACAGGCTCACCGGCCCGATGAGTCGTTACCGAGTTGGCGATCGCCAGGGTCATCTCCTCGCCGCGGTCAGGGAACACAAGACGGATCGTCAGGGACGCGTCGCCAGCCTTAGCCGCAATGCCTTTCGGAAACTGCTGAGGCGTTCATAGCACCGTGAATTCGAACGGTCCTTCGACCGCCGTGTTTCTCATGAGACGCGGCCAGCCGGTCACGGGTTGCCGGACGGCGCGCGGACACGACCTAGCCCGACGCGTGGGCGTGATGTGGCGGCGCATCCGTTCGTACATCTGCGTGAGGATGAATTGCGTCTGATCCTCGGTCAGCACTGGCGCCGCGATATCCAGGGTGAACCACATGCCCTCGACGATGGGGAGCATCTTCGCGAAGCTCACTCGCAGCACCGGGACCGCGCCGGCGGCCGCCCGTGTCCGCTCGACGGCGAGCAGGGCGCTGGCCAGGACGATCGCAGCGATCTCTTGCGCCGCGGTCTCCACGGTGTGACTCTGCAGCAGGTCGGTCCGCCGCAGATCGTGTTTGACCTCGCGAAAGTACAGCTCCTGTTCCCAGCGCTGGGCATAGAGCCGGGCGAGATCGAGCGCCGGGGCGGTACGCGGATCGAGCAGGCTCGTCCACAGTCGCAGCGTGGTCCCGCGGCGCCCCGCGCGCGCGACCCGCACCTGGATCTCGCGCACCGTCAGCGTCCGCTCGTCCGGCGAGGGACGATAGCGGCGGGCGACCGGCACGACCAGGACGCGACTTCCATCGGCCAGCGACTCGACGACCCGTCCCGTGACCACGGTCGGCACGCGGACCAGGAAGTGACTGCCCACCCGCACGCAGGCCGCCTGGAGCGCCGCCGCCACGGCGCTGCAGCCATACAAGCGGTCCGCCAGCACCAACGCCTGCTCGGGGATCGCGGGCAGCAGCGTCCGCGCCAGCGTGGACTCCGCCGCGCCGGGCTCGCCCACCACGGCGGCGATGGGATTGTGCAGCCCCACCTCGAGCAACACCGCCACCGGCAGTTTCGCGAAGGCGGCGCGCCCGCGCCGGGTCCGCGCCTTGATCGGGCGCCGTTTGACCGCCGGCGCGTTCGTCACACTGAACTGCGTGCCGTCGAGCGCGAGCAGCCGCCACCCCTGCCAGAAGGCCTCCGGCGCGTCCGCCAGCGTCGCGCGGGGACGCAGCATGCGCTGCATCAACTCGGCGAAGATCGTCCACGGCACCCGCGCCCGTCGATCGGCCAGCGAACTGTCGGCGATCCGCGTGTCGAACAACTCGGCGACGTGCTCGCCCAACGTGCCCTTGGCTTTCATCACATGAAAGGTCAGGGCGGACAACACCTGGGTCAATGGCACGCGCGGTTTGCGTCCCGGCCGCGTCGGCAGCGAGGGCGCGTCGCCGCGGAGCATGGCCGTCCACGCCGCCAGAAAGCCGAGGGGGCGGGACGCCGCGCAACCGCTCTGCTCGTCGGGTCGATGTCGAGACTGGGAATGGTGTCGCATTCCCAGTGTAAATATCTAAACCGAGTAAAAAGTACAAGTGTAAAACGTACACGTTGAATTTCTGCTCACTTGGAATTTCCTAACGGCATTGGCCTTAGCCGGGTCCAGTCTCGTCGCGAGCACGTCGAAGATCTCGCCGGTGGACAGGACCGGCAACAAACCGCCGTCGCCAGGCCGCGTGCGAGTCGAGACGCCCTGTCGTACGAGAGCGCCTCTTGGCGTCAGAAACACGACGCCGCAGACCAAACGCCGACGCCACACTGAGGCCGAGGAAGGTCCACTGCGCGAAGATGAACGTCGAGAACAGATCCTCGAAGGTCCCGGTCAGCGCCACCACAGACACGAGCCTGGCCGGAAACGCACGTAGAAGCAGACGGCGTTCGCGAGGATGTAGAGGGTCCCGACGATCAGGGCGCCGCCCACGAGCGAAATCGGGATGTTCCGCTGCGGACGGACGACCTCCGATCCCACGAGGGCCACTGTCTGCCAGCCGTCGTAGGCCCAGAGCGCGCCGACGAGTGCCGTGAGGAACCCGCTGATGCCGCCCACGACAATGGGAGGCACCGCCGTCACTGACGCCGGAGCGCCGGACCCCAACGCGAATCCTAGAAGGACGACCGCGAGAATCGCGCCAATCTTGATCGCGGTCAGCGCCACCTGCACAGCCGCGCCCAGTCGGACGCTGAGATAGTTCACCAACGTCACGAGCACGATCGCGACGACCGCCCAGATCTGCGCCTGGGTGACAGCAATCTGGTGTGGAGCACCCAGAAAGGGACGGGACACATGCCAGGTGACGATCGGCGCCGCCACGGCCGGCGCGAGGAACCCGATGAACCGTAGCCGATTAAGATCCCCGTCCCGATCGTCGACCCGATTACGACCGAGGAAGCCGCCCACACGCCGAGCGTGCGCACCAGCTGTCCGGCGTGTTCGCCGAGATGGTCGGAGCGGTTCCGGTGGGGTCGCTCATGAAGGTTTCTCGGGTTGACGCTCTTCCGCCCCTCGCTGCCCGTCGCCGTCAGACTGTGGCCCCGTCGCGGGTGTCGCCCGTCTGCGGCGGTTGAGTTCGTCGAGGATTTCCTCGCGGTGCTCGTCGAGCCGCGGCGCGAGCCGTCGGATGCTGCCCGGCGTGCGCGAGAAGGTGACCGGGATCCCGATGGTACGAAGTTCGCCTTCCGACGGATGCACCTCGCGCGAGAAGAACCCGATCGCGCGGAGGTGCTCGTCTTCGAGGAGGTCTTCCAGATCTCGTACCGGGGCCATCGGGATGTCGGCGTCCCGCAACAGGTCCATCCACTCCGCGGTCGTCCGTTCGGCAACCAGATCGGCCACGATCTGGTACCACTGCCTGATGGTCCGGCTCCGCGCGTTCGGATCGAGCAGCATGGGGTCCGCCGCGTGCTCCGGCCGGCCGGCCAAGCGAAAGAAGCGGCTCCACTGCGCCGTCGTGTAGGGGAGCAGGCTGAGGTAGCCGTCGCGCGTAGGATAGAGGCGCCGTGACAGCACACGTTCGTACCCGAGATCCCCGGTTCCCGACAGGAAGCTCGCCCCAGCGAGGTGTTCGGCCAGGTTGAACGACACCATCAGCTCGAACATCGGGACCTCAATCGCCTGGCCGAGCCCCGAGGTCTGACGCTCGAAGAGCGCCATGCTGATGGCCCAGGCTGCACCAAGGCCGCTGACCTTGTCTGCGATAATCGATTTGACGTACTCCGGACGGCCGTCCTGGGACTGCTGCAACGCCGTCAGCCCGCTCATCGCCTGGATGACGTCGTCGAGCGCGGGGCGTCCCGCGTACGGTCCTCGCTCGGAGTACCCGTAGACGCCGCAGTAGACGAGTCGTGGAAAGCGCTCGTGGAGGCTGTCATAGTCGAGACGGTACTTCCGCAGCGACCGGGGGCGCAGGCTGCAGATGAACACGTCCGCCGTGGCGAGGAGTTCGATGAGCGTCTCGCGCTCGCCGGCCCGGCTCAAGTCCAGGACGATGCTGCGCTTGTTGCGATTCAGGTTCAGAAACGCGGCACCCATCTTGGGATGTGCGGAGGGCGCGACGTCGCGAAAACCGTCTCCGTCGGGCGATTCGACCTTGATGACGTCGGCACCCATGTCGCCCATGATCTGGGTCGCGTAGGGCCCCATGCCCAGTGATGTCATGTCGACGACGCGTATTCCGTTGAGGGGACCTGGCACGCGCATCTCCTATCCGTCACAAAGGTCAATCTAGCCCACCGCACCGGAGTTGGACCCTTCGAAGAGCGAGTCTTGGCTCTTTTACCGTCCAGCGTCGAGCTTCGCCACCCACGCGGTTACCGTCGTTGGGCCCTCGGGCCGATGTCGTCCGCCCACCCCCGGAACTCGGACCGGTTGATTGACGGGTAGTTCGGGTTCGGCCGCACCCACTTGCCTCTCGTCGCGCACCACGGATACACACCGCGGACCCGCGGGAGCAGCGTCGGATGTGGGTCGTCCGGATGTTGTTCGGCATCGTCGCCGCTTCGCTCGCAAACACGTCCGGATATCTCGGCGCCCCTGGTGGCGTGTACGTCCGCGGACGTCGGGTACCCGAAGAGTCCGCTGTCGCCGCCAGCCAAGGTGTTCCTAGATCTGTTGCCCACGCGGATCGGCCGCTGACCGCATGACATCCTCCAGAGGTCGCCCAGCTGTCCGTCGTTCGACGTCGAACGATGCTCGGCGAACCTACCCGGACCCGGACACATCCGACGCGTCAGGCACACCTGCAAACCGGAGGCCGACCAGTACCGACTACCCCTCGGCGCGTGCATCGTAGATGACCGTGCCGCCAACCATCGTCAGGACGACCCTGATGCCACCGAGAGCCTCCGGCGCAACCGCGAAGGGATCGGCATCGAGCAGCACCAGGTCTGCGAGCTTGCCGGGCGTGATCGAGCCCTTCTCACTCTCCTCTCGCGCGGCATACGCCGCCCCGAGTGTGTACCCCTCGAGGACTTCCGCCACGGTCAGCTTCTGCTCCGGCACCCAGCCTTGGGGATGCTTCCCGTCCAGGGTCGCCCTCGTGACCGCCGCACACACCGTGAGCATCGGATTAAGCGGAGCCACCGGCCAGTCTGTCCCGATGGCCAGCCGAACGCCGTGATCGAGGAACGACCGGAAGGCGTAGGTACCCTTGAGGCGCTCAGCGCCGAGACGCCTCTCGGCCCACCGTCCATCGTCGATCGCGTGGTACGGCTGGACGGACGCAATGACACCCAGCTGCGCGAATCGCGCGAAGTCGGCGGGCGCGACGTGCTGGGCGTGTTCGATGCGGGCCTGCCGGGGACGCCGGCCATTGGCGCGCTCCACGTCTGCCAAGAGGTCCAGCACCATCGAGTTCGCCTTGTCCCCGATTGCGTGGATCACGAGCTGTTCTCCGGCCTTGTCGAGCGCGACCAGCCGGTTCCGAATGCCGTCGAGCGGCTGCATCTCGTCGGTCAGCATGCCCACGCTGTTTGGGTCGTCCGCGTAGGGCTCAAAAAAGAGGGCCGTTCCGGATCCGAGCGAGCCGTCGGAGAAACCCTTCGCACCCGACACGGAGAAGAAGGGTGTGGTCGCCCACCGCTTGGGGCTTCCGCTCTCGAGCTCCTTCGCTAGCGCTTCTTCCTTCCAGACGACGCGAATCCGAGACGTCAAGCGCCCTTCCACCGCGAACGAGGTGAAGAGGTCCACGTTCTCGGGCGTGGGACCCATGTCCTGCACGCTCGTCACGCCCAACTCCGCCATATGGCGGAGGGCACGGGTGAGCGTCCGCGCGCGCTTGTCGGGTGAGTCTTGAGGAATCACTCTCTCGATGTACGCGCAGGCCGCGTCTTTGAAGACGCCGGTCGGGTCACCCTGCGCGTCCCTCCTGATCTCGCCGCCCGGAAGGTCGGGCGTCGCGCGGGTCACGCCGGCCAGTCGCATCGCCAGGGAATTCGCGACAGCCATGTGGCGATCGTGGCGATAGACGAACACCGGCGTGTCGGGGGCGACGCGGTCGATCAGATGGCAGGTCGGGAGCTTTCCGTCCGGCCACTCCTGTTCGTCCCAGTTGCCGCCCGTGATCCACTCGCCTTTCGGCGTCGCTTTCGCCTGCTCGCCGGTGCGCCGCGCGAACTCCTCGGGCGTCGCAGCGTCCTTCAGGTCCAATGCACCGAGGCCTTCGGCGGCCATCATGAGGTGGAGGTGCGCGTCGTGGAAACCGGGCATCAGGAAGCGGCCGGCGGCGTCGATGCGTCGGGTTCGCTGGCCCCCGAACGCGCTGATCTCTTCGATCGTGCCGACGGCGACAATCCGGTCCCCACGGACGGCGACCGCCTGCGCCTCGGGCTTGGCCGCATCGACGGTCCAGACGCGTGCGTTGGTCACGATCAGCTCGGCGGACGCACTAGAACGGACGCTCACGACCACACCTCCTTTGCCCACTGTGCCTCTGAAAACCGGCGGACCTCCGCACCTGAGGGTAACGCACCGGGCTGATCCGTCTGAGGATCAGGCGTACCAACTCCCGAGCCCGTTTCGCAGGCCAAGCGCGCCCACGAAGCCCCAGTCGTAAGGTTCGGCCACCGATGCGCCCGCTCCGCTTCCACGTGTCAGGTCGCGGCCGTCCCGTCGAGTCGGAGTCGCGCCCGAGGCCTTCGATCATGGCCGAACGGCCGTGTCCCCGCAACGATCGCAGGCACTCCCGCGTGAGAAAGTGTCTACGGCCCAGCCCACGGCCCTGCACCACGGTGAACAGCACGTGGTCGTCCGACCTCGTCAGGGCGCGGCGTAGGCGCCGCCTGGTTGGACCGACTGGAATCCGATGTCCGCAACCGTGGCGCGCCTTCCCGCTGTCACCGGCACGTCGACGCCAGGCTGTGCCTGCCGGACAATGACGGTTCTACGGACCGACGCGACCGCCTGGCTCGCCATGCGAGAGTCATGCGAGAGTCACTTGTTCAGGTAGTCCAACGGCGCGACAATGTCGCATCTTCCGAGGACCTTCGGAATCGCAGTCGCACGTCTTGATCGTCGGATCCAAGAAGAACCGCGCGTCACCGAGCTGACACTGCGTGGACGGAATGAAGACGACGACGAAAGGGGCGCGTCGGGCCACGACTTGCGACGCTGGTCGTGGCGAGCCCCGAGGCCCCCCGGCGTGGCTCGAGGCGGTGCCGACCGGAAGCGGCCTGCCGCCTGGCGAGCGGGATGTCGGCGGTCGGGCGGGCACGGAAGGGCCCACAAGGTCACGAACGCCGGCCCAACCCAGTTCTGAAGCCGATCGCGCGGTCGGGGACGCACACGTCGGTTCTCGCGATCGCCGTATCCTCTGGGAGGAGGTCGAAGGAATGAACACGAACCGCGTCCGGAACGACGGGAACGCTCAGCGGTTCCTCACGACGATGCTCGTTATCGCGGCGTCTCTGCTGTTCTCAGCTCCTGCGGTTGCGCAGCTACCCAGCGACCCCATGGCGGCCACCATCGTGCAACGATTCACGATGATCGAGCGTTCGTTCGTCGCGCTGGCCGAAGCCATGCCGGCCGAGAAGTACGCGTTCAAGCCGACCAGCGGCGAGTTCAAGGACGTCCGCACGTTCGGAGAGCAGGTCAAACATGTCGCGTGCGGCAACTTCGCCTTCTTCAACGAGATCGAGAAGAAAGAGCCGCCGCCCCGCTGCGACGAGGGAGGGCCGAGCCCGGCAAAGACGAAGGACGAGTTGGTGAAGTACCTCCGCGAATCGTTCGCCTATGCGCAGGGGGTGCTTCGAACGACGACGTCGGCCAATGCGCTCGAGCCGGTGACCGGGCCGTACGGCGGCCCGTCCACGCGCCTGGGGATGGCGACGCTAGCCATCTGGCACGTGTCCGACCACTACGGCCAGCTTGTCGTGTACCTTCGCATGAACGGGATCGTACCGCCGGCCAGCCGGGCCGCCCGATAGACACGAGCAGGCGTTCCGGTCGTCTGAGCTGGTGCACGTTGCGTCTGAAACGGCCGATCGCGATTCCAATCGATGACACCACGATCGGCGCCAGAGACCAAGATTCCCACCGGATGGCCGAACCGATGACCGGAGGGCTGATGTACGGTCTGATCGGAAAGGTGACCGCGGTGCCCGGTCAGCGAGACGCCCTCGCCGCGATTCTCCTAATTGGCGGCACGCAGGCCCTGCCGGGGTGTCTCAGCTACATAGTCGCCCGTGACTCAGGCGATAGCGACGCTCTCTGGATCACTGAGGTCTGGGAGAGCCAGGCGAGCCATCAGGCCTCTCTCTCTCTGCCAGCCGTCCAGACCGCAATCGCGAAGGGCCGGCCGCTGATTGTCGGTTTCAACACTCGTGTCGAGACCGTTCCCATCGGCGGGCAGGGTCTGCGAACGATCGAATCGCGCTGAGCACGGTGTGGCAGCCTAGCACCGATCCGAATCGGACGCCTCATCGGCCGCCAGGGACGAGGATCGTCGCGGTCCGCCCGGTCTGTTCCTGGTAGCGGCGGGCGACCCGCGCCGCGATGTCCGAGGCCGCGTCGGGTCTGGCCACCATGACGACCGATCCGCCGAAACCGCCTCCCGTGAGGCGGGCCCCGAACACCTCGCGCTCCCCTCGTGCGAGGGCGACGAGCAGGTCGGTCTCCGGAACGGACACCTCGTAGTCGTCGCGCATCGAGTCGTGGGAAGCGTAGAAGAGCGCGCCGAGGGCAGGCAGATCGCCCTCCGAGAGCGCACGCACGGCGGCGAGCACCCGCGCGTCCTCCGTGATGACATGACGCGCCCGCCGACCCAACGGGTCGGGGAGCGCCATCACTCGGGACAGGTCCTCGGTCGCGACGTCCCGCAACTGCGGCACTCCCAGCAAGGCTGCCGCCTTTTCGCACTCTGCGCGCCGGGTCCGGTAGTCGCCTCTGGCATGATTGTGAGCCACCCCCGAGTTGATGACGATCAACCCGGCCTCCGGGGGGAGCGGAACGACCTTCCAGTCGATCGACCGCGTGTCGAGGAACAGCGCCTGGCCCTCGTCCGCGAGCGTGCAGGCCATCTGGTCCATGATGCCCACCGGTGCCCCCACGAACTGGTTCTCTGCACGTTGGCCGAGCAGCGCCAGGGGCACGTCCGCCAGGGCCAGCGAATAGGCCTCGCGGAAGGCCCGCAGGAGGGCCACTTCGAGCGCCGCGCTCGACGACAGGCCGCTGCCCAGTGGGACAGTGGAGGCGATCACGATGTCGCCGCCGCCAATCGCGAACCCGGCCTGCGCCAGCACCCAGGTGATCCCCTCGAGATAGTCGTTCCATCGACCCTGGCGCGCCTCGGCGCCAAGGGCGTAGCGGCAGGGTCCCTCGTCCGCCGCGTTCACGCTCTGCGCCCGCACGATCCGGTCGGATCGCGGGCGTAGCCACACCTGCGTGCGCTGCGGGATCACGGTTGGCAGCACGTAGCCGCCGTTGTAGTCAGTGTGTTCGCCGATCAGGTTCACGCGGCCCGGTGCCGACGCGCAAACCGTTGGCGTGTCCCCGTAGAGCTGGCGGAATAACGTCTCCATTTGGGTTCTCGTTGGCCGTAGCGCTGAGGGGTTAGGGTGGTCTTCTGCCTGCCCGCCGAGCGGCTTTTTTCGTTGACCCCTCCGGTCGTGGTTGCTATTCTGCCATTGGTTGTGGTCGTTGCGGCCGATAACACCATTGATGGGAGGGTCCGTAGATGAACGCAGACCAGCCGCAGCTGCGGCACCGCGGGTATTTCATCACCCAGGCGGTCGATACCGCCGAGGCCGGCGGCGATCTCGAGAGCGCCGAAGGCTATCCGTTCCGTGTCCGGATCGTCCGGCCCCTTCGTAGGCGTCCACCCGCCGCGCGCAGCACTCAGAGCGGCGCTGCGCCGCGCACGGGGCAGGCTTCAGACGCCACGGCAATGGTCAAATCAGCGACCGAGACTGGCACCCATCGACGGTAAGGCACGCGCCGCTGATCCAACTCGCCCGAGGAGACGCCAGGAACGCTACGGCGTCACCGACCTCCTCGGGCCGTCCAAACCGACCAAAGGGCAGTTCCCGAGAAACAAACGCCGCGATCCCTTCTGGGTCCGCCTGCTGGCGTTTCCACCACGATCCCCCAGGAAAGAGGATCGACCCTGGCGCGACGCTGTTCACGCGGATGTTGTCAGCGGCCAGCTGCTGCGCCAGTGACTTGCCCAGACTGATCTCGGCCGCCTTGACGGCATTGTAGGTCATCCGTCCGCCGGCCTCGCGCCCGTAGATGGACGCGATCATGACAATGGTTCCCCCGCCGCGGCGTCGCATCAAGGGCACCGCGAGCCGGCTGGCGCGGACGGCTGGGAACAGCGTGGAGGTAAGGGCCTCCTGCCACTCCTCGTCGGTGGTGTCGAGCAAGCCCGCCCCACGGGCGAGGCCCAGGTTGTTGACCAGGACGTCGAGGCCGCCGAAGCGGTCGACCAACCGTGCGAACGTCTCCTCGACGCCGGCGGTCAGCGTGAGGTCGGCGCGGACGGCGAGCACGGCGTCGGAATCCGGCGAGACGTCGGCCAGTTCAGCGGCCGCCTGTTCGAGGCGCTCTCCGCCACGCGCGCAGATGCAGACGCGGCAGCCCTCGGCGAGGAGCGCCCGCGCGCTGGCCAGGCCCAAGCCCCGGCTCGATCCGGTCACGAGTGCGATCTTGTGTCGAAGCTGCAGGTCCATCGGAATCACTGGGAGGCGAGGAAACGGCCCAGGGCCGCGTTGAAGGCGGCGGGCTGCTCGAGGTTCGACAGGTGGCCGGCGCGTTCGATGACGACGAGCTCGGCACTTCTCGTGCGTCGGTGCATCTCGCTAGCCACCTCCACGCCCGCAATGGTGTCCTCTGCGCCGGTCACGATCAGCACAGGGCCGGCGAACGACTCGAGCACAGCGGTGGCGTCCGGGCGGTTCTTGAGGCGGTGAATCGCGCGCCGTACGGCGTCGGGGGCTTGCGCCAGGGCCAGACGTCTGACGCGCGCGACGACGTCCGGTTGTGACTGCCGTGTGGTCGCGCCCAGCAACCCGGGCAGCAGGCTGTCGACGACCGTCTCGACACCGCGTGCGGTGAGCACGCCAAGCATCTCATCCCGCCTCGTTCGGGCTCCCTCGGAGTCCGGGTCGGCCCGAGTGTCGGCCAGAACCAAGCCCTCGACGCGGGCTGACGCGCGGCGCGCGAGGGCCAGTGCGGCGTAGCCGCCCATCGACAAGCCGGCCACGACAGCGCGTGCTACGCCAAGGTAGTCGAGGAGCGCCGCGACGTCGGTCGCGTAGTCGTCGATCGAGAACGCCGTCGGACCAGCTTCCCACTCGACGGCACGTGGTTCCAGCGACGATTCGCCGAACCCCCGCAGGTCCGGGGCCAGGATGCGCCAGCCCTCGGGCGCTGCCGCCATCTGCGGCTCCCACATCTCGGCGGCCAGCGGAAACGCGTGCAACAGAACGAGCGCCCGTGCTGACCGGCTGCTCCTGCCCGCCTCCAGATAACTGACCGCCCGGCCCTCGTGTTCGAACCGCCGCCGCATCGACGCCTTCCTCCCCAGGCATCATACAGGGAAGGAATCGCCCTCCAGAAGCGGGATTCTCGTGTCAGCATCCGGGGGACCACCGCCCCGCCCGGTCGGGCTACCATAGACCCGACATGCTGACTGCCGCTGCGCTGGGCCTCGCCGGGTACGGCCTCTATTCGGCCGGCCTCGGCCTCGTCGACCTGTTCGGGGTGTTCGGCTTCGCTTGGTGGGCCGACCTCTCCCTGATCGCCCTTGGGTTGCTGCTGACCGTGTCGGCCGCGTTCGTCCGGGTCAGACTGCCTGGAGGGGTCGCTCTGGCCGTGAGCATGCTGCTGGCCCTGCAGGGGCTCGCCCTGTACACCGACTCGCAAACCCACGGGGCCATCCGGGTCGGCCCGCAGGTGGTCCGCGCCGTCGTCGCTGTGGTCCTGGTCGCTCTGGCGTTCTGGGGTGCGCACGCGCCCCGCGCGGAGCGGAGCGCCTGACGGTGGGGGCGGCAGGCTCCGGCTCCAGCCAGTCCGCCCCCGAGGGACCGTCAGGGTCCTGCGTCTACGCGCAGCCACTAGTGCTGCCGCAGTTGACGCACTTGTAGCAACTGCCGCTGCGCACCATGATCGACCCGCACGTCGTGCACGGCGGCGCGTCTTCCTGGTTCTGGATTGTCGCAAACGCTGCCGGCTTGCGGTCCGCCTCGATCCCGAGCGGCGGCAGCGTGAGCTGCTCGGGGGAGTCCGGCTGGTTGGCCGGCGACGTGTTCTCGCGGCTGTTCACACCCGCCCAGGTACCTGGGCTTCCGGGGAGAGGAACTTCGTTGCGAGCCACCGGAACACATAGTCGACGATCGACTTGGCGAGCCGCACCTGGGGGTTCTTGGTGATGCCCGACGGTTCGAACCGCACGTGGCTGAACTTGTCCACCAGGACCTGCAGCGGCACGCCGTACTGCAGGGCATAGGAGACCGCCTGCGCGAACGCGTCCGCGAAGCCCGAGATGGTCGACCCTTCCTTGGCCATCACCAGGAAGATCTCGCCCGGGGTCCCGTCCTCATAGAGCCCGACCGTGATGTACCCCTCGTGGCCGGCGATCTCGAACTTGTGGGTGATCGCCCGCCGCTCGTCGGGCAGTTTCCGGCGGGTCGGCTGCGCCGCCACGGGCGCCTCGGTCCGGGCGTCCCGGGCCTTGTCGCGGGAGGTGTTGAGCGGCTGCGTTCGCTTGCTACCGTCCCGGTAGATCGAAATCGCCTTGACGCCCAGCCGCCACGCCTCGATGTAGGCGCGGGTGATCTCGTCGACGGTCGCGTCCTTCGGCACGTTGACGGTCTTGGAGATCGCGCCCGAGATGAAGGGCTGCGTGGCGCCCATCATCCGGATGTGTCCCATGTACGGGATCGACCGCGACCCACGGGCCGGCTTGAAGGCGCAGTCGAACACCGGCAGGTCCTTCTCGCGGAGGAACTGCGCCCCCTCGATCGTCTCCTGCTGCTCGACGTAGGCGACGATCGCCTTGGCCTGTTCGCTCGTGTATCCGAGCCGGGCCAGCGTGCTCGGGATCGTCTGGTTGACGATCTTCATCAAGCCGCCGTCCACGAGCTTCTTGTACTTCACGAGCGCGATGTCCGGCTCGACGCCCGTCGTGTCGCAATCCATCATGAACCCGATGGTGCCCGTCGGCGCGAGAACCGTCGTCTGTGCGTTGCGGTAGCCGTGCTCCTCGCCGAGTTCGACGGCATCGTCCCACGCCTGAACGGCCGCTTCGAACAAGTCCTCCGGCACCATGCCGCCGTTGACGTCCTTGAGCGCCTCGCGGTGCTTGCGCGTCACCCGGAGGAAGGGCTCCCGGTTGCGCGCGAAGCCGTTGAACGGCCCCCCTTGGTCGCGGGCAATCCTCGCCGACTCGGCGTACGCCTCCCCGGTCATCAGCGCGGTGATGGCCGCCGCGTAATGGCGGCCGCCCTCGCTGTCATATGGAAGGCCGCGCGCCATCAGCAGCGCCCCGAGGTTCGCGTAGCCCAGTCCGAGCGGACGGTACTCGTGGCTGTTCCGTTCGATCGCTTTGGTCGGATAACTGGCGTTGTCGACCAGGATCTCCTGGGCGATGATGAGCGTGTCGACCGCCGCCCGGAACGCCACCACATCGAACTCCCCGCGGCCGTCCTCGAACTTCATCAGGTTGAGCGACGCGAGGTTGCACGCGGAGTCGTCCAGGAACATGTACTCCGAACACGGGTTCGAGGCGTTGATCCGGCCCGAGGCGGGACAGGTGTGCCACTCGTTGATCGTCGTGTCGAACTGCATGCCCGGGTCGCCGCACACGTGCGTCGCCTCGGCGATCATCCGCATGAGCTCGGCCGCCTTGTAGGTGTCCATCTGGCTGCGGTCGGTCACCGCCCTGGTGACCCAGGTCCCGTCGTCGAGCACGGCGCGCATGAAGTCGTCCGGCACGCGGACACTGTTGTTCGAGTTCTGGAAGAAGACCGACGAGTACGCCGGACCGTTGAACGAGCCGTCGTACCCCGCATCGATCAAGGCCCAGGCCTTCTTCTCCTCCTCCACCTTGCAAGTGATGAAGTCGACGATGTCGGGGTGCTCGGCGTTGAGGATCACCATCTTGGCCGCGCGCCGCGTCTTGCCGCCCGACTTGATCACCCCGGCAAACGCGTCATAGCCCTTCATGAAGGACACGGGGCCGGAGGCCGTCCCGCCGCCGGCGAGCGATTCGCGCGACGACCGGAGGGCCGACAGGTTGGTCCCGGTGCCCGAGCCGAACTTGAACAGCAGTCCCTCGGTGCGCGCCAGCGTCAGGATCGACTCGAGCGTGTCCTCGACCGAGTTGATGAAGCACGCCGAGCACTGCGGCCGCTTCTCGATGCCGCAGTTGAACCACACGGGGCTGTTGAAGGCAGCCTTCTGGTACACCAGCAGGTGTTTCAGGTCGTCGTGGAACGCGGCGAGATCGGCTTCGCTGGCGAAATAGTGGTCGGCTCGTGCCCACTCGGTGATCGCGTCGACGACGCGGCCGATCAGCTGGCGCACGCTCGTCTCGCGGAACTCGCCGGGCTTAGGCTTCAGCGGCCCGCGGAAGTACTTCGAGGCGACGATGTTGGTCGCCTGCTGCGACCAGAACGCCGGCACCTCGACGTCGCGCTGTTCGAAGACCACGTCGCCCTTCTCGTTGGCGATGAGCGCCGTGCGCATGTCCCAGGTGACCTCGTCGAACGGGTCATGGCCGGAGCGTGTGAAGAAACGGGCGAAGGCCAGCCCCGGCGCCGCAGACCGCTCGTCGCGGCGCCCGACGGAACGCCCCGCGTCGGTCGAGCGTTCCTCGGCAGCCGTCTGCGTGACGGGGGCTTCGTTCTGGGTCAGGCCCCTCTGCATACCGTATCCTCTCCTCCACTGCCGGCCGTCCCCGTGCCCCGCGGAAACATGCCGTTCACACCGTTTAGGCGACACCGCCGGCCACTGAGGGCCGGGCACGACGTCGCGGAGAGTGGTTCGACCCCTGCGGTGAACTCCAAGCCGGAGCCGTCTGTCGCAACGGCTACTCGGGGTCCTGACCGACTCGTCGTGAACATGCCGAGCAGCTGGGATCTGCCCGTCGGGAGCGTTCACGATAGAGGCTCAATATGGACGACGCCCTCTCGTTTGTCAAGACTGGATCTACTAGATATTGTGTCTCAGTTTTAGGTCAGTCGCAACACTTGGTGCAATTCCGAATAAACGGCCCTCTTCGGTCCGACGCCCAATTTTTCGCCCAAAAGCTCAGCGGCCAACCAGCACACCGGCCAAGCCGGCGGCCTTCTCCGCGAGCTTGCTGGCGAGGACGAGGTTCTTGTCCTTGAGCGCCTGATCAGCTTGTTCGATGAACCGCTTGGCGGTGTCGTATTGCGACTTCGCGTCGGCCCCAAGCCCTCCATAGTCGACGCGCCCGAGATCGCGCTGCGCCTGGGCAATCTGCTCGCGCACCTGCCGTTCAACCTCTTCCGGTGATGCGGGCATGGCTTGCTGGAGCGTGGGCGCCGGTTGGGCTGGTGGGGGCTTGGCCGGCTCGGCCGCCGGAGGCGGCTCGGCCTTCTTGTCGGCGCGGGAGGGTTCGGTCCGCGACTCGGCGCGCGCGGGGGCCGGGCGGGTCCGGGTCGGCTTCTCCTGCCGGGTCTGGGGCTCCGGTTCCGGCGGCGAGGGCGGCGTATCGGGCTCGGGTGGTGCAACCACGCGGTCGGGCGGCAGCGGGACGTCGAGGGCGATCGGCTCGGGCTGCGTCTTCGCGTGTGTCCTGGCACACCCCGCCGCCGCGACCGCGACGAGCACGACGAGCAGGCTGAGGCGTCGCACGGAGTCCATTATGACAGGAGTCGTCCTCACCGGGGCGCGGGAACTCCTACGCCTGCGGCAGCAGGATCGTGAAGGTTGTACCCCGCCCCTCGGTGGATTGCACTTCGATGTCGCCATCGTGCAGCTGCACGGTGCGGTACACCATCGACAACCCGATGCCGCTGCCGTTGGGACGCGTGGTGAAGTACAGATCGAAGATCCGACCGAGATGCTCGGGTTTGATTCCGACGCCGGTGTCCTCGACGGCCACCTGGACCCGGCGGCCGGACGCCCGCGCGGCGCGGATGTGAAGGGTCCCGCCGTGGGGCATGGCCTGACACGCGTTGAGCGTCAGGTTCAGGAACGCCTGGCGCAGCATCGTGGGGTCCCCGCTGATGTCGGGGAGCCCCTCGAGCCCCTCGGTCACGACCGACACGTGAGCGCTGGTGCACTCGGGTCCGATCACGCGCACCACTTCACCGATCAGGCTGCCGACCGACAGGGCCTGGAGCTTGAGGTCCTCGGACCGCGTGAACTTGAGAAACCCCTGCATCACCTGGTCCAGCCGCTTGATTTCGCCGCCGATGACGCGCACATGGTCGAGCGCTGGCGCCAGGGCCGATGGCTCTTCACCAAGCGTGGCGACGGCCCCCACCCCATCGCTCCCGAGGCGTGGCCCCGCGGTGGTCGCGGCGGCAGCGGCCAGCTTTTGTTTCAGCAGCTCGAGGTGGATCGTCATCGCGTTGAGCGGGTTGCGCACCTCGTGCGCAACGCCGGCCGACAGGCGTCCGAGCGCCACCAGCTTGCGCGAATAGTTCAACATCGATTGGACGCGCCCCAGCGCCACGACGTCTCTGGCGACGAGCATCACGCCGAGCAGTTGCTGGTTGCGGTCCTTGATGGCATGGGCCATCAGCAAACGCTCGAGGAAGCCGTCTCCGTTCTCGCCCGCCGGGGGACTGCCGGGCGGCACCTCGGCCGAAATCGGGCCCCGCGACTGCTGGTCGGCGATCGCGCGCAGCACGAGGTCGCGATACGGGTGGCCCGCGGGCAGCAGGTCGTCCAGCGGCCGGCCGAACGGTTCGTCGGGCAGCGTCGCCCGCATCAGCGGGTTGGCGAACAGCAACTCTCCCTCGGGGTTGAAGATCGCCACCTCGTCTTCCATGTGCTCGACGGCCGACTCGAGGTTCGCCTTCTGGTCCGCCAGCTGGGACCGGTCGGCCGACAGCTGGGCAGACACGGTGTTGAAGAAGCTCCCGAGCTCGCCGAACTCGTCGCGCTGGGGTAGGTCGAGGCGGACGCCGAACTCGCCGCGGCCGAGACGCGTCAACCCGCTCCGGATCACGTGGATGGGCCGCAACATCAGCTGGGCGAACGACGCGGACACCCCGATCGCGATCAGCAGGGCCACGAAGCCCGTAGCCAGTGCCGGCCAGAGCGCCTGCGCCCACAGCTCGCGGCGGACGAGCAGGGTGGACACACCCACCCGGATCGTCCCGAACTTCGCCCCACCGAGCAGGAGCGGCTTGCGCACTTCGAGCGTCCCGGCGACCGAGTAGATGCTCCGCAGCTGCGCGATCCGGTTCATCGCCAGCAGCTCGTCGATGTCGCCGGCCGGCGGGAGCGGCCGCCCCTCGTGACCGGGGTCCCAGGCGGCGACCTTCACCCCGTCGGCATTGCAGATGGCCGCGTACGTGACGTTGGTGGAATAGGCGCTCGACTCGAGGATCGCCCTCAGGCCGCCGTCCTCCGCGATCGCCCGGTAGGGGTCGGGCTCGTTGGGCACGACGTCCCTGAGGCGCTGGTAGATCGCGTTGGCCAGCAGCTCGCCCCGGGCCTTGCTCTCCCGGAGCAGCACCCGCGCCACCAGCGCCACGTGGATAAGCGTCAGCGCGACGACGGCGAGGCCGACGATGAGCGAAACGCCGCCGATCTGCTTCGCCTTGATGCCCAGGTGCAAAGGGACTCTCGCTGGAAACGTGCGTACCCGACGGGCTGGGGGCCCACCACCAGCGTGCGAGACTACTTCCTCAGCCTCAGTCGATTCAGCTTGTTATGCAGGGTCTTGAGGCTGATGCCGAGAATCTCCGCCGCGCGCGTCTTGTTGTCGTGAGTGTGCTCGAGCGTCATCTGGATCAACTTGCGCTCGGCTTCCTCGACCGTCGTTCCCGGCGCGAGCGACAGGGCCGGCTGCGCCCGCTCGCCCGCCTGGACGAGCGCCTGGGGCAGGTGTGAGGGCTCGATGAACTGGTCATCGGCGAGGATGGTCGCGCGTTCGATGACGTTGCGCAGCTCCCGCACGTTCCCCGGCCAGTGGTACGCCTCCAGGATCCGCATCGCTTCGTGGCTGACGCCGACGATCGACTTCCCATTCCGGCTGTTGAACTCCGCCAGGAACGCCTGCGTGAGCAGGGGCAAGTCCTCCTTGCGCTCGCGGAGCGGCGGCAGCGTGACGGCAAAGACATTGAGGCGGTAGTACAGGTCATCCCGCAGCTTGCCCTTCCGCACGGCCTCGGCCGGATCGTGATTCGTCGCGGCGATCACGCGCACGTCCACCTTCTGCTCCTGGCGGCCGCCGAGCCGGCGGAACGTCTGTTCCTGCAGTACCCGCAGGAGCTTCACCTGGGTGGCCGGCGTCATCTCGGCAATCTCGTCGAGGAACAGCGTGCCGTGGTCCGCCAGCTCGAAGCACCCCTGACGCCGCTCCGACGCCCCGGTGAACGCCCCCTTCTCGTGGCCGAAGATCTCGCTCTCGAGCAGCGTCTCGGGAATCGCCGCGCAGTTGATCGCGATGAACGGCGCGTGCGCCCGGAAGCTGAGCTGGTGGACCGTCTGGGCCACCAGCTCCTTGCCGGTGCCCGACTCCCCGTTGACCAGGACCGACGCCGAGGTGGGCGCCGCCTGCTCGATCACGCGGTAGACCTTCCGCACGCCCGGGCTGTTCCCGATCATTCGGCCGAAGGCGCCCTGCTCGCGCAGCTGCCGGCGCAGCGCCTTGACCTCGCGCAGCGTGCCCTGCCGCTCGGTCACCTTCTGCAGCAGGATCTGCAGCCGCTGCGGATCGACCGGCTTGGTCAGGTAGTCGTAGGCGCCGTCCTTCATCGTCTCGACGGCCGATTCTACCGACCCCTGGGCTGTCAGGATGACGACGCTGATGTCCACATCGTGTTCGCGCAGGGCCTTGAGCAGTTGGTGGCCGTCCATCCGCGGCATGACCAGGTCGGTGACCACGATGCCGGGACGGAACGACGTCACCTTCTGGAGGGCCTCCTCGCCGTCTTCTGCGCTGTCGGCCAGGAACCCCCACGTACGCACCAGTTCGGTCAACCCGATGCGGGTCGCCGGATCGTCCTCGACGATCAGCACCCGTTCAACCACCACCTGGTCGGCGCTGCCCGCCACGTCTGTCGGCGTCGTGTCCAACACGGAACTCACCTCGGCGCCCGGTCCGGGACGGGGCGGGCCCGCTCCCTGGTCCGTTGGGAGGCGACCCTGAAGTCTGCGCCCGGAAGCCGGGTTCAGTGTACTAGGTCATTCTTACACGATCCAGCGGCCTGGGCTGAGCCGGGCGTCACTGGCTCAACCGTCCCGCAACGAGAAGCCGCGAGTCCTGGGCGGGAAGGCACCGTGAGCGCCGCAGCCCCAATCCGGCCTTCGCGTGATAGAGTCGGAACGTGGCGCGTCGCCGGCTCGTTGCGATCCTCGAGGTGCTTGTCTGCTCGGGCTTCCCGACGCAGATGGCCCTCACCGGCCTGCTCGTGCTCGCCGGCCTTCGGCCGTTCGACGCGGCCGGCCGGCTCTCCCCCGCCTACATCGGTGTGCTGACGCTTGCCGACACCGTCGTGCTCGTCGCGCTGGTGACGTGGTTCCTGTGGCTCGACGGCGAGCACCCGATCGGCGTGCTCATCGGCGATCGCGCGGTGGCGCGGGAGGCGTCGCTGGGGGCGCTCCAGGTGCCGCTGGTCTTCCTCGGGGTCGCGCTGATGATGGCCGCGCTCCAGTACGCCATCCCGGGGCTTCGCAACGTCTCCCGCAATCCGTTCGAGGGACTGATTCGCACGCGCACCGACGCGTGGCTGTTCGGGGCGGTGGCGGTCATCGGCGGGGGCGTGCGCGAGGAGGTCCAGCGGGCCTTTGTCCTGCACCGCTTCCGCCAGTGCCTCGGCGGCGCGGGCCTGGGTCTGATTCTGTCGAGTCTGGCCTTCGGATTGGGCCACATCATCCAGGGACACGACGTCGCGGTGGTCACCGCCGTCCTCGGCGCCTACTGGGGGTTCATGTACCTGAAGCGGCGGAGCATCGTGTCGACCGTGGTGAGCCACTCCGGGTTCAACGCCGTCGAGATTTTCCGCTACACTCTCTACGGCGCGTAGGCGCCGGCCACCGCGGGGCGCGGCGTTCCATCGCCCGGGACATCACAGCGTGCCGTTCCAGTTCCGTCCGTCCGACCGCCGGGCATGGAGTGCCCTCGTCCTCCTGCTCCTCGTCTCGCTTCCCGCGGTCACGACCCGCATCTACGCGTCGGACGAAATCGAGTACTTCGCCTACCTGCGGTCGCTGTGGTTCGACCACGACGTCTCATTCGACAACGAATACCGGTATTTCTACGACCGCGGACTCGCGCGCTCCGAGGGATTCCACGAAACCTTCCTCGAGCAGGCCACCTCCACCGGGCTGCGGAAGAACTATGGCACGCTCGGGTCGGCCCTGCTGTGGGCGCCGTTCTACGCCGTTGGAGACGCCGCGGCGCACCTTGCCCGGGCCGCCGGTCGATCGGTGGCCGTGGACGGGTTCTCCTTCCCCTACGTGGCTGCCGTCTGCTACGGGTCCGTCTTCTACGGCTTCGCCGCCATCGTTCTCGCCGTGCTCGCCAGCCGGCGCGTCCTCGCGACGGGCGGGGACACCTGGCTCGAGCACCCCGGAGCAGGTCTGGCCGTGTGGCTGGGCACGCCGTTGCTCTTCTACATGTATCTCGCGCCGGCCTTCTCGCACGCGACATCCGCCTTCGCCGTGGCCGCATTCACCCTGGCGTGGCTGGACGTGCGGACCCGCTGGTCGGCGCGCGGCCTGGCGGTGCTCGGCATGCTCGGCGCGCTGATGACCATGGTGCGCGAGCAGGACGCGTTCTTCATGGCGGGCCCGGCGGTGGATTTCGCGTGGACGCTCGTCTCAGGCCAGACGGATGCGCGTCAGCCACCACAGGCCCGCTGGCGCCTACTCGGGCACCTCGCGATCGGCTGCCTTGCAGGGCTCGCCGCCTTTGCGCCGCAGGCCCTCGCCTACCTGGCGCTCAACGGGCGGATCGCGCCATCGCCGGACGTTTCGCGCAAGATGACCTGGTGGTCACCGCACGCGTTCCAGGTACTGCTCTCGCCCGAGCACGGCTTCTTCCTCTGGACGCCGCTGGCCGTACTCGGCCTGGCCGGCCTGGCGCTGCTGTGGCGACGTGGCGGCCCGGCGCGGCGGATGGCGGCGGGACTGACGGCAATGGTGGCGTCTCAGGTCTACATCGCCGGCTGCGTGGGATCGTGGAGCGTGGAGGGCGCCTTCGGCCACCGGCGATTCGTCGGCGTCACTATCGTGCTGGTCATCGGGCTCGCCGCGCTGGTTCGCCATGCCCGGTCGTCGGCGACCCGCCGGTGCCTCGGCGTCGCCCTGGCGCTGTGCGTTTGGTGGAACATCGCCCTGATGGTGCAGTTTGGCAGCGGTTTGATGGACCGGCACCGTCTTGAGCTGGGCCGCAACGCCTACCAGGCGTTCGTGAGCGTGCCGATCCGGATGCCCTCGCTCGCGTGGCGCTATTTGTTCGACCGGGCCAGTTTCTACAAGGCCACGAGCGGGGTCCGGCCATGAGCCGTGTGCTCTGCGTCGCCGACATCCGCTTCCCGATCGAGCGCGCCAACGGCATCCAGACGGCGGAGACATGCGCCGCGCTGGCTCGACGGGGATGGCAGGTGCACCTCGTGGTCCGCCCGGATTCGCGCGTCCCCCCTCGCGATCCGTTCGCGTACTACGGCCTCGAGCTCGATCCACGCCTGGCGATCGATCGCGTCGCCGTGGCCGGTCCTCCGTTCCTCCGCCGCCTGCGGTATCTGGGTGGCGCCCTGCGCCGCGCGCGGCGCTCCGCGCCGGGCGACGTCGTGCTGACGCGTGACCTCGGTTTCGCGAGCCTCTACTTGCGCGCGCGGCGGCCGGGCGGCGCCGGGCTCGTGTACCGAATCGCACGGGTACGCCCCCGCGGTGAGCGAGGAACGTCCGACGATGCTGACCGGGGCCACGGCGCCGTCCGCCGCCAAGCAGCGTCGGCTGGCCCGGCGCGAGCAGCGTGTCTGGCATCAGGCAGAAGGCTACGTGACCATCACGCACGCCCTGGCCGACGAGCTGGCCGGGCGGTGGGGCCCACGCGAGAATCTCGCCGTCGTACCCGACGGTGCGAGGCTCCGCACCCCCCGGGCCTACCAACGGCCCGCGGGGCGGCCTCCCGTCGTCGCCTACGCGGGACACCTCTATCCGTGGAAGGGCGTCGACCTCCTCGTGGACGCGCTCGCGAGCATGCCGGAGGTACACGGCCTGATCATCGGCGGTCACCCCGGGGAATCCGACCTCGCCCGGCTCCAGGTTCGGGCCGCGGGGCACGGCCTCGGTGAACGCCTGGCGTTCGCCGGCATGGTGGAGCCGTCCGGCGTCGCGGCGCTGCTCGACACGGCTGACGTTTTGGTGCTGCCCAATCCCGCCACGACCGCGTCGGCGCGGTACACGTCACCGCTCAAGCTGTTCGAGTACCTTGCGGCTGGACGGCCCATCGTGGCATCGGATCTGCAGGCCTTCCGTGAGGTCCTGCTCGACCGGGTGAACGCCCTGCTGTTCGAGGCGGGAAGCGTCGTCTCGCTCGCCTCGGCGATTCGTCTCGCGCTGGCCGACTCCGTGCTGGCGGCGACGATCGCCCGGGGAGCCATCGACACCGCCCAAGACTACACGTGGGACCGGCGCGCGGACCGGCTGACGTCCGTTCTGACGGAGGCCGGTCGCCGCGCTCATGTGGCGAGGCCGTCGTGACGTCCGACTCTCTGCTCGTCATCGCGCGGTGCCCTGACTGCGGTGGACTGCTGCAGCCCATCGACGCCGCAGCCATCGCCTGTGGCACCTGCGGACGACACTTCACGCGCGAGCCGGGGTACCTGGACCTTCGCCCACTGGCGGCCTTCGACCAGCAGACCCGGTATCTTGACGAGTCGCTGCACGCCGACGCGCGGCATGAGCACGTCTCCCCGCCGTTGTTGGCCGCCGCGGTCCGCAACGACATGCTGCGGGCCTTTCTCCGCCCGTCGCGGAACGACCGGGTCATCGATCTCGGCTGCGGCAGCGGCCGGTCGCTCGTGTGGAACCGCGATGCCGGAGCGGTGCAGGTGGGAATCGACGTCAGCCCGTTCTTCGCGCAGGAAGCCCTGGCAGCGGCCGATCTCGTCCTGGGCGACCTGCGCCGCTTGCCGTTTGCGGACGGTGCCTTCACCAAGGGCTACGCGCTGGACGTGTTCGAGCACCTGTCGCGCGAGGGGCTCGCCGCCGTGGTGGCCGAGGCGTCGCGCGTGCTCGTGACCGGTGGGCACCTGTTCGTGTACAGCCACGTCCGGAAGAACTCGCGGCTGGCGCTCGGCCTGCGCGTCATCAACCGCATCGCCGGCGCCCTCCACCGTGCGGGCGTCATCGACCTGACGCAGGAACACTTGCGGAAGTCCGATCACCTGAACCCGCTCGCCGACATCCCCGACCTCGAGCGGACGGTTGCAGCGGCCGGCTTCCGCATCGCGCGCATCCGGTACTACACGCCGTTGGTGGGTGGAGTCGTCGAGAACCTCCTGGTGCGGTCGGCGGAGCGGTGGCTGGCCCGCCGGGCCGCGGCGCGCGCCGACGAGACCCCCGGCGCCGCCCTCGACCCGGCGGCCGCGGCCCGCACTGCCCGCGTCGAGGCCAAGGCGCAGATTGCCCGGGGGGGACCGACGCTCGTCATCCTGCGTGCTCTGACGGCACTGATGAAGCTGGACGTGCGGCTGTTCGGGCGCGTGCGGTCCGGTCCCTTCTTCGCCCTACTCGAGAAGACCGGCCCCTCCCCGGGCGCACCCCGATGAAGATCCTCTACTGCGCACTCGACCAGGTCGTGCCGGGCACCAAGGGCGGGTCGGTGCACGTACAGGCGGTGGCGGAGGGCCTCTCGTCGCTCGGCCACGAGGTCCACGTGCTGACCGGACGCGGGAGGACCGGGTTTCCCAGCGGGAGCGTCCACTGGCACGAGCTCGCGCCACCGCTTGGCAGCCCGCGGCTTCGGTTGCTGCGTGCCGGCGTGGTCGGCCGGATGGTACAGGGTCTTCGGCCAGACGTGGTCATCGAGCGCTACTTCAATTTTGGAGGCGAGGGCGTCCTCTCCGCCACGCGCGCGGGTACGCTCCGCGTGCTCGAGGTCAACGCGCCGGTCATCGATTACCCCGGGTCGCCGAAGCGGCTCCTCGATCGCGCGCTGCTGGTCGAGCCCATGCGCCGCTGGCGCGAGTGGCAGTGCCGCCACGCCGACGTGATCGTCTCGCCGAATCGCGCGATTCTTCCGGCTGCCACCTCCGCCCGGGTCGTCGAGCTCGAGTGGGGCGCCGATACGACGCGCTTTCACCCGGGCGCCTCCAGCCCCGCGGCCGTGGAGCGGCACGGTGACCAGGTGGTTGCCGTCTTTGCCGGCGCGTTTCGCGCGTGGCACGGCGCGATCCAGCTGGTCGACGCGGTTCGGAGGCTGCGGGACCGGGGTGTCCGCTCGATCTCTGCGGTCTTTGCTGGCGAGGGCCCGGAGCTGCCGCGCGTGCGGGACGCGGCGCAGTCGGTCGAGGGCGTGGCGGTCCTCGGCGCCGTCCCGCACGATCAGATGCCAGGCCTGCTCGCGTCGGCGGACATCGGCGTGGCGCCATTCGACGTGTCGGCCCACGCGCCCCTGGCGCTGGGGTTCTACTGGTCGCCGCTCAAGGTGTTCGAGTACATGGCGTCGGGCCTGCCGGTGGTGGCGCCCTCCATCGACGGCATGCGCCGGATCGTCGCCGACGGGGGCGAGGGGCTGCTGGACCGATGGCGCCGATCCGGAGGGGCTCGCCCGGGCGCTGGAACGCCTCAGCGACGCCGAGTTGCGCGGACGGCTCGGCGTGGCCGCCCGCACCCGGGCCGTGCGCGAGTTCGGCTGGGACGTGCACTGCCGGCGCCTGGAGGAGGCGATTGTCGCGGCGCTCGCCTGTCGGGCGCGGATGCCATGAGGATTCTGATCGCGACCGACTCGTTCCCCCCGGGGTGCGGGGGCAGCGGCTGGAGCACCTACGAACTGGCTCGGGGGCTTCGTCTCCGGGGCCACGAGGTGAGTCTCGTGCGCCCGAGGCCAGGCTGGCCCGACGGGCAGCGCGAGTACGACGGGTTCGGCGTGCGCGAGATTGGCGTGGCGTCGCCGGACCGTGTCCCGTTCCTCCGGAACTACGTCAAGAACGAACGCCTCTACGCGCGACTTGGCCGGGTGCTGGCCGAGGTGCTTCGCGACACCCGCGCGGACCTCGTGCACGCGCAGCACGTGTTGACGATTCCCCCGGCGGTCGTCGCCGCGGCGGCCGTCGGTGTCCCGGCGGTGGCGACCGTCCGCGACTACTGGCCGGTCTGCTACTGGTCGGACCTGATCCACGACCCGCGCGCCGACACGCTGTGCCCCGGCTGCACGTCGGCGATGATGCGGCGCTGTGTGCGGCCGAGGGCGGGCGGACTGTGGCCGCTGGCCATCCCGCTCGTGCCGTACATGCGGGCCAACCTCAGGCGGAAGCAGCAGGCCCTGGCGCGGGCCGACCGGGTCATCGGCGTCAGCTCGACGATCACCGCGGACCTGCTCGCGCGCTCCGCCGGGCTGTCTCGGGACCGCGTCGTCACGATCCCGAATCCGGTCGACGTCGCGGCCATCCGCGGCGCAGCCGGCGCGTCGCCTGGGGGGCTTGGGCGCCCGTACGCCCTCTACCTGGGCAAGCTCGCGCCGAACAAGGGCACGTCGCGGTTGGTGCAGGCCGTCGAACGCTCCCGCCTGCCGTGGCCCCTCGTCGTCATCGGTGACGGGCCGGATCGGCCGCTGGTCGAGCGCTGGATCCGCGAGTCGGGCCGCGAGGTCCACCTGCTTGGGTGGCTGCCGCGCGAGCACGCGCTCGGCTGGCTGGCCCATGCCTCCGTGCTCGTCTTCCCGTCGCGCGGCCCGGAGTCCCTGAGCCGCGTCCTCCTCGAGGCTGGCGCGCTGAGCGTGCCGATGGCCGCGATGGACACGGGCGGCACGCGGGACATCATCGTCCACCTCCAGACGGGCTTGCTGTCGGGAAGCGCCGAGGCACTCGGGGAGGACGTGGCGACGCTCGTGGCGGATCGTCCGCTGGCCCTCCGACTGGGCGAGGGCGCACGGGCCCATGTGGACGCGATGTTCGCCTCCGATCGCGTCGTGCCGCGCATCGAGGCGATCTATCGCGAGGCGCTCGGCCAGTCGTCACGCTCCAGGAGGGATGTGTGACCGGCGCGCTTCGCGTGGCCATCGTCTCGCGCGCCGTCTATCCGCTCCATGGCTATGGCGGCCTCGAACGTCACGTCCACGACTTGGTCCGCCACCTCGGGCGGTGTGGCGTCGCCGTCACTCTGATTACGCGTACCCCCCCCAGGCGCGCACCGACCGCCGTGGCGTCCGGCGTGACGATGCGGTTCGTGCCTTACCGGACCTTTCCGTTCGCCGGGCGGCGAGGGACCACCATCCTCGATCGGAGCTCGGCGTACCCGCTCTTCGGCTGGCGCGCGGGCCGCGTGGCCGCGGCCCTCGTGCGGGACGGCCGCGTCGACGTGGTGCACGGGCTGGGCGCCAGCGTCCTGGGCTATGCGATGGCTCCGGCCGCCGTCCGCCGGCAAGCCCCGCTGGTGCTCAATCCCCAGGGCCTCGAGGAATTCGGCGGGACCGGAGCGCGCTTTGCGGGCGGCCACCTCAAGCGCGTGGCGTACGGCCCTCTGCAGTGGGCGGTGCGCCGGTGCGCGGCGGTTTCGGCCGCGGTCATCGCCACCGACCGGGCGATCGAGCCGTCGGTCCGACGCTACCTGCCTGCCGCCGCCGACCGCGTGGTGGTGATTCCAAACGCCATCGACGTCGAAGACTGTGACCATCTCCGCGACCCCGTGGAGGCCGACGGGCTCCGTCGCAGCCTGCCCGACCCGGCGGCCGCCCTGCTGCTCAGCGTCGGGCGCCTCGAACGCAACAAGGGGTTCCACCTCCTGGTCGATGCGCTGAGCCGCCTGCGCGACCGCCGGTGGCACTGGGTGCTCGTCGGAGATGGGCCGGCGCGAGCGGGGCTCGAAGCGGCGATCGCCCGAACGGGCCTGTCCTCGCGAGTGCTGATGGCAGGGCAGGTGACCGTCGAGCGCCTGCACGCCTGGTACGATGCCGCCGATCTGTTCGTGCACCCGACGCTCTACGAGGGCAGTTCGCTGGTGACGCTCGAGGCGATGGCTCATCGGCGCGCCGTGGTCGCTACGACGGCCGGCGGCCTGCCCGACAAGGTCCGGCACGGCGAGACCGGCTGGCTCGTGCCGCCGGGCGATCCGGACGCGCTGGCGCACGCCGTGGGCGACGCCCTCGACAACGGCGACCGGCTCGTGCGTTTGGGGGAAGCCGGGCGGGCACTGGTCGAACGGGCGTTCTCGTGGACGGCCGTCGCGGGCCAGACCATGGCGCTCTACACTCGCCTCCTTCAGTCCTGACCCCTCGCTCGCCGCGCAGTTCCTGTCGGTCCGGTGTGCTGGTCGTTGCGCGGTCCACCATCCCGATCAGCTTTCGGGTACAATGGCCGCCCGAGCTGGCCGGGGCTAGGCTGCCAGACACGCGCATGGCTGAGATCGAGGACGACCCTGTGAGTGAACAGGAGACCCGCGCCGTCAGCGACGCCAGGAGAACGGCGCTCGTCGTCGGCCTCATCGGTACTGGCGGCGGCGACGCTCCGGTTCTGGGGTCTGCCGGGAGGCCTGCCGGTACTCGCTCGGCGTCGACGAACCGCAGATCATGACCCGGTCGGTCACGATGGTGAAGACCGGGGACTACAATCCGCACTTCTTCGACTACCCGGGGTTGTACCTGTACCTGCAGGCGGCCGTGGTCGTTGCGCGGTTCCTGGCGGGCGTGACGGCCGGGCGCTGGACCTCGCTCAGCCAGGTGAGCGACTACGACTTCTACCTCTGGGGCCGGGCGGTCACGGCCGCGTTCGGCACGGCCACCGTGTTCCTCGTATACCTGGCGGGCCAGCGTTGGAGCCGGGCCCACGGGCTGGTCGCCGCGGCGCTGATGACGGTCATTCCCATCCACGTCCGCGAGTCGCACTTCGTGCTGACCGACGTGCCGATGACCTTCTTCGTCACGCTGACGCTGGTGCTTGCCCTGCGGGCGTACGAGAAGGGCACTCTTGGGGCGTTTGCCTGGGCCGGAGTGGCCGCGGGCCTCGCCGCCGGCACCAAGTACACGGCCTGGGTCGTCGTGTCGCTGCCGATCATCGCGGCCGTCATGGCGGCGCAGCCCCCGCACACGCGCCTGCGCCACGCCTTGGTGGCCATCGGAGCCTTCTATGGCGCGTACTTCCTGGTCGCGCCCTATACGCTGCTCGACCTGCCCGGGTTCCTGAATGGATTCGGCGCGCTGGCGGCGGGTGTGCCTTGGCGCCCGGCGCGCGCCGAGCCAGGGTCGCTGTTGTACCTGAAGCACCTGCGGAACGTCTTCGGGCCGTTTGGCCTGGTCCTCACCGGGGTGGGCATCGCGGTGTTTGTCGGCCGCCTCGTGGTCGGACCGCACCGCGCGCGGTTCGTCATGGTGCTGGTCTTCGTGCCCGTCTTCTTCTCGCTCCTCGTCGACCGCACCCTCGTGTACGCGCGCTACCTGATGCCGCTGGTGCCATTCCTCTGCCTCCTCGCCGCTGAGGCCGTCGCGGTGGGTTTCGCCCTGCTCCGTCGCCTCCCGCTGCGGCGGGCCGTCGGCCTCGCGCTTGCGGCAGCGCTCGTCGTGGCCCTCCTGGCACAGCCGGCGATCACGTCGGTCGGGTTCGATCGAAACATGGGGCTCGTGAGCACGTACATGCTGGTGTCCGAGTGGGTGGAGGGGCACGGCAGGCCGGGCGCCCGGATCATCCACGAGGCGGAGTCGCTCCACCTGCCGCCAGGCCACTTCGAGGTGGAGTACGTGCACTCGCTCGTCGACCATCCCGCGGAGTACTACCTGACCGGGAACTACGACTACGTCATCGCGACATCGGCCACCTACGGGAAGGTGTTCGGGTACCCGACCCACTACGCGGCCGAGCACCTCGCCTACGACAACCTCTTCCGCCGCCTGGCGCCGGCCTGCACGATCAGCCCGTCGGCCGAGCACCCCGGGCCAGAAGTGAAGATCTTCACCGTCCCACGGTGATCAGGCCCCCGGCTCCCGGGCCGGCGCGAGTGGCGTCGTCACGTTCGCCCGCCGGCGCAGCCGATCGAGCCAGTCGGTCACCATCGCCCGGCGCCGCTCAGCAGCCACCTTCGTCTGGACCGTGTCGCGGACGTCCTCGAACGGGAGAACCCGCCCGCCCGTGGTGAACTCGTCGGGGTGATCGCGGTAGTAGCGGAGCACCTCGTCGGCCGCCGGCTGCGCCGCGGCCGCGAACATCTGGTCCAGGTACGCCGAGATTCTGAGGTCGTTCCCGACGACCGAGCGGAGGCGCGCCTCCGTCATGGCCGTGCGCGCGAGCGCCGCGGTGAATTCCGCGCCCGTCTTGAATCGCGAGCGAATCTCGGCGAGGCGCCGATCGACGAGCGCCCGGTCAGCGTCGGGCGCCGCGTAGCGATTCACCTCGGAGAGCATCAGCTGGCGGTTCACGAGGTAGAGGACCACATCCGCCGTCGTGCCGTCCGCGCGCGCCGGCACCAGACCGAAGGCCTCCGCGGCCCGCACGTCCGACTGTGTGATGACCTCCGTCCCCACGACGGCGACGACGCGGTCGATCACCTCCGCCGCCACCGGGACGGCCAGGATGACGAAGGCCAACGAGTACAGAGTGCGTCGCATCAGAAGGCGTGTCCCAGCGTGATGTACCACGCGAAGCGATTCTCCTGTGTGCCGTCGGCGAGCTGCGGCGGATTGAGTTTCCAGGCGAAGTCCAGGCGCAGCGGTCCGAACGGCAGCTGCATCCGCAGCCCCACGCCGGCGCCGCTGCGCAGGTCACTCAGACTGATCTCAGAGGCACGGGCGAAGACGTTGCCCGCGTCGACGAAGGTCGCGGCGCCGATCGAGTACCCCTTCACCTTGAAGAGCGGAACCCGCAGCTCGGTGTTGAAGATCACGAGGCCGTTGCCGCCGTTCGCCGCGCCGTACTGGTCCAGCGTGTTGGCCGCGCCCAGGGCGTCGAGCGCGAACCCGCGGACGGTGGTGTCGCCGCCAGCGAAGAAGCGCTCGCTCGCCGGGAGGTCTTGCGGGAGGGTGACCAGCTGTCCGGATCCGTTCGGGTCGAGGACGAGCTGCGGGAACCCGTAGGCCGACCCGACGCGGGCCCCGGCCGCCAGGACCGGCCGACTGAGGATGGGCAGCTGCCGGTAGATGAAGCCCTGGATGAGGGTCTTCGCGAATCCGACCTCGGACCCGATGGCCCGGGCGGCCAGCGTCCCGTCCGCGGTGAACAGCGTGCCGCGTGTCGGGTCGACAGCGTCGTCCCGCGTGTCGCGCACGAACGACGCGGAGAAGGACGACAGCCGCACCTGGGGAAACACCTTGTCCACGTCGAGCTGGTCAGCGGGCGCGATCCGCTCGTTGAACAACCGGGTTCGGCCGAAGGCGTAGCGTCCCGCGATACTCAGGCCCCGACCCAGACGGTGGCTGCCCTGGAGATAGAGCTGCAGCCGGTTGAAATCGAACGTCGGTCGGATCGCCTGGTCGGCGGAGGCCGAGACCTCGACGTCGATTGGCCCGTCCATGAACCGGGGCTCGCGGTAGGTGGCGAGCAGGCGGTACTCGCGGAACCCGGAACTCGTGTCCTGGAGGGACGGCACGGTCGTGCCCGTCCCGGTGTCGAATTCGTCGCTGGTCCGGATCGCGCCGCGGGCGAAGAGGTTGATGGAGCGGTTCTTGCCCCAGAGGTTGCGGCGGCCGTACTCCAAGAACCCCCGCGGCGCCAGGTCGAACACGTTGGACGGCCGCCCGGTCGCGGCGTCGATCTTGGTGCGCTGCGACCCCTCGAGACCCCCGCCGTAGCCGATCGTGTTGACCGGGCCCTCCTGTACGAACACGAGGACGTCCCGCCGGTTGTCGGCGCCCTGTGGCAGGTCGGTCACCTCGACGCGCCGAAACAACCCGAGCGCCGTCAGTCGGCGCTGGGCGTCGGCGAGCGCGACGGCCGAGAGCGGCATGCCCTGCCGCAGCCCCAGCTCGCTTTCGATCGTGGACGCGCTGGTGTGGACGTTGCCGGCGATTAGGATGTGGTCGATCACGAACTGCGGCCCCTCGTGGATCACGAACCGGAGCGCGAAGCTCGTGCCGTTGGCGCTGAAGGCATCGGGGACGTCGACGGTCGCCTGCTCGTAGCCGCGGTTGAGGTAGAGGGCGAGCACGGCGTCGCGGTCGCTGTCGACGCGCGGCTGGTAGTAGGGGCCGCCGCCCCGCGACTCGATGGCCGCCTGCAACGTCGCAGCTGGAATCGACGCGTTGCCCTGGAAGACCGGAGCCCCGGCGATGAGCGTCCGGAACCCCTCGGTCACCTCGTACCGCACGTCGACGAGCGGCTGGGATTCGGCGACCGTCGTGGTGGCGGCAGTGACCACCGCGCTCCGGTAGCCCTGCCGCCGGTAGTAGTCGGCGATGACCGCCTCGTCGGCCGACACGCGCGCGGCGAGAAACCAGGGGCTGTCGCCCACGTGGACGACCGGCATGATCTCATTCAGCGGGATGTGCTGGTTACCGACCACGGTGACCTTGCCGACGTGGTACTGGGGCCCCCGTTTCACGGTGTAGACAATCACCCGCTCATCGTTGGGCGACGAGGTGGAGGCGAAACCGGCCGTGGCGTCCCGGTAGCCCAACGCGTGCAGGTCGTTCTCGATGGCCCGCTGTTCGTTCTCGAGCGCGTCCTCGTCGAGTGCGCCCTGGCTCCGCAGGGCCGTCACCTCGTCGCGGCGGGCCTCGGGTAGCGGATCGCCGCGGAACTCGATCCGGACCCGCGGACCCCGGTCCACGCGGATGGTCACATCCGCGCGCTCGCGGTCCTGGGAGTAGCCGATTTCCGGGTCGGCTACCCGGGCTTCCAGGTACCCGGAGGCACGTAGCGTGGCCGCATAGGCGATGATCGCGTCATCGAGCGCCAGACGGTCGAAGGGATCTCCACGCTGGAGGCCGAGGCGGGCGGCGGCCGCTGCGGCGTCCGCCTCCGCCACGCCGATCACCTCCACGTCCCCCACCTTGACCTGCGGGCCCGCCTGAACCTGGAAGACGAGCGTCGTCCGATCGGGCCGGCGCACTTCGGGTGCTGGTGTGACGGCGGCCTTCAGGTACCCGCGATCATGGAGCAGGCCCTCGAGCATGCGGGCGATTTCGGTCATCCGCGTCACCGGCGGCGAGGCGGTGTAGCGCTCGACCACGGCGTCGCGCAAGGCTCGAGCCGACAGCCCGAGGTTGCCGGTGAACTCGATCCCCCTCACGGGCCGCAGCGGCGTCAGGTCGTAGGCCAGCCGCACGCCGGCCGGCGGCGTCGCCTCCGCCTCCACCTGGACGTCCGCAAACCGGGACAGGGCCATCAGATGGACGATGCTCTCGCGCACTGCCGCCGTCGTCAGGACCGAACCGACCTTCGTTTCGAGGACGCGCGAGATGTCAGGCGACTGCGTCTCGCGCCCGTCGAGCACCAGCCGTATCTCGGTGATCCGCCGGCCGAGAAAGGCGTCGAGCGTCTGGGCGCCCGCCGGAAGGGCGGCCAGCAGCGCGAGCAACGGAAGCGTCCACCGGTGGGCCCGCATCAGAACACGTGCCTCATGCGCACGTCGAGGGCGTAGGTGCCGTCCTCGTTCCTCGAGAACACCCAGGAGAGACGGTCGCTCTCGTCGGTACTCGAGCAGGATGACCTGGTCGCCGCCAGCCGGGGAGTTGAGGCTGCGCGAGAAGGTAAAGTAGACCTTGTCGGACAGCCGCTTGCCCACGGTCAGCCGGGCCGTGGGGTTGACCCGTTGGTTCGGGTCGTAGAGGTTGGGGGTGATTTGGAACGTCGACAAGCCGAACGCTTCCTCGACCGCCTTGGTGACCGGGGCGGCGACGGCGCCGACCGCCGCCTGCTGCACGCGCGAGGTGGCCAGCGTGCCCTGGATGGCCTCCCGCTGGAGCGACGCCAGCTCCGGGTTCTGGACGGTCGTGCTCGACGTGTCGCCGCCAAACAGCAGCGAGAGGATCTCCAGGGGCGGCAGCGGCGGGTCGGAGCTCAGCTGCGGCGGCTCGAAGCGGTTGACGGTCCCCACCAGCTGCACGTCGATATCGTAGGTCTGGCCCGGTGCACGCACGCGGGTGGCCGCGGCAATGTCGAAGAACGGCTCGATCTTGGTCGGGTTGTTGAAGTCGATCGAGCCGTGGGTCACGGTGTACCGCTTGCCCTCAAACAACGCCTCTCCCCGCTCGATCTCGGCGTGCCCGAGCAGCATGGGGTGGTCGTAGGTGCCGCGCAGCGTCAGGTCGGCGCTGGCCAGCGCCCGCAGCGGCTTGCTCTCGACGCGCAACGACGATGGCGCCTGGATGGTGAGGTCGAAGCGCAGCGGGAGGCTCGGTGCGGGCCCACCCGCCGGGACAGCCGACTTGCCCCCCACGAGCCTGAACAGATTCGGCGTGAGGTCGATCTGCTTGGCGTAGAGCCCACTGCGGACGATGACGTTCCCCCGCAGCAGCGGGGCCGCGCGCGTACCCACCAGGTCGAGCTGCGCGTCGATGACGGACCGGAACCCCTCGGGGTAGTTAAACGACATGCGATCGCCGGTGAAGGTCAGGCTGAACTGACCAGGAGTCAGGCCGTTCATCTCCACCCGGCCGCCAAATCGGACGCGCCCGCCGGCCAGCTGCGCCGAGATGTCCTCGAGTCGCACCGCGTCGCCCGTGAAGCTGATCGTCCCGTTGATCGCCGACAGGGACTGTGGCAACGAGAGGTGCCGGAATCGTCCGTCGGTGATCTTCGCGGAGCCCGCAAACTGCGGCCGGCTGAAGGGACCGGACACCTCGCCGTTCAACTCGGCCTGCCCGGAACTGCGAATCTCCTTCGAGAAGAGCTGGAGGATGCCGAGGTTCGCCGTGCCGGCCACCTTGACCCCGATGCGGCTCTGCCGCAGATCGGCGCCGCCCGACAGCTCGAGGCGCGTCCCTTCCCCCTGGAGTTGAATCCGCGGTTCCTGCCCGGGTGGCAGGACCGCATCGGCCGGAGGCAGCACCTTGACGATCTGGTCGTCGAGCGCCACGCTGATGGGCCCGTTGTTGTGCAGGTCGTAGTCGAGCAGCCGCAGGTCGAGCTGCTCGACGGTGCACGTCACGACCAGGCGGTCGAAGTTCGCGAGCTGCCCCACGGCGCGGATTGTGCCGCTCGCCGACGCGCGGACGTAGGGTGAGAGCGTCGGGTCGAAGAGCCGCACGTAGGGATTGAGCAGCGTCTTCGTGAAACGCAGACTCAGCTCGGAGTCGACGAACGCGCTCATCTCGATCTGCCCGGACCCCGACACGCCCAGGCTCGCCGCCTCGAACTGTTCGATCGTCACGAGGTGTTCCCGGACGGCCATCCGGATGAGGACCGCGCCGACGGGGTTGTCGCCGACGGTCAGATTGTCGGAGCTCATGCTCACGTCGTAGCGCGGGTTCGCGAACGTCGCGGCGCCCTCGGCCGAGAACCGCAGCCGTCCCGACCACGGTGCGTGGGGGGTCTGGATGGCCGCCACGCTCGAGAGCGGAATGCGCTGGGCGTCCGCGTTGAACGAGTACCGCCCGTCCCAGCCGATGAAGGCCGCCCCCGTGATGGACCCGCCGCTCTTCCGAATCTCCGCGGCGTCCAGCCGGACCCCGTCGCCGACGAAGCGCATCTGGCCCGTGGCCGAGTCGAACGGCTCACCCCAGGCGACGGCCTGCGAGATGGCGATTGTGCCGTAGCCGAGCGGACGCGTGTACCGCTCGGAGAGGCGAAAATCGCCGGTCACCTTGCCTTCGAGCGGCCAGTCGTCGAGCTGGAACGCGTGGCGCAGGTCGCGCAGGCTGCGGTCCTTCACCTTGAAGCGGGCGTAGAGCTCTTCGCCGCCGTCCTTGCGCGGGTAGCCGATCGAGAAGCGGCCATCGGCCTGGATCTCGCTCTCCGCCTGCGTCACGACGCCGTGGCTGATGTCCACGTAGCCGTCCTCGATCGAGAGGTGGCCGGTGGTGCGACCCCACACCACGTCCCACGCCCGGATCGCGCCCCCGTCGAAGTCTCCCTCGATCCGCGGGTTCCTGAACGCCTTGGTCATCGTGCCGCGGAACTCGCCATGACCGCCCACGCGGATGATGCCGGTCGGCGATCCGCAGGCCGTGATGATCCCGGCCAATAGCCGGTCGCTCTCCTGCCAGTCCAGGCTGCGCGCGTAGAACGGGAACTCGGATCGCAGGCCGTACGCCGTGCGCCCCTGGAACTCGACGTAGGTCCGTTCGGTGGCGAGGTGGCTGGGCGCCACCTCCACCCACTCAGGCCCGAACCGGTAGCTGAACTCGCCGCCCACCGGCATGGGGCGCGGATAGCGGTTGACGTCCGGCTCCGGCCCGATCTCGGGCAGCTCGGCGTAGACGGCGGCGTCCAAGGGGCTCGGCGCCCGCGCGAGCACGTCCCGCCCGGGTGGCGCCGCCACGCTGATGGCGCCCTCGCCGGCGTGCTCCCCGAACCGGCCGAGCGGCCACTCGAGCACGTTCCGGCCGCTGGCCGTCCCGAGCAGCCGCAGGCCTCGCAGGTCCACGGCGCTCGATAGCTGGGCGAGATTGACGTGTTCGTACGAGACCTCCCAGCGGGCCACGGCCGGCCGCGGGTCCGAGAGCGGGGCGATCGAGTACCTGGAACCGGGCCTCTCCCTCGTAGAAGCCCGCCGTCGCGTGGGTCACCTCGAAGCGGTGGGGCACCCAGATCAGCGACCCCTTGAGGTCCGGGAACGCCAGCGCGTTGACGTGCGCCAGCGCGCTCGTGAAATCACCCTTGAGCTCGTGGCCGCCCTTGAAGAGCCGGAACGTCCCCTTGAAGGTAGCCTCGCCCCGGCTCCGCCAGGACTCGTGCGCGAAGAAGACCTCGCGCATCCGCCACAGGTCGACCTTCGAGTCCACCTGGTAGACCATCTCCGGCCAGTGTCCGAAGTCCACCTGACCGGTCACGAGCGAGTGCGCCCCGTCGGTGTCGAGCACGATGCGGGGCAGCCGGACCAGCCCGGTCGACTCGACCTTGAAGGTGACCCGCATGTCCGACCGCATCGGCAGCGAGTCTTTGATCTGGACCATTCCGTCGGTGATGGTGGCCGTGCCGAAGTACTCGCCGGTCGTGTGGCGGACGTAGATGTCGAGGTTGCGCGCGATGGTCTGCCACGTCCCGTGGTCGATGTAGGTAAAGCGGCCCCGGTACGCGTGCACGTAGTCGAGCGTCGTCGTGAAGCGCTTGGGGCCCGGCGGCTCCTTCGACTGCCGCGTCAGCCGTGGCAGGTTGTCGCCGGTTTCGAACTTCTCGATCTGCATCGTCCAGTCGTTCATCTCGATCGACCGGACGAAGAACTCGCGGGTGCGGGCCACGCGGTACCACGGGAAGTCCACCAGGACGCGCTGGGCCGAGAAGAACGGCTCGTCGCCAGGATGGAGCCCCTCGATCCGCACGTCCTCGACCACGAACTGGCCGCGCAGCAGGCGGATGCCGAGCCGGCCGATGTGGAGCGGGCGCTCGAGGTAGCGCGACCCCTGTTGCTCGGCGACGTGCTTGATGACTCCGCCAAAGACGGCGCCGAGGTCGATCGTGAAGGTGACGGCCAGGGTCGCCAGGAGCAGCACGGCCAGCAGGGCGAGCCCGACTCCCACGTCCCGCACGCGGCGGCGGAGCGAAAAGAGGAGCACGCCGCCTAGCACGACGGTCGCGAGCGACCGCAGGGCGGCACCGGAGAGGACGGCCACGAGCAGGAGCACCGCGACCAGTCCGAGCTCGGGCCAGCGCCGATGGAACGAGGGAAGCACCGGCATCGGGTCCGCTATTCGATCACAAGCAGCAGGCGACCGGCCTCGACCAGCGTGCCCTCGGCCACGTGCACTTCGCGCACGCGGCCGTCCCGAGAGGCCTTGAGTTCGTTCTCCATCTTCATCGCTTCGATCACGACGAGACCCTGACGCGCCGCCACGGCGTCGCCGGGACCGACCAGCACCTTGACGATCTTGCCCGGCATCGGCGCGCTGACGCGCTGCGGTCCGACGCCGTGGCCGAACGTCCCGCCCGCCTTCCCGCTCCACCGGCGCTGGCCGGGCGCCCCCAGCACGCGCGCGCGCACGACCCCCGCCCGCAGGTACACCTCGAGCTCTCCCCGCTCGCGCCCTTCGAGCAGGCTGGCCTCGTGGCTCATCTCCCGGTCGCCGACCAGGATCATCGAGACCGTGGTCCGATCGACCCGGGCGACGTCGACCACGTCGACGCGTCCGTCGGCCTCGATGCGATACCGGTTCGCCGTGCGCTCTACCCGCACCGCGTGGGGCTGGCCGTTAATCTCAATCTCGAAGTTCATCGCAGACCCCGGCCGGCGACGCGCCGTTCACGATCCCCCCGAACGAACAGCCGGCGCAGACCGCTCCGCCTCACCGCAACCCCTCTAGCCGTCCCTTCGTCGCCCAGCCCGCGCGACTGCGCCGCGGACCCATTTCCTTGGCCGAGCCCGGTGCCGCCCGCTCGTAGGCGTGGATCGCCGCCGCCAGCAGCGCAATCCGCTCGGCGTCCTCGGGCACAGTCACGAACGGCTCGCCGTTGCGGCGGGCCAGCTCCCGGTCGAGCGACGTCGTGTCGAAGCGCCCCTCTCGGAAATCGGGGCTGTCGAGCAGCCACCGGAAGAACGGGATGCTCGTTTTGATGCCCCGGACCTCGTACTCGCCGAGCGCGCGCGCCATGCGGAGGATCGCTTGGTCCCGGTCCCCGCCCCACGCGGACAGTTTTGCCACGAGCGGGTCGTAGTAGATCGGCACATCCAGACCCGGCGTCGCCCCGCCGTCGTCCCGCCGGACGCCCGGCCCGCCGGGCACGCGTCGCCCGAGCATTCGCCCCGGCGACGGCAGGAAGCCGTTGTCGGGATCCTCCGCGTAGATGCGGCATTCGATCGCGTGGCCGCGGGGCTGGAGCGTCGTTTCCCTCGCCAGGGTCAGACGCTCCCGGTTCGCGATCCGGATCTGCCAGTGCACCAGATCCACGCCCGACACGAGCTCCGTAATCGGGTGCTCCACCTGGAGGCGCGTGTTCATCTCGAGGAAGTAGAACCGTCCGTCACCATCGAGCAGGAACTCGATCGTGCCCGCGTTCGTGTACCCGACGGCCTGCGCCACCGCGGCCGCCGCGTCGGCCAGGGACTGTCGCAGGGCGGGCGAGACGGCGACCGAGGGGGACTCCTCGAGGACCTTCTGGTGGCGGCGTTGGATCGAACACTCGCGCTCGACGAAGGGCACCACCGTGCCGTAGCAGTCGCCGAGCAGCTGGATTTCGATGTGCCGGGGGTGATGAATCTGCCGCTCGAGGTAGATGTGCGGATCCCCGAACGACGAGCCGGCCTCAGACCGCGCGGCTCGGATGGCCGAGGCCAGTTCCGCGCGGGCGGCCACCAGCCGCATCCCTTTGCCGCCGCCGCCGGCCACCGCCTTGACGAATACGGGGTAGCCGATCTCGTCGGCGATCCGGGCAATCTCCGCGTCGCTCACCGACGGCGAGAGCGGCTCGACCGTGCCGGGTACGACAGGCACGCCGGCGTCGATCGCCACCTGCCGCGCGCTCGTCTTGCTGCCCATGCGGTCCATTGCCTCCGGCGACGGACCGATGAAGACGAGGCCGGCCGCGGCACACGCGCGCGCGAAGGCTGCGTTCTCCGCCAGGAAGCCGTACCCGGGGTGCACGGCGTCGGCGCCCGACCGGCGCGCGACGTCGATCAACTTGTCGATCCTGAGGTAGCTCTCCGCGGGGGCACTTGGACCGAGGGCATACGCCTCGTCGGCGTATCGGACGTGGAGGGCAGCCCGGTCGCAATCCGAGTACACGGCCACCGTGGGGAGGCCGAGCTCGCGACACGCGCGGATGACCCGGACGGCAATCTCTCCACGGTTGGCGATCAGAACCTTCATCGGTGCGACCCCGCGGACATTACGGCTCAGTCTGCCCCAGCCTCACCCTGCGCCGGGCGGGAAGCACCCCGTCGAAGGCAGGCCCGTATCCGACCATCCTGCTAATCCCCAAGCATTCTAGCACTTACCGCGTAACAACCCGCCGGCCCCGTTGAGGAGATACACTCCCGGCGGCCCCCCGGCACCGGGCCGGCGACCGAAAGGCAACCTCAGCGCTCGGCAGGTTTCGCCGTGCCGCCCGGCTGATCCGGGTGGCCGGAGGGCGGATGACGTTTCAGATGGGGGTTGAACTCATCGGAACGGCCGGGCGGAATGGTCAGGTAGGTCCAGGCGGACCCGCGCGCCGCCTTGGCGAGATAGATGATCTGGCCGACATGGCCCGCCGTGTGCGCGAGCGACCGGTGGAGCGCGTCGTGGACGGCGAGCGCCTCGCCGCGAATCCTCACCGTCGCCGAGAGGTCGGAATCCTCGAGCTCGGCGAGGGTGGCAAACAGGATGCTCCAGCCCCGTTCCCACCGCTCCAGTAGCTCGGCGCGGCGCGGCGGCCGCGCCACGAACTCCTCCTCCCGCTGCCGCCACGGCTTCTCGCCGTCGGTGGTGAGGAAGTCGGTGAAGCGCGACGCCAGATTGCCCGACACGTGGGAGACGAGCACGGCAATCGAGTTGTCAGACGGGTTGGCATGCGCCAGCAGCTGGTCGTCGGCGAGCTGGGCCATCGCCCGGTCGGCCATTGCCTTGTTGCGCCGATACTCCGCTTCTAGTGTCCCGTAACAGAAATATGTGAAATAAATACTGGGTCGCGGTCGTATAGTCCAAAAGAGGAGGACGCATGCGAACCGGGCGACCCAAGGCGACCTTGATCGTGACGAACGACGAACGGCAGCACCTGCAGTCGCTGGCTCATCGCAGCCGCACGGCGAGCTTCGTCGCCCGTCGCGCGCGCATCATCTTGGCGTGCGCCGACGGCCTGACCAATATGGCCGTGGCCCGGCGCCTGCGCGTTGCGCCCGGCACGGTCTGCAAGTGGCGACAGCGGTTCGTCGAGCAGCGGGTGGACGGCCTCCTCGACGAGCCGCGGCCGGGGACGCCGCGCCGCATCACTGACGAACAGGTCGAGGCCGTCATCGTGCGGACCCTGGAAACCACGCCGCGCGGCGCCACGCACTGGAGTACCCGGAGCATGGCGAAAGCCAGCGGGCTCAGCGCCATGGCCATCAGCCGGATCTGGCGCGCGTTTGGGCTGCAGCCGCATCGGGCCGAGACCTTTAAGCTGTCGCCAGACCCCCTGCTGATCGACAAGGTGCGCGACATCGTTGGACTGTATATGTCGCCACCCGAGCACGCGCTGGTCCTCTGCGTGGATGAGAAATCGCAGATTCAGGCGCTGGATCGCACCGCGCCGTTGTTGCCGCTGCGGCCCGGGCAAGCCGAGCGGGGCACGCATGACTATCGCCGCCACGGGACGACGACGCTCTTTGCGGCCCTTGACGTGAAGACGGGCCAGGTCTTGGGCGAGACCCGCGCGCGGCATCGCGCCGTCGAGTTCCGGAAGTTCCTGGACCTGATCGACGCCCATGTGCCGGCGGACTTGGAGGTTCATCTGATCCTGGACAACTACGGCACACACAAGACGGCCCTCATTCGGCACTGGTTCGCGAAGCGTCCCCGGTACCACCTCCACTTCACCCCCACGTACGGGTCGTGGCTCAACATGGTCGAACGGTGGTTTGCGGGGCTGACGACCAGGCAATTGCGCCGCGGCGTGCATCGCAGCATCGCCGCGCTCGAGCGCGCGATTCGGGACTACATCGAAGCGCAGAACGTCGAGTGCCGGCCGTTCGTCTGGACCAAGAACGCCGACGAGATTCTCGCGAGCATCGCCCGGTTCGCGGTTCGCACGCTGCCGGCCCAGGCGTAGGACTTATCATGCGAACCACTGGTACGGGACACTAGCGATCCGATGATGGCGCGCATCCGTCCTCCTGTGGTACGGGACCTCGTCCCCGGGCGGCCATGGACCTTACGCCGGGGCAGGCGACTGCGCCAGGAGCTTGGTCACCGTGTTCCAGTTCCGTGCCGTCCCTCGCGTCCCGAGGACCCGCTCGACGAGTGCGTTGGTCAGGCGTGAGCGGCCCTGGCCGTCAGGGTACACGACGTACGCGTGGCGGCCCTCTACCTGGACCGTTTCGCGTCCTGTGATCGCGGCGCGCAACGCGTCGACGGCGCCGGGCCGGGGCGCCGCCTTCAGGAGCATGACCACCAGGCGACCGGGATCGCGCGCCGCCTCGGCGGAAAATGGGTTGCCGGTGACGATCGCGCTCCATTCCTCGGCTGACCGCACGAAATAGGCGATGTCGAGCCCGAGGCGCGCCGCGGTCGCCTCCTCGAGGGCGCGCTCGAGACTCGAGGTGGCCCGCTCGACGCACTCGAACACCAGGTTGCCGCTCTGAAGCAGCGTGCGGGGCTGCGCCAGGCCGAGCGCCGACGCCGTCGCGCGCAGGTCGGCCATCGAAACCGACTGGCGCCCGCCGACGTTGATCCCGCGCAGGAGGGCGATGTAGGTCGTCATCGGCTATGCCTTGCGTGTCAGCCAGGCTCTGACGAACGCGCACGTGGCGGTCTTCCCGGCTACCTGGAGGGTCGAGAGGTCCTCGATCTCGAACAGCGGCTCGAACAGCTGGCGCAGTTCCTCTTCCGACGAGAAGTACAGCGTGGTCCCCAGCGGGGTGGTCCGCCAGTGGACGTCGCCCTGAAAGAACGCCCGGTCCGCCTCGCTGAAGCAGACCGAGAAGTAGCGCCCCGCCGGCCGCAGCAGCCGGTGGACGTTGGCCACGTAGCGGGGTCGGTCCGCCGGGAACACGTGATGGAGCACCTCCCAGTCGTAGGCAAGATCGAACGCGCCGGCGAGCCCGCCGACCTCCCCCAGGAGGTCCGCCACGACGAACTCGACCTCCTGCCCGGCCTTCCCCGCGAGGGCCCGCGCATGCTCGATGGCGACCGTCGACAGGTCGACGCCGGTCATCGTGAACCCCCGCGAGGCCATCCAGACGGCGTAGTTGCCGGCGCCGCATCCCAGATTCGACGGCGCGGCAGGGACGCACCCCGCCCGACGTCACGAGCTCAGCGAGCAGCTCGGGCGGCCGCTCGACGTTCCACGGCACACTCTCGAGGGTGGCGTAGATGTGGTCCATCTGCCCAGCCAGCAGGCGCGACGAGCTCCCCATGGTGCGGGTCGGCGCGTCGGCGGGGTGGTCGGCTCGCCACGAGGCCCCGAGGATTTGGCGCAAATGGTGTTCCAGGTGACCGACGTAGTCCCGCATGAACGCGTCGAGCGTCACCGGGTGGTCGGCCGGGAACGACTGCCAGGCGATCTCGTGGAGGTTGTGCTTGGCGCGCGGCCGGGTCCGCGCGCTGGCCGGGACGCTCGCCATGACGCGGGCGATCTGGCGGTTGAAGCCCGCCCAGAGGTGTACCAGTTCTTCCCACGCCGCCTCGCGGTACCGGCCCGCCGCCACCCAGGCGTCCTGGTCGTAGCCCTCGAAGACGAGGTCTTCGCGCCAGCGGGCTGCGACGAAGCGCCGGTGGTTGTGCGACGCCGAGTCGATCAGGTGGCCGATGACCTCGCGGGGCGACCACGTCGAGGGCCCCGGCCGCGTCGCGCTCGCCTCGTCGTCGATGGCGAGCAGGTCGCCTGCGGCGGCGTCGACAGTGTGGACGAAGTCGCGGATGTAGTCCGGCACGGGTCCCTCCAGGCACCCCGAGGCCACGCCCCAGTATCGCACCGGAGCCGCCCCTAGAGCGGGATGTTGCCGTGTTTCTTGGGCGGGTTGCGGTCGCGCTTCGCCTCGAGCGAGGCCAGGGCGCCGATCAGGCGGCGCCGGGTCGTCCGGGGCTGGATCACCTCGTCGAGAAACCCGCGGCTCGCCGCCACGAACGGGTTGGCCAGTTTGTCGCGGTACTCCGCCACCTTGGCCGCGCGCAGCGCGTTGGCGTCGCTGGCGGCGTCCAGCTCGCGCTTGTAGAGGATGTTCACCGCGCCTTCCGGGCCCATCACGGCGATCTCGGCCGTTGGCCAAGCGAAGTTGATGTCGGTCCGGATGTGCTTGCTGGCCATGACGCAGTAGGCGCCGCCGTACGCCTTCCGCGCGATGACGGTCACCTTCGGGACGGTCGCCTCGGCGAAGGCGAACAGCAGCTTGGCCCCGTGACGGATGATGCCGCCGAACTCCTGCTGCGTGCCGGGCAGGAAGCCGGGGACGTCCTCGAAGGTCACCAGCGGAATGTTGAACGCGTCGCAGAACCGCACGAAGCGCGCGCCCTTCACCGACGCGTCGATGTCGAGCACGCCCGCCAGATGGGCCGGCTGGTTGGCCACGACGCCGACCGACTGGCCGCCCAATCGCGCGAAGCCGACCACCAGGTTGCGGGCGTAGTGCTGGTGGACCTCGAGGAAGTGTCCGTCGTCGACCACGGCGTGGATCAGGTCGAGCATCTCGTAGGGCTGGTTCGGCGAGTCGGGCACGAGGGTGTCCAGCGCGTCGTCTTCACGATCGGTCGGGTCGGTCGTCTCGACGCGCGGCGCCTCGTCGACGTTGTTCGAGGGCAGGAAGCCCAGCAGTTCCCGGAGCAGAAGGAGGCACTCGCGATCGTCGGCCACCGCGAAGTGGGCGACCCCGCTGCGGCTGTTGTGCGTCATCGCGCCGCCCAGCTCCTCCTTGCTCACCTCCTCGTGGGTCACGGTCTTGATGACGTCGGGACCCGTCACGAACATGTAGCTGGTGCTCTCCACCATGATGGTGAAGTCGGTGATCGCGGGCGAGTAGACCGCTCCCCCGGCGCAGGGTCCCATGATCGCGGAGATCTGCGGCACGACGCCGGAGGCCAGCGTGTTCCGCAGGAAGATGTCGGCGTAGCCCGCGAGCGACATCACGCCTTCCTGGATGCGCGCGCCCCCTGAGTCGTTCAGGCCGACGACGGGCGCGCCCTGGCGGACGGCCAGGTCCATGACCTTCACGATCTTCGCGGCGTTGGTCTCCGACAGCGACCCGCCAAACACCGTGAAGTCCTGGGCGAAGGCGTAAACCAACCGCCCGTCGACCCGGCCGAATCCGCTGACCACCCCGTCTCCCGGGATCACCTGATCGTCCATGCCGAAGTCGCGGCACCGGTGCACGACCAGCTTGTCGAGCTCCTCGAAGGTGCCCGGGTCGAACAGCAGGTCCATCCGCTCGCGAGCCGTGAGCTTGCCCGCCTCGTGCTGGCGGCGCATCCGGGAGTCTCCGCCGCCCGCTTCCGCCGCCCGTTCCAGCCGTGCCAGGTGTTCATGCTTGTCCATGGCAGTCCTCGCCGCTGACCTTCGCGACCGGCCCTCGAGGGGGCCGGTCGCTCCCCCCGCTAGGTCCTCCCCGCCTGCGCCTTCTCCCAGTCCTTGAGGAAGCGTTCGAGGCCCAGGTCGGTGAGCGGGTGTTTGAACATCGCCTCGACCACGGCGGGCGGGCAGGTGCAGACGTCGGCGCCGAGGCGGGCGGCCTCGACGACGTGCATCGGGTGCCGCACGCTGGCCACGAGCACCTCGGTCGTGAACGCGTAGTTCCGGAAGATCTCGACGATCTCCTCGATCAGGGCCATGCCGTCGGCGGCAATGTCGTCGAGACGCCCGATGAACGGGCTGACGTAGGCCGCGCCCACCTTGGCCGACAGCAGCGCCTGGGTCGGCGAGAAGATGAGGGTCATGTTCACCCGGATCTTCTCCGCGCTCAGGGCGGCGCACGCCTGCACGCCGGCCTTGCCGAAGGGGAGCTTGACCACGACGTGCGGATCAATGGCCGAGAGCTCGCGCGCCTCGCGGATCATGCCCGCGGCGTCGGTAGAGAGCACTTCGGCGCTCACCGGTCCTTGCACGAGCTCGCAGATCCGCTTGACGATCTGGCGCGGGTCGCCCGCTTCCTTCGCCATCAAAGATGGGTTGGTGGTCACGCCGTCGACGATGCCCAGCGCGACGAACGACTCGATGTCTGTGAGGCTGCCGGTGTCGAGGAAGAGTTTCATGGGTGGTGTCGCTGGTTGAGTGATCGCCGGGTGTCCGGCTCGCTACGCGGTCTCCACGGGGTTCGTCAATTCGCCCACGCCCTCCACGCGCACCGTGAACACGTCGCCCGGGGCGAGCGGGCCGACACCGGAAGGCGTCCCCGTCGAGATGAGGTCGCCCGGCAGGAGGGTCATGATGGCCGACACGTAGGCGACCAGTTCGCGGACGCCGAAGATGAGCTGCCGGGTCGAGGAGTTCTGACGCACCTCCCCGTTCTGCCAGCCCTGGATGCTGATGCGCCCCGGGTCGAGGCCCAGGGCGATGCACGGCCCGATCGGGGCGAAGGTATCGAACCCCTTGGCGTGCGACAGGTGGCGACCGCGGTTCTGCAGCTCGCGCGCGGTCACGTCGTTCGCACACGTGTAGCCCAGAATGTACTCGAGCGCCCGTTCGCGCGGCACGTGGCGTGCGCGCTTGCCGATCACCACGCCCACCTCGCTCTCGTAGTCGACCTGGCCGACGCCCGCCGGCAGCCGGATGGCGTCGCCGGGACCGATCACGGCCGTCGACGGCTTCAGGAATACGGCCGGCTCGGACGGAGGCGTCTGCTGCCGCTCGGCGGCGTGATCGCGGTAGTTCAGACCGATGCCCACGATCTTCGACGGCCTGAGCGGGGCGAGGAGCCGCGAGCCAGGCGGCAGGTCTTGCGGGAAGATCCCGTGGGCGATCTCCTCCCCGAACCCGTACTCACCGAACAGATCGCCGTCGAGCAGGAATAGCCGTCCGTCGTGCTCCGCAGCGTAACGCTTGGAGCCGTGGACCTCGATGCGATAAATCCGGTCCATCGCGACCCTCCGGCGGTCTTTGCTCGGCCGCGCCGCCTGAAGGGACAGCGCGAGTTACCTCGCGGACTCCTCGACCTGGTTCGACGGCTTGCTCCGGTTGTTCGCCTTGTCCACAGCCACGACGACATAGGCATAGCGCACGCCCCGCTCCGCCGAGGTATCGCGGTAGCTGGTCTCGGTGATCGGAGTCGGCGTGAGGATCACCCACTGGAGGTCCGCCGGGTTCGCGCGGAGCACGAGGTAGCCCGCGAGGTCCGACTCCGTGTTCGCCTCCCAGACCAGACCGACGACGCCCTCGCCACCCACGGCCTGGAGTCCCTTGGGAGGAGCCGGCGCGAAGGTATCGACGGCCGACACGCAGGCCGGGGGCGAGGCGTCACTCTCGGTCGACAGCAGGCCGAACTGCGTCACGGTGCGCACGACGTAGCAGTGCGGCGTGCCGAACTCGATGTGCTTGTCCACGAAGGGACCCGACGCGAGGAGCTTGTCGTTGAGCGGCACCGGGATCTTGCCGCCCACGGCGACGGGCAAGGCCGGAAAGGGTGCCCCGCCGACGCGGGGCGCGGGAGCAGGTGGCGGTGCCTCGTACACGTTGAACCCGCCGGATATCGTGACCATCCCGAACGGCCTGGACTTCAGCACGTCCTCCGTTGGGGGCGCTTGGACGCCCGGACGGAAATCCGGCGGTGCCGTCCACGCAATCGTCACGCCCGTCTCGTCATAGGTGAGCGTCGGCGCGGCGGGCGCCGAGGCCCCGTCGACCAGCGGCACGACCTGACGGCCGGACGCGCCGCCCTTCTGCCTCTTGTGGTTGACCGGGACCGCTACGTACACGCGGGTGGGCACGATGATGCCGGGCGGCGGGCCGAGCGGCGGCGCGACGACCTGGATCGGCTCGGGCTTGGGCTTGGCCTTCTTCTCCGCGTCGGACGGCGGCAGTGGCTTCAGCTGCGCCGGCCCGAGCGGCTCGGTCACGACGACGGTGTCGCCCTGGTCGAACCCGTTCTCCATCGACGCCGGCGGCCGGGGCGGAGGCGGCGGCTTCTTCGTCTTGGTCGTGTCCTCGGGCGGGGGAGTGCCCCGCTTACCCTTGCGGCTGCCCGACGACTGCCGGTTCTCGTCCTCCTTCGGAGGCTTGCGGACCGGGATGGAGGCGACCACCGTGCCCCGCTTGAGGATGTCCTCGTTGCCGGAGGGCGACCCGGTGAACCCGTAGATGTCCACGCGCTGGAGGTCGGCCGGCGTCGTGCCGTCAGCGTTGGCGTTGGGGATGTGGACCTGGATGTAGACGGTCAATCCGAAGCGGCGCGCCACGAACTGGTCCACCCGCATGGGCAGCTTGACCAGCGGCGGCAGGGGCGGCCCCTTCTTGCCGCACGCCGGCAGCGTGACAGCGGCCACCAGGACGACGAGCGCCCAGCGGACGCCGCGCGGGAGACGGCGCCAGGGCGGGATCGGACGCTTCACAGGATGTAGCGGGTCAGGTCTTCGTTCTTCACGATGTCGGCCAGCATGCGGTCGACATAGGCGGCATCAATAGTAATCGATTTCTCCACCAGCTCGGAGGCCTCGAACGAGATCTCGTCGAGCAGCTTCTCCATCACCGTGTGGAGGCGTCGCGCGCCGATGTTCTCCGTCCGGTCGTTGACGAGCGTAGCGAAGTCGGCGATCCGGTCGACGGCCTCGGGCCGGAAGACGAGCGAGATGCCCTCGGTCTCGAGAAGCGCCGTGTACTGCTTGACCAGCGCGTTCCTTGGTTCCGTGAGGATGCGGACGAAATCGTCCTTGCCGAGCGGCTCGAGCTCGACGCGGATGGGGAACCGGCCTTGCAGCTCGGGGATCGAGATCGGACGGCTTCGACACGTGAAACGCGCCGGCCGCGATGAAGAGGATGTGGTCGGTGCGGACCATCCCGTACTTGGTGTTGACGGTTGTGCCCTCGATGATCGGCAGGATGTCACGCTGGACGCCCTCGCGGCTGACGTCCGGGCCATGGCCCCCCTCGCGGCCCGCGATCTTGTCGATCTCGTCCACGAAAATGATGCCCGCGTCCTCGACGCGCTCGACGGCGATGCGCGCCACGGTCTCCATGTCCACGAGCTTCTGCTGCTCCTCCTGGACCAGGTGCTTGAGCGCTTCGCCCACCTTGACGCGGCGCTTCTTCGTCCGCCCCTGGAAGATGCCCGGCAGCATGTCCTTGATGTTGATGTCCACTTCCTCGACCGTCGAACCCGCGATGATCTCGAACGACGGGAACGCGCGATCCCGGACATCGATTTCCACCGTGCGCTCGTCGAGGCGGCCGTCGCGCAGCTGCTCGCGGATCTTCTCGCGCGTCGCCGTCGCCTGCTCGCGCACCGCGGGCGGATCCTCCAGGGCGGTCGGCGGCGGAGGGGGCAGCAGCAGGTCCAGCAGGCGCTCCTCGGCGCTGTGCTCCGCCTTGTGCTGGACTTCCTCCACCTTCTCTTCGCGGACCATGTCGACCGCGATCTCGACGAGATCGCGGACCATCGACTCGACATCGCGCCCGACGTAGCCCACCTCGGTGAACTTCGAGGCCTCGACCTTGAGGAACGGGGACTGGGCCAGCCGTGCAAGACGGCGGGCGATCTCGGTCTTGCCCACCCCAGTGGGCCCAATCATCAGGATGTTCTTGGGCGCCACCTCCTCGGCCATCTCCGGGGACAGCTGCTGCCGACGCATGCGGTTGCGCAAGGCGATGGCCACCGCGCGCTTCGCCTTGTGCTGCCCGATGACATACTTGTCGAGCTCCGCGACGATCTGGCGCGGGGTGAGTGACTGGGCGGGCGCCGAGAGGGACGCCGGCAGAAAGATGGGCATGACGGCCTACAGCTCTTCGATGGTGATCGTGCTGTTCGTGTAGATGCAGATTTCGGAGGCGACGGCCATGGCGTGCTCCGCGATCGCCCGGGCGTCCAGATCGGTGTGACGGGCCAGGGCACGCGCCGCAGCCAGCGCGTAGCTGCCGCCCGACCCGATGCCGACGATGCCGTCGTCGGGCTCGATCAGATCGCCGTTCCCCGACAGCAGGAACGTGGATTTCAGGTCCATCACCACCAGCATGGCCTCGAGGCGGCGGAGCACCCGGTCGGTTCGCCAATCTTTCGCCAGCTCCACAGCGGACCGCTCGATGTTCCCGCGGGTACTGCTCGAGCTTGGCCTCGAAGCGGGCGAACAGGGCAAACGAATCGGCGGCCGAGCCCGCGAAGCCCGCCAGGATCTTGTCGTTGTAGAGGCGCCGGATCTTCCGGGCGCTCTGCTTGACGACGACGTCACCGAGCGTGACCTGACCGTCGCCGGCGAGGACCGCCCGGTTCCGGTGACGAACGGCAAGAATCGTGGTGCTGTGGAACATGGCTGGCAGGGTGTGCTGGGGTGGACGCGCGGGCCCAAACCGCGTGTGGTCGACCTCTCGCAGTCTATCGGATGGCCGAAAAAGGTGTCAAGAAACGGGAAGCCTGACCTGTCGGGGTGACGGCAGGCAGAAGGGGGGCTGGCGCCGGTGTCGAAATAGGAGTAATTTGATGTACGCGCTGGGGTTGGCGGCTGGCAGGCGTGTTGCTGTTCCCGGGGTAGGTCCCGGCATCGGTTCGCGAACCGGGCGTACAAGGGAGTGCTTCATGAGACCGCTGGTTTACGCGATGTGCGGCGTGACCGCGCTGATGCTTGGTGCCGGTCCGGTGGCCGCCCAGCGAAGCCATCCCTCGGGTGGGGGTGGCGGCGGTGGCTCGTCGCATTCGGGTGGGAGCGCAGTTCCGCGGGCGTCCGGGTCGGGCGGCGGGTCGACGGCGCGGCAGTCTGGCGGTAGCCGGACGACCACCGGGGGGCAGACGGGGACCGTCGGCGCTCGCTCGAGCTCGGGCCGTCCGGTGTCGGGCCCGGCCGTCCCTCGCAGCGGCGGGGCCTACGGCTATGCCCCGTACGGCGGCTATCGCTACTACAACAACTACTACCCCTACAACCCGTACTTCCTCTACGGCTACGGAGCGTTCGGTCTGGGGTATCTCTACTACGACCCGTTCTGGTGGGGGTACGGCCCGGGGTACTACGGCGGCCCAGGCTACTACGGCGGCTCCGGGTACTACGGTGGATACGCTGGCGACGCCGGTTATCCGGGCGACTACGGCTACACGGGCGACTACGGCGCCGGCACAACCGGCGAGACGGCCGGTGGCTCTGTCCCGCCTGACAATCGGCCGCAGGCCGGCCCCCGGGAGCAGGGCGGGCTGAGGCTCAAGGTCACACCCGGCGAGGCCGAGGTGTACGTCGACGGCTACTACATGGGCCTGGTGGATGATTTCGACGGGTCCATGCAGCGACTCGATCTGGACGCGGGACCGCATCGGGTCGAGATTCGCAAGAGCGGCTTCCAGACCCTGACCTTCGAGGTCCGAATCGAGCCGCACCACACGATTACCTATCGCGGGGACCTGCAGCCCCTGACGGCCAAGTAGCCGCGTGGGTCGGCTGCCGAGCGGCACGATGTTCCGCCCGGCGTGGCGTCGGAGCCCTCCGGGCGGGTGGGCGCGTCTCGCCCGCCCGGCGCGGACCGGGTGATGGAGGTCGGAGTGAGCGCGAGTGTGGCATGGCTGGCGTCGGTGCGGGAAGACGTGACGTTGCTGGCGAACGTGTACCTCCCCGAGTTGCTCCTCATCTCCTTTCTGCTGCTCCTCGTCCTCCTGATCAGGAAACAGTTTGGTGGCGCCCGCTCCAGCTTCTGATGCGCGCGCCGTCGCCGTGGTGGCGGCCGTCTCCGGAATCTACGACATTGTCCTGGGCCTGACGCTGGTCCTCGGGCGCGACCTGCTCGTGCGGATGTTCGCGGTCCCGCCGCCCCTGCCGCCGATCCACGCGGACCTGAACGGCCTCTTCCTCATCGCGATCGGCGTGGGCTACTGGTGGCCGTTCCGCCGACCCGGCGACTACCGCGGCTACCTGTGGGTGATGGGCCCGCTGCTCAAGGGGGCGGGGGCCGCGACCTTCATCCTCGACCACGTGGCACGGCACTCCCCGTCAGCGTTCCTGCTGTTCGCGGCCACGGACGGCCTCCTGGCCCTGGCCACACTCCTCGTCCTGCTGGCCACCAGGCGGCCGGCCGATCGGCCTGTTGGGCCCACGCGCATTAGAATTCAGGTCGACCGTGACCGGGTGCGGAAGAGCCAGTAGAGCGGGATCCCGGCTGCGATGATGAGGGCGCCGATCAGCGACGGGCCCGGCCGACCCATCACGGCCGCCACCGTGATGGCCAGCGAGACCACGACGAAGATCGCCGGCGCGACGGGGTAGCCCCACGCGCGGAAGGGGCGCGGCTCCTCCGGGTGGCGGAAGCGCAGCACAAACACCGTGCTCACCGCGACGGCCGAGAACAGCAGCACGGCGAACCCCGTGAACTCGGCCAGCTGATCCCGGGTGTTCGTCAACACGAGCACGGCGCTCCAGCCAGCCTGCGCGAGGATGGACACCCACGGGGTGTGGAAGCGCGGGTGCACGGCCGCGGCAATCGGGAAGAAGGCTCCGTCGCGCGCCATGGCGAAATAGACGCGCGGCCCCGCCACCGTCATCGCACTGAGGCTACCCGAGAGCACGACGACCGCGAGCGCGCCGAGCAGCGACGAGGCGAGCGGGCCGAGCAGCCGGTCGGCCGCGACCATGGCGATCTCGGCCTGGCCGGCCGAGCCGATTTCCCGGATCGGCACGGCATAGAGGTACAGCAGGTTGAGGCCCAGATAGAGGACGATGATCGTGCCCGTGCCGAGCGCCAGCGCGCGCGGCACGTTGCGGCTCGGATCGCGGATCTCCTCGGCCACGTAGGAGGCCGCATTCCAGCCGCTGTAGGCGAACATCACCACGATGAAGGCCAGTGGCAGGTTGAAGCTCGCCCCGACGGCGCGCTCGGTGATGTGCGCGGCGCTCCCGTGGCCGAAGCCGAGGCCGAGCGCCACGAAGAGCGCGAGTGCCGAGACCTTCAGCCCGGCGAGGATGTTCTGCACGACGCGCCCAGGTCCCAACCCGCGCAGGTGGACAAGCGCGAGGCCGAATATCATGGTCAGTGCGACCAGCGTGCGCGGCGACACCACCAGGGGCACAAACGGTAGCGGCACCGTCAGCAGCGGCGTCGCGTCGCCGGCCACCGGCACAAACCGCCCGAGGTAGTCCGACACACCCAGCGCGCCGGCGGCGATCGCGCCGGCAAACCCCGCCACAAACGAGGTCCAGCCCGTGAGGAACGCGGCCAGCGACCCGTAGCCTTCGCGCAGGTACACGTACTCGCCGCCGGACCGGGGCCGTAGCGTCCCGAGCTCCGCGTAGGCCATGGCCCCGGTAAACGCCAGCAGGCCCCCGGCCACCCACACGCCCAGGAAGCCCAGCGGGTTGGGCACCGCCCCGGCGATGATGCGCGGTGTGATGAAGATCCCGACCCCGATGACGTTCGAGATGACGATGGCGGCGGCGTCGAGCGGGCCGAGCCGACGTTCGAGGACACGTGGAGACGATTGGGCGGACACTGTCGCGATTATAAATGGGAAGCGCGGACGCTGGCGCGCCTTTTCGTCCCGTCCACCTCATCGCAAGTTTCCGCGCACACGGTGCGGGAACGCGCGATAATCCCCGCGATGGCAGAAGACGGCGGTCCGGCGTCGGCAGACGCGGCCGGAGCGGACCTGTTTGTCAGGGCGCGCGAACAGATGGTCGCCGCCCAGATTGCCGCGCGCGACGTGCACGATGGGGCAGTCCTCGGAGCGATGCTCCGCGTGCCCCGCCACCTGTTCGTGCCGCCGTCCATCCGCCACTGCGCCTACGACGACGACCCGCAGCCCATCGGGTACGACCAGACGATTTCCCAACCCTACATCGTCGCCCTGATGACCGAGCTCGTTAGGCCGTCCCGCGACCAGCGCGTGCTCGAGATTGGGACGGGGTCCGGCTACCAGACCGCCGTGCTCGCACAGCTCGTGCTCCACGTCTATTCGGTCGAGCTGATCGAGGCGCTCGCCCATGACGCGGAGCATCGTCTCGCCTCGCTGGGCTGCGCGAACGTCTCGGTGCGCGTCGGTGACGGCTACGAGGGCTGGCCGGCCGAGGCCCCCTTCGACGCGATTCTCGTGACGGCTGCGCCGGAGCACGTGCCCGACGCACTGGTCGCGCAGTTGCGGGAGGGCGGCCGCCTGGTGCTCCCAGTCGGCCCGATGTTCGCGCAGGAACTGGTGGTCGTCGAGAAGGGCGGAGAGGGCCGGACGCGCGTCCGCAGCGTCGCGCCCGTACGATTTGTCCCGATGGTCGGGGCGAAACGGTAGGCCGGCCGGGTCCCTCGCGACCCTCAGCGTGGAGACGCGACCCACTTCCGCCCCGGCGGCGGAATGCGGCGCCTACTGGGTCAGCAGCTGCCGCATGACCCGGTACTCGCCCATCTTCACGTACTGGTTCGACATATATTTCGCGAAGACTTCGACCCGCGCGTCGACGAAGTGGCTGTTCTGCAGCATCTGGCTGCGTGTTTCCTCGCCGGTGTAGCCCCGGTCGCACCGCATCACGAGCGGCTGCCCAGTCTGGCCCGGGCCGAGCCCCTCCGGACCGATGGCGCGGACGAAGGGTGCCGATCCCCACTCCTCGCTCTCGCCCACACGGCTAAACCTGGCGATCATCTGAACGCTGGAGATGGGCTGCGTGTCGAGGTTCTTCAGCCGGATGGAGATGCTGGGCACGAGCTTGTTCTTGTTGCCCTCGACGATGCCCGCGTCGAACCAGCCGGTGACGACGTCGGTGACCTGGAGGGCCTTCTGCAGGTCCACTTGGCGCGCGCGGCAGGACGAGGCCGCCGTCGCGGCGACCAACACCAGAACGGCAGTCCGGGAGAGTGTGTGACGAAGCATGGGCTCAATTCCGCTGGCGACCGGCGGGAGGGACCCGGCCGGCAGACACGGACTATTCTACACGCAACCTCAGCGTGAGCCGTCCGCGCGCGTTCTTGCAGCGGTTAGAACCCGGTTGCCCGGTCCAGGTTCCGGGCGGCGGCGGAGCGGCCGCCGCCACTACTTCTTGAGCGGGTCGCCGAAGAACAGACTGCTGACCGTCGTCGGCCGCGTCCGCGGCGGCATCGCCTGGCTGACGCCCAGGCCGGGCGAGACGCGTCCGGCGAGCGAGATGCGGTAGGCCAGTTCGTTCTGCCACCGTTGTTCGGTCTCGGCCAGCCTGTCGTCGAGCAGCGCCAGGACACGCTTCTCGTCCAGCTGTGACGCGTCGCGAACCCGGACCGGCGCGTTCGAGTGGGTGTCGGCGAGCTGCTGACGGAACTCCTCCCTGAGCTGGCGCGTCACGGCATCGAGGTCGGCCCGCCAGGGATCGGCCGCGAGAGTGCTGGTCGGCGCCACGCGTGCCACCGGGCTCGGTGCGACCGGCAGGTTGGCAGCCACCTCGGCGGGGCGCTGCCACCCGGTGCGGATGACGAGGCCCTCCTTGCCGTAGCGCACGTCGAGATTGGCGATGGCGGCGCCCGACGCCACGAGCAGCACGGCCGCCGCGGCCCGCGCCCATCCGGGCAGCGGCACCTGCCAGAAGCGGCGGGGGCGGAGGATGGTGGCCCCAGATGTCTCGAGCGCCTCGTCGCGGACGATCCTGAACCCCGTGGCACGATCTGGCGGGGCCCACGCGGCCAGCGTGGCCCGCACGCTCCTGAGGTCCGCCAGCTCACGGGCACACCCGGCGCACGTCGCCGCGTGCGCCTCGACGAGCTGGCGCGTCGTCGCGTCACATTCTCCGTACAGGTACGCGACCAGCGTCTCCTTGTCGTCGCAGCTGAAGCTCATACCACCCTCTTGACGGCCGCACGATCCGCGTCCGCGAAGCCTGACGCCCGAGCCTTGCCCGGGGAATCCCGATGCACCCCGAGCCGGTCAAGTTCCTTCCTCAGCACTGTCATCCCCTGGTACAGCCGGGTCTTCGCCGTGCTGAGCGGGCAGCCCAGCAGATCGGCGATCTCCTGGAAGGTCAATTCGTGGTACTCCTTCAGGATGATGGCCGTCCGCTGCTCCTCCGGCACCGCGCGCATCGCGCGAGCCACCGCCCGGCTCAGGTCCTGCCTGACGACCCGGTCGTCGGCCGACTCGACGCCGTCCCCTTCGCCAGCCAGCTCAACCAGGTCAACGCCGTCCGGCGTCGGCACGACGGGGGCCCGCCTCTCGCGCCGCAGCCAGTCACGGCAGAGATTGAGCGCAATCCGGTAGAGCCACGAGGAGAACTTGGCCTGCCCCTTGAAGCCGCCAAGCCCCCGGAAGGCGCGCAGGAACGTTTCCTGGCAGACATCCCGCGCGTCCTCTTCACTGCCAATCGTGCGGTAGGCCAGCGCGTAGATCGGACGCTCCCACCGCTTGATGAGCTGATTGAAGCTCTCCGTGTCGCCCCCGACGGAGCGCGCCACAAGTTCCTCGTCGGTCAAGCCGACGAGTACAGCCACGTCCTGCAGGACAACCTCCCCGGTGCCGCGGTCAGGCTGGCCGTTGAGGGCCGCGCCTGCGCCCGGGACCGCACGGGCAAGGGCAGCCGCCGCCGTGGCAGGGACGGACGCCGAACCGTCTCCGCACATTAAGACGGCGACCCCGGTCGAACGGCCGGAGGAGCGGGGCACCGCGGGACCGCCGAGAAGGGGCGGTCCCAGTGGAGAAACCTCGACCGGAGCGCAGACCACCTCGGGACTCGGGCGTGGCGCACGCTCCGTCTCCGGGATGCGCCTTTCAGCACCCCGGTTGGGATCATTATAAACACTCTCCGAACTCGATCTTTGTGGCGTAGAATGCCTGACAGTTCATGACGCCGAGCGACTCTACGGTCAGCCCCGTGCCACCGGTCCCCTCGGGGAGCCGGGAGGTGACCGAGCGGGTGCAGCTCCAGGATGCGGCGCGGCAGGTGCTGCAGGCGTTTTCCCGCATCGCCTCGTCGGCCCTGAACCTGCCGGCCGGGCTGGCGGTCCTGTGCCACGACGCCGTACCGAAGTTCCGCGTCGCCCGGGCATCGGCGTGGCTCCACGACCGTCGCACCCAGGAACTGGTGCTGGTGGCCTCCTCGGGAGCCACGGCCTCGATCGAGGGGGCGCGTCTGCGCGCCGACAGCGCGCAGCTGCCCGCCCCGGCCCTGCGCGACGAGCGCGGGCGCGTGTGGCCGGCCGTCGCCCCGGCGGACCGGGCGCGTATCACGATCCCGCTGCGGGGACGGCGGCGGGCGCTCGGCGTGCTGCTGCTCGAGGGCGTCTCCCCGGAAGCGGCGGACGCCCGCCACTACCTGGACGAGCTGCAGGAATTCGGGCGACAGCTCTCGGCCGCCATCGAGAACCTGCTACTGCTCGAGGACGTGCTCCGGTCCCGCCGGGAGCTGGCGCATACATTCGATTCGCTCGAAGACCTAGTGGCCATCTGCGATGCCGAGCTGCACGTCGTGCACGTCAACCGCACGCTGGCCGACCGGTTGGCACTCCCGCGCGAGCGCATGATCGGCCGGCTGCTGGACGAGCTGTTGGGCACCGAGGCGGCCGCCTGGGTGGCGTCGATCGAGCTCACCGACGCGATGCCGGTGGCCACGGAGGCGCGGGAGCTGGACGATGCCGCGCTCGGTGGGCGCTTCACGATGACGCTCACGCCGCTGCCCGGCCCCGACGGACGGCTGGGCGGGGTGGTGTTCGTCGGTCGGGACATCACCACGCAGGCGCGTCTGGAGGCCGAGCGTTCGGCCCTGCGCGAGCGTCTCACCCAGTCGGAGAAGCTCGCCGCGCTCGGGCAGTTCATCGCCGGCATCGCCCACGAGCTCAACAACCCGCTGCAGGCGGTGCTCGGCCATCTCGACCTGCTCCGCCGCCAAGGCCGCGTGCCGTCGGGCATCCGGCGCGAGGTCGGCCTCGTCCTGCGCGAGGCCGACCGGGCCGCCCGGATCGTGGACAACCTGCTGGTGTTTGCCGGCGGGCGGCACGCGGCGCACCGGCCGCTGGTCCTGAACACCCTGGTCACCCAGACGCTCGCCCTGCGCGTCCCGGCCCTCCGGGCGGCCGGCATCGAGGTCGTCCGCCGCCTCGACGACCGCCAACCCCGGGTCTCGGGGGCCCGGCTGATGCTCCAGCAGGCGCTCTTCAACCTGCTCGTCAACGCCGAACAGGAGCTTGCCGGGCGCAGCGGTGGACGCATCGAGGTGTCCACACAGGTCACCGAGGACCGCCGGTCCGTGCGGCTCGAGGTGCGGGACACGGGGCCGGGCATCTGCCCGGAGGTCCTTCCCCGCCTGTTCGAGCCGTTCTTCACGACCAAGGACGTCGGGCGGGGAACCGGGCTGGGGCTGGCGGTCACCTACGGGGTGGTCAAGGACCACCGCGGCATCCTCTCGGCCGGGAACCACCCGGAGGGTGGCGCGGTGTTCACGATCGAGCTACCTGTGCTTGGACCACGGCGGAGCCCGCTCCAAGCCGCAGGGAAGGCCGGTGCCCTCCCTGACACGCCAACCCGCCCCCGCGCGCGTCGGACCCGGTAGCGCACCATGGACGACGTCTTTCTGACTACGGCCGAAGTTCTGGAGTACCTGCAGGTTAACCTCCGCACTGTCTATCGGTTACTGAAGGCCGGCCAGATCCCAGCCGTCCGGGTCGGGCGCCAGTGGCGGTTCCGCAAGGCTGACATCGATCTGTGGCTGGAAGCCCAGCGCTCTCGTGGGAGTGCACCGCCCGTGCAGCCAACCGTCGCGCCCCGGGCGGCCGTGGCGGTGCGCCCCGGGCCATCCACGGCGCCGCCGAGGGTGCTCGTCGCCGATGACGAGGATGCCATTCGGGAGCTGCTGCAAAAGACGTTGGAACTCGCCGAGTACGACGTCGAGACCGTACCGGATGGCCAGGCCGCCCTCGAGCAGCTCCGTCTCGGGACCTTCGACCTGCTCATCACCGACCTGAAGATGCCTGGCGCCGACGGGTTGTCCGTAATCCGGGCCGCCAAGCGGCTCCAGCCCGCCCTCCCCGTGGTCATCATCACCGGGTATTCCACCGAAGCGGCGGCCATCGAGGCCATCGAGCTCGGCGTCGCCGGCTACCTGACCAAGCCGTTTCGCGTGCCGAAGGTGCTCGCCGTCGTGGCCAGAGCGCTCGGCGAATAGGCTCCCGACCTCTCCACGTCGGACTCCCCCTGGCACGCCTTCCCGCTGCCACGTGCCGATACCTGCCCGCCCAGACGTCCCCGTCGTGACATGACATTAAAATTTCTATTTTGTCATATAAAGTTCTTATAAGTTCCCAACGATAACCAATGTGTATACACTTATATGACATTACATGTCATATAAGGATCCGGATCGCGCTCACGGTGGCCGTGGGCCCGGCGGCGAGGTCGACCCGAGCAACGGGTCGTCGGACTGACTCACCAATGGGAGTGGTCGTCCGAAAAGACTTAATGTGTCGTATAAAGTCTGTCAAATGGGTACCGATAAGGCAGTAGAGGTCGTGAGATGACACATCCACAGGACGACTCGATGATTTCGGCGTTCCTCACGACCGAGGAGGTCATCGACTTCCTTCGGGTGAACGCCAGAACCGTCTACCGCCTCATCCAGACGGGCGACCTGCCTGCCGTGCGGGTGGGGCGTCAGTGGCGGTTCCGTCGGAACGACCTGGAGCGGTGGCTCGACCGCGGCCGCGGAGCCGCATGACGCCATCCCTGTGTTCACCCACGCGGCAGGCCGCTGCCGGCACGCCGGCGGCCCCGCGACCCGACAGCCAGTGTGCCGCGCGGTGGACGCCATATCCACCCAGGAGTTGAACGCCATGAATCGCAAGCGTCTCGTTCTCGTCGCCGCAATCGTCGCCGTGGGCGTGGGCAGCGCCTTCTTCCTGGCGCCGCGCCTCGACGCAGGCACGGCCACGGCCAACCTGTCGGTTACGGCCAATGTGCCCACCAACTGCACCATCAGCACGACCGCGGTCGCCTTTGGCGCCTACGACCCGCTCGTGACCAACGCCACCGTCGAACTCGACGGGACCGGCGCCGTGTTGATGTACTGCACCAAGGGCACCGTGGCGACCGTGTCGCTCGGCTCGGGCTCCAACCCGACGGGCGGCGGCGCCATCCGCAACATGAAGATCGGCGGGGTTGGAACGGACCTGCTCACCTACGAGCTGTACACGACCAACACCCGCACCACGGTGTGGAACACGACCAACACGCTGTCCTACACCTCCACCAGCAAGGCCACGCAGAACTCGATGACAGTCTACGGCAAGGTCGCCCCCGGCCAGGACGTGTCGACGGGGTCCTACACCGACACTGTCGTGGCGACGATTTCGTTCTGACGGACTGGAGGATGGGCGTCGCCGGGATGGTCCCGGCGACACAGGCGCGGAGAACAGGACCATGCAAGGTCACACCTGGCGCACCCTCCTGGCAGCTACGTTCGCCGTCGTCGGCCTGGCCTTGTGCCAGGCCGACGCGGCGCGAGCTGCCTCGTTCAGCGTCAACCCGATCCAGATCAACCTGTCGGCCAGCGTCAAGACATCGATGCTGGCCGTCAAGAACGAGACCGACCAGCCGGTGCGCTTCCAGGTCACGGCTACCGCCTGGACCCAGGACCCGTCCGGGCAGATGGTGCTGACCCCCACCCAGGACGTCATCTTCTTCCCGGCACTGTTGACCCTGCAGGCGCACGAGGAGCGCAAGGTGCGCGTGGGCGTCACCGTCCCGCCCGGGGCCACCGAGCGAACCTACCGCATCTTCATCGAGGAGCTGCCCCCGCTCGAGAAGCCCGAGCAGCCGTCCGGCGTGACCATGCTGACCAAGATGGGTATCCCGATCTTCCTCCAGCCCGCGCGGGTCAGCAGCCACGGCGTCCTCCAGGACCTGGGCGTGAAAGGCGGGCACTTCGCCTTCAGCCTCGTGAACACGGGCACGGTGCACTTCATCCCGCAGACGGTGGCCGTCCGCGGGTTCGACGCGTCGGGGGCCGCGGTATTCGACCAGAAGGTCAACGGCTGGTACGTGCTGGCCGGAACCCGACGGGTCTTCGACGTCGACCTGGGCGAGAAGGCCTGCCGGGAGATCCGCTCGCTGACCGCCGAGGTCGCCTTCAGCGACGCCACGCTGAAGGAGGGCCTGCAGACGCCGGGCGGCGTCTGCGGGAAGTAGCGGAACCGGGGCGGATGGAGACACGAGATGAAGCCGCACGCAGCACCCGCCGTCTGGCGCCGGTCAGCCGCGGCGGTGATCTGCCTCGGTCTTGCGCTCACCTGCCCGGCCGTCGCCGTTCGGGCCGCCGCCCAGATCCCGCTCGAACAGCCCCCCTCCGACCTTCGAGCCCTGCTCGCGCTCTCGGTCAACGGCGTCGAACAGGGTGACGCGCTCGTGGTCATCCGCGGCACGGACGTGCTCGTCGAGGTGGCCACGCTCGAGAAGGCCGGCCTGCGCGACTTCCAGGGGCGTCGGGAGACGATCGGCGAGCGCCCGTTCGTCTCGCTCGCCTCCCTGGCGCCGACCATCACCTTCGAATTCTCCGACGCGGCGTTCACCCTCAAGGTCACCGCCTCGGCCGCCCACCTGCCGACCGCCGTGCTCGCCCTGCAGCGCAACCGGCCCGCCATGGAGTACGCCCGCGCCCTGAGCGCGTTCCTCAACTACGGCGTCGACTGGAGCCATGCGACGGGCGCTGACGGATCGCTCGAGACCGGCGTGTCGAGCGGCCGCCTGCTCGCCCTCAACACGATGTCGTGGGACAACCTGCGCGGGTTCGTGCGCGGGCTGTCCAACGTCACCTTCGACGAACGGGAGAGCCTGCGGCGGTGGACCGTCGGCGACACCCTGATCAGCGGCAGCACCCTCGGCTCGGGCCTGCTGCTCGGCGGCGTGCGCGTGGCCCGCGACTACAGCCTGGACCCGTACTTCGTGCAGTTCCCGACCATGAAGATGTCCGGAACCGCGCTCACGCCCTCGATCGTCGAGGTGTACGTGAACGACCGGCTGGTGTCGCGCCAGCAGGTGGCGCCTGGGTCGTTCGACCTCACGAACCTGCCGATGGTCACCGGGAGCAACGACACGCGCGTGGTGGTTCGCGACGCCTTCGGGCGCGAGCAGCAGATGGCCGCCCCGTTCTACCTGAGCACGACGGTGCTGGCCCGCGGGCTCCAGGACTACGACTACTCGGTCGGTTACCCGCGGGACGGCGGCGCGGTATCCAGTTGGAACTACGGGCGGCTGTCCGCCCTCGCCCGCCACCGCTACGGGTTCACCGACCGGCTGACGGCCGGCTTCGTCGCCGAAGGGGACAGCCGCACCCAGATGGCCGGCCCGACGCTCAACCTGCGCCTGCGGGCCGGGGAGATGGAACTGGGGGCCACGGCCAGCCGTTCGGACGGCCGGCACGGCGGGGCGCTCCTGATCGGCTACGCCTACTCGAGCCGCGCGCTGGGTCTCAACGCGCGCGTCGAGTCGATGAGCCCGTCGTACGCGGCGCTCTCGACCCGGCCCGAGGACCGGGCGCGGATTCAGGCGAGCGGGATGGCGGGCACGCATGTCGGACGGCGGTTGAGCCTCTCGGTCCAGGAGGCCTATACCGATTCCTACACGTCCGGCCGGTCCTCGCAGACCTCGCTCATCGCGTCGGTGTCGACAGGACGCGCGACCAACGTGTTCATCAATGCGTCCGAGTCCCGACAGCCTGGGGGTCGCACCTTCCAGGCCTACGTCGGCCTCAGTCTGAGTCTCGGCCCCCGAACCACCGGGAGCGTGTGGGCACACGGCGGCGACGGCCACCCGGGGATGACCGCCGAGCTGCAGCGCTCGCTGCCGATGGGCAATGGCTACGGCTACCAGGCGCGCGCCGAAACCGGCGACAGCAAGCTCGGCGAAGGCATCGTCGAGGCTCAGGGCCCGTACGGCCGCTACGAGGCGGGGCAGGAGATCATCAACGGCGAGTCCAGCGCCCACGCGAGCGTCATGGGCGGGCTCGTGGCCATCGGCGGCGACGTGCACGCGACCCGGCCGGTCAACGACAGCTTCGCGCTGGTGCGGGTGCCGGACGTAGAGGGCGTGCGGACGTACCTCAACAACCAGGAGATGGGCCGGACCGACGGCCACGGCAATCTGCTCATCTCGAACCTGCTGCCCTACTACGCCAACCGGATCGGCATCTCCGACCAGGACGTCCCGATGGATCACGAGCTCCAAGGCGTCGAGCAGGTCATCGCGCCTCCGTACCGCGGCGGGGCGATCGTGGTGTTCAACGCGGCGCGCCACCAGGGTGTCTCGGGCACCGTGGTCCTGGATTTCGACGGCCAGACGGTACTGCCGACCTACGGGGAGCTGACGGTGTCGGTCGGGGATCAGACCATCACCTCGCCGATCGGCCACGACGGCACCTTCTATCTCGAGAACGTGCCGGCCGGCAGCCATCCGGCCGTGGTGCAGTACAAGGGCGCCGTCCATCCGTTCACCCTGAGCGTGCCCGCCTCGACCTCGTCCGAGCTCAGGCTCGGGGTTGTGCGATGCGCGGCGCACGCCGAGAAGCGCCCATGACGTCTGCCTCCGGCGAAGGGCGGCGTCTCCGGCAGCACGTGGTTCGGCCGGTTCTCGGCTGCCTGCTGATCGTGGGCACCGCGGTCCCGGCGCGGGCCGCCTGTTCGTTCAGCGCGGTGAGCGGCGTGAGCTTCGGGCTGTACAACGTCTTCTCGAGTAGCCCGGTGGATTCGACGGGGCAATTCACCTGGAAGTGCGATGTTTTGACGTTCCCCTACGTGCGGATCACACTGACCAAGGGCTCGAGTTCGACCTGCAACTCGCGGACGCTGGTCGCCGGGTCGAATACGCTACAGTACAATCTGTATCTCAACAGTGGGCGGACCGCGGTGTGGGGCGACGAATCGGAAGGGACCCAGGCGTACTCCCAGCGGTACCTGGGGGTTCGGCCAGTTCAACGTCTACCTCTACGGGCGTGTGCCGGCTTCACAGGATGCGGTAGTCGGCGCCTACTCTGATACGGTGACCCTTGTCATCAACTTCTAGGCGTCCGCTCGCCCGGATTGCGGTGCTCGCCGCGGCGCTCGCGCTGCTCGGCGCGTCGAGCGTTCGGGCAGCCTGTACAATCACGGTCACCGCCGGCGTGGCCTTCGGGACTTACAACGTCTTCAGCAGCACGCCGGTCGACTCCACCGGGCAGCTCTCCTACCGGTGCACGCGCGGGACCCGGCCGGCGGTGACCATCACGCTCACCACGGGCAAAAGCTCGACCTTCATCCCCCGCACGCTGCTCTTCGGCGCGCAGGCCCTGAGCTACAACCTCTACCTCGACACGGCCCGGACGATCGTCTGGGGCGACGGCTCGGCCGGGACGCAGGTCTACACGGGCACCTATCCAGGGTCGGGCGCGGTCGCCGTCAGTATCTATGGCCGGATCTTCAACGGTCAGGATGCGGCGGTGGGATCCTACGCGGACACGATCACCGTCGCCATCAACTTCTGACGCCGTCGGCACGCCACGTTCAGAACTGGATCGTCACCGTGCGCCCGTCCCTCGACTGGGCCACGCCCGGTGTCGCGGCGCCGCCCCGGAGGGGAGTGGCCGGCGCTCCCGGCTGGAGCGGGTAGACGAGGCGGTCCTTGCCGCACGTGATCTGCACCGTCGACGCGGCGGCCCCCGTCGCCGGGGCCGCCGGGGTGGAGGACAGGCTCGGGGTCTCGAGCACGCAGGACCGGGTCACGACGACGGTCACCGCGAGCGAGGCGTTCCGCGCCGGGCCCTGTGCCGCAGCGGGCACGGTCGCCGCCACGAACAGGCCCGCGGCGGCCAGCCACCGCATGCCGAAGAGGCGCCGATCCGCCTGGAGGATGCTGCCCATCTGCTGTGCCCCGCCCTTCATTGTCCCGACACGTAGTGCCGTCGAGTGTGCGACCCTCGACAGGGGATGCGAGCTTTGCGCCAGACCCGTCGGCGCGGGCGGGCCAGAGAGCCGAGCGGCGTTAGGGCTGTTTTCCCAATGAGTTACAGCGTCAGAGAAGACCGCGACTCGGTTGGGCGGGGACCGGAAAAGGCGCCACCGTGTGCTAACATGTTCAGCCTCGTGGGCGAGTTCGCACTCTCCCGCTACACCGCGTCGTGTCCGCCACGAGGACCGCTAACCCAATCCGGCCCGGGGACGGCCGCCGAGGAGCGATGAGCTTCGCACCCTGCCCGAGCGCACCGCCTGCCGGATGATCCGAATCTCAGAGCTGACCAAGTCCTTCGGTGACCGCGTCCTCCTGGACCGTGTCACCTGGCAGATCTCCGACGGGGAGCGGGTCGGACTGTGCGGGCCGAACGGGTGCGGCAAGACGACGCTCCTGAAGATCCTGGCCGGCCTCGAAGAGGCGGACTCCGGCAGTGTGATCAGGCCGTCCGGCTTGACGGTTGGCTACCTCCCGCAGGACGGCCTGTCGCACGCGGGTCGGACGGTCTACGAGGAAGCCCTCCTCGCCTTCGAACCCCTGATGGCCGTCAAGGCCGAGATGCACGAGCTCGAGGAGCGGCTGGGCCACCCGGACGTGCCCGACGGCGAGCACGAGCAGATGCTGGCCCGGTACAGCGACCTGCAGGACCGCTTCCGGCTGCACGACGGCTACAGCGTCGACCTGAAGATCGGGACCGTGCTGCAGGGCCTCGGTTTCAGCCAGGCCGACCTCGCGCGGTCAACCGAGACCTTCTCCGGCGGGTGGCAGATGCGGATCGCGCTGGCCAAGCTGCTCCTCGCCCGCCCCGATTTGCTGCTGCTCGACGAGCCGACCAACCACCTCGACCTCGAGGCGCGCAACTGGCTGGAGACCTACCTCCACGCCTACCCGCACGCCGTCATCCTGGTTTCGCACGACCGGTACTTCCTCGACACCGTGGTCACGCGCATCACCGAGGTGTACCTACGGACGCTGAACGACTACCCGGGCACCTACTCGCACTACCTCGACGAGAGCCAGGCGAAGCTCGAACGCGTGCGCGAGGCCAAGCGGCAGCAGGACGAAGAACTCGCCCGGATGAAGATGTTCATCGATCGGTTCCGCTACCAAGCCACGAAGGCGGCTCAGGTGCAGAGCCGGATCAAGATGCTCGAGAAGATCGTCCCGATCGAGGTGCCGCCCGAGCGCAAGCGCGTCCACTTCTCGTTCCCCGTCTCGGTCAAGAGCGGCCGGATGGTCCTCGAGCTGAAACACGTCCGCAAGGCGTACGGCGACAACGTGGTGTTCCGCGCAGCGAGCCTCCACATCGAGCGGGGCGACCGTATCGCGCTGGTTGGGCCGAACGGCACCGGCAAGTCCACGCTCATGCGCATGCTGGCGGGCGCCGAATCGCCCGATTCGGGGCACCGGCACGAGGGCCATCAGGTCGTGATGCAGTACTTCGCGCAGGACGAGGCGGCTCGGCTCGATCCCGACCTCACCGTCTACGACACGCTCCAGGTCGGCTCTCCGAACCACATGGTGCCCGCCATCCGCAACATCCTCGGCGGCTTCCTCTTCTCGGGCGACGACGTCTACAAACGCGTCGCCGTCCTCTCCGGCGGCGAGCGCACGCGGCTGGCCGTCGCCCGTATGCTGCTTCGGCCGTCGAACACGTTGCTGCTCGACGAGCCGACCAACCACCTCGACCTCGATTCGAAGGACGTCCTGCTCGACGCGCTCGAGGACTACGGCGGGACGCTCATCTTCGTCTCGCACGATCGGTACTTCGTCGAGAAGCTCGCCAACCGCATCATCGAGGTCGGTCACGGCGAGGCCCACAGCTACCCCGGGCGCTACGAGGAGTTCCTGTGGCGGAAGGAGCACCCCCCCACCCCCGCGGCGGAGACACCTGCGGCTCCCCAGCCACAGAAGGGTCCGGCGACGTCCCGGCCGGCCAAACCTGCCGTGGCGGCGGCGCCGTCCCACCGGACCCCGTCCGGCGCGCCTGCGGCCCAACCGGGCCGTGAGGCCCAACGCCAGAGCCAGATCGAGGCCCGGCGCCGGGACCGCGCCGCCAAGGCCTTGGCGGCGCGCGTGGTCGAGCTCGAGGAGCGGATTGCCGGCTGCGAGGCGGCCATCAAGGACCTCGAAGCCACGATGGCCGGTCCCGGCTTCTACAACGACCGTGCGGCAGCGCAGCCCGTGGTCGACCGGCACCAGGCGCTCATGTGGGAGGTCGGTGACCTCATGCACCAGTGGGAGGAACTCCAGCACTCCCTCCAGCGCGCCAACACCACAAGTTGAGGCCGCGATCACAACTTTGTAACGACCGAGAGTTCGGCCGACCGACCTGCCACGGCAAAAGCTTGAAAATAAATGGCCTGTTGGTCTGGCGAGCCGAGGCACGCGGTTTGCGGAAACCGCTCAGGCTATCACCCGATCGGCCACCAGACTAGCCCTGGGGGCGCCGAAAACCCGATGATCTTGGCAGCCGGGCGGTCGATGGTTACACTATTGAAATCGCTCGAGGCGCCACCCACGCACGAGGATTACAGGCCCGTCATGCCCGAACGCCCCAACCGACGTGTGCGGGCGACCCCGTCTCCGCGCCCGCACAAGATTGCGACGAGTGCGCCCACCCCATCCTCTGCCGGAACGGTTGACGGACGCCTAGCCGTCAGCGACCGCTTCTTCAAGCAGCTCGTGCTGGGGATGCGGAACGGTGTGTTGGCCATCACGCGGTCCGGTCAGCTAGCCGTGATGAACGCGGTGGCCTACCGCGTGCTCGACATCACGCCGGGGCTCGACGACCTCGGGAAGCCGTTTTCCGAGGTGCTGGCCCCTCAGCAGGACCTCGTCCGGATCTTGAGCGCCGCCTTCGATCTCGTGCACCTGCCCAACCGGGCCGAGCTCCGCCTCAAGCCGTCGGGCAAGGTGATCGGCTACACGCTGTCGCACATTCTCGACGAGCAGGGTCAGCCCGAAGGCGCGACGCTGTTCTTCAAGGACCTGACGCTGGTCGAGCAGATGGAGGAGCGCGAACGGTTGCGCGACCGCCTCGCGGCCCTCGGCGAGATGGCGGCGGCGATCGCGCACGAGGTGAAGAACCCGCTGGCGGGCATCGAAGTCATGGCGGGTCTGCTCAGGCGCCGCATCCCCGACTCGCCCGATGCCCAGTCGCTGCTGAACGACATCATCAGCGAGGCGAAGATCGCCAACGCCATCGTCCTCGAGGTCCTCGAGTTCGTGCGGCCCATCCGGCTGCAGGTCGAGCGGACCTCGATCGCGCAGGTCCTGCACGACGCCGTCACGATGGCCGAGCGCAAGGTGGAGCGGGGCGGCGTCAACGTGACGATGAACATCCAGGAACAGCTGCCCCTGATCCAGGCGGACCACCACCAGCTCTGCCAGCTGTTCAGCAACCTGGTGATCAACGGGCTCGAGGCGCTCGGCGGGAAGGGCACCATCGCGATCACCGCCGCGCAGGGCGTCGCGTACCAGGAACCCGTGCAGCTGCCAGGTGCGTCCGATCCGGCGGCCACCTTGGTCGTGGACGTCGCCGACGACGGTCCCGGGGTGCCGCCCGACATGGTCGAGCGCGTGTTCAACCCCTTCTTCACGACCAAGCCGCAGGGCTCGGGGCTCGGGTTGGCCATCGTCCGGAAGATCGTGGACGCGCACAACGGGCATATCGATCTGGCGACTGCCGCCGGCCACGGCACGCGGTTCCGGGTGACCCTGCCGCTGGCGGCCGGCGAGGCCTGGTTGCGTTAGGCACTGAGAGGACACGATGGGCCGGATACTCATAGCGGACGACCACGACGCGCTGCGCCGGGGCCTGGCGCGGGCGCTCACCGAGGCCGGTCACGACGTCGACGAGGCGCCGAACGGCAACGCGGCCATTGAGCGGTTGCACGACGGGTACTTCGACGTCGTGTTGAGCGACCTGAAGATGGGAGGCAGCGACGGCATCGACGTGCTGCGGACCACGAAGGCCTTGCACCCGTCCACGGCCGTCATCCTCATGACCGCTTTCGGTTCGGTGACCACTGCCGTCGAGGCGATGAAGAGCGGCGCGTTCGACTACGTGCAGAAGCCGTTCGAGATCGAGGAGATGGAGGTCAAGATCGAGAAGGCCCTCGAGCTGCGGCGCATGCGGCACGAGCTCGACTACCTCCGCCACACGCAGAACGACATCTACGAGTTCGACCGGATCGTGGGCAGCAGCGGGGCGCTGGCCAAGGTGCTCGGCGTCGTGCGCAAGGTCGCCAAGAGCAACACCACGGTCCTCATCCGCGGCGAGACGGGCACCGGCAAGGAGCTGATCGCCGGCGCCATCCACCACAACTCCCTCCGGGCGAGCCGCAACTTCGTGCGCGTCAACTGCGCCGCCCTGCAGGAGAACCTGCTCGAGTCCGAGCTGTTCGGCCACGAGAAGGGCGCCTTCACTGGTGCCGACAAGCAGCGCGTCGGCCGCTTCGAGCAGGCCGACGGCGGCAGCATGTTCCTCGACGAGGTCGGGGACATGAGCACCAGCACGCAGGCGAAGATCCTCCGCGTGCTCCAGGAGCATGAGTTCGAGCGGCTCGGCGGCACCCGCACGCTCAAGGTGGACGTGCGCCTGATCGCCGCCACCAACCGCAACCTCGCGACCATGGTGTCCAACGGTCAGTTCCGCGAGGACCTGTACTACCGCCTCAACGTCGTCTCGATCGACATGCCACCGCTGCGCGAACGGAAGGAGGACATCCCGGCCCTGGCCGAGTTCTTCGTCAGGCGTTTCACGGGCGAGCTGAAGAAGAAGATGGACGGCCTCCACCCCGACGCCCTCAAGCTCCTGCTCCGCTACAACTGGCCGGGCAACATCCGGGAGCTGGAGAACACGATCGAGCGGGCCGTGCTGCTCAGCGAGGGCACGGCGATCACGTTCGAAGACCTCCACCTCGGGGAGGCGGTCACGCCCGGGGGGTCCGGCGAGGGACCGCAGGTGGTCCGGATTCCCCCGACGGGCATCCCGCTCGAGGAGATCGAGCGCCGGGCGCTCGTGGAGGCGCTGAAGATGTCGAACTGGATCCAGAAGGACGCGGCCCAGTTGCTGTCGATCAGCCCGCGCGTCATCAACTACAAGATCAAGACGCTGAAGATCGAGTTCCCACGGGGGCGGAGAGCGATGCCCGAAGGCGACGCCGGCCCGGCCTAGCGCGGCCTAGCGCCGTTCTCGGTCAGCCACGCTGGATCTGTCGCGCGGCCGGGCGTATCTTCTCCGCATCATGACCCGACTGCTCACCTTGACGACCGTCTTCCTGCTCCTCGGACGTGCAGCGACGGCCCAGGACGCCGAGCCGTTCCACCTGCGCGTCGGCGCGGGCGCCGTATCGGGCACCGAGCGGTTCACGATCACGAGAACCGCCACAGGCTACGATGTGGCCGCGACGATCGCCATCACGCGCGGCCCCACCGAGGGACACTTCACGCTGCGGGAGACCCTGGGAGCAGACTGGAGCCCCGAGACGTACTCGATGGAGATGTCCGGCGCCCTCGGTGACGCCTCGGTGAAGGCCGAGCGCAAGGGCGGCAGTCTCGTGTTCACCATCAAGACCGCTGCAGCCTCGCCGGCCAAGGAGGTGCCGATCGCGGCGCGTCTGGTCCTGATGGACAACATGGTGGCGGCCCCCTACCAGGTCCTGCTCAACCTGGCCGCGAGCACCCCCGGCTCCTTCACCATCGTCGTGCCGTTCCAACTCGCCACGGTCAACGGGGTGCTGTCGCCCGAGGGCACGCTCCCCGGCACGCTGGACGGGCGCCCGATCACGGTCCGCAAATGGACGTTCACTCTCGCCGGGATCGCGACGGAAATCTACGCGGACGCCGCGACCAACCGGTTTCTGCGTCTCGTCGTCCCAGCCCAGGACGCCGAGCTCGTGCACGAGGGCTTCGTCATGGCAGCGCCCCCACCGGCGGGACCGCCAGCCGAACGCCCCGGCGGAGTGAAGGAACAGGAGATCCACTTTACGAGTGGCGACGGGCAGGTGTTTCCGGCCACGCTGTGTCTCCCGGCCGCGACTCCCGCTCCGCTCGTGGTGCTGGTCCAGGGCTCCGGGCCCCAGGACCGCGATGAGACGATCGGCCCCAACAAGCCGTTCCGCGACCTGGCCTGGGGCCTCGCCGAGCGAGGCGTGGCCACGCTCCGCTACGACAAGCGGACCTTCGCCTTTCCCAAGTCGTACCGGGGCACCCTCGATTCGGAATCGATCGACGACGCAGTGGCCGCCGTCCATTTCGCCGCGGGCCTGCCCGAGGTGGCCGGACGGGGTGTCTTCGTCTTCGGCCACAGTCTCGGCGGGTTGGCCGCGCCCTACGTGGCGCAGCGCGCCGAGGTGCGCGGCCTGGTACTCGCGTCCGCGCCCGGGCGCACGATGGACCTCATCATCCGCGATCAGGTCGCCAGCCTGAGCGCGGGGCGCACGCCCGACCAGCTGGCCGAGACACTCGCGCTGCAGGACGCGATCATGGCCAAGGTGCGGGCGGGAACGGCGACCGCGGAGGACGTGCAGGGCCAGCCGCCCGCCGCCATCCGCGACATGATCATCCGCGACCCCATCGCCGAACTACGGAAGACGACCGTCCCGATTCTCGTGATCAAGGGCGGGAAGGACGCGCAGGTGTTCCAGGCCGACTTCGATGCCCTCTCCGTCCTGGTCACACAACGGCCGGGATCCGAGGCGAGGCTGTTCCCCAACCTGACGCACATCCTCACCCCGGTGGAGGGCACGGCCGATTTCAGGGCGATCCTTCAGCCCGGCCGCGTGGCCCCCGAGGTCCTTGATCTCGTCGCGTCGTGGGTCCGGGGAACGACCGGCGGCCGCTGAGCCGTGGCTGCGTCGCTACTGCTGCTTGGCCCGCGGGTGCGCGCGGCGGTAGACGTCGAGGAGCTGCGCGGCGTTCACGTGCGTGTAGCGCTGGGTCGTGCTCAGTCGCGCGTGCCCGAGCAGGTCCTGGATCACCCGCAGATCGGCTCCCGCCTCGAGCAGGTGCGTGGCGAAGGAATGCCGGATGGCGTGCGGGCTGATCCCGACCCGGCTGCTGCACGAGGCGACGTAGTGGCGCACGAGCCGGTGTACGTGGCGGCCGGAGAGCCGCGAGCCACGCCAGTTGAGAAACAACGCTTCGGGGCGCTCCGCCGACCCGCGCGCGGCCAACCCCGGTGAGTGCGTTCGCGCCCAGAGTTGGCTTCTGTCCGGCAGCCAGGCACGGATGGCGGTGGCGGCGCTTTGGTTGAACGGCACCAGCCGCTCCTTGCGGCCCTTGCCCAGGACCCGCACCATCCGGCTCCCCAGATTCAGGTCATCGACGTCGAGCCCCACCAGCTCGCTCAGGCGCAGACCGGACGCGTAGAGCAGCTCGAGGATCGCCCGGTCACGCCGGCCGAGCGCCTTCGACGAGTCCGGCGTCTCAAGCAGCCGCGCCATCTCGTCCACCTCGAGGTGTCGGGGCAGCGTCTGGTCGCGCTTCGGCGTGGCCACCAGCAACCCGGGATCATGCTCGATGACACCCTCGCGCCGCAGGTAGCGGAGGAAGGTCCGGATGGCCGCGAGCTTGCGGGCCGCGCTGGCGCGGGACTCCCCTTTCTTGAGCAGGTCCGCCAGGTAGCCCCGGATCGACAACCGCGTGATGTCGGTGGGCTGGAGGTCGGGCCTCGGGCACTGCACCTGGACCGCCAGGGAGGTCAGAAACTGCGACAGGTCGCTTTCGTAGGCGCGCAACGTATGTGGAGACTGGTTGCGGTTCAACCGGAGGAAGGCGAGGAAGGCACGCACGTGATCCCGCACCCGGGCATTGTATCGTGGCCGAACGCCGGGCGGAGGCCACGCAGACGGGCCGCCAAGCTGTGCAGTCCCTTGGCGCCAAGCGGCTCGCTGCCGTACCGCTGGCCAGGGGGGACCGCCTGAGGGTAGGCTGTGGTCATGTCCATGACGCTGCGGGTGCTCGTCGACAACAACACGCTTATCGATCGCTATTTCCTGGCCGAGCCCGGCCTCTCGTTCCTCGTCGAGGCCGACGGCGTGCGCGTGCTGTTCGACACGGGGTACTCGGACATCTTCCTGGCCAACGCGCGGAAGTTGGGACTCGATCTGTCGCACCTCGACTACCTCGCCCTCTCGCACGGCCACGAGGATCACACCTGGGGCCTGGAGGCGCTGGTGAGGCTCTACGTCGAGCTCGAACGCGAGAAACGCCCCTTCCATCGGCCCTTCCTCGTGGCGCACCCGAAGACCTTCCTGAGCATCCGAGGGGACACCTTTGCGGAGGCTGGCGCCCTGATGTCCGAGCAGAAGCTGGCCCGGCACTTCACCGTGCGGCTGGGCACCGAGCCGCGCTGGCTGAGCGAGAACCTGGTCTACCTCGGTGAGATCCCGCGCCACTACACGTTTGAAGGCACCCTCACCTTCGGGCGCAAGGAGGGCGAGGCGACCGACGATGCGGTCCCCGAGGACTCGGCCCTCGCCTACCGCTCGCCGTCGGGCCTGATCGTCATCACCGGCTGCGCCCACTCGGGCATCTGCAACACCGTCGAGCATGCGCGGACCATCTGCGGGGACAGCCGCGTGCGCGACGTGGTGGGGGGCTTTCACCTCCAGCACCCGCCCCAGGAACAGCTCAAGCGCACGCTGGCCTACTTCGAAACGCTCGGTGCGGGCGCCGTCCATGCCTGTCACTGCACGGACTTGAGGTCCAAGAATCGCCCTCGCGCGGATCGCGAACGTCGAGGAGGTTGGCGTCGGCTTGTCCCTGGAGTACTCCTGACCTCGATGCCGGGACCGGCGTCGCCGGTGCGGTCCGGCGACGCCTGGTCAACCTTCACCGAGAGGTTCGGGGCGGGCGGCGAGCGTTGGTCCTGGCCGTCCCGGTTCAGCGCTCGACGAGCAGCGTCACGCCGGACGGGGCGGCGGAGGACCGGTAGACGCGCTCGGTGGCCTTCTTGAAATCCAACGGCTTGGCATTCGGAATGTCCGTGAAGACCTGCGGGTTTCGGTCGCCCAGCGGGAACCACGAGCTCTGCACCTGCACCATGATACGGTGACCCCGCCGGAACACGTGGCAGATGTCGGGCATCGTGAACGCGATCGGAGTCACCGTGCCGGGTTCGAACGGCTCGGGCTTCTCGAAGCTGTTGCGGAACTTCCCCCGGAACGGCTCGCCGCGGACCATCTGCTCGTAGCCGCCCATCCGGCCGGATGACGGGGGCTGCGGCCCGCGCATGGCCGGAGGCGTTCCCTCGCTCGGCGGGTCGGGGTAGTCGGCCGGGTAGACGTCGATCACCTTCACGACGAAATCCGAGTCGGTCCCCGTCGTCGACACGAACACCTTCACCTCGATCGGACCGGCCACGCTCACATCCTCGGCGAGCGGCTCGGTCTCGTAGACGAGCACGTCCGGGCGCCGCGTCGCGAAGCGCTGGTCCTCGGTCATGTAGTCGCCGGGCATGTTCTGCGTGACGGAGCCCATGAAGGGAACCGGGTGCGCCGGGTCACTGACGTACTCGTCGAACGCGCCGACGGCCGACGGCCTGCGCCCCTCGGCCAGCCCACCCTGCTCGGCGAAGTAGAAGGTGACGGGCACGACCTGGTGCGGCGGCCACTGGGCGAACTCCCGCCACCGGTTGCTGCCGGTCTGGAACACGTACGCCTTCGCGAGTGGCTGGTCTTTCTTGTCCTTCAGGCGCTCCATGAAGAACGGGAACTCGATGTGCTCGCGGTAGAACGCCGCAGTTTTCGAGGCGAAGTAGAGGCTGCCCAGCCGATCGCCGTCGCCGTAGGCCCATCCGCCGTGTCGCCAGGGGCCCATCACGAGGTGGTTGTCGGCGGGCGCGACCTTTTCGGCGGCGCGGAACACCCGGAGCGCACCCGACAGGTCCTCGGCGTCGAACCAGCCGCCGACCGTCATCACCGAAGGGGGCAGCGCGTGGAAGAACCGCGTGATGGCGCGCGACCTCCAGTAGTCGTCGTACGTCGGGTGGTCGACCGTCTCGTTCCAGTAGGGGTTCGACGGATGGAGCAGGGCCTTCGAGTTGGCGACCGGACCCAGGCGCAGGTAGAACTGGTAGCCGTCGGGAGTGCCGTAGTCGAACCGGTGGAACTCGCCGGGCGCCGCCGGGCCACCGGTCCGCTCCTCGAAGAAGGTGTAGAAGCTGAAGTTGTGCGGGAGCCATAGCACGCCGTTGTGGTAGCAGTCGTCGCCCATGTAGCAGTCGCCGATGGGTGCCTGAGGTGAGGCAGCCTTGAGCGCCGGGTGGGCATCGATCATGCCGGCCGCGACGAAGAACCCGTCGTACGAGATGCCCGACATGCCGACCCGACCGTTGTTCCCTGGCACGTGCTTCACGAGCCAGTCGATCGTGTCCCACGTGTCGGTGCTCTCGTCGATGTCGCGCGGGCCCTTCTTGTCGGCCTGGTGCGGGCGCACGTCCACGAACACGCCCTCGGACAGGAACCGTCCGCGCACGTCCTGGTAGGCGAAGATGAACCCCTCCCGCGCGAACGCCTCCGAGGGGCCGAGCTGCTCAGGATAGGCGTCGGTGCCGTAGGGGCCGATCGAGTAGGGAGTGCGCTCGAACATGATGGGGTACGTCCGGGTCCCGTCCTTCGGCACGAAGACGGTGGTAAAGAGCCGGACGCCGTCGCGCATCGGGATCAGGAATCCGTACTTCGTGTAGTGGGCCTGAATGAACTCACGCCCCTGCGCTCCAACCGGCGGAGCCAGCGACACGAGCATCGACAGGGCGACCAGGGCGACGAGGCGGGTGCGAGGCTTCACAAATCCTCCACGACGTGGCAGCCGAATTACCCGAACAGTACAGCATACCCCGAAGGCCCGGCTGAGGGCTCGGACGTCGTCGCAGACCTTCCCGCAAGCCCCCGAGCGCCTTGTGCGGCATCGGGGGCGTGCCGGTGCGAGACGCGCGTCTGGCCGCCAGATCCGGACTCCGGAGTCGTCCGCCCGCCGGTAGAATGTCGCTCATGGCCTCGCTGCCGCCAGCTATAGACGAGCTGCGCCAGATCGTCCGCGCCTGTCGCCTGTGCCCGACGCGGTGTGGGGTGGACCGGGCGGCGGGTGAGATCGGCCTGTGCGGCATCGGCGTCACGCCCCGCGTCCCCTCGTGGGGCCCGCACTTCGGCGAGGAAGCCGTCCTGGTCGGCAGGGGAGGCAGCGGCACGATCTTCTTCTCGGGCTGCAACCTGCACTGCGTCTTCTGCCAGAACGCCGACATCAGCCAGCGCGCCGTCGGCGACCCCGTCCCGCCGGAGTTGCTCGCCGTGCTGATGATCGAGCTCGAGCACCGTGGCTGCGAGAACGTGAACGTCGTCACCCCGACGCACGTGGCCCACGCCGTCGCCGAGGCAATCGCGCTGGCACGGCTCGGCGGCCTGACGGTGCCCGTGGTGTACAACTGCGGCGGGTACGAGCCGGTCGAGATCGTGAGGTTGCTGGCGGGCCTGATTGAGATCTACATGCCCGATTTCAAGTACGGTGCTCCGGTAGAAGGCCTCCGCTACTCGGGTGCCGCGGACTACCCGGCGGTGGCCGAGGTGGCCCTGGCCGAGATGGCCCGGCAGGTCGGGCCGCTCCGGCTCGACGCGCACGGTGTCGCCACGCGGGGCGTCCTCGTGCGGCACCTCGTCATGCCGGCCGGGCTGTCGGAATCTCGCCGGGTGATCGAGGCCGTGGCGCGCGCCGCTCCCGGGGCTGGCGTGAACATCATGGCCCAGTACCACCCCGCCCACCTCGCCCACCGCTTTCCTGAGCTGCTCGGGCGCCCGGAGAGGTCCGACATCCTGGCCCTGCGGGCGTCGCTTGCCGACTACGGCCTGCTCGACGTCAGCCGGTGACGACGGCCGGGGCCGAGGCCTCCTCTCTGCCTGGTCTCATTCGGCAGCCGGGCGGGGCTTCAGCACGATGATCAGGTGCCTGGAGACCGTGTCGGTCAGTCTGGTCATCTCGTAGTCCGCCTGCTCCGCGTCGGTCAGAATCCGTTCGCGCGTCAAGAAGTGGCTCGACGCGCCCTGCGCGGGATCGAGGTCGATGATGGCCACCGTGCCGCCGGGCCGCAGGTACTGCCGCGCGTTCACGAGCCACTCGACCGGGTGGGCGAAGTGGTGGAACGCGTGCACGATCACCACCACAGCGAGGTCCCGCCTGGGGAACCGCGGGTCGTCGACCACCCCGTCGACGACGTGGACGTTGGACAGGTGCGCAAGGCGGGCGTGGTCGGCCAGGGCAGCCAGCGCGTGGTGGTCGATGTCGTTCGCGTAGACCTGCCCCGCCGGGCCGACACGCCGTGCCAGGGGTAACGTGAAGTACCCGTCGCCCGCCCCCGCCTCCCCGACGACCATGCCCGGCTCGATGCCGATCTCGTCCATCGCCCGGTCGAGGTCGAGGTCCCAATGCGCGGCGCGGAGCGAGAGGGGCGCCACCTCTGCGGAGGCACCCACGTTCCAGGCGACCCAGGCGCAGAGGACGGCAGTCGCGAGCAGGCGGACCCGGACGACGCCACGCATGTCCCTCTCCTTGGGCTGATCCCCACGGCCGGACGATCCGGTTCCCCCATCATCGCACGGCGGCCCGCCGCGGTGGCCGCGTCGGGCGCGGCACCACCTCGGGCGGGCGGCCGGGCCGCCGTCACGAGACCGTCCTTGAGCGGACGAGCAAACCGCAGTACAAACGGACCCTGCGCGGTCGGGGGAGTCGGAGCCCGCCGGGGCAGGAGGCGACCAGATGAGCAAGGATCGAGGATGCTCGACAGGCTGCAACTGCGGATCCGGATTGGACCGTCGCGAGTTTCTCCGCCTGACGGGAGCGCAGACGCTGGCGCTTCTGGCCGTCCAGGCGCCCGTCATGGCCGGGCCCTTTATCCACAGCGATTTCGAGAACCTCGTTCCGGTCGACAAGAAACTCGGCCCCGAGTGGGTGAAGTCGCTCTATGCGCGCGGCGGGCCGACGATCTACACGGGAAAGGACCTCGAGACGATCGGCATGCCCGTTGGCGGCCTCTGCGCCGGCCAGCTCTACCTGGGTGGCGACGGCAAACTCTGGCACTGGGACGTCTTCAACCGGCGCGTCGACACGAACTCCGCGCACTACGCGAAGCCGATGACGCCCGCGTCGCCGATCGACCAGGGGTTCGCGATCACCGTCGGCGACCGAACCCGGCCGTTCGATCACACCGGGTTTGTCGACATCCGGTTCCGCGGACAGTACCCGATCGCGACCGTCGAGTACCCGAGACCCGGGTTCTCCGGCGGAGGTGACGCTCGAGGCCTTCTCCCCATTCATCCCGCTCGAAACCGACGTGTCGAGCCTGCCGGCCACCGTGATGCAGTTCACCGTCCGCAACCTGTCGACCTGTGTCCTGCACGCCACCGTCTCCGGCTGGCTGGAGAACGCTGTCTGTCTCTACCACCGCGACGCGCCCGGCACGCGCTGCAACCGGATCGTCGAGGGCCGCGGGTACACCATCCTCGACTGCTCGGCCCGCAAGAACCCCGCGTCGGACACCTCCGCGCGGCCCGACATCGTCTTCGAGACCTGGAACGCGGAGACCTACGAGGGCTGGACCGTCGAAGGCACCGCGTTCGGTCCCGGGCCGATCAAGAAGACCGCGATGCCATCCTACCAGGGCGATGTCGGTGGGCCCGGCGAGCGCGTCGTCAACTCGCATGCGAGCGCCCCGGGGCGCAACGAGGAGGAGCGCGACCGTGCCACGGGCCGGCTCACCAGCCGCCCGTTCTCCGTCACCCGCGACTTCATCCAGTTCTGGATCGGCGGCGGCGGTCACCAGGGGCGCACGTGTTTGAACCTGCTCGTGGACGGCACGCTGGTGCGCACCGCCTCGGGACTCGAGACCCACCGGATGGCCCTCCAGGGCTTCGACGTGCGGGAGTTCACGGGCCGGGAGGCCGTCATCCAGATCGTGGACGCCGACGAGGGAGACTGGGGCAACATCGGCGTCGGGCGAATCATGTTCAGCGACCGGCCGGCGGCGCTCGACGCGTTCGACACGCTCGGCGACGTCGGCACGATGGGGCTGGCGCTGCTCGGCCCGCCCGCGGAGGTCGTCTCCCGGGCGTCCCGCACGGCGCCGGAGGGCGGGGCGGGGACCCGCGAGATGTCGGTGCCGATCGCGGAGACCTTGGTGGGCGAGCTCGGCCGGACGCTCGCGATCGCACCCGGCGCGTCCGAAACGGTCACCTTCGTCCTGACGTGGCACTTCCCCAACCTCGCGATTGACGGCGTGAAGGAGCGCGGGCGGTACTACGCGTCGAAATTCGCGTCGGCCGGCGCGGTGGCCGAGCACGTTGCCGCCCACTTCGACCACCTGGCGGCAGAGACGCGGCTGTGGCGCGACACCTGGTACGATTCCTCGCTACCCTGGTGGCTCCTCGACCGCACGCACCTCAATACGTCGATCCTCGCCACCTCCACCTGTCACCGCCTCGGGTCGGGCCGGTTCTGGGCCTGGGAGGGCGTCGGCTGCTGCGAGGGCACCTGCGGGCACGTCTGGCAGTACGCGCACGCGATGGCGCGGCTGTTCCCCGACCTCGAGCGGATTGTCCGTGAACGGACCGACTTCGGCTTGGCGCTCCAGCCGGACGGGGCGATCCATTTCCGCGGCGAGAACAATGACATCCCAGCCATCGACGGCCAAGCGGGCACGATCCTGCGGGCGTTCCGGGAGCACCAGATGTCGGCCGACAGCGCCTTCCTCACCCGCCTCTGGCCCGCGGTCAAGCGCGCCACCGAGTGGTTGATCCGCAAGGACGGGAACGGCGACGGCCTCATCGAGAGCAACCAGCACAACACGCTCGACACGGACTGGTACGGGCCGGTCGCGTGGCTGAGCGGCCTGTACGTGGCCTCACTCGAGGCGGCCGCGGCGATGGCCGACGAGATGGGCGACGGCGCCTTTGCGGCGCGGTGCCGAGCGATCGTCACCCGCGGCCGCGCGAACCTCGTCGCGCGGCTGTTCGACGGCGAGTACTTCGTCAACCGGCCCGACCCGAGCCACCTGGACGCCATCAACTCCGGCACCGGCTGCGAGATTGACCAGGTAATGGGCCAGAGCTGGGCCTGGCAGGTCGGATTGCCCCGGGTGTTTCCGACGCCGGAGACGCTCTCGGCGCTCCGGAGCCTGTGGAAGTACAACTTCACGCCCGACGTCGGGCCCTACCGCGCACGCTACCGGCCGGGTCGGTGGTACGCGATGGCCGGCGAGGCCGGGCTGTTGATGTGCGCCTTCCCGCGCCGCGGCTGGGACTACGAGCAGGCCAAGGGCACGGGGCCGGAGTGGGCCGCCGGGTACTTCAACGAGTGCATGAACGGCTTCGAGTACCAGGTGGCGGGCCACATGATTCTGGGAAGGCCTGCTCGAGGAGGGCCTCGCCGTCGCCCGCGCCGTCCACGACCGCTACCACGCCTCCCGGCGCAACCCGTGGAACGAGGTCGAGTGCGGGGATCACTACGCCCGCTCGATGGCGAGCTACGGCGTGTACCTCGCGGCGTGCGGCTTCGAGTACCACGGCCCCAAGGGCCACATCGGCTTCAGGCCGCGCCTGACCCCCGACGCCTTCAGGGCGGCCTTCACGGCCGCCGAGGGGTGGGGCACCTTCACGCAGCGGCGGGAGGGAAACAGACTGAAGGCGGCGCTCGCGGTCAGGCACGGCACGCTACGCGTGAAGACGCTCGCGCTCGGGGCCCCCGCGGGACCGACGAGCCTCCACGTGATGGTGGCCGGAACGCCGGTCGGGGCCACCTACGCGTTTGCCGACGGCCGCCTCACCGTGACGCTCGATGCCGACGCCCACGTCGGCGCGGGCCAGCAGATTGAGGTAGTGGCCGCCTGAAGCGGGCCGATTGCGGGAGCCGGGGCCGGGGCCCCCCGTCGGGGCCGCCGGCCACCAGGAAGCCTGCCTACCGGAAGATGACCCGGTAGATGATCAGGACGACGATCGCCCCGACAATCGACATCAGCCAGTGCGCCGAATAGTCCGGGTTCCGGCGGACGGCCCGGCCGATGAACGTGCCGAGCAGGGCCCCGACCAGTCCGATGATCATCGTCACGATGATCCCACCCGGATCATGCCCCGGCACCAACAGCTTGGCGATGGCGCCGACAATGAGGCCGAACACCGCCTGTCCGAGCAAGTGCAGCATCGTTCTCCTCCTCTCGGTCACAACGAGTCTTCACCGCTCCGAGTGGGACCCGGGGCCGGCGCGGCCGCCCCGACAGGCTCCGGCCACCTAGCCGACGGGCTTGGGCCGGACGACCGTGACGACGATTCTGCGAGGGGTACTGCTTCGAGTGGTGCACGACCGTGTGGGCGACGACTCCCGTGGCCTCGTCGTAGTTATGGCCACCGGTGTTCAGGTTTCGGTCGAAGCGCGGGAAGTTGCTCCCTGAGACTTCGATCCGCAGCCGGTGCCCGGCGGCGAAGTAGTTGCTCGTCGTCAGGGGCTGCAGCACGACCTTGTAGACCTTGCCCGGCTCCATCCAGACCGGAGGTCTCTCGTAGCCCTCGCGGTAGCGCATCCGCTGGATGGACTCGTCCAGATTGAAGGCGCGGCCGTCGGGGTAGACGTCCAGAACCTTCACGGTGACGTCCGTGTCCTTCGCGTCTGAGGACACGTAGAGCGTCGGCTCGATTGGCCCGCTGACCTCCACGCCCTCCGCGAAGGGCTCCGACGTGTAGACGAGGATGTCCGGCCGCTCCTCCATCTTGCGCTGGTCGAAGGCCCCCGGCTGGATGGCCGTACCGGTGCAGCAGACGTTCCCGCCGTACGAGGTCACCGGGTTCATCGGGTCGTAGGCGAACTGGTCCGGCAGATCGGCGGCGGGGGACGCGGGAACGAGCGCCCCGTCCCCGTTGAGGGTATTCGCCTTCCCCGCGCTCGACAGGAAGAAGGCCTGCGGACGGGCGCCCTCAGGCGGCCAGGTTCGGGACGACTGCCACTTGTTGGCGCCCATGGTGTAGTAGGTCACCTTGGGCAGCTTCGCCAGCGTGTCGTTCAGCTCCCCCTTGAGGAACCGGTCGAAGAACGCGTTGGTGATCTCCGGGTAGTTGAGGCGTGCGTCGCCGAGGTCCCGCTCACCCACCACGGTGTGCTCGGCGGCGCGCGTGTAGGAACAGTGCGCGACGGGCGCGATGATGGCCCACTGCTCGTCCCGAACCTCGGGGCTTGCGTGGGTACGCACGTGGTTGAAGAGCGCCAGGTTCGGGCCTACCGACACGTCGTACCAGGACATGAACCAGAGGCCGGGGACGTTGAGCGGCATGTTGTCGTGGTAGAGCCCGCCCTTGTACCAGGCGGGATTGTTGGGCTCGCGCTCGATCATCCGCCCACCGGTCGGCACCGGCATCGCATCCGCGAAGATGCCGTGCGGGCCGTCGACGGCCGTATAGATGTCCTTCTCGGGCAGGCGCCACAGCGCCTTCGACCAGTCGACTGGCGGTTGCTGTTGCGCGAGATTGAAGGACTTCGACGCGCGGATGAGGTCCTCCTGGGAGGTGCCCGGCGGGAACATCGGTCGAACCTGGTTCTGCTCGCCGTACAGCCACGCGATGAAGAGCATCTGTACCGCGCCGCCCCGGTACCAGTTGCCCTGCTCGAAATACGGCGCGACGCGTCCGACGCCCGCCCCGAACCCCTGCGGGTTGATCGCCGCCAGGGCGGGGTGGCCCATCGCCGCCACACCCATCTGGTACTCGGCGGTCGACGAGCAGCCGACCGTGCCGACCTTGCCGTTCGACCAGGGCTGCGCGGCCATCCAGGCCAGCGCGTCGTAGCCGTCGGTGAGGGGCGGGCCCAGGATGTCGTAGTTGCCCTCCGAGAAGAAGTGACCGCGCTCGTTCTGCTCGATGTAGGCGTAGCCGCGGCGGACCCAGTCGAGGGCCGTGCTCATGTCGCGGGGCACCCCGTTGCGGACGTCCCAGAAGTTGAAGTTGTAGGGGGTGCGCACCCAGATGATCGGCACGCGCTTGGAGGCGTCCTTCGGGCGATAGACGTCGGTAGCAAGCCGGACGCCGTCGCGCATCGGCATCATCACCTTGCGGTCGATGATGGCGATCGATTCCAGCTGTTTTTCGACGTCCCAGCGGTGTTGGGCCTGTTCGGGCGTCAGCGGACCACCCCGCTGGGCCACGACGGTCCCGGCCGCCGCGAGCCCGACGGCGATGGCAATGGCAGATGTCAACTGGCGAAGGGCCTGTATCATGTGGTTCCTTGGGCGATCACGCCGACAAACATGCTCCGTCCCGTCTGTCCGGTAGTGGCGCAGGTGCCCATTTTACAGCCCTTTCGGTTTGCGGGACCCCCGCGTCATGCCGTGTTCTCCCCCCGGAGCCCCCCGCGGATCCGGGGCCTGGCGCCAACTTACTCGCCCCGATGGCGTTCCCGTCGTGCGCCGTCTCGACGGTCGGCCCGACCGTGAGACGTGGGGTTGCGACGAGCCGCCGCTTCGCTACCATGTTGAGAGCGGTTCTGCAGATGGTTCCGCCGGTCGGGCGTTGTCGGCCGGCACAGGGGTCGCTCGAGGCCCGGCGCGCGGCCTAGGGGGTCTGCACATGTTCATCGGACACCTCGGCGCAGGTCTGGCAGCCAAGCAGCTGGCTCCGCGTACCTCCCTCGGGGTGCTCCTGCTCGCCTGCCAGGCCCTGGATTTCCTCTGCGGCTTCTTCATGGAGTCTGGACTCGAACACATGAAGGTCAGCCCCGGCATCACCCGGGTGTCCCCGCTCGAGTTCGTTTCCTACCCCTGGTCGCACGGGCTCCTCATGAGCCTCGTCTGGTCCGCGCTGGCCGCTGCGATTGTGTTCGGCCGCTACCGGGAACGCCGCGCCGCCCTGGTTGTGGGCACCCTCGTCTTCAGTCACTGGGTGCTCGACTGGATGTCGCACGGCCCAGACCTTCCGCTTCTGCTGGAGGGGTCGACGAAGGTCGGCCTCGGTCTGTGGAATTACCCGGCCGCCTCGCTGCTCACGGAGTTCGTGCTGTTCGGCGTGGGCGTTGTGGTCGTTCTGCGGTTGACGCGGCCGGTCGATCGAGTGGGGAGGTCGGCGTTCGGTAGCTTCGTCCTCTTCTTCACGGGACTCTTCCTCCTGAACGAGTTCGGCCCGCCACCGCCCATCGGTCTCACGCAACGGCTGCTCGCGCTTCCGATCCTCGTCTACGTGGTCCTGCTTCCGTGGGGACAGTGGATCGAAGACCACCGCCGGCTGTGCGGGGCTGATCCATCCGGCACCACGTCCGTCGGGCGATGAAGGAGGGCACGCCTGGCGCGCTCCAGCGGCTCCGCTCCTTGATTTCCGGCAGTGGTTGAGGCGGGTCGAAGCCGGCAATCCGGCGGCGTCGCCAGGATCGCGTGAGACGCTCGCCGTCGGGCCGGGGGCGGAGGTGAACGCCTAGCGCCGGCCGGCGATGATGCCCATCGTGCCCATCGCGGACGGCAGTCTGAGCAGCAATGGGATGAAGGACGCGTCGCCCGTTCTGGTCAGCGTGACCGAGGTGGTCCCCCAGCTCTGGATAGTCTCCACGAACGCCGTCGGATCGCCGTAGAGGCCGCGGTCGAAGAACAGGTCCTGGAAGGCGAAGGCGCCGCCCGGCTTGACCACGCGCAGGGCCTCGCGAACCAGGGCACGCTTGTCCTTGGCGTCCCGCACCTCGTGGAACACGAGATTGCTCACGGCGGCATCGAAGGTGCCGTCTTCGAAGGGGAGAGCCACGGCACTCGCCTGCTGGAAGGAGACCCGGCTCCCGACGCCATCGACGCGGGCGTTCGTTTCGCAAACCTCCTTCGAGAACTCCCAGAAGGCGCCCCAGCGGTCGATGCCGGTCACGCGCGCGGCCGGGAACCGCTGCGCCAGACGGACGGTGAGCCCGGCGTTTCCGCACCCGACATCGAGCGCCTGGCCCCGACCGTCCCAGTCCAGCTGCCCGAGCAGGAGTTCGTAGACCTTCGCCTGCACGCCTCCGGCGCCGAATGCGTGCCGGACGTACGCCAAGCACGCGGCGGCCACGAGAAAGGCCGCGGCGGGGACCACCGCCAGCCACCAGAGCAGGGCCAGGGTGAGGAAGAGCAGGCCGAGTGCCGCCGGGACGTAAACGAGCGCCCGCGGAGTCCAGTTGCCGTAGTCTGGCCGCCTCGTGTCCTCACTACCCATCCGCCACCTCCGAGGAGCCGCGCTCGTCGGCCCGGCGCGGCGAGAGTGTACCACGCGGGAAAGGCAGCCCGCTGGCCGACGCTGCGCCCGGGTCAACGCTGCCCTCGCGAGCCAACCCTGGTGGCCGGGTGGGGAGCCCGCGGAGAGGGAGCTGCCGGGACCCTCAACCCACCAGGACCCACGCCCCGCCGGAAGTGCGACAATGGAGGGCCGTCGTGGCGCGCCCGCGCTCCTTGCGAGCGCGCCGTCAACCCTGCCCGGCACAGAGGAGGTCCCCAATGGTCACGATTCTTTCCTTGTGGCTGCCCATCGTGCTGTCGGCCGTCATCGTCTTTGTCGCCAGTTCGATCCTCCACATGCTGCTGCCCGTCCACAAGTCGGACTACCGGAAGCTGCCGTCGGAGGACGAGGTGATGGAGGCGCTCCGCAAGTTCAACATCCCCCCGGGCGACTACCTGGTGCCTACTCCAAGCAGCCGGAAGGACCTGTCGTCGCCGGCGTTCCTCGATAGGATGGAGAAGGGCCCGGTCGCGATGATGACCGTCATGCGGTCGGGGCGGCCGACGATGGGCGGGCCGCTCGCCCTGTGGTTCGTCTACTGCCTCGTGATATCCATCTTCGCCGCCTACATCGCGGGGCGCGCCCTCGGCCCCGGCGTCCGCTACCTCGCCGTGTTCCGGTTCGCGGGCTGCACGGCGTTCATTGGCTACTCGGCCGCGCTGTGGCAGAACACCATCTGGTTCAAGCGCAGCTGGGTCGTAACGCTGAAGTCGACGATCGACGGGTTGATCTACGGCCTGCTGACCGCAGGGACCTTCGGGTGGCTGTGGCCGCGGTAGGCTGACGGCGACCGGCCAGGAGGCGGAAGCCTCGCACCAACGAGAGTCCAGCGGGCGGCGTGCCGCCGGTCTGGGCCGCGGGCTACCGGGTCTTGTACACGTCGGTGTTCAGGTACTTCAGGCCGGAATCGACCACCAGCGTAACCACCCGGGACCCTGGTCCCAGGCGTTGGGCCAGCCTGATCGCGGCAACGACGTTGGCCCCGGAGGAGGTCCCGGCAAACAGGGCTTCCTCCCGGGCAATCCGCCTCGCCATCGCCTTGGCGTCGCTCGTCGCGACCGGAATGATCTCGTCCACCAGGGCCGGCTCCCAGAGCGGAGGGATGTAGCCAATTCCGACACCCTCGATCTTGTGGGGCCCGGGTTGGCCGCCTCCGAGCACCGACGATTCGGCCGGTTCGACCGCGACGATCCGGACGCTCGGCTTGTGTCGCTTCAGGACCGTGGCCACCCCCTGCAGAGACGCCGAGGTGCCGACGGCGTGCACGAAGGCGTCGATCTCCCCGTGGGTCTCGCTCCAGATCTCTTCCCCGAGCGGGTAGTAACCGGCGATGCTGTCGCGGTTGTTCAGCTGATCGGTCCAGTAGGTGTGCGGCTCGCGGCTTAGGCGGCGGGCCACCTCGATCATGTCGAGGATCAGCTTCTTCGTGGTGAGGCCACCTTCGCTCGCGACCAGCGTCAGCTCCGCACCGAGGGCCGTCATCTGATCCCGTTTCTCCGCACTGAACGCATCGGAGGTGACAATCCGGAGACGGTAGCCCTTCGCGGCGCAGACCAGCGCCAGCGACGCGCCGGTGCTACCGCCGGTGTACTCGACCACGGTGTCGCCGGGCTTCAGACGGCCATCCTCCGCCGCCCGCGCAATCACGGCCTGCGCCATCCGGTCCTTCATGCTGCCCGTGGGGTTCTCCCACTCGAGCTTGGCGACGACCTCGCCGCAGCCGGGCGGCATGACCGTGTGCAGGCGGACCATCGAGGTGTGGCCGATGGCGTCGAGAATGTCCATGGGGCGCTCGCTCCTTGCGCCTAGCATACTGCGAGCGGCTGGGGACGCGTCGCGTCGCACCCTCAGGCTGCAGGCTTCCGACGCAGTTCGATTCCGCCCTGGCCATCGCGCCCGGGTTAGAATCGCCCACGCTCGTGCCGCGCGGGGCGTGTGGCCCGACCGCTCGGGCATGCGCGGAGAGCGAGGTCAGTTCTCAACCTGCGGAGTCCGGCCGACGGCCCGCGTGGCCGTGTCGTCGTGCCGGGCGAAAGCGATCGTTCACATGAAGCATCTGGCGTTCGGTATCCTGTCCGCGTTGGTCGTCTCCGTCGCACTCACCGCCGGGCTTGGCGGTCACATCCTTCAGCAGTCGAGGGGTCCCATCGTGCCGCCCGTCATCACGGCACCGGCCGGCTCGGGGCGCGTCGAGCAGACCTCGCCTGGGACGCGCCCGGGCATACGGCTCGTCGCGTCGTTCGACGGGCTCGGCGAGGGCTTCGAGGGCCCGCAGGGGCGCGGCTCCTTCCGGAACCCCTCGGACGACAGTCTCGCGGTGGGCCCCGACCACATCGTGCAGATCGTCAACACCCGCATGGCGATCTTCACGAAGAAAGGCCGGCGCTTCGACACCACCGGCAGGGTGTTGTACGGGCCGGTGGCCACCAACAACGTCTTCCGCGGGTTCGGCGGCGCCTGTGAGGCGATCAACAGCGGCGATGCCGTGGTCCGCTACGACCAGCTCGCCAATCGTTGGCTCATCCTGATGCCGGTCTTCCGGCGCCAGGAGGTCAGACCGGACCAGCCGGAGGAGTGGAAGCCGGGCCGCGTCAACCTGAGCCCGCCCGGCCGGCCCAACCAGCCGGGCCGCGCCGAACGGCTCTTCGAGCCACCAGCGCCTCCGCCCGCGCCGCCCGGCCCGCCGGGGCCGCCCACACCGCCCTCCGGGCCCCGCGGCGGAACCGAGGGGCCGAAGGGCCCGTTCTCGATGTGCTACGCGGTAAGCACGGGGCCCGACCCGTTCGGCCCGTATTACCGGTACGAATTCCTTCGCCCGCTCTTCCCGGACTACCCGCGCCCGGCGGTCTGGCCCGACGGCTACTACGTGCCCACGAGCACGAGCGACAACCCGATCTCCGAGACGGTTTCGACGCAGAAGCACGCCTGCGTTGTCGACCGCGCGAAGATGCTCGCCGGCGAAGGGGCCACCGAGCAGTGCATCATCGTCGAGAACGTCGGCTTCCTCAACAACGCGGACGTCGACGGCGCCGCCCAGCCGCCGCGCGGCGCGCCCAACGTCGTCGTCGCCGCGGGCGGCGTCCAGCTGCGCAAGCAGTTCGAGGCGGACACGCTGGACGTGTGGCGCTATCACGTGGACTGGAAGGACCCCTCGCGCACGACACTCACTGGACCGGAGCGGATCGTCGTCGCTCCGTACCACTACCTGTGCGACGGGCAGCTGACGCACTGCGTCCCGCAGCCGGGCACCGACACCAGGCTCGACGCGCAGGGCGACAAGGTCATGCAGCGGCTCGTCTACCGGCGCCTCGCGGGCCACGAGTCGATCGTCGCGGTGCACTCGGTCAACACCACGGCGGGCGGAGGTGGTGTGCGCTGGTATGAGCTGCGGATCGCCCGCGACCGCTCGGTGCAGCTGTTCCAGCAGGGCACCTACGCCCCGGACGGCTGGTTCCGCTGGATGGCCAGTCCAGCCATGGATCGATTCGGCAACATCGCGATCGGCTATTCGTTTGGCGGCACCCCGCATTTTGCCGGCCAGCGCCTGGCCGCGCGGCTGGCGACCGACCCGCCGGGCGCGCTCACGCTTGCCGAGACGGTACTGGTCGAGGGCGAAGCGGCACAACACGTGATGCGGTGGGAGGACTACGCGCAAACGGCCATTGACCCCTCGGACGACTGCACGATCTGGTATGTGGGCGACTATCTGAAGTCGGGCCAGGAGGGTTATTCGAGCCGGATCGGCGCCTTCCGCCTGCCGGGTTGCCAGGACCGCTGACGCGGTCTGGACCCAGCGCCCGCGCAAGACCGGGGACGGGAGGCGGCGTGGCGCGGCCACGCCGCGCCACAGCGAGAGGGTGAGGCACGTGGGCCGGCGTCGTCAGTGCGACGCGGCCGACGCACGGCGCTGGATCTCCTCGGGTGACACGTCCTCCTTGTGGGTGGCCACCGCCCAGGAGTGGCCGAACGGGTCGGTGAACATACCCGACCGGTCCCCGTAGAACTTGTCTTCGACCGGGCGCGTCAGGGTGCCCCCGGCACGGATGGCGTCGGCCATCACCCGGTCTACGTCCTCCACGTACAGCAGTAGACTCATCGCCGAGCCGCCAATCGACTTCGGGCTTCGGACCCCGATTTGCGGGGCCTCGTCGGCGAGCATGAAGTGGGAGTCGCCCACCTTCATCTCGGCGTGGCCGATCTTCCCGGACGGCCCTTCCATCCGGTACAGCTCCTTGGCGCCGAAGGCACGCGTGTAGAACTCGAGGGCGGCGACGCCGTTGTCCACATAGAGGTACGGCGTGAGGCTGTGGTAGCCGTTCGGGACAGGCGGTACTCGTGGGGGCATATGGCGTCCTCCAATGAGACGCAGAAGCGATCTCGGGCGCTCCCGCGCAGATTCTGATGGCCGATGGGGTCTGTAGATCGATTATGACCGAGTCGGGAGGCGGCGAGGAAGCCCGAAGAGGGGTGGTCGTCCGGTCCCCCGCACCTGCCAAGCCGGGGGACCTGAACGGGATTCGCACGGCGACGTCAAATGACCAGGGTGGGTCAAACTGGGCTCGCAGCGCACCCATGCGCTGTGGCAGGTGTGAGGACTGTGGGCACGCGCGGCTCCCTGGTTGGAGCCGCGACGAACTGAAGAATGCTGTGGGCGTCGTCGTGAAGCATGTGAGTTCCGCCTGGGATAACTACCCGGACAGAATACAAACGGCGGGCCGGGTCACGACCCGCGAAAACCCACGGAAAAAATGGCTTGTCGCCAACTGGCCAACCATGAAACGGCCGAGTTTTCGAGCCGGGGGGTCGGTAGACCGTCACCTGATAGGGACAGCCGAGAGTCTGAATTCTATCAATCGACCAAATTTGTGAATGGGCGTGTCAGCTCCATTTGCTCGGTCAAACGCCCAATGTCCGACGCAGGCGCGTGGTAAGGCTCCGGGCGTTGGGCAGGCCGAAGAGGACCGTGGCACCCAAATAAGTCGCGGCGTAGGGGACGAGGACCACAAGGCCTTCGGCGACGGGCGAGCGCAGGTGGAACGCGAGTTTGGCGACCCATGCGACGGCAGCCGCAGCGAGGGCGGCCGCCCAGAGGCGCGGCAGGAACCAGCGCGGCAGGTGCGCCGCGCCGATGCGCGCCGACAGCGTGCGCCGGAGCAGGGCGAACTCGACCCACCCCGACACGCCGGCCGAGGCCGTCAGGCCGGCCGCGCCCCACCGCGCGCCGATGCCGACGAGCGGGGGTAGCGGCACCGCCGCCAGGTAGCCGAGCACGCCGGTCAAGACGACACGCACGATCGCATACCGAAGCGGCGTGCGCGTGTCGCGTAGCGCCCAGTAGCTCGACGAGTAGAGCCGTGCGAAGGTCGTCGCCAGCAGACCGACGGCGGAGCCTGCCAGGATCCCCCACACGTACACCGCGTCGGCGCGGGAGAACCGCCCCGTCTGGAGGATCGTGCCCGCTACCTCGTCGCCGAGCGCGGCGAACGCCACCGCCGACGGGACGACGAAGAACGCGATCTGCTGGAGTCCCGCCTCGAGGCGTGATCGGACGTGCGCGGCAACGGCCTCCTCGTCGCCGCTCGCGCGCGACATGGTGGGGAGTTCCGCCGCGGACACCGAGATCCCAAACAGGCTGACCGGCAGCGTGTAGAGGAGCTGCACGTTGGTCAGGCCCGTGACCGCACCCGTCGGCAGCAGGCTCGCGATCAGCTGGTCGACGTACGCGCTGATCTGCACGACGCCTCGGCTGAAGAACACCGGCCAGAAGTTCCGCACCACCTCGCGGACGTGCACGGAGGTCACCTCGACCGACACGCGCAGGTGGCGGACCAGCCCCGCAATCGTGGGCAGCTGCACAACCACCTGGAGGGCGCTCCCGGCCACCGACCCCCAGGCGAGCACGATCGCGAGCGAGTCAAGGCGTGTTCGGCCCCCGAAACCCGCCAACACCGCAATCATCGCGAGGTTCCAGACGACCGGGGCGGCGTAGGAGAGGAAGAAGCGGTGGTGGCTGTTGAGAATCCCCAGGCACCACGCCGAGAGGACCAGGAGGCCGGCGCCCGGGAACAGGATGCGGACGACGCGGATGGCCAGGTCCCGCTTCGCCCCGGAAAAACCAGGCGCGATGAGGTCGATCAGCAGCGGCGTCGTCAGGACGCCGACAAGCACGATGGCTGAGACCGCGAGTGCGAGCAGCCCGGCCACGGCGCCCGCCACGCGGTTGGCCTCCTCCTCCTCGCCCGATTCGAGCAGCTTCGCGTAGACGGGAATGAACGAGGCCGACAGCGCGCCCTCCCCGAACAGGTTCTGCAGGAGGTTCGGAATCCGAAAGCCGGCGTTGAACGCGTCGGCGGCCTCTGACGCCAGCCCGAAGTAGTGCGAGAAGACCCGCACGCGCACGAGGCCGAAGATGCGGCTGATGAGGATGCCGGTGGCGACCAGCGCGGCGCCGCCTCGGCGGCTGCGACCGGGGGACCTCCCGGGCAGGGGCGGCGTATCACGAGGGGCGGCGGTCTCGTCGGCAGTCACGTGGAGCCTCCATCCTACCTGCTGGATGGCCGCCGGTGCACGCGGGCGGGCGGTTGGGGCCGTGGATGGGACCGATCGACCACGTTGCGCCCATCCAAAATCGGCCGCTCCGAGGACGACCGGAGCCCCCGAAAGGTGCCGCAGGCGGCGCGAAGCGCTTCACTATATTGGATGGTTCAAGGTGAGGTCGAAATGGATGTTTTCAGTCATCCACATCTGAGCGACACTCGGTCTGCGATGAGCAGGTGCGCGATGAGTTTCACCAACGCGTACGGCGACGAGACGCGGGCCCAAGCCTACGCCAGGCTCCAGTTCCCAGGTACCTACCATCTCGCGTTCCGCGATCTGCCAGGCCTCCTCGCGCGGCACGCGCGCGCCGGGGGTACGGCGCTGGACTTCGGCTGCGGCACGGGACGATCGACGCGATTTGTGCGCGACCTCGGGTTTCACGTTGTCGGCGTGGACATCTCCGCCGAGATGCTGCGCCTCGCGCGTCAGGCCGATCCGGCCGGCGATTACCGGCTCGTCCCCGACGGCGACGTCACCGCGCCCATCGACTCGTCGCCGTTCGCCCCGGGCTCGTTCGACCTGATCGTCTCCGCGTTCACGTTCGACAACGTCGCCGCGCGCGCAACGAAGGTGCGGCTCTTCTCGCAGTTCCGCGTGCTGCTCGCCGCACGCGGCTGCCTCGTCAACATCGTCTCGACGCCCGACATCTACACGCACGAGTGGGCCTCGTTCTCAACGCGCGATTTCCCGGAGAATTGGACAGCCCGCCCCGGGGACATCGTCCGGACGATCATCACCGACGTCACCGACTGGCGGCCGGTCGAGGACGTGCTGTTTCCCGACGCGCAGTACCGCGAGGTGTACGCGGAGACCGGGTTCGACGTCGTCGAATCCTGTCTGCCCCTCGCACGCGGCGACGAGCCGTACACCTGGATTAGCGAAGCCCGGGTCGCCCCGTGGTGCCTCTACGTCCTGCGCCCGAGAATTGGCCTGCCGCAGGCTCTGTCGTGTTGAGCCATCGAGCCATCCAATTCCAATTCTCTGGTGGACGAACGCCGTGTTCGCGGCCGTTTGGCGAGGACCACGCCGCAGAAGCGGCCGGACGCAGACTGGCCCTGACGGCCTCGCGTCCGCGTCACGCGCAGTAGGCGACGGCCGTGCGCGCCAGAATCTCGGCCATCTGCACGACCGACTCGACGTCCACCCATTCGACCGCCGAGTGCTCGCCCGCGCCCCGCGGCCCCATCACCACCGTATCCACCCCGGAGGCCGCAAACAGCGCGGCGTCCATCCACGGCGTGTCGCCGACGAAGGGAGGGCTCGACCCGAGCACGGTCTGCGCAGAGGCGGCGAGCGCCCGAACGATTGGCGCGTCCGGCGGCACCTCGAATGGCTCGCGCGAGAAGAACGGTCGCACCGTCACTTCGTACGACGGGTCGGCCGCGACGAGATCATCCGCAAGTTCCCGAAGCTGGGCCACCACACCGTCCACGGTCTCGCCTGGGACCGTCCGCCGCTCCACTTGCAGGCGGCAGCTCTCGGCGTAGGTACTGAGCCCGGTACCACCCCGGATCATCGCCGCGTGGAGCGATGACGGGCCCACAAGTGGATGGGCCGACCCGGTGCGGAGACCCTGTTCCAGGCCATCCAATTTTGCGAGGAACCGCCCCATGCGCATGACGGCATCAACCCCCTCGGTGAACCGGCTGCCATGCGCCGCGCGTCCTCGCGTCTCCACCTCGATCCACACGTAGCCCTTGTGCGCGAGGCAGACGGCCATGTTCGTCGGCTCGGTCACGATGGCGCCGTCCACGCGGCATCTGGCGAGGAGATCGACGGTCCCTGCACTCGCGTACTCCTCGTCCGCCACCGCTGACACCACGAGGTCGCCGCGCAGCCTCGCGCCCTCATCGGCCAGGATCTTCGCGGCGCCGAGACACGCCGCCAGGCTGCCCTTCATGTCGTGCGCCCCGCGGCCGTAGAGTCGGCCGTCGGCGATCCGAGCCGAGAACGGATCGGACATCCCCTCGACGCCGACCGTATCCGCGTGACCGTTCAGCATCAGCGCCCGGCCGCCGCCCGTGCCCTTCCACGTGCCGACCGCGGTAGCGCGGCCGGGCGCGGATTCAAAGGTGAGCGCCTCGAGACCGATCGTGCGGAGCACGCCCGCGATGAAGGCGGCAATCTCGGCTTCGCCGCAGCCGCCAGCCACGAGGCTCGGGTTGATCGAATTGATCCGGACCAGTTGCTCGAGTGTCCGCACCACGAACGCACGGTCAGCGCGAAGCGTCACAGGAGCCTCTTGTCGCCCGAACACGTGCGGCAGACACGCTTCCGGGGGATGAATATTGGTCGGTCAACATCACACCATTCTGACTCTGTCGACCCATCCGATTCGTCGTCCGTGGGTCGCCTCGGGATGGGCCTCAGCGTCCCCGGACGATCTTCTCGGTAGAGAGGAGCACGCGGTGCGGAACCTTCTCCCCGTGGAGGATCTTCTCAGCCAATTCGACGGCCTGTCTGCCACCGGTCGGGTAGACGAACGTCGCATCGAGCTTGCCGTCGGCCACGGCTTGGCGCCCGCCGTCGAGGCCGGGCAGCGCATCGATGCCGATGAACTTCATTTCCTTCTCGCGGCCCTTGGCCTTGGCGGCCAGGTAGGCGCCCATCGCCATCGGATCGTTGTGCGCATAGACCAGGTCGATCTTCGGGTTGGCGGCCAGCGCCATCTCCATCTGCGCCATCGCCTCCTCGCGTAGCCAGTTGCCGACCGGGTTGTGCACGACCTGGATGTCCGGGTACTTCGCGATGACGTCATGCATGCCCCGGCCGCGATCGATCGCGGGCGGGGAGCCGGGCAGCCCGCGGATTTCCACGATCTTGCCCTTCCCGCCCAGCAGCTGGACGATATGTTCGCCGGCCTGGCGGCCGATCTGGTAGTTGTCGGCCCCGATGAAGACCGTGTACGCGTCGCCCTCGACACCCCGGTCGATCACGATGACGGGAATCCCGGCCCTGAACACCTTCTCGACCACGGGCGTCAGCGGCTTGGCTTCATTGGGCGAGATCATCAGCAGGTCGACGCGCTGGCGGAGGAAGGTCTCGACGTCGGCCACCTGCTTGGCGTTGTCCTGCTGCGCGTCGGCGAACACCACCTGAAGGTCCGGGAAATCCTTGGCGCGCGCCGCCACTTCCGCGTTCATGGCCACGCGCCACGGCTCGCCCAGATTGCACTGCGAGAACCCGATCAGGTGGCGCGTGCTGCCCTGGCGGGCACACCCGGGCAGCAACAGCACGACCGCGAGCGCGCCGGACAGGACGCCCTGGAACCAGACCGGGCGTTGAATGGCAGATTGCATCCGCATGCACGAGACTCCGTTGAGAAAGGGCGTGGTCCACAAACGCTGCGCCAGCACGTCGGCAAATCCTATCACTGCCCGCTGCGCGCGCGACGAGCTCTGGCGCGATCGGATGCCGACGAGGAGGGCGCCTCGGCTGAAGGTTGGCGTACAGGACGTCGACTGCAGGCCGAAAACAGGCGGTCCGCCACACGTGGCGGGAAGCCGTGTCGCCCGGCGGGCCGCTCAGCTGCCAACGTGTTGCCTGTTTGGTTTCTGGGCGTTCGCCAGAGATCTTCCGGCGATGGAATCTACCGGGTCCAACGCCGACCCAGGCGGAACGACACGGGGACCAGGACCAGCAGCATGACCCCGACAACGGCGGTCGAGACCAGGAGGCCCGCCCACGTCAGCTGTCTTGCCGCGAACGCCTGGGCGAGGATGACCCCGTTGATTGGCACCAGCAACGCCAACCCCGTGAGCAGGCCGGGAGCGTACCGGCGCAGGGCCACCGCGGCGAGCAGGTGCGGCACAAACGCGTTGAAGATCATCACGCCCAGGAATCCGAAGAAGCACAGTCGCGCCAGCCGGCTCTCAGGCGCCGCCACGGCGGCGAACGTGGCCAGATACGCCAGCAGGGTCACGATCACCACCGCGAACCGGAATTCGTTCGGTTCGACGGGCTTGTGGATGCGCCCGGCGTCCCGCGACCACTGGGGCAGCCAGGCCGCTTCCTCCAGGTTATGCAGGGTGATCGCGATCGGGAAGAACACCCAGAGGCTGGAAGGATCGCTCATGCGTCTTGCCCTCGACGGCGTCATTATAGAGCGGCCATCCGACGCGGCAGCCCGCATGGTCGGGCGGTCCTGCCCACGACCGCTCCGCGCGGATGACGGGCGGCCTTCGCGCGGGCGGGAACGGCCGCCGGCCACGAGGAGGAGACCGTGAACACGTTGAGCACCGATGATGTCCTCGAACTCCTCGACGGCGGGGCGACTGCGGCCGCCGTCGGGGCCGCCATGGAGCGCGGTCTCTTCTGGATGCTGGACGCCGTGCCGCTCGATGCCGAAGCGGTGGGCGAGGCGCTGAAGATCCCGCCGCTGCGCTGTGGCTACTGGCTCCAGCTCCTGGCCAACACGGGGCTCCTCGAACGCGAGGGCGGAAGGTTCAGGACGGCGGCCACAGCCCGCCAGGCGATTCTCGGGGCGTTCAGCCAAGCAGCCTGGGGGCTGCTGGCCCAAGAGGCGCGGGAGCGCCTGGACGTGCTCCGCGACCTCCCGGAGGCGCTCTCCCAGCCGCCCGCTTCCACAAGGGTGGCGCGGCCCGCCATCGCGGGCGCCTATGTCCGGATGGCAACCGACGCGGCCGCGGCCCGGCGCTTTACGAGAATGCTCTACGAGGTGCACCGGCCACTCGCCCGGGAACTTGCGGCCTTCCTCGACGTGGAAACCGCGCGCCGGCTCATGGACCTGGGCGGAGGCTCAGGAATCGTCGCTATGGAGCTCGCACGTCGCCACCCCGCGCTCCACACGACTGTCGTCGACCTGGCCACCGTTTGCGTCGCAGGCCGGGAGTTGGTCGCCGAGGAGGGCCTGGCGGACCGGGTCGCCTTCCACGGCGCCGACTTCTTGCACGACGCGCTGCCGGGTGGGTTCGATGTTGTCCTTGAGTGCGATGTGAACGTCTACAGTCCTGAGCTCGTCGCCAAGGTTCGCGGAGCGCTCGCGGCGGACGGCCGATACCTGGTCGTTGACCACCTGGCCTCCTCGGCCGGCGAGACGGTGCCCTCCCGGGTCCGCTGGGCGCTGGCCCGCTCACTGGTTGAACCGAACTACATCCCGCCCTCGGTCGCAGCGGTTCGGACGTTGCTCGAGACCGGTGGCTTCCGCATCGCGAGCGAGCGTTCCTTCGAGGTCGTTCCGTCCACCGGGACCCGACTGATACGAGACCTGACCGTCCTCGACGCACGTCTGTCATGAGCCGGGACCCGTGCCGTCCACCTCCCGTCAGGATGCGCGACGTGGAATCGACGGCCTGACGCGGCTTCAGCCCGTCTGCGTGACGGTAGCCAGCCCGGAAAGGGACCCAGAAGAAGAAAACGGGCCGGACGCGGAGCAGGAAACCGCAGCCCAACCACGTGTTGCACCCGATGCCGGCTGGCGCGATCACGAGCCGGCGCGGGTGAACGCGACCGGCGGATGGACCGCGCTGTCACGGGACTGAGGGGGGCGTGGACAAGGCGAAGGCGGTCATCGCGAGCTACATCGGCGTTCTGGCGTACGCGGGCCTCGTCTTCCTTGGTGCCGGGAAGCTCCGCTACTGGCAGGGCATCCTCTACGTGGTGCTCGCCTTGCTGGGCACGACGGTCAGCCACATCCTCATGCCGGCCGGTTCGGACCTCACCACCCGTCGTGCCAGAGAAGCGGGGGCTGGACAGGGTTGGGACAGGCAGCTGCTCGGCGCCTTTTTCCTCGTCAACATCGTCACGTTCGTCGTGGCTGGGCTGGACTCGGGTCGATTTGGCTGGTCGGGTTCGATGTTGCTTGGGGTAACGGCCTTCGGAGCTGTTGCCATGGCCACCGGGCAGGTCATCTTCGCCCTCGCCAAGCGACAGAACGCGTTCTTCTCAAGCACGGTCAGGATCCAGACCGAACGCGATCACCGTGTCTGCGACACCGGTTTCTATGGCCTCGTGCGCCATCCCGGCTATCTCGGCATGCTGATGTCCTTGCTGGCGTTCCCGCTTGTGCTGAACTGGTACTGGGCCTTTGTGCCGGGGCTGATCGCGGCTGTGCTGCTGGTGGTCCGCACGGTCCTTGAGGACCGCTTCCTCTTCGGGGAGCTGCCGGGCTACCCGGAGTATGCGGCCAAGACGAAGTGGCGTCTGGTTCCTGGGATCTACTAGCGGTGACCTGGAGTGATCCTGCCCGCACGGCGGCGCCTCGCTGCCGACAAAACCGAAGAGGCGGGCACGGCCGGGTGATTGTCCTGGCGTGTGTCCGGGGTTCCTCGTTGCCTGCGGCGGCTTGGCCTTCGGTCAGGCGGTCTGTTTGCGGCGGGCCTGCATCCAGACGGCGGCCAGGATAATCGCCCCCTTCAAGATCAGCTGGAGGTTGGCGTCGATGTTGTTGAGGCCCATGCTGTTGTTGATCACGCCAATGATCAGCGTGCCGACGAGCGTCCCGACCACGGTTCCAACGCCGCCCGAGAGCGCCGTGCCGCCGATTACCACGGCCGCGATGGCATCGAGTTCGTAGCCGACGCCGTCGTTCGGATTGCCCTGCTCGAGCTGCGCGCAGTGGATGAGTCCCGCCAGCGCGGCCAGTGCCGCACAGAGCACATAGACAATCGTCTTGTAGCGCCGGACACGGACACCGGCGAGCCGGGCCGCTTCCTCGTTGTCACCGATGGCATAGACGTAGCGACCGATGCGCATCCGCGAGAGCATCACGTGGATGAGCGCGACCGACAGCAGGAAGAGCACGGCCGGCACTGGCACGAAGGGCACGATCGGCGTCGCGAGGATCCGAAACGACTCGGGCGCGGCGCCCGGGCCGAACCCCAGCGGAATCGCTGCTCCTCCGCTGATGTAGCGGGCGATGCCCCGCGCGGCGCTCATGGTCGCCAACGTGGCGATGAAGGCCGGCAGCCGCCAGCGCGCGACGACCAAGCCGTTGAGCAGGCCGCAGGCTGCCCCCACCGCGATCACGACGACGAGCGTCGGCCAGAGGCCCAGGCTGCCTTGCATCAGGAGCCAGCCGGCGAGCGTCGCCGACAGTGCCAGCACGGACCCCACCGACAGGTCGATGCCCGCCGAGATGATGACGGGTGTCATCCCCGCCGCCAGGATGCCCTTTTCAGCCACCTGGCGCAGGATGTCCGTGAGGTTGCCGACGTCGAGGAACACCGGTCGCCCGTGACGCACCGGTGAGAAGACGACGGCCAGCGTCACGACGGCGAGTAGGCCAATCACGCCGGACAGCCGGCCGAATGCTCGCCGGAGGGCGGACCGGCGCGGCTGGCCCGGGCCGCCGCCTTCCTGCCCGCCGCCGCCCGCGCCTTGATCCGCCCCTGGCATGCCGCCTGAAGTGGCCGCACCGGACGATGTCGCCGCCGTCAGGATGTTCTCCTCAGTGGCTGCTGCGTGGTCGAATTCCGCGTTCACCCTCCCCTCTCGGAAGACCATGATGCGGTGGCACAGCGTGAGGATCTCCTGCATCTCCGACGAACAGAGGACAACGGCAAACCCCTGCGCCGCAAGCTGCCGGATGAGACCGTAGATGTCGGCCTTGGCAGCCAAGTCGATGCCCCGCGTTGGCTCGTCGAGCAGGAGCACGCGCGGTCCCGCAAACAGGCATCGGGCGAGCAGCGCCTTCTGCTGGTTGCCGCCGCTCAGCGTGGCGATCGGCAGCAGCGGAGAGGCCATCCGGACACCGGTCAGCCGCGTGACCGCCGAGACGCTGGCCTCCTCCTTCTTCGCCACGCAGAAGCCGGCCGCCGACACGCGTTCCAGGCCGCCGAGACTGACGTTGGCCCGGACGCTCTGGTGCGGGAGGATGCCCTGTGACTTCCGGTCCTCGGGCAGGAGCAGCACGCCGGCACTCCGTGCCTCGGCGGGGGAATCCGGCGCGTACGTGGCGCCTTCGACCAGGATCCGGCCCTCGACGCGCCGGTCGACCGCGCCGGAGAGCGCCAACAGGAAGTCGCTCCGACCGGCGCCCACCAAGCCGGCTAGGCCAACAATCTCACCGCGTCTCACGCTGAGCGATACGTCACACAGCCGGTAGCCGCCCGGGCGTCCCGGGTCGGGCAGCGAGAGGTGCTCGACACGAAAGACCTCTGGGGCCTCTTCCGGAAGCGCGTCCATGCGGGCCGACTCGAGCGTCCGGCCCACCATCAGCCGTACCATCTCCTGTTCGGTCACGCCCGCAGCGTCGAGCGTCGCCACGTGGCGACCGTCGCGAAGCACGGTGATCCGACCGGCCAGCTGGCGCACCTCGTCGAGCCGGTGCGAGATGTAGATGACCGCCACGCCCCGGCGGGTGAGATTGGCAACGACCTTCTGGAGGCGGCCGACGTCGGAGGGGCCGAGCGAGGCGGTTGGCTCGTCCATGATGAGCACGCGCGCGTCGAGCGAAAGGGCGCGCGCGATTGCAATCAGCTGCCGCTCCCCCGCCTCGAGCGCGCCGACCGGCCCGCCCGGCATGCGTTCGCCGAGGACAGCCAAGGCCCCGTCGGCGCCACTGACGAGCCGTCGCCGGTCGACCAAGCCCCAGGCGGCCCGTGGTTCGCGGCCCAGGAAGATGTTCTCGGCGGCCGTCAGCGCGGAGACGAGCTGCAGCTCCTGCGGGATGACCGCGATCCCGGCCTCAATGCCGTCTCGCGGCGACGAGAAATGCACGGGCTGGCCCTCCAGTCGGAGCTCGCCCTCGTAGCCGGTCAACTGTCCCGAGAGGATCTTGATGAGGGTGGACTTGCCGGCCCCGTTCTCACCGATGAGCGCGTGCACTTCCCCCGCGCGCAGATCGAAATCCACGTTCGAGAGCGCCTTGACGCCGGGAAAGGTCATCGACAAGCCATGGGCTTCGAGCAACGGGCCGACGCCCGGCAGAGGCTGTTCGTGACCGCTCACCTGATCCTCGGCAACCATCGACGCTCCTCGGCTCCGCCGCGTTGGGCTCCTCGGCAGCCCGGCGCGGCGTCAGTGCGTGCGTCGCTCGGCGGGCCGCTGGGCCTTGTCGGCCAGCCGGGCGGTCACCATGAGAAAGTGCTCGATCTCCTCGGGCGTGTTGTAGTGGCTGCCCGACAGCCGGATGAAGCTCGAGATCCCCAGCTGCTCCAGCATCGCCGTGAAGAACGGATCGTGACCGGGCGCGTGGAGCCTGACCTGCTCCGCCCGGTAGTGGCCGCACCCCTCGACTGAGTCGACCCCCTCCAGGTTGAAGCCGACGAGCAGGGATTGACGGGACAGGTCCTCGCCCATGCCGTACAGCGTCACGTGCTCCTGGTCCCTGAGGCCCGGCACCTTTTCCGTCCCGTGGAGCAGGACCGACAGCAGGCCCGCGGTGTGGGCCCGGATCGCCTGCATGGCGGCGACGATGATCGCGCGGCGGTCGGCCGAATCGGTAAACTGGCCGCCTAGCCAGCAGAGATAGTCCACAACCGCGGACCACGCCGCGTACGACTGGTGCTCGACGCCTCCCAGATCCCAACTTGTCGCGGCTTTCGAGGTGTACTTCCAGTGCGGGAGCGTCGCGAGGCGGTCCGACGCGTGCGCATACCCACAGCCCTTCACGCCGAAGTTCTTGTAGGGGGCGATCACGTAGGCATCGGCCCCGATCGCCTCCACATCGACCAGGCCGGACGGTGAATACTGCACGCCGTCGACCATGATGTACAGGTCGGTCTTGATGCGGCGCGCCTCGCGGACGATGGTCGCCACGTCGTAGATCTCCCCGGTCACGTTTGACGTGTGCGTCACCACCAGAAGACAGGTGCGGGCGTCGATCCGATCCAGGATTGCCGCGATCGGCACGGAGCCGGACGCCCGGTCTGGTGGCGCGATCCGCTCTTCTTTGCCGTAGATTGCCGAGAACTGGCTCACGGCGCTTCTCACCGAGGCGTGGTCCAGCCCGGTCGTCACGACGTTCGTCCCGGGCACGGCGTGGAGCACGGCGTCGGTCACGCGGTAGATCACGTGGCTACTGCTCCAACCCGGGATGGTCTGGCCCGACCGTGCGCCGAAGAAGAGCATGAGGTCCTCGATGCCCTTCGCGGTAACGTCCACGGCGTGCTGGGAGCCAGGGTTGGCACGGCCCTGCTGGTCGGGGAGGCAGGTTTCCATGGCCATGGCCTCAACCACGCGTTTCGGCCGGCACGACCCCGACGCCGCGTCGAAGAAGATGCGTCTGCCCGAGTAGGGGTCCCAATCGACGTAGAGGAACTGGTCCCGAATCGCCTGCATGAGCCGGGGTGGGAACACCCCGCTCCGTTCCGCGCTCGCCATGGTGCCGCCTCCCCTCGGGCGCGCCGGAGCCGCCCGGTCGCCTCGCCGAATTGAATATCGTATATTATCTGCTGTTCTCCTCCGGCGCACCGCTCGGGCGGGCGGCAGACCCCGGACGGGTCGCACGCCCGGAGAGTTTATCCTACACGGGCCGGTAGGACGGCAGGCCGCGTCCTGACGGAACAGACCATCGGTGCTGGCCCGCGGACCGGATTCTCGTGGGAGGCTGGCCATGGCGCGTGCACGTCGTGTCGTCCCGCTGCTCCTCGCGCTCGCCGGCCTTGCGGCCACGGGAACGCCCGCCGACCCGCCGACGCGCTTTGGCCCGGAGTACTTCCAGACGCTCAAGTGGCGGAACATCGGCCCGAACCGCGGGGGCCGGTCGATTGCCGTCGCCGGCAGCCCCAGCCGGCCCTTCGAGTACTACTTCGGGGCTACGGGAGGCGGGCTGTGGAAGACGACCGACGGCGGCACCACGTGGGACCCGGTCACCGACGGCCAGATAGCGAGCTCGTCGGTCGGCGCGGTCGCCGTCGCTGAGTCGAACCCCGACATCGTGTATATCGGGATGGGCGAGGTGCAGCTGCGGGGGAACGTCCTCCAGGGCGACGGCGTCTATCGGTCGTCGGACGCGGGACGGACCTGGCGCCATTTGGGTCTAGCCGACACGCAGGCTATCGGGCGCATCCGCATTCACCCGGCGAACCCCGACATCGTGTACGTGGCCGCGCTGGGCCACCCGTACGGCCCAAGTGCGGAGCGCGGCGTGTTCCGGACCACGGACGGCGGCGCCACTTGGACGAAGATCCTCTTCCGGAGCGACCGGGCCGGCGCCGTCGATCTCGTGCTCGATCCCCGCAATCCGCGGGTGTTGTTCGCCTCCACCTGGGAGGTCTATCGCACGCCCTGGCTGCTGTCGAGCGGCGGCGTGGGGTCGGGGCTGTTCAAGTCGGTCGACGGGGGCGACACTTGGACCGAAATCACGCGCAATTCCGGGCTCCCTCGGGGAATCGTCGGCAAGATCGCGGTCGCCGTCTCGCCGGCCTCCTCGGCCCGCGTCTTCGCGCTCATCGAGGCCGACGACGGCGGGCTGTTCCGGTCGGACGACGGCGGCGCTACGTGGGCTCGGGTCAACGAGAGCCGGGACCTACGACAACGTGCCTTCTACTTCACCCGCGTCTACGCGGATCCGAAGAAGATCGACACCGTCTACGTCCTCAACTACCTCTTCCAGAAGTCGACCGACGGCGGCCGGACGTTCACCGCGAGCGAGGGTGCCCACGCGGACCATCACGACCTGTGGATCGACCCCGGGAATCCCCTGCGGATGGTCAACGGCAACGACGGGGGCGGCACCGTCACCGTCAACGGCGGCCGCACCTGGACCAAACAGGACTACCCGACGGCACAGATGTATCACGTCGCGACGACGCGCGACGTCCCCTACCACGTCTGCGGCGCCCAGCAGGACAACACGACGGCCTGCATCCCGAGCACGGGGGCCTCCCCCTTCTACGAGGTCGGCGGCAACGAGAGCGGATACGTCACACCTCACGCGGTCGACCCTAACATCGTCTACGCGGGCGGCCAGGAGGCCTACCTCACCCGCTTCGACCGGACGACCGGCCAGGCGCGCGACATCCAGCCCTTCCCTCGGTTCTACTCCGGCCAGTCGGCCGGGTCGGTCCCCGAGCGCTGGCAGTGGACGTTCCCCATCGCTGTCTCGCCGCTCGACCCCGCGGTGCTCTACGTCGGGTCGCAGCACCTCTGGCGGACGAGAAACGAGGGCCAGAGCTGGGAGCGGATCAGCCCCGATCTGACGCGCGCGGACCCCAAGACCCTGGGCGACTCGGGCGGACCCATCACCAAAGACCAGAACGGGCCAGAGTTCTACGCGACGATCTTCACCATCGCCCCCTCGCGCCTCGAGCGCGACACGATCTGGGTCGGCACCGACGACGGGAAGGTGCAGATCACCAGGGACGCCGGTCGGACCTGGCGCGACGTCACGCCGCCCGACATGCCAGAGTTCACGCGGGTCAGCCTGATCGACGCCTCTTCCCACCAGGCTGGTGCTGCCTGCGTGGCCGGCAAACGCTACCAGCTGGAAGACCGCGCGCCCTACATCTGGAGGACGGCCGACTATGGGACCACGTGGACGCGCATTGTCGCGGGCATTCCCACGGGGGATTTCGTCCACGCCGTTCGCGAGGACCCCAGGCGAGCGGGTCTGCTCTACGCGGGCACCGAGCACGGCGTCCACGTCTCGTTCGATGACGGCGGGAGCTGGCAGTCGTTCTCGCTCAACCTCCCGGACACGCAGGTGTCCGACCTCGTCGTCGAGCAACACGACCTCGTGATTGCCACGCACGGCCGGTCCTTCTACGTGCTCGACGACATCGACGTCCTCCGCCAGCTGACACCCGAGGCGGTGGCTTCGCCCGTGTGCCTGTTCCAGCCCCGCGACGCGGTCCGGCGACTCCGCCCAGCGGTCTTCGACTACTGCCTGAAGCAGCCAGCGGCGTCTCTCTCTCTGGAGATCGTGGACGGGTCCGGGAGGGTCGCGGCGCACTTCCCGGCTAAGTCCCTGCCCAACCGAGCCGGCGCGAACCGCGTCAGCTGGGACCTCCGCTATCCCGGCGCCACGCTGTTTGAAGGCCTGATCCTCCGGAGCGCCCAGCCGGACAAAGGACCGCTGGCGGCGCCGGGGGTGTACCAGGTCCGCCTGACGGTGGACGGCCACGTCCAGACGCGTTCCCTCTCCGTGACCTGGAACCCCTCGCTGAAGGATGTCACCGAGGCGGACCTTCGCGCGCAGTTCGAACTGGCCGTGAGGATCCGAGACAAGACGTCCGAGGCCCACGAAGCGGTCGTCGCCATCCGCGCGATGAAGAAGCAACTCGCAGACCGGCTGGCAGCCGCGGCTGACCCGGCTCTGACGAAGGCAGCCGAACTGTTCCTCTCGAAGATCTCGGCTGTCGAAGAGGAGCTGTACCAGGTCCGCAACCGCAGCCCAAAGGACCCGCTGAATTACCCCGTGAAGCTCAATAACCGGATCGCGGCCCTGCAGCGTGTCGTCGAGAATGCCGAAGGGCGACCGACGGACCAGTGCTACACGGTGTTCGCGCTGCTCGCCGACGAACTCGCCGCTGCCCTCGGCAGGCTGGACGCGGCGCTCAGGTCCGACTTGCCCGCCCTGAACTCGGCGCTCTCGGCGAGGAAGCTGGCTCCACTCGAACCCCCGGCAAGGTGATAGGCACACGCGCACATACCTGACCTGGTAGCGGCAGCGGTCTGAACCGGCGGCCGTCGGCTGTCTGGATGGCGCCTGCCGACGCGTCACCTCTGGGCCGTGTTGAACGGGAGGCTGCTGCAACCGAAGCCCGGAATGAAGCCCGGCCGGGCGGACGTTCGGCTTCCTCTCTGCGCGGCTGTGTCGCTGGCGGGCCTTGCGGATTTCGTCAGCGTGGAAGGCACACGGGACGACTGCTACGGGCACGCGAAGAACTTGGGCGGCGACCTATTCAGCGCGTTGGAGACCTGCTGGAATACCCCGTCCCTCAAGCAGCCACCGCACGTGAAGACCCAGACGCTCTTGCTTTCGGGGCGAGGCGGATAACCGGGTGCCGTTGCTCCGGAGTTAGGAGTTCTCCCGTGTGCTCCGCCACTTCGGCGTGATCTCCGACCCGGTCATCTTCCCGCGGGAGCCGCACGGCCCTCCGACCGGGACCGCGCCTTCACGTCGAGCAGATGAAGTGGACGCTCTACTGGTCCAACCGGTTCCTCAACGGGAACCGGGGCGGGCCGGCCGAACGGCCGGTGAGCGGGTCCGGGGCCTCAGGACACAAACCGCGAGAGGCGAGGCCGACCGCCGCAAAGGGACGTCTCAGTACCCGGCCGCGGCGAGAGCCTTGGCGATGCGGTCCTCGCCGCGGGAGATGTGGCCACGCATGAGCGTGCGGGCCTTGGCGGCACTCCGGCGCCGGAGCGCGTCGAGAATCTCGCGATGCTCTCCGGTGGCCGCCTTTGAATCCACGCCAACGCCCAGGCCCAGGTAGAGCGGGCGCTGATGCTGATCGAGCGCCGCCATCACCAGGGCTTCGAGCCGGGAGTTCTGGGTGCACCGGACGAGCGCAAGATGGAAGGCGCTGTTGGCCTTCAGGTACTTCGTGTAGGTCTGGCGATCATCACGTCGGTATCGCAGCTCGGCGAGCGCGTCCAGCCGGTTCAGATCGTCTTCGGTCGCACGTGCGACGGCCAGTGCTGCCGCCTCCGACTCCAGAATGCGGCGCACCTCACACAACTCCCGGAAGGCGGCGATGGTAATCGGGGCGACGGCGTAGCCACGATACGGCGTGATCGCGATCAGGCCTTCCAGAGCCAGGCGGTTGAGGGCCTCGCGCAGCGGCGTGCGCGACACCTGCATCTCCGCGCAAAGTTCCTTCTCGACGACGCGCGAGGCGGGTCGGACTGCGCAGGTGAGGATGCGGTACTTGAGCGCCGCGTAGATCCGGTCGGGCAGCGCGGTGGGTGGCGAGACGGCCGGGTCGAGCTCGATGAGCGAGCGGGCGTGCTCGCGACTCGGGATCGTCACGGCTCATACTATATATTGTTTCTGGCGCTGGTCCGTTGCGTCTTCCGAGTGCGCGGCGGGCGTGCCGGCACCGAGCCTGTGGCTTCGTGGGCCGCGGCCGATTGATTGCAGGGGAGGCGCGGATGACGCGGCTGGCCTGGGCGGATGGCGGTTGGTGTTCCCGAAATCAACCGCCAGCACGAACGATTGGTCGGTTTGCTGAACGAGCTCGAGGACGCGCTCGAGCACGGCCCGGCCATGCGAATCGTCCAGCCTTCGCGACCGAGCAGAATCTGATGCGGACGTACAACCGTCCCGGCTGCGACGAGCACGTCAGCGCCCATGGGGAGTTCTCGACGAAGGTCGCCGACCTGGGGCGGATGCTCGACACCGGAAAGTCGGGAGAGGCTGCCAAAGAGAGCTGCCGCTTCGTGCGGACATGGATTGTGAGGCATGTCTTGGTGGCGGATCAGCTCGTGTGGACGATGCCGCCGCGCGTGAGCGTCGCGTAACGGGGCGGCGCAGACTGGGATCCGTTGACCGGCGACTCATCGTTGATCGGGAAGGGACCGGCTTGGTATACTGTTTATCTCGCATGAGCCCGGCTTGTCGAACGTGCAGGTCGGGTGTCCCAGGGTGGGCCGCTAGCTCAATTGGCAGAGCAGCAGACTCTTAATCTGCGGGTTGTAGGTTCGATTCCTACGCGGCTCACCAACTTCTTCCCCTTATTCCACGGGCACTTGCGGGCCTTGGCGTCGCGTTCGGCCCGCGCGTCCGCAGCCGCCATTCGCTCGGATCTTGACGGAAACTTGACGACTTTTCCCGTATCGAGTTTCTTGGCAGCCTGATCCAGAATTTCCTGTCGCTGCGTATCGTACCGCTCGGTGGTGATGATCGACGCGTGGCCCATCAGGTCGCGCACCTGGGAGAGCGGCACGCCCTGCTCCACCAGACGGCTGGCGTACTCGTGCCGGAGGTCGTGCCAGCGCAGCGGTTCGCTCAGCTCGGGGTGCTCGGCGCGGACGTCTGGGCTCGGCGCGATCCCGGCGCGAATGAGCGCACCTTCCCACGCGCTGCGGAAGTACTTCACGGGCTCTCCCACCTCATTAGAGCACAGGCGAGCTGTACCGGGCTTGAGTTGGCCACTCGCGTCGTACCGCAGCCACTCGAGCACCTCGCGTAGGCGTTCAGTTGCGATCGGAACCCAGCGTTCCTTCTTGGACTTGGTGGTCTCGCTCCGAAGCCGGATTCGCTGATGAATCCAGTCGACGTCCGCCAAGGTCACCTGCAGCATCTCGCCCTGACGCATTCCGGTATCCAACGCGAGAATCACCAGGGCGCGCAGGATCGGAATGCCTTCGGCGAGAATCCGTTGCTCTTCCCCCACCGACAGACGGCGCTGACGCCGGTTGTTCTCCCGCTCCAGCCGAATCAACGAGAGCGTGCCGCGCTTGAACGGGGTGCGCTCGAGATAGTCGTGACCAATGGCCCAGTTGAAAACATGCCGCAAGCGGGCCAGGTAGCGGTTGACCGTGGCGACCGTCCGTCCCTCCCGTTTCAATCGCAGCGCGTACTGTTCGATGTCACTTGTGGTGATCGCTGCGAGCGGTTGAGGGAACGCCTCCTGAAAGGCCGCCAGGTGCTGCGCGATGTTCCGGTCCGACCGGAGGCCTCGGAGCCGCACGTGGTTCTCCAGGTAGATCGGAGCGAGTGACGCAAACGTCGCAGGCGGCTTGGCCTTGTCGGCGCTCGGAACTCGGAACGTGCCCGCCCGGATCTGCGCCTTGAGTTCGTCGAGGGCCCGCTGGGCAGCAGTCTTCGTCCGCACCTCGTACGACGCCCATTTGTCGAGGCTGACGCGGTGGCCGCGGAAGCAGCCCCACCAGGCGTGTTCGCACCGGTCGCGCGCACGGCCGGTGTGGTGACAGATCTTGTAGATGCCCATGTCTGCTCCTCCTGCTCGACCCTGCCGTCAAGATCGCGTCGTCCGGCCGCCTTGTCAAGCAGCGACTCGGCTGGGACCGATGGCCTTGGCCGATCGTGCTTCGACCGCGTGCTGTTCGAGCCAGGCGTCGACCCATTCGGGGCGGACGCGGATAGCCCGGCGACCGCTCACTCGCACGTGGCGAAGTTCGCCCCGCTCGCAGGCGGTGTAGATCGTGTCGCGACTCAGACCAGCGTAGTCGGCGGCCTGCGCAACCTTGAGCCATTGACGTCCGTCCATGACGCTCCCTCCCTTGATGAGAACCATGATGATGGCCTGTGGATCCTCGTGAGAAACGCGGTCGGCCCCGGCGCGTTTCTCAAGGACCTTGCGGAAGCATCGCTTCCGCAGGTCCGGCAGGATCCACAGGCATCCTGACCTCAGGCGCGTTCCCGATTGGGCACATGCCCTACCCTGTGGGCCAACCACTCAAATCGCCAACGTCATGTCTGCCGCGCTGATCCAATCGGACCTGTCGAATCGCCGTAGTCTCGTCACCGCTCGAGCGACCTCACCGACACCGCGAGGGCGGGAGCGACCCCGTCGACTTCGGGCCGACCGGCCCGGCCAAATGGCCGGGTCCGGGGAGGCCTCCGCCGGGGTCGCTCCCGCCCTCGCACCCCCTCGCGGTCTGACCTCACACAGCGACTCCGCGGAGGGCAGCGAGAGATGCGACCGGCGCGCACAACTCGCGCGCCGACTGACGTTTGTGGGGGCCGACCATCGCTCAGGTCGTGGCGCCCGACGTGGCAGTGGAGGCGGAGGCGCAGGGCGCGACGTCATCGGCCGTTCTCCTCGCCGATGGGCGCACCGTGACGCGGTGGTGACGCGGGGGCGAAGGCGGTCCCGAACAGGCCGTAGCGATACGGGAGCACCGTCGTCGTGACGCGCACGTGCTCCACATCCAGGCGCGGCCCGGCGGTGAGGCACGCCTCAATTGCCGCCATGCCGGATGCGCGAAACGCCTCGTACACGTCCGGGAACCGCGGCCCGACGACACGCCTCTGCCGCTCGCGGACGAGGCGTCGGTCGCTGTCGGGGTTCGTCGAGCGCCCGCTCTCGAGCCGGTGGCGGCACATGCAGTAGGCGTACAGGTCGTCGCGGAGTTGGGTCGCCCACCGCGACCGATGCGACTCGACCCGGTGGCGCCAGGCGTTCACCACGGCGACGGCGCGCCTGATCGGCGCGCCGGGGGTCACGACCCAGAGGACGCGCACCGTCGGCAGGGCGGAGAGCACGCCCACGTACCGATCGAGAAAGCCCTGCAGGCCGACGAGGCTGTCATCGAGGCCTTGCACATAGGCAACGGTCACCTCACCGTCCGCCCGCACCGCCATCGGGGCCTTGTCCACGAAGTACCGCACGGTGCCGTCGAAGGGGGTCCGACCGGGGTACCACGTGCCGGGCAGCACGGAGCCTGGCACGTGGCAGACCTCCGTGAGGTAGTGGATCTTCTCGTCCTCCGTGGCCAGCCAGGTGAGCGACGGCTCAGCCAGGACGGCATCCAGCGTCATCAGTTTGCGGATGACCATCGGCGGCATCACCATCCGCCGGTTCCGGTTCTCCGCCTCGCCGATGGCCGCATAGAGCGGCTTCCGGAAGACGTGGTACAGGTGCGCGCGGCGTCGCCCAACGCCGACCCGCACGACGTGCCGGCGCACCAGGTGTCCCAAAACCGCGGACGTCACGCCCCCATCGCGGCGTCTGAGGAAGGCCGTCACCTGGCGGCGGACGAAGTAGCCGCCGTGCAGCATGACGAGCTCGAGGAAGGCCGCGTGACGGGGCGGGTACCCCCGATGGTGAAGCGCGGCGAGGCGGTCGAGGTGGGTCATAGGGAGAGCAGGCTGGAGATCCATCGCTCGTGGGACGAGGGGCCGCGGCCGCCCTCCAATCCGCCGAGCGAGTGCAGGCCGCGGGACGCCGAGCCGCCGGCGCTGTACAGCGTGAAGCCCGCGGACGCCTTGGCCGCGATGGCGCCGCCGCGGTAGGCCGCGGTCACGAGCTCCAGGTCGACGCGGCCGCCGCGTCCGCCGGGCATGTCGTACTCGACGCGCACGTCGGGGAATTCCACGTGCCCGTTGACGACCGGGATGTCGCACGTCCGCGCGGCGTCGGCGAGGCGATGCGCACGCAGATCGTCGGACAGACCACGGGTGAGGTGAGCCCGCTGGTAGACGTCGCGCTTGAGGTCGTCCTCGAGGTCGACCCGGCGAATGGTGCCGCCGCGATGTTCGATCGCGGCTGCCTCGACCTGGTACATGCGATAGAGCGACGCGTTGTGCACCAGGTCCGAGTGTTTGCGAAACCCCGCATGGACGACGGGCTCCGCGTCGCGATCGCGGCGTCCGGCGAGGGCTCGATGGTCGGCGAGCAGGTCGCGTCCCGCCTCCGTCAAGGCCAAGACCCGCATGTGGTGACCGTGGGCGTCGGTACCTGATCGGTACGGGATTCCAGCAGGCCTTGGGCGGTCAGGGACCGCAGGTCGTCGTGCAGGCGGTCCTCGTCCCCGCGGTAGCGTCCCTCCCGCAGGTCGCGATCGAAGACCACGTGGAACGTGGCGACGGTCTCGAGGGTGTGGCTCTCGGTGTCACGCAGGCGGTAGCTGCGGTCGCGGCCCCAGACGGACTGACGGTCGACGCCGGACGGCAGCGAGAAGCGGCCGTCGGGAAGCGAGCACGACCGCTGCCCAGGATCGCGCGTCTCGTGGGGCCGCGTAGCGGCGCGGCCGCGATCATCCCCGCGCGCATCGCCGCGATCGTCGTCCCATCCTCGTGACATCGGCGTCGCCCACGAAGGCTGCGTGCGAGATCCGTGCCTGATCGACTGCGACGCTGCACAGGATGCGCGATCGCGGAGGACGCGCGTGACGGGCATGACAACCGGCAACATCCTGGGACGACCTGGAACGATTGGCCGCGGTCAGTCGCGGCCGGAAGCGAGACCATCGCCGACGGACGCCAGCGACATTGAATGCGTAGGCTGGCCAAGAAACAGTCCACGCCGGCCAATCGGATGGCCGGAGGAGTCAGACCCATTGCGGACACGGGGGGAGGCCGCCACGACGTCCTGCAGCAGACCGGTGACATCGTGGGCGGCGTCAAGGCCTGAACGCCTGGTCAGATTTTGACCAGTGTCGTCCGCGAAGCGGTCAAATTCTGACCAGTCAAACCTGGCCGATCCCTCTCACGCAGCCCGTCGCGCCGCTGCCCAGAATCGTGCGCGGGCGGGCAATGTTCGTTGACTCCCCAGGTGTCACGTGTGCTCGGCTCTTGGCGTGTCTCCTGGCTGCCTGGCGCGGAATGTGACGCGCGAGCTGACCATCGCGGTGTTCGGCGGAGCGGCGTTCGGTGACGAGGGGAGCTGGCGTTGCGGCCACTGCTGGAGCAGTGGGTGGGCCCGGCGGTTGTCAGGCAGGTGGAGTTGACCGCCATTGGGCGGCGTGCTTCTTGAGCTCGCGGCGGCGGTCCGGACGAACCCAAGCGATCTACTGCGGTAGGGGCGCCGTAGTCGCACCGTCATCGACGGCAGGGCCAGCGGCCGATCGTCTATGACCTAGACCGTCTCTTCTTCACCGGAAAGTAACTGACGCTGACATCTGCGCGGTTCGTAGGAGCAGATACACAGAACTCCTACAGCTTGGCCTGAATCATCCCCCAGATAGCGTCATGCCAGGGACTTAACCGACGCCACCCCCTTCTACCACTGCAGGTCAACGGCCTTCAGTACGTAGCCGCTCCTGTTCTCGGTGAGATAAGCAATCCGTTGACCGCTTTCCGACCATGCGGGCAGAATCGCTCCAGTCGTCGCGCCGATCTCCAGTTTCCGCTCGTGGACATCGGCGATCACCAAGCGCCCTTTTGGTCCGATGAACACCAAGGCCCCTAATGCGAACGGGGACCACGAGTATGTGTCGCCAGGAGACGTGCCAGCCACGACATCTCCAGCCAGAGTCCGCGTCCTCTCGACCGACGGCACCCGCTGGAAGCCCTCGCTAAACCCGTCGTTGGGGTGGCCGCGAATGTCCCCAAGCTGGTGAATCTGGTTCACAAACTGTCGCGATGGCAACCAGGGTGCGCCTTGAGCGGACTTCCACGCCCAGTACCGCAACGCCCAATCCGGTTCCGCGTGGAGCTGATTGACCTGTCCTCCTGCTGCGGTCACCAGGAGATGCGTAGGCGGCGACTTCCGAGTCGCCGCCACCCCTGACGTACAGCTGCTGTCCATCCGGGTTCCAGGCGAGCACTGTCGGCCGGCCGCTCAGGCCCTCTCGCGACAGTGACGCGATTGTCGCCGGCGACGAGCAGTGGAGCTGCGCCACTTCCAGCGGCGATACGCGGTGCACACCTTCGCGCGCGAGGGCACCGATGGATCCAGGATCCTTCACGGCCAGCTGGTAGTTGGCGATGGCATCCAGCCGATCGCGATCATCTGCGGTACCCGTGCTGAGCGACTTCACGTAGGTGATCTCAGCCGTCCGCGCGAGATTGAATGCGGATGTCACGTCCCCCGTCGTGATTGCGAGCGCCCGTTTGAAGATCGCGATGGCGTCGGCGAAGGCGCCCGTTGTCACGTCCATGACGCCGATGGCATTCAGGACCTCCAGGTCCTCTGGCCATCGGTGCTCGGCCTCTCGCAACACCCGCAGCGCATCCATCGGGCTCCGCTGGCGGAGAAAGCTGTCCGCGAGGTTGAAGTAGACCGGCTCGAACTCCGGTACTTGGCCGTGCACATATTGCCACTCGGCCGTCGCCTTCGTGAAGTCACCCTCCGCAAAACTCGCCCATCCGAGCACGTAATGAGCCCACAGCGGCGCCGCCGGGTCCCCGCACACCGCGGCGAGTGTGGTGCGAGCGGCGCTGGTGTCGCCACGTTGATAGGCCGCCCACCCATCATCGAGCTGACGGACCAACGTTGGCGGGAGGGACCCGTGCGTTGGCAACGCCGCCGTCTGCAGGGCCGTGGCCTCCAGGCCCGCTGGACGAAAGCGAATCACACCCACATTAGCCGCGACCTGGCCATTCGCCGGCGGCGGCGCGATCACATAACCCGGCGCAACCGTCGTCGTTGCGGTCGGAACGATCGGCGAAACCTCTTCAGTTCGCGGCTCGACCACCGGTGAGGCGGCTTTGGAGGGCGGATGAGCAAGGTAGCCACGTCGCGCACGCACCGTCAGACCGGCGCGAGCGACACGCACCTTTAGCGAACGGAATCCGCCGTCGAACTCCTTGTTGGTTGGGCGGTATCCAAGGACATAGTAGGCGCTGGTGTCTTGGGAGATCTCTCGGAGCGCCCTCGGGAAATCATTCTCGTTGCGAATCATCAGGCCGCCCGTATCAACCGCCAGACTGTTGGGGCCGTCCGCACCGACGTCGAATCTCGGAAGTCCGGCTCTGTCGACAGCCGGAGCATCGAGCACGTGGCTGTCCGCCGAACCTCGGTTCAGTCCGCGTGTGTCGAGAACGTAGATGCGCACCTGAGCCAGGGCCGCGCGGGCCACGACAGCCTGCAGCTGACCGGCTAGGTCCTCCGACAGGAAGCCGTCGGAAAGGAAGATGACCGTCTTACGGCCTGGAAGCGGTTCGAGGCCATTGAGGAGCCCGTCGAGCGTGGTCAGTGTCCGGGTCGCGGAGATCCGCGCCGTGCTCACGAGACGCTGCGCCTTGCCCACGATCTCTTGGCGAACCGCTTCCCGTGACCCGAAGGCGGCACATTGGTCGTGGTCATCGGCGCAGGCGCGCTCCACGAGGCGGTCGACCACGTAGGCGTCCCGGCGGTCAGCGCGGAGCGCCTCGTACTGCGAAAGAAGACGCGGCCACTCTCGCATCGATTGCTCCCACGATCGATTCTCCTCGGTCGGCTGAATCGCCCGCACCGCCGCCTCGAGATCTGCACGAACGCTGGTCAAATGGCCCCCAACAACTCTCAAGTTAGCGACCACGCCTCCAATGTCTCCCTCCTGGAACTCCGTGCTCAGAAACGAAGCCGCCGCCTGCTTGGCCTTGACGAGGCCGCCCACTGCCATGTGTTCTTCATCGAACATGAGGACGAACACCCGCCGAATCGTCTCTCGTGGGACGGACGTCCCGAGACTCCGTGCGGGAGTGGCCGGCGTGGGCGCGCCAGCAGCTGTCGGGGGCACACTCCCGTTAACCTCGTAGAAGGTGTCGATGGACTGGCGCACGCCATCTTCGAAGAGCTCAAAATCCATCGCCGTCATGTCAGGCACGAAGCGACCCGCCCCGTCCTTGACGATCACGTCGACCTCAACAAGCGTCGTTCCGCTCCGAAACGTGGGCACCTCTGGCTTGTCCTGTTGCGCCGCCCGCCAGGCGACCGCCGGCATGGAACAGATCACCCCGACGAAAATGAAGACTATAGGAGCCGAAGCCAGGCGGCTGCGAAAACGTCTGTTGTCCGTAGACCGACCACACCGCGGCATGCTCACCTCCTCAGCCATCGCAGCAGCCAAGTCTATGTCCCCTGGATATCGACACGGCGCCGCACGTTACGGGCCTCGTGACATTGGCGTCGCCCGCGAACGGTGCGTGCGAGATTCGTGCCTGAGTGGTGGACGTGTCATCGCCGTCACGTACCTCGCAGCGATGTTCCTGGGACGGGTTCATCAGGACGCCGGCCGACCTGCGGAGGGTGGTGTCTGCACGGAAGATCGGCAGGTTCTGGACGGAGGACTGCGGCGATGGCGAGGCGCAGCCACGACGTGCACGCGCCGCAAACGGTGAATCAGCCAGCCCAAGACACAGGCAAAAGGCGAGGCCAGTGACGGCCAGATGACACGCCTGCACGTGGCTCATGGCTGCCCCCTCCGCTGGCGCGGACCGTCTGAGCCCTACCGCTTATGGGACGATACGCTCCGGACCCACGGGCGGTCAACCAAGCCCCGTCCAGCCGCTCGTGGTGTTTCTCCGACGGAAATCCTCACAAACTACGCCGCGGACACAAACCCCCCTAGGCTTGCGCCGCGGTGTGCGGTCTTTGTGCAAGGACTTCGGCGTCGGGTGCGTTTCTGAGGGGTCCCGTGTCCCCACGATCCACAAGAAGGCCCGGAGAATCCCGCTAGGATTCTCCGGGCTTCACACCTGAAACGCTTGAGGGGCTGGCGCCCGCAAGGGCGTGGGGGTTCGAATCCCCCCTTCCGCACCAATCACTTACAGCCACTCGTTAGAGGCACCAGCCTTCATAGGCTCTGTCCGGCTGGCGCCTGTAACTTCAGGTCCTCCGGACAAACCACATCAATACAGTCGGTTAGCGGGGGCTGCCCGGAGGCGCGCACAGCGGTGGGAGTTCGTGCGGCCGTTCGATCTGAACACCAATGTCGCCGGATCACTCTGAAGGCGCAGCGTTCGGGCACCTGGGGCGGATTGCCCTGGTGGGAAAAACGGTGGGAGTCGATCTCTCCTGCGCCGGTCGCCGTCGATCAGAATGCTGTCTCGACGGTTGTCAGTCGATTCTCGCCAGCTCCCGTCGCCGTACCGCCCGACCGCGATGCGACACCGATCCGATCGCTTCGGCGGACGACGAGGATGGCGTTTCATGCGAGGCTCCTCTACACTGGGGCAGCCGCCGAGAACAGGGACGCGGATGGGGGCAATTTCCTACACGGGGGCACGTCGCGCGAGCGACTTGAGTGGGGTGCGCCGAGAGGATGTTCGTATGCGGAGGACGAAGCTCGTCGTCGTGATCGGACTGGTCGTGCTCTCGTGTGCCATCGCCCGTGGGGCGGCGCAGGAGAGCATGGGCACGGCCGCAGCGAAGGCGGAGTTCGAACGCGGCGAGGCGGCCTTCAAGGCGCCAAAATACGACGTAGCCGTGCAAGCTTACAAGAAAGCCATCGCCCAGGCCCCTGCGTACAGGGAGGCGCACGAGTGGTTCGTTCGCACCTCGCTCTTTCCGGGCAGGGGCGACGATGCCGTGGCCGTCGCGCGTCTCGAGGCGATCTACCGGGCGTGGATCAAGGCGCACCCGAGGCAGGCGGCGTACTATTGGGGCCTGGGCTACGCCAGTCTCTCTCCATCGTGTACTTGTCACACGGAAGAGGTCAATTCACTTGTCAACAACAGCCGTTCTGGGGTAGTGGGTCAGTTTGAATGGGGCTCTTAAGAGGCTTGGCGATTGCGGTGTCATGATGGAGAACGAAGGACGCTTCCTGTCATTGATGCGGAGGACAGCAGACGAGCAGTGCGGCACAGGATCGGACGGGTTGCGATGAACACAGCCCCACGAGCGAAGAACCTCCAAACTATGCTTCCTTGGTCCCTTCGGGTGGCCTGTCGCTCGATCGGCAGGAGTCCGATGCACTCCGTGGCTGTGATCGTGTCGCTGGCGCTGAGCGTGGCTGGTGCAATGACGACTTACCGACTGGCTGCGGTGTTCCTGACGAAGGGTCTGGCGGTGTGGTCGCCCGACCGGCTCGTTGAGGTGAACGTCCTAACGACCGCTGAAAGGGAGTTGGGGCTATCGGTGCCGATGTTTCAGGAGCTTCAGCGCGATCAGAGGGCGTTTTCGTCGGTTCTTGGCTGGTGCAGCATGACGATGGCGGTTGAAGGTGAGGGTGGACTCACACTGGCCAGTGTGGCCGGTGTTGCTGGAGCGTATTTTGAAACACTCAGCGTCCGCCCAACAGTGGGGTCTCTGTTGACGGCACGAGACACGGATGTCTCGGCGCCGAGTCCGATCACTTCAGCGGTCTTGGGGTATCAGTTCTGGCAAAGACACTATGGGGGCAGACGTGATATTGCCGGGCGAATAGTCAAGATCGAAGGGTCGCCTTTCACGATCGTTGGTGTGGCGCCACGACGGTTCACGGGCCTGGAAGTGGCAACTGAGCCGGCCGTGATTGTGCCGCTGGCGGCATTTTGTCAAGTCTATGGAGAAGGCCTCTCACTTATCGCGAGGCGTGATTCTCTCTGGGTTCATGTGGTTGGACGACTTCGAACGGAGGGCAGTCTGTCTGCGGCGAAGGCCGAGATCGGGGCAATGTGGCCCAGCCTGCTTGAGAGGTCGCGCCCAACATCCGCCGCCGCCCGAGTGCGTTTCATGTCGATTCGGTGTGTGGTCCGACCCGTGCTGGAGCGAATGAGGTCTGAATTCGATGCGAGGTGTCGCCGGCCCCTGCTGGTGTTAGCGTTCTTGTCGGTTGCGATGCTTGTCGTGACGTTGGTCAATATCGGGGCCCTGGTCTTCGTTCGCACACAGCGTGGAGTGTCACACTGGGCGCTGAAAAGTGCGCTTGGGGCCAAGCCATCACACATGCTCCGGGAAATCGTCGCGGAGAATCTTCTTCTGGTCTTATGTGCGACAACGGTGGCCGTGTGTCTGACGGCTTGGGCAACTCCTGTCGGGGCATGGTACCTGCTATTGGGTTCGCTGGCGGAAACGATGGTGGATGTGGGGTGGAACGGCGACTCGTCGCTGCTTCTCGGTCTCATGGCACTTCTGTGTGTCCTGGTGATCTCGTCAGGACCGGCGCTGTATCTGGCAAGAGCTGGGTTCCGGAATTCAGTGCGAGACCTGCTTCACAGGCGGTATACGGCGGTCCGTTCAGCGCAGGTCGTGATCATCATCCAGGTGGCCGCGTCATTTGTGGTCGCCCTCAGTGGCGGACTGCTGGTCGGATCGCTACTTCGGCTGAGCACCGTCAGTCCCGGGTACGACCGAACGGGGAGATGGGTGGCTGCCCTCTTTCCGCGCTTTTCGGGCAGGCAGGTGTTTGAAGCGAACCCGTACTACTCGGATCTCCTGACCAGGGTCCGGTCCATCCCTGGCGTGAAGAACGCAGCGCTCTGTACCTTGCAACCGGGGTCCGGCGCGACGTGGGAAGGTAGCGTTACACGCGGTGATGACGTGCAATCTGATTCGGCGCTGCGCGTTGAGCTCGATGTTGTGTCTCCGCGTTACTTTGAGACGCTGGGCCTCCCATTGCTTTGGGGTCGGGATTTCTCCTGGGACGACGCCGGGCGTTCTTCGAAGGTTGCTGTCGTCAGCGCGGACGTGGCACGACGGTTGTTTGGCAGTCTGGATGTTGTTGGCAGGGAGGTGCGACTGGACAGCAACGAACAGGCGGATATCGTGGGCGTGGCTGCCGAGGGACGCATTCACGATGTTCGGGAGTCGCGTCCGACGCTGTACCTTTGCGCAGCGCAACAGAAATCTGGGCACTATGACCTGCTTGTTGCTGCGAAGAGTGCCCAGGCGCTCTTCACCGTCAGACTGGTGGTGACTTCGCTGGGCCACCATCTGGTTCCATCGATTCTCAGTTTGGACCAGATCGCAGACAGGGCGCGGCGTGATGAGCGAGCGACTGCAGTCATCGCCGTGTTCTACGCCGCGCTGGTTCTCCTACTCTGCGCAGTCGGCCTTTACTCGCTGAGCGCCTACGTCACGTCCCGACGCCTACCGGAGTACGCTGTCCGTCTTGCCGTCGGTGCTAGTCCTCTGGAGATTTCTGCGAGGATCCTCCGAGAGGCAGTTGGCCTCGTGCTGGTCGGAATTCTATGTGGCCTTGCGCCCGCGTACGTCTGCGCAGGGCAGATAGAAAGTCTTCTCTTCGGCGTTGCGAGACTGGAGGCTCCGATCCTCGCGCTGATTGTTTTTGGGATGCTAGGCACAGCGCTCCTGTCGGTCTGGATACCCGCGCGACGCGCGCGCCGTGTTGACGTCGCGTCTCTCCTGAAACCAGAATGCTGGACGTAAGTCCTCGCCAAACTCCGTCTGGACGTTCTGATCGGACTCTAAGGAAATGATGCGGTCGCTGGGCGGGCTGGCGACCGCATGGGCTGGTGGCCTGGTGTGGCGTCCACCGACGGGCCCCCATCGTTCCCCACACTGGACCCTGCTGGCTTCAACGGCTCGGTTACCCTCGCCATCGTCTGGGTTGCAACCAAGGCGTACCGACGTCTCCTTGGGCCGGACTTGCAGCGGCTGCGTTGACTCATCTTTTACGGCGCACTCTCAGCGATCTTGGCGCGGAGGGTTCGATGTCTTGCGCATGCGCCCGATGTCTTGCGCCCGTGGCAATCGATCGCGAGAACTGGCACAATGACGACACGTGAGTCCAACGGTGCTTCAGAGCGGCCCGTATCGGTTCTTCTTCTTCTCAAGCGACCGAGGGGAGCCGCCGCACGTACACGTGGCGCGTGAAGGGAAGCTGGCGAAGTTCTGGCTCTCGCCGGTGCGAATGGCTGTCAACCTCGGGTTTGGCGCGAGAGAGGTCGCTCGGCTGGCCGCAGTCGCTCGCCAAGACGAGGCCGAGCTGGTCGAGGCGTGGAATGACTACTTCGGCAACGGCAACAGCAAAGGCGCGAAAGGTCCGGGTCACTGATCGGGCCCTGACCGTCGAACTGCAGGATGGCCGGGTCGTGTCTGTGCCGGTCAAGTGGTACCCGCGGCTGGCGGAGGCGTCGCGGCGGGAGCGTGGCTCGTGGGTGCTGATCGGACAGGGGGCGGGGATTCACTGGCCGGCGCTCGACGAGGACATCTCGGTCGAAGGGCTGCTCCGGGGACTCCCGTCGGGTGAGAGTGCAGCATCGCTCCGCCGTTGGCGGGCCTCCCGAAGGCACCCGTCTCACCGGGCGCCGCGGCAGACGAGCGGCGCACGTCGCAGGCGAAGAATCCCGAGCGCGGTGAGCACGGTTGGCAGCTGAGTACTGCGGCGTCGGCCACGCTGCACGGCGGAGCCGTTCCAGTCGAACCACTTGATGAAAACTTGACACTCTCGCCACGAAACCGCCCGACTTCCGGCCACAGGCCGCTACGGTTGCGCACAGGAACCCTAAGAAAACCGGCTCTATCCGTCGTGATCGGGCGGTTCTGGCCCGGCTCTTAATCTGCGGGTTGTAGGTTCGATTCCTACGCGGCTCACCACTCTCAATCCACTGCTACATAACGACTTACAGCTTTGCGATTCAGCAGTGATCTTGGTTGCGATTTTACTCTGGGTAACACATGGGTAACAGCCGGCCGCATGTCGCAGTGAGGCGGTCGCTGCGCGTTTCATCGTCGTTCACTCGCCAATGTAGGTCGGCTCTGAGGTGCGTCTCGGGGGTCTTGCGACTCTTGGGCGAACCGGCGGACCGAGCGTTCTCAGGCTAAAGGGAAGGCGCCGACGGTCCTTGCCTACGCAGCTTGGGCCGGACACGCCGAGCTCGGGCGCTTCCTGTATGATGGCGGCACTGCCGGAGGGGGGTGTGCTGTCTTTCCTGGCCCGAGCATCTCTCTGGGCCACACTGCTGGTGCCAGTCGCCGCGCCGCATCTTCTGGTGCAGTCTCCACCTGCCCTGCCTCAACTCGTCGGAACATTGGAATCCGGCTTCCAGGCTGTGAGTCCCACCAACGTATCGCTCACTCGAGAGGAGCCACTGGCCGTGCCGCACCTGGCGCGGAAGGTTGCCGAGGTCTGGAAGGGGAGCATTCCTCTGCCACACCTCGTCGGGCTGCCCCAGGGTGGCGAAATGCCGGTGCTTCTGGTGAAGGATGCGCTCGGTCAGAGCGTCGTCCGCCCTACCGGCTGAACGCCAAGCCGGACGCGGCGACCTGACTCACAGGACGGGATTCGCCTGTGGAAGCTGCCGGAATTGCGGAAGCCGTTCTTGAGCAGTCGACGCCGGGCGGCTCCCGCGAATTCCTTGCAAAACGCGTCGACTGGTCCCGCGTTTCGCACAGCTTTTGTGTCCAGCTGAGGATAAACGGTTGTGGAAGACGCACGAGCGTCTTCCACCGCGCCGAACCTCCAGCGAGCGCGCTCGCAGTAGCCTCGACACCGTCAGCGGCGGGAGCATCCGTATACGTAATCGACCAGCGCGGTCGAGCAGATATCGATGAAACGAGCAAGCCGACCACTCACCACGACAAGACGGCAGGAAGCTCCGGGCCGGATCCCTCATTCCGCCCGCAGCGCGACCAGCGGGTCCACCCGGACCGCGCGCCGCGCGGCCAAACCGGCGGCGCCGATCACTACCGCTATCAACAGCAAAGGACATGGTGTCGGTCACTGATATCCGGTACAGAAATCCTCTGAACGTCCGGGCGAGCGCGAACGCGCCAGCCAGCCCGATGACGGCGCCCGTCGACGCCAGCGCGTGTCCCTCACGCACGACCATGCCGAGCACGTGCGCCCGGTTGGCCCTCCACGGAACGTTGTGCCGATTGCCAGCGGGCATGGTTCGGACTGGTCGCGGAACCTGGATGATCCGGGCCAAGACACAGGCAGATGATGAGGCCGGTGAGGACCTGGTGGCACGGTCGCGATTGGCTCATGAGGCGCCTCCAAGGACAGGCCACGAGGGCGCTGGTGGGCAGTGGGCCTTCGCCGACGGGGGCCGAGCGCACGAGGAGATTCTGCGCGGCCTCGCAGGCCAGATCAAATTGCTCAACGCTCCCTTGTCCTTGACACCAGGGCGCAACCGGACGGCCAGAGGGTCGACGGCCCGCGGGTCGACATCGGTCCCTAACTCCCGATCATGACACCAGCGAGCTAGCCGTCCTGAAGATACGTCACCACGTCGTAGAGTCGTTGGCCGATACCTCGCTCACGCAGCCCGTCGCGCCGCTGCACAGAATCGTGCGCGGGGGGCTTGTCTGGGTTGCCTTCAAAGCCTCGTCCCATCAGGTCTCGTCATCAGTCGACTCCTGCGGGCCATGACCAGGCCATCAATAGCGAATCCTCCCGCCTCGTGTCGGTGCCCGATGGCCGGCTGACGAGACGCCGCCGGCGTGGGCGGGCGCGTACTGGACCCGGAAATCCGCGCTCGAAGCGCCCTGGATCCCCAGTTTGAAGATCGCGATGGTGCTCGAACGGTCGCCCGTGGGTCTCGGGCTTGGGATCCAAGGGTGAACGGGCAGCGTGAGGAGCATGGACGGCTCCGGTAGGCGTCGGCAGGTCTACCGCCTGCACGGCGAGGTCGTCGGAGTGGCCACGAGTATGGCGTTCGTGCCTGGAAGCTCGTTCGGATGGTCGCCGTTTGCGACCGGGGCGCTGGCCTACGTCGACCTGCGGGGACTCCTGGTCATCATGGACAGCGTTGGGCAGCGCCGCGACGTCGCCGACTCCCGTGGAGCGTGGCTCCCCGCATGGTCTCCTGACGGGCGCCGGATCGCGTCTCCGGCCCGCCTGACACCCGTCCCTGACGCTCGGCAACCGGTAACCCACTCTCCGCCAGGCGACATCAATCGAGGACCTCGAGGCCTTCAGCGCCAAGATGCGCCCAGACCGTCTCGACGCAATCAAGGCCGCCCCGGCAGGACTTCATCGGTGGGCTGCACTGACTGACGCGTTCGACCTGTGCCAGTCTCATCCGCCTATGCGCGCTCGGCCTGTGAACGTTGACGTGCGCGGTGTTCCCGGATGTTCTGCAGGCGCCATTGGATCGCCGGATGCGCGGCGATTATGGTCGCCGCGTTCGGATCGGATGAGAACAGAGCCTCAGGCCTCGATTCTCCTGCATCGAACGTGTCGAGATACGCTTGTTCGGTCTCTGTCAGTTCGAGAAGTGGCGCCACGGCGCTCCATGCCTGGGCCGTCAGTGTGGCGGCTGAAACGGGCGTGCCCACGATCAACATCGGAAGCAGCTGGTCAGTCAAGACCCGCTCGCTGACACGGCCTTCGAGCCGTTCCCGGGTGTATGTGCCGAGCGGATTCGGAAGCACCGCCGCCATGCCGATGAACCAGCGTCTGAACTCGGCGGTTCCCAGGCGAGCTGCGTGAGCCGCAGGAAGACGGGCAACATCCCAGACGTCCCTCGCGGCCGCTCGGTCCAAGAAGGCCAGCAACTTCCCCACCAGCAATTCGTTCAGGCTCACAACCCGAAGCGTGGGCCTGTCGAGCCCGCCGGGCTGCCAGAGCGACCGCTGCTCCGGTGCACCAAGTGGCAACCGCATGAGGTAATTGAGATCCACTTCGATACGATCGTCGGGCCCAAGGACAGAACGGTACGTAAGGTGGAGCTTGCGACCGGCGAAGGCATCACTCGAATGTTGAACCCTGTATTCGTGCCGTCGAGCGAGGTCAGTCACCGCCGCCTCTATCTGAGGACGGTCACGGAGCATCACCGAGCGGTCCGCGTTCGCGATGTAGTTGAAATCGAGGTCGACGGAGAGCCGGGATGGTTCCCCGAACAAGAGGTTCAGCGCGGTGCCGCCCTTGAGGGCCAGCGACGGGCCGAGAAGCGGGTGGCGCGCGACGTCAGCCGCCAGTTCGCCCAGGCGGACCACCTTCTCAAGGACGTCGACCTGGAAGCCCGTGTCGGCACGGCACCGTTCGAAGAAGGTCAGGCTAGGGCTCATCCGCTGCTCTGCTTTGAACGAAGGACGTCGGCACGATCAGCTTCCACCGTGGGGCGAATGTGCCGCCTCGTTGGCCGCGCACCACGTACTGTGGCGACCGGGGGCAGTGCCGTTCGAAGCGGATCAGGGTCTGCTCCGGCACGTGAAACTCGCTTCGGTGGCGCTCCAGGAACCACCCAACGGCGGCCCATAGATTCGCCACGTCGTACCGCGCCAGTACCTCTTCGAGCAGTTCGAGGTCGAGCACGGGAAACCCACGAGCCGAGTCGATCAGCTCTTGCAGCCCGCCCGCTAGGGCAGGACGACGAAAGCCCTCCACCAGCGTGCGCTCGGGGCCCGTCGTCTTGAGCAACCGGCCGCGCCGCTCGGTTCGCCGCGTCGCGAACTCCGGGTCGGCGGCCATTGCCCGAGGATGGATGAGGAACGTGACCGTCTCGCGCGCGAGAGTGAACGAGCGTCGACGCAGGCCCGAGTACGCCGTGCAATGGGTCCACGTTGAGTGAGCGTTGCCCAACAACTCAAGCGCGGCATGGTGCGAGAATACCGCGTCAGGTCGTGCGGCTGCGGCGGCCAGAATTCGGTCTGGTTGGAAGGGTTTCGCGGCTCCAGGAGGGACCACCGCGTAAACGCCGCGGGTAATCAGGACGAGGCGTCCTGCCGCGAGATAGCGAGCGAGCCGCCGCACCGCTCCGGACCGGCCGCCAGCCGGCTTCAGCAAGCGGGTGGCATCCTCGAGCGAGAACACCTGTTCCGAGGCGATCAACTCGGCCGTAGTCATTTGACGATATGGACACCAACAACTACAGATTGTAGATGTTTACGTACAATACGTCAAGTGCTGCCAACTCGAGACTGGGATCTCCAACCTCGAATTCAGGGTCGTCACCGACGCACGCGGAGGTCAACCGCCGGCGGGACCACAACAGGCGCACGGCACACGCGGGAGCTCACCGAGATTGGCGACGTCGAGTGTCCTGTTGCTGCTGGGCTCGCGGCTCTGATCGACTCCACTTGTCGGAAAGCGAGCAGTTTCGAGGACGCTTTTTCGTCGCACACGATGGCCGCCACCTGCCGTCCCCACGCATCCAGGGCAATCCGCTTCTCGTTGTCGTAGGAGTACCGGTCGTACACGGCAGTCACGCCGGTCTCGACGTGGTTCAGGATCTTCTGCACGACGACCCGCGGCGTGCCGGCGCTCGTCATGAGGCTCGCGGCCGTCCGGCGAAGGTCGTGCGGACGGAAGTCGAGGTCCGAGAGGGCCTTGAGGCGCCCGGTGGCCTTGCGCGTCCATTCGAGCGAATCGTCCGCGTGCCAGCGAGACGGAAAAACCCAGTCGTTGAATACTTTTGGCTCGAGGTGCTTCCTCGCGCGCAGGACGTTGATCTCCTTGATGCGAATTCCCAGCCAGTCCCTGAGCTCTTCGAGGATGGAGACCGCCTGGGCGTTCAATGGAACGCGATGTGACAGGCCGTTCTTCGCAAACTCAGAAGGAACCGTCCACCAGCGCGTCTCGAGGTCGATGTCGCACCACCGCATGTGAAGGACCTCGCCGCCGCGTTGAGCGGTGAGGAGTCGGAGGCGAAACGCCGCGCGGATCAACGGGGCTTCGACCTCCGTCGCCGCCCAGAACCTGCGGATCTCGTCGGGCGACAGCACGCGGTCTCGTGCGCGCTCCTTCCCGGGACGCTTCACCATGTGGCAGGGATTGAGGTCGAGCCAATCGCGCTCTATCGCGAAGTTGAAGATCTTGCGGATGAGGGCGAGCACGCGGTTCGCGTGGATCGGGGCGCCTCGATCCGCGACGGCTTCGACGAGGGCTCGGGCGTCACTCCGCCTGATGTCTCGTGGCTGCAGATGGCGCCACTTCGGAAGGACGTCGTGGGCGAGAATCCGTTCGTCTTCGCGCCAGGTCTTCTTGTTTGGCTTGGCGTGACGCTCGATGTACTCTTTGGCCAGGTCTGCATAGGTCTTCGCAAAGCGCTCCCTCGCCTTGTCGGTGGCCGGATCACCGCCCTTCTGAACGGCGACGAGCATCAAGGCCGCCATCTCGCGCGCGTCGGCTAGACTCAATGGTGGATAGGTGCCGAGCGTGAATCGGCGGAGGCGGTTGTTGCGCCGATACATGAGAACCCAGGTCTTGCGGCCGCCAGTCGAGACGCGAAGACCGAACCCGGGAAGCGCACCATCCCAATACTCCGCGCGCCGGGAACCAGGCCGGAGGGACTCGACCTTTCGGGCGTTCAAGCCGGGGGTCGCCATGGCGTTCTCACCTCCCCCGAGGAGTGTCTACTTGGGGTAGCACATGGGTAACAAAACGCCTGAACTCGACGGAACAAGGCGAAACTAAAGCAACAATTATACCGCAACAATAATGACTTATTACGCATATATTTATGGTTTCTAGAAGTCGCTATGCGTTTCAGATTTTCGCCCCTGAAAGCCGCTTGCTTAATCTGCGGTTGTAGGTTCGATTCCTACGCGGCTCACCACTCTTTCATCAGCACCTTCAGACGGCGCCAAGTAACTGAAAAGCGGTGCGGTTACGGCGGTGCGATTGAACCGCGTGCCGTCGTACGTGATCCCTTCCGGGAAGAACAGCTGCTGCAGCCGCTGCTTGTAGTCGAGCGACGCCTGCACCCACAGGTCTGAGGCCCGCGGCAGGATGCGTTCTGCGAACGTCACGATGCCCTGTACGTCGAGCTCGTCGATCGCCTCGGCGTGATGGTCGATCTGCGCGAGCGTCAGTTCCTCGCGCAGCCTGTCGCGCTGACGCTCGTAGCTGGTGCGGTCGATCGTCTGCGCGAACAGGAACGCGTCGTCGAGCCGATCAAGCTTCTGCTGGATAGCCTTTACGCGATGGTCCTGCTCGGCGGTACGGTCCTTCGCCTCCGCCCGCCGCTGCTCCCAGACATAGAGAATCCGGTCCTTGACCAGGCGCATGTAGCCTGCGGACGGCTGCAGAAGCCCGAGCTCGTCGGCGAACGCTCCTTCGAGCGTGGCCTTGCTGACGTTGACCGCGCGGCACTGTCGCTGACAGTGGTGGTACGCGTAGTGGCCGTTCCTGCCCTTCGACCAGCTACCGGTTAGCGGTCGGCCGCAGGCCTCGCAGCGCACGAAGCCGCGCAGCGGGAAATCAGGGTGGTTCCGCTGACGCGGACCCGACACCACCACGCGCCCATCGAGCACGGCCTGTGCCCGGTAGAACGTCGCCTCGTCCACCAGCGGCTCGAAGTCGCCACGGGTGGACACGCCGTAGTCCGGGCTCGCGACCTTACCGGTGTAGATCGGGTTCCGCATCATCTGGCCCAGGCTCTGTGGCGACAATCGGCGGCGCAACCTTGCCCGTTTGGCCACCTTCTGGTCCTCGTTTGCCGACTCCGCCTCCCCAGTTGGCCGCACGTCACCACTGAATGCAGCACAAGAACCCAGCACCAGGCTAATTGACGGGCTCTGAATGGAGCTCCGTTGATTCGGGGGCGTATTACTGCCGCTCGCTGGCGCCCAATCCTACGCAAAGAACAGTTCCTTTCTGAATGCATCCTCCGGCACGAGGACCCGGGGCTAATTGTCGCCGCGCACGGGCCAGTACGTGCCGGGTTGCCGTGCGAGCGTGACCGGGTAGAGGTCGGTTCCTCACAGACTCGATCCGCGCCGCCAGCCGATTGGGGTTTTCGGCCCCCGTTTCCGCATCTAGAGGTGAGGGAAGACTCGAACTGCTTCCAAGCGAAACCGGAGGTCTGCGATGAGTGCCGTTCCGCGTCGTCTGCTCGCCGTCGTCCTGTGCCTCTTCTCGGTCTCCATTGCGGCCGCGCAGGGCCGGATTGCGATCCCTGCCAGCTCGACCATGGCGGTGGACGTAGCCATGGGCGAGGTCCAGCGAGAGGTCGTTTACGAGGGCATCGCCCACTATAGCTGGGTGGTGAAGGTGGGCCCTGGTGCGCACGACCTGATCCGTCTCCACCGGGTGGTCAAGGAGGTGCGGCCGCACCACCCGGCGGCGCTCGACCAAGCGGTGATGTTCTTCCCTGGTTCGCCGACCTACTTCGAGGGTCTGTACCTCGTCCCGAAGATCTCGGACGTACCGGCACGCGACCGCGCGATCGCGATCTTCCTGGCGAAGAACGGCATCGACGTGTGGGGCATCGACTACCGGTGGGCGCTCGTCCCCGAGGAGACGACCGACTTCTGCTTCATGAAGAAGTGGGGGAGCTCGCAGGACGTCGAGGACGCTCAGGTGGCGCTGACTCTCGCCCGCTGGATTCGCGGCGGCTGGGCGAAGCCCGACGAGCCCTTCTTCGTGGGCGGGCTCAGCTACGGGGGGATGATGAGCTACGCCGTCGCGGCCAACGACACGCAGCGTCCCCGCAGGTTCCGGAACGTCAAGGGCATCATCCCGCTCGACTACGGGGTGAAGTTCGACGTGCCCGGATACAAGGCCGAAGCCTGCGCGAACGTCGATGCGTTCCGCGCGCTCCACAAGTCGGGTGTCTACGCGGACGACAACCGCTGGATGTGGTCGATCGGCCAACTCGCCATCGATGACCCACACGGAGCGTCGCCCTTTCAGGAAGGCGTCACCAACTACCAGTTCGGCCTAGAAGCCGGGACCTTTCCGAGCGACGAGTTCATCCCGTGGCACTTCGTCGGCGGCTACTTCGACCCCGCTACTGGGTTGCCGACCGGTCTCCGCTTCACCGAGGACCGGCTGTTGTTCGACCTGTTCCTGCGCAACGAACCGCCGTACTTCCCGGTCCAGGCCGACATCGAGGGCGCCATCGTCGAGTGCGACCGGCCGCACGTCGGACCGACGTACGCTGACCACCTGGACAAGGTGGCCGTCCCGATCCTCTACATCGGCGCCGCGGGCGGCATCGGGCACGCCGGTGAATACACGACGACGCTCACGGCGAGCACGGACGTCACGATTCTGATCGTCCAGAGGCTGGCCGACGGTCAGCGGGCCGAGGACTTCGGGCATGCCGACCTCCTCACGGCGGTCGACGCCGAACAGTGGGTATGGCGGCCGACCCTCGACTGGATCAAGGCCCACCGGTAAGGTGTCAGCCGCGGCCCATCGTGGTTCAGGCGAGGGTCTTCTGGAGCTGCTGCAAGAGTCTCGCGGCGGTGGCTGGGCGCCTCGCTCGATCGAGCGCCAGTGATCGCGCGAAAAGAAGTCCGACATGCCGCCGTTCGCTTCGCTGTCGTAGGGCGCGAAGAGCGGCGGTGCCCGGGCCGGACGCGGTGTCGGCCGGATCCCCATCGGTGTCGTCGTGCTCGGCTTCGCCGCGTCAGTCCGGGCCGGCCCCGTGACGCTCTTGTGCTCGACGCCGAGTTCGTGGCTGCGATTCACGAGCCTCGCCTGGATGGAGGCGACGACGTCCTTCGGCTCGGTGCGCTTCATAGGACGACCGTGTCGAGATACGGCTGCATCACCCGCTGCACGCGAAGTCGCTTGGCGATCCGATTGAGTTCTTCGAGGTCGAGCCGCCGCCCTCTCCACGCGTCGGACAGAGCCTCGAGCGCCACGTCGAGGCCGACTGTGTTCCGGAAGCGGAAGCAGTGGGCCACTGTGCGAGCGATGCTGAAGACCTTTACCTGCCGGCCCTCGATTCGGTGTTGTTCGACGCCGATGCCGAACCAGGAACGGGTGACGCCGACCACGCGAATCGGAGGCGCAGCCAGGCGGGGCACGCGCGTGCCGCGCGGCACGGCGAGCCAGACATCAGGTGGCAGCTGCGTGCCGATTCCGTGGAACCGAAGCGCTGACGAGAGACACACCACAGCGCCGGGCACCGCACTGCTGGCGACCACCAGGTCATGCTGCTCGGAGGCGGCCCTCTGCCCAGCCAGTCGATAACGGCCCGGGCCGACCTTCTCGAGCTATCCGGCCCTCGCCATGCGGGTGAGCTCCCCCGTGTGGATACGGAGTTCTGCCAGGTCCCGCGGCCTAACGAGTGGCCTAAACCGAGCGAGCGTCAGTAGGCGGTCCTGAGCGGTCTTAGGATGATGCGGCATTGTGATCACAGCTGCGCGCATCTGTAATCATGTCACCGCAGTAGTCTTACAGCCAGAGAGCGCCGCGACGACGCGGTCATCGTTGCGCCGGAATGGAGGTTGGGGAACATCTCCAGTCGAAACCACCGACGCTAACCAGTCCTTCCACAATCGTCCTACGCTGCCCGTCGGGGAAGCGGACAACGGACAACGGGGACACCCAGACAGTCCGCTGCCGGTCGAGCTGGGCGAGATCGCGGCCAGCGCCGGTCAGGAACGAGCGATGGTCCGGGGACCAGGCCAGGTCGTTACCGTCTGCCACGACCGTCGCCTCGTCGCCGTTCAATGGAACTCGGTAGAACCGCTGTGCGGCCCCCTGCGTGCTGTTGCCGGCGTGTTGGCCGTAGAGAATGGCGGAGGTGTTCCCCGGAACAGCAAAGAGCGCGTCGGCAAAAGGCGAAAGGTCATCCCCCTTCCAGATGAATGGCAACGCGATCTCGCGCTTCACCGTGCCACCGCCATCCAGAACCACGAGGTGAGGTCGACCTTCTGGTTCGACAACGTCGACCACCAATCGGCCGTCTTCCAACCAGGCCGCGGCGCCGAGTTCGCCCGAGAGGGAGATGCGGTTTCCTGATGCGAGATCCTGAATCTCCGCCGTGCGCCGCCGTCCGTCCTGGTCCCACGTCACCAGATACAGACGCCGGCTGTCTGGCGACCAGGCCACGTCGCTGGCCCGGCCCAGCGGGCGTGTCTTTCGAGTTGCGATGTCGAGCAGGTAGAGCCGCCACCACGGCTCGCTCACCCCATAGAACAGGCTGCGATGATCGGGCGCCAGGCCAGTAATGCCTGCAGCACCCTTGGACAGTTCTGCCAGGTCGGTGACAGTCCCTCCACCAACGTTCACCTGGCACAACCTGCTGCCCTTCCCATCCTGCCGCAAGAACAGGATCGTGTCGTCGTCGAGCCACACTGGAGACCCGTCGTCATCTTCGTCGAACGTCAGCTGCCTGCGCCCCGGACCCTCGGCGTCGACGAGATAGATCTTGTAGTGGCTGGGCCTGTCGCCAGGCCAATAGTAGCGTGCGGAGTAAACGATGTTGGTCGGGCCTGCCACAGGATCGCCTGCGACCGTTCCGACCCTGGCAACTGGCCAAGGGCACAACGTCAGGAGGAGCAGACAGGCGATGGCGAGTCGCGTGAGGTGACGGGACGTTGAGCAGCGGTCAGCCTTGCGCAGCGGCGCTATCGTAACACCCTCGTAGAAGGCTCGCCGAGGGCCGGAAGCCCCGCCGGCGCGGCTCGCTCTCGGAGGCCCTCGCCCGCGTGGCCGGTCCCCGTCACGCCGCCCCTAATACAACGGTTTATAGCGTCCGTTGCGACCCCCCGCAACCAACACGGGCCGCCTGGGATGACCAGGTGGCCCACTCCATTCTTGCAGCCACTTGGTCTTTCGCGTGGCTCCCGCTGGCTCACGCCGCTCGTCGCAGCGCCTCAAGCTGACGCAGCCACCCGCCCAGGCGGTTCCAACTCGCGAAAATGCGGCTCACCAACTTCTCGATCTTGCGTAATCAACGAGTTACGGTCTGTCGACGGCCGACGCCCAACCGTAATCGAACCGCGAGGTGTGATTCGCTTCGCGTGAGCCACAGATACTCGCTACGTGACCACCCGGAGGAGCAGCAATGTCTGGTCGTCTTGCTGCACGCCGTGCCGTTTGACTTCGCCCATGATCAACTCCCATAGCTGCGGGAGTGGCTGCGCGACGTTTTTCCTGAGTACCCGCTCGAGGCGATCGAGACCAAATTCTTCATCGTTCTCGTTGGGTACTTCCGAGATCCCATCGGTAATCATCAGAAACAGATCCCGCGGGGAGTAGCTGACGCGCTGGCTCGAATAGCACCCCCCGGGCATCAAGCCCAAGGGAAACTGCTCCATGCCGAGCCGCGCGATATCCCCGGTCGGGGCGCGATAGTGAAGGATGGGCGGATGGCCGGCCAGCGAATACTCCGCTTCGGACGAGCCGTCGAAGTACAGAAGCGCGAGCGTCGCGTACATGTTCGAATCCTTGACCGCGGGCAGCACGCGGTCCGCACTTTCCATTACCGCCACCGGTTGCTGTCGGAACTGGAGAGAGACCCGTATCGCCGTCTTCAACATGCCCATCAACTGGCCGGCGGCCAGGCCGTGTCCGGAAATGTCAGCGACGTAGGCGAGCAGCGTGCCATCGCGCTCCACGGTATCGATCAAGTCGCCGCCCATTTCTGCGCTCGGAATGGATCTCCCGTACACCTCGAAGCGGTCAACCTGAAACGAAAGCGTCGGAACCAGAGTCGCCTGTATGCCGTGTGCGAGGGCAAGTTCGGTCTGCATGCGGACCTTCGCAATGCCTTCGGTCAAGACGAAATCGACGAGCACCCGATACCCGACGATCGTGCCCACGAGGATGCCGATGGCGTCGAAGACGACTCGACGGCGCATCGCCTCCACGTCCGGCGACGCGGACGAATGAAAGGAGATGCGAACCGCCAGCCACAGGCCGGCCCCCGTCATCAGCAGAAGACCAATCATCAGAAGAAACCGCCCCCGTATGCGGACCGCAAAAACGGCTGCCCCAAACGTGCCAGAGTAGATTGGCCAGAATAAGCCTCGAGCCAACGGTTGATAGTTGAGCAGCAGCAGATCGATGACGAAACCGACCGCGCACCAGGTGATGAACGCCGCGACCAGGAACTTCCGCATGCTCTGTATTGGCAGCATCCGCCCGAAGGCAGCCTCCGAGATGGTGTGTCTAGCCCACCGGTCAGAGAACCATTCTTGAAGTGATGTCTTCATGACCCGTCGCCTCACAGCGCCTGATGCGACGGGACGAGCATATCCGCCATCGCGACCAAACGCCTAGATCTGCTCATTCGATGTCGCCGAACAGATGCCTCGTGGAAGCTTGTGCTGTAAAGGGTGCGTACGAACTGGCCTAGTCGAACCGCGAGTTCCGTCTTCCCAGCAATCAGGCAGCGGATCTCAGCTCGTCGAGCTGACTCAACCAACGGGCGATGTGGTTCGAACTGGCGGACGTTTGGCTCACCACCATCACAGTGCAGCGCCATCAACAACTTGCCGACGGTTGCCATGGCCATCGCAGGCGGGAATCGAACCGGCCGCGACGAGGATGACGGGGCCTCGACGAGTCAGCGCGTCGCGTGCGGTTCGAACACGATCCGCAGACGCGTGCGTGTCGCCTGAGCGAATAACGCCCTGCGGCGCGTCGGCCCAACGCGCGACCTCGCCCTGATCCGGACGGCCGTCCGCAGTCTCCATGGCGCGGGGGCGACTTCGTTGCACGACGCGACGCACGCCGCCGTGGTCACAGCCGAAGGTGGCACCGGCAGGCCCCTGCTCGTGATCTTCAGCGACGGCCTCGATACGGTGAGCTGGCTGGAAGACCAGGATGTCCTCGAGACGATACGGAAATCGGAAGTGCTCGTCTATGCCGTGACGGTCGAGGGGAGATGGAATTCCTTCCTGAAGGACATGACCCACGCCAGTGGAGGTTCGCTCTTCGAGGCTCGCTCGAACCGGGACCTCCGACGGACATTCCTGAAGGTATTGGAGGAATTCAAGAGCCGATACCTCCTCGGCTACTCCCCGACGGGCGTGCCGCTCGGCGGCTGGCATCGCCTCGACGTCCGGGTCAAGGGGCGGAGCGTGACGGTCAAGGCGCGGCCAGGATACTTCCGGTAAACCGGACCAGGTACGAAGTCCAGCCCACTCCAGACGTTGCCTTGGACCTCCAGGCAGAGTTCGGTGGTCTCGAGCTCCAGCATCTGCAGGAGGGACGCCACGTGGGCCACCTCTCCGGGCGCGATGGCCTTCCCGACGTCCCGAACACGACGCAGGACTCCGCAGCGGCATCGGCCCCCATGCCAGTCAGGAGCAGCGCGACGACCGGGATGTTGCGCAGCCTGGCGACCGAGGTGAAAAGGACGTCCACCGCGGGACGCTGGTGGTGCACCGGCGCGCCCTGGTTCAGCGCGGTTCGCAGGCCGATACCGAATGGCTCAACGGACAAGTGGAAATCGCCGGGGCGATGTACGCCGGCCCGGGTTCCAGCCGCTCTCCTCCCTGCGCCTCGCGCATCGGGCAGACGCCATCGAGCCGCTTCGCGAACGCCGTCGTGAATCCCGGCGGCATGTGCTGGACGACGACCACTAGAGGCAAGTCCGCCCGCAAGTGCGTCAGGAGGGTCTCGATGGCATTCGTCCCCCCAGTGGACCCACCGATGGCGATGAGGCTGCGTGTGCGCCGTACCGCGTCACCGACGTTCGTCTTCGTATGAGGGCGAGCCTGTCCGCCGTCTCCTACGGCCATCGCCCGGAGATTAGGCGATGGACCGGACGCGAGCGCACGAATCCACTGCTTGAGTCGCTCGGTTACTTGGCCGAGCGAGGCCGGGCCGCCCGGTTTGGCAATCACGGCGATGGCACCGATTCGCAGCACCTCGATGCTGGCGGCGAACCCACGCTGCGTCAGCGAGCCGATAACGATGACGGGCAGCGGGTGGTGCGCCATGAGTCGACGCAGGAAGGCGGGTCCATCCATCCTCGGCGTTTCGATGCGCCATTCGGCTGTAGCGGTGAGTGAGCCTCGCCGACGATGACCACCTCAGGCCAGCGTGCGAACAGGGGGTGCCGCGATCGGTCGGATTGCGACTGGACTCAGAATTCGGCTCGCAACTGGAGTGCGAGCATGCGCGGCGAGTTGTCTCCCCCCAATCCGACCCCCAGTAATCCTGTTGGCGGCGACGTCGTCGCGACAAGCGTCCCAAACCCCGTTTGTGTGGCGGGCTTGCCAGGAATGCCGGCAATTGCCGTCGGGAGCGCGAAGTTCGGATGGTTGAAGAGATTGAAGACTTGTACCTCGAACCGGACGGTCGCCTTCTTCGACGCGACGACTTGTTTCGTGACATAGAGGTCACTCCAGAAGAAGTCCGGGCCACGCAACGTATTCCGTCCGAGGTTGCCAAACTGACAGTGGGCCGGAGTATCGCCCCCCACGCACGCGCCGGTGCTCGGATCGACGGTGGACACGAACGCATTGGGATTCAGCCACTGTAGGGTACCCGGCGGCGTCACACCGGGAATGGGCGTGGAAGCATAGAGCGGCACCCCTGGCACGAGGCTGGCGAATTGAGGGCCACCGCCATTGATGATGCCTTTCCCATTTGCGGCGTACGGAGCGCTGAGGACCGTGAACGGCACACCCGAATGCCAGAACACCGTTCCGGAAACCTGCCATCCATTCACGACCGATGCGAGCCATGGCCGCGTGGCGTGGACCGGCAGCTCGTACGTGTACGAGGCGGTCAGGTTGTGCCGCACATCGTAGTCAGCGTCTCCAGCCTGCCGCTGCAATTCGCCCGGCAGTGGAGATAGCAGTCCTCCCGCGGAAAATGGCAGGAACCCGCCGTTGGACACCTCATCGATCGTGTGGCTCAAGGTGTAGTTCACGACCCAGGACAGTCCCGAACCGGCTCGCCGCTGAAACGTCAATTGCAGGCCGTGGTACTGGCTTGTCGCGTTCGACATGAACTGCGTGACGTCTCCAAACCGCGGGTCGGGCGGCTGGCCGTACGGATACGGCGAAAAGCAGCCTTCGCAAACGGTCTGATACCCATTCACGTGCTCTTCATACGGCAGGTGAATTCCGCGCGTGCCGACGTACTGCGCGCGAATGGTCATGCGTCCCGCGAGTTGCTGCTCCACGCCTCCGCTCCACTGGAGGTAGTACGGGATCGCGAGTCCCCCCGCAGGCAGCGCCGTCACGGCCACCGGCGGTAGGCACGTCGACGGATTCGCCTGCGGCGAGGCGCATGAGAGCGCGGCCTGCCGCAAGCCGCTGAGAAAAGCGGAATTCGCGGCTGCCGCGGCGGCGATCGCGCTGTTGGGCACGCCCGGCGCGATGGCCAGCCCGCCCGCTTGACCGAGGAGGCCACCTTGAAACGTATTCACGAACGGCGCGCTCGACGACACCGCGTCGATGACGCTCCCGGCGGGCAGCAAATCCCCGAAGACGCCGAAGCCGGCACGAAGCACCGTGCCTGGTCTTGCCCGCCAGGCGAGGCTCGTCCGAGGCTGCCACATCCCCGCCAAGCTCTTCGCAAAGACCTGCGACTGATTCGTCGCGAGCACCGCGCTCAGCGGCTGGTTGACGTCGTGCGATAGCTGGTCGAACGAGGTGTTCAGACGCGAGAGGACTGGCGTACTGCTCGAGGGATTCGTCATCCACGCGGCCCGAAGCCCCATGGTCCACGTCACGGTGTCGGACACGCTGAATGTGTCCTGGGCGAACACGTCGATGTTCGTGAGCGTGAACGACGTGACGGGCGCCGCCGGAAAGGACTGGGTGGCCAGCGACGCGGCGCCATAGATGAGCTGCGGCAGGGTCGTATAGGTGACGACGGGCGTCGTGTCCGCGCCGAAGTCGTAGTCGGAGAAGCTGAGACGTCGAATGCTCTCGCCAAAGGTCCACTCGTGTCGGCCATGGCTCCAGGTCACGGTGTCGTTCAGCTGCAGCCTCGTGACCTTGCGCCCCTGTGGCCACAGGTTGTCAAGGCCGCCGAGAGGAGTGAATGGCACATTCGGACCGACGCCTTGCAGCACGATCGGGAATGCGGTGAGCGTCCTCGAGAGATCCGAAGGCTCGAAGATGCTCGAGTACCAAGAGAACGCGGGATTGAACTGGTTGAGGAGATGATCGGTGAAGATGTGCGTGTAACCCGACACCCCGGAATAGAGCGGCTGCGGCGAAACCGCATTGAACACCGGGTTGATCGGATCCGTGTAAGCGGCCTGGACTCCGGTGTCGGCTTGAAACCGGTACCAGACGAGGTTGTTCGCGTTGACGTTCTGGTCGACGCGAAACGTGAAGACCTGCTCGTGATCGGGGCTCGACAACGTGACGTTCTGCCGGCTTGCACATCCGTTACCGTCCGGCGGCGCACCCATCGCGACGGTGCCCGTGGCCGTCAGCGGGCAGCCCAAGACGGGCAAGGGCGTCCCCCCCGTGGTCTTGTAGAGGGAGAACATCTGCCGGTAGAACGGCACAAGCGCGGGGGCCGCCGGGTACGTCGCGCCCGAGATGCTGTCGACACCCCCGTGGGGGAGTTGCTGGAGGACGTACTGCTGAAAGGCCGGCGACGGCACCGTCACGGTCGTCGCGATCGGCACGGTGATTCGCATGTATTCAACGTCGGCGAAGAAGAACAGCTTGTCTCGGCGGATCGGGCCGCCGAGGCTGCCGCCGCCATGCTCCACGTTGGTGTTCGGCTTCTGACCGCCCGCCGCATCGGTGAAGAAGTTCGCGGCATTCAAGCGGGCGCCGTTCCACAGCCCATAGGCATTCCCATGGAAGGTATTGGTCCCCGACTTGGTGACGTACGTCACCTGCGAGGCGGCGTACCGGCCCTGGTCGACGCCGTACGAGGTCGTATTGACCGTTACTTCGGCGATCGAATTGAGGCCGAGCACGAGATTCGTCGAGAGTCCGCTGTTCAAATTCGTCAAGGGATCGTTCGTTTCCAACCCGTCAACGATGAAGCCGTTGGAGGTCGCAGACATCCCGTTCACTTGGAAGTTGCCATAGCCGTTCTGGCTGCCCACGAAGTCATTGCCGGACCCCGCGGTGTTCATGAGCGCTCCTGGGGCGAGCTGGGCCGGGTACGTCAGATCGCCACCGGGATTGGGAAGGCTCGTGATCGCCTTGGCGTCGAACGTCGTGGTGGTATTCGGATTTCGCGTGTTCAGTTGCGGCGGCGCGGCTGACACCTCGACACTCGAGACCACGCCGGCAATGGGCAGGATGACATCGACTGTCTGGGTACGGCCACGGGGGACATTCGTGTCGCGGTGCGTGATCGCAAACCCAGGCGCCGTCACGGCAAGTCGATAGGCCCCGGGCTGCAGATGCAGACAGGTAAACCGCCCGCCGGAATCCGTTTCCAGCGTGCGCCGAAACCTCGTGTCGGCGCGACTCACGGTGACGGTCGCACCGACAACCGCGCCACCGTTCGGATCAACCACCGATCCAACGAGACTGCCGGTGGTCTCGCCTTGCGCGGAGGCCATGACCGACAAACCGAACATCGGAACGGCCACGAGCAGGGCCACGTGCGCTTTCATGGACTTCATTGACGCGATCTCCTCTCGGACGCATGAAGAGCTCGTCCCGACCTCGTCTATTCCCCCATCGCTCGGGTACCGGCATTTCACATTGTAAGTTAACTATAGTTAACATCTCAATACATATATAGCTACCGTCTGCATGAAAAGTGCTACACTCCTGGAGCGTGAAGCTCTCGATTTCCAAAGAAGACTACGTGAAGGCCGTGGCTGAAGCCGAGGCGGAGGGCGAACGAGCGGTGTCGGCAGCAGTCCTCCGTCGCTGGCTCGGTGTCTCAGCACCAGCCGTGACGGCCGCGCTCCGCCGGCTCAGCCGTGACGGGCTGGTGAAGGTCGATCCGTCAGGGGCCATCCATTTGACCGCCAGAGGCCGGGAGGTCGCAGTCAGGCTCCTGCAGCGGCACTATCTGGTCGAGCGAATGCTGACTGAAGTGTTCGCGATGGAATGGTACAAGGTCCACGAGGAAGCGGAGCGGCTTGAACACGCTGTGTCCGACGACTTCGAGAGCCGGCTCATCGAGCGACTCGGCACGGAGGCACTGTGCCCGCACGGGCATCACCCCAAGTACAGGAGTCCAGTCGAGCGCCGACGGCAGGGGTGGCGGCTACTCCGCGAGCTCGACGCCGGACAAGGCGGAACGATACTGGCTGTGCACGAACGGGATCGCGGCTTACTTGAGTATCTGGACCACGTAGGGCTGCGCCCGGGTGTGCTGGTTGAATTGGCGAGCCTGAACGTGGACCAGACGTTGACCCTCCATGTCGGCGGCGAATCCGTGACGGTCGGCGGGCTGATCGGTTCAAAGGTCTGGGTATCGGGAGCCGCCAGTTGACGCTCCTCCGTTGACGCTCCTCTGGCCTCGAAACGGACCAGGTTGGGTTACGCGGTAGTGCTCGGCTCAATGAGTCTCTACGGCCTCATTGCGTACAGCATCAGGCTGCGTCGGAAGGAACTGGCGATCCGAGCGGCACTCGGGGCTCGGAGGATAGGATTGTTCTGGCTGCTCGCCGGGACGTCCTGCCGCGCAAACGTTAGGCAGGGTGGCACTCGGCCTCGTCCTGGCGTGGAACACTGCAGGAACGCTTGCGGGAGTGCTTCACAATGTCCGGCTTCACGACTTGACGTCATTCCTCGGCTCGGCTGTCCTGGCTTCAGCGATCGGCGCCGTCGCCTCGGTGGCCTCTACGTGGAAGGTGGGTCTCAACGACCCGATAGCCTTGCGAGTCGATTGAACCAACTCCGCGGCCATTACTGCGTCGTCGGGCCTGGCCGCACCTGGGCGCGATCGTGAGTTCGATGCCTTGCGCACGTGGCAATCGGTCGCGAGAGCTGGCACAATGACGACACGTGAGTCCAACGGTGCTTCAGAGCGGCCCGTATCGGTTCTTCTTCTTCTCAAGCGACCGAGGGGAGCCGCCGCACGTACATGTGGCGCGTGAAGGGAAACTGGCGAAGTTCTGGCTCTCGCCGGTGCGAATGGCTGTCAACTTTGGGCTTGGCGCAAGAGAGCTCGCTCGGCTGGCCGCTGTCGCTCGACAGCACGAGGCCGAGCTGGTGAAGGCGTGGCATGACTACTTCGGCAACGGCAACAGCAAAGGCGCGAAAGGTCCGGGTCACTGATCGGGCCCTGACCGTGGAACTGCAGGATGGCCGGGTCGTGTCCGTGCCGGTCAAGTGGTACCCGCGGCTGGCGGAGGCGTCGCCGCGGGAGCGTCGCGCGTGGGTGCTGATCGGACCGGGGGCGGGGATTCACTGGCCGGCGCTCGACGAGGACATCTCGGTCGACGGGCTACTCCGGGGACTCCCGTCGGGTGAGAGTGTAGCATCGCTCCGCCGTTGGCGGGCCTCCCGAAGGCGCCCGTCTCACCGGGCGCCGCGGCGGACGAGCGGCGTACGTTGCAGGCGAGGAACGCCGAACGCTGCGAGTCCCGTTGGCAGCTGAGCACAGGGGCCTCGGCCGCGCTGCACGTCTGAGCCGTTCCAGTCGAGCCACTTGATGAAAGCTTGACACTCTCGCCACGAAACCACCCGACTTCCGGCCACGGGCCGCCGCGGTTGCGCGCAAGAACCCTAAGAAAACCGACCTATCCGTCGTGATCGGGTGGTTCTGGCTCGGCTCTTAATCTGCGGGTTGTAGGTTCGATTCCTACGCGGCTCACCAAACTATCCTCAGCACCTTCGGCAGGCGCCAAGTACCTGAAAAGCGGTGCGGTTGCGGCGGTTCGATTGAACCGTTTTCCGTCGTACGCGATCCCTTCCGGGAAGAACAGCTGCTGCAGGCGCTGCTTGTAGTCGAGCGAGGACTGGAGCCACAGGTCCGAGGCGCGCGGCAGGATGCGTTCTGCGAATGCCAGGATGCCCTGCACGTCGAGTTCCTCGACGGCGTCGGCATGATGGTCCATCTGCGCGAGCATCAGCTCCTCGCGCAGCCTGTTGCGTTGCCGCTCGTAGCTCTTGCCGTCGATCGTCTGCGCGAACAGGAACGCGTCGTCCAGCCGATCGAGCTTCTGTTGGATGGCCTTGACCGGCCTCTCCTGGTCTGCCGTCCGGCCCCTCGCTTCGGCTCGCCGCTGTTGCCAGACGTGAAGAATGCGATCCTTCACCAACCGCATGTAGCCTGGGCACGGCTGCAAGAGCGCGAGTTCGTCGGCGAAGGCACCTTCGAGAGTGGCCTTGCCGACGTTCACCGCTCGGCACTGTCGCTGGCAGTGGTAGTACGCGTAGTACCCGTTCCTCCCCTTCGACCAGCTTCCGGTCAGCGGTCGCCCGCAGACGTCGCAACGGACGAAGCCTCGCAGCGGGAAATCGGGGTGGTTTCGCTGGCGCGGCCCGGACACGACCACGCGGCCATCGAGCACCGCCTGTGCGCGGTAGAACGTCGCCTCATCGACCAACGGCTCGAAGTCGCCGCGGGTGGACACGCCATAGTCCGGGCTCTCGACCTTGCCGATGTATCCGCATCATCTGGCCGAGGCTCTGCGGCGAGATGTTGAGCCCCTTACTGCTGCGAAGTCCCGCCTCCGTCGCGCGAGCAATCACTTCCTGCTTGGTGTAGCGACCCGTCGCGAGGTCTTCGAACGCTCGTCGTACCAGCGGTCCGCGTTCCGGCTCAGGCGCGAGTAGTGCTGACTTCGCTTTGCCTGGCGCGCCGGGCCCTCGCCATTTGTACGGCCTCTTGGTCTTTGACGCTCACTCAGCCTGCAGCGTTCGGCTCGAAGACGATCCGTAGGCGGGTCCGGGTAGCCTGGGCGAAGCGCTCGAGGGCGCTGGTCGAGGGACGTACCTTCCCACCCTCGAGGCGTGCGATGTAGGACTGCGACGTCTTCATACGGCGCGCCAACTGCGCCTGCGACAGGCCGGCGACCGTCCGCGCCTCGATCAGTGTCCGAGCGAGGTCGAACTCCTCTTCGAGTGCGTCGTAGGCATGCTTGTACTCGGCGGTCTTGCTCCAGCGACGATGGAGTTCGCTGATCTTCGTCATGGCTTCAGTTCCTTGGCCCTCTGCAATGCCATATCGATCTCGCCCGTCGGCGTCTTCTCGGTCTTCTTGACGAAAGCCCGCAGGATGACGACCCGCTGCTCTCTCGCGGTCACGTAGAGAGCGCGGGCAATGCCGGCCTTCCCCTTGAGAGACCAGCCACCACGATTACGGCCTGCTGCCGGACGGACGGCATTTCGTCCTGATTCAGGCCGCGGGCACTCTGCCTCCCGCAGAAGCGCACGTGGTGGTGAACTGGGCCGACGAGCTCAGGTCCCGCCTTGCCGCTGCCCGTTAGACCCGTCAATCAGCGCCCGCGCATTGCAGACCGTCTTCGTTTACGGCAGCCACTGCCCCGGGTAGCGCCGGATCCAGGGTCCCAGGCGGCAAGCGTACTCCTGTGCGACGCGCCGCTCGCGCTCCTCGCGCGTCAACTCAGCACCACCCGTGTCGAGCGGCGGGTCGAGTACCAGCTGGAATCGCGCCCCAGCGACCTGGAAGGCGAAGACCGGCAGCAGCGGCGCGCCGCTCCGCGTTGCGAGCGTCACCGGCCCGGTGGCCAGCCGCCAGGGACGGCCGGAAAGGCCCACTTCCACCGTCCGCAGCCCTTCTCGTCCGACCGCGATCGACACGATTCCGTTGCCTGCAAGACAGCGGCGCAGCGTCCTGAGACCGGCTGCTTCGGCCCCTGGCTGCAGAACGACGCGGTCGCGAAGATGGCGTTCCTCGACGCGAGTCCAGATGGGATTCAGCCACCGTACGGCGAAGGCCGACGAACCCCACCCGTGTGTCGGACGGCTCAGGTGGCTGACCCGGAAGCCGGCGCGATGCAGTCCGACTTTCGTGACGAGAGACGCGCTGGTGGACCCCGCGATCCAGAGAATTGCCCCGCCCCCGCCCGCGAGGGCGTGCTCCAGATGTCGCGCGCCCACGAGGGTGATGGCGATGTCCAGCCGCCACGGCCGGTACTCACGCAGGCCGTACAACCGCGACTGGTAACCCGTGGCGATCCGCTCGGTGACGAGGTCGCGCACCGAGCAGCCGGCGAGCGCGGACAGGATGTCGTCGAATGGCGATGCGGCGGGGCCGTCCTGCGGCAGTCGCCACCACGTGGCGGCGCGGCCGACGGCGCGCGTGAGCGGCAGCCAAAACCGTTCCGGGACAATCCAGCTGACCAGCGCCGCGCCGACGATTTGCAGCGTCACGGCCACGTCACCGAGGGTGGCGCGGGCGCGTGTCATGCGAGACCGAGCAGGCGGGCCATCTCGAGGCGCTGCACCTTGCCGGTCGCGCCGCGGGGCAGGTCATCGAGAATGCGCACCGTGGCCGGAACCTTGTACGCCGTCATCCGCAAGGCCACGAACGCGATCAGATCGCGCTCGGTGGCGGCGCCGCCTTCATGGAGCACGACGGCGGCCCCCACGGCCTCGCCCAGGGTGGGATGCGGAATCGGGAACGCCACCGCCTGTCGAACAGCCGGGTGCTCGAGCAGCACCTCGTCGATCTCGCGGGGGGAGATCTTCTCCCCGCCCCGATTGATGATCTCCTTCAGGCGGCTGGTGATGGTCACGTAGCCATCCCCGTCGATCACGCCCTGGTCACCCGTCCGGAACCATCCGCCGGTGAAACTCGCCGCGTTGGCGTCCGGACGATCCTCGTATCCGCCGAAGACGTTCGGGCCCCGGATCGCGACCTCGCCGACCGAGCCGGCCGGGAGCAGGCGGCCGGTCTCGTCCATGATTGCGACCTCCGGCCCCGCGGCCATCCCGACCGTTCCGGGCTTCCGCACACCCGGCGGCAACGGGTTGCTGGCCATCTGGTGGGCCGCCTCGGTCATGCCGTAGGCCTCGACCAACGGAGCGCCGAACGCCGACTCCAACTCGTGAAGCACCCGCCTCGGGAGCGCCGCGGAGGAGGACCTGATGAACCGGAGGCGCGCGGCGCCCAGCTGGTCAGCACGGCGGGCGGCTCGCGCCAGGATCGCCTGGTGCATCGTCGGGACGGCCGAGTACCAGGTGGCGCCGGACGCCTCAAGGTCGGCCGCGAACCGCAGCGCGTTGAAGCCGGCCGAACAGCAGACCGATCCACCGGAGGCGAGCGGCGCCAGCAGGCACGCCACCAAGCCGTGGATGTGGAACAGCGGCATGAGGTTCAAGCACCGGTCCCCGGGCCCGAGGCAGAGCGTCTGGCGGACGTGGTGGGCCGAGGCGACGAGCTGCCGGTGACGCAGCGGGACGATCTTGGGCCGCGCCGTCGTTCCCGACGTGTGCAGGATCAGTGCGATCTCGTCTGGATCCGGGTCTCCGGGCCCTTCGGCGGGCCTTCGGTCGATACGGCCGGGAGGCGCCGTCAGCTCGAAGCGTCCGGCCTCGACGCCGGCCGGAACGCTCAGGCTGAAGATGGGAAGCCCGAGGGCGCTCGCCAGGCGACCCGCCGTTCCCGCTTCTCCTGCCATCGACACCAGCGCCCGCGCCTTGAAGTCGCGCAGGCAGAACTCGAGGTCCTGCACCGACAACGCGGGATTCAGCGGTGCCGCGGCCGCGCACGAAGCGACCGCGACAAACACCGTGGCCAGCTCGGGACCGTTCGGCAGGACGATCGCCACGCGATCGCCGGAGCGAACGCCGCCGGCACGAAGCTCGGAACGCGCTCGCACGACCTGGTCGCGGAGCCCGCCGTAGGTTAGCGGGATTCGGCCGGGCGCGCAGATGGCGGCCGCGCCGTTCTGGCCAGCCCGGAGCAGGTCGGCGATCGTCTCGCGCATCTCGTTTCTGTGGGAAACCGCTGAAGCTCGGACCGATTTTATCATGCCACTCGGCACAGTGAAGGGGAGCGGACGCGTCCGTGTCAATGTGTCAGTGACGATCACGCCGTGCGGGCGGGTGGGTTCGGAAGGGCAAGGCCATGCTGTCCTCGGGAGAGGCTCGAGGACACCCAGTCTGGCAGGGGCCAGGGCTGTCGGGACCGGCGCGCCGACCTGACGACGCTGATGGCTGCCGCGGGACTATTGCTGGCGATTGGTGTCGCCGCCGCGTGGGGGCCGGCGCGCCGCGAGGACAGATCCCGTCCAGGTGCTCCGACAGGCCTGAAGTGCTCGGCGAGAGGTCGGGGAGAGAGGTTCGGACCGTCCTGCCAACAGGTGTGCGCGTTCTAAATCGAGGGTCGGACCTTGGCTCACGCCGCTCGCTGCAGCGCCTCGACCTGCCGCAACCACCCGTCCAGCTGGTTTCAACTCGCGAAAATGCGGCTCACCAACTTCTTCGCCTTATTCCACGGGCACTTGCGGGCCTTGGCATCGCGGTCGGCCCGCGCGTCCGCAGCCGCCATTCGCTCGGATCTTCACGGAAACTTGACGATTTTTCCAGTATCGAGTTTCTTGGCAGCCTGATCCAGGATTTCCCGCCGGTTCCGGTTCTCCGCCTCACCGATGGCCGCATAGAGCGGTTTTTGGAAGAGGTGATACAGGTGCGCGCGGCGTCGCCCCATGCCGACCCGCACGACGTGCCGGCGCACCAGGTGCCACAGGACCGCGGACGTCACGCCCCCATTCGCGGCGTCTGAGGAAGGCCGTCACCTGGCGGCGGACGAAGTAGCCGCCGTGCCGCATGACGAGCTTGAGGAAGGCCGCGTGACGGGGCGGGTACGCTCGATGGTGAAGCGCGGCGAGGCGGTCGAGGTGGGTCATAGGGAGAGCAGGCTGGCGATCCATCGGTCGGTGGACGGGGTGCCGCGGCCGCCGTCCGATCCGCCGAGCGAGTGCATGCCGCGGGACGCCGAGCCGCCCGCGCTGTACAGCGTGAAGCCCGCGGACGCCTTGGCCGCGATGGCGTCGCCGCGGTAGGCCGCGGTCACGAGCTCCAGGTCGACGCGCCCGCCGGGCATGTCGTACTCCACGCGAACGTCCGGGAATTCCAGGTGCCCGTTCACGACCGGGATGTCGCACGCCCGCGCGGCGTCGGCGAGACGATCCTCACGGAGATCGTCGGACAGACCACGGGTCAGGTGCGCCCGCTGGTAGACCTCGCGCTTGAGGTCGTCCTCGAGTTCGAGACGGCGAGTGGTGCCGCCGCGACGTTCGATGGCGGCGATAGGGCGACGCGTTGTGCACCAGGTCTGCGTGCTTGCGAAACCCCGCATGGACGACCTGCTCCGCGTCGCGATCGCGGCCCTCACCGAGGGATCGATGGTCCTCGAGGAACTCGCGGCCCGCGTCCGTCAGCGCCAGTACGCGCATGCCGTGGCCGTGGTCATCTGCGCTGATCGTGCGGGCTTCCAGAAGCCCCTGGGCCGTCAGGGACCTCAGGTCGTCGTCCAGGCGGTCCTCGGCGCCGCCGTAGCGTCCCTCCCGCAGGCGCGATCGAAGACCACGTGGAACGTGGCGACGGTCTCGAGGGTGTGGCTCTCGGTGTCACGCAGGCGGTAGCTGCGGTCGCGGCCCCAGACCGCCTGACGGTCGACGCCGGACGGGAGCGAGAAGCGGCCGTCGGGAAGCGTGCACGCCCCCCGCCCATCGCCGCGATGGCGTCGTCCCACCCTCGTGATGCCGCGGTCGTGCGGCGCCCGCGGCGGACACGGCTTCGAGGACGACGAGCCACGTCCTGCGATCACGTGGGACGACAGGCCACGATCGACGGCCGACGGATGTGAGAACGCCGCACGCAGACTCCCACGGCATCGACCGTGGAGACTGGCCAAGAAACAGTCCACGCCGGCCAACAGGTTGGCCGTAGGAGTGGATCCCATCGATCGGCTATCGCTTGATCCGATGAGGGGGATGGGGTTGAGGGACCTCGGCCGCAGGTGACTGGTGGAGGTCGGGTGGTGGCAATCGCCAGAGAGCCGCGCACGCCGAGCGCGGTGATAAGATGGCGCGACTCCGTCGAAGGACTCGCGCATGCACCGTGGTCTTCGTTCCCGGGCCGCCACCTGTTCCCGCGCCCTGCTGTGCGCCTGCGCCTTGCTCGCGCCATCTGTCGTCGCCGCGCAGCCCACGGTCGAGGGCGGACACGTGAGCGCACAAGGCACAGCGCAGGCCGCACCATCGCTCGAGCCCGCTCGGCTACTGGAACGGATCCGGAGGGTCTCCGTCGTGATCCGTCGTTCAGCCCCTCTCATCGGTTCCGGCTCGATCGTCGGCGGTTTCGTCATCGGTCGCGATCGGATTGTCACCAGCGTCGCGGCTCTCGACGCGACGGACGCTCCCGAATTCTCGTGGCCGGATGGCGTGAAAGTCGACGTGCGTGGCGTGATTGCCCTGGATCGACGGGAGGGTTGGGTGATCCTCGCGGACGCGTCAGCCGGATCCGACCCGCTGCCCAGGGCTCCCGCGGCCTTGAGGGACGGTGACCGCTGCTTCGTGCTCGGGCGTCGATCAGAGGGCGACGAGTCGATCGGCCGGGGGACCGTCGTCACGGGACGACGGCCCCCCGGCCCGCGCTGCGTGGCGGAGTTCTCTGGGGCGCGACCGGTGCCCGGCTCTGCGGTCCTGAACGCGGCCGGCGATGTTGCTGGCATCGCGGGAACCTGGATGCCGCAATCGCTCGGTCCGATGCACCGTGTGATCGACCTCGATCCCAAGCGGCCAGCCGGGTTGAGCACGCCAGTGATTCCACTGCCTCCAGCATCGGCCGGTCAGGGGGCGGAGCCATTGTCAATCGAAGTTCTGAGGCGCCGCGGAGTCCTTATCGACCCTGTGGTGACCGGCCACGTGTCGCGTGGTGGGTTCTCGCGGTTAATAGCCCCGTCGAAACCGATGAAGCCGGTTGACGAGCACGACGTGTTCGAGCGGGGTGACTTAGGGTCAATAGACGCCTACCTGACGTGGGCGCCGACGGCCCTTCTCGAAGGCGACGTCGTCTTGCGCATGTTCGATGAGCGCAATACGCTCGTCGGTCAGACTCGTCCATTGCCGACGAAGCTCAAGAAGGGTGCGAGCGTGTTCACGGCTTGGAATGTGCCGCTTCCCGACCGGGCCGGCGATTACCGATTCGACGTCTTGATCGGACCAACCGTCTATTGGCGCTCCTACGCCACCGTGACCGACCCGGAGCCCAGTCTCGACCCTGGCGGCGGGAAGGACACTCCACCCCCGCCGGGCGAATCGTCAGCGCCGCGGCGGATTGACGGCGTTATACCGCCGCAGAAGGTGATCGACGTCCGCCCGATCTACCCGGTGTCGGCGCAGGACGCCAAGGTGCAGGGAGCGGTCGTGATCACCGCGACGATCGATCCGACGGGCGAGGTGACGAACGCAAGGGTGCTCAGGTCCATCCCGGCGCTCGACCACGCGGCCTTGGAGGCGGTGCGCCGGTGGAGATTCACTGCCACCCTGCTCGATGGGATGCCGGTGCTGGTCATCATGACGATGACCGTGAACTTCTCTCTACGGTAGCGGCGGGCGACGGATGCAGACCGTCGACCGGATCTTCACCAGCCGAAGCTCGCGCAGAGCCGTCGTCTTCGTGATGGTGGCTGTGGCCTCTACGGTTCGCGCCCAAGACTCGCAGGGTCCGTGGCTGCGCCTGGGCGCTGGCTACAACACGCCGTCCCGAGCCTCCCGCTGCCGTTCCCGCGACGGCCCGCCCGCATGCCTGTGGCAACGCCGTGATCGCGCTAGGCGCGCTGGTGATCATCGTCTTCGCCCTGACGATGGGCCGGGGCGTGGAGCTCCCAAGCCCGGACGAGTGATTCGCGGGACAGAGACCTCATGAACCGGCTGGTATGCCTGCTACCAGCTCGTCTCTGGTCGTCGAGTCGGCTTCGATGGATTGCGCCACCAGCAGCGTCAAGTCGTCGAACTGCGTCTGGCCGCTGTAGTGCTGCACGGCGGACAGGATTCGGTCTACGATGGCCGCGACGTCGTACTCGCGTGCGGCACGGAGTTCAGCAATCAGACGCTCCTCGCCGAATTCCACCTCTTCGGCGGGCGCATCCGTGACGCCGTCGCTGAAGATGGCCAGCACGTCTCCCGGCGCCAGTACTACCTCCCCGACTGAACACTCCCACTGATCGAACAGACCGATTGCGGGCGCCGTTGGCGGAAGCCGTTCGATGTCGCCGCCCGCCCGCAGCAGCACGGGCGGGTTGTGCCCGCAGTTCACGTACCGGAGGCGTCGCCGACCGTCGTCGTAGATTCCGAAGAAGAGCGTGGCATAGTGCTGCGTCGCCGTCGAAGCCCACAGCAGGCGATTCACTTCATGAAGCACGCGGGAGGGATCGTCCGGCGTGGCGGTGCTCTGACTCCGCAGATGCGCCTGGAGGTTCGCCATGAGCAACGCCGCGTGCACGCCTTTGCCGGACACGTCGGCGAGGACCAGACCGACGAGGCCGTGACCGAACTCGAGGTAGTCATAGCAGTCGCCGCCCACCGAACGCGCTTGGATGCAGCGGGCCGCGCACGTCAGCGTGCGCATCACGGGCGCCGCAGCCGGAAGCAGCTTGCGCTGCACTTCGCTGGCGATCTCCATCTCCCGCAGGGAGCGCCGCTCCGCCTCGAGGCGCGTCGCGATCTCCTCCGCCAAGCGGATGTTGTCGAGCGCGGCAGCAGCCTGCGCGGCGACCGACGCCAGCAGGCGGCGATCCTCGCCGGCGTAGGGCTCTTCGGATCGCCGTGGCCCGAGGACCACCATGCCTGCCAGTCGGCCTCGGCGCCCGATCATCGGCACGAAGCACTCGGCACCAAGTGCCGCGAGTGGTGCGACCTCCTCCCGAAAGGCCTGGCCATCTCTTTCGCCGAGATCCACCGGTTCGGCATGCGCCGCCAGGGCGTCCAACAAGGGGAGCATGCCATCGAGCGCCCGAAGCGTGGGCACGACGTCCGTGTCGTCGGTGTGAAGGCTTCCGCTGCCGTCCTCGATGTAGATCACGAGACGCTCCGGCTGCAGCGCATCGCGCAAGTGCCGCGCGAGGAGAGCCGCGATTCCACGGCGGTCGTCCGCCGCACGCAATCGCTCGGCCAGGTCCTCGAGAATCACCCTCGCGTCGTAGGCAGAACGGAAGAATGCTCGGTCGATCCGACTGCTGACGCGGCGGTGAACGTTCAGTCCGCCCCACAAGAGGAGCGTGCCGAAGGCGGCGCCCAGCCCGATCTCGGCGGGTGCGGACATCGCGAGCCTGGGCTGAAGATACGGCCCGATCGTGGCAGCGAGGAAGAGTGTGACGCCGATACTGAGCAACGTCAGCAGTACCGTGAACCCGCGCTGTACCAACAGATACCTCGCGCTCCGCCGAATCAGGGTCGGAACCTCGAGGACGCGATGCTTGACCACCGCGTACGCAAAGGACAGCGGCAGGAGAACGCTGGCCAGGCCGAAGATGACTCCAGCGACCCCACTCGCCGGCAGGAGACCGCCGATGTCCTGCAGCGCGCGATAGACCAGGCCCGGCGCCACCCCGACGATGGCGCCCCACACGATCACCCGGAGCTTGCGTCGGGCGTCGTTGTCGCGCGACCCGACGTAGTTCCACACGAGCGAGAAGAACCCGAGCGAGAGGAACCCCAGTTCGAACACCAGCGGGGCCTGGCCCTCGATCGCCCGGGGCAGCGTCCACGGCAGCGGCGGCAGCACCAGTTGACCGGTCGCGACGCTGGGCAGCGCGAATGCCAGGCCCGTCGCCACCCCGACCCACTTCAGCCACGGCAGCCGCCGATCGATCGGTGAGCGAACGGGAAAGATCGCGAAGAAGAAGTAGAACAACGCGCCGAGTTCCGCGAGGAAGACCGCCACATACGCGCGGACGAACATGCGAAGCGCCGGCGCGACGCCGAGGTAGTTGGTGGAGGTGCGGGGGACGGTCACGAACGACGCGAACAGCAGGGCGAGCAGCCACGCGTGCGGGTCCTCCAGGCGCAGGAACAGGACCGTAAGCCCAACGACGACGAACGGCACCGCGATCAGGCTCCCGAGGGTAGCCGACACGAAGTCGGGCATGCTGCCCGTCGGCGCGGCCCGGAATGTGCCCCGAAGCACAACCCGGCCTGCAACGCCAGGTCGCACGATCGTCAATTGCACGCTGTCGCCAGGCTTGTGTCTTCGCCAGACGTCGGGCTGCGTTTCCGGGTTTTCAAATCGCTCGCCGTCGATGGCGACCATCCGGTCGCCCGGCCGGAGGCCGGCCTGCTCGGCGGGTGACCGGGGTCGGACGACGTTGACGATCAGCGCCTGCTCGAGGCCGTTGTAGGCCGAGTCGAACCCCAGCTCGACGGGCTCCGGACCGACCCAATATACGGCGGCCGTCCAGACGCCGCTGAACAGCGCGATGCACGCGCCCAGCGCGACGGCAAGGAGCAGGCGAAGAGCGGACCAGCGACGTTGAAGCATCGAACCGATCCAGGCGGCTCACGATCCAGGACCCGCAGTCAGCGCTCGACCGGAGACGACAGGCGAGGACTCCCATCCGGTGCGCTCGCTCAGTCGGCTGGACGGACGATCCGCGCGGCGACGACGAGGATACCGCAGGGAACCGCCGGATGCCATCACCGTGCCGATCCGGTGTCCTGCCCCGGAGAATCGGGGGGTGTTCCTTGAACCCGGATCAATCCTCACCCGTCATCGCGCTCTTTCCGGCGAGGCCTCTTCTGCGCGTGGCGCTCTGTGTCGTTCAATCCAGTTGCCCCACGGCAGCAGTAGAACGAACACGAGGTTGGGGGGACAACAAGCGTTGCGAGATGTCAACCGGAGGGTGGGGACCGAAGTGATTCAGCAGGAACGGCGCCGGAAAGAAGATGACGAAGCTCGCGACAAGACCCACTCGCTGACACGGCCTTCGAGCCGTTCCCGGGTGTATGTGCCGAGCGGATTCGGAAGCACCGCCGCCATGCCGATGAACCAGCGGCTGAACTCGGCGGTTCCCAGGCCAGCTGCGTGAGCCGCAGGAAGACGGGCCACGTCCCAGACGTCCCCCGGGGCCGCTCGGTCCAAAAAGGCCAGCAACTTCCCCACCAGCAATTCGTTCAGGCTCACTTTGAAGTTGCAGATGATGACACTCGTGTGACCGCGGGAGCGGTATGAAAAGACCAGAACTCATCGAAGGGCCGGAAGCTAGCAGGGCGGAACGAGTCAAGGCTTGGCCTTGTCTCTGATCGGCACCGGCCCCACGCGCACGTTGTCGAAGAGATTGTGATCATAAGTGCTGGCCAGGAAAGCCATGCCCCTGGCGCGGGAGCCATCGGTGACGGCGGCCAGCGGTTTGCCGTCCACGGATCCCGAAATCCGGTCACCGTTCAATTCCAAACGCAGATGATGCCAGTCCGCCGGCTTGAATCTTTCGATCTGGCCGGATGCAAGAGAAGTGTATTGCCAGTTGAGTTGCCAGCGGCCGTCGCGCGTTAGGATCCAGCGGTAGCCCAACTTCTCGCGGTCGGCATAGCGTCCGCCGATTTCAACATCCCCGCCCGCCAGAAGGACGTCGGCCTCGATCACGCAGTCCCGCCAGTTCGCGTCGCCAAACAGCGTATGGGGTTTCAGCAGTTCCGTTGCCCACCACATAATGCCCTCCGCGGGCACAATCTGCGCCAGGCATAATCCGCCTTTCGGCGACTGGCACACCTCGAACGTGCCCTTTTGGTCGGCGAAGTAGCGCGGCGTGTCGCCCACGTGATAACTCTCGAAGCGTTCCTCGAACGGAAACGGAAACGGTCTTCTGGGCGGCGGCGTGCCGTGGGAGCCTTTCTGTTGCCCGGTCGTGCTGGTGATGGTGTAGATCGCGTCGGGCTCGAGTTCGAGTTCGACGGTGTGGTTACGCAAGGAAAGCGGCGGCTGTTCGATGAACTGGGCGGCCGCGGTGGATCTCCAGACGTGAACCGGGCCGTCTTTCAGACCCGGCAAAACGGTGAGTTGGATGCTCCGCTTCTCGCCGGTCACGACGACGACCGACCAATCTCCGGTTCTTGGATTGCGCAGCGCCACGTGGCTGCCGCGCCAGGTGTTCGTGTCGAGTTGTGCGCAGGCACTGTCCATATACTCCCAGCCCGGCTCGGCAAACTGCGTGGTGTGGGCGATTGCCCAGACCGCCGGCCAGACCGTGTAATGCCCGCACCAGGGCGTGTCGGCCTGCATCGCCCCGGTGTGAGCCCAGATGATCTGGTCGTAGATCGAGGCAATGGGACACCAGATTTCGAATTTGGTGACGCGATCGCGCGTGTAGAGCTTGTTCATCAACCGGGCCAGATAGAGCGCGCCTTTGTCGCCCCATTGCTCGCCGGACTGGCTCCATTCCTCGCTTGCCCAAAGGGGCTTGCCGGAGCGCTTGGCTTCCTCCGTGGCGGCGGGGCCGCCCGGCTGGTCAATCTCCCATGGATCGCGTCCATCCAGATAATGGTAGCCCGCTGCGCCGATCAGCCGGTCCAGTTCGGGGTCCTTCTCCAGTGTGTTGAAGATCTGCCAATGGTCGCCGTTGTTGTCGGGCGCCTGCAGGTTCACCCGCGCAAACCGGTGGGCGTCGAGGGTTGGTCGCAGGTCCTTGCGGATCCAGTTCAAGTCGGTGCCCATCTCGTTCTGGGCGGCGGAGACCCAGTCCAGTTCCAACCCGTAATGTTTGCGCGCCACTTCCAGGAATGCGGCAAACCAGTCCGCAGACTCCTGCGAAAACCGATTGCCAACCCAGTGCGGGAAAGCCCACGGCAGGCAGTCAAGGATGATCTGGGGATTGCGTTTGCGGGCCTCGGCCATGAGCCAAAACTCGTAGCCCCGCGGCTTGGGATCGGCCAGTTCCTCGCGCGTGACGGCATGAGATGGCTCACTACCGCACGTGGAGTTTTCGCCGCTGCCGACCTCCACCTTGAGATGTTGGAAACCGGCGCCAAATTTTGGCTTGAATAGGAAATCCAAGATCTGGCTGCGCTGCGGCTCGGGATAGTCCGGCAGCAGCCGCGTGGAGGCGCCCGCACTGACAGCGCCGATGCCCTCGAACACACGTCCGGGTGAGGCTGGATCAAGTTGAATGCGGACTGCTTCGGTACCGGCGCGCCAAGCAACGAGCAAAACGATCGAGACAACGGTTAGAGAGGCGAGTCTCATGGTTTGTCCTGGGGTTGCGCGGAAAGGATGCACGGGGCGGCTGCGGTTGCGACGGTGTGAGTGACGGGGAGCGCAGGAGAAGTTGCGGAACATGACTTGAATGCGGCGCAAGACCTCGGAAGCAGTCGATCCGGGGTGTCCTCGATCCATTTCAACATCGCTTGGAGCATTTGTTCAATGCTGGTCCCGATACGCTGGTTCGGCAATGAGATTGTGCAGCGCGCTGGGGGGAGCGGCCGAGAAGTCGTGAAGTTCCTCGGGCATCCGATGCACCAGCAGTTCAACCTGGTCGGCAAGCGCCTCGTCTCCCAAAGGGGGTTTAGCGTGAGCGTATCTTTCGGGGGCATCCTCAGATGTGACCTTGGACGTCTCGCTTTCTGCCAAATGGGTTGACGGACCGCTCCCTCAGCAAGTGCCCTTTGACTGCAGGGGATCATCGCAGGGCCGGCGTCTGAAGGTGTATTGGCAGGTGTGGGCGCAGGAAAGCTCCACCGTCTGGGCCAACACGCGGACTTACGGCAAATGTTCGCGGTGCACCTCGGCAAGACGTGTCGCCGGCGGTTCGCGTGCCGTTCGCAACCGCGCAAGAGCCGAGCAGGTCCGCGGCACGGCTGCCCTCGCCTTCGGCATGGCCGGCGAGCAGGTCGAGCGGAGCTCGAAAACGGCGAGCGGCCGTCACGCGCCAGGCACGCCGCCGGGCGATGGCGAAGACGAACGCTTCCGGGCACGAAGGCGCGCCCTGCCGATGCCAATGGCGGATCACACGCCGTTAGGGTCTCCTGGGTGATCTCCTCGGCAGCCGCCGCGTCAAGGGTCACGGTCGTAAAGTACCCGAAGCGGCCCGCGTGTAACAGGGGCCGGAATTCCCGACCGGTCTCGGCGAGTCCGGTGAGTCGCAGCGTCGTCAGGCACCGAGGGCCGGCGTCGCCAGTCAGGGCGCACCCGCCCTTCAGCGCCCGCGCGTCTCGAGGAGAATACGATGGGGCGAGCAACGTGCATCAGCGAGACACCGGCGGCGAACTCGCGCAGGATGCGGAGCGTGGACCGGCGGTGGCGAGGCCCGCTAGAGAGTCTGGGTCGCCGTTCGAATCGTGATTGCCAGTGTCGCGCGCATCCATCTGAACGTCGGTTTGAGCGCGTCGAAATCGGGGCCAGAGGTGACGAAAGCCGCCGTGCCCTTGACGAGAAAACCGGTCCCTGGACCGTTCTTGCCGGGCACCTTGCTGCTGCCGAGCGTTACCAGCACTTCCGGGTTGAACGCGACATTGGCCTCCGTCTGCTGCATGTAGCCGGCAGGAATGAGCATCCGGCCGTCGGCCGTGAGGCGGACATAGCGGTGCCAGGTGTTCACCATGTGCGGGCCGCTCTCACCGAGCGTGGCTATCGCGACGACGCCATCCGTCTCGAGGACCTCTCGCAGCTTCTGGGGGATCTCCATGGGTCGCTCCTTTCAGCCTGTGTGCGCCCGGTGGCCCGGAGTGCATACAGTATATCGAGGGTCTCGGCGCCCGTCCGCGCGCGTCGCCCGCCCGTGGTGGCGAGAGGAGGGCAGGGCGCCGGGCGGCTTCATCGCTCCTCCGGGGTGGCGCGGCAACAGGACATAGTGTAGCCCGCTCCGAATCGCGGATGCGATGGGACCTGCTGGCTGCAGAGCACAGCGTCACCGCCGCCAAGCCGAGTCGTCACTTGGCGTCGGTCATGGCCGGGGCTTCCACAGACCACGAGTACGGCCACGAGGGACAATGACCGGATGACGCAACGGCCGCGTACCGGCCCGGATGCGGCAAGAGTGGGCAGTGCGCCTCGCCGTTCGGGTATGCTACCGTCGACATTGAAGGGGATGCCCTGGATGTCCTGTCGATCCTTCGTCTTCTCGTACAGCGTCTGAACGTGCGGGAGTTCCGCCCGGCTGGGGCCGCACCGAGTCCGTCGTCGGAACACGTCACGCCTGATCTCCAGGGGCACACTGATAGGCTCACGGCCGCGACTTCGAATCGTGGTGGCCTCCCATCTTGTTGCTTGCCGCGGCTGGAACCAACGCACGCCGGCAGGTCTCCTCGATCAAACGTGCATTCACTTCGCGGCGAAGAACTTGTTGCAAACAGCTCCAAGTTGCTTCGACAGCGCCTCGCCACGAGTCTTGGTGTAGTCCCTGCCGTAGCTGTTGGCATCGCTGGGCAAGCCCACGGAACAGTAGATTGTTCCCTTCCTGCTGAATACTTCGGTGCCGTCGTCGGACTTCCTCAGCGCTTCATCGCCTATGCCGGGCAGAGCAACGTACTTGGCGCGATGCGGACCCGTCACATCGTTCCAGGTCATTTGGGAAGTGAAGCTGCCACCGGTATAAACGATAAGCGAGGAGTGACCGTTGTCGAACCTGCACGAACCGCTGCGAGGTTCGTTCTGGCTGACCTTGGCGGGCGCGTGCATCAGCCCCGCAACATCGCCCGGCGAGAACACCCTAGCGCAATCTATCGCCGCATCGTCATCGCTTTGCGCTGTATTGGATGCAGGTCCGACTGCCGAGGCGGCGACGGTGGCGGCGCCATGGCACGGGGCGGCACCGGTGGCGGGTTGCGAAAATGCGGCGATTGCGCACAATGCGAAGGCGAATGCGATCTGCTGGGGTTTCAATTGCAACATGACGGTCTCCTGGTAGTGGAAGTGATTACTTCACGCCAGCGGGCGTTTGCACATTGGCGGCGGATGCCAGCGCGGTCATAGCTGCTGCTGCCAGCAGCAACGACGCAAGACAGGATGGTCCGATGGCGCAAGTGGTGTGGCCATGGAGGTTCTCCTGATGGGTGATTCGGTGGACGCAACACGCCGCAATAACAGCAGCGCGAACAACTGTCGCTTATCGTCACGGCCTGCCGGAGTTCGCGCTCACCTTGGTGGCCCAAGCTCCCAAGCGGCACTCTGCGATCTACGAGACATGGGGCGGCCGCACTGCGGGGACGGCCCCGGCGGTTGACGTGCCGAGGGAGACTAACTCCGCGTCGACGTCCTCGGTGCTACTGCCACGCGCAGACGGCTTGCAGACGACGGCCGTGATGTCGTCTGCCTGTGGCACCGGCCCCGTGAACGTTCGAACGGCGCGGTACAGCTGGTGGACGATACTCGACGCGGGTTCGCTCCGGAGCCGGCGGGCGGTCGACATGACCCGGCGTTCGCCGAACTCCTGCCCACGAGCGTTCTCTGCCTCGGTCATGCCGTCGGTGACGAAGACCCCCATGTCGCCGTACTCGAACCGCGTCGGCGGCGCGGTGGAATTCGCCGCGTGTTCGAAGATGCCGAGCGGCGGACCGGTGCTCGGCAGGCGGGCCTTCAGCGCACCGTCGGCCCCGATGACCAGCCCTTCGACGTGCCCGGCGCTGGCGTAGTGCACGAGCCCCTTCCGCCGGTCCACGCACGCCACGATCATCGTGACGAACTGGTTCTCCTCGAGATCCGCATACAGCAGGCCGTTGAGGCGCGTGAGGACGGTGCCCGGATCGCACTCGGTTTCGGCGACGCAGTGCAGGTACGCACGCGTCGCCACCATGACGAGGGCCGCGTCGATCCCTTTTCCGCTGACATCGCCGATGACGAGGCCGAGACGCCCGTCCGAGAGCGGCAGGAAGTCGAAGTAGTCGCCGCCGGTCCGATCAGCGAGGAAGACCGAGCCCGCGACATCGAAGCCGCAGCCGGGCGATGGCGCAGGCGGGTAGAGACGCTGCTGGACCGTCCGCGCGACGATCAGCCGTGACGTCTGCTCGGCCGCTTCGCGGAGCCCAGTGACGTCCTTCCCGACCGATACGTAGCGGCGGGCCGTGCCGGCTCGCTTCGTGATGGGCGTGATCGACTGCTCGGAGTAGAACAGGTTGCCGTTCTTATTCCGGTTGACGATCGTGCCATGGAACACGTGTCCGGCCCGCAGCGTCGCCCACAGCCCCTCGTAGAACGCGAAGTCGTGGACGCCCGATCGGAACAGACGGGGCGTCTGGCCGACCAGTTCGTGGCGCTCGAACCCGCTGATCTCCAACGCAGCGGGGTTCGCGTACTCGATCACGCCGTTCTCGTCGGTTACGATGACGCTGTCGGCGGTCTGCTCGACCGCAGCCGACAGCATCCGCGTGCGATCCAGTTCTTCGCGCTGTGCGCTGACGTCGCGAAAGAGGGCAATGCCGCCGCGCAATGCTCCGTCTTGGTCGCGCAGCGGGCTCGCGTTCACGCTGATCCACACGCCCTTCGCGTCGGCTCGATTCCGAATGAGGATGATCTCGTCGAAGACGGTCTCGCCGCGGATGGCGCGCGACAGCGGCAGCCGGAGTTCGGGCACGGGCGTGACCCCATCTTCGCCGAAGCAGCCGTAGGTGGCGGACCATGCGGCCTCTTCGACGTCCAGTTGCCCGAGTGACAGGATGCGTTCGGCCGCCGCGTTGAAGTGCACGAACCGGCCCCTGCGGTCCGCGACGACGACGCCGTCAGTGAGGCTGGCGAGCACGTGGTCGAGGAGCCGCCGGGGAGGGGGCCTGCATCGCACGGCGCAAGCGCCCTCACGGACGGACGATGGCGTCGTGCCGAGAAGGGTAGGGGCCATGGGGACCTCTCGGAACACGAACGCCGAGACGGCAGCCGAATCTGCTGCCTCGGACCGTCCAACCGCGGATTGCAGCGGGATGAGGTTCCATTATACAGGGTTTCGCCTTCCGCCGCCTGGATCTCGTATCGCGCCGCTGAGAGTGTTACCCGGGGAGGTATCGTCCCGCCAGAAGTCGGGTTACCCACCGACAGGAGGTCCGATGGGGGTAGCTCGAGTCAGACCACAGGCGATCGCGCAGTACTTCAGGCGGCATTGTCGGTGACGCCATCGCACAGATGCCGGAAGCCTCTGCCCTTTCTTCAGCCATCGCGAGATACGCCAGCGTGACGAAGCCGAGGGCAACCGCCGGAACCCCTTCCAGCAGGAACAACCATCTCCGGCCGGCGACGCTACCCACACCGGACAACCGGAGGAGCGCGCCGGAGATGGGACCGCCGACAATGGAAGCGACGGGAATGGCGGTCATGAACCGCGAGACGGCCCGCCCGCGTTCGCGGGAGGGGAACCAGGCCATGAAATACAGCAGCATCCCGGGAAAGAAGCCGGCCTCGGCAGTGCCAAGCAGCACACGAAGCGCGTAGACGGGCCGTTGACCAACGACATCGCCGCCGCCAACATGCCTCACGCCACCATGTTCGCGGCGACAGATAGAAGCTGCGTTCGAAGCGGCTGGGCGTTGCTGCGTGGGCTGGGCGGCGCACATCGTTTCTGCGGCATCACGGATGCGCGAAGATCTTGTTGCACAACCCGCCGAGCCGCTGGCGGATTACGTCATCCGACTGAGAGGCTGTCGGCGCACCACCTACGCCGATGTCGCAGAGGAGGTTGTTCTTCGTCGCGACCACTTCTCTGAGCGTCGCCACCCACACCGCCCGATCGCCAACGTTGGCGAGCGGCGTGGCGGCGGCTGGCATCCGGCCGCTGGCCCACGTGTCGACGGTCGTGTTGCCGAGGCCCGGTCTCAGCGCAATCGTGATGGACGCGAAGCCTGCGGTTTCGAATTCGCACGACTGGGGGTCGCCATCGGTCGCGAGCGACTTCATCCTCGCGATCGGATCCCGAAGAATGCCGGCGACATCGTCCTCAGTCACGAGATGGCGGTCGCAGGCATTTCCGGGCTGCGCCGCGGCCGCTTGAGCGCGGCTCGTCGTCTGCGCGGCGGCCGTGGGAGGCGTGGCTGGCTTCGAGCAGCCGGCGGCGAGCGCGGCCGCGAGCGCGATGGTCACGAACGGTGGTGAAAACATAATCCATCCTCCAAGCCCACGAACATCAAGGCGCCCATCGGGAAGTGAGATGGCTATCGAAGGTTGCCGCTGCGCACCGAAGGTGGCGTCCTTGATGTTCCGATGCGGCCGTCCAACGTCGTCCTGCGGCGTCATACTGCTCTTCGTCCACTTGCCCCGAATCTTGACGTAGTTGGCGCCGTCCACCGTGAGCGTCTCGCCGACGGTCCTGCGGTCGGTCTCGGTCGACACGGTGTGAGGCCGCGTCGTCGCCACTCGGATCTCGGCGTCCAGTACCGGCTTGCATACCGGCGGCACACCCTGCGCCGCGGTGCTGACGGCCAGGCTCAACCTGTCCATTATGAGTGAAGGCCAATTCAATCGAGTCATGGCACTCCTCGGCCGTTCATTCGCAGCTCGACTGCCCCGCGTGCCGTGGCACGGATCGGATGTGTCGTTGCGCCGCGTCGCCGGCCGACAGCCGGTTTGGGCGAGCAGACGCCCGAGCTCCCCACTCGATCGTGGGTTTCCCATGGTTGCACCAGTTCTCTCCGGTCCGCTTAGGGCAGGGCGAAGAGCTGATTGCAGATCTCGCCGAGTTTTTGTCCGAGCGCGGCGCCTTGGACCTTCGCTTCCTGAGGCGCAACGATACTGATGTCGCAGCCGCGGTCGTGCCCCTTGGCAGCAGAGACGGCGCCGGCCTCGTTCCAGTACGCGCCGTCGCCGACGCCAGCCATCAGGTGCGCTCCGGCAATCATCGCCAGTTCCTGCCGGAAGACGTCGATGTCGGCGACTTTCAGGCTGATGTAGATGCTGCCGGCGTGGCACGAGTGCGCGTCGATCCGCTGCGCGTGGTCGGCGGGAACGCGCTTTCGCGAGGCCGCCGAGCGCCTTCTCCGCCGCGATGAGGCACCAGAGGTCGTAGTAGTGCCGGCCGAGGCGGGCCTTCGGCGCGGCCGAGCCCTCGCGATACGACTCCTCGTGGAGCAGCGCTACCTTCTCCCAGAAGGTCCGTTCAGGCACCACTGCTCGGATCTTGAACCGTGCATCTTGGATCTCATCGGGGAGGACGTCAGCGAGATACGGGACGATTTCCGGCGTGGCGGACGGCTCGGTGTCGGACCGGGCGCCAAGCTCGATCTTCACTACCGGTCGGACGTACGCTGCGCCTCCTATGGCTGGGGGTAGTGGAATAGCAGCGTCTGGTGGTCAGGATCATCGGAGTCGGGTTCGAGCTTCCAGTCCATTGTCGGGAGGAGACGCCGGATCTCCTGCTCCAGCGTGGGGCCGAGCACGTCGCGAATGTGGTGCTGCGCCGCGAGCATGAGCGTTTCCAGTCGTCTGGCGCGCTGTTTGTTGCTCGGAGCCTGCTCAGGTGGGTCAGCGCCAGAGAAACCGAGGAACTCGCGGTCGATGACAATGTCAATATCCTCGGAGAAGCGTTCGATCAGCTTCCAGCCCTTGGAGAGCGACGTCCCGCCCTTGAATGTCAGCTGTGGGCCGGACGAGGGCAGGCGAAAGATGGCTTTGAGCGTCCAGCACGCCCACAGGTCCTTCTCGACGCTGCCCGCACTGAGCCCGAGCCGGCGGGCGGCCGGAATTTCGGCAGATCAGGGGTGGTGCCAACACGCTGCATGGTTACCCTGTTCAGGTCCGTCACTCCCGGCTGAAGGTCGTCAGCGTTTCGATGTAGTAGTTCGGCAACCCGATGTCGAAGCGGCGCCCGTCCACGATCAGACCATGGAAGCCATCCTCCTGCCGCAGTCGGTCGAGCGCAGAGGTAAGCTGGAACTCGCCCCGCTCCCGGACGTTGTGCCGGATGTGCTCGTTCAGGTACTCAAACAGCAGCGGCTTGATCACGTACTGCCCGAAGATGGTGAGGTACTCGGCGTCACGGAGGCCTGGAACGCGCAGGTGGTTGCGGGCGTAGTCCACCGTCGGCTTCTCGGCGAACTCGGTGATGTTGAGTCGCCGGCCGGGCTCGACCCACACTCCCGTCGCGACCCCGAAGCTGGCAATCTCCGACTCGGGGGTGGGCCGCAGACCCACGACGCTCGTGCCGGATTGCTGGTAGGCTGCCACCACCTGCCGGGCGCACGAGACGCCGCTGTTGGAACGGTAGACGTGGTCACCGAGCATGAGGAGGAACGGCTCTTCGCCGAGTGCGGCCCGGGCGCAGTACACGGCGTGCCCGAAACCTTCCTGCGTGGTCTGCGTGACGAACCGGACGTGTCGGCCGATGTCGAGGATGCGCCGCGCGTACGCCTGAGACGCGGGCGAGAGCTTGTTGAAGTTCTCGATCGACACCTGCGTGTTGAAGAACGCGCGGAACTCGTCGAGATCCTCCTCTTGCACGACGAGGACGACCTCTTCGATTCCAGCCTCCAGCGCCTCCTCGACAATCAGCAGGATGGCGGGCTTGGCGACCCCATCGCGGTCTACGATCGGGAACAACTCCTTCTTCGTCGCCTTGCTGGCGGGGAACAGCCGCGTACCGAACCCGGCTGCGGGGATGAGTGCCCGGCGGACCTTCGGACCCGTGCCCAGCGTCAGCGTCAGCCCCGGCAGCCCCAGGTCACGCTCTAGGATCTCCACCACGGCCTGTTGATCCGTGGCGCCGCGGGCGACGAACTGCGCGGTGCCGTCCCCTTGCGATCCCACCCCCTTGCCGCCCCAGATGTGCGGCCGCAACGGGGCATGCGCGAGGACGCGGTGCAGGACCGGCGCGGTCAGTTCCTCGGGGCAGGCAGGCCCGGCGTAGCGATCGAAGAACGCCTGCGCTTCGATCATGAGGGCGCCGAGCCTCTCGGCGTCGCCGGCCTCGAGCGCGACCCTGGCTTCACCGACGATTCGCTTGTTGATCGGCCCGAGCAAATCCTGAACGCCGCGCTCGAGTGGCCCTTCGGCAAACGGGTACGAGCGGTTCAACCGCTTCAGAATCTCCAGCGTGTCCTTGCTTGCGTTCAGGTTCACGATCACGAAGAACAGGTCCTTCGCCGGCCGGATCTCCTCGGTGCTCAGGCGCTCGCCGTCGAACTCCATGAGCACGGCGCGGTCTCCGAACGCGCAACCCTGATCCATGCGGCCGCAGCGCGACGGTGTCGTGATCTCGCCCTGGTAGGCCAACTCCATCTCGCCGCGGACCGTGAGCTTGAGGTCGTACACCCGATTGAAGGCACGTGCGGTGAGCACGGAGATGGCCGCACTCGACGACAGCCCCTTTCTGATCGGCAGGTCGGTACGGGTGTTGTTGATCGACAGACCACGGACGCGGTAATGGGTGAGCACCTGGTAGGCCACACCGGCCGCGTAGCTGAAGAAGTCCCCCTGCTGGGCCACGTCGAGCAGCGCCTTCGGCTCAAGCGGGATCTCGCAGGGTCCAACGGTGCGACCGTCAGGCAACGTGGAGGTGAGGATGAGCGCCGTCGGGTGCGGCTCCGCCTGCGCGTAAATACCCTGGTTTGTCCCGCAGATCAGGGTGTACCCCTTTTCGACGTCTGCGTTGATGCGTCGGTAGCCGCCGGCCCAGTCCGAGTGCTCGCCAAACAGACAGACCCGCCCGGGAACGAAGATGTTCATGCTCTCACCACTTTGTTTCCAGAGGAGGACCGCCTGGAATGCACACGATACCGAAATCGCGACCAGGCCTCAATCCGCCCGCACCTCAGTTGTCGGCCAGGCGCTGAGCGCATTTCGGCCCGGCGAGCCTCGTCCGAGCCAACTTGACACGTGCTTGTGATTCACCGCGGCGCGCTGAGTGCCTTTGAAGGAGACCCGTCATCGCCGCGCCCGAGTTCTCAGCCATCAACGATAACCAGTGTGGCCACTCGCCGTCCGGGGGGTCCCTCCGGCCAAGAACGTGCTCGCGGGTGACCCCGCGGTCTGCCGAATTGGAGAACGCGAGGCCGCGGCGTCAACCGTTGTTGTCCGCGTTCCTCGGATCCGAGGGCGAACGACACTCCCGCCCTTCGTCGTTGTCGACGCGCGCGTGCTACGCTGAATCCGTGGCCTCCCGTCGTTGAGACGCTCGGTTCTTCAACTCCGACTTCAGAAGGCTGTTGTCATGCTGCAAATCCCGTTGGCCCTGCTGGCCGCCCTCTTCACCCTGTCGGCTGCTCCCCAGGTGCCCGGTTCACCCTCCGGAAATCCTGGTGCGTGGATCATCCCGCTGTCAGAAGGTACCACTTCATGCGATTCATGGGTGGACGCCAGGAGGAACGAGGGGACCAACGTCAGGGCGACCGGCATCGCAATGGCCTCCCGAGCGTGGATGTGGGGATTCGTCAGCGGAGCCAGTGCCTACGGGCGCAGGCCGCTGGGCAACATGCAGGCTCCAGCAGTAGATGCATGGGTTGATAGGTACTGCTGGGACCATCCGCTCGTCGCGCTCGATGTGGCAGCGAGGACATTGGTCGAAGAACTCGCCGCCAGAGCGAAATGACGCTTGTCGCAGGCAATATCACCCGCCGGCCATACCCGTCTCACCCAGACGAAGACCGCGCTGAGGGGCGGAATCGACTAGAATGTCGGTCAACTCTGAGGACGGTCCTCCATGAGCCCGGCAGCCGAAAGCCCTCCTTCGCGCCTTTCTGGTTGGAAAGACATCGCCAACTACTTCCACAAGGGCGTACGCACCGTGCAGCGCTGGGAAAAGGAACTCGGCCTCCCAGTGCATCGGTTGAACACCGGGAAAGGCGAGATTGTCTTCGCCCTGACGGCCGAACTCGACGCATGGAGCACCAGAATTGAGCATCAGCACCTGGGGCGGATCACGGGAGAGGAGGCTGGCGTCAGGGGGGCCGAAGGCCGTGACGAAGAACGTGATGGGACCGCGCGCTCGCGCCGCGGCCGGCGGTTCTGGCTATTCGGAGGAGCGGGTCTGCTGGCGTTGCTGGTAGCTGGGATCGTTCTCGCGCCGATGGTCCGCACTGGTCCGGCGTCGGTGGGCGCGGAACCGCACCATTGGACGGTTGAAAACAACGAATTGAGGATCTTCTCCGCGGCGGGCCAGCCGCTCTGGGCGAGAACCTTCGACTTCCCCCTCACCGAGCAGCTCTACAGGAACTTAGCGGCCGCTGGCCGCCAGCCAGTCCTCATCGAGGACCTCGATGGGAATGGGAAGCGAGAGGTGCTCTTCCTGTCCGAGCCAGCGTCCGGGTCGCCCACCCGGGGGCTCTACTGCTTCAACTCCGACGGAACGCTCCGATTTCGCCATCAGCCGGCCAAGACGGTGCGCTACGGCGATGTGGACTATGCGGCCCCCTGGCGCGCGGGTGTCGTGGCCGTCACGCGCAACGCCGCCGGGTCAGCGGCGATCTGGTTCGCGTCGATGCACCGTACCTGGTTTCCCACGGTGCTGGAGAAGCTCACGCCTCAGGGGCAGGTGGTCGGAGAGTATTGGAGCGACGGCCAGATTCTGACCGTCTTGGGGGCCACGCTGCATGGCAGGAAGGTCGTTCTCGTGGGTGCCTGCAACAACGAGACGAAGGGTGCCAGTCTTGCGGTGCTGGACGAGGGCCGGCCCACCGGCTCGGCTCCCGCTCGTCGCGCCGAGTACCAGTGCCGCAACTGCCCGCCCGGAATGCCGCTCGCCTTCTCCATATTTCCGCGGCTGGAAGTCGCGGAGGCGGTCGGCGCCATCGCGACCGTGGATCACATCCTCACCGACCATGAGGATCAGATCACGGTCCGGGTCCAGCAACTGAGTCTCAGCGGGGCCGATCATCTCGACCTGAACGCCCATGTCTACTACCTCGTGAACGCCGACATGCGCGTGACCCACGCCGAGCTCGGGTCGGATGTTCCCATTGCCCGCCGACAACTCGAGTTGGTCGGCCGATTGAGCCAGCACTCGGCGCGGTCAGACGCCCTTCAGTTGTTTCCGATTTGGCGATGGGTGGGCGCGACGCTCGAGCGGGTTGACCAGCCGGAGGGCCTATTGGCCGAACACCGGCAGACAGCGCTGGCGGCGAGACCCACGTCTGTTCGGTTGGTGGCGTCGGGTCACAGAGGATCCGAAACGCGGGAACGGTGAGTCTCGAAGGAGTCTCCGGCTCATGGCCGCCCGACTACTTTAGGTTTAGGGGTGCCCGGGTAGGATCCCGGAACGGCAATCGTCGTCACGCCCATCACGCTGCAGGTGTTGTTCCCGGTTTCCCTGACGTTCCACGGCGAACGTCCGCGGGCCTCGGTGGACGTATTCCGGAACGGGACGGGGACACCGACCTCGGTTGTGGCGTTGGCGTGAAAGGGGACAGGTCGCGATCGCGACGACGAGCGCGTCCTCTCGAGCCAGTAGCTCGACCAGCCCGGCGCGTCTGCCGAAGCACCGAGAACGGAGGGGAAACGGCACGACCGGCGGCTCAAACCGGCCGTCGTGACTGAACACTCGCGGCGATTCACCGTGGTGGGCCGGGATCTGGCCGCTTGTTTCAATCTGCGGCGTGTAGGTTCGATTCCTGCGCCACGTGAACGTCGTACAGTCCAGCTGCGAGGTCGGACGACGAGGAGACGTCTCGGAGATGGGTCCCGGCCCGAGCCCTTCCAGCGCCCGGGCGTGGTCCTTTTCAGCCCGGCACGGTGCCAGGGGCGTCCGGGTCGTCCGCCCGGAGCTCGTCGTTCGTCCTGATCTGCCGCACCTCAATGACTCCGTGGCGCACCTGCACGAAGGGCTTGCCGCCGGCGATGCCTACCGTGCCGTACCCCGTGGCAGTCGAGAGGAACGCGCGGAAATCACCCTTCACTGAGGGATGCAGGTAGAGCGTCTTCTCGACCGCGTCGTAGCGCGCGCCCGACAGGCCCTGCAGGAGACCGTACGAGGCCATGGCCCGCGCGTACCAGTGGCCGCACTCGGTACTCGTTGAAGGGGTTGCGGACGCGTCCGTCGTAACGGTCACGGCAGGTGCGGACGATCTCCAGTCCCTGTTCGACCAGGCCCATCAGCATCAGGTGCGACGCGACCTGGTACTCGATCCCCGTCCACACCTCGTCGCTGTAGACGAATGGCAGGGACAGCTTGCCGCCCTTCGGCCACGTGCAGAGGAGGAGGCCGCCTTCGCGGCCGCACGCGTAGGACGGCCGCTGGGGGTTGGCGTGCCCTGAGAGGTCGTGCTTCAAGTTGTAGCGATGGACGGCGCGCAGGTGGCTGGTCACCTTGACGGGATCGATCACGCGCGGGAGGCCGGCCATGGCCGCGATCCAGGTCCCCAACACGCCGTCCGACAGGCAGCCCTTCCCGTACCTGGTACTTGGGACCTTCCTTCTTCAGTAGCTCGACCGCTTCGGCGGAATAGGCGCCTCCGTAGCTCTCCACCGCCAGCGGCGTCTTCGCCCGCAAGCCTTCCCACCGGATTTGCTGCACGAAGTACTCGCCGTCGAACAGCTCCTGCTCGAGGAAGGCGATGCCGCGGTCGCGCAGCCCGGCATAGGCGTTCACGTCGTCCCCAAGCGCGGTGCCCATGCGGACGGCCGCCTCGAGCGCCGCCACGTAGAAGCTTGTGCACATCCCGTCGGGACCCCAGAACTCGATGTCGTAGGTGTTGTGGTGGGGCTCCTCGACGATGCCCTTGTGACGGGGGTCCCACGCGTCGATGCAGTAGTCCAGGCTCCGCCGGACCTTGGGCCAGAGTCGCCGCAGCCACTCGGCGTCGCCGCTGATCCGCCACTCGCGGTAGACCTTGACGATGCCGCCCAGCTGGCCGTCGGCGGCCGCGTGGAAGTCGTGCTTGACCGGACGAATGGGCAGTGCCGCCCGGAAGGTCTGGTGTCCGCGCTCGTCCTGCGACACGCCGAACTCGGTCTCGCGCAGCGTCCGTTCGAGGGAGGCGAACAGGTGGGGCAACGCCTGCGCGTAGTTCCACACGTGCGTGCACGACCCGCTGCAGCACCCGCTGTCGTCGTTGCAGCCTTCCCAGGCCCACATGCGCCCGTCCACCTGCCGCAGGCAGGTGGGCGACTTCAGGATGGTCAGGTTCGCGGCCACCGCTTCGACAACTTCCGGCGGGAGCGTGGTGTCGTAGAAGCAGTCGGCAAACCGCGAGGACGCCGCCCGGAGCGCATCGTAGGACTGCGCCCAGTAGCCCCCCACCTCGTCGATACCCGCGAACCGGCCCGCATACCACGGCTTGAATGTCTGCTGCGCCGCCAGGGCGATCGGCTGCGGGTCGGCGCCGACCCGCTGGTCCGTCGTGCCGACGTACCAGGCGAGCTGGAGGGTGATCGTCCGCGATTCCCCGGGCCCGAGCGCGAACGGCACGAAGAGGCTCGCGCCGGGCGACGGCGGCGCGTCGGTCACGGCGGGCCGATCGACGACGGCCCCAGCCTCAATGTCGTTCCACGCCATGGTCAACGGGTCCCACCATCCGCCGCGGAACCACGCAGCGTTGACCTTGACGTCCGCGTCCGTGACGGCCGCCGAAAAGGCCCCGGCCTCCCACGGCTTCTTTTCGGACCCCAGTTCATAGAGGACGAACCCGCGCGCCGAGCGACGCACGCCGTTGCGGTCGCCGGCGCTCGCCAGGAAGTTGCGCGCGTTGAACGAGAAGACCGCGTCGACGCGCGAGGCGCCCGGGTTTCGAAACCGGTACTCGAGGCCCGCCACCGGAAGGCTCGCCGCGTCCGGGTCGTTCGGCTCGAATGGACTCCACCCGGTCAGTTCGACCTCTAACGGGACCGAGGGGTCTGTGAGCGTCACGCGTCCGAATGGGAAGCGCGGTCTGAAGGCCGCCCCGGCAAAGCGCGGCAGCCCGTAGTTCCTGCCCTCCGCGCCGTTTCCCGCTCCTGGCAGCCCGAACAGCTTCCACGTGGGCACCGGGCCTTCCAGCACCCGCGCAATCCTGGAGGGATGCGTGACCGAGATCGCCGCAAACACCAGCGGCTCGTTGAAGATCTCCGGCTTGTTGCGGACGGAGAAATGGGAGAGGGCACCCGTGCCCTCCAGGCAGATCATCCCGGCGCCGATGCCCCCCATTGGGAAGGCTACGCGGGCAAGGTGTTCCCCCGCGTACTCCTCGTTGTAGCGGCGCCCGGCCGGGGACGCCTCGGTTGAATGCTCATCGCGTCCCGGCCCTGGCGGCCCTACGACGGCGCCTGGGGCGGCGACGGCGACACCGATCACGCCGGCCGTCGCGACGGACTGTTTGAGAAAGTCCCGGCGCGGAACCCCTGAATCCTCGTGAGCGTCCGGCGACATGCACGCCTCCCCTGAGTGTGCCCGTCAAGGCCGTGCGATTATACGGCCACGGGGGCGCACGAAGGAACTCTTGGTCGTGCCGATGGGCGGACCTTGCTGAAGGCGCGCGGCGTCGGCGAGGGCCCGAGTACCGGCCTTCGATGACCACCGAGCCAGGCGCGGGCTGCCGCAGCGATTCCCGGGACCACGTTCTCTTCGCGCGATCGAACCGTCGGAGTTGAAGAAGTTGAGGGGCCGGCACTTGGCTCATGTGGGACGGCGAAGCGCCGACCAGCCCGACTCGCCGGCACACACCTGGCCGCTCAGGAAGGGGAGGCCGGTCAGGAGGTCTGGGGTGTCTCCCCTGGTGTCTCCCCGCTCCACCTGGCCAAGTCGGCCAGCGCCCGCGCTGAGATAGCCTCGTTCCTTGCGCGCCGGTCGTGCCGGAGGCGGCGTCCCACCTCTTCAAGAGGGGCCACGATGCCGAAGGTAACGTTGGTGGGCTGGTAGCCCTTCGCCTCGGCGCCGGACACATAATGGGCGAGCGCCCCGAGTGCTGTTGTGCGCGGCATCGTCCGTGGCGGCAGCCCCCTTGCCACGAGCGCCGCATTCAGGCCCGCGAGCAAGCCGGATGCGGCCGACTCCACGTAGCCTTCCACGCCCGAGATCTGCCCGGCGAAGAAGAGAAGGGGGTCCGATCGGACCTGCCAGGTCTCGCGAAGCACCGTGGGTGCATTGATGTAGGTGTTGCGGTGGACGAGGCCGAAGCGCACGAACTCAGCCTGTGAAAGGCCGGGGATGAGCCGGAAGACGCGCGCCTGCTCCCCCCACTTCAACTGCGTCTGAAACCCGACCAGACTGTAGTGGTCGGCCGCCAGGTTGTCCTGCCGCAGCTGCACGACCGCGTACGGTGGTCGGCCGGTCGACGGGTCGACGAGTCCGACCGGCTTCATCGGCCCAAACCTGAGCGTGTCCGGCCCGCGGTGCGCCATCACCTCGATCGGCAGGCATCCTTCGAAGAATCGCTCCCGCTCGAAGTCGTGGACGGTGGCCGCCTCGGCATGAACCAGCGCATCGTAGAAGCGGGCGTACTCCTCTTCAGTTAGCGGGCAGTTGAGGTAGTCGCCGTCTGACTCCAGTGGGCCAATGGGCGCCTCGGAGCCCTTTGGCTCCCTGCCCAGGCTCCGGCCCCACCGGGACGCGCGGAACACGCGCTCGCGGTCGATCGTCTCGGCCAGGACGATCGGGCTGATCGCATCGTAGAAGTAGAGGTGCGCCTGTCCCACCAACGCGGCGATCCGGTCGGCCAGCGGAGCGGATGTTAGCGGTCCGGTGGCAAGCATCACCGGGCCGCCAGAGGAGACCGGGTCCGGCACCTCGGTGACCTCGTCTCTGATGACGTGGATCGCGGGGTGAGCCGTGATGGCCTCGGTCACCCGCTCGGCAAAACGCTCGCGGTCGACCGCCAGAGCGGCGCCGGCCGGCACCCGCACCTCGTCAGCCACCCGCAGGACGAGCGAACCGAGCCGCCGCATTTCCTCCTTGAGCAGACCGACGGCATTGTCGAGCTTGTCGCTGCGGAAGGAATTGCTGCACACGAGTTCGGCGAGGCGGTCGGTCCGGTGCACCTCGGTCCGCCGCACCGGCCGCATCTCGTGGAGTGTGACGTGCGCGCCGCACGAGGCGGCCTGCCAGGCCGCCTCGCAGCCGGCCAAGCCGCCGCCGACGATCGTCACCCTCGCCGGCATGACGGCTAGGACACCTCGGCAGGGCTCGATCGCTTGCGGCGGGGAGTCCCTCCCCGCCCGGCGCGCCGCCCGGGCTTCCGTGGTCCGGCCGCCGCCCGCGCCGCAAGCAGGTCCAGCGCCTCGTGGAGGCCGAGATTGTTCGGGTTCGAACCTCTGGGCAGCGAGGCGTTGGTGACTCCGTCGGAAACGTAGGGCCCGTATCGGCCGTCGAAGATCCGCACCGTGGCGCCCGTGTCCTCGCGCACGCCGAGCTCGCGCAGGACCGTTTTGGCCGCCGTCTGCCGCCGACGAGCCTGCTTGGGAGCGGCCAGGAGCGCGAGTGCTCGGTCGAGCGTGACGGTGTGCACGTCGTCGGAGGGCTCGAGCGACCGGAAATCATCCCCGTGCTTCACGTACGGCCCGAAACGCCCGACGCCCGCCAGAACCTTCTGACCGGACTCTGGGTGTGCCCCAAGTGTCCGAGGAAGACTCAACAGCCTCAAGGCGAGGTTCAGGTCCACCGCTGACTCGGTGACGCCAGACGGCAGGGATGCGCGCTTCGGCTTTGGCACGCGCGCGCCCCTGGTCGCCTTCTCGGGCGTGTTTCCCAACTGCACGTAGGGGCCGAAGCGCCCCGTCGCCAAGTAGACTCGCTGGCCCGTGGCAGGATCGATGCCCAACTCCCGTGGGCCTGCGGCCTTGGCGTGAACGAGCCCCATCGCCCTGTCCGGCGTCAGATCCGCCGGTGCGAGGTCGTCGGGCAGCGACGCGGTGTTGCCCGGCCCTCCCTCGCCCACCTGCACGAAGGGGCCGAACCGTCCGATGCGCACCCGAATTGACTGCCCGCTCTCCGGGTCGGTGCCCACATCGATCACGGGGTAGTCGATCTCCTGCTCGCCCTGCTTGGCCATCGATTCAAGGCCGGGATGGTGGCGGCCGTCACCCCGGAAGAACTCGCGGATGAAGTCGATCCACGGGCGCTCGCCGTTCGAGATCTCGTCGAGGTCCTTCTCCATCTCCGCCGTGAAGCCGACGTCCACCAGGTCCGGGAAGTGGTCGCGAAGGAGACGCGTGACCGCGAAGGCCGTGAAGCTGGGCACGAGGGCCTTACCCTGGCGGAACACGTAGCCGCGCTTGAGGATGGTCTCGATGGTCGGCTCGTAGGTCGATGGCCGGCCGATCCCCTCTTCTTCCAGTTTCTTGATCAGCGACGCTTCGGTGAAGCGCGCCGGCGGCGCCGTCTCGTGCCGCTTCGGCTCGAGACCCGCCAGCTGCGCCCTGGCGCGTGCGCCCCGAGGTCCTGCCGGGCCGCTCGCTACGACGAGGTCGCCCTCCTGGAACGCGGGCAGGATCATCTCCTGTGCTTCCAGCTCGCTGTCCGGGTCGTCGCTGCCCTCCACGTATGCCCGGCGGAAGCCCGCGTACTCGATCGACTTGCCCGTGGCAGTGAGCACGCACGCTTCGCCGGCCGGGCCGCGTGCCGTCAGCTCCACGGTGGTCTTCAGGACGCGCGCATCCGGCATCTGCGAGGCCATCGTCCGCTTCCAGACCAGGTCGTAGAGTTTGAGTTCGTCCGGGTCGAGCACGCCGACCAAGCTCTGCGGCGTCAGGTTGAAGTCAGTAGGCCGGATGGCTTCGTGCGCCTCCTGTGCGTTCCGGACTTGCGTCTGATAGCGGCGCGGACCCTGGTAGGTACCGAGTCCCCGAACATCTCGCGGATGGTGCGGCCGGACTCCTGCAGTGCCTTCTCGCTGAGTGTCGTCGAGTCGGTTCGATGGTAGGTGATGATCCCCTCGATCGAGCCATCGGCCAACTCCACGCCGTCCTTCAGCCGCTGCGCGATGCGCATGGTGCGGCTCGTCGAGAAACCGAGTTTCCGGCTGGCTTCCTGCGTCAGCGTCGACGTCGTGAAGGGCGGGGCGGGCCGCTCGGTCCCGGGGCGCACGTCAATGGCCGTCACGCGCCACGGCAGATTCGCGCGCAGTGCGTCGGCGATGCGGCGTGCGGCCGGTTCGTCGAGGTGACGCACGTTCGTGGCCAAGAGGGCCCCGGTCGCGGGATTGAAGTCACGCCCGGTCGCCACGCGCTCGTCGCCCACGCGGACCAGCGCCGCCGTGAAGTCGCGTCCCTCGGCCGACAGCTGGGCCTCGATGTCCCAGTAGATGCTGGCCCGGAACGCACGCCGCGCCTCTTCGCGTTCGACGATCAAGCGGACGGCGACGCTCTGGACGCGGCCGGCGCTGAGGCCCGTGCGGACCTTCTTCCATAGCAGCGGTGAGAGCGTGTAGCCGTACAGGCGGTCCAGGATCCGGCGGCTCTCCTGGGCCTTGACGAGGTTCTCGTCGAGTTCGTGGGCCTCCCGGACAGCCTGGCGGACGGCCTCCCGCGTGATCTCGTGAAAGGTCACCCGGCGGACAGGCACCTTCGGCTTCAGCACATCCTTCAGGTGCGCGCTGATCGACTCCCCCTCGCGGTCCGGGTCGGTGGCCAGCAACACCTCGCTTGCCCCCTTCAGGGCGGTCCGCAGCGCGGCGACGTGCCGCTTCTTCGACGCCGGAATCACATAATACGGCCTGAAATCCTTCTCGACATCGACCGCGAGGCTCGCCCAGGGCTTGTCGCGAATCTCCGCGGGCACCTCATCGGCACCTTCCGGCAGGTCACGAATGTGACCGAAGCTCGCTTCGACCTGGTACTCCCTGCCCAGGAACCGGGACACCGCCTTGGCTTTGGCCGGTGACTCGACGATAACGAGTGATTTGGGCATCGGACTCTTCACATACCACGGGCGGGTCCACGGGCCCGCGCCTCCCAACCGGTCGGCCAGGTCTGCCGTGACCCGGTACCGGCAGGGCCGCCCTCCGAGAGCGGCCCCAACCCGCCTACGTTAGCACGTTCGCCCTTGCGCTCACGAATCACCTCCCCGGTGCACCACCGGTGCGACGTCAACCTGTGACACGCCGGCCCGCCGGTTGTCAGCCCACACGGCCTGGGTGCGCAAACGCCCGGGGGCACGTCCGCGATGGCGGGTGACGTTTCTTGCAGCCGGCCGATCCCGGACCCGGGCAGAGTCCAACCGCCGCTCCTGGTCCCCACCCTGCGGTGTCTCGAAGGGGGCTGTCCATGGACGAGACAGGCGCGGCGCTCGGGTGCAGGCATTCCTGACGCCACGCGGTCGCCCAGGCGCCCGACAGTTGTCGAGGTGCGTGTCGGAGAGACCACGCGGTACCCGAGAGCCCGTCGCGCGCGTGCGAGCTCAGGCGCGCTACCCCTGCCCAGCGCGCGGAAACGTTCGGCGCCTCAGGCGTCGGCCCGTTCCTGCCGGGCGTTCTCGCGACGACCTGCGCCGTGGGACGAGGAGCCGAGGCGGATGGCAGCCGCTTTGCTGCAGAAGGCGTCGAGGGACACATGCTCGAACAGCGCGGAGACCAGGTGGAAGTACTGGCCATCGGCACGGCCGTGCCCCCCGGCTGCCTCTCCCAGCAGGAGGCGCTGGCGTGGGGGGACACGCACGTGGCGATGAGCGACAGCACGCGAGAACTGTACCGCCACGTGCTGTCGGACGACGGCATCAGAACTCGGCACCTGGCGGTCGACGACCTGTCAGACATCCTCGAGACCGACCACGATCGGATCCTCGCCCGCTTCGAGCGAGCCGCGGCCGACCTAGGCACGCGCTCGGTCGAGGAAGCGCTCGCCAGGGCTCGCGTGGCGCCAGGCGAGCTGGATCTGCTGGTGTCGGCGACCTGCACCGGGTATCTCTGTCCGGGACTCTCGGCCTACATCATGGAGCGCGCGGGCCTGCGGCCCGACGTCCGGCGGGCTGACCTGGTGGGCATGGGGTGCGGCGCGGCTCTGCCCGCGCTGGAGCAGGCTTGTGCGTTTCTGGCGGCCCATCCGGACGGCACGGCCGCAGTGGTGTGCACGGAGATTTGCAGCGCGGCGATCCTGCTCGGCGATGCGCCGGACCTAGTCGTGTCCAATGCGATCTTCGGCGACGGGTCGGCCGCCGCGATCCTGCGCCGGCGCGTACCCGGGAACCCACGAGAGCCAGTCGGCGCGACCCAGGTTCGCCGGGTTCCGGTCGCTGACCGTTCCGGCATGGCGGGACGCTCTCCGGTTCCGGACCCAGGGAGGACGGCTGCGCAACGTCCTCAGCCGTGACGTGCCAGCGCGCGCTGGGTCGGCCTGTCGGCGACTGATCCTGGAGCTGCTCGACGAGCACGGCCTGGCGCCGGGCGCCATCGGGCATTGGGTGATCCACGCGGGCGGACGCCTGGTGCTCGATGCCGTCGAGCGGGCACTGGCGCTTCCCTCTGACGCCCTCGACGCCGCCAGGTGCGTACTCCGGTCGAGAGGCAACATGTCATCACCGACTGTGCTGTTCGTGCTCGAGGAGCAGCTGCGGCGCCGCCCGCCACGGACAGGAGACCGCGGGATCCTCAGCGCGTTCGGGGCCGGATTCGCCGCCCACGCGGCGCTGCTGGAGTACTGACACGGTGGCCGACGCAGTCTCCGGTGGTGTGCCGCGCTCCCGGCTGCAGCGGGCGTTCGGCCTCGAGGTGCGGGCGACCTCACTCGAGTGGATGGACACGACTCCCCTCTCGCCACGCGACACGAGGGGTGCCCTCGGGTTCCTCGAGCTCACCAACCGCTACTTCGGCGGGGCACGCGCCATCCTTCGCCATCTCACCTCGTGGAGCGGGCGCTGGCCGGCGGAGAAGACGGTCCGCCTCCTGGACGTGGGCACGGGTGGCGCCGACATCCCGCGGGCCATCGCGGCATGGGCACGCAGAACTGGTCGGACGGTCCACATCACGGCGATCGATCTCGTGCCCGAGATCGTCGCCCTGGCCCGAGCCCGCGTTGGAACCGACCCGATGATCTCGATTGTCGAACGTGACGTCTTCGCCCTGGATCCTGCCGAGGGACGATTCGACTACGTGACCGCCTCCCTGTTCTTCCACCACGTGGGCGGGAGGACCGTTGAGACGCTCGCGGCACTCGATCGGCTTGCCACGCGCGGTTTGATCATCAGCGACCTGGCGCGCACACCGGCGGCGCTGGCCGGAGTATGGATCCTCTCGCGCCTCGCTGGGAACGCCGTGGTCCGTCACGACGCGCCCCTGTCGGTGCGCCGTGCCTTCACGCGCGCCGAGCTCGCCCAGGCCGCGACACACGCGGGCCTTTCGTATCTGCGCGCGCGGCCCGAGGGCCCGTTCCGGGTCACCCTCACCGGCGAGAAGGACCCGCATCGTGCGTGACGCCATCGTGGTCGGCGCCGGGCCCGCCGGGCTGAGCGCGGCGCTCGCGCTGCTCGACGCCGGCCTGAGCGTCGAGGTCATCGAGCAACACGCCTCCCCGCCACCTCGCGTGTGCGGTTCGTTCATCAGCCCCGAAGGCACCCGTCACCTGGCCACGCTTGGCGTCCTGACCGACGTCCTGGGGCGCGGGGCGGTTCCAGTTGCCGAAGCGCACCTCGTGGCGCCTCACGGACGGGTGGTGAGCGTCGGGGTCGGAGACGCTGCGCACGTTGGTCTCGCTCTCCCGCGGCCGGTACTCGAGCGAGTGCTCTCGGACGCGGTGTGCGCCCGCGGAGGATCTCTCCGATGGCAGACGCGCGCAATCCGTCTCCTCGAGGCCGAGGGGTGCTGGCGGGTGACCTGCCGCAGCGGGCGCGACGAGTGTGACCGGCTGGCCCCGCTCGCCGTGTGCGCCGATGGACGGTTTCCACTGCTCGCTGCGGGGCGGATCAGAGAGGGACGGCCCGGGTGGTTCGGGTGGAACACCACCTTTGAAGCCGTGGACGCGGCGCCTGGCTCGCTGTGGTTGTACTTCAGCTCGGCCGGCTACCTCGGCCTGCTGACCTTTGGCGACGGGCAGACGAACGTCTGCGGGCTGACCCGGGCAGGCCGGATCGGCCCGCCGCGCTGGAACGAGGTCCTCTCCGCCGCCATCGCCACTCACCCGCACCTTGCCCGGCAGCTCAGGCACGCGGTGCGCTGCGCCGGCTTCCGCGGCGTCGGACCCTTGCCCTTCGCCACCCGCATGCATCCGGCACGAGGGGGGCTTCTGGCGGGCGACGCCGCCGCGGTGACCGACCCGTTCCTCGGTGAGGGAATCAGCCGCGCTTTGGGCACCGGCCCGGTGCTGGCCGCCGCCTTCAGGGACGCCGGACCACGGGCAGGACAGGTGTCAGCCCGGTACAGCCAGCTGTGGCGCGCCCGCTACGAGCCACGCCTCCGACTGGGCCCTGCCGGGCGCTGGCTCGTCGGCCGACCTCGGGTCCTGGCAGCGGTGTTGGCCGGCCTCGGTGCCCACGCGGCGTCATGGAACCGAATCCTCGGAAGGGCCCACGGTTGGTAGGAGCCCGGAGTGTGCAGAGAAGGGTGCTCAGCGATGGGCACTGACCGTGAAGGCGATGGTGAGCTCGTCCTTGACCCGGACCGTCCCGCCTGCGGCTGAGACGGGCTGGATGCCGAAGTCGGTCTGCTTGATCGACAGCTGGCCATGAGCTGTCAGACGTCCGTCAACGTACGACGTCTCGATCGTGGCGGCCACCGGGCGGGTCACGCCGTGCAGGGCGAGATCACCGTCCACCTTGATCGTCAGAAGGTCACCACGCCCTGAGAGCCGCGCTACCCTTGTCGACCGGAAGCGGATGGTGGGGTAGCGACGGGCGTCGAGCACGCGAGCGCCCAGCATGGTCTCCTGAACTTCTGCGACGTCCGAGGGAGGCTCGCCCGCCGGGTTCACGCGAAGCGACGCCGCGGCCCACTGGAGGTCGACGGCGGACCGGTCGACGGCCGTCGGGTCCAGCGTCACGTGACCTTCGGCGATGGGCGCCACCACCTCGTGCGCGTGACCGGCGAAGCTGAAGAGTCCCCCCTTGTCCACACGCACGGACACACTGCTCTTCTCCCCGTCGACCGTGAGGGTGGTGGGCCCCTGGGCCGGAGGACGGGCTGTTGCCCCGAGAAGGAGAAGGAAGCTCACCACGCGCACGGACAGGATGTCTCTCATCGTCTGCCTGGGTGGATTCGGAGCAACACCTCGACAACCGGCAAACGTCAAGGCGACGCCGGATGTCCGCCGCCAGACGCCGATGGCACCTCCCCGCAAGGTCCGTACCAGGAAGGAGCGACGCCGGACGGAGCCTGCGACGAGCGCCGTGGCCTGGCTGGACCGCCCCCAGGTCTCCTGTGTCAGGCATTGTTAGAACGGCGCCGTCATCGCGGTCGGTCGGCGGCTGGACCGGATTGCACCCCGGTAGGCGAAGGGCTATAGTTGAAACATCCGGGTGGCATTGATGCGAAACACACTTGCGTGGGCCGTGGTCGTTCTGGCCCTCAGTGCGCCCGCGGCGTGGGCCGGGGTCAAGGACGACGCGCGGGCGGAGGTGCAGTTCGGCATCGAGGTGGCGCAGAAGGGCCTCTGGCGGGAGGCGATGTACCGCTGGGAGAAGGCGGTCCAGCTCGACCCGCAGTACGTCGCCGCGTACAACGACCTGGCCATTGCCTACGAGCACGAGGGCATGTTCGACAAGGCCCGACAGGCCTACGAGAAGGCCCTGCAACTCGACCCGAGGAACACCTACGTGCGCCAGAACTACGATTACTTCAAGGAAATCAATGACCGCACGAGTCGGCGCCGCACTAAGTAGTCTGGCCGCGGCCATGGTCGTCGTCGCGTGCGGCGGGTCGACGCTCGAAATCCCGATCGAGACGCCGATCCAGCCGAAGCTGGACATCTCGCCGTTCCAGCGTGTCCTGGTCGCCGGGTTCGTGTCCGGCGGGTCGGACGATGTCGACGCCAACCTGGAGACCGTGCGGCTGCTGCGGAGCCAGCTTCGCACGAAGTCGAACCTGAGGGTGATCGAGACCGACGTCGTGCCGCTCGCCGACGTGGCCGCCAGTCAGGGGATCAAGCCGCCTGCCGCTGGCAGCGACGCGCCGGCCGCCACCGACGGTGGCAAGCCGACCTCGGGCAAGGATGCCAAGGCCGCCCAGCCAAGGGGGCCCAAGGACGAGAAGGAACTCGAGGCGTACGACCCGGTGTTTGCGAACGCCGAGTACTGGAAGAAGCTCGGCGAGGAGTTCCAGAGTCCGCTCATCATCACCGGCACGGTCCTCTTCACGCCGTACGCGCGGGCGGGCTTCGTCCAGAAGGAAAGCGAGGTCATCGACGCCTACGGTCGGCGGTCGACCACCCCGGTGCGGACCTACATGGAGCGCAAAGGGTACATCCTCCGACCGAAGTTCGTGTTCATTGACGGTCGGACCGGCGCGACGCTCCATTCGGAAACCTTCCGCGAGGAGGTTCTGTACAACCCGAACCAGGAAACGCCGGCCCTGTCCTCCTACTTCGAGTTGATGGACCGCGTGATTCCGGGTTTCCTCGGGACGCTGAGCAGCCAGAAGATTCGGGGCACCAGGGTCCTCCTGAGGTAGCCCGGAGCCCGCGGATCCACGTCGCCGGACCTCTCTCGGCCCATGTGGTTAACCGGCCTCCTTCACGTGCCGTCCACGCGTGTCCCTCCGGAGATCACTTATCTCAAACGCGCCGTCGTTCGCGGCCACCAGCCTGAACGGGGTGCGGACGGTCCCGTCAGGCCCTGACGCGGAGGTCAGCGCCGCCACCGCTCTCGACAAGTACGCCTGGCTGGCCGACGGGTATCCCGAGAGGGGCCGGATGGTTCAGGCGATGCTGCGCGAGCGGGTACTGCATGGTCAGGCCCAGAGTGGCGGCCCTCCTGGTTCGAGGCACGCCACGAGCTTCGGCGTACAACGTGCGTGCGGGAGCCCCGCGGGTAATGACGACCAGCGCTGCTGCCTGCGCCGACGGCCCGGGGCGTTCGTTCGTGCGCGGCCAGTTTCGCGCGGGAGTCCTTTGCGGACCGTTGAAGGAAAGCCCTGCCGGTCGACTTTCCGCCCGTTTGTTGGTAGACTTGGTGTTTCCCACTGCCCGGGAAATGCGGGCAGAGGCATGCGCGCGGCGTATCAGCGACAGGAGAAACAGGCGTGTACGCGATTGTCCAGTGCGGCGGACACCAGGTGAAGATGGCGCCGGGCGAGACGCTCGTGGTCGACCATCTCGAGGGCGACAAAGGGACCGAAGTCACGTTCGACCACGTGTTGCTGGTCGAGAAGGACGGTGGCGAGCTGATGACCGGAGCCCCGTTTCTCTCGGGCGCTCGTGTCGTCGCCGTCGTCGAGGGTGAGGCGAAGGGCCCCAGAGATCCGCGTGTTCAAGAAGAAGCGGCGCAAGGGCATGCGGCGAACCAGGGGTCATCGCACGACGTCCACGCGCGTGACGGTCCGCGATATCGTGCTGTAGCGGTCGCATCGGGAGAGCGCACCAGGCGCAGTTGGGATTTTCGGTATGGCACACAAGAAAGGCCAGGGCAGTTCCCGCAACGGCCGCGACAGCAATTCGCAGCGGCTGGGCGTCAAGCGGTTTGACGGCAACATCGTCACCGGAGGGGCGATCCTCGTGCGGCAGCACGGGCGGCGGTTCCAGCCCGGTCTGAACGTGGGTCTGGCCAAGGACGACTCGCTGTTCGCCAAGATCACGGGCCGGGTCCGCTTCGAGGACCACGGCGCGCACGGCCGCAAGATCAGCGTCCTGCCGGTCGCGTAGGCGCCGCAGTCTGCCGGACAGTGCCGGCGAAGGTCGGACCACCCCAATGGCGCGGGCCTCTCGGGTCCGCGCGCGACACCTCACGCACCCTGCATGTTCGTCGACGAGGTCGAAATCCGGGTCTCCGCCGGCGATGGCGGCCGCGGGTGCGTCAGCTTCCGCCGTGAGAAGTTCGTGCCTCGCGGCGGCCCGAACGGCGGTGACGGTGGCGACGGCGGGTCGGTGTTCCTCCTCGCCAGTCCCCACCTCAACACGCTCGTCAATTTCCGATTCCACCCCGAGTTCCACGCGCGCCGCGGGGCGCATGGCCAGGGATCGAACCGCAGGGGCCACGACGGCGAAGATCTCGTGCTCGAAGTCCCGGTCGGAACCGTTGTCCACCGCCTCGACCCCGAGCTCGGCCAGAACATGCAGGTGGCCGATCTGGCCCGGGAGGGCGAGAAAGTGCTCCTGGCCCGGGGCGGGCGCGGCGGGCGCGGCAACGCCCAGTTCGCCAGCGCGACGAACCGGGCGCCGCGGCGGGCCGACCCCGGCGAGCCAGGCGAGGCCTGGCAGCTGCGCCTCCAGCTCAAGTTGCTGGCCGACGTCGGGCTGGTGGGGTTCCCAAACGCCGGCAAGTCTACCCTGATTTCTCGCATCTCGGCGGCCCGGCCGAAGATCGCCGACTACCCCTTTACGACCCTCACGCCCCACCTGGGCGTCGTCAGCCTCAGCGGTGACCGTAGCTTCGTCGTGGCCGACGTCCCGGGCCTCATCGAGGGGGCCCATCGCGGGCAGGGTCTCGGGCACCGGTTCCTGCGGCACATTGAGCGCACCAAGGTCCTGGCCTATGTCGTGGACGTTTCCTCGGCCTCCGGTCGGGACCCGGCCGGAGACCTCGACGTCGTCCGCCGTGAGTTGCAGCTGTTCCAAGCCGAGCTGCTCGGCCGAACGCAGATCGTCGTCGCCAACAAGCTGGATGCGCTCGACCAGCCCGAGCGTCTCGCCGGCCTCGAGGCCCGCGCGGCGGCCCTCGCCCTTCCGCTGTTCCCGATCTCGGCGGTCACCGGCGAGGGCGTCGAGCCGCTGCTCGAGGCGTTGTGGCGCGGCGTGGCCACTGGGCGCACGGAGTCGGCCACATGACGTCCGATAACCGCCTCGGCCTGCTCGGCGGCACGTTCGACCCGGTCCACCTGGGGCACGTCGCCGCCGCCGACGCTGCGACCGCCGCCTTGGGGCTGGACCGGGTCCTGCTGCTCCCCTCGCACGTCCCGCCGCACAAGCCCGCGGAGCCGCGCGCCTCGGCGTTCCACCGCTTTGCCATGGTCTCGCTGGCCGTCGATGGACATCCGAGGCTGGAGGCGTGCGATCTCGAGCTCGGCGGGCCGTCGCCGTCGTACACCGCCGTCACTCTCCGTGCCTTGCACGAGCGGGGACTGCGGCCATCGCAGCTCTTCTTCATCATCGGGACGGACGCCTTCGCGGACATCGCCACGTGGCACGACTACCCGGCCCTGCTCGACCTCGCCCATTTCGTGGTCATCGCCCGGCCCGGCCTGTCCCTCGACGCCCTCCGGCACCGACTCCCACGCCTGGCGTCCCGCATGCAGCTGGCCCACGCGCCCGCCGACCCGACCAGTGGCCCTCGCATCCACCTCGTGCAGGCCGAGACGCCGGACGTGTCGTCGTCGGCGATCCGTGCCCGCATTGCCGCCGCCGAGTCGGTGGCCGGCCTTGTGCCGGCGGGGGTCGAGCGGCACCTGGTTCGCCACGGGCTCTACACAGGTGGCGGCCGTCCGTGCTAATCAGTAACCCCGAGGCAGGCGACACTGGGGGCGTGACGCTCCCGCTCCCGACGGACCGGGAACTTCGAACGGACCATTGCATGAGCACTGCGGACACTCGCTCGGAGGGGCGGCAGACGGTACCGGAACCCGTGGCGCGGGCGGTGCAGGCGGCTCGCGACAAGAAGGCGGCCGACGTCGTGATTCTGGATCTGCGGGGACTTGCCACCTTCACCGATTTCTTCGTGATCGGTTCCGGCCAGAACACGCGTCAGGTGCAGGCGATTGCGGACGCGGTCGAAGCGGGGCTGCGCCGGCTCGAGGTGCGGCCCGCGCACATCGAAGGCTTCGAGCGCGCCGAGTGGGTGCTGCTCGACTACTTCGACTTCATCGTGCACGTCTTCAGCACGGAGCGTCGGGAGTTCTACTCGCTCGAGCGGCTGTGGGGGAGCGCCGCACGCATCGTGCTGCCTGAGGAACCCCGGCCGCGGATCCAGCCGTAGGTCAGCGCGCCGGCCAAGTCCTCGGCGGCCGCCTGGCGCTCACCGCGGAGAGAAGAGTGGGCGTACGGCGGCGGCGACGTCGGCCGTCACCACCTCGATCGACCGCTCGCCGTCGATCGGCACCCACCCAGATTGCGCCGCCTGCCGGCGGTAGCTCGCGCGCACGCGCTCGAGCATTTCGGCGTCTTGTTCGAACCGGTCCCGGTTGGCGCGCTTGCGAACCACGGCGGTCGCCGGCGCGATGTCGATCATGATCGTGAGGGCGGGCGGCGGCAGGTACCGCTGGGTGTCGAAGAGCCACGTGGGATCCAGACCCTGCGCCTCGCCGTAAGCCACGCTCGAGGCCAGATAGCGGTCGGCGACGACCACCCGCCCTGCCTCGAGCGCGCGGCTGATGGCCGGCTTCCACTCGTAGCGGTTCGCGATCATCAGCATCTGGATGACGTCGGGCGCGTAGTCCCGTTCACCGTGCAACGCGCGATAGAGCTCCGTACCGATCGGCGTCGCATAGTCCGGGAACGCGACGGCGAGCACCTCGCGCCCCTCCCCGCACAACCGATCGGCCAGCAGCCGCGCCTGCGTCTGCTTGCCGCTCTGGTCCAACCCTTCGAACGCAATCAGGATGCCGCGCATGGTCGGTCGCTGGTCCTCCCGGCGTGGCCGTCAAATCTCGGACGCCGTCATCTCATCGACCGTCTGGCGCCTGCGGACGATCTCGAAGCGTCCCTGGTCCACCATCACCTCGCACGCCAGGGGCCGCCGGTTGTAGGTCGACGCCATGACCGCCCCGTAGGCGCCCGTGTCGAAGATGGCGACCAGGTCGTCGACCTCGAGCGGCGGCAGCTCGCGGTCCTTGCCGAGCGTATCACTCGTCTCGCAGAGCGGCCCGACGATGTTCACGGTCGTCGGGGCCCCCGCGCGCGGGCTGACCGGCTCGATCCGATGGTAGGCTCCGTAGAGGGCCGGCCGCAGCAGCTCGGTCATCCCGGCATCGACCACCACGAACGGCTTGGCGCCGAAATGCGACTTGACGTCCACGACCCGCGCGAGCAGCACGCCGGACCTGCCGACGATGACGCGGCCGGGCTCCAGCAGGACCGTGAGCCCGCTCTCCCGCACGCAGGGAACCAAGGCCGCGGCGTACTCCTCGATCGTCGGCGTCGGGCGGCCGTCGTAGGAGATGCCCAGCCCTCCGCCGACGTCGACATGCTCGAGCCGGACGCCGTCGCTGCGCAGCTGGGCGGCGAGCGCCACGACGGCTGAGGCAGCCTGCGTGACGGGCCTGAGGTCGGTGATCTGCGATCCGATGTGGAGGTGGAGCCCCACCGGCTCCAACCCCGGTCGGGCGGCCATCTCACGGTACAGGGCGCGAACGCCTTCGATCGCCACGCCGAACTTGGTCAGCCGTGAGCCGGTGGAGATGTTCGGGTGGGCGCCGGCGGTGATATCCGGATTGATGCGCACCGCTACCCGCGCGCGGACGCCCTGAGCGCGGGCGAGGTCGTCGATCCGCCCGAGCTCGCCGGCCGATTCGGCGTTGATCGCCTTGACCCCGAGCGAGATGGCGCGCTGCAGTTCGTCTTTCGTCTTGCCCACACCCGTGAAGACGATGTCCTCGGGAATGAACCCCGCCCGAAGCGCCACCTCGATCTCGCCGCCCGAGTTCGCGTCGGCCCCGCTGCCGAGCGTCCGCAGGACGCGCAGCACCGCGCGCGTCGAGTTGGCCTTCAGGGCGTAGTGGATTCGGTGGGGCACCACCGCGAACGCCTGATCGAACCTCGTCCAGGCATCGCGAATCGACGCGGCGCTGTATACGTAGGCCGGGGTTCCCACACGGGCGGCGATCTCCGACAACGGGATGTCGTCGCAACACAGTCCCCGCTGCGGCTCCAGACGAAAGGCAGTGGTCACGTTGGTCATGTCGGTCGCGATTCTACCCGACGGCACAGGGTTTGACACCGTGAAAAACGCTCTGCTATCATCGCGATTCCCGCCCGAGCACCGGACTGCATGACTGCCGACCTGCTCTCCCCACAACCGCCCGCGATCGACGCTCTGATCGAGCGTTGCCTCGGTGGGGACCAGCTCGCCTGGGAGCAGATCGTCCGCCAGCACTGGCGGAAGGTGTTCAACGTCGCCTACAAGTTCGTGGGCTCGCACGAACAGGCCGAGGACCTGACGCAGGAGATCTTCCTCAAGATTTTCCGGTCGCTCGACACGTTCGATCGGCGCGCGAACTTCCAGACGTGGCTCGTCAGCGTCAGCCGGAACCTGTGCATCGACTATTATCGGAGTGTCCGGAAGGAGCGGCTGACGATCGACCGCGAGGTGACGGCCGAGGAGATGTCGCCGGCCTCCTCGACGGCCAGCCCGCTCGCCGCGCTGGAGAACCGCGATCTGGCCGCCCTGCTGCGGCAGGCGCTCGGCGCCCTGCCGCAGTCGCTGCGCATGGCCGTGCTCCTGCGCGATATCCAGGAGCTGTCGTACCAGGAGATCGCCGAGCGGCTCCGTCTCCCGGAGGGGACGGTGAAGTCGCGCATCAATCGGGGCAGGAAGGAACTGGCCCGGCAGATCGTCCGCCTGCGTGATGAGGCGGACGGGCGCCGGGTGCCGGCCATCCGCCGGACCGGAGTGGGCGAATGAATCTCACGATCAGCCGCATCAAGGACGTCACGCTCGTCCGCGTCGGTGAGGCGCGGCTCATGTACCCGTTGTTGTCGGATTTCGCCGGCTCGGTGGCCTCGCTCCTCGCCGGCGGCGAGAAGAAGGTCATCGTCGATCTGAGCGGGGTGACCTACATCGACAGCGCCAGCATCGGCTGCCTCATGGACCTCTATCGCCAGGCCACCGCGGCCGGCGGGAAGCTGAAGCTCGCGGGCGTCCAGAAGCGCGTCGAGACGATGCTGTCGATGACCGGCGCGCAGAACTTCCTGGAAATCCACCCGGACGAGGCCAGTGCCGTTCGGAGTTTCGGGGGGTAGCATGCGCACCATCACGACAACGACAGGCGCCGACATCCTGCTCGATGGTGACCTGCTGGCCATCATCGAGACGCTCTTCCAGGAGGTCACCGCCAGGCGCCAGCTGGAGCGGTCCTACGAGGACATGATGCGGGAGATCCGTCACCTGATCGGCCAGATGACCGACTCCGAACTGCGCGACTACCTCGCCGAGAGCCTCTTCCACAACACCGTGCGGTTCGAGAACGACCGTCTCGCCGCCTACATGGCCAAGCTCGCCGCCGGCGAGAAACGGCACCGATAGGCTCCGCGCGGACCAGGACCGCCCGTACACGACAACGCGCCGGGCGCCGGGCTCGCAGGCCCTGGCGCGCGGCGCGTGACTCAGCCCTGAAGTGAAACGTCTAGCGGGCCGCGGCGGCGGCGCTCCCAATCGGGGCGCCCGCGGGCAGGGGCAACGGCGCCGGCATCAGCGGCTGCTCCACGATCTCCCATTTGTCGCGTTCTTCCATGAACTTCGCGGCGAACGCCGTGTGCAGGCCGTGGCCGCCCCGGTGGGCCACTAGGTGGCCGACGACCGGGTAGCCGAGCAGCGCGATGTCGCCAATCGCGTCGAGGATCTTGTGGCGGACGAATTCGTCCTCGAAGCGCAGCGGATTGTTGAGCACCCCGGTCTCGTCGAGGACAATCGCATTGTCGAGCGACCCGCCGAGCGCCAGCCCGTTCCGCCGGAGCGTCTCCACCTCGTTGAGGAACGTGAAGGTGCGGGCGGGCGCGATCTGCTCGGTGAAGACCGCCTCGGTGATCGTCATCGTCCGCGCCTGATGGCGCAGTAACGGATGGTCGTAGCTGATCGAGTAGGTGATCTTGAAGTGGTCGCTCGGGTAGAGCGCGATGCGCTTGTCGCCGCGCGCCAGCTCGATCGGACGGATGACCCGCAGGAACCGCTTGGGCACCGGCAGCGGCCGGATCCCCGCTTCCTGAATCAGGTACACGAACGGCGCCGCGCTGCCGTCCATGATGGGCACCTCGGGGTAATTCAGTTCGACAACCACGTTGTCGACCCCGAGGCTGACGAGCGCCGCGAGCAGGTGCTCGACGGTCTTGACCGATCCCTCGTTCTGCGCGAGCCCCGTCGCATAGTGCATGCTCGCCAGATTCTGGATGGTCGCCTCGATTTCCAGGCCACCGAGGTCGGTGCGGCGGAAGCGGATGCCCGAATCGGCGGGGGCGGGCTTCAGGGATAGCGTAACCTTGTTACCCGAGTGGAGCCCAATACCAGCGCAGGAAACTGGTCGCCGAAGAGTCCGTTGTGAGTCCATTGGGCGCTCAGCACGTCCGAGTACACAATCAGGCCGTTCCCGAAATGCAGCAACCGCCGTGCCGATCCGCTCCGTCTCGGACCTGCCCAGCAACAGACTCACAGCACAGGACTTACTGTGAGATTCCGACGCTCGACTCAGCTACGGCCGAGGCGGCTGTGGCCACTCGGCCACAGGCTTCCCGCCCCCAGGTGTGGCGATCTTACCACAGCCTGTCATCCCGCTAGACGCTGGCCCACCTGATTTGGGCGCCGGGCGAACAGCTCCGCCAGGCACCGCCCCGTGTGGGACCGCGATTCCCGGGCCACGGCTTCCGGCGTCCCGCTCGCGACCACCTCACCCCCGTCCTCGCCGCCCTCCGGTCCGAGGTCGATGATGTGGTCGGCCGACTTGACGACATCGAGATTGTGCTCGATGACGACCACCGTGTTGCCCTGATCCACGAGGCGCCCGAGGACGTCCAGCAGCTTCCGGGTGTCTTCGAAGTGGAGGCCCGTCGTCGGTTCGTCGAGGATGTAGAGGGTTCGCCCCGTGCCCCGCCGGGAGAGCTCCTTGGCCAGCTTGACGCGCTGCGCCTCGCCGCCGCTCAGCGTCGTGGCCGACTGTCCGAGCTTGATGTAGCCCAGCCCCACATCCTGCAGCGTGCGAAGCTTGGTGGCGATCGGCGGGAAGTTCTCCAGGAGCGCCGCCGCCTGGTCGACCGTCAGCTCCAGTGCGTCCGCGATCGACTTGCCGCGGTACCGGATTTCGAGGGTTTCCCGGTTATACCGCCGGCCCTTGCACTCTTCGCACGTGACGTAGACGTTCGGCAGGAAGTGCATCTCGACGGCCATGACGCCGTCGCCCTGGCAGCTCTCGCACCGTCCGCCCTTGACGTTGAACGAGAAGCGCCCCGGGCGGAACCCCCGGGCCTTCGCCTCTGGTAGCATCGCAAACAGCTCGCGGATGAAGGTGAACAGCCCGGTGTAGGTGGCGGGGTTCGACCGCGGCGTCCGCCCGATCGGCGACTGGTCGATCTCGATCACCTTGTCGACGAGCTCCGTGCCCTCGATGCGGTCGTGCGCGCCGGGGTCATCGGCCGCCCGGTACAGGAGGCGCGCCAGCGATTGGTAGAGGATGTCGTTGACGAGCGTCGACTTGCCCGACCCGCTCACGCCGGTGACGGCGGTGAACACCCCGATGGGGATCGACACGTCGATGCCCTTCAGGTTGTGGGCTCGCGCGCCGCGAATGACGAGCGCGCCCCGGTCGAGCGGCCGGCGGGCCGGCGGGATGTCAATCGATCGCTCGCCGCGCAGATAGTGTCCGGTCAGCGAGTCCGACCCGTCCGACAAGAGCGCCGAGGGCGGCCCCTGGAAGATCACGTGGCCGCCGTGCTCGCCGGCGCCCGGGCCGAGGTCGACCAGGTAGTCGGCCGTGCGAATCGTCTCCTCGTCGTGTTCGACGACCAGCACCGTGTTCCCGAGGTCCCGCAGTCGTCGGAGCGTGGCGAGCAGCCGGCGGTTGTCGCGCTGGTGCAGCCCGATGGACGGCTCGTCGAGCACGTAGAGCACGCCCCGCAGGCTCGCCCCGATCTGCGTGGCGAGGCGGATGCGCTGGCCCTCGCCGCCCGACAGGGTCGCCGCGCTGCGGCCGAGCGTCAGGTAGCCGACGCCCACGTCAGAGAGAAAGCGCAGCCGGTCCTGGATCTCGCGCAGAATCCGACCGGCGATGAGCCGCTCCCGGTCCGTCAGCGTCATCGCGCTGAAGACCGTCAGCGCGCCGTCGATCGGGAAATTCACGTACTCGGCGATCGTGCGACCCTTCACCCGGACGCTGCGGCTCTGCGGTTTCAACCGTTCGCCCTGGCACGACGGGCAAGGACGCAGCGAGCGGTAGGGTTCGAGATCCTCCTGGTCGGCCCACCGCCCCTCGGCGAAGCGGCGACGGAGGTTGGGAATCAACCCTTCGAAATCGCGCCCATACGGGTCGGCCGCGCGAGCCGGTCGCGCCCGGCTGCGCCCGCGCGCGGCCGGCCCCTCGGCGCGCGATGGCTCCTGACCGAACAGCAGCAGGTCCCGGGCCCGCTTCGGCAGCTTTCCGAATGGCACCTGAAGGTCTAGGCCGAAGTTGCGGGAGAGCGCCGTGAGGGCCTCGCGCACCAACCGCTGGTCGCCCCTGGCCCAGGGCGCGACGGCGCCCTCGAGCAGGGAGCGCGACGGGTCGGGCACGAGCCGGGCCGGGTCGAAGTCGTACATCGCGCCGAGTCCCTGGCACTCGGGACAGGCGCCGTGCGGCGAGTTGAACGAGAAGGCGCGCGGCGTCATCTCCGGCATGCTGACGCCGCAGTCGACACAGGCCAGCCGCCGCGAGAAGAGCCGGTCCCCCGCCTCGACGCTGTTGATGACGACGACGTCCTCCGACAGGCTCAGGGCCGTTTCCACCGAGTCGGCGAGCCGGCGCTCGATGCCGGGCCGGACCAGCAGGCGGTCGACGACGACCTCGATCCAGTGGTTCTTGTGGCGGTCGAGCGGGATGTCCTCCTCGAGCGACCGCACCTGCCCGTCGACGCGGGCCCGCGCAAATCCCCGGGTTCGGAGCGCGGCCAGTTCCTTCTTGAACTCGCCCTTCCGCCCGCGGACGACCGGCGCCAGGATGTTGATGCGCTCGTCGGAGGGGAACGCCAGGACCAGGTCCGTGATCTGGTTGAGCGACTGCGACGAGATCTCCCTGCCGCAGCGGTGGCAGTGCGGGACGCCGAGGTTCGCAAACAGGAGCCGGAGGTAGTCGTAGATCTCGGTGATGGTTCCGACGGTCGAGCGGGGGTTCGAGGCGGTCGTCTTCTGTTCGATGGAGATGGCCGGCGACAGCCCGTCGATCAAGTCGACGTCCGGCTTCTCCATCTGCTCGAGGAACTGGCGCGCGTAGGCTGACAGCGATTCGACATACCGCCGCTGTCCCTCGGCATAGATCGTGTCGAAGGCCAGCGACGACTTGCCCGACCCGGACAACCCGGTGATGACCACCAGGCGCCCGCGCGGCAGGTCGACGTCGATGTCCTTCAGGTTGTGGACGCGCGCGCCCCGGACGGCAATCCAGTCGTGACCCATGCTTCCCGACCGCCGGCCACACGGCCGGCTTTCCTCGCGACTCCCCAAAACTGAAATTCTACCATGGGGGTGCCGACGGCGCCGGCAGGACCTCGACCGTCGGCGCCACCGGCGTTGCGGTCAGATCAGCGCGTCAACGGTCCAGCCAGCCTTCTCGAGGCCGATCTCGTCGAGGCGGCTCGTCCCGAGATCGAAGCGCTCGTCGGCGGCGGTGACGCAGAGCGGAGGGGGGGAGATTGGCCAAGGCTCGCCGCGGAGGGCCCGTCGCTTCTCGAGGATGATCCGGAGACCCACCGCGTCCACGGCGACCGGGTCGGTGGACGCGATCAGGCCCTTGTAGTCCCACATGAACCGGGGGTCGGGCTGCGGTCCCTTGTCGCACAGCGGCCTCAGGGCGTCCACCAGCACGAGCCTGGTCTTGCCCCTGACTTCCGGGAGCAGCCAGGTCTCCGCCAAGTTCACGTTGTTCTCGTTGTGGTAGCGGCTCGGGTGCCCCGAGTAGGTGATGTAGAGCTTCAGCGCGGTGCCGAGGCCGGTGAGCCAGTGGGCCTTGAGTGCCGGCAGCGCGATGAGCGCCGTGCAATCGCGAGGCTTGTCGATCCCCTCCCTGGGCCTCGGTGATCCGATTGGCCGACACGCCGACGGCGACGAGCGCCCTCCTGACGGCTTCCACCAGCTCCCGGTGCGTAGGGTTGAGGTGCGCCGTCGGCACCAGACCCACGCGGTCGGTCGGCTTGATGAGCGAGAGCCACGCCTCCCGGGGCCCCCGCTGCCCGGTCACCCGCACGACCGTGTCGGCCAGCATGCGGTCGAGCACCTGGGTGTTCACTTCGTGCGCGTCGTTGAGCGCCTGCTGGTCGCGTACGATGACCACTCGGGCGGATTTCTTCGTGCGCCGGCCCTGGAGACCCATGGCGGCCACCACGCCTACGCTGCCTCGCATGAAGTCCCGACGGGTGACGGTGTGCAGTTCGGGCATGGCGGACTCCTTACCGTGGCGCCGGGGCGAGCCCGGCAGCGGCAGTCGCGGCCTTGGCGGCCAGTGCGCGGGCGGTCACCCGGTCGGTTGCGTCGATGACGAGCGCGAGGCCAGCGCCCTTGACGGACCACCCCACGAAACCGTGTTCCACGCTGGCATTCCCCTCGGGCATCCCTGCCGATTTCGCGGCGTCCGGCAGGTAGGCGCGCCGGAACGTCTCGAGCGCTGCGGAGGCGCCTGCCGGCGACTCGTAGCGGACGAGGATGATCCGGGTCGGCCGCGCATCTCCGGCGCCGGGCGCGTACTCGCCCGTCACGGCCTCGACCGAGGGACCCAGGTGGAGCAGATCCTGCGACGCCAGGAAGTATTGGGCGTTGAGCACGAGGTACGATCGGAAGAAGCACGTGCGATCGGCGCGCAGCGGCACGTTGGTGCCGGCCCGTGTCGCCCAAGTGGCGGGCAATGCCGCCACGAGGGCCGGCGGCTCCGCGTGAGCGTGCGCCGAGGCCGAGCGGCCCAGCGCCAGCACCGCCTCCCGGGCCGCGGGCGTGTCCCGGGAGGCGAGGATCCGCGCGTAGAGGGTCCCGGCCCAAAGGCGCAGGAGACCCGCCCCGTACAGGGCTCGTGACGGCGGCACACTCGTCAGGCGAGGCGACGTGGCCGGAGTGTCCTCGAGTGCGACCGGTTCTCCGGTCCAGTCGGTGGACAGGAGGCCGAACGCGTCGTCCGGTGTCTTCATCCAGTAGAGCTCGACCAGGATGGTGCCGAGCGCAGTGTCGGTGGCGCGGTACTCGAAGACGTCGAGGTGGTCGAAGCGATACCCGACGTACAACTCGCCGCCCCCGTCCATGTAGTCGAAGATGGTCTCCGCACTGACACGCTTCGGCGCATCCGGCCGGGTCCACGCCCCGGCCTGCTTCGGCACGCTCACCGCTGCCCCCTCCTGAACGGCCACCGCCGGACCGGGCGCGCTGACGCCGCCCGTCGCGCGCGCCGGCGGGCCGGCCGGTGACGGCGAACAGGCCGCCAAGAGCGGCACGAGCACGAGACAGGCCGGTTTGTTCATCACGACGACCCACACAGCTTATGCCCCCCTCCCCGGCGAGGCAAGACGGTCCAGCTGGCACGCGCGCAGCCACTCCGGCTTGACGGCGGCGACGGTGCGGTGGCTTACTCTCCGGCATGTCCGACGTGATGCGCATCCAACCGTTCGCGACCCAGCTCCGCCGTGTCCTCGTCGAATACGAACGCGCCGGAGCGGTGTTCGGCGTCCCGGCCGGACTGTTTCACGTTCCCACCGCCGCGTTCGGGGTACCCGATTTGTTCGGCAAGCCCCTCGCGACGCCCTTCGGCCCGTCGGCCGGCCCGCACACGCAGCTCAGTCAGAACATCGTGGCGGCGTGGCTGTGCGGCGGCCGTTTCATCGAACTGAAGACGGTGCAGGTGAAGGACGACCTGGTCATTCCCCGCCCCTGCATCGACATGACCGACGAGGGCTACAACGTCGAGTGGTCGCAGGAGCTCAGCCTGGACCAGTCGGCGCACCAGTACGTGGTGGCGTGGGCGCTTTTGCACGTCCTCTCCCGCCTCCTCGGCTGGGGGGGACCGGCCGCAATCTTCGACCTGAGCGTGGGCTACGACTTCGCCGGCATCCGGCATGCGCGCATGGCGCACTTCATGGACGTCATGGCCGATGCGTCCGCCCCGCTCGAGGGCGTTCGGGCCACACTGCGGCGCGAGTTCCCCGAGTTTGCCGACGTCGAGATCCCGCCCGCCATCGCCAACAGCGCGACGCTCTCGACCATGCACGGCTGCCCGCCGGACGAGATTCGAGCGAATCGCCCGCTATCTGCTCGAGGAGCGCGGGCTGCACACGGTGGTCAAGCTCAATCCCACGCTCCTCGGGCACGAGGCCGTGCGAACGCTGCTCCACCGCGACCTCGACTTCCACGAGATTGACATTCCGGACTCGGTGTTCGATCACGACCTCCAGTACGGCCGCGCCGTCGACCTCATCGCCACGCTCCAACGTGTGGCGGCCGACCGGGGCCTGACCTTCGGGGTGAAGCTGACCAACACGCTCGCCATGCGGAACCACACCGGCCGCCTCCCCGGGGGCGAGATGTACATGTCCGGCCGGGCGCTCTACCCGGTGACGTTGCGGCTGTACGACCGGCTGCTGCACGATTTCGCCGGCAACCTCCACGTCTGGTACTCGGGCGGCGCCGATGCGATGAACGTCGTGGCGATCCTCGCGTGTGGTGCCCTGCCCGTCACCGGGTGCACCGACCTCCTCAAGCCGGGCGGCGTGGCGCGGATGACGCAGTGGCTCGACCAGCTCGGCGCGGCCATGCGGGCAGCTGGCGCATCGAGCCTCGCCGATCTCGACGCACAACCGGTTGTCCCGTGTCCGCGCGGCCGCGGACGAGGCCGCACAGCATCCGCGCTACAAGAAGGGGGCGTTTCCCCCCGGACTCCCGAAGGTCCGTTCGCCGCTGGGCCTCTGGGACTGCGTCGTGTCCCCCTGCGTGGAGGCGTGCGCCGTCTGTCAGGACGTGCCCGAGTACGCGGGCCACATCGCGCGAGGAGAGTACGACCAGGCGCTGGAGGTCGTTCTGTCGCGTAACCCGCTGCCGGCGGTCACCGGGTACGTGTGCACGCGACTCTGCCAGACGCGGTGTACGCGTAACGACTACGAGGAGAGCGTCGCCATCCGTGCCCTCAAGCGGTTCGCCGAGGAGCGGGGGTGCGCCGACTACCTCCGCGATTGCCGGCCGGCGACGGGCCGGCGGGTCGCCGTCGTGGGCAGCGGCCCGTCCGGCCTCGCGGCCGCGGCGTTCCTCGCCGTGAACGGCGTCAGCCCGACCATCTTCGAAGCGAGGGACGTCGTGGGCGGGATGATGCGCCTGGTGCCGCCGTTCCGACTGCCGAGTGCGGTCATCGACCGCGACATCGCCCGCATCCTCGCCCTCGGGGTCGACCTCCGCTTGGGCAGCCGCATCAACCGACCGCCGGAGGAGCTGCTCGAGCAGGGCTTCGACGCGGTGTACCTCGCGAGCGGCTTCCAGCGGGACACGCCCCTGCGCCTGCCCGGCATCGAGGGACCCGGCGTCCTGCCGGCGCTGCAGCTGCTGGACCGGTCTCGACGGGCAGAGGCCGGGGACCTGGGCCGGTCGGTCGTGGTAATCGGCGGCGGGGACACGGCCATGGATGCCGCCCGGACGGCCCAGCGAGTCACGGGGCGCCCGGTCGCGGTCCTCTACCGACGCACACGGGCCGAGATGCCGGCGACGGCGGAAGACGTGGACGCGCTGCTCGAGGAAGGGAATCTGCTCGTCGAACTGACCTCTCCGCTGGAGGTCCTCCGGGCGGATGGGCATGTGGTCGGCATCCGGTGCGCCCACATGGCTCTCGGCGAGGCCGGCCCCGACGGGCGGCGGCTCCCGGTGCGCGTGGACGACGGCGAGTTCGTCGTGCCCTGTGACACGGTCGTCGTCGCCATCGGCCAGCTGCCCGAGTTGGCGTTTCTCGACGGCAGCCGCGTCGCCCGCCACCCCAGTGGCGGCGTAGAGGTCGACGGCCCGACGCGGCGTGCAGGACCCGACGGCGTCTACGCCGGCGGCGACGTCGTCGTCGAGCCGGGCAGCATCATCTCGGCCTGTGCCGACGGGCGCGCGGCGGCCGAGGCGATTCTGCGCGCACCTCGGCGTGTCGTTCGCCGAACCTCCATGCCAGCGGCCAGCCCTCTCCGACGAGGAGATCACCGAGGTCAAGCGCGTGCGCGCGCGGCGGGTCCCTCAGGTAAAGCCAGCCATGCTACCTCCCGCCCGCCGGTCCGGGTTCGACTTGATTGAGTCGACCTACACGACCGACGAGGCCTGCACCGAGGCCCTCCGGTGCGTCCAGTGCACCGCCGTCTGCGACAAGTGCGTGGAGGTGTGCCCCAACCGTGCGAACTACACGTTTCGCGTCCGGCCCGTGCGGTGGACGCTGCCCGTCCTGGGCGGGGCGGGCGGCGTGACGGTCGTGGGAACCGAATCGTTCGCCATCACGCAGGACCGGCAGATCCTGCACGTGGACGACTTCTGCAACGAGTGCGACGACTGCCAGACGTTCTGCGTGCACCAGGGCCGTCCCTACGTCGACAAGCCGCGGCTCTTCCTCGACGCCGCGTCGTTTGAAGCGGAGGCGGACAACGCGTTCCACCTGGAGGCGGGCCTCATCCGGCGGCGCGAGGAGGGCCGGGAGCTGCGCCTGAGCGTCGGCGCGGACGGGTGGCTCTACGAGGACGGGATGACGCGGGCCAAGTTGTCCCGGGACTTCGAGCTCATCGAGGCGTGTGCGCTGAAAGAGGCGGGCACGCGGTCGTTCCGCCGCGCGGCCGAGATGGCCATGCTCTACGACGGCATCACTCGCACGCTCCCCTTCCTGCTGATCGACTGACGGCGACCCGTCGCTATTGGCAGCCCTTCCAGTAGGCGACGAAGCGCGGATCGTTCCCGTTGAGGGTGACGGGAGACGTCACGACCCGCTTGAGGCACTCGCTCTCGGCCGGTGCGAGGCTGTGGGTGAGAAGCCCGGCCGCCTCCAGGCGCCGGTGCGTGGACTCGAAGTTGTCGGAGAGACGGACGTCGATGGGACGGAGGTTCAGATTGAGCGTGTAGACCACGCTGGCGGTGTCGCATGCGATTGTGACGACGAGCCGGTCGCGGGCCTCAATCAGGAGGTCGGACACTCGCGGGATCTGGCCCGTGGCCGTGCAGACGTCGGAGCGCGGAAACAGCAGGTAGCCCACCTCGCGCCCGCCGCTGAAGTCGGCCATCTCCGTGCCGACGGGTGCGCGCCTGGGGCCGAACGGGAGGTGCAGCGCGACCAGTCCGCTGTGACCCAGCCCCTGCCCGGGGTTGTTGATGCCCGCCAGCACCAGCTCGTCGACGTGGTCGCCGTCGAGGTCGTGCAGGGCCACCTGCTGGATGACGCCCGGATGCCAATACTCCTCAAGCTTCTTCCCGGTGGCGGGGTCCCACAGCGCGACTTGTGACGGAAACCACAGGATGTGGGACGCGACCGTCAGGATGTACGACCGCTCGCGTCCATGGACGATCCGCAGGACGTGGCCGCCGTAGCTGTTGCTGAACTCGCGGCCCTCCCACCGGAGGGTCCCGCCGTACGCCGCGTGCCACCGTTCGTGCCCGCGGTAGTCGAAGGCAAAGAGGCGTCCGGGAACCCCGTTGGCGCCGTCCGGGGGCACGTTCAGCAGGACCTCGGGGTGGCCGTCACCAGCCAGCTCGCCGACGTAGTGGGACTGGACGGGCGGCGCGACGGGCGCCCACCGCGAGGCGGTCGGGAGCTCCGGAAACGACCGCTGCCAGCACACGCGGCCCTGGGCGTCGACTACGATAAACCGGTCTCCCTCGACGCGGGCTCGGACCGGCTCTCCTGGCACGAGCCTGACCCACGCGTAGGCGGCCAGAAGGAGCGCCGCCAGACTCAGTACCCCCCAGACGGCCGCGGGAACACGGTGGCTCGCCCGGCCCTGCTCCGTACCCGTCCGATCCGCGGGCGTCCGCTGGACCGTCCAGTGATCCAACTCGTCCGGATAGGCCACCGGGCGTCCCTTGGGCCGGCCGCCCTGGTGGTAGATGGGGATGTCGGTCTTCTTGAGCCACCGCTGCGCGGTACGAACGTCCACCTTCAGGTACGCGGCGATGGCCTTCCACGAGACCAGTGCCGGGCGGGCGGTGGGCCGTGGGACGTCTGCCACGCGAGGGACTCCGACGGGGAGGTGTCTGTTATACCCGACCGAGCGAGGAGACGCAACCTCGCAGACGCAACCTCGCGGGGTTGACGGCGGCCCCGGCGACGGAACAGAGTGAAGGGCCGCAGGAGGACTTCCATGACGCCGAGCGATCCCGCGTCGGGCGTCGCCGCGCTGGCCGCCCGCTATACGGACGAGATGGCCACGTTCCTCCGTGAGATGGTCGCCATCCCTTCCGAGAGCGCGGCCGAGCGGGACGTCATCGAGCGCGTCGCGCGGGAGATGCGCCGCGTGGGCTTCGACGAGGTCCGCATCGACGGCCTCGGGAACGTGCTGGGGCGCGTCGGGAACGGTCCCGTGGTGGTCGCCATCGACGGACACGTCGACACGGTCGGCGTCGGTGACCGCTCCACGTGGACGCGCGATCCGTACGTGGGAGCGTTGAACGACGGCATCATCTATGGCCGGGGCGCGTCAGACCAGGAAGCCGGCATCGCCTCCGCCGTTCACGGCGCCCGGATCGCCAAAGAGCTCGGGCTGCTCGACGGCGTCCAGCTGTGGGTCACCGGCACGGTGATGGAGGAGGACTGCGACGGGTTGTGCTGGCAGTACATCCTGGGCGAAGGCGTGCTCACGCCGGAGGTCGTGGTCATCACCGAACCGACCAACCTCGGCGTCTACCGGGGGCATCGCGGGCGGATGGAACTCGAGGTGCGCACGCAAGGGCGGTCGTGCCACGGTTCGGCCCCGGAGCGCGGTGTCAACGCCGTCTATCTGATGGCGCCGATTGTCGCAGACATCGAGGATCTCAACCGGCGGCTGGCGGAGGGCGCCGACCCGTTTCTGGGGAAGGGCACGGTGACGATCGCCGAGATCCGCTCCACCTCGCCCTCGCTCTGCGCCGTCGCCGACAGCTGCACGATCCATCTCGACCGGCGGCTGACGCGGGGCGAGACGCTCGAGACGGCCGTGGCCCAGATTGAGGGGCTCGGAAGCGTGAGGCGAGCCGGCGCGACGGTGACCGTCCTCGACTACGCCCGCCCGTCCTATACCGGGCTGATGTACCCGACCAAGAAGTACTACCCGACGTGGGTGATGGAGGAAGACGCGCGGGCCGTCCGGGCCGCTGTCGCGGCGGCCACGCCGGTGCTCGGACGCCCGCCGGTCGTGGACAAGTGGACGTTCTCGACCAACGGCATCGCGACGTGCGGCCTGTACGGCGTCGCCACGGTCGGTTTCGGTCCGGCCAACGAGGTCCACGCCCACACACCTGACGACCAGTGTCCCGTCGCCCACCTGACCGTGGCGGCACAGGTCTACGCCCGTTTCGCGCGCGAGTACCTCGCCGCGGCCCACGCGTCCGGGAAAGGAGCGGCCTAGATGGACGCCATCCGTCGAAAGCTGGAGAGGCTCGCGGCGCTGCCCTCTGGCCTCCACGACAAGGACTTCCTGCTGACATGGCAGTACGGGGAGCAGACCCTGCGCGCGGTGCTGCTCGCCGCCGAGATTCTGCGGGACCTCTCGGCCCAGGGCCTTTCGACGCGCGTGTTCGACACGGGCCTCGGGGTGTCCATCTTCCGGGACAAGTCCACGCGGACGCGCTACGCCTTCCGGTCCGGGTGCAACCTGCTCGGGCTCGCGACCGAGGAACTCGACGAGTCGACGTCCCAGATTGCCCATGGGGAGACCGTACGCGAGACGGCGGCGATGATTGCCTTCCTGACCGAGACCATCGGCATCCGCGACGACATGTTCCTCGGCGAAGGGCACAAGTACATGACAGCGGTGAGCGACGCCCTCTGTGAGAGCTCCCAGCAGGGCGTGCTGCTCCAGCGGCCTTCGGTCATCAACCTCCAGTGCGACCTGGACCACCCGACGCAGACGCTGGCCGACCTGCGCCACCTCGCCTCGACCTTCGGCGGCCTCGAAGCGCTCCGGGGGAGGAAACTGGCCATGACCTGGGCGTATTCGCCGAGCTATGGCAAGCCGCTGTCGGTGCCGCAGGGCATCGTCGCCCTCATGACCCGTTTCGGCATGCACGTGGTTCTCGCGCACCCGGAGGGCTACGACCTTGTCGAGGAGCCGCTGCAGGCCGCGCGGCGCTTCGCCGCCCAGAGCGGCGGGTCGTTCACGGTCGCGCCCTCGATGGAGGAGGCGTTCCGGGACGCCGACATCGTCTACCCGAAGAGCTGGGCGCCCGCGCGCGTGATGCACGAGCGCACGCGGATCCTGCGCGCCGGGGAGACGGCCCGGCTGGCGGACCTCGAGCGCGACGCGCTCGCCACCAACGCGCGGTTCAAACACTGGGAGTGCACCGACGGGTTGATGAAGCTGACCCGGAACGGGCAGGGGCTCTACATGCACTGCCTGCCGGCCGACGTGACTGACGTCAGCTGCCGGGCGGGTGAAGTGAGTGCCTCAGTGTTCGAACGCTACCGGTTGCAGACCTACCGGGAGGCGGGCCACAAGCCGTTTGTCATCGCGGCGATGATCCTGGCGACGCGCTTCGCGGATCCGGCCGCCGTCCTGGGCGCGTGCGTCGCGCGGCAGACCCGGCGCGGGGCCTGACGATGCGGACGACGCCGCTCGGGCTGACCGTTCACGGGGTGCTGCTGTTCCTGTTCATCCCCCTGGTGCTGGTGCTCTTGGTGCGCCAGCCGCTCGGCCCGGGCTGGTCGGTCGGCCTCGGCCTGGTGGTGATGGGTAGCCACCGATTCGTGGCGGCACCGTGGATGGCGAAGTTCGCGGACCTCCGGTGCCTGTGGTGCGGGCGGGTCGGGGCGACGGGCGTTCCCCTGAGTGTCGAGGCCAGCGGTCGTGCCTGGACGATGCGCGCGTGTTCGACCCGCCACGCCGCCTCGATCGTCCGCTTCCTGCGCTTCCTCGACCGGTGCCGTGTGTTCATCGCGGCCGGCATCTTCCCGCCGCTCGTGGTGTTGATCGTCGACTCCCTGGCGGCCGCCGCCGGGCACCCCCTCCTGCCGCCAGGTGCAGGCGCGCTGCAGTTCCGCGTGATCGTCGCCTTCACGGTCGTGACCGCCTCGGTCGCCTACCGGCGCGAGTCGGCGGACCCCGGATTGGCGGCGCTCTGCTGTCCGTTCCCGCTGCACAACCTGTTCCTGCTGGGTATCGGGAAGACGCTCTGGGTCTTCCGCCTCGTCGGCGCCTGGTGGCTCGCCGACGGCGCCGTCAGGCTGCTCCGCTGAGCGTCGCCCTCATCCGACCGGATTGGGCGGTGGCTGCTGCCGGTCGACGCCGGTGAAGACCAGCGCCACGCGCTCGTCGGCCAGGCGGTGGTCGATGCTGGCTGCCTTCATCAGGCCCGCCAGCCCGGCCGATCCCGTGTGGTCGACGGCGATGCCGGTGGCGTCACGCGCCAGGACGTTGGCCTCGACCAGGCGCTCCTCGGACACGACCAGCGGCCAGCCCCCGGTACGAAGCATCCCCTCGACGACCGCCGCCCAGTCGTACGTCTCGTCATCGAGGATGCCGTGGGCGATGCTGCGCGGCTCCTTGTGCCAGGGTCGCATGAACTGCGACCGGTGGCGGCGGGCGTCGTTCAGGGCCTCGTCCACCAGGGCGGGATGACTGCCGATCAGGTCGGCGCGCTCGCGGTCGGCGGCCGGGCTGAACCCTTGGTCGACCACGAGCGGGATGCGCGCGAGGATCCGTTCGGCCAGCTCGTCGTAGGCGCGCTTGAGCGGGTAGGCCCCGGCGGTCTGGACGGTGTAGACGCGGGGCAGGCGATCGACTGCGCCGAGGGCCTGCGCGTCGCTGAAGCCCTGGATAATGGCGCTGGCGAGCGCGCCACCACCGACCTGGACGAAGACCGCGTCGACGCGCTTGGCTCCCCACTGGCGGGCAGCCGCCTGGCGCATGGCCGAGACCATCTCCCAGGCGAGCGTCTCCCCTCCCTCGATTGTGAGCCCGTTGTCCGAGCCCTGACAGCAGAACGGAATCGCCCCCGCGTCGACGGCGCGGCGGAAGGCGAGGTAGCAGGGGTCTCCCGGCGTGCCGTTCTGGCGCTCGCACACCTCGATGCGCGCCCCAAGCGCCTGCAGCCGGCCGAAGACGGAGGCGTCCACCGACGGCGGAACGAAGACGCGGAGCGGCCAGTCGGCCGCCCGGGCGATGACGGCGGCCGCCAGAGCCGCGTTCCCGCAGCTCGCAATCGCCAGGTCCTGGCGCGCGGTCCCGGTCGGGCCGGCGGCGGACGCGGAGTAGGCCCGAACCAGCAGGTGGAGCATGATGCCCATCAGGTGGCGGGCCTTGTGCGACCCGGCCACGTCGATGGTCTCGTCTTTCACCCAGACCTCGCCCCGCGAGAATCCCAGCCGCTCGCCGAGGGCGGGCCAGGGCCGAAACGGCGTCTCCCGGAAGCCGGCCCCGTCGACGTGCCCGACCGAGGCGCCGAGGTTGCGTACCAGCGCCGTGTACGCCTCGTCGCCGAGGCCTTGGGCGAGCGCCAGCGCGTGGGACGACAGGAGCGTGCGGTACCGGACGAAGGGGTCCGGTTCCGTCGGATTGGGAAACGGCGTGCCGTTGAGCGCGATGCTCCGCCGGACGACGTGATCGACGTCGTCACCCGGCGTCCTGGACGGACACCGGAACGGCGACGAGCCGGGCTCGTCGGCTGTCAGGGTGGCGCCGCAGCCGGCGCAACGGAAGGAGATGGTCATTACGCACTGACCCCCGTCCTGGCATTGAACTCGCCGATCATCGCGTCCCACGCCGGCAGGATGTCGTGGAGGCCCTTCCAGAACGACGGCTGCCGGCGCGCCGTGAACTCCGCCGACGTCACGCCCTGTTGCTCCACCCACGTGTAGTAGCCGAGGTTGAAGATCCGCGCGCGGTCGACCGACGAGAGCTCGAGCAGGTGATCGACCGACGCGCCCAGGACGTGCTCGCCGAAGACCTCGGCGGCATGCACCTGGTCGAAGCCCGTGGCATAGGACCGTGAGAGCACCTTCCGCCGCTCGCTGCCGTACATCGCCGCCCCGTCGGTCGCCACGGTCAGCACGAGATCCGACGGGCCCAGGTCGTAGTACTTCGCGACCTTGATGGCCGCCAGCACGTTGCAGATGCTCGACAAGCCGAGCGAGTCGAGCGCCGCCACCAACGCCGGCGGCCCGCTGCGACGGTTCACCAGGTACTGGCGTCCAATCTCCGTATTGAACAGCACGCCCACGTGGTCGGTGGCCTCGTCGCTGACGGCGACGGCCACGTCCGTGTTCATCACGTTGTGAATCAGCGGCACGTGCTTGTCGCCAATCCCCTGGATGTTGTGCTCCCCGAAGCCGTTGTAGAGGAGCGTCGGGCACTCGAGGGCCTCGACGGCGACGATCCGCGCCCCGAACCGCTCCTTCAGGTAGTCGCCGGCGCCGAGCGTGCCGGCCGAGCCGGTGGCCGACACGAAGGCGTGCACGCGCTGCTTGCCGGCCGGGTCGTGCGCCGTCACGATGCGCTCGAGCGCCCGGCCCGTGCAGAGATAGTGGGCCAGGTAGTTGCCGAACTCGCAGAACTGGTTGAAGACGATGTTCTGCGGGTCGCGCTCGAGCACGGCGCACGCGTCATAGATCTCTTTGACGTTGCTCTCCGAGCCCGGCGTTCGGATGATGTCCGCCCGATCGGTCACCCACGCCTCGAGCCAGCGGAACCGTTCCTCGCTCATGCCCTCCGGCAGCAGCGCCACGCCGCGGCAGTTCATGATGCGGGAGATCGCGACGCCGCCCCGGCAGTAGTTGCCGGTCGACGGCCAGATGGCCTTGTGGGCCGTCGGGTCGAACTGACCCGTGATCACGCGGGGTGCCAGGCACCCGTACGCGGCCAGGACCTTATGGGCGTGGATCATCGGGAAGCGGTCGCCAAGGGCCACGACGATCGGGGCGGGGACCCCGGTCAACGTCTCGGGCAGCACCAGGTGCTCGGGGGTGGGCGCCCGGTGGCGCCGATCCCGCCCGTTGTACCAGTGCACACGGAACAGGTTGAGCGGGTGCGGCGCATCGGCGTCGATCCCGGCGAGCGCCTCCTGGACCGCCGGGGGCATGTTGGCCGGCTCGGCCAACTGCATGAAGGTGGGCAACAGGATGCCGGCCTCGCGAAACCGCGACACCGAGTGGGCGTAGACCGCCTGGTCCACGACGTGTTGTTCAATGCCGAGTCGTTTCATGAAACATCGCCTCGCCGCCCGCGATGCGGGCACGCCCGTGCCGACGGTGTACGCCTCACCATCGAGCCCACAACCGCGCGGCCTGGGCCCGCGCCTCGACCTCGAGGGCCGCGACCCCTGGCGTAGCGTTTCCGCGCGTCTCGCCCAGCGTGCCGAGCCGCTCGGTCGCCAGGGACCAGCCGGCGTCCACCCGGCCCGCCACGGCGGCGGGGGCCTCGCCTGCCGCCTCGGCGCACTCGGCGAGCGCCCGCGCCTCGTCACGCATGTCCGAGGAAAATCCGTCGGTCCCGAGTGCCACGCGCGTGGCCGCCGAGAGGCTCAGCGCGTAGCCCACCTTGTTGTGCCGGTTCGACCGCGGATTCTGGACGAGCCAGCACCCCACCTCAGACGCCTTCCGCGCCTGTTCGCGCGTGAGGTGCACCCCGTGGGCGAGGATCGACCCGGCTGGCAGGGCGCCGAGAGCGAGCAGCCGCTCGAAGGGGCCGGCGTAGCCCCGGCGCCGCGCGTCCTCGACGTCCGCTCGGTCCTCGGCGAGGTGGACGTGCAGGACGGTGCCCAGGTCGCGGCAGAGCGAGGCCGCCTCCCGGATCGTGTCGTCGGACACGGTGAACGACGCGTGGAGGCCGACGATCCCCGTCACGCGCGGCCGCCGGTTCGAGAGGATGAAGCGCCGGCACTCGGAGAGTCCACGGCGGCCCTCGTCTCGTCCGCCGTTCCGCTCCGTCGCGCCGTAGCACAGCACGGCCGCGACCTGTCCTTCCGCGCAGGCGTCGGCCAGCACGTCGAGAGACCCTTCGATGAACGAGGGCGATTCGTGGTGGTCCACGACGACCGCCGTGCCGGCCGCGCGCGCACAGGCGACGTAGTACCGGGCGGCGGCCCTCAGCGCGGGCTCATCGAGCGCCCGGTCCAACCGCCACCATACGCGCTCGAGGATCTGCAGAAAGTCCCGCGGCGGGTCGGCGGGTGGCGGCATCCCGAATGGCGCGAGGCCGCTGTAGAGGTGGGTGTGGGCGTTGACGAACATCGGGAGCCGCAGACCCCCCGGTCCGGGATGCCGTGGTGGCGGGAGGCCACCTGTCACCTTACCATTGATCGGCCGCCCGGGTCAGCGCCGCGCGCGTGCGCCGGTCCGGATCCTGCCCACGCTCATGGCCCTGGCGGCCGGTGAGTCCTTCATCGGCAGCGCGTAGCGCCGGATGCCGTCGAACTCCTCGAGCGCGCCTGCCACCGCGGCCGCGGTCGGCACCAGGCCGATTTCGCCGACACCCTTGGCGCCGAAAGGCCCCTCCGGCTCGGGGTCCTCCACCAGCATCACGTCGATGTCCGGCATGTCACGGGCGCGCAGGACGCCGATCTCGCGCAACTGCGAGGTCGCGGGCATGCCGTCCGGGCACGGCAGCTCCTCGGTCAGCGCGTAGCCCAAGCCCATGTGGATGGATCCCTCGATTTGCCCCTCGCACAGCGCGGGATTCACGGCGCGACCGACGTCGTGCGCGGCGACGAATGCGGCGATCCGTCCCCGCTCGTCGAGGATGCACAGCTGCGTGGCGTAGCCGTAGGTCGTGTGGGTCTTGATGCGCGGCACGTCGGCACCGAGCGCGGTCGTGTCGTCCACGAGCACGTCGGCCGCATAGACGCGTCCGACCAGATCCTCCAGGCGGCTGCCCGCCTCGAGGTCCGCCCGCAGGCGCTCGGCCGCGCTGGTGACGGCCCGCCCCCCGAACAGCGTGGCCCGGGACCCCGTCGTCTGGCCGCAGGCAAGCTGGTAGCGCGTGTCGACCCGCGGGCGGAAGCACGACGCGGGCAGTCGGGTCACCTCGGCGGCGAACTGCACGAGCACGGTCAGCAGGCCCTGGCCCATCTCCGTGTACCCGTTGTAGAGCGACACCGTCAGGTCCGGTTCCACCACCAAGCGGCACTTGCCCCACTCCTGGGCCCCGTTGCCGATCCCGCTGTTCTTCAGGCCGCAGGCAATACCCACCGCCCGCCCCTCGGCACGTGCCTGGTCGTAGCGCGCCTTGACGGCCAGCAGCGTCTGCCTGATCCCGACCGACTGGCCGAGCACCTGGCCGGTCGCCAAGGTATCTCCGACGGCGAGCGCGTTGCGCCACCGGATCTCCCAACGGTCGAGCGCCGCCTCCCGGGCGAGCAGGTCCATGCACCCTTCCATCGCGAAGTGAGCCTGGTTCGCCCCGAACCCCCGCATCGCCCCGCAAGGCGGGTTGTTGGTGTAGGCGGCGACCGACTCGATGTCGACACAGGGCACGCGGTAGGGCCCGCAGGCGTGCCCGGCGGCCCGTTCGAGGACCTTGGCTCCAACCGACGCGTAGGCGCCCGAATCCCCGACCATGCGGGCCCTCACCGCTGTCAAGTGCCCGTTCGCGTCGCACCCGACCGTGTAGTCCATGCGGATGGGGTGGCGCTTCGGGTGCAGGCGAATCGACTCTTCGCGACTCAGCGTGACCTTGACGGGCCGGCCTGTGACGGCGGAGAGCAGCGCCGTGTGGGCTTGGATCGACATGTCCTCCTTGCCGCCGAACGCCCCGCCGTTGGGCACCAGTTCCACGAAGAGCCGCTCCTCGGGAATGCCGAGAAACGCCGCCACCTGGCGCCGGTCGTCGAAGATGCCCTGGCCCTGGGTGTAGAGGCGGACCCCGCCATCGGGCTCCATCTCCGCCAGCGCGCTCTCCGGCTCGAGGTACAGGTGCTCGACGCGCTGGGTCTGCCACACGCCGTGGACGACGTGCGCGCTGGAGGCGAGCGCCGTCTCCACATCACCCCGGCGGATGACCGAGCGGGACAGCAGGTTGTCGTGCTTCGGGTTGACGCGTGGGGCACCGGGAACCAGCGACGACTCAGGGTCGAGTACCGCTGGCAGGACCTCGGTACGACACCTCGACGAGTGACGCCGCCTGGCGGGCGGTGTGACGGTCGACGGCCGCCACCGCGGCCAGCACGTCACCCACGCAGCGGGTCTCCTCGCCCTCGGCGACGAAGCCCGGCCAGTCGTGCTCGATCAGGCCGTACCACCGCTCGCCCGGCACGTCGGCGGCCGTGACCACCGCCATCACGCCGGGGTGGGCCTTCGCCCGCGACGTGTCGATTCGGTGCACGCGGGCCCTGGCGTGAGGGGACAACACGACGGCACCGTGCAGCAGGCCAGGTCGCACGAGGTCGTCGACGAAGGGCCGCTCGCCGAGCGCCGCGCGAACCGCGTCGTAGCGCGAGAGCCTCGCTCCGACGCCGCCGTCGTCGAGCGGCTCCGGAACGGCCTCGCCACGACGGGCGCGTGCCATTAGCTCGATTGCGTCGATGATCTTCCGGTAGCCCGTGCAGCGGCACAGGTGGACGTCGATCGCACGCGCAATCTCCGCGCGTGTCGGGTGCGGCTGATGGTCCAGGAGGTGCTTGGCCCGGAGCGCGATGCCCGGGGTGCAGAACCCGCACTGCACGCCGGCCGCTGCGACGAACGCCCGCGAAAAGAGGTCGCGATCGGCCTCCGAGAGGCCCTCGAGCGTCAGCACCTCGCGCCCCGCCGCCGATTGGGCGGGCATCGCGCAGGTGACTTTTGCGTGGCCGTCAATCAGGGCGAGACAGCAGCCGCACTGCCCCTGCGGCGCACACCCGTCCTTGAGCGACCGGATCCCGCACCGTTCGCGCAGGGTCTCGAGCAGCGACTCATCCGGCCGGGGCTCGACGCTGATTGCCGTGCCGTTGAGGACGAACGCGACGCGCATGGCTTTGCGACGAGTATACCTCCGGGCCGGAGGGTATAATCGCTCAGTCGATGCCCATCTTGATTGCCCACGGCACTGTCGTCACCGCCCTCGGGTGCCAGCAGGCCGACGTGCTCGTCGAGGGCGATCGGATTGTCGCAGTCGGACCGGTCCTGGACCAGGCGGGCGCTCGCGTCATCGACGCCTCGGGCAAGCTCGTCCTTCCAGGCGGTGTCGACGTCCACACCCACCTGGACATGCCGCTCGGGGACATCCGCACCGCCGACGACTTCGCGAGCGGGACCATCGCGGCCGCGTGCGGAGGCACGACCACGATCGTCGACTACGCCACCCCGGGACGCGGCGAGTCGCTCCACCAGGCGCTCGAGACCTGGCTCGGGCGGGCCGAGGGCCGCGCGGTCGTCGACTTCGGCTTCCACATGTCCATTGCCGATCTTTGCCCGTCGGTCGAAGCGGAGATGGGTGAGTTGGTCCGCGAGGGCGTGACCTCCTTCAAGGTCTTCATGGCCTATCCGGGCCGGCTCATGCTCGACGACGGGGAGATCTTCCGGGTGCTGCGCCGCGCGGCGTCGATCGGCGCGCTGGTGTGCCTCCACGCCGAGAACGGCGGCGTCATCGACGTCCTCGTCCGCGAGGCACTCGCCCAGGGGCGCACGGGGCCTGCCGAACATGCGGCGACCAGGCCGCCGCTTGTCGAGGCCGAGGCGGTGCACCGCGGCGTGGTGCTGGCCGCGCTGGCCGGGGCGCCGCTGTACGTGGTCCACCTCTCGTCGGCGGATGCACTCGAAGAGGTCCGGCGGGCTCGAGCGCGGGGGTGGCCCGTGCTGGCAGAGACCTGCCCGCAGTACCTCCTGCTCTCTGACGATGTCTACCGCCTGCCAGGTTTCGAGGGCGCGAAGTTCGTGATGAGCCCCCCGCTGCGGCCCTCAGCGATGCAGGAGGCCCTGTGGCAGGGACTTGCCTCGGGGGACCTGCAGGTCGTCGCCACCGACCACTGCCCCTTCCTGCTGAGCCAGAAGGATCGCGGACGGCAGGACTTCTCCGCGATCCCGAACGGCGGCCCCGGGATCGAGTCCCGAATCAATCTGGTCTATGATGGCGGCGTAGCCGCAAGCCGATTGACCCTGGAACGATTCGTCGACGTCGTGGCCACCTGCCCCGCCCGGCTGTTCGGGCTCTATCCCCGCAAGGGGACCGTGGCGGTGGGCTCCGACGCCGACTTGGTCGTGTTCGATCCGGCGGGCGAGACCCTGGTGTCCGCCGCAACGCATCACATGCGGGTGGACTACAACCCCTACGAGGGACGGCGGCTGCGAGGCGCCATCGACGTCGTGCTGTCACGGGGCGAGGTGGTCGTGGACCACGGCCGATTCGTCGGCGCACCAGGCCGCGGCCGCTACCTCAGGCGCGCGCCGTTCGCCCCCTGACCCGCAGGCCACGGGGCCGCGGCTTCTCGACGCCGGCCTGGCACCGGCCGGCCACTGGATCTTCCGATGCCCACCATCGGCCACAGCGTGCCCCGCCACGACGGTCACGACAAGGTGACAGGCGCGGCCCGGTACATCGACGACCTCCGATTCCCCGGCATGCTGTACGGCCGGACCATCCGCTCGTCGATCCCGTGCGGCCGCATTCGCTCCGTGCGCTGCGATTTCGACCCGTCGGGCTTCACGATCGTCGACTACCGCGACATCCCGGGGCGGAACGTCGTGGCCCTGATCGCCGATGACCAGCCGTGCCTGGCCGAGCGTGAGGTGCGCCATGCGGCCGAACCGATCGTGCTGCTCGCCCACGAGAGCCGGGAGGCGCTGCTCCGGGCACGGGTCGACATCGACTACGAGCCCGGCAATCCGGTGTTTGACCCCTGCCGGTCCACGACGGTGTTCAAGGCGATTGGCATCGACAAGGGCGATGTCGAGACCGGGTTTAGGGAGGCCGAGGTCGTCGTGGAGGGCGAGTACCGGGTCGGCCACCAGGAGCACGTCTACATCGAGCCCAACGGCGTCATCGCCGTGCCCGACGGCGGCGGAGTCACCCTCTACGGGTCGCTCCAGTGCCCCTACTACGTGCAGCGGGCGCTCCACAGCGTGCTCGGCCTGCCGACCGCCCGGGTGCGCGTCGTGCAAGCGGAGACCGGCGGGGGCTTCGGCGGCAAGGAGGAGTACCCCTCGATCATCGCGGCGCATGCGTGCCTCCTCGCGCTCAAGGCCGGCCGGCCGGTGAAGCTCGTCTACGACCGCGCCGAGGACATGCAGGCGACCACCAAGCGCCATCCGGGCATCGTCCTGGTGCGGACGGGGGTCACGCGGGAGGGCCGCCTGGTGGCGCTGGACATCGACGTGTTGTTCGACGGCGGCGCCTACACGACGCTCAGCCCGGTCGTCCTCTCACGCGGCGTCATCCACGCGACCGGTCCCTACCGGTGTCCGCACGTTCGGGTGCGAGGCCGTGTCGTGATGACGAACACCCCGCCCAACGGGGCGTTCCGCGGGTTTGGGGCGCCCCAGACGCAGTTTGCGGCCGAGGTCCACATGGAGCGCGTCGCGGACACGCTCGGGATCGACCCGGTCCGTCTTCGGGAGATCAACGCGCTCCGACCAGGGGACACGACGGCCACGGGCCAGGTGCTGGGCGACGACACCAGCGCCCTCGCGGTTCTGCGCGAGGCGGTTCGGCGCACCGACTTCAGGCGGCGACGACGCGCGCTGCGCGGCACGCAGCGCGGACTCGGCCTGGCGCTGTTCTTCCACGGCGCCGGCTTCACAGGCGCCGGCGAGGTTCACCTCGCCTCGAAAGCGTCGCTCGAGCTGACCGAGCGCGGCGCCCGCGTGCTGGCGGCCAGTGCCGAGATCGGTCAGGGCGCGCGTACGGTCCACGCCCAGATCGTGGCCGACACGCTCGGCCTGCCCTACGAGGCGATCGAGGTGGCGCGCGCCGACACGGCCGTCGTGCCCGACAGTGGCCCGACTGTCGCTTCCCGCACATCGATGGTCGTGGGCCGACTGCTCGAGCGGTGCGCCCGGGAGATGAAAGAGCACCTGGCCGGGCTGAGCCCGCGCGAGTACCTGCGCCGTCACGGCCCGCTCGTGGTGACCAAACAGTACCGAGGCGCCGGCGGGAGTGGCGTTCGACGAACACACCTACCGGGGCGATGCCTACGGAACCTACGCCTGGGCCTGCGACGTCGCCGAGGTGGAGCTCGACCCGGTCACCTACGAGGTCCGACCGGTGCGGTTGACGGCGGTCCAGGAGATTGGGCGGGCGCTCCACCCGACACTGCTCGCCGGGCAGGTCGAGGGTGGCAGCGTGCAGGGCATCGGCTACGCCCTGCTCGAGGACGTCGTCATGCGCGACGGCCTGATGGTCAATGGCCAGCTCACCAACTACCTGGTGCCGACCACCATGGATGCGCCCCCGATCGACGTGGTGATCCGCGAACGGCCCTACCCGCACGGGCCGTTTGGCGCCAAGGGCATGGGCGAGCTCCCCTTCGACGGGGCCGCGCCGGCCCTGGCGAACGCCGTCCGGCACCTCGGCTACGACGTGCGGGCGCTGCCCATGACCCCGGAGCGCCTCATGGAAACCACGCCCATCGCGGCTGGGGGGACGGTTGGTCGCGGAGCCAGAGGGGCTCGCGTCCGCCGGCCCGCCCGGGCGAAGTCCGGGGGAGCGGCTGGCTCCACCCGGCGCGGAGACTGAGTGTGCGATTCCTGCTGAACGGCAAGATGGTGACGGTGCGGGCCCACCCCATGGCGCGGCTGCTCGACGTGCTGCGCGAGGACTGCGGCCTGACGGGGACGAAGGAGGGCTGCGGCGAGGGCGAGTGCGGCGCATGCACGGTCCTGCTCGACGGCCAGGCGGTCAACGCGTGTCTGGTGCCGTTCGGCCAGGTCCGGGGCCGTACGGTCGTCACCATCGAGGGCCTCGAGGGCCGCCATCCCTTGCAGGCCGCCTTCATCGAGAAGGGCGGCACGCAGTGCGGCATCTGCACGCCGGGCATGATCATGGCGGCGGCGGCCCTGCCCGGCACAGCGACGCTCGCCGAGATCCGCCGCGGTCTGGCTGGAAACATCTGCCGCTGCACCGGCTACTCCGCGATCTACCGGGCCGTCCTCTCGGCGCAGAGGGCGGCACGCGTGCGCAGGGCGGGGCGGACCGCGCGCCGCACGGGTGCTCGGGGACGCCGGCCAGGCCCGTCCCGCTCCGCCCGGTGAGCTATGCGAACCACCCTCTCCACGCTCGAGTTCGTCGAACCGCGGTCGCTGCGCCATGCCCTGGAGGTGCTGCGGGATGACCCTGGCACGCTGCCCGTGGCGGGTTGCACCGACGTGTACGTGTCACTCAATGCGGGCGCGCCGGTGGGATCGCGGTTTCTGAACCTGTGGGCGCTCGACCCGCTCCGCGAGATCGCGGTCTGTGGCGCCACGTTGTCGATCGGGTCGGTCGCGAGCTGGTCGGACATCGGCCGGTCGCCGCTCGTCCGCCGCCGGGTGCCCGCGCTGGTTGCCGCCGCCGCCGAGATTGGCGCCGTCCAGATCCAGAACCGCGGCACGATCGGCGGCAACGTCGCCAATGCCTCCCCTGCGGGCGACAGCCTGCCGGTCCTCTCGGTGGTGGATGCCGTCGTCGTGTTGCGGAGCGCACACGGAACGCGGCGCGTCCCCTTCAACAGCTTCTACACCGGCTACCGGGAGACGGTGAGGCGGCCGGACGAGCTCATCGTCGCCATCGAGATTCCGCCCGTCCGCGGACGCCAGTTCTTCCGGAAGGTCGGCGGCCGCGCCGCGCAGGCGATCTCGAAGGTGGTCATGGCCGCCGTCCGCGCGCCCCGCCCGCGCATCGCTTACGGCAGCGTGGCGCCGACCGTCGTGCGCGTGCGTCGGACGGAAGACGTGCTCGCGTCGGCCGGCTCGATCGAGGACGCCATCGCGGCGCTCCAGACCGAGATTCAGCCGATCGACGACATCCGGTCGACCGCCGCCTACCGTCGCCGCGTGGCAGCCAACTTGCTCCGGCAGTTCTGGACGGATACCGCATGACCTCGACACGACAACCCCCTGCTCCCGTGGTCACCTACCGCGCCCGAATCCTGACGCCCGTTGGCGAGGCTGGCTGGGCGGACTGGGTCGACGGCCGCATGGACGTCCGCGACGGGCGTATCGTGCGCGTGGGCTCGTGGCACCGCGCCGGGACCTACGTCGACCTCAGGCCGCACCTGGTGTGCCCGGGCATGGTGGACACGCACGCCCACGTGCCGCAGTTGCCTGTCTGCGGCGTGCACCCAGACAGCCTCCTCGAGTGGCTGCGGAAGTGGACCTTCCCGCTCGAGCGCCGGTTCTCCGGCGAGCGGGCCCGGTCGCTGTCGCGCAACTTCATGCGCGAGATGCTCGTGCAGGGCACGACCGCCGCCGCGCTCTACACGTCGGCCTGGCCCGACTCGGTCGAGGCGTGTTTCGCCGCAGCCGAGGAGGTGGGCATCCATGGGTGGATCGGGCCCCCGCTCATGGACGAGGGCGGCTATCGGAAGGTGACGACCAAGCGGGTGCTGGCCGAGGCGTTCGAGCTCGCAAAGCTCGACCGGCCGACTCTCCGCTTCGCGGTGACGCCGCGCTTCGCGCTCTCCTGCTCCCGCGCCCTGCTCGAGGGGTGCGGCGCGCTCGCGCACGAGAAGCAGCTGCCGGTTCAGACGCACCTGGCCGAGCAGCAGGCCGAATGCCAAGCCGTGCGCGAACGGTTCGGACAGGAGTATCTCGAGGTTTACGAGGACGCCGGCCTCGTCACGCCGCGCAGCCTGTTCGCGCACGCGATCTGGCTGACGGCACGCGAGTGGCAGTACCTCGCGCCGTGCGCCGTGGCGCACTGTCCGACCTCCAACGTGTTCCTGGGCAGCGGCGTGATGAACTGGCAGCGAGCCCAGGTGGCGAGGGTGGGACTCGGCTCGGACGTCGGGGCCGGACCCGACCTGTCCATCTTCCGCGTCGCGCGGATGGCCTGGACCGTGCACCTGCTGGACGGCCGTGCGCCCAGCCCGGCCCACCTGTTGTGGACGGCGACGCTCGGCGGGGCCAAAGCCCTCGGATTCGACCGGGAGATCGGGAGCCTGGAACCGGGGAAGGCGGCCGACTTCATCGTCCTCGACGCGCGCCAGATTGTCCCCGCCGGCGCGCCGAGCGCAGAGTCCACCGAAGACTTGCTGTCGCGGATTCTCCACCGCGCCGGGCGGTCCGCGGTGCGCCAGGTCTACGTCGGCGGCGTGCTACGGCACCACCGCCGGTGACGGGCGGGTACCCCAGGGGGAGGGGCCACCGCGCGGGCAGAACCTCCCCGGCGTGACACGCGAAAGGAGCTGCACCTCATGGTCCTCAACCGTCGTCAATTCGTCGCGTCCTCGTCGGTCGCCCTCGCCGCGTCGGCCTTCGACCTGCCGGCCTTGCTGGCGAAGACTCTCGCCCCGCAGCCTCCCGCCCCGCCCAAGACCGCGTTCACACCGTTGCGCGGCTCGGTCGGGTACTTCACGGGCCAGGGCGGTACCATCGGATGGCACGTCGACAAGACGAGCGTCGTCATCGTCGACTCACAGTTCCCCCCGACCGCGACGATCTGCCTCCAGGGCATCAACGAGCGGTCGGGCGCGCGCCCCATCGACGTCCTGGTGAACACGCATCACCACGCGGACCACACGGCGGGCAACGGGGTGTTCAAGGAGGTCACGAAGGTCATCCTTGCCCACGAGAACGTGCCCCGTCTGCAGCTCGAGGCGGCGGCGCTCGCCTCCAAGAACGCCAAGCCCGGCGACCCGCCGCTGCCCGCGCAGGTGGTCGCCACGGTGACCTACACGAAGACGTGGCGGGAAGCCGTCGGCGGCGAGATGCTCGCCCTGCGCTACAACGGGCCGGCGCACACCAGCGGCGACAGCGTCGTCACCTTCGAGAAGGCGAACGTGGTACACATGGGCGACCTCGTGTTCAACCGCCTCCACCCGTACATCGACAAGCGGGCGGGCGCCTCGATCGCCAACTGGATGAAGGTGCTCGACGCGGCGGTGGCCGATCATGCGAAGGACACCATCTACGTCTTCGGCCACGCGGGAGCGAGGTTCGAGGTGACGGGCAGAAGCGCCGACCTGCTCTACATGCGCGACTACCTAGGCGCGCTGCTCGAGTTTGTGCGGGGCGAGATGAAGGCTGGCAAGACGCGGGACGTCATCATCAAGATCACGGACCCCCTGAAGGGGTTCCCCGATCACGGGCCACTCATCGAGCGGGTCCTGACGGCGGCGTACGACGAGCTGGCGAGCTGACGGGCGCCGGCTCCGCGCGTCCCGCGTAGATGAGCCGCTCGACGAGCCGGATGTCGGCGAGGGGGCGCGCGTCGGAGACGCTTTCGAGCACGCCCAAGTCGCGATCCTCGAAGACGATCGTCCAGCGCCCGGGGTGGGGATTGGCGAGGCAGACCGGCGCGAGGATGTGGAAGTGCCCGGCGCCTTGCCGCATCCGGTCCGCCATCCGGTTCACCGCTTCCGACGCGGGTTCGAGCGCGTCGTTCTCGCCCGGGACGGTCTCGGCGCCGTGCAGGAGGATCGCCAGAGGCTTGGCCCGCTCCTCGATCGGCGTGGCATCGAAGAACACGTACGCCGTCCCCTCGTCGGTGGCCTCGATCACAATGGCCGGGCGGCTCCGGCCCGTGATGGCACAGAAGGGCACCGTCGTGTGCAGGTGCGCGGGCCGGTGGCTGGCCGCCAGGACGCGCGCCTTCGCCACGAGGTCCTCGTACCGACAGCTCCACAAGGGCGTCGAGTCGTTTCATGGACGGTGCCTCCGGACCAACAGGTATCCGTTTCAGTATACCGTTCCGCTTCGGGGGTTGGCCCGCCTGCGCGCCTCGCCGGTCGCGGGCCATGGCATCCAGCGATCGGACGGCGCGCTGGTCGAACCGACGAATTGACCGCGCGGAGGCACCTCGCTATCATCTGCCACGATCACAGCGCGCAGGTGGGTTTCTTGCTCGGGCCGGCGCCGGGCCGTGGCCCGCGTGTCGGGGGGGACCGCTTCAAACTGTTGCTGTTGATGGAGGGACGATGATGCGCACCAGAGTTGCCCTGCTGCTGGCGGCCGTGTTCATCCTGTGGATGGCCGGCCCGGCTAGCGCGCAGGTAACAGGCACTATTACTGGAATCGTCTTCGATCAGAATGGGGCTCCGGTGGGCGGGGCCGTGGTCAAGGTGACCGGCGACGCGCTCCCGGCCGGCCGCACGGCGACGACGCCGGCCACGGGACAGTACGCCTTCCCGCTGCTCCAGCCTGGCGTCTACACGATTTCAGTGACCAAGGAGGGCGTCGGCGACAGCACGAGGCAGACCATTGTCGAGGTCGACAAGACCTCGACGGTCGACGTGGTCCTTGGTCTCAAGGTTCAGGAGACCGTCGACGTGACGGCCGCCCAGCCAGTCATCGACCTGAAGTCAACCGAAGTCGACACCAACTTCAAGCGTCCGACGATGGAGGCGCTGCCGCTCGAACGGTCGTACGCCGGGATGTTCCAGCTGATCCCGAGCGTCGCCGACAACCGGAGCTCAATCGGTCCGTCGGCGGGCGGGTCGAAGCAGGACAACACCTACCTGCTCGACGGCGTCAACATCACCAACCCGTCGTTCGGCTACCTGAGCAGCGAGGTCAACGAGCTCGACATCCAGGAAGTCAACATCAAGCGCGCGGGCGTGTCGGCCGAGTTCGGCCGCGCGGCCGGCGTCGTCACCAACGCGGTGACCAAGTCGGGGACCAACTCGATCTCGGGCACGGGCCGCATCGACTGGCTGCCCGACTCCTTCATCGGGGCGTTCACGAGCACGGCGTTCCGCGACGCGCTCGTGGTGCCGACGGTGAGCCCGGCCCTGGGCATGGGCGGCCCGCTCATCAAGGACAAGATCTTCTGGTACGGGTCGGCCCGTTACATGCGGTCCGTGCTCGGCTCGGGGCGCACCAATAAGCTTGGCGCGTCGCTGCCCGACAGCGACTCGACCGGCCACGAGATCTACGGCAAGCTCACGGCCAGCCTGGGCACGCGGCAGATGTTCAACCTGGCCTACCGCGACCGGCCGTTCACCGCCTCCAACGCGGGCCTCGGCTCGGGGACCTCGGCGAGCGTGGGGTTCAACAACGAGGGCGGGTCGCACGTGGCGACCGCGTCGTGGGCGTACTTCCCGGCCAACCGGACCACCTTCGAGGTGAAGTACCTCTACCTGTACGAGAAGAACGAATCGGTCCCGTTGAACAGCCTGGGGTACCTGCCCACCTGGAACCCCACCAACATCGCCTCGATGGGCAGCTACACCGATCCCACGCAGTCGAACCTGACCGTGGGCGGCGGGGATTACACCAACACCGACAACTACCGGCGCCACCAGGTCCGGGGCACCTTCACGCAGTTCTTCGACATCGGCAAGTCCACGCATCAGCTCAAGGGCGGCGCCGGCTACGAGTTCGGCGAGGAGAACCTGGACCGCTTGACCAACGGCTGGGGTGACATCTCGGTGTACGCGACCTACATCCGGGCGCGGTACTACTTCACCCAGCCGGCTCAGCTCGGTCAGGCCCGCAACTGGTCCGCCTTCGCGCAGGACAACATCACGATCGGTGAGCGCCTGACCGTCAACGCCGGCGTGCTGTTCGACCAGGACGCCTACGGCCAGAACCTCCCGGGCAGCGGCGGGTGCCCGGCCAGCTACGCCTCCCTGGCGGGCGGATACGCGATCTATCAGTCGAGCGGCGACCTGTGCACGTTCCTGAAGTTCCCGTTCAGCAGCGAGGTCCAGCCGCGCGTGGGCGTGAACTACATCGTCGACAAGAAGGTGGGCGATAAGATCTACTTCAACTACGGCCGCTACTTCACGGAGGACCAGCAGTCGAGCGACCGCAGTCTGGCGCCCCGCCGCATCTACCAGCAGGAAGTCCGGTTCAACTTCGCCGGGCAGATGATCTATAACGCGCCGCGCGCGTCGACAACCGGCAAGCTGATCGACCCAAGCATCCAGCCGACCTACGACGACGAGTTCCTGGGCGGCTACGCCCGGCCCATCGGCAAGGACTGGAGCGTCGACGCGTACTTCATGTACAGGAACTTCCACAACTTCATCGAGGACATGCCGTCGTCCCCGACGATCTACCCGACGACCGGCTCGTACGAGGCGGCCAACCTGCCGTGCACGGACGTCGCGGCCTGCGAGGGCGCCGTCGCCAAGCGGCTGTACAAGGCGTTCACGATCGAGCTGACCCGGCGGCTGACCAACAAGTGGAGCGCCAACATCGCTTACACCTGGAGCAGCTTCGTCGGGAACTTCGACCTCGACTACGGCGGCGACGCGGCAATCTTCAACACGTCCTCGTACATCCAGGATGGGCCCGGCTGCTTCGTCCAGGATCCGAACCGGTACGGCCCGCTCATGCAGGACCGTCCGCACGTGTTCAAGGTGTTCAGCACCTGGGTGCCGACCTCGAAACTCACCCTGGGCGGGTACTTCCGCGTCCAGAGCGGCACGCCGTGGGCGGCTCGCGGCCAGGATACCCAGGGCGGCTCTGCGCTGAATTACCTGGAGCCGGCCGGATCGCACTGGAATCCGACCTGGGCCAACCTCGACCTGCTCGCCTCCTACAAGGTGCCGCTCGGCAAGCGGTTCAACGCGACGATCGAGGGACGCATCCTCAATCTGGCCGGGAACCAGACGCAGCTGTCGACCGACTACGTCGAGTACCTGAGCCTGGCCAACGTGACCACGCTCATCATCCCGATGTCGGCCAACTACAACCCGAACCCGTTCTTCGGGACGGCCAACGGGTACGCGCCGCCGCGGCGTCTGCTCGTCGATGCGAAGCTGACGTTCTAGGCGGGTCTTCGTCACGGTAGGTCGGGCCCGGCGCGCGGACGTGCCACCGCCGCCGGGCCCGTGTTGTCTGTGGTCATCGCCAGGGAGCGGCCGGACCCTCCCGCGACGGCCAGCCAGGGACCCGTCCCTCCCGCCAGCCGGTGGGGCCGTCACGCCTTACCGGACGCGGCTGATCGCGGCCAAGAACTCGGTCGCCCGCGGGTAGTCGGGCCGGAGCCTCAACGCGTCCTCAGCGAGCGCCCGGGCCTCCGCCATCCGGCCCTGCTCGGCGTCTGCGACCGCCAGGTTCAATCGGGCACTCGCGCTCGCGGGGTCCAGCCGACAGGCCGCCGACAGCTCGTCGATCGACTCACGCCCCCGCCCCTGCAGGCCGAGTGCGAGACCCAGCGTCTCGTGCAGGTGGGCATCGAGCGGGGCGAGCGCCACGAGACGGCGGAGGAGGGATTCCGCCAACCGGGCATCGCCGAGATCGAGCGCCAGCTGTGCGATGGCGGCCTGGGACGCTCGATCGAGACTCTCGGGCGACGCGATCCGGTGAAGGGCATCGATGGCCAGATCCTGCGAGCCCGTCGCGGCGAGCGCCCTCGCGAGGTCGACGGCGGAGAGGTCCGGCCGGACGTGTGCGTCGAGCGACGCTCGCAGATGGGGCACGGCCTCAGCCGGTCGCCCCAGATCCAGGAGCGCCTGGCCGAGCAGCAGCCGCACCTCGGGCCGATCCGGGCCGAGGTGGTGGGCGCGCTCGAGCACGGGCTCGGCCCGCGCCGCGTCGTGGTGCTCCAGGTAGGCCTGGCCCACGCGGTAGAGGAGCAGGGCCCTGGCCGGGTGGTCCGGTTCCGTCCGGGCGAGCAGGGCCTGAGCGGCATCGTCCTGACCCGTGTCGATCTCGTGCACGATCATCTCGGTCCGCTGCTCGGCCCGGCCGTCGTCGAGCCCCAGCCCGAGGTTGCAGAGCACGGCGAGAACGGTTGTGACCCCGAGCGCCCGGACCAGGTCCGACCGCCTCTCCCGGCGCAAGGCCCACACGCGCGCGAGCGCGATGCCGCCGGAAGTCGAGAACGCGACCAGCAACGGCATCCGGTACCGTCCGGCGACGAAGAAGATCGCCACCGAGCCGGCGTAGACCGGCACGAACGCGCACCACTGCCACCAGGCGAGTTGCCGGGCCCACGCCGACGGGCCGCCGGAGAACTGGGACCCCAGCCACAATCCCGCGAGTCCCAGCGGAAGCAGGAGCCACGGACCGACGGCGAGCGCCGAGAGCCACGTGCGCTCATCGCGGCTGAAGTAGGCGTAGCTGTAGTTGAGGGCCAGGTCGGTCGAATTGAAGACATAGACCACCTTCCGCGCGAGCAGGCTCGCGGCCTGCAGCGGATGGCCGCCAATCCACGTCCAAGCCCGGCGGTAGAACCAGTTCGAGGCCTCGGTCTCGCTGACCGGCCGGCCCAGCGCCCGCGACGCCACCGCCTTCATGTCGCGGTCCTGCCCCACGATCGACGGCGTGATGCCCTCGACCATCTCGAACGTGCCGTCCGCGTCGGGATTGTTGCCGATGAAGAAGTTCAAGCCGCCATGCGAGGCAATCGGAACCCACTGGCCAGCCACCGCGTCGTTGCGGATGGCCACGGGCGCGATCGCCACCACGACACCTGCCGCCAACGCCAGCGCCGGCCACCGCCCAGCTGCCGGTCTCTGCGCGCCGTCGTCCCGTCCGGCCCCCAGTCGCGTCGCCAGCCATGCGCCGACCGCGGTCAGGATGACCGCGCAGAGCGCCCACCCGAGCACGTTCGGCCGGTTGAGCGCGTGGAGGCCAAGCACAAGTCCGGCCGCCGCAAACGTGCGGCGTCCGCCGCCCAACCAGGCTCGGGCGAGCAGATACAGCCCGAGCGCGGTGAGGCATGGGTCCACGGCCGACTGCAGGATCAGGATCTCGTTGAACGTGAAGTAGCCGGTCAGGGCCGCCAGCCAAGCGGCGAGCCGGCTCGCCGTCCGACCGTGCCACAAGCGGGCCGTCTCGGCGACCAGCCAGACGGCGGCGGCGCCGAGCACGCACTGCACGACCTGCACGGCGACGATGGCGGTACCGCTCGCCGCCAGGATGGCGGCCACGAAGTAGACGTAGAAGGGCGAGATGAAGAACACGCGGTTGCCGGCCAGCAGGTCGCCGCCGGCGACCCGACGGGCCAGATCGAGGTACGCGGCCCCGTCGAGTTCACCCTCGGGCTGAAGCAGCGGGTGGCCGTGGAGCTGCGCCAGGACGACGAGCTTCGAGAGGCACGCGAAGGCCAGGGCGGCCATCACGACCCAGTCGACCCGTGCATCCGCCGGGACGGGGGCGGACGGTGCCGGACGCACGCGTGTCACGGACCGCACCATAGGCACCAGCCCGCCGGCCGCCACTCGGGCCGGCCGGCCAAAGAGCGTTCCCTTCCCTTCGGGCGCGCAACCAGCACGCGCGGGGCGCGACGACCGGCTGCCGGAGCGGACGAAGGATCGACGGGCGGGGGCCACCACCCGCGCCACGCCGGATTATATCGGGATCGCGTCGCCGAGACGCCCGGTGACCGAAGGGCCCCCGCTGCGGTAGGCTTCCGCGTGACAGGAGGGAACGTGGACTTCTTCGCGCTGATCGAGTCGCGGTACAGTGTACGCGCCTACACCGACCGCCCGGTGGAACCGGACAAGCTGCGCGCCGTGTTGCGCGCGGCCCAGCTGGCGCCGACAGCGGCGAATCGCCAGCCGTTCCGGATCGTGGTCTTGGCCACCCGCGGGCGGGCAGCCGAGGTCCGACGCCTCTATCACCGCGACTGGTTCGCCCAGGCACCGCTCGTCGTCGGCATCTGCTCGGTGCCCTCCGAGGCCTGGGTGCGGCGCGATCGGAAGAACTACGCGGACGTGGACGCGACGATTGCGATGGACCACCTGATCCTCGCGGCCACCGCGTTGGGGTTGGGAACCTGCTGGGTCGCGGCGTTCGACCCGGCCGTCGCCCGACGACTGTTCGATCTCCCGGAAGGGATGGAGCCGCTGGCCTTCACGCCGCTCGGGTACCCGGCCGACGTGCGGCCCGAGAAGTCCCGGAAGTCGCTGTCGAACCTGCTCTGGCGCGAGGAGTGACGGCCGGTCCGGGGCGGGATCACACCCGCCCCGGACGCTCGCCGGCAGTGGCTTAGGTGCGGGTGGCGCTCGCGGCCACCCTCGCCTGGCGCTCGCGCGTGAGGTGCGGCACGAGGCCCAGCAAGCGCTGGTAGACCATGAGCTGCGCGCGATGGTGCATCTCGTGCTCCTTGACGCTCAGGATCATCTCGAACCGGCTCTTGGTGCGCGGCACCGCGGGCTCGGAGAACGGGATAATGACCGACAGCTCGTCTTCGGTAATCGCGTCGAGGTACCGGCCCCAGTCCTCGGCGTCCGCGCGGAGCGCTTCGAGGATGCGAGCCTTGCCCGCCGAGCCGAGCTGCTGCGCCTGCTCCTGGCGTTCACGGACCATGGCCCCGAAGTCGACGCCCTCGAACGTCGTCAGCTGGCGCACGGCGTGCGTCTGGTAGCTGCTCCGGGACAACACCGCGAGATGGGCAAGGATTTCCTTGACGCTGCGGCTCTCGGGCGTGGGCCGGAAATCGTACTTCTCCTCCGGAATCTCCTCCGCGATCGTGAGGGTGTTCTTGCGGACTGTTCGGAAGCTCCTGGCGAGCTCTTTGGCACCGTAGGTACGTCATGAGGCTCTCCTCCTCTGGTTGACGACCTGATGGTTCTCTCCAGACAACACGGCCGGTCGTCTGCCGGCTAACGGGCGCTCTCCGCGACCCCCGTTCGCAGCTTGCTGTGACGGATGCCGTAGCCGACGTAGACCGACAGGCCGATGACCAGCCACAGGACGAACCGCACCCAGGTCACCCAGGGCAGCTGCAGCATCAGGAAGCCGCACATGGCGATGGCGAGCAGTGGCGTCACGGGCACGAAGGGCGTGCGGAACGGCCGCACGCGGTCCGGGTCCGCGCGGCGCAGCACGATGATCCCCAGGGCGACCAGGATGAAGGCGAACAGGGTTCCGATGTTCGTCAGTTCGACCACCTCGTTGATGTTCAGGAACGACGCGAACACGGCGACCACGACGCCCGTCAGGATCGTCGTGACGTGTGGGGTCCGGTACTTCGGATGCACCTTCGCCGCCCATCGCGGAAGCAGTCCGTCCCGGGCCATGGAGAAGAAGATGCGGGGCTGGCCGAGCTGGAAGACCACCAGCACGGAGGTTGTCGCGAAGACGGCGCCGAGCGAGATGATCCCCGCGGCCCAGTTCATGCCGTTGGCGGAAAACGCCGTCGCCAGGGGCTCGGCCGTGCCCAACTGGTTCCACTTCAGCAGGCCCGTCAGCACGACGGCGACTAGGACGTAGATCACCGTGCAGATGACGAGGCTGGCGATCATGCCGATTGGCATGTCCCGCTGCGGGTTGCGCGTCTCCTCGGCCGCGGTGGACACGGCGTCGAACCCGATGTAGGCGAAGAAGATGATCGCCGCGGCGCTCGACACCCCGCGGAATCCGTTGGGGGCAAAAGGCACCCAGTTGGCGGGTTTCACGTAATAGGCGCCCACGATGACGAAGAAGGTGATGATGACCAGCTTGAGGCCGACCATCGCGGTGTTGAGCCACGCGCTCTCGCGGATGCCCCGCACGAGCACCCAGGTGATGAACATGACGATCAGGAATGCCGGCAGATCGAGGATGATCGGGACGCCGAGCAGGTGCGGAGCCTGCTGGAAGGCGTGCGCGGCGCGCTCCACGCCCGGCCCCAGGGTTGCCGGGTCGACCGTGAGCCGCGACGCCTGGAGGGCGCTCCGGTAGTCGATACCGAGCCAGGGGGGCACGCCGACCCCGAATCCTCGCATCAGCTCCTGAAAGTAGCCCGACCAGGACACGGCCACCGCCACGTTGCCGATTGCGTACTCGAGAATCAGATCCCAGCCGATCACCCAGGCGACGAGCTCACCCAGAGTGCCGTAGGCATAGGTGTACGCCGACCCGGCGATCGGCACCATCGCCGCGAACTCCGCATAGCAGAGCGCGGCGAACCCGCACGCGACGGCGGTCAGGACAAAGGAGATCGCAACGGCCGGGCCGGCCCCCAGATGATCCGCTCCCCCCGACGCCGCGGTGCCGACTGACGAGAAGATTCCGGCGCCGATGATCGCCCCGATCCCGAGGGCCGTCAGTTGCACCGGTCCGAGCGTGCGTTTGAGCTGCTGCTGCGGCGCCTCGGCGTTCTCGATCAGCTGATCGAGCGACTTGACCTGGAACAGTTGAGACATATCACTCCACGTCGTGAGGCTAGCCGCACCCCAATATCCAATCAGGCGCGGCGCGTTTCGGAGCGCCGGAACAGCGACCACCTGGCGCTGCCCCCGCCGCCGGCACCACAGGTCAGCTCGCCTGTGCCGGCCAGTCGTCGAACCAGTAGGCCGTGTCGGCGCTCGCGACGGCGGCGCCCTTGACGGGGTGGAACGCCAGGCCCACCAGCGCCACACCCGACGCGAGAAGCTCCGGGACCCCGCCCCCGTGCACCCGGTAGATGCCGCTCGCCCCGGCGGCCGCCTCGGCGACGTGCAAGTGGCCGGCCCGGTCGAACGCGAGCCCCTGCGGCCGGCCGAACCCCTCGGCGAACACGCTGACCGTGCCGCGATGGTCCACCCGGTAGATGACGTCATGGGTGGACAGGGTCGGCGCACTCACGTACAGGGACTCGTCCGGCCCGAGCGCGAGGTGGAACGCCGCGATGCTGGGCGGCAGCGTGGCAAACGGCACGACGCGTCCGGCGGCGCTCACCCGGAACACCGTCCCGCTCCGGTCGCCCACGAACATCGACCCGTCGGGCGTGAACTGCAGCCCGCAGGCGATGCCCAGATCGGAGGCCACCTTGTCGAGCGTGCCGTCGGCCCGAACCCGGTACACGGCCCCGTCGAACCGGCTCGACACGCACAAGTCCCCAAAGGTGTCGAACGCCAGCGACGTCGCGTTGGCCACGCCGGACACCAACGCGTCACGCGTCCCGTCCAAGTGCACGCGAAACACGGACACGGGTACCTGCTGGCCGCGCGACCCGCTGAAGGTCGCGTAGAGATTGCCGGCACCGTCGAAGACCGGGCTGTCCACTTGGTGAAGATCGGTCGCCAGCCGCACGCCGATGGCGACAGACCCAACCGGACCGTCCACGCCGCTGACCTCCAGGGGCACCCGCCCGCCCGACACGTCGCCGGGCACGACCACGGTCAACCGCCGTGACGATGCCGCGACCACCCGCGCCGGCACCTCGCCGAGCAGGACGGAGGGAACCGGGTCGATGGTCAGGCAGCGCGTGGGAGCCTCCACGGTGAGGATTCCACCTTCGACGGCCATGGCCGGGACAATGGTCCAGCCCTGATTCCCTGGGGTGGTCATGAAGGAAGGATACGCGATCTGGTGCCCGGTACCGCCTCGCGGGCGACCGCCGCGCCGCGCAGCCGGTTACCCGTCGTCCAGTTCCAGGTTCCAGTAGAGGTAGTCCCGCCAGCTGTCCGGCGTGTGGCGCAAGCCGATCGTAATGCGGATGGCCGGCGCCGAGCGCGGGCGCGCCGGCGCGCGCACGAGGCGCATGCCGGCCTCTGCCGGCGTCTGGCCACCCTTCTGGCGGTTGCACGACACGCAACACGTCACGATGTTCTCCCAGTCCTTGCGACCGCCCTGCGCGACCGGGAGGACGTGATCGAACGTCAGTTCGCTGGCGGGTAGCGTGCGCCCGCAGGTACCGACAGGAGTACTCATCGCGAGCGTAGATGTTCGCGCGGGAAAACGGGACGTAGTCGAACCGACGTTTGATGCGAACGTAGCGAAGCAGCCGAATGACCGATGGAAGCTTGAAGCTGATCGAGACGGACCGGATTTCCCGGTCGTACACCGAGATGATCTCAACCTTGCCCTGGCACCACAAGGTGATGGCCTTCCGCCAATGCACCACCTTGAGTGGTTCGTAGGACGCGTTGAGGAGGAGCGTATGCTCCATAGCCGCACGTATTGTGACCGACCGCGAATCCGGCTGTCAACCGAGCCTGGCAGGTAAAGCGTTCCACGGCAGTCGGTTAGCTTGCCGACACCTTCAGCGAGGAACGTGGTCCTGCCCGCCCTGCAGTTGGTCGGTCCTCCGCCCGATACCGCCGATGTGCGCACCCTTCTGCTGCTCGCGGCTCTGGCGGGACTCTCCACCGCCTGTGCCGGCTCCGGCCGCACGGTTCGAGTATACCCGGGCCAGCCGGCCACTCCGCACCCGCCCGTCGTCGAACCCGCCAACCCACCGTCGGCGCCGGCCGGGGCGGAGTTGGCCGCATTTGCCCTGTCGCTCGTCGGGTCGCCGTACCGCGAGGGCGGGGCCGGGCCGGACGGGTTCGACTGCAGCGGCTTCATTCAATACGTCTTCGCGAAGGCGGGCCTCAGGCTGGCCCGCGACGTCTCGGGCCAGTTCGGCGCCGGCGTCGAGGTGGAGAGGAACGCGCTGCGGGAGGGCGACCTCGTGTTCTTCGCCATCGACCACCAGCACGTCTCTCACGTCGCCATCGTCGTCGGGCCGGACAGCTTCGTCCACGCGCCGAGTTCTCGGGGCGCGGCCCGCGTGCGCGTCGATCACCTCTCGGCTGACTACTGGGGGTCGCGTTTCGCGGGCGGACGGCGGGTGTTGCCCTAAGCGTCAGCCGAGCTGCCGCGCGGCCGCGCACGTGACCTCGGCCCCGGGCGCAAGCTGCATCTGTCTCGGCGAGACACTGAGCCGGCGCATCTCACGTCTCGGCACCCGGCAGGTGGCCTGCCGGAGAAACTGCCGCACGACGAGGTCGAACTCGTTGAACCGGGTCGGCCCGAGCGGCGTCTTGAGCGGCTGGATCCGGACTGCCCGAGGTGTTCGGGGCTGCGCCTTGGGCGGCAGCAGCTCGATGAACCGCTGCGGGAAGGACGGGAACGTCCCGAACGTCGTCCCGAGCACCCCGCCGTACCGCTCGTCGAGCTCGGCGAAGTCGTAGCGCAGGAAGTCGTAGGTCGCCGGGTCGGGCCCGCTTGCCAGGTACTCCTTCACCATCTCGGCCACCGTGCCGAGGAACGTGCGCCCGTGCGAGCTGGCGCTGGCACCCCCGTCGCTCCGGTCGACTCGCCGGATGCCAGGTGCCTGGGGATCGATGTGGTACAGCTCGTGGACGATCGTGTCGAGCTTCGCGAGCCACGAGGGCCCGTGGTCGTAGTACCGCGCCTTGCGAGACCCGGCGAACGACTGATCGCAGAAGCGCGGGAGCGCGAAGGAGATCAGGTACGAGATCCGTCGCCCCCCGAGGCAGACGGAAGGCGACTTGGTGACGAACCACCGCGATCGGCGAGTGATGCGGCCGCTGGTCCGGTCCTTCCAGTAGTAGTAGCCCGGGTCGGTGGGCGGCAGACTGATGCAGTGGCACGTGGCGAAGGCCCCCGCCGCGCCGGACCGGCCGTAACGCGCGAACACGAGCAACTCGTCGGGGTCGACATAGGAGAGGCGCGGGACACGCACGATGATGTCGCGCATCAGTGCACTGATGCGTTCGGTGTAATGGACCATGCGCGCCCGGCTCGTGTAATTGAGGTTCGGGGCTTGGGGGGCCTGCCGAAGCGGCCGCGAATATAGCCTCGCCGGTCCGGGGTGTCAAGGTGAGCCGTTCGGTCTGAGGTGGTGACCCGGCGCGCCGCGGGACGCGCTCAGCGGCGTCCCGGATTGCCGATTTTGGCGGGCTGGGCCTCTCCGCCTTTCACCGGCGTGGTGCTGTCGGGCCTAGCCGCGCCTTCCTGGGAGGGCTCGGACTCCCCGGCCGGGGCCCGGCCCGGCTGGTCCGTGGCGGGGGCGGCCACGTCGGGCGGCGGCGTGACGATGCCCATCCGCGACAGGATCAGGTGCTGGCGCTTCAGGAGGCCCGGCGTCTCCCGCCCAGGGTTGATCAGGCGGGGGTTGATGATGCACGCCGCGAGCAGGGCCGATTCGTCGGCGTCCAGCGCGGCAGCCGGCTTGTGGAAGTAGGCGCGCGAGGCGGCCTCGGCCCCGTAGATGCCGTCGCCCCACTCGATCACGTTCAGATAGAGCTCGAAGATCCGCGTCTTGGTGAGCGCGGCCTCCAGGCGGCGGGCGATCAGCAGTTCACGCAGCTTCCGTAGCGGATCCTTCGACGGAGACAGGTAGAGGTTCTTCGCGAGCTGCTGCGTGATCGTGCTGCCGCCGCGCTGGAGCTTCCCCTTCGCCCAGTCGCGCTCCAGCGACTCCTTGATCTGCTGGACGTCGATGCCGTCGTGCTGCCAGAACGCGTCGTCCTCGGCCACGAGCACTGCCCGCTTGAGGGAGCCCGAAATCCGGCCGTAGGGGACCCACCTCTGCACACGCCGCGGAGAAAGGCCGTGGGCCCGAGCCTCCTCGGCCCGCAGCTCCATGAAGGACGTCACGGGGGGGTTCGTCTTCTGCAGCAGCGTGACGTCCGGAAGCGTGAGGTAAATGTACCCGAAGCAGCCGAACAGGCAGGCCGCTGCGCCCAGCAGGATTCGGGTCAGCTGTCGCACCGTCGCTCCTGGGCGTTCATGGCCGACACGGCCGCGCCCGTGCCGGCGCCCGGGGGGACAGCGTGTCCCTGGGCGCGCAGCGCGCTCTCGAGTGCGCCTAGGAACAGCAGGATCGCCTGCGGCGACGAGCTATGTCCCATCAGGCCCACCCGCCAGATCTTCCCGGCCAGCGGCCCGAGGCCCGCTCCAACCTCCATGTTGAAGCGCGTCAGCAGGTCCTTCCGCACCGTCGCCTCATCCACGCCGTCGGGCACGCGCACGGCGTTGAGCGTCCACAGGCGCTCGGATTCCGGCGGCAGCAGGTCGAGGCCCATCGCCCGCAGCCCAGCTACCAGTACACGGTGGTTGCGCTCATGCCGTCGCCAGCGCGCCTCGAGACCCTCTTCCTCGATCGCCGCCAGCGCCTCGTGCAGAGCGTAGATGAGCGAGGCCGAGATGGTGTGGTGGTACTTGCGTCGCACCCAGTAGTCCTCAAGGAGATTGAGGTCGAGGTAGAAACTCCGGCACGGAACGCGTCGCGCGAGCGCGGTCGGCGCGAAGGCGACCGGCGATAGGCCCGACGGCGCGCCCACGCACTTCTGGGTGCAGCTGTAGCAGGCGTCGATGCCCCACTGCTCCAGCTCCAGCGGGTGGCCGCCGAGCGACGTGACGGCGTCGACGAGCACGAGCGCGCCCTTCTCGTGGGCCACCTTCGCCACGCTCTCCACCGGGTTTCGCACCCCGGTCGACGTCTCGGCGTGCACCACGCACACCAGGTCGGCCCCCTCGCGGGAGAGCGCCTCGCGCACGCGCTGCGGGTCGCAGGCCCGCCCCCACTCGACCTCGAGGCGCGTGACGCGGCCGCCGTAGCGTCCGCACACCTGGGCCAGGCGGTCCCCGAAGTAGCCAGTCACCACCGCCAGCACGCGGGTGCCGTCCTGCACGAGGTTCGCGACGGTTGTTTCCAGACCGGCCGTCCCCGTGCCGGACACGGCCAGGGCCAACGTGCCGTCGGGTGCACGAAACAAGCGCTGCAGCCGCGCGCGCGTCTCGTCCATCATCGCCAGCAGGTCCGGGTCGAGATGACCGAGCGTGGGCGCCGCCAGGGCCCGCATCACGCGGGGCGAGATCATGCTGGGACCAGGACCGAGCAGGAGCCGTTCTGACACAGGAAGAGCAGGCATAGGTGTGATGATACAACACGGGCGGGGGCGAACCGCCCGACACTTCCTACCAGAGGCCCGGCACCAGGCGGAAGCGTACGCGCTGCGCGTAGGCGCTGTAGCCCGGCAGTTCACGCTGGAGCGTGCGATCCTCGAGGACGGTCCGGACGACGATCAGCGCTGCGACCGCCGCCGCGAGCGCAAGCGCCCACCGAGAACCGAGCGCGACGGAGGCGGCCGGCATGGCCACGAGCGACCCGAGGTAGCCCGGATGACGGACGACCCGGTAGGGGCCGCCGTCGACGACGTAGTGATTCCGGTCGTGCTGGATGCGCACGAGTGCCGAGAAGAAGCCGTTGAACGCGACCGCCCAGTCGGTGAGCATCCCACCCGCGCCGGCCACCAGGAGCCCTGCCAGCTTCCACCAGACCGGGAGGACGGGCGTCCAGCGAAACCGGCGGTCGAGCCCCGCCACCACGATGAACGCGAACGGACCGATGACGGCGATGAGGGTCACCAGCGGCTTGTCCCACCGCTTCGCATCCCGCGGCGGATGGGCCCGCTCGGCCAACAGGTCTGGATGACGAGCCGCCACGCGGAAGTAGACCGCCAGAACGACGGCCATCACAACGAGGTACGCCCACCCGGCCGGCCACCGCACGGTACCGGCGGCCCCGAACAGCACCGCGCCGTAGACGAAGGTCGCCGCGCCCTCGCGCCAGCCCGGCCGGCCGACGCGGGCTCCGTGTGCGGTGGGCGCCACGTCCGTACTCACGCGCAAATGCCCAGCGCCGCGAGCTGACCCCGGATAGTGTCGATCATCGCGGGTGTCGCAGGCGCCAGCGGGCGGCGCGGGGCGCCGCCGATGTACCCGGCCAGATCCATGGCCGTCTTCAGACCGGCCACGCCGTAGGTCGACGTCACCGATTTCGCCAGGGGCGTGATGCGGCGCTGCAGGGCGAGCGCCTCGGCATGCTTCTGCTCGCGCACCAGCGTATAGAGCCGCACCATCAGGTCCGGCACGACGCACGCGGCCGCCACGACTCCGCCCGACACACCGACGCACAGGCTCGCGTAGAGCGTCGGAGCCGACCCCACGAGAACCTTGAAGTCCGGCGGCGTCATGGCCACCAGGTCGGCGATCTGCGTCAGATCGGCGCTCGAGTCCTTGACGCCGGGAATATTCGGGTGCGGCGCCAGCTTCGCGACAGCCTCGGCGGCCATTCTCACGCCGGTGAGGCCCGGCACGTTGTACGGCAGCACCGGGACCGGCGAGGCGTCGGCCACCGCGGTGAAGTGCCGGACGAACACGTCGGTCGTCATCTGGTTCTTGAAATAGCAGGGCGTCCGCACCAGCACAACGTCCGCGCCCGCCGCCGCGGCGCGCTTGACTGCGGCGATGGTCGCGTGCGTGGACTCTTCGCCCGCGCCGACGATCAACGTGCGGTCGGACGGGACACACTCGCGGGCGGCCTCGGCCAGGCGGACCGACTCGTCGGCATCCAGCATGGGCGCCTCGCCGTTCGAGCCCAGGACGAGAACCCCGGCGAGGCCGGTCCTCATCCAGGCCGTCACGTTCGATCGCATCGCCGCCAGGTCGATCTCGTCGTCGCGAAACGGGGTCGCGATAGGAGGGAAGATGCCGTGCAGGTTCATGGTCATGGTGTCATGGGCTCCGTTGATCCGAGCGAAGGGGCGAACCGCCCGGCCCGAGGACGTCAGCGGGACTTCCGGGACACGACGCGACCAACGCGTCGCCGGCCTGGCCTGGCAGCGGTCGGCGGGCGGCCGTTCCGGCCCGGCCAGCGCTTCTATTGTGGCACGAAACCGCGCCGGTCGCCCTCAGCTCGCCGTGCGCGGCGCGGACCGCAGCACGAGGTTTGCGCCCAGCGTGACGATGAAGATCGCGCCGGCGGGGGCGAGCGTCCACGGGAAGTCGGCAAGGGCGCTGATGTCGGCCGCCTGCTGCAGCATCGAGCCCCAGCTGGCAACCCGGTCCGGGAAACCCAAACCCACATAGGACAACGTGGCTTCGGCCAGAATGAAGGAGGGCAGCAGCAGGACGACCTGCGTACCGAGGATGCCGCGGCAGGCTGGCAGCAGGTGGACGAACAGCAGGCGGGCGTGGCCCGCCCCGAGCGACACGGCGGCCGCGGCGTAGTCGCGTGCCCGCTCTCGGGCGATCGTCGCCCGAACCGCCCGCGCCACCCACGGCCACCCCACGAGCGCGAACAGGCCCGTCATCAGGCTGAACACCGCCCACGGCGCCATGACCAGCGGCATGGCCGCCCTGAGCGCCAGAACGACGTAGATCACCGGCAGGACGATGACAAACTCCGCCAGGCGCATCAACGCCTCGTCGAGCGCCCCGCCCCGGTAGCCCGCGAGCCCCCCGATGAGCGTCCCCAAGATGAGGGCAATCAGGGACGCCAGGCCGGCGACACCGAGCGACGTGCGCGCCCCGAACACCAGGCGCGACGCCAGGTCGCGACCGTCGCGGTCGGCACCCAGCAGGAGCCAGGGGCCGTACCGCTCATCCGCCAGCCGCACCAGATGGCCACCAGACAGGAAGACGAGCGGCGCCCTTCGGGTTCGATCCTCCTCGTAGCGTTGCTCAAGCCGGCTCACGAGCCGCAGCGGGTACACAAACGGGGCGTGCCACATCCCATCGGCACCGACCAGGTGCGGGCGCATCGGCGGCGCGTGAAGGAAGTCTCGGAAGGTGTCAGCTGGATTGGTACGGCGCGAGCCACGGCGCCGAGAGGGCTGCCCCCACCGCCAGCACGAGCAGGACGAAGCCGAGCGAGCGCATCAGATCACGTGATGGTCACACACGAAGGACGCAGTGTCAGCCTTCTCAATCAGCTGTCACGGCCGCGCAGGCGTGGATCGGCCCAGGCCAGGGCGACGTCGGAAAGCACGCTCCCGATGGCCAGGAACACCGAGCCGGCTGCCGCGCAGCCGGCCACCAGGTACAGGTCGCGGGCGCGCAGCGCCTCCCACATCAACCGTCCCAGGCCCGGCCAGCGGGTCACGACCTCGACCACGAACGAGCCGCTGAGCAGACTCCCGATCACGAATCCGTAGATCGAGGCTACGGGTGCGAGCGCCGGGCGCAGCGCGTCTCGCCAGATCAGCCGACGGCGTGGCACGCCACGGGCCAGGGCCGCCAGCGTGAACGGCATCGCCACGGTCTCCTCCATCGCCTGCCCCTGCAACTGCTCGATCGAAGCGGCGAGCGGCAGCGCGATCGCCAGCGCAGGAAGAAACACGTGGCGCGCCACGTCAGCCAGGCGCGCGGCCAGCCCTGCGTCGGTTAGCGCCATCGACTGCATGCCGCCGATCGGAAACCAGCCGCTCCGCACGGCGACCAGCATGAGCAGCAGCGACGTCAGCAGCGACGGTAGCGAGAGGAGGCCGACGGACACGATCCTGATGGCCTGGGCCGTCCAGCCTGAGCGGCGGCTCCCTGAGACGACGCCTGCCGGGATGCCGATGGCGGTGGCCAGCAACAGGGCGGCGAGGGCCAGGAGGCTCGTGTTGAGCGCCCGCTGCCCAATCATCTCGATGACCGGCCGCCGGTACAGCAGGGAGGTACCGAAATCCAACCGCGCCACCCCCGCGAGCCAACGCAGGTACTGCGTGGGCAGTGGCTGGTCGAGGCCGTAGCGGGCGCGGTCGCGCGCGATGCTCTGAGCCGTGGCGCCGGACCCGAACAGCTCGGAGGCGAAGTCGCCGGGCGCGAGCCGCACCAGCACCAGTGCGCCCGACGAAACGACCGCCACGAGCACGGCAGCCGCCACGAGCCGGCGTCCCAGATAGCGCAGCACAGGCTTTCTTACCGCTTCACGCTCAACGTGTCCGGGTTCCAGAGAACGGCGGGACGCAGCAGTGCCGGCGTCGCGCCCACGACACGCTTGTTCACCGCCAGGTAGATGCGCGGCGCCGCGAACTCCAGGATCGGTAGGTGTTCGGCGACGATGCGCTGCACGTGATCGAAGATCGCCTTGCGCTGCGGGTAGTCGAGCGCCCGCACCTGCTGGTCCATCAACTGGTCGATCTCGCGCTCCCAGTCGGTCGCAGGCTGGGTCTGGTTCGGGTTCCAGACGTGGACGCCACCCGAACTGAGCCACAGGTCCAGGTTCAGCGCCGGATCGAGATCGGTGGTCAGGAATCGGAAATACACCGCCTCATAGTCGCCGTGCTCGATGCGGTCGATGAGGGCCCCCACCTCGAGCGGGACCACCTCCACGGTCAACCCGACCTTCTTCAGTTCGTCGGCGATGAAGGCCGCCCCGCGCTCGAGCGCCGAGTTCCCCTTCTGCGTCAAGATCGTGAACCCTGCCCGGGCACCGGTGCGGTCCACGAGCACCCCGTCGCCGCGGCGATCCGCAAGACCGAGGCCAGCGAGCAATCTCTTCGCGGCGGCGACATCGGTACTCAAAGCGAGGCAGGTCGGGGTTGTACCACCGGGTGTTGCCCGGCGTCACGGGGCTGTACACCGGGACGGCTGCGCCGAGGAAGACCGTATCGGCAAAAACACGCCGGTCTACCGCGTGCGAGATCGCCTGCCGGAGCTCGGTGCGCTGGAGCCACGGGCGTCGCGAGAGCGCCGGGAGACGGGGACGCAGGTTGATCCAGAGGGAATCGGCGTCGAGGCCCACGCCCAGATCCACGAGTGTCAGCGTGCCGGCATCGGCCGCCCGCTTCAGCGCCGCGTAGTCATCCGGTCGGATTTCGCTCTGCGTGAAATCGATCTGCCCCGACTGCAAGGCGAGCAGTTCGGAGTTCTGGTCCGGCACGATCTCCAGCGTGAATCGGTCCAGCAAGGGCAGTCGGCGGCCGTCGGGGGTGGTTCGCCAGTAGTGCGGGTTCCGTTCGAAGACGAGGCGCTGGCCCGGTTGGTACTGCTTCAGCACGAACGGCCCAAGCCCGACCAGCTCCGCCGGCGGCGTCGAAGGTCCCCACGCTTTGTCGAAGGTACCCGCGACGTAGGCTGCTTCCAGGCGGTGACGCGGCAGGATCGCCAGATTGTCGAGCAGGCGAACGCCCGGACCAAAAGGCGACGGGAAGTGGACCACGACGGTGCCGGCGTCCGGGGCCGTGACCTGCAACGGCTTGCCGCCGACGCGCATCGAGTCGCCAAGTGGACTCCCGATCTTCTCGTCGTAGATCACGCGAAATGCGAAAACCACGTCGGCCGACGTAAACGGAACGCCGTCGGAGAAGGTCACCCCTGGCCGCAGTTTCATCGTGCAGGTCAGTCCGTCGGGGGACATCGCCCATGAGGCAGCCAGCCACGGCTCCAGCTCCTGGGTCCGCCGGTCGATCCGCACTAGGCGTGCCTGGGTGAGGTGCGCGAAGGTCTCCAACATCGAGTCCCGACCGACGTAGCGGTTGAACGTCCGCGGTTCCCCCCGGATGCTCGAGACGAGTTCCAGGGAGGACCGGCCGGTGGGAGGCGGGAACGCGGCGCGGCGGCACGCTGGCAGCCCGACGAGCGCCGTCAGGCAGACGACGGTCGCGACGGCCGGAATGGTCACGAGCGAGTGTCTGGAAGCGGTCAATCTCTTGTCCTCCAGGCCAACCAGTTGGCCGGTCGCCGCGCGCCGGGCGACCGAGGTGCCCCCCGGGATTGCGTGGCAATTTGTGCAACGACGCGCCGCATTTCCTGCAATGCATCGGGACGTCTGGCACGGGCCAATGGCTTGGCCGACCACAGCCATGGAGGTCACGCCGATGCGCCAGCATCCTAGTGCAACAAGTCACTGTCGTGCAAGCACTTAGACAAGGCACTCGGCGGTGCCGCGCGGTGGCCTGGCCCTTGCGGTTGAGCCGCCAGGAGGTTCCCGCGTGGAGCAGCCGTACGCATGTCACCAGATGGACCCGGCCGGCCCTGAGTTCGGCCCCAGTGTCTTGGTCGACCAGGCAGTGCAGCTGCTCGGGGTGTCGAAACGGACCGTCTACTACTGGATTCGAGACGGCCGTCTTCGGACCTTCCGCACGCGATGCGGCTCGCGGCGCGTCCTGCTCTCGTCGATCGACAACGCTCGCAGCGAGATCGCGGTCACCCGTCGATCGGCGCCGCGCGTTGCCGCAAACGAATGTCTGCTCTAGCAGTGTTTCGGCTGCCGTCTGGAGGAGCCATGTTCCGCCGACTCCCGCTCGCCGGGGTTCTCGTGGTGGTGTTCGCGCTGGTCGCGGCCGGCGCGTGGGCCGATCAGCCCGCGCATCGTGCCCGCCTGTCGCAGGATCTTGAGCACCACCTGGCCGTCCACACCGCCGACACGGTCGACGTGATTGTGAACGGCGCACGCGCGGACATCGAAGCACTCGCAGCCGACCACGGCGCGTTGCCAACCCGATGGCTGTCTCAGGGTGCGGTGCTCCGCGTGACCGTCGACCAACTGAGTGCGCTGAGCACCGACCTCCGAGTGGACCACCTCTCGGGCGACGTCGCCGTGCGCAGCCTCGTGTCGGTCACCGACCAGGCAATTGGCGCGGACCAGGTCTGGCAAGGCCTCGACAGGCTGAAACCGTACACGGGCAAGGGCGTCGGCATCGCGGTCGTCGACTCTGGAATCGCTTCGCTGCCGGCCATCGCACACCAGATTGTAGTTTCGGTCGATTTCACCGTCGACAACGGTCCGGCCGCCGATGAATTCGGGCACGGCACCCACGTCGCGGGCATCATCGCGGGACAGCCTTCCAGCGACCCGGCCATGCCGGAAGGCTTCAGCGGCGTTGCGCCGGGCGCCTACCTCCTGAACCTGAAGGTGCTGGCGGCCGACGGTTCCGGCACGGTGAGCAACGTCATTGCCGCCATCGACTGGGCCATCGCGAACCGGCAGCGCTATGGGATTCGCATCCTCAACCTCTCCCTCGGCCACCCGCCGACCGAATCGGCAAGCGACGATCCGCTCTGTCAGGCGGTGCAGCGGGCGGTGACAGAGGGCATGGTGGTGGTCGTGGCGGCCGGGAACTGGGGCAAGACGCCCGACGGGCAGCTCGTCCTCGGCGGCATCGATTCGCCGGGCACGTCGCCCTACGCCATCACAGTCGGCGCGCTGAACACGATGGGCACCGCCGCGCGGTCGGACGATCAGGTCACGACGTACAGCTCCCGCGGGCCGACGCTGTTCGATTACTTCCTGAAGCCCGACGTTGTCGCGCCAGGGAACCGGATTGTGTCGCTCGAAGCGCCGGGAACAGAGATCATCACGCAGAATCCGGGCCTCCACTACGCGGGACAGGGCGACCAGTCCTACATGCAGATGAGCGGCACGAGCATGTCGACGGCGGTCGTGTCGGGTCTGGCGGCACTGATACTCCAAGCAAACCCGAAGCTGGACCCGGTCAAGGTCAAGGCTGCGCTGCAGTTGGGCGCGACCTTCCTTCCCGACGCTGGACTGATTGGTTGTGGTGCGGGCAGCGTGGATGCGGTGACGTCGGTGCGAATCGCCGTGTTCGGCCCGAATACGAACGACGATGCCGTCATCGCGGGCGAGGATGTCACACCGAGCGGCATCGCGTTTTGGCGCGAGGACCAGACGACCCAGGCAGCGAGGATTGTGTGGGGCAGTCGTATCGTGTGGGGCAACGGCACCGACGACAGTCTGGACGCCGACAGAATTGTCTGGGGCAACCGGATCGTTTGGGGAAATGAAGTCGTCGAGGGAAGCCGGATCGTCTGGGGGAACGAGGTCGTCTGGGGGGACCGCATTGTCTGGGGGAACAGGATCGTCTGGGGCTCTCGAATTGTTTGGGGCACGGACAGCATCGACGCCAATCGTATCGTCTGGGGCAACAGGATCGTCTGGGGTAACAGCTCGCTTGATGCTGATCGCATCGTCTGGGGCAATAGAATCGTCTGGGGTAGTCACATCGTTTGGGGGGACCGGATTGTTTGGGGCAACGATTCGGTGACGTCAGACCGCATCGTCTGGGGCAACCGCATTGTCTGGGGCAACTACTCCGTTGAATCAGACCGCATCGTCTGGGGCAACCGCATTGTCTGGGGCAGTGACATCGCTAGCGCTGACCTCATCGTGTGGGGAAACCGGATCGTCTGGGGAGAGTGAGCGTTTCCCCTCTCGCGAAGATGCATGGTTTTCGGGCAACTTTCCAGCGGCCAATTTCTGTCCGTCACTCCGACTCCGCCTTGGGCCTGCGGCTCGTCGCTAGCGGCAGGCCCTCCTCCTTTCCGTCCAGCATCCGCAACATCGCGCCCGTAGCGTAGGGACCCCGCGTGCTCGCAACTTGCGCTAACATCAGCTGCCTTCGGGCGGTTCCTCAGTTTACTATTTCGCCTTCGCCGAGCCGGTCGTCGACTTCGACCAATGGGGTTATCGCTACATGGACAAAGTCGTTCAGCTCGTCAATTCGGGAAGGTACCTTGCAGCCCTGCAAGAACTCGCTCGGATCGGAAGACATCCAGGCGAGAAGGGTCTCCTTCAAGAGACCCTTCTCGCCGAGTTGCTTCAAAGGACTGGCGACCTCTCGAAGGCGCTGGAGACAGCACGGCGGGTTCTGGGCCATTCCTCTGCAGTTGGTTCTCTGCAGGTGCGCTGCCGGATCGTAATAGGTAGTGTCCTCCGAGATCGAGGGCAAACCGACGAAGCAATAGACCAATTCAAGAAGGCAATCGACATTGCGCGCCTTGTAAAGGACCAAGAGCAGCTGTGCTGGGCTGAGTTGCGGCTTATGCTGGCTCTTTCGGAGGGCCCTGGGCTCGATGCTGCGACCGCCTATCTCCCAGTTGTCCGACGCGACGTTGCACGTCTTGGCGACGGTCGTGTGTCAGCAGCGCTCCACCTGTTCGTTGCCCAAATAGAAGCTAAGCGAGGCTTGTTCGGCAACGCGAGGGAACACATTCGAGTCGGACGATCATTGATGTCTGGAGACGACAATTGTTGGCTGGAAGGCACGGCTGCTGTCGACTCGTCCTGCATTGCCTTCTCCCTTGCACAACTCGAACCCGCAACCGAGGAGGCGCGAGCTGCACTCAAAGCCGCGAACCGAGGGGGCCACGCTTCCCTTAGGCGAGCTGCTATTACAAATCTAGGACACGTTGAACTGACGCGGGGATACCTAGTTGTAGCCGAGCAATTACTCCGGCGCGCCGCGGCGCTCTCTCCACCGGCAGGGATGACTCAGGCGGGAGTCATTGATGGCTTGGCGCAGCTCGAACTGGCTCGCGGCGATCTGGAGGAAGCGGCGAACTTGCTTTCGACCGTGCGACCGTGGACGCCAGAATTGCCCAAGGGTTTCTGGTACTACGGGCTCTGGACCTGCGTCACGCGAGGGCGCTTGCTGCTACGCCAAGGAAACGTGGCAGATGCGCTGCAGCTCCTGACTGCCTCGGTGACCGGATCCAAAGAACTGTCCGATCCGATCCTTACCACCACACTGGAGCTACTGCTCGCCGAAGCGCTGGGCGTCTCCGGCGACGCGATGGGTGCAAACAAGGTCCTGGTCGAGGCCCTGGAACGGTCCGACTCGCCCACCGTCGACCTAGCTGCCGAGGTGAGCCGCGTGATTGGCCAAGCCCTCGCGCGCGACGCAGAGTTCTCGCGCCCGTGGTTCGAGCGTGCGGCCTGCGGATTGTCAAGCGTGGGAAACCGTCTGGCCCTGACTCACGTCATCGAGTCCTGCGGCCGAGCGGCTTGGCGGTGCGTCGATCCAACCGGCCGCGCATTCGCCCCGGCGCCGCGAGTCGCTGATCTGCAGCCTCCGCCACGGCACATCGTCCGACGCCTCGACACCTGCACATCTCTCCTGGGCGCCGGATCCGCTGCACCCGGTCTCGCCGTCGAGCGCGCCGCCGTGCTTCTCGACTCTGGCGCGCATGCCCCGCTTCTCGGTCACGAGGTCATGGCCCTGCTGCACGAGACAGGATGTGCGGTGAGGGCGGTTCTCGGCGCCCGACAACGCGGCCGCCGGGTAGACATCCTCGAGTGGACCGGGTGTTCATGGAGCGAGGCTCGGGCGCTCGCCGCCCATCCCGCCCGCTCGATTGAACTCGGTGCGTGGCACGAGAAGGAGTACATCGTCGCGCTGCAGCCTTCGCCGTCACTGCCGTCGCTCGTGAGGCTCCTGTCAATCGAGAAACTCGTCGCAGATGCGCGCTTCCAGGCCAGGGCACGACGCGAGGAACGGGAGCGCGTAGCGCTGTGGCCTATTCAGGACGGAGAGGACGACGGTGATGCACTCTTCTTGTCCGAGGAGATGCGCACGATTGTCGCCGGCGCACGGAAGGTTGCCGCGACGGACATCAACGTGCTCATCACCGGCGAAACCGGCACGGGCAAGGAGGTGGTGGCTCGGATCATTCACGCCGCGTCGCCGTTTGCGCACAAGCCCTTCGTCCCGTTCAACTGCACGGCCGTCCCACGTGACCTGGTCGACAGCCAGCTCTTTGGGTACCGCCGCGGCGCGTTCACCGGCGCCGTGTCGGATTCGCTGGGTGTAATCCGGGAAGCAGCCGGCGGGACCCTCTACCTTGATGAGATCGGAGATCTCAGCCTCGATGTCCAGCCCAAGCTCTTGCGATTTCTCGAGTCGAGTGAGATCCAGCCCCTGGGCGATCCACGACCTCAGCGCGTGGTCGTTCGCGTGATTGCGTCCACCAACCGCAACCTCGAACAGCTCGTCGCTGAGGGCCGGTTCCGCGAAGACCTCTACTACCGACTCAACGTCGTACCGCTCCGACTCCCGCCGTTGCGCGAACGCCGCGAGGAGATCCCCCAACTCGCGGAGCATTTCCTGCGTAGAGCCGCCCGGGAGTGCTCGAAGGAGGGCCTCCGCCTGGCCGAGGAGACGCTGGAGTACCTCGTCCTCTACCGCTGGCCTGGCAACGTCCGTCAGATCGTGAACGAGATGCGACGGTTGGCCGCGTTCGCCGAACCGGGAGCCGTGCTGATGCCCGAGCACCTGGATCCGGCCATCACGGCGGGGCGGCGGACCGTGTCGCTGGAGAAGCACGAGCCCGGGCCGACGGAGGTCGTCGTACGACTCGACCAGCCCCACGCGGCCGCCGTCGAGCACCTAGAACGCGCCCAGATCCGGCATGCGCTGAAAGTGTGCGAGGGGCGCCTGGAGGACGCTGCGCGGATGCTCGGCCTCTCGCGCAAGGGCCTGTACCTCAAGCGCCAGCGACTCGGAATCGAGTAGCAGGACTACGGGATGTGCGGGCGGCCGCCTACGCGGACCGTCGCAAGCCGGTCGATCTCCTGCAGCGTGAACCGGACACTCACGATGTAGGGAGCCTTGCCCTGCTCCCAGTGACCATAGGTCGTTGTCACGATCGTCCCGTCAGGCAGCACCTCGACCCCCGGATAGCCGCAGTCCCACTCGTCCTTGTTATCCATCAGGCGGATGCGGTATTGACCTTCGCGCCCGTTTACCAAGTCGTCATAGGTCCCAACCCAACCCACCCAATCGCCTTTGGTCGGGCTGCCGGACGCCATGTCTCGAAACGACACGAAGAGGCGGCCGTCTGGGGCGTAGCGAGCGGTGTGGCGGTCTCCGGTCAGGGAGGCGGGCAACTCGCGTGGCGCCGACCACGTTGCTCCCTCGTCATTCGAGACCATGAGGTGCGAGCCGCGCACGCGCTTGTTCTCCCGTAGCAGCATGGCGAGCTGGCGCCCGTCGGGCGAGCGGATGAGGCCCGGCTCGCACAGGTGGACTGCCTCGGACGTGAAGATCAAGCGCGGTTGTCCCCACGTCAGACCGCCGTCTGTCGAGACGGTCTGGTAGACCTGCATGGCGTTCGACCGTCGCCCGCCAGCCCTGATGAACCGGCCATCGTCGTGGAACACGGCGAGGTAGTCACCGTTCCGGAGACGCTCAACGCTCGCCATCGTCACGATGCCGCCCCAATCCCCGACGGGGTGCAGCGAAGTCCAGTGCGCGCCGTCGTCCTCGGACACGGACATCCGACACGGGTAGAGGCCCGAGAACAGGATGAGACGGCGCCGGCCAGTCCGTGGGTCCACCACGCGGTGTATGGTGGGAACCTCGAGGCTAGTCGCCCAGTTGTCCGGTGTCGGCAGTCGCGGCGACCAGGTGTGGCCACCGTCAACCGATCGTTTCAGGATGATGGCGCCCTCACCGTGCCCCTTCGGGTAGACGGCCAGGATCGTGTGCCCATCCTCCAGCAGGACGGTGGTGACATGGCCCAGGTACTGCCCATCCTCGCGGTCCACCACCACCTGCCGGGCCGTGTCGCCGGCGAGGTCGATCGCACGAATCGCTGCCTGCGGGCCAGCAGCCGCAATCGCGCTCCCTCCGAACACCCACGCCACCAGCAGACCTTGCCGAGTCCTCATGGCGACTTCCCTCTCTCATTTCGAGGATTGATGAGCCCTCGGCTCACCAGGACAACCTGCCGAGCACCGGCCCGCTACCGAACGCCGACCCCACCGAGGAACGTCACCAGCGCCGGAGCCACTTCCTCGGCAGCATCCGAGGGCAGGGTGTGTGTTGCCCCCTCGACCTCGCGCCACTCGACGTCGCGAAGCGCCGCCCGGGCATTCCGCATGGCCTGGCGGCTCACCAGCTGGTCGGCACTCCCCCAGACGAGCAGCACGCGCCGGTGGAGAAGCCCAACGGCCGCACACGCCCCGTCGTAGTCGCTGAAGCCGTCACCGCTGACGACAGACAGGAGCCCCTCCTCGGTCCCGCGGTACCGGTAACTCTCGAGGGTCGCGCGCGCCCACGCCTGCCCCTGCGCCTCCCGTCGTCGGAGTTGGCGCGCGTAGTCAGCCAGGAAGAACGTGCGCGCGAGAAAACGGCCGAGGAGTGGCAGGCGGACCAGGCGCAACCTCGGAAGATCCACGGCCACCGCGGGTGCCAGCAGCGCCAGGTGACCGACGCGGGAGGGATGGCGGGCGGCGAAGTCCACAGCCAGGGCGCCACCGAGGGAGTGGCCGACGAGGTCCGGGTTGGTCAGGCGAAGGCGGTCGAGGAGTTCCAGCAGCTGACGCCGCGCCAAGTCCCGGCTGTACGGCGGCGCGAGGCGGTCCGACAACCCGTGTCCGATCGTGTCGAAACGCAGCACGCGAAACCCGGCGCGCGTCAGGTGCGGCACCAGCGCGTCCCACACCCCAAGCGCGTCCAGGTATCCGTGAACCAGGACCACGACTGGCCCGCCCTCGACGCCGTCCCAGCGGTAATGTGTCAGGCCCACTCCAAGCGGGAGGTACCCTTCACCTGGGGACAGGTGGTGGGTCCGGCGGCCGACCTCCACGGTCGTGACCTCTCGCCCCGAGACCCAGTAGACGGTGAGGGCCGCCACAACAAGGAGACAGACCCCGGCGAGGCAGACGAGCACCACGCGGACGAGGCGTGGGCTGAGCCGCCGGACAGCGAGGGCGGAAGGACGCGTGGCAACCATGGCTCCGCCGGCATCGTGTCGCACCCCCTCGTCGCAGTCAAGCGCAACGGAGAGGGACATGCCTAGCCGGTCCGCCGGTGCGGCCGCCAGGTCACGCGACTTGACGCTCTCTGAGAGCGGGGGTAGTGTTCCGGAGGGCGCGGCGAGGAGGCCGACACCGATGAGTTTTTTGCCGCTGGTGGTCATGGCGTTGGCTCTCGGCGTGGACGGGAGCGGGCAGGCGCATCTCTCGACGGATTGCCAAGCGGGAGACCAGGAAGCCTGCGCGCAGCTTGCCCGGCCCAGCCAGCCGTCGGACGTGCGCGTCGCCGCGATTCGGCGCCTCACCGATCAGCACCTGCTCGGCGACCTGGCCCGCACCGACAAGGAGACCTCCGTCCGCCTGGCTGCGATCCGAAGCTTGATCGACCAGGACATCCTCGTCCAGGTCGCCCGCCAGAACCGCTCCCCGATCGAGCGCGGTGCAGCCATCGAACGCCTCGTGGACCAGTCCGTGCTGGCCGATATTGCCCGCAAGGACGGCTCGCGATGGGTCCGCAGAAAGGCCGCCTACTGTCTGACCGACGAGGACGAAGTCGACCACCTCATGGCAGAGAGCCGCAAGGAGCTGCTGCCGACGCTCACGATCGGCCCAGGGCTCAAGCACGTCATCTTGGACGGCCGGGAAATCAAGGAGACGTTGATCGGCGTGGCGACGCTCCTGCCGGGCCACCACACGTTCAGCGCCGACTTCACGGTACGCGAAAGCGTGGACTGGGAAGCTGGGAGCGTGACCAGTACCAGCCTGGAGGCCCGCCTCGGCGCCAGTTACTTCCTCGAGGCTGAAGTTGGCATCGTCCACTGGACGTACGCGGCGCCCGGCCACCGGGAGGGAAAAGGGACCTGGAAGCTGATCGTGCGTGAGGAGATCTCGACGGGGCCCGACCTGTTACCGGCGCTCCTGCGACGCTGAGCCCCATTGCGGGCGGGTTTAGGTGGCTGCGGGCGCCCCACTGCACGTGACCCACTCGAGCATTTCGGACAGCACCCGATCGTTGTCCTCGATCGAGAACCCGTCCACCGAGAGCGTGCGCCGTCCGTCGACCCCATCCACCGCCCCGAGCGCCACCGTTCGGACGAGCAGGTCGTGCGCTTCATCGACCGTCGGCAGCAGGTTCACCCCGCGCAGGCGCGATGCGGCGGCGATCACTCCCCACGCCCCCCAGTTTGACACGCTCGCGATCACCAGCCGCGAGGTCGTCGTCACGCAAGGCTCCGCAACGGGCATCACCGTGGGAATCGTCGCCGCGAGGTTCCCCATGCCAATCTCGTTCCCGCCGTCGCCAATTCCGACGCTGGCTTCGTGTTCCCTGAACAGGTAGTCGACCTTCGCGTGGTAGCGCGAGACGTCGACGCGCCGCATGTTCCGGTAGAGCCCCTCGGCCGTCAGGCCGCACCGCTCGACCGCGATCGTCAGCGTCGGGGCGAGCCGGCCGATCAACTCCCGTGCGTGGCGCCGACTCTCCTCGTGATCGCTGATCGGATACTCGATCACGCGGCCGTCGTCGGATCCCACCAGCCCCCGCAGGAGCGGTGCGCTGTAGGCATCCGTGACATAGCAGACTCGACACCCAAGGCGCTCGAGGGCAACGCCGAGCGCAACGGCGCCGGGAGGGCCGTCGGTTTCCGGAGCACAACCCGCCGGCACGTAGAACCCGGTGGCGATCAGGGCTGTCCCGGGGCAGTGGTCGAGAATGAACGCGGCAGCCTGGACACAGAAATCGGCGGGCAGGTACGGACGCAGCGACGAGATGCCCCGTTGATCGTGTGAGAGGACGATGTTCTCGATCGACATCTGGCTCCGAGTCAAAAGACCGAGTAGTCGGCGTCGCGGCGGTCGGTGATGAACATGTGGCCGGGCGCGTGCGCGATCATCAACGACGGCTTCGAGGCCATCGCCACCGCCTGCGGCGTCACGCCGCAGGCCCAGAACACCGGCACCTCCCCCGGCCGGATCTCCACCGCGTCGCCCAGGTCCGGGCGGGCGACGTCCCGGATGCCGATCGCCGCCGGGTCGCCGATGTGGATCGGCGCCCCGTGCACGGCCGGAAAGCGCGAGGTCACCTGGACGGCTCGGATCACCTTGGCGGCCGGCACCGGCCGCATCGACACCACCGTGGGCCCGTGGAAGACCCCGGCGCGCTCGGTAGGAATGGAGGTGACAAACATCGGCACGTTGACGCATTGCTCGATGTGCCGCACGGGGATCCCGGCCTCGAGGAGTGCCGACTCGAAGGTGAAGCTGCAGCCGATCAGGAACGAGACGAGATCGTCGCGCCACAGCCTGGCGATGTCCGTCGGTTCCTCGACGAGTGCACCGTCCCGGTAGACCCGGTACTTCGGGAGGTCCATCCGCAGGTCGGCCCCCGGCGCCGTCCGCACCGGCTCGACCGAGCCGGCCTCGACGACCTCGAGCAGCGGGCACGGCTTCGGATTGCGCTGCGTGAAAAGAAGGAAGTCGAAGGCCAGATCACGCGGCAGGATCACCAGATTGGCCTGGACAAAACCCGGCGCCAGCCCAGCCGTTGGACCGACCATACCGCCGCGACGGAACCGGAGGCGCAGTTCGCCTGGTGACGACGGAACCGACGGTGAACAATCAGGCATCGACTCCCCCAGTGAGAGTCGTAGACTAGTGCGGCCGGCCAGGAGCGTCAAGCACCTCGAACGGCGCTATCATGACGCATGCACGGACGGTTCGGTCGCTCCGCACTTGTTGGCGTCCTCTTGTTGTTCACGCTCGTCCTCCAGCCCGGTGCTCATGGCCAGGCGCCGGCGCCGCGTACGGCCATCCCTGCACCGCTTGTCGTCGACTTCGTGGCGCTCGACACCACCGGGAAGCCGGTGGCGGACCTCCGGCCTACGGACGTGTCGGTGAGCATCAACGGAAGACCGCGAGCCCTCGTGGGCCTGGACTGCGTGTGGCGCGGACCGGGAGCTGACGCCGCGGCCACGCTGGCCGCTCGGCGTCAGAACGGCACCGCGGGCCGCACCGTGATGCGGGCCGATCCGGCGCGCACCATTCTCCTCGCCGTTGACGAGTCGGGCGTCCCCGGGGGTGGAGAGAAGCCTGTCGTCGCTCTCGTGTCGGCGTTGCTCGACGGCCTCGGGCCGGCCGATCGCCTGGCGTTCGCTCGCCTGCCGGAGGCGCGCGCCCGGCCCGACTTCACGACAAGTCGGGACGCGATTCGTCAGCAGGCCGCTCACCTCACTGGACGCGGCGCCCCGCCGGACTACCTCGCGCGGCTCAAGGACGCCCCCCCCTCGGGATTCGCCAGCGACGACGAGGCGCCAAAGACCGCGCAGCGCCTGCACGACGCCGCGCGGGAGGCGGGGACCGCAGCAGCCACCCCGGTCGTCTCGCCCGCGGCGTCGCTCGACGGACTAGTCCGCCTCCTATCCGCGCTGCGTGACGACCCCGGTCCACACGTGGTGGCACTGGTCGCGCCGCCTGCCGCGACGGGGTCGCGTGAAGCGGACGTACGCGCGGTCGTCAACCGCTGCCTCGAGGCCGCGGCGGCGTCGAGGTCCGCCGTGTATGTGGTCCGCCTCGCGTCGATGGGAGCTGCCGACCCCGGGCCCTTCGCCCGCGTGGCTCAGCTCACCGGCGGTGCTGTGCTGTCGCTGGGCCGCAACACGACCGCCGACGTGCAGCACCTCCTTCTCGCATGGAGCGTCACCTATCTGGCCGAACTCGAACCGGCCGAGTCCGACATCGGCGGTCTGGCGGCCCCGCTCGAGCTGACCGTCAACAAAGCCGGCGTGCAGGTCCGGGCCTCCAGCCGCTGGTGTCCCCGCCGTGACCCGCTGCCGTCGGCCGTAGCCTCCGAGCTGGGAACGGCTGGCGCCCCGACGGCCGGTCCGGCCGTGGCGTTGCCGCCGGCCGGATCGCCGCCCTCCGCTCCGGCCCCCAAGGCCCGCCAGCGCGAGCCGATCACCGATGGCGAACTGGCGGTCGTCGTGGCGCGGGCGACCGAGTACGTGGCCGGGTACATGCGGGACCTGCCGAACGTCGTGGCCGAGGAAGACTACGTGCAGTCGGTCGAACGCCGCAGGTTCGGGCGCTACGACAACTTCACGCCCGTGCAGCGGCACCTCCTTTCCGACTTCCTGATGGTGACGGCGCCCGGCGTCACCGGCTGGCTACCGTTTCGCGACGTGTTCGAGGTCGATGGCAAGAAGGTGCGTGATCGCGAGGACCGGTTGCACCGCATCTTCCTCGAGGCCTCCGACACGGCGTCGGCCTTGCGGGATGCCCGGCTGCTGACCGACGAGAGCGCCCGCTTCAACGTCGGAGCGGTCGGCCGCACGATCAACGTGCCGACCCTGCCCCTGATCTTCCTGACACCAGGCCGGGTCGGCGGCGTCAACTTCACGCGCGGCCCCGAGGAGACCGTCGAGGGCGTGCGTGCCTGGCGCGTGGAGTTCGAGGAGTGGACCAGCCCGACGCTGATCCGCACCGCGACCAACAGCGACCTGCCGGCGTTCGGCACGTTCTGGGTCGATCCGCTCACGGGCCGGGTGGTCAGAACCGTGGTGCGCACCGCGACGCCCGACGTCAAGACGGAGATCACGGTCTTCTACCGCCGTGACGAGAAGGTGGGCTTCTGGATGCCTGCCGACATGCGGGAGAGTTACGAGAACGGCGCGGACGAGATCAAGGGCCACGCCGTGTACAGGAACTTCCGACGCTTCCAAGTGCGGACCGAAGAGGTCATCAAGAACCCGGCAGACTGACCCGTCGTCACGGAGGGTGCCATGGCTCGTCGGGCTGCGGTCGGGTGGCTCCTGGTCGCGGCAACCTCAACTTCTCTGGTGGGGACGGAACGGTTTGGACCGCCGGCACAGGCCGGGCTGCCTGGTCCTGTCACGGTTAGGGCCATCGTCGTCGACCGAAGCGGATCGCCGATCACGGACCTCGGGCCGGGCGATTTCACCGTCTCGATCGACGGCACGAACCGGAAGGTGATCGACGCGCGGTTCCTGCCCTCGGGCGCCGGAACGGAGGCGCGCACAGTCCTTGTGGTGGTGGACGAGACGCGCCTGCCTCAGGGGAACGAGAAGATCGCTGCGGGCGCACTCGGCCGCCTGATCGACCGGTTGACGGCGACGGACCGCGTGGCCGTGGTCACCCTGCCGCTCCCCCGCGCGCCGATCGCCTTCACGGTCGACCGGGCCCCGGTGCGCGAAGCCCTGTCGCACCTGGTCGGCCGCTCACGGCCGGCCGAGGCACTCGACCAACCATCCGGGCCACCGCCGGCCACGGATGCCGTCTCGGGGGCGCGCGAGCGCCCGTCGGAAACCGCACGCCAGACATCGCCGCAGGGCCGCGACCCGAACGCGCCTCCCGAGGAGAATCCCGAGTACGTGTTTGACGCCTTGGCGCGGCTGTTGAACGGACTGCGCCAGGTGCCGGGCTTCAAGGTGGCCGTCCTGGCGACCGCGGGACTCTCCCGGCCGGAGGGCGGCTCCCGCCGCCCTGATGCGGCCGACACGCTGCGGACCCTGGCCCGCGCCGTGGAGACGGAGGCCATCGGCGATGGCGTCGTGGTTCACGTCCTCGGGCTGCCCGGCACGGCTGCGTCCGCTAGCGCGTGGACCGAGTTCGAGCAGCTCTCGGGCGGGACGGGCGGGATGCTGGTGCGGCCGTCTCGCGACCCCCACGCGGCGGCCGACCGCCTCGGCCTCGCCTTGGGGGGCTCCTATCGGATTACGATCACTGGGGACGTGGCCGAGTTCGACGGCGGCCTTCGCCCGCTCAAGATCGGCACGGTGCGGGCGGATGCCCAGGTCCTCGCCGCCAGCCGGTGGGCGGCGCGGGCCGAACCGGCGCCCGGGTCGCCTGACGTGCGCGCGCCTGCCACGCCGCCCGCGCCGCACAGCGTCCCCGAGGTGCCCGCCGCGGGCCGTCCCGCGCCGCCGCCCCCAACGCCGACGGCGGTCAGTCCGTCCGCGTCGGCGGGCCCGGCACCGACGTTGACTGACGACAAGGAGCTGGAGCCGGTCCTGCGGCGGGCACTGGAGTACCTGCAGGGCTACCGCCGCGAGTTCGCCAACGTGGTCGCAGAAGAGGATTACGTCCAGACCGCGTCAGAAAGCCTCGCGTCCGGTCAGCGGGTCGAGATGCGACGGCTGAAGGCCGACTTTCTCATGGTGACGGCGCCGGACGGCACACCCTGGATTCCGTTTCGTGACGTCTTCGAGGTGGACGGCAGGGCCGTCCGCGATCGGGACGACCGGCTCCGGCGGCTGTTTCTCGAGACGCCGGCAACCGCGATGGATCAGGCCCTGCGCATTCGCGAGGAAGGCGGCCGGTACAACGTCGGTCCGATCCCGCGCACAGTGAACGTGCCCATCCAGCCGCTCCTGCTGCTGGCCCCCGACCGGATCGGCGGCCTCCGGTTCCGCCGAAGGGCGCCGGACACCGTTGACGGCCTTCCGACGTGGCGGGTCGACTTCGAGGAGGTGGGTCGCCCGACGCTCATCAGGGGGAGTGGGGGCGTGGATGTCCCGTCCTCCGGCACGCTGTGGATCGATCCCGTCACCGGTGCAATCGTCAAGACGTTCCTCCGCGCCAGGCACCCGGGCCCGATTGCGGACGACATCGCCGGGCTCGTCATGGACACCACGGTGATCTACCATCGGAGCGCGACGCTCGGCGTATGGATTCCGGCCGAAATGCGCGAGTCGTATCGTGAGGCCCACTCGCGGATCGACGGCGTGGCGAAGTATTCGAACGTCCGCACCTTCCAGGTCACGACGCACGAGGACATCAAGCGGGAGGACCACGACGGGTCGATGGTGGCGTGACAACCCACGTGCGGCCAACCCGATCTGTTGTAGCATGGCCAGACAACGTCCACCCACGGAGGACTGCATGCGCCGGTGGTTGCTGCCGTTGCTCTCGGTGATGGTGATGGTTGCGGTCGCGGCGTCCGCGCCCGGCGCGCTGCAGGCCCAGCGCCGGCCCAGGCCAGACCCCCGGGTCAAGACGCGGTCTGCCGAGTCCGACGCCCGGGCGCCTGCCGGTCGCCCGGTGGTGGCGCGGCCCGTGACCGACGCCCAGACGCTGTCGGCCCCCCCGTCCGACGCCCTCTCGCCCCGCAATGCCAACTACTCGATCGACGTTCGGCTCGACCCGCGCGAACGTCTGCTGATCGGCAGCGAAGTGGTGACGTGGCGCAACATCTCGGCGAACCCGACGAGCGAGCTGCGCTTCCACCTGTACTACAACGCGTGGAAGAACACGCGATCGACGTGGCTGCGCGAGGCGGCCCTTGCCGATCGCCGGCCCCCACGTGCGGGGAGCATGCGCGAGAAGGACTGGGGATGGACCGATGTGACGCTGATCCGCCTGCTGGGCGTGGGTGGCGCGCCTCCCATCGACCTGACCGCCCGGCGCACGTTTGCCGCTCCGGATGACGGAAACGACGACGACCAGACGGTGATGGTCGTGCCGTTGCCCGCGCCGGTCGCGCCCGGGGAGACGCTGAACATCGCGATTGACTGGACCGCCCAGATTCCGCGCACGTTCTCCCGGACGGGCGCCATCGACACCTACTTCTTCCTTGGCCAGTGGTTCCCGAAGATCGGCGTGCTCGAGGAAGGCGGCTGGAACTGCCACCAGTTCCATGTCAGCACCGAGTTCTTCTCCGACTACGGTGTCTACGACGTGCGGATGAAGGTCCCGCAGCGGTGGGTCGTGGGCGCGACGGGGCTCGAGCGCGAGGCGCGCGACAATCCGGATGGCACGACGACGCACCGTTTCTACCAGGAGGACGTCCACGACTTCGCCTGGACGACGAGCCCGGCCTACCTGGTGCGGGAGGCGACCTTCGAGCAGCCCGGCCTGCCCAAGGTCGTCATGCGGCTGCTGCTCCAGCCCGAGCATGTCGATCAGGCCGAGCGGCACTTCGCGGCGACGCGAGCCGCCTTGCGCTACTACGGCCAGTGGTTCGGGCCGTACCCCTACCCGCATCTGACGATCATCGATCCGGCCTGGCAGAGCGGCGTCGGCGGCATGGAGTACCCGACGCTGTTCACCGCCGGCACGCGGTGGTTGGCACCCGACCAAGTGGCGGACCCTGAAGGCGTGACGGTCCATGAATGCGGGCACCAGTTCTGGTACGGCGTCGTGGGCAACAACGAGTTCGAGGACGCGCTGCTCGACGAGGGGTTCAACACGTTCTCGACGGGCCGCGTGATGGAACGCGCCTTCAACCCGAACTACGACTCCTTCCGGACGTTCGGTGGCTTCATCCCGTACGTGATCGAAGACATCCCGATGTCACGGGACGTGGACGAGGACGGGCTGGCCTCCTACCGCGCCGGGGCCAAGCTCGATGCGCAGGCGACGCCGTCGTGGCGGTACTGGCCGACGGCCGGCGGCGCCCTCTCGTACGACAAGACGGCCTTGTGGCTGCACACGCTCGAACGGTACCTGGGCTGGCAGACCCTCCAGCGGGTGATGTCGACGTACTTCGCGCGGTGGCGGTTCAAACACCCGAAACCGACCGACTTCTTCGCCGTCGTCAACGAGGTGAGCGGCCGCGACATGACCTGGTTCTTCGACCAGGTCTACTACAGCTCCAACGTCTTCGACTACGCCGTGGACGAGCTGCGCAGCGGGCCGGTGGATGCGCAGGGCTTCTTCGACGCGGGTGGGCAGCGGGAGTTCAAGGCGGACAACCCGACCGCGGGCCGCTACCGGACCACGGTCGTCGTCCGCCGGCTGGGCGAGGCGATCTTCCCCGTGGACGTGCTCGTCACCTTCCGGAACCGCGAGCACGTGCGCGAGCGGTGGGACGGGCGCGACCGCTGGAAGATGTTCACCTACGTGCGGGGGGACGCGGCGCTGTCAGCGGAAGTCGACCCCGACCACGTCTTGCTGCTGGACCTTGACCGGACCAACAACAGCCGAACACTCGAGCCGCAGGCCGGGCCGGCCGCCACCAAGTGGGCGCTCAAGTGGATGGGCTGGCTGCAGGACCTGCTGCTGACGTACGCGTACTTCGTGTGACGCGGCGCCGGCCCGCGTCGTCGACCCTGGCGGGGCTTTGTGAAACCGCGAGGACACTATGGTGCTGAAGGCGTTTCGTGATGGACTGCGGCGCGTCAACGCGGCACCCTCCGTCATCGTCGCCGTACTCGTGTTGACGTTCCTCCTGGTGCTGCCGCTCGGGCTCGTCCTGCGCGGCATGATCCGGGACAGCCTGGGCGACAGTCTGGCGGCGACGACGGCCGCTGCCGGGGTCAACGCGGAGTGGTGGCAGGAGTTCTCGGCGCAGGCGACCGGCATCGGGGTCACCTTCGCGCCGCGCATCCTCGGGTTCGGCGCCGTCCTCTCCAACCTGTCGGGAGTCCTGGACGCTCAACCCGAGGCCCTGGTCATTGTCGGGGTGGCCGTGGCGTACGGACTTCTGTGGACGTTCCTGGCGGGAGGAATCCTGGATCGATACGCCCGCAACCGGCCCATCCGGACGGCCGCCTTCTTCTCGGCGTGCGGGGTCTACTTCGTGCGCTTCCTCAGACTCGCCGTCATCGCGCTGGTCGTCTACGGAGTGTTGTTCCGGTACGTCCACCGGTGGCTGTTCGCCGTATTCTACCCCTGGGCGACGCATGACTGGACCGTCGAGCGCGACGCGTTCTTCCTGCGCGTGGCCCTCTACGCCGTGTTCGGTATCGTGCTGGTCGCGTGCAACCTCTGGTTCGACTACGCCAAGGTCCGCGCCGTAGTGGAGGACCGGCACAGCATGGTCGGCGCGCTGATGGCGGCGTTCCGCTTCCTGCGCCGTCAGCCGCTCCAGGCGGCCGGCCTCTACGCGGTCGATGGACTCGCGTTCGTCGTCGTGCTCGCGCTGTACGCGGCGGTCGCGCCCGGCGCGGGATCGATTGGGTGGTCGATGTGGGTCGGCTTCCTGATCACCGAGGTCTATGTGCTGCTACGCCTCTGGGTGAAGCTCGTGTTCTGGGCATCGGAGGTGGTGCTCTTCCAGAGCCTGCTGGCACACGCGGATTACGCGGCCGCGCCGGCCCCCGTCTGGCCCGAATCGCCCGCGGCCGAGGCCATCGCACCCCCGCCGGGCCAGTGAAGTCCCCGGCCTGGGCGGCAGGTCGCCCGGAGCGGCCCTCCCGTCCAGCCACGACAGCCCCGCCCGGGTCGTGCGGTGTTGGCCCGGGGTAGGGCCGCGTTGGCCTCCCGGCGTAACTTCGACACACCATTTCGGCAGATCCCCGTATGAAACACCTGCCTTGGCCCCGTGTTGGCCTGTTCCTGGTGGTGGTCACACAGGCCGCCTGCTACGAGAGTCAGTACATTCACACGGTCGTCCACCCCGACGGCAGCGTGGACCGCGCCGTCGTCCAGTCGCCGGGCCTGACCCCCGACGCCGCCCGACGGCCCGGCCTGTGGCAGGAGATGAAGCTGACGAAGACCGCCCCCGAACTGCCGTGGGACGGCTCCCTCGCCTCGCTCGTGCCCGCCTCCCGGAAGGACGAGGAGACCTATGTCGCCGCCAGGGGCCACTTCGCGTCGGTGGCCGACTTGCCCGATCACTACGGCGAGTGGACCGTCGATCGCTCCGCGCACAGCCGCCTGGTCCGATCCTATTCCGCACGGGACCTTGGCCTGGTCACCGAGCACGTCTGGACGGAGACGCTGACGGACGTCGTCGGGCCGGACGAGGCCAGACAGGCGCGCGAGGAGTGGGCTGCCATCAACCGGAAGCTGCTGGAGGGCGCCCTCGGGGCCGGCCTGGGCCCAGCGTACGAGTACGCAGCCTACCTGGACTGGGTCACGGGCAGCATGAGGGCCTTCGCGTCCGCGCTTCTGGAAGCGAGGGTCGAAGCGCGGGCGGGGGCCATGGGTGGCCGCCTCAGCGATGCGGCTGTCGACGAGCTCGCGACGCGGATTGCGGCGCGGGCAGGCCTTCCGCTCGACGAGGCCGGTATCAACAAGCTCGTCCGCGAGAAGACGACGGCCCTCGTGCGGCGCCGGGATGGAACCGCCGTCGACGCCGGCCTCCTCGAGTCGGTCGCCCGCGGGATCCTCGACTTCGGGGACGACGGCGCGATCTTCTCCACGGCGTCCGACCCGACGGCCGCGAGACTCAAGGGCGGGCGCGATCAGGTGATCGCGCGTGAGTTCGGCGGGCCGGAGGCGTTCTCACCGCGAATGAAGGGGCTCCTGGAGCGTGCGCTGGGCATCGGCTACGCCGACTCCGAGCGCGTCTTCAACGTGAGCCTGAGGGTGCCGGGCACCATCGTGGAAACCAATGGCGTCCTCTGGAGCGACGGCGACACCGAGTGGTCCTTCAAGCTCGCCGACGCCGCCTTGTTTGGCTTCACGATGCGGTGCCGGTCCCTCGAAGCGCCCCCGGACAGGCAGCAGGCGCTGCTCTCGGCCACACCGTTGACCGGGAGGCCCGCGCTGCTCCGGTTTGTAACGCTTGTGGAGGCGGCTCCGGAGATCCAGGACGTCCTCCGGCGGTCGGTTCGCGACCACACAATGGCTCCGCTCGAGATTCTATCGCGCCGCGGTCGCACGTCGCCAGGATCCCACGCTGACGGAAACGGTCGAAAAGCTCGCCGCCCTGCTCGGACTGCCGGCGCTCACCGCCGCCGCCCTGCCCGCACGGGCCGACGCCCTGACGGTCGCACGCGTACCGAGACTGCACCCGCCCCGTCCGTCGAGGCCGGGACAGCCGTGGGTTTCCTCGGCGGACGCACGCGAGATGGTTTGGGTCCCACCCGGGTCGTTCGAGATGGACACGGCCGACGCGCCGTCGTCGTCACCAGACGAGGTGGTCCGCCCACACCCGCAGCGGATCGCACCAGGGTTCTGGATTGACGCGACCGAGGTCTCGGCGGCCTCCTACGGCCGGTTCCTCCGGGACCACCCCGAGTGGCGCAAGGGAGAGCTCTCCCGGCGGGCCTTCGTGTCAGAGAAATACCTGGACGGGTGGTCGGGCGACCATCTCCCCGCGGGACGGGACGACGAGCCCGTGCGGTCCGTGAGCTGGTTCGCGGCTCACGCGTACTGCGCGTCGGTGGGGAAACGTCTGCCGACCGAGGCCGAGTGGGAGTATGCCGCCCAGGCCGGGGCCCTCGAGCCCGCCAGTCCGGCCGCGAAACCCGGCGCAGCCTTGCGGACCGTCCGGAATGTCTGGGGCCTGACGGACCTCTTCGACCAGGGCGAGTGGACCTCCACGCTGTCGAAACCCGGACCGTACCGGATCGACGACGGGCGGGAGGACGACCGCACGGCGGGCGCACGTGTCGTCCGCACGATGAGGCTGAACGATCAGGGGAAGATCACCGGGCACCGCGAGGCGTTGCCCGAAGAGCAGTCGTCGCCAGCGTTCCGCTGCGCACGGTGACGGGGTCCCGTCAGCGCGTCTTGTAGTACCTCGCGATCGTCCACTCGAACAGGGCGGACGGCGCGAAGCGCCGAAAGGCCAGCGCGAGTCGTTCGGAGAAGGGACCCACTGGATACCGCAGACGCGGCCTCCGCGCCCGGACGATCCGGTCCACCAGGCGGCCCACCGCCTCGGGCGTCGCGCCGCCGGTTTCGTCGGCCTGCATCACGGCCAGAGCCGCAGCCTGCCGGCTCGCGTAGGCGGTTGCGCCGCGCGCCTCTTCGGCGAGCGTCCGGTTGCCGGTGAAGTTGGTGCGAAAGTCACCCGGCTCGACCAGCACCACGCGAATGCCGAAAGGCGCCACCTCCATCCGCAGGGCCTCGCTGAAGCCCTCGACCGCGAACTTGCTGGCCGTGTAGAACGCTTGGTACGGCACGCCGATCACGCCGGCAATCGAGCTGACGTTGATCACCCACCCGGCGCCCTGGCGCCGCAGGACCGGCAGCGCCGCCCGGCACACGCGGACGACACCGAAGAAGTTCGTCTCGAACTGTCCCCGGGCCTCGGCGACCGTCGTGTGTTCGACGGCGCCGGCAATGCCCATGCCGGCGTTGTTCACCACCACGTCCAAACGGCCCTCTTGGGCCAGGACGATACCGATGGCGCGTTCGACCGAGTCATCCGAGGTCACGTCCATCGGGATGAGCGGGACCACGTCGCTGCCTGTCCCCGACGCGGCGAGCGCCACCGCCCGCGGCGCGTGGCGGCTCGTGCCGTACACCCGGTGTCCACGCGCGTGGAGGCATTCGGCGATGGCCTTGCCGATGCCCGACGACGCGCCCGAAACCAGCACAACGAGAGGAGAAGGAGAAGTCATAGCTGAAGCAGTCGGTAGCTACCCAGGCCCGCGAGCAGGATCCCGGACACCAGCACCAGGCCGCGCCGAACGCGTGGTCCGAGCCAGCTGGTCGCCCCGCAGATCACCACCGTGAGGACCAGGCTCAGCACGATCGTACCGTAGAACGTCGCGAGGACGGCCGCGGCGACCGCCGCGCCGGCGGACCAGGCTTCGAGGACCGCGGGGCCGAGCACGAGACTCCATCCCAGGTAGGGGTTCGGGTTGAGGAGGTTGACGAGCGACGCGTCCAGCAGGGTGCGGGGGCCCGACACCGGGCCAAGGGAGGCAGCCGCAGGGCTGCGGGCGGTCCTGCCAGATGGCCAGCCCGCCCAGATAGACGAGCAACACGCCGCCACCCGCCTGCAGGAGCCGTCCCGCGCCCTCGGGCAGCCGCCCGAGCACGATGAGGACGATCACCGCGATCGGGCCGTCGCTCAACAGCGGGGACAGCGCGGCGGGCAGCGTCCGCCGCCACCCGGTCTGCGCCACACGGGTGAGCAGGAACGCCTGCAGCGGGCCCGGTTGAATCGCGCACGCCAGGGCGTACCCGCCCGCGAAGGTCACGGCGTGGGCGAGGCTCACGACGAGAGGCAGAAGCCGTCGCCGTGCAGCCAGCACGCCGAGGACCGAACGTGGACGTCGCGCCGCAGCCGGGAGAAGGTCGGCCAAGGGCCGCGCGCGTACGCGGCGCGCAGCCGTTCGTCGAGCGCATCGTCCCGGATGCCCACCGCCGAATAGATGGCCACCATCCCGAGGGTGCGGGCGGAGAGATCGCCATCGTCGGCCCCTTTCGTGAGCAGGACCTGGACGCCCTTGCCAATCGGCCCCATCTGCCCGAGGGTGACTGTCAGGGGCAGGACGAGTCGTCCATGAGGCTTCAACGCCGACAGCCACGCCGCGTGCGGGTGAGTCGTGCCGGCGTTCACGAGAATGGCGTCGAAGCACGTGGCGGCCACGCCCGACACGCCGTCGCCCTGGCGCACCTCCACCTGCTGGAAGGCCGCCAGGTTCCTGCGCGCGGCGTCGGCCAGATCGCGATCGATCTCGACCCCGATCACGCGCCCGCGTCCCCCGACCACCTGCGCCATGAGCGCCGTGTAGTACCCGGCGCCTGCACCCACGTGGAGCGCCGTGTCACCGGGCTTGAGACCGAGGCGGTCCAGGCAGGTGGCCACCACGCCCGGCGCGCCGTTGAAGAGCAGGCGGGCAGGATCAAGGGCGATTGAGACATTGTGGTAGACGCGGCGAGGGTCGGCGTCCGGCGTCTGTCTGGGAGGTTCGCCGATGTCGCCCTCCCCGCGGATGGTCCACGGTCCCGGCGGGAGGAACGCCTCGCGTGGCACGGTCGCGAGGGCCTCGACGAGCGCCCCGGTCCGCAGGTGACAGACGGCCTCGATTTCCTCGGCGAAGAACCGCCGCTGCGCCGCGAGATCAGCTGGCACCGGAACGCTCCTCGGAACCGCCGGGACCGTGGGATCGTAGCACCAAGGGGCCGCCGGGCCCAGCGCTCGCCGGAGTCGCGAGGCGGACGGCCGCGGCCGCCGGCCCGAACGTCCGGCGGCCGTCGCCCTCCAGGTCACGCGCCCGGGGTTGCCACCCTACCCGACGAGTTCGGTCACGACCTGGACAATGTGGCGCGCGGAGATGCCGAAGCGGTCGAGCAACTCTTCCGCCTTGCCGCTGCGAGGGATGTCGCGCACGGCCAGGATTCGGACCGTGGCGAGGCCCGAGAGCGCGGCCGCCACCGCGTCGCCGATGCCTCCGCCGGCGTAGTGATCCTCCACCGTCACGAGCCTGCCTTTCGTCTCAGCCGCCGCCTGGGTCAGCGTCGCCTCGTCCAGCGGCTGGACCGAATAGAGGTCGATGACGCGAATGGGCCGACCCGCCGCCTTCAGTTGGTCGTAGGCCTTGAGTGCCTCGAAGACCGTGACGCCGGCGGCAATGACCGTCGCGACGTCGCCGTCTCCGTGTCGGAGCACCTTGCAGCCGCCAATCGGAAACCGCTCGTCCGGTCCGTAGATCACCGGGGTCTTGGGCCGCGAGGTGCGGATGTAGGCGGGGCCGGGATGGTAGGCCGCTTCGACAACGAGCCGCTCCGTGCTGACCGCGTCGCAGGGATAGAGCACGGTCATGTCCGGCTCGGCGCGCATCATCGCCAGATCTTCGAGCGCCATCTGCGACGGGCCGTCCTCGCCGATGGACACGCCCGCATGGGATCCGGCGATCTTCACGTTGAGGCGGCTGATCGCCGCCATGCGGATGAAGTCGTACGCCCGCGTCAGGAAACAGGCGAACGTCGAGGGAAACGGGACGGCGCCGCGCGCGGCCAGGCCCATCGCCATGCCGATCATCGCCTGCTCGGCGATGAAGCACTCGTAGAAACGGCCGGGGAAGACCTTCTCGAAGCGCTCGCTGAAGGTGGAGTTCCCGACGTCGGCGTCGAGCACGACGACGCGGGGATCCATCTCGCCCAGCTTGACGAGCGCCGTGCCGTAGGCCTCCCGCGTCGCGATGTTCTCACCCCGCTTCGCGCTCGGCGGGCTCACGTCCCGCCGCCGGCCGTCCTCGAGCACGCCGCCGGTCCGTGGAGGCGGCTCGACGGCGGGCGCGCGCGCGTCCCGTCCGCCGCCGGCGGCCGAGAACTGGGCCTCGAGTTCCGCGATGGCGCGCGAGGCCTCGTCCTTCTTGAGGGGCCGGCCGTGCCATCCGTTCAGCCCTTCGATGAACGACACGCCCTTGCCCTTGATCGTCTTGGCCAGAATCATCGAGGGCCTGTCCGTGGTCCGGCGGGCCCGGTCGAAGGCGGCGAGCAGGGCCTCGAGGTCGTGGCCATCGACCGGGAGCGCCTGCCAGCCGAAGGCCTCCCACCGGCGGACGTAGGCCTCGAGGTCGTGGCCGAGTGCCGTCGCCCGACTCTGGCCGAGACCGTTGATGTCCGTGATCCCGCACAGGTTGGACAGCTCGTAGTAGCAGGCCACGTCAGCCGCCTCCCAGACCGATCCCTCCGCCGACTCGCCGTCGCCGAGCAGCACGTAGGTGCGGTACGCCGAGCCGATGCGGCGCGCGTTGAGCGCGGTGCCGACCGCCGCGCAGATGCCCTGTCCGAGGGAGCCGGTGGCAACGTCCACGAACGGCAGGCGCGGCGTGGGGTGTCCTTCGAGGTCCGATCCGATCTGGCGCAGCGAGGTCAGGGTGGCCCGGTCGAGCGCGCCCGTTTCGGCCCAAGCCGCGTAGAGGATGGGCGCCGCATGGCCCTTCGACAGGACGAAGCGGTCGTTGTCGGGGTCCTGCGGGCGCTTGGGATCGAACCGCATCTCGGCGAAGAAGAGCGTCGCCATGATCTCGGCAGCCGAGCAGCACGTGGACGGGTGACCGCTTCCCGCCGCCGTCGTCGACCGGATCGACTCGATCCGGAGGCGGGTGGCGATGTTGTGGAGGACGGGAATCAACGTCTGAGCGTCAGCAGGCACTCGATACCTCCAAGGCTGTCTCCGCCGCGTGGAAGGAGAACACCCCCAGGAAGAGGGTCACACGCGAGGCGGCTCGTCGGCCTATTATAATGAGGCGATATACCTCCCCAGGCAACGAGACGGCGCGGTGCATGGCCCGCGCGGGTCGGTCGGGGGTTCACCTCGTGTCTCCGACACTTCCTGAATCGGCGGCACCATGACACACACCATCACCCTTATCCCTGGCGACGGAATCGGCCCGGAGGTCACCCGGGCGGTCGTGCGGATCGTCGGCGCGGCGGGCGTCGCCATCAGCTGGGAGGAGGAGCTGGCCGGCGAGGCGGCCGTCGCCGCTTACGGGCACCCCCTGCCTCCGCGACTGCTCGAGTCGATGCGCCGCAACAAGGTCGCGCTGAAGGGCCCAGTGGGGACGCCGATCGGGCAGGGGTTCACCAGCGTCAACGTCGGGTTGCGGAAGGCGCTGGAGCTGTACGCGAACCTGCGTCCCGTCTCCAACCTCCCGGGCGTGCCGGCTCGGTTTCCCGACGTCGACCTGGTCCTGATCCGGGAGAACACCGAGGACCTCTACTCGGGCCTCGAGCACGAGGTGGTTCCGGGCGTGATGGTCAGTTTGAAGGTCATCACCGAAACGGCCTCCACGCGGATTGCCCGCTTCGCGTTCGAGTACGCGCGACGCCACCACCGCACGCGGGTCACGGCCGTCCACAAGGCCAACATCATGAAGATGGGTGACGGGCTGTTCCTCTCGTGCGCGCGCAGGATGGCGGCCGCGTACCCGGAGATCACCTACGACGAGCGCATCGTGGATGCGGCCTGCATGCATCTGGTGCTGCGACCCGAGATGTTCGACGTCCTGCTGATGCCCAACCTGTACGGCGACATCGTCTCCGACCTGTGCGCCGGTCTGGTCGGCGGCCTGGGCGTCGTCGGCAGCGCCAACCTCGGAACCGACGTCGCCCTGTTCGAGGCGGTGCACGGCACGGCCCCCGACATAGCGGGCCGCGACGCGGCGAACCCCACGGCGCTGCTGCTGTCGGCCGTGATGATGCTCCGCCACATCGACGAGGGCCCGGCCGCAGACCGGATCGCCGCCGCCCTCGGACGCGTGCTCGCGGCGGGCGAGGTGCGCACGCGGGACGTGGGCGGTACGGCCGGGACCATGGCCTTCGCGGAGGCCGTGTGCCGCGCCCTGTGAGCGCGGACCGGCCCGTGACCAGCATGCTCGACGACATCAGCCGGGCGGTGCTCGGACGCGACGAGGTGGTGCACTACCTGGCGCACCCGCACGGCGAAGGCGCCGACACCGCCCGTCAGCGCGTCCAGGCCTACCTGGCCGAGCTCCGCACGACCCAGCGCTACAGGCTGTACCGGGCCTTGAAGCATCCCGTGTACCCAATCCTCCGCAAGATCGCGCGTCACGTCGAACACATCGACCGCGCCGCGGACGCCGCCAAGCACGGCCGCGTGCTCTACGCGTCAAACCACAAGAGCCACACCGACTACCTCATCGAGCCACTGGTCCTCGACGAGTGCGGCATCCGCCCGCCCATCATCGCGGCCGGCATCAACCTGTTCGGTGGGCCGCTCGGCTTCTTGCACCGTCACGTGACCGGGGCCCTCCCCATCCGGCGCAACACGAAGGACCCCGCCTATTTGGTGACCCTCAAGGCATACGTGGCGGAAGTGCTGCACAGGCGCGACCTGCTCTTCTACATCGAAGGCGGACGCAGTTACAGCGGCGAGCTGAAGCCGCCGAAGATGGGGTTGATCCACGCGGCGCTGCACGCAAACGTCCCCAACCTGGTCATCCTCCCCGTCGCGGTGTCCTACGACCTGGTTCTCGAGGATCGGATCCTCGCCCGCCAGGGGGTGAAGCGTCATCAACGGTCGTTCGCCCGCGAGCTGGTCGAGATGCTGCGCGATGCCGTCGGCTACCGGTCGCGCGGGTTCATCTCGTTCGGCGAGCCCATCCCGCTGGCCGAGTACCGACGGCGAGTCGCGCCGTGACGCCCTCGACCTGGCGCATCGCACGCGCGATGCGATCGGCCGGCTGTACAAGGTCACCCCGACCGCGCTGGTGGCCTCGGCCATGCAGCCCTCCATCGAGCGGAACCGCCTCGAGTCCCGCGTCGACGATCTGCTCGATCGCCTGCGCACGGCGGGCGCCAACCTGGCCGTCGAGAGCGGACGGGAGGCCGTAGCCCAGGGGGTCGGCCCGTTCCGCCGCCGGGGCGTGCTGGTCGAGGAATCGGGCCGCTTGCGCGTCAGAGACCGCGCGGTCCTCAGGTACCTACGCCCGCACCATCCAGCACCTCCTCGCCCCACCGGCCGGGGACTCGCGCTGACGGGCGCGCCCGCCTCCCACAAATGGCTGAGCCTCGTGCCAATTCACCTGGTAGCTCATCATTAACATGGTGTCGGCCTGCTATACACGGGCCCGTTCAACTGCATTGTTCCTAGACTGCTGAGTAGCAGGTGGCGGGAGCGCTCGTGAGGGGTTCGACTGACAGCGCCTTTGGGCCAAGCCCTTCATTGACAAGAAGTAACGCGCGTCACCTCGACGCTGGCACGCGACTTGAAGTCCGGTTGAGCATCGCGATGAAACTGCCGCTGCTGTCCGATCCCTGTCGCGGTGGGTCGGCCATGCGGCCAGGAGACCGGACCATGACCACCGAAGCGCTCAGGCCTGCGCAGACCGGTTCGCCGGCTGACAGGGACGAGCAGCCGCCGACGCTCCTTGAGGGGGCGCTCCGCAGGCTGCAGTCGTTCCTGTGCGGTCTGCACGGCCACGATTCGTTGCTGCAGTTTGACCGACACCGTCTCTATCTCCGCTGTTCGTCGTGTGGATTCGAGACGCCGGGATGGGAACTGTCCCCGTCAGGTTCCACGACTCGGCGCCGGGCCGACACCCGGCCGACGCGTGTGGCGCCGGCAGATCTACACGTCGTCCGCCGAATCGCCTAGCGAGGTGCGGCCCCCAGAGACCGAGGCTCCAGCCCCACCGCCCGGAGCCTCGGTCCCGCCCTCCACCGACTCCCCAGCACCCCGGTGGTAGGATTGGCCTGATGGTCTCGGCCGACTCTGCACCTGATCTTGCCCGCACCATCGCCGAGGCGGTTCGGCTGACAGGAGGCCGCGCGCTGGTCGTGGGCGGCTGGGTGCGCGACCGCCTGGTCGGACGGCCGGCCAAGGACCTCGACCTCGAGGTGTTCGGGATCCCCGCTGACGACGTGCGCCACTTGGTCGGCCGCTTCGGGCGGATGGACCCGGTCGGCGAGAGTTTCGCCGTCTACAAGGTCGGGCCGGTCGATGTGTCGCTGCCACGGCGCGAGTCCAAGAGCGGACGGGGTCACCGGGGCTTTCTCGTCGAGGGCGACCCGACGATGACCGTCGCGGAGGCCGCGAGGCGACGCGACTTCACCATCAACGCGATCGCCTGGGATCCCCTGACCGGCGAGTACCTCGACCCGTACGGCGGGCGCGGCGATCTCGAGCAGCACCTGCTTCGGGTCGTGGACGAGGCGACCTTCGGCGACGACAGTCTCCGCGTGCTGCGCGCGATGCAGCTCGTGGCGCGCTTCGAGCTGGAGGTCGAACCGCGAACGCTCGCCATCTGCCGGTCGATCCGGCTCGACGATTTGCCGGCCGAGCGCGTGTGGGGAGAGTTCGAGAAACTGCTCCTGCTGCCCGACCATCCGTCGCGCGGCTTCCGCTTCGCCCGGGAGGTCGGCGTCATCGACACGGTGCTGCCGGAAATGGCCGCCCTCATTGGCTGCGACCAGGAACCGGCGTGGCACCCGGAAGGCGATGCGTGGGCGCACACGTTGCTCGTGATTGACGAGGCGCACGCGCGGATAGCGGATCTGCCCCGCGCCAAGGCGGTGGCCGTGATGCTGGGCGCCGTCTGCCACGATCTGGGCAAGCCCGCGACGACGGCGTTTCTCGACGGCCGCCTTCGCTCCTACAACCACGAGGAGGCCGGCGTCGGACCCGCGCACGCGCTGCTCGACCACCTGGGCGTGCGCTGCCTGGACGGCTTCGACGTGCGGGCCCAGGTGATTGGCCTTACGGCCCATCACCTCAAGCCGGGTGCGTGGCACAAGGCGCGTGACCAGGTGGGCGACGGGGCCTTCCGAAGACTCGCCCGGAAGGTCGACCTGGAACTGCTGGCGCGGCTGGCCGCGGCCGATTGCGAGGGTCGCGACGGGACGTTTGACTGCTCGGCGATGACCTGGTTCCTGGGCCGCGCCCGGGCGCTCGGCGTGGAGCACGAACCGCCGCGGCCTCTCGTGCTCGGTCGGCACCTGTTGGCGCTGGGGCTCGCCCCCGGTCCGCGGGTCGGTGACATGCTGCGGGAGATCTACGAGCGTCAGCTCGACGGTGAGGTCTCGACCGTGGAAGATGGGATGGCACTGGCCCGGCGGCTGTTGGACGCTGCCAAGTGATCCGTCCGGCGCCCGGCCCAGCCTCCGCTGCGCGGTTTCGCGGACTCACGCCAGGTAGGCGGCGAAGACCTCGGGCGCGACGTTCCCGCCGCTGATGACCGCGACGACCGGGCCAGGCGACGTTTCCGCACCACGCTCCTCGTCCGCCCGCGCTGCCGCGACCGTGATGGCGCCGCTGGGTTCGGCGACGACCTTGGCGACGCGGAACAGCCACCCCATCGCCGCGATGATCGCGGGGTCGCCAACCGTCACCACGCGGTCCACGAAGGCCTGCACGTGGGGGAAGGTGAAGTCCCCGGGACGGACGGCCAGCAAGCCGTCCGCGACGCCGGGCGTGATCGGCACCGTGACGGGCCGGCCGGCCTCGAGTGACGCGGTCATGCGGGGCGTAGCCGACGGTTCAACGCCGATCACCCGCACGGTCGGGCGGGTCCGCTTGATCGCGGCGGCGATGCCCGAGATCAGCCCGCCGCCGCTCATCGGTACGTAGACGGTCCCGACGTCAGGACACTGGTCGAGGATCTCGAGCCCGATCGTCCCCTGCCCCGCCGCAATCTGCTCGTGGTCGAACGGCGGCACGATGGTCAACCCGCGTCGTGTCGCCTCTGCCTCGGCGCGCGCCTTCCGCTCAAGGGTGGTGGTGCCCTCGAGGAGGACCTCGGCCCCGAGAGCCCGCGCGCCGTCGACCTTGAAGGCGGGCGCGCCGGTCGGCATCACGACCACGGCGGGCACGCCGAGCAGGCGCGCCGTCAGCGCCATGGCGAGGCCGTGGTTGCCCGACGAATAGGTCAGCAGGCCCGCGCGAAGCGTCGCGGGGGGTAGGGTCGCCGCCATGTTGTACGCGCCGCGGATCTTGAACGCACCACCGGCCTGCAGGTTCTCGCACTTGACCAGCAAGGGCCGCGCGGCGGGACGGCCCAGGGTCGTCAGGTCGCCGGCGGGCAGCAGAGGCGTCACGCGGGCGACGCCGCGAATTCGGTCGGCCGCGGCGCGGACGGCATCCAGGGTCAGCAGGGTGGCCACCCCCGAATGCTAGCACGGCCCGAGGCCCAGGCCGGCCTGGTGCCGTAGAATCGTCCCATGCCGCGCGAGACGCTCGTCGATTTCTTCCGCGACCTCTCCAGGGTGGAAGAGGAGTTCCTCCAGTACGACGACGGCTACCGGCTTCGCCGCTACACCTACGCGCAGGTTGCGAGGGCGGCCGAGGGGTTTGCCGGGCGGCTCCACGCCGCCGGGCTTCGCAAGGCTGACACCCTCCTGATCTGGGCGGAGAACCGGCCGGAGTGGATCGCCGCCTTCTGGGGCTGCGTCCTCGCGGGTATCGTGGCCGTACCGGTGGACTACCGGTCCTCGCTCGATCTGGCGCGGCGTATCCGCCGGGTCGTGCAGGCCTCCGTGGTGCTCGTCGGGGACGACGTGCCGGCCGTGGCCGCCGAGGAGGCCGGCGAGCAGCTGCTCGACGGGGCGACGGTCTGGCCGCTCTCCGGTCTCGACTGGGAGGACAAACGCCCGGCGCCCGACGTGCCGCTCACGCGTGAGGACACCGCCGAGATCATCTTCACGTCCGGGGCAACAGCCGAACCGAAGGGCGTGATCATCACGCATCGCAACATCCTCGCCAACCTGATCCCCATCGAACGGGAAGTCCTGAAGTACCGGCGCTGGGGACGCCCGTTCTTTCCGCTTCGCTTCCTCAACTTGCTGCCGCTCAGCCACCTGTTCGGGCAGGCCATGGCCACCTTCATCCCGCCGATGCTGCCCGGCACAGTCCTCTTCATGCGCGGCTACAACCCCTCGGAGATCGTCGCGCAGGTGGGGCGGCGCCGAGTGTCGGTGCTCGTCTGCGTGCCCAAAATCCTCGACGTGCTGCGGGAGTACGTCCTCCACGCCGAGCCCAGTGCGGCGGCGACGACCTCGCGCCCCGAGCAGGTCGCCCTCCGGTGGTGGCGCCACCGGCGCGTGCACCGCGCGTTTGGATTGAAGTTCTGGGCCTTCGTGGTCGGAGCCGCCCCGCTCGACCCGACTCTCGAGGAGTTCTGGTCGCACCTCGGGTTCCTGGTCATCCAGGGATACGGGCTCACGGAGACGGCGCCGATCGTCAGTTTGAACCACCCGTTCGCCGCCCGGCGGGGCTCGGTCGGAAAGGCGATTCCCGGCGTGGAGATCCGCATCGCACCCGACGGCGAGGTGCTGGTGCGTGGCGACAACGTCACGCGCGGGTATGTGGGCTCACCGGGGCGGGAGGAGGGCATCCAGGAGGATGGGTGGCTCCACACGGGCGACATCGGGCACCTGGACGAGCGCGGCCAGTTGTTCGTCCACGGCCGCAAGAAGGAGATGATCGTCACCCCCGAGGGGCTGAACGTCTTTCCCGAAGATGTCGAGCAGGTGCTCGTGCGGCAGCCCGGCGTCATCGACGCGGCGGTGGTGGGCGTGAAGACGGAGGGAGAGGAGCGGGTCCACGCGGTTCTCGTCCTCGACCCGGGCACCGATGTCGACGCGGCAGTGGCAGGAGCCAACGCCAGGTTGGCCGACTACCAGCGGGTGCGCGGGGTGTCGGTCTGGGAAGGCGGCGCGCTGCCGCGCACCGAGGGCACGCGCAAGCTGAAGCGCCACGAGATCCGCGCCTGGGTCGAGACGGGGCGCCGTCCCGCGCCGGGTGGGCCTGGGCCGTCCACGCCGGACGACGTGATCGCCCGCTTCGCGCCGGGACGCGTCCTCCACCCCGGGACGACGATCGAGGAGCTCGGCCTGAGCTCCCTCGAACGGGTGGAGCTGATGGTGGCGCTCGAGGACCGGCTGCAGACGGACCTCGACGAGTCACGCTTTGCCCAGCTGCGCAGCGTGGGCGAGCTTCGCGCGCTGGTGGCCCAGGCCGCCACCGCGCGGGCTGGCTCAGGCGCGCCCGCCCCGCCGCCCCTGCGGATGCCCGACTGGAGCCGCGGCTGGCCTGCGCGCGCGTTCCGGCGCGCGAACCTCGGCACGTGGGTGCTCCCGCTGGCCGGCCAGTTCGCGCGAGTGACGGCCCGCAACCTCGACCGCCTGAAGCGACTCCGGGAGCCGGTCGTCTTCGCGGCAAACCACCAGAGCCATTTCGACACGCCCGCCATCTTGTCGGCCCTGCCGTCGCCCGTCCGCCGTCGCCTGGCCGTCGCGATGTCCAAGGAGTTTTTCGACGCCTACTTCCACCCCGAGGGCCGACCGCTGCGCGAGCGCCTCACCATGCGGCTGGCGTACCACGCGGCGGCGCTCTTCTTCAACGCCTTCCCGCTCCCGCAGCGTGAGGCGGGAGCCCGGCAGACCCTGCGGTACATCGGCGAACTCCTCAGCGAAGGGTGGTCGGTCCTCATCTACCCCGAGGGGAAGATCTCGGACACCGGACGCATCGACCGCTTTCAGGCGGGAATCGGCATGATCGGGGCCCGCTTGCGCGTACCTGTCGTCCCGGTCCGCCTCGAGGGCGTGGACCGGGTGCTGCACCGGGGCTGGCGGATGGCGCGGCGCAGTGCCGTCACGGTGACCTTTGGGGAACCGATTGTGCTCGAGGGTGAAGCCTACGCCGAGCAAGCCCAGCGAGTGGAGGAGGCCGTCAAGGCCCTGGGCGACGGCGACTGACGACCCGGTGGCACGAAAACCCCCCCGACAGGGCCGCCGCTGTGGCACAATGTTTGAGGGGGTGCGACGGCATCGCGCCCTCAGATGAGGATAAGTTGTCGGTCTACGATAAGTTGGACGTTGACGGGTCGTTTTCGGCGCCGGAAGTCCCTACCCCTGACCTCACGCCGACGGGCGGCCCCGTGTCGGCTGCCATGGAGCGATTCCGGTCGTGCCGATGGCGCAAGACGGCCGAGAATGGTCTGCCGGCGTGCTGCAGCCACCGGGATGTTCTACCTCTGACCGGTGCCAATGGCTTCGATCCGGAGGCGTGGTGTCCCGAGTGCAGCTTCTACAAGCTGCGCCGCACGCCCAAGAAGCGCGACTACTTCGCCGACCAGTACCTGAGCCCGTTGCCCGTTGGACGGGCCACCCGTCACGACCCTGCCCAGTTAGTCGTCCACGAACTCCCGCGCCAAGTGCACCCATTCCCCGTCCGGTGCGAGTTCCCGGTAGCGACGCCAGTGGCGTCGCGCCTGCTGGGACTGGCCGAGCTTCTCGAGGGTCACGGCGAGGTAGAAGTGCGCGTCCGCGTAGTCGCCTCGTAGCTCGAGTGCCCGTTGGTAGCACGCCAGAGCGTCCTCGAGCCGGCCGCGGTCGTGGTACACGTTGCCGAGGTTGAAGTGGGCCTCGAACAGGTCGGGCTGCAGGCCGATGGCCCGCTCGTAGAGGGTCTCGGCCTCGACGAAGTGCTCCTGCGCGTAGTGGATGTTGGCGAGGTTCACCAGAGCGGGCACCAGGCCCGGGTCCACTTCGAGCGCCCGCCGGTAGGCTCGGGCGGCGCTCTCCTGCTGCCGCGGGTCGCCGTCGTCCATCGCCGAGGCCACCAGGAAGTACTCCTCGGCCGCCGCCGCGTCCACGACGGATCCCGGGGACGTCGTCGACGTTGAGCGCGTCAGGCGGATGACCTTCACCGGGTCGGTATCGGGCCAGAAGTCGAGGCTCAGCTGCCCCGCCCGCGAAGCTTGGAGGGCGCGGAGCACCGCGCGGAGCGGCGCGCCGCGTTCGAGGTCTGCGTGCGCCTGCCGGATCACGCCGAGATCGGGGAAGGAGAAGTACGTTTCGGCATTGGTCCGCAGGGCCGGGCGGATGAGATTCCACTTCTGCAGGTAGCGCAGGTGGTCCTCGCGCAGGCCCGGGTACATCGTGAGGATGTCGCGCAGCGCGTACCACTGCTGGCGCAGTTCCGCCGGGGACGGCACGCCGGCCAGCGAGCAGAACTGGTCCTCCGTCAGTACCTGGATGCGGCCTGGTTCCTTGGCGTTGATCGCCTCGACACGGCGGATCTTCTGATTCTTCTCCTCCTCGAGGTCCGGAGCCCCACCGCCCCCGGGTGGCGTGGCCGCCACCACCAGCATCGTCGTCCTCGCGCCCACCTCGTCGACGACGGTCCCTCCGAGGCGCGAGACGAGGAGCCGCGCGTCCCTGCGAGAGAGTGACGAGAGGCGGCCCATGAAGGCCACGCACTGCCCCGAGAACGCGGACGACGGAACGTCGGGCGGGCTGAAACTCACGTGGACAAGATGATGCAGGGGTCATCGAATGTCAACGGGCCCGGAGGGCGCCGGCCCGGCCCCGAACCGCGCGGCGAACCGTTCTACGCCGGTGGGACCGACCACGGTACAATCGGGACATGTTGCTGGCGGGTGACATCGGCGGCACGAAGACCCTGCTGGGGCTCTTCTCGGCCGCGGCGCCTCGTCCCGACCCCGTCGTCGTGTCCACCTTCTCGACCCTCGAGTACGCGGGTCTAGAGGGCATCGTCGAGCGGTTCCTGGGCGAGACACCCGCCGGAACCGTCCTCGCCGCGACGTTCGGCGTCGCGGGCCCCATCGTCTCGCAGGTCGCGCGGCTCACCAACGTGCCCTGGCTCGTCGACGCTGCAGCCCTCGGCACACGCTGCTCGATTCCCCGTGTCACGCTGCTCAACGATCTCGAAGCGATGGCCTACGCCGTGCCCGTGCTGCGGCCCGACGAGCTCGCCGTCCTTCAAGCGGGACGCTCCGTTCCGACGGGGAACGCTGCGCTCATTGCCGCCGGCACCGGCCTGGGCGAAGCCTTGCTGCACAATGTGAACGGTCGCCTGGTGCCGTCAGCGACCGAAGGCGGCCACGCGGACTTCGCCCCGCGCACCGAGGAGGAAATCGGCCTGCTCCGCGACCTCCTCCGGCGCTACGGACGGGCCGACTACGAACGGGTCCTCTCGGGGCCGGGCCTCGTGAACGTCCACCGCTTCACCCACCCACACGGCTGTGCGGTGTGCGGGCGGGATCCACTCCCGTCGTTGATCTCGGAGGCCGCGCTCGCGCGCCGGTGTCGGGACTGCGAGCGCGCCCTCGACCTGTTCGTGTCGGTCTATGGGGCGGAGGCCGGAAACCTGGCCTTGAAGTCCATGGCCTTGGGCGGGGTGTTCGTCGGAGGGGGCATTGCCCCCAAGATCCTGCCGGCGCTGCGCGCGGGCGCGTTCATCGAGGCCTTTCGCGCAAAGGCCCCGATGACCGCCTTCACGTCTGACGTGCCGGTGGCCGTGATTCTCAACGACCGGGCCGGGTTGCTCGGCGCGGCCGTCCACGCGAGCCACACGCTCCGGTAGGGGCGGAGGGCGCGCGGGCGGTGTGTATCCTTTTTGTTCTGGACCTGGAACGCAGGCTCCAGTAGACTGCGACTACCCCAACCGCGCGCATATAAGGAGGAGTCCCATGACCGATCCCACGCCAGCTGGTGGCGCCCAGTCGAGCAATCGGACAGTCATGATCGTTCTGTCCTATCTCTGGCTGCTGGCCCTTGTGCCACTGCTGGTCGAAAAGAACGACAAGGAAGTGCAGTGGCATGCGAAGCACGGCCTCGTGCTGCTGGTTGCCGAAATCGTCCTGTGGATCGTGTTGTTCATCGTGCAGATGATCATCACTCGCATCCCGGTGCTGGGCTGCCTGATTGCGATCATCAGCATGCTGCTCGGCGTAGTGCTCTGGCTCGGCGTCCTCGTCGTCCACATCCTCTGCATCGTCAAGGGCGTGAAGGGCGAGCGGTTCACCATCCCGTACATCAGCCAGTACGCCGATCAGTTCTAGGTCGGTGGTTGCCGGTCGGCGGCGACGGCATCGAGCCGTCGCCGTCCACACGGCGTAGATCCGGCCGTGGCTGAGCCTCCACCCATGGGTCGGCCGAGATCGACATGGCAGGACCTGACACTTCGGGTAATGCGCAGCCGAGCCATCGCTCGATCATGCTGGTGCTGGCGTACCTGCCGCCGTTTGCGGTCATCCCGCTACTCCTCGAAAAGGACGACCCGGACATCCACTGGCACGCCAAGCACGGAATCGTGCTGATGACGGCCGAGATGCTGCTGCTGTTGGGGCTGGTGGTCGTCGCGCTCGTGTTCGGCCTCATGACGGCCGGGATCGGGTGCGCCCTGCTGGCGCTCGTCCCGATCCCGTTCCTCGCCTTCCTCGTCGTCCACGTCATCGCCGTCATCCGGGCCTTCGGGGGGAAACGCCTGGTCATCCCGATCGTCAGCGAGTGGGCAGACAAGTTCTGAGAGCGCGGGTCGTCCTGCTGGTGTGCGCGCTGCTGCTCGGCGGTCTCGGGGCCGCGGACGTCGCGCGGTCACCGAACCGTCAAGTGACGGGACGCCTCGCCGTGGCCGCCATCCGCTGGTACCAGGGCCATCTCTCGGGACGCCTAGGTGTTCGTTGCCGTTTCTCGCCGACGTGCAGCCGCTACGCCATCGTCGTCATCGAGCGTCACGGGATTCTCGGCGGCGGGTGGCGGGCAGCCAGGCGCCTGGCCCGGTGCGGACCGTGGACGACGCCCGGCACGCCGGACCCGCCCAACTGACCGGACCGGGCCGCCCACCCTGCGTCAGACCTGGTGGCCGGAGGTGTCGAACAACGGCCTCGACTGGTCGTGCAGGAGTGCCCAGAGCGTGTACACGGCGAGGGCCGTCCCGAAGGGGAGAAGAAACAGGTCGGTCACGGCGAGGACGATGGCGAAGGCCCTCGCCCATTCCTTGAAGCGGCGCAGCCGGGACCCGACCCAGAGGTGGGCGGCACCGAACAGCAGCCCGGTCGCGGCGAGCGTGAAGAACACGGCGGCGACGATGCCAGCCGCGAGCTTGCCGCCGGTGGCGCCCCCCTTGACCGACGCGCCAATCGCCGTGGCGGCCACGCCGAGCGAGAGGAGGGACAGGCTCAGGAGGAGGCTCATCCCGCCCCAGAGCAGGTACAGCACGCCGACCAGATTGACGTGTTTCTTCATCGTCGTGGCCTGTCCTACCGGATCTCGACGCGGACCTCGACGCGGGTCGTCACCGCAAGCGGCGACGTCACCGTGAAGCGGAACCGGGCGCCGTCGGACACCCCGGCGGGCATGGCCAGGCGCACGCGGTGGTGGACAACCGACTCGCCGCTGCCTTCGCACCCCCGACACAGCTCCGCCCAGGACTCGCCTCGCCCGCCGCACAGCGGGCAGGCGCCCCGCACCGGAACGTCGAGGGGCACGGTGACACCGTTGAACGCCTCCTGCGCCGACAGCCGGATCTCGGCCGTGAGGGGAGACGGGTGCCGGTCGTCCACGAAGGCCGCGCGGATCCGGTCCACCGCGGCCGGGATCGCCGGGAAGTCGATGCCGATCTCGTCGGCACACCATCCCCGGTCGAAGGCCCGGTCAAGCGCGGGCCCCGGCACGCTCAGTTTGGAGTCGAGGCGACGGTCTCGTCCTTTGTGCACAGCATCCACTCGAGCCATCGGTACGATAGGGGCCGGATGCGAACCTTGTCAAGGCAGGGGGCGGGTGGTACCATCCAGCCCGGACACGCAATGGAACACGGCCCACAAACCAAGGAATGTCCGCTCTGCGGCGAGCAGATGCGCCGCCGGGACTACGAGCTGGCGGAGGTCGTCCCCGGCACGTCGGAAATCAAGCGCCGGAACGTGAGCGAGTGGGTCTGCCCGGAATGCGACAACTTCGAAGAGATCGAAGAGGAAGGGCTGCGCTGAAGGTCAGCGGCGGCTAGCGCGCACCGAGGGTCAACAGCACTTCCTTGCGCACGGTCTCGTCGGCTTCCTCGAAGTTCAGGGACGTCTCGCACTCGTCGCACTGCACCTCAAGCACGGCGGGACGCGTCTCCTCCGTGACGTCTACGTGTGCGTCCTCCAGGCGGACGACGTGCATCTGCAGCGTCTTGACCAGGAAATTCCTGGCATTGCCGCAGTTCGGACAGGTCAGTGCCATGAGTTCACTCCTCGCAGCCGCACTCCAAACGAATGTTGTGCAAGGAATTGTACGGAATCAACCCCTGCTGAAGCAATGACGATCTTCGCAGGCGGCCATTAGGGGCAGTCCGGCACGCTGTCCCAAGGAGAGGCCCAGCATGGATGGACAGGCGCCTGGCGGGTTCGAGGTCCACAGCGAAGCGCGTGGACCGCACTGGGTCGCGTGGCTCGCGCTGCCAGGGCAACCCGGCCCCTATCGGTCGATTCTGCTGGTCGGTCAGACGCAGGCGGAAGCCGAGGGAAAGGCCCGCGAGTGGGCGGCCCGGGAGGCCCCTCAGAAGACCTCGGGGTCGTCCTCGTCGTAGCCGGCGGTGTCGATCGGATCGCCAAGCCGAATCACCCGGTTCAGGCGATGTTCGCGGTAGGTGCAGTGGGGTCCCTTGGCCTCGAGCGAGATCACCCGCACCAGGGACGGGGCGACGACCCGTTGGATGGCCACCACGCATCCGCACGGCAGGCGTTCCAGCGTTTCGAGCTGGACCTGGTTCCCGGTACGGGATCGAGGGCTGGGGGTGGGGCGTGTTGGTCAGCATCATGGGCCGCCTCCCGGCCGGAGACTCGCCGCGCGGGAACCCCAGCGACCGCCACCGCTGGCATCCCTCATTCGGTCCTCTCCGCGGGCTCACCTGATTAGACGCGCACCCGGCCGCTCCGGTTGCACGAAACCAACGCCGTCGCCAGGCTCCCCTGCCTGAGCACCACCGCCAGCGGTCATCCGGGGTCCGCGTGACCCGTCTCCGGGTAGACGAGCCGCCCCTCGACCCGCGACGACGGAAACAGCGCTCGCACGGCCCGCACGTAGAGCTCGAGTTGCTGCTCGTGCCACGCCCGACGACGACCGGTCTTGATCTCGACGACCACGGCACGGCCGTCCCCGAGGCACGCCACGCAGTCGATCGTGCCTCGGACGATCTCGGCGCCCTCTCCGCACCCCGTCGCCGGGCGCAGCGAGAAGGGCACCTCGTACAGGCAGTCGGCGTCGGCGAGCAGCGCGGCGAGGTCACCTCTCCGGGCCAGCTCGACGAACACGCGCGCGGCCTGCGCCGCGAGGCTCGCGGCGTCCTCGCTGCCTTCCTCCTCGGGCCGTAGCAGGACCAGCGCGCGCGCGGCGCACGCCCGGTCGTCCAAATTCCCGCCCGGTGCGGCCGCGCCATCCTGGAACAACCGGTGGACCAGGGTCCCGACGAGCACGGGCGTCTCGCGCCGTTCCGCCGCCCGGTGACCCTCCGCCTCGGCAGCGTCAATCCCCCCGGCCATCGCGCGTGCGGCGGCGGCAACGCGCCGGGCCGCGGCAGAGGAGACCGAGCTGAAGTCGGCGGGGGGCGGCACGGTGGGCGCGTCGAGCTGGCCGGCCGGGGGGTGAGGGCCCTCTGGGGCGGCCGGCACGGCCGTGCCGGGCACACTGAAGACGTGGGCCGCCCCGGCTCTCGCGTGCCAGACCACCGGCCCCCCGCGCGCGGCGGCTTCCGCAAACAGGCCGCGGAGCGACTCGGGCATCACCTCAGCCAGGCTCCCGGCCCCGACCGGAAGGCGGCCGTCCCGCAGGACGGCGGAGAGGTACAGACGCTCGCGCGCACGCGTCACGGCCACGTAGAGCAGCCGCTTGGTCTCTTCGCGGTCGCGGCTCCGAACGGCCGTCTCGGCCTCGGCCAAACCGCCAGCGACCGAAACCAGCGGAGCACCGGAGTCGTCGTCCGGAACCACGAGAATGGGATCGCCCCGCCCCCCCGTCCCACGCCCGAGGTTGACGAGGAAGACGATCGGGAACTCGAGCCCCTTGGCGGCATGAATCGTCATCAGGTTGACGGCATTCTGCGCGTCCACCGCCGCGTTCGACTCGTCGCCGGTCGACAGCCGGCTCAGGTACTCCGCCAGGCGTCCGGTCGTCGCATAGCCCCGGTTCTGCACCCGCCGCGTCAGCGCACGGACCTTCTTCAGGTTCTCCCGGGCCTGCACCAGGCGCGGACCGCGCAATTCGAAGGCGTAGGCCCCCTCCGTCAGCACCCGGTCGAGCACCTCGGCAGGGGGCAGCCGGTCCACGAGCGACAGCCAACGGGGTAGCGACGCGCGCAGACGCTCGAGCACACGCGTGTCCTCGTCACTCAACCCTCCGCCCGGCGACGTCCGCGCCGGGTCGAGCACCGCCAGCGCCACCCGAGGTGCGAGGCTGCGCAGGGCGTGATCCGACAGCCGGACGAAGCGGGACCGCAGGAAGGCCGAGGCCCGCAGGTCGGAGGTCGGCTCCGCCAGGTAGCGCAGCAGGGCAATGAGGTCCTGCACCTCGTCAGCCTCGAAGAACCCCAGGCCCTTGTAGACGTAGGTCGGCACGTGACGGGCCTCGAGGGCCGCCTCCACGTCGCGGTGGCTCTCCCGAGATCGGAAGAGGATGGCGATGTCGCCGGGCCGCGCCGGCCGCATCACGCCGCTCTGCCGGTCCTGGACGTGGGCCTCGGCCAGCAGGCGCGCGACCTCGTCAGCGACGACGCTCGCGGCCTCGCCCGCGCTCGCGGCAGCAATCAGCCCGAGCGGGCTCTGGTCGCCCTCGACGGCGGGACCAAGAGGAAAGCGATCCGACTCGCCATACCGGAAGGCGTTCGGATGTTTCACCGTCGTGTCGACCGACCCGAACAGGTCGTTGGTGAAGGCCAGCAACCCGCGCGCCGCGCGGAAGCTGCGGGAGATCGACCGCCGGACGTCCCCGCCCGGCCGCAGCGCCCGGATGTAGCGGCGCGCGCGCCGCAGCGTCCCCACGTCGGCGTCCCGAAAGGCGTAGATCGATTGCTTGCAGTCGCCCACAACGAAGATGGACGGCTGCACCGGCGCGTCGGACGCCACGCCGCTTCCCTCTCCCCACGACTCGACGAGCCGAGCCACCAGGCGCCACTGCGCCCGGCTGGTGTCTTGGAACTCGTCGACCAGCACGTGGTGGTAGCGCGCCTCGAGCCGGTACCGACTCTGCGCAAACTCGTCCATCCGCCGCAGCATCCGGAGCGCCCGGGCCAGCGCGTCGGGAAAATCGACCGCCGCCTGCACCTCGAGCGCGTGCTGGTAGCGGGCGCGCGCGATCCGGAACAGCCGGCGGACGCCGCGCACCATCGCGACATTCAACTCCCGTTCGAAGGTCCCGAACGCCTCGGCAACGTACGGGGCGATGGCGGCGACAGCCCGCGCGTGGCGGGCCCAGGCGGACCCCGATTCGCACTGTGCTCTGCGGTAGGTGCCGGCCGGCTTGGCGCGCGGCTCACCTTTGTCGGTCAGGAAATAGCGCGCCAGCCGGTCGACGACGGCCCTCGCCACGTTGTAGCCGCCTACGGCGGCAGAGCCGCCTGCCACCACCCACCTGAGGTCGGCCTCGACCAGCGGCCATCCCGGATGTGCCGTCGGGCCGTCACGGAGGAACCGGTCCAAGCCGCCCTCTCCTGACGCGAGAAGTTGGCCCAGCCGGCGGGTGACCCGGTCCAGCGCCGAGGCGGGATCCGGCGCAACAGAGGCTGCGAGGAACCGTCGGATGGCGCCGCTCGTCACCAGGCGCCGGTCGAGCAGCGACGTCAGCCCCGTGCGCATCCGTCGTTCACCGAGCGTGGTCAACAGGAGCGCCACGTCGGGGTCGGTGGCAGCCAGCCGCCTCCCGACGCGCAACGCGCCGTCAAGGGCTTCGTCGACCAGACGGGGCATCTCCGTCTCGTCGGCCACGCCGAATCCGGGGTCCAGGTCGGCCTCCAGCGGGAATTCACGCAGAAGCGAGAAGCAGAAGGCGTCGATCGTGCTGATCGCGATGTCGGTGAGGCGGGGGCGCAGGGCCCTCCACCGGGCGGCATCCGCGGCGGACTGGGCGGCGAGCTCGCGCAGCCGCCCCAGAATCCGCTCCCGCATCTCCGCGGCGGCCTTTCGCGTGAAGGTGATGGCGAGGATATTTGCCGGATCGACGCCTGCCCGGAGCAGGTTGACGTAGCGCGTGACGAGTACGCGGGTCTTGCCCGTGCCGGCCGATGCCTCGAGCACCACGTTGCGGGTGGGATCGACCGCAAAGGCGCGCGCCGAGTCGTCGCGAGCCAGCAAGGGGTCGTGCGGCACCGGCTCGTCGTCGAAGGGCAGGCGCGGCTCAGTCGGCATCGACGTAATCCTTCCGGCATACAGCCGCGTAGCCGCACGACGCACAAAGCCACGTGCCGGAGGGCCGTGGCGGGAACGCGCCGCGTTCGATGCCGTTCATCGCGTCCAGCAGGCGGCCCACCCCGGCCGCGAGTGCCGCTGTGCCGTCGGGGCCGTCGTCGATCACCATCCGGACCGGCTTCTCGTCGCCGAAGGCCAGGTAGAGGGCCTCGGACGGCCCGAAGGGACGCCCCCGCTCCCGCTCCAAGTGCTGCTGGGCACACAGGACATAGACGGGCAGCTGCACGGACCGCGCGGCGTCGGGCGCCTTGCCGGTCTTGTAGTCGACGACCCGCAGGCGACCGTCCGCGAGCACGTCGACCCGATCGATCTTCCCCCGGAGCCGGACGCGCCGGGTGGCCAGGCCGGACGACAGCGTGAACTCTCCGTCGAACCCGTATTCGAGCAGCCGCTCGGCGAGGGGTGCCGGCCGCATGGCCTCGGCCGCCAACACGACCTCGCCCAGCCCGGGCGCCGCCGGAGAGCCCAGCAGCCGCAGACGTTCGACCTGCGCGTCGATAGAGGGCAGCGCGGCCAGCTGCCGTCCGGCGACTTCGGTGAACACCCGCCGGGCCTCGTCGAGCGTCTGGGGCGTGATCTCGCCGCGGTCGCCTGCCTGCCACGCCGCGAAGAAGGCCCGAAAGACCTCGTGCACGAACTTGCCCCGCGTCCTGGCCGCCGCGGCGGCGTCATCGACGCCGTCCTCGTCGAGGCGGAGGATGGACGCAGCGAAATACCGGAACGGGCATTCGAGGTACCGGTCGATCGCCGTCACGGTGTACACCGGCACCTGGCCCGGACCCGTATCGCCGTGGAACGCGGCCGATGCCCGGCTCGACCGCTGCTCGCGCAGGCGGACCCACGCCGCCGCCTCCCCTTCGAGCGGCGACGTGTCGGCCGGGGATGCCGTCAGGGCCTCATCGGTGAAGATCCGCGCGGCCGAAACCTCGGCCGGCTCGGTGGCGAGCCCGGCCTGGGCGAGCTCGTCGAGCAGCGGCGACGGGTTGACGATCGAATCGTCCTCGAGCGTGAAGGTCGACACCGAGACCCGGTCCTGCGCCAGCGAGAGGAGATCGAGGAACGCCGCCCGTGCGGCGGCGTGACGCCCCGAGTCCGGCGGCCACCCGAGCTGCGCGAGGAGGAATCCGGGGTAGAAGATGTTTCGTGAGACCGGCTCGGGCCAGTCACCTTCGGCCAGCCCCACCACGAAGACCCGATTGAAATCACCGAATGCGGCCGACCGGAGGTCGACCACGTGCACACCCCCCATTCCGCGAATGGGGGTGAAGGTCTGGGCCTCGATCCACCGTCGGACGATTGCCGCCACGTCGGCAAACGCGAGCTCGGGGTCGTCGTGGGCCAGCGCCGCCTGCCGCAGCTGTCGCAACCCACTCAGGACGCCGCCCTGAGCGCGCAGGTCGCGCGCCTGCCGCCGGGCGACATCCTCGTCGACCGAGGCGGCGAATGCCCCGACCTGGCGTCCGGCATGGGTATCGAGGAATGCGAGGAGCACCTCGAGGTGGGCGGAAAGGCGTTGCCGCCCGGCAAGGGGTGCCAACGCGTCCGCGATCTCGCGGGCCGCTCGGGCGGAGGCCGAGCCCGGCCCGACCCACGCCTCCGCCAGACGCGCGAGGTGTGCCGCGTCGCCGAGGTAGCCCGCGTCGGCCAGTTGGCGGTCGAACGCCGCGACGTCGAGCGGCGCCGGCGGCGCACCCGGATTGCCGAAGGCGAGCTGGGGACACCGGAGCAGCCCAACCAGCGCGGCCCGGGCGAACCGGGACTCGACCGTGGCGAAGACGAGGTCGAGGGCGGCGGCGTAGGGCTCGGCGGCCAGAGGCAGCGCGTCGGCCACCTGGCACTCGACCCCGGCGGCGTCGAAGACCGTGCGGGCGAGGTAGACGTACGGCAGGGGCCGCCTGAACACCACCGCGACCCGGTCCACCGATCCGCGCGCGGCTCGCGCCTCCGCCTTGACCTGGCGCACGATCAGGCGGAGCTCCTCCTCCCGGTCGCGCGCCCTGAACGCCAGCTGCCCGTCCTCCGTGCCGGGCGTGACGAGCACGGGCGCGGCGGACCGGCACGCTCCCGCTTCGCCGCGGGCCGGGAGACTCGGTTCCTCCACCTCCTCGGCGTCGGGCAGCTCGTGCCTCAACCGTTCGTGCAGGCCTCCACGCAGTTGCTCGCGTGTTGCGATGACGTCGACCACCTCGACCCCAGGCTGTCGCGTCAGAAGCTCGTAATCAACGGGGTACAGCCCACCCGACGGCTCGCTGACCACATCCCCCACGGCCACGATGACATGGCGGAACGCGCCCGTCTGACCGGAGTCGAGGAGGACGCGGCGGAGGAGATGCTCATCCAGCTGGCCCGACGCCTCCACGCGACGCTCAAACGCCCGGAACGCCGCCGAGAGGAAGCGCGTCTGCCGAAGCAGCCGGGCCGCACCGCGATTGGTGTCGGCACGCGGCTCCAGATCGCCGAACACCAGTCGGTCGAACGCGTCCAGGGAGCGTCGGTGCCGGCACAGCCCGTCGTAGAAGGCCAGCATCTCCACCAGCAGGCCCGGCCGCAGTCGGAAAGGGGGGGCCGCGCCGGCCGCCACCGCCTCCCGAGCGGCAGCACCGAGCAGGACTTCCCGATCGAGCGACGAAAGCCGCGGCCTGCGCTCGGGCAGGCGTTCGTGCAGGCGCCGGTACCAGTCCTCGCGCGTCAGCAGTTCGGGCAGCACGATGGCCCGGTCGACTCCGGGCTGATCTCCCGTCAGCCCGACATCCTCCAGCGTCCGCCGGAGGTAGACCCCGGCGATCCGGGACGGCAGGAGCACGGCGCACGAGCGGATGGTGATGGGGTCGTGTCCACCGACGCGCGTTGCAATCGCGCGCTGCATCGCGCGGAGACCGTCTGCGCGAATGAGGCGGATGGCGCGCGCCGTCATCATCGCGACTCAGGCGGGCGAGAGATGTCCTTGATCTGCTGTCGCGCCTGCGCGAGCATCAGCAGCGATCCCGCGGCCGCCGACGACGCGTCCCAGGCGGCCGTCAGGTCCACCGCCATCGTGGCCCGCTCCCGCGTTCGGAGGGCCTGCTCGCCGAGCGCGACGGACGACAGCAGCGTGGCGTGCGCCGCGGCCATGTCATCCGGGGGCTTGATCCCGGAGAGCTGGTGCTGGATCCGCTCGTAGGTGTGGATCAATGAGGACAGCGACCCGACGTCCGGACCGACCAAGTCCTTGATGTCCTGGAGCCGAGGTCGGAGCTTGGTGAGCCGGTCGAGGGGATTGGCGATGGCCCCGCGGTACGCGCGAAACGAGTCGGCGTTGTGGACCCACTTGTCGCGGACCAGCCGAAGCCGGGTCGCGGCGTCGAGACGCTCTCTGAGCGCCGCGAGCAGACCGCTGACCATCTCCTTCCGCTGCTCGCCGTACTGCTGGTCACGCGCCCGCGCCGTGGCGATCGCGGCCTCAACCGCTCGGACGTCGCCGTTGGCGGCCGCCCCGGACGCCCGCTCCAGAGCCTCCTTCGACAGCGCGTCGTAGCGCCGCTGAACCTGGAGTTCCGAGTCCAGCGAAGCCTGAGTGGCCGCCCGGGTCTTCCTCGCCCAGTCCTTCGGCAGCTTGGGATCCTCGTCGATGACGCCGACGACGGAGCGGAGCAGCGCCAGGCGCTCGGCCGGGATGTCGGACAGGCGCGCCGCGAGCAGGGCCTGATCCAGCGACTGGGCGGGCGTCGGGTCCGGCAGCAGGGGCATGGTCGGCGGCTCGACCATCGCCACCAGGCTGAATCCGAACCCTTTCACGCCAGCGGCCGTCTGCAGCTCAGAGACGGTCCCTTCGAGCAGCGAGTCCATCTCGCGCACGTCGTTGGACCGGTAGCCGAAGTGATCGGCTGGCCACTGCTGGACCAGGCGCCGCGCCGCTTCCGCAATCTGCAATCGGCGCGCGGGATCCTTCGCGAGCGCAATCTCGCTCAGCGCCTCCGCAACCTGGCCGGTCAGCACCGCGAAGTCGTCCTCCGCACGGGTCACGATGTATTGGGCGTAGCGCGTGGCCTCCGCGTACCGCGCGGTCGATTCCCAGTCCACGACGGAGGCTGGCAGGTTGACCAGTTGCAGCCGGTCGCCTCGCGCCGACCCCAGCGGCATCGAGAACACCACCCGATCACCCACCCGTGTGAACTCGCCGAACGAGACGAGCGTCGTGCCGTCGTTGAGAACCACGCGGAACAGGGCTGTCGCATTGTCGGACGCACCCACGCCGACCTCCAGCGAGGTGGCGGACAGCAGCGCCGCGAGCAGCGAGAAACGGACGGCCCAGCGAGGGAGCATTTCGCCCTCCAGCGTAGTAGCGCCTCCTCGCGGCGTCAACGCCCTAGATCGCGTCGCACGGGTGGTGGCGTGGCAGAGGCCCGGTCCGACCCTGGAACCGGTCACGGTGGCCCGCGCGTCGCGGTCGAGGAACTGCGGACGGACGTGTCGAAACGCGACTGTGGAAAACCTGTGGACGGCTCGTGCATTTCCTGTGGACGAAATAAAAGACGGCTTCGCCGCCCGTCAGGAATGCCTGAAGGCGCGCCCGATCGTCGCTGTGCAAGACGCTTCGCGGGGCGCTTCGCCTTGACCGTCGCGCGCCAGTGCGTAGAATGTTTGAGTCTCCTCCACGTGCGTGCTGATTCTTCTTCGCCGGATCATTGATCGACGATGGCCGCCCTTCGATTCCAGGAAACCATCGGTGGCCGCGTGTACGAGATCGAGGCCTTGCTCGTTCGCGGCGGTCGGTGGCGCGCCCAGATGGTTCGCCTTCCCGGCATGCCGACCGCGCTGATGCCGTTCTACGGGGCGACGGCCGACGAGGCGGCGCGCTTGTTGTGCGACTGGCTCACGCGCGCGCACCGGAACATCGCGAGCAAGGCCTGACCCCTTTCTCCCACCACCAGGCTGGCCAGCATTCGACACAGCGGGGATGGCGCCCGTGGTGCCGTGGCGTTCTTTTGACTTGGCAGGGAAGCTGGGCTAGCATGGAGTCTCCGGCCGACCAGTGGGCCTGTAGCGCAGTTGGGAGCGCGCCTGAATGGCATTCAGGAGGTCACGGGTTCGACTCCCGTCAGGTCCACCAAATTCCCTCCTCGCGGGTAACCAAGGGGTAACCAACCGCGGCGGTAGCCCAGCCTCGGTCATTCGATCCGTTTCCGACTGATTCGAGTTGTCTCGATGCGCTTCTCTGGCTGAAACGCGGGGCCCATAGGAAGCATTGGGGCGGTCTGCGCCAAGTTAACCGATACGTAGCCGACGCGGCTGCTCGTCACGCCGAGGTGCTCGTCGACTCGGGCCCTCATCTCCAGCGTCTCGCGACGCCGGTCGTAGAACTCGCTCACGTGTCCGCAGCCACTTCCGCGTGTGCCCGACCGCGCCTGCCTTGGAGACGCGCGCGCCGCCCAGCTGACAGACTCCCCCGCCGCCGCATTCGTCACGGCGGCGGGGCAACGGCGGGACGCGGGATTACGCCAGGTCGAAGACCAGCACCTCGCTCGCGTCCACGCCTCCGATCTTCACGCTCGGCTCGCCCGACAGCGCGGCGCCGTCACCGGCCTTCAGATCGTGGCCGTTGACGCGCGCCTGTCCGCGCGCCACCTGGATCCAGGCGTAGCGGCCCGCGGGGAGCGGCAGATCGGCGCCTACCCCCTTGCCGAAGAACCCCGCATAGACCAGTGCGTCGGTGTGAATCGTCACGCTGCCATCGCGGCCATCCGGCGAGGCGATCAGCCGGAGTTTCCCGTCCTTCTCGGCGCGCGAGAACGTCGTCTGCTCGTAGCCCGGTCGGATGCCTCGGCGCGAGGGCAGAAGCCAGATCTGGAGAAAGTGCACCGGCTTCTCCTTCGACGCGTTGAACTCGCTGTGCGTGACGCCGGTTCCCGCGCTCATCCGCTGCACGTCGTCGGGACGGATGACCGAGCCGTTTCCCATCGAGTCGCGGTGCTGGAGGCCCCCATCGAGGACGTACGTGATGATCTCCATGTCGCGATGGGGATGGGTACCGAACCCCTCCCCTGGCTGGACGCGGTCTTCGTTGATCACTCTGAGGCCGCGGAAACCCATGTGGTCGGGATCGTGGTAACCCGCGAAAGAGAAGGTGTGATACGTGTTCAGCCAGCCGTGGTCGAAGTGACCGCGGTCCTCCGCCCGTCGAATCGTGACCATGCGGTCCCTGCTTTCCCCGATGAGGTGCCTTCTGCGCCCGTTGCCGCCTGGCGCGTTTACTTCGCGATGCCCAGCTGCTGCATGAAGGTGAGGTTGTCCCAGAAGAGGTACTCCTCGTCCATCACGCCCTTGGTCCAGTGACAGACCGTGCACATGTTGATCTTGTAGGCCTTGCCGGTGGGCTGGATGAACTTGCCGTCGCCGGTGGGCATCGGCTTGGTGAACGTCCCTTCCATGACACCGATCACCGCCGTCCACTCTCCCTGACCGATCTTGACGGTGTGGACCTTGATGCGTGTGTCGGGGGCGTAAACGAACATCGCCTTCAGGTCCTCGATGTGCTTCTCGATCCCCTTGGTCTGATGGCCGTCGGGCCAGTGGACGACGACGTCGTGCGAGTGGCTCTCATGCAGTCGCGCCCACTGCTGGCCGGTGAACACGACGTAGTCGAGCTCGTCGAAGGTGTCCAGGTGCTCCTTCACGATCTTCTGGGCCATCTGGTACTGCGCGAGGCTCTGCGCGGCCGGGACGGCGGCGTAGGCCAGCACGACGGCGACCAACACCGCGACAGGGGCGAGGGTGCGGACGAACGACTGTGTGGACGGAACGTAATGGGACATGTTCACTCTCCTTCTGTTGCGTGCATTCGCTCGCCGGTCGGTTACTCGAACTGCGCCGACCGCTTGGTGAATGCGCCTTCCAGCCAGAAACCCGTGATGGGAAACGTCACCTTCGGCCGAGCCGCGGCTTCGGCGGCAGCTCCCGCCGAGACGAGCAGCGGCGCATAGTGCTCCCACGTCGGCAGCGCCAGTTCGGGAGCAGGCGCGCGGCGGCGGAAGTCCTCAAGCGCGTCCACGTCGAACCGCGTCAGCGCGTCGGCGGCCCACGCGTCGAACTCCCTGGCCCACGAGGGGATGCCGGGCCTGAACGTGTACCGCATGTTGTGCGTCAGAAAGCCGCTGCCGAAGATGATCACGCCCTCGTCGCGAAGGGGTGCCAGCGCGCGACCAAGGGTGACGAGTTCCTCCGGCTCGAGGGCCGGCATCGACACCTGGAGCACCGGGACGTCGGCTTCCGGGTACATGGCGACCAGCGGCACGAAGGCCCCGTGGTCGAGACCGCGGTCCTCGTCGTCGGACCACGCGATCTTCCGACTGTCGAGCAGGCCGCGGACGCGCATGGCCAGCTCGGGGGCCCCGGGAGACGGGTACCTCGTCTGGTAGTACTTCTCCGGAAACCCGTAGAAGTCGTAGACCAGCGGGACGGTCCGCGTCGCGCCGAGCGTCGTCGGGCGCTGCTCCCAATGGGCCGAGACCATCAGGACGGCGGCCGGCTTCGGAATGGCCTTCGCCCAGGCCGAGAGTTCCGACATCCAGACGTCATCGTCGAGCAGCACGGGCGCCCCGTGCGCGGCGAAGATCACGGGCATCCGCCCCCTCTCCGTCTCTCCTGGCGACTGCGCTGCCTTGCCTGTCATGATCACCTCCCGGAGCGTTTCGCCCGCTCCCGGCCGGGCCCTCTGACAAACGTCCCACGTACCTGCTCGCCGGACCATCCGCCTAGCCGAACAGCAGGGTGTCGAGCGCGTAAACGCCAGGACCGATCACCGCGACGGCCGCGGCAACGACGATGATCGCGAGGTTGTACTCGAAGCCAGAGGCGGTCACCCAGTAGCCGTTCCGGCCAGTCACCGTGACGACCGCCACGATCATCGGCACGACGATCAGCAGGGCCGCGAGAGGCGTCAACAGCCCGGCCGCGAAGAGCAGCCCCCCGCCGAGTTCACCGAGGCCGGCCAACAGCGCCATGGACCGGCCCGGCTTGAGGCCGACCGACTCCATGAAGCCGGCCGTGCCCGAGAGGCCGTGGCCGCCGAACCACCCGAAGAGCTTCTGGGTTCCGTGGCCGGCGAAGGTGAGTCCGAAGACGAGCCGGACGACGAGGAGGGCAACGGAGGCTGCGAGTGTCATGTCCCACCACTTCCTTGAGCGGGGCGACCGGCCCGGCCGCTCCCGATTCCCTGATATACTTACACTTGGTAAGTAACGAAATGGATGGTATAACATCTACTAACGATATGTCAAGTAGGTTACTAAGTGTAAGTCATTCGGCGAGCGCCTCCAGCGTCGACGCCCGCCTCTGCGACGTGTTCCACCGCGCCGTCGAGCTGATCGGCCGGCGGTGGAGCGGCGCCATCATCGCGGTGATGATGTTGGGAGCCAGCCGCTACTGCGAGCTGCGCCAGGGAATCCCCGGCATCAGCGATCGCCTGCTCACCGAACGGCTCAAGGAGCTCGAGCGGGTCGGTATCCTCTCGCGGGAGGTCCACGCCACCAGGCCGCCGCAGGTCAGCTACACGCTGACCGAGAAGGGACGCGCGCTCGCGCCCGTCGTTGCTGCGATCAAGGAGTGGGGCCGCGCCTGGGAGAACGGCCGGGAGCGGAGCCGGCGACGTGCAGTGGATGACCGCGGACAGCGGCATCATGCACGAGGCGATGCCCAAGGTCGGACCGCGGCGGCTGGACGGGTTCCCGGCCTGGGTGAACCTGCCCGCCAGGTCGACGAAGCCAAGCGATAGGCTACGCGGCGACGATCGCGAGTGGGAAGGGTGAACGGATGCCGAGCGAGAACGAGCTCCTCGGGGCGAAGTTCCAGGGGCGCCATGTCGCGCAGATCGCGAAGAACCTGACGGCGTAGCCGAGAAGGCCGCTACGAAAGGAGCACCAGATGAAGCGCAAGGCAAACGCGGTATGGAGCGGTGGTCTGAAAGACGGCAAAGGCACTTTCAGCGTCGAGAGCGGAACCATCAAGGATCAGAAGGTAACGTTCCGCACTCGCTTCGAGGATGCCCCGGGGACGAACCCGGAAGAGCTGATCGCTGCTGCTCACGCGAGTTGCTTCAGCATGGCGCTGAGCGCGCAGCTTGGGGAGCGCGGCATCGCGCCCGAGGCGGTCGAAACGACCTGTACGGTCACCTTCGAGAACCTCACGCTCACCAAGAGCCTCCTGCAGACGAAGGTGAAGGCGCGCGGGGCGGACAAGACGAAGGTCGAGGAGGCAGCGGCAGCAGCCAAGGCCGGTTGCCCGATCTCGAAGGTGCTGAAGCTGGAAATCGCACTCGAACTCACAGTCGTCGCGTAGCGCGGCGCCGGCAGCGATGACCAACGTCATGAAGAACCGAGTTGCGGCCGTGGAGAAGAAGGGCGGTCCGTTCGTCATTCGCGACATCGAAATGGACGAGCCGCGCCCCGACGAGATCTTGGTGCGGGTGGTCGCGTCCGGCGTGTGCCAGACCGACGCGCACATCCGCAGCTAGGCCCAGCTAGGCCACTATTTTGGAAACGGCAGGTCGTCCAAGTCGGAGAGGCCTGGGACGGTTGCCACCCGAGAGTTTAGGGTCGGCACCCGGCCTTCACTGTCTCGCGCGGATCGCGTCAGTTCGAAGAGACCGAACCCTCTTCTCGGCACCGCTTCAGTAGTTCACGCTCCAGGTTCCCCGTTCCGGCGTTCTCGACGATCCACCTCCTCGAGACGAACTGCAGCGCGTAGCGGATGTACTTGCCGTACTGCACGTAGACCGGAGGGTGAACGTCGTTCCGCTTCGTCGACTCCAGGAAGCGCGCGAACTCGTCGCTGGTGATCGCCTTCAGTTCGGCCGCATCGATCGGAAACTGGCCACTTCCCTCGATCGCCAGCCCTTCGAACACCCACGGGGGCCCCATCCCCTCCTCGGTCCCGAACAAGTGCTTCGCCACGAGTTCGTCGGCGCTGTGAATCAACTCGTGAGTCATCAGGTTTTCGTATTCGGCGTCCGTCCAGCGAGCTTCCCCGTACAAGCGGACGAACGTGGACCGATAGATGTCGGACGAGACGACATACAGCGTGCCAGCCTGTACAGTGCCGCTGAACGAACTGGGGATCTTGTCGACCTCCGTGTGGAACGCGTCGGCCAAGGCGCCGCGCACCAGCGTGGGATCGCAATAGAGTTCCACGCGGCGGACGACCGCCGCCCGGTCCACGGCAAGCCCCAACTCCGTGAAGTACCCTGACCGCTCGTTCGCGGGCCTGCAGGTACTGCGCGCGAGAACTCCTGCACGCCTGGCGCCGGGCAGCCGTGGCGCGTCACCGGCGGAGGGGCCACCGGTTCGCCGTCGGCGAGAGAACGGCTCGCGAGTGCCCCGCTGCCCATCGACAGGCACAGGATGATCACGGCGACCCTCGTCCTCTGCGGGTGTTTTCTGAACAGAATCATGGGTTCCGGTTCCTCCGGCCGTCGGCGGCCGCCGCCCCAGCCACAGGAGCGTCAGCCGGTTGGTGATGACCAGACGCTCGTGGGATCAGCGTCCTGGCGGCGCGTCAGACGCAGCGTCGGTTCATTGAGCAGGGCTCTGCCGACCCTGCAGCAGGGTCTGCAAGAAGAAGTCCCCCGTGACCACGCCTCCCGCGGACAGCAGGTGATCGAATCCCGCGTCGGTGCCCACGTTCAGCCGCAGGTTGTAGACGGAGCGCGTCGGATCGCCCGCGAAGGCCTGACACAGCGTCACACCGTGGTACGCACCATCCTCCCCCAGCACAAGGTCGCCCGGTTCAACGTCGCGAGCCGGCTTGAGTCCGAACCTCGTCATCACGGGATGCCAGGCCGTGAGGACCGCCGTGGAGCCGCCGAAGCCGATGCGGTACATCACCTCGTCGGCTTGGGTGCCGCGAATGACCTCGGCCACCTCCAGGGCAGCCGCCGTCATCGGATTCCGAAGGACATCGCCCGGAACAAGTTGCTTGACCGGGACCCGGCTCCCGTCGGCGAGCAGGATGAGCGTGTCTTCGTCCACACACCCCACGGCACTGACACTCTTGAATGTGGTCCGCTGCCCTCCCACGACGACCGTCGCGCTAAAGGTGAAGTGGGTCTTCGCCTGCTGCGCCCAGCTGCGGCCGGCCACCCCCAACTCCATCTTGAGCTGGCAGTCCGCCGAGTTCGGATTCTCGATGATCACGGACGGAGCCAGATCGAAGTGCTTCACTCGGTTGCCCGTCAGCGGAACACCCACCCGGTTGAGGGAAGCGACATAACGCGGCACCTTCGCTTGCGCGACGCGCCCACCGGAGGGGATCTTCAGATTGAGTGTGACGGTGCCGGTATCCGAGGGGACTTCGCGGTCACTGATGTCGACGTGGATTTCCGCCGTAAACGATGTCCCCGGTTGATATCGGCATGCGTGAGCTGCCCGGGGAACTCCTGGTGCCGCGTAGGCTACCGGGGTGAGGAGCACGAAGGAAAAAAGGAGCAGGAACAGACGTTTTGGCATGCGCGGAATCCTACTCCTCCCTGCCGGCTGGCTCAATGAGGTCTCCTGGTGGTCAGGAGGGTTGAGTGGCGAAGGGGCTTTCCTCGGCCCGTGAGACAGTCGATTCACGGGATGCCTGGAGGCGCGCCTCTCTGGTTCACACGGGTCGAGCTCGGGCGAGCGCCGCCGTCGCGGCGTGGTCAGCAGGGTTGCGGCCGCACACGATCTCGGCGATCCGAGCAAAGTCAGCGGTGTCCCAGATCCTTGGCGATCCGCGTCAGGGCGCCTTCGAGATCCCTCGTGGACGACGCCAACTCGTCTCGGCCACCGGTGAGGTGGGTTCCCGTCCGCAAGATCCGGTCAAGGACGGGGTCGACGCCAAGGGCCACGTCCGGCATCCCCGGACGCAGGTCGGCTCGGACTCTCACGACGTCGACGCGAACCCCATGGTCGCGCGCGGAGTTGAACGTGGCGGCGGTGACCGTAGGCGGGCACCGCAGGACTTGTTCACTGGCGACCACCACCACCGCCCGTGGCGCCACCGGTCGACCCGCAAACGCCGCCAGCAGGTCAGCGATGCTCCCGTCGACGTCGTGGTTCGCACCGGCACTGGCCGGAGCGCCGAACACGAAGCGGTGCCACAGTTGCAAGTCCGAGAGCGGCGAAAGCCGATCCACCGCATCCATCAGCAGACGCCGATCGCTCGTGTAGTCGGAGGCGGCCGGCGGGTCTTCGCCCAGTGACATGACGCCGATTCGATTGTCCTCGGGGACGTCCCGCACGAAGGTCTTCAGTGCGGCCTGCAGCAATGCGGTGTCGGTCTTGTCGAAGTAGTCGACCAGGACCGTAATCTCCCAACCACCGCCGGGTCCGACACCACGCAGCAGCCATGGGTGGCCAGATGGCTCGGTGGCGAGGGAGGACAGAATGCTGACGAGGAGGAGTGGAGCCAAGACGGCGCCCATACCGGCCTCCAGTCCAGCGATTCGCCCGAACGCAGCCGCCGCCGATGAGTATACGCCCAGCGTCCCGGTGCCGGCGGCCGCGGCACCAGACGGCCAGAACCGTTCGAGTCTCCGCGTGCTTCGCCAGGCAACCGACTGGGGGCCGAGCCCCTAATCCACCGTGATGACCACCTTCCCCCGAGCGTGCCCCTCTTCCAGGTACCGCAGCGCGTCGGGAACGTCACGCAAGCCGTAATGCCTGTCGATGACCGGCGTCACGTGACCGTCCTTCACGAGCTCGCGGACGGTGGTCAGGTCGGCTTTGTTCCGCCGGGTCATGCTCACAAGCATCGTCTGGGTGATGAATGGCGACAGGGTGACCATCGTGACCCACGCGGCAAGTGGTCCTATCCACTGGCCGCCCTGCCCGCCAACCATGACGTAGGTCCCCCGGCGATTCAGGATGCGCCTGCAGGCCGACCACGAGCGATTCCCGACGCAGTCGACCACCAGATCCTGACGGTCCGCACTCCTCGTGAAGTCCTCATGCGTGTAGTCGATCGCATGGTCGGCGCCAATCGATCGGACCAGGTCGAGATTCCTCGTGCTGCACACGCCAGTGACCACTGCCCCGTACGACTTGGCAATCTGCACCGCGAACGTGCCGACGCCTCCGGCCGCGCCGTTGATCAGCACCTTTTGCTTCGGCTCGACGTGCCCCTTGTCCCGAAGCGCCTGGAGCGCCGTGCAGGCCGCCACCGGGATGCCCGCCGCCTGCTCCCAGGTGAGGTTCGTGGGCTTCCTCACCACGGCCGACTCGGACGCACAGACGAACTCGGCGAACGCCCCGCGGCACGTCCCGAACACCTCGTCGCCGGGCGCGAATTCCTTCACGTCCTTACCCACGGCTTCGACCCGGCCCGCTACGTCCACGCCCAAGCGCGGGACCTTCGGTCGTCGCGGGCCGGCGGCAAGCCGGAGCAGGTACGGCACGCCTCGCATGAAGTGCCAGTCGAGCGGATTGGCCGACGCCGCCTGCACGTCGATCAGGATTTCGTCGTCCTGGGCAGTCGGCTTGTCGACCTCTTCGTAGGCGAGAACGTCGGGCGACCCGTAGCGACGATAGACGATGGCCTTCATGGCGTCTTGGACTGAACCGAGTGGGCGGCGGCGCGGGCCCGGGCACGGACTGGTCTCGATGCCCAACCGGAGCGCATCTCTCCGTCAGTGGGTCACGATCGCTCTCGCAAGGGGAGCGTTCAAAGGCTCCGACCGCTTCAATCGACCCTCATCGATCAGACCCGGAACGACCCCCGGTCGTGCCCCCCGGTTCCCATGGTAATCCAACCCGCCTCCGCCGTCGTGTGTTTGCGCGTACCGTCTTGTCGGAAATGAAGACCGGATTCGTTCGGCGCAGGTGCGGCTCTTTCGTCGGCCATTCCTCCGTCTGTTCATAGAGCCCAAACAGGAAATACCGTCTCTCCTCGAGAAAGCTCTTGAGCTTCTCGAATGCCACATGGCGTGTGTTGCCGGGGTTCATGCCGGCTTCCAGCTCGATCAAATCAATCCTCTGGTCGGACAGCATTCGCACACCGCCGGTCAGTACGTCGAAGTCTCCACCCTCGGTGTCGATCTTCAAGCAGTCGATATGGCTGATGTCGTGGGCCTGGCAGAAGTCATCCAGCGTCTCGATAGTCACCGCCTCAAGCTGTGCGTCGGCGGGAGCAGCGTCGTGTGACCCCAGGAGGTGGTAAGACAGGTTGGAGTCCCCTTCCAGCACCATCTGGCCTGTTCCTCGCGCGGCCCCCAGAGCCAGCCGGACGGTCGAAACGTTGCGGCGTCCCCGAAGGCCGTGCTGGAGTTTGTCGAAGGTCGACTGGACAGGCTCGAACGAGTAGAGGCGCGCGTGCGGGAATCTCTTCAGGTAGCGTCGCGCGGATTGCCCGGTATTGGCGCCGACGTCGAAGATCACGTTCAGACGGAGGTTCGGAAGATGGGCCCGAATATCCTCGAACAGATCAATGCCGCGCGGGGCTCGGCGATAGACACGGACCCCGGTCAGCTCTTCCAGGAACCACTGGATCTTTTCTCTGAGGCTCATGCCACGTCTCCGCGAACGAGGTGTGAGCTGCGGCGATTGTAGGGTGCGGCTCCATTTGACGCAATCCGCACCTTCGCCTTATGGTGGTGTCCAGTGTCGGGGAGGCACGCTCCCGCTCTCAAAGGCCTGCAGGATCTCGAGGCAGCAGCGTCGCACAGGGACGTGAGACGGTTGGCATGACGTTCGACATCGCCGCCGATTGGACGCTCAACCTCTTGTGCAACTACCGGTGCGCCTACTGCATCAGCGGCGCGGCCACTGAACATCCCCTCGTGGGACGTCTCTCGGCCTCGCAGCACCTGGACTTCTTCAACTCGACCGGAAAGACGTGGCTCCTGCACCTGACCGGCGGGGAGCCGTTCCTCCACCCGGACTTCGTCGGGCTGTGCCGGCACCTCACGTCGTGCCACTACATCTCGGTCAACTCCAACCTGTCCTCGCCCCGCGTGCGGGATTTCGCGGCCCGGATCGACCCCGGGCGCGTCCAGTACATCCACTGCGGCGTCCACCTCGCGGAACGGGACCGGCTGGCGGGCTGGCGACGCCTGCTGGCGAATGTCGCGTGCCTGCTGGATTCCCACTTCCCGGTGTTCGCCTCGGTGGTCATGACCCCCGAGACCTTCGCCGAGTTCCCTCGGGTCGCGGAGTCCTTCGCGGCTCGGGGTGTTCCGGTCATCCCCAAGGCGATACGAGGCGCGCACCACGGCCGCTGGTATCCGCAGGCCTACACGGAGAGCGAACGGACACAGTTCTGCCGCCTGGCAGACCAAGCCGAGCAGGTCATCCGGGAGGGGCCCTGGCCCGCGGATCGCTCTCGTGCCACGATCGACCCGCTGCACGACCAGCACTATCTCGACGGCGTCCCGGACTTCAGCGGCATTCCGTGTGCGGCCGGTCGACTGTTCGTCACGATCGGCTACGACGGCCGGATCTTCCGCTGCGGTGAGCGGACCCCTCTCGGTCACCTGTGCGACGGCCGCCTCCACCTGTTCGCCGAGGACCGGCCGTGCGACGACGAGTACTGCCCCTACAGTTGCCTGCGCTACTCCGCCTTCGACCAGGAGGCGCGGCGCGAGGTCCCGCGGCGCCACGCTCCTCGGGCGTTCAGGCGGGCCTTGGTCACCATGCGCCGCGCGCGGCGTGAGCTCGGCAACCGGATCACAACCTTGTCCGACGTGAGGCGGCCGTGACCCCCGTTGTCCGCGGCCAGCGGACTCCGCCCGGGCTGCCGACGCGCCGTCGCATGCCCCAGGTCCCAAGCGGGCGGGTGAGGTCCGCCCCAGGTGATGCGGCATGAGGTCGCCGGTGGTGTCGGCGATCATTCCGACCCGTCACCGCCCGGGGCTGCTGCTGCGGGCACTCGAGAGCGTACGAAACCAGACGCTGCGTGAGCTCGAAGCCATCGTGGTCGTCGATGGTCCCGATGAGGAGACCGAGCGCGCGCTCGGATCAATCAACGATTCCCGGGTCCGCGTGAAGGTGCTGCCAACAGGGGTGGGAAGCGCGGGCGCCAGGAATGCCGGGGTGGACGAGGCACGGGGCCGGTGGGTGGCCTTCCTGGACGACGACGACGAGTGGCTGCCGGCCAAGCTCGACAGTCAGGTCCGGGCGGCGGAACGGTGCGCCTGCCCCCATCCGATTGTCGCCTGCCGCATGCTCGCCCGCAGCGAGGACGGTGACCTAATCTGGCCTCGCCGCGTCCAGGCGTCCGGCGAACCCATGAGCGAATACCTGTTCTGCCAGCACGGCCTCCGCGGCGGCGAGGGTTTAATCCTGCCCTCGACCATGTTGACGTCACGGGACCTGCTGCAACGCGTCCCTTTTCGGGCAGGCCTCCTGCGCCACAACGATGTGGACTGGCTGTTGCGTGCCTCCACCGTCACGGGCGTCCAGACGGTCTTCGTGCCGAATCCGGAGCCGCTGGCCATCTGGCACATCGAGACGAGTCACCGCAGGATCAGCGATTCCGCGGACTGGCAGTACCTCCCTCGCCTGGGTCCGCGAACGTCGCGAGTTCGTGACGGCTCGGGCGTATGCGTCGTTCGTCTTGATCTGGGTGAGCTCGACAGCGGCTCGCTGCCGGGACTGGCGAGCCTTCTGGCTCCTGCCGCGCGAGGCCGCGGCCAACGGCCGGCCCCGGGCGGCGGATTTGATGGCCCACTTCGTCATCTGGATGGTTCCACGAAGAATCCGGAGCCTCGTCTCCGTCTTCCTGGACACACAAGGGAGCAAGGCCCCGTGGACCGGCATCCGGAAACGCCCGGGTCCGACAGCGGTTCGGTGAGCAGCCCGCGGCGGGGCGTCTCGGTGGTCCTGTCGACACGCGGCCGCCCGGCGCTGGTCTGCGACGCGGTCCGGACGATTCTCGGCAGCGACCACCGGGAGTTCGAGGTCGTGATCGTCGACCAGAGCGACGATCACGTCACGGCGAGCGTGCTTGGGTCCCTGTTGGGAGACCCGCGGGCGCGCTACCTGCGGAGCCACACCAAGGGTCGGTCAGCGGGACTGAACACCGGCATCCGTCGGGCCAAGGGCGAGCTCGTGCTGCTGACCGACGACGACTGCCAGGTTCCCGCCGGTTGGATCCGGCAGTTCGAGGGCGCCTTCGCGGTGGACCCTCGCATCGGCATTGTCTTCGGCAACGTCTTGCCCGCCGTTCAGAACGCGGCGACTGGCTGCATCCCGGCGCATATCCGGCAGCAGGCCGTCCTCGCGCGGACGACCGGGGACAAACACCTGGTGCAGGGGATGGGCGCCTGCATGGCGGTGCGCCGTAGCGTGTGGGAGTCGCTCAACGGCTTCGACGAGTTGCTGGGCGCTGGAGCCCGGTTCCAGGCCGGGGAGGACGGGGACTTGGCGCTACGGGCCCTGATTGCCGGCCACTGGGTCTACGAAACGCCCGAGGTGTGGGTGACGCACTACGGTCTCCGCAGCTGGGCCCAGCTGCCGGCGCTAATCGACGCCTACTGGCGCGGGACCGGCGCGACCATGGTGAAGCCCTTGAAGACCAGGCAGTGGCAGGCTCTGCCCCTCCTGCTGCGGATGGCCGGCGGGTGGGCGCTGGGGCGCTCGGTAGTGGGGGCAAGTCTGGGGCGACAGCGGCGGTTCGCGAAGCTCTGGTCGTTCGGTGCGGGCTTCTTCGAGGGCGCCACGGTCGCCGTTGACAAGCGGACGGGGCACTACGTCCGGGCGTCGGGCGGCGACCGGGTGGGCGACACTCTGTGATCACGTCCCGCTAGGACGTGCCTGCGGCTGACCTCAAGGGCCGCTCGCGTGCGGCTTCCTCTCGGGCGAGGTCGGTGGACCGGGTGAGGTAGTACCACACGGCCGGGAACTGCCGGAGCCGGATCCGGACGGCGTCACGTCCCGCACGCGCCAGCTCGCCCATGATGCTGCCAGCGGTCGGGGGACGGCCGACCGGCTCGTACCCGAACGCCTGCAGGTGTCGGCCGACAACCCACTCGACTAGGGCCACCTGACGGGGCGTCAGTGCCTCGTGCCAGAGGCCCAGCCGGGCGGTGGTCACCGCTTCTTCGGCGCGGCGGAACCAGAACCATTGGTTCGGCGCGCCATCTCCATCCGGAACCAGCATCGCCGGGGAGTACTCCTCTCCGATCGCCGCGCAGATCCGTCTCAGCTGCGATTCGGGATCCCTGACCAGCTCTTCATATCGGATCTGCACGTACTCCGGACGGTGTCGCGAGCGCAGCGCGCCCAGATTGAATCTCAACCAGAACCGCGTCGTCGCAATCACGTTCTGGGGCGCCCACGGCATCCGCAGCATGGAGGCCACGGCGTCGCGGGGATCTCGCAGGAGGTGGATGATGGCGGCGCCGGGATACCACTGGCACAACTGCTCCGTGATCAGGCCGTTGTGGGGTGTCTTCTCGCCGCACCGCGGCTTGCCGGTCGCCCGGGCGAAGAAGCGCAGGAGGGACAGGAACATGGCCTCGTAGGTGGTGGCCTCGGCAAGCAGCGTGTCGGCCAGGGCACCCAGGTCCAGTCGCATGCGCCGGATGCGCTGCGTTCCGAGGTACTGGCGCACCACCCTCTGCCGATTCTCGAGATCGCTCAGCCGTCCGAACCGCCACCGCCGGGAGTAGACCCAGTGGAAGAACTCGGTCTCGCGGCAGACGGCGATCCTCGGGTGCCGGTTCAGCATGTTTCGCATCAGCGTCGTGCCACTGCGGGGCCCACCCACGACGAAGATCGGCGCGTCCACTGGGGTCTCCTTCCGGTCAGAAGGTTCTGCAGAAAGGGTACATCGTTCGATCGCCCCTGGCGACATCCCTCGCCTACACCAGGTCGACACGCGAGCGCTCAGGCGCAAGCCCGACGAGGCCCCGGGGCGGACGGGGTGTCAGCCTCACGCGCCCCGATCGCGATCGACGTCGACGACGATCACCGGCTCGGTGAGGGCGGCGTTCAGTGCCCACGCGCGGCTGATTCCGGTGACTCTCACCTGTCGAGATTACGGTGCCTAGTGCATGTTGCATCAGGCAGATTCGACGCCCTAGTTCATTGTGAATCACCCTCCCTAGACTGCCGAGACAGACCGCGGTGCTGGTCTCAAGTGCTGTGGCCGGCGACCGATTATCTAGAAGCCGTAGAGCGTGCCGCCGGCCGCCGACGGGCCGTCCAGCGGCGCGCGAAGTGGCCCCGCGCTAGGCATCTGGGCCGGGCCGGACGAGGACAACCCGTTCGCTGGAGTTCTCCGAAATGTCTCGCATCAACGACCTGCGGATCGGAACCAAACTCATCGGGGCGTTCGTCGCGATCTCACTCGTCATCGGAGGGGCCTGCCTGATGGCCTGGAAGGACCTGACCTCCGCCCTGCACGATCAGGAGATCCTGTACACGCAGCAGCTCCTCCCGATGCAGCAGGTCGAGACGACAGACCGTCAGCTCTACAAAATGCGGGGAGACCTCTGGAAGTTCGTGGCCATGCCGGAGGAGCGACCAGCCCTCGCGACCGACATCACGACGGACATCACGAGGGCGAATGAGGCCATCGCGGCGTACCGACCGTCGGCGGTCTCGCCGGAGGACAAGGCCGCGCTGGCGTCGCTGGACACCGCGTGGCCCGCCTACCAGGCAGCCGTCAACGATATCCTCGCCGCCCTGTCCCGCGGCCACAAGGAAGAGGCGGAGCGTCTGCTCGCCAAGGGCGGACCGATGAACGCCCCGCGCGTCGCGTGCACCACGGCTCTCGAATCCGTGGTGGTGAACACGACCCAAAGCGGGCAACGTCTCCAGGCGGCAGCAACGGCGCGAGTGGTGGACGCCAGGTGGTGGCTGACCCTGTGGGGCGTCCTGGGCGTCGCGGCCGCACTCATGTGCGGCACCCTGATCGCGCGCAACATCACGCGGCCGCTGAGGCGCGGGGTGGCCATGATGCAGGACATGGGGAGGGGCCGTCTGGGGACCCGGCTGCGCCTGCGCCGCCGCGACGAGATCGGGGTGCTGGCCGATACCATGGACCAGTTCGCCGAGGACCTGCAGACCATCGTGATCGGCACCATGCAGCAGGTGGCCGCCGGCGACCTGCATGCGGAGGTCGTGCCCAAGGACGGCCAGGACGAGATCGCGCCGGTGCTCAAGGCCACCATCGAGGCGCTGCGCGGGCTGGTCGCCCAGGCCGGCGTGCTGTCGCAGGCGGCGGTCGAAGGGCGCCTGGCGACCCGCGCGGACGCGTCGAAGTTCCAGGGCGCCTACCGGTCCATCGTCGAAGGGGTGAACGGGACGCTGGACGCGGTGATCGGGCCGCTGAACGTGGCGGCGGAGTACGTGGACCGGATCAGCAAGGGGGACATCCCGCCGGCGATCACCGACACCTACCACGGGGACTTCAACGAGATTAAGACGAACCTGAACCGCTGCATCGACGGCCTGGCAGGACTGGTGGAGGCCAACCGCGTGCTCCAGCGGCTGGCCGTCAACGACCTGACGGTTGGCGTCGAGGGGCAGTACCAGGGGGTGTTCGCGGAGGTGGCCCGGGCCGTCAACGACGTCCGCTCGCGCGTGTCCCATGTGCAGGACACGGTCATCAAGATCAGCCAGGGCGACCTGTCGGATCTCGACGTCTACCGGAAGATCGGCGACGGCAGCGGGCGGCGGTCGGAGAACGACCGGCTCGTCCCGGCGATGATCTTCATGATGGAGGCGATCAGCGCCCTCGTGAGCGACGCCAATCAGCTCTCCCGAGCGGCCGTCGAGGGGCGGCTGGCGACGCGGGCCAACGCGACCCGGCACCAGGGAGACTTCCAAAAGGTCGTGCAGGGCGTGAACGCCACGCTGGACGCGGTGATCGGGCCACTGAACGTGGCGGCGGAGTACGTGGACCGGATCAGCAAGGGGGACATCCCGCCGGCGATCACCGACGCCTACCAGGGGGACTTCAACGAGATCAAGGGAAACCTGAACCAGTGCATCGGGGCGCTGAACACGCTGGTGGGCGAGATGACGCACATGTCGACCGAGCACGACGCGGGCGACATCGACGTGACGATCGACGCGACGAAGTTCCACGGGGCGTATCAGGCGATGGCGCGGGGCATCAACCAGATGGTGGCGGGGCACATCACGGTCAAGAAGAAGGCCATGGCGTGCATCGCGGAGTTCGGGAAGGGCAACTTCGAGGCGCCGCTCGAGCGGTTCCCGGGCAAGAAGGTGTTCATCAACAACACGATCGAGCAGATGCGGGAGAACCTCAAGAGCCTGATCGCCGACGCGAACACGCTTGTGGAGGCGGCGGTGGCCGGGCGGCTGGCGACGCGGGCCGACGCGTCGAAGCATCAGGGGGATTTCCGGACGATCGTCGACGGCGTGAACCGGACGCTGGACGCGGTGATTGGGCCGCTGAACGTGGCGGCCGAGTACGTGGACCGGATCAGCAAGGGGGACACCCCGCCGGCGATCACCGACACCTACCAGGGAGACTTCAACGAGATCAAGCAGAACCTCAACGCGTGCATCCATCAGATCACGACGCTGGTCGCGCAGACGGGTGGCGTGATCGAGGCGGCGCGCGAGGGCCGGTTGTCGCACCGGGCGGATGCCGAGTGCGTCACGGGCGTCTACCGCAAGCTGCTCCGCGGTCTCAACGACACGCTGGAGGCGGTGCTCCGACCGGTGAATGAGGCGGCGGGGGTGCTGGCGACGGTGGCCCAGCAGGACCTGCGGGTCCAGGTGCAGGGGCAGTATGCCGGCGACCACGCGGCCATCAAGACGAGCATCAACACGATGATCGGGGACCTGCGGACCTCGATCAGCGCAATTGGGCAGAACGCGCAGGCGCTGGGGGCGTCGGCCGAGGAGCTGTCGACGATCAGCCAGCAGATGGCGGGGAACGCCGAGGAGACGGCGACCCAGACGCACGTGGTGTCGGCGGCCTCCGAGCAGGTGTCGCAGAACCTGACGGTGGTGGCGACCAGTTCGGAGGAGATGCTGGCCTCGATCCGGGAGATCGCCAAGAGCGCGAACGAGGCGGCGCGGATGGCGAAGCACGCGGTGGGGGTGGCGGACGCGACGAACCAGACGGTGCAGAAGCTGGGGGACAGCTCGCAGGAGATCGGGAACGTGATCAAGGTGATCACGTCGATTGCGGAGCAGACGAACCTGCTGGCGCTGAACGCGACGATCGAGGCGGCGCGGGCGGGGGACGCGGGGAAGGGCTTTGCGGTGGTGGCGAACGAGGTGAAGGAGCTGGCGAAGGAGACGGCGAAGGCGACCGAGGACATCAGCCAGAAGATCGAGGCGATTCAACAGGAGACGACGGGGGCGGTCCAGGCGATCGGGCAGATCAGCCAGCTGATCACGCAGATTGACGGGGTGTCGAACACGATTGCGACGGCGGTGGAGGAGCAGACGGCGACGACGAACGAGATTGGGCGGAACATCACGGAGGCGGCGCGGGGGTCCTCGGAGATTGCGCGGAACGTGGGGAGCGTGGCCGGGGCGGCGCAGCAGGCGTCGCAAGGCGCCGCCGACACGCAGAAGGCCGCCCGCGCCCTGACCGAGATGGCCGCCCAGCTGCAGGGTCTCGTCGGCCGCTTCCACGTGTGACGGCTCGAAGCGGATTGGGAGGCACACCGGCCGGAGTCGGTCTCGCCGGCCGCGTCGCCTCCCTGTCCCCACGAAGGGATCAGTCCGGACGCAGTGCCGTGAAGGGTGCGAGCCGCATCGCGCGACGTGCCGGCGCCCAGGATGATGCGATGCCGAGGACGCCGGCTAGCGCGGCCACGCTCACAAACACCACCGGGTCGTGCGGGGACGCTAGGTACACGACATTCGAGAGGATGCCGGCCGCCGCAGCGCCAGCTGCGAGCCCGATACCGATCCCGATGCCGAGCAGGATCGCGATGCGGCCGAGGACGAGTGACAGAACCTGCGGCGCCGTGCCACCGACCGCCATCCGGATGCCAATCTCGCGGCGGCGGCAGGAGACCGTGTAGGCAACCACGCCGTGAATCCCCGTCGCCGCGAGCACGAGCGCCAACAGGCCGAAAGTACCCAGTGCGGCCGCCGCGGCGCGGCTGGGGAACAGCGCGAATCCCAACATCTGCTCGACGGTGCCCGCCTGGTAGACCGGCAGGGCCGGGTCCAGCGACGCCACCACGTGCCGCATCTCCGCGACCAAGGCCTCGGGAGGGCGGGCGGAGCGCACCACCAAGGTGGTCGTCAGGTTCGGCACCTGCAGGATCGGCTCGAAGACGGCCGGTTGCGGCGCCTCAGCGAGGGAGCCGTACTTGCCGTCCTCGACGACCCCGACGATCTCGATCGGATCCCCCTCCAAACCGTAGCGGAACACGCGGCCCACGGGGTCGGCGGTGCGCATGACGGTTCGTGCGAACGTGGCATTCACGACGGCGACGCGGCGGCGGCTCCGATCGTCGCCCCACTCCAACGCCCGTCCGGCCAAGCGGCGGACACCGAGGGTCTCGACAAATCCAGGGGACACCTCGTACCGCACGGTGCTCCGCGCCTCGGATAGCCGCAGGCCGGGTTGGTCGTCGGGAAACACCGTCGACCACGACTGGTCGAGGCTCAAGGGCAGCGAGTTCGAGTACGCGGCCGCACCCACCCCTGGAAGGCGGGCGACCGACGCCAGCGCCCGCTGCTGGAACAGGGCGGCCTCGTCGGCCGAGTAGCCCCCCAGGCCGAGATCGAAGCCCACCATCGCCGTCTGGCGCGGGTTAAGGCCCAGCGGCGTCCGGAGAGCCTCCTGGAGCCCGCGCAGTGACAGCAGACAGGCGACGACGATCACGACAGACAGGGCCACCTGCACAGTCACCAGCGCGTCGCGGACAGGCCAGCGGCGGCCGGAGATCCGCATCCGGCCACCCTCCTCTCGGAGGGCCGCGGTCGGATCGGTGCGGGCTGCCTGCCGCGCCGGCGCGAGGCCGACCAGCACGCCGGCCGCCGCCGAGGCCGCGACGGCGAACAGCAGTACGGTCCGGTCGACCTCGAGGTTGAGTTCGACAGGAAAATCCACGGGCGCGTGCCACGCGCTGATTGCCCGCACCGCGGCGGCGGCGAGCGCATAGCCGGCCGCCCCACCCAAGCCCGCCAGGAGCAGGGCCTCGGTGAGTAACTGGCGGACGATCCGTCCACGGCTGGCGCCGATCGAAACCCGGACGGCGAGCTCTCGCTGTCGGTCCGCACCGCGGGCGGCCAGCACGCCGGCGAGGTTCGTGCACGCGGCGAGCAGCACCAGTCCGGCGAGGATGAGTACCCCCAGCGTGAAGGCCCGCACCGGTCCGCCGAGCAGGTCGCCGACGAGCCCTGGCCTCGAGAGCCGCAATGTCAACCCGTCGTCGTCCTTCGGGTACTCCTGCGCCAGCTGCGCGGCCACTCGGTTCAAATCCGCGGCTGCAGCCAACGGTGAGACCCCAGGCTTGAGGCGCGCAAGCGCCCAGGTGTTCGACGATCGCCGTTTCTCCAACCAGGGGTTGCCGACCTCAATCCGGGGCTGCATCATCATCGGCACCCACAGTTCGGGCCGGTAGAACAGCTCGGTCCCGCGGAATCCCTTCGGCGCGACCCCGAGAATGGTGAAGGGCACGCGGTTGATCCGCACGACCCTGCCGACGACGCCGGGATCCGACCCGAAGCGACCCGTCCAGCAGTCATGGCTCAGCACGGCGAACGGCGCATCCCCCTCGCGGACGTCGTCCGATGGGCGAAAGAACCGACCGATTGCCGGCTTCACGCCGAGCAGGTCGAAGTAGTTGCCCGTCGCCAGGTAGCCCCAGGCTCGAACGGGTCCGCTGCCCAGTTCCAGGTCCATCGGCGCGATGCGATAGCCGGCCAGCGACGTGAGCAGCAAGGCGCGGTCCCGCAGGTCCCGGTAGTTGGGAAACGAAAGGCCCGGAGAGTGAAGCCCCTGGACGGTGAACACCTCGTCGGGCCGCTCAATCGGCAACGGCTTCAGCGCGAACGTGTTGACCGCGCTGAAGACGGCGGCGTTGGCACCGATGCCGAGGGCCAGCGACAGGATCGCCATCAGCGCAAAGCCCGGACTGCGCCAGAGGGCACGTCCGGCGTAGCGGAGATCGGCCCGAACGTCGTCCAGGACCACGAGCAGTCGGCCGGCGCGAGGGGTAACGCCAGATTGGTCCAACGTGGACCCAAGGGGTACGCGACCTCGTTCACTCATATCACCGCCTGTCGACCGACCGGAGGCTAGCCTCGCAGTCGAGTTCATGCGCGCCGAAGATGCCGGGGATGGATGAGGCGCATCGGTTCCGGGCAGAAGTCGGGCTGGCCCGCGTTGGCTCCCGGCGCCCGGGACGAGCGGCGCGAGGCGGTGAGGCACGCCTCCGCCCCGCGACGGTGAACGACATACCCCTGCAAGACGTCTGGAGGCACGAAGAGGTTCACTGCACGGCGGTGAGGGTGCGGGGTCGAGTCGGCTGGTGCTACCGGATCGGGACCTTGAACACGCGTTCGTAGTCCGCCGGCGTGTCGATGTCGTCGAAACAGCCGGGGTCTTCGATGGGGACGTCCAGCGTGTCGGGGTGCGCACGGACCACGGCACGCGCGCCCTCCGCCGGATCCGTGGCCCGCAACTCGGGAAAGACGCGTGCCGCGAACAGCACGGGGTGACCATGACGGTCCAACCAAGTCGGGCGCGCGATGGCCGAGCCAGCGAGACGCCACTCACTGACGAGCCGTCGCACCGACTCCGAGGCCATGAGCGGAAGGTCGACCGGGGTGACGAGCACCGCGTCCGGGGCCACGTGGTCCAGCCAGTCCAGGGCCACTAGCAGCGACGACAGTTGCCCGCGCGACGGAGAGGGATTCACCACGACGACGACCGGAAGGCGCTCGCGCCGGACGATCCGTCGAATCGCGTCCGGCTGCTCGCCAGCCACGGCCACGATCGGGCCGCATCCTGCATCGTGCAAGGTCGAGGCGAGACTGCCAAGGAAACTCAGGCCGTCGGGCCGGGCCAGCACAGCCTTGTTCCGGCCCATCCGGGACGAAGCGCCGGCAGAGAGAATGATGGCAGCGACCATGAATGTGGTGATTGTACATGCCCGGCGCCGCCGGGCGGAGGCATCTGTGGTATTCGGCACCCATGGGCGATCACGCGGGACGATGCTAGAATCCTCGCATGTCCACCGAACTCAGAATTGCGTGCCAGCGGTGCGGCGAGCAGATGGTCATGCGGGATCCGGCTCCCGGCGATCCCTGGCGACCGGACCAGTTCTGGGTCTGCCCGCGCTGCGGCCGCCATTTCTGGTCCACCTACCCGGCTCCACCCGTCTCCCAGCCGGCTGCAGCAGCTGGCGCGCCGGCCGGCGCCGACGGTGTAAAGGCGTGAGGCCGGTCGGTAGCGCTGAAGCGAGGAGTGCCATGCGTCTGAATCCAGAATTGTATCCACCCGACCTCGACGATCCCGACGACGAGGACGACGACGAGGACGGCGAGGAGGACGAGGAGGGGGAGGACGACGAGGAGGACGACGAGGACGAGGAGGACGAGGAGGAGGGCTGGCGGGTCGGCCAGCGGTGACCATCCCCAATTCGGTCGTAAAGGTCAGTCATCCCTTGACTTCCAGCCTGGAACTGCCTACACTTGGCCCGACTTCAAGCTCATCGTGACGCCCGTGTCCTCTGGCGTCGGCGCCACGCATGGGAGGGTTTTGCCAGCGCGTGCGGACAGCGCGAAGCCACACATCGACGGAAGCGTCGGGTGCCGACGGCGCCTTTCGTCACATCGGGCCTTCGGATCGGCAACGTGTACGTTTCACTGAGCGCGGCGAGATCGGTTAAGACGATCGCTGCGGTCAGCTGCCAGCAGCCCCTGGGATGTTCCCACGGGTTTCGTTGATCGGGAGGACACGGGTATGCCGACCGGGACCATCGCGCGTTTGCTCATCGACAAGGGGTTCGGATTCATCAGGGACGAGGGGGGAATCGAGCACTTCTTCCACCGGAGCGCGGTCCGTGGCGCAGTATTCGAGCTGCTGCGCGAGGGCCAGCGCGTTGAGTTCACGCCGGAAGAGTCGGCGAAGGGTCCGCGGGCCGGCGAGGTTCGGTTGATCGAAGGCTAGCGCTCCCGTACGTCTGCGCCCCGGCTCCCATTCCTCATGAGGGGGCCGGGCTCTTCTCATCCACGAGGTCGGCTTCCCGCCAGAGTCTCGGCGGCTGCGGCAGCGGCGGTCGTTCGCTTTCCAGTCAACATGCGACACGGCGCGCCACGACAGGTGTGGTGTGCCCACCATCGGGTGATAAGATGAGCGCGGAAGCGAACGGGGCCCGGTGGCCCTCCCGGTCTTCAAAACCGGTCGCTCCCCGCTCTCGCGGGGGGGCTGGGTTCGACTCCCAGGCGCTTCCGCCACTTCTGGGGAGTGATCGCCAGTCCGTTCCTTCAACCACCCTTGTGGTCGTCGCTGCAGCATTGCTCCAGTTGGCGGGTGAGCGGACCTGAGTTTGTCCAGCACCCGGCCGCTCCCACTCGGTCCACCTGTGGCGCGATCGAGTCGGGAACGAGCAACCGCAGCTCCCGTCGCCGCCCGCACCCGTGCGCCCAGTCCAGGGCAATGGTCAGCTCCCCGGTGCTGACGGTGAGGAGACTTATCCAACCTGGGGCCACCACCCTGCGTCTACTCTGCCGTAGGAGGTGACGAATGCGCGTACTCGGGATCGTCGCCCTCGTGGCCTTGAGCTGCGCAGCTCCCGCTGCTGCCCAATGCCTGCACGGAATAGGCGAGGATGCAACGCAAAAGGCGCGACGTCACGCCGCGTTGCTGTTCGTCCGGGCCGTCAACACGGCGGAATCAATCGACGCAATGGGGGCAGGCAAGAAGTACGTCCCCTTTGACAAGCTCAGTTCGGGGGTGGCGGCTCCGGCAGGCTTCGAGGTGCAGTTCACTAACAACGACGAGAGCTATGCCCTGATTCTCAAGGACACCAGCGACCCTTGCCATTTCGTCTTCTCGACGAACCAGAACGGCGTCATCTTCCAGGGATACCCCATTGGCTACGAGGTCCAGCCCCTGAAGCGATGAGCATGACCGTCGCGCGTCCGGGAGGGCGCGCGGAACGGGAGCGGTCCGGTTCTTCCTGACGCCAAACGCCGCCTGCCACCACCCGTGGCCCGGCCTGGTTGCTCCGCGTCACGCAGAGCTGCTCGCCTCGAGACGCGGGGCAAGCCGGCCAAGACGCGGTGGCTCCCCCGGCCTCGCTCGGCCGTCCGCTAGACCCGGGGCGGGCCTGGGCTTGGGCGGGCACGGTGTCGGAAGGCTTCGAGGACGGCGAGCACGCCCGCGGCGTCCGACAAGTCCGGCAGCGACGCGTCGGCGCCTGCTGCCTCGAGCGCCGCGAGGCTGGCGTCTCCGGTCGCGACGCCGATCGTGCGGGCGCCGTTCACGCGACCGCACGCGACGTCGAGCGGCGTGTCGCCAATCACGACGACATCGGCCGGGAGAATCGGCGAGACTCCGTGGGCGCGGGCGCGATCCATCGCCACGGGCACGAGCGCCGCCCGCTCAGCGGCATCCTCGCCGTAGGCGCCAAAGACGAACCAGCGCCACAGTCCGAAGTGTTCGAGCTTCAACCTGGCGGTGTCCGAGAAGTTACCCGTGAGCAGAGCCGTGATGGTGGCCGGGCGCGTCGCCAGGGCGGCCAACAAATCCACGACCCCGGGCAGCACGCGCGCCGTCGCCGGCGGGTCAGCCAGCTCTTCCTGGAGGTTCCGGTAATAGGCGGCTCGAAACTCGCCCAGGCGGTTCCCGGAGGGGTGGAGCCCGTGACGGGTCAACGCGTCCTGGAGGATGACGGGGTCGGTCCGGCCGGCCATGGGTATCCCGTCGAGCCCGTCCTCCACGCGGTAGACGTCACGGAAGGCGCGGGACATGCCCCTGCTGCCCGCACCACCAGTGAAGATGAGCGTTCCGTCGATGTCGAACAGGATGACCTGTCGCGCCGTGCAGTCGTCCGTCATGCGGGACCGTCGGACCCGCTTACGCTTCGATTCGTACGTTATTCGCCCGCGGTCCCTTGTTCGAGGGCTCTTCGTCGAAACTCACACGCTGACCCTCGTTGAGTTGATCGAACACCCCCTGCGAGACGGCACTCCGGTGAAAGAACCACTCTTGGCCGGCGTCGTCGCGAATGAACCCAAACCCCCGGTCACGCACGAGTCGCTTGATCGTTCCGTTCGGCATCCGAGTCTCCTTCGGTCGACGTCCCCCTGCGGGGACTGCGGCCCGACGAGATCAATTCTCGTTCCAGCGCGGCCATCCGAAACTAGCCAGTTTTGGCCGTATACGGTACCCCGAGCGGCCGGGCTCCTCTCGGGCGTGTATGGTTTCCGGCCGGACGCTGAATGGGAGCTGTGCAGTTCCATGGCTCACCGAAACCACCGCCGCCGGACGCCCTCTTCGGCGACCTCGCCCGTCGCCGGCCGCAGGACGAGCGACCGGGTCGCCAGCCGGCGGGCCAGCCGAGGGTCGTTTGTCGTCACCAGCGCCGTCAGCCGCTGCCCTCGGCAGGCGCGGCGCAGGTCGGTCGCGGCCGCAGGGATGTCCCCGTCCCCGAGCCCCACCGTGGGATGCTCGACGAGCAGGATGCGGGGGCTGTGCGCGACACTTCGCCCCAGCCGCACCCGGAGCATCGTCAAGGCAGGCGCGCGAGACAACGGGCGCTCCAGCTCGCCTGCCGCCAGTCCCACGGCGGTGGCGATCCGTTCCACGTGTCGCCGCGTGGTGGGAGCGAGGGTGTCGAGATCCAGGGTGAGCGGGACCGCGAGATTTTGCGCCACGTTCAGCTGGTCGAGCAACACCACGCGCTCGTTGACCATCCCGAACCCATCCAGAAACGACAGCCACTCGGCCTCGGTCGTGATGGCCGTGGTCGACCGTCCCTCCACCCGGACGTCCCCGCTCTCCGGAAGCGTCGTACCGGTGATGAGGTCCGTCAGTACGGCGGAGGCGACCGGGTCCACGCCGCCGAGCGTCACGATGTCGCCCGGTTGGACCACCAGGTGCTGAACCCGCAAGGGTCGCAGTCCCTTGTAGTCCTTGACGACCCCGACCAGTTCCAGCGCTGGAGTCGTCACCGGAGGGCCTCTCGATGATCACCTGGGTTGGAACGAGCCGCTGCGTCCCGCTCTCGGGCGTCTCAGCACAGCCCTCCGACGATGGCGTGCTCGTGGACGACCACGATGTCATCCATCGACTCGCCGACCTCGATTCGAGCGCCATCGAGATCCGAGGCCGCCTTGAAGTCCGCATAGATCGTCAGGCCGTCGACCTGGACCGTCTGTTCGCCTGCGCGCGCGCCCACCGGGGCAGGCGTCAACCGGTATCCGAGCGCGCCGCAACCGCCCGCAAACGACAACCGGAGCGCCGGGCGGTAGGGATCGACGGCCATCCAGGCCGTGATCGCCTCACGGGCCGCCGTGGACATGGTGATCGTCATAGCCGCCCCTTCAGATCGGCGAAGGCCTCTTCGGGCAGCGTCGCGGCGCCGGGACCGAGGGCCCCGTGCGCCGGGTCGCCGTGAAAGTCGGACCCACCGGTCATCGCCAGGCCGAACCGGCGGGCGAGATCGTGATAGTGCGCGGTCATCTCCGCCGTGTGCTCGGTGTAGTAGACTTCGACGGCATCCAGACCGGCCGGGACCAGCGACGCAATCCACTCGTCCCGCCCCACCAGACCGGGGTGGGCCACCGACGCCAGTCCACCCGTGTCATGGATGAGTCCGATCACCGCCTCGGGAGCCGGCGCGCGCCTGGACACCCAGGCGGGACGCCCCTCGCCGAGGTACCGGTCGAACGCCTCGGCCACGGTTCGGACGAACCCGCCGCGCACCAGAGCCCGAGCCAGAAGCGGCCGTCCCACCCACCGCGCATCGGCGAGCGAGTGCTCACCCAGCACGTCCTCGAGCGAGAGCGCCAGCCCGAGCGCGGTCAGGCGGTCGACCATCTCGCGGAGCCGCCGTTGTCGATCAACCATCTGATCCGCGAGAAACGCCGTCAGCACCTCGGACCGGTGGTCGAGGAAGTAGCCCAGAATATGCAGGTCCACACCCTCGCGGATCGACGTGATCTCGATACCGGACACCCAAGCGATCCCCGAACCTGCGCACGCCTGAGCCACTTGGTCAAGGGCCGCAACCGTGTCGTGGTCGGCTACGGCGATGGTGTGCAGGCCGGTCCGGGCAGCCATCTCCACGACCTGTTCGGGTGACAACCAGCCGTCGGACGCGGTGGTGTGCAGGTGAAGATCGATCACGCCTGGGCCCGGCCCGGCCGAGCGGCGCGACGTCTGGCTTGTCCGCGCCGCCGGGCCAAGCCGCGGTACTCGCGGATGAGGAGCTCGAGGTGTGCCCGCTCCTCGTTGGCGAACTCCAGAAAGACCTGCTTGCCTTCTGAGTCCTCGAACCGCTCGCCGTAACGCTTGAAGAACCGGTGCGACGTGCGCTCGCAGCGAATGCCGATCATCAGCGCCTGCTTGTCGTCCACCCCGTGCGCGACCTGCTCGGCGCCGGCCGCGAACAGCCCATTGGCCGCGCCCTTGAAGAACAGGAACGTCGGTCGCGACTCCAGACGCGGATCCTGGGCGAGCAGACGCTGGTATCGCAGCTCCAGCTTGCCGAGGTGCTCCCGTTCCTCATCGGCCAGCTTCTGGAACACGCTCCGCCCGCGCGCGTCGCGGGTCATGCGCGCGGCGCGCGAGTAGAACTCGAACCCGCTCCGCTCCGTCGCAATCGCGATCCGCATCGCGTCGCGGGCGAAGAGCAGCTCCGTGGTAATCGCGTCGGCCGCCTCGGGCCGACCCGTCCGACACTCCTCGCACGTTCCGTAGATCTGCAGCACGCTCTGGCGCGCCGAGAAGTTCCGCGCGGCAGCGATCTCCTCGATGAGGGCCTCGATGTCGGAGCTGAGGAACTCAGAGGACCGGTTGCAGGACTTGCAGATCAGGTGGAAGTGCCTCGGGTGGCGGTACCAGTGCTCGAACCGGAACCGTCCCTCGCCGAAATCCACCTTGCGGGCGATCCCGGCCTCCACCATCCACTGCAACGCCCGGTAGACCGTGGCCCGGCTGATGCGCTGGTCCTCCCGGTGGATCAGGTCGTACAGGTCGTCCGCGCTGAGGTGCCCCTCGTGGCGGAGGAACACGTTCAGGATGAACTCCCGCTTGCTGGAACGCTTGCTGCCCGCTGGGCGGGGAACGTCGAGACCGGCGAGGGCGTGGGTCATAGCAGTTGCGGCCACCGAGCAGCCACGACACGCGAGGGGCCAGCAGCCACAACTGCTCCCTGCCTAGTGGCTACCGGCGCTGTCGTCGTCCACGGTGAACGACTGGCCGCAGCCGCAGGTCGACACCGCGTTTGGGTTCCGGATGGTGAATCCGCCGCCCGCGATGTTGTCGACGAAGTCGACTTCGGCGCCCTTGAGGTACCGAATGCTGATCGGATCGATGTAGAGTTTCACCCCGTTGGACTCGAACACCTGGTCGGTCGACCCGGGTGACTCCTCGATCATCAAGCCGGTACTGGAAGCCGGAACAGCCGCCGCCCTGCACGAAGACGCGCAGTCCCGAATCCGCTTTGTTCTCCTCGGCCAGCAACTCGGCGATCTTGGTAGCGGCCAGCACCGACACGTTGATGGTCGACTCGGCAACGTTGGAAGTGGTCATGTTGTAAGGGGGTCTCCTTGTCGCGATTATAGCGGTTCGGCACGCCCCAGACAAGGCGTGCGCCAGGGCCGGCGTGAGCCGATTCCCCCACCTAACTCGCTGTAGATGAACGGTTTGATGCAGAGCGGGGGCACCGATGGGTGCCCCCCCGGGAAGCGTCGGAACGGCGTGGTCCGGGCGTCTAGGCCAGGGTGGCCAGGTTCTTGGCCGACTCGGTTTCCACGTCCTTGTGCAGGCTGTTGCCGTGGGCGTCCATCGTGACGATGCACGGGAAGTCCTTGACGTGGAGGTGCCACATCGCCTCGGGCACGCCGAACTCGAGCAGCGACACGTCGCTGACCTGTTCGACGCACTTGGCGTAGAACTGCGCGGCCCCCCCGATGGCGCTCACGTAGACCGCGCCGGCCTCCTTCAGGGCGGCCAGGGTCTTGGCGCCCATCCCGCCCTTGCCGATGACCACGCGAACTCCGAACTTGCGGATGATCTCGCCCTGGTAGGGTTCCTCACGCGCGCTAGTGGTCGGGCCGGCCGCCATCATCTTCCAGCCGCCCCCCTCCTTGAGCACCACCGGGCCGCAGTGGTACAGGATGCCCCCATTCAGGTCCACGGGCGGGTCGTGTTTCATCAGATACGAGTGCACCGAGTCCCGGCCCGTGTACATCACGCCGTTGAGGAGGACGACGTCACCGACCTTCAGGCTGCGGACCTCGGCTTCCGGCACCGGCGACGTGAGCACCACCTCCCGGCCCGTCCGGGCAAAGCCGGCCTGGTCGAGCATGGGAAGCGATGGGTGCGACGGGTCACGGTAGAGCCACCGGCGGATCGAACCATCCTTCACGTCCAGCACGACCCCGAGGCGGCGAAAAGCCCAGCAGTCGTAGGCGACCGACACGAAGAAACTGGCCGGCAGACGGTTGAGCATCCCGATCTTGCAGCCGATGAGCGACGTATGGCCGCCGAACCCCATCGTGCCCACGCCGAGCACGTTGACGGTTCGCATGATGGTGGCCTCCAAGTCGGCCAACGTGGGGTCCGGGTTGATGTCGTCCAGCGTGCGGAACAGCTGCTGCTTGGCCTGGAGGTACCCGCTGGCGCGGTCGCCTCCGATGCAGACCCCGATGGCGCCCGGACTGCAGCCCTTGCCCTGGGCCTGCCAGACCGCGTGGAGGATGCACTTGCGCACGCCCTCGAGGTCGCGGTCGACGCGGCCGAGATGGGCCAACTCGCAGGGGACCGAGTACCTGGATGTTGCAGTTCTCGCAGCCCCCGCCCTTGAGCAGCAAACGGATCTCGATCTCGTCCTGCTCCCACTGCTCGAAGTGGACCACCGGCGAGCCCGGGCCGAGGTTGTTGCCGGAGTTCTTCCCGGTCACCGAGTCCACGGAATTCGGTCGCAGTTTCCCGCGACGCGTGGCTTCGGCGATGGCATCCCGGATCTGCTGCGTCATCCAGATCTGGTTCGCCCCGGCCGGGACCTTGACCTCGAAGGTCGGCAGCCCCGTGTCCTGGCAGATGGCGCCTTCCCCGTCGGCGGCCTGATCGATGTTCTCGGCGATGATCGTCAGGGCCTGAGCCGACTGGGTTCCGGCCGGCTCCTCGCGGAGAGCAGCCGCCATGGCTGCGCGCACGTCGGGCGCGAGGTCGGTAGACGTCTTGATGATGAGTTCGAGCACGCTGCCGAAGAATGCTGGTAACATGGCCGCCAGTATAATCGAAGTGCCCTGTCCCGCGTTGCCGGGTGCGGTTCCGGCCGGGGTGGTGGAGATGGCCTACCGCATCGAGAGGGATTCGCTCGGCGAACGCCAGGTGCCAGCCGAGGCGTACTACGGGATCCAGACTCTGCGGGCCGCCGAGAACTTCCGGGTGAGCGGCCTGCGCCTCCAGCCCGACCTGCTTGTCGCCACCATGCTCGTCAAGAAGGCGGCCGCGCAGGCGAACGCGGCGCTTCGTCGGCTGCCCGCGTCCGTCGCGGGCGCGATCACGCAGGCTGCTGACGAGGTCATCGCGGGTCGCTTCAGGGATCAGTTCATCGTGGACGCGTACCAGGCGGGCGCCGGGACGTCGTACAACATGAACGCCAACGAGGTGCTGGCCAACCGGGCGGCGGAGATCCTGGGGGGCTCGCGCGGCGCATACGACGTGGTGCACCCCAACGACCACGTCAACATGGGCCAATCGACCAACGACGTCTTCCCATCGGCGTTGCGCCTCGCCCTGCTCGACGGCCTGGCGCCGCTGGCGACAGCCGCTCGCGACCTCGGTGCCGCGTTCGACCGCAAAGCGGCAGGGTTTGCGACGGTCGTCAAGGTCGGCCGCACGCATCTCCAGGACGCCGTGCCGATGACCCTTGGCCAGGAGTTCAGTGGTTACGCCGCCAACCTGGCTCGGGCGGCCGAGGAAGTGGAGCGCGCCGGGACCTCCCTCCTCGAGCTGAATCTCGGTGGCACCGCCGTGGGGACAGGGCTGAACGCCGGCGAGGACTTCGCGGCCCTCGCCGTCGGGAGCCTGCGGGACTGGACCGGATTCGACCTGCGCACACCTTCCAACCGTTTCCGCGTGACCCAGAGCATGGGTGACGCGCTGGCGTACTCTGGCGCCGTCCGACGGCTCGCGGTCGAACTCGGCAAGCTCGCGAGCGACCTGCGGCTGCTCGCGATGGGTCCACGCGCCGGCATCGGGGAGATTCGCCTTCCGGCCGTCCAGCCGGGCTCTTCGATCATGCCCGGCAAGGTGAACCCGTCGATTCCCGAAATGGTGAATCAGGTGTGCTACCAGGTGCTCGGCTGCGACACGACGGTGGCCTTGGCGTGCGAGGCGGGCCAGCTCGAGCTGAACGTGATGCTGCCGGTCATTGCGTGGAATATGATCCACGAGACGGGGATCCTGCGCGAGGCCCTGCGCACGCTGCGGGAGCGGACCGTGGACGGGATCGAGGCGGACAGCGATCGCTGCCGCGAGCTGCTCGATCGCAGTACGGCTGCGGCGACGGCCCTGAGCCCGTACCTCGGCTACGAGGTGACCGCTGCGCTTGCCAGGGACGCCCTCGCGACAGGCCGATCGATCCGCGATCTGGTCCTCGAACGGGGCGTCTTGGACCAGGCGACGGTCGACCGCATCCTGTCGCCGGAGTTGATGACCCGCCCCGGGATCCCGGGACCGGGTCCGTCCGGAGAACGACCCTCATGATCCTTCAGGCTGCCCGCGCGCTCGGCGTATGCCTCGCCTGGGGCCTGCTGCTCGTCCCCGCTCCCGGGCTGGCGCAAGGAGGGTCCAGGCGCCCCGACGCCCTCTTCCCGCCCGCCGATCTCGGCATGCTCGAGAGCCCGGACCGCGATATCTGGCAGAAACCGGACCAGATCATGGACTCCCTGGGCATCGCCGACGGCTCGAAGGTCGCGGATATCGGCGCGGGCGGCGGTTACTTCACCGTGCGGCTGGCCCGCCGCGTGGGCCCGAACGGAGTGGTGTGGGCCGAGGACGTGCAGGAAGCGATGCTCGAGGCGATCGCGCGGCGCGTCGCCAGCGAACAGCTGCGCAACGTCCGCCGCGTCAAGGGCACCGGGTCGGACCCCATGCTGCCGGCCGGCACGCTCGACGCGGTGCTGATCCTCGAGACCTACCAGGAGATCCAGTACGCGGACCCCGTCGTGTTCTTCCGGAACGTCCGGGCGGCCTTGCGCGACGGCGGCCGCGTGGGCGTGGTCGACTACAAGAAGGAAGGCGGCGGCCCCGGCCCGGACGGCGCGAGGCCGAACCCCGACACGATCCTTGCGGTGGCCCAGCGGGCAGGGCTGCGGCTGCTGAAGCGCGAGACCTTCCTGCCGTTCCAGTACTTTCTCGTCTTCGTCAAGTAGCGGCGGGGCGGGCCGCGGCGTGTGCCTCGAGCCTGGCGCCCTCCAGCACGACGGTGGGCCATGAGGACTGCTCTCACCATTGCAGGAAGCGACTCGGGGGCCGGGGCGGGCATTCAGGCCGACCTCAAGACCTTCGCCGCGCACGGCGTCTACGGCACCTGTGCCGTCGCGGCCGTCACCGCCCAGAACACGGTCGGCGTCGTAGGTGTTCTCGCCATGCCCGCCGACCTGGTCGCCGCGCAGATCGAAGCGGTCGCGTCCGACATCGGCGTCGACGCCGTCAAGACCGGGATGCTGCCGAACGCGGCGATTGTCGAGGCGGTCGCCGCCGCCATCGACACGCTCGAGCTGCCGCTGGTGGTCGTCGATCCCGTCATGGTTGCCACGAGCGGGGATTGGCTGATCGAGCGCGAAGCCATCGCGGCCGTTCGGGCGGAACTGTTGCGCCGCGCGTTCGTGGTAACCCCCAACGCGCCCGAGGCCGAGATCCTCTCGGCCACATCGGTGCGGACGGTGGCAGACGCCCGTGAGGCGGCGCGTCGGATCCTGAAGCTCGGTCCGTCGGCGGTCATCGTGACGGGCGGACACCTGGAGAGCGAGGACGTCGTCGACGTCTTGTACGACGGCCACACGTTCACGGAGTTGCGCGGCCCGCGCGCCGACAGCCGGCACTCTCACGGAAGCGGCTGCACGTTCGCCGCGGCGCTCGCCGCCAATCTGGCGCTCGGGCGGCCGCTCGCGGAGGCGGCCGGGCGCGCGAAGGCGTACGTCGCCGGGGCCATCCGACACGGCCTGGCGCTCGGCCACGGCCAGGGCCCGCTCGACCATTTCTGGAACGGCGTCGGCCCGGGCTGAGATGCTCGCGCCTCTGGGGCACCGGGCCGCCCACGCTATACTTGTACCTACTTGGTGAAGGACCGCCTGCTCTCAATCGGACCCGAGCCGCTGGATGCTGCCGCCCTGGGCCGCCTGGCGGCTGGCCTGACCGACGCCGCGCAGGGGGCAGTCGTGACCTTCCTCGGCACGGTGCGGGCGGAGAACCAGGGTCGGCAGGTGCTGCACCTCGAGTACGAAGCCTACGAGCCGCTCGCGCTGCGCGCCTTCGAGCTGATTGCCGACGAGGTCGCGGAATCGTGGCCGTCGGCGCGGGTCGCGCTGTGTCACCGCGTCGGGCGCCTTGAACTCGGCGAGGTCTCCGTCGCCATCGCGGCGGCGGCCCCCCACCGGGCGGACGCCTTCGCGGCCTGCCGCTACGTCATCGAGCGCGTCAAGCAGATCGCGCCGGTGTGGAAGCGCGAGTTCTTCGAGGGCGGTGACGTCTGGATCGAGGGGGCGACGGCCGACCCCGCCAACGAGGCGGCGCGCGAGGAGGCGCACCGGCGGGCATGCGGGTGACGATCCGTCTGTTTGGGCGGCTGCGCGACCTGGCCGGCGCCGCGGAACTCGAGCGCCCGCTTCCCCCGGGCGCCACGGTCGGCGCGGTCTGGGAAGCCTTGACGGTGGAGTTCCCGCAGCTCGCGCCCTACGCCCGGTGTGTGTCGGCCGCCGTGAACGCCGACTTCGCACGGATGACGAGCACGCTCGGGGAGGGTGACGAGGTGGCGTTCCTCCCCCCGGTATCGGGCGGCTCACGCGAGGCGCATGCATGATCGACAAACTGAATTCTGTCGAGGCGAGATACACCGAGATCCTGGCGAAGCTGGCGGACCCGGCCGTCCAGACCGACCCGGCTGTGTACCCGGACCAACGCCAAGGCGCTCTCCGAGCTCGAGCCGCTCGTCGACAGGTTCCGCGAGTTCAAGTCGGTGCTCACGCAGATCGTGCAGGCTCAGGACCTGGTGGACGGCGGCGACGCCGATCTGCGGGAGCTCGCGGTCGAGGAGCTCCGGTCGCTCGAGGGACGCCGCGACCAGCTCGAGGCTGAGATCAAGCTTCTCCTGCTGCCCAAGGACCCGAATGACGAGAAGAACGTCATGCTGGAAATCCGGGCCGGAACGGGCGGCGAGGAAGCAGCCCTTTTCGCGGCCGAACTGTTCCGGATGTACTTGCGGTTCGCCGAGGGGCAGGGCTGGCGCGCCGAGGTGATGTCGGTCAGCGAAAGCGGCATCGGTGGCCTCAAGGAGGCCGTGGCGATGATCGAAGGGCGGCGGGTGTACAGCCGTCTCAAGTACGAGAGCGGTGTCCACCGCGTGCAGCGTGTGCCCGCGACGGAGGCGAGCGGCCGCATCCACACCTCTACGGCGACGGTCGCCGTCCTGCCCGAAGCCGAGGAGGTGGACATCCAGGTCGACCCGAAGGACTTGCGGATCGACACGTTCTGCTCAAGCGGCCCTGGAGGCCAGAGCGTGAACACCACCTACTCCGCCGTGCGCCTGACGCACATTCCGACGGGCCTCGTCGTGAGCCAGCAGGACGAGAAATCCCAGATCAAGAACCGTGCAAAGGCGATGAAGGTCCTCCGGTCGCGCCTCTACGAGATGGAGATGCAGAAGCAGCAGGAGGCGATCGCGAAGGACCGGCGGAGCCAGGTGGGCACGGGCGAGCGGTCCGAGAAGATTCGGACGTACAATTTCCCGCAGAACCGCATCACCGACCACCGGATCAACTACACCACCCACCAGCTCGCCGCTGTCTTGAACGGGGACCTCGCCGAGTTGATCGACCAGGTGGTGACCCACTTCCAGTCCGAGAAGCTGAAGGAGGCGACCTCGGTGGCGTAGCCATGCCTGAGTCCCTCCGGCACCTCGTGCTCGGGGCCCGGGCGCGCCTGGTGGCGATCGGGATCGACGCGGCCCTCGCGGCGTCGGATGCGGCACTGCTAGCCCGTCACGTGCTGGGGTGGGATCGCGCCCGGTTCGTGGCGCACGAGACCGACCCGGCCCCCGACGCCTTCCGGGTTGCGTTCGACGACCTGGTGGCCCGCCGGGAGCGACGGGAACCGGTCTCCAGCATCATCGGGCTCCGCGAGTTCTGGGGCCTCGACTTCGAGGTCACGCGCGACGTCCTCGCTCCGCGCCCCGAGACTGAGGCCGTCATCGAGGAGGCGGTTGCCCGGCTCGCTGGCCCGGACCTCCCGCACCCGCTCTGGTGCGTGGATGTCGGCACCGGCAGCGGCTGTCTGGCTGTCTGCCTGGCCCGCGAGTGCGCCGCCTGCCGCGTGCTCGCAACCGACATCTCGGAACCTGCCCTCGCCGTCGCGCGGCGCAACGCCAGCCGCCACGGTGTCACCGACCGCGTGGAGTTCCGAAGGGCGTCGATGATCGACGGCGTCTCGCCACCTGTGTGGCTGCTGGTGTCGAACCCTCCCTACGTGCCGACGAGCGCGATCCCGACCCTCATGCCCGAGGTCCGCCTCTGGGAGCCCCATCAGGCATTGGACGGCGGGGCGGACGGCCTGGTCGCCATCCGGACCCTGCTGGCGGCCGCGCCGGCCGTGCTCGGGCCGGGCGGGTGGGTGATCGTGGAGTTCGGCATGGGCCAGGAGGGAGCGGTCCGCGAGATTGCGGCCCGAGCGTCCCTCGAACTCGTCGGGATTCGGAGTGATCTGCAGGGTATCCCGCGGACCCTCGTCGCGCGGAAACCCGCACGCTGACCGAGGACCACCGCATGAGCGTCTCTTGTCTGTTCTGCCGCATCATCGCCCGCGAGCTCCCGGGCCGCCTCCTCCACGAGGATGAGCGGCTCGTGGTCCTGCAGGACATCAACCCGCAGGCGCCGCTCCATGCGCTCGTGATTCCGCGCCGCCACGTAGCCACGCTCAACGACCTCACACCGGAGGACGACGGGTTGGTGGGGGAGATGTTCCGGCGGGCGGCCAGCCTGGCCCGCCAGTACGGGGTCGCCGACCGGGGGTACCGCACGGTGTTCAACTGCAACCGCGAGGCGGGTCAGAGCGTCTTCCACCTCCACCTGCACGTGCTCGGCGGACGTCCGCTCGCGTGGCCTCCGGGCTAGCGGCGGGCGTGACCGGGTCAGGCGCGCCGGACGAGCAGGTACGTGCCACGTCGCTGCGCGTGATCGAGCAGGAAGTCGACGACCTGGTAGCCGCGGGGGAGGTAGCTGGTAAAGATCGCCCGCGTCGACTCGCGCCACGCCTGTGCGAGGGCGAGCTCTTGCTGTTGCATTTCGGTGAAGCCCATCGGAATCGTCACCGTGAGCCGGGGCGCGTCGAGCGTCAGGTCGTGATGGGCGGGCGCGATCCAGGCGCCGTGCTCGTTCACCCTGTTGACCGATGCCGCGCCACTCAGGTCGCCCGGCCGTGCCGCCCGGCGCTGCGCCGCCTCGATCCGCTCCACGGCCCGTGGGGAGGTCAGCCACCACTCCGCGATGAACCGGTCCGTCGGTGTGCCGCGGTGCAGGTCGCTGCTCGACTCCCCGTAGACATTCAGATGGTACTCATTGACGATGGTGCCAAGCTTGACGAAGTTCAGGTGGGCGTTGAGCGCCTGCAGCGGGTCGTACGTCCATTCAATCAGGTCGAGCCCCAACCCGAGCACGATCCGCCGCTGCTCGATCTTCAGCTGCCAGCCGAGACCGCTGTTGCGGCAACGCTCGACGACGCCGAGCATGTGCGACCAGTGGAACGGCTTCCCGTCCTTGAGGGCCGGGAGCGAATAGGCGAACCCCACCATCACCGGGGTCGGGACGCTGCCCGCGGGACGGGGGACCGCCTCCCGGTCGTCGAACGCGCCGAGGATGAGGCCGCCTGTCTTGGCTGACACAATCATCATCGGCACCGGGACCGGATCCTCGGCACTCAGGTAGCCCCAGATCTCGCGCTCCAGCGCGAAGACCAAGCGGAAGTCGTCGACGGACGTCAGTGGGCGAATGATCATAGTCGGTGGGCGCCACGCGCGGCGCGGTCATCGAGAGGCTACACCAAGTCGGCCAGGTCGGCCAACGTGCGAATCACCGGCGTGCCGTCGGTGGGAGGATCCGAAACGCCGCCGCTGGCCCGCCGGATCAGGATGCCACGCATGCCAATCGCACGCGCTCCGAGGATATCGTGCTTGAAGTGGTCGCCGACCATCACCGCTTCCTCGGGGGCGACGGCCAGCAGTCTCAGCGCCGCATGGAAGATGCTCGGGTGCGGCTTGTTGTAGCCGTGGTCCCGGGAGGCGACGGCCGCCGACACGAGTTCCTCGAGCTCGAAGTGACTCCGGAACGCGTCGAGCGACCGGTGGGTGTTCGAGATGAGGCCGAGCAGGAGGCCCCGTGCGCGGAGGGCACGCATCGCCGGCAGGACGTCGTCGTAGAGTTCGAAGTGCCGGCAGGCGGCCCACTCGTTGTAGATCTCGGTGGCGCACGCATCGATCCCGTCGCCCGCCCCGCCCATTTGTTCGATGATGTGGCGAATGTAGTCGATGAAGGTGCGCGGGTCGTAGGCGTCGTCCTCGGCCTGGTCGAGCAACGCCGACGCGCTCAAGACCGCGCGCTCGAACGCCGACGCGTCGCACGAGTGGATGCCGTGACGGACGCAGAAGTCCCGATACCCGTCGCCTTGGAACACCGGCCCCGGGTAGATCAGCGTGAAATCGACGTCAAAGAACACCGCGCGAGTCACGAGGGACATGGCACTGTGGGCTCACACACGCCGGTCAGCCGACTCCGTCAGTCCCCGGGATACGGCCCGGCCACCACGATGGTCGCACGCTCCGGCACGAGGAACCGCCGGGCCGCCTCGTTCGCCTCCTCGACCGTCACCGCCGACCACAACCCGGGCAGGCGCACGTCGTAGTCCAGCCCGAGCCCGAACTGCTCGCACGTCTGAAGGAACGCGGCGATCCCGAGGTTGGTCTCGAGCATCCGCGGCATCGAACTGATGAGGTACCGCTTCGACGCGTCGAGCTCCTTTTCGGTCAGCCCGTCGCGGGCCATCCGGCGCAACTCGTCGTCGATCGCCGCGATCGTCCGATCGACGTTGGCCGGACTGACGCCGGCGCGGACGACCAGCGGGCTCTCGCCGATGCCCGGGTCGAACGCGCTGAAGACGTAGTAGGCCATGCCCTGGCGCTCGCGGATGTTGTCCCCGAGCCGGCCGCCCAGGGCGTACTGACCGAGCACGTTGTTCATCAGCGACAGGGCGTAGTAGGCCGGGTCGTACCGCGAAATTGTGTTGAAGCCGTAGGCAATGTCGGCTTGCGCCTTGTTCATCATCCGGCGCACCGCATGGCGCCTTGCATCGACGCGGGGGGGCGGCGCCACCGCGGTCGGGCGAGCCGCCGGACCGGTCCAGTCGCCGAAGGCCCTGGCGGTCTCGTCGAACGCCCGGCTGGCGTCCACGTCGCCGACGACGACCACCACGAGTGACGCGGGGCTGAACTGCTGGCGGTGCATCCGGTCGAGCGCATCCCGGTCGATGCGCGCCACGCTCTCCGGGGTGCCTTTGACGCGACGCCCGTAGGGATGGCCGTCCGGATAGAGCCAGGCGAGCAACTCCTCGATGGCCACGACCGCCGGGTTGTCCTCGTCCTGCCGGATCGCCGTGACAATCTCCCCGCGGCGGGTCGCGATTTCCGCGTCCGGCAGGCTCGGCTGGCGGACGACCTCGCCGAGCACCCCGAGGATCGACGAGAAGTCCTCCGACAAACAGGTGCACGTCACGACGAAGGCGTGGTGCAACGCGCTCGCGGTCAGCGTGACGCCGTGCCCGTCGAGTATCTCGGCGATTTCGTCTGCCGTGTGCGTGGCCGTGCCGCGGTCGATGACGCGGGACAGGAAGTGGGCCACGCCCGGCAGGTCGCGCGGATCCGCCTCGGTGCCCGACGACACGCTCACCGAGATGGTGACGGCAGGGGTCGCTCGCGATTCCTTGGCCATCACCCGCGCGCCGTTCCCGAGTCTACGCGAGAGGGGCGCCAGCCCCTGCCGCACATCGGTCGTCATCGTAGTCCCCTCTCACCCGCACGAGATGTTCTCGCGCCCCTAGGCGTGGGCGGCGACCGCCTTGAACCATCCGACCGTCCGGTTCGTGGGCCGCAACAGGTGCGCGGCGGCCTCGGCGACCTGGTCGGGCGTCGCGCGGAGGATGCGGTCCTCGAGCGAGAGGAACACCTCGAGGGACGCGACCGTCTCGAAGTACCCGATCTGGTGCGCGATGTTCGTCACGCTGTCGTTCTCGAACACCAGGCGCGCCCGGAGCTGCCGCCGTGCCCGGTCGAGTTCCTGAGGGGTAACGCCCTCCCGTGCCACGCGGTCGAGCTCCGCCACCGTCGCGCCCTCCACCGCGTCGAGCGCCACGCCGTCGCGGGCCGTGACCGACACCGTGTAGACGAAGGGGTCGGCCGTCGGCAGCAGGACCCCGGACACCGAGGAGGCGAGGCGCCCTTCCACGAGCCGGCGGTAGAGCCGGGCGCTTCGCTGTGGCGGTGGCGTCCGGAAACTCGACCACAGATTGATGCCCTTGGCCCCAGTCAGGATGGCGTCGACCAGCAGCAGCGCCACGAACTCGGGGTGATCGGCCGAGGGTGCGTGGTAGGCGATCTTCAGGTAGGAGGCGGTGCCCTCCTTCTCCACGGTGACCCGGCGCTCCCCGACCTGGGGCGGCTCGGCCGTCAGCAGCCGCGGCGGCACCTCGCCCGGCTGGATCGGCCCGAAGTGGTGCTCGGCGCGCCGAAGGACGTCGTCCGGCTGGACGTCCCCGACGACGACGAGCGCGGCGTTGTTCGGCACGTAGTAGCGACGGTAGTAGCCGTAGAGGTCCGCGCGCGTCATCCGCCGCAGATCGCTCAGCCAGCCAATCGTCGGGTGGCCGTAGGGATGAGCCTTGAACGCGGCGGCGTTGACCTCGATCTCGAGGAGTTGCTCGGGGTCATTCTCACCGCCTTCGAGCTCGGAGATGATGACGGTCCGCTCCGCTTCGCACTCCCCCGGCTCGTAGAGGCCGTTGGCCATGCGTTCGGCCTCGATGAAGAGCATGCGGTCGAGCGCGTCCTTCGTGGCTGTCTCGAGGTACGTCGTCTGGTCGACCCAGGTGTAACCGTTCCAGCTCCCCCCGAACTCCTCGATGATCCCCTTGACCTTCTCCCGCGGGATGTTGGTGGTGCCCTTGAAGTTCATGTGCTCCACCCAGTGCGAGATGCCCGTCATGCCGGGACCCTCGTCGCGGGACCCCACCTTGTACCAGCACCACACGGAGGCCAGAGGAGCGGTATGGATCTCCTGGATGAACACCTTGAGGCCGTTCGCCAAGGTCGTCATTGTCGGGCGGGCCCCAGGCGACGAGTGATCTGCGCACATTTGGCCATTATACAGGCGGGTCCCGGGCGGACCGGAGCGCACCTTCTGCCCCGAGTCGCGGCAATCTCCAGTAGAATAAAGGGATCTATGGCCGACTGGAAGAACACACTCAACCTCCCCCGGACGAGGTTCCCCATGAAGGCGAACCTCCAGGACGCGGAACCGAAAGCCATCGCGCGCTGGGAGGCCAGCGGCCTGTACCGACGCATCCGCGCTCGCCGGCAGGGCGCGCCCAAGTACGTGCTGCACGACGGGCCGCCCTATGCCAACGGCCGCATCCATCTCGGCACGGCGTTCAACAAGGTCCTCAAGGACATCATCGTCCGCTCTCGATCCATGGACGGCCTCGACGCGCCGTACGTCCCCGGCTGGGACTGCCACGGATTGCCCATCGAGCTCAGGGTGGACCGGGAACTCGGCCCTCGGAAGCGCCAGATGAGCATCGGCGAATTCCGGCGGGCGTGCCGCGCGTACGCCGCGCGGTTCGTCGATTCTCATGCGCACCGATTTCAAGCGCCTGGGCGTGATGGGAGACTGGGAGGATCCGTACCTGACGATGAGCTACGGGTACCAGTCGACGATCGTCCGGGCCCTGGCGCGGTTCGTCGAGCAGGGGATGGTGTACAAGGGCAAGAAGCCGGTCCACTGGTGCATCCACTGCCGTACTGCCCTGGCGGAGGCCGAGGTCGAGTACGAGAATCACAGCTCGCCGTCGATCTTCGTCGAATTCCCCTGCGACCAGGAGGCGGCGGCCGAGTTGGTGCGCCGCGTCCCCGAGCTGGCGGGGCACAACCTGTCGGTCCTCATCTGGACGACCACCCCGTGGACCATCCCATCGAACCTGGCGATCGCGTTCCACCCGGACTACGTGTACGGGGCGTACCCGGTCTCGGGCACGACCGTCATCGTCGCCGAAGGCTTGGCGGACCGCGTGTCGCAACAGGTCGGCCGGCCGTTCGGCGCGCCGGTGGCCCGCTTTCCGGGGCGGACGCTTGAGGGCGTGCGGTTCCGGCATCCGCTTTACAAGCGCGACTCGGTCGGCGTGTTGGCGACCTACGTGACACTCGATCAGGGCACCGGGGCCGTGCACACGGCGCCCGGCCACGGCGCGGACGACTTCGTGACCGGTGTGCAGTACGGCCTCGATGTCTACGCACCCGTGGATGCGGGCGGCCATTTCTTCGATGAGGTGGAGCTGTTCGGCGGCCAGCGCGTGTTCGACGCCAACCCGCGGATCGAGGAGGCGCTGGCTGCGCGCGGCCGGCTGTGGCACCGGGAGGTGTTCGAACACTCCTACCCGAACTGCTGGCGTTGCCACAACCCGGTGATCTTCCTCGCCACCTCGCAGTGGTTCGTGGCGATGGACACGACCGGCCTGCGGGCGAAGGCGCTGGCCGCGGTCGGCGGGGTGAAGTGGGTGCCGCCGTGGGGTGAGGAGCGGCTGACCCTAATGCTCACCGGCCGGCCCGATTGGTGCATCTCGCGCCAGAGAGCGTGGGGCGTGCCCATTCCAGCCCTCGACTGCAAGAAGTGCGGCGAGGCCGTGCTCACCGGGCCGATCGTGGCCCGCGCGGCGGAGGTGTTCGCCGAGCACGGCGCCGATGCCTGGTACGAGCGGCCGCTCGAGGAGTTCGTGCCCCCCGACCTCGCCTGCCCGCGATGCGGGGGTCGCGACTTCGAGCGCGAGCGCGACATCCTCGACGTGTGGTTCGACTCGGGGTCGAGCCACGAGGCCGTCCTCGGGCACTCGGACGACCTGCCGTGGCCGGCCGACCTCTACATCGAGGGGTCCGATCAGTACCGCGGCTGGTTCCAGAGTTCGCTCCTCGTCGGGCTCGGGACCCGGGGCGCCGCGCCGTTCCGTGCCGTCGTAACCCACGGCTTCACGGTCGACGAGCAGGGCCGGAAGATGTCCAAGTCGCTTGGCAATGCCATCGAAGCGCACGACGTCGTCGCCAAGAGCGGCGCGGAGATTCTGCGCCTCTGGTCGGCCATGGTCGACTTCCGAGAGGAGATGCGCATCGGGCCCGAGATCCTCGCCGGCGTGGTGGAGGCCTACCGCAAGCTCCGGAACACGCTGCGCATCCTGGCTGCCAACCTCTGCGCGGACAGCCAGGGGCCGGGCCTGGCTCCGGACACGTTCCGGCCGGGTCTCGACGACGTGCCGTACGATCAGCTGGAGGAGCTCGACCGCTACGCGCTCGCCCGGTACGCGGAGGTGGCGTCGAAGGTCATTCACGCGTACCGGGAGTTCGAATTCCCGGTGATTCCGCAGGTGCTCAACGCTTTTCTGGCGGTGGACATGAGTGCCTTCTACGTCGACGTCTCCAAGGACCGGCTGTACACGCTGGCGCCCAAGTCGCGCGCGCGGCGTTCGGCCCAGACGGCCATGTTCACCATCGTCGACGGTCTGGCGCGGTTGATCGCACCCATCCTGCCGGTCACTGCCGACGAACTGTGGCGCCACCTGCCGGGCGAGCGGGACGATTCGGTGCACCTGGCCACGTTCCCGGAGCACCTCGACGCGATGCTCGATCGCTCGCTCTTCGCCACCTGGGACCGGCTGATCCGGCTGCGCGATGCCGTGAACGTCGAGATCGAGAAGCTCCGCCAGGCGAAGGTCGTCGGCAAGTCGCTCGAAGTGGCCGTCGATCTGAAGCCGACCGGACGGCTGGTGTCGCTGCTGGACCAGTACCGCGCCGACCTGCCCGCCTTGCTCATCACCTCCGAGGTGACAGTCAGCGGCGGCGAGCCGGCCGACGGGGCGGCCGTGTACCGGGAGGGCGAGGACAGCGTCGCCATCACGGTCCGGAGAGCGGCTGGCGTCCGCTGCGACCGGTGCTGGCGGTACGTGCCGGCCGTCTCGACCGACCCTTCGCGCGCCGGGTTGTGCCCAAGGTGTGAGGCCGCGTTGGCCGAGGCGGCATCGTGACCGACCCATCCAACGTCGATGCGGGTGGCGTGGAGACGGCCCGGTCCCGTGCCGGGGCGCCTACAGCGGGCGGGCTGTCGGGTCTGACTGTCGCGCTGGCCTCGCTGGTGGTCGTCGCGGATCAGGCCACCAAGGCGCTCGTCCGCGAGCAACTGCCGCTGCACGCCAGCCGGGCCGTCATTCCCGGCCTGCTCGACCTGACCCACGTGCAGAACACCGGCGCCGCGTTCGGCATCCTCAACGCCGTCGACTTCCCGCACAAGGCGGCGCTCATCGCCATCGTGGCCACCGTCGCACTGGTGAGCATCGCGGTCTATGCGGCGCGGGTTTCGCCCCACCAGCTCTTCGCCCGGGTCGGTCTTGCGCTGATCCTGGGCGGTGCCGCCGGCAACCTGATCGACCGGCTGGTGGCCGGCTACGTGATCGACTTCGTCGACGTGTACTGGAGCCGGTACCACTTCTGGGCGTTCAACGTCGCCGATTCGGCGATCACGATCGGGGTCATCGGGATGATGCTGGACATGATTGGCATCGGCGGGCGGCCTCCGTCGGAGGGCCCGACGCCGCCAGCTCGCTGACGAGGTCGATGCATCCGCGGCTCTTCTCCCTCGGCCCGTTCACGGTGTACACGTACGGCGCGCTGATGGCGCTGGCCTTCGCGGCCGGCCTCTACGTGGCCGTCCGGCGGGCACGCCTCCGGGGGCTCGACCCCGGCGCGGTCGTCGATCTCGGGATCTACGTCATCGTCGCGGCGGTGGTCGGCGCGAGACTTCTGCTGGTCGTCGTGGATTTCCGGAGGGTCGCGCAGGACCCCGGGGAGGTGCTGTCGCTGGCCCGCAGCGGGGGTGTGTTCTATGGCGGCCTGGTGGCCGCCGTCGGGGTCGCCTTCTGGCAGCTACGCCGGCGGGCGCTCCCGTTCTGGACCACCTGCGACGTGTTTGCGCCGGGCATCGCGCTCGGCCATGCCATCGGCCGCGTCGGCTGCTTCTGTGCCGGGTGTTGCTACGGCCTCCCGACTTCCGAGCCGTGGGGCGTCATCTTCCGCGACCCGTTTGCCGCGTCCTTCGTGGGCACGCCGCTTGGCGTGGCGCTCCATCCCGTGCAACTCTACGAGGCTGGGGCGGAACTCGCCATCTTGGTCGCGCTGCTGGGAATGGAGCGACGAGGTCGCGGCTTCGCTGGCCGGACGATCTGGGTGTACCTGGCGCTGTATGCCTGCTCCCGGTTCGCGATCGAGTTCTTCCGCGGTGACGCGCGCGGCGGGCTCGGCGTGTTCTCGACGTCGCAGGTCATCTCAATGGTGGTCTTTCCGGTGAGCCTGGCGATGCTGGCTTGGCTGGCGCGTCGGGGGGCTCCAGCCCAGGTGAACAGCCATGGACCGGTGTCGCTACACCGTTGACCCGGATAGCGCCGGGTTGCGCCTCGACGTCTACCTGGCCGGGGTGCTGCCGCAGTGCTCCCGCTCGCAGGTGCAGCGGCTGATCCGGGACGGCGCGGTGACGGTCGGCGCCCGTGCCGCCAAGTGCAACGCGCATGTCCGGCCCGGCGACGAGGTGGACGTGGAGATCCCGGACGCGGCACCCGCCACGCCGGCGGCCCAGGATCTGGCGCTGCCGATCGTCTACCAGGACGACGACGTGATCGTCGTGGACAAGCCGGCGGGCATGGTTGTGCACCCCGGGTCGGGCCACCTGGAGGGCACGCTGGTCAACGCGCTGCTGTTTCACGCCGACAGCCTGAGCGGGGTCGGCGGCGAGCAACGGCCGGGGATCGTCCACCGTCTCGACCGCGGGACGTCCGGCCTCATGGTGGCCGCCAAGAACGACCTGGCCCACCGCGAGCTGTCGCGCCAGTTTCAGGACCGCGAGGTGGAGAAGGAGTACGTGGCCCTGGCCTGGGGCGAGGTGCATGCCGGCCGGCGCATCGACCTCCCAATCGGGCGGGATCCCGCGCACCGGGTGAAGATGACGACGCGTCGGGCGCGCCGGTCCCGAGCGGCGGTGACCCGCGTGACGGCGGCGCGCGACCTGCACGGCGTCTCGCTTCTCCACGTGGCCATCGCCACGGGCCGCACGCACCAGATCCGCGTGCACCTGAGCGCCATCGGCCACCCGATCGTGGGCGACGGAACCTATGGCGGGGTCCGGCACCGGATGCCCGCCGCGCTGCGGGCGGTCGAGCGGTTGGAGCGGCCGTTTCTGCACGCGGCGCGCCTGGTGTTCGCGCATCCGCGCGATGGCCGGCGCATGGAGTTCAGCTGCCCCCTGCCGCCCGATCTCCAGGACGTCATCGACGAGATCGCGCACCGGGTCGCGGCAGAGGACGAGCGCCCGCCGCGCCCGGGCGCACCGCTGGAGGCGGACCATGGATGAGCCACGGGGGACGGTTGTCACACATGAGAACGTCTACGCCGGGCGAATCTTCGCCATCGACCGCGATCGGGTCCGCCTGCCGAACGGGCATCAATCGACGTTGGAGATCGTGCGTCATCCGGGGTCGGTCGTCCTGATCCCGCTCCCGGATCCCTCCCACGTGATCTTGGTCAGGCAGTACCGGTACGCGCTCGACCGCTGGATCTGGGAGTTGGCCGCCGGCAGCCTGAAGCCGGGCGAAGATCCGGCGACGGGTGCCGTGCGCGAGTGCGAGGAGGAAATCGGCCTCGTGCCCGGGCACGTGGAGCTGGTCGGGAGCTTCTACCCCACGCCCGGCTACTGCGACGAGAAGATGAACTTCTACCGGCTGACGCGCCTCAGCGACCCTCCCCCCGGCCGACCGCGCGCCCTGCCTGACGAGGACGAGGATATCCGCACGCGGAGCTTCGCGGTCGAGGACGTGTGGGCCATGATCCGCCGGGGCGAGATTCTCGACCTGAAGACGGTGGCGGGCCTGACGCTGCGCTGATGGTACGCCCGCGGACACCGCGGCGAAGCGGCCCCGGCGCCCGGGCTAGACTTCGTAGGCGCGGATCGCTTCCTCGACCGTCGCCGCGTGGATGTCCACGGTGTCCTCGACCCGCTCGGCGTAGCCGCCGGCAAGTGTGACCACGACCGGGAGGTTGAGTTCCCGCGCGCCGTTGAACACCAGCCGGTCCCGCCGCCGCAACCCGTCCTTGGTCAGGCTCAGGCCGCCCAACTTGTCGTGTTCGTACGGATCCGCCCCGGCCAGGTAGAAGACGATGTCGGGCCCGCTCGCGAAAACGCGGGGGAGGGCGCTGGCCAGGAGCCGCAGGTACGTCTCGTCGTCGGTGTAGGCCGGCAGATGGACGTCGAGCGAGCTCTGGGGTTTGAACTCGGGGTAGTTGTCTTCCTGGTCGATCGAGAAGGTGAACGCCGTCCGGTCGTGCGCGAAGATGAAAGCGGTCCCGTTGCCGTGGTGCACGTCGCAGTCCACGACGGCCGCCCGCGAGATTGCCCGCTCGCGCTTGAGCACCCGGATCGCAATCGCGACGTCGTGGAAGAGGCAGAAGCCCTCGCCGTGGTCCTCGCAGGCGTGATGAAAGCCGCCACCGAGGTGGACGCCCAGTCTGCGCGTCCGCGGCGAGAAGTCGGACGCCCCGTCGGGCCGCGGTGGGATCGACCCGGGCGGCGATTGCCCGAGGGCGATCCGGGCCGCCAGCAGCGTGCCGCCCACCATGAGGCGGAACCCCTCCACTACGGCCGGTGAGGAGTCGATCTCCAGCTGGCGCGCCTCGTCAACCGAGAGCGTCTGGTGGCGGAGGCTGTCCAGGTAGTCGGTGGTGTGAACGAGGGCGAGATCCTCCCAGGTGGCCGGCTCGGGTTCGACGAACTCGCCCGCCGCCGCGAGGTGCCGCGACAGGAGGACGTCTCGGACCAGTGCGTACTTCTGGGTTGGGAAGACGTGGCTTCCGACGGGAATCCGGTAGCGCGGAGAGTAGACGATCGAGGGCATGAAGGTGGCGCCGCCCGCAATCCGCCCCGGGCTCTAGGACGCCGTCGTCGACTGGAGCTCGGGCACGGCGGGCGCGTGCTCGCCGGAGCCCGCCGCGTCGGCGTTCGGCTGCAGTGCCAGCGCCAGCACCTCGTCGATGGTGCTCACGAAATGCACCGTCAGGTCGTGCCGCAGGTCCTCGCTGAGATCTTCCCGCACGTTCTTCTCGTTGCGGGCGGGGAGGATCACCTCGCGGATGCCCACGCGGCGCGCCGCCAGCACCTTTTCCTTCACGCCGCCCACCGGCAACACCCGCCCCGAGAGCGTGATCTCGCCCGTCATCGCGATGTCGCCGCGCGCCGGCCGTGTCGCCAGCTCGGAGCAGAGCGCCGTCACCATGGTGACGCCGGCCGAGGGGCCGTCCTTGGGGATCGCCCCTGAGGGGACGTGCAGGTGGATCTCCGACGATTTGTAGAAGTCCGGCTCGATGCCGTAGCGCGACGCGTTCGCCCGGAGCCACGACAGGGCCGCCCGGGCGGACTCCTTCATCACGTCCCCGAGATGGCCCGTCAGCGTCAGGCTGCCGCCGCCGTTCATGCGACGCGCTTCGACGAACAACACCTCGCCCCCGGCCGGCGTCCAAGCCAGGCCGATGGCGACACCCGGGTTCTTCGTGCGCTCCTCCATTTCCTCGTCGAGGAACTTGGGAGCCCCGAGCATGTCCACCACGAACTGGGGCGTGACTTCCACCGCCTCCTCGTGGCCCTCCGCGCGCCGACGGGCCGCTTTGCGGCACAGCGCGGCGATCTCGCGCTCGAGGTTGCGGACACCGGCCTCGCGGGTGTAGCCGCCGATGACCGACCGCAGGGCCGCCTCGGTAAAGGTGATGAATTCCGGCTTCAGGCCGTGGTTCGTCACCTGCTTGGCCACCAGGTGCTCCTGGGCGATCTTGAGCTTCTCCTCCTCCGTGTAGCCCGGGAGCTCCAGCACCTCCATCCGGTCGCGGAGCGCCGGGGGGACCGGGTCGAGCACGTTGGCCGTCGTGATGAAGAGCACCTCCGAGAGGTCGAAGGGCACGTCGAGGTAGTGGTCGCGGAACGTGTTGTTCTGCTCGGGGTCCAGGACCTCGAGGAGCGCTGAGGCCGGGTCGCCGCGGAAATCGGACCCGAGCTTGTCGATCTCGTCGAGGATGAAGACCGGGTTCTTGGACTCCGCGCGGCGCAGCCCCTGGATGATCTGGCCGGGCAGCGCGCCGATGTAGGTCCGCCGGTGGCCCCGGATCTCGGCCTCGTCGCGCATGCCGCCGAGCGAGATGCGCACGAACTTGCGGTCCAGCGACGAGGCGATCGACTTGGCGAGCGACGTCTTGCCGACGCCGGGCGGGCCCAGGAAGCAGAGGATGGGCCCCTTGACCTGGGGGTTCAGCTTCCGCACGGCGAGGTACTCGAGGATCCGGTCCTTGGCCCGGACCAGGTCCGAGTGGTCGGCGTCCAGGACGTCTTTGGTGCGCCGCAGGTCGATGACCTCTTCGGTCCGCTTGTTCCAGGGCAGGGCCACGAGCCAGTCGAGGTAGGTGCGGGATACGGTATATTCGGCGGCTGCCACCGGCATTTTCGCGAGGCGGTCGAGCTCGCGCACCGCCTCCTTCTTGACCGGCTCGGGCATGCCGACCGCCTCGATCTTCGCCCGGAGCTCTTCGATCTCCTTGGTCTGGTCGTCGCCCTCGCCGAGTTCCTTCTGAATTGCCTTCAGCTGTTCGCGCAGGAAGTAGTCGCGCTGGTTCTTGCCGACCTCCGACTGCACCTGCGACTGGATCTTCGACCCGAGCTCGAGGACCTCGAGCTCCTTGATGAGGATCCGGTTCAACAGGTCCATGCGGGCGCGCACGTCGAGGGTCTCGAGCACCTCCTGCTTGGTCGACGTGGGGATCGTCGTCAGACTCGAGGCGATGAAATCGGCCAGCTTCCCGGGATCGGAGATATTGAGCGCCAGGGTCTGCAGGTCGTCCGACAGCAGGGGCGACAGGGACACGACCTGCTGGAAGTTGGTCTTGATGTTCCGTTGCAGGGCGTCGATCTCCAGCTTGTCGTCCTCGCGCACCTGCTCGGGCGCCGTGACCACCGTGGCCCGCAGGTACGGCTTGACTGCCATGACCTGCCCCATGTTCAGACGCGCCAGGCCCTGCACGATCAGCCGGAGGCTCCCGTCGGGCAGCTTGAACATCTTGTGGATGTGCGTCGCCGTGCCCACCGGGTAGAGGTCGGCTTGCCCGGGTTCCTCGACGGCTGCGTCGCGCTGCGTGAAGACGGCGATCAGTTTGCCGCTGCCGATTGCGTCGTCGATCAGGCGGACAGAGCTCTCACGCGCCACGGCGAGCGGCATGAAGGAGTTCGGGAAGAGGACGGTGTCTCGCAGCGGGAGGATCGGCAGCTCGGGAGGAATAGACAGAGCCCGGTCCTCGTCGGACTGATCGTCGGAGGCTGGGGTCTCGGGGTCATCGGTCATCGCCGCACGCTCCGTCGGTGGGCCTGCGCCAAGCCGATGGCGGCCCGGGGCGGCTCGGGCGGACCCCCCGCCCCGGGGCGGTCCGCCCAGCACGCGATCAGCTCGAGAGATCGAAGAACAGGGCCGACGACGCGTGGCGCTGGGCCGCGACGCGTTCGCGGCGCTGCGCGGTCTCGCGGGCCTCCTCGCAGTCGCGGCAGCGGACGGCGAAGGGCAACGCCCGCAGGCGCTGCTGCGCGATCTCCTCGCCGCACTCGTAGCAGTTGCCGTAGGCGCCCTCTTCCAGCCGGCCGAGTGCCTCGTTGATCTTGTTGAGCGTCTCGGCCTTCATCTGGATCAGCGCGAACTCGATGTCCTCCTGGATGCCCGCTTCGGACGTTTCCCCGGGATCGAGGACCGTGTTCACCTTGCCGACCGTGTTCTCGGTGCGAACGTCCCGGATCTTGTCGTGAACCTGGCTCAGAATCTCACGCTTGCGATCCTCCAGCATCTGCTTGAGGTCACTGTAACGAGCTTTGTTCATGGGGTTCTTCTTGGTCGTCGCTTCCATGGCGCAGACGCTCCTTCGCGTCGGCCCCTTACGAGGGCGTTATCTTAGCACGTCGCCTTACGCAAATGTAGTGCCAAAACTACATCCGTGGAAGTTTGGCGACGTCTCTCACGTTTCCGGGCTCTTTCTCGCTCCACTCGTCATCCACCTGCTGAGACCCGTGTAGGGTCTCGACACGCACCTGCTAGCGAGCGAGTGCGGGCAATAACGGCTAATTTGTTACGGTCCAGCTAATTAGGTCATCCTTGCGACCTCAGCTGCTACCGATCGGCTGGCCGTCGCTTTTTTAGACGCTGTTTGTCCTACTCCGGTTCTTCGGCGGCAGATCTTTGTTGTTGTCTCTTTCCGGTGACATGGTGTCCGCTCGACGGTGTTCACGAGTGTGGCCAATTGGCCGCACTGGTCGTGACGTGTGGCCGAACTCTCGCCCGGGCGTGACCTCGTTTTTCGCACTTTCACGGCCAGAGGTCACGCTGCTCCCGGCGGGCCGCGTTTGACGCAGCAATGGGCCTGTGCGAAGCTGGCGCGATGCGGTGTCCGCTCTGTGAACGTCGGCAGGCCCGCCGGCAGTGTCCCGCGCTCCGGCGGGAGATCTGCGCCGTCTGTTGCGGGACGAAGCGAACTGTCGAGATCGCGTGTCCACCTGACTGCGGCCATCTCGCCGCCGCGCGGGCTCATCCTCCGGCCGTCATCCGCCGCCAGCAGGAGCGGGACTATGCCTTCGTCGCGGTCATGGGCGAGGGGCTGAGCGAGGGACAGGCCGATCTGTTCTGGAGGGTCTTGAGCATGGTGGCCGGCTACTCGGCCGACCCGTTGCTCAAGCTCGCGGACCTGGACCTGGCTGAAGCGGCCGCATCGGTGGCGGCGACGCTGGAGACCGCAGACCGTGGGGTAATCTACGAGCACCGGCCGCCATCCCTGCCAGCACAGCGGCTGGCGAATGAGATCAAGGGCGTCCTCTCCTCCGCCAAGGAACGTCTCGAAGGGACTGGCGCAGCCCGCGCCGAGCGTGATGCGGTGGTCGTGCTCCGTCGAGATTGAACGCGCCGTCCGCCAGGCCCCATCGGCCGGTCCCGGCGCAACGCCGTCCGAGGCGCTCGGCATCATCGGCCGCGTCGTGCAGGTGCTGGCGCGGACCGAGCCCCGCTCCGGGCCCGTCGTGGAGCCGCCCAGACCTATGCTGATTCGCCCCTAGTCTGCTAGAATGAGGGTTTGTCGCCTCGCGTCACGTCCCTCACATTCGGCACGGCTACCATCAGGAAGCGACAGTATGGCGAAGCGGTGTGATATCTGCGGCAAGGGCCCGGTCGTGGGTCGGACCATCAGCCACGCGCACAACGTCTCCTCGCGCCGGTTTGAACCGAATCTCCAGACGGTGCGGGCCTCGGTCAACGGGGGCGTCAAGCGCCTGCGCGTGTGCACGCGCTGTCTCCGCTCGGGCAAGGTCATCAAGGCGGCGTAGGCCATGCGCGAGGCCGTCTCCACGGAACACGCCCCGGCCGCCCTCGGTCCCTACTCCCAGGCGATTCGCGCCGGAGACTTCCTCTTTGTCTCCGGGCAGATCGGGGTCGAAGCGTCGACCGGCCAGCTGGTCGACGGCGACGTGCGCGCGCAGACGCGCCGGGTGCTCGAGAACCTCGGCGCCATCCTGGCGGCCGCTGGCGCGGGGCTCGGCCACGTGGTGAAGACGACGGTCTACCTGGCCGACATGGCCGACTTCCCGGCCATGAACGAGGTGTACGGCGGGTTCTTCCCCGCGTCCGCCCCGGCACGCGCCACCGCCCAGGCCGCACGGCTGCCGAAGGATGCGCGCGTCGAGATCGACGCCGTGGCCTACCTCGGCTAGGCATCGCTCCCCGACACCGGCAGGCGGCCCGGCCTAGCGCGCGGCCCGCTGGACGTCGAGGACGCCCGACACCTTTTTCAGAGACTTCAGGACCTTGTCGAGATGCTTGACGTCTCGGATTTCGAGCGTCATGTCGATGCGGTCGAGGTGACCGTTCTGGGTCTTGGCTTCGATATTGGTGATGTTGGTGTCGGCGATCTTGGCGCTGATCTCCGCGAGCAGGCCCTTCCGGTCCTCGACGGCGAGCGCTAGGTTCACCGTGTACCCGCCCGCGTCGTCGCTCCGGTCCCACTCCACGTCGATGCGCCGGTCCGCCGTGTAGAGCAGGTTCGTGACGTTCGGGCAGTTCACCGAATGGACCGACACGCCCTTCCCACGGGTGATGTAGCCGACGATGCGCTCGCCGCGAATCGGGTTGCAGCAGCGGGCGCGCACCACCAGGAGGTCCTCGGCGCCGTGCACCTTGATCTTGTTGCTGTCGCCGGAGAAAGCCCGCCGCACGGCAGACACGACGCCGGTGGTCGGCCGCTCCTTCAGCTGTTCGGGCGGCACGAGCTTGTCGATCGCCTGCCGCGGCTGCAGCTTCCCGAAGGCAATCGCGGCGAGCAGCTCCTCAACCTTCTGCATGCCGCACGCGACGGCGGCCTTCTCCAGCTCCTGGTCGACCAACAGCGCCTTGGTGTTGAGCTCGAAGCGCCGCAGTTCCTTCTCGAGGAGGCGGCGGCCGAGCTCGACGGCCCGCGCCTTTTCTTCCCCTTCGAGGAAGTGCTTGATCTTGTTCCGCGCCCGGGAGGTCACCACGAAGTTGAGCCAGTCGCGGCTCGGTTTGTGCTTCGCCTGCGTGACGATCTCGACGATATCGCCGTTCTTCAGGTGCGTGCGCAGCGGCACCATCCGACCGTTCACCCGGGCCCCGACGCACTGGGCGCCCACATCGGTGTGGATCGAGTACGCAAAGTCAACCGCCGTGGCGCCTCGCGGGAGCGGCTTGACCTGGCCCTTCGGGGTGAAGGTGTAGACCTCCTCCGGGTACAGGTCGATCTTCAGGTTCTGGATGAACTCCTGCGGGTCCCGGACCTCCTGCTGCCATTCAAGCAGTTGGCGCAGCCAGATGAAGTACCGGCTCATCCCGTTCGGCCCCGACGCGGCCTTCCTTGTACTTCCAGTGGGCCGCGATCCCCTCCTCAGCCCTCAGGTGCATCTCCTCGGTGCGGATCTGGACCTCGAAGGCGAAGCCGCTCTCGCTGATGACCGACGTGTGCAGCGACTGGTAGCCGTTGGGCCGGGGCATCGCGACGAAGTCCTTGATGCGGCCGGGCACCGGCGACCACGTCTGGTGGATGATGCCCAGCGCCGCGTAGCAGTCCTTGATGGTCTTGGTCACGATCCGCAGGGCCACGAAATCGTAGACGCGGTCGAGATCGATCTTCTGCCGGCGGAGCTTCTGGTGGATGCTGTAGAGCCGTTTGGTGCGCCCCTCGACTTCAATCACGGGGACCGATGCGTCGCGCAGTTTCGCGACGATCGTGCGTTTCAAGTCCTCGACAACCTCCTCGCTGGCCTTGCGGCGCTTCTCGACCCGGGCCTTGAGCATCTCGTAGGCCTCGGGCTCGAGGTGCCGGAAAGCCAGTTCCTCGAGTTCGTTCTTGATCTTGGCCATGCCCAGGCGGTTGGCGATCGGCGCGTAGATGTCCAGCGTCTCCTGGGCGATGCGCAGGCGGCGGTCCTCCGGGAGGAACTTGAGCGTCCGCATGTTGTGCAGGCGATCGGCGAGCTTGACGAGGATCACCCGGATGTCGTCGACCATCGCCAGCAGCATCTTGCGGAAGTTCTCGGCCTGGCTCTCCTCCTTCGAGGCAAAGGTGATCGCGCTGATCTTGGTCACCCCCTCGACCACATGGGCGACCTCGTGCCCGAACGTCTCCTCCAGCCGCTCGCTCGTCGTCAGCGTGTCTTCGACCACGTCGTGCAGCAACCCGGCCGCCACCGTGACCGGGTCCATCTTCATATCGGCGAGGATCGTGGCGACTTCGAGGGGGTGCACGAGGTAGGGCTCGCCCGAATGGCGCACCTGCCCCTTGTGCTCGAGCGCCGAGAAGACATAGGCGCGCCGGAGCAGTTCAAGGTCAGCGTCCGGATGGTAGGCCCGGACCTTTTCGACGAGATCTTCGAACCGGATCACGGCAATGTGGTGTCTAACCGATTGGAGGACCCTAGGCGGGGCCGTGCCCGCCGGGACGAGGGCGGCTCGTCTGGGCCTGTCGAAAGGTCCCGCGGTTCCCATCATAGAAGCGGCCCGAGGGGGGGTCAAGCATGGGAAGGCCTCGCGGTCCAGTTTGCTTGACTTGTCAATTTTGCGTTCACTATACTGGCGCGACTACCCGGGTCCCCTCTCTGGGCGCGCGGGTTCAGTTTCGGCACTCGAATTAACTTCTCTTCGCGATCATTATCCGAGACCGTAGAAGACCGCTCTCCCGCGGTTCGGGGGCAAGGGGGAAGCAATGCAGAGGCGGTTCAAGACGGCGTCGCTGGTTGTCGTGCTGGCAGCCTTCGGCCTGACGCTGGCGGGGTGCACCCAGGTTGGCGTGCTGAAGGCCAGAAAGGCCTTCAAGGACGCAAACCTGTTGTACGCCCAACAGGACTACAAGCGGGCTGCGGACAAGTACGAGGAGACGGTCGCAAACGATCCGAGCCTGTCAGCGGCCTACTTCTACTTGGCCAACAGCTACGACAACCTGTACAAGCCAAGCCGGAAAGGTGAGGCCCTCAACGACAGCTTCCTCGCCAAGGCGATCACGAACTACCGGAAGTGCGCCGACACGGAGAAGGATCCGGTGCTCCACAAGCGGGCGCTCGAGTACCTGGTGAACGCCTACGGGCCTGACAAGCTCGCGTCTCCTGAGCAGGCGGTCACCGTCCTCGAGGAGATGATCAAGCTCGAGCCGACCGAGCCGAGCAACTACTTCTACCTCTCGAAGATGTACGAGGACACCGGTCAGTACGACCAGGCCGAGCAGTTGCTGCTCAAGGCTCGGGAGATGAAGCCCGGCGACGCGAACACCTACCTCCAGCTGGCCGGCTTCTACAACCGGCAGGGCGAGTTCGAGAAGACGATGGACGCGCTCAAGGAGCGGGCCGACAAGGAACCGACCAATCCCGAGGCGTTCTACACGATTGCCACCTATTACTGGGACAAGGCGTATCACGACTTCCGGCTGAAGGACAGCGAGAAGCTCGACTTCATCAACCTCGGCATCGACGCCGTGGACAAGGCCTTGCAGCTCAAGCCTGACTACGCGGAGGCGATGACCTACAAGAACCTGCTCTTCCGGTCGAAGGCCCTGGTGATCAAGGACCCGGCGCAGCAGCAGCAGTTGCTGAAGGAGGCCGATCAGCTGCGTGACCGCGCGATCGATCTCCGCAAGGCGAAGGCGGGCGGCGTCCCGGTCAGCCCGAAGAAGTAGCGTCCGGCGTCCGCCTCTGTGCTCATCCTCGGGGCCGCCCGATCGCGCAATCGGGCGGCCCTTCTTGCGTACCCGGCGGCGGGCCCGGGACGACGGCCCGACGCACTGGAGCTCGCGCGCGACACGTCCGCTCGGCGGGAACGCGGGCGTTGCCCGGCGCCCGTTCACATGGTGCGGAGCGCGATCATCGGGTCGATCCGCGACGCGCGTCGGGCGGGCACGTAGGCCGCGGCCAGCGCCGTGGCGCCCAGTAGCACCACGATGCCGCCGAGCGTTGCCGGGTCGGAGGGCGAGATCTCGAACAGCAGCGACGCCATCCAGTGCGCGACCGCCAGTCCCGCCCCGGTACCGAGGAGGAGCCCGAGGGCGCTCAGCCGGACCGCTCGCCCAACGACGAGGCCCTGCACCTGCCACGCGCTCGCACCCAGCGCCATCCGCAGGCCGATGTCCCGCGTCCGCTGCGCCACCGAGTACGCAATGATGCCGTGGATGCCCAGAGCGGCCAGCAGCAGGCCAAGCCCGGCGAAGGCGGTCACCAGCACGACAAGGAAACGGCGCGGAGCAACGGCGTCGACGACGATCGCATCGAGGCCACGCAGCGTCGATGCCGGCTGACTCGGGTTCAGCCTCCGCAGCGTCTTCAGAACCGCCGGCGCGAGGATCGAGGGTGAAACGTCCGCACGGATGACGAGTTCCGCGCCTTCGGGCTCAGCCTCGGTGGCCGGCAGGTAGAACTCCGGCCCGGCCTGGGCCTCGAGACTGAGCTCCCGGACGTCGGTGACCACCCCGATCACGCGGACCTCGGTCTTCCCCACCAGGGCGGGGCGCCCCACCGGGTCTTCGCCCGGCCAGTGGCGCCGGGCGGCCGCCTGATTGATGATGGCCACGGGCGCACTCGTTGAGGTGTCCCGCCAGCTGAAGTCCCGACCGCCCCGCAGGCGCATGCCCATGGCACTCAGATAGCCGGGAGTGATGATGCGGACCATCGCGACCGGGCGTTCGTCCTGGCCGTAGACCCGTCCCTTTGCGGCAAAGGCCCAAGTCCGGTTTCGACCGAGCGGGAGCATGTCGGCCACGCCGGCCGATTCGACCCCTGGAATCGCCGTGATGCCCCGCACCATGGCTTCGAGGATCGCTCCGCGGCGTGCGGGGTTGCCGCCGTCGTCGTAGTCGACCTTGATCACTGCTGCCCGGCTCGGTTGAAATCCCAGGTCGACCGCCAGCACCCGGAGAAAGCTCCGGAGGAGCAGGCCCGAGCCCATGAGCAGAACGCACGCCAGCGCCACCTCCGACACGATCAGACCCGCGCGGATGCCCTCCTGTCTGCGGCCCGCGCTCGCCCCGCGGCCCCCTTCGTTCAGATCGTCCCGCAGCCTGCCGCTGGCAATCCAGAGGCCGGGCACAACGCCGAACAGGACGGTCGCCCCTGCGGTCGTGACCACCAGGCACAGCATGCTCGCCGCGTCGACCGTCACGCCGGTGAGCAGCGGCAGCGCGAATGATCGCTGGTGGGCCAGCCAGGCCGTGAGCCCACGCGCCAGCACCCAGCCGAGCGCGGCCCCGGCACCCGACACGAGCAGGCTCTCCGCCAGGAGCTGGCGGACCAGTCGTCCTGCCGTCGCGCCGAGCGCGCGGCGGAGAGCGAATTCCCGGCTGCGGGCGGCGGCCCGCGCCAGGAGCAGGTTCGAGAGATTCACGCACACGAGGAGCAGCATCAGGCCGACGGCGGACCAGAGCATCATGAGAGGCCGCTGCAGCCCGCCGCTGACGAACGTTTCGAGGTCCGTCACGGTCGACGCGTAGATGCCGGACAACGCGGGATGGACCGCCTCGAAGCGTCGGATGAGCACATCCACGTCAGCCTGCGCCTGCGGCACGGACGCGCCGGGCCGGAGCCGGCCGACCACCGCGAGTGTGTTGCCCCACGTTCGGACCTCGTCCATCACGAGCGGAACGAAGACATCGACATGCAATCCCGGCGAGAACACGGAACCGAAGTCGAAGCTGGGCGGAAGCACGCCGACCACCGTCGCCGGCTGCCCGCCGAGGCGAATGGCCTGCCCGACGACGGCCGGATCGCCCGCAAACTGGCGCTGCCAGAACGGATGGCTCAGCAGCACCGCCAGGCGGCCGTTCTTCTGACACTCCTCATGGGAGAACAGCCGGCCCACGACCGGCTCGACTCGCAGGGTCCGAAAGAAGTTCTCCGCCACCATGACGCCCGTCACCGGCTGCGGCTCGCCCCGGCCCGTGAGGGTGTACTCGCTGTTACCGAAGAACGGGTTGTAGGCGGTGACGTCCTGGAAGGATCGGTTCTGCCGCTCGAGGTGCTCGTACACCTCCACTTGGTAGGTCGTGGCCGACAACCCGGCGGCATCCCGAAGCCGTCTCCCCAGCTCGCGCCCCGATTGCAGCCAGACGAGCCGCCGGGCATCTCCGAACGGCAGCGGGCGCAGCAGCACGGTGTTCACCACGCTGAAGACGGCCGTATTCGCCCCGATGCCCAGCGCCAAGACGAGGACGGCGATCGCGGTGAAAGCGCGGTCGCGTCCGAGCGTGCGAAGCGCATACCGGATGTCCTGGAGCCCGGCGCCCCACCAGTCCCGGCGCTGCCGGGTGGTTTCGAGGCGGCCGTGTAGATGCTCGCCAACACGTCGCACGGCCTCGATGTGGCCAAACTGGCGCTCGGCTTCCCGCCGTGCCGCCGAGGGCGCCCACCCCTGGCCGACGAGGTCCTCGACCTTCGCCTCGAGGTGGAATCGCAACTCCTCGTCGACATCGGCCACCGGATCGGCGCCGAACAACCGGGCGTAACGGCGCCACACGGGGAGGCGTTCCATCAAACCTCCTCCGTCCGGGGCGGCTGCGTCGCGCCGAGGAGTTTGCCCACGGCTTCCGCGTAGGCGGCCCAGGTTCGTGTCTCCTGGTGCAGATGGTCATGCCCTTCAGGAGTGAGCCGATAGAACTTGGCCTTGCGGTTGTTCTCCGACAGTCCCCATTCCGCCTCCACGAGGCCCCGGCTCTCGAGACGCCACAGCGCCGGGTAGAGCGTCCCCTCCTCGACGAGCAAGGCCTCGTCCGTCTGACGGCGGATCAGGTTCGTGATGGCGTAGCCGTGCAGCGGGCCCCACGCGAGCGCCTTGAGAATCAGGACGTCCAGCGTTCCGCGAACGAGTTCGAGGCGTGTGTGAACCACCGTGTTCCCCCCTGGGTATTCCAGGGGTGAGGATCGCACGACTCCCCTTTGAATGCAAGGGGGGGGCGGAGTCGACACCCTGGCTCGCAGGGCTAGGCCGGGCCCGGACAGGCTTCACGCCTGGGTGGACAACGTCTTGGACAGGGGACGGAGAGCCGGGCGAGGACCACACGACGGCGGAGAACGAGGTGGACGGCCGGCGCACTGGCCCGCGCCTGCCGTCCAGGAGGTGGTCTAGGCGAGATGACTGCCGCGAGACGGACCGAGAGACTCTACTGCGACCCGCCCTGCACGCCGGCGGCCTGCCGCATCCCCTCGGTGACGATCCCGACCTTGTCGACGCCAGCGCCCTTGGCCGCGTCGATGACCTCGACGATGTCGCCATAGCGCAGCGTCGGGGCGCCGATGATGAACATCGTCTTGTCTTTGCGCTGCTCGAAGATCGCCCGCAGGCGCGTCTCGAGCTCGGCCATCGTCACGTCCTGCTTGTTCACCGTCAGCTTCCGATCGGCGGTGTACTCGATGACGATCTGATCGGACGGCTGCTGCTGTGCCTGGGTCTGGGTCTTCGTCTCGAGCGGCAGGTTGATGTCGATGCCCTTCTGGCTCAGGGGAAGGGCAGCCAGGAAGATGACGAGAAGCACCAGCAGAACGTCGATGAGCGGGGTGACGTTCATGTCCGCACTAGCGTGCGGGACCTCGCCCTTGACGATCTTCTCGGCTCCGTAGTGCTTGTGTGCGTGGGTCATACTACCGACCCCCTCCCTGGCCGATCTTGCGTTCGGTGATCAGACCGACGTTCTCGACCTGTGCGGCGCGCAGCTTGTCCATGGCGGCCATGATGGCGGAGTATGGCGCATCCACGTCGGCCTTGATGAGGACGACCTTCTCCTTCTTGGTCTCGAGCACTTCCGTCACCTTCTGGGTCAGATCGTCTTCGCGCACCGGCACCGAATTGAGGAAGAAGCGCTTGTCGGCTGCGATGGCGACGACCGTCTGCTCCTGCGTCTCGGGCTTGTCCGCCGAGTTCGAGGCCTGGGGCAGCTTGACGTCGACGCCCTTCTGTAGCATCGGCGCGATCAGCATCATGATGATCAGTAGCACCAGCATGACGTCGACGAGCGGCGTCACGTTGATGTCCGACTTCACTCCGCCTTTGGCGCCGCCAACATCCATTGCCATTGTGGCGATCTCCTATGAGCCCCGAGTGCCGCTCCCCCGGTCGGGCCGCGGCCTCGAAGGACTACGCTATCACCCGGACCACGCCGGCGCCCGGCAGCAGGATGGTGGGCAGGGGGTCGCCCCCCTGCCCGATGAACCGCTGAACCCGGGAACCCGTGCGCGGGCGCGAGCCTGCTACGCCTTCTTGATGAAGAAGTCGACCATCTCCGACGAGGAGTTGTCCATCTCCACGTTGAAGTACTCGATCCGGCCGGTCAGATAGTTGTAGAACCAGACGGCCGGAATCGCGACGAGCAGTCCGAGCGCGGTCTCGACGAGCGCCTCGGCGATACCAGCCGACACGGCGCCGATGCCGCCCGACCCGGTGGCCGCGATGCCCTGGAACGCGTTGATGACGCCGACGACGGTCCCGAGCAGGCCGACGAACGGCGCCGTCGCGCCGATGGTGGCCAGTGCCGACACCATCTTCTTGAGGTCGGAGCCGGTGAGCGCCGAGGCGCGCTGGATGGCGCGGCGGACCGTGTCAACCATGTCCTCCTTGCTCATCTTCTCGGTGCTCTCCTGCGCGAACTGGTACTCCTGCAGCGCCGCCAGTACCGACCTTGGCGAGGTGGCTGTAGCGGTATTCCTTCTTGGTCGCCAGGGCGATGGCGTCCTTCAGCCGGCCTTCCTTGAGCGCCTTGGCAACCTGCGGCGCGAACAGCTTCGACTGCTTGCGCGCCTGGAGATAGGTGTAAATGCGCTCGATGGCCACACCGAACGACAGCATCGACATGAAGAAGAGTACATAGGCGATACCCTTCGCGAACATCCCCATCTGGTTCCAGATTTCGAGCAAATTCATCTGACCATCCTCCGAGTTGTCTAACAGGTTCGTGACTCGCCGCCGGGTCCGACCCGGCCGCTCGCGTTCAAAGCGATCTCCTGCCTCCGCCGCGTCTCTACTGCAGCGTGAAGTTCACGGTCACCGTCATGATGACGGGCACCGGCACGCCGTTCAGGAGCGTCGGCGTGAATTCCCACTGTTTGACCGCATCGAGCGCGGCCTGATCGAGCAGGGGGATCGAGCGCAGAATCTTGGCATCCTTGACCTTGCCATCGGGTCCGATGGTGGCCTCGATGATGACCACGCCCTGCACGCGGGCCGACTGCGCGATGGCCGGATACACCGGCTTGACGTCCCGGGTCTTCGTCGGCGGCCTGATGTTGCCACCCACGCGCACCGGCGCCTGGGGCGGCGGTGGCGGCGGCGGCGCATCGGGCAACCCACCCACGACGCCTCCGGCGACTCCGCCAGGGACGCCGCCTTCGACACCGCCCTGGACGCCACCCTCCAAGCCGGAGTTCAGACCCGACTCAGGTTTGATCTGAGACGGAGCCTGCACGGGCGCGGCGTTGGGGTTTACGTCCGGAAGCTTCGGCGCGGCGGCCGCGGCGGCCGGCGGCGGCGGTGGTGGGGGTGGGGGTGGGGGTGGCGGCGGCGGGGCTGCGAACGCCATCATCATCGGCGGCGTCGGCAACACGTCAGCTGCCATCAACGGCACGATGACGATCGCCGCGATGACCACGGCGTGAACAAGAAACGAGAGCGGTACCGTATACCACTTCTTGCTCCCGATCTTGATGGAAGGATTGACTACGTCAACGAACAAGTCGCGTGGCACCGGTCTTCTCCTCCTGCTCGTTCGTCCTCAGGCGAGGCGGCCGATTATAGCTAGTCCGAAAAAAGGGTGTCAACGAACGGCCGAAATTTACACGCCTGAGAACTTAGACACCGGAAATGGGAAAATAGGTGATCGGGAACGGTCGGTCGGGCCAGGTTGACGAGGGGCGCCCGCGATACCGAAATCCGACGCATTGTATCGGTCAGATCGCCGTCAAGTCAAAAGAAAGTTCAGCCCACCCGGCTGGGCCGGCCGCCCCGGGGGGCGGCCGGCCCCGTTACCGGCCTCATTACCGCTCAACCGGGATACGCATCCGATAGAACGAACGCCAGACGAAAATCACCGAGATCAGGAAGAACACGGCGCTGAGCGTCCAGCCGAGCCCGGTCCCCGCCTGTTCCTTCAGTTGGACGGCCAGCTGTACCGCCAGCAGCCCAAACAGGGTCGTGAACTTGATGACGGGGTTCATCGCGACCGAGGACGTGTCCTTGAACGGGTCGCCGACCGTATCCCCTACGACGGTGGCCGCATGTAGCGGCGTGCCCTTTTCCTTCAGCTCCACCTCGACGATCTTCTTCGCGTTGTCCCAGGCACCGCCGGCGTTGGCCATGAAGATCGCCTGGTAGAGCCCGAACAGCGCGATCGAGATGAGGTAGCCGATGAAGTAGTACGGCTCGAGGAAGGCGAACGCCAGCGTCGCGAAGAAGATCGTCAGGAAGATGTTGAACATCCCCTTCTGCGCGTACTGGGTGCAGATGGCGACCACCTTCTTGCTGTCCGCCACCGACGCCCTCTCGGAGCTCTCGAGCTTGATGTTCCGCTTGATGAACTCCACCGCCCGGTACGCGCCCGTGGACACCGCCTGGGTCGACGCCCCGGTGAACCAGTAGATGATCGCCCCGCCGGTCACCAAGCCCAGCAGGAAGGGGGCGTGCATCAACGACAGGTTGGCGACCAGGTCGGGCTGCAGCCGATGCGTCAGGAGCACGATGATCGAGAAGGTCATCGTCGTGGCGCCCACGACGGCCGTGCCAATGAGCACCGGCTTCGCCGTGGCTTTGAACGTGTTGCCCCCGCCGTCGCCGGCCTCCAGCAGGTCCTTCGCGACGCCGAAGTCCACGTCGAACCCGAAGTCCCGCTTGAGCTCCTCCTTGATGTTCGGGAGCGTCTCGATCACCGACAACTCGAACACCGACTGGGCGTTGTCGGTCACCGGGCCGAAGGAGTCGACGGCGATCGTCACCGGGCCCATGCCCAGGAACCCGAAGGCGACCAGGCCGAAGGCGAACACGGCCGGCGCGATCATCAGGGTGCCGAACCCCTGCGTGCTCACCAGGAAGGCGATGCCCATGAGCAGGACGATGGTCAGGCCGAGCCAGTAGGCGCTGAAGTTGCCGGCGACGAACCCCGACAGGATGTCGAGCGACGCACCGCCTTCCCGTGCGGAGGTGACGACCTCCTTGACGTGGCTGGATTCCGTGGAGGTGAAGACCTTGACCAGCTCCGGGATGATGGCGCCGGCCAGCGTCCCGCAGGTGATGACGGTGGACAGCTTCCACCACAGGGTCCCGTCGCCCAACGACGGAATCAGCAGGAAGGACACGAGGTAGGTCACGAGGACCGACACGATCGAGGTGAGCCACACCAGCGTGGTCAGCGGGTGCTCGACGTTCATGCGGTCTGCCTGCCCGTACCGCGCCCGCGCCCACAGGCCGTTGAGCAGGTACGACAGGGCGCTCGTGATGATCATCATCACGCGCATCACGAAGATCCACACGAGCAGCTGCACCTGCACCTGCGGGTCCGAAACCGCCAGGAGGATGAACGAGATGAGCGCCACGCCCGTCACCCCGTAGGTCTCGAAGCCATCGGCGGTCGGGCCGACCGAATCGCCCGCGTTGTCGCCCGTACAGTCCGCGATCACGCCCGGATTGCGGGCGTCGTCCTCCTTGATCTTGAACACGATCTTCATCAGGTCCGACCCGATGTCGGCGATCTTGGTAAAGATGCCTCCGGCGATGCGGAGCGCTGCGGCGCCGAGCGACTCACCGATGGCAAATCCGATGAAGCACTGGCCCGCGTAGTCGCCGGGGACGAACAGGAGGATCCCCAGCATCATGACCAGCTCGACGCTGATGAGCAGCATGCCGATGCTGATGCCGGCCTTCAGCGGGATCGCGAAGATCGGGAACGCCTTCCCGCGCAGGCTGGCGAACGCCGTCCGGGAGTTGGCGAAGGTGTTGATCCGGATGCCAAACCACGCGACGCCGTAGCTGCCCCCGATGCCCAGCACGCTGAACGCAAGGATGATGAGGACCCGCATCGGCTCGAAATGCAGCAGCACGGCGAAATAGACGACGATGATGGTCCCGATGAACGTCTCGAGGATCAGGAGGAACTTCCCCTGCTGCAGCAGATAGGTCTTGCACGTCTCGTAGATCAGCTCGGAGATCTCCCGCATCGCGGCGTGGACGGGCAGGGCCTTCAGCTGACGGTACACGACCAGGCCGAACAGCAGGCCCAGCACGCACACCCCGATGCCCGCCTCCAGCAGAGTCCGCCCGTTGATCCCCATGAACTGCGCCCCGCCGAGATCCGGCAGCCGCAGCGTCGCTTCTCCGCCCGGCCCTTCGGCCGCCTGAACCGGTTGGGCCATCGCCAGTGGCGCAGATAACAACGTGACCGCGGCCACCGCGACGAGCAGGACCGCGAAGGACCGCCGCCGGCCGCGTAGACGCCCGGCGACACGTGTCAGGAGGTACCTGAAACTGGGTTCATGTCACCTCTTCATCGGCTGAACGTGTACAAACACCACCACGCCGGGCGCGTGCGACGTCCGGTGGGAGCCAGGGAGGAACTGACAATCAGACCCGTCCTGTCGAGCCCACCAGATTATAGGGAGCCGTCCCGTGCGTGGCAATAATCGGGAGGCAACCAAGCCGACAGGACCCGCCGCGGGTCAGACTTCCGCGTCACGCGCTCGCGTCGGGATCCGGTCGGCTATCGCCATGCCGCCGGTCAGGAAGATCCGGACCCCTTCCTCCACGGTGATCGCTGGGAACAGGAGGGCCTCGCGCCGGTAGATCAGCACGTCGCCCAGATACAGGTTGTTGGTAGGCACGTACACCGCGGCGAAGGGCCGCAGGCCGAGGCCGTTGCCCACATCGACTTCGAATTCCTTCGTGAGAAACCCCAGGCGCATGCCGCCGCCGGAGTCCTGCACGAGCACGACGCGCTTCAATCCCGATTCGTTGTCCGGCGAGAAGGCCGTCAGCAGCTGTTTGACGGGGGAATAGATCGTCCGAAACACTGGAATCCGGGCGAGGTACTTCTCCGCCTGGCCGAGCAGGCGCTTGCCCAGGACGTTGCTCGCCACCACCCCGACCAGCAGCACGGCCGCCACCGTCGTGGCCAGGCCGAGGCCCGGGACGTGCCGACCCAGGAACCGGTCGTAGACCGGCCCGCTGAAGTCGTCGATCAGGTGGAAGATCCAGACCAGCGCCGCCACGCTGATGATGAGCGGCACGGCCACGAAGAAGCCGGTGATGAACCGCCGCCGCAGCCAGAGGACGGCTCGAGGAGCTGCCATCGCCTTAATGCACGAACCACCAGACCACGACCGAGGCCGCGAGCGCCAGCCGGTAGACAGCGAACCCCTTCAGCGAGTGGCTGCCCAGGAACCGGATGAAGAACCGCACGGCGAAGTATCCGACGATGCCGGACGACACGACGCCGACCGCGAAGACCACCGCTTCCGCGGAGGACAGCCCGTGGCGGAAGACGTGCACGCCCTCTTTGGCGGCCGCCCCGAGGATGGCCGGGATCCCCAGCAGGAAGCCGAACCGCGCCGCCTCGTCGCGCCGGGCCCCGAGCGCCATGCCCGCGGCAATTGTCGAACCCGACCGCGAGACGCCCGGAATCAGCGCGGCTGCCTGCGCACACCCGACGACGATCGCGTCGACCAAGCCGAGGGCCTCGACCCCGCGGCGCTGGACGCCGGTCCGCTCGACCACGAAGAAGGCGACCGCCACGACCGCGAGGGTGGTGGCAGCCACGCCCGGCGTCCGCAGCCCGTTCTCCAGCACGTTGCCGAACAGGAGCCCGACGGCCACCGCGGGCAACGTGCCGACGACGAGCAGGACGATCAGCCGCGCCATCGGGTCGCCCATCGGCTGTCGCAGGCTCACGAGCCGCGGCACGGCCCGAAGCATGGCGCGGAGGTCGGAAGCGAAGTAGACGACGACAGCGACCAGCGTGCCGACGTGGCAGGCCACGTCGAAGGCCAGGCCGAACTGGTCGGAGTCCCAGCCGAAGAAGGCGCGGGCGAGAATCAGGTGTGCCGAACTCGAAACGGGCAGGAACTCGGTCAATCCCTGGATCACGCCGAGCAGCGCTGCGTAGAGGACGGTCATGGGCACGGTCCGCTACGACACCCGGGCGTTGCTGCGCGACCCCTTCCGCTGGCGGGCCGTGGCCGCCGGCTTGGACGGCGCGACCGCGGGCGCCGACGCCGCGATCCGCGCGCCGCCCCGGCCGTGGCGCCAGAAGGTGACGATCGCCGCCGCGATGAACACGCTCGAGTAGGTGCCGGTCAGCACGCCGATGATCATCGTGAAGGCGAAGCCACGCAGCACCTCGCCCCCGAAAAAGTACAGCGCGATGACGGACAGCAGCACCGTGCCGCCCGTGATGATCGTCCGGTTCAGGGTCTGGTTGACGGCGACGTTCACCACCTGCTTGATGTCGTCCCTCCGCATGCCGCGCAGGTTCTCGCGCACGCGGTCGAAGATCACGATCGTGTCGTTGGTCGAGTACCCGGTCATCGTCAGGATCGCGGCGATGATGTTCAACGACATGTCGTACCGGAAGAATACGAGAAACGCCAGGGTCACCAGCACGTCGTGCAGCGTGGCCACCGTCGCGCCCACCGCGAAGCTGAGCTCGAAGCGGAACCAGAGGTAGAGGAGGATGAAGAACAGCGACAGCGTGAACGCCCAGATCCCCTTGCTCGTCAGCTCCTGGCCGACGACCGGGCCGACCACCTCGGTCCCGACGACGATGAACTTGCCCAGATTGGCGGTCCGCAGTGCGTTCTGCACCTCGTCGGAGGTCCGCGTCAGTTCGGTGCCCGACTCCTTCCCCGTGTGCGGCACCCGGATCATGATCTCCCGCTGGGCTTCGGTGCCGTAGGTCTGGACGACGACGTTCTGGCCTCCACCTGGAAACCCTCGGTCGAGCGCCGACCGGACCTGGTCGATGCTCGGCCGCTGCGTGAACTGGAAGACGACCTGCGTGCCGCCCGAGAACTCGACGCCGAGGGGGAGGCCCTTGGCCCAGATCATGGCCAGACCCGCGGCGATGATGACCCACGACATCACCAGCGCATGCCAGCGGTACTTGATGAAATCGAATTGAGGGTTATGAAAGATCTGCATGGCTTAGATGCTCAACGTATCCGTGTGCCGCTCCGCCAGGACCATCTCGAACATCGTCTTCGACACGAAGGTCGCCGTGAAGAGATTCGAGATCAGGCCGAAGAACAGCGTGGTGGCGAAGCCGCGGATGGGGCCCGTGCCGAACTGGAAGAGGAACGCCGCGGAAATCATCGCCGACAGGTGCGTGTCGATCAGCGTCACGAAGACCCGACTGAACCCGGTGTTGAGCGACGCCCGGACGCCGCGCTGGGCGGCGAGCTCCTCCTTGATGCGCTCGAAGATCAGGACGTTGGAGTCGACGCCGACGCCCATGGTCAGGACGAACCCGGCGATCCCGGGCAAGGTCATCGTGGCCCCGATGTACGACATCGCCCCGAGCAGGATGATCAGGTTGAAGACGAGCGCGACGACCGAGTTGACTCCGGCCAGCCGGTAATAGAACAGCATGAAGACTGCCACGAGCGCCAGGGCCGACACCGCGGCGATGATCCCCGACCGGATCGAGTCGGCGCCAAGCGTGGGGCCGATGGTCTGCTCCTGCAGGTAGGTCAGCGACGCCGGCAGCGCCCCGGACCGCAGCTTCAGCGCCAGGTCCTCGGCTTCCTGCATCGTGAACCCACCGTTGATCTGGCCCTCGTCCGTGATCCGACTCTCGATGTTCGGCGCCGAGATGACCGTCCGGTCGAGCACGATGGCGAGTCGGTGGTTGACGTTCTCACCGGTCACCCTGCCGAACTTCACGGCCGCATCCGACTTGAGCGAGAAGTGCACGGCCGGCTGCTGGAAGCTGTCGGGGCCCTCCTTGGCGTTCCGCAGGTCCCGACCGGTAACCACCGGCACCCTGCGCACGAGGTAGTACACCGTCTGCGGGCGCTCGCCGGCCCCCACGCGCCCCTCGACACCGGGCAGCACTTCCGTCCCGGGGGGCGGTTGACCGTTGGTCGCCTGGAGCAACCCCTCGCGGCTCGGGCTGGGCCCCTGTTCCACGAGGGTGAGCTCGAGCAGCGCCGTCGACTGGATGACGCTCTTGGCGCGATCCACGTCGGTGACCCCCGGCAGCTGCACCAGCAGTTGATCGTCGTTGGCCCCCTGGCGCGCGATGAGCGGCTCGGTCACGCCGAGCTCGTTGACGCGCCGCTCGATCGTCTGCTGGGCCTGGTCCACCGCCGCGCGCGCGAGGTCGATGGCGATGTTCGGCTTCATGACGAACCGGTACGACCCAGCCGTGCCGCCTTCCCGGTTGAACGTCGCCTGGACGCTCTCGGCCGTGGACCGGAGCAGCGCGTCCTGCGCCGGCGGGACGCCGCTGATTCTCGAAGGAGCGTGCGTCGACGACCCTGACCGCCGCGCCGGCCACGCCGGCCTTGTCGAGGTCCTCGCGCAGGCGTTCGGCGCTGGTCTCGGTCTCGATGCGCAGCGCGTCGTCCGTGTTGACGCGCAACACGAGGTGCACGCCGCCCTTGAGGTCGAGCCCCAGCCTGATCTTCTGCGCCGGTGGGAGGATGGCCCACAGGCAGGCGCCAATGATGACGACGATGAGGAGGATGCGCCAGCGGAGGTTGTTCATGCCTGGGAGTTGTCGGCGGCGACCGGCTCCTGACCCTGGAGCCCGGCGATCGCAGCCTTGGAAATCTCGATGTTCACCTTGTCGGCAATCTGCACCTTCACGGACTTGTCGGCGATCCTGACGATCGTGCCGTAGATGCCGCCGTTCGTGACGATGCGATCCCCGACCTTCAGGGCCTCGAGGAACTGTTGGACCTTCTTCTGCCGCCGTTTCATCGGCAGCAGCAGGACGAAGTAGACGATGGCGAGCGCCAGCCCGAACGGCAGGAACTGCACCAGGGGGCTGACGTTGCTGTCGGGCGACGTGGCCATGGCCACGACCGGTAGCACACAGAGGATCATAGAGGTCATGAGTCAACCGACCGGCGGGCTAGGATCTGACGGTATTCCTGTCTCAGCTGATCGAGCGAGCCAAATACTATAGCCTCCCTAATCCGTCGCATGGTGTCAAGGTAAAAGTTGAGATTATGCAACGTGTTAAGGGTCGCCGCCGCGATCTCCCCGGCGATGTAGAGGTGGCGCAGGTACGCGCGAGAGAAATGGCGGCACGCGTAGCACGCGCAGCGCGGGTCGGGTGGCGACGGGTCGTCGGCGTAGCGGGCGTTCTTGATGTTCAACCGGCCGTCGCTCGTGAACAGCTGCCCGTTGCGGGCGTTGCGCGTCGGCATCACGCAGTCGAACAGGTCCACGCCGCGCGCCGCGCATTCCACCAGATCGAGTGGCGTGCCGGTGCCCATGAGGTAGCGGGGCCGCTCGGGTGGGAGCCACGCCGTCGTGGCGCCGACGATTTCGTACATCAGATCGCTCGGCTCGCCGACGCTCAGCCCGCCGACGGCGTACGCCTCGAACCCGAGCCCGACCGTCGCACCGGCGCTTTCGGCGCGCAGGTCGAGGAACGTCCCGCCCTGGACGATCCCGAACTGCGCCTGGCCGGGATTGGTCGGGGTCACCTGGTCGCCCACCCCGGCGGGTCGCTCGGATAGGGCGAGAAAGTGGTCGCGGCACCGCCGCTCCCAGCGTAGCGTCCGCTCCATCGACCTGGCCGCCTCGTCACGCTCTGCCGGAAACGCCAGGCACTCGTCGAGGGCCATCGCGATGTCCGAGCCCAGGTTGGCCTGCATGTCGGTGGCCGACTCCGGCGTCAGGCGGTGCTCGCTCCCGTCGAGGTGGGACCTGAAGCACAGGCCGTCCTCGTCGATGGTGCGCCGGGCACCCAGCGAGAACGCCTGGTAGCCGCCGCTGTCGGTGAGAATGGCCCGGTCCCAGCCGATGAACCGGTGGAGGCCGCCGTGCCGGGCGACCAGCCGATCGCCCGGTCGGAGATGCAGGTGGTAGGTGTTGGAGAGTACGAATCTCTGCGCCCGCGTCAACGAGGTCGCGCGGGAGCACGCCCTTGACGGCCCCCTGGGTGCCGACCGGCATGAAGGCCGGCGTCTGCACGACGCCGTGCGCGGTGACCATCTCGCCGCGCCGCGCCGCGCCGGCGCAGGCCGACACGCGAAAGCCGAAAGTCGGAGCCATTGCGGTATAGTATGACTTGCTTCCTGCCGCGCGTCCTGTGTGCGCGGCGGTACCGCAGACTGGCAGGTGCCGGTCCCACCAGCCCGAGGCTTCCGGGACGTGAAGAAACTCCGCATCGGCATCATCTACGGGGGGCGTTCCAGCGAGCACGAGGTTTCGCTCGCCTCGGCGGCCTCCGTCATCGCCAACCTGGACCGCCAGCGTTACGACCCTGTCCCCGTCCGCATCGAGCGTGATGGCCGGTGGACGATTCCGGACCGCCCGCCGACCGCGGTCGTGGCCGCCGAGGTGATCGCCAAGGCAAGGCAGGAGTCGTCCCGCGGGGCTCGGCCGGGCCGGGAGGCCTACCTGGTGCCCCATCCCGGGGAGGAGTCGCTGCTGACCATCGAGCGGGCGACCCACGAGACGCCCGTGCGCGAGAACGCGTACGTGGCCGGCCTGGCGCTTGACGTGATCTTTCCTGTCCTGCACGGGCCGTACGGTGAGGACGGCACGGTCCAGGGCTTGTTGGAACTGGCGAGCCTGCCCTACGTGGGAGCAGGCGTTCTGGCCTCGTCGGTGGCCATGGACAAGCCGATGATGAAGGTCGCGTTCGCCGCGCGCGACCTGCCACTGGTGTCGCATCTCGTCGTCCTGCGCACCGCGTGGGAGACCTCGCCCGAGCGGATCGCCACCGAGGTGGGAGCGCGGTTCGGCTATCCGGTGTTCGTGAAACCGGCGAACCTTGGCTCGAGCGTGGGCGTCTCGAAGGTGAAGTCGGCCGGGGATCTTGGCGCGGCGATCTCGGCGGCGGCGGAGTTCGACCGGAAAGTCGTCATCGAGGCCGCCGTACCCGCGGCGCGCGAGATCGAATGCGCGGTGGTCGGCAACGACCGACCCGACGCGTCGGTCCCCGGTGAAATCCTGCCGTCGCGCGAGTTCTACGACTACGACGCGAAGTACCTCGACGAATCCGAGGTCCGGATCCCCGCGCCGCTCGACGAGGCCGTCACCGCCGAGGTGCGGCGGCTCGCCGTCGAGGCGTTTCGCGCCGTGGACTGCGCCGGCTACGCCCGGGTCGACTTCCTGCTCTCGCGGGAGACCGGCCGGCTCTACCTCAACGAGATCAACACCATTCCCGGTTTCACGACGATCAGCATGTTCCCGAAGCTGTGGGAGGCGTCGGGCCTGGGCTATTCCCCTCTCCTCGACCGGCTCATCGAACTCGCTCTCGAGCGTCACGCCGGCAGGCAGAGCCTCCGCACGAGCTATCCGTGACGCGTCGGGCTCTGGCGGCCGTGACGTGCCTCGTCTCGCTCGCCCTCGCGCTGGCGCCGACGGATCAGGCGGTCGCCGGCATCCCGTACGCCCCGACGCTCGCCCACTGCTACGACGCCATCCTCGATGCGCGCTTCGACGCGGCGGAAGCCGAGCTCGCCCAGGCGTGCGGGCCGGCGCCGCCGGAGACGTGCGACCTGCTGCGCACGACTGCGATCTGGTGGCGCATCCAGCTCGATCCCTACAACCGCTCGTTCGACGCCCAGTTCCGCCAACGAATGGATGCCGACCTCGAGCGGCTCGAGCAGTGGACGACGCGGGACCCGCAACGGGCGGACGCGTGGTTCTTCCTCGGCGCCGGGTACGGGCTGCGCGTCCAGTTCCGTGTGCTGCGCGGCGAGCGGCTCGCCGCGGCCCGCGACGGCAAACGGATCAAGGACGCGCTCGAACGCGCGCTGGCGCTGGATGGCACGCTCCAGGACGCGTACTTCGGAATCGGGATGTACCACTACTACGCCGCCATCGCCCCGGCGGCTCTCCGGCTGCTGCGGTGGATGCTCTTCCTCCCGGGCGGCGATCGCGAGCAAGGCCTCGCGGAGATGCTGCGGACCCGCGACCGCGGCGAGTTGCTGCGAGGCGAGGCGGACTACCAACTGCAGCTGATCTATCTCTGGTACGAACAGAAGCCCGGCGAGGCGCTCAGGCTGCTTGAGGGCCTGCGGGCCCGGTATCCGCACAACCCGCTGTTCGGCGCGTCGATCGCCGAGGTGCAGTCGGTCTATCTCCACGACCATGCGGCGAGTCGCGACACGTGGCGGAGCCTGATCGACCTGGCGAGACACGGACTCGTGGCCACGCCCGCGGCGACCGAAGCAAAGGCTCGGCTGGGTCTCGCGGGCGAGCTCGACGGGCTCTTCGAGACGGACTCCGCGATCGAGGAGTACCGCCAGGTCGCCGACAGTCGGCCGACGGCGCCGTACGGTGCGCTCGCCCGGGCACAGATCGGGCTCGGCCGCACGTACAATCGAATGGGCTTGCACGCTCAGGCTGTCACCGCCTACAACGCCGCGCTCGCCTCGGCTCCGCCGGACGACCCCGAGGGTCTGCGCGCGCTCGCGCAGCAGGGCCTCGATCACCATCCGGACGCCCGCCGGGCTGAGGCCTACCGCCTGTCGATCGAGGGCTGGCGTCAGCTGCAGCATCGCGCGTTTGCCCAAGCGGCCGACAGTCTCCGACGATCGGCAGCGCTGAATCCCGACGATCCGGTGACCCACTTCCGGCTGGCCTCGCTGCTACTCGCGACCGATCGGAAGGCCGAGGCGTTGGTCGACTTCGAGCGGATCGCGGCCCTCAGGCCCGCTCCGCCCGCGCCCGTGCTGGCCGCGTCGTGCCTGGAAGCCGGGCGTCTGCTCGAGGCCAACGGCACACGCGCGCGCGCCGCCGAGATGTACAGCCGCGCGGCACACCTGCGGGGCGCGGAGGCCGACACCAAGCGGGCGGCCGCGCAGGCCGCCGAGCGACTTCGCACGCAGAGTCCTCTGCGCTGAACCTCTCCACCGGATCCCTCTGGAGCGCGACCGCGCGGCACGCGCGCCTCACGTCGCCTTCCGGTGGTTCGCACGTCAGGCGACGGCCGGTCGGCTCCCTCGCGCCGCATGGATCGATCCCGGCGGACGGTGGCCGCACGCGCGATCACATCGACGATCGAGAAGCGACGCGACTCAGATCGTCACTTTCTGCTTGACATCGGAATTTTCTCAACCATAATCTACATGCAGTATGAGCGAGGCGGGCTTAGGCCACGCCTTGTGATACGCTGTGAAGGGTTTGACAACTGAACGGCAGCTCGCCGGGAGGACAAACGGCGAAGACCGACCGTCGCCCTCCCGGTTCACCAGATGCGGGGCTCCTGCGGTGAACGCGGGGGCTGAGCAGCAGAGCGAAGCGCGGGCGACACGCCGGTCCTGGTTAACACACTGCGTCGTCGCGCGCGCACTCGCGCACTCCACGAACGAAGGGGGGGATCAGGACATGGCGAAGAAGGTCGCGAAGAAGCCCGCCAAGAAGGCCGGCAAGAAGCGGTAAGCGTTGCTGCCGCGAGAAGAGGGGGCGAGCGTCGCCCCCTTTTTTATTGTACTGACCGGCCGCGGCGCGCCTCGCTCTGGGAACACCGCACTCCTCCGCACCATCACCGCGACCACTCCGTCCCGTCCCACACACGGACCCGGAGAATCGTGTCCCACGGTTGCAGCCGATCGAGGACATCCAGACCGGCAACGACCTTGCCGAAGACCGTGTACCGTCCGTCCAGATGCGGCTGCGGTGAGTGCGTGAGAAAGAACTGGCTTCCGCCGGTGTCCGCCCAGTCGAGCGCCATGCCCATCGTGCCCCGCAGGTACGGGCGTTCGTTGCACTCGTTGCGGATGGTGTACCCGGGCCCCCCTTCGCCGTCGCCGCGCGGATCGCCGTCCTGCACCACGAAGTTCGGCACGACGCGGTGCAGCGCCAAGCCATTGAAGAAGCCCCGGCGGACGAGCGCCATGAAGTTGCGGCAGGTGAGCGGGGCGTCCAGCACCGCGAGCTCCACCTCGACGGTGCCCCGGTCGGTGTCCAGATAGACGTGGGGCGAGACCGTCGGGGCGACCAGAATCCGTCGCCTCGTAGAACGACGCGTCGTGGCCCGTCGGCGCGGGGCGGATGGCGGCGGCGACGTCGGTCGTCGGTTCCAGCGGCTTGAGCAACCCCGCCGCGTGGACGCGCACGGCCCAGTCCTTGTCGGTCAATGCCTCGTGCAGCACGGGCTGCGCGGTCGCCGCGCCGTACCGGAGGAGCGCGTCGAGCATCGCCGCCCGGGCGCTGTACTCCGCGTCGCGACCGGCCGCGTGGAAGGCCTCGACCAGGGCCCGCTCGGCTCCCGCCGGTTTCAGCTCCCCAATCCCCGCCGCGGCAGCCGCCCGGACCACCACGTCGGCGTCGGACAGCCGTTCCAGGAGGAGTCGGTCCGTGCCGGGCACCTTCAGTTTCACCAGAGACGCCAGAACGGACGGTACGACCCGCACGTCGGTGTCCTTGAGCATGGCCATCAGTCGCGGCGCCGCGACATCCCGGTCGAGCGTGCCGAGCAGGGAAGCGAGTGTCGCACGGACGCTCCAGTGGCGATCCGCATCCAGGCCCGACAGCACCATCAGGAAGTACTGCGGGTCGATCTCGCAGAGTGCCTTGAACGCGGCCGACCGCACTGCGGGAGAGGGATGGGACACCGAATCCAACAGCGGCTCCGACGCCCCCGTCGCGCGGAGCGCTCCGAGCGCGGCGATCACTTCCAGTTGGAGCAAGGGATCGAGGCCTTTGGTCTGCAGCAGCGTGGTCAGGACGGGGCCCGCGCGCCGGTCGCCGATCTGGGCGAGCGCGTGCACGGCTGAAATGGCCGCCCGGATGTCTCGCGGCCAGGCCTCGGCCACCGCGACGAGCGTGTCGACGGCCGCCGGCTCCTTGAGGGCGCCCAGCCCCCGCGCGGCAAACGCCCGCGCGATGCTGCCCTCGCCGCGCGCCAGGGCGGTCAGCGCGCCCAGCGCGCGCCGGTCCTCCGAGCGCTGCAACGCCCAGGCGACGGGCCACCATCCCACGCGTGACCGGCCGTCGCGGTCCAGCACCGCCGCCGCGAGCGCGTCGTAGGCTTTGAGGCGACCGAGCGCCAGCACGCCGAGCCGGAACGCCTCGACCGGCGGGTCGTGTGCCTCGGCGACGTCGTCCGCCGGAATCGCCGCCAGCGCACCCGAGGTCACCTGCGCGGCCACCAGCTCCCCGATCGCTGACGCGCTGCCGGCATCCCCGAGGGTGGCGAGCGCCTCGGCCGCCCGCCCCGCCACCGTCGGTGACGCGTCGTGCAGCGCGGCGCGCAGGGCGTCGATGGCCGAACCGTCACCGAGCAGCCCAAGCGCGAACGCGGCCATCTGGCGAACCTCCGCCTGCGGATCGCCCCCCAGGGTCGCTGTCAGCGGCTTGACGCCGGCGTTCAAGCCGACGTGGCCAATCGCCAACGCCGCCCGGCGGCGCACCCGTCCATCCGGGTCGCCGAGCAGGCGTACCAGATCGGCGACGGCAGCGGGCGCAGGCGCCCGCCCGGCGCGGGCGGGAATCGACACGGCGGGGGCGACGACCGGATCGCCGAGCACGCGCTGATCCTCGAGGCGCAGGATCCAGCCGATCTTCTGCTCGTACGAGATCGTTGCCGGCGCGCTTGGGGGCGGCGCGGAAGCACAGCCGGCCGCGAGGCCGAGCAGGACGACGGCGGAAGCCCAACCGAAGGCGCATGCGGCCGCCGGGCACCGGCGGCCGCATGCCATCACGCGGGTCCGAACAGGGGTCATGGCTTCAGTATGATCGATTGCAGGGTCGCGGAGGCCACTCGATCGACATCGACAGCCACGCCCGTGCCGGGGCCGGTGGGCACCGTGATTAGGCCGTCGTGGTCGATCTCGACAGGCGGATCGATCAGATCTGGCACGAAGTACCGTCTGCTGGCGGCGATGTCGCCCGGCAGCGTGAAGTTGGGCAGCGTGGACAGGTGGACGTTGTACATTCGCCCGACCCCAGATTCCAGCATCCCGCCGTGCCAGACCGGCACCTGCCGCGACGCACAGAGGTCGTGCACCCGGATGGACTCGGCGAACCCGCCGATCCGCCCCGGTTTGATGTTGATGACGCGGCACGCCCCAGCGTCCAGCGCGTCGAGGGCAAGGCGCGGTGAGTGGATCGACTCATCGAGACAGATGGGCGTGGACAGCCGGCGCTGGAGTCGCGCGTGGTCGCTCAGGTCCTCGTAGTCCAGGGGCTGCTCGATCATCATCAGGTTGAACGCGTCGAGCTCGGCCAGGTGGTCCGCATCCGCGAAGGTGTACGCGGCGTTGGCGTCCACCATCAACGGAATGGATCCGAACCGCTCGCGCACCATCCGCACAGCTTCGATGTCCCAGCCCGGCTTCACCTTGATCTTGATGCGGCGGTAGCCGGCGGCCCGCTCCGTCTTGATCTTGTCGGCCAGGTGGTCCAGCGTGTCCTGAATCCCGATCGACACGCCGGACGCGATCCGGTCACGCACGCCGCCCAACACCTGGCTGAGTGGCACGCCGCGCTGGCGGGCGTAGAGATCCCACGCCGTCATCTCAAGGGCGGCCTTCGCCATGTTGTGGCCGCGAACGTGATGAAATGACGCGAACACCTCCCGGGGGTGCGTGTAGGTGGTCGCCAGCAGCGTCGGGGCCAGGAAGCGGGTGATGATGTGCCATGCCGTGTCGTTGGTCTCGGCGCAGTAGTAGGGCGCATCCTCCGTGGCGCACTCGCCCCACGACTCGATGCCGTCACCCCACAGCCGCACGAGCAGGAAGTTCTTGTCGTAGACCCGCCCGAAACTCGTCTCGAAGAAGTGCACGAGGGGCAACCGGAGCCGCCGGAGTTCGATCTGGTCGATTCGCACAAATGCCTCCACGGTATTCGATCGCGCGCGGAGTGGCCGCCACCGGCGACTCCGCCTCGCACCTGCTAGGTCCTCGTCCGGGGTACGTCAGTACCTCGTGCCTCGGGTCATGCCACGGATCTGGCGCACGAGATCGTCGAGTGCCTCATCGGATCCCGCCAAGTCGAACTGCGAGGTCTCGACGACCAGGAGGGGCGTGGCGCTGTAGTGAAAGAAGAAGTGCTGGTAGGCTTCGTTCAGCTTCTGGACGTACGCCGGATTGGGCCGATACGGTTCCGGCCCATCGTCGCGCACCCGCAGCCGCTTCAGCAGCACTTCGGACGGCGCCTGGAGATAGACCACGAGGTCCGGCAGCGGGACGTCGCGGGCCAGCAGCTCGTAGAGCCGTTGGTAGATGAACAGCTCGTTGTCGTCGAGGTTCAGGTAGGCGTAGATCCGGTCCTTCTCGAAGAGGTAGTCGCAGATCGTCGACTGGGAGAACAGGTCGGCCTGCCGCAAGGTCTCCTGCTGCCGGTGGCGCGTGAGCAGGAAGAACAGCTGCGACTGGAAGCCGGCGCCGGGCCGGTCCGCGTAGAAATCAGCCAAGAACGGGTTCTCCAGCTCCTCGAGGACGGCCGTGGCGTCGATGTGCGCCGCGAGCCGCTCGGCGAGCGCCGTCTTCCCCACCGCGGGCGGTCCCTCGAGGGCAATGTACCGGCAGTCCAAAGCGGCCCGAGTATAACGGAAAATCCGGCCGCCGGTTCCCCGTTTTCCGTTCGCCGGCCCCTTCTGGTAAGCTCCCCCAATGGCGTGGTTCACCAAGACACGCAAGCCGATGGCGCCGAGCGACAAGGTCAGCCGCGTGCCGGAGGGGCTGTATGTCAAGTGTCCCGATTGCGCCCAGCTGATCTACAACAAGGACCTGTCGGCCAACCTCGGCGTCTGCCCGCGGTGCGCGCACCACTTCCGGCTCACGGCGACCGAACGGCTTCGCACGCTCCTCGACGGCGACTACACGGTCCGCGACGCGGGGTTGCAGTCGACCGACCCCCTGGGGTTCGTGGACACGAAGCCGTACAAGGCCCGGTTGCAGGCCAGCGCCATGGCGACCGGCGAGAAGGACGCGGTGGTCACGGCCTCGGGCCGGTTGGACGGCATCACCGTGCTCGTCGCCGCCATGGAGTACAACTTCATCGGCGGGAGCATGGGTGTCGTGGTGGGCGAGAAGATCACCCGCGCGATCGAGGCCGCGCTCGCGGGTCGCGCGCCGCTCATCATCGTCTCGTGTTCGGGCGGTGCGCGGATGATGGAAGGCGCGCTGTCCCTCATGCAGATGGCCAAGACGGCGGCCGCCCTCGCCCGATTCGACCGGGCGGGACTCCCGTTCATCTCCGTGCTGACCGATCCGACCACCGGCGGTGTGACGGCCAGCTTCGCGATGCTGGGCGACTTGAACATCGCCGAGCCGAAGGCGCTCATTGGCTTTGCCGGCCCAAGGGTCATCGAGCAGACGATTCGCCAGAAGCTGCCTGAGGGCTTCCAGCGCAGCGAGTTCCTGCTGGAGCACGGCATGGTCGACATGGTGGTCGATCGGCGCGAACTGAAAGCCACCATCGCCCGGGCAATCCGCTTCATGGGCGCCGACCGACCCGGCGCGGCGGCCCCTGCTCCCGGCGCGGTGCCGAGTGTCCCTCCCCGCGCTGAGGCCGGCGGAGACTAGGAAGCGACCTGTTCGTGGACCCGCTCACCTACCTCTTCGGCCTCGAGAAGCTCGGCATCAAGTTCGGCCTCGAGAACATCCAGGCGATCTGCGAGGCGTTGGACCATCCCGAGGCGGCGTGGCCGTCGGTCATCATCGCGGGCACCAACGGCAAGGGCTCGGTGGCGGCCATGGTCGAGACCGGGCTGCGCGCCGCGGGTCACCGGACCGGGCTCTACACCTCGCCGCACCTCGTGCGGCTCGAGGAACGCTTCCGGATCGATGGCCAGCCCGTGGCGTCTCGCGCCCTGAACGACGCGGCCGCCGAGGTGCGCGACGTCGTCCACCGGCTTCGTGCCGGGGAACAGCTCCGGACCGATCCGACGTTCTTCGAGGTGACGACGGCGATCGGGTTCGAGCTGTTTCGGCGGGCCCATGCCCAGGTGGTCGTGCTCGAGGTGGGCCTCGGCGGCCGGTTCGACGCCACCAACGTGGCGACGCCGCGCGTGGGCGCAATTACGACCATCGACTTCGACCACGAACGGTTCCTGGGCCACACCATCGCGGCGATCGCCGCTGAGAAGGCCGGCATTATCAAGCCCGGCATGCGCGTCGTGGTCGGCGAGACGAAGGCGGAGGCGGTCGCCGTATTCGAGGAGGTCTGCCGCGTCCGCGATGCCCACCTGATTCCGGCGCGGCACCGCGTGCGCGCGGACGTGGTCCGTCTCGACGACGGCCGGGCCGTGCTGGACGTGGAGACGCCCCGGCGGCCGTACGGCCGCCTCACGCTGTCGCTGCGTGGCCGCCACCAGGTGCACAACGCCGTCGTCGCGGTCCGGGTCCTCGAGGAGCTCGACGGCGTAGGCCTCGGCGTTCCGCCAGAAGCCGTTCAGACGGCCCTGTCGGCGACGCGGTGGCCGGGCCGGTTGGACCTGGTGACTGACCGGAAGGGCCGCCAAGTCCTCTGCGACGCGGCGCATAACCCCGCCGGGGCCCGCGTGCTGGCCGACTACCTGCGCGAAGTCCACGCCGGCGGCCTGCCCGTCGTCTTTGCCATCATGAAGGACAAGGACGTCGCTGGTACGTTGCAGCCGCTGCTTGGCGCGGCGTCGCACCTGGTGCTGACGCGGGCTGCGACGGACCGTGCGCTGGCCCCCGACGCCCTGCTCGATACGGCGCGGCGGGCTGGGCGGACCGACCGCCTCGAGGTGGAGCCGGACCCCGGCCGCGCCCTGGAGCGCGCCTGGGACCATGCACCTCTCATCTGTGCCGCCGGTTCGATCTTCCTCGTGGGCGACGTGCTCGCGCGACTGGACGGCCCGCCCTCGCTGGGCACTCGCGGCTGATGGCGCTCCGCCCAGTCAACGTGGTATTCTGGCCGCGTTTCGCCGGCAGGCGCGCCAACGTCTCAGTGGCCGGCCGACGCCTGCTGGATGCCCTGCCTGAAGGGATTCCTCCGTCGTGCACGGATGTGTCTCGTCACAAAGCTCTCCAAGTCTGATCCGCGGCCTCGCGCTGGCCGCTTGCCTGCTGGGCTGGTGCGCGGGAGTCCCTCCCTCGGCCGCCCAGGGCCCTCCGCCCGGATCCCAGACCGCCGCTCAGCCGGGCCCGCCGCCCGCCGGTCAGCCGGGCGCTCAGGCCGTCTCCCAAACGGGTTTCGACACGACGAAACAGTGGAAGATCGAGAAACTGGAGGAGAACCACTGGAAGCTGACGGGCCAAGTCGAGGCCTGGCGCGGCGACCTCGAGGTGTTCGCCGACGAGATCGAGACGTTTACCGACACGCACCGGGCGCTGCTGCGCGGGAACGTCACGTTCAAGGAGAAGGACGCACAGATCTCCGCGGATTCGGCTGACGTGAACTACGAGACGCACCTCGGGATCTTTCACAACGCCTACGGGTTCGCCACCATTGCCGACAAGCCGAAGAAGGACCCGATGGGCGGGCAGGAACCGGACGTCTACTTCTACGGCGTGACGATCGAGAAGATCGGGTTCGACCGCTACAAGGTCTCCCACGGCGGATTCACGACCTGCCTGCAGCCGACGCCACGGTGGCAGATCACCTCGGGGTCGGCGACGATCCGGCTCGATCACTACGCGTTCCTCCGGAACGCGGTGATCGAGGCCAAGGGGCTGCCGGTCTTCTACCTGCCGTTCCTCTTCTACCCGATCAAGAAGGACGATCGCGCCACCGGCTTCCTGCTACCCACGTACGGAACGTCGACCTACGCGGGCTTCACCCTGAGCAACGCGTTCTTCTGGGCGATCAACCGGAGCCAGGACCTCACGTTCCTGGACGACTACTACTCGCACCGTGGCCAGGGGATGGGCGCCGAGTACCGCTATGCCTCGGCGCCCGGGTCGACCGGGAATTTCCGCTTCTATCGGCTGTCCGAGCACGAGTCCACGTACACCGACAGCGCCGGCGACGCCATCACGGAACCAGGCCGGGAGAGCTACGAAATGCGCGGCTCGGCCACGCAGTCGCTCGGCGGCGGGTGGAGCGCCAGGGGGCGGGTCGACTACTTCTCCGACATCACGGTGCAGCAGACCTACAACACGGATATCTACGACGCGACGCGGCAGACGCGCACCTTCTCGGGAAGTGTCAGCGGGCCGATTCCCGGCGGCTTCAACATGAATACCAGTTACGACCGGACGGAGTACTTCTCAGGCACGACAGACACGACGCTGACCGGCGCCTCTCCGCGCCTGCAGTTCAACAAGGGCGAGCGCCCGCTGTTCGGCACGCCAATCTACTTCTCGTTGAACGCCGAGTCCGTGTACCTCCTCCGGGAGTCGAACAGCAGTGGGACCGTGACCAACCGGAATCTCACGCGGCTGGATTTCATGCCCACCATCCGTGTTCCGTTCACCAAGTGGCAATGGTTCACCGTGAACTCTTCGGTCTCGTGGCGGGACACGTGGTGGTCACGCAGCCAGGATCCCGACACCGGCGACGTGCTCGACCAGCCGGTGACCCGGCGCTATTTCGACCTCCAGTCGCGGATCACCGGGCCGGTCGTCGACCGGGTCTGGAACACGCCCGACAACGGCTACGCCGAGAAGTGGAAGCACTCGGTGGAGCCCTTCGTCACCATCGAGCGGGTGACGTCGGTCGACAACTTCGACCAAATCATCCAGCTCGAAGGCAGCGACTATACCCTGGGCGACACGACCCGCATCGACTACGGCGTGAACAATCGGCTCTTGGCCAAGCGCCGCGCCGGGGGGGCCGGTGGCTCGAGCGCCCGCGAGATCCTGAGCGTGGGCGTCAGTCAGACCTACTACACGGACGCGCGCGCCAGTCAGTACGACTTCAACTATTCGACGAGCTTCTCCGGACAGGCGCCGTCGAACTTCTCTCCGATCAAGTTCCAGGTCCGCGCCACGCCCACCGACCAGGCCAACGGGACGTTCCAGCTCGAGTACGATCACAGCCAGCACGTGATCCAGAGCATCGGCGCCAACGCCCAGGCGGGGTTCTGGGACCTGGCCACCGTGACGCTGGGCTACAGCGAACGCCGGCTGCCGAACCTGCTGGCGATCACGCCGCAGTACGACAACTTCGTGAACGGCACGGTGACCGCGCACACGTGGGCCAACCGGGTGGGCGGCACCTACACGTTCAATTACGACGTCGGCCGGTCCGCGATGTTGAACAGCCGGTTCATCGCCTACTACAACGCGCAGTGCTGCGGGTTCGCGATCGAGTACCAGGCGTTCAGCTTCCCGCAATACAGCTCGGCGTTTCCGGTGGCGAGCGACCACCGCTGGAATTTCTCGTTCACGCTCGCCGGCCTCGGCACCTTCTCGAACTTCTTCGGCGCGCTCGGGGGCGCGCAGCAGCCGCGGTAGTCCGGACGCCTCATGACCCGTTTCCACGGTTCGCCCGTCGCGTGCGGGTGCGGCCAGCGTCCGGCCTCGCCCATCGGGGGTCGGGTCGGCGCGCGCCCGCACGGTGATACCATCTCGCGATCGCTCGGGAAGGTGGCCCCACCACCGGGGTGCGGTGGGCCGAACGAGCCAGGACGACTATGAAAGGCCTGATTCTCAGCGGAGGCAAGGGAACGAGGCTGCGGCCGCTGACCTACACCAGCGCCAAACAGCTGGTGCCGGTTGCCAACAAGCCGGTGCTCTTCTACGGCCTCGAAGCGATGGCCGAGGCGGGCATCCACGAGGTGGGCATCGTCGTCGGCGACACCGCGGCGGAGATCCGGGCGGCCGTCGGCGACGGGTCGAGGTGGGGCCTCGAGGTAACCTACATCGAGCAGGACGCACCGCGGGGCCTCGCCCACGCGGTGCTGATCAGCGAGCCCTTCCTGCGCTCCGAACCCTTCGTCATGTACCTGGGCGACAACCTGCTCAACAAGGGGATCGGCCCGTTCGTCGAACAGTTCGCGGCCGCGCGGCCGGCCGCTCAGATCCTCCTGACGAAGGTGTCCGATCCGCAGATGTTCGGCGTGGCCGAACTCTGTGAGGGGCGGGTCGTGCGGCTGGTGGAGAAGCCGAAGGAACCCAAGAGCGACCTCGCGCTGGTCGGCGTCTACATGTTCGGACCGCAGATCTTCGACTCGGTCAAGCGCATCGTGCCGAGCGGGCGGAACGAGCTGGAGATCACCGACGCGATCCAGGACCTGATCGACCGGGGCCTCGACGTCCGGCCGCACCTGGTGGACGGCTGGTGGAAGGACACGGGGAAACTCGAGGACATGCTCGAGGCCAATCGGTTGATCCTCGACACGTTCACCCGGCGCCTGGACGGGTCGGTGGATGCGGAGTCGCGGATCGAGGGGAAGGTCGTCATCGAACCGGGCGCCGTCATCGAGCAGTCGGTCGTGCGGGGGCCGGTCATCATCGGGGCCCGGGCGCGGATCGTGCACGCCTACGTCGGCCCGTTCACCTCGATCATGAACGACGTCCAGATCCGGGAGGCGGAGATCGAGCACAGCATCGTGCTCGAGGGCAGCGTGATCAGCGATCTGGCCAGCCGGATCGAGGACAGCCTCATCGGCAAGAACGTGCGCATCTGCCGCGTCCCGATGAAGCCGTCGGCCTACCGGTTTATGCTGGGTGACAACTCCGAGGTCGGCATCCGCTGGTAGGGAGGGAGCGCGCATGGGGACACCACCACAGGACAAGGGGCCCGTCGCCCAGCCGTACAAGGCTGCCGCAGGCACGGCCCGCATCGCTGGCGTGCGGACCAAGGCCCTCCGCCTGGTCCCCGACGAGCGCGGCTGGCTCATGGAGGTGCTCCGCGCCGATGACGCCGAGTTGTTCACCCGCTTCGGCCAGGTGTACGTCTCGGCCACGTATCCCGGCGTTGTCAAGGCGTGGCACTACCACAAGGTGCAGGTCGACCACCTCGCCTGCGTGCAGGGCATGGTCAAGCTCGTCCTGATCGACACGCGGCCGGGCTCGCCCACCGAAGGCTGCGTCAACGAGTTCGTCGTCGGATCGCTGAACCCGCTGCTCGTGCAGGTACCGAACCTCGTGTACCACGGCTGGAAGTGTGTCAGCGAGACGGTGGCGCTCGTTGTGAACGTGCCGACCGAACCCTACCGGTACGACGACCCGGACGAATTCCGCCTGCCCCCCCACGGCACGTTGCCGTACGACTGGAGCAGGAAAGATGGTTGAGGTCCTCGTCACGGGTGGCGCCGGCTTTATTGGCAGCAACTTCGTCCGCCACGCGCTCGCGGCCCACCCGGACTGGACCGTGACCACGCTGGACAAGCTGACCTACGCGGGGCGGCTTGAGAACCTCCACGACATCATGGACGACCCCCGGCACCGGTTCGTCCGGGGGGATGTGGCCGACCCGGCGCTCGCCGCGCCCCTGGTCGCCCGCGCGAACCTGGTCGTCCACTTTGCAGCGGAGACCCACGTGGACCGTTCGATCCTCGGGGCCGGCGACTTCATCCGCACGGACGTCTACGGCACCTTCGTGCTCCTCGAGGCCGCACGCCAGGCGCCGGCGCTGCGGCGCTTCATCCAGATCTCGACCGACGAGGTGTACGGCAGCGTCGCCAAGGGCGCGAGCCGGGAAACGGACGAATTGAAGCCCCGCAACCCGTACGCCGCGAGCAAGGCGGGCGCCGACCGGCTGGCCTACAGCTACTGGGCGACGTACGGGGTGCCGGTGATCATCACCCGAGCGTCGAACAACTACGGCCCGTACCAGTTCCCGGAGAAGGTCATCCCGCTGTTCATCACCAACGCCCTCGACCACGAGCCCGTGCCGCTCTACGGCGATGGCCTCAACGTTCGCGACTGGCTGCACGTCCGGGACCACTGCTCGGCACTCGATACGGTGATCGCACGGGGCGAGGCGGGCGAGGTCTACAACATCGGGGGCGGAAACGAGGTCCCGAACATCGAGCTGACCCGACGCATCCTCAGCCTCGTGGATCGACCCGAGACCCTCATCCAGCCCGTGCCCGATCGGCCGGGCCACGACCGCCGGTACTGTTTGGACACCGCCAAAGTGCGGGCCCTGGGGTGGCAGCCCGAGGCGGACTTCACCGAGGGGTTGCGCGAGACGGTCCGTTGGTATCGGGCCAACGAATGGTGGTGGCGCCCCGTCAAACAGGGCGATCCGGCGTTCCGGGCCTACTACGACCAGCAGTACGGACGACGACGATAGGCGCGCCAGGCCATGGCTCCTCCCATTCTCGTGACCGGGGCGGCCGGGTTTGCCGGCAGTCACCTGCTCGATCTGCTCGAGCCGGGCGACGTGCCCGTGGTGGCCTGGCGGCGGCCGGGTGAGCGGCTGCCGGTGCCGCCGACCGGCACACGCTGTCGCTGGATGGACGTGGAACTGCTCGACGCCGACGCCGTGCGAGCCGCGGTGCGGGCGGTCGCGCCCGGCGTGGTGTATCACCTGGCGGGCATCGCCCACGTCGGCGGGTCGTGGCGCCACACCCACCAGACGCTGCTCGTCAACGTGCTGGGAACGCACCACCTGCTGACGGCCCTGGCGGAGCTCGCTGTTCGACCGCGCGTGCTCATCACGGGTTCAGCACACGTCTACCGCGAACAGGACCGGGCGATCACCGAACAGGATCCGATTGGGCCGGCCAGCCCCTACGCCCTGAGCAAGCTGGCGCAGGAGATGGTGGGCGCGCACGCGGCCAGCACGCAGGGCCTGCCCGTGGTGCTCACGCGCCCGTTCAACCACATCGGGCCTCGGCAGGACGCGGCGTTCTTCGCGTCCGGTGTGGCGCGACACATCGTTCAGGCGGAGCGGGGACTGGCTGCGCCGGTCCTCGAGGTCGGGAACCTGGAGGCGCGCCGCGACCTGACCGACGTTCGGGACACGGTGCGGGCCTACCGTGCGCTCGCCGAGCGGGGCCAAGCGGGGGGCGTCTACAACGTGTGCAGCAGCCGCGCTCACCGCATGGGCGACCTGCTCGACGCGCTGGTCGCGGGCGGGCGTGTCGCCATCGAGGTGCGCCCCGACCCGTCGCGGCTGCGTCCGCACGATGCCCCGCTGTTCTTGGGCGATCACGGGCGCCTGACGAAGGAGTTCGGGTGGGAGCCGTTGATCCCGATTGAGCAGACGGTTGCCGACCTGCTGGAGGTACCGGCGCGGTGCGGTACCCTAGGCGCGCCGGATCCCTGTCTCTGCCCCCGTCCCGACCGCGGGGCTGACGAGGCTCGCGTGAAGATCTTGGTGACCGGCGCCTCGGGCTACTTGGGCCGCGCCATCGTGGCCGCCTGCAGGGCGGCCGGTCATGCGACCGTGTCGTTCTCCAGACACGCCTCGGCCAGCGGACTCCCCGGCGACCTCATCGACGGCGATATCCGGGACGCCGCGGCGGTGTGCGCGGCGGCCCGCGGGTGCGACGGGATCTGCCACACGGCAGCCCTAGTCAGCGTGTGGCGGCCGCGGACCGAGGAATTCGACGAGATCAACGTGGGCGGCCTTCGGACGGTCCTCAAGGCCGCCCGTCGCGCCGGCACGCCGCGCGTCCTCTATACGTCTTCGTTTCTGGCCCTGGCGCCCGGCGGGGCGACTGCGCCAGGGTGCTGGAACGACTACCAGCGGACCAAGGTGGCGGCCGACGCCGTGGCGACGGAGGCCGTGGAGCGGGGTGCGCCGCTCATCCGGGCGTATCCCGGTGTCGTTTACGGGCCGGGCCCGCTGACCGACGGGAACCTGATCGGCCGGATGGTGTCGGACCACCTGGGGGGCCGTCTGCCGGGTATCATCGGCCCGGACTGCCGCTGGTCCTACGCGTTTGTTGACGACGTGGCCACCGCGCACGTCGCGGCCCTCGAGCACGGGCGGGTTGGCGGGCGCTACCGGCTCGGCGGGGAGAACGCGCCCCAGATGGAGGTGTTCGAAATCGTCCGCGAGCTCACGGGCTGTCCGCTGCCGCGGCGCCTGCCGGCGTGGCTGGCGGTCGCGGTCGGGGTGATCGAGGAGGTCCGTGCCACGCTGACGGGGCGACCGCCGCTGTTGACGGCGGGCACGGTCGAGATCCTCACGAGGAACTGGCCCCTCGATAGCACGCTGGCCGAGCAGGAGCTGGCGTACCGGATCACGCCGTTGCGCGACGGCATCGCACGCGTGGTCGCGGCGCTGACGGGGGGCGGCGAGGGACGGACACTCGAAGCGGCCCCGGGGAGACAACACGCGTGACCGGGTACTGGAGACGCGACGGCAGGTGCTGCACATGGCGATGGCTTCCTTCGCCTTGTTGCTGCGCCTGCTCACCTGGTGGCAAGCGGCCTTGTGCGCGGTTGCCGCGTTCGTGTTCAACCTGGTCGTGCTGCCCCGCCTCGGCCGCGAGTCCCTCTACCGACCATCCGACGCGGCGCGGGGCTACCCGCTCGGCATCCTCTTCTATCCGCTGTCGGTGCTCCTGTTGATCCTCGCCTTCCCGAAGCGCCTGGACATCGTGGCCGCCGCCTGGGGCATCCTGGCGTTCGGGGACGGCGCCGCGACGATTGTCGGACGGCGGTGTGGCGGTCCCCGCCTGCCGTGGAATCCGCAGAAGACGCTGGCCGGCAGCACGGCCTTCGTGGCCGCGGGTGGCCTGGGCGGCGTGCTGCTCGCCTGGTGGACCCGCGGCGCCGTCTCCCCTCTTCCGCCGCTGGCCTTCGTCATCGGCGCCCCGGTTTTTGCCGCGGTGGTCTCGGCACTGGTCGAGTCGATCCCCGTGCGGCTCGACGACAACATCTCCGTGCCGATCTCGGCCGGAATCGTGCTCGGCGGGCTCGCCCTGATTGACCCAGGGGCCTGGCTGGCCGCGCGCCTGTGGCTACCGCGCTCGCTTCTGCTCGCCACGGCTGTCAATGGACCGGTCGCGCTGGCCGGGTGGTGGGCGGGAGCGGTGACGCTGCCCGGCGCGCTGGTCGGGGCGGCCATCGGCATCGCCGTGTACGGGTTCGGGGGCCTTCCAGCGTGGACGCTGTTGTTGGTGGCGTTCCTGGCCGCGACCTTGTCGTCGCGCCTCGGCCTCAAGCGGAAGGCCGTGCTGGGCATTGCCGAAGAGCGGGGCGGTCGACGGGGTCCGGGCAACGCGATTGCAAACACGGGCCTGGCCGCCTTTGCCGCCGTCCTCGCCGCGGTGTCCCACCACCGCGAGGGTGCCCTGCTGGCGATGGTGACGGCCCTCACGGCCGGGAGCAGCGACACGGTGGCCAGCGAGATTGGCAAGGCCTGGGGAACCCGCACGTACCTGTTCCCGACCTTCGTGCGCGTCCGCCCCGGGACGTCTGGCGCAGTCTCCCTTGAAGGCACGGGCGCAGGCATTGTCGCGGCCCTGGCGCTCTCGGCTCTGGCGGCCTGGCTCGGGCTCATCAGGGGGAGCTGGCTGTGGATCGCGACGGTGGGCGCGACGGTCGGGGCGTTCATGGAGAGCTGGCTCGGCGCAACTCTCGAGGCATCCGGCACGCTCGACAACAACATCCTCAACTTCGTCAACACGGCGCTGGCCTCGGCCTGTGCGATCGCCCTGGCCTGGTTGGTGGCGTCATGAGCGGGCGCGCGCGGTTCCGGACCTATCTGGAGTTCGCGCGCCCGTTCACGCTGTTCGCCCCGGCCCTCGGCATGGCCTCCGGGGGCGCCACCGCGATCGGCGCGGCGCCGCCCGAGCGATGGAGTTGGTGGCTGGTGATCTACCCGGCCTTGGGCGCCCTGATGGCCGCGGTGCTCAACGCGGCGTCGAACGGGTTGAACCAGATCTACGACCTCGAGATCGACGCGGTGAACAAGCCCAGGCGCCCGCTTCCCAGCGGGCGCCTGAGCATGCGCGAGGCATGGGCGTTCACCTGGACGCTCTTTGTCGTGGCGTGGGTCCTGGCGTGGCTGGTGGCCCCCGGAGGCCGGCACCAGTGTTTCTGGCTCGTCGTGGCGGCCACCATCATCACGACGTTCTACTCGGTGCCGCCGCTCCGTACCAAGCGACTCGGCATCTGGGCCAACCTCACCGTCGCCATCCCGAGGGGCGCGCTGCTGAAGGTGGCCGGCTGGTCGGCGGTCAAGACCGTCGCCGGGGTGGAGCCCTGGTTCATCGGCTCGATCTTCGGGCTGTTCCTCCTCGGGGCCACGACCACGAAGGACTTCGCCGACATGGAGGGTGATCGGCGGGGCGGGTGCCGGACGCTGCCGCTGCAGTTGGGCGTGACGCGCGCCGCCTGGGTCATCTCTCCGTCGTTTGTGGCGCCCTTCCTGATGATCCCGCTCGGCGCACGGGCCGGCATCCTGACCGGGAACTTCTGGCTCTTGCAGGTGCTCGGCGTAGTGATGAGCGTCTACGGGCTGTACGTCTGCTACCTGATGCTGCGCCGGCCCGAGGACCTGGCCGTCGAGGAGAACCACGTCTCCTGGGCCCACATGTACCGCATGATGTTCGTCGCCCAGATCGGCTTTGCACTCGCCTACCTGCTGTGACGGCACCGATCAGGTGGCGCACGCCAGGCACCCGCTCCCGTCCTCGACCACGTCCACCACGAGCCGGCCGTCCTGTACGCTGGCGACGAACAGCCGCCCCTCCCGCCAGCGCTGGCTGATCGGGAGCTTGATGCGCTCGTCCACGACCCGCTTGAGGAAGCGCGCGCCGTACGCCAGACTGTGACCCTCCTCGACGAGCTTCTCGAGCGCCCCCGGGGAAAGCACCAGCCGGCGGCCTGACCGTTCCAGCGTCCGCGCCACGTCGGCCAGGTAGTGCCGCGCAATCTGCGCCACCTCGTCCTCGGTGAGGGGCTCGAACAGCACCACCTCGTCCACCCGATTCCGGAACTCGGGTGGGAATCGCCGCTCCATCTCCCGCAGGACCTCCCCGCGGACCTGGTCGACCGCGACCTGGCCCGAGCGGAAGCCCATCGGGGTGGTCAGCTTCCGGAAGTGCTCCGACCCCAGGTTCGACGTCATGATGACGACCGCGTCGCTCAGATACACGCGCTTGCCTCGGCCGTCGGTGACCCAGCCCTCGTCGAAGGCCTGGAGAAACAGCGTCAGCAGGTTCGGGCTGGCCTTCTCGACCTCGTCGAGTAGCAGCACGGTGTACGGGTTGTCGCGCAGCTGGTTGGTGAGGACGCCGCCCCGCTCCGAGCCGACGATGCCCCGCGGCATGCCGATGAGCTTGTCGACCGACACCGACCCATCCTGGTACTCCGACATGTCGATGCGGACCATCTTCTTCTCGTCCCCGAACAGGAAGGCCGCTACCGCTTTGGCGAGCTCCGTCTTGCCGACCCCGGTGGGACCGAGGAACAGCAGCACCCCGTCTGGGCGGTCGAACCCGTCCTTGAGCGGCCCCTTGTTCAGCACGAGCCGTCGGGCCACGGCGTCGATGGCCTGCTGCTGCCCAATCACGCGCTGGCCCAGCCGCCGTTCGATTTCCTTGAACCGGTCCGTGACGTCGCGAAACACCATGTCCTCCGGGATGCCCGCGACGCGGGAGACGACCGCCACGACGTCGGCGGACCGCACGTCGCAGCGACGGTCGATCTCCGAACGGACCGCCGCCGTGTCGAGCCACCCGATCACCTTGTCGGGTTGGTGGAGATGACGCATGTAGCGGGGGGCGAGTTCGAGCGCCGTCTCCACGGTCTCGTCGAGGATCTTGACCGAGTAGTTCCGCTCGAGGCGCGGCCGCAGGTTGTAGACGATGCGCCGGGTCTCCTCGATGTCGGGTTCCGCAACATGCACGGTCCGGAAGCGACGCGCCAGCGCCTCGTCTTCCTGGATGTACTCCTGGTACTCGGCCAGCGTCGTCGCCCCGATCATCCGAACCTCGCCGCGGGCGAGCACGGACTTGAAGATGTTCGCCGCATCCGAGGGGGCGCCAAGCGCAGACCCGGCGCCGATGATCGTGTGTACCTCGTCCACGAACAGGATCAGGTTCGTGTGCTCCTTCACCTCGCGGATCACGTTCTGAATCCGGTCCTCGAACATCCCGCGCAGCATGGTGCCCGCCACCATGCTGTTCATCTGGAGGTTGACCACCTGGCAGTCCCGCAGCCGGACCGGCACCGATTCCGGATCGAACTCGATCGCGCGGGCCAACCCCTCCACGATGGCGGTCTTGCCCACGCCCGGCTCGCCCACCAGCATCACCGAGTTCGCGCGCTCCCGGTGGCAGAGGATTTCCATCACCTGCCGCAGTTCGTCCGCTCGTCCGTAGAGCGCGGGAATGCGGTCCTGGCGCGCGAGCTGGTTGAGGTTGGTCGCAAAGTGCTTGAGGAACGGAGGCAGCTCGAAACGCTTGCGCAGCCGCTCCTCGCGCACCTCCAGATCCCGGACGCGGCTGGCGATCCGCGACACCAGCAGTTCTGGCTCCACGCCGTGTCGACGGATGATCGACACGGGCACGCCCTGGCTCTCCTCGAAGATCGCCGAGAACAGGTCGACGGCTTCGATCGATTGCCGGCCTGCACGGCTCGCGTGGTGGAACGCGAGCTTGAAGAGCAGCTTCGTGGAGGGGGCCACCCGCATGTCCCGGTCCGCGAAGGCCGGTGACAGCTTCAGGTGCTCTTCCAGCGCCGTGATGATCTCGTGTGGATTCAGATCGAGGTCTCGCATCACCTGCGCGAACGTGTCCCACTCGACCTGCGCGAATGCGAGGAAGATGTGTTCGTTGGTCAACTCCGCGTGATTGCGACGGCGGGTCTCATCGATGGCCCGATCGACTACGCGCCGGGCCGACTCCGCCAGCCTGTTCTGCGAAATGTCGAAGTCTTCCACCGGTCGGTCGCCTCCTGTCGCCGTTCGTGTATGCCCTGCTCACGGGTGCAGCAAAACACACGCCATCCGGACGGGGGACGGGTCCCCGCGTCGAGACGGGAGAACCGGTGGGCGGCGGCGAATCGTCCGGCTGGACAGGGCGGCGCCGGGCGCACGGCCCCCTCGGAGCCCGCGCGCGCCACGGCTCAGGCGGTGTGGAGCAGGGCCTGAATGCGCTTCTCGGTCGAGGGATGGGTGCTGAAGAGCGCGAGCAGGGCGCTGCCGGTAAACGGCTTGATGATGAACATGTGCGCCGTGGCGGGGTTCGCGTTGAGCGGGATCTGCTTGGACACCGCGTCGATCTTCTTCAGCGCATCCACCAGACCGTACGGGCTGCCCACGAGCTTGGCCGCCCCGGCGTCGGCGGAGTATTCGCGCGACCGCGAGATGGCCATCTGGATGAGCATCGCCGCCAACGGGGCGAGGATGATGGTGAGCAGCAGGGCGATGGGATTCCCGCCGCGGTCGTCGTCCCGCGACGAGACCCCGCCAAAAAAGGCGGCGAACTGAGCCATGCGCGCCACCATCATGATGGCGGCGGCGACGGTCGCCGCCACGGAACTGATGAGGATGTCGCGGTGCCGGACGTGCGACAGCTCATGTGCGAGAACCCCTTCGAGCTCGCGCTCGTCGAGCAGCCGGAGGATGCCCTCGGTCGCGGCCACCGACGCGTGTGCCGGATTCCGGCCCGTGGCGAAGGCGTTGGGCGACAGCTCTGGGAGGACGTAGACCTTCGGCATGGGGAGCTGAGCCCGCTGAGCCAGCCCCGCGACGATGCGGTAGAGGACATGGTCCGGACCCACCTGTCGCGCGCTGTACATCGACAGGACAATCCTGTCCGAGAACCAATACGAGGCGAAGTTCATCAGCGCGGCGAGGCCGAACGCCACGACCAGCCCGTTCGCCCCGCCCAGCGACTCGCCGAGGAGGAGGAGCAGGGCGCTGAGGGCCCCGAGCAAGAGTGCCGTCTTGATGCCGTTGGTCATGATCGACCCTGTCTGTCACGCCTGGTGGAGACCTCGGATGAGCGCGGCGATCAGGGCCGCGCGAGGCGGTAGCGCATCCACCACGACGTGCTCGTGAAGGGCGTGGGCCCCATCCCCGATCGCCCCAAGGCCATCCAATGTCGGAACCCCAAGGGCGGCTGTGAAATTCCCGTCCGATCCGCCGCCTGTCGATCCCCTCCCGCAGGTCATCGCCGAACACGCGCGCGGCCTCCCGGGCCGTCTCGAAGAGGCGAACGACGCCGGGGGTCCGCTCGAGCGGCGGCCGGTCGAAGCCGCCGGTGACCTCGACGCTGGTGCGAGGCCGCCGCGCCGCGAGGTGGTACAGCGCCGCGGTCACGCGCGTCGCCTCCGCCGAAGAGGCCGCCCGGGCGTCGATGGTGGCCTGGGCGTCGTCGGGCACGACGTTGGGCCGGGTGCCGCCTGACACGAGACAGACGGTGAGCGTCGTGCCGGCGGACGCGTCCTGCAGCCGTTCGACCGCGAGCAGTTGGCCGGCCAGCTCGAGGATCGCGTTGGCGCCGTTCTCGGGCTCGATGCCGGCGTGCGCGGCGACGCCGCGCACGCGGATCTGGAATTCGCCGCAGCCCTTGCGGCCGGTCTTCACGGCCCCGCCGGGCAGCGCAGGCTCGAGGACCAGCACGGCGCCGCTCGTCTGGGCTTCCGCCTCTATGAGCGGGCGTGACGTCGTACTGCCGGTCTCCTCGTCGGAGGTCAGCAGGCACGTGAGCGGCGGGATGCCCCTCGGCTCGACCTCCGCCAGGGCGCGCAACGCCAGGAGCAAGATCGCGATGCCGCCCTTCATGTCGAAGACGCCGGGGCCGTGCAGCCGACCGTCTCGGTGCACGAGCGGCATCCGCTCGAGCTGGCCCACTGGCCACACGGTGTCATAGTGGCCCAGCAGCAGCAGGCGGGAGGGCCCGTCGCCGAAGCGGGCCAGGACGTGCGACGCACGGGTGGCGGCCGGCACCATCGTGACCTTGCCGCCAAGGTCCGCGAGCAGACGCGCGATCGCCTCGCCGCACCGCTCGGCAGCGGGGGGATCGAGTGTGGGTGACTCGAGGGCGACGAGCCGCTCGAGCGTCCGGACCAGGTATTCGCGGTTACTGTCGCAAAAGGCCAGGAGCTGTTTCATAATTGGCGCATGATGTCCCGCGCCTATCGGGTTCTCGGGTCCGTGGTGCTCGCTGCCGTCATCGCGCCACCGGGAACCGGGGGCCAGACGCGCCCGCCCTCACCTCAACCGTTTCCTCACGCGGGGCAGCCCTCGACGGCCGCACCCCAGAAGCCGACCGCACCGGCTGGGACGACGCAGGTCCCTGCAGCCGCGCAACCCGGCTCGAACGAGGCGCCCAACGAGGCGACCCTGGGAGTCCCGCTCTACCCAACGATGCGGTTCATTGCCTCCTACGACGCCGGGCTCGGCCAGCGTTACTACCTCTTCGGCACTACCGCCAGTTTTGCCGATGTCGTCTCGTACTACAAGTCGGTTCTCAAGCAGAAGGGCGAGCTCGTGTTCGAGGAACCCGCCACGCACATGTTCGAGACCGGACGGTTTCGCGAAGACACGATGGCCTTTCCGCCAAGCGTGACGGTCAAGGACTACACGTGGGGCGGCATGCAGGGCTACCCGAACCCGAAACCGGGCGCCGAGCCCGCACGCTTTCCGACCATCGTCCAGATTGTCCCCGTGCCCGGTGAAGGCACCGAAACCAAGCGCTGACCTGCCTCAAGCGGCGGGCGTTCCTTCCCGGCGAGTTCCCCTCGGACCCTGCGGCGAACGGCCGTGGTGCCGATTGGATGGGGGTGGCGCCCGCATGCGCCGTCGTCTGTCCAGGCGCCGAATTGCCATGGCTCTAGGTTTTCGCAATCTCTGCCGGAAGTTGACGCTAGCCTTGGCCAGCGTCGTCGGTTGCTGGGCGCCGGCCTCTGCGCTGGACACCTCGAAGCACATCAGCCAATTCGCCCAGCAGACGTGGCGCGTCGAGGACGGGCTGCCGCAAAACGCCATCCAGCGGGCCATCCAGTCGCGAGATGGGTATCTGTGGCTTGGGACCCAGGAAGGCCTGGTGAGATTCGACGGCACCCGGTTCGCGATCTTCGATAAGTCCAATACGCCAGCCTTCAAGGGCAACGACGTGACCGGCCTCGCAGAAGATGCAGACGGCACGCTCTGGGTGGCGACGGCCGACGGGTTGGTCCGGCTCCGGGACGGTGCGTTCACCGGCTTCACCACGGCCACCGGTCTCCCCTTCGATTTCCTGACGACCGTCTCGGCCGGATTGGGCGGCACGGTGTGGATTGGCACGCAAGGCGGCGGCGTCATCCGGCTGCGGCAGGGGCGGTTCGACACCATCACGACGAAGGACGGGCTCCCACACGACGTCGTGTCGAGCATTACCGTCGACCCTGACGGGTCGGTCTGGATTGGCACGGCGGCCGGTCTGGCCCTGGTGCGGGACACCAGGGTCGTGAAGGTCTGGACGGCTGCCACGGGGCTGCCTCACAACAGCGTCCGTACGCTGATGTGGGACGGGGACCGCTCGCTCTGGATCGGAACGGCGAGCGGTGTCGCGTGCCTCCGCAACGGGCGCCTCGAACGGATTGGCGCAGGCACCCTGATCGCCGGCGCCGACGTTCGCGCGCTCTACCGAGATCGCCATGGCGCCCTGTGGATTGGCACCGATGGCAGGGGTCTGATCCGGATGGTCGGCCAGACGGTCGAAGGGTACTCGAGCAAGCAAGGGCTTCCCGGCAGTTTCGTTTGGGACATCTTCGAGGACCGGGAATCCAACCTGTGGGTGGGTCTGATCGATGGCGGGCTCGTCCGACTCCAGGACACGCTGTTCACCACCTACACGGTGACCGAGGGGCTCTCGAGCGATTTCGTCCGGCCCGTCCTACAGACGCGAGACGGCGCCATCTGGATCGGTACCCAGGGCGGCGGGCTCAACCGCCTCACGGACGGGGTCGTGACAACCTGGAACGCCGCCGAACGCCTGCCGAGTCCGATGGTGTGGGCGCTGGGCCAGCGACGCGCCGGCGGCCTCTGGGTCGGCACGAGCAAGGGACTCTCCGAGCTGACCAACGGCCGCATCGTGCGGACGCTGACGGCCCGCGACGGTTTGTCGGGCGAGGTTCGGGCCGTGCTCGAGGGTCGGGACGGCACGCTGTGGATCGCCGTGCGAAGTGTCGGCCTGTGCGCACGACGCGCGGACGTGCTCACGGTCTATCACGGCGACGCCGCCGTACCGAGCACCGTCGTACACGTCATCATGGAGGACCACCGCGGCACGATCTGGGTCGGGTCGAACCGCGGACTCACCTGCTACCGAGACGGGATCTTCACGACGTACACGAGCCGGGACGGCCTCTCGGGTGACAACGTGTACGCGATTCTCGAGGATGGCGATGACACCTTCTGGATTGGCTCGTACGGCGGCGGACTGACGCGCCTCCGGCACGGTCAGTTCTCGCGATTCACGACGCGGGATGGCCTGTTCGACGACGTGGTGTTCCAGGTGTTGGACGATGGTCGAGGCGACCTCTGGATGACCTGCAACAAGGGCATCTTCAGGGTAAGCAAGGCGGACCTCGAGCGGTTCGCCCGGGGAGAACTGCGGACGATTCCGTCGCTGTCCTACGGTATCGCCGACGGCCTGAAGTCGGCCGAGTGCAACGGCAACGTGCAGCCGGCCGGGTGGCGGGCCACCGACGGACGGCTGTGGTTCCCGACGCCCCGGGGTGTGGTGGCGATCGATCCCACCAGGGTCGTCGCCACGCCTAACCCGCCACCGATCGTGGTGCAGCGCGTGCTGGTGAACCAGGGCGATCTCGATCTGCGCCAGCAGATGCAGGCTGGACCAGGGGTTCGCGACGTGGAGTTCCGCTACGCAGCGCTGACGTTCGTCAACCCGCGACGGATCGCCTTCGAGTATCAGCTCGAAGGGTTCGACCCCGCGTGGGTCGCTGCCCACGGGCGGCGAACCGCCTATTACACCAACGTGCCCCCGGGATCCTACCGCTTCCTGGTCAGAGCCCGGAATGCGGCCGGCCGGTGGTCCGCGCCGTCCGCCGTGTCCCTGACGCTGCGGCCGTACGTCTGGCAGACCACGTGGTTTTACACGCTCCTGGGCATTCTCGTGGTATCGGGCGCCTTCGGCGTCCATCGTGCGCGCCTGAGGGCGGCGCGTCTTAGGGAGACGACGCTCGTGCGCCTGGTCGACGAACGGACGCACGACCTCGAGCGCGCCAGGCAGGCGGCCGAGGCGGCCAGCCGGGCCAAGAGCGACTTCCTGGCGAACATGAGTCACGAGATCCGCACGCCGATGAACGGCATCATCGGCATGACCGACCTGGCGCTTGACACGACCCTCAGCGCCGATCAACGCGAATACCTGACGATGGTCAAGGCGTCCGCCGAATCGCTGATGACGGTGATCAACGACGTGCTGGACTTCTCCAAGATCGAGGCCGGGAAGCTGGACCTCGAGGAGCGGTGCTTCGGTCTCCGGACCGTCGTCGCCGACGCGATGCGGTCGCTCGCGGTGCGCGCGCACGAGAAAGGCCTGGAGCTGCTCTGGCGCGTCGCGCCGGGTGTGCCCGATGGCCTGAGGGGGGACGACGGGCGGTTGAGACAGGTCCTCATCAACCTGTCCGGCAATGCCATCAAGTTCACCGACTCGGGCGAGGTCGTCCTCGAGGTCGAGACGGAGACCCAGACCTCCGACACCGTCACACTGCGGTTCCAGGTGCGTGACACGGGGATTGGAATCCCCGCGGACAAGCAGAAGGTCATCTTCGAGGCCTTCGAACAGGCCGACAGCACGACGACAAGGAAGTACGGCGGGACCGGCCTGGGCCTGACGATCTCGTCCCGGCTGGTGTCGCTGATGCGCGGCCGGATTGGGGTCGTGAGCACCGAGGGCCACGGCAGCACCTTCCACTTCAGCGCGCGGTTCGGCCTCGCGCCAGACGCCGCAGTCTCACCGGACCAGGTGATCGCGCCGGACCTCGAGCACTTGAAGGTCCTCGTCGTCGACGACAACGCCACGAACCGCCGGATCCTGCAGGAGATGCTCTTAGCGTGGCGGATGCAGCCGACAACCGCCGCGGACGGGGAAACCGCCCTGGCCGCGCTGACGGCCGCACAGCGGGACGGTGTGCCGGTCGGCCTGGTGCTCCTCGACATGATGATGCCCGGGATGGATGGGTTCGAGGTCACCGAACGGCTGCGGACCATCGACGGAATCGCCTCGACCCCGGTGCTGCTGTTGACTTCGGCCCTGCGGTCCGATGACCAAGCCACAAGGCAGCGGCTGGGCATCCGGGTCTGCTTGACCAAGCCCGTGCGCGCTTCCGACCTCCTCGATGCGATGGCAAGCGCCGTGGCGACCCTGCACGCGTCCGGCTGCCCCGCGTCTCCGCGCGCGGCGGCCATCGCGGGGCCAGCCGTTGTGGAGGCCCGGATCCTGGTGGCGGAAGACAACCCGGTCAACCAGCGCCTGGCCGTGCGGATGCTGGAACGCCGGGGCTACGCGGTCACCGTCGCCCCGTCGGGCCGTGCCGCGTTGTCGCTGGTCGAGTCGAGGACCTTCGACGTCGTCCTGATGGACGTGCAGATGCCCGAGATGAACGGGTTCGAGGCCACGCAGGAGATCCGCGCACACGAGCGAGGCACGGGCCGGCATGTCCCCATCATCGCGATGACGGCGCACGCGATGAAGGGTGACCGCGAGCGCTGCCTCCAGGCCGGCATGGACGGGTACGTCTCGAAGCCGATCCGGGCGCTAGAGCTGTTTGCGGCGATCGCCGAGGCCACGGCCGTCGCGCATCTGTAAGGCGGCGCGCGGCGGACACGCTCGAGCCCCAGCGCCCGCACGACCTCCGGCAGTTCGGCGCGAAAATCCGGCGCCCGATCGGTCACGCGGGTTCCTGGACCGGTGTGCGGAGGCGAGAACGACCCGCAACGGACGAGCCCGGAGGAAATCGCGCCTTGCGAGGCACGAACCAACGGCGGATGCAGCGAGTCGACCGCCGATTCTCGTTCGCCGTGCCCGTCAGGTCTTCACTCCAGCGTGAAGTTCACCGTCACCGTCATCGCCACCGGAACGGGGTGCCCGTTGAGCAAGGTGGGCACGAACTCCCACTGGCGAACGGCGTCGAGGGCCGCCTGGTCGAGGAGCGGGATCGAACGGAGCACAAACGCGTCCGCGACCTTCCCATCCGACCCGATCAGCACTTCGCAAATCACGACGCCCTGCACGCGGGCCTCGATCGCTGACGGGGGATACACGGCCTTCACGTCCACGGTCTTGGTCGGCGGCCTGACGTTGCCGCCGACGCGAATGGCGTCGGACGGCCAGCTGGGAGGGAGCGACGCCGGAGCAGCAGGAACCATGGCCGGTGCCGCCGCGGAATCGGAGAGCGTGAAGTTGACGGTGACGGTCATCCTGAGGGGGACCGGATCGCCGTTCAACAGGGCCGGCTCGAACTTCCAGCGCAGCACCGCACCCAGCGCCGACGGTATGAGCGCGTCCTGGCCGTGCAGCACCCATGCGTCGCTGACCGTGCCTTCCTCATCGATGATCGCCTCGACGATCTGGACGCCCTGGATGCCAGTCTGTTGCGCCTCGTCTGGGTAGACCGGCTTGACATCCAGGATCTTCTTCGGCGGTCGGATGGTGCCGCCGATCGCGATCGGCGGCCGACCCGGCGCCCGGCCGACGAGGCTGAAGCCGATGTAGGTCGTCCAAGCGCCGTCTGACGGCGCGAAGAGCCACTGCCGTGCGGCACCGATCGCGTCCCCGTCACTGCTCGACGGCGTCGAGACGACCCGCGCGCCACGCACAGATCCGGCGGCGTCGACCGTCACCTTCACCACGATTGGTGCCATGCCGTCGGAGGGGGCCGGATCGACCCTCGAGACGACGGCGTGCACAGCCTCGCTGACACGAGTTCCCGTCGGCGCGCCGACGGTGCCGTGCCTCCCGGCACCAGCAACGTTGATCGACTCAGGTACGGTCATCGGGACGGTTTCTGTCGTCGGCGCCCCTTGCACGCCGCCGACGACGCCGCGACGGCGCCGCCGACGCGCCCGCGCGCGGTGCGCCCTCCTGTCGGAGCGGCAGCGCGGAGGTCACGAACCCTGCGCCCACGAACACCACGGTCACCATCACCGCGAACGACACGACAAGACGCGCCCTCGACATGGCAGCGTCCCTCACGAGCAGCGTCACCCGCCGTCGCAGGTGTTCGCGCTTCAGAAACAACGAGGCGGACGTGAACACCAGGCGTGGAACCGGCCGGGCCTGGCGCAGCAGGGCCTCAAGGTACGACCGCTTGGCGCCGAGCCGCTTCACGGCCTCGCGATCGACGACCTGCTCTCGCGCCAGCTGGATTTGATCGGTCAGCCACCATATAGCCGGGTGGAACCACAGCGCCGTGCGGACGAGTTCGTCCAGGAGGGTCCTGACCCAGTCGGCCCGACCGACGTGGAGGAGTTCGTGGCAGGCAATCGCGGTCTGCTCGGGCTCGGGGAACGACTCGAAGGTGCACGGCACGATCACGACCGGCCACAGCAGGCCGCACGTCACTGGGCGACTCGCCGTCGGCGAGACGAGGAACTCTGCATCCGTTTCGGCCAGACCGGTCGCGCGATCGACCGACGGCGGACGCGGCCATAAGCGGCGGGCCGCACGCCGCAGGCGGCTCACCGTGATGAACCCCAGCCCCAGCCAACCCAGGCGCAGGAGGATGCCCGCCAGCACGACGTCCTGCACGACCGTCCGCCACTGCGGCGTCTGCCACCAGGACCGCTCGGGTGTCGGCCAAAGACCGCTGCCGTTTGGCGCCAGCGCCGCGCCGCGCAGAACCCCCAGGACATCGACGTGGTAGGTCGACCTGACCGGCGCCGCGTCCAGCGCGGGCCGGGTCTCCCAGCGCTGCAGTACGGGCAAGAGCAGGCAAGCGGTGAGCACGGACCGCCAGAAGAGCAGGCGCGCGCCCGGCGACCAGATCCGGAGGACGCGTGGCAGCGACGCCGCAATGAGAGTGACGGCCGCCGACTGAAGGGCCCAGACGAGCAGATTGGGCGGCAGTTGCGCGTTCATGGCTTGGCCTCGCGGATGAGACGCTCGAGCTCCTCCACCTGTTCCGGTGACAGCTTGCGGTCCTCGACCAGATGCACGAGCAGCGGGTGCGCCGACCCGTTGAACACGCGGTCGACGAATTCGCGGACCATCGACCGCAGCACCTGGCGCTCGGGCCGCGTGGGGCGGTAGAGGTACGCGCGGTTCTCCCGTTGCGCCCGGACGTAGCCTTTCCTCTCCAAGACGCGCATCATGGTCATCACCGTCGTATAGGCGATCCGGCGCCGTGCGAGCAGCGTCTCGTACACGTCGCGGACGGTCACCTGGCCCTGATGCCAGACAATCTTCATCAGCTCGAGTTCCAGGGGCGTGAGCGTCCGGCTGGCGGGTCTCATGTACTGAATAACCTAGTACTTATGAATTCGCGTGTCAAGCGGGACGGAGATCCCTTCGCCCGCCCCTGGGCCCGATGCCGCGGTGGCGGCCGGGGCGCTGAGGCCCTGGCCGCCCACCGCCCCGAGGTCAGGCGCCGGCGCTGCGCGCCGCCGCGGGATGGATGTTCTGGTTGACGCGGAAGAGGTTCGTCGGGTCGTACTGCCGCTTGAGCGACGAGAGCCGGTCGTAGTTCTCCCGGTAGGTCGCGCGGACGCGGTCCCCCGGCTCTTCGTCCATCATGAAGTTCACATAGGCCCCGCCCGACCCGAAGGCGTGGGTGGCCTCCCAGTAGGCCTTTGCCCAGGTGACGATCGCCGTTGCGTTCTCCGGCTTCGGGTCCACCCCGACGATCACCTCGGCCCAGTTTGCGTCGCGGTAGCTGAACGGCGTGGCGGACCGACCCACGCGGTGGGGGGCTCCGTCAATCGGATAGAGGTGCATCGTCGAGTGCATCGTCGGCAATCGGTTTCCGTGCTCCACGTGGGCGGCAATCGCCTGGTCGCTCAGCGTGGTCACGAAGTCCGCCTTCCAGTACCACTGCATGCCTGGCGGGTAGAGGCCGTCGAACAGGCTCTGCAGCGTGGGGAACGGCACCGGCCCGATGTGCTCGAACGCGGGCGGGCGGAAACGCCGAACCGGCCGAAACGCCGCCTCCAACGCCCCGGGCTGGCCCGCGTAGCACCATACGATGGCGCACATCTTGCGGTGGTGCAGGTCCGCGGGAAACGGCGGCGCGGGTGGGACGGTCATCATGGCGAAGAACCCGTTCAGGTCCTCCGGCGCCCGCACGATGAAGTCCCGGTAGAACTGCATGACCTCAGTCGCCTGGTCGATCGGCCACAGCATCGGGCCCGCGGTCACCGTCGCCACCTCGTGGAGCCGGAAGAGAAACGACGTGACGATCCCGAAGTTGCCCCCGCCGCCGCGAATCGCCCAGTAGAGGTCCTCGTGCCGGTTGGGCCCAACGGTCACGAAGCGGCCGTCGGCCAAGATCATGTCCGCCCCGAGCAGGTTGTCGATGGTCAGGCCGCACTTGCGCGTCAGGTACCCGATTCCGCCGCCGAGCGTGAGCCCGCCGACACCAGTCGTCGAGATGAACCCTGAGGGCGTCGCCATGCCGAAGGCGTGCGTGGCGTGGTCCACATCGCCCCATGTCGCGCCTCCCTCCACGCGGACGGTCCGCGCCTCGGGATCGACGCGCACGCCCCTCATCCGGGACAGGTCGATGACGATGCCGCCGTCGCAGGTTCCCAATCCACCGCCGTTGTGCCCCCCTCCGCGGATCGCGAGGAGCAGGTCGTGCTCACGGCCGAATTGCAAGGCGCGCGTCACGTCCGCCACGTCGGCGCAGCGCGCAATCAGCGCGGGCCTGCGATCGATCATCGCGTTGTAGACGCGGCGTGCCGACTCGTAGCGCGCGTCGGAGGGCGTGACGAGCTCTCCCCGGAACGACGTGGCCAGAGTGGCGATCGTGGTCTGATCCAGCATGATTGTCCCCCTCAGCAAGAAGCCGCAAGGCACCAGGGGCACGCAAGGGCGGTCGTCCCCGGACGCCCCGCGCGGCAAGTGGCCGTCGAATTTCTGGAACTCCACCAGCGTACCCTCCGGGCGGAATCAACACAACGCCGAGTTGCGGACGAGATGGCGATTCCGTCTGAAGATGAGCCGGGCATGATAGAGTCCCCGCAGTTCAAGGAGGGTGCCCGTGCAGTCACCGATGCGTCTGGGCGTGTGCGTGTGCGTCATGGCCGTTGCGCTGGCCGCGTCGACCGGCGGTCAGGGACAACCGGCCTGGATGGACATCGCGAGAACGCCGCCCATGGGCTGGAACAGCTGGAACAAGTTCGGCTGCAACGTGAGCGAGGGCCTCGTTCGCGACATCGCCGATGCGATGGTCGCGTCGGGCATGAAGGAGGCCGGCTATCGGTACGTGGTCATCGACGACTGCTGGCAGGTGGCTCGGACCGACGGCGTCATCGTGCCGGACCCCGAGCGGTTCAAGGGGGGGATGAAAGCCCTCGCGGACTACGTGCACGCCAAGGGACTCAAGTTCGGGCTCTACTCGGACGCGGGGGCTCGGACGTGCGAGGGCCGGCCGGCCAGTAACGGGTACGAAGTGGAGGATGCCCGACAGTACGCGGCGTGGGGCGTCGACTACCTGAAGTACGACTGGTGCAATACGGACGGCGTCGACCCGAAGATCGCCTACCCGACCATGCGCGATGCGCTCAAGGCGACGGGCCGGCCAATCGTCTTCAGCCTGTGCGAATGGGGCGAGAGCCGACCGTGGACCTGGGCGCGAGGCGTCGGCCACCTCTGGCGCACGACTGGCGACATCGAGGACCAGTGGTCCAGCTTCACGCGGCTCCTCGACCGGCAGGTCGGGCTCGAGAAGTACGCGGGCCCGGGCGGGTGGAACGATCCGGACATGCTCGAGGTCGGCAACGGCGGCATGACCACGGCCGAGTACCGCGCCCACTTCAGCCTGTGGTGTGTCCTGTCGGCTCCACTGCTCGCGGGCAACGACATCCGCTCGATGACGCCGGAGACGCGGGAGATCCTGACCAACCGGGACGTGATCGCGCTTGACCAGGACCCGCTCGAGCAGGGCCGTCGGATCCGGAAGAACGGGGACCTCGAGGTGTGGGTGAAGAAACTCACGGGCGGCGCCCGGGCCGCGGTGCTCTTCAACCGGGGGCAGTCGGCTGCGCAGATGGCCGTGTCGTGGCTGGAGCTCGGCCTGCCGTACGACGCCGAGCCCGTGGTCCGAGACCTCTGGGCGAAGCGCGACCTCGGCCGGATGAAGGCCGTCTTCACGACGACCGTCCCCAGCCACGACGTCGTCGTCCTCAGGGTGACGCCGTAGGAGGCGCTGGCGGCACGGGGCAGAACCTCAGTCCTGCCCCGCGCGCACGTAGATCGTGTTCTGTTTCCGGAACTCCGTCGACCGCTCCCGCATCCCGACCTCGAGCGCGGCGGCGTCCGTCAGACCATGGGCGGCCGCGTAGTCCCGCACCTGCTGCGTGATCTCCATGCTGCAGAACTTCGGCCCGCACATCGAGCAGAAGTGCGCCACCTTCGCCGCCTCGGCCGGCAGCGTCGCATCGTGCATCGCGCGGGCGGTGACCGGGTCGAGCGAGAGGCGGAACTGGTCCTCCCACCGGAATTCGAACCGGGCCTTCGACAACGCGTCGTCCCAGGCCCTGGCCCGCGGGTGGCCCTTGGCGAGATCGGCCGCGTGGGCGGCGATCCGGTAGGCGATGACGCCCGCCTTCACGTCGTCGCGATCCGGCAGGCCCAGATGCTCCTTCGGCGTGACGTAGCACAGCATCGCCGTCCCGTACCACCCGATCACCGCGGCCCCGATCGCCGACGTGATGTGATCGTACCCGGGGGCGATGTCCGTCGTGAGCGGGCCCAGCGTGTAGAACGGCGCCTCGTCGCACCAGTCCAGCTGCCGGTCCATGTTCTCCTTGATGAGCTGCAGCGGGATGTGCCCGGGCCCTTCGTTCATCACCTGGACGTCGTACTCCCACGCGATGCGGGTGAGTTCCCCCTGGGTCTTCAGCTCCGCAAACTGCGCCTCGTCGTTCGCATCCGCGATCGATCCGGGCCGCAGGCCGTCGCCGAGGGAGAAAGCGATGTCGTAGGCCTGCATGATGTCGCAGATCTCGCGGAAGTGGGTGTAGGTGAAGTTCTCCTCATGGTGGGCGAGACACCACTTGGCCATGATCGAACCGCCGCGCGACACGATGCCGGTCACGCGGCGGGCCGTCAGGGGAACGTAGCGCAGCAGGGCGGCCGCGTGGACCGTGAAGTAGTCCACACCCTGCTCAGCCTGCTCGATGAGGGTATCCCGGTAGATCGGCCAGGTCAGCTCCTCGGGCCGGCCGCCCACCTTTTCGAGCGCCTGGTAGATCGGCACGGTGCCGATCGGCACGGCGGCATTGCGGAGGATCCGCTCGCGCGTCTCGTGGATGTCCTTGCCGGTCGACAGGTCCATCACGGTGTCCGATCCCCACAGCGTCGCCCACCGCAGTTTCTCCACTTCCTCCTCAATCGACGACGAGACGGCGGAGTTGCCGATGTTGGCGTTGATCTTCGTGAGGAAGCGCCTCCCGATGATCATCGGCTCGGACTCGGGGTGATTGATGTTGGCGGGAATGATGGCCCGGCCGCGCGCCACCTCGCGGCGGACCAGCTCGGGTTCGAATCCCTCACGGACGGCGACGAACGCCATCTCGGGAGTGATGATGCCGCGTCGGGCGTAGTGCAGCTGGGTGACCGGGCGTGTGCCCCGCAGGGCGGTCCGGCCTTTGGCCACCAGGCCCGCCGGCATCTTGGCACCCGCGGCGAGGGCGCGCGACCGGCCAACTTCCTCGACGTCGCCTCGCCCGCGGATCCACTCGGCACGCAGCGGCGGCACGCCTTCGCGGACATCGACGCCCTGCGGGCCGCTCGTGTCGTACACCCGCAGCGGTGGCTCGGCCCCGGAGAGCGTGATCTCTCTCATCGGCACGCGCACGCCGTGCGCGTCCACGAAGACCTTTCGTGACCCGGGAAACGCCTGCTCGAGGTCACAAGGCGACGACAGGGGCTTGGACATAGGTCATCCTCAGTCTGGCTCGGGGCTCACGGCCACGATCGGAACAACGGGATGCGGACCGGTCGACGACCGCGGCGGGACGGTGTGGCGGGTGCGCCGCCTCCCTACGCCGGTCTCAACCGGATCAGGTTCCAAGGGTGTCTCTCAATCCCCGCGGGATACCCCTGGCGGCTATTTTGTTCACTATATCACTGCATGGCCCGGTCTGCTGGTCCTCAGCCAGCTGACTCGGCTGCCCGCACGCGGGGCGCGTGGCGGCTGCTAGAATGCTCGCCTGATGCACGTCCCGTGGGTTCGACCCTGCCCCTGCGAGGTACTGTCGATGCGCCGATTCCTGACCGTGCTCACCGTTGCAGGCGCCGCGTGCGCCTGGCTCGTCTCCGCGCAGCCGGGCCCGCCGGCCCCTGCGATGACCGCCGCCCCGTTCACCTTGTCCATCGACAACGTCATGAGCGGCCCCAAGCTCATAGGCACAGCCCCCACCGCGCTCCGGTGGGTGGCAGATTCGTCGAAAGTGAGCTTCTCGTGGCAGAAGCCCGGAGAGGACCGCGCCAACACGTACGTCGTCAATCGAGACGGCACCGACCTTCGGCAAGTGAGCGCGGACGAGGCGCGAAAGCTCCCGCTCATGCCAAGCGGACGGCCTGACGGGGCGCGCAGGCGACTGCTGACCGTCGAGGGCGGCGATGTCGTGATCTACGACGCGGCCACCGGCGCCCGCCGGGTGCTGATGAGAACGGCCGCCGTGGAATCGAATGCGCGGTGGGCGCGACATGACACGGCCGTCACGTTCGTGCGGGACTCCAACCTCTTCCTCCTCTCGCTCGACCCCGGCGCCCTGGGGCCAGAGGAGGTCCAGCTGACCGAGCTGGCGACCGCGGCCGCCACCCCGCCCGCACCCGCCGCCTCCGGGCAACGGGCGCGGGGGGGCGGTGAGAGCGCCGCGACCGACGCGCAACAGGTTCTGCGCCAGCAGGAGCTCGACCTGATCGAGCACGTCAGGCGGGCCGCTGAGCAACGGCGTCGAGGCAGCACCGCGATCGAAGGCGGACGGGGCGGCGGGCGCGGGGGCTTCGGCCAGCCGTTCGGCCCTCCCCCGGAGCCCATCGCCCGCGTCCAGCTGACCGCCCGCCAGACGGTCACCGACATGCAGCTCTCCGCCGATGAGACCCACGTCCTCGTGAGCGTGGTCGAGCGGCCCGAGGTGCCGGCGCGCGCCCAGGACGTGCCGGAGTACATCACCGAGTCCTCGTACCCGGAGATCATCAACGGCCGCTCCAACGTCGGCGACTCGCAGTCTCGCCGGCTCCTGGCCATCCTCGACCTCCAGCACAACAAGACCGTGTGGGCGGACGCCTCGGCCTTCGCCGGCCGCGAACGTGGCGCCAAGACGGACGAACCGCCCGCCGCGCGCCTGGTTGACTGGTCCATGCCGGACTGCTCGGACGACGGCAGTCACTGTGTGGCCAGCGCGCAGGCCCAGGACAACCATGACCGCTGGCTCGTGACCGTCGATCCCGTCACGGGCAAGGCGACGCCCCTCGACACGCTCCATGACAACGCCTGGATCCGTGAAGGGTCGGTCGCCACGAGTTTCGGGACCACCGGCTTCGGCGGGGGCGGGTTCGGTCTCTTTCCCGGCCTTGGCACCGGCGTGGCGTGGCTCGGGGACAACAAGCGGTTCGTGTTCCTCGCGGAGCGCGACGGGTGGATGCACCTCTACTCGCTCGACGTGAGCGCGCCCAAGCCTCAGGCACGACAGCTGACCTCCGGCAAGTGGGAGATCTCTTCAGCCCGCCTCTCAAACGACCGCACGAAGGTGTTCTTCACGGCCAGCGAGGTCGGCCCGGGCGAGCACCATCTCTACGTCATGTCGGTCGAGGGAGGACCGTGGACACGGTTGACGTCCATGCCGGGCGGCAACGAAGCGACCATCTCGCCCGACGAGAAGACGGTCGCTCTCCTGTACTCGACCATCAACCGGCCCCCTGAGCTCTACATGATGCCGTCGTCGGCGGGGGCCGCCGCCGTCCGGGTGACCACGACGCCGGTCGCCTCCTGGCTGGCGTTCAAGTGGATCGAACCGAAGGTCATCACCTACCGGGCGCGCGACGGCGGGATGGTCTACGCGCGGCTCTACACGCCCGAGATGATCGGCGCCAGACGGGACCCGCATCGGCCCGCGGTGATCTTCGTGCACGGCGCCGGCTACCTGCAGTTCGCACACAAGTACTGGTCGCAGAACTACTACCGTGAGCACATGTTCAACCACTTCCTCGCCTCGCGAGGCTACGTGGTGCTCGCACCCGACTACCGCGCCAGCGCGGGCTACGGCAGGGACTGGCGGACGGGCATCTACGAGCACATGGGGGGCAAGGACCTCGACGACGTCGTGGACGGCGCGAAGTACCTGGCAGCGTCCGAGCACGTCAACCCGAAGCACATCGGCCTCTACGGGGGGAGCTACGGCGGATTCCTGACGCTGATGGCGCTCTTCACGACGCCCGACGTGTTCGCCGCCGGCGCGGCCCTGCGCCCGGTGACCGACTGGGCCCATTACAACCACGCCTTCACCGCTCCGATCCTCGGCCTGCCGCAGACGAACCTCGCCGCCTACAAGCGGAGTTCACCGATCTACTTCGCCGAAGGACTGAAGGGGCAGTTGCTCCTCTGCCACGGCATGGTGGACACCAACGTCTTCTTCCAGGACACCGTACGCCTGATGCAGCGTCTCATCGAGCTGCGCAAGACCTCCTGGGCCGTGGCACCCTACCCGGTCGAGGATCACAGCTTCACGGAGGACACGAGCTGGGCGGACGAATACACGCGGATCTTCGATCTGTTCGAGAAGTACCTGAAGAAGTAAAGGGTGGGGAGGAAGGGCGGCGAGCGGGGCCGATTCGCGTGGACGCGAATGGCCCCGACCGCTGGGGTTGAACTACTTCTTCTCTGCCTTCTCCGGCTTCGCCGCCTGCTTGGCGATGATCAGGTTCTGGACCTTCTGGTAGGTGGCCTTCGGCAGGATCTTCTCGAGGTCGTTCTTGCCCTTGTAGGGCCGACCATCGATGATCTTCTGCGCGTAAGCGTCGCCGATGCCCGGCAGGGCCTTGAGCTGGTCCTTGGTCGCGGAGTTGATGTCGACCAGGTCGGCCGTCTTGGCGGGCTGGTCGGCCGTCTTGGCGGCGGTCGTGGGCGCCTGCTTGGTATCGCCCGTCGCCGGCTTGGCCGCCTGCGCGAACGAGGTCTGTGCCATCAGGAGCGCCGCCGCGATGAACAGCAGGGTGACTTTCGCGAGTTTCATATCGGTCCTTCCGTTTGACGGGGTGCGCCGCCTATCGGCACACGATATTCAGCCCAATTATCAAATTGCGTACCAGGCGACCTGTCGCGGGACGGCCTGGAAACACGCGGAATTTCTCTCGAGCCAACTGCACGACGGGTGGTCGCGCGGCGGTGGTGAGGGGCAGGACCGCCACGCTGTGGCGGTCACGCAAGCCGCAACGAGTCCGGGAGGATGGCCGCGCCCGGGCGGGTCCCGAGCGGTGGCCGAACGGGGCTGAGGCCGCCTCACGTCTGGTCGCGGAGGAATCCGCGGAGCGTGTCCCGCGCCGCGGTGCGGGCCGGAACCCAGACCGCCGCCAGGGTCACCACGACGGCGGTGGCCGCGGCCACGCCCAGAGTGACCACCTGGCCCGGTTGGACGCCGTAAAGGACGCGTGCCAGCAGCCGGAGGGTGCCGGCCGCTCCAACCATCCCGGCGACGAGTCCCGCTGCGACGCTTCGCAGGCCATGCCGGACGACGAGCCCTGCGATGCTCCAATCTGTCGCCCCGAGCGCCTTGCGGATCGCGAACTCCCAGCGGCGGCCCATGGTCGAATACGACACGACCGCGTAGAGGCCCGCAATGGCGAGAAAGACCGCCGTGGCGGCGAACACGCCCGTCAGCAGCACGTTGAAGCGAGGCCGCACCAGCGACCGATCCACGTAGTCTTCGAGCGGCCGCTGGTTGACCAGGGGCATCGAGGCGTCGATCTCGCGGACGTGGCGGCGGACGGCGGCCATGATGCGGCTCGGATCGTTCTCCCCGATTCGCGCGACGAAGGTCACCGATCCTGCCAAGGGGGCTTGGGAGTAGGGCACGTAGACCTGGGGATCGGGGGGTGCCGAGAGGGTACCATTCCGGATGTCCCCCACCACGCCGACCACCCGCGCGAACCGATCGGACCCATCCGACCGCCCGAGCGGCAGGTCCAAAGGCTGTCCGACAGTCTGGACTCCCGGGAAGACTCGGGCCGCAAGGCTCCGACTGACGACCGCCACCCGGGGTCGGCCGTCAACGTCCGACGCATCGAAGCCCCGACCCTCGACAACCGGGATCTTCATGGCGCCGAAGAAGCCCGGACTCACCAGATGGACTTCGATTCCCAGGTTCTCGATGTGCGGCGAGTCGGCATGCGGAAGCCCTAGCCTCATCGTGAACCGGAGGTCACCGAAGGGCAGCAGCGCGGTGAACGCGCCAGCCTGCACACCCGGCGTCCGATCGAGGGTCGCCCGGACGCGTTCGAAGACCTCCGCCTGCTGGGCCAGCGGTTTCATGGCATCCGACAGGTCCACGCGGAACGTCATCACGCCGCTCGTCTCGAACCCCGGGTCCACGTGTGACAGGCCCAGGTACCCGCGCAGCAGGCTCACGCAGAGCGCCACGAGCACGACCATGAGAGCGACCTCGACCGACACCAGGACGCCGCGTAGCGCGTTGGTGGAGACCGACCGGTCCCTCGTCCCTTGAGCCGCGGTGCGAGACGGCCATGCGGTGGCCGCGGCCCGGGTGGCCGGCGCCACGGCCGCGAGGCACGCGGCCGCGAGGCTGATGCCGAACGAGAGGGCGACGACGCCTGCATCAAGGTGAGCCGCCGCCGTCACCTCCGGGCCGGCCGCGGCCAAAAGCGGACCGGCGCCGAAGACGGCCACCGCCGCGCCTAGCGCGCCGCCGACCCCTGCCACCAGCAGTCCTTCGATCACCGCCTGCTGCGCCAACCGTGCACGGGTCGCGCCGACGGCCAGGCGGGTCATCAGTTCGTCGCGTCGGCCCGTCACCTGGATCAGGGTGAGGATCGCCACGGTCGCACAGGCCATCGCCAACACGCAGGCAACCGCCCCAGTCAGAACCGCCAGGGGCGAGACCATCTCGCGGGCCACATCGCGGGCGAGAGGCACGACGAGGCCGCGGGGGTCAACATGTGGCGCAGCCCTCCCCTCGCCGGTCAGTAGAACCGCCATCTCCGCACGGGCCCGTTCGACACCAACACCCGGCTTGAGCCGGGCGACCACCAACAGGTCTCGCGGGCCGCCGCTTGCCGCCGCCCGGCGGTCGGTCTGCAGGTCGGCGGCGACCGTCGTGTAGAGGTCGACCCGCTCGACGGTGGTCGGAAACTGGAAACCCGCCGGCATGACCCCGATGATGGTGAACGCGATGCGATTGAGGTAGATCGTCTTGCCGACGATGGCTGGGTCAGCTTGGAACGTCGTGCGCCACGCCTCGTCCCCGAGGACCGCCGGGCGCGCGCCCGTGGCGTCGTCGGACGGATCAAATGCGCGGCCCCGCACCGCGCGGCTGCCGAGTACGTCGAACAGGTTGCTCGACGCGATCGTGGCCTTGACAGAGGTGGCGTCACCCGCGCCGGTCGCCGTGTAGCGGTGGGTCTTGTAGCCGGCCACGCCGCCAAAGGACGCCGCCGCGGCCCACTCTGCCACCGTCGGCGGCGAGACCGGCCCGCTGAGCGCCACGAGTCGGTCGGCGTCGGGGAATGGCAGCGGATGCCAGAGGGTGCCGTCCAGGACCGCGCACATGGCCGTCACCAGGCCGGTGCTAAACGCGGTCGTCAGCACCGCGAGCGAGGCGTAGTGGCTTTTCCTGGTCAGCGTGCGCCAGGCGTGTCGAACGTCGACCCAGAGACCACCCGTCCAGCCCGCCAGCTTCCGTACCGGTGATGCCCGGGACGAGGGGCCATTGGGTCGCAGCGCGTGCTCCATGGTGGCGCCTCACACGAGCCGTCGCAGGACGAGGCATTTCAGGTAGTAGGTCTCCGGAACGCCGAGCAACACCGGGTGGTCGCGCCCCTGCATCCGCTTCTCCACGACGTCGAGGTGCGCACGGGCATCGACGGCCGCCTCGTAGACCGTCTGGCCAAAGGTCGCCTCATCCACGTTGTACGAACAGCTGCAGGTGATCAGGACGCCGCCGGCGGACAACAGCCGAAGGGCACGCAGGTTGATGTCCCGGTATCCCGCCAGCGCGTTCGGCACCGACGCCTTGTTCTTGGCGAAGGCGGGCGGATCGAGCACGATCGTGTCGAAGCGCTGATCCTCGCGCTCCAGGCGGCGCAGCTCGTCGAAGGCGTTCGCCTCGCGGGCCTCGACCTGCAGGTGGTTGCGGGCGGCATTGGCCCGGATGCGCGCGACCGCATCGCCCGAGATGTCGACGGCCACGACCTCGGTGCACGCGGAGGCTAGGCGCAGCGCGAACCCGCCGTTGTAGCTGAAGCAATCGAGCATCCGTCCGCGCGCGTAGGCGGCGGCCGCCGAGCGGTTCTCGCGCTGGTCCAGGAAGAGGCCCGTCTTCTGCCCGTTCCACGGATCGACCTGGTACTCGATCGGCCCCTCCCGGATGATGACCCTCGGCGGCATCGTCCCGTCGAGCAGGTCGACGCGCTGCTCCAGCCCCTCGAGCCCGCGGACCTTTGCATCGTTCCGGGCCAGGATGCCCGCGGGCGTCAGCAGTTCGGCGAGCAGCCTGCCGATCTGCGGAAGCAAGCGATCAACGCCCTGCGAGAGCGCCTGTACGACGAGGTGATCGCCGTACCGGTCGACGATCAGCGATGGCAAGAGGTCGCCTTCCCCGTGCACCAGGCGGTAGGCACTCGCATCGATGTTGAGCGACGCCCGAAAGGCGATCGCCCGTTCCAGCCGGCGTCGCCATAACCCCAGGTCGGCCGGTTCGTCACCGTGCGTCAGCAGGCGCAGGGCAATCTGCGACCGGTCGCTGTAGAGCGCCTGGCCGATGACCCGCCCCCGGGGGCCCGACACCGTGACGGTGTCGCCCGGCTCGGCGGACACTTGGACGACGTCGCTTCGGTAGATCCACAGGTGTCCGCCTTGGATCCGCTGCTCAGCGCGGGCGTTGACGGCGACGGCTGGCTGCGCCATACGCAACAGCTTATCCTCAATCGCCGGCCCGCGTGACGATGACCCGCGCGGAGAATCTGGGGGTAGAATTCTCCCGTGCGCATTGCCATAGGCGCTGATCACGCCGGATACACCCTCAAGGAGCTGATCAAGGGCCGCCTCGCGGCCGGCGCGGACCAGGTCGCGGACGTCGGGACCGACAGTGAGGCCCCGGTGGACTATCCGGACTTCGCCGCGGCCGTTGGTGCCCTGGTCGCCTCGGGCCGTTGCGACCGCGGCGTCCTGGTCTGCGGAACCGGCATCGGGATGGCGATGGCCGCCAACAAAGTGCACGGCGTGCGGGCGGCTCCGGTTGGGGACCTCGAGTCGGCGCGGCTGTGCCGCGAGCACAACGACGCCAACGTGCTGACGCTCGGCGCTCGGTTGACGCCGCCCGACCTGGCGTGTGCCATCGTCGCGGTGTTTCTCGAAACGCCGTTCGCCGGCGGTCGCCACCAGCGCCGCGTGGACAAGATCATGGCGCTCGAGTCGGTCGGGAAGGCTGAGGGGTAGGTGCCCGCGCAGCTCGGCGCCTTGGCCGCCGCCGTCGACCGCGTGTTTGGCGAGGGCGGAGTCCTGTCGCAGGCCGTGGCCGAGTTCGAGGTGCGGCCAGGCCAGCGCCAGATGGCGTTGGCAGTCGCCGAGGCCATCGAGCATGGACGCGCGCTGCTCGCGGAGGCGGGGACCGGCACGGGCAAGACGCTCGCGTACCTGGTCCCGGCTATCTTGAGCGGTCGGCGGGTGCTCGTCTCGACCGGCACGAAGAACCTTCAGGAACAGATCCTCACCAAGGACATCCCGGACCTGCGGGCGGCGCTCCACGTGGACTTTCGCGCGACGTGCATGAAAGGCCGCGGGAACTACCTGTGCCTGCACCGGTTCGAGGCGTTTCGCGACAACCCGATGGCGGTCGCCTTCGCGGACCCGGACGTCCTCTCGGCGGTCACCGACTGGGCCGCCAGCACCGAGACCGGCGACCGGGCCGAGCTCGAAGACCTGCCCGAGGACCTGTCGTTCTGGTCCGAGATTGCCGCCAGCGCCGAGACCTGCGTGGGATCAGAGTGCCCGAGCTTCCAGGAGTGCTTCATCACGCGCATGCGGCAGCGGGCGGCGGAGTCTGATGTCGTCATCGTCAACCACCATCTGTTGTGCGCGGACGCCTCGGTCAGGGAGAACGCGTACGGCGAGGTCATTCCAGAATGCCACGTCGCCATCATCGACGAGGCGCACCAGCTGGAAGACGTGGCGACGCAGTACTTCGGCATGGCGGTCAGCACGTATCGCGTCGAGGCCTTGTTGCGCGAGAGCGAGCGGGTGCTGGCGGGGGGCGCGTTCAAGGAGGACCCGAGCGACATGGCGCGGGCCATCGACCGGGTGCGGCTCCGGGGCGCGCTCTTCTTCCGAGCCCTGCAGGCTGGGCGGCCAGGAGGCGGCGACCGCGACGAGCGCGTGCGCGTGAGGGCGGACGACCTCACCGGCGTGTACGAGCCGGGCCGAGACCTGATCGAGGCGCTCGACGCCCTCCAGGGCGCCTGCGGGCTGGCGAAGGAGCCCAGCGAGGACACCGCGGCGGCCGCCCGGCGCGCGGGCGAACTCCGCGACGAGCTCCAGTTCCTGCTCCGAGCGGGGGATCCGGATTACGTCTACTACCTCGAGGTTCGGGGGCGCGGCGTGTTTCTCCGCGCCTCGCCCATCGACGTCTCGACGATTGTCCGGCACCTGCTGATCGAGCGGATGCAGGCCACAATCCTCACGTCAGCCACGCTCAGTGTGAACGGGTCGTTCGAGTACATCCGGGCGCGCCTCGGGATCGCCGACGCGGATGAGATCTGCCTGCCGTCCGAGTTCTGCTATGCCGAGCAGGCCGTCCTGTACCTCCCCCCCGACATGCCGGATCCTCGCTCGCCGACGTTCCCCGCCGCCGCCGGCCGGGAGATCCTGAACATCCTGCGGCGCAGCGAAGGGCGCGCCTTCGTTTTGTTCACCAGCTACGGCGTGCTCCGCGAGGTGGAACGGCTGCTGTCTGGCACGCTGGACTACCCCTTGCTGGTCCAGGGCAGCGCGCCGCGGTCCGTGCTGCTGCGCCAGTTCCGGTCGATGGGCAACGCGGTCTTGCTCGCGACGGCGAGCTTCTGGCAGGGCGTGGACGTCGTCGGGGAGGCGCTGAGTTGTGTCATCGTGGACAAGCTGCCGTTCGCCTCGCCCGGAGACCCGATCACGGCCGCCCGCATCGAGGCGATCAACGCCCGCGGGGAGAACGCCTTCGAGCAGTACCAGCTGCCGCTGGCGATCCTGACGCTGCAGCAGGGGCTCGGTCGCCTCATCCGGCACCGCCGCGACCGCGGTGTGCTTGCCGTCCTCGACTCCCGCCTGCGGACCAAGCGATACGGAGAGCGGTTCCTCGCAGCGCTGCCGCCCGCCCCGGTGGTGACGCGGCTCGAAGACATTTCCCGGTTCTTCGAGAGGTAGCGGCGGCACAGCCCGGGCGGGCTGGGCCTACGTGGATTGGAATTGCGGTGTCCTGGCCCTCAGATTTTCGAGAGAGGCGCCGGGCGGCTCTTCGACAAGCACTGTCAGGACAATGCTGTTGACGTCCGTGAACCCGGGCCAGGGTTCCGACGTGTCCCGCCGCGCGACCGCTGCCATGGGAAGCCCGACTGATGGTGGAGCCCAACTGGAATGGAGCGTCCCGCTGACCCTGCCCTCCAATGGCTCCACCGCCTCCGCGACCTGCACCGGGGGACACACGCCCCCGTCTCGGCCATGACTTTGGTCCGCCGCCTGCGCCTCGGCCTCGGGCACCCGCTCCCCGACGCGGGCTAACCCCGTGCGCGTCGGCCCGCAGTCCTCCCCCCCGGCCCGTCGCTTCTCGCCCACGGCGGCCGCCGCAGCCCGCACGCCGGTCCTCAGGAACCGCGCCATCCGCAGCTTCCGAAAGAGCTGGGCTCCTGGGGTTGCCGGGCTCCCCGCCGTGGGTTTCGGTGTAGACTAGGGCGGACGGTCCCCCCGCCGCGCTACTATCTTCATTTTTCCTGACGGAGGAATCAGATGCTTCCCGTGATTACCGGCCGGCGCGCGCTGTTCATAGTCGGTGCAGTGCTCGCGGCTCTCGTCGTGGCGTTTCCCGCGGCAGCGCAGACCGGGATGGTGAAAGGGAAGGTCGTCGACCAGAAGGGAGAACCGGTCGAGGGCGCCAAGGTCACCATCGAATTCAAGGAAGGGCTGTCCCGCAAGTACGAGGTAAAGACCAACAAGAAGGGTGAGTTCACGCAGATCGGACTCGCGCCCGGCGCCTACAAGGTCACGGCTGAGAAGGAGAAACTCGGGATGCAGTCGTTCGACGTGCGCGTGCACCTCGGCGACATCGCTGAGGTCAACTTCCAGCTCGCGCCGGGTCTGGCCGGTCCGACCAAGGAAGACCAGGCCAAGATGGCCGCCATCAAGAAGGTCTTCGAGGAGGGCGTGGCCGCCAGCCGCACCGGTGACTTTGACACCGCAATTGCGAAGTTCACCGAGGGAACGACGATCCTGCCCGCGTGTTTCGACTGCTACTACAACATCGGCTACGCGCAGGCGCAGAAGAAGGACTACGAAAAGGCCGAGGTGGCCTTCAAGAAGGCGATTGAGCTGAAGGCTGACTACATCGAGGCCTACAACGGCCTGGCGACGATCTACAACGCCCAGAAGCGGTTCGAAGACGCGGCGACCGCCAGCCAGAAGGCGGCGTCCCTGGCCACGGCGGCGGGCGGCTCGGGGGGCGGCGGCGGCGTGGACGCCCTGTACAACCAAGGCGTCATCGCCTGGAACGCCGGCAAGGCCGAAGATGCGAAGAAGGCGTTCGAAGAGGCCATCAAGGTCGATCCGAAGCATGCCAACTCGCACTATCAGTTGGCCATGTGCCTGATCAACCTCGGCAAGCTAACCGAGGCAGTTCCGGAGTTCGAAGCCTATCTCCAGCTCGCACCCGACGGCCAGTACGCCGCGACGGTCAAGGCCATGGTGACGCAACTGAAGAAGTAGGCCGGGAGGCGCCGCCGGTCCGATCTGGGCCGTCGGCGCGTCCGTTCGGACGGGCACCAAGGTCGTCGGCGCAGCCAGCTGGCGACCTTTCCTTTTCCCTGCCTGCCGTGACACTGGAAGCGGAGATTGCCGGGCGCCTCGCTGAGATCCGCGCGCGGATCGGCCGCGCGGCCCGCGTCGCTGGCCGCGAGGCGGCTGATGTGCGGCTGGTGGCCGTGACGAAGACCTATCCGGCCGAGCACGTACGGGCGGCCGTGGCGGCAGGTCAGCGGGACTTTGGCGAGAACCGCGTCCAGGAGGCGCTGGCCAAGCTCGCCCAGTGCGCCGACCTCGACCTTCGGTGGCACCTGATTGGCCATCTGCAGTCGAACAAGGCCCGGAAGGCCGCCGGCGCGTTTGCCTGCATCCACTCGATCGATCGCGCGGACCTGCTCGCCGCCGTCGACCGGGCGGCCGTCGAGGAGGGGACGACCCCGGAGGTCCTGGTCCAGGTGGATCTGGCGCGGGAGCCTACCAAGTACCGGAGCGCCGATCGATGGGGTCCGGCCCATTCTGGACGCAGCCGGCCGGTGCCGCGCCGTGCGGCTGGTGGGTCTCATGCTGATGCCGCCCTTCTTTGAGGACCCGGAAGGGGCTCGCCCGTACTTTCGCCAACTGCGCGAGCTGCGCGACCAGTTGCGGAGCGAGGGGGTCGCCGCCGACTGGTTGCACGAGCTGTCGATGGGAATGAGCCACGACTTCGAGGTGGCCGTCGCCGAGGGCGCGACCCTGGTCCGGATTGGGACGGCGATCTTCGGCGCCCGCGGGTAGCGCAAGCCCGGGAAGATCCGGATCTGATGGATGAGGTTGGGCTGGCTCAGGGCCGATCCTGTAGGAAGGCGGCTCTTCGACCGACAAGTACGGGGGCAGGAGGCGGCGGTCGACTGGACCGCTGGAGACGACTCGCGCGAACGCGCTCGTCAGAGCGTCAGAGGAGAGGCAGCATGAAGGTCACGCCGCTGGATCTGCGGCAGAGCCGGTTCAAGGTGGTGTTCCGTGGGTACGAGCGCACTGAGGTGGATGCCCTCTTGAATGAGGTCGCCGACGACTACGAGCAGGCGCTGCGCGAGACGGACCGGCTCCATCAGGAACTGAGCCGGCTCGAAGCGGTGATTGCGGAGCATCGCGAGCACGAGCGCAACCTCCGGAACACGTTGCTCACGGCGCAACGCCTCGCCGACGAGATCCGCGAGCACGCCGAACAGGAGGCTCGCCGGCTGATTGAAGAGGCCGAGGCCCGGACGGAGATGGTCTTCCAGAAGACGCAGGCGCGCGTGGACGAGGTCCAGCGCGAGATCGACAACCTGAAGATGAAGCGCCGGGATGTCGAAACGACCCTGCAGTCGACAATCGCCACCCTGCGGAACGCGCTCGAGTTCGTACGCGAGCAGGAACAGAAAGAGCGGGAGGACAAGATCCTCCTGCACCGGCCGCGACAGACGCCCGTCGACGCGGCGGCGCCGGCGGCCACACCGGTCATGCGGGCGCTGGACGCCGCAGCCGGCGACGCGCAGAAGTAGCCCACGCCGGCACGCGACGGGGCGGGGGCCGCCAAGACTCCCGCCCCGGACCTCCTCGCCGGTCCATCCGGTGACCAGTCCGACCGTACTCATGGCAGTCTGCAATCCCCTCCCGGTCCCAGCGGATTTCCTCATCGTCAACATCGGCCGCGCCTTGACGTGCGCCGGCCCGGCTCCGCGCCGGGGACGCGACCAGGCCGGAGTCGGTGAGATTGCCGGGGCCCTGATCGCGGCACGGAACGGGCGGATTGTCTACGCCGGGCCGGCTGCCGAGGGCGTCGTGGAGCGGACGCCAGGCGCGGTGGTGCTGGATGCGGCGGGCGGCACGGTCGTGCCTGGTTTTGTCGATCCTCACACCCACCTCGTCTACGGTGGCGACCGGCGCGACGAACTGCGCCGCCGGCTGGCGGGCGCCACCTACACGGAGATCGCGGAGGCGGGAGGCGGGATCCTCAGCACGGTGCGCGCCACGCGCCGGGCCACCGAGGCCGACCTCGTCGTGTCCGGCGCCGCACGCCTGGCGGAGATGCTGCGCTGCGGGACCACGACCGCGGAGGTCAAGAGCGGATACGGGCTGGCCACGGAGGCCGAGCTGAAGATGCTGCGGGCGATCCGGCACCTCGCGGCCTCCCAGCCCATCGACCTGGTGGCGACCTTCCTTGGCGCACACGAGATCCCGGTCGAGTACCGCGACCGACGACAATCCTACGTCTCGCTGCTGACGGAGGAGATGATCCCGGCGGTTGGGGCCAACCACCTGGCTGCATGGTGCGACGTCTTCTGTGAAACGGGCGTCTTCACGCCCGAGGAATCGCGCGTGATCCTCGGGGCCGGCGCCGCCGCCGGCCTGCGGCCCCGCATTCACGCCGACGAGCTCGCGGCGAGCGGCGGGTCGGAGGTGGCGGCGGAGCTCGGCGCGCGGTCGGCCGACCACCTGCTGTTCGTGCGCGAGGACTCCGCGGACCTGATGGCAAGGGCCGGCGTGGTCGCGACACTTCTGCCGGCGGCGGCCTTCTACCTCAAGATCGGCCGGTTCGCGCCGGCGCGGATGTTGATCGCGCACGACGTACCGGTGGCCTTGGCGACGGACCTCAACCCCGGCGGCGGCTTCACGCCCTCCATGCCCTTCGTGGTGACGCTGGCGTGCTTTGGCATGGGGATGACCCTCGAGGAGGCGCTCGTCGGCGCCACGATCAACGCCGCGTACGCGATCGACCGGCACGCCGAGGTCGGCAGTCTCGAAGCTGGAAAGCTGATGGACGCCGTCTTGGTCGGCGGCGAGGCGGTCGATCTGATCCGCGTCGGCGCGCCGGCCATTCGCGCCGTCGTCAAACGCGGGCGCGTGGTGGCCTGAGGGCGCTGGGCCCGGGCCGGGTCTCGGCGCGCGGACCACCGGGTGTAGCAACGATCCGACCGCTCCGATTCCGCGCGGCCCTCGACCTTCCCGCGCCCGCTGCCGGCTCCTCGAGGGAATCGGGGGCACGGGCGATCGCGGACGGGACGTGCCTTCGCCGGACCGCGGTATCACCGGCCGCCGGGCTGGGATGAAGACGAGGGGGTCGCGGGCGGCGAGACCCTCAATAGGGTCTGACCCACACCTTCACGCTGGGCTTGAACTCACACTGATAGGTGTAGCCCGGAAACACCGGGACGGCCTCCACGTACGAGGCGTCGACCGTCATCTGGCCCGACGCCAGGCTCACCACGTTCGGGGCCGTGGCCTCGCCAGCCCCGGTGCCGCAGTTGTAGCTGGGCAGGCCGCCCCGCCGCAGCGTGATGGCGGTAGCGGGAATCGGCACGCCGTAACCCCCGGCGTGTTCCAGGATCTCGTCGCACACCTGCTTGTCGGTGCGGCGGTCCCCGAACTGCGCCACCTGCTGGATGGCGTCCTCGAACCGGTAGAAGTTGAAGTAGGCGTAGCCGAGGCGACCGGCCGCATTGAGCACGAGGATCGCGATGGCCACTTTGATGACGGTACGCACCCTGACCCTCCCGCCATGGCTGGGCCGGGACGGCACAGCGCATCTATCTGCTGGGTGTTTCGGCCGATCGGGTCCCGGGGATTAGTCTGGCGACGCCTGGGGCCGCCTCGGCGGGCGGCCCCCAGCGGTCCGGAGGGCGGGGTGAGCGTCCCGCCTACCGGATCTGGCGGAACATGCGCGTCCAACGAGTCCGAGTAAAGAAGTGGGTGACGACAGTGAACAGGTCCTTCACGGTCGACCCGAGGCCGGTCTGCTGGTAGTCCTCGGTTTCGGACTCGTAGGACCAGTAGATCATCAAGGCCCGGCCCTTCACGTAGTCGCGGGGCAACATGCCCCAGTACCGACTGTCCTGCGAGTTGTCCCGGTTGTCGCCCATCATGAAGTACTTGTCGGCGGGGATATCCACCGGGCCGTACCGCTCGCGCAGGTCGAACGAGGTCACCTCGCTCTGACCCGAGGCCGACCGGGGCGGCTCGAGGAAGTGGACGTACGGCTCGTCGAGGGGTTTCCCGTTGATATAGACCTTCTTGTCTCGCACCTCAAGCCGCTCACCGGGCAAACCGATGACCCGCTTGATGAAGTCGCGTTCCGGGTCCTCCGGGTACTTGAACACCACGACGTCGCCGCGCCTGATCGGCCGGACCGGCAGCAGCACGCGCTCGAGGCCCGTCACGGCCGGCGCGAAGAGGAACTTGTTCACCAGCAGGTGGTCGCCGATGAGCAGGTTGTTCTCCATCGAACCGGTCGGGATCTTGAACGCCTGGAACACGAAGGTCCGGACGAACAACGCGAGGATCACGGCGATGACGATCGACTCGAAGTACTCGCGGAGCGTCGACTTCCGGAACGGCTGCGGTGGTGGCGGCGCAGTGGCCGCGGGCTTGGGCGAACGCTTCACGGTTTGGTTCCTTGCTGGCATCGCGTCCCTCGTCTGGTGTCGTCTCGCGCCGTGCGACCGGCGACAGGCGGCTGGCGGTCGCCTCTCTCCGGTCGACACGAGATCGCGGTCATTCCTCCCCGTCGACCCGCAACACCGCCAAGAAGGCCTCCTGGGGGATATCGACCTTCCCCACGCGCTTCATGCGGCGCTTGCCTTCCTTCTGCTTTTCGAGCAGCTTCCGCTTGCGGGTGATGTCGCCGCCGTAGCACTTGGCAAGGACGTTCTTCCGCAGGGCCTTGACCGTCTCCCGGGCGATGATGCGCGTGCCGATGGCCGCCTGGATGGCCACCTCGAACATCTGGCGCGGGATCAGGCTCCGCATCCGGCTCACCAGTAGGCGGCCCCGCTGGAAGGCCGAGTCGCGGTGCACGATCACCGAGAGGGCGTCCACCGGGTCACCGTTGACGAGGATGTCGAGCTTGACGAGCGGTGATTCCCAATACCCGGTGACGTGGTAGTCGAGCGACGCGTAGCCCCGCGAGATCGTCTTGAGCCGATCGTAGAAATCGAGCACGACCTCGTTGAACGGCAGCTCGTAGGTGATGAGCACGCGGTTGCTCGCGAGGTACTCCAGGGTCTTCTGGATCCCCCGCTTCTCCTGACACAGCGTCAGGATGCCGCCCACGTGCTCGGCGGGCGTGAGGACCATCGCCGTGATGACGGGCTCCTCGAGTTTCGCGATCCGGCTCGCGTCGGGGAGCTTGGCCGGGCTGTCCACTTCGTGGACCTCGCCGTCGGTGGTGGTCACCCGGTAGAGCACGCCCGGGGCCGTCGTCACCAGGTCCTGGTCGAATTCCCGCTCCAGGCGCTCCTGCACGATCTCCATGTGGAGCAGGCCCAGGAACCCGCACCGGAAGCCGAACCCGAGGGCCACCGACGTTTCGGGCTCGTAGAAGAACGACGCGTCGTTGAGGCGCAGCTTCTCGAGGGCGTCGCGCAGCTGGGGATACTCGTGGCCTTCAACCGGGTAGAGCCCCGCGAAGACCATCGGCTTCAGTTCCTTGAAGCCCGGGAACGGCTCGACGGTCGGCCGGCTGGCATCGGTCACCGTGTCGCCGATCTTCGCGTCCGCGACCCGCTTGATGCCGGCGGTGATGAACCCGACCTCACCAACGCCGAGCTCCTCGAGCGGCGTCGCCTTGGGTGTGAACCCGCCGACCTCCTCGACGTCGTACTCCTGTCCGGCGGCCATGAACCGTACCTTCAGGCCGGGCCGCAGCACGCCGTCGATAACGCGCACCACGATAACGACCCCCCGGTAGGAGTCGTACCACGAGTCGAAGATCAGCGCCTTGAGCGGCGCGTCGACGCTGCCCGCCGGCGGCGGCAGACGCTGGACGATCGCCTCGAGGACCTCCCGAGTGCCGGTACCCATCTTGGCACTGGCGAGGATCGCGTGCGACCCGTCGAGGCCGATGATCTCCTCGATCTGGCGCCGCGTCTCCTCGGGCTGGGCACCGGGCAGGTCGATCTTGTTGATGACGGGAACAATCTCGAGGTCGTTGTCAACGGCCAGGTAGGCGTTGGCAAGGGTCTGGGCCTCGACGCCCTGGGCCGCGTCCACCAGCAGGACGGCGCCCTCGCACGCGGCGAGCGACCGCGTGACCTCGTAGGAGAAATCCACGTGGCCGGGGGTGTCGATCAGGTTCAGGATGTACCGGTGGCCGTCGGCGGCGAGGTAGGAGAGGCGAACCGGGTGGGCTTTGATCGTGATGCCGCGCTCGCGCTCGAGGTCCATGCTGTCGAGTAGCTGGGCCTCCATATCCCGCGTCTGGACCGCGCCCGTCAGCTCGAGAAACCGGTCCGCAAGCGTCGACTTGCCGTGGTCGATGTGGGCAATGACCGAGAAGTTGCGGATGAAGCGCGGATCCATTGCGATCTGGAAATTATAGCAGGAGCGCGCCCGGCGAGGCCGCGCGCCGGGAGAGGCCGCGTCGGTTCCGGAAGGCAGGCCGCCACGGGCAGCGCGTAGCGCAAAGGCACGGCGACCGGCGGTCGGCGTGCGCCCGGGGGCCGAGGCGCCCTACTTGGCCACCTCGGTCTTCAGCACCACGTCCTCGCCCGCAACCTGCTGGACCACCGACAGGACCCCCGTGTAGAGGAAGCCGACCTGGAACAGCATCAGGAAGGGCACGGTGGCGTAGATGCCGTTGGCCAGCGCGTAGAACACGGTCCACGTAAAGTAGAGGCCGAGGGCGAGTTCGATCAGCGGCTGGACCGCCACCGACTGCCGGTACTTCTTGCTGGTCCAGTCGTCGGTGTCCCGCTGCACAACGCCGTATTTCGGTGTGCGCGCGAACTCGCTCTTCTTGTCGAGCAGCGCCTCGATGACGGCGCGCGTGTTGTTGACCGACAACCCGATGCCAATCGACATCAGGAACGGCAGCAGGGTCAGTCGGGACTTCCAGTCGTGCGGGTACAGCTCCCGCTGTGACACGATATAGAAGTTCGCCACCGACGCGGTCGCGGCGAAGAACAGCGGCACGTCGATGAGGAGCATCTCATACCAGCCCATGTTGTACCGGATGACCATCGACGGGAAGATCAGCAGGCACAGCGCGGTCATGAGCAGGTAGTTGAAGTTCGCCGTGAGGTGCATGAACGCCTCCGCCTTGACCCTCAGCGGAACGTTCGAGCGGAGGATGTGCGGCAGCAGCTTGAGGCAGGTCTGGACCGATCCCTTGGCCCACCGGTGCTGCTGCGACTTGAAGGCGTTCATCTCCACGGGGACTTCGGCCGGCACCTCGACGTCGGGGAGGAAGACGAACTGCCACCCCTTGAGCTGAGCCCGGTAGCTCAGGTCGAGGTCCTCGGTCAGCGTGTCGTGCTGCCAGCCGCCGCCCGCGGCGATCGCCTCGGGCCGCCAGATGCCGGCGGTCCCGTTGAAGTTGAAGAACCGGCCCGAGCGGTTGCGGCCCCCGTGCTCGAGCACGAAGTGGGCATCGAGCAGGATCGACTGGACCCGCGTCAGCAGCGAGTACTCGCCATTGAGGTGGGTCCAGCGGGCCTGCACCATCCCGACGCGGGGGTCGGAGAAGTACGGCACCGTCCGCCGCAGGAACTCCGGGCAGGGCACGAAGTCGGCATCGAAGATGGCGACGTAGCGTCCGCGGGCCACCTTGAGACCGGCGTCGAGGGCCCCCGCCTTGTAGCCGGTACGGTCGTCCCGGTGCAGGTACTTGATGTCGAAGCCCTGAGCGGCGTAGCGCTGGACGGCGAGCCGGGCGATATCGCGCGTTTCGTCGATCGAATCGTCGAGGACCTGGATCTCGAGCCGGTCCTTCGGATAGTCCATCCCGCAGACCGCCTCCACGAGCCGGTCCACGACGTACATCTCGTTGTAGAGCGGGAGCTGCACCGTCACCGCCGGCCAGGTTTCCGGGGTCACCGGCGTCGCCACTTGGTCGGTCTTGTGCTTCATGTAAAGATACACAAGGTAGTAGCGGTGCCAGCCGTAGAGGGCGAGAATGCACAAAATGAAGAAGTACACCCCGAGGATGAGGGTTTCTGGGGTCGTCATAAGGTCAGCAAGCTGTCTGGGGACACGAATCGGACATTATATCGCCCGGCCATGAGAAGTCAACGAACCCAACCGCGCCTGCGGGTGCTGCGATGATGCTTCCGCCGCTCCGCGACCTCCTCGAAGAGGTCGCTCACGGGCGCCTGCCCGCCAGCGAGGCCGAGCAGCGTTTGCTCGGCTACCTCCGGCACTTGCCCTACGAGGACCTGGGCTTCGCCCGCGTGGACCACCACCGGGCTCTCCGACAGGGATTTCCGGAAGTCATCCTCGGTACAGGCAAAACTCCGGCCCACATTGCCGCCATCGCGGGCCGCATCGTCGCCCGAGGCCATTCCCTGCTCGTCACCCGGGCCACGCCCGAGGCGTTCGAAGCCGTGCACAGCGAGGTGCCGGCGGCGGTGCACCATCCGGACGCCAGGGCTATCACCCTGCAACAAAAGGACATCGAGCCAGGAAAGGGCCTTGTGCTGGTGGTGGCAGCCGGCACGGCTGACCTGCCTGTTGCCGAGGAGGCCGTCGTCTCGGCCGAGCTCATGGGGAATCAGGTCGAGCGCCTCTACGACGTGGGTGTGGCAGGTTTGCACCGCCTCCTGGGCGCGCACGATCGCCTCACTGCGGCGCATGTGATCATCGTGGTCGCCGGGATGGAGGGCGCGCTGCCGAGCGTTGTTGGCGGATTGGTACAGGTTCCGATCATCGCCGTGCCAACCAGCGTCGGCTACGGCGCCGCCTTCGGCGGCCTGGCGGCACTGCTGGGGATGCTGAACAGCTGCGCCAGCGGGGTGTCGGTGGTCAACATCGACAACGGGTTCGGTGCCGCGACGACGGCCAGCTTGATTAACCACCTCTAGTTGGCCGCTCGAAGTCGGCTTCCCTTGACAACCGCTGGGTTGACATCCATATTTCCTTTTGATCTAGCCGTTCGTCTGCGGTAGGATACGAGGTTGCCTCGGCCAAATTCGCGCTGGCCAAGCGGCGACTCCGTCCACGAGATCCGCACTCTGTTTCCCCAACCCGGTATGCAGCGAGCTGCGCAACAAGCCCTTGAGTTCCCCCGGATTATCGAGGCGCTGCGCAGTCTCGCCGCCACGCCTCTCGGTCGCGAGCGTCTCGGTGCGCTGCGCCCCCAGATTGACCCCCGGCGCGTGGCCCAGGCCCTCGGCGCGACGACCGAGGGCGTCCAGTACCTCGCCGGTGGCGGGACGTTCCCCCTCCAGGCGCCGAACGACATCGAGAGCATCCTCGCGTCGCTCGCGATCGAGGGTCGACCGCTCGAGCCGGCCAGGCTCGTCGGTCTGGCCGAGTTCCTGGATTCTGTCGACCAGACGCGCGCGGCGGTGCGGCGGGCGGCGGGGACCTATACGTACCTCGGTTCCCTGGCCGAGATGGGCGCCTCGTTCAAGGGCGAGGTGGCCGACATCCGGGAGAAGATCGACGCCTCGGGCGAGGTCGCCGACACGGCCAGCGGCGAACTGCGTGCCATCCGCGACCGCCTTCGCAAGCAGCGCGCCCGTCTCCGGACCATGCTCGAATCGTACCTGCGGGGCCGCGACACGTCGCGCTACCTGCAGGACCAGATCGTCACCGACCGCAATGGGCGCTACGTGCTCGTCGTCCGCTCCGAACACCGGTCCGCGATTCCCGGCATCATCCACGGCAGTTCGACGAGCGGCGCCAGCCTCTACCTGGAGCCCCTCAGCACGGTTGAGATCAACAACGACGTGGTGGCGCTCGAGGAGCAGGAGACCGCCGAGGTGCGGCGCATCCTGCTCGCGCTCACCGACGCCTTCCGTCGGCGTGCGCTCGACCTGCAGCGGACCCTCGAGTGCGCGATCGAACTGGACGTGGTCCAGGCCAAGGCCCGCCTCGCGCAGTTGGTCGGCGGAGTCGAACCGGTTCTCTCTCCGGACGGCGGCCTGGAGCTCCGATCGGCGCGCCACCCGCTCCTGATCCAGGCGGTCACCGACCGCCTGGCCCCACCGGCCGACGACCGGACCGTCGAGGCCGACGAGCGCGAAGGGCGGGAAGGGGTGGCGCGAACGCCCGAGCCGGTCCCCGTGGACCTCCTCCTGACGCCGCCCGCCAGTGTTCTCGTCATCACCGGCCCGAACACTGGCGGGAAGACCGTCGCGCTGAAGACCGCCGGCCTGCTGGCCTTGATGGCGCAGGCTGGCCTGCACGTCCCCGCCGCGCCGGGCTCGCGTTTGCCCGTGTTCCGGTCCGTCTTCGCCGACATCGGGGACGAGCAGTCGATCGCGGCGAGTCTCAGCACGTTCTCGTGGCACGTCGCCAACATCGTGTCCATGGACCGGATGTTGGCGCTTCCGTCGCTGGTCCTGTTCGATGAGCTCGGCGCCGGCACCGACCCGGCCGAGGGCGGCGCGCTCGCGTCGTCGGTCGTCGACTACTTCAAGAACCGCGGCGCGCTCGTGCTGTGCACCAGCCACAGCGAGGCCGTAAAAACCTATGCGACGACGACGCCCGGCGTCACGGTGGCGGCGTTCGGCTTTGATCCGGCCACGTTTGCACCGACCTACCGTCTCGTGTACGGGTCGCCGGGTCGGAGCCTGGCGCTCGAAATCGCGGGGCGGCTCGGCGTCGGGCCGGCCGTGCTCACCCACGCCCGCCAGCTGCTGAGCGCCCGGGACGCCTACATGGCCGAGCACATGGCCAAGCTCGACCAGTCTCTGCAGGAGCTCGAGCACGAGCGGCGTCTGGTCGCTCGAGAGCGCCAGACGCTGGCGGACGCCGAGTCGCGCCTGAAGGCCCACGAGGACACCCTGCGCCAGCGCGAGGAGTCGCTCAAACGGAGGGCCGAGGACCAGCTCGAAGGCCGACTCCGGGATGCTCGTCGGGAGATCGACAAGGTCGTCGACGACCTGAAGAAGAAGGCCGCCGACCTGACGGCCGAGGCCGAACAGCGCCTGGCCAAGCGGACGCTGCCGGGCCCGCCGATTTCGACGGGCGACGCGGGAACGGTTCGCCTCACGGCGCGACAGGCGCTCGAGGAGGCCGCGGCGCGCTTCCACGGCGAGAACCCCGGACGTCCCGAGCCGCGCGGCGCGAGCGAGAGTCCTCCTTCCCTCGGTGACCGGGTCGTCGTGGGGGGATTGGGCCTCGAAGGAACGCTCGTGGCGCGGCACGGGGACGAGGCGGAAATCGACATGCAGGGCAAGCGGCTCCGGGCGCGCGTCGCTGAGCTGCGCCTGGTTGCCAAAGCCGACAGCTCGTCGCAGAAGGCGGCGCCTCGCGTCAACGTGAACGTGCAGTTGCAGCCCAGGGGCTCGGGTGCCCACGCCGACCTGAACGTCATCGGGTGCACGGTCGAAGAGGCGATCGCCCGCACGGAGCGGTTCCTCGACGAGACGCTGTTGGCCGATCAGCGCACCGTGCGCGTGATCCACGGCTACGGCACCGGCCAGCTGCGCCGGGCCCTCGCCGACTACCTCCGGAACCACCCGCTGGTCGCCAGCCACCAGCCGGCGCCGCCCGAGCAGGGTGGCGGAGGTGTCACCGTCGTCGAACTCAAGGATTAGGCGTGGCCGCGCCACGCCGTGTGTCTGCCAAGGTTAGTCACGTGCCACTGTTCCCGCCGTCCTTCATCGACGACCTGCGAGCCCGCGCGGACATCGTCCAAGTGGTGCAGGACTACGTGCCGCTGAAGAAGGCGGGCAAGACCTGGAAGGGGCTCTGCCCGTTCCACGGCGAGAAGACTCCGTCGTTTCACGTCGACCCGGACAAAGGGTTCTTCTACTGCTTCGGGTGCCAGGCTGGCGGCAACGTCTTCAAGTTCGTCGAACTCCAGGAGAAGGTCGGGTTCCAGGACGCCGTCCGGCTGCTCGCCCACAAGTTCGGGATGAGCGTGCCGGAACCGACCGGTCATGACGAGCAGGACAGCCTGGAGCGGGAGACGCTGCTGAAGGTACACGAGGCCGCGGTCGCCCGGTTCCGCGATGCCCTGGCCTCGCCGGCCGGTGCCCGCGCCCGTCAGCAGCTGGCGGCGCGCGGGGTGTCGCCGGCGACCGCCGAGCGGCTGAACCTGGGCTATGCCCCCCCATCGCGAGACTGGCTGAAGGCGTTCCTCCTCGGGCAGGGGTTCGAGCCGGGCGTCCTCTTCAAGAGCGGCCTCGTCGTGCAGCGCGAGGACGGGCAGGTGGTCGACCGGTTCCGTGGCCGGCTGATGATCCCGATCTGCCGCGACAGCGGGTCGGTGGTGGCCTTCGGCGGCCGAGCCATGGAGGCCGATCAACAACCGAAGTACCTGAATTCGCCCGAAACCCCGATCTACTCGAAGGGCCGGACGCTCTACGGCCTGAACCTGACGAAGGCCGACATCCGCCGCGTCGGCTATGCCGTGTTGGTCGAGGGCTACTTCGACTTCGCTCAGGCTCTCCAGGCGGGCGTGGCGCCTGTCGTGGCGTCGTGCGGAACCGCGCTGACGGCCCAACAGGCGCACCTGCTCCGGCGGTTTGCGGCGAAGGTGGTCCTCAGCTACGACCCGGACGCGGCCGGACAGGGCGCTGCCGAGCGGTCGTCGCTACTCCTGGTCCAGGAGGGGTTTCTCGTCAACGTGGCGCTGTTGCCGCCGGGCGACGATCCGGACGGGTACATCCGGACGCATGGCGTCGCCGCCTACATTGACCGGATCCGAGAGTCACGGCCCTACCTCGACTACCTGATCGACCGGGCGGCCGAGGGGCGGGACTTTGGCAACGACGAGGTCCGACGCGACTTCCTGAACCGGTTGCTGCCGGTCGCGGCCCAGATCCCGGACGCGGCTGGACGCGACCAGTTCGCCGACCGGCTGGCCCATCGGGCGAAGATCACCGAGGAGGTGGTCCGTGCGGAGATCCGAAAGGCGGCCGTGGATCGCCGTCCGGCCGTGACTCCCCGGGAAGTGCCCAGTTTCGGGCAGGTCCGAACGGCAGAGAAGGCCCTGATCTGGGCCCTCTTTCACGACGGGGAGGGGGCCAGGACGGCCCTGGACGGGCTGGACGAGGGTGATCTGGACGGCCTGGTGACCCGTCATACTCTCGAGGTCGCCCGCCGCCTGCACGAGGAGGGTGCCGCCGACGTACCTTCCGCCCTTCTGGCGCGTCTAAACAGTGAGGAAGCCCGTCTGGTCACGGGCATTGCGAGCGCGGCGGCATGTCCGGCTCCCGCGAGCGAGGCTGCCGCCAGCTTGAGGCAGCTCCGGCTGGAACGCGACCTGGCCGGGCTTCAGCGGGAAATCGATCGCCTGCAGTCGGCCGGGGAGTTTGGAGACCGATTTGTCGCGTTGAACCGGGACAAGCTCGAACTGAGTCGACAAATCGATCGGCTCCGGGTCGAGAACCTGTCGGCATAGTGTAGACGTCATAGCATCCGAGGAGGACACGCCCTTGTCGATCGAGGACAAATACGACGAGGTACGGCAGCTGATTTCCATCGGCAAAGAGAAAGGCTACCTGCTCTATGACGAGGTGAACGATCTGCTGCGGTCCGACATCACCTCGCCTGACGAACTGGACGACCTGTTCAACACCTTCGGCACCGCCGGCATCGAGGTCGTCGACTCCGAACAGAAATACCGCGAGGACAAGCAGGAGGCCGGTGACGACCTCGAACTCGACCTGACGCCGGGCGCGCTCGACAAGACCAACGACCCGGTCCGGATGTATCTCCGCGAGATGGGCACGGTGCCTCTGCTGACGCGCGAGGGCGAGGTGGAGATCGCGAAGCGGATCGAGCGCGGCAAGCTCGCCGTCATCAAGTCCATCTCCCGCACGCCGACCGTAGCTCGAAACGTCATCGAGATGGGCGAAGCCCTCAAGGCGGGCGAACGCACCATCCGCGAGCTGGTGATCTTCAACGACGAGGAGATCACCGACGAGCGGATCGAGGAACGGACCCGCGAGGTCCTGCGCCAGATCGAGGCCGTCAAGAAGGCCAGGCTGGTGTACGAGAAGTGCGCGGAGAAGCTGGACCTGACGCCGAAGAAGGACAAGCGGAAGTACCGGCGGGCCCGCTGGAAGGCGCTTCGCGGGCGCGTGGCGGTGTCCCAGTTGATCCGGGCCGTGGAGTTCACCGAGCAGGTCAAACGGCACCTGATCGACGACATCAAGGAGCAGGTCGAACGCGTGCAGCGGCTGCAGCGCGAGGTGGACGGACTCGAGCGGCTCCTGAACCCGAAGACCAAGAAGGCGCGCCTCAAGGAGGACGACCGCCGGGCCGCCGCCCTGAAGCAGAAGGAAATCCGGACCGAGGTGAAGCGCCAGGCGGACGAACTCGAGGAGACCCCGGAGCAGCTCAAGCGCACACTCGACACGATTCGGCGGGGTGAGGCTCAGGCCGAGCAGGCGAAGAAGGAGCTGGTCGAAGCCAACCTCCGGCTGGTCGTCTCGATCGCCAAGAAGTACACGAACCGCGGACTCCAGTTCCTCGATCTGATCCAGGAAGGCAACATCGGCTTGATGAAGGCGGTGGACAAGTTCGAGTACCGCCGCGGCTACAAGTTCTCGACCTACGCGACGTGGTGGATCAGACAGGCCATCACCCGGGCCATCGCCGATCAGGCGCGGACCATCCGGATCCCGGTCCACATGATCGAGACGATCAACAAGCTCATTCGCACCTCGCGCTCGCTCGTCCAGGAACTGGGACGCGAACCGACCTCCGAAGAGATTGCCAAGCGAATGGACATCCCGGTTTCGAAGGTCCGCAAGGTCCTGAAGATCGCCCAGGAACCCATCTCCCTCGAGACGCCCATCGGGGAAGAGGAGGACAGCCATCTGGGAGACTTCATCGAGGATCGCGGCGTCGTCTCGCCGGCCGACGCGGTCATCAACCTGAACCTCCGCGAGCAGACCGAAGCCGTGCTCAAGACTCTCACGCCCCGGGAGGAAAAGGTCATCAAGATGCGCTTCGGCGTGGGCGACGGGAGCGAGCACACCCTCGAGGAGGTCGGGCAGAACTTCGCGGTCACGCGCGAACGCATTCGGCAGATCGAGGCCAAGGCCCTCCGCAAGCTGCGCCACCCCTCGCGCAGCCGGAAGCTCCGCGCGTTCCTGGAGGGACGGACCTAACCCCGTGCCAAGGGGTTGCGCAGCCGGCCGTGCCCCCTCCCCGCGGGGGCCGTTTTCAGGGGCCGTCCCGTGGCGGCCCCGCCCCGGCCCCCACCGCGTGGGAGACACCCTTCAGACGAGGGGCTCCCGGTCTTGTTTTGCCCGCGACTCGTGGTGGAGGTAGACTGTTCAGGGTCGTTGGCTCTCGGCCTTGTCACCGAACGGATTCTCGGGGCCCATAGCTCAGCGGTCAGAGCCGCCGGCTCATAACCGGCCTGTCCCAGGTTCGAATCCTGGTGGGCCCACCATCACAGGATGCCGACATCTCGGTTCCGACGCGCGGCTCGAGCCTGGATTGTGACCCACGGACCGTGGATTGCGCGCCCGACCATCGCGGGCCCCGCTTGTCGGGGCCTTTTTTTGTGCCTCACGCCGCATGCACGCTGACCTCGAACACCTCATCCGCCTGCAGCAGACCGACACTTTCATCGAGAATGCCCGGCGACGCGTGGCCGATCACCCCAGCCTGATCGCGGCCCTGGACGCTCGCCTGACCTCCTCGCGGGACACCCTCGCCCGCGCCAAGTCCCGCCTCGCCGACAACCACTCGTCGCGGCGCCTCATCGAAAAGGACCTGTCCGCCATCCAGGGGCGCCTCAGCAAGTACAAGGACCAGTTGATGGAGGTGAAGACCAACAAGGAATACCAGGCGATGCTCAAGGAAATCGAGGTGGCGCAAACGGAGGTGCGTCAGCTCGAGGACCGGATCCTCGAACACATGCTCGAGGCCGACGACCTGGGCTCGCGGGTCAAGGAGACCGAGGTGTTGCTCGCCGCCGACGAGGCGGCCCTCGCCGCAGAGCGCCGCCGGCTCGAAGCCGAGACGGCCGCGCTCCAAACTCAGTTGGAACAGACGGTCCCCCTTCGCGAACGCCTGGCGGCCGAGATGCCCCCCGCGCTGCTCGCCGCCTATGACACGGTGCGCAGTCGTCGTGGGATGGCTGTCGTCGACGTCAAAGGCGGCTATTGCAGCGCGTGCCACGTTCGCCTGCGCCCCCAGGTCGCCAACGACCTTCGCCGGAACGATTTGATCATCCAGTGCGAGAGCTGCCAGCGGTTCCTGTACACTCCACCCCCAACCGGAACCACCAGCGAGTGGCCCGCGTGAGCCGGGTTGGCGCGTGGACGGGAACGCCGGACGCGCCGTCCCGAGCGGCGCCGGCTGACTGGTCGCCGGACCGCGCTCCCCAGGGAGGGCTGATGGTCGCGTACATCGACGGCGGTTCTCGTGGCAACCCGGGCCCGGCGGGCTACGGCGTGCGGATTGAGGATGACGGGGGGGGGCTGGTCGACGAACTGTCCGGCGCACTGGGTACGGCGACCAACAATGTCGCCGAGTATCGTGGGCTCCTGGCGGCCCTGGAGTGGGCGGCCAGTCACGAGGTGGGCGACCTCACCGTCCGGTCGGACTCCCAACTGCTGGTCCGGCAGATGCTCGGCGTGTACCGCGTCAAGAATCCTGGACTCGTGCCCCTGCACCGCGAGGCGCGCGCGTTGGCGACACGCGTGGGCCGCGTGATGTTCGAGCACATCCCCCGCGAGCAGAACGTAGAAGCCGACCGACTGGCCAACCAGGCCATGGACGACGCCTCCGCCCGCCCCAACGCCTGAGGCTTAGGGGGTACCCGGCTCCTCCGACGGCACTCACTGGCCGCCGGCTTCAGACGCGGCCCCGTCCAATCGGGCACCCCGCCTCCGGATCACGGCCGCGATCCGCCCTGTACCGGGTCCGTCGCGCCGGTAGGACGGAAACATCGCCGGGTGGCTGGCCGTGCAGAGGCCGGATTGGTGAATCGCGTCGGGCCGAACGCCGGCCCTCAGCAACTGGTCCCGGTTAGCCGCCGCGAGGTCGAGCCGGAGTGCGCCGTCCGAGCCGCGCGTGAACCACCGGTCAAGCTCGTCCGCGAATCCGGCGGATTCTGAACGCCTCCAGCAGATCGTGGCCCACCCTGTAACAGCAGGGCCCGACGCTGGGGCCCTGCGCGACCACCACGTCGCGGGCCTGGGTGCCGAACACTTCGCCAAGGGCTGCCACGGCGGCGGGGCCCGCCGACGCGAGCGTCCCGCGCCAGCCGGCGTGCACCGCCGCCACGGCCCCCGTGACACGGTCGGCCATCAACAACGGCGCGCAGTCCGCGACTTGGATCACCAGCGCACAGGACGGATCATCCGAGATCACGATATCCCCGTGCGGGCGAAGGTGAGGCTCAGATGGCCAGACGTCGCCCCCGCGGGCGACCACGACCCGCCGGCCGTGCACCTGCGTGAGCCGGACCAGGCGCCCCGTGGGCACGCCGATCGTCTGCGCGACCCGCAGCCAGTCCTCCGCCTCGCGGTGACCGCGGAGCCGCCGGCCACCCGACGTGAAGAAGTGGTCCGCCGCCTCAAGTAAGGCCCGGGACCGCAGCACTGGCCCCCACGCTTCGGCCGACCAGAAGAACCCGTCGGGTACGCTCGGCACCGGCGCGTCGCGCTTCACCATCGTCATTCGCCCAGGAGGATGACCTGCGCCAGGGCCAGAGTGTCGGTGTGCGTGATGGTCACGGCCGAGGACTGCCCGCCGAGTGACTCGAAGCGCCGCTCGGCCGCGCCATGCAACTGCAGTTGCGGCGGCCCTCCTCGCCGCACGACCTCCACGTCCCGCCACAGGACACCCCGTGAGTGGCCGGTGCCCAGGGCCTTCATCGCGGCCTCTTTCACGGCGAACCGACCTGCGAAGTGCTGGTCGGCGTGACGGTGGGCCTGGCAGTAGGCGATTTCTCCCTCCGTGAACACGCGCCGGAGGAAGCGATCGCCGTACCGGGCAATCGACTGGGCGATGCGAGGGATCTCGGTGGCGTCGAGGCCGATGCCGATGATGTGCATGCCTGCGATCGGTACACGGAAACGCCGCGCAACCGGTCTGTCGAGGGGGTGGGCGGACGTCATCGGACAGCAACCGCAGTTGTCGCGGCACCGCGCGCTCACGCCTGCACGCCGAGACGGCGTGCCGTCGCAGGGGCCAAGACACGCGCTACCAGACGGTTACGAGAGCGGTACCGATCCACGACCGGCGGAACGCGGCTTGCTGCCCCCCCACTAGACCACGTGCGACGGGCGCGGCCCCCTGGGTCCGTCATCGATGGCGCCCGTCGCGCGTCACCTGAGAGGGAGGCGGTGGACATGGTGGTCAAGATCAGTCGCAACGACAAGGGCAACCCGCCAGGCAAGCTGGCCGATGCCGAACTGCACTTCACCGAGGGGGATCTGAACGGTCTCAAGTTGATCGGTTTCGCGGTGTGGGAACGGCGGGCCGACGGCGATCGCAATGTCACGTTTCCCGCGCGTCAGGTACTCGGTGAACGGAGAACGCCGGAGCTTCGCCCTGCTGCGGCCGATCGCCGATGGCGGGGCCCAGGACCATCTGCGCGATCTCATCCTGCAGGCCTACGACGAACACGAGCTGCAGGTGGCCATGGCCGGGTAGGGCGCGAACGTGGGCGCGCGACCTCCCGCTGGACGGTCAGGAGGCCGAGGGCGGACGCTCGCTCTCGGCCTCGGGGGGGAGCCGACCCGGCTGGGTCAGGCGCTCGCGCAGGCCGCGATCGAACTCGGCTTGGAGGAATCCGCGTCTCGGCCCGCTCTCGATGACTTCCCAGGGAAAGAACGGGTCGTGGCTCCGGTCGCGAAATAGATACCACTCAGGGTCCACGCCGGTCGCTTCGGCGGCCGCCCGCCACTGACCTTGGTTGCGTTCGGCCTCGACGAGCACCGGAGCGACGCGTCGGTCCCCCAGGGAGAGCAGGGCCTGGTAGTAGGAGTGGCGTTCGGACTTGATGGTGAAGTAGACGTTGGGCAGGTTCGCCGTGAGCTGCCGCAGCAGGCGCATCTTCCGCTCGATGACCGCCGGCCGCTCCATCGCCATCGCCTGGTACGCCGTCCCCGGCTTGGGGATCAGGGGATTCACGCTCGCCACGATGCGCCCGATGGTGCCTCGGGGCCGCGCATGCCTCAGCATCCGGTCGTGGATCGCCACGGTGAGGTCGCGGATGGCCACCAGGTCGTCGTCCGACTCGGTCGGCAGCCCGATCATGTAGTACAGCTTCAGGTTCTCGAACCCCTGCGCGAACACCATGTCGGCGCGGTCGAGGACCTCCGCATTGGTGACGGCCTTGTTGATGACCCGGCGAAGGCGATCCGACCCCGTCTCGGGGGCGATCGTGATGCCCCGCTCGCCGCTCGCCCGCAATAGCCGCACGATCGGCTCGGTCAGGTCATCGATCCTGAGCGAGGCGGGACTGATCCCGTACCCGAGTTCGTGGAGGCGGGCGAGGATGCGTTCGATGTCCGGATGGTCGCACAACGCGATCGACACGAGCCCCACTCGCGAGGCGTGCGGCCGGGCAGCCTCCGCGAGGCGCAGAATCCGGTCGGTGGGGAACGCGCGCACCGGCAGGTAGTTGTAGCCGGCCCAACAGAACCGGCACAGGTTCGGACACCCGCGCACGACTTCGATCAGCAGGCGTGATCCGAATTCGGTGTCGGGCGTGAAGACCTGGGTCGTGGGCGGATCCGCCACGTCAGCCGCCTTCAGCGCGGCCTTGCGGACGGGCAGCGCCTGGGCGTGGTCATCGGCCGCCGAGAACGCGGCCACCGTGCCGTCCGGCGCGTAGTGGACGTCGACCAGCGAGGGCACGTACATCCCGGGCCGACCGGTCAGCCGTCGAAGCGCGGCCGTACGGCGCTCGGCGGAGCCGGCCACGCGAATGAGCTCGGGGATCAGGACCTCGCCGTCACCGGCGCACACGAGATCGACAAACGGAGCCAGCGGCTCAGGGTTGAGGAAGCTGACGGCCCCGCCGATCACGACTAGAGGGTGGCGGTCGTCGCGGTCGGCGGCGTGGAGCGGCAGTCCGGCTAGTCTCAGCAGCGTGAGGACGTTGGTGTAGTCCCACTCGAACGACACCGAGAACGCCAGGACGTCCATGTCGGCGACCGGCGTCTGTGACTCGAGCGTGGCCAGCCGCCAGCCGGTCCGCAGGGCGTCCTGCACCTCCTGCTTCGGTGGCAGGAACACGCGCTCGCACACCGTGTCGTCGCTCTCGTTGAACAGCCGGTAGGCCGTCTGGAACCCGAGGTTCGACATCCCGACGTAGTAGGTATTGGGAAATGCGAGGGCCACGCGCAAGCGATCGGCATGCGGCTTCCGGATGGCGCCGACCTCGCGGGCCAGGATTCCGCGTGTCCGATCTTCGCGCTGTCGCCAGGAGTCCACGTGATATTGACGGGGGCGACCGGCCGCTCACGCGGCCCTGCCCGCTCGAGTTGTGGCTGTGCTTGCGGCGCCGACGGTCCCGGATCCCGGGAGTGGTTCTAGTCTACCACGCGGGCGCGGGACGGACCGGCGGGCCTTCCAAGCGGGACCACGACGGCGGCGCCGCCTGCTGCCGCCCGGCCGTTGACCTCCCCGCTCGCTCGGGAAGCTGATCAGCCTTGGCGTCGCATGAACGCCGGCACGTCGAGCGGCGACGTGTCGTCGGGGTCCACGGTCTCCCCGTCCCGGGTCTCGAGCGGCGCCCCGTTGACCACTGCCTTGGCCTGCGCCGGGACGGTAATGACCGACCGCCGCCGGACGGGGATACCCGCTGCGGTGCTGCCGGTCTCGCTGGTGGCTACGGCCTGGCGGCGGGCATCAAACCAGGCCTGGTAGTTCTCGATGGCAACCGGCGTGTCGGCGCGGGGCCGGTCGGCGCGATCGGGCCGGCCGTTTCCAAACCCGGTGGCAATCACCGTGATCTTGACCCGGTCCCTGAGCCCGGGATCGACCACCGCCCCGAAGATGATGTTCGCCTCCTCGTGAGCCGCTTGGAAGACGATCTGCGACGCGTCGTTGACCTCGCCGATCCCGAGGTCCGGCCCGCCCGTGATGTTGATGATGACCCCGCGCGCGCCATCGACCGACGCGTCCTCCAGCAGCGGGCTCGAAATCGCCCGCTTCGCGGCCTCCACCGCCCGGTCCGGTCCGTCGGCGATGCCCGTGCCCATCACGGCCACGCCCATGCCACTCATGATGGCCTTGACGTCGGCGAAATCCAGGTTGATCAGCCCCGGGACGAGGATCAGGTCGGAAATGCCCTGGATCGCCTGGCGCAGCACGTCGTCGGCCGCCTCGAAGGCGCGCAGCAAGGTCAATGATCTATCCACCGCCAGCAGCCGCTCGTTGGGAATCGTGATGACGCTGTCCACGGTCGCCCGCAGTTCGGCCAACCCCTGTTCGGCCTGGCTCCGGCGGCGGCCGCCTTCGAAGATGAACGGCTTGGTCACGACCGCGATCGTCAGGGCACCGATCTCGCTGGCCAGGCTGGCGACCACGGGCGCCGCCCCGGTGCCGGTGCCGCCACCCATGCCGGCGGTCACAAACACCATGTCGGACCCGTCCAGCACTTCGAGCAGTCGCTCGGTGTCCTCCAGTGCCGCCTCATGACCGACGACGGGATCGGCACCCGCGCCGAGCCCCTTGGTCAGCTTCTCGCCGAGTTGGACCTTGGTGGGCGCGTCGCTCAGCTGCAGCGCCTGCACATCGGTGTTGGCGGCGATGAACTCGACACCCGGGAAGCCCGATCGTAGCATCCGGTTGACGGCATTCCCGCCGCCTCCGCCAATGCCGATGACCTTGATCCGCGCGCCGAGACGGCGCGGGTCGTCGCCGAGCTGGATCCGCAGTCGATCCGAGACCACGTCAGTACCGGCGCCGGGGTTCAGTTGCTGCGGGTTCGCCATTCACGCCTCCAGGTTCGCGTCTGCCAGGACCTCGTCGCGCTCGAGCGACCGTACCGTGCTGAGGGCTGTCGTCATTTCAGGGCCGACCCGTCGGCGTGGGGTTGACCTTCGCCGCCTTCGGCCGCACCAGCGCCAGGCGCGCCCGGAGCGTGGTCCGGCTGACCGGTTGCGACGACCCGCCCGCTCGTCCCGCGCCTCCCGGCGCGCCGGCGTGAGGCTCGGGGCTCAACGCGGACCCACTGCCACGCCGGTCGATCTGCTTGTCCGTCATGTCCTGTCCTCTTCCTCGAGTGTTCGTCACTGCGCAAACACCTGCGGGAAGACCTCGCGAATCAGTTTCATGATTCGCGAGAGCGGCCCGCTCCCACCGTTCGGCACCTCGCGGAGCCACTGCGCGTGCGCGCGTCGTGTGAGTCCGACGGCCGTGGCGAAATCCGACCGGTTCACGTGATCGGCCAACCCGCCGCCCACATCTCGCGGCGAGCCGCGGCGAATCGGCAGGTCGAAGATCTGTTCCGCAATCTCGGGCAGTCCCTCCAGGATCGCGCCGCCCCCGGTGAGCACGATGCCGGTCTTGAGGGATTTCTCGTAGCCCGCGTGATGGATCTCGTCCCACACCAGGTGGAAAATCTCCTCGGCCCGCGGCTGCAGCACGTCGGACAGGATGCGCCGGCCCATCACACGCGGCCGGCGGCCGCCGACGCTCGCCACGTCGACGGTTTCGTCTTCCTCGACCATCTGTGACAGGGCGCACCCGCTGCGGCGCTTCAGCTTCTCGGCCTCCGGGATCGGCATGCGCAGGCCGACCGCGATGTCGTTGGTGAAGTGATCGCCGCCCACCGGGATCACGGCGGTATGCCAGAGACTGCCCCGCTCGAAGATCGCCAGGTCGGTCGTGCCACCGCCGACATCGAGCAGCGCCACGCCGAGTTCCTTTTCGTCCTCGGTCAGGACCGCGTCGCTCGCCGCGAGTTGCCCCAGCACGGTGCCCTTCACGTGGACGCCGGCTCGGTTGACGCAGGCGACGAGGTTCTGCGTGGCGGTCACGCTTCCGGTGACCACGTGGACGTTCACCTCGAGCCGGGCAGCGGTCATGCCGAGCGGATCTCGGATGCCGTCCTGGTCGTCGACCACGAAGTCCTGCGGCAGCACGTGCAGGATCTGTTGTCCCGTCGGCAGGGACACGGCTTTGGCCGCATCCAGGGCGCGGCCGACGTCTTCGCGCGTGATCTCACGGTTCTTGCCGGCGACGGCCACCACGCCGCGGCTGTTGAATCCCTTGACGTGGGGGCCGCAGAGCGCCAAGTGCACGTTGTCGATCTCGATGCCTGCCGTCAGCTCCGCCTCCACCACCGCCTTCTTGATCGACTCCACCGCCGCCTCAAGATTGACGACAAGACCGCGCCGAATCCCGTGCGACTCCGCGACGCCCATGCCGACGATGTTGAGGCCGAGGTTGTCGGCCGGCTCAGCGACGATGGCCGTCGTTTTCGACGTGCCGACGTCGAGGCCGACCAGATAGCGCTCTTTCCGTGCCACTCCCCCTCCGCTCCTGTGCGTCCCGGCCTGGACGCCCCCCGGCCGGCCTCTTCGGGCCGGCTGGTCCCTAGTGATTCGAAGGTCCCCTGCGCCCGGCCGCCGATCCCGGCGTGGCGACCTGCGCGGGCGCGGTGGCCTGTGCGCCGACGTAGACGCGCTCGCCGAACCGAAGGTCGACGTAATCAATGGCCGGCACCTGGTCGCGCAGCGCCGGCGCCAGGTCGAAGTACCGACTGCAGGCGCTCAAGGAAGCGGTCGTCGCCCAACCGAAGGCGCGTGGCATCCTGGTCCACGATGACCACAGCGTTGCGCGGGTCGGACACATCGAGCTGCGAGATCCGCTTCGCCAGATCGGGCCGGCTGCGGACGGCGCCGAGCAGGCGCGTGGCCAGCTGGGCCCGGCGCTCGTTCACGGCCGGGTCCTCGCCCGCCCCGGCCGCGAGGCCGTCCAGGATGGGCAGATCCAGGTCCGCGTAGCGAGGCCCGTACTCATCGATCACGGTCCCTCGCTCGTCGACCAGGAACAGGTCCTCGCCGATCCGCCCGATCGCAATCGGCTGCCGCTCGGTCACCGTGATTTCGATCGTCGACGGCAGGACCCGCCGCACGACGGCGTCTCGGACCCACGGGCAGCCGCACACGCGCGCCCGCAGCTGTTCCAGCCGGACGAGCAGGATGTTCTGCCCGGCCAGGCCATCGAGCAGCGCCAGCACCTCCCCGGTGGAGAGTCGGTGGTTGCCCACGATCGACACGTGGGAGACGGCGAACACGGGGGCGTGAACCGCCATCGAGCTGAGTTTGGCACCGCCTCCGAGCCCGATCACCACGACGAGGAGGACCCGTAGCGCCCGGAGCCACGGCCGCCAGGGCGCCTGGCGTCGCCCCGGCTTGACCTGCGCCCTCAAGAAGCGGCGATCGGCGGGTGCTGTAACGGGCACGTGACCCTACTCCTGATCTCGTGGCAGCCCGCGGGCTGCCGTGACGTCGTTCCCTACCCTTGACGCTTCGCCTCTCGCGCCCGCAGCTCCGCGAGGATCGCGTCGGACGTCGCGCCGATGGACCCGGCCCCCAGCGCGATCACGGCGTCGCCCGGGCGCGCGTGGCCGGCAACCCACCGGGGAACCTCGGCGAGTTCCCGGACGAGGTGCACGGGGACGTGGACCTGACGCCGAATCTCCTCGACCAGGGTTTCCGCCGTGATGCCGGCTACCGGGTCCTCGCCGGCCCCGTAGATGTCCGTCACCGCGATCTCGTCGGCCCCGGCCAGTGCCGGGCCGAAGCAATCCAGCAGCCGCCGCGTCCTCGAGAAGCGGTGGGGCTGGAACACGACGAGCAGCCGGCGACCAAGCGCGGCGCGGGCCGCCGCCAGGACCGCGGCGATCTCGGTCGGGTGGTGACCGTAATCCTCGATCACACGAACGCCATCGGCCTCCCCGTGGTCCTCGAACCGTCGCTCGGCCCCCCGGAACTCCCCAAGCGCACCGGCGATCCGATCGAACGGCACGCCAAGCTCGACGCCGACGGCGACCGCCGCCAGCGCGTTCTGCAGGTTGTGCCGGCCGGGCACGCGCAGCGCAATCTCGCCCAGTGGGGTCGGGGCGGGCGCGTCCCGCTCCGGGGCCGCCCCTCCGGGTCGCCGAGGCGTACCGACGACCGTGCACCGCCAGTCCGTCCCAACGCCCCGGACCTGTGCGCCACAGTAGTTTGCGCCGGCCGCATCGAGGCCGTAAGTGATCACGCGCCGGGTCATCGCGGGCAGTAGGGTGCGCACGTGGTCGTCGTCCGCGCACGCCACGATGGCACCGTAGAACGGCACCTTGTTGGCGAACGCCAGAAAGGCCCGCTGCAGGTCGTCGAAGTCGAGATAGGCCTCCAGGTGCTCCTCGTCGACATTCGTGATGACGGCGACGGTGGGCGCCAGCTTGAGGAACGACCGGTCGCTCTCGTCAGCCTCCACCACCATGACATCCCCGCGCCCCAGCCGCGCGCTGCTGCCGAAGGCGCTCAGCCGCCCGCCGATGACCGCCGTGGGGTCGAGGCCGCCGCGCTCAAGGACGAGGGCAATCATCGACGTCGTCGTCGTCTTGCCGTGCGCGCCGGCCACCGCGATCCCGTAGCGGAGCCGCATCAGCTCGGCGAGCATCTCGGCGCGGGGGATCGCCGGAATCTGCCGTCGTGCCGCCTCCACGAGCTCGACGTTGGTCGGCCGAACCGCCGAGGAGTAGACCACGACGTCCGCGTCTCCCACGTGGCGGGCGTCGTGGCCCTCCTCCACGCGGACTCCGAGGGCGGCGAGGCGGGCCGTCACGGCCGACAAGTGGGCGTCCGACCCGCTCACGGTGTAGCCCAGGTTTGTCAGCAGCTCGGCAATCCCGCTCATACCGCTGCCCCCGACGCCGACGAAGTGGATTCTTCTCGTGCGTCCCAGCACGTTCGGGCTCACGTCTCCAGCTCCGTCGCCGAGGCCCGCTGCGAGACGTTCAGCAGGACGCCCATGGCGACGAGCGACACCACCATCGATGACCCGCCGGCGCTCACAAACGGCAACGCGATGCCTTTGGCCGGCAGCATCTTCAGCACGACACTCAGGTTCACGAGGCCCTGCAAACCGATCAGGACCGTGATCCCCGAGGCCACGAGGCACCCGAACGCATCCGGCGCCCGGCGCGCCACGAGCACCCCCCGCCAGATGATCAGCGCAAAGCAGGCCAACACGAATGTGGCGCCGACCAGTCCCTTCTCCTCGGCAATCACCGCATAGATGAAGTCGCTGTGCGCCTCCGGCAGGTAAAAGAGCTTCTGCACGCCCTGCATGAAACCCCTGCCCCACAACCCTCCGGATCCCACCGCGTAGAGCGACTGCGTCACCTGCCAGTTGGCTCCGAGCGGATCGGCCTGCGGTTCGAGGAAGGACGTCAGGCGCCGGAACCGGTAGGGGGCCAGCCACGCCATGAGATACAGCATGGGCACCGCGGCCACGGGCGTCACCAGGACCCACTTGTAGGCCAGTCCCGCCACGAAGAGCATGGTGAGGGCGATCGCCATGAGCATCACCGTGTTGCCCATGTCGGGCTCCTCGAGAATCAGGACGCCGAAGACGACCAGCACCGCACCGATCCGCATCAGTTCCGGTTCCAGGGGCGCGTCGTCCTCCAGTCGGCGGCCGAGCGCCAGTGCCATGAACGGGATGACCACCAACTTCGCGAACTCGGACGGCTGAATGCCCAAGCCGCCGTAGCCCAGCCAGCGGTGGGTGTTGTTGGTCCGCGGAGAGAACAACGCGGCGACCAGCGCGACGGTCGTGCCGGCGACCAAGATCCACGTCAGCAAGCGGCTCTGGAGCCACCGATAGTCCACCCGCATCGTGACCAGCATCGCGGCCGCACCGAGGGCGACCCACATCAACTGGCGGACCATGAAGTACCTCCGGGTCCGCCACGCGCGACTGACCCGCCTTGACAGCCGAGGCGCTGTACACCCAGGCCACGCTGGCAATCAGGAGCAGCAGCGTCGCCGTGAAGAGCACCGTGTCGGACTTCAGCTTGCGTGCCATGGCCCCCGTGCTGCCGCTCGGCCGGAGCCGAGCGCCGCGTGCCCGGCGTCGGCGCTCCGCCGGCTAATCCCCGCCGCCCCTCGATCCGAAACACTCTGGTGCGTCGGGCTGACGCCCGTGAGCCGCGGGCAGTCATCAGTCAGCCACGGTCGAGACACCGGCCTCGCAGACCGGGGCAGCCTGCGTTCCCAGCGGCTGGCTCTCAATCGCGTAGACCGACTGACGACTGCTCACGACTCACGGGACCTGCCCATCTCCTCTGCCAGACGCGCCACCTCGGACTTGAACACCCGCCCGCGCTCGGCGTAGTCGCGGAACATGTCGAAACTCGCGCAGGCTGGCGCGAGGAGCACCGTTCCGCCCGGCCCTGCCACTGAGGCGGCCGCCCGGACCGCCTCGGCCATCGAGCCGGCTTCGATCACGTGCACGAGGTCGCCGAGCGCCTGGCGGACAACCGGGCGTGCGTCGCCAATCGCCACGACGGCGGTCGACCGACCCTGCAGCGCCGGGCGCAGGTCGCGGAGGTCGCCACCCTTGAAGCGACCGCCGATGATCGGCACAAGACCGCCTGGGAAACTCTCGATCGCGCGGCGCGCCGACTCGACATTGGTCGCCTTCGAGTCGTTGACGAACCGAATCCCCTGCACCGTCATCACCGGCTCGAGCGCGTGTTCGAGACCCGTGAACCCGACGACGGCCCGCCGGATGGCCTCGGGCGCGGCTCCGGCCCGGCGCGCGACGGCGGCTGCCGCCGCCACGTCCGCCAGCAGGTGCCGGCCGAGCAGCTGCACCTCGTTCACCGGCAGGAGCGGGACGGTGTTCGCCCCCACCGACCGCTCGACGATCCAGCCGCCTTCCAGCGTAGTGCCTTCGTCGAGCGGCGCATCGAGCGCAAACAGCCACCGGGGGACACGAGCCCGCCGGGCCGCCAGCCGCATGGCGGGGCGGTCGTCCGCGTTGACGACCGCCCAGTCACCCCCGACCTGGTTCGCGAAGACGCGCGCCTTGGCCTGTGCGTACTCGCGCAGGTTCGCGTGCCGGTCGAGGTGGTCGGCCGACAGGTTGAGCAGCGCGGCGATCCACGGGTGAAAGGTGCGCGTGGTTTCGAGCTGGAAGCTGCTCACCTCCACCACATGGATCGAGTCGTCGGTGGACGCCTCGACGAAGGCGCTGAGCGGCCGGCCGATGTTGCCTGCCACGGTCGCCGAGAGACCCGCGGCGACGAGCATGCGTCCCACCAGCGTCGTCGTTGTCGACTTGCCCTTCGTGCCGGTGATGGCGATGATGCGCCCGCGCAAGAGCCTGGATGCCAGCTCCACCTCGCCGATGATCGGCACCCGGGCGCGCCTCGCGCGGAGCAGCGCCGGCTGGCGTAGCGGCACGCCGGGGCTGAGCACGATCAGGTCGGCGCGGGCGAAGGCCGCTGGGTCGTGTGGCCCAAGCTCGACGGCGACGCCGTGCGCCCGCAGACCCGCAGCTTCCGCGAGATCCGGCTTCAGATCCGCCAGCGTGACACGGGCGCCGCGGCCCGCCAGCAGTTCGGCGGCCGCCACGCCGCTGCGGGCAGCGCCGACGACGATCACGTGCTGGCCGGTCAGCTCAAGATCTCCCATCATCCCTGCTCCGCCCCTGACCCCGACCCGCCCCAGGTCCGCGGACGCGCGTCCCTACCGAAGCTTCAGCGTGGTGAGGCTGAAGAGGGCACAGACGACCGCGATGATCACGAACCGCGTCATCACCTTCGTTTCAGCCAGGCCCGTCAGCTCGAAGTGGTGATGCAGCGGGGCCATGAGGAACACTCGCCGCCCGGTCAACCGGAATGACGCCACCTGCACAATCACCGACACCGCCTCGAGCACAAACACGCCGCCGACGATCGCCAGCAGGAGCTCCTGCTTGAGCAGGATCGCCACGGTGCCGAGCGCGGCGCCGAGGGCGAGCGACCCGACGTCGCCCATGAAGACCTCCGCCGGATGCGCGTTGTACCAGAGGAACGCCAGGCTCGCCCCCACCAGGGAGCCGCAGAACACGGTCAGTTCCCCTGCCTCCGGCAGCCGGACGATCAGGAGGTACTCGGCGAAGACGCGGTGACCGGTCACGTACGCCAGCGCCGTGAACGTCGCGGCCGCGATGGCAAACGCGCCGATCGCGAGGCCATCGAGCCCATCGGTCAGGTTCACGGCGTTGGACGCCCCGACGATCACTAGCACGGCAAACACCGCATAGGCCCACCCGAGGTCGGGAATCAGGCGCTTGAAGAACGGGAAGATCAGCCGCGTGCTGTACAACCCGTGTTCCGAAAGCACGAGCAGCCCGACGCCGACCGCGGCGGCCGCAGCGACCTGCCACCCGAGCTTGAAGCGGGGGCGCAGGCCGTGGGCCGAGCGGCGCACGATCTTCAGGTAGTCGTCGACGAACCCAATCGCCGCGAAGGCCGTCGTCGCCAGCACCGCCACCCAGATGTCGACATTGCCCAAGTCGGCCCAGAGCAACGTCGGCACCAGCGCGGCCACGAGGATCAGGAGGCCGCCCATCGTCGGCGTCCCGGCCTTGCCCTGGTGGCTCGCGGGCCCCTCAAGGCGAATCACCTGGCCGACCTCGAACTCGCGCAGCATCCGGATCAGCGACGGCCCCAGCGTGAGGCCAAGCGCCAGAGCCGTCAGACTCGCCGCCGCCGTCCTGAACGTGAGATAGCGCGTCACGTTCAGCGCCGGCACCCACCCGCGCAGCGGATAGAGCAGGTGGTACAGCATCAGCTGAACTCCGCGACGAGGCGCTCCACCACGCGCTCGGTCCGGATGCCGCGGGAGCCCTTGACGAGCACCAGATCACCCGGTCGCACCTCGGCCCCCGCCTCGGCGGCGGCGCCGTCGCTCGTCTCCACATGCCGAACGGCCGAAGTGGGCATTCCGGCCGCCACCGCCGCTCGACCGAGCGCCCGCGCGGGCTCGCCGCCGACGGTGAGGAGCCACGACAATCCGGAGCGGGCGACAGCCTCGCCCAGGGCCTCGTGCAGCGCTTGGCTCCGGTCTCCCAGCTCGAGCATCTCGCCCAACACGGCGACGCGCCTGGCAAACCGCGTCTCCGCCGCCAACACGGCGAGGGCCCCCTCGAGCGCCCTCGGGTTGGAGTTGTAGGCATCGTCGACCACCGTCACTCCTCGGGCGAGCCGGAGAACGTCGCCGCGGTGCGCCGCGGCGTGCAGCGACCGGGCGCGTTCGGCCATCTCGTCCAGCGGCACCCCAAACTCCAGGCCGATGGCGACGGCCGCGAGGGCGTTCCAGATGTTGCCGCGCCCGGGTAGCGGCAGCGTGAGGCGACAGTCGCCTCGTCCCGTGTGCACCAGGGCCCGCGTGCCATCGATCCCTGCGTTCTCGATCTCCGACGCCCACACGGCTGCCTCGCCGGTGGTGCCAAACGTGACGGTTCGGCCGACGAAGCCTCTCGCGCGCGTCATCACCAGAGGGTCGTCGGCATTGGCCACCAGCACCGTGGCGCCACTCGCGCCTTCGAGCACCTCCGCCTTCGCGTCGGCGACTCCCTCGAGCGATCCGAGGAATTCGACGTGGACCTCGGCCACATTGGTCCACACGCGCACGTCCGGTTCGGCGATGGCCACGAGCCGGCTGATCTCCCCCGCGTGGTTCATGCCGAGCTCGACGACCGCCACCTCCGGCGCGTGTCGGAGCTCGAGCAGCGAGAGCGGCAAGCCGATGTGGTTGTTCAGGTTGCCACTCGATCGCATAACCCGGTACCGGAGACCGAGGAACGCGGCGGCGATTTCCTTGGTCGTCGTCTTCCCAATGCTGCCGGTGATGGCCACCACGCGGGCGCCCGCCCGCCGGCGGAATCCACCGCGCCAGGTGCTGCAGGGCCAGCACCGTGTCCGGGACCTGGATCAGCAGGGGGCCGGCCCCGGCGTGGGCCGGCATCCCGTCGGGCCGGCTGACCAGCGCCCCCACGGCCCCGCGTGCGAGCGCCGCCCCGACAAATGCGTGTCCGTCGAGGCGCTCGCCCCGGATCGCGATGAACAGGTCCCCGTGCGCCGCCGTGCGACTGTCGATCGAGAAGCCCGGCACGACCGTGGCCGGGGCCCCGGACAGCAGCCGCCCTCCCACGGCCTCGACGATGTCGGCCGCCGTCAGTGTCACCGACGCCCCCGGGGCGTTCCGCTCGCGCCCTTCGCCACCCTGCGGCCTCCCTGCTTCACCCTCAGCCGTGTCGGCGCGCCAGCGCCTGGCGTGAGACGGACACGTCGTCGAACGGCACTTCCTTGTCGCCGATCACCTGGTACTTCTCGTGCCCCTTCCCCGCCACAAGGACGACGTCGCCCGGGCGCGCCAGACTGATCGCCCGTTCGATCGCGAGCTTACGGTCCACGATCGCCATGTGCGGCGTCGTGCGCGGCGGGGTGTACTTCGCCTGGCCGTCACGCGCCTCGGGGACGCGGGACCGATCCGGCGGCACGACGATGCCCCGCTTGATCTCCTCGATGATCTCGGCGGGATCCTCCCCGCGCGGATTGTCGGACGTGATGATCACCAGGTCGCTGAGGCGCGCAGCGACGGCGCCCATGAGCGGCCGCTTCGTGCGGTCGCGGTCGCCACCCGCGCCAAACACCGTGATGAGCCGCTCCGGTGCCAGCGGGCGCGCGGTCTCCAGCAGGTTCTTCAAGGCGTCATCGGTATGCGCGTAGTCGACGATAACCGTCACATCGTCGCCCTCGCCCGAGACCACCTGGAAGCGGCCGGGCACTCCCTCGACACTCGCCAGCCCGCGCTCGATGGCGGGAACCGGCAGGCCCACTGCGATCCCGGCACCGATGGCGGCGAGCACGTTGTAGACGTTGGGCCGGCCGACGAGCCGAGTCCGCACGGCGATCGGGCCCACGCGGGTGGCGGCCTCGAAGGCCATCCCGCGCAGCGAGTGCACCATCCTGGTCGGGTAGACGTCCGCCGGCCGGTCCACGGCGTAGGTGATCGCAGGGCCGGCGCGATGGAGGAGCGTCTCACCGCGGGGATCGTCGAGGTTCACGACCGCCGGGGCCCCTGGTGGCAGCAGATCGAAAAGGCGGCGCTTGGCCGCGAAGTACGACTCCATGTCGCCATGGAAGTCGAGGTGGTCCCGGGTCAGGTTCGTGAACACACCGGTGGCAAACTGCAGGTCGTCCACGCGGTACTGGGCCAGGGCGTGCGAGGACACCTCCATGGCGCAGGCCCCGCACCCCTGAAGCACCATCTCACGCAGCATCTGCTGAATGTCTGCCGCCTCGGGGGTCGTGCGCGTCGCATCCCGGAGCTCGGCGCCGACGCGGTAGACGATCGTGCCCAGCATGCCGCAGGGAATCCCCGCTGCGTCGAACAACGCCGCGACCAGGTAGGCGGTGGTCGTCTTCCCGTTCGTACCCGTGATGCCGACCACCTTGAGATCCCGGCTCGGGTGACCGTAGAAGGCTGCGGCGAGCCGGGCCAGCGCGCGCCGGCCGTTCGAGACGACGACCCACGGGACCTGCACGCCCTCAGGGCGCGGTGACTCGGACACGACCGCCACCGCGCCCTTCGACAGCGCCTGCACCGCATAGGCGGCGCCGTCCGCCTTCTGGCCCTTCAGCGCCACGAAGAGCGCCCCGGCGGTCGCTCGCCGCGAGTCGTAGGTGAGGGCCTTGACCGCCTTGCTCGATGGCGGTTCGGCCGGCTCGATTGGCACGGCCACGAGGTCGCCGAGTGCGTCGAACAGCTCGCCAAGCGTCATGGCCGGAATCCCGGTGCCGTCGGCCGGCCGAGCTCGAGGTGACACGACGCGCCGGGCTCGAGTGGGCCGCCGGGCCCAGGGTCCTGCTCGACGACCACGCCCCGGCCCGTCACCTTGGCGCAGATGCCGAGGCGCGCCAGCGCGCGGAGAGCTTCCCGCCCGCTCAGGCCACGCAGGTCGGGCACGACGATCTGGCCCTGGGGCGCGGGGGAGGGAAGGATCGTGAGGGGCACCGCCGTCCCCGACACATTCACCGGTACCGGGCCGTCCCGACGCGAGACGAGCACAGGTGGCACGGCGTGCAGGGTCGGCGGAACGGCGAGGTACCGCAGGGCCGCGTCGGCGATCCGCTGATAGATGGGTGCGGCGACAGCGCCCCCGAAGATCAGGTGGTTGGGCCCGTGCGGCGAGTCGATCATCACCATGATCGTCAGCGCCGGCTGGCGCGAGGGCACGAAGCCCACGAACGAGGCGTAGTAGTCGGTCTTCGAGTACCGGCCGTTGACCAGTTTGCTGGCCGTCCCCGTCTTGCCGGCCACCGTGTAGTCGGCGAGTCTTGCGGACCGGGCGGTTCCCCGTTCAACCACGCCTTCCATGATCGGCAGCAGCTGGGCAGCCGTCTCCGGCGCGATCGCGCGGCGGATCACCTTGCGCGGGACGACCGTGCGGCGGTTGCCCTCGATAATCGCCCGCAGCACGCGCGGCTGGACCAGCTCTCCGCCGTTCGCCACGGCGCTCGCGGCGGCAGCCATCTGGAGCGGCGTGACCCCGATCTCGTAGCCCATCGACACGGACATCAAGGTGCTGACCGACCAGGCGTCCGGATTCCAGACCATGCCGGCGTTCTCGCTCGGGAAGTCCGGGGACAGACGGGTGCCGAACCCGAAGCGGTGCACGTACCGCCCGAGCCGCTCGGCGCCCACCTGCAGGCCGATCTTGATCGCCCCGATGTTGCTCGACAGGACGATCACGTCGGTGAACGAGAGCGTGCCATGGGCGGCGGTGTCCCGGACGATCCGGGACGCCATGGTGAGCGTGCCGTCGCCAGTGTCGATGGGAGTGGTCGGTGTGAAGACCCGTTCCTCGAGCGCGGCGGACCCGGTGACGATCTTAAACGTGGAGCCGGGTTCGTAGAGGTCCTGCACGGCGCGGTTGCGCAACGCGGCCTCGTCGGAGAGCGCGACCGCGTTCGGGTTGAACGTCGGCTCGTTGGCCAGCGCCAGGATCTCGCCCGTCTGGGGATCCATGATCACGACGCTCCCACCCACGGCATGGTGCTCGGCAACGCCCTGGCGCAATTCCCGCTCGGCGAGGTGCTGCAGGTACTCGTCGATCGTCAGCTCGAGCATCGCCCCGGGCACCGGCGGATCACCGACCCGGCTGAAGACCTGGGGCCGGCGTTGGCCATCACGCTGCACCACCATGAGGCCGGCCCGCCCGCGGATCCAGGTATCGAATGTCGCCTCGAGACCGGCGAGCCCGGTGTGCTCGGTGCCCACGTAGCCGAGCACGTGAGCTGCCAGCTCCCGGTTCGGGTAGTACCGTCGTGGCTCGGTTCGTAAGCCGATGCCGTCGATCGCGAGGGCCGTCACGCGCTTGACCTGCTCCGGTGAAGCCTGGCGGCGGACCCAGCAGAAGCCGGCGTCACGGTTGAAGCGGTCGGTGAGCCTGGCGACCTCGTCCGGGCCGCAGTCGGCCAAGGCGGCGCACAGGGCCGCGGCCACCTCCCGCTCGCGTCCGCGCAGCTGGGTGGGCACCGCATACACGGAATCCGCGTCGACGCTGGTGGCGAGCACGCGACCGTGACGGTCGAGGATGTCACCCCGCCGAGCCGGCACCGGAACCGTGGCGCTCTGTTGTCCTTGCGCCTTGCGTGCCAACTCGTCGTGCCGGTAGATCTGGAGATCGATCAGCCGCCCCTGAATGGCGACCGTCCACGCGCCCAGCAGTACGCCGAGGAGCGTCAGCCGACCTCTGACTGTTCGCCGCCAGGCTTGGGACTCGGGCTGACCGGCCATGGGGCGCTCCTATCGGGATGCGACGACCGACGACGGCGGCTCGGCCGGGGGAACGATGCGTTCAATCACGATTGCGTCCTGGCGACTGGGCACGACGAGGTGGAGTTCCCTCGTCGCCAGTTCTTCGATCCGCGCAGGCGCCTGGAGCGTGGCGACCTCAAGGCGGAGCTGACGCGTGATGGCTTCCTCCCTGGCGCGCTGGCGGTCGATCTCCTCCAGGCGATAGCCCTTGAGCACGGGGGTCAAGCGCTGCGACCCGTTGAACAGCGCCGCGGCCACGAGCACGAGGCCGACCAGCAACCACGTCCGGAACTGGCGGTGGCGGGCCGCATCCACCTCGTGGAGAACGGGCTGGTTGGGCACGATGGCATGGAGTTCGAAGGCGGCCGTGTCGCTGTTCCTGCCCTGCATGCTTGCCCCTCCGATCCGAGCGGCCGATCTCGTGAGTGCGCCGGCCCTACCCCTCGTCCCGACCCACCCGTTCGATGGCCCGCAGGTGCGCGCTGCGCGAGCGCGGGTTTGCGGCGACCTCGTCCTCACCCGGCCGTTGCGGCTTCCTCGTCAGCAGCCGGAACGTCGGGTCCTCGCCGGAGGCCAAGCGCCGCATCGTGTGCTTGACGATCCGGTCCTCGAGCGAGTGAAACGCGATCACGACCAAACGCCCCTCCGGTGCCAGGCGCCCGCAGGCGTGGTCGATGAAGTCGTCGAGCCCTTCCAGCTCCCCGTTGACCCGAATGCGCAGCGCCTGGAACGTCCGCGTGGCCGGATGGAGCCGGCCGTACCGCCCGCGCGGCAGAGCCCGCCGCACGACCGTCACCAGCTGGGCGGTCGTTGCGATGGGCGCCTGGCGGCGCGCCTCGACGATGGCCCGCGCGACTCGTCGCGAGTGGCGCTCTTCGCCGAAGCGGTAGATCGTGTCAGCGAGTTCCTCCTCGCTGAGCGTGGCCACCAGGTCGGCGGCCGTCGGGCCGCCCGTCCGATTCCATCCGCATGTCCAGCGGCTCGTCCCGCTGGAAACTGAAGCCCCGGCCCGCGCCGTCCAGTTGCAGGGACGACACGCCGAGGTCAGCCAGCACGCCGTCGACGGTCGACACCTCGCGGGCGTCGAGTACCTCGAAGATCCGGCGATAGTCGGCGTGGACGAGTTCGACGTGCGTGCGCCACGGGTCGAGGCGCGCGCGCGCCAGATCCAGCGCCTCAGCATCGCGGTCGAACCCAATCAGCCGCGTCGCTCCGGTCTCGAGCAGGGCCGCGGCGTGTCCGCCCAATCCGACGGTCGCGTCGACGAAGGTGCCGCCGCGCTGGGGCGCGAGGGCCTCCACAACGGCCGTCCGCATGACCGGCACGTGCTCAGGCATGCCCGCCGCCGTCTCCGCGTGTGGGCGCCTGTCGGAGTTGCTCGGCTACCTCGCGCAGGTCGGCGTCGGTGAACGGGTCGTGCTCAAGCTTGGCGGTCAGCCGGTCCAGGTTCCACACCTGCAGATGATCGAAGTGCCCGACGACGTCCACCTCACCGGTCATGCCCGCTTTCTCGCGCAACCGTTGGTGAATCAGGACGCGGCCCTGGTTGTCGATCTCGGCGGCCTGCCCGTAGAAGCTGGTATGCTGAAAGAAGCGGTTGATGGCGGGATCCTGGACGAGGCCGCGGGTTCCCAGACGTTGCTCGATCTCGGCCCAGACCGGCATCGGATAGAGCCGGACGCAGTCCCCGGCGAAGCTGGTCACGAAGATCTCGCGGCCGAACTTCTCCTCGATGTACGTGAGGAAGTCACGCGGGATCTTCAGCCGGCTCTTCTCGTCGATCTTGGCCGGGAAACTGCCGCGCAGCATCTGGGTCTCCCACTTCGCTCCACTTCAGTCCACTCGGATGGTACGGGACCGGTCGAGCCTTGTCAATCCCCATGAAATTGAAGGGGTTGGCTCAATAACGGCCGTGGCCGGCATTTCGCCTTTTCTTTGCGTCAAGGGTGGGCGTCGACCGGTCGATCCGCGGCTCTTGCGGAACGGGCCGGACGGCGCGCGCGGACCGCCTCCCTCGCGGGCGTGATAGCATTTGCAGCTTGGCATGCTCCGTACTGCGCTGATCGGATTCCCGTCCTCAGGCAAGACGACGCTCTTCCAGCTGATGACCAGTCACCACGAGGCCCCGCGTCCGGGCCATGGCAAGCTGGAAGCCGTTGTCGGAGTCGCGCGCGTCCCCGACCTGCGGGTGGACCGGTTGGGCGAGCTGTACCACCCGAAGAAGACGACCCCGGCCACCGTGGAATTCGCCGACCTGGCGGGCCCGGGCCGCACGGGTGCTCAGGCCCTGCTCGACGTCACGCCCTACCGGACGGCGGACGCGCTGGTCCACGTGGTGCGGGCGTTCCGGGATCCGTCGGTCACGCACCATGCCGACGCCATCGTGCCCGCCTCCGACGCCCAGGCCATGGAGGACGAGCTGCTGCTCGCCGACCTGGGGGTCGCCGAGAGGCGGCTCGAGCGGATTGAGCGTGATCTGAAGAAGGGCCGGACCGCTGACCTCGAGCGCGAGCGCGCGCTAATCGTGCGGTGCCGAGAGGCGCTCGAGAACGGGCTCCCCCTGCGCGGCGTCCCGATGAGCGACGAGGAACGCAAGCTGCTCCGCGGGTTTCAGTTCCTGTCGGCCAAGCCGCTGCTCGTCGTCATCAACCTCGACGAAGCCGACACCTCCGCGCTCGCCGACGCGGCGCGGGCCGTGGAGCTTGCAGGACTGGGCCCGTTTCTCTCCCGCGCGGGCACGAGGGCCGTACCTGTCTGCGCGAAGATCGAGCTCGAGATCGCCCAGCTGGACGCGGCCGATGCGCGGGGATTCCTGGCCGATCTGGGCCTCACCGAGGCTGGCGTGTCGCGGGTCATCCGGACGACGTACGAGTTGCTCGGCTATATCTCGTTCCTGACCGCCGGCGAGGACGAGTGTCGGGCGTGGTCCATCCCGCGGGGGACGCAGGCGCAGGTGGCCGCCGGCGAGATTCACACGGACATCGCGCGCGGGTTCATCCGGGCTGAGGTCGTGCGCTTCGAGCACCTCGTTGCCCGGGGATCGCTCGCCGCGTGCCGTGATCACGGCGAGGTCAGGCTCGAGGGCAAGGAGTACGTCGTCCAGGACGGCGACGTGATCAATTTCCGGTTCGCGACATAGGGACATGCCGGTTCGAACCGTTCTCGTCTGCGAGGCCCAGGTGCCGCTCATCGAGGGCGGCGCCGAGCGACTGGTCCGCCAGCTGGCGCATCAGCTGACGCGGCGCGGGTACCACGCCGGCATCGTGTCGGTGCCCTTCAAGTGGTATCCGAAGCAGGAGATCCTGACGCACGCCGCGGCGTGGCGCCTGCTCGATCTCAGCGAGAGCAACGGCCAGCCGATCGACCGGGTGATCGCGACCAAGTTCCCCACGTACTTCGTGCGGCACCCGAACAAGGTCACCTGGCTCACGCACCAGTACCGAGCCGCCTACGAGCTGTGCGGCACCGAGTACAGCGACTTCGGCGACACGGAGCTCGACGTCGGGCTTCGCGAGCGGATCTTCCAGCTGGATCGCGAGATGCTGCTCGAGTCGCGACGCCTCTATGCCATTGCGCGCAACATCGCGAGGCGGGCGGAGAAGTTCGTCCACGTCGAGGCCGAACCGCTCTATCATCCCCCGATGCTGGCCGACCGGCTGCGGTGCGGGCCCTACGGAGACTACGTCCTCGCCGTGAGCCGGATCGAGACGATCAAGCGGATCGACCTGGCCGTGCGGGCGATGTGCCACGTGGACCCTCCCACCCGGCTCGCCGTGGTCGGCGAGGGCACGCAGCGGGAGAACGTCGAACGCGTGGCGGAAGAAGCCGGCGTCAGCGACCGCGTGGATTTCCTTGGAACGCAGAGCGACGAGGCCCTCATCGAGCTGTACGCCGGTGCGCTCGCCGTGGTCTTCGCGCCGTTCGACGAGGACTATGGGTACGTGACGCTCGAAGCCTTCCTCAGCGGCAAGCCTGTCGTCACGGCCACCGATTCGGGAGGCGTGCTCGAATTCGTGGAAGACGGCGTGAACGGTTGCGTCTGCCCACCGGATCCGGAGCCGATCGGTCGGGCCATCTCCGATCTGGCGGCGCATCCGGCCCGCGCGGCCTCGCTGGGCGCGGCGGGCCGCGATCGGGCGGCCGCGATCACCTGGGACGGCGTGATTGAACGACTGGTCGGGTAGGGGGACGGAGCGGTCTGGCTTCTCACGTCAGTTGGGTCCGGTCTTGAACAAACTCATCATTCAGATTCCGTGCCTGAACGAGGCGAAGACGCTGCCGGCGACGCTCGCCGACCTGCCGCGGGACGTACCCGGCGTCGACGTCATCGAGCTTCTCGTGATCGACGACGGGTCCACGGACGGAACGGCGGACGTGGCGCGCGCCCACGGCGTGCACCACGTGGTCCGCTTCCGCCGGCGGAAGGGGTTGGCGGCGGCGTTCATGGCGGGTCTCGACGCCAGCCTCAAGCTCGGGGCGGACGTCATCGTCAACACCGACGGCGACAATCGGTACTGCGGGGCGGACGTCGCCACACTGGTCCGTCCCCTGCTTGAGGGAACGGCCGACGTCGTCGTGGGTGACCGCAACATCATGGCCGTGAAGCAGATGAGCGCCTCGCGGAAACGGCTGCAGCGTCTCGGCAGCTGGGTCGTGCGGCAGGTCTCCAACACGCAGGTCCCGGACACGACGAGCGGGTTCCGCGCCTACACGCGTGATGCGGCGTTGCGGCTGACGATCGTCTCGGAGTTCTCCTACACCCTCGAGTCCATCATCCAGGCCGGCAAGAAACACATCGCGATCGCCCACGTGCCGATCTCGACCAATCCCCGCACGCGAGAATCGCGGCTCTTCGGCAGCACCTGGACGTATCTCAAGGCGTCGGCAGCCACGATCGTCCGCATCTACGCGATGTACGAGCCGCTGAAGGTGTTCTCCTCCATCGGCACGCTGATCTTCCTGGGTGGCTTGGCCATCTCGCTCCGGTTCCTGTACTTCTACGTCACCGGCACCGGCCTCGGCCATCTCCAGTCCCTCATCCTGTCGGCCATCCTGATGATTGTCGGGTTCCAGGTCGCGCTGATCGGCCTGGTCGCCGATGTGATTTCGGGCAACCGAAAACTCATCGAGGACCTCCTCTATCGCGTCCGCGGTCTCGAGCTGACGATGGGCGTCGAGTCACACGTCGGCCCCGAGGCCCCTCCGAAGGTGAAAGACTAGTGGCCACGCCCGCCGAGACGTCCGTCGTCATCCCTGCGTTCAACGAGGCCAAGGTCATCGCCGACGTGGTGGCGGGGCTGCAGGCCGCCGGCGACTGGCACGAGATTCTGGTCGTCGACGACGGGTCGGCCGACGGCACGGGTGAGGCCGCTCGGGCCGCCGGCGCATGCGTGATCCGGCAGCCGTACAACAAGGGCAACGGCGCGGCCGTCAAGAGCGGAATCCGTGTCGCGACTGGCGAGTACGTCCTGATCATCGACGCCGACGGCCAGCACCAGCCCACCGACGCGACCCGCCTCGTGGCGCGCCTTGGCGAGTACGACCTCGTCGTCGGCGCCCGGGCTCACGCCACGCAGGCCTCGCTCACGCGCCGGGTCGGCAACCACCTGCTCAACGGCCTCGCTGCGTACCTGACCGAGCGGCCCATTCCGGACCTGACCTCGGGCTTTCGCGCCGCGCGGCGCGCGTACCTCCTGGAGTTCCTGCACCTGCTGCCCAATCGGTTCTCGACGCCGACCACCACGACGCTGGCGTTCGTGAAGGCCGGGCTCAACGTGGGCTTCGAACCGGTGGAGGCCCGGCTGCGCGTAGGCCATTCCAAGATCCGGCTGCTCAGTGACGGCGCGAAGTTCCTCTTGATCGTGTTGAAGATCGTCACGATCTTCAGCCCGCTCCGGATCTTCATCCCGGTCAGCCTGACGGCCTTCCTGGTCGGTCTCGCGTACGCGGTGTGGACGATCGCGACGCAGTCGCACGTCACCAACTCGTCGGTGCTCTTGATCATGCTCGGCGTCATCGTCTTCCTGATGGGCCTGGTGTCCGAACAGATCGCCGCCCTCCGCTTCGAAGGTCGACGTTAGGTATGGAGCTCCAGGCTGGCGGCACGCCCGCAGGTTCCCGGTTGGCCCGCGCGCATCGCGGGCGGCTGGCGGCCGTGCTCGGCCTCGCGCTTGCGCTGCGCCTCGCCTTCGGTTTCGGCTACTGGGTGGACAAGCCGCTGACCATGGACGAGCAGGAGTACCTGCTGCTCGCCCGGAACCTGCTCGACGGCCACGGGCTGGTCTACACGACGCCAGGCACCACACGCGTCGAAGGGCGCCACGTCGAGCGCGCCCCCCTCTACCCGACCTGCCTCGCGCTCCTCGCGCGCTTCGCTCCCGGGACCGTGGGTGGCGCCGGCCCCCTGCCCACCACCGCGCCGGCGCCCGTCAAGGCCGTGCAGGCGATCCTGGGCACACTCGTTGTCGGGATCCTCGCCCTGCTGGCGGGCCGCGGCGCAGGCACCCGCGCCGCCTTGGTCGCGGCGGCGATTGGCGCCGTCTACCCGCCCCTCATCGCGATGAGCGCCTACGTCCTGAGCGAGACGGTGTACCTGGTGCTGGGGCTCGCCGCCGCGCTGCTGATCGGCCGGGCCGGCGAATATCACGGAGGCCGCCGGACGGCGAGCGCTGCGACGGCGGGGGTTGCCGCTGGCCTGGCGACACTCGCCCGGCCCGCGACGTTGGTCTTCGTCGCGTTCGCGCTCGCGTGGCTGCTCGCGCGCCGGCGTGTCGGTCTGGCCGCGGTGTTCGCGTGCGTAGTCGGCGCCACGCTCGTCCCGTGGATCGCGCATCAGCACGCCACCTCCGGGCGGTTCACCATCGTCGCCGCCGAAGGCGGCGTCACCTTCTGGACCGGTAACAACCCGCTGGCGCGCGGCGAGGGCGACCTGGCTGCCAACCCACCGATCAAGCGCGTGGCGCTCGAGCTCGAGCGGGGGATGGCCGGACAGCCGCCCGCCGCCGTGGAGGCCATGTACTACCGGGAAGCGTGGGCGTTCATCCGCAGCCAGCCGCTGGCCTGGACGGCGCTCATGGCCCGAAAGCTGTTCTACACCGTGGTGCCCATCGGGGCCTCTTACACGCTCCATTCCGGGCGTTACCTCGCGGTGACCGTGCTCCCGTACCTGGCCGTGTTGCCGTTCGGCCTGGTGGGCGCCTTCCGTCTGCACCGCGCCGGTGCGAATCCCGCGGCGCTCTGGCTCCTGGCAGCCGCCACGCTGGCGGTCTGCCTGGTGTTCTTCCCGCAGGAGCGCTTTCGCGTGGCGGGGATCGATCCCGCGCTCATCGTCGGTGCCTCCTGCGCCGTGGCCCCGGTGCGCCGGCGCGGCACGCAGGTGGTGCCATGACCCAGCCGCGGAGTCTCGTCGTCATCCCGACCTACAACGAGCGCGAGAGCCTCGACGGGCTCGTGCGGCAGATCCTCGCGCACGACGGCTTCCGGGTCATGATCGTGGACGACCAGTCACCCGACGGTACGGGCGATTTGGCCGAGGCGTTGGCTCGGGAGTTCCCGGGCCGCGTGGAGGTGGTGCACCGGACCGATAAGCGTGGTCTCGGACGATCGTACGTCGAGGGCTTCAGCCGGGCGCTAAGACAGGACGTCGACCTCATCTGCCAGATGGACGCGGACTTCTCGCACGATCCGAAGTACCTCCCCGCGCTGGTCGAGGCGGTGGGCGTCTACGACGTGGTGATCGGCTCGCGCTACCTCACCGGGATCAGCGTCGTGAACTGGCCGCTGCACCGCCTGATCCTCAGCGCGTTCGCGAACCGCTACATCCGGGTCGTGACGGGCCTCTCGGCGCACGACTGCACGGGCGGCTTCCGGTGCTGGCGGAAGGAAGCCCTGGCCCGCATCCGGCTGGATCGCATCATGTCGGACGGCTACGCCTTCATGGTGGAGATCCTCTTCGAGGCTTCGCGGCACGGCTGCCGGATTGGAGAGGTCCCGATCGTCTTTGTCGAGCGGCGCCTGGGTACGTCGAAGCTCTCGAGTGGCGTCCTGCTCGAATCCGTGATCATGCCGTGGCGCCTCCGGCTACGACCACGGCGGCGCCCCTGACGCGTCCCATGCCACGCCGGCCGGCCTGCGCGTGGCCGTCCACGAGTGCACCGTGAGTCTGACAGACGCTACACGCACGCACGAGGTCGTGGTCATGGTGGCCACGTCGTACCCGCGGTTCCCGGGGGACACTGTCGGCACGTTCATGGAGCCGATCGCCCGGGGCATCGCGGCTCGGGGTCACGAGGTGCACCTGGTGATCCCCTGGCACCCGGCCCTCGAGCGTCACGGCACCGAGCACGGGGTCCACTTCCACTCCTTTCGCTACGCGCCCCTTCGCACTCTCAACGTCTTCGGCTACGCGGGCGCTCTACGCGCCGATGTCGCGCTGCGGCTGTCTGCCTACGCGGTGGCGCCGCTGGCGCTGGCCTTCGGCTGGCGCAGGGCGCGTGCGGTCGCCCGTGCGGTCGGGGCGACCGTCATGCACGGCCACTGGGTCGTGCCGGGCGCGGCGATCGCTGCCGCGGCGTGCCCGCGGCTCCCGCTGGTGGTCAGCCTCCACGGCTCCGACGTATACGTGGCCGAGCGGAGCATCGTGGCAGGCCGGGTCGCGCGCGCGGTGTTCCGCCGGGCGGGGTGGGTCACCGCCTGCAGCGAGGACCTGCGGACCCGCGCCATCGGTCTCGGGGCGTCCCGCGACCGGTCCGAGACGATTCCCTACGGCGTGGACGCCGATCGGTTCGCGCCCAACCCGCGCGCCCGCGCGCTCCGCCGCGCGGCGCTGGGCGTGCACGACGACGACCCGGTGCTGTTCACGGCGGGGCGTTTCGTCCGGAAGAAGGGCTTCGAGTACCTCGTCGACGCTGTGGCGCAGCTGGCGCCTGCCTGGCCATCGCTGCGGCTCGTCCTTGGCGGGGGCGGGGATCTGGACGCGGAACTCCGTGCACGGGCGGCGGCGCGGGGCGTCACTGATCGGATCGTGTTCCCAGGCGTCCTCGGGCACGACGAGGTCGCCGAGTTCCTCGCCGCCGCGGACGTGGCCGTGGTACCGTCGGTTCGGGACGACGCCGGCAACGTGGATGGCCTGCCGAACGTGGTGATGGAAGCGCTCGCGTCCGGGACATCCTTGGTCGCGACGACCGCCGGCGGCATCGGGGCAGTCGCTCACGACGACCACAATGCGATGGTGGTTGGCGAGCGCGACGTGCCGGCCCTGGCGACGGCCATCGACCGGCTCCTCCGCGCGCCCGACACCCGGCGCCGCCTCGGGGAACAGGCGCGCCTGGACGTGGTGCGGGATCACAGCTGGGCGGGTGTCGCCGAGGCATTCGAACGCGCCTACCGGCTGGCTCGCGCGGCGCACACGCGGGAAACAGCCGGCTGAGCCGCCAGCGGGAAGCGCGGCAGCGCGGCTACCGGTGGAAGGCTGTCGCGTGGAACAGATCGAAGTCCTGCGGGCTCAAGCCCCGCGTCCAGCACCGGACAAACTGGGGATCCTTCCAATCCCACAGCCGCTCGTGGTGAAGGTCGACTTCGGCGGGATCGGTGTTCCACCGCTCGGCTGGGTAGGAGAACGCCCCGGTCGCCGCGAGCAGGACCGACCAAGCCAGCGCGGCCACGGCGATCAGGCGTGTGAGGCGGTGGCGGGCGAGCGTCGGCGCGCCCGCGGCAGCCAGCGGGATGAGGGGGGGCAGCGCGTCGAGGGCGTAGCGCGGTCCGTAGCTGTGCCCTCCCCACCAGACGGTGTAGCTGGCGTACAGCGCGAACTGGCAGATTGACGCCGCCAGGCACCACAGCAGGGGCCCCCGCCAGCCTTCCCGCAGCGCGGGCCGCACGCCGGGCAGGCAGAGCAGTACCACCGGGCTGAAGATGAGCAGCCCGCGGCTCGGGCTCAGCAGCAGCCCGACAGCACCTCGCCACGGCGCGTTGAAGGTACCGCTCGACGCGTGCACGGTCGCGTGGAGGGCCTCGAGCCGCGGGACGGCGCCGAGGGGGTGGCCAAACCACTGGAGGTTGAACCAGACGGCCACAGTCCCGGCCACCAGGAGCACGGACAGGGGCCACCACCGACGGAACCCGCTCCGCGCGAGAAAGCCCAGCGCCAGGATCGCCACCGCTGGGGCGATCTGAGGCCTTGCCGCCCCGGCCACCGCCAGCATGGCCATGGCACTCCACGCCGGCCACCCGGTCGCGACAGGACCCGGGCTGGCTAGGACGAGCAAGGCGCCGGTGAGGCCGACGGCCACGCTCTCATGACCCCCCAGGGTCTGGCCGGCCGCCCAGACGTTGGTACCGAGACCGTAGCCGATGGCGAGGAGGACCGCGGAGGTCGTCGAGATGCGCCGCCTGGCGATCAGGAAGGCCAGCACGACGGCCACCGCGACCAGCAGAGATGCCGTCAGTTTGGCGACGATGGTGGGGGCCAGCGGCGCGTCCAGGTCGAGAAGGCCCAGGACGCCCATCACCCACGCCGGCGCAGCAGCGATGAGCGACGGCAGCACCGGATACGCGGACCGCACGTGGCCGTCAATCGCCTGCGCGAACGCCGGTCGCTGGCCGAGCGCCGGCGTGAGCGCAATGACCCGATCGAGGCAGAGCGTCCCGTGCCGCGCCAGTTCGCAGGCGGCGAACTTCGTCGGCTGCGAGTCGTAGCTGCCGATTTCACGGCCGTTGGCGTTCAGCAGCACAAAGGTCGCTAACGCCAGCACGACCGGCAGGCGCACGCGGCGGAACGCGAGTGTGTTCAGCGGACACCTCGGGTTGCTTGGTGTATCACGAAGGGCAGCCCACCGCAAGCCGACCCTCTCCGCACCTGGCGGGCTACCGGTGCAGAGACGTTCGGGGCTGGGTCCGCACCATCCTGGCTGGCGATGGCCGCGTGTCCGGCGCCGCCCGGCTGGCCTGGCGCGCTCTGGCCGTGCGCACGCTCCATCGCGGAGACCGGGGCTCCGCCTGAAGACGGGGGTTGTCTGGTGGTGGCCCGGTGTCCCGGGGTCCGACCCGGCGCTTGCCCTCCAAGTGACGGCCGTGCTATGGTTTGGGGCTCTTGCCCATGGTTCCGGAAGTCGCGCGTCCACCCGTTGGGCTGACAGTCTTCTTTCCCGCCTACAACGACAGCGGCACGATCGCAAGCCTCGTGATTGCTGCGGTCCAGACGGCTAGTCGACTTACGCCCGATTTCGAGGTGCTCGTCATCAACGACGGGAGCACGGACACGACTGCCGACATCATCGACGAACTCGCCCGGCTCTATCCGCAGGTGCGGGCCATCCACCATCCGGGCAACCGCGGCTATGGCGGCGCGCTCCGCACGGGGTTCTCGTCGGCGACCAGGGAACTCGTCTTCTACACGGACGGCGACGCGCAGTACGATGCTCGGGAGCTGGCTCGGTTGTGGGAGAAGATGTCCGACGGGGTGGACATGGTCAACGGCTACAAGATCAGCCGGTCCGACCCGTTGCACCGCATCCTCATCGGTCGGGTGTACCACCACACCGTCAAGCTGCTGTTCGGCTTGAAGGTGCGCGACGTGGACTGCGATTTCCGGTTGATGCGCCGCGCGATCTTCGATCGGGTCCACCTGGAGAAGTCGAGCGGCGTGATCTGCCTCGAGATGATGAAGAAGATCACCGACGCGGGCTTCCGCATCGTCGAAGTGCCGGTCCACCACTATCATCGAGCCTACGGCAAGTCGCAGTTCTTCAACTTCCGACGCATTGTCCGGACGGCTATCGACGTGACGAAGCTCTGGTGGGCGCTCGTCGTCGCGCGACCCCCCGAGTCGCAGGCCTCCTCGGCGCCGGCTCCGCCGGACCCCTACAAACCACGTTGACGCGCCCTGGCGGCGCTCGCAGGCATCGACCGTGACCGCAGACTACCGACCCTTCTACAAGCACCGCAAGGTGATGATCACCGGCGGTCTCGGCTTCATCGGCAGCAACCTCGCCCGGCAGCTGGTCGATCTCGGCGCACGCGTGCTGCTGGTGGACTCGATGATCCCGGACTACGGAGGGAACTTCTTCAACATCCGTGGCATCGAGGACCGTGTCCGCGTGAACGTCGCCGACATCCGCCAGGAGAGCACGATGGACTACCTGGTGCGCGACCGCGCGGTGATCTTCAACCTGGCCGGCCAAGTCAGCCACATCGACAGCATGAGGGACCCGTACACGGACCTCGAGATCAACTGCCGGAGCCAGCTGTCGATTCTCGAGGCATGCCGGCGGCACAACCCCGACGTCCGGATCGTGTTCGCCGGGACGCGCCAAGTGTACGGCAAGCCCGATTTCCTGCCGGTCACCGAGCAGCACCTCGTGCGTCCAACCGATGTCAACGGCATCAACAAGGCCGCGGGCGAGAACTATCACCTGGTCTACAGCCACGTGTTCGGCCTGCGCGCGTGCTCGTTGCGCCTGACCAATGTGTACGGCCCCCGCCAACTCGTCAGGCACAACCGGCAGGGGTTCATCGGCTGGTTCATCCGAACGGCTGTCGAAAACGGTGAGATCGAGATCTACGGCGACGGGTCGCAGCTTCGCGATTTCGTCTACGTCGATGACGCGGCCGAAGCCTTCCTGTTGGCAGGCGCGTCTGATGCGTGCCCTGGCCGGGTGTTCAACGTCGGCGGCACTGCCCCTGTCAGCCACCGCGAGTTGGTGGCGCTGCTGCTCGAGGTCGCCGGCGGCGGCCGCGTGAAATTCGTGGACTGGCCACCCGAGAAGCGGGTGATCGACATCGGCAGCTTCTACGCCGATTCGAGCCGGTTTCGGGCCACGGTCGGGTGGGAACCCCGGGTTCCGCTGCGGGAAGGGCTGGAAAAGACGGCGGCCTTCTACCGGGAGCACTTGGAGCACTATCTCAATCCGGTCCGCGAGGATCCCCAGGGGAGCTTGTAGGCGTGACGATTCCCTTCCTGAATCTTCGACCCGGCGAGGACGCCGACGCGGTGGACGCTGCCCTGCGCCGGGTCGTGGCGCGTGGTTGGTTCGTGCTCGGGCCGGAGGTCGAGGCGTTCGAACGGGCGTTCGCGGCGGCGGCCGGCGCCGCGGCGGCCGTCGGGGTCGGGACCGGCACGGACGCGATCGTCCTCATCCTGAAGGCGCTCGGCATCGGACGAGGCGACGAGGTCGTCACCTCGCCGCTGTCGGCGGCCTACACCGCGCTGGCCGTGATGATGGCCGGTGCGCATCCGGTGTTCGCCGACATCGACCGTGACCGCCTCACGCTCGATCCGCGGGCGGTCGAGGCTGCGATCGGCCCGGACACGGCCGCGATCCTCCCGGTCCACCTCTACGGACAGGGAGCCGACATGGCGGCGCTGTCGTCGATTGCCGCCCGCCACGGCCTCGCCATGGTCGAGGACTGCTGCCAAGCGCACCTGGCCACGGTGGCGGGGAGGCCGGCGGGGTCGTTCAGCGTGGCGGCGGCGTATAGCTTCTATCCGACCAAGAACCTCGGCGCGCTTGGGGACGGTGGCGCCATCACGACCGCTGATCCGCAGCTGGCCGAGCGGCTCAGACGCCTGCGCAACGGCGGCCAGACCGACCGCTACCACCACGGCGAGCCGGGGATCAACAGCCGACTCGACGAGATCCAGGCGGCGGTGCTCGCGGCACGCCTGACGTTTCTGCCCGGATGGACCGCACGGCGGCGTGCCCTCGCCGCGGTCTATCGCCGGGAACTGACTGGCACGAGCGTGGAGGTCCCCCCCGAGCTCGATCCGGGCCATGTCTACCACCTGTTCACCGTGCGGTCGCGGGCGCGGGAGGCGCTGCGGGCGCACCTGGCCGCACAGGGCATCGAAACCCTCATCCACTATCCCGTTCCGATTCCCCGCCAACCCGCCCTGGCCGCCGAGGGACCCGCCGAGTGTCCGACGGCCGACCGGGTGTGCGGGGAGATCCTCTCCCTGCCGCTGTATCCATCGATGCCGGACGCGCACGTCGTCCAGGTCTCGCACGCGATCGGGAACTTCCGGGCATGATCTCCCTCCTCGCCGAGCTCGTCCTGATCGCGTACCTGCCGGGTGCGCTGCTCTACCGCCTGCCCAGAGCGTCGCGCGAGCGTCGCGCGCAGCTGTCGGCGGAGGAGAGGGCCTTCTGGGCCGTCGTGATCAGCGTCGTGTGGTCGTCGGTGGTCGTGCTCGGGCTCGCGGCCGCGTCGTGCTACTCGTTCGCCGGCCTGCTCGGGGTCAACCTGGGGCTGTCGGCGGTGGTCGTCCTGGGCTGGCGCGGCCGGCTCCTGTATCGGGGATTCCGCGCGGCCGGTCTCGCCGGCGGCGGCCCTGCCGGCCTTGCTCGTCGCGCTGGGCCTCAGCCTCTTCTTCCCAGTCTCAGAGTTCATCATCGGGGGCAAGGACCCGGGCGTCTACCTGAACGAAGGCATCGCGATCGCCCAGCGCGGGTCGCTGCTCATCCACGACCCGCTGGTGGCCGCCGTGCCGCCGGCTTCCCGTGACCTGTTCTTCCCGTCCCACCATGTCCGGGCGTACTACGGCATCCGCTTCATGGGGTTCTTCCTCCTCAACCCGGCGAAGGGGACCGTGACCCCGCAGTTCCCCCACCTCTACCCGGCGTGGGTCGCCATCGGCTACGGCCTCGACGGCCTGAACGGCGCGCTGCGGGCTGTGGCACCGTGGGCGATCCTGGGGCTTCTGGCGGTGTACTTCGCGGCCGCCCGGCTGGTCGGGCGGCTGGCGGCGTTTGCCGCCGCCGCGCTCCTCGGCCTCAGCCTGATCGACATCTGGTTCGCCCGGTACCCGAACTCCGAGATCACGGTGCAGGCGTTGTGGTTTGCTGGGCTGCTGGCCTTCGCGCGCGCGCACGTGGACGACGATTGCTTCTTCGCGCCCGTGGCCGGTAGCCTGCTGGGCATCATGATCTTTGCCCGCTTCGACGCCATCCTGGGCTGGGCGGGTGTAGCGCTGGCGGCCGTCTTGCTCCTGGTGCGGGGCCGCCGGTTGGCCCCAACCTTCGTGCTCCCGATGGTGGCGTCGCTCGGGATCTCGGCCGTGTACGCGGCGACGTGGCTCCGGCCCGGCGCCGACCGCTACCTCGTGTTCTTCGAGAACCTGCGTCCGCTGCACCTCGCCGTGATGGGCGTCGCGCTGGTCGGCCTGGCGGCGCTCGTCCTCCTCGCCCGCACTCGGCTCGCCGCGCGCGCGGTGGCGCGGGCCCCGCTCGTCATTGCCGCCGCGGTGGTGGTCGCAGTCGTGTACGCGGCATTCTTCAGAAAGCCGGGCGGCCCGCTGGCCCCGCACGACGCCTACTCCCTGCGCACCTTCACCTGGTATTTCCCGTGGGCGGGTCTCGTCGTGGCCGTCGCCGGCTTCGTGCTCCTCTGCTGGAAACGCTTCTGGCGCGATCCGCTGTTCCTGCTCGGCACCGCCGTGTACGGCTTCTTCGTGTTCTACAAGATTCAGATTGTACCCGGAACATTTCTGGATGACGCGACGCTTCCTGCCCGTCATCCTGCCCTCGGCGTTCGTGCTCCTCGCGGCCGGGGCGTTCCCGGCCATCTGGTGGCGCCGAGACGCCGACGGCGAGACCCGGCCTCGGGGCGGCGGCCTGAGCAGGCTGGCGCGCGCGGCGCAGCTGGCGGCACCCGTGGCCTTCGTCGTCGCGGTCGGCTGGCTGCTCGTGCGCGCCAGCGAGCCGGTCTGGCACCACGTCGAATACCAAGGGCTGATTCCGCAGCTCGAGCAACTGGCCAAGCGGTTCGGCGACGACGACCTGGTGCTCGTCGAGAGCCGGGGGTCCCGCTCCGATCTCCACGTGGCCGCCCTGCCGCTCGCCTACGTCTACGCCCGCAACGTGCTGGTGCTCAACTCGCCGCGCCCGAACCGGCCCGCGTTCAGCCACTTCCTGCTCTGGGCGCGGACACATTACCGGAACGTCTACTTCGTCGGCAGCGGCGGGACCGACCTGGCTTTGCGGTCCGTGGCCGTGGCACCGGTCGCCACCGAACGGTTCCAGGTGCCCGAGTACCAGTCGGTGCGGAACGCCTATCCGACAGGCGCCCGGTGGAAGGAGTTCGACTTCAGCGTCTACCGGTTCGTCGATTCCGCCGGCGCACCCCGCACCCTTCTCGCTCGACATCGGCAGCTACGACGACCTGTACGTCGTGCGGTTCAACGCGAAGGAGCACCTCGGCGACCTGACGTTCCGGTGGACGGGCGGCGTGTCCTACCTGTCGATTCCGGCGATGGACCGGGCGGCGCGCACGCTCACGTTGTGGATGGGTGACGGGGGGCGGCCGGCGTCGGCGGGAGCGGCCACGGTCTCGCTCACGCTCGACGACCGACCCCTGGGCGCGGTCGTCGTGAAGGACGGCTTTCACCCGTACGCGTTCTCGATCCCTCCCGACGTGGCGGCCGCCGCCGCTGGCCGCGACGAGCCGGCCCTCCTTCGGATCGTCTCGTCCACCTGGATCCCCAGGGACGCCCTCGGCGTCAACGACGGCCGGCAGCTGGGCGTGATGGTGGACCGGGTCGAAGTAAGATAGGCGGGAGTCGGCGGTGTTCCCACATCTGCAGCTCTCCGATCCGCGCGAGCGCTGGCTGGTCGGCGTGGCCGACCTCGGCCTCGCCGCGGTCGCGCCGGTCCTCCGCGGACCGCGGCCACGACGCGACCGCGACGGAGAACCGCTCCGGATCCTGCTGCTGCGCCTGGAGAGAGTTGGAGACCTGCTGATGACCCTCGACGCGCTGGTCGCGGTTCGGTCGTGCGCGAGGTCGGCGCAGATCGATCTCGTGGTCGGCAGCTGGAACGAGGGATTGGCGAAGCTCATCCCGGCGTCCACTCGCGTGGAGACGCTCAACGCCAACTGGCTCGCCCGCGAGGCGCCAGCCGGCTCATGGCGTCAGCTGGTGTCGCGAGCCTGGTCCTGGCGCGAGAGGCACTATGACCTCGCGATCAACTTCGAGGGCGACATCCGGAGCAACGTGCTGATTGGGCTCTCGGGGGCCCGGCGCCGCGTCGGCTTCGACATGGCCGGCGGCGGTCCGATGCTGACCGACCGCGTGCCGTTCGACGCACGCCTGCACACGCACGCCAACGCCCTGCGCCTGGTCGAACGGGCATTCGACCTGCCGCGTGACGGGGCCCCTTTGACATCTCCACCAGCCGCACGGCTGACGGTCCCCGCCGACGCGCGCGCGCGTGCCGAGGCGCTGCTGGCCTCGCATGGGTCGGGGCGGCCCCTGGTGGCCATTCACGCCGGCGGCGGCCGCGAGATCAAGCAGTGGGATCTCGGCCGGTTCGCCGAGGTCGCCGTCCGGCTGGCGGCTTCGCACGGCGTGGACCTCGTGCTGACGGGCACCGCCCAGGACCGTGCTGCCGTCGAGACCGTCAGGCAGGCGCTCGGCCCGCGAATCGATGTGATTGACCTCGTCGGCCGGGCCGACCTGGTGACGCTCGCCGCGGTGCTCGAGCGGGTCGACCTCCTCGTAACAGGCGATACCGGGCCCATGCACCTGGCCGCTGCGCTCGACATCCCGATGGTCGCCGTCTTCGGCCCGTCCGACCCGTCGCGCTGGGGCCCGGTGTCTTCCGCCGCCCGCGTCGTCCGCGTGTCGCTGCCGTGCAGCCCGTGCAACCGGATCCGCCGGCCGCCCGCACGGTGCCGCGGCCACGTCCCCGACTGTCTGGCCTCGGTCGACACCGACGCGGTGTACGAGGCGGCGGTCGCGCTGCTCGCCCGCGGCGGGCGGGCCCTGACCGAGTCGCTCCGATGACCGCGCAGGACGCCATCTTGACGGTGGACACCGGAGACGGCGAGCGCGCGGTGTCGCTCGACGCGTACCTGGACGCGGCCCTTGCCGAGCGCGCCGAGGTCGACGCCAACCGGTGGATCAAGGCCTTGCGCCACCTGCCCGTCGACGGCGTCGCCCTTCGCGATCGCTTCCTCTGCCGCGGGGACTCGCTCTGGTGGTTCGCGGAGCTCTACCTCCACAAGCGCCGCGTCGTCGTCCAGATCCTCCGGACCCTGCTGGCGCTCGACGCGATGGCGGCGCGCGAGCGCCCGCTCGCGATCTCGGCCGACCTGGGCGATCCAGTCCTCTCGCATGTCGCCCGCGGGTTCGCCGCCTCCCACCGGATCGCCTGGCGCGGCGCGGCACCAGGCGTCCTCGCCCGGTGGCACCAACGAGGCGATCCCGTCTGGCGCGGCCTCCTTCACTCGGCGGCCGCGCTTGCCGATCGGTTCCGGCCGGGCCACCATCCGCCGCCGGCCCCGTCTCGGCCGCGCGTGGCGGCATTCGTCCATTCCGCGTTCTGGAAGCGGGCGACCGACGAGGAATCGTACGTCGGTCCGGTGCTCAGCGAGCTGGCGAGGCGGGTCGGTCCCGAGGCGGTCCGCCTCGTGGGCCTGGGACCCCGGACGAACTTCCGGTCCCGGACCTGGCGGCACCGCATGCGGGAGTTCCGCGATCCCCAGGCCGCCGCGCTGCCGTTCGCGCCCGTGGAGACCTACGCGGGGCGTCGGGACCTGGCCCCGTCGCGCGCAGTCTGGAGGGACCGCCACGCGATCAGTCGCGCCCTGTTGTCGAGCGAGGCGATCCGCGCGGCGTGCGTCTTCCTGGGCTACGACGCCTGGGACCTGATGCGGGTGGAGTTCGCGGGCGTTGCGCACCTGCAGTTCCCGTGGTCGGCCCGGGCGATGGACGAGGCCGGAGCGGCGCTCGACGTCCTGCGGCCGCGCGCCGTTATGACCTACGCCGAAGCCGGAGGGTGGGGCCGGGCGCTCGCCCTCGAGGCGCGCCGACGCGCCATCCCACTCGTCGGGTTGCAGCACGGGTTCATCTACCGGCACTGGCTCAACTACCTCCACGAGCTGGACGAGATGCGGCCATCCGACGCCAACGCCGCCGACCGTGGGTTCCCAGTGCCGGATCGCACGCTGGTGTTCGACGAGTTCGCCGCCCGCCACCTGGTCGACGCGGGGCACTTCCCGCCCGGGGCCGTGGAGGTCACGGGCAGCCCCCGGCTCGACGCCTTCGGGGAGACGGCGCGGTCGATGAGCGAGGAGGCGCGCGCGGAGGTCCGTCGCTCGGTTGGCGGGGCCAACGCCCGCCACCTCGTCATCGTCGCCACGAAATACACCCAGATCGCCCAGGCCTTCCCCCCGCTGATCCAGGCCGTCGCCCAGATGCCCGACGTGCACCTGGTCATCAAGTGCCACCCGGCCGAGAGCGGCGAACCCTATCGGCACGCCGCGGCAGGCGTGGCCAATGTGCACGTGGCTCCTCCCTCCGCCGATCTCGCCCGGCTCGTCGCCGCCGCCAGCCTGGTCGTCACGGTCAATTCCACGGCGGCCATCGAGGCCATGGTCATCGACGTGCCCGCACTGGTCGTCTCGCTACCGAACAACCTGACGCCCTTTGTCGACGCCGGCGCGATGGCCGGAGCCGTCCGGCACGCGGAAATCGGTCCGATGCTGCGTGCCGTCCTGTATGATGAGGCGTTCCGGGCGAGGCTGGCGCGCGGGCGGACGGCGTTCCGGGAGCGCTACCGGATCGGCGCCGACGGCCGTGCAGCCGCGAAGGCCGCCGACGCCATCCTCGCACTCGCGTCCGGCTAGGACCGGAACTGGGGGCGCACGCCGGCGCTCGTCACTCACTTGCAAGGACTGCCACATGCGCGCGTTGATCACCGGCGGTGCCGGGTTCATCGGGTCTCACCTGGCCGAGCGGCTGCTCCTCCTCGGGCACGAACCCTACGTGCTCGACGACCTCTCGACCGGGTCGATCGACAACATCGCCCATCTCAAGGAACACGCGAAGTTCCACTACACGATCGACTCGGTGACCAACGAACCGGTCCTCGCCGAGCTCGTCGATCGGAGCGATGTCGTCTTCCACCTGGCGGCCGCCGTCGGGGTCAAGCTCATCGTCGAGCGGCCCGTCCACACGATCGAGACGAACGTCAAGGGCACCGAGGTGGTGCTCACGCACGCCAACAAGAAGAAGAAGCTGGTCATCATCGCGTCCACCTCCGAGGTGTACGGCAAGAACGCCGCGGTGCCATTCACCGAGGATGCCGACCTGGTGCTCGGGCCCACGGTGAAACACCGCTGGGCCTACGCGTGCAGCAAGGCCATCGACGAGTTCCTGGCGCTGGCGTACTGGAAGGAGAAAAAGCTCCCCGTCGTGATCGTCCGGCTCTTCAACACCGTCGGACCGCGGCAGACGGGGCAGTACCGGGATGGTCATCCCGACGTTCGTCCGGCAGGCGCTGGCCGGGCAGCCGATCACCGTCTACGGCGACGGCACCCAGACCCGCAGCTTCACGTACGTGGGCGACGTGGTGGAGGCGCTCGTCACGCTGGCGCAGGAGCCGCGCGCGGTGGGGTGCGTGTTCAACATCGGCAACGGCCAGGAGATCACGATCCGCGATCTCGCCCAGCGCGTGAAAGAGCTCGCCAACAGCGACTCGCCGATTGTAACCATTCCGTACGACCAGGCCTACGAGGCCGGCTTCGAGGACATGCCGCGGCGCGTGCCCGACATCTCGCGCCTCCGAGAACTCATCGGCTACGAGCCAAAGGTGCAGCTGGACGAGATCCTCGCGCGCGTGATTGACTATTTTCAAGGGAAGTAACGGAGGGCGCGGGGGCGTTGAGCGTCAGGACATCCATCCGAAGCGGCGTCGAGAAACTCCTCCTGTCGCGGGCCCGACTGGTCCGGCGGGTCCTCCTGCGCGCCGGGCGCGACCGCGCCCCGGGGCTGCCCGAGATCGTCCAAATCGAAAGCACGAACATCTGCAACGCGCGCTGCGTGTTCTGCCCGCGCGACCAGATGCACCGACGGCAGGGCGTGATGGACGAGAGCCTCTACCGCCGGGTGGTCGATCAGTGTGCCGCCCTTGGGATCCGGCACGTCCGGCTGCACAACTACGGCGAGCCGTTCGTGGACCGCGGCCTGGCTGGCAAGGTCGCCTACGCGAAGCAGGCGGGCATCGCTGAGGTCGGCGTAATCAGCAACGGGTCCCTCATCGACGAACAGGTCGCACACGACGTGGTCGCAGCCGGCCTGGACGCCATCAACATCAGCGTGGACGCGGCCGGGCGCGACGTGTTCGAGCGGACGCGCGTGGGCCTCAAGTACGACAAGGTCATCGCCAACATCGAACGGCTCGTGCGGGTGCGGACGGAGCTCGGCAGGACCTGTCCCAAGCTGATCCTGTCGTTCGTGCGCCAGGGCGACGGGGCCGAGGAGCAGGCGTTCATCGATCACTGGCGGACCATCGCCGACAAGATCCACGTCACGGACCTCCACAACTGGGCGGGCACGCTCAACCGGGAGAGCGCCGTCCGCTACCCCTGCTATCGCCCGTGGCTCACGCTCACGGTCCTGTGGGACGGCCGTGTCTCGCTCTGCTGCGCCGACTTCGATGGTCGCGTCATCCTCGGGGACGCGCGCGAGTCGACGCTGCTCGAGATCTGGGAAGGCGACGCCTACCGGCGGGTGCGACGGGAGCATCTCGAGCACGGCGGGCCCCAGAATCTGTCAGGGCTGCGACCTCCCCCGCAAGGACTCCCCGCTCTGGATTGGGAAGATTATCGGTCTCTGAGCCCTCCGGCCAAGCCCGTGGATCCGCGCCGGGGCGGCCCTGGTCCCGGAGGGGGCCAACCTGGTGCGTGGTCGCGCCGAGGTTGGAGTGCCCGCGGCGGGGCGCTATACTGGGACCGCGGTGAGGCGAGAGATGACGCTGCTCTACCGAACGGCTGTCGCGGCGTGTGTGGTGGCCCTGACGGCGTCCCCGTGCGCCGCCGGCGAGGTCAGACTGCAGATCCGAGACGGCCTGGTCACGCTCGACGCCAGAAACGCCACCCTCAGCGAGATCCTCGCGGAGTGGGGACGGGTTGGCCAGACGCGCATCGTCAACGGCGAGCGGGCGCCGGGTGGCGAGATGACGCTGCAGCTGAACGGAGTGACCGAGCAGGCCGCGCTCGCCACGCTGCTCCGGGCCACACCGGGGTTCATCGCCGCGCCCCGCCCTATTGTCCAGGCCGCCGGATCGATCTACGACCGGATCGCGCTCATGCCCGGCTCTCGTCCCGCGGTCGTCCAGGCGGCCGCCCCCGCGCCGCAGCCGACGGGGCCCACGTTCAGCCGGGGGACCCAGCTGCAACCGCCGCCGCAGGCCGCTGCGGTCGTCGACAATCAAGACGAGCCGACCCTGGCGCCGGGACCACCGGGACCGGGCCAAGGGCCAGGCGGGACGGCTCAGCCGGGCATGCCGACGACGCCCACGGCGCCGCCAGGGGTCAATCCCTACGGCATCGCACCTGGCTCCGCCAACCAGGGCAACCCGTACATGAGCCCGTACGGAAACCCGTACGGCAACCCCTCCAACCAGTCGCAGGTTCCTCCGGCCACCGGCGCCACCAAGGCGCCGCAACCGGGCAACGCCACTCGGCCCGGTCTGCCGACCGCGCCGCCGACACCGCAGACGCCCATCAAGAACCAGGGCGGTCCGGGCGGCTACTGAACGGACACATTGCTGATCGTCTCTGGGTGATTGGCGGCCTCCGCGGCAAGCCCCGCTCTGCGGTCGGGTGGGCCGGTTCGAGCAGCAGCTCCGGCGCGGCCGCTGCCTCTTGGCTTCACGGCTCCCACGGATCTGTGCAACCGATCACGCGGCCGACGCGGCCGTCTGATAGACTACTGTCGGCGCCGACGCAGACGGGCCTGGGTTACGCATCACCGATCACCCTCCTCGTCCCGGCAGCCGCCGAGGGCCCAACGCGAAGGGGCCACACCGCGTCTGCCGAGACAGTGGGCCTCCGCACCCGATGTCGTCGTTGCGCTGCGACGCCGCCAGCGGCCCGTGATGATGGTGGGTTTCTGCGATGCCCAGTGAGACCGGCGCCGCCGACCGGTTCAATCAACAGTCCGCGCTCACAGGAGCGGCCTGCGAAAGCGCGGACGCAGCGTCCGAAATCTCGCTGATCATGCCGTGCTACTGCGAGCAGGACGTGATCCCGTACACGATCCCTCGCCTCCTGCAGGCGTTCGCGCAAGCCGGACACCGCCTCGAGCTGGTCGCCTGTGACAACGGGTCCACAGAATCGCACGGGCGAGGTCATCAAGGGGTTCGTCGCCGAGGGCCTGCCGGTGGTCTACCACCGAGTCGAGCGGAACGAAGGCTACGGCAACGGGGTCCTGCAGTCGATTCCCGTCTGCTCGGCGCCCTGGGTCGGCATCATCCACGCGGATGGGCAAGTGGACGCCGAGGATGCGGCGCGGCTCTTCGAAGTACTCAAGCACACCGACGGGAACGTCCTCGGCAAGGTCCGACGCCGTTTCCGCATGGACGGCGTCACGCGCAAGGTCGTGTCGGTCCTCTACAACGGTTTCGTCTGGCTGCTCTGGCCGCGCCTCGGGTCGGCCGACGTCAACGGCAGCCCCAAGAATCCTGCATCGTCGGGTGCTCGCGGAGATGGACCTGCAGTCGAAGAACTGGTTCATCGACCCGGAGATGATGATCAAGGCCCACTACCTCGGCGTCCGGGTCCTCGAAATGAACGTCTTCGCGCGGATGCGGTCGAACGGGCTGAGCCACGTGCGCCCCTCGGCGTGCCTCGAGTTCTTCGTCCACCTGCTTCGGTACAGGTTTGGTGGTGCGCTCACGGAGTGGTCCAGGGGCCGGCCCAGGGTTGTCCTCGGATCGGATCACGCCAAACCGTAACTTCTCACACCCTCCAGCCGGAACCGGAGGGCGGCCGAGACCGGCACGGCCGCGAGTTCGGGGGCAGCGGCCGGAGGACCTCGCCGGGGGACCTACGGACGGCCGCCGATTCTGCGGTACAGGACGAAATCCCCGATCTCCGTTTCCCGGCGGTAGTCCTCGAGCAGGGCGAGCATGGGCGGAGCCGCGAACGAGTCCTCGGCTCGCCAGCCCGAAAAGGTGTCTGCGTTGTGCCGCTGAAGCACGATGTAGCGGGGTGCGGTGCGCGTGAGCTGGCCGGCGAGCGTCTTGACGTCAAACTCCGGCCGGTCGACCAGCTTCGATACCGCCGGATAGACGAACAGGTACCGGCTGGCCGGCAGCCGTTGGCTCGAGAAATACGTGCCGCCGGTCATCCCGAAAACGAAGATGCGGTCCTGCGGACCGCTGTGCGTCCGAATGTAGTCAGCGAGCTGGGCGTTGTCGGCGGCAGAGAACGCCTGCGAGTCCCGCGACTGGAACCGTCGCAAGTACTCCTGCCGGCTGGTGCGACCGGCCAGGTACCGGGCGTCCCAGCCCGTCATGCTGATGGCCCGGTTGACCGACCCCGAGCGCACCGCCATGGCACCTCCAGCGCAGAGGACCACGACCCCGACCGCCACTCTCCAACGACGTCCAGACCCGAGTGTCTGGTCGAGCAGCCACGCGATGAGCAGGCATAGCGGAACCAGTGCCGGGACGAAGTAGGTCATGAACAGACGTGGCCCGTTCGAGAGGACGGCCAGGAGCGCCGCCGCCAGCCACACGATGGCGAGCGAGGCCATCCGGCCGGGCTTGGTCGAACGCCAGTGCCAGGCGCAGAAGGCCAGCACGGCGCTCAGGCTTCCGAGACCCCACACGTCGTCGGTCTTCACCCGCCACCAGACCTCGTGGGTGAATCGGTTCACTACGAAACCGAAGCCTCTTCCGCCGACCGCGAGGTAGGCCCGGCTGTACTCCACGAGAGCGACCCAGGCATCCCCGGCGATACCCTTCGCCACGAGCCACGCCAGCGCCGCGGCAGGGGCGATCAGGAGCCCGACCAGGGAATAGGCTGCAAATCGGCGCGCACGCGCCATGTCCCTGTCGAACCACGTCCACAGCACCAACGCGGGCCAGTAGGCGAGGGCAAAAGGCTTGAAGACGGCGGCGAGGCCGACGAGCACGCCGGTCACGAGTGACCAGCGGTCGCGCGTGCGCGTCACCGCCACCACCGTGGCCCACGCGGCGGCGGCGGCCAGCAGCGAGATGAACTTCTCCGAAATCGCGCGTTCGAGGAATCCGCCAAACAGGTGGCGAGCCGCAGGCAGCGTGCCGATGGCAAAGACCGCCGCGGCCAGCGCGCCAAACCCAACGCTGACAACACGGCGGCCGAGGTCGAAAAGCACGAGTGCTGTTAGCGCGCCGGCTAGGTAATCGAGCCAGAAGATCGACGCTTCTCGGGCCCCGAACACCGAAAAGCCCAGCAGGTAGGTTATGTAGATCCCTGGGGGTTTTGTTTCCCACAGGTCGCGGTACAGGGCCAAGCCACGCTGGAGCCCCCACCCGACCGTCGCGTAAACGCCCTGGTCCGGGCCCATCGGCTCTGCGATTCCGGGAAGCCGCACTAGGAATGCGCCGACGACGATGATCAGCGACACCCACAGGAGCCAGGCCGACTGCCGGGCCGGCCGCCGATCATCCGATGTGGTCATGACGTCGATGCCCTCGCTCGTTCGCGGCGCTCCCCTGGCTGAGGTCTCTCGCGACCGTGTGTCCTTGGCCTGACCGAGCGAGCCGAGGATCTCGGGAAACGCGTCCCAACGAATACCCAATGAGCGACCTGCGTCGTGGCCAATTCCGGCGGCAGGAAGTGCATTGGCACGGGTGCCGAAAACCCGCGCGCGGTCGATTGTACCCGATGTGGGTCTCGGGTCCCGGGCACCGTGCACACGCACCAGGCGCCCGGCGGGTCGTCGGCGCGCTGCGCGGCTCGCGCCCCCGCAACCGCCACTGAGCAAAGGCGTTGACGGGCTTGGACGCATCGGGTACGCTACCGAAGTTCTCTTGCTCCGCCGAAAAATCCAGAGACACCGATTGGTGCGGCTGAGTCGAGGCGGCCGTCCTTTCCTGACGCTTGGTCCTGCCCAAGGAGGATTCTCGTGCTGGTTGCCCATCTACGCCAGGCGACCGTTGCCCGTACCTATGTCGCGGCCGTTTTGCTCACCCTGTCGATCGTCGCCACCGGTACAGCGTGGGCGCAGGTGTCGGACGTGGGCAGTTCGTTCAACATCCCGACGCTTGCGGGCGGCATCCGCTGGCCGGACATCGCGTACGATGCCTCGCACAACGTCTACCTGACCACGACCGGCGCGGGCATCATCCGGGGCCGCTACATCAACCCGAGCGGGACCTTTGCGACGGCTCCCTTTCAAATCAACAGCAGCACGGCCTACGCGCAGATGACACGGACCCTGTGCAATCCGGCCGCCGGGTCGTGCCTGGTGGTCTGGGTGGACGGCCGGAACATCGTCGGGAACGGGCCTCCAGACCTATATGGCCGCATCGTGTCCATCAGCGGATCGACCCCGGTGTTCGTGACCAGCGACTTTCCAATTAGCATCATTGGCGCGGGGGTCTGGTGGGAGGATGGACGGCCCGGGTTGGCCTACTCCACGGCCAGCCACGAGTACTTCGTCACCTGGCGGCAGACCTCCGACGGCAGCGTCCGTGGCCGGGCCGTCAGCGACACCGGACAGCTCATCGGCGGTGTGGTCGCCATACAGGCGGACGGCAACTTCCACAACCAGACAGCGGCCGCCTACAACCCCGCGACGGACCGGTTCCTAGTCGGCTATGACGGCTCCCAGCCGGGAGTGAATTTCCAGGAGGCGCGATGGGTCCAGGCCGGGACGCAGCCGGCCGTCGCCGGACCGGCCCTGCGGATCATGAACGGCGTGGTACCCCTGACGGACGTGTGGGGCGGTGACGTTGTGACCAACACGACGACCGGGAAGCTTCTCATGTTCTTCAGGTACTCGCCCGGGACGGGAGACCCGAACGTCCTCGGCACCTATGCCCAGCGCTTCAACGTCGATGGTTCGTTGGATGGCACGCCATTCCTGGTCGCGACGGCACATGGCTACGGCGCCTACGACGCGATGCGGACCGACTACAACCCCTACACGAACACGTTCGTGATGGCGACGCACAGCTCGACCACTGAAGACGCGGTGATCGAGCTGCACCATGACGGCACCCCGGTCGACAATGGCATCATCGCCACCAACATCAACGACGGCTTGGGGAATTACAACCCCGCGATCGCGGCCGACCCGGCGCAGGCCCAGTGGCTGATCGTGACCAGCAACGGCTTTTCGTCGTTCTGGGGCCAGTTCGTCCAGTCGGGAACGCGTGAAGGGGGAGGTGTCGGCCAGACGTCATTCTACAAGCTGTCGCCGGACAACAGCTCGACTGGGATCTCGACTCCAACCACGCTCTCGTGGAGCGCGATGACGGGAGCCACGGCCTACCAGGTCTGCGTCACGATGACGAGCGGCGGCACGTGCGACACCGGGTGGCAGTCGGCGGGGACCTCGCTGTCGGCCCAGGTCTCCAACCTCAGTGCGAGCACAACCTACTACTGGCAGGTCCAGGCCCAGGTGAGCGGGTCCTGGACGGACGCGACCGGCGGCTGGTGGAGTTTCCTCACGCAGGGCGCCGGGGCCGGGCAGCTCTCGTGGTCGGGGTCGGCCTCTGAGGCGCAGGGCATCAGCGGGGGCCTGGTCTTACCGGAAGTGGCCTATGAGTCGGTGAACGGTGTCTACCTCGCGCTCACGGGCGAGGGGTTCATCCAGGGCGTCTTTATCCGCCCGGACGGGACCCCGGCGTCCAGCGCCTTCCGCATCGACAGCGGCACCGTCTACGCGCAGACGCCCAAGGTCTGGTGCAGCCCGAGCGCCGGGTCGTGCCTGGTGGTGTGGTCGGACAACCGCAACAACGGTACGCTACCCTGACCTCTATGGGCGTGTGGTGGCGCTCGGCAACGGGGTGCCCACCTTCGTCTCGGGGGACTTCTCCATTAGCGCGATTGGCGCCGGGGTCCTGTGGAAGACCCGCCCGGGGCTGAGCTACTCCACGGTCAGTCACCAGTACCTGGTCACGTGGCCGCAGATCAACGACGGTGAAATCCACGGCCGCCTCATCGGCGACACGGGGACGCTCCTCGGCAGCGACCTGTCGATTACGACGGACTCATCCAGCCATGACCGGTCGGCCGTCGCCTACAACCCCACGACGGACCGCTTCCTGGTCGGCTACCAGGGCTCGGCCTTGACGTACAACTTCATCGAAGCCCGATGGGTGCAGGCAGGAACCGGTGCCGGCCCCATCGGCTTGGCCATGCGGGTCCTGAACGGGGTCGTGTCCGGCACGTCCCTGTACGGAGGGGACGTCGCTTACAATTCGGCCACGGGCAAGTCGGTCCAGGTCTTCTACCTCCAGCCTGGCGCGGGAGACTCGTCGGCCGCGGGCATCTACGCGCAACGCTACACCGCCAGTGGCTCGTTCGACGGCTCAGCGTTCGCGGTATCGACCTCTTACGGTGGGGGCGACGCGCTGCGGCGGATGGCCTACAACCCCGTCTCCAACACGTTTGCGCTGGTGACCTACGCCGGCGGGGCCGAGGATGCGGTCCTCGAGTTGAACCAGGACGGCACGCTCAACAGCGGCGGCCTCACCGTCTCGCTCGGCGGAGCCGGGGTCTTCAACCCCGCGATCGCCGCGAACCCGACGCAGGCGCAATGGATCCTGGTGACCGACAACGGCAACTCGTCGATGTGGTACGAGTTCTTCACGACCAGCTCCCGCGAGCCGACGGTGGGGAGCGTCGCCAAGTCGTCGCCGGGCAACGGCGCCTCCGGCGTCTCGGTCCCCGTGACGTTGACCTGGGGCGTTGCGACGGGCGCCACCGCGTATCAGGTACTGCATCGGCACGACGAACGGCACCTGCGGCAGTTCCTGGGTCTCCACCGGAACGGCGACAACGGCCAATGTGTCTGGGCTCGCAGCGGCCACCCCCTACTACTGGCAGGTGCAGGCCGACGTGAACGGGTCCTGGGTGGACGCCGACTCCGGCATCTGGTGGAGTTTCACCACGCAGGCCGGACCGTCGTTCGGCAAGTCGACGCCGACGAACGGGACGGCCAATCTCACCTCCAGCGTGCCGGTGACATGGGCGACGGTCGGCACGACCCCCGCGTTTGAGTTCTGCATGTCGTCGACCGGACCCTCCTGCAGCACGTCCTGGCAGCCCAACGGCCAGTCGACGGCGACGACCTTCTCCAGCCTGAGCAACGGCACCTACTACTGGCAGGTGCGGGCCACGGTTGACAGCTCCCTCATCTACGCGGATGGCGGCACCTGGTGGACCTTCATCGTCGGCCCGCCGCCGTTCGCGAAGAGCGCGCCGGCCAGCGGCACCGCGTTGACCGGCAACCTCGTCACGCTCTCGTGGGCCACGGTCACCAGCGCGAGCTACCTGGTGTGCGTGGGGACCTCGCACGACGGGACCTGCCACACGGGATGGTTCTCCACCTCCGCCACGTCGGTCGCGATGACGGGCCTGGCGCCCGGCACCTACTACTGGCAGGCGCGGGCGGTGACCTCGACCACCACCACCGACGCGGACGGCGCGACGTGGTGGAGCTTCACGGTCCCGACGCCGGCCTTCACCAAGACCGCGCCCGCCGCCGGCGCCACGGGCCTTGCCACCTACGTGCCGATGAACTGGGGCAGCGCGACGGGCGCGACCAACTACGACGTCTGCGTGACGACGACGGGCCCGGCCTGCGACACCGCATGGCAGTCGAACGCCGCTTCCACGGCGACGGGCCGCACGCTCACGGCCGGCACCTACTACTGGCAGGTGCGCGCCACGGTGAGCGGCTCTTCGGTCTACGCGGACAACGGCACCTGGAATGTCTTTACGGTTGGTACCGCGGCGGCCACCTTCGGGAAGGTGTCGCCAGCCAACGGCGACTCTCTCGGTATCAACCCCGTCACGCTGAGCTGGTCGGCAGTGAACGGCGCCGCATTCGAGTTGTGCGTGGGCGTCACGACCGACAACGTGTGCCACACGGCTTGGATCAACATGGGCACGGCCACCTCGGCGACCTTGTCAGGCCTTGGGTCGGGTACGTTCTACTGGCAGGTCCGGGCGACGACGACCACCACGCGCGAGGCTGACGCGGGCACCTGGTGGAGCTTCTCGGTCAACGATCCGGCGGTCATCGACCTGTCGGCCGCGACCGCGCCCAGTGGCAGCTGGGTGTTCGCCGAAGGCGCGGTGGGCGGAACGAACGGGTTCAGCACCTACTACCTCATCGCGAACGAGAACAGCAGCCCGGTACGGGTCCGGGCGTGGGTGGTGCAGGAGGGTGTGACGCAGCCGACCTTCGTCGAGGCGACGGTCCCGGCGCAGAGCCGCGCCACGGTGGATTTGTCGACGCTGGTCAACGGGGTCACCGGCTCGTACGCCATCGTCATCCAGTCGGTGCCCGACGCCGCCGAGAACATTCCGTCCGGCCTGCCCATCTACGTCGCGCGCACGATGTACTGGGGCGGTGCGTCCGGCCTGCTGTCGGGCGCGGGGCACGTCAAGACCGGCTGGTACGTGCCCGCGGGCGGCACGCTGCCGACCCAGTGGTACTTCGCGGAAGGGACCCGGCTGACGACGCCGGGCGGGCTGTTCGACACGTACTACATCGTGTTCAACCCGACCCAGACCGACGCGACGGTCACCGTCCAGTTCGTGGCGGACGACGGGACGGGTGTCATCACCAGCGTGACCCAGACGGTGGCGAAACAGAGCCGGTGGACCCTGGCCGCCAACCAGGTGGCCGCGCTGGCCGGCAAGAACTTCGCCGCGCTGGTGACGTCCACCGTGGGCGTGCTCGCGGAGCGCACGATGTACTGGGGCACCAACTGGAGCGGCGGCCACGACGCCATCGGGAGTCCGGCGGCGGGCCCCGACTGGTACTTCGCCGAGGGCACGGCGATGACCGGGTTCAACACCTACTACCTGCTCTTCAACCCGAATGCGACGAGTGTGACGGTGGACGCGACCTACAACCTCGCCCCCGTCAACGGCGTGGCGCAGACGCCTGTCACGACCAGCTACACGCTGGCACCCAGTACCAGGCGGACCCTCTACCTGGCCAACCAGGTCTCGGGCACCCAGACGGGCGTCGCCGCGGAGTTCCACACGGAAGGCGGGGCGTCGGTCGTCGTCGAGCGCTCGATGTACTGGGGCACGGGGTGGACCGAGGGCTCGACCGCGATGGGAGCGGAGACGCAGGGCATCGAGTGGCACGTGCCCGAGGGCTCCACCATGAGTGGCTACGAGACGTACATCCTGCTGGCGAACTTCAACACCTCGCCGGTCACGGTGACGCTGACCACCTACTCGGATGCGGGGACCACGGCCACGCAGACGATTGTGATCCCGGCCAAGACACGGCGCACGCTGTGGATGAACAACCAGGTGCCGGCCAACGGCCCGGTGTTCAGCAACATCGTGAGCAACGCCTTCTCGACCAAGGTCGTCAGCTCCGACGCGACGCCGTTGCCGATCGTCGTCGAGGAGGCCGTCTACTGGACCCGCGTGGCCGGCTCGGGGCAGTTCTGGCGTGGCGGCGACGCGACGCCAGCCTTCCTAGCTCGGTAGGCGGACGCAGAGGAACGCGCGGACGGGGCCGGTCGACGACGGCGGCCCCGTTCGGCTCAGCTCGACACGAGTGGAGCCCGCGGCGGTCGGAGACACGGGAACCTGCATGAAGCCGGGGCGCTGGCTGACCGCCATCCTCCTCCTCTACCTCGCTCACGCTGCGTACCTCAGCGGCCTCGCCGAGGACGCGTACATCACCTTCCGCTATGCCCGGAACCTGGTCGAGGGCTTCGGGCTGACCTGGAATCCCGGACAGCCACCCGTCGAAGGCTACACGAGCCTGCTGTGGGTGCTCCTCTCGGCGCTCGCCATGAAGGTCGGGCTGGACATGCCCCGGGTGGCGCAGGTCGTCGGCCTGGCCGCCGGGGCCGCGACCATCGTCCTTGCCTACCGCGTCGGCCGCCGCCTGGCCGGATGGTCGGCGGAGTTCGCCCTCGTGCCCCCGCTCATGCTGGCCGTCGCCGGGCCGTTCGCCGCATGGGCCACGAGCGGGATGGAGATGGTGCCCTTCGCGGCGCTCGTGCTCGCGAGCGTGGCGCTGTTTGCCGCCTACTGGCGCTCCGGCGAGCGCCGGACCCTGGTGGCTGCCGCCCTCACGCTCCTCGTGGCGACGCTGGTGCGACCCGAAGGCCTGTTGGTCTTCGGCACGTTCCTCGCAATCGCTGTGCTGGCCGCCCAGGGCGACACCCGTCGGCACGCGGGGACGCTCCTGGTCGCAGGCGCCGCCTACGCGGTTCCGCTCGTGGGCTACGTTGTGTGGCGTCTAGCCTACTACGGGTACCCGCTGCCGAACTCCTTCTATGCCAAGACCGGCGGCGGACTCTGGCAGGTCCTCCGGGGCGGGCTGCTGGCGGCTGGGTTCTTCGTGCAGTTTGTCGCCCCGCTGGTGCCCTGGGGCCTGCTCGCGCTCTGGGAGGGACAGGCCAACCAACCTTCCCTGCCGGGCCTGCGTCGCGCAACGGAGGCGGTGCGTGCTCACGCCCTGGTCGTCACGTGCGTCGCCGTGTTCCTCGTCCATGCGGCCTACGTCGTGGCCGTCGGCGGCGACTACATGGCGATGCACCGGTTCTTCGTGCCGGTCCTCGCGCCGCTGTACATCGGAGCGGCGGCCCTGTTGGCCAGCCTCCGCCCGGCGATCGTGTCCCGGTCGAAGCGTTGGGCCTTTGCGGCGGTCGTAGGGGTCGCGGCAGGCGCGACGGCCTTCCACTCGACGCCCGTCGACGAACGGTTCTTCGCGCGCCCGTCCCAGCAGCACGGGAACTACCGCGGCGTGCAGGTCGAACGCTGGAGCGTGGCCCGCCTCACGCTCATCGGGCGGTTCTTCAATCGCTACCGCAAGGCGGCGACTGACAGCGTGGCCACCGACGCGATTGGGGCGATTGGTTACTACGCGGACATGACCGTGTACGACTACCTCGGGCTGGCGGACACGCATATCGCGCACCTGCCTGTCGCGCGAAACCAGGAAAAGGGCATGCCCGGGCACCAGAAGGCCGACTTCCCGTACATCCTCGCGAAACGCCCGACGTATCTGATGTTCTCGCGCTTCTTCACGCCGTCGCCCGCACCGGTCGAGGACGTCGTGCCGCCGGAGATCCTGCGCGAGGTGGACGCTGGCTACCTGGTCCGCGCCGTGTGGCTCGACGACACCGTGAATCACGAATCGGGGTACTTCACCTTCCTGGAACGCCGCGCGCAGGGCCGGGCGTATACTCTGGAGAGCCCGGAGGCGCCGGGCGATCGGGTCGGGAGGTAAGACTGGTGGGGGAAGGCGCGAACGCAGGCCGACTTCTGGCGCTGGGCGCGCTCGTGCTCGCCGTCTGGGCCAGCCCTGTCTGGGCCGGAGAGGTGACGATCACCTTCCACGACGGCCGGGTCAGCATCATCGCCGCCGACGCGACGCCGCGACAGATTCTGGCCGAATGGGCCCGCCTCGGGGCGGTCAACGTCACCAACCTGGACCGGCTGGCCGGCGGCCCGGTCTCGCTGCAGTTGGTCGACGTGCCCGAAGGACAGGCGATTGCGACGCTGCTGCGCGGCACCGCCGGCTTCATCGCGGCGCCCCGGAGCGTCGACGCATCCATCGGCGCCTCGCGCTACGAGAAGCTCCTCCTGCTGCCGGGCATCGCTCCCCCGCCGGGTGCCGTGTCGGCGCCGCCAGCGCCGGCCGCCCGCGGCGACGCGATGCCCCGCGGGCGGGGGGTCCGCCCGTTCCCGGGCGGCGCCGCCGGGCGCCCGGATGGGTTCCTCGCGCCCGATGGGACGTTCCCCGGCTCCGCGGCGCCGGTCGCGCCGGGTGGTAGCGAGCCCGTGCAGCCCTCGGGTGGCGCCGCCCCGCCGTCTGGCCAGTCGCCCGCCTCCGGCTCGTCGGTCCCCGGCCTGTCGACCGCGCCGACGAAGCTGGAGACCAGTCCCTACCCCGGAATGACTCCCGCGTCGCCGGCGACCGTCCCGACGGGTCAGGCTCGACCTGGAGTGCCGACGGCTCCCGCACCGACGTCGTTCCGCAACCCGTATGGCCTGCCCGATCAGGAGATGCCGCCCGCAAAGCCCAACGCCAGCCCATACGGGCCGACGCTCCCTGTCAAGCCTGGCCAGCCGCCAACGGCGCCGGACAAGTCGAAGCAGAGTCCGTCACCCGGGTCGGACGGACAGGTCTAGCGGACTCCCCCCGGCGCGGCTTCTCGTTTCGGGTCCATTGCCGGTACAATCGGCCCCTCTATGCCTGACGTGGCTGCGCCGCGGCGGTCGGGTGAGTACGCGACGCGTGGGGACTACCACGCCACGCCGGATCCTGCCTGGGATTTCTACCCGACGTACCTCGCGAAGCTCGAGTTCGTGCGGAAGTACCTCAACCGTCTTCCCCCCGGCACGTCCGTGCTCGACGCCGGCTGCGGTGAAGGGGTCCTGGTGGCGGAGTACGCCACGCGGCTGGCCATCGAAGGCGTCGACGAGAACTTCGTCTCGGACCGCGTCCGGCATGGAAGCGTGACGGCCCTGCCATACCCAGACGCCGCGTTTGCTCGGGTCCTGTGCCTCGACGTGCTGGAACACCTCGGCTTCGACGCGCAGGGTGTGGCGCTCGCCGAACTGAACCGGGTGCTCTCGCCAGACGGCGAGGCCCTCGTGTCGGTCCCCAACCTGGCGCACCTGCAGTCGCGAGTCCACTTCCTGCTGACCGGCCGGCTGATCCGGACCGCCAGCGTGCTGAAGCACCCAGGGGACCGCCCGATCGCCGAGTACCTCGGCCTCATCGCGCGCGCGGGCTTCGACGTGGTCGAGCGCCGCGGGGTCTTCCCCACGCTGCCCGTCCTCACCCATCTCATCCGCCGTCACCCGGCGAAGCTGCTCGCGTGGCACCGCTGGCTGACGCGGCTCCTGCCGATACCCGGCTGGTGCTTCCTGAACATCCTGCGCCTGCGCAAGGCCGGGCGGGGTTGACGTGCTCCAGAAACTCAAGACGCTCAGCACAAACCTCGCGGTCTACGGGATGGGTGACGTCGCGACGCACATCGTCAGCTTCCTCCTGATGCCGCTGTTCACGAAGTACCTGGACCCAGTCTGGTACGGCATCTGGGCCATGTTGCTGACGGCGAGCCTCGTCGCGAAGATCGTGTTTCGCTGGGGCGTCGACGCGTCGTTCATGCGGTTCTTCTACGACTGCGACGACGATCGCGCGCGCCAGCGGCTGGCGAGCACGATCTTCTTCTTCCTGGTCGCCGCCAACGGGGCGATCCTCCTGGCCGCGCTCCTGGCCGCTCCGCTCTACTCCGAGCGCTACTTCCAGGTGAAAGGCCAGACCCTCGCGCTGCAGCTGACCATCCTCAGCACCTTCGTCGGCGGCTTCTTCTTCCTCCCGTTCCACGTCTTCCGGATCCGGAACCAGGCCCGGCGGTTCTCCGTGCTCACCTTCGCGCGGTCGGCGACCACGGTCGCCGCTCGCGTGGTGCTCGTCGTCGGGTTGCGCTACGGCGTGATGGGCCTCGTGCTCTCGGAGCTGGTCATCACGGTCGCGTTCGCCGTCGTCCTCCTGCGCTGGTTCGTCCCGCTCATCCGCCAGACCTTCTCGTGGCAGACCCTGGGCGAAGTCCTCCGGTTCGGCCTCCCGCGCGTGCCGCATGGCATCGCGCAGCAGATCGTGGGGCCCGCGACCGACGCCTACCTGATGCGAGTCCTCCTGGTGGGCGGCGGCATGCAGAACCTCCGGACCATCGGGCTGTACCAGGTCGGCTCGAGCCTCGGGCTCGCGCTCAAGTTCTTCCTGAGTGCGTTCGAATACGCCTGGGCGCCGTTCTACTTCCAGACGATGAAGGAGAAGGACGCACCGCGGACCTTCGCCCTCATCACGACCTACGGCGTGGCGGTGCTGGTCCTGCTCTCGGCCGGCCTGTCGGCTGTCGCGCACGACCTCGTGCGGCTCATGACGCAGGCGAAGTTCCACGAGGCGGCGGTCGTCGTGCCGTGGACGACCATCGCGGTCACCCTGCAGGGGGTCTACCTGCTCACCTCGATCGGGATGAACATCACCCGGCACACGCAGTACCTACCCCTTGGCGGCCGCGGCGGCCGCGGTTGCGAACATCCTGGCCAACATCGTCCTCATTCCCCGCTTCGGCATGATCGGGCCCGCCTGGGCCAACGTCATCTCCTACGCGGTGCTGGCCCTCGTCGCCTACGCGTTGTCGCATCGCTTCTACCCGGTCCCGCACGAGTGGGGACGCCTGGCCCGCATCGTGGCTGCCGGGGTCGGTGCGTACCTGGTCGCGGCCGTCCTCGTGCCGCCCGTCCGGCTGGCCGTCGTCGGGGTGATGGCGCGCGGGGCGATCGTGGTGGTGCTGTACCCCACCCTGCTCGGGGTGCTGGGGTTCTTCCACCGAAAGGAACTCGCCGTGGTGCGGCGGATGCTCGACTCGGTCTGGTCGGCACGGACGAGCCGCGCGGCCTCTCCCCGCGGGAACGAGAAACCGAGCGGCAAAGCCGAGCCGGCGTCGGGGTCGCTGCCCTCCGAGTGAAGTACAATCCAGGTCTCCTATGACCTTCCGCCGTCTGCGGGAACTCGCCGTCCGACGTCTGCGCCGCTGGCCGCCGGCCCAGCGGCTCCACGCCCGGTGGCGGCACCGCCAGTACGACCGCGACGTGCACCGCTTCCTCGCCGACCGGACGGGACGGGCGGACCCGTTGCCCTCCGGCGTGGTGTACGAGGCGACCATGCGGTGCAACCTCAAGTGCGCCTTCTGCTACGTCGGAGATCTGCTCAATCTCGAAGGCGAGTGGCGGAGCGAGCTCTCGGTGGAAGCGCTGCGGCAGGCGTTCCCGCAGCAGAGAGGGCTCCAGGTCAGTTTGACGGGCGGCGAGGTCTTCGTGCGGAAGGACATCGACGCGGTGCTCGATCTGTTCCGAGAGAAGGGCTACGCCTGCGGCTACCTGACGACGAACGGCACGGCCATCACCGAGGCCCGGGCCGCGGCGCTTGCTGGTCTGGCGCGCGCGGGATTCGTGCGGCACATCAGCGTGTCGATTGACGGCCCCGACACGCTCCACGACGCGGCGCGCGGCGTCGCGGGGACGTTCGCGCGCACCGCCGCCGGCCTTCGGCGGCTGCAGGAAGCCGCTCGGGTGAGCGGGGCGCCGCTCAAGGTCAGCATTAACACGACGGTCGCGCGGGAGAGCCTCGAGGCGCTGGACCGGATGGTGGACGTCGCCCGCGACCTCGGCGTCGACGCCATCGGCCTCAACCACCTGATGTACGCGACACCCGAGGAAGTCGATCAGACCCTGAAGATCCTCGGCCAGACCGACCGGTCCCTCATCGCGACGTTCGTCACGCCCGACCCGGGCCTGGCCCCGGCCGACGTGGCCCGCCAGGTGGCCGCGCTCGAAGCCCGCTGCCGCGAGCAGCGAATTCGCTTCGACTACCGGCCGAAGGTGTACCCCCAACTGGTCGAGGGCTACTATACTCCGGGGACGCCGCTGCGCGGGCGGTGCCTGTACCCGTTCCTCAACGCCCGCGTCGGGTTCAGCGGGAAGGTGTACTTCTGCCCGTTCATCCGGGTCGAAGTGGGCGACCTGACGAGCTCGACGCTCGCCCAGGTCTGGAACAACGAGCGCTACGTGGAGCTCCGCCGCCGGCTCCTGGAGCGCGAGATCTTCCCGGTGTGCCGGCGGTGCTGCAAGGTCGAGTTGTCGCCCGAGCCCGTTCCCGTGGCCGCCACCGCGGTGAAGGGGCGAAGGACGTTCGCCCTGACCCCGGTCGGCGGGCCTCGGTAACGCCGACGGCAGGAGCCCGCGTCACTAGGAACCACACATGATTGGCCGATCGACGCTCCTCATCAATCCGCCGCTCGTCAACGGCGTGGCTTTCACCCGCCAAGGGCGCTGCCAGGAACGGGACGAGGTCCTTGGCACCACCAAACCGCCGTACTCGCTGATCGTCATGGCCTCCCTGTTCCGCCAGCGCGGCCTCGATTTCCGCCTGATCGACCAGACTGCGGAGCGCGCCACGACCGAAGAGGTCATCGCCCGGCTGGACCGCGACGGTTTCACCCCCTCGCTGATCGTGTGCTGCAGCACGACGCCGACGCTGGCCTTCGACGTCAGCGAGATGACCAAACTCAAGCGGCGCTACGGCGCTCCGCTGGTGTGCTTCGGCCCGCACGCGTCGGCGGCGCCGCTCGAGTCGATGGAGCGAGCGCCCCACGTGGATGCGATGGTCGTCGGTGAACCCGAGGACGCGGTGGTGGCCATCGCGACGCTCGAGGATCTCGACGGCGCATCCGCCGTCCCGGGGGTCGTGCTCCGGCGGCACGGGGTGGTCATCCCGAACACGGGCCGGGGCACCTTCTCCGGGTTCCTCGACATGCCGCATCCGGCGTGGGATCTGCTCCCGCTCAGGCGCTACCGTCTCCCGCTGGTGAACAAGTCGTACGTGCTGGTCGAGACGAGCCGCGGCTGCCCGTACTCGTGCGACTTCTGCGTCGTGCCGCTTCACCACGGGCACAAGTTCCGGGAACGCGCGCCGCATGTGCTCGTGGACGAGATCGAACGCACGCAGCGCGAGCACGGCATCAACTACTTCTACCTGTGGGGAGACACGGTCACGCTGAACGCCAAGAGCTTCGGGCAGTTCTGCGACGAGCTCATCGCCCGGAACCTCGGCGTCCGGTGGCTCGCCAACGCGCGGGCCGACAATCTGGTCGACCCGGCGTTCGTTCAGCGCCTGGCGCGAGCGGGCTGCTGGATGCTGTCGATGGGGATCGAATCGGAATCCGACGCGGTGCGCAAGGACATGCTCAAGCGCCTCGAGCGCCAGAAGATCCAGCAGGCCTTCCGCAACCTCCGCGCGGCGGGGATCAAGTCGTTCGCCTTCTTCATCTACGGCTATCCGGGCGAGACGCCCGAGTCGATGGAGCAGACGACCCGCTATGCGATCGAGCTCGACGCCGATTTCGCCAACTTCTACCCGGCGGTGCCGTACCCGGGCACCGAGCTCTACGAGAAGGCGCGGCGCGACGGGCTGCTGACCACCGACGACTGGTCGAAGATGGAATACGCCTACTACGTCCTCTCGGGCAACGGGCTCGACGAGGACGTGGTCATGAGGGCGCTCAGCCGCGCGCGGCGGCGCTTCTTCCTGCGCCCGCGCTACATCCTGCGCCACCTCGGCGACATCGGGCGCATCGTGTTCACCAACCAGGTGCTCGTCTGGAAGATCGTGACGCGGATGCTGATCGGGCAGCGGGAACCGTCGGCGGGGGGACCCGTCACCGAGCGGGCGCCGGCGGCCTAGCGGCGCCGCCCGCGTCGCTCGCGAACGCTGCGGCGATCAACGCCTTGAGGTCGGCCTCGGACACGCGATGGTAACGGGGGCGCGGCCGCCGACCCGCCGCCCGTTTCAGCCAGCAGAGGTCGCCCAGCTGGCGGAAGTAGCCGAGCGTCTCGCGCACCGTCATCTTGCTCTCTCCGGCGGCCCGGTCGGCAAAGGTGTACGGCACCTCGGCAACGGCGTCAATCCGGCTCCGCAGGAGCAGCTCCAGGCAGATCTTGAATCCCGCGGCCGAGATCTGCACGCCCTCGACGGCTGCCCGCTTGACCAGGAAGAGTCCCGATGTCGCATCGCGCACGGACGTGAGCGGCCGGGCGAGCACGCACGCGACGCGCGACATGGCCAGGCGCAGGAACGGCCAGTTCTCCGCGCCACCGCCCGGGATGTACCGGCTCCCGATCACGATGTCCACGTCGAGCGCACGCAGGACGGCGAGTAGGCCGGGCAGCGCCGAGGGCGGATGGCTCAGATCGGCGTCCATCACGCCGAGCACCTCGCCCCGAGCCGTCGCGAACCCTTCGATCACGGCGCTGCCCAAGCCGAGTTTGCCTGCCCGGTGGACGACCTGAAGAGGAAACCGACTCTTGAGGGCGTCGGCGATCTGGCCCGTACCGTCCGGGGAGTTGTCGTCGACGACGACCAGCTCGCCTTGGATGTGATGGGTGTCGTAGATGTGCGACACGGATGCCACGAGCTCTTCCAGGCGCTCGCGCTCGTTGTAGGTGGGAACGACGACGGACAGCTCGCAGCGGTCGGTCATATCACGCCGCAGGGTCGGCCCCGCCAACCGGCCTCCGACACGCAGTCGCCCTCCGATGCGTGCAGCCTGCTATACTCCGGCATTGTGTCCGATTCGGGCCGATTGCTCCAGCCTTTTCGGCACCGCTCAGGCCCGGTCGTCCGGTGTGTCCCGCTGGTATGAAATGGCTCGTGGCCGCCCTGGCGGCCGTCCTGCTGCTCGTGCGCGTGCCGTCGGTCGTGCAACCGGCAGGAGGGGACCAGGGGATCTACGCGTACGTCGGGCAGTCGATCCTCCGGGGCGAGCTGCCGTACCGCGACGCCTGGGATCAGAAGCCGCCTGGCATCCACCTCACCTACGCCGCCATGCTCCGGCTCTGGGGCGGCGAGTCCGTGGTGCCCGTCGCGGATCTCGTCGTGAGTGCCCTGGTCGCCGGCTTGCTCCTGATGCTCGGGCGACGGGTGGGTGGCAAGGGCGCCGGCGAGGTGGCGGCGCTCATCTTCCTGCTGCTTGGCGACCCGTCGTTTCAACGCCTGAGCGGGCTGTGGGTCCGGGCGCAGGCCGAGACGTTCATCGCCGCCCTCGTGACCGGCGCGATGCTCGCCGGCGTCGCGGGTGCCAGGGCCCAGAGCGAGGGCCGGGGGCGCCGCGCCGCGGCCTGCAGTGGCCTGGCCGGGTGCCTGCTGGGTGCCGCGTTCCTCCACAAGTACAACGCGGGCATCTACCTCGTGCCGGTGCTCGCCGTCTACGCCGTGGCCCTGCCCGACGACCATCGACGCGGGGCGCACAGCCCGAGGACCCTCGGGCTGGTGCGTCAGCTGCCCGTGCTGGGCGTCGGCTTCCTGATTCCCGTCGTCGCCGTGGCCGCCTGGTTTGTCGCGCAGGGTGCCGTGGACGACCTGGTGCAGGCGACGCTCGTCTACAACCTGCGCTATTCCGGGGAAACCTATAGTGGTGCGCTGGGGCTGGCACGGTTTCTGGTCACGCTGCCAATCCGGCACGCCTCGGTCGACGCGCTCTGGCTGGTGGGCATCGGTGGCGGCGCCCTGCTCGCGCTGGCGGCCGTGAGGAACCCGCATGTGGTGGTCGCGCCCCTGTGGATTGCCGCCGCGGGCGTGTCGATCGCCATCAACGGGAGCCGGGAGCTGCCCCAGTACTTCGTGCAGGCGGCGCCGGCCCTCGCGCTGGCGGCTGGCGTCGCTGGCGCAATGGCCTGGCAGGCACTCGGCCCGCTCGGACGGGTGATCGTGATCGCGGCGCTCGCTGTCGGGGTCGTCCGCGTCAACCAGTTCGACAAGTGGGCCGACAACGTCGCCTTCGACTTCGCCCGCCTGCGGGGCGCGGTGTCTCGACCCGAGTACCTGTCCCGGTTCGGCGGCCAGCGCCAGACTGATAAGTTCTCCGCGCTGGCGACCTCGACGCTGGGCGACCGCCTGAAGTGGTCGACCGCCCCGACCGACCGTGTGCTCGTGCTCGGGTTCTCCGCCGGAGCCCTCGTGCGCGCCGAGCGGCAGAGCGCGTCTCGCTTCTTCTGGAGCCGGCCCCTGCTCGTGGGCTTCAACGACGGCCGGCCGGGATACGGCGCGGCAGGGCTACTGGCCGAGTTGACGCGGAACCGCCCCGCCGAGGTCGTGCTCCAGCAGCGTGATTGGCCGGCCGAGGGCATCGATTCGGCGACGTGGTTCCTGAAGCAGCCCGCGTTACGGGCGTGGCTGACTTCCCGCTACCGTCAGGTGGCCGACACCGGCACCTACCTCATCTGGCGACGACAGGATCTGCCGTGAGTATCGACACCACCGCCCGCCCGACGGACGCGATTTCGGCCCGCTGGCGGTTTGCGGCCGGCCTCTTGGCGCTCGTGTTGCTCGGGCTGACGCTGCGAACCGTGTTCCCGCTTGCGGATTCCTCCCTGGCGGTCGACCGTCGGCGTCGTCTGGCACGACGAGGGCGCCTGGGTGCACAACGCGCGGAACCGTGCGCTCTTTGGCACGTGGACGCTCGACCGATGGAACCCGATGTACATCACGCCGGTGCTGACGGGCCTTGAGTACGCCAGCTTCCGGGCATTCGGGGTGGGGCTGTGGCAAGCGAGGCTGGTGTCGGCCCTCGCCGGCACCGTGTCCATACTGCTACTCGGCCTCGGCGTCTCGCGAATCGGCGGGCGGCTGGCGGGCCTGGTGGCCGCAGGTTTGCTGGCAACCAACTTCGTCTACGTGAGCTACGACCGCGCGGCGCTGATGGAGGCCACCATGGTGGCGCTGGTCGTCGCCGCGTGGTACTGCTACGGACGTGCCTCCTCGGCACCGGCGTGGGGCCTGGCCGCCGGCGGCGCGGCCGTGCTGGCGTACTTCACGAAAGCCTCGGCCATCTTCTTCCTCGCGGCCCTGGTGGTCGACGCCTGCCTGGCGATCGTCTGGACCCGTGGGGACGCGCGGCGAAGGACCGGCCTCGCGCGAGGGGCCTGGTTCACGCTGGCCGGCCTCGCGCTGGCCGGCCTGCTGAGCCTCGCGCTGTTTGTCGGCCCCCACTGGCCGGACTACCGCTTCTACAACTGGCAGATGTCGGTGACGCGCAAGCCCTCCTACACGCTCAAGGCGTTCCTGGACCGGGCGTCGTGGTTCCCGATCGTCCACGACTTCTTCACACGCATGTGGGCGGTGACCACGCTGGCCGTCCTGAGCGGGTTGGGGCTCGCCACACGCTGGCGTCGCGCGGCCGCCGCCGAGCGGGTCCTCGTGTTGTGGGGCCTGCTCGGCATCTCGGAACTGATCCTCCACGATGTCGGGAACGAGCGGCGGCTGGTGTTCCTCGTCCCGGCCGCCGCGGGACTGGCCGCTCTTGCCCTTGCGCGCGACCGCTGCCTCGTGAGGGAGGATGCGGCCGACACGTCCCGCGTCCGGGCGATGCTGGCCGCGCCGCTCCTGCTCGGATGTCTGTACCTGGTCGTCGGCGCCGTCGTCAGGCTCCCGTTCCTGGAGACCATCCACGCGGGGTCGTTTCACGCCGCCGTCCGCTGGTCGGGCGCTCTCGCACTCCTCCTGACGATGGCCTTGTGTGCCACGTGGCCCTCCGCGCCGCGGCTGTTGGCCCGTGTCCGGTGGACTCCCGCGTGGGCTCTGGCGCTCGGCCTTGCGCTGATGGGCGCCGACCTCTGGCAGTTCGCCGAGTGGGCGCGCATCCGTACATACGAGAACTACACGGCGATGGTGGAGGTGGGCCGGTGGCTGCCGCCGGGGACGCTCGTGCAGGGCAAGCTGGCCAATGGTCTCGCGCTCGAGAGTACGATCCGGCCGGTCTTCGTCGGCCGCGGCTTCGGCAACTACGAGGATCGCGCGCACCGGCCGGACATCCGCTACCTCTTGACCTACGAGAAGCCCTCGCTCGGCTACGAGAGCCAGGCGCAGAACCCCGTCGTCCTCGACATCCTCGCGGCTTGCCCGGGATGGGTCGTGCTGCGGGAGTTCGCGGTCGCGGAAAGTCCGTCGGGTGATGACCGGGCCGTGCTGATCGACAAGTACCCCCGACGCTGACGATCCACCGTCCCTGGGCTACAATGGCCCTTTTGGAGCCGTCGACACTCCGTGCGCCAAATCGACGAGACCGCCATCAAGCGCCACTCGGACCTGCGATTCCGGTCCGAGTACGACTACGCGCTGTTTGAATACCATCGCAGCGCGAAGGTCATCGCCTACCTCCAGCAGGCCGGCGTGGCGGTGGCGGGGTGCGTCCTGGATGCGGGCTGCGGCGGCGGGGGAATGCCCGCCTCGCTGGCCGAGGAAACGGACCGGGTCGTGGCAATCGACCTGACGCCACGGTTCCGCGATGCCGGAACCCGCCTGGCCGCCGAGCGCGGCATCCGGAACCTCTCGTTCTGCGTCGCGGACGGCCTGTTCCTCCCGTTCGGCGACGGAGCATTCGACCTGGTCCTGTCGCACGCCGTGATCGAGCACGTGGCCGATGCGGCCAGGTACCTGGGGGAGTGTCGGCGGGTGCTGCGCCCGAACGGGCGGATGTACCTGTCGACGTCGCCGTACCTGTCGTTCGCCGGTGCGCACCTCCCGCGACTCAAGGTGCCCGTGCCGCTCCACCTGCTCCTGGGCAGGCGGGCCGCCTTTGCGGCGTTCCGGTGGCTCGCGCGCCACGCGGCCTGGCTGCTGCGCGAGCCCGAGAACGAGAACTCGTTCATCAAGGCGGCGAAGGGCAACACGGTGAAGGCCGACGACCTGCTCGAGAAGGTCCGGATCGGGCGGCTGCGAACCTTGCTGCTCGACGCGGGGTTCGAGATTCTGCGGGAGAACCTGCACCAGACGCGGACGTTCCGCCGCCTGCCCGGGCCCATTGCCCAGTGGCTCCGCGACAGCCCGGTGACGCAGGACGTCGTCGTTGGAGCGGTGGAGTACGTGCTGAGGGCCGAGTACGCGGGCCCGGGCGGTCGATAGAGCCATGGCCGACATCGTCCGTTTCCGTCTCGAGGACCGTCGCGCGGTGGATGCACTCTACCGCCGCGTGTTCGGGCACGACGCGGCCAACGCCAGCCAGTTGCGCTGGCACTGGCAGTACCTGCAGAACCCGAACAACCGGCCCGGGGGGCCGGAGATCTGGCTGGCACGCGAGGGTCCGACCATCGTGGGGCAGTACGCCACCATGCCGGTGCGGCTGTGGATCAGGGACCGGGAGATCCACGGGTCGTGGGGCATGGACGTCATGGTCGCGCCCGAGCGCCAGCGGCAGGGCATCGGCGAGGTGCTGTTCCGGACCTGGGACAGCCACGTGGACGCCTCGCTCGGTCTCGGGCTCTCGCCCTCCTCGCACCGCCTGTTCCAGAAACTGCGGTGGCCGGAGGTCGGCCCGGTGCCCTGCCTGATCAAGCCGCTGACGCGCAGGGCGCTGCGCAGGCCGACCTGGCCGATGGCCGCCAATCGGCTGGTGTCGGCCGTCACGTTCCCGTACGTCCGCTTCATCGCGCGGACCAGACCGCTGCGCGCGCAGATCGAGCCAATCCGACAGTTCGACGAACGGTTCACCGCCCTGTGGGAGCGCGTGGCCCCGGCGTTCGACCTGGCGGTGCGGCGTGACGCCCCCTACCTCAACTGGAAGTACATTGACCCGCCGCACGTCCGCTACTCGGTCGTGGCGCTCAAGCGCGACGACTCGGTCGGCGGGTACGCGGTCTACCGGCACCTGCAGGAACCGCGCGGCCGCGTCACCGTGCTGGTGGACTTCCTCGTGGATCCCTCGGACGAGGCCGGGCTCGAAACCCTGCTGCGCTGGGTGGACCGCGAGGCGCGCGCCGCCGACTCGGACAAGGTTCGCGTCTTCTCGATGCACGATCGCTTTCGAAAGGTCCTGCGCCGTTCGGGCTACTTCAACGTGAAGTCCACGCTGCAGTTCACGCTCAAGGTGAACGCCGTCCAGGTGCCCCGGGCGTTCTACGAGCACACGGGCGCCTGGCATTTCACCCTGGGCGACTCGGACCAGGACCGGTAGGACCAGCTTGTGGCACCCCTCTTCCTCCTCGTCGGGATCGATACCGAGGGCGACAACCAGTGGGACGCCGCCTCGCGCGCGAACCAGCGCTTCGAGAACATCTACGCCCTGCCCGCGCTCGCGGACCTGTTCGCGCGTCAGGGGGTCCGGCCCACGTATCTCATCACCTATCCGGTGGCCACCGACCCGCGGTCTGCCGAGACGCTCCAGGCGCTCCTCGCCCGCGGGGGCAGCGAGATCGGGGCCCATCACCACGCCTGGGAGACGCCGCCGGTCGAGCCCGCCGACGTGGCGCGCCACATCTACGCGCTGTCGCTCCCGCCGGCGCGGTTCGCCCGCCAGGTCACGACGTTGACCGAGAGCATCGAGGCGGCGGTGGGCGTGCGGCCCACGGCGTACCGGTCCGGCCGGTTCGGCTTCTCCGCCTCCCACGTTTCCGCCCTCGAGCTCGCCGGCTACCTGACCGAATCGAGCATCGCGCCACTGTTCTATGAGGCGCACAAGGGCGGCCCGGACTTCGTCGAGGCTCCCCTTGAGCCCTACTTCCTCTCGTACGACGACGCGTGCCGGCGTGGGACGAGCCAGCTGCTCGAGCTGCCGGTCTCGGCGGCGCTCCACCGGCGCTACCCGGCCCACCTCCAGGACCCTCTACGCCCGCGCGCCCTGGAACTACACCACCAAGCGGATCCTCCGGAAACTCGGGCTGGCGCGGATGCTCTGGCTGAGGCCGTCCTATTCGTCACTCGACGAGATGAAGCGTCTGGCCCGGCGGCTCGCTGAGGGCGGCGTCCCCCTTCTCAACGTCCTGTTCCACTCGAGCGAAGCCATCGTCGGCGGCAGCCCGTACAATCGGACCCAGCCGGAGCTGTCCGCGTTCCTCGATCGGCTTGAACGGTTCCTGGAGTTCGCCGTCCAGGACCTGGCCGCCACGCCGGTCACCTTCGGCGAATTCAGGGCGCGCTACCTCAGCGCCTGAGGCCTCGCGTGCGCATCTGTCACGTCACCCCGCATCTCCCTCCCGACCAGGCGGCCAATGCCCTGCTGCCGTTCCATCTCGGGTGCTGGGCCCGTGAGGCGGGTGACGAGCCCGTGTTCGTGGCGCACCCGGCGCGACAGTCACCGACGGTCCGGGACGTCCCCGTCCTGCCTGGACCGGTCACCTGGGTGTCGGCCGACCGGCTGGGGGGCCGGCTGGCCCGGATGACGAGGATCTCCGGCGCCCTTGCCGCGGCACGGATTGCGAGGACGGCCCGTCCGTCGATTGCCTCCGCGGACGTCGTCCACGTACACAGCAACGGGTTGCTGCCAGAAACGTGCGCAGCCGTGGCGCGTCGGCTGGGCAAGCCGCTCGTGCTCACGCTCTACGGCACCGAGGTCTGGCACTACCGCCGGAAGCGGTTGGGGCCCGACCTGTTCACGCGCGCCTATCGGGAGGCGTCGGCGATCACGTTCTACAGCCAGGGCCTCCTCGATCACGCGCTCGCGCTCGGCCTTGGCCGCGAGGGGCTGAGGGTCGTGTACCCCCCCATCGCGGTCGAGTTCCAGCCCGCCGACCCCCGCACGCGGGAGGAGGCGCGCCACGCGCTCGGCGTCACGGCCCGACACCTGCTGCTGAACGTGAAGCGCCTGCACCCGCTGGCCAGCCAGCGCACCCTGCTCGAGGCGATGCCCGCCATCCTCCAAGCCCACCCCGACACTGAACTGGTCGTGTGCGGAACAGGAGCGCTCGCCGACGATCTCCGCCAGCAGGCCCGTCACCTGGGCATCGAGCGCCACGTGCGTCTGGCGGGCCTCGTCAGCAACGCGGAGGTTGCCGTCTACAACCGCGCGGCCGACCTCTTCGTGCTGCCGTCCCTGCTCGAGGCGTGCCCGACCGTCGCCCTTGAGGCGCTCGCCTGTGGCACGCGGGTGGTGTCGAGCGACAGTCCCGGTGGCGTCGAGCTCCACGGACTGTTTGGCGCCGATGTCACCATCGTCCCGCGGCAGGACGCGGGGGCGCTGGCCTCAGCCATCGTGAGCGCGCTCTCGACACCCCGGCGCACGGGCCCACTGACGCTGGCCACTCTCGAACGCGAGTTTCGGCCCGCGGCGGTCGCCGCGAAATTCTACGCGATCTACCACGGCATCGCTGGCCACCCGCAATGACCGCCCGCGAAGCCGTGCGGCATCTGCGTAGCCCGAGCCTGACCACGATCAGCGCGGTGGTCACGAGTGGCGTGGTCGGCGGCACGCTGCTCGCCCACGCCTGGCTGGCCCTGCCCACGGCCTGGTATGTGAACAACGTCACGGGGGTCTGGCTCGCGCTGGCTCAGGATCTGGCCCACGGCCTGTTCTACCGCGACCTGATCGGGCCGGCCGGCTACGGAGGCACGCGGTACCTCCCGGTGTTTTTCGGTGCGATCGCGGCGCTCATCCGGCTCGGCGTCAGTCCGCTGGCGGCTGGCTTCGTCGCCTCAATCGCGGGCGGTGCCCTCCTGGCCGCCGCGGTCGAGCGCGTCCTGGCGCGTCTCGGCCTCAGGCCAGCCCTGCGGGTGGCCTTTGCGGCACTGACGCTGGCGGCGCCGTTGGTCCAGCAGACGCTGCTGTCGATTCGCTGTGATCTGCTCGCGGCCGGCCTGGCCATGCTGGGCCTGGCTGGGACGCTGCCTCACGAAGAGACCGGGCGCTCTGGGCCTCACGCCGGCCCGGACTCGACAAAACGGCCAGCCGGAGCGCTGGGCGGCGCGGCGCTCCTGTTGATCTTGGCAGTCGCCACGAAGCTGACCAGCGTGTACGTGCTCGCCGCGGCGGTGCTCGCCCTGGCGTTCGCCCGACGCGGGCAGGCAGCGCGGCGGTTGGTGCTGTGGCTCGGCGCGTGGGGCCTCTCCGCCCTGGTCCTCGTCCAATTCGCCAGCGAAGGGCGGGCGCTGGCGTCCTTCCGCGCCTGCGCTCTCGGCGGGACCACGGCGCTCGCCTGGCTCTCGGGCATCACCCACGGCCTGGTGACCGAGTTTGCCGGCGGGTCGCACTTTCTAACCGCCGTGCTCTCGGTCGGCGTGGTGGCGTGGCTGGCCGACGCCCGTCGCCACTGGAGAAGCCCGTCATCGATCCTGCTCGTCTCGGCGATCGGGATGACGGCCGTGATCCTCGCCTCGCCCGGCACGATTCCCACCAACCACACGGTCGATGTGTACGTGGCCGCGATCATCGCCGTCGGCGTCTGGGTTGCACGGCACCCGCGGTGGGCCCCCGCTGCAGGCCTGCTCGCCCTCGCGCTGGCCCTCTCCTCGGTCCGCCCGAATCTCGAGATTGTCCGCAACCCCGTGCGCCACCGTCTGGCCGTCGACCTGGCCGCCGGCCGTGAGCGCACGATCTGGGTGGTGGACCACTTTCGGCAGCCCGTGCTCAGCGAGTCGCCCGAACTCCAGGTGATGGCGGGTCGACCCGCATCCTTGGTCGACCCATTCGCTCTGCGCGTCGTCATGCGGCAGCGACCGGACATCGAGCGAGATCTCATCGGCCGGCTGGATGCCCACCGGTTCGCCTACGTCATCCTGGTAGCGGACCCGCTAACACCTGCAGGCCGCGGCTGGTACACCAACATCGACTTCGGTTGGCCGGTCACTGAGTGCATCCTCGCGAACTACCAGCTACAGGAGGTCGACGCCGGTTTCCGGATCTATCGGCCGAGGGCAGGCGACCAGGGCTTGCAGTATCATTGACACCCTGGTGGCGCACGATTCGTCAGGAACGCGCGGGGCGGCCTGGTGGCCGTGGCTCGTCGCGCTTGCGGCGATTGGTTTGTACGGGCGAGCCCTGTCGCTCGGTTTCGCCGGCGACGACGCCCTGGTGCTCTACCACCTGAAGCGCTTGGGGGGACTCTCCCACCCGGCCGCCTACTTCACGGCGCTGGACTTCTTCAGCTACTTCCGCCCCCTTGGATTCCTCACCTTCGCAGTCGACGCGTCGCTTTGGCACCTGCATCCGGCCGGTTTTCACCTGACCAATGTGCTCCTGCACGCCGCCAACGGCGTCCTCGTCTTCTGGGTCGGCCGCCGGATCCTTCCGAGGTGGGGGGCGGCGCTGGCGGCGGTCCTCTTCGTGGCCCACACGTCGAACCAGGAGGCCGTCTACTGGATCTCGGCGCGCTTCGATCTGTTGGCCACCTTCTTCACCCTGACGAGCGTCCTGCTGACCACCCATCGCGAGGCCCGGGCAATCGGCTTGGGGCTCGCCACCTTCGCCCTCGCCCTCCTCTGCAAGGAATCCGCGCTCGCGGCGCCGATCATCGTCGGGGCGTACCTGGTCTTCGTCGATTGGGCGCCAGCGCGGCGCGTCGTCGCCGTGCTGGCGTTGATGGCCGGCGTCATCGTCGCCTACGCGGCCACGCGCGCGGCCGTCGGTGGTCTCGATCCAACCGGAGGAGCGGCCCGGTTGCCGAAGGCCGTCGCCCTGTTCGCGTCCCTGGCGGCCCTCGCGTGGGTGGCGAACGTGCGGTGGCAGCACCCTCTCGCCCGCCTGGCGCGCCTCTCACCTGTCGCCGTGCTGGCCGGGTACACGATCGTCCTGGCCGCGCTCGCCTACGTCTGCACGTTCCCCGGGGCCGGCACCGGGGTACGAGAAAAGCTGTCGTTCGCCGGATTCTCGGCCTTCTATCTTGCGTCACCGGTCATCGCGCCGGCCTCGCCACCCTTCTTCCTGGACCCGGCCACCGCTGTCTACTGGGGTGGGGGACTGGCCGTTCTGCTCGTCGGCGGCGCCCTGCTGCTCTGGGGCCGCCGGGCCGTGGCCGGAGACGCTCGGTGGGTCTTCTTGCTGGTTGGAACGTTGGGAGCACTCTTGCCGGTCTCGAGCCTGACTGAGGGCCAGCGCTACATGTACCTCGCGTCGGTGGGGTGGTCGCTGGGCATCGCGAAGCTCGCCGTGGACCTGAATGGCCGCGCCAGGAGGGTTGGACTGGCAGTCGTGGCCGCGGTACTCGCCGTCTCGGTCTGGCAGGTTCAGGTGAAGGGGGCGGACTGGGCTTGGGCGACCACGATGGCATCGGATGCGGCGACGCTCGTCAACGCCGACCTTCCGTCCTGCGATTGCGGGGACGTCGTGTTCCTGGTGGCCCCCGTCGGCGTGCGTGGCGTCTACAGCCACTTCTACCACCAGACGTTCTCCGAGAACGGCGGCTGCGAGCCGGGCAGCTACCAGGCCGTCGTGCGCATGGTGCGGACGGACCAGCCGATTGACATCCGGTGGATAGGGCCACGCTCCGTCGCGATCCTGGCGCCACGCTACCGGGGCAACTTCGTGCTCTCGCGGGACTTTCACGAGTTCAACGTGGAACAGCGGTCGACCCGGTACGCCCGTCTGACGACGCCCCTGGGGATCCTGACGTCCCGGCCCAACGGCGCGGCGCAAGAGGTGGTGCTGGATTCGCTCCCCAGGTCGACATCCGCCGGCTGCGGTTCTACTATTTCTCGGAGGGCGCGGTCCGGCGCGCCCCGCCGGCTCCCGGGTCGCCGATGGGCCGCCCGGAGTGAGAGGGGCGCGGAAACCGCGGTGTCGGCCGGAGTAGGCCCGCCGGTCCCCTGCGAGGAGGTCGCATGTCCCTAATCGAACAGGTAACCCAGTCGATGGCCGAAGCTATGAAGGCGCGCGACCAGGAGCGGCTCTCGGCGCTGCGCCTGCTCAAGGCCGCCCTCATGAACCGGGAAGTCGAGCGGGGCCGCGCGCTCACCGAGGCTGAGGAGCACCAGGTCGTCGGGACCCTCGTCAAGCAGCGCAAGGAATCCATCGAGCAGTTCGCGAAGGGCGGGCGACAGGATCTGGTCGAGAAGGAGACGGCAGACCTTGCGATCCTCGAAGCCTATCTGCCGCCAGCTGTGGGAGCCGACGACCTTGACCGCCTCGTGACCGAGGTGATCCAGCAGACCGGCGCCACCTCCCCCAAGGACATCGGCAAGGTGATGAAGGCGGTGATGGCCCGGCTCGCTGGCGCCACGGTCGATGGCAAGGCCGTCAACGAGCTGGTGCGCCGGCGCCTGAGCGTGTGACCGGTCAGGAAATGTCCACGAACTTTTTCCGCGCGTGGCGCGTCTAAACGGATAACGAGAGCGAAAGCCTCTCATCCTCCACGGGCCCCTTCTGAGCCAAAGGGGCCCTTCCTTTTCTTCATCCCCTCTCGCAGTCCGGCCGAGCGCGTGTGCAAGCAGCACGTGTGCTAACCTGAAGCGTCCATGGATGTTGCCAGCACCCCGGCGCGGCCAGACCCGATCCGCGGCGAGCCCGCGCCACCTGGGGGCTCCCTGCGGCTCGCCCGGTCGGCCGGTGTGATCGGGCTGGCGACCATGTCGAGCCGGCTCCTCGGGCTGGTGCGCGACCAGGTCCTCGCCTATGTGTTCGCAGCCAGCCACGACATGGACGCCTACATCGTGGCGTTTCGCATCCCCAACTTGCTCCGCGACCTGTTTGCCGAGGGCGCCATGAGTGCGGCCTTCGTGCCCACCTTCACGCGCCTCCTGACGCTGGAGGGCCGGCCCGCGGCCTGGCGGCTCGGCAACCTGGTCGTCAACGCCCTGCTGCTGGTCACGGGAACGCTCGTGGTGCTCGGCGTGGCATTCGCCTGGCCCATCGCGACCTTCGCCGCAGGGCGCTACGCCGAGGTCCCGGGCAAGCTGGAGCTGGTCGTGGCGCTGGCGCGCCTGATGTTTCCGTTCCTCACCTTGGTCGCCCTGGCCGCCGCGTGCATGGGCATGCTCAACTCGCTGCGGCGGTTCTTCGTGCCCGCGCTGGCTCCGGCGATGTTCAACGTCGGGACGATCGCCACCATGGCGGTGCTCATCCCGGTCTTCTTGGCAGCCGGCGTGCGACCTATCTTCGCGGCTGGCTGCGGGACGCTCGTCGGTGGCCTGGCCCAGGTGGCCATCCAGTGGGTCTTGCTGCGCCGGGAAGGGTATCGGTACCGGCCGGTGGTGAATCTCCGAGACCCGGCACTGCGGGAAGTCATCGCCTTGATGACACCGGGCACCATCGGCCTGGCGGCCGTTCAGGTGAACGTGCTCGTCAACACGATGCTCGCCACCGGGCAAGGCCCGGGCGCGGTGTCGTACCTGAACTACGCCTTCCGATTGATGTACTTCCCCATCGGGCTCTTCGGACTGTCGATCGCGACCGCCGCGGTGCCGGCCCTGTCGCGTCACGCGGCGCTCCAGGACCGCGCGTCGATGCGCGAGACGCTGTCGGGCGCGCTCCGCATGATGTTGATGCTGAACGTGCCGGCGACGGTCGGCCTGGTCGTGCTCGCCAGCCCGATTGTCGCGCTCATCTTCGAACACGGGCGCTTCACGCCGCAGGACACCTCCGGGACGGTGGCCGCCCTGCTGGCCTACGCGCCCGGCCTGGTCGGCTACTCGGCGGTCAAGATCGCGGTCCCCACGTTCTACTCCCTTCGGGACAGCCGGACGCCCGTGCTCGTGAGCGGCGTTACGGTGGGCCTGAACCTGGCGCTGAACCTGGTCTTCGTTCGCTGGCTCGGCTACCGGGGCCTGGCCCTCGGCACCTCGCTCGCGGCCCTGGTCAACGCCGCCCTCCTGCTCCACCTCCTCCGCGACCGGCTCGACGGCATCGACGGAGGTCGCCTGGCGGTCGCGACGCTGAAGATCTGCGCCGCGTCCGCGGCCATGGCCGCCGCCGTCTGGGCCGTGGAGGGATGGCTCGCCTCTACCGTGCTCGGTGCGTCCCTCGCCGCGAAGGCCATCCGCGTCGCGGCCGGGCTGGGTGTCGGGCTGGGGGCGCTGGCCGCCGCCGCACGGGCGCTGCGGATCTCCGAGTTCGAAGAAGTGCTGCTGGCGATCCGATTGTGGCTGCGCGCGCGCCCGAGCGCCACGTGAGGCGCAGCAGGACGGGCAGCCGCGCGCCGGCCGGCGGCCCGAGGCGCCAGCTCGTCCCAGGCCGGCTGGGGACGCTCGGAACTGTGGGACGATCGCGTACCGGTTCATCCGATCTCTCAGCGTGATCTCGGGCGCACAGGCGCGCGCCCGATGACTGGATTGGAGGCCATGCCGCCATACCGCCCGTCGGCCCGCATGATGTCGTACTCCTTCGGCCCGGGTCCCATGACGCCGGTCGTCAAGACCCTGATCTGGACGAACGTGGCGGTGTTCCTCGTGTCGTGGGTGGCGCCATCGCTCGTGTTCGACTTCGGCCTGCAACCTGACGCGGTGTTCCGGCGGCTCTTCCTCTGGCAGCCGGTCACCTACATGTTCCTGCACGCCGGGATGCTGCACATCCTGTTCAACATGCTCGCGCTGTGGATGTTCGGCGTCGAACTCGAGCGGCTGTGGGGACGGACGTTCTTCCTCAAGTACTACTTCGTGACCGGAATCGGCGCGGCGGTGACGACGCTCCTGCTCGCGTGGCTCCCCGGCGAGGTCGGCGCGGCCATGTGGGCGTCGGTGACGGTCGGCGCGTCGGGCGCCATCTACGGCCTGTTGTTGGCCTACGCGCTCTACTTTCCGGATCGCCCCATCTACATGTGGATGCTCTTCCCGATCCCGGCGAAGTACTTCGTCATGATCATGGGCGCGATCGCCTTCCTCTCGTCGGTTGGCGGAAACCAGGGCGGGGTGGCGAACTCTGCGCACCTGGGCGGGCTGGCCTTCGGGTATCTCTACCTGCGCGTCTGGCGGACCAAGCCGCTGGCCGAGATCAAGTACCGGGTACTTCAAGTGGAAGATGAATCGCATGCGCCGAAGGCTGGACGTCTACTCCGGCGGCCGTGACGACTGGAACCGTCGCACGCACTGATTGTCCGGCAGGGTCCCGGGCCTGCCGGCGCTTCGTCCTCTCGCCCCCATCCGCGGCGCGGCTCTGCTGATCGGTGCACCGTCGGCCGTAACCTGCGCCGACGTCGGAACGGGAGGAGGGTGCGGATGACTCGGATCGGCTGCGTCGCGATGCTCCTGTCGGCTCTTCTGGTGGCCGGGACGACCCTCTCCGGCTCGCCCGCCCCGCCCTCTCCCCTCGCCCCGCTGCTTGCCGAGGCGAACCGAGACTTCACCTATCGGGGCAAACCGATCAACCCGAGGGCGATCAAGGAGCTGCTGTCGTGGCTGTCCGACTCGGTGGCAGGACCGGTGGCGATCGACCTGGGCGGGACCTGGAACTCGGATCGCTACTATGGCGACTCCACGGAACAACCTGACGGCACCGTCCGCATCGAGCTGCGGACCACCTCGGTCACCCCAACGCCCGGTGAATCCGGCTGGTTCGCCTACCGCCGCGTCGGGACACTCGCATCGGGCATTCACGTGGTCGAGACCTGGGACAATGGCGGCGGGACCGGGGTCTTCACGTCGCTGCTGTTCATCCGCTTCGCGATCGACCAGGAGCAGGCCGATGAAGGGCGACGCGAGCGCCTGGTGATGGCGCGCGCCGGCGAGGTGACGCTCGGGGACCGCTACGACGGCGGAATCCGCATCCTCCGGAACGACGTGGAGATCGGCCCCAACCGTCGCACCGGCGCGGGCGCGCACGTCTTGTCCCTCGACTGGCTGCGTTGAGCGCGCCGGGGCTCACTCGTAGCGCAGGGCCCGCATCGGGTCGACCCGCGACGCGCGCTGCGCCGGAATGAAACCCGCCATCAGCGCGATGAGACCGAGCGTGACCGCCGCACCGGCGAAGACCGCCGGATCGTCGCCCTTCAGCTCGTAGAGCAGCGACTGCGCGTAGCGGCCCACAACCACGGCCAGGACCAGCCCGGCGATCCCTCCGATGGCCGTCATCAGCCCCGTCTGCCTGAGGATCATCCGCCGCACGCCGCCCGGCGTGGCCCCGAGGGCCATGCGCAGCCCGATCTCGCGAGTCCGCTGCGCGACGGCGTAGGCCAACACGCCATAGAGCCCGATGGCCGCCAGCAAGGTGGCCAGGCTGGCGAAGGCGGCCGACAGCACCGTGATGAACCGGTCGAGAAACACGTTCTCCCGCACCTGCTGCGGCATCGACCGGAGGCTGTCGACGGGGAGATTCGGATCGATCCGGCCCACCACCTTCGGGATCACGCCGAGGATCTCTTTGGCGTCCAGGCCCGAGCGCACGTAGAAGGTGATGAAGCCGATCGTGTCGTCCTGGCGGTACGGCTGGAAAAACTGCGGCGGAACGGCGTCCTTCACCTCGCTGTACTTCGCGTCGGCGACCAGACCCACGATCTCGACGTTGAGCTTCTTGCCGCCGCCGGGATCGATGTGGCGGCCGACGGCGTTCCGTCCGAGGTGGAACTTCCGGGCGAAGGCCTGGTTGACGATCGCCACCTTCGGGGCGCCAACGCCGTCGGCCGGCGAGAACTCCCGGCCGGACACGAGCGGCACGCCGAGCGTGGAGAAGAAGCCGGGCCCGATTTCGTTGAAGCGCGCCTCGACGTCGGTGTCCGGCCCGGCGTCGAATCCCTCGACGCCGACCGAGGTGCCCCAGTTGTTGCCGGCGAGCAGGGGCACCATTGCGGCCGTCACACCGGTCACGCCGGGCGTTGAGGCGAAGGCGTCCTCGATGCGCTCGAACAGCTGTCGGGACTGCGGGGCGCTGTAGCCATTGAGCATCGGCGCCACGCCAAACGTCACCACGTTGTCGATCTTCAGGCCGAGGTCGGCACGACTCACGTTGAACAGGCTCCTGACGAAGAGCCCGGCACAGACCAGCAGGAGCATCGACAGCCCGACCTGCAGGGTCGCCAGCGAGGTGCGGAACAGGGAGGCGGACCGCGGACCGCCCGGCTGGCCGGCCTGGCCCTTGAGCGAGCTGACCACGTCGGGCCGCGTGGCGTGCAGCGCGGGAAACAGCCCGAAGAGCAGTCCCGTGGCCGCGGCGAGCGCGGCCGACACCAGCAGGACCCGTCCGTCGATCTCGAAGCTGAGCGTCGTCGCGGCGGAGGCTGGCATCAGCGACGCGATCAGGTCCAGCGTCCAGTGGGCGACCAGCAGGCCGAGGGCGCCCCCCGCCACCGCCAACAGGCACGATTCACCAAGTAGTTGCCGGATCAGCCGCCCGCGTCCCGCGCCAATCGACAACCGCACGGCCATCTCAGCCGAGCGGGACGCCCCTCGGGCCAGCAGGAGGTTCGCGATGTTCGCGCAGGCCATGACCAGCACGAGACCGGTCAGCCCCAGGAGCAGCCACATCGGCGTGCGCGCCTCGCGGTGGACGCTGCTCTGGCCCCGGGGGTCCGCCTCGACCACGACCTGACGCACCCGGAACCGTTTCATCGTCTGGTCGCTCATCCCCTTCTGCAGCGGGGCCTCCACGTCGTTGATGATCGCGCGGTAGGGGACGTTGAGGGCGGCGCGCGCCTGATCGAGGGACACGCCGGGCTTCAGCCGGGCGAAGAGGTAGATCCAGTACGCGCGGCGCTTGTCGAACTGCGGCTCGTGGAAGAACGGCTCCATCGTCTCCCGGAGCGTGATCGGCACGAACACGGCGGGCGAAGCGCCCACCGTCGTGCCCCGGAAGCCGCGGGGCGTGACGCCGACGATGGTGAGCGGCTGACCGTTGACGATCAGGGTCTGGTTCAGGACGCTGGGGCTGGCGCTGAACCTCGTCCGCCAGTACGAGTCGCTGAGCACGACCACGTGAGATTCACCGATGGTGCGGTCATCGCCCGAGTCCAACAGGCGGCCGATCGCCGGCTGGATTCCCAGCACGGAGAAGTAACTCCCGGACACCAGCGCGCCGTCCCCGCTGAGCGTCTGCCCGCGGTAGGCCAGGTTGGCCCCGAAGAGGCGGTGCCCCGCGATGCCGGTGAAGACGGCCTGCTGCCGCTCGAGGTCGCGGAACATCGGGTAGCTGAAGACCGCGTCACAGCCGCCCGCCTGGTTGCACGACTGGGAGCCGGGCTTCGGCCCCGGCGCCGCCAGGTTGACCAGGCGGCCCGGTTCCCGGACCGGGAGCGCCCGGAGCAGGGTCTGGTCGAACAGCGAGAAGATGGCCGCGTTCGCCCCGATACCGAGCGAAAGCGAGACGACAGCCGCCACGGTAACGAGCGGCGTGCGGAGCAGCGCCCGCAGGGACCAGGGAAGCGCGGACATCGACATGCGAGGTTAGACGGAACGCCCGGGTGGATGGTTCGCGCGCCGGGGTTACTCCCCCTCGGTCCACTCCCGCCGGCCCGGGGCGAACACATCCATTTCGAGGGTGTCTTCGAGTGCCTCGGCCTGGTGGAGGGTGTGGGGCGGCACGTGCAGCACTTCACCCTCGCGGACGGTGATTTCCTCGTCGCCGACCGTGCAGCGCAGCGCCCCCTGGAGCACGTAGGTCATCTGCTCGCTCTCGTGGTGATGCATGGGGACGAGCGCTCCGCGCTTGAGGTAGACGTGCGCCAGCATCATGCGGTCGCCGGCGATGATCTTCCGCGAGATCATCTCCGTGATCTTCTCGAGTGCGATCTCGTCCCAGCGGTGCAGGCGCGGAGGTGCGGTCATGCTCGGAGTGGGCCAGATTATAGCATCGGGCCCGGGTGCTATAATAAAACGCTCAGCAATCAGACCAGTGTCCGGCCGATCCCGTCGGGAGCATCGGCCGCCCCGGGCCGGCTTCCGAGGACCGTCGCATGGACGCATCGACTCCAGTCAGCGGGTTGAATGGGCTGGCGCCAGGGGCATCAGCCCGGCAGACCGACCTCACCCGCGACGACCTGCTGCGCGCCTACACCTGGATGGTCCTGTCGAGAAAGCTCGACGACAAGGAGATCCAGCTCAAGAACCAGAGTCAGATCTTCTTCCAGATCAGCGGTGCGGGACACGAAGCCGTGCTGGTGGCCGCCGCCCTGCACCTGCGACCCGGCTACGACTGGTTCTATCCGTACTACCGCGACCGTGCGCTGTGCCTGGCCCTGGGTGTGACCCCGTACGAGATGCTCCTCGAGGCTGTGGGTGCCCGAGACGACCCCGCGTCCGGGGGGCGGCAGATGCCGTCGCACTGGGGCCACAAGCGGCTCAATATCGTGTCGCAGGGAAGCCCGACCGGCACACAGTGCCTGCAAGCGGTCGGGTGTGCCGAGGCAGGCCGGTTCTACCAGCGGATTGAGGAGATCCCCGGCCGCGAGGCCCGGTGTCGGCCCGACGAGGTCGTCTACGTGTCACTAGGCGAGGGCGCCACCGCCGAGGGCGAGTTCTGGGAGTCCCTGAACACGGCCTGCGGCAAGCGGCTGCCGGTCGTGTACCTCGTCCAGGACAATGGCTACGCCATCTCGGTCCCCCGCGAGATCCAGACGCCCGGGGGCGACATCTCTCGCATCGTGCGCGCCTATCCGGGGCTCAACGTCCTGACGGTGGACGGCACGGACCTGCTCGACAGCCATCGGGGGCTGCGCGACGCCGTCACCTATGCCCGGGAGCGCCGCGGCCCGTCGCTCGTGCACGCGCACGTGATCCGGCCCTACTCGCACTCGCTCTCCGACGACGAGCGGCTGTACAAGACCCCCGCCGAGCGGCAGACCGAGGCCGCCCGGGACCCCTTGCGGCGACTGCGCCGCCTACTGCTCGAGGACGGCTTGGCGACCGACACCGCGCTCGAACAGATCGAGACGACCGCCGAGCGCGAGGTGGCGGCGGCGGCGGAGCTCGCCTTGCGCGCGGCCAAGCCGGCGCCTGACACGGCCGCGCTCTGGGTGTTCTCCCCCGATGTCGATCCGACGTCGGCCGCGTTCGACGCCGAGGCAACCGGCACGGGGAAACCGGACACCATGGTGGCGGCGATCAACCGAACGCTGCGCGACGAGATGGGGCGGGACCCGCGGATCATCCTCTTTGGGGAGGACGTGGCCGACGCCTCGCGGGAGGAGGCCCTCTCCGCGGTCTCGGGTAAGGGCGGGGTGTTCAAGGTCACGCACGGCCTCCAGCGGGCATTCGGCGCTACCCGCGTGTTCAACTCGCCGCTCGCCGAGGCGAACATCACCGGGCGGGCCGTGGGCATGGCCACGCGGGGCATCAAGCCGGTGGTGGAGATCCAGTTCTTCGACTACATCTGGCCGGCGATGATGCAGCTGCGGGACGAGATGGCGATGCTCCGGTACCGCTCCGGCAACAACTTCTCGTGCCCGATGGTCGTTCGCGTCCCGATCGGCGGCTACCTGCGCGGGGGCGCGCCGTACCACAGCCAGTCCGGCGAGAGCATCTTCGCCCATTGCCCGGGCATCCGAGTGGTCTTCCCGTCCAACGCGGTCGACGCGGCGGGGTTGCTGCGGACCGCCATCCGCTGCGACGACCCGGTCCTGTTTCTCGAGCACAAGCACCTGTACCGCCAGACCTACAACAAGGGCGTCTACCCGGGGCCCGACTACACGCTGCCGTTCGGCAAGGGGGCGCTCGTCCGGGACGGCGAAGACCTCGTCGTCCTGACGTGGGGCGCTCTCGTGCAGCGCAGCCTCCTCGCGGCCCAGCAGGCGGAAAAGGACGGGATCAGCGCCGCCGTCTTCGACCTCAGGACGCTCGTCCCGTACGACTGGGAGGGGATTGCGACGATCGTCCGGCGGACCAATCGTGTCATCATCGCCCACGAGGACCAACTGACGTGCGGGTTCGGCGCGGAGATCGCCGCCCGCATTGCCGGTGACCTGTTCGAACATCTCGACGCCCCGGTGCGACGCGTCGCCGCGCTCGACACGCCGGTCGCCTACGCGCCCAACCTGGAGGAGGTCATCCTTCCCCAGAGCGCCGACGTGCTCCGCGCGATCCGGGAGACCGCACGGTACTGAAGACCGGGCGGACCTGGCGGCACACCTCGTCGCGCGCTGGCCAAGCATGATCGAGTCGAAGCCACCGTCGCCTTCGCTGTCCCGGCGGGGATTCCTGACGCTGTCGGCCTGCCTGGCCCTCCCGGCGCCGCAGGGCCCAGAACGCTCGCTGCGCGGCCGCGTCGAGGGCGGCCGGGACACCTCCCGGGTCCAGATGCTGAGCGCCGTGCGGGCCGTACCGGCCGAGATCGTCGGAACCTTCCGCGAGGTGGTCGCATTCGCACAGGCCGGTTCCGGGCAGTTCTACGTGTTCGACCGGGCGGGGCACACCGTTCACGGCATCGACGCCGCGATGACCGGGTCGTGGACGGTCGTCAGGATCGGGCAGGAACCCGGTCGGATCTACGGGCCGACCGCCTTCGCGCTCTCCCCCAACGGCACGTTCGCCGTCGCCGATCGGCCGGCCGCCCGCGACCGTATCCAGGTGTTCGAGGCAGGTGGATCGCTCCTGGGCGGCTTCACCGTGCCGGGCCGCACGACCGAACGGTTCATCGTCGACGGCCTCGTTGTGGGCGGGGTGGGATGGCTGCAGGTACCTGGGGCCGCTCCGTGTTCGTCAGCCTGCCCGAGAGCGGCGCGCTCATCTCGGAGTTCACCGTGTCGGGCGAAGCCGTCCGCGCCATCGGCGTGCCACGCGCGACGGGTTTCGAGAACGACCCGGACATCCACTTCGCGCTCAACGCCGGCATCCCGCTCGTCGCTCCGGAGGGAGGCTTCTACTTCGTCTTCCAGGCCGGGCGCCCGATGGTCCGGAAACTGGACGAAGCCGGCGCCGTCGTGTTCGAACGCCACGTGGAAGGGCGGGAAATCGACGGCGTGCTGAACGCGCTGCCGACCACGTGGCCGCGTCGCCAGGTCGGGGATCGCCTCCTGCCCCTGGTCCCCCAACTCGTCCGCGCCGCCGCCGTGGACGCGTCGGGCAGCCTGTGGGTGTCGTTGGCCCACGTCCCCGTGACGTACGTGTATGATGCCCAGGGCGATCGCACGCGCGTCGTGCAGTTTCGCGGGGCAGGCGTGATCGAACCCTCCGGGCTCTTCTTCGCTGCGGACGGTCACCTGCTGGTGGCGCCTGGGTGCGATATCTTCGACCCGCGGTCGCTTGATCGACCGGGTCGAATCGAGGGCGGACGATGACGGACGAATCCGCGGTGGCCGTGCAGCGCTTCGCCGAGGGCTTTTCCTGCTCGCAGGCCGTGTTCAGCGCGTTTGGCGACCACTTCGGGCTTCCCGCGGAGACGGCGATGCGGCTCGGGTCGGCCTTCGGGGGCGGCATGGCCCGCAGAGGCGAGGTGTGCGGCGCGGTGACCGGGGCATTGATGGTCCTGGGCCTGGCACGCGGCCACGCGAACTCCGGCGAGGCCGACAAGGAGCGCACCTACCGCCTGATCAACGACTTCATCGAGCAGTTCGAGGCCCGACACCCGTCGGTGCTGTGCCGGGAGCTGATTCACGGGCCAATCGACACGCCGGAGCGTCTCCAGGCGGCGCGTGACCGAGGAGTCTTCCGCGAGATCTGCCCGGGCATCGTTCGGGACGCGGCCAACCTCGTGGCCGCCGTCCTGGAAGCCACTCCGCAGCCGCGGTAGGGGCTGCTGGCCGGCCAGGTCGTGGCCTCGGGCCCCCGTGGTCAGAGCGCATCCACGATCGCGTTCAGGTCCCGCTCCACCTGGGTGAGACTCGAATAGGTCATCCGATAGGCCGGCGCGCGGCGCGCGACCGCCGCCACGGCCGCGAAGATCTGCTCGGGCCGGTTCCGAACGTTGAGCACGCACTCCATCAACGCCAGGCCCGTCTGCGCCTGGGACAGTTTCGTCACTTCCCCCGCCGACGCGGCGTTGTAGCGCGGAAAGATGATGGCCTGCAGGTCGAGCGGGCGGGCCGACGGCACCGAGAGGTCGGGGAGGACCACGAGGTCGAAATCGCTGCCGGAGACCGACCGCCGGTGATCCAGTAGCGCCGTGTCGGCCGCGAGCGCCTCGCGAGCCGCGTGCCGGAGCTGGAGCGGCCGGCTGAACGGCTGCACGCCGCCCGCGTCGAGCGGCATGAACACCATCTCATCCGTGACGTATCCGCACCGAGGCGCCAGCCAGGCGGCGAGCGTCGTCTTGCCGCTGTGACTGCGGCCGGGCAACAGGATTGCCCGGCAGTCCCGAGCGACGGCGGCCGCGTGGAAGAGGACGCCTGTCGTGCACCGGTCGGCGAGGGCGTACATCACCTCGCCGAGCAGGAGACTCGCCGCCGCGCCCTCGTCCCCACCCCGGCAGATGGCCACGGCGCCGCGGGTCACATCGAGGCCTGACGTCGTCTCGACGATGCGAAGGGCGATCGCGTCGTCGCCCGCGGCATCAGCCGACTTGACGGTGGGGACCCGGCCGAAGAGCAGGTCGAGGATCGAGCAGGCCCGCGCGCCCACCGCCTGCACGACGACCGTGCTGCCGGCGAAGGTGAAGCACGCCGTGCCGCGGGCGCTCTCAGATGAACTCAATCGCGCCATGGTGTGCGAAGGCGCGCAGCGTTGCCTGCACGTCCTCGGCAACGGAGGCCTCCGGATACTGCTCGGAGAGCAGTTGGGCAATCTGATCCGAGGTGAGCGTCCCGTCGCACAGCTGCCAGACGAGTGCCGCCGTGTCGTTGCAGTAGAGCGTGACCGTGCGGCCGGGATGGTAGAGGAGCAGCTCGTTCTCGAGCTGTTCCAGCCGGTACGCCGCCACGCGGCGCGGTCGAGTGGTCATGGTCGGCCCGTCCAGATAGCGGTCGTGATCCCTCACCGGTGCCGACGCAGCTGACGAGCCGCGTGCCGTAGGCCGGCCCCGCCGACGGCCAGCTGATGGCGCAGCGTCAGTGGCCAGCGCCAGCCCGGCGCGAGGCCCTCGGCATAGTACATCCGCAGCCACCACTCCGGTGGAAACAGCGTGTCCTTGATCAACCCCGACAGTCCGCCGTTCTCGGCGGTCCAGGAGGAGCGAAGGGGAGCACCGGTATAGTCCTGACCGATTCCCTCGGGACGTCTCGAGCCGCGGAGTCCGGGCAGGTGGCGAGCGACGTCGACCGGCAACGGCAGCACGAGATTGACGAGCCGCAGGGTGCTGAGGACACACGGATGGCATCGCGGCAGCGCGTCCCAGTCGAGGACCTGCTCGGTACTGGCGGGCGACTTCCACGACGTCCACGGCATGCACCAGCTGCATCGGCTGTCGGAGTTCGACCACGCCTCGCGACAGGTGCCAGAGCAGCTCGGTGGGCCCGAGGGTCCGCGCATCCACGCCGTCGACCGTGAAAGCGAGGTGGTCCTGCGTCCGAACCGCATGCCGCGCAGCGCGGTCAGCGCCAACGAGCACCGGCGCTCCGTTGTCCCGGACGATCTCGAGCGACGCGGGCTGATCGAGGTGAAAGGCGTTGTGATGGAGTTCGACCTCGACCGCGACCCCGTCCACGTGACGGACGAGGGGTGGCAGGTGGTGGTGTGCGCCGAACTTCCTCCGGTGCGGTTCCGTCCACGAGGGTTCAAACCCGTGGTGCTCGAGCAGGAGTTGGGCCCGGCGCACGTCGGACCGCGGCACGAGCAGGTCGAGATCGCACATCGGCCGAAGGGCGGGATCTCCGTAGACGAGAATCCCGAGGGCCGCGCCCTTCAGCACGACGCTCTCCACGTCCGCAGACGCGAACAGTCGCAGGATGTCGGCGAGCGCCTGCAGGCGTGCCGCGTTGGCGTCACGATGCATCACCCGGAGCGCGCGCAGCAGGCGCGCGGCGGAGCGAGGAAGCTGGACATGCGCACCGTCAAGATGGCGCGCCAGCAGGGGCGCCAGGCCGTGCGCGTCGGCCTGCCGGACGAGGCCGTCCCAGTCCTCGCAATCGGCGGCCAGCCGGTGGAGAGCCTCCAACTCGGCGTCGCTGGGGCGAACCAACGCGCCGCCGAGGAGTAGCGGTGGGAGGACGCGAGTCATGGTGTGCCGGCCCCAGGGGGTCCCATGAAGGTCCAGATTCTACCTCAGGCTGTTCCATCGGCCATCGAGTGATGGCGTCCGTCGACTGCTGCGTCCCGCGACGCCGTCGCCCTGCGCGCGGCGCCCCGATCCACGGAGTCGGATCGGGCCGGCCTCGGGAACCGGGCCGGCGGTGGCTCAGGCGGGGCCGCGTGAGCAAGTTGGCGCGGAACAGTGAGCATGGCGCGCGATCGCTTGCGAGCAGCGGCCGCGGACACGTACTATAGTCGGCCATGCCACGGTCGGAACGCTCCGTCTCGCCTGCTCCGCCTTCATCTCCAGCCCTCAGCCGCCCCGCGTGGCCCCAGTTGGCGGCCATTGGCTTGACCTCGGCGGCGTTGTTGGTGACCGAGCTCGCGCTGACGCGCATCTTCTCGGTCACGATGTACTACCACTTCGCGTTCCTGGCCATTTCGGTTGCGCTGCTCGGACTGAGCGCCAGCGGGGTCTACACCTACGTGGCGCGCCCGTGGCTCGACCGGTTTGCCACACCGGTGCTGCTGGCCGCTCACGCCCAGGCGTTTGCGGTCGTGACGCTCGCCAGCCTGGCGGTCCTGGTCCGGTTCCACGTCGGCCTCAACTACTCGGCGGCCAACATCGCCCGCATGCTGGCTCTCTACGCCCTCGCCACGTGCCCGTTCTTCACCGGCGGGAGCGTGATCACCCTCGCCATCGCCCGCGGGTCGCGGCACGTCACGGCCGTGTACGCCGCCGACTTGGTGGGCGCGGCTGGCGGCTGCCTGGTGCTGCTGCCGTTGCTCGACGTCGTGGGTGCGCCAGCAGCGGTCGTTGTCGCGGCGGGGTTCGGCGCGGCCGCCGGTCTGCTGTTGGCGCCTCCGGGTCTCCGCCGCACCGCGGCCGGTGTCCTGGCGGCGGTGGTCGTCGTCCCGCTGGCCCTCTCGGTCTCCGGACACTCGCTCTCGGCGCTCTCGTTCACCAAGGGCCACGTCGGCGACACCGTGCTGTTCGAGAAGTGGAATTCGTTCTCGCGCGTCGCTGTCTACGACCGCGGGCATCACGATTGGTCGCTGAGCACGGCCTACCGTGGCCCGTTGCCTGCGTCGCGCTACATGGACATCGATTCGGCGGCGTCGACGCCGATCCTCAACGTCGGGCCCGACCTCTCGGGCGCTTCGTATCTGGCCTACGACCTTACCGCCCTCGCCTTCTACCTCAAGGGCAGCCCCGCGGGCGCGGGCACCGATCGCCCCTCCCAGAAGCGGTTCACGACGCTGGTGGTCGGCCCCGGTGGTGGTCGCGACCTCTGCTCGGCGCTGCTGTTTGGTGCCTCTCACGTGGACGGCGTGGAGATCAACCCGATCATCGTGAACGACGTCATGCTTCGCGCGTTTCGCGGGTACTCGGGTGGCGTCTACGCCAACCCGCGCGTCACGCTCCACATCGAGGACGGCCGGTCCTACGTCCGGCGGACGGCCGTGCGGTACGACGTCATCCAGGCCTCGCTCGTCGACACCTGGGCAGCCACCTCGGCTGGCGCCTACGCGCTGACCGAGAACATGCTGTACACGGTCGAGGCCTTCGATGATTTTCTCGATCACCTGACCGACAACGGGCTCCTGACGATCACGCGATGGCGGTTCGACGGCCTGCGCCTCGTGTCGCTGGCGCAGGAGGCGTGTGCGCGCCACGGATGGCGTGCCGCCGATCGGCTGGCGCTCATCGAGCACGACAACATCGTCAACTTCATCCTGAAACGGCGGCCGTTCACCCCCGAGGAGACGAGCCGGCTGGCACACGTCGCCGACCAGTTCGGGTTTCGCATCGTCTACCTAGCTGGGCGCGAGCCTGTCGAGGGTAGCGCGGCATTTGCCGACTTGGACGCCAACGGGGTCGGAGACTACCTCCGGCTGATTGCCGCCCCAGACCCGCACGCCTTCTACCAGTCGTACCCCCTCGACATCACCCCGACGACTGACGACCGCCCATTCTTCTTCCACACGACGCGCCTCGACCATCAGACCTATGTCGCCTGGGTGCGGCGGCATGTCTTGGGCTGGACGGAGCCCTGGAAGCACGCACTGCCCGAGGGGTTCGCGACAGGTGGCCTGACGGCCTTGATCGTCGTCATCGGGCTCTCGGCACTCCTGGTGGCCCTCTTCGTCGTCATCCCGCTCCTCGTGGTCGGGCGTGGAGCGCTCGCCCCGGGCTGGCTGCGCTGGCTGAGCTACTTCGGCTGCCTCGGCGCGGGCTACATGATGGTCGAAATCGCCCTCCTGCAGCGCTTCGTGCTGCTGCTCGGCCACCCGGTCTACTCGCTCACGGTGACGCTGTTCTCGCTGCTTCTGGGCACCGGCGCCGGCAGCTATTTGAGTCGCCGGATTGGCGAACCGGCGCTCCGGTCGAGGCTCACCGCGGCCCTAGTCCTCATCGTGGTTGCCGGGTTCCTGATGGCGTTCCTCCTGCCTTCTGTCGTCAGCGCCGCCGTCGGCTGGCCGCTCGACGCCCGCCTGCCGTTGGCAGCGACGCTGCTCCTGCCGGCCGGCGTCCTGATGGGAATCCCACTGCCGAGCGGCGTGCGCTTGCTGGCCGCGCGCCAAGCCGCGCTCGTGCCGTGGGCCTGGGGCATCAACGGCGCCCTGTCCGTGCTGGGATCCGGGCTGGCGGTCCTGGTGGCGATGACCTTCGGGTTCTCTGCAACGATCATCGCGGGAGTCTCGCTCTACGCCGTGGCGGCGGTGATCGTGTCGCGCCGGCCGCCGACCTAGTGTCGGCGCGAGGGGACCCCGGGGACACGGCTTTGCCGGGCCGACGGGCGCTCCTCTGACGCTGCCCCTGGCCGTTTTGTTGGTCTCCCGCTTCTGCCCAGCCGACCAGGCGGCGTCCCACGAACGAACATCCGCTGCCCTCCAGGCCCCCAGGATCGGATGGATCGGGCTCTCTTCAGGCGGAAACGAGCTCGAGCGTGGTGGCACCTTTCGTGCACGGTTCGACCGGTCATGTCGACGCTGCCCTTCGACGTTGTACTCGCGGTTCGGTCGGCCAGACGCCATCCCGGCGCCACGACGCTGATCGTGGTGTCGTTGGCCCTGACGATCGGCGTGTCCGCCGGCATCTTCAGTGTGCTCGACGCCGCCCTGTGGCGGGCGCTGCCGGTCCGCGAACCCGCCCAACTGATCACCATCCTGGCCAAGGGCCGTCAGCAGCGGCTCAGCAACCTCACCTGGACCGAGTTCGAGGCGATTGGGCGAGGCGTACCCGCTCTCTCCGATGTCATAGCCCAGACCCGGCACGTGGCAACCGTGCGCCTCGAGGACCGCACTGAGGTCCCGATCATCGTGTACGTCTCCGACAACTACTTCGACGCACTGGGGGTCGCGGCGTCGCCCGGTGCGGTCTTTCACCGCGGGGCGGGACGGGACGCCGAGATCGTCATCAGCCGGCGCTTCTGGCAGCAGACGCTCGGGGGTGATCCCTCAGTCGTCGGCCGCCGCCTACGCGTCAACGATGTCGACGTCCAGGTGGTTGGCGTCCTGCCCGCGGGCTTCTCGGGAGCCAACCGTGGGCTGGCGGTAGACCTGTTCGTCCCGATGCAGACAGCGTTCGGCGGATTCGGCCTCCAGTCGCTGCGCGACCGGCGAAACAAGGACTTCGAGTTGCTGGGCCGACTGAAGCCCGCAGCCACACTCGCGCGGGTGCGGCAGGATATCGAGGCGGTGCTGCGGCGAATCGACCGGGACGGCGCTGCGCCGGAGCCCGGGCGGACGGCGTGGGTGGGGCGGCTCGACGAGACCGACGACCCCCGAACCGCCGCCGGATCCGCGCTGTTCGCCGCCATCGTGCTGCTGGTGCTGCTGGTCGCCGCCGCCAACGTCGCCAACATGCGGCTGGCGCAAACCGAGGAGCGCAAGGGCGAGATCTCCATCCGCACCGCCCTGGGTGCCAGCCGGGTCGCACTCTGGCGTCAGCACGTCAGCGAGATGCTGCTTCTGAGCGGGGTCGGGACCGGGTTCGCGTGTCTGGTAGCTTGGTGGCTGATTGATGCCGCCCCGGTGATGCTCTTTGCCGGTGAGCGCTTCGTCGATCTCCACATCCGGTTCGACCTGCGCACCTTCGCGTTCGCGCTGGCGGCGATGGTGCTCGTCACGCTGGTGGGTACCCTCCTACCGGTGCGCGAAGCCTCAAAGGTGGCGGCGTCGCCGAACGTGCTGGCCCGCGCCAGCACCCGCAGGTCGCGGTGGCTCGCCGTCCTGGTGGTGGCGCAGATTGCCTTTGTGACCGGCATTGTCTGCGTGGCCGGGCTGCTGTGGCAGAGCCTGCAGAACGTGAGCACGATCCGCCCGGCAATGGACCCGGATCGGTCGCTCGTCATCGTCAACGGGTCGTGGGATTCGGGCGGCCGGGCCTCCGAGCGGTCGGCCCCGCTCGCGCAGTCGTTGTCGGCGCTCCCCGGTGTCAGGCGCGTCGCCTTCGCCCGTCGCGCACTCCTCAGCGGATCGGGTGGCGGCGCCGAGATCCCCGTGGACATGCCGGGTGCGACGGCGCTGACGTTCCGCTTCAACCAGGTGAGCCCTGCGTACTTCGCCGCGACCGGCGCGCGAGTGGTCCGCGGACGGCCATTTACGGATGGGGACGGGCCAGAGGCGGCCAAGGTCCTGATGGTCAACGAGGCGTTCGTCCGGCGCTTCTACGGACGCCTGGGCGAACCGCTTGGCACCTGGGTGCACGCGGCGGGCGAGGACCGCCAGGTGGTCGGCATCGTCGAGGACGGCCCGACGAATTATCTGAAGGAGACCATCGAACCGTACCTCTACCTGCCATTCGCGCAGCGACGTCCGGCCGCCGACGTCACGTTTCTTGTCGAGACCGCCGTCGACCCTGCGGACATGATCGCCGCCGTGCGGAAGCGGCTGACGACCTCTGACCATGCCTACGTGCCGTTCGAGATCCTGACGATGCGGGAGCACATGGGAACGGCCCGGCGCTCGGAGACACTGACCGCGACGCTGGCCGGAGGCTTGGCGGGCCTGGGGCTCGTGCTGGCCGCCGCAGGGCTGTTCGGTGTGACGCTGTTCGCGGTGGGGTACCGCACGCGGGAGTTCGGCATTCGCATCGCGCTCGGCGCAACCGGCGGAGCGCTTGGCCGCCAGGTGGTCCGGGAGTCGCTCGCGCTTGTGGCAATTGGTCTGGCGCTTGGCGCCGCGCTCGCCTACGGCGGGCACCGGCTCGTCCAGCAAGAGCTCTACGGCGTCTCGGCCTGGGATCCCACCAGCCTGGTGCTCGCAGCGGGCATCGTGGTGGTGACGTCGCTGGCAGCCACGCTCCAGCCGGCGTGGCGCGCGTCGCGGGTCGACCCGATTGTCGCGCTGCGGCAGGAGTGAAACGACCGCTCGACGAGCCCGAGCGGCTCCTATCGTGGGCTACAGGCCGGAGAGGGTGCCCGAACCGTTCGACTACCACGGTACGGCTGCGCACCACGGTGACTGACAGGCCCGATACGGACGGCGTAGTGGTGACGGTGAAGGGTAGCCTGGGGGTACGGGCACGTCTCGGGTGACCTCGAGGCCCTGTGCAGGGTGACCTGCCGAACTCGGCAGCGGGCGCCCCACGTGGCCATTCGGCGGCCGAGGGCTACTGTCGCCGGGAGAGGCGAACGGCCTGGATCCTATCGGCGCCAAGCCGTTCGGGCAATCGGGGCGCTCGACCTCACGCAAACACCCTCAGGGGCAGACCGGGCTGAGGCCTACGAGCAAAGGGCCAGGGTGAAATCGACCGTGGACTGGCTGTAGCCTGCGGCCGGCGTCGAGACGGTGAGGTGGCACGGAGTAGTCGGATCCCAGACACCGGTAGGTCTGCAATAGCCGGAGAAGGTGCCCGAACCGTCTGTGGAACCCGTGACTAGGTTGGGACCCGAGAAAGCCGTCCCCGCCGCCACTGCGCCGCTGCCCACCACCGCGACCGACAGACCCGATACGGGCGGCGTCGTGGTGACGGTGAACGGGATGATGCCCCGGCAGCTGTATACGCTGGCCCCCTGAAGTGGGTCGCTGAACGCCAACGCGCGCACGGATCCCTGCGCGTGAAGCGGTACTTCCACCTGCTCGACCATGGGGCGCGTCCACCGCTTCGGCAGGGCGGTGGCCGCGACGGCGCCGCCGGCAAGGGTAAGCCCCTGGAGGAGACGCCGGCGAGAAACGATGCGCGATCCGTTCGTGTCCTTCATGGTTGGCCTCCGCGTTTTCAACGCGTTTCGGTCGCCTCGGGCCTGACAAGTCACGAATGAAAAGCGGCCGATTATTACACATGAGCTTGGCCCGTGCAACTCCAGCTCCATCGTCTACCGTCCGCTCAGGCGCCCACGCACCCTTGTTGGACACTCGGCGGGCTGAGGCCAGCGGCAGGACGGTGAGCGGGTGTCTTGCGGGAGAGCCAGCCTGGTTGGAAAGTCCGGTCACTCAGTGGACGACGGCTGCTGTCGGCGGGTTACGCGAGTGGCCTGGACCCTACGGCGCCAGGTCGCCTAGCACTCGAGCAGGGTGAAGCCGCTGCTGGTCGAGCTGTTGCCTGCGGCCGACGGCGATCCGGTCAGGTGCTCCAGGCGTTTGTTGATCCCCTGAGCGAGTTCGCGCTACCTGGCCCTGCGACCCACCGATAGACCCGACACGGCCGGCGGCGGGACGGTCGAAGCCAAACGCTGGATCGTGGCGCGTGCTACCGGGCACCCTGGCGGTTCATATCGCCCGCTGCCGTGCGCGCCAGAGCCACGCCGGCGAGGATCAGGGCCGCTCCCGCCACTTCCCGCACGCCCAGGCGGTCCCCGAGGAAGACGACAGCGGTGATGAGCGCCACGATCGGGTTCAGGTTGCTGTACATGGCGGTGCGGACGTTGCCCACGCGCTGGATGGAGGTGTACCAGATCAGGTACGCGAGGAACAGCGCAAACACGGCCGAAAACACGAGCCCCGCCCACGCGGAGAGCGAGACGCCGGTCCAGTCGAAGTGGCGAAGCGAAGGCAACCCGACCGGCAGGTAGAGCAGCGTTCCCAAGATCATCGAGTACCCCGTCACGACGAGCGGCGAGTATCGCTGCATGGCCGTACGCGACCCGACAGCGTACACGGCCCACCAGAGCACCGCGCCCACCGTCAGCAGGTCTCCGGTCAGCGACGCGTCGGAGAGCGCCGCCCCGGCCCCCACCACGAGGTAGACCCCGAGAAGCGACAGCGCAGCGCCCGGCCAGTAGCGCCACGACACGCGCTCGTGGCCGACGGCGAGCGTCAGCGCGGTGACCGCGATCGGAGAGCAGCCGATGAGCAGCGAGCTGTTGGCCACGCTGGTCCGCGCGATCCCGGTGATGAAGCAGATCTGGTACAGGCAGTGGCCCGCCGCTCCCAGCCCGAGCAGCAGCCACCAGTCCCGGGCGGAGATACGGCGCGCGGAGGCAAAGAGGCGGAGGCGCCGAGGGCCCGGCAGGGCCGATTCCTGCCAGAAGGCGAGGGCGCCGAGGAAGAGCAGCGACGCCAGCGAGAGGCGGAGGGCGTTGAAGCCGAGATCGGGGAACTCCCGGAGGGCAACCTTGACGATGGCGTAGTTGCACCCCCAGACGACCGAGCACAGCAACACGAGAACGTCGAGCCGCACGGCCGAGTTCAGCGGCAGGGGCACATGGGCTCGTGCCCCTACCTCGCACGCGCCCCGCCGGGCGTCAGGCAGGGAACGGCTTGACGAAGAAGAGGATCAGGGCGACGAGCAGCACGTAGATCACGAGCGACTCGATCAGCACGAGGCCCAGGATCAGGGCGAACCGGATGTCGCCCGTGGCGCTGGGGTTCCGCGCGATCGCCTCGGCGGCCGAGCTGAGGCCCCTCGACTGGCCGAGCGCCCCGAACGCGGCGGCGATGGCCAGCGCGAAGCCCGCCGTGATGATCGACCACTTGGCCACCTCGCTGCCGCCGGCAGCGGATTGCCCCTGCGCGAACAACGGCGCGACCATCCCCGCGGCCACGAACAACACCGTCAATGACAGGACCAGCGATTTGCGCACGATAGACGCCTCCTCCGAGATTCAGCAAGGCCGCGGCCTTGCGCCACCAAGCCCATCCGGCGGGACACTCTCCCCGCCCGCCAACTCCCTGCGACGGCCCGACGTCAGGCCGCTGCGTGCTCCGCGACCCCGTGGTCCGCGGCGTGTTCGTCGCCGTGGCCGTCGGGGCCATGGTCCACCACCACCGCGCCCGCGAGGTAGATCGTCGTCAACATCGCGAAGATGTACGCCTGCAGCGCCGCCGTGATCAGGCCCAGGAACATCATGGGCAGGGGCACCAGGAACGGCACGATGCTGAAGAGGATCAGGATGACCAGGTCCTCGCCAAAGATGTTCCCGAACAGCCGGACCGATAGCGACAGGATTCGCGACAGGTGGCTGATGATCTCGATCGGCAGATAGATGGGAAAGATCCAGAGGGGAGCCCCCGGGGGCACCAGGAAGTGCTTCATGTACCCGAGGATGCCCTGCTCCTTGAACCCGTGGAACTGGTAGTAGACGAACACCGTCAGGGCGCATCCCAGCGTGACGTTGAAGTTGCTGGTGGGCGACTTCAGCCCCGGCACGAGACCCATCAGGTTGCCCAGCAGGATGAAGACGAAGATCGTCCCGACCAAGGTCACGTAGTTGCGACCCTTGGGCCCGATGTAGTCGTCCACCATCCCGTAAAGGAAGCCCACGGCGTCCTCGAGCAGGATCTGCAGCTTGCCCGGATTCTCGACGCTCAGCCGGCTGCGGATCACGAGGCAGAGGACCGAGACCGCCAGGAGCACCAGCAGCGACATCACGAGGAAATCCGGGATCACGTCGTGCCCCGGCTCGAACACGATCCCCAACGGGCGGAGCGCGGCCGCGACGGCGGGGCCGAACAGGGCGTTCACCAGCTGCACGATCCAGAGCGGATGCTCGAGTTTCTCCATGATGTTACGGGTGTTCCCGACGGGCGGCCGCCCGGGACATGCGCACCACCTGCGCGAGTGCCGCCACGAAGGGCGACGTCGCCCCGGCCAGCAGGCCGACCGGGTGGAGGCGGAAACACGTCAGCATAACGTACGCCCCGACAGCCAGTAAAGCATACCTTGTGAAGAACTTCACCGCCAGCGCCACGCGGCGGGACCGCGTCCAGAACGGCGGCGCCACGCCGCCTCCGCCCCCCGGCGCCCGAGGGTCGGACTCGGTCCGCGCCTCTCCGTCGACCGCCCCCGACCGGGCGGCGGCGTGCCCAGAGACGACGCCGGCGAGCAGGCTCACCCCACCCTTGATGGCGTAGTAGGACAGAGCCATGAGCAGCCCGCCCGCGACCACCCCGGCCCACAATTCCGGCCGGCCCTTCCCGACGATCGCCGCCGCGCCCGCCATCGCCGCGCACGAGATGGCCGCGTCCCGCTCGAATTGCCGGAGGGCAGGATCGGGATCGCGCGCGGGCCACTTCACTGCTTGTCTTCCCGGCTGACGGCGGCCGCGGTACGGATGACGTTGACGATGCCGGCTGCCACGCCCGCGAAGAAGAAGATGATGATGAACAGTGGGGAGGTGCCCAGCCAGCGGTCGAGGAGGTACCCGATGAAGAAGCCGAACACCACTGCCAAGACGAAGGCGATCCCCACGGCGCTCAGCGCGCCGAGGGAACCCATCGACGGAGCCGACTGGCGACGGGGGGATGTCATAGCGGACCGGGCCGTCCACGGGGCGGCCGGGGCCGTCCGGCCCTCCGCCCCTGCCTGAAGGGCCAGTCTAGTGCAGCGCCGCGGTCAACCCCGTGACCCCGAGCGTCTTGGCGGAGTAGTCCGCCAGGTCAAACAGCGGGCGCGGGTAGATCCCGATCGCCAGCGTCCCCGCCAGGGTGACCACCAGCAGGACCGCCATCGCGGGCGAGAGCACGAGGTCCGATCCCGACGGCTCGCCCTTGAACCACATGAACACGACCACCCGCAGGTAGTAGTAGAGCGACACCGCGCTGTTGAGCACGCCGATCACGGCCAGCCAGTAGTAGCCGCCGTCGATGGCCGCGCTGAACAGCCAGAACTTCCCCATGAAGCCGGCCGTGGGGGGGATCCCGCCGAGCGACAGCATGAACACCAGCATCGCGATGGCTGCCGCGGGGCTGCGCGCGATCAGGCCGCTGATGTCCTTCAACTCCTCGCCGATCACGTCGTGCCTCCGGAGGAGCGTGACGATGGCAAAGGCGCCGGTCTGCATGAACGCGTAGACCACGAGGTAGATGAGCGTCGCCTTGATGCCAATGGCGGGAACGGCGGTGGCCGCCACGACGCCGATCAGCAGGTAGCCGGCGTGCGCGATCGACGAGTACGCCAGCATCCGCTTGATGTTGCTCTGCGTCAGCGCCGCGATGTTGCCGACGGTCATCGTCAGGATCGCCAGCGCAGCGAACAACAACCCCCAGTCGGCGTTCGACGCCGGCAGGCCCTCGAAGAAGATCCGGAGCAGCATGGCGAAGGACGCCGCCTTGGACCCCACCGAGAGGAACGCGGTGATCGGCGTGGGCGCGCCCTCGTAGACGTCGGGCGCCCACATGTGGAACGGCACGGCCGCGATCTTGAACCCGACGCCGGCCACCACCAGGATGACCCCGAGGCCGAGCCACTTGTCGTGCTGCAGGCCCGCAAGCGCGGTGGCGATCGTCCGGAGGCTCGTCGAGCCGGTGAGCCCGTAGAGGATCGACATGCCGTAGAGCAGCAGGCCGAGCGAGAAGGTCCCGAGCAGGAAGTACTTCACGGCGGCCTCGTTCGATCGCCGGTTCGGCTTGTTGAAGCCGACCAGGATGTAGAACGAGATGGCCATCGTCTCGAGGCCGATGAAGATCGTCACCAGGTCGATGCCGCTCGCCATGAACATCATGCCGAGCGTCGCGCAAATCAGCAGGAAGTAGTAGGTGCCCGGGCGCACGCCCTCCACCTGCAGGTACTGCGGCGACATCAAGACCGTCAGCGCCGCAGCCAGCAGAAAGAGGAACTTGAAGAACGCGCCGAAGCCGTCGATCGCCATCAGCCCGCGGGCCGCCGTGGTCGCGGGCGCCATCGCCAGGGGCGCGAGCACGGCGGCGGTCGCCACCAGGCCGGCCAGCGTGATCCACGCGATCACGGCGTGCCGGGCGCGCGGAATGAAGGCGTCGGCCATCAGCACGACGAGCGCCACGAGCGTGAGGACCAGCTCCGGCAGCAGCGCGCTGAAGTCGCTAGGCGAGAAGCCGAGTGCCGCCATCACTGCCCTCCCGCCGTCTTGGCCGGCGTCCCCGTCGGCGCGGGGGGTTCGGGGCCCCTGGCCCCCGTTGGTGAAGCGGCGTCGGTCGCCCGGGTCGGCGCGGCCCGGCCTGGATCCGGCGAATGGGCCGCCGGCGCCGCTTCGTCGGCCGTGCACGGCGCCACCTGCCACTTCGACGGGGCGGGCGTCTGGCCGCAGCCCCGGGCCGTCTGGCCCCCCGCGTACTGGGGGTTGACCCGCGCGACGACCTGGCCCACCGACGTGCTGAGGCGATCCAGGAACGGCGTCGGGTAGATGCCGATCCACACCGCGAGGATGAGCAGGGGCACGAACGTGCAGACTTCGCGCAGGGAGAGATCCGGGAGCTGTTCGTTCTTCGGATTCTCGACCTTGCCGAACATGGTCCGCTGGTACAGCCACAGCATGTAGGCCGCGCCCAGCACGATTCCGGTTGCCGCGACCGCCGCCCACATCTTGTTGACCGTGAAGATGCCCTGGAGGATCAGGAACTCGCCGATGAAGCCGTTGAGCGCCGGCAACCCGATCGACGAGAGCATCATCACGCCAAAGATCGCCGCGTAGACCGGCATGACCTTCGACAGCCCGCCGTACTCGGAAATCAGCCGCGTGTGACGCCGCTCGTAAACAATGCCGACGATGAGGAAGAGCGCGCCGGTCGAGATCCCGTGGTTCAGCTGTTGGATGATACTGCCCTTGATGCCCACCGGGTTGAGCGCGAACATGCCCAGCATCACGAGCCCCATGTGGCTGACCGACGAGTAGGCGACCAGGCGCTTCCAGTCGCGCTGAGCCATCGCGACCAGGGCGCCGTACACGATCCCGATGATCGACAGCAGGGCGATGAACCACACCAGGCTGCGGGTCGCGTCGGGGAGGATCGGCAGGCTGAAGCGGATGAACCCGTATGTCCCCATCTTCAGGAGGATGGCGGCCAGGATCACCGAGCCCGCCGTCGGGGCGTCGGTGTGGGCATCGGGCAGCCAGGTGTGGAACGGAAACATCGGCACCTTGATCGAGAACCCGAGGAAGAACGCCAGGAACACCCACCACTGGAGGGTCTTGTCGAAGCCGTAGTGCTGGAACTGGACGATGTCAAACGTGTGTTGGCCGGTCACCGGGTCCGTGTAGTTGAAGTACAGGGCCAGGATCCCGAGCAACATCACGACGCTGCCGGCCAGCGTGTAGAGGAAGAACTTGATGGCCGAGTAGAGTCGCCGGTCGCTGCCCCACACGCCGATCAGGAAGTACATCGGGACGAGCATGACCTCCCAGAACAGGAAGAACAGCAGGAAATCGAGCGCGACGAAGGCGCCGATCATCCCGGTCTGGAGGAGCAGCAGGAAGATGTAGTACTCCTTCACCCGCTCCTTGATGGCGGTCCACGACGAGAGGATCGCGATCACGCCCATCAGCGTCGTCAGCAGGATCAGCAGCGACGAGAAGCCGTCCACGCCCAGGTGGTACTCCGCCCCGATGGACGGAATCCACGCCGCCCGCTCCTGGAACTGGTAGGCCGAGGCGTGGAAGTCGAAGGAGAACCAGAGCGGCAGCGAGACGAGGAGGCCGGCCAGCGCGAACAGGTTCGCAATCCAGCGGATGGCGTTCTCGCTGCGCTTGTTCACGAACATGAGCACGGCGGCGCCGACCAGCGGCGTGAACAGGATCAGCGACAGCAGATGATTCATAGCGGTTTCTTCACTGCAACCGGCTGGACGGGCCGGCGCCCAGCCTCGACCCTGGCTAGCGCACCAGGAGGTAAATGCTCACGAACGCAAACACGCCGATCAGCATCAGGAGCGCGTAGTTCTGCACCAGGCCCGTCTGGAACCGACGGAACACGAAGCTCGACTCCTGCAGGATCGATCCCACGAGGTTCACCAGCCCGTCCACGACGTACTTGTCGATGAGCCCCGAGATCCACGACGAGAAGATCGTCAGCCAGCCCGAGCCGTTGACCGCCCCGTCGACGACGTTGCGGTCGAACGTCCACAACCCGTCGGCGCCCCCGACCACCCCTCGGATGACGGTGGCGCCGTAGAGTTCGTCCACGTAGTACTTGTTCGTCAGGATCCGGTGCGGGCCCGCCAGGCGTTCCTTCAGTCGCGCGGCGATCTCCGGGCTGCGGACGTAGAACCGGTAGGCCACCGCAATCCCGATGACGCCGATGAGTACGGAGAAGCCCATCAGGCCAAGCTCGCCGGCCGTCGACACGGCCGCCTCGTGCTCCGGCGGCGTTCGTGCCGATTCGAGGGGTGCCGGTTCGGAGGCCGCCGCACCGGACGCCGGGGCCGCCGTGAAACTCGGGGCGAGGAAGCCCTCGATGGCGTTGTTGCCGCCCAGGGCCCGCGGCACGCCGACAAAGCCGGCCACGACGGCGCCGATGGCCAGGACCACGAGGACGACGGTCATGGCGGCCGGAGCCTCGTGCGGACCGTGCCAGGCCCCGTGCCCGCCGTGGTCGTCGTCGTGCGCGCCGGCCGAGTGTCCCTCCGCCCCCCACGGCGTCCCCCGGTAGCCGCCGAAGAAGGTCAACGACATCAGCCGGAACATGTAGAAGGCCGTCATCAGGGCGGCGAACGCGGCGAGGGCCCACACGAGCTTGTTCTGCTCGAACGCCTTGCCGAGGATCTCGTCCTTGCTGAAGAAGCCGGACAGCGGCGGGATTCCGGCGATCGCAATCGTGCCGATCATCATCGTCCAGAACGTGATCGGCATGTGCTTCCTCAGGCCGCCCATCTTCAGCATGTTCTGCTCGCCCGCCATCGCGTGGATGACGGCGCCGCTGCAGAGGAAGAGGAGCGCCTTGAAGAAGGCGTGCGTCATCAGGTGGAAGGCGCCCGCCGCAAAGGCCCCGACACCCATCGCGACGAACATGTAGCCCAGCTGGGAGACCGTCGAGTAGGCCAGGACCCGCTTGATGTCGGTCTGCACCAGCCCGATGGACGCCGCCATGACGGCCGTCAGCACGCCGACGATGGCTACTACCTCCATCGTCATCGGCGCGTGGGAGAAGAGCACGGCGTTGCGTCCGACCATGTACACGCCCGCTGTGACCATCGTCGCCGCGTGGATCAGCGCCGAGACGGGTGTCGGGCCCTCCATGGCGTCCGGCAGCCAGACGTAGAGCGGGATCTGGGCGCTCTTGCCGGTGGCGCCGATGAACAGCAGCAGGGTGATGAGCGACAGCGTTCCGAACCGGGCGGCCTCGACCGGCATCGCGGCGGCCGCGGTGGCCACCTCGCGGAAGTCGAAGGAGCCGAACGTGGTGTAGATCAGGAACACGCCGAGCAGGAAGCCGAAGTCACCGACGCGGTTCGTGATGAACGCCTTCTTGCCCGCGTCCGATGCGCTCTTCTTCTCGTACCAGTAGCCAATCAGCAGGTACGAGCAGAGGCCCACGCCCTCCCAGCCGACGAACATGACCGGATAGTTGGCGCCCAGCACGAGCGTGAGCATGAAGAAGCAGAACAGGTTCAGGTAGGCGAAGTACCGGGCCACGCCACCACGTGGCTCGTCGTGCATGTAGGCGGTCGAGTAGACGTGGATCAGAAAGCCGACCCCGCTGACGATGAGGATCATCATCGCCGAGAGCGGGTCGAGCCGGAACGCCCAGGGCACGTGGAGCGCGCCGATCCGTCCGCTCGCCAGCTGCAGCGCGGTGGGCGGGATCCAGTCGAACAGCACCACGTCGTGCGCGCGCGAGGCCGACGGGAGGCCGAGCAGCTGGAGGAAGGCCGCCACGGACACCCCGAACGCCACCGCCATCGTCGTGCACGCCACCAGGCCGGCCGTCCGCTTGCCGAAGAAGCGGATGCCGACCAGGCCGTTGACGGCAGCGCCCACGCCGGGCAGGAGGGGGATGAGCCAGATGAGATCCATGGTCTATGTCTTCAATGCCGGAAACCGCCGCAACCGGCGACTACCACCGCATGAGGTTCATCTCGTCGATGTTCACCGTTTCTTTGTTCCGGTAGAACGCGAGGAGGATGCCGAGACCGACCGCGGCCTCCGCGGCGGCGACGCAGATCACGAAGATCACGAACACCTGCCCGATCGCGTTCTGCCAGCGGGCCGAGAACGCCACCAGGTTGATGTTCACCGCGTTCAGCATCAGCTCGATCGACATCAGGATGACGATGATGTTCCGCCGCACGAGCACGCCGATGACGCCGATCGCGAACAGCGCCGCGGACAGAATCAGGTAGTGGGCCGGGGTGATGGGAATCATACGGGTCTCAGATCTCCCGACGGGCCAGCACGATGGCACCGACCATCGCGACCAGCAGCAGGATCGACGCAACTTCGAAGGGCACCAGGTAGTCGCGGTACAACAACAGCCCGACCAGCGCCACGTTGTTCGGACCCAGGGGCGGCGCGGGCGGCAGGAGGCGCGCCGGCGCCGCGAACCAGTAGACGGCGATCGCGACGACCTCGGCCAGCACCGCCGCGGCCAGGCCCGCACCGAGCCGGCTGCGCCGCCGGGGGTCCCGGTGCAGCTCGGGCGGCCGCTTCAGGTTCACGAGCATCACGACGAACAGGTACAGCACGACGATCCCGCCCGCGTAGACGACGACCTGGATGACGGCCAGGAACTGCGCCCCGAGCGTGACGTAGAGCGCGGCGACGAACAGGAAGTTCACCACCAGGAACAGGACGCTGTGCACGGTGTTCCGCGCCGTGATCACCAGCACCGCGAAGCCGAGGATCAACGCGGCCAGCGTGTAGAAGAGAATCGCTTCAGTCATAGGCCATCAGCACCCGGGGGCGTCAGCTCCCCAACGCCACCTTCACGGCCGCCGTCACGATGATGTTCGCGATCGCGAGCGGGATCAGCAGCTTCCACCCCAGGCGCATCAGCTGGTCGTACCGGTAGCGCGGCAGCGTCGCGCGAATCCACAGGAACACGTACAGGATGAGAAACGTCTTGAGGATGAACCAGACCCAGCTCGGCACGTAGCCGAGGAACGCCAGCGCGGCCACGTTCGGGAAGGGGCGGAGCCACCCGCCGAAGAACAGCGTCGCCGCGATCGCCGACACGACGATCATGTTGGCGTACTCGGCGAGGAAGAAGAGGGCGAACCGCATCCCGCTGTATTCGGTGTGGAAGCCCGCCACCAGTTCCTGCTCGGCCTCCGGCAGGTCGAACGGGGCGCGGTTGGTCTCGGCCAGCCCCCCGACCGCGTAGACGAAGAGGGCCACCGGCTGCACGAAGGCGAACCAGACGCCGTTCTTTGCCTGTGCGCCGACGATGTCCACCATGCTCAGACTGCCCGACGCGAGGACGATGGAAACGAACGTCAGCGCCACCGCCACCTCGTAGCTGATCAGCTGGGCCGAGGACCGCAGGCCGCCGAGCAGCGGGTACTTCGAGTTCGACGACCAGCCGGCGAGGATGATGCCGTAGACACCGATCGACGCGACCGCGAGGAGATAGAGCAGGCCGACGTTCAAATCGGCGATATAGAGCGGCACCGGCTTGCCGAAGATGTTCACCCGGTCCCCGAACGGAATCACCGCGAACGCGATCAGCGCCGGCACGAGCACCATCACTGGCGCAAGGGTGTACACCCACTTGTCGGCGCGGACCGGGGTGATGTCCTCCTTCACGAACAGCTTCAGCACGTCTGCGATCGGCTGCAGCACGCCGTGCGGCCCCACCCGCATCGGCCCGAGGCGGGCCTGGACCCAGGCCTGGACTTTGCGCTCCAGCAGCACGAGGTACATGACCGCGGTCAGCACCCCGGTGAGGACAAAGACGATCTTGATGAGCGGGAGGACGAAAAGATCGATCATGCGTTTTCCGACAGCCGCCCGCGGCGGCGGCCGCGACACGGATCTGTGTACTGGCAGCCGGCGAGCGCTGCCACGGTTCCTATCGGTCCACTTCGCCGAGCACGATGTCGATCGTGCCGATCAGCGCGATGACATCGGCCACCAGGTGTCCGCGCACCAGCTGCGGCAGCGCCTGCAGGTTGCAGAACGACGGGGGACGAATCCGCATGCGATACGGGTTCGTGGACTTGCCGTCGCTCGCGATGAAGAACCCGATCTCCCCCTTCGGAGACTCGTTCGCATGGTACGTCTCGCCGGCCGGCGGCTTGATCAGGCGCGGCACCTTGCCCATCACCGGCCCTTCCGGCAGTCCCTCGATGGCCTGTCGGATGATGCGTACCGACTGCCGCATCTCCTCGAGCCGCACCAGATACCGGTCGTAGGTATCGCCCTTGGTGCCCACCGGGATGTCGAACTGCATCTCGCGGTACGCGGCGTACGGCTCGTCCTTGCGGACGTCGCGCGCCACACCGGACCCGCGCAGCGGCGGCCCGCACAGACCGACGGCAATCGCATCGGCGGCCGAGATCACACCGACGTTCCTCGTACGTTCGAGCCAGATCCGGTTGTGCGTCAGGAGCGTCTCGTACTCGACGAGCTTCTCCAGTTGCACCTCACAGTACCTGCAGCACTTTCGGCGGCCATCCGGACGGCACGTCCTGGGGCAGCCCGCCGATCCGCATCGAGTTGTAGGTGAGCCGCGCGCCGCAGTACTCCTCGAACAGGTCCAGGATGAGCTCCCGTTCCCGCAGGCAGTACAGGAAGACGGTGACGGCGCCGATGTCCATCGCGTGGCTGCCGAGCCAGACCAGATGGCTCGCCAGGCGTTGCAGCTCCGCCAGAATCGTGCGGACGTACTTCGCGCGGCGCGGCACCTCGAGCGACATCAGCTTCTCGACCGTCTCGACGTACGCGAGGTTGGCGGCCGCCGAGGCCACGTAGTCCAGCCGGTCGGTCAGGAGCACGATCTGGGTCCAGTCGCGGTTCTCGCTGAGCTTCTCGACGCCCCGATGGAGATAGCCGATCACCACGTCCGCATCGACGACCCGCTCGCCGTCCAGCTTCAGCACAACCCGCAGGACGCCGTGCGTGGCGGGATGCTGCGGTCCCATGTTGATGACGAGCTCGTCGGTCGCGAACATCGGGCGGACAACGTCCCGTTCCATTTACTCGATCTCCGCTTCGTTGAAGGACTGGCGCAGCTTGAGCCATTCCTGCGGGCTTTCGAGGATCAGCTCGCCCGGCCCCTCGAGCGGGTAGTCCTTCCGCTGGGGATGCCCCTGCCAGTCCTCGGGCATCAGGATCCGCCGGAGGTTGGGGTGACCGGCGAACCGGATCCCGAACATGTCCCAGACCTCCCGTTCGAGCCAGTTGGCCGCCGCCCACAGGCCGGCGGCGGACGGCACGGCCTCACCGTCGCCAACACGGGCCTTGACGCGCACCCGGTGGCGGAGCGAGGTCGAGTAGAGGCAGTAGACCAAGTCGAATCGCGGCCCTTCCCGGGCCGGCCAGTCCACCGCGGTCACGTCCGAGCAGTAATCGAACTGCGCGCCCTCGGTGTCCCGCAGGTGACGACCCACCTCCACGACGCGCTCGGCGGCCACGATGAGCGTCCAGTCGCCGACCCAGTAGCTGACCTGGAGGACGGCGCCGGGCAGCTGTTGCTGCAGGACCGCGACAAACGGCGGGAGGGGAACGTCGGGGGGCGGTGCCGGATCGGGAGGCCCGGGCGGGGGGGCCGGGGTCTTCTCCGCCCTGGCCGGAGGTGGCGCCGCGGCAGCCGGCGCCTTGGCTCCTCCGGGGGGCGCCGCGGGGGGGACGGCCGCCGGTTTGGCAGCCGGCGCGTCGCTCTTCTCGGTGTCAGCCATGGAACTCGTTTCGTGCGACGGCACCGTGGGGCCCGGGTCGCGCGGGGCTACGCCCACTCCAGCGCTCCCTGCTTCCAGGCATACACGTAGCCGACGATGAGGATGAAGAGGAACACGACCATCTCGATCAGGCCGAACAGCGCCAGCCGATCCATGATGACCGCCCAGGGGAACATGAACACGGTTTCCACGTCGAAGACGACGAACAGCATCGCCACGATGTAGTAGCGCACGCTGTAACGGTCCCGCGCGTCGCCTTGTGTCTCGATGCCGCATTCGTACGGCTCGAGTTTGACCTTGTTGTATCGCGACGGGCGGACGAACCACGCCGCGACGAGCGCGACGATCGCAAACCCGATCGCAACGAGGATGAACAGGAAGACCGGAATGTAGGCGTCCAGCATGGTCCAGAGTCGCGCGGACTGTGAGGTGAGGCCGGCCCCCGAGGGAAGGGATGGTCGCGACCCGCAGCCCACACTCGTTCGCTTGTGTACCGGGTTATGCCCCGGCGTGCGGGGCGCACTCCTCGCCGTCGCACGATGCCGGCTCTCCAGCCCTTGCGCCTTCGCGACAGCCCAAGGGCAAGCGACAGTGTGGTCGGGCGATGGATCCGGCGTGTTTATAGCACGCCCCCAGGGGGGTGTCAAGAATGGAGCCTCCCCCGACCGCCCTCGGTTGGTCGCTGCAAACCACTGTCCGGAAACGAGTTTTGGCTCCAGTCGTCTTGACCTGTTGGTGGACCCGGCCCTATACTGGACCGATAAGAGCGCCTTCCAACCTCGAGGAGTACCGGATGACAGGCGTTTTGCTTCAGCCAGGCCGTAAGCGGGCGTGCCTCGGCTCGGCCGCCGTCGTGGTGCTGCTCGGTCTGCCGCTGGCGGCGCCCCGGCTGCTGGGGGTGTCTCAGGATCTCGCCGGACGAAGGACCGACCGCGAGCTGATCGTCACCGCAGTCGACCCGCAGGGCGTGCCGGTGACAGGCCTGACGGCCGAGGACTTCCTCGTGCGTGAGGATGGCGTCCTCCGCGAGGTGCTCCGGGTAACCAAGGCCACCGATCCCATCACCCTCGCCTTGCTCGTGGACAACTCCGCCGCCGCTCAGCCGTACATCGCCGACGTCCGTCGCGCGGTGGCCGCGTTCCTGAAACAGATGGGCGGGAAGAACCCGATCGCGCTCACCACATTCGGCGAGCGCCCGTCGATCTTGGCGAACTACTCGTCGAATCTCGCCGCCCTCGACCGCGCCGCGGGTCGCCTCTTCGTGATGCCGGGCAGCGGCGCCTACTTCCTCGAGGCCGTGGCGGAGATCTGCCAGGGTCTGTCGAAGCGTGATTTCGATCGCGCCGTGATCCTGGCCATCAGCACGGGCGGCCCGGAGTTCAGCGATCGCCTCTCGAGCGAGGTGCTTCGTCCCTTGCGCGAAAGCGGAGCGAGCTTCGACGTGATCGTGCTGGAGGACCGGAGCATCCCCGATCCCGGGTACTCGGGCATGCGCGAGCGGGCGCTTTTGATGGACGAGGGGCCACGCGTCACCGGGGGAGAGCGCATCGACCTGCTGTCGAGCATGGCGCTCGACGAGACGCTCGCGCGGCTGGCGGCGGTGTTGAACAACCAGTACCCGACTCACCTACGCGCGGCCGGACGCGTTGATCCCGCCCCAGCGGATCGACGTGTCGGTCCGCCGGCCTGGCGTGGTGGCGCGCGGCACTCCCGTGAAGTCGAGACGCGGATGAGCACCGTCGGGACGACACGCTGGGTCGTGGCGGTGGCGGTGCTCGGACTGGCGGCACTCACGCGCCCGGGCGGCGTGCGCGGCGCCGCTTTTCCACAAGGGGCGACACCCCCGCCGGATCGGCACCTCGCGCAACAGGAACCGCCTTCGTTTCACGCGAGCGTCGATGTCGTCGTCCTGAACGTCACCGTGTCGGACGCCGCCGGCCGGTATGTGACCGACCTGAAGCCCGCCGACTTCACGGTGTTCGAGGACGGCGCCGCACAGAACGTGGCGTTCTTCGCGCGTTCGGATCTGCCCATCGCCCTGGCCTTGCTGCTCGACACGAGCGCCAGCATGGAGGACAAACTGGCGACGGCGCAGGAGGCCGCCATCGGCTTCGCCCGGCACCTCCGGCGCGAAGATGCGGCTGAGCTGGTCGAGTTCGACCGCGACGTGAGGATCCTGCAGGATTTCACCAACGACGCCGACCGCCTCGAACGCGCGATTCGGCGGACGTCGGCGGGAGGCTCCACCTCGCTCTACAACGCGATCTACATCTCGTTGAAGGAGCTTCGGAAGCAGCGCGCGGCGGCGGCCGACGACGTGCGGCGCCAAGCCATCATCGTCCTGTCAGACGGCGAGGACACCTCGAGCCTGGTCGCCTATGACGAGGTCCTCGATCTGACGAAGCGGTCCGCGACCGCCATCTACACGATCGGCCTTCGCTCGAAGGACGAAAACATCACGAAGCGCTTCAGCGAGGCCGACCACGTGCTGCGCACGCTCGCCCAAGAGAGTGGTGGCCGGGTGTTCTTCCCGACCCGGGCCGACGAGCTCGCCGGCATCTACGGTCGGATTGCCGAAGAGTTGGCAAGCCAGTACACGCTGGGCTACGTCTCCCGCAACCCGCGTCACGACGGCGCGTGGCGGCGCCTCGCGGTGCGCGTGGCCCGCGAGAACACCATCGCCCGCACCAGGCAGGGTTACTATGGACCGACGGGCCGATAACGGCCCCGGCAGGGGCCCCGCGATACCGATGAGGCGCTCGTGAACACGATCCCGCTTGTGCTCTACGTCATGGCGGGGCTTCTCTACGCCGTGCACTTCGTCGCCCGGGACGTGCGCGTGGGCCGCATGGCGACGGCGGTGCTCGCGGTGAGCGCTCTGGCACACACCTTCGTCATCGGCATGCAGACGATGGCCGCCGGCCACCTGCCCATCGCCGGGACGACGCAGGCCGTCTCGACGTTCGTCTGGCTGCTGGCGCTCGCCTACCTGTACACGGAGATGACGACCGAGGAGCGGGCGTTGGGGGTGTTCATCGTGCCGCTGCTCGTGGCCCTGCAGGCCATCCGGGCCTGGAACCCGGTCGTGGAGCGCCGGGTGCCGGTCCTCGAAAGCGCCTGGTTTGGCATCCACGTGGCCTCGTTGCTGTTCGCCTACGCGAGCTTCGCGCTGGCCTGCGTGATTGGCATTACCTACGTGCTGCTCTTCAAGGAGATCAAGGCCAAGCACCTCGGGTTCTTCTACGCTCGCCTGCCGTCACTGGACTCGCTCGACACCATGAACGCGCGGACCGTGACGATCGGCTGGCTTTTCCTGACGGTCGGCGTCCTCGTCGGCGTGATCTGGGCGGCCCAGGCGCGGAGCGGGCAGATCGTCGACCCGCGGGTCCAGGCCATGTCGCTCGCGGACCCGAAGATCCTCGGCGCGGCCGTCTGCTGGGGGATCTACACCTTCGCGCTCTATACGCGGCGGCGCGGGTGGGGCGGCCGGCGGGCCGCGTACCTGTCCGCTGTGGGATTTGCCATCGTGCTCTTCAACTTCGTGCCCATCGGGTACTTCCTGACCCGCAGCCACAACTTCGGAGGATGAGGGGATAGGAAGTTCCATGCACGTGCTCCTCCTCGGTGTGAACCACCGAAGCGCTCCCGTGGCGCTCCGCGAGCGCCTCGACTTCGCGGCCCGCGGCTTGGAGGGCGCGCTGGCAGCGCTGGCGGCGCGGCCGTCCGCCGGGGAAGCCGTGCTGCTCTCCACGTGCAACCGCGCCGAGGTCTACGTCACCTGCGAGGACCTGGGGGCGGCCAAAGCCGAGGTCAACCAGTTCTTGGAGCAATACCACGGCATCGAGTCCTCCCTGCTCGCGCCTCACCTCTTCGAACGCGTCGACGCCGACGCCGTGCGCCACCTCTTCCGGGTGGCTGCCGGCCTCGATTCGCTCGTGGTGGGTGAACCGCAGATCCTCGGCCAGGTGAAGGACGCCTACGCGGCCGCCGCCGAAGGGCGGACGACGGGGCCGGTGATGAACAAGCTCTTCCCCGCGTCGTTCACCGTGGGCAAGCGCGTGCGCACCGAAACGGCGCTGGCCGAGGGCGCGGTGTCCGTGAGCTTCGCCGCAACCTCGCTCGCCAGGAAGATTTTCGGCGATCTGAAGGGGCGTACGGTGCTCGTCATCGGCGCGGGCGAGATGGGCAAGCTGACGGTGCAGCACCTGCAGACGCAGGGCGTCGAACGGATCCTGATCACCAGCCGCACGCTCGCCCGCGCCGAGGCGCTTGCCGAATCGCTCGGCGGCCGACCGAGGCCGTGGCCGGAGATGCCGACGCTGCTCGGCGAGGCCGACATCGTGATCAGCGCGACGGGCGCCACGCTGCCGATCCTGACGCGGTCCCAGGTGGGGGCCGTGATGCGGGGCCGCCGCAACCGGGCGCTGTTCATGATCGACATCGCCGTGCCTCGGGACATCGACCCGGCCGTGGGCGACCTCGAGTCGGTCTTCCTCTACAACATCGACGATCTAGAGGCGATCGTGCAGGACAACCTGACGCGCCGCGCCGCCGAGGTCGCCCGAGCAGAGGCGATCGTCGACGACGAGAAGCGAAAGTTCGAGGCCTGGCTGTCGGCCCGCGGCGCCATTCCCACGGTCGTCGCGCTCCGCCAGCATTTCGAGGCCATCCGGCGCTCGGAACTGGATCGGCTTCGGCCGAAGCTGGCCGGCCTGCCGCCGGAGGCCCGCTCGCGCGTCGACGAGATCACCCGACTGCTCGTCGAGAAGCTGCTCATCACACCGACCGAGCAGCTGAAGACGACACCCGACCCGGACCGGGTGCGCAATTACGCCGACGCCTTGACCCGGCTGTTTGCCCTCGACGCGGAGGACGCCGCCCGCGGCGAGGCCAACCGGCCCGCCCCGGCGCCTCGCGAGGGCAACACCGACCGATCGGTGGCGTCGTGACGCGCCTGCGCCTCGGCACGCGCGGCAGCCAGTTGGCCTTGTGGCAGGCCCGAGCGACGGCCGCGCAAATCGAACAGGCGGGCGGACCGTCCTGCGAGATCGTCGTCCTCAAAACGAGCGGCGACCAGCTGGCCGACGCCCCGCTGTCGAACCTGGGCGGCAAGCGCCTGTTCGTCAAGGAAATCGAGGACGCCCTCCTTCGCGGCGACGTGGACCTGGCGGTCCACAGCTGCAAGGACCTGCCGGCCCTTCTGCCGACCGGACTGGCCCTCGGCGCGGTCCTGCCGCGCGAGGACCCCCTCGATGTCGTGGTACTCCCCGGCGAATCTCGTCCAGCTACGCTCGGTGCGCTCCGGTTGCAGGTGCGCGCAGGTGCTCGGATCGGCACCAGCAGCGTGCGGCGCATCGCCGAGCTGGCGCGCCTGCTCCCCGGCGCTTCGTTCCAGCCGATCCGGGGCAATCTCGACACGCGCCTGCGCAAGCTGGACGGCGGCGCCTACGACGCGCTGGTCCTGGCTGCCGCAGGCCTGCGTCGCCTCGGTCTGGCCGACCGCATCTCCTTCACGCTGCCCGCCGACGTCTGCACGCCGGCGCCCGGGCAGGGAGCGATCGCGGTCGAATCGCGAGCCGACGATCGGGACACGCGACGGGCGCTCGCGCGAATCGATGACGAAACCACTGCCGCCGCTGTCGAGGCTGAGCGGGCGGTGGTCGCCACGCTCGGCGGGGGATGTCAGATGCCGGTCGGCGCGTTGGCCGTCGCCGACGGCAATGCGCTCGACTTGCATGCGGTGGTAGTCTCGTTGGATGGCGGGCGAGCCGTCCGCTGGCGGGATCGTGCCCCGCGCGCCCAGGCCACCGCGCTCGGGACGCGCGTCGCACGCCGGCTGATCGAGGACGGCGCGGCGACGATCCTGGAGGAAGTTCGTCGGTCGCAGCCCTGATGGCGACCCGATGATGCACAGAGCGATGGTCTACCTGATCGGCGCGGGCCCGGGCGATCCCTGGTTGATCAGCGTGCGGGGCCTGCAGTGCCTCAGCCAAGCTGACGTCGTAATCTACGACCACCTGGTTCACGAGCGCCTCTTGCGTCGCGCGCGACCCGATGCGGAGCGCATCGATGTCGGGCCCGCGGCGCCCGAGCCCATGGAACAGGAGGCGATTTGCTACCTGCTCGCTGAGAAGGCCCAGGAAGGCAAGGTCGTGGCCCGGCTGAAGTGGGGCGACCCGTTCGTGTTCGACCGGGGCGGTGAGGAAGCCCTGTTCCTCCATGAGCACGGCGTCCAATTCGAGGTCGTGCCCGGCATCCCGGCGGCCATCGGCGTGCCGGCCTACGCGGGGATCCCGATCACCTACCCCGGCGCTGGCGACACGGTAACCTTCGTGCGGGGGCACGAGAGCGACCACGCGAAGAAGCCCCACGTGGACTGGGCCAGTCTGTGCAAGCTCGGCGGGACGGTAGTGTGCTACTCGGGACCGAAGCAGTTGCCGGGGATCCTCGACGCCCTCTTGTCCCACGGCTGGGCAAGCAGCGCCACCGTCGCGCTCGTGTTCAACGGAACGCTGCCCGGGCAGGAGACGATTCAGGCAACGCTCGGCGAACTCCGCGACCTGGCCCGGGAACCGAAGTTCCGGAACAACGCGATGCTGATCGTCGGCCGCGTGGTCGGCCTGCGGGAGCACCTCCGCTGGTTCGACGCCCGGCCGCTGTTCGGAAAGCGCATCGTGGTGACGCGCCCGCGCGAACAGGCGGGCGAGCTGGTCGAAGCCCTCGAACAGCTGGGGGCCACCGTGGTGGAAGCGCCGACGGTTCGGATCGTGCCGCCGGAGGACTTTGCGCCACTCGATGAGGCCTGTGCCACGGTCGGGACCTACCAGTGGATCGTCTTCACGAGCATCAACGGCGTGGACTATTTCTTCGAGCGCTTGGCCCTCAGCCCCAACGACACGCGCGCGTTGGCGGGCGTGAAGCTGTGCGCGATCGGGCCGGGCACCGCTGAGCGGCTCACGCGGCACTGCCTCAAAGTCGACCTGATGCCGCCCGAGTATCGGGCCGAGGCGGTGGTCGAGGCGCTGCGTGCCACCGGTGATCTGACCGGCCGACGGTTCCTGTTGCCCCGCGCCGACATCGCGCGCGAGATGCTGGCCGAGGAGCTGCGGCGGTCGAACGCCGTGGTCACCGAGGTCACCGCCTACCGCACCGTGCCGGTCGAAATCGACCGTGACAGCGACCCGGACATCTACCGCATGCTGCTCGACCGGCAGGTGGACGTCCTGACGTTCACGAGCGCGTCCACGGTCCGCAACTTCGTCCGCCTCTACGGGGTCGAACCGGTGGCCGATCTCCTGCAGCCCGTGGCCATCGCGTCGATTGGCCCGGTGACGGCCGAGGCGGCGCAGCAGTGCGGCATTCGCACGTCGATCATGCCGGCCGAGTACACGATTCCCGCCCTCGTTCGGGCCATCGTGGAGCATTTCGAGAAGGTGCCGGCGGACCGGTAACCGGACGCCACGCCTTTCCGGCTGTGCCGTGGACCGTCCGTGGTCCGTCGACTCCGTCGCCCCGGCGGGCGCGTTCCGTCAGAAAGGCACGCATCGTCATGACGCCGCTTGAAGTCACCGACCTCGCTCTCACGCGCCGCGGCCGTCGGCTGCGCCGATCGCCCGCGATCCGGGCGCTCGTACGCGAAACCCGCCTGTCGCCCGATAGTTTCCTCCTGCCACTGTTTGTCTGCGAGGGCGAGGGCGTCCGGCGTGAGGTATCGTCGATGCCCGGCGTCTTCAATCTGTCGGTGGACCAAGCTGTCGAAGAAGCGGCGGCGGCCAAGGGTGACGGGGTGCCGGGCGTCTTGCTGTTTGGTCTGCCTGCTTACAAGGACGCGATTGGGTCGGCCGCCTACGACGCGGCGGCTCCCGTGCAGGCTGCCACGCGGGCCATCAAGCGGGCGAACCCGGATATCCTCGTCGTCACCGACGTGTGCCTCTGCGAGTACACGTCGCACGGCCACTGCGGCATTGTGGTCGACGGCCGGATCGCCAACGACGAGAGCGTGGGACAGTTGGTCCGAGCGGCCGTGTCCCATGCCGAGGCCGGCGCCGACATCGTGGCCCCGTCCGACATGATGGACGGCCGCGTCGGCGCCATCCGGCGCGCGCTGGACGGCCGAGGGTTTCAAGACGTGGCGATTCTGTCCTACGCGGCCAAGTACTGCTCGGCCTTCTACGGGCCATTTCGCGAAGCGGCCGACTCGGCCCCGAAGTTCGGCGACCGACGCACCCACCAGATGGATCCTGCCAACGTCGAGGAGGCCCTGCGCGAGGTGGCCGAGGACATCGAGGAAGGCGCCGACATCGTCATGGTCAAGCCGGCGCTGCCCTACCTCGACGTGCTGGCCCGCGTGAAAGCCGAGTTCGGCTACCCGACCGCGGCCTACAATGTGAGCGGCGAGTACTCGATGCTCAAGGCGGCGGCCCAGAACGGGTGGATCGACGGTCCGCGCGCGATGATGGAGATGCTCACCGCGATTCGGCGGGCGGGCGCCGACATCATCATCACCTACTTCGCCCGCGAAGCGGCCCGGGCCCTCACTCGCGCGTGAGGGCCGTTCGGGCCCACTCAACAGCCATGACGAAACCGCATTGGTCCAAATCCGCGCGGCTGTTCGCCCGCGCCGAGAAGATTCTGCCGGGCGGCGTCGACAGCCCGGTGCGCGCCTTCACGGCGGTCGGCGGTGCCCCGCTGTTCATCAAGGCCGCCAGGGGCGCTCATCTCCAGGACGTCGACGGTAACACCTACATCGACTACGTGATGTCCTGGGGCCCGCTGATTCACGGCCACGCGCCCCGCGGCTTGATCAGAGCGATCGCCGCGGCGGCACGGCTCGGCACGAGCTACGGCGCACCGACCGAAGCCGAGGTGCGTCTGGGCGAGAAGGTGCGGTCGCTGATGCCGTCGCTCGAGCGCGTCCGGTTCGTCAACTCGGGCACCGAGGCGACGATGAGCGCCGTCCGGCTGGCCCGCGCGGCGACGGGTCGCGACCGGATCATCAAGTTCGAAGGGTGCTACCACGGCCACGCCGACCCGTTCCTCGTCAAGGCGGGTTCGGGTGCGACGACGCTGGGCACGCCCACGAGTCCCGGCGTCCCACGCAAGGCCGTGCAGCACACCTTGCTCGCCAGCTACAACGATCTGGGCTCGTGCGCCCGGCTGTTCGACACTCACCGAAACCAGATCGCCGCGATCGTGGTGGAACCGTTGGCCGGCAACATGGGGGTGGTCCTGCCCGCCGACGGGTTCCTCGCCGGCCTGCGCAACCTGTGCGACCACCACGGCACCCTGCTCATCTTCGACGAGGTGATCTCCGGTTTCCGCCTCGCACCCGGCGGGGCGCAGGAGCTCTGGCACATCAGGCCCGATCTCACCTGCCTCGGCAAGATCATCGGCGGCGGCCTCCCTGTCGGCGCCTACGGCGGCCGGGCCGATTTGATGGAGTACGTGTCGCCGGCGGGGCCCGTCTACCAGGCGGGCACGCTCTCAGGCAATCCCCTCGCCATGGCCGCAGGCCTGTGGTCGCTGGGCGCCCTCTCCACGAGGTTGTACAGGCGGCTGGCCGACCTGGGGCGGATGCTGGCCGTCGGGCTCGCGGAGGCGGCGCGCAAGGCCGGCGTGGCCCTGCAGGTCAACGCGCATGGCTCGGTCCTGACGCCGTTCTTCACCGGTGGTAGTGTGCGCGACTACCGGTCGGCCCTGCAGGCCAACAGCACGCAGTACGCGGCGTTCTTCCGGGGCATGCTGGCGCGCGGTGTCTACCCGCCGCCTTCGCAGTTCGAGGCCTGGTTCGTCTCCGCTGCCCACACGCAAGCCGACATCCGCCAGACCATCCGCGCGGCCGAGGAGGCGATGGGGGACGCCAGCGAGGTCGCCTGATCCGCGTCGAGCTCAGGCGACCTGGCCGGCAGGAGACCGGACCACCGTCCGCACGTCGAAGGTGGGCGGGGATTCGAGGTGCTTCTTGACCGCGCACTGGCCGACCGCCCGGACGAGGGCCTCGCGGTACTTGTCGGGAAAGTCGGGCGGAACCTCGATGTCGAGACCGATGCCCGTCACCATCCCCGTGCGAGGATCCGGGGTGACCCGCTGCACGACGCGGATGCCTTCAACGGGCAGCCCGCGCTGCTTGCAGAAACCCAGCACGTAGATACCGGCGCACGTCCCGATCGACGCCAGAAACAACGCAAACGGCGCCGGGGCCGCTCCGTCGCCGCCGGCGTGCGGCGGCTGGTCGGTATGAACGGTATAGGGGCCGAACGTCGCATCCACTCGCGCCCCGCCGGGGAACGTCATCGTCATGTCCACGACAGCTTGCCTCCGCTAGAGAGATGCACGGGAAGGCGCCGCGGTGACGCGGGCGCGAAGCCCACGACCGGCGGTATGATCGGATGATGACGCGCCACCGAACAGTCGGCGTCAAGGTGGGGACGGTCCAGGTGGGTGGAGATGCGCCCATCGTGGTCCAGTCGATGTGCAACACCGACACGGCAGACGTGCAGGCAACCGTTCGGCAGTGCATCGAGCTGGCGCGGGCAGGGTCCGAGCTCCTCCGCGTGACCGTCAATCTGCCCCAGGCAGCTGAGGCGGTCCCCGAGATCAAGCGCCGGCTGCTCGACGCGGGAGTCGAGGCGCCGCTGGTCGGCGACTTCCACTACAACGGCCACCTGCTGCTGACGCGCTTTCCGGAGTGCGCCAGATCGCTCGACAAGTACCGGATCAACCCCGGCAACGTCGGATCGGGCGCCCGTCGCGACGAACACTTCGCGACCATCTGCCGGGTCGCGGTGGATAACGGCAAGCCCGTGCGCATCGGCGTGAACGGCGGCTCGCTCAACCAAGAGCTCGTGATGCGCCGGATGCAGGAGAACACCGACCGCCAGCTCGGCCTCAGCTCGGACGAGATCCTCAACGAGTGCATGGTGCTCTCGGCGCTCGAGTCGACCGCGCTCGCGCTGGACAGCGGCCTCCGGGGCGACCAGATCATCATCTCGTGCAAGGTCTCCAGGCCGCCTCAGCTCATCGCCGTCTACCGCGAGCTCGCGCGACGGACCGAGCAGCCCCTGCACCTCGGGTTGACCGAGGCGGGCATGGGGATCAAGGGCTTGGTCTGGTCGGCGTCGGCAATGGGGGTGCTGCTCGCCGAGGGCATCGGCGACACGATCCGCGTGTCGTTGACGCCGCGGCCCGGGGGCGATCGGCGGGAGGAGGTGTTCGCCGCCTGCGAGCTGCTGCAGGGGCTCGGTCTGCGGTCCTTCTCCCCGAGCGTGACGGCCTGCCCGGGCTGTGGACGGACGACCAGCACGACCTTCCAGCAACTGGCGGAGCGGATTCAGGAGTACGTGCACGACCAGATGCCCGCGTGGCAGACGCGCCACCGCGGCGTGGAAGGCATGACGCTGGCCGTGATGGGATGCGTCGTGAACGGCCCCGGGGAGTCCAAGGCGGCCAACATCGGCATCAGCCTGCCGGGAACCGGAGAGGCCCCTCACTGCCCCGTCTTCGTCGACGGGACCCGCTTCACCACGCTCAAGGGCACCTACGAGGAGCTGTTCGAGGCGTTTCGGCGATTGGTCGACGACTACGTCGAGACGACGTACCCGACACGGTGACCCGGCAGGTCAGCGCCAGAACATCAGTTTCTGGATCCACTGGATGCGGGTCAGGTCGTTGTAAATCACCGTGACCATCAGCATCATCAGCACGGCAAAGCCGGCCAGCAGCATGTTCTCCTTGACCTTGGCGCTGAAGTCGCGGCGGGCCAGGCCCTCGAGTGCCATGATGAAGATATGGCCCCCGTCGAGCACCGGAATCGGCAGCAGGTTGAGGATCCCCAGGTTGAGACTGATCGACGCCATCAGGCTGAAGAGGGCGATCCACCCGAGCGCGGCCGACTCACCCGACAGCTGGGCGATGGCCACGGGGCCCATCAGTTGCCTGGGCGAGGTCTCGCGGGTGAGCAGCCCCACCAGCGTCTGGAAGATCAGCCCGCCGAATTCGTAGTTCCGCTGGAGGCTCATCGTGAACGCCTGCACGGGTCCGGGGTGGATCAGGGTGAACTCGTCGCTGATCGACACCCCAATCCAGCCCTTCCGGCCCTGGAGCCTCGGCGTCACGCGGACATCCTGGTGGACGCCGTGGCGTGCGATCCCGAAGATCACGGGGTCGTTCGGGTGCTTCGCAATGGCCTCGGTCAGCTGCGACCCGTAGCTGATGGTCTGGCCGTTGAATGATACGACCACGTCGCCGCCCTTCAGGCCGTCCCTGGCAGCGGGGTCACCCGGCGTGACCTGCCCGATCGAGGGATGGACGTCCGGGAACACCCCGATGTCGCCGATCTCGTATTTCGTCTGCGCATCGGGCACCACGTGCAGGCTGAGGACCTTCCCGTCCCGGACGAGCTCGACGGGTACCTCGCGGCCCGCCTTCGTCCCAATCGCCATCGAGAACTGCTCCCAGGTCTTCACGATCCGGCCCGCCACGCGCACGATCTGGTCGCCAGGCCGGATGCCGGCACGCTCGGCCGGGGAGGCCGGTCCGACAGCGCCGACGACGGGAGCACGGTCCAGGAACGCCGGCACCCTCGCCCCCTGAAGAAGCACGACCCACATCAGCACGATGGCCAGCAGGATGTTCATCACGGGTCCCATGATGAGCACCTGGAACCGCTGCCACTTCGACTTCGACAGGAACTCGTCGTCCCGGCCGGTGCGCGGATCCTCTGGCGTCTCGCCGGCCATCTTGACGAAGCCGCCGAGCGGGATGGCGCTGATGCAGTAGTCGGTGTCACCCCGCCTGAACCCGACCACTCGGGGACCGAAGCCGAGCGAGAAGGTGATGACCCGGACTCCCAGACGCCGCGCCATGAGGAAATGGCCGAGCTCGTGAACGAAGATCAGCACGCCCAGCACGAACGCGAAAGCCAGCAGGGTGGTCAGCAAGAGACGCCCTCAACCTTTCAATTCTAGCTCCCGGGAGAGCTCCTGGGAATACGCGCGCGCCCGCCGGTCCAGCCGTCGGACCTCCCCAAGTGACGCTTCGGGCACCGGTTGGTGAGCCGCCATCGCCCGCTCGATGAGCACGGGGATCGCGTTGAAGGCGAGCCGGCCCGCCAAGAATGCCTCGACCGCTACTTCATTAGCGGCATTCAGCACCACTGGCAGTCCCCCACCCGCCTGGAGCGCCCGATAGGCCAGTCCGAGGCAGGGGAAACTCGCGTGATCAGGGGGGTGGAATTCCAGGCCGCACCGGGTCAGGTCGAGCGGCGGCAGGTTCGACGGCCACCGGTCGGGGTACGAGAAGGCGTATTGGATCGGCAGCCGCATGTCGGTCACGCCGAGCTGGGCGAGGACCGATCCGTCCACCAGTTCCACCATCGAGTGCACGACCGACTGCGGGTGGATGACGACGTCGATCCGGTCGGGCGGAACGCCGAAGAGCCAGTGGGCTTCGATGACCTCGAGTCCTTTGTTCATCAAGGTCGCCGAGTCGATGGTGATCTTGCGACCCATCTTCCAGGTCGGATGCCGCAGCGCGTCGGTGGCATTGACCGTCTGGAGTGCCGCGGCCGACTGGCCGCGGAAGGGCCCGCCCGATGCCGTCAGGATGAGCCGCTTGACCTCCGAGGGTGGCCGACCGCGCAGGCATTGGTGGATCGCGTTGTGCTCGCTGTCGACGGGCAGGATGTCGACGCCGCGGCGCCGGGCCGCCTCGCTCATGAGGGGGCCGGCCATCACCAGCACTTCCTTGTTGGCCAGCGCAATCGTCTTCCCGGCCTCGATCGCGGCCAGCACCGCCTCGAGGGCCGCGGTCCCCGACGAGGCGCAGAGGACGGTTTCGACGTCCGGGTGCGTCGCCACCGCGAGCAGCCCGTCGGTCCCGTGGGCCTGAACCTCTGGTCGCCACGGTCCGCCCGCCTGCCGCACGGCATTGAGGGCATGCGCCGAGGCCATCGCGACGACCCGCGGCCGGACCTGCTGCACCTGTTCGACAAACAGCGCGACGTTGCCGCCTGCCGCGAGGCCGACGACCTCAAGTCGGTCCGGGTGCGCCTGGACCACGGACAAGGCGCTGCGGCCGATGGAGCCGGTCGATCCGAGGATGGCAATGCGTTTCACTGGCCGCAGTCTCTCGTGTCCCGGCTGGATGGGCTCATCGGGGCCTAGACGCCGTATCTCAGGAGAACATAGAACACCGGCGCCGCGAACAGCAATGCGTCGACGCGGTCCAGCACGCCGCCGTGGCCCGGGATCAGCGTCGAACTGTCCTTGATGTCGGCGCTCCGCTTGAGCAGCGATTCGAACAGGTCGCCCCCGATGCCCAACGCCACCAGCGCCAGGCCGACGAGCACCAGCAAGGGCGTGGGCGCGTCCGGCAACCAGACGCGGCCCGCCAGCGCCAGCACCGCCGGGGCCAGCAGGAATCCCCCAACCGCGCCTTCAACGGTCTTCTTGGGACTGATGCGCGGCGCGAGGGGATGGCGGCCGAAGAGCCGCCCGGCGTAGTACTGCGCGCTGTCGCTCACAATGACGGTCACGAGCAGCAGCAGGACCGCCTCCCGCCCGGCGTGCTCGCGCAGCGCGACGAGCGTCCCGAAGGGCAGGCCGAGGTACAGGATCGGGAACGCCGACCCTGCCACGTCCGCCAGCACGCCGGCGCCCGGTGCGCGGGCCCCGAGCACGCCGGCGCCCAGGGCCACCAGGGCGGCCACCAGCACGAGCTCGAAGGGCAGGCCGAGCCCCACGGCCGCACACGCCGCCATCGTCGCGGCGAGGGACGTCGCGCGGAGCACCCGCGCGCCGCACGCCTCCGCGAGGCGGACGTACTCGAAGAACGCGAGGGCGAGCACGAGTTCGGCGACGATCAACAACGGCCACGTCGGCAGGAACCACACGCACCCGAAGACCGCGGGGATGAGCACCAGGGCGCTGAGGATGCGCGTCAGCATGGACCGGTTACTTGGCTCCGATGGCCAACCGACCCGGGGTGATTCCGCCGTACCGGCGGTCGCGCTTCTGGTAGGCGAGGATCCCCTCGAGCAGGTGACGGCAGCGGAAGTCCGGCCAGAGTGTGTCGGTCACCCAGATCTCGGCGTAGGCAATCTGCCACAGCAGGAAGTTGCTGATCCGCAACTCTCCACTGGTGCGGATCAGCAGATCGGGATCCGGCTGCCCGGCCGTGTACAGGTACTCCGCGAAGCGCCGCTCATCGAGATGCTCGGCCGGCAGTCCTGACTCGACGACGCGCCGCACGGCGTCGACGATTTCCGCGCGTCCGCCGTAGTTCAGCGCGATGTTGAAGAGCATGCCCTTGTTGCCGGCCGTGCTCGCCGTCGCCTCCGACAGTTGCTGACGCACATCCTTCGCGAGTTCGTCGGGCCGTCCGATGACTTGAAAACGGATGTCGTTGCGCAGAAGCGTCTTGAGCTCGAGCCGCAGGTACTGCTTGAGCAGCGTCATCAGAGTCGACACTTCGGAGCGCGGGCGCTTCCAGTTCTCCACGGAGAAGGCGTAGAGGGTCAGCACGCCGATCCCGAGGCGCGCCGATGTTTCCACCGTGTCCCGGACCGCGTCGATCCCTGCCCGGTGGCCCTCGACCCGCGGCAGGTGGCGCATCGCCGCCCACCGCCCGTTGCCGTCCATGATGATGGCCACGTGGGTCGGCAGCCGCGAGAAATCCACCTGCCTCACGAGCGCCTCTTCCTGCGACCCCGGCGCGACCCACTCCAGGACCTGTTCGAGTGCCATAGGCAGCCTTCGGAGAAGCAAGTCGATCTTACAGGCTGCCCCCGGGCGGAGCAAGCACGCCTCGGGCGCGCGGAGGCGATCCGGTCAGTAGTCCACACGGACCAGGAAGAGGCCTGTGGGGGGTGCGGTGCTGCCGGCCTGAGTCCGGTCGCGCGAGGCGAGCACGGAGGCGAGCCACCCGGGTGGACGGCGGCCCTGGCCGATCTCGACGAGGCTGCCCACGATGTTCCGGACCATGTGCCGGAGGAACCCGTCTCCCTCGACCTCGTAGACGATCAGCCGGTCAACCTCCCCGTCGAGGCGCAGAGCCTCGCCCCCGGTGTCGCCGCGGGCGGGGGTGCGGACTTCGGAGCGTGTGATTGTGCGCACCGTCGTGCGCGGGGCGCTGCCCGCGCCGCGGAACGCGGCGAAGTCGTGCCGACCCACGAGCGCCAGGGCCGCCGATGCCATGGCATCGACGTCAAGCCGTCGTGGGACGTGCCAGACGAACTCGCGCCCAAACGGGCCAGCGACCTCGCCGTTCAGCACGAGATACCGATAGGTCTTTGATCGCGCAGCGTAGCGCGCGTGGAATCCCGGATCGGCCTCGTCGAGCGCGAGCACCCGGACCGCAGCCGGGAGTCGCGCGTTCAGCGCCCGACGCAGCGACGCGACCGCGAGAGGATGGTCGAGGCGGCAGCTGGCGACTTGTCCCAGCGCGTGGACGCCGGCGTCGGTGCGTCCGGCCCCCACGACGGGCACAGCCTTGCCCTCAATCTCGGCCAGGGCCTGCTCGAGCAGGCCCTGCACGGAGCAGCCCGCGGCCTGACGCTGCCATCCCACCAGGCGCGTGCCGTCGTAGGCCAGCACGATCTTCAGCGTACGCGACATGGGCGTTCCGCCGCTCCGGATCCGGACGCGTCTGGCGGACAGCGTCCCGGCTCAGGCCTGGGTCTCGTGCGGCACGGCCAGCTGTCGGGAGCCGGGCTTGGCGATCGGGACGCCCTCGGCGCAGAGGGGACAGGCGTTCGGGTCGTAGGTCGGCAGCGATAGTTCGAGCAACGCGTGCAACGGGACGTCGAGCTTCGCCGTCCCGCCGCTCCGATCGACCACGGCGGCTGCAGCCACCACCTGGGCACCGGACGCACGCGCCACCTGCATCGTCTCGCGCGTCGACCCGCCGGTGGTGACAACGTCCTCCACCACGATCACCCGCTCGGCGTCGGCGATGCTGAAGCCGCGGCGAAGGCGGAGGACCCCATCCTCCCGCTCGGCGAAGATGGCGCGCGCCCCGAGGGCGCGGGCCACTTCGTGGCCGATGATGAGCCCGCCCAGCGCGGGCGAGAGGACCGTGGTCGGCCGCAACTCCCGGAGGCGGTCAGCCAGGGCGGACCCCAGGGCCGCCGCGTGCTGCGGGTGCTGCAGGACGAGGGCGCACTGCAGATAGCCGGGGCTGTGGAGGCCAGAAGACAGGCGGAAATGGCCCTCGAGCAACGCCGAACAGCGGCGGAAGAGGTCGAGCAACGCGTCACGGTTCATGGTGGGCTCCCCCGCGGCCTTTTCGGCGGCCAGGACCGGCCCCCGTGCGGACCGGGATCCATGATCCTGAAAGAGACCTCGTGCCTTGTCAAGCACTCTTCCGGCCGTGACTTGCGCGGGTTCGCGGGCGGCAACCACCCATGCCCGCGGCGACCCGCCGACCTGACCGGGCGGGTGGGCGGCTGGAGGTACAATTCCCCTGGTTCCGAGAACCGCGGCCCCCTGCTGATCGTCTACTACAGAGTCGGGGAGGGGTCATCGACTGTACTCGACCCGCGACCAGGACCTGGATTGGAGCCACTGTCATGCACGAGACCTTCCACCGCGGCACCCTCGCTTTCATTCTCGTCGCCGTGCTCGCCCCGGGAACTGCCGTGGGCCAGTCGGGTCTGCAGCCGCCGCCCGGCCAAGCGGGTGCGGCGGCCAGCGGGTCGGTCCAACGGCTCACGGTCGACGACGCGGTCCGGCTGGCGCTGGAGCAGAACCTGGACCTGCAGGTGCAGCGGCTCAACCCCCAGCTGCAGGACCTGGCCACGGCGCAGATTCGAACTGCTTGGACGCCGACGATCGGCGGCACGGTGAGCAACCAGCGGGCGACCAGCCCCGTCAGCAGCGTGCTGTCGGGGGCGACGGGATCGCTCGTGAACAACCAGTTGGTGGGAAACGTCCAGGCCAACCAGTTGGTGCCCTGGGGCGCCAACTACAACGTCACCTGGTCGAACAACCGCATCAGCAGCAACAGCATCTTCAACAGCCCGAATCCCTCACTGGCCGCCAACCTCTCGGCGACCTACACGCAGCCCCTGGTCCGTAACTTCAAGATCGACAGCACGCGGCAGCAGTTGCTGGTCAGCAAGAAGAACCGGGAGATGACCGACGTGCAGCTGCGGCAAACGGTGCTGACGACGATTCGGGCCGTGAAGAGCGGTTACTGGGATCTCGTCTACGCCATCGAGAACCGGAAGGTCCAGCAGGAGTCGCTCGACATCGCCCGCGAGTCCCTGAAGAACAACCGGTCGCGCGTCGCCGTTGGCACGATGGCTCCCATCGACATCATTGAGGCCGAGGCGGAGGTCGCCAGGAACGAGGAATCGGTGATCGTCGCCGAGGCCGCGATCACGCGGGCAGAGGACGCGTTTCGGCAGCTGGTGCTGGACCCGAAAGCGGCGGAGTTCTGGACGACCCGCTTCGAGTTGACCGATCCCCCGACTTTCGAGGCGCAGGTCGTCGATGTCGATGCGGCCGTGAAGACTGCGCTCGGGAAGCGCACCGACCTGATCAACCAGCGGAAGAGCCTCGAGGCCAGCGAAATCAGCATGCGCTACTACAAGAACCAGATGCTGCCCGACGTGAGCGTGCAAGCCGGCTACGGCCTGGCCGGACAGGCGGGCACCGTCATCGAGTACGGGGCCGGGTTCCCGCCCGTGGTGGTTGGGGTCTTGTCGGACACCGGCTACCGGGACGCGCTCGCCCAGATGCTCACCAACGACTACCACAACTGGTCGTTCGCCGTGACGGTTGGGTACCCCCTCGGGAAGAGCAGCGCCGAAGCCAATCTGGCGCGGACCAAGCTGGCCTATTCCCAGGCCGAGCTCCAGCTGCGCAGCAGCGAGATGGCCGTGGCGGCGCAGGTGCGCGAGAGCGTCCGAACGCTGAACACCAACCGGAAGCGAGTCGACGCGACGCGCGCCTCGCGCGAGCTGGCCGAGCAGAAGCTGCAAGCCGAGCAGAAGAAGTTCCTGGCGGGAATCTCGACCAACTTCCAGGTCATTCAGGCCCAGCGCGACCTGGCCACGGCCCGCAACGCGGAATTGCAGGCGGTCCTGGACTACCTCCGATCGGTCGTTGACTACGAGACGGTGCAGGAGGCCCCGCTGACCGGCGGAGGGGTCAGCCTCGCCTCGACGGGCTCCACCTCATCCACGTCCGGGACGTCGTCCACCTCCGGGACCTCGTCGACCGGGTCGACCAGCCAGTAGTGGCCTCGGGCGGGGCGGCGCCAGGCCGCCCGGCCCGGGATATACTCCCCTCGTGCCGAAGCTGAGCGTCACACTCATCACCCGCGACGAGGCGGCCGCCCTCCCCGCCGCGCTCGAGTCGGTGGCGTGGGCCGACGAGATTGTGGTGGTGGACTCGGGAAGCACCGACGAGACGGTGGCGATCGCCCGGCGTGCGACCGATCGGGTCTTCGTGCACGACTGGCCGGGGTATTCGGCCCAGAAGAACTTCGCGGCCGAGCAGGCCAGCCACGACTGGATCTTGTCGCTCGACGCGGATGAGCGCGTGACGCCCGCCCTCGCCGATGAGATCCGGGCGCTGCTCGAGCGGGAGCCTGCCCGCCGCGGCTACCGGATGCCGCGGGTCAGCTATTACCTCGGCCGCTGGATTCGAACGACGGACTGGTACCCGGATTTCCAACTGCGCCTCTACGATCGCCGAGCGGGCCGGTGGGTGGGCGCCTTCGTGCACGAGGGCGTCGAACTGGACGGCCCAGTCGGCCGACTTCGGGCCGACCTCCAGCACCTGCCCTACCGCGACCTCTCGCACCACCTGGAGACGATCGGGCGCTACACCACCCTGGCCGCCGAACAGCTGAGCGCGCGGGGTGCACGGGTCGGTCCGGTCGGGCTTGCCGCGAGGCCGGCCGCGGCGTTCCTACGGAACTACGTGGCCCGGGGTGGCTGGCGGGACGGAGCGGTTGGCCTAGTGGTCTCGCTGCTCAACAGCTACTACGTGTTCCTGAAGTTCGCCAAGCTCTGGGAGATCCGGCGCTCGGCGGGTCGCGGCGCCCGGAACGGGAGCCGGCACACCGCCGAACGCTGACCAACTCGAGACTCGTCTGGCGGAGACGCTGTGTTCTCGCTGCAGATCGACACCGCTCGCTCGTGGCGCGGGGGACAAAACCGGGTACTCCTCACCGTGCGGGGCCTACGTGCCCGCGGCCACCGGGTCGCGGTGGTGGCCCATCCCGAGGGCGAGCTGCGCCGCCGGCTGGGGGACGAGCTGGATCTGATCCCGCTCGCGCCCCGCAACGAGGTCGATCTGCCGGCGGCCTGGCGCCTCTCGCGCGTCCTCCGCGATCTGCAACCGGACGTCGTCCACGCGCACGATCCCCACGGGGTCGCCGTCGCGGCGACAGCCTTGCCCATGGCCGCGCTGAAGACCCGGCCGCCGCTGGTCGCCGCCAGGCGCGTGGACTTCCGTCTCAAGGGCAACTCGTTCTCCCGCTGGAAGTACCGCCAGGTCGACTACTTCATCTCGGCATCGGAGGCGATCCGGGCCATGCTCCTCGAGGACGGCGTGGCGCCGGATCGGGTGTTGACGGTTCACGAGGGCGTGGACCTCGACCGCGTGGCGGACATCGCGCCGCTGAACGTGCGGGAACGGTCCTGGTTGCCGCCGCACTCGCTCGTGGTCGGCAACATCGCCGCCCTCGCCCCGCACAAAGGCCAGCGGTACTTCGTCGAGGCGGCCGCCCTCGTCATCCGCGCGGTGCCCGAGGCGCGGTTTCTGATCCTCGGCGAGGGGGAGCTGCGAGCGGCGCTGGAGCAACAGATTCGCCATCTCCATCTCGGTCAGCACGTCCTGCTCGGCGGTTTCCGGACCGACGTGCTGGCGGTGCTCAAGGGACTCGACCTGTTCGTGATGAGCTCGGTGACCGAGGGGCTGGGCACCTCGCTGCTGGACGCCATGGCGGCGGGCCGTGCGATCGTCGCGACGCAGGCCGGCGGCATCCCGGAGGTCGTGGTCCACGGCGAAACGGGGTGGCTGGTGCCGCCGCGGGACGCCGAGGCGATGGCCACAGCCATCGTGGAACTGCTCCGCGATCCATCCCGCGCGCATCGGTTCGGCGAGGCAGGACTCCAGCGCGCGCGGGAGCACTTCAGCGCCGACCGGATGGTCGACGAGACGCTCGCCGTCTACGCCCGGCTGGCCGGCACCACCCCCGCAGCGGGCAGTGCGCATCCTGATGCGGCTCGCTGAAGCCGCACAGGTCATGCATGCCGAGGTGGCAGAGCGCGAAGTCGTAGCGCACCGGATCGAGCGGATCCAGGGCCCGCAGCGACGCGGTGATGTCGCGCGCCATCCTCCAGCCCGGGCTCCGCAGGCGTGTCAGGCCCAAGCACTGGCCCACTCGGATTACGTGGACGTCGAGCGGCACGATCAGCTGTGAGGGGAATACGCCGTGCCACACCCCCAGATCCACCGCGTCGGAGCGGACCATCCACCGCAGGTACAGGTTCAAGCGCTTGCAGGCGCTGCCCGTCGAGGGACGCGGAAAGAAATACCCGACGCCCGGCCCACGTGGTTCCTGCGGAGCGGCGCCGTACGCCGCCGCGACGTCGGCTTCAAGCGCGCGGCGCGAGAACGACTCGAGCGCCGACGACACATCCTCGGCCGACGGATCGAGGCCCTGGAGGAAGAAGCCCTCGATCGATCCTGCCTCGTCCAGCATGCGCTTGAGGGTGAGCACCAGCGCGGCCAGGTCCGGCCCACGCGTCCAGCGGTGCCCGAGCGCGTCGAGGGCCCGAGCGTCGCGCGCGACGTCGAACCGCCGGACGAAGGCGGAGGGCGACCGGCCCAGGGCCCAGGCTAGCCGCTCGATAGCGACCAGCACGCTGGCAACCCGCCCAAACGCCAGGGCGGCAGCGCAGAACCCCAGGACTTCGCGATCGGCGGGGTCCGGGTAGCGCCGTACAGATCTCGATCGGATCGCGCAGGGCGCCCGCCCGGTCGGTATTCCCGGTACAATCGGTCGAGCGCCGCCTTGAGGTCCCCGTCGCGTCTGCGCATGCCGTGAGTTCCGATCGCCAGCCACCCGGCTAGGCGGACGCCGGGCTCTCGAAGACGCGGGCCCTGGGTACCGCCCCGTTGATGTACACGGTCTTTCCGCCGACGATGGTCGCCGCCACGGCGCCGCGGAGCGTCCAGCCGTGGAACGGCGAATTCCGCGACTTCGAGCGCGACGCCTTCACGTCGATCGCGACGGAGACCTCCGGTGCGAGCACGGTGATATCGGCCGCTCGGCCCGGCCGCAGCGACCCACCAGGGATGTTGAGGATGCGCGCGGGGTTGGCGGACATCAGCTGGACGAGCCGGCGCAGCGTGATCACCTCCCGATGGAGGAGCCGGTCAAGGACCAGGGGCACGGCCGTTTCGAGGCCGATGATACCGAACGGCGCTCGATCGAACTCCACATGCTTCTCGTCCTCCTGGTGCGGCGCGTGGTCCGTCGCGATCGCGTCCACCGTCCCTGCCGCGAGGGCCTGCAGGATGGCATCGACATCTGCCTGCTCCCGCAGCGGAGGGTTCATCTTCAGGTTCGTGTCATAGGCGATTGGCCCAGCCAGCCGATCATCGGTGAGGGAGAAGTGGTGCGGCGTGACCTCGCAGGTCACGTTCACGCCGCGCGCCTTGGCCGCCCACACGGCGCGCAGGGCCTGGCGGGTGCTCAGGTGCGCGATGTGCACGTGGCTCCCGGTCAGCTCCGACAGGGCGATGTCGCGTTCGACGATGATCGACTCCGCGGTGGCGGGAATGCCCCGCAACCCGAGCAGCGAGGCGATGTAGCCTTCGTGGGCGACGCCCTCGCCCTTGAGCGAGGGTTCCTCACAGTGATCGATCACCGCCATCCCGAACATGCCCGCGTACTCGAGGGCCCGACGCATCAGCAGCGCCGTGAGCACGGGCCGGCCGTCATCCGAGACCGCGACGCAGCCGGCCGCCCGCATGTCGGCAATCTCCGCGAGGCTCTCGCCCTTCAGACCCTTCGACACGGCGCCCACGGGGTAGACGCGCACGGAGGCCCCGAGCGCAGCTTGCTCCAGGATCGCCCGCGTGACGCTCGCGCAGTCGTTGACCGGCTCGGTGTTCGGCATGCACGCAACGGACGTGAAGCCGCCGGCGGCGGCCGCCGCGGTGCCCGTCGCAATGGTCTCCTTGTGCTCCTGGCCGGGTTCCCGGAGGTGGACATGCATGTCCACAAACCCGGGGCAGATCACGCAGCCGCTCGGCACATCGGTGATCTCGGCCCCGACGGGAGCGTCCAGGGAGGGACCAACGGCGGTGACCTGCCCGTCCTCGATCAGGACGTCCATCACCCCGTCGACGGCCTGCAGCGGATCGACCACGCGTCCGCCCCTAAGTAGTCTCTTCATGTTCCGCTCCACCGGACAGCAGGTACAGGATTGCCATGCGGACCGCGACCCCGTTGGACACCTGGTCCAGGATCACGGAATCGGGCCCGTCGGCCACGTCCGACGCGATCTCGACGCCCCGGTTGATTGGCCCCGGATGCATGATCAGCGCGTCAGGCCGCGCGCCGCGGAGGCGCTCCCGCGTCATCCCGAAGACATTGAAGTACTCGCGAAGGGACGGGAAGTAGCCGCCGAGCATCCGTTCGAGTTGGATGCGCAGCATCATGACCGCGTCCGCTCCCTCGACGGCCTCGCTCACGGACGACGTGACGTGGGCGCCCGTGCGCTCCAGCCCGACGGGAACGAGCGTGGGCGGCCCGCACACCCACACCTCGGCGCCCATCTTGGTGAGGAGCAGCACGTTCGAGCGCAGCACCCGACTGTGCAGCAGGTCGCCCACGATCGCCACCTTGAGTCCCGCCAGACGCCGTTTGCGCTCCCGGATCGTGAACGCATCGAGCAGGGCCTGGGTCGGGTGTTCGTGCATGCCGTCCCCGGCGTTGATGACGCCGGCGCGGCAGATGCGCGAGAGGAAGTGGCAGGTGCCCGAGGCCGGGTGCCGCACCACGAGGAGGTCGGGCGACATGGCCTCGATGTTGCGGACCGTGTCGGATAGCGTCTCACCCTTGACCACGCTGGACGTGCTGGCCGCGATGTTCAAGGTGTCGGCGCTCAGGCGCTTCTCGGCGATCTCAAACGACGTTCGCGTCCGCGTCGAGGGCTCGAAAAACAGATTGACGACCGTCTTCCCGCGTAGCGCCGGCACCTTCTTGATCGGTCGCAACCCGATCTCCTTCATGGCCACCGCGGTGTCGAGGATCAGCGCGATCTCCTCGGGCGACAGCTCGGCGATGCCGACAAGGTCCTTCTGCCGGAGACGCTGGGCCGGAATCGGCGGGGGGGCAGCCGCCGCGCCGGGTGCACCGGCAATCGCGTCGATCGTTTCGCGGTTCATTCCTTTCCCTCTTCCATGATTCGGTCGATGACAACCTCGTCGCAGCCGTCGGTCTCGACCAGACGGACCGCCACGCTCTCGTTGCGCGAGGTCGGCAGGTTCTTGCCCACATAGTCCGCTTTGATTGGCAGCTCGCGGTGACCGCGGTCGACCAGGACCACCAGCTGGATGGCCTGGGGCCGGCCGAAGTCGATCAGCTCGTCCAGGGCGGCGCGGACGGTCCGTCCCGTGTAGAGCACGTCGTCCACGAGGACGATCACCCGGTTGTCGATCGAGAACGGGATCTCCGTGCTACGGACGATCGGCTGAGGCCCGACGGCGTGGTGCATGAGGTCGTCGCGATACAAGGTGATGTCCAGGGCCCCGGTCGGAACGTCGAGCCCCGCGATTTCCCGGAGCCGTTGGGCCAGGCGCCGCGCCATCGGGACGCCGCGCGTACGCACGCCGACGAGAGCCAGCTGCTCCAGCCCACGGTTGCGTTCGACGATCTCGTGCGCGATCCGCGTGAGCGTGCGGCCGATGCGGTCGGCATCCATGACTACGGGCATACAGACTCCTGGAAAGACAGTAACGCTGGGAGACCGACGGGGTGCCGCGATTCAGGCCGGTGTGCGGCCGGCTGGCAGGAGTGGTCTTGCAGCATGCGGGATCTTACCGACCTCGCCGGGTCGACTTAAAGAACGACGCCAGTATACCAGAACGGCGCCGCGCGCTCCCGACAGTCTGAGAGGGCAACCCGCGGCTAGCGCTCGTAGGTCGGAATGAACGCGATGGGGCGCGCGTCGGTCAGGTCCCGTTGGAAGATGTCGGTCCGGGCGTACCCATCCATGTCGCGGGCGACCGGCAGATTGAGGAAGTAGAGGATCGTCGGCACGACGTCGGCGACCGACCCGAGGCGCTTTCTTCCCGGCGCGACGCCCGCGCCGAACGCCAGGAGGAAGCCCTCGGGCGCCTCCTCGTGCGATCCGGACAACTCGGGGTCCCCGATCGCCCGCTCGAGGGTGCGCTTCCCGACGCTGAGCGGCTCCATGCCGAACCCCGACACCACCAGGAGCAGGTCGTCGGGCCCCAGGGTGGCCAGAGCCCGTCCGATCAGCCCGTCGACGCGCGCGTACGCATCCTCCAGCACCTGCCCGTACCGGCGCCGTTCCTCAGGCGACACGTCCCCGAACTGGTGGGGCATCGCGTAGCGCAGGAACCGGTGGCCGGCCACGTCGAGCTCGCGGTACCGGACCAAGGCGAGATCCGGATGGAGGCGCCCCTGCAGAACCCGCGACACCTGCTCGTACATCCGGTCGGTCGTGAAAGGCTGCGTTTCGAGCAGCTCCCGGCGCAGATCGGTGGGCGCATAGCGCGCCGACGGGATGATGCTCTCGCCGCCGCCCGGCCCGACGCTCTCGCCCGCGCTGCGCGCGACGGGCAGCAGATCGGCGGGCATGATCGACGGCGGCAGGCCGGCGTCGGCCGACAAGGACGGATCGTAGGGTTCGAGGGAGACCTCTCCTGGCCGATAGAACTGGTCGCTCACCAAGTACCCGCGGACGGGCTGAGCGGGGTAGGTCAGCGGCCAGTTGACCACCCCGGCCGAAAGCCCCACCGTGCCGAGAATGCTCCAGATGGGCCGGACGCGCACGGAGGTCGACGTCAGCGGCGTGGCTGTCACGAAGTTGAAGTGCACCAGACCGTGGGCGAAGCACCCATCGGGGAGCAGTTCCAGCGGGTCGTGGGCGGCGGGCACGCGATAGCGCGCCGCCGAACGCACGCCGGTCTTCGCCGGCAGTTTTCCGGTCGCCACCGTCGTCCAGACCGGGTCGGGCTGGGTCGGGCGCACGGTCGCCAGGTGCATCGCGGCGCCGCTGTCGAGGATCTTGCCGAAGCTGGGCAGCCGACCTTCGAGCACCGTGGTCGACAGGAAGTCGAGCGACCCGCCATCGAGGGCGATGAGCAGAACCCGTCCTCCCGGCGCGGGCCGCGGCGGTCCGAGATCCACGTCGATCGGCCGGGAGACCAGGGTCAGCGACTCGCCAGCGCCGCGGGCGGCCAGTGGCAGCACCAGCGAGACCACGAGTGCGAGCCCAACGAAACTGGCACCGACATGGCCCCGGCGCCGGCCGAACGCGTAGTGAGCCAGGCCGACCCCGAGAAACACCAGCGCGCACGCCGACAGGATGGCGGCGCCCGCCGCCATCCGACGGGACGTTTCGAAACCGAGCATCGGCGCGTACGCGACCAGGTTGAACCACATCAGAGCGGCCACGCCGCCGGCCGCCGCGGCAAACAGCCACGTCAGCAGTCGGAGGCTCACCCAGCCAGGCAACAGCGGGTCGTGGGCGAATATCTGCCGCAAGACGATGAGGGCGTAGAAGACCACCGCGAAGTGGACGCCATAGGACAGGGCCAGCGTCACGATCAACGGCGCCAGGTTCATCGGGTAGAGCGGCACCGTCGGGTTCAGCTGCAGGAACAGCACGCTCAGGTAGATGGCACCCAGGCCGCCCGCGAGCACGGCGTTGCTGAGCATGCGCAGGTAGCGCATGGTCGAGATGATAGCTGAAACGCGGCGCGCCTGCCCGTGTCGTATACTCCCTGCGATGCTCGTTGACGCCGACGCTGACGTGCTCTCGAACACCAAGCTGTCTGCCGACTACTGCGTGGTCGGCTTTCGGGCCCCTGAACTGGCCTCGGCCTTCTGCCCGGGCCAGTTCGTGATGATCCGCACGGCCAGGAGCGACACGCCCCTGCTCCGGCGCCCGTACTCGGTCTTCGAGCGGCTGCGCGACCCGGGCGGTGTGGTCGTGGGCTTCTCCGTCCTGAACAAACGCGTCGGCGTCGGAAGCGCCTTGCTGTTCGAGGCGGTTCCAGGGCAACGGTTCAGCTGTCTCGGCCCGCTGGGGCGGCCGTTCACGCCGCCCGCGGCGGCCGCTGAAGCCTGGATGGTGGCTGGCGGCACGGGCCTGGCGCCGTTCGCCATCCTGGCGGAGCAACTTGCTGCGGACGGTGTGGCGTCGACGCTCTTCTACGGCGCGCGAACCGGTGCGGAGTTGTTCTCCGCGGACCTGTTCACGCGTCTCGGGGTCCGGATGGTGCTCGCCACCGAGGACGGCAGCAGGGGCGAGGAGGGCCGGGTGACGGTGCCGCTCGCCCGCGAGCTGGCCGCCACGCCGCCCGGCGCCCCCGTGGCCCTCTATGCCTGCGGCCCGGAGGCGATGTTGAGAGCGGTCGCCGGGCTCGCGGGCAGGTTCGGACGGCCGTGCGAGGTGGCGACGGAGCGCCAGATGGGGTGCGGCCTGGGCGGCTGCTACAGCTGCGTGGTCCAGGTGCGCACGCCGGACGGCGGAGCCCGCTACGCGCGCTCGTGCCTGGAAGGGCCCGTGTTCAACGCGGTCGACCTGGTGTGGGACTGACCTGAGCCGCCACCCCGGGAGCGGAATGGAAGCGACGATGGATCTGTCCGTCCAGATTGGTTCGCTCCGACTGAAGAACCCGTTCATGTCGGCGAGCGGGTGCTTCGGGTATGGCGTCGAGTACGCGGACGTCGTCGATCTGTCGACGCTCGGCGCCGTGGTGGTCAAGGGGTTGTTCCTTCGGGAGCGGCCCGGGCATCCTCCGCCCCGCATCGTCGAGACGCCGGCCGGCATGCTCAACGCGATCGGGCTGCAGGGCATTGGCGTGCGGCGGTTCATCACCGAGAAGATGCCCGAGCTTCGGGCCCGCGGTGCCACTGTCGTGGTCAACGTGTGCGGGACGACCCTCGATGAGTACGTGGAGGTCACGCGCATCCTGTCGGACGTGGAAGGCGTGGCTGGCATCGAGTTGAACATCTCCTGCCCGAACATCAGGGAAGGCGGCATCACCTTCGGGTGCGACGTCTCGAACACGCACCAGGTGGTCGCCGCGGTGCGGCGCGCGACCACCCTGCCGCTCATTCCGAAGCTGACCCCGAACGTCACCAGCGTGGCGGCCATTGCGCGGGCCGCGGCGGAGGCGGGCGCCGATGCCGTGTCCCTCGTCAACACGTTTCTCGCGATGGCCATCGACGTCGAGACGCGGCGGCCGCGGTTGTCGAACGTCGTGGGCGGATTGAGCGGCCCGGCGATCCGGCCGATCGCCGTCCGGATGGTCTGGGAGTGCTTCAACGCGGTCCGGATCCCCGTCATCGGCATGGGCGGCATCAGTTCGGCGACCGACGTCCTGGAGTTCATGCTCGCGGGCGCCGCAGCCGTCCAAGTGGGCACGGCTAACTTCGTGGACCCCTTCATCTGGGGCAAGTTGGACGAGGGCGTGCGGGACTACTTGGCGAGGCACCGGGTATCCCGCATTGCCGACCTCGTGGGTGCGGTGGAAATCGACGGGAGGAGTCGCCGGTGAAGGAACTGATTGTCGCCCTCGATGTGGACAGCGGGAGCGGGGCAGTGGCCCTGGCGCGGACCCTGGCAGGCACGATCGGCGCCGTGAAGGTGGGCAGCCAGCTGTTCACCGCCGAGGGACCCGGCGTGGTCCGTCGTCTGGTTGACGACGGTCACCGTGTGTTCCTCGACCTGAAGTTCCACGACATCCCGAACACCGTGGCCGGTGCTGTCGCGGCCGCCACCGATCTCGGCGTCTGGATGCTGAATGTGCACGCCTCGGGTGGCCTTGAGATGATGAGGGCCGCCGCGGCGGCGGCGGCGGAAGTCGCCGACCACCGCGGTCGGCCGCGTCCCCTCGTGATTGCCGTGACGGTGCTGACGAGCCTCGACGGGCCGGCGCTTACGCGCGTGGGCGTGCAGGACGCCGTCCTCGACCAGGTCGGTCGGCTGGCTGCCCTCGCCGCCGAGGCGGGACTGGACGGCGTGGTGGCCTCCGCGCAAGAGACGCCGTGGCTGCGCGCACGCGGCAAGCCGGGGTTCGTGATCGTGACGCCGGGCATCCGGGCCACGGCGTCGGGCGGCCGCCGGGACGACCAGGTGCGGACGCTCAGCGCCCCCGAGGCCCTCGCTGCCGGGGCGAGCTACCTCGTGGTGGGACGGCCAATCATCGCCGCCCAAGACCCTCGGGCGGAGGCAGAGGAGCTGGTGGCTGCCTGCGCCAGAGCGCACGGCCGGGCAGCCGAGTCGTGAGGGTGGGCCGGCCGGATCTCGGCCGGCCCCACGCTTGGGAACCTACTTCGCCGTGATGATGAAGTGGCCGCGCCGGTTCTGGGACCAGCACGCCTCATTCTCCTCGGTGCAGAACGGCTGTTCCTTGCCCTTGCTGACGACCAGCAAGCGGTCCGCGCCGACGCCGAGGCTCACCAAGTAGTTCTTCACGGCATCCGCACGCCGCTCGCCGAGAGCGAGGTTGTACTCCGCGGTGCCGCGCGAGTCGCAGTGCCCTTCCACGGTCGCCTTGACCGTTGACCACCGCTTGAGCCAATCGGCGTCCTTCTGCAGCGCCGCGCGGCCCTCGTCCTTCAGCTCCGACTTGTCATAGTCGAAGAAGGCGTCCCCCAGCGGCTTCTCCGCGTTCAGCTCATCGACAGTCTTCTTGGCGAAGATCTGCTCCTCGGTGAGCGGCGCGGGAGCCGGAGGCGGCGGGGGCGGCGGAGGCGGCGGCGGCGGCGGCGGCGGCGGCGGTTGCACCACCGGCGGCGGGGGCGGAGGTGGTGGTTCCACCTTGGGCGGTGTCTTGTGGCAACCGGCGGAGGCGAGGCCGATGGCAGCGGCAGCCGCCGTGGCTACCAAGTACCGGGTTAGACGAGTCATCGTCAGTCTCCTCGAGCGACCAGTCCCGAGCACGGCCTGAAATGAGTGGAAGGTCCGACGAGCCGAGGTCTGCGTGGCCGTTGGCCGAGATCGGCAGCCAAATGCAGCTTAGCGGTTTGGGTGGCGCGTGTCAAACCGCGCAACGATGTCGTGCGCGCGCAGGAGCGGCGGCGGTGAGACGAGTGGCGGGGTGAGGAATCGCGTCGTGTAGAATCCCGTCGTGGACCAACTACTCGACGCGACGGCGGCGGCCGAGGCCTGCCACTTCTGGTTCAAGAGGCTGCGCCGCTTCGCACAACCGCTGGTCGCGGCCGCGGTCGCCGGGCGCGATCGTCCTCGACTCCTCGACGCGGGCTGCGGAACGGGCGGGAATCTCCACTTCCTGTCGCGTTGTCGCCGGATGCCGCCCGCCGCGCGCTCGCCGAGATGGACCGGGTCCTGAAGCCCGGCGGGTGGCTGATCGTGAACGTCGCTGCGCTCCCGCTGCTGCGGGGTGGTCACTCAGTGCTGGCCGAGGAGGTCCGGCGCTACACGCGACGGACCCTGGCCGCCAAAGTCGAAGGTGCGGGATTCTCGGTGACTCGCATCACCTACACGAACGGTCTGTTGTTCCCGTTCGTCCTTGCCGCTCGGATCGTGCAGCGTGCGGCCGGTTTCGACACGCCTGTGGGGACGGGGCGCGAGATCCGGGTGCCGCCGGCCCCGGTGAACGCGGCGTTTGATTTGACACCCTGTTGAGGCTCGAGGCGCTCGCGCTGCGCGCGGTCACGATGCCGATTGGGAGCTCGCTGCTGTGCGCGGCGCGGAAGCGGGAGAACACGCCGGAGGGGGAGTCCGCGTCAGCCTAAACCGGGCGCAGCGGGAGTCCTTCGTTCAGACTGCCCATGCGGTAGCCCTGCAGATCGAGGCTGATGTAGCGATACCCGAGCGCCTTCAGATCGCGGACGATGCGCTCACGGACGCCGTCCGCCATCGCCCGACCGATGTCTCCCTGCGGCAGTTCGATGCGCGCCAAGGCATCGTGATGCCGGACCCGGCAGTGCCGGAAGCCCAAGGCCCGCAGCGCGCTTTCGGCTTGTTCGATCTGGCGGAGCTTCTCGACCGTGACCTCCGAGCCGTACGGGATGCGCGAGGACAGGCACGCCGACGCTGGCAGATCCCAGGTCGGCAGGCCGAGCCGACGCGACAGCTCCCGGATCTCGGCCTTCGTAAGCCCGACCTCATCGAGCGGGCTGCGCACGCCGCGTTCGCGCGCGGCCAGACGTCCGGGGCGGTAGTCCCCGCGGTCGTCGGCGTTGTTGCCGTCGAGCAGCGCCGCGAGGCCCCGCTCGTGCGCCAGCAGCGAGAGTCGGCCGTACAGCTCCTGCTTACAGTGGTAGCAGCGGTTGACCGGGTTCGCGCGGTAGGCCGGTTGGTCGATCTCGGTGGTGCTCACGAACTCGTGGCGCAGGCGGAAGTCCCGGGCGACTTGCAGGGCCACGTCCCGGTGGGCGGCTGGATACGAAGGGCTGGCGGCGGTCACGCAGAGCGCCCGATCCCCGAGCACCCTGGTGGCGGCGACGGCCAGGTAGGGTACTGTCCACGCCTCCGCTGAAGGCGACCAAAACCGACCCGAGGTCCCGGAGAATGCCGTCAAGCGCCCGCGCCTTTGCCTCGATTGCCTGCGGCCCCGCCGACAGCGGTTCGGGGCCCCTCTCATCCGTCATTCGTCCCAATCTTCGTCCTCCTCGTCGTCCTCGTCCTCGTCCTCGGATGTTTCCTCGTCGTCGTCAAGCTCGTCCTCGTCCTCCTCTTCCGGGGCGACATCGAGTTCGACGGGCGCTACGCTGGTTACCTCGAGGTTGCTGCCGCACTCCGGGCAGCTGATGACATCACCCTTGTCCACGTCGTATTCGTCCACTTCGATGTCGGCTTCACACTCGGGGCACGTGGCCATTCCCCATCCTCCTGGCGAGGAGCCCCTCGCGTCAAGAACGGCTCGACCTTCAGATACCGCAACTCCCGTCGCAGCTTCAGGATGCGCCGGGAGGGCTCGGATTATAGCGGCAAGGCAGCGAATCCTGCAATTGACGCCCCGGCCCGAACCGGCCGACGAGTTGGCGGATTCTCCGGCCACCCACTAAGGTCCGGGGTCTCGCCTCCCGATAGATTAGATCGATGGCCGCCGCGAGTACCGCCACCAAGACCGTCCTGATCGCCGACGACGCGGCGTTCGTGCGGGAGCGGTTCCAGGCCGCTCTCCAGGAGGCCGGCCACCGCGCCGTCACCGCACGGAGCGCGGCCGAACTTCTCGCCCGGGTCCGCGCTGACCTCGAGGAGCTGGACCTGCTCGTGGTGGATCTGCGGCTGCCATTCGCCTCGGGAGTCGACCTGATCCGGGCCATCCGGAAGATCGACAACAGCCGCCTGCCCATCCTCGTCTTCAGCGGGACCATCTCAAGTGCTGAGGAAGTCAGAGAACTGGCGGCGCTCGGCGTAGCCGGGTATATCAACGAGTATAGCGCGGTCCAACACATCCTGCCGTCGCTGGCGCCCCATTTGTTCCCGGACAACTTCAACCGGCGTGCGAGCCCTCGGGTCGTCCTGAGCATCCCCGTGGCGTACCGCTTCGGAGATACGATCACCGCCGTCCTGACCCTCAACCTCGGCAAGGGCGGGATGAGCATCCGCACGATGAGCCCGCTCCAGGTGGGGTCGAAGGCCAGGCTCCGCTTCCGCCTCCCGGGGGCCAAGCGGGAGATCGAGGCGGATGCGAAGGTCAGCTGGAGCGATCGCCGCATCGGGATGGGGCTGCAGTTCGAACGGCTGGACGCCCTCGACCAGGAGTCCATCGACGAGTTCGTGGACGGTCATTTCTTCACCGCCAAGGCGTAGCTCACCCGGTCCGCTTCCCTTCCTTCCGGCCGCCGCCGCCTGACCCGCCGCGTCTCCTCCCGTCGAAAAGCCAGCCGCGGGAGCCTGGATCGCGTGTTTTTCTGCGTGCATCCGGCACGCCGGGCCGCTACAGTGCTCGCATGGACCAGCCTGCGCTCCAGATCGCGGGACGGCTTGCCGCGGTACTCGCCTTGGTGTGCGCCAATGGCGTGTTCGTCGCCGCGGAGTTCTCGCTCGTCACCGTCAGGAAGACCCGTATCGATCAGCTCGTCGCCGAGGGCCATCGGCGAGCGCAGACCGTGCGGCGGGCCATCGCCCGTCCGGGGAGCTACATTGCCGCGACCCAGCTCGGCATCACCATGGCAAGCCTGGCACTCGGGTGGATCGGCCAGGCCACCGTCGCCGGCTTGATCGAGCCTCCCCTGCGGGCGCTCCCACCGCTGCTTCGGGTCGTTGCTGCGCACTCGCTGGCCGTGGGCCTCGCCTTCGCCGCCATTACCGCCCTGCACGTCGTCTGCGGCGAGCTCGCGCCGAAGACCATCGCCCTTCAGCACCCGGAAGGCACGGTGCTGCTGGTGGCCGGGCCGACCCGCGTGTTCATGAAAACCCTCTGGCCGTTCATCGCGCTGCTGACCGCGATGGGCCGGGGGGTGGTGAACCTGCTGGGCCTGACGCCCCCGAGCGCACACACGCTGGTGCACTCCGAGGAGGAGTTGAAGATGCTGGTGACGGCGAGCCAGGAGGCGGGAGTGCTCGAGGAACACGAGGAGCAGATGCTGCACCGGGTCTTCGGCTTCGGCGACCTGACCGCCGGCCAGGTGATGGTGCCACGTACCGAGATGCAGGGTGTCCGGGTTGACGCCACGCTCAAAGACGTCATCGAGCTCGTGTCCCGCCAGCCGCACCCTTGGCTTCCGGTCTACCGTGGCGGGCTCGACGACATTCTCGGCTTTCTGCACGTGGAGGACCTGTTTCCGGCGCTCAGCCGACCGCCCGAGCGATTCCGTCTCGCTGACTACCTGCGGGAAGCGGTCACCGTTCCGGAAACAATGAAGGCGGATGACGTGCTCGACGGGATGAAGCGCCACCGGACGCGACACGCGGTGGTCATCGACGAATACGGCGGGACCGCCGGTCTGGTCACGTTCGAGGGGTTGATGGCGCGTATTGTCGGCGAGGTGGGCAGCGAGTTTGGCGCAGGGCAACTCCGGATCTCGGTGTTGCCGGACGGCTCGGCGTTGATCGACGGGCTCGCGCTGACGACGGACGCGAACGCCCGGCTCGGGCTGACCATTCCCGAGGACGTGTACACCACCGTCGGCGGCTTTGTCCTCGGACAGCTGGGACGCCGGGCCCGTTTGGGCGACCGAATCCAGGCCGACGGGCGCACCCTGTATGTCGAAGCGCTCGACGGCCTGCGGGTGGCCCGCGTCTACCTGTCCTCCCCGCAGAAGTCGAAACCCTAGCCCGCGCGTCTGGTCCCGCTCACCTCGCCCGCAGCAGCCGGAGGCCGTTGGCAATGACGAGGAGCGACGCGCCCATGTCCGCGGCCACGGCCATCCACAGCGTTGCGACGCCGGCGAGCGCCAGGGCCAGCACGGCCGCCTTGATCCCGAGCGAGAACGTGATGTTGGTCTTGATCTTGCGCACCGTCGCGCGGCCGAGACGCAGGACGTAGGGTACTTTCCGCAGGTCGTCGGCCATCAGCGCCACGTCCGCCGTTTCGAGGGCGGCATCCGTTCCCGCAACCCCCATGGCGATTCCGACGTCGGCGGCAGCGAGCGCCGGCGCGTCGTTCACGCCGTCGCCGACCATGGCGACCGATCCGTAGTGCCGTCGAAGTTCCTGGACGGCGAGTACCTTGTCGGACGGCAAGAGCTCGGAGCGGAACTCATCCACGGCGAGCGACGCCGCGATGGCCGACGCTGTCTGCGTGTTGTCGCCAGTCAGCATCACCACCCGGTCGACACCCTCTCGTCGCAGGGTCTCGATGGCCTCGTGCGCGGCCTCCCGCGTCTGATCGGCCACGCCGAGGATGCCGATGGTGCGCCCGGACCGAGCGACCAGAACGGCCGTTCGACCCTCGTGTCCGAGCCGCTCAAGGTGTTCGTCGATCACGGGTGAGCAGAGCCCACGCTCCTCGAAGAGGCGGTGGTTGCCGACCAGAACGGGTGTCCCGTCGATGCAGGCCTCGGCGCCGAGGCCGGGCAAGGCCCTGAAGCCGTCCCCCGACGGCGGGACCGATCCGTCCGTCGTGGCGCGGCGAATGACGGCGCGGGCGATCGGGTGCTCGGATCGCGCCTCCAGACCGGCCGCCAGTCGGAGCACCTCGGCAGGCAAGCACCCGTCGAGGGCCAACACGTCGACCACTTCCGGGTGGCCGCGCGTGAGGGTACCGGTCTTGTCGAAGGCGGCCACGCGGATGGCCGCGATACGCTCCAGGTGGACGCCGCCCTTGATCAGGACGCCACGTCGCGCGGCGCCGGCCAGCGCCGACACGATCGACACGGGCGTCGAGATCACGAGGGCGCAGGGACAGGAGATCACCAGCAGGACGAGCGCGCGGTAGAACCACACGTCGAAGGGCCGACCCAACGCGATCGGCGGCACGACCGCCACCAGCGCGGCGGCCACGATGACGGCGGGCGTGTAATAGCGGGCGAACCGCTCGACGAACGCCTGGCTCGGCGCCCGCTGCGCCTGCGCAGTCTCGACCAGGTTGATGATGCGTGCCATCGTGGTGTCACGTCGCAGGCGGGTGACCCGCACGTCGATCGCCCCGTGGCCGTTGATCGTGCCCGCAAAGACCTCGGACCCCGGCTGTTTCTCGGAGGGCAGCGACTCGCCGGTGATCGGCGCCTGGTTCACGTCGCTCGCACCGGCGAGGACGAGGCCGTCAACCGGGATCTTCTCGCCAGGCCGCACGAGGACGACGTCGCCCACCCGTACGTCGTCGACCGAGAGGCGACGTTCCTCGCCGTCGCGGCGGACGAGGGCGTCGTTGGGGGCCAGCTCCATGAGGCCGCGAATGGCGTGGCGCGCCCGTTCCATTGTGCGGCTCTCGAGCCACTGGGCGAGCGTGAACAGGAAGATGACGGCTGAGGCCTCGGACCATTCGCCGATGCCGACTGCGCCGAGGACGGCCACCAGCATCAGGACGCTGATGTCGAGCGAAAGGTTCCGCGCGGCCACCAGCGCGCGTGGCACGAGGACGATGCCGCCGGCGAGAATCGACACACCATAGGCGGCGTTGACAGCGACGGGCCCGGCACCCGAAAGGTGCAGCACCGCGCCCCCGGCAAACGCGAGGCCGGAGAGCCCGACCAGGCGCAGGCGCGAGCGCGGCCCGGCGATCCCGACGCGGACTGGCTGTTCATCCTCCAACCAGGCCCGCATGCCCGTGGATGCGACGGCGTCCGACACGTCCGCGGCCGACAGACGCGCAGCGTCGTACTGCACCCGCAGCCGCTGGTTCAGAACATCGGCCGACAAACTCTCAAGGCCCGGCAGGTGTTTGAGCCGGCGCTCGAGGAGTTGGACTTCCTCGTGGCAGTCCAGGCCCTCGACCCGGTACACGGACTCGGCGTGGACCTCACAGACCGGGCAGGCCGAGTGCGCGGCGGCTTCGCTCACCGGATCCCCCCCCCGCCGCGCGGGTGGCCGTCAGGGGCCGGCTGCTGCCGAGAGGGTCCGCCGGCGGGCGGGCCGGCCGGAGAGGCCTCGGCCACGTGATGCAGGCCCTGGTGAAAGAGCGTGATGATGTGCTGGTCGTCGAGCGCGTAGAACATCATGCGCCCGTCGCGGCGCGACCGAACCAGCCGCATTCCCCGGAGCATGCGCAGCTGGTGGGAGACCGCGGATTCGGTCAGGCCGAGCAGCGTAGCGAGGTCGCAGACACACAGTTCTTCGTGGGCCAGCGCGTCGAGAATGCGAACGCGGGTCGGGTCCCCGAGGACGTGGAACGTGTCGGCAAGCGCGCGGGTTTGTCGGGCATCGATCACCAGCGCTCGCAGGCGGGCGATCTTGGCCGGATCGGCGAAGAACTCCGCACAGGAATCGGCATCGACTGCAGAGCTTTGTTCCGACAGAATGGTTGTGTCAGCGGCCATAACTATTGCTCATATGAACATATGAACAAACGTTCAACTATGAGGATAGCAGGTTGCGCCGGCCGTGGCAACCCGAGAAGCGTCGATCAAGGAAGGGAGAAGAACGCGCCAGGGACCCGACCCGGCGCGCCTGGCCCGGCTCCGGGGCCAGGGCGCCGTCTAGGATTGGGAGCGCGCCTACAGCGTGGCGATGGCTGCCCGGAGTTTCCCGTAGTCCGGCTCGACGCCCGGCGTGGCCGTCACCTCGGCGTAGCGGACGACGCCTCGCGTATCGATGAGGAACACGGCTCGCTTGGCGACGCCCTTGAGTCCGACCAGGTCGTCCAGGTAGACGTCGTAGGCCTTGATCGCGTTCTTGTTGAAATCGCTGAGCAATGGGAAGTTCAGGCCGTTCTGCTCGCGGAAGACCTTCAGGGTGAACGGCGTGTCGACACTGATGCCGTAGACTTGCGCGTTGGCCTGGTTGAGCTGCGCCAGTTGATCGCGGAACGTGCACAGCTCCTTGGTGCAGACCGACGTGAACGCCGCGGGGAAGAACGCCAGGACCGTGTGTCGGCCGGCCCAGCCGGCGCTCAGCGTCACGTCGTGCATATCCTGGTCCTTGAGCGTGAGATCGGGCGCCTTCGATCCGACGGGAATCGACATCATGCCTCCTTCAGTCAGTGGGCCGCCTGGCGGGCGGCAAATGGGCAACGTGGAAAGCCTCATCAGCTATCGTAGCAAACGCATCCGCCGCCGGAACACGCAACCGCGTCCACAAGCGGAGCTTGCCGCTGTTCCGGCGGTTCGATTACCATGGACGGCTGGGTTTATGTTCAACGGAGCAACAGTGTGATTGAGGTCCAACATCTGACGAAGCGGTACGGCCGCGTAACGGCCGTCGACGACGTGAGCTTCCGCGTCGAGCGGGGAGAGATCCTCGGATTCCTCGGCCCCAACGGCGCGGGCAAGACCACCACGATGCGCGTCATCACCGGCTACATGCCCGCCACGGCGGGCCGGGCGCTTGTCGCCGGGTTCGACGTGTTCGAGCAACCACTCGAGGCCAAGCGCCGGACCGGCTACCTGCCCGAGACGCCGCCGCTCTACCCGGAGATGACGGTGCGCGACTACCTGGGCTTCGTCGCGCGAATCAAGGGGCTGCCGGCCAGCGATCGGAAGTCGCGAATCGACATCGCGATCGAGAAGGCGCATCTCAATGAGGTGGTCGAGCGTCACTGCGGCAAGCTGTCGAAGGGGTTCCGCCAGCGCGTCGGGCTCGCGCAGGCGTTGTTGCATAACCCCGACGTGCTCATCCTCGATGAACCGACTGCGGGTCTCGACCCGAAGCAGATCATCGAAACGCGCCAGCTCATAAAGCAGTTGGCCGGGAATCACACCATCGTCCTGAGTACGCACATCCTTCCCGAGGTCTCGCAGACCTGCCAGCGGGTGGTGATCATCAACCGCGGGCGGATGGTGGCCGTCGACACAACCGACAACCTCACCCGCCGACTTGGGGGGTCGCAGACCATGTACGTGCAGGTCGACGCCCAGGGCGGGTCGGCCACGACGACGCTTGAGCGCGTCGCGGGCGTCACCCGCGTCAGCGAGGTCGACCAGCACGACGGGATCGTCGGGTTCGAGGTCGACTGCGAGAAGGGTCGCGACCTGCGGCGCGAGATTGCCCGCACGGTCGTCAACGCCGGATGGGGCCTGCTCGAACTGCGGCCGGTCCGGATGAGCCTGGAGGACATCTTCCTGCAACTGACGACGGAGGAGCAGCCTGGGGAGGGAACGGTCCAATGACGAACATCCTCGCGATCGTGCGCAAGGAGTGGCGCAACTACTTCGCGTCACCGATCGGATACGTGGTGATCGGCATGTACGCGGTCGTCTTCGGCTGGTTCTACACGGTCGGCCTCAACTGGTTCATCCGCCAGAGCATGGCGGCCCCCGGCATGGGGGGCGGCGGGCCGATGAACATCAACCAGCAGATGATCCGGTACGTCTTCCTCAATTCCACCGTGATCATGCTCTTCGTCGTCCCGCTGATCACGATGCGGACGTACGCCGAGGAGAAACGGTCGGGGACGATCGAGCTGTTGATGACCTCCCCGATCACGGACTTCCAGATCATCGTCGGCAAGTTCCTCGGCGCGATGTCGCTCTACGTGGCGATGCTCGCGGTGACCGTGGTCCACATCGGGATCCTCTTCCTGTACGGCAACCCCGAATGGAAGCCGATCCTCTCCGGATACGCGGGCCTGCTGCTGCTCGGCGGGTGCTTTGTGTCGGTGGGGCTGTTCTTCTCCAGCCTGACGCGCAACCAAATCGTCGCCGGCATGTTCACCTTCGCCGTTCTGCTGCTGCTGTGGGTCATCGATTGGGTCGGCAGCTTCCTCGGCCCGACCGGCGAGCGCGTCGTGAGCTACCTCTCGCTCACTGGCCACGTGGAGGACTTCGTGCGGGGCGTGGTCGACAGCCAGCACATCATCTACTACCTGAGCTTCATCACCTTCGGTCTGTTCTTGACGGCCAAGTCGGTCGACAGCGAGCGGTGGCGGGGGTAGCGCGCCATGTTGAAAAGAGTCTTCGATATCATCGGCTGGCTCGGCACGGCATTGGTGCTGGCCGCGATTGCGACGTATTTCCTCAAGTCGGATTGGCAGCCTGCCTCACGGTGGCTGGCCTGGGGCGGTCTGGTCTGCGTGCTGCTCTACACGCTCGGGCAGTGGCGCGACATCGTCGGCTTCTTCGGTGGACGGCAGGCGCGGCTGGGCACGCTCTCGGCGGCCAGCATCCTGGTCGTGCTGGGGATCCTCGTCGGGATCAACTACATCTCGTCGCGTGAGCACAAGCGCTGGGACCTGACCGTCGGCGGCGAGTTCACGCTCGCGCCCCAGACGATCAAGATCCTCAAGGACCTCAAGTCGCCGCTCAAGGTGACGGTCTTCGCGAAGGAGACCGACTTCCCGACGTACCGAGACAAGCTGTCGGAGGACCAGTACGCCTCGAAGAGCGTCTCCGTTGCCTATGTCGACCCGGACAAGAGCCCCGCGCTGGCCCGGCAGCTCCAGATCCAGTCGTACGGCACCGTCGCCATCCAGTAACCAGGATTCGGACCGAGCGGGTCGTCGGGAGCGCCGAGCAGGAGATCACCAACGCCATTATCAAGATCCTGACGGGCAAGGAGCGGAAGGTCTACTTCACCCAGGGCCATGGCGAGAAGGACCCGACCAACTCCGACCGCGCCGGCTACAGCGGCATCAACACGATGCTCGGCCGGGACAACTTCAAGACCGACAAGCTGGCCCTCGCGCAGGTGGGCGAGGTGCCCGCCGACGCCTCCGTGGTCGTCGCGGCCGGCCCCAAGGTGGACTTCCTGCCCGGCGAGATCGACGCGCTCAAGACGTACCTCGCCAAGGGCGGCAAGCTGATGCTGTTGCTCGATCCGCCCGACGCGCTCAACGCCCCGCCACTCACCAACCTGGTCGCGCTGGCCCACGACTGGGCAATTGACGTCGGCGACGCCATCATCGTCGACATCAGCGGCATGGGGCGCCTGCTCGGTACGGACGAGACCGTCCCGGTGGCGGTCAGCTACCCGTCGCACCCGATCGTCCAGGACATGAACCTGCTGACGGCCTTTCCGCTGGCGCGTCCGGTCACGCCCGTCACGGGAGGCGTGAACACGCGGTTCGCGCAGTCGTTTGTCGAGACCAGCCCGAAGAGCTGGGCAGAGACCGACCTGAAGACGATGCTGACCGGTGGCAAGATCGCCTTCGACGAAAAGAAGGGTGACAAGCGCGGGCCCATCTCCATCGCGGCGGCGGTGTCGGCTCCGGCGGAAACCCAGGCCCCGGGTGACAAGAAGGCGGATACCGCGAAGCCCGAGTCCCGGGTGGTGGTCTTCGGGGACTCTGACTTCGTCGCCAACTTCGCTCTCGGTATTCGCGGCAACGGTGACCTGTTCATGAACGCCGCGAACTGGGTCTCCCAGCAGGAGAACCTGATCTCCATCCGCCCGAAGGAAGCCGACGACCGCCGCGTGACGATGACCGCCAGCCAGCAGATGCGCGTGCTGATTCTGGCGCTCTTCATCCTGCCGTTGGCGATCCTGGGAGGCGGTGTCCTTAGCTGGTGGCGGAGGCGCTAATGCGTGGCGTACGATCTCTGCTCGTTCTGGTCCTCGTGCTGGCCGGTCTGGGCGCCTACATCTACTTCGTCGAGTCGAAGAAACCCGAGGGCGTCGAGGCCCGACTCGGCCCGAAGCTCTTCACGGTGAAGGCGGACAGCATCACCGAAGTCACCGTGGGGGTGCGGCACGGCGACGTGACGACCCTCAAGAAGGTCAGCGGCACCTGGCAGATTGTCGCGCCGGTGTCGGCGCCCGCCGATCAGTCGGCGGTCAATGCCATCGTCGATGGCCTGTCGACTGCGGACTCCCTGCGGACCGTGGCGGAGAATTCCCGGGACCTCGCGCAGTTCGGCCTCGCCGAGCCGCGCGTCGACGTCCGGTTCGTGGCGTCGGGCGGGAAACAGTCGGGCCATCTTCTGGTCGGCGACAAGACGACGACCCTCGGTGACGTTTACGCCAGGATCGCCGGCGACCCGAAGGTCCTGCTCATCCCCGGGACGTTCGACACGACCTTCAACAAGACCACGTTCGACCTGCGCCAGAAGTCGGCGCTCGCCTTCGAGCGCGACAAGGTCACACAGTTCGACATCCAGACGCCCACCACCGTCACCGAGGTGAAGCGGACCGGCGGCGAGTGGACGATCGTCAAGCCCTTCGAGGTGCCGGCCGACTACGGGTCGGTTGAGGAGGTCATCGGGCGTCTCCAGACCGCCCAGATGAAGGCTGTGGTGGCCGAGCGGGCGACCGATCTCAAGCCCTTCGGCCTCGACAAACCCCAGGCGACGGTGTCGCTCGATCTGGGCGGGTCACACGCGACCCTGCTCTTCGGGAACAAGACCGATGCCTCGATCTGTTACGCGATGGACGCCTCGCGGCCACTGGTCTTTACCGTCGAGGCTTCGCTGCTCGATGCCGTGAAGAAGCAAGCCGGCGACCTCCGGCGGAAGGACTTGTTCACGTTCCGGGCGTTCAATGCGACCGCCATCGAGATCACCCGCGGCTCCGACATCCGCGCCTTCGAGAAGACCAAGGGACAGGGCAAGGATGCCACCGAGGTGTGGCGCCAGACGAAGCCCGCGGCGAACGCGGTCGACAACGCCGCGTTTGACACCTTCCTGACGAAGCTGGCCAACCAGCGTGCGCAGTCGTTCGTCGAGCCCGGGGCGAAGACGAAGACCGGACTCGACAAGCCGGCCGTGGTCGTGGCCGTGCGGTTCGACGAGGGCAACAAGCAGGAGAAGGTGACCTTCGGCCGCAACGGCGCGGACGTGTACGCGGTGGTGGCCGGACTGCCTGGCGCCGCGAAGATCGACACGACCGAGTTCGAGGACGCTATCAAGGCGCTCGACAGTCTCAAGTAGCCTGAGGCGACCTCCGGACTTCGCGCCAATTCTGGCGCCGGGCTCGCGTGGGGGCCGACCCCGAGCGACGTCGGCCCTCTCGCCGCTCGAGGGTCCGCGTGGGTGGTCCGACGGGGCGGTCAGGCCGTCCAGCGGCGGGGCCCCGCAACGGGGCGAGCGTCCGGGGACGCCTCTCTTCGAGGTCCACGCCCTTCCCCGGCCACCGGGGTCCCCGCACCTGGGAGCCGACTGGAGCGGTCGGCCGCCGCCGCTCAGCCCGCGGCGGCCATCTCGTCGCGGGCCGCCCGCAGGATGTCCCCGAGCGCGCCTGTTAGACCGCCGCCCTGGGCGAGTTCCGGCCTGCCCCCGCCGCGTCCGCCAAACGTCGCCGTCAACCCGCGCAGGACCTTGCCGCAATCCACGGACCGGTCCGCCGACCGCGCCACAACGACAAGGTGAGGCGTAGCGGTCGAGACGAGCGCCACCTGGAACCCCGGGCTGGCGCAGATCGCGGACGCCATCGCCTTGAGGCCGCTCTGGTCGCGTCCGTCCACGGCTTCCACGACCTGCCGGCCTCCGCCCGCGGTTTCGGCCCGCGCGGCCAGCGCGATGGCCTCGTAGCCAGCTAGGCGCTCCTGCAGGTCCCGGATCGTCTTGCGCTGGTCCCGGCTCTCGTTCTGGAGTCGCTCGACCGCGCCCGGCAGGGCGTCGGGTGCCACCGAGACGTGCCGGATGCAGCCAGCCACCGCGTCGTGGAACGCGTGGAAGAACCGGAGGGCGCGCCCGCCACACACGAACTCCAGGCGCGTGCCGCCGCGCAGCCGTTCCGCCGACAGCACGGCGATCAACCCGATCGCCCCGGTCGCCGCCACGTGCGTGCCGCCGCACGCCGACAGGTCGTAGTCCTCCACCTCGATCACGCGGAGCGTGCCGCCGCGGTCCGGCTCCTTCCGGAGAGGCAACGCGGCCGCCTCGGCCTCCGACACGAACCGGATCAACACGGGCCGGTTCTCCCACACGACGCGGTTCGCGTCGGCCTCCGCCGCGGAGATCGCCTGGGGCGACAAGTCGATGTCGAGGTCGACGGTCGACACGACCGCGCCCAGATGGAATCCGACGGTGCGTGCCCGGTGCAGCCGGTCGAAGGCGGCCGACAGCACGTGCTGGCCGGTATGCTGCTGCATGTGATCCAAGCGTCGCGCCGCGTCGACCTTCCCGTGAACCGTCTGGCCGAGTCGAAGCTCCCGGTCGAGCACATGCAGGACCTCGCCAGCTTCCGATTCGAGCACCTCGACGACGCTGGCGTCGCCGAGCGATCCCGTGTCGAAGGGCTGGCCGCCGGAGGTCGGGTAGAAGGCGGTGGTGTCGAGAACGACCGCCGGGCGGTCGCCGACGCGATCCACCGCGCGGACCACGGCGTCGAACTCCAAGAGAGACGGCTGCGCGTAGTAGAGACGCTCGGGCACGTCACGCTCCTCTCGGGAGGGCAGGATCGAAGGTCGGTCGGACCGCGGTGACCCTACCCCGACAGCGCCGGGTCGGCCACCCCGGCCTCCTCGAAGCCCTTGGCCCTCAGGATGCAGCTGTCGCAGCGGCCGCACGGTCGCCCCGACCGATCCGGATCGTAGCAGCTGTGCGTCAGGCCGTAGTCAACGCCAAGCGCAAGGCCGCGCTGGATGATCTGGGCCTTGGTCAGGTGGATCAGCGGCGCGTGCACGCGCAATGTCGAGCCGCCCACGCCGGCTTTCGTCGCCAAGCGCGCCAACCGTTCGAACGCGTCGATGAACTCGGGCCGGCAGTCGGGATATCCGGAGTAGTCGAGCGCGTTGACGCCGATGAAGATGTCGTCAGCCCCGAGCGATTCCGCCCACGCAAGGGCGAGCGAGAGGAACACCGTGTTGCGGGCGGGCACGTAGGTGGAGGGGATGTCGCGGCCGTCGAGCGGACGGTTCTTCGGGATCTGCGCGGTCGTGGTCAGGGCGGATCCGCCAAACGTCGCGAGGTCGACGCGCAGTTCGACATGGTGCCGGATCCCGAGTGCGCCCGCCACCGCGCGGGCGGCTTCGACCTCCCGCGCATGGCGCTGGCCGTAGGACACGGTGAGCGCGTACAGCTCGTACCCCTCGCTCTTCGCGATGGCGGCCGCCGTCGCTGAATCGAGGCCGCCGCTGAGCAGAACCACCGCGCGGGATTGCGTCATCGGTCGTTCCAGCCGCGAGCGCACCAGCCGGCGGACCCGCTCCGGGTACCGGCGTCCGTCGGCAAGCGCTTACACCCCTCTGGTGTCGTCGCCCCAGATGAACTTGTGCACCTGCAGTTGGAGGCGCACGTCCAGGCGATCGGCGAGCATCCAGGCCGCCAGGTCCTTCGGCGCCAGAGCCCCGTGCACCGGCGAGAAGAGCACGGCCGCCACGCGCCCCGTGAGGCCGTGCCGCGCCACGGTGTCCCGCGCGTACTCGTAGTCGGCCCGGTCCTTGATCACGAACTTCAGCTCGTCGGCCGGCTGGAGACGGTCGAGGTTGCTCCAATCCATCCGGTGCGCCTCGCCGCTGCCTGGACACTTGACGTCCACGATCCGGATGACTCCAGGCGGAACGCCCGCCAGGCTCCGGTGGCCGCCGGTCTCCAGCAGGACCGTGCGCCCGCTCGCGACCAGGCGCGAGAGCAGGGGCCGGACGTCGGGCTGGAGGAGCGGCTCGCCGCCGGTGACCTCCACGAGCGGACAGGCGAATCGCTCCACTTCCCGGAGGACGTCCTCCACGCTGAGGCTGCGCCCCCCGTGGAACGCGTACGCCGTGTCGCACCAGGTGCACCGCAGGTCACAGGCCGTGAGCCGCACGAACACGCACGGCACGCCGGTCCGTGTCGATTCGCCCTGGATGGAATGGAAGATCTCGTTCACCGTCAGCATTCCTCCGTATTGTAGTCCACGGCTCCGGCCGCCGGCGTCTGCCCGGCGGGGCCGGGCTATAATCGCGGCTGGCGCCTGGAGAGGGCGACATCCGGAGGTCACATGCCGAAGCTCCGCTTCTACTGCAAGCCCACCTGAACGACATGTCGCAACGCCAGGAGTTTTCTGGCCGAACTCGGCGTCGAGATTGACGTCATCGACATCGTCAAGAGTCCGCCCCCGCGCGAGTTCCTCGAACGACACGTGGACGAGGGTCGGTTCCTGGACTTCGTCAGCAAGAAGAGTCCGGTCTTCAAGGGGCGGCCGCTTCCCGCGTCGAAAGCGGAGGCCATCGGCCTGATGCTGGGACAACCAAACCTGATCAGGCGTCCGATCCTGGTGAAAGGCGGGCGGGCGTTGTTCGGTTTCGACCAAGTCGAGTACCGGCGACTGGTCGGCGGTCGATGACGATGGCCCGGACGGACGCCCCGCTTCCCGTGCGTGTCGGCACGTCAGGCTGGAGCTATCCGTCCGGCCGGGGCACGTGGAACGGCGTGTTCTACCCGCCGCGGGGCGTCGGGGGGTTCCGCGCCGCCGACGAACTCCGGTTCTATGCCGAGCACTTCGACACCGTCGAGGTGAACTCGACCTTCTACCGCCCGCCGTCGCCGTCGACGACGGCCCGCTGGGTGCGCGAGACGCCGCGCGAATTCGAGTTCGCCGTCAAGCTTCACCAGGCGTTCTCGCACGCCATGTCGGTCGGCCGCGGCCCCCGGCCCGCCTCGCCGGAACGACCGACTCTGCCCTCGCCCTCGGCCTCGGACCTAGACGCGTTTCGCGCGGCCCTCGGCCCGATTGCCGATGCCGGCAAGCTGGGGGTTGTGCTGGTGCAGTTTCCCGCGGCCTTCCACCGAGACGAGGCGTCGCTGGCGTATCTGGGACACCTGCTGGCGACGTTCCGCGAGTACCCCATGGCCGTCGAATTGCGCCACCGTTCGTGGAGCGATGACGCCGCGCGGGTCATGGCGCTACTCGACGAGTTCCAGGCAGGCTGGGTGCAGATCGACGAACCCAAGTTCACGTTCTCGATCAGGCAGGACTTGGCGCCCAACACCGACCGCCTGTACTACCTGCGGCTGCACGGGCGCAACGCCGCCCAGTGGTGGAGTCCGGACGCTCCGGAGGAGCGGTACAACTACCTCTATTCGACCGACCAACTCCGGACGTTCGCGACAGTGATCGCCGCCGTCAGACCCCACGTGCGAAGAAGCTACGTCTTCCTGAACAATCATTTCGCCGCAAAGGCGGTCGTCAACGCCGCCGTGCTGCGCCGTCTCCTCGGGCAGCCCGTCACGGGGGCGTACCGTGGCGAGTTGCTCGACGCGTATCCCGAACTGCGGGCTTTCGCGCCTCCACTCGAGGACAGCCTCTTCTGACACCGAGGCACACGTCGAGCAGGCGCGTGGGGTTCTGTCGTCTGACCTAATCTTTTGGGTTGTCAGCCCGTACACCCGTGGAGTACTATTTGCGGATGCATCGCCGTGGCGTGGCCGCCGCTGGCTGCGCCGTGGTGAACGGGACGCGGTCAGGGGTACCTTCCACGAGTGCGGGCGGACGTCCGATCTGGGGCGCCTTCCGGCCGCAAGTGCCTCAGTCGCCTCGGTTTTCGTGGCCTTGTGATCTCTCTGGCCTCGAGTAACCTTCACGGCAAGGCGGGTTGTCAACAGGGGCTCCCATGCGAGTTGTTCTGGCGGATCTGACGGGCAGGGACGGCTTCGTCTCCAAGGACACGGTGGCCGGCGGATACGGGTCGCGATTCAAGCCGTTTTCGAAGACCACCCACTGGGTCCACCGCTACAAGTCGCAATACCATTCGACGCCCAGCGTGCAGATGGCCTACCTCGCGGCGCTCGCCGCGCGTGCGGGGCACGAGGTCGTCTGGACGTCTGACGAGCCGGTCGAGGGCGATCTGGCGCTGGTGCTCTCGTCGCTGGTGGACTATCGGCACGAGACGGAGTGGGCGGACGCCATGCGGGCGCGCGGCGCACGGGTCGGGTTCGTGGGCCTCGCGGCGTCGAAGCTGCCCCACCTGTACGCGGGCCACGCCGACTTCATCCTGGACGGCGAACCGGAGTCGGCGGTCATGCGGCTGATGCAGGGTGAGCGGCTCGAGGGGCTCTGCACGAGCGACCCGGTGATGGATCTGGACTCCCTCCCGTTCCCCCGCTGGGACCTGGTGGCGAAGAGGCGGCGTGGATTCGGCAGCGTATTGTCGCCCAGGCCGTTGGGTGGCGGGTACCCCCTCCTGGCCAGCCGTGGCTGTCCCGAGTTTTGCACCTACTGTCCGCATCGGATTCTCGCCGGGTACCGCACGCGGTCGGTGGCCAACGTCATCGATGAGATCGCGCAGATGTGCGATCAGCAGCGGCGACCGCACATCATCTTTCGTGATCCGTTGTTCTCGGAGAATCGCGACCGTATCCTCGAGCTGTGCGACGGCATTCTCTCCCGTGATCTGTCGATCCACTTCGAGTGCGAGACCAGGCTCGACCGGTTGGACTTCGACCTGCTGAAGCGGATGCATACGGCCGGGCTGCGCGCCATGGGCTTCGGAGTCGAGGCCGTGTCGCCGCAGACCCTGAAGCGGGTCGGCCGCAGGCCGATTCCCCTCGAGCATCAACGCAAGATCCTGAACTACTGCCGGGAGCTCGGTGTCGCCACGGCGGCCTTCTTCGTCCTGGGGTTCCCGACCGACGACTGGCAATCGGTCGCCGCGACGATCGAGTTTGCGACCGATCTCAGCCCGACCTTCGCGCAGTTCAAGCTGTTGACGCCGTACCCCGGCACACCGCTCTGGAAGCAGCTGCAGCCGCGCGTCTTCGAGGCCGACTGGCAGCGGTTCGACGGCTTCACGCCGACCTTCCACCACCCGAACCTGACGGAACGGGAGCTGATGTTCCTCCTGGGTGCGGCCTACACGCGTTTCTACATGCGACCGTCGTACCTGGCCAATCTGCTGAAGATCCAGAACCGCAGCGTGCGCGAGTGGGTGCGGCGCCTCGACCAGCGGGTGTCGAAGAACATCACCCGGCAGGAAACCGAACTCATGAAGCCGGTCACATGCTGAACCTGGGGCTGAGCCACGAGGCGCCCGTCCGCCCGGCGACGGACCGGGCCGCCGGTGGACGCCCGGGCCGAGGCATCCTCCCGGTCCCGCTCCCGTGAATCCAGCCGACTGGCCCGGCGGTCTCGCGTACCTCGTGGTGTTCATCGCCGCGGTCCTCGAGGGCGAGGTCGTCTTCGTCACCGCTTCCGTGCTGGTGGGCCGCGGGCAGCTGAACCCGCTGGGAGTTCTCCTCGCCGGCGCGCTCGGCGGATCGACGGGCGATCAGTTCTTCTACTACGCCCTTCGCGGTCGCCTGCACCGATGGCTGATCCGTTTTCCTCGCATCGCCAGGCATCATCGCGCTGTCGTCGACCGCGTCCACCGCCACTCCACGGTCATGGTCCTGGCGTGCCGGTTCCTGCCCGGCCTCCGAATCGCCATTCCGGCAGCCTGCGCGTACGGCGGCGTCCCGCCCGCAACGTTCACGCTGCTCAACCTGACGAGCGCACTCGCGTGGGCCGCGGCGATCATGTCGGTCGTCGCGTGGGGCGGTCCCGCGGCCATGGCGTGGATCGGGTTGAGAGGCTGGTGGGCGGTCATCGTGCCGGCCGCCCTGATCGTGGTCTTCTTCCGTTGGCTCGGGCGGGCCTCCTCGGCGCTCGACAGCGACGGCGCCTGAGACGTCCGCCTCACCGCGTGGGCGTGCGCCCCCGTCGCGCCGGCCCGTCCCCCTCGACTCCAACGCGCGGGCACCACCCGCTGATGGCGCAGGCCGGGCAGCGGGGTCGGACCGGCCGACAGACGTTCTGTCCCCACGTCACCAGGTACAAGTTGATGTCGGCCCACCACCGCCTGTCGGCCACCCGGTAGAGCGCCTGCTCGGTCTGTTCGGGCGTCCTGGTACGCACCCACCCGAGGCGGTTCGAAATCCGATGCACGTGGGTGTCGACGCAGATGTTGTCCTGGCTGCCGAACGCCAGGATGAGCACGAGGTTCGCGGTCTTCCTGCCGACGCCCGGCAGCGTGAGCAGGGCGTCCATCGTGCCGGGCACCGATCCGTCGAATCGGTCCACTATCAGTCCGCAGGTGATCTTGAGGTGGCGTGCCTTCGCGCGGTAGAAGCTCACGGGGTAGATCAGGCGTTCGAGGCGGGGCACCGTGAGCCGCCGCATGGCCGCGGGTGTGTCGGCCACGGCAAACAGCCGTTCCGAGGCGGCGTGGGTCGTCGCATCCTGCGTGCGGGCCGACAGCAGCGTGCTCACGAGCACGTGAAACGCGTGCCGTTGTCGCGACTGGGCGATCTTCTCGACCGCCGGCAGGTCGTGGCTCCGGATGGCCCGCGAGAGTGCGCGCATCACCTGCGGAATTGGCAGAGGTCGGTCGGGCATCGGCTATCCCGTCACCGGCGTCAGGGCGTCGCGCCCGTCGAGCACGGCGAGGACATTGCTGACGGCCAGGTCGGCCATGGCCGTCCGCGTTTCCGTGGTCGCGCTGCCCAGGTGGGGGGCGAGCACCACGTTCTCGACGGTGAGCAACGATGCGTGCACCCGGGGTTCGTGCTCGTACACATCCAGCGCCGCGCCCGCGATCAGATGCTCCCCGAGCGCCCAGGCCAGCGCCTCCTCGTCCACGACCGGCCCCCGCGCCGGATTGATCAGGTACGCGGTGCGCTTCATCCTGGCCAGCGCCTTCCGGTCGATCAGGTGCCGCGTGGCCGGCGTCAGCGGCACGTGAAGCGTCACGACATCGGAGGTGGACAGCAACTCGTCGAGCGACACCATCTCCGCCTCGGGTGGTGGCAAAGGGCTCAACCCTCGGGGCGCGGCCTCACCAGCTAGCGTGTGGCAGGCGACGCTCATGCCGAACGCCGGCGCGCGGGCGGCGACCGCCGCTCCAATCCGGCCCATGCCGACGATCCCCAGCCGCTTGCCGCGCAGCTCCATCCCCAGCAGGAAGTCGAGCGCCCATCCCTTCCAGGCCCCACGGCGCACCAGTCGCTCTCCCTCCGCGACCCGCCGCGTGACGGCGAGGATGAGCGCCCAGGTGAACTCGGCTGTGGCTTCCGTGAGCACGTCGGGGGTGTTGGTGACCACGATGCCGCGCTGGCGAGCGAAACCCACATCGATGTTGTCGTAGCCCACCGCGATGTTGGCGATGATTCGCAGGTCCGGGCCGGCCTCGATCACCTCTCGGTCGATCCGGTCCGTCAACAGGCAGAGCAATGCCTGCTTGCCGCCCACGCCGCGCAGCAGCACCTCCCGTCCAATCGCGTCCTCCCCCTGATGGACCTCGACCTCGCACGAGGCCTCCAGGCGGGCTCGCACGGCGGCAGGAATACGGCGCGTCAGGAGCACAGATGGCCTGATGGGCATGGAGGTGGGCGCCTCACCCGCGCGCTTTGAAGGCGGCGCGGCACTTCTCGGAGCAGAAATAGCGCACGGATCCGTCGCGCTCGGTCAGGCTCAGCGCGGTGGTGGGCGGAAGGAACGTGCCGCAGACCGGGTCCCGGACCATCAGGACACCGCGGTCCGGCGGGCCGGCCGGCCGGCGGGTCCCGGGCTGCGTCGCCCCGTCGATCACGCTGGACACCATCCGCCAGAACGCGCGGAGGACCAGCATCAGCAGGACGAAGAGCAGGACGAACCGAAGGAGAATGGCCATAGCGGCGGGTCGACAGCCTCGGAAGGGAGTGCCTCCGAATTGTTCCGTTCAGGCGCCTCCCGTGGGCCCTCCGACGTTCGGGTGCGCCGACTTCAAGCCCTGGAGCGCGCGCCGCGCCGTGTCGGCCTCCGGCGAGGTCGGCGCGATCCGGATCAGTTTCTCCCAGGCCGCCACGGCGCCCGCCAGGTCCTGCTTGCCGAAGGCCTTGACGATGCCCTGATTGAGCATCGTCTTCGCGTGGTTCGGATCGAGGCCGAGTGAGTGGTCGAACTGCTGCAGCGCCCGATCGGGCTGGTTGAGGTAGTAGTAGCTCACGCCCAGGTCGGTGCTGAGGCTGGCGTTGGTCGGGTCGAGGGCCAGGGCGTTCTCGTACCACTTCGCCGCATCCTGATACCGGTCGGCATCGAAATAGAGGTTGCCGAGCTGGATCCGCACCTGGGCGTTTTTCGGGTCCTGGTCTGCGGCTGCACGCAGCGTTTGCGCCTGGGCCTCGTCAACGGGCCGGGGCGGTGCCGCTGGTGCCGACGGGCCCGGCTGGGCCTCGGTCTGGGCCGGGGCGGCTGTCGGCGCGACGGCGGTTCGGAGGGCAACCGTCTGCTGGCTACCGATGACCCAGCCGACGATCAGGCCGAGAAACACGCCGGCGACAGCGAAGACGATCGATTCGGCTTTCATGGCACTGGGGCGGTCACCCGCCGACGCGCGGGCAGCAGGGCGACTGCAGCGGTGAGCGGGAGCTGACGGCTGATCATAACAGGGTGCGGCGAAACCAGTCCACCAACACCGCGACGGCCTCCGGCTGGCGCACCAGGATCGTCGTGCCGTGTCCGGCACCCGTCAGCACGTGCAGGTCGCGCACGCCGATGCCCGGACCCGTGGTCGCCAGCTGCTTGGCGGAGTTGGTGGCATAGTTGTCCTCCTGGCTGCTCATCAGCATCGCCGGGCGGTCGCCGTACTTGTGCATGGCGGCTTCCGGCCGGAGCCCACGATAGTCGATGCCGGGTGACAGCAACGCCAGTGACCGCACCGTCGGGTCGGTGGCCGCGTAGAGCAGCGCGAGATTCGCGCCGATCGACGCGCCCGCAATCCCGACCTTCCCCGTCACCACGTCCCGTCGAGCGGCCAGGTAGGCCCGCGCCGCCTTGATGTCCGCCACCATCCGCGTCAGGTCTGTGGCGTCGGACCCGGCGGGGGCCGGGTCGGACGCGCCGTGACCCCGCAGATCGATCGCGAGCGCGGTGATCCCGGCGTCGGCCAGCCGTACGGCCGCCGCCTGCCAGTCCATCCGCGTCCGACTGAGCATGTGGAGCAGGATGACAGCCGGACCGGGTCTGGGCGCGACGTAGAGCGTGGCCGCGATCGACACGCCGTCGTCGGTTCGGAACGAGACGTCCTGCGGCGGGGCCGCCGCCAGCGTGACCGATCCACACATCAGCAGGACGCCGAGCACGCGCGACACGGCGGCAGTCATGTCACGCCAGCAGCGCGACCATCTCTCGGACGGCGCGCTCGAGGCCGACGAGCGCCGCTCGGGCGACGATGCTGTGGCCGATGTTGAGTTCGACGATCTCACGGATCGCCGCGATGGGGTGGATGTTGACGTACGTGAGCCCATGACCCGCCAGCACCTCCAGCCCGTCCTGCACGCCTGCTGACGCGGCGGCCTGCACCTCGGCCAGCCGGCGCGCGCGTTCGCTCGGTGGCGCGTCGGCGTACGCCCCCGTATTGATCTCGATCGCCTCCGCACCCACGTCCCGCGACGCGCGAACCTGGTCGAGCCGCGCGTCGATGAAGACGCTGACCCGGATGCCCGCGGCGCGCAGCGCCGTCGTTGCCTCACGCACGGCGTTCCGGTTCGCCATCACGTCGAGGCCGCCTTGCGTCGTCAGTTCATGCGGCTGTTCGGGTACCAGCGTGACCTGGTCGGGCCGGATTCGCGCGGCGATCGCGCTCATCTCGGCGGTGGCCGCCATTTCGATATTCAGCTTCGTCGCGACGACCTGACGGAGCAATTCGACGTCGCGCTCCTTGATGTGGCGTCGGTCGCCACGCAGGTGGACCGTGATGCCCTGGGCACCGGCCAGCTCTGCGAGGAGTGCCGCGGCGACAGGCTCGGGTTCGCGGGCTTTCCGCGCTTCACGGATCGTAGCGATGTGGTCGATGTTGACTGCGAGTCGCATGTGTCTCCTCATCGGCGGCGACCAGGTCGGCGATCCGCCGGGCGCCGATGTGGATCGACGGCCCGACGACGCAGGTCCAGCGCCATGGCTCCCGTCGCGGCGGCCCTCAGCGCGGTGTTGCGTCGGGCAGGCCGCCGTCGACGGGAATCGTCGATCCCGTGGTCGGCGTCTGCCGCGTCGCAAAGAACAGGACGGCGTTGGCGACGTGGGTGGCAGTCACGCCGATCTTCAGGAGGTTGCGGCTCCGATAGTAGGCCTCGAGGCCAGCCTCGTCCAGCCCGCGGGCCCGCATCCGATCCGGGCCGACCTCGGCCCACAGGCCCGACTTGCGCCGGCCATCGGAGAACACCGCGTCGGGCGACACCATGTTCACGCGGACACCGAGGTCCGCCATCTCCAGGCTGGCGATCCGGGCAAGCTGGTGGGCGGCCGCCTTCGTGGCGCTGTAGGCACCGAACTTGGCGCCCGGCGCGAAAACGTTCTTCGTGGACACCAGCACCACGTCCCCGCCCGTGCCCTGCGCCTTGAAATGCCGCGCCGATTCGGCCAGCGTCAGCAGGGTTCCCTCGATGTTCACGCGCTCCAGCCGGCGGAAGGCCTCCACGTCCAGCTGTTCGAGCGAGGCGACGTGGGCGATTCCTGCATTGACGACGACCAGATCGACGCCGCCCCAGGTCGACGCGACCGTCCGAAACGCGGCCCCGACCGACATCGCGTCGGTGACGTCCAGCGTTACGCCAATCACCCGGTTGGCGAAGGCCTGACCGAGTTCCGCCACCAGGTCGTCGAGCGGCCCCCGTTGGAGGTCGGTGGCCGCCACCAGGCACCCGTGGCCGAGCAGTTCGCGACAGATGCCGGAACCGATGGCCCCGGCCGCACCGGTGACGAGCGCTACCTGGCCGGTCAGCGCCTGCCTCGGCTGTCCGGCGAGCTTGGCGTGCTGCAGGGTCCGGTACTCCATTGCGAACAGCTCCGCCTCGCCCAGGCCCGCGTAGGACCCGAGTCCGGCGGCCCTGGCCTTGACGCTGAGCGTCTGGGCCGTGATGTCCCGGGCGATCGTCGAAGCGGCCAGGTCGTGGCCCGCACAGAAGGCGCCCAGCCCTGGCAACAGGATGACGCGCGGCAGCGGGTCGAAGGGGCTAATCCCGGCGGGCATGCGCGACGCGTGGCGCTCTAGGTACGCGCGGTAGTGCGCCACGTACGCGTCGATAGCCTGGACGAGCTGGCCGTTGAGGCGTGCCGGATCGCCGTAGTCGGGGGCGTCCACCCAGGCCGGCCAGGGCTTTGTCCGAATGAGGTGGTCGGAGGTGAGGGGAGGTGTCAGGGCGAGGGCACGCGCGCCCTCGGCATCGACGAACTCAAGCACCTCGGGCGTGACGAGCGGCTGCAGGATCACGCGGTGAAACGGCCGGTCGGGGTCGCCGGTGCGTGCCGCCACAAGGCCGCGGAGCATGGGGGCCACCTGTGCGGCGCGCGCCCGCGCCGTCTCCGGACCGGTCGGCGAGAGCGCCCGCAGGCGCGTCGCCTGCCGGGGCTCCAGGAACCGCTCCGCCCTGGCGACGAGTTCGATCATCGCCTCATACGACTCGCGCGCTGTCGCGCCCCAGGTGAACAGCCCGTGGTGCGAGCACACCAGCCCGCGCGCTCCCGCGTGGCGCTCGACGGCCTCGACGGCCGCCTTCGCCAGCACGAAGCCAGGCTCCGCGTAACCGATCACCGCCACGTCCGTGCCAAGTGCCTCCCGCACCAGGCGGTCGCCATCGGCCTGGTTGGTGAGGGCGAGGACCGCGTCGGCGTGCGTGTGGTCGATGAAGCGCCCTGGCAGAAACGCGTGCACTAGCGCTTCGATGGACGGCGTGGACGGAGACGGCGTCAGGAGCCGAATCCGCAGTTCCCGCACCATCGCGTCGTCGTCCAACGTCGGAAGGGTGCGCAACCGGCGCAGGTACTCGAGGTCGAGCGGCAGGTGGTCAGCCGGCTCGAATCGTGGCGAGATCCACGCCGCTCGACTTCACGAACAGGGCTGGCGTCAGCTCGCCGAGCAGGTTCGCCACTCGGCTCTTGACCGAGGTGTTGCCGCCCCCGTGTAGCACCAGCGACGTCTCGTGGCCGAGCAGCCGCGCCGTGTAGGTTCGCAGGGCCAGATCCTCGCCCCACGTCGGCCCGAACCGCTCGACGAAGTCGTCGGCCTCCGCCTGCACCCAGCCAGGTCGCATCGTCGTGTCCATTCGTGGCCGCCCAGAGCGGCCCCGCTCCTCGGGCGTCCAATCAGCGAGGGGCGACCGCCGCCAGCATGAACCGCGCGTTGGCCGCAGCGGCCGTACCGTCGAAGACCGCACTGCCCGTCACGATCAGCTCCGCGCCCGCCGCGGCGACCGTCGCGATGTTGTCCCGCGTGATGCCGCCGTCGACGCCAACCACGATCGGGCGGCCGCATCCCGCGACCAGGTGTTTGACTCTCGCCAGCCGGTCCAGCGTCGCGGGAATGAACGACTGACCGCCCCAACCGGGGTTGACGGCGAGCAGGAGCACCAGCTCCACCTCGGGCAGCAGCGGCTCGAGCACCTCAAGCGGCGTGCCGGGGTTGAGGGCGACGCCGCGCACGATGCCCCGGTCGGGATCGGCCGCGTGCCGCGCCTTGCCCAGCACCTGCAGCACGCGGTGAATGTGCGTGCAGGACTCCTGGTGGACGGTCACGATGTCCGCGCCTGCCGCGACGTAGTCCGCCACCTTCTCCAGCGGTTCGCGGATCATCAGGTGGACGTCCTTGAGCAGGGGGGTGCGCAGGGCCTTCACGAACGGTGGGCCCAGAGTCATCGTTGGCGTGAAACAGCCGTCCATGACATCCACGTGGACGACGCCGATCCCGTTCTGCGCGAGCAGATCCAGCTCGGACCCCAGCGACAGCAGGTCCGCCGTCAGCAGGCCGACGCTGACGGCGGGTCGAAGCGACAAGAGGCGATCGAGGTTCGTCATCGCAGACTCGGAGCTGAAGGCCACTCTAGCCGACCACCGTTCCCGCGCCCTTGCGCTCGTGCTTGACCGTCTCGAAGAACTCGTACGCGTGCTCGGGTTTCATCAGCTCGTGGACTACCTTCTGGACCGCCTGGATCATCGCAACGGGGGCGTCGGACTGGAAGATATTCCGGCCCATGTCCACGCCGGCTGCGCCCTCGGTCACGGCGCGGTACGCCATCGTCAGCGCTTCGAGCTCGGGCAGTTTCTTGCCGCCGGCCATCACGATCGGCACGGGGCAGGACGCCGTCACGGTTTCGAAGCCCTTGTCCACGTAGTAGGTCTTGACGAACTGCGCGCCGAGCTCGGCGCAGATGCGCGTCGCCAGCCGGAAGTATTGCGCGTCACGCACCATGTCCTTGCCCACCGCGGTGACCCCCAGGGTCGGGATGCCGTAGCGATAGCCCATGTCCACCATGCGGGTCATGTTGGTCACGGTCTGTGTCTCGAACTCCGCGCCGATGTACACCTGCACCGCCATGGCGGAGACGTTCATGCGCGCCGCATCCTCGATGTCCACCGCCAGCAGCTCGTTGGACAGCTCCCGCCGGATGCTCGGCCCACCGCTGGCACGCATCACCACGCCGCGGTTGAACGAGGGCGGCACGGTCGTGCGCAGGATGCCGCGCGTCAGCATCAAGGCGTCGCAGTAAGAGAGCAGCGGGACGATATTGACGTCGATTCGCTCGAGCCCCGAGGTCGGGCCGAGGAAATACCCGTGGTCGATCGCGAGCATGACGGTCCGTCCGGACCGCGGGTTGAAGATCTGCGCCAGGCGGTTCTGCATCCCCCAGTCGAGCGCCCCGGCCCCCTTGAGGAAGAACGGCTGGTTTCGGGCCGGGACATCGAGATGGTACTCCTTGGTTTCCTTCAGGCTGTCGAGATCGGGCATGACGACGGTCTCCTTCTGTCTATGCGCCGAGGTGCTCGCGCACGCACTCGGCAATCTCCTCCGCCCAGGCGCGGATCTGCGCCTGATCGCGGCCCTCGAGCATGATTCGCAACAGCGGTTCGGTGCCGGAGTAGCGGACGAGCAGTCGGCCGGCGCCCCCGAGGCGTCGCTCGACGTCGGCCACCACCGCGGCGACGGGCGGCAGGTCTCGCAGTTCCCGCCGCGCCCGGACCTTCACGTTGACGAGCACTTGGGGGTAGGTGACCAGCTGCGAGGCCAAGTCGGCCAGATCGCGTCCTGTGGCCGCCATGACGTGGAGGACCGCCAGCGCCGTGACCAGACCGTCGCCCGTGAAGAGGAAATCCGACAGGATGATGTGGCCTGACTGCTCGCCGCCGAGCGACAGGTCGCGCCGCATCATCTCCTCCATGACGTGCTTGTCGCCGACCGGACAGCGCACGAGGTCGATGCCGGTGGCCTTCAGCGCCAGCTCCAGGCCGATGTTGCTCATGACCGTTGCCACGATCGCCTGGTGTTTCAGACGCTGCCGCGACTGGAGGTGCCGGGCCATAAGCAGCATCACCGCGTCCCCGTCGACGACGCAGCCCTCCTGATCAACGAAGATCGCACGGTCACCGTCCCCGTCGAAGGCGACGCCGAGCTGGCAGCCCTCGCGCACAACGGCGGCCGCGAGGCGCTCCGGATGCGTGGAACCGCAACCGAGGTTAATGTTCCGCCCGTCTGGCTCGCAGCCGATCGGCACCACGTCCAAGCCCAGTTCGGTAAGCAACGGGGGCGCGAGCACGGCCGTCGCGCCGTTGGCGCAATCGACACCGATTCGGACGCCCCGGAGCGCGGCGGCATCCGGCAGCGCGAGGCGCGCGTGGGCCAGGTAGCGAGCCGACAGGTCGGCGTCCTGGAGAAGCGGGGCCTCCACGGCCGGCACCTCCCACGACGGGTCGCCGACAACGCGTTCGATCTGGCGTTCGAGACGCTCGGTGAACTTCTCACCGGCCCCCGAGAACACCTTGATGCCGTTGTCCTCGAAAGGATTGTGTGACGCCGAGATCACCACGCCAGCGTCGAAGTCGCTCTCGCGCGTGAGGTACGCCACGGCGGGCGTCGACACGACGCCCGCGCTCGTCACGATGCCGCCGAAGGCACGGGCGCCGTGGACGAGTTCGCGGGCGATCCAGGCGCCCGACTCCCGCGTGTCGCGCCCGATGAGCAGGCGGTGTTCGGCGGACGCGCGCGGGAGGGCCCGCACCAGGGCTGCGCCCAGGCGACGGATGGTGTGGGCATCGAGGGGCGGCGAGCCCGCACGCCCGCGCACGCCGTCAGTTCCGAAGAGACGTTCTGCCATGATTGTCGGGCCGCAATGCGAGACCGCGGTGCACGCGGGGAGGCGCGCTACTCGATCCTCACGCGCACGGTGGCGGGTTCGGTTCGCACCACCAGGACATCCTGCAGCGGGTCGAGCCGAACTGGAAGATTGTACCGGCCCGGTCCGAGGCCGGCAAGGTCCACAAAGGCCGCGACTGATTCGGCCCGGAGCCCATGGACCGCCTCGTCGAGCCCCTGCACGCTGACCCCGACGGCGCTGGGCGCGACCTGCGCGGAGAGTCCGCGGCCGAGGTTGCGCGGGCGCACCTTGATCGGAGTGATCAGGCGCACGGCGGGGACGGGGCGAATTTCCACGGACACGACCGCCGTGCCGGGTGGTTTGATGCGGAGGCTCGAATCGGACAGGCCGAGAGTCACCGCCTCGGTGACCGTCGCGTGCGCACCCGCCACGGAAATCGGCTCGGTCGTAGCGTCCTTCAGCGCATTCAGCGCGGTCTGGGGGCCGGACACCTCCACGGTCGCCGGCGTGACGGCCACCGGGCCTTGGGCGTAGCCGGCCGCGGGCTCGCCTTCGACGATCGGCGTCACCGGGACGCGGCGTGTCGCGGTCAGCTCGAAGCGCAGCACCACGGTGGTCGGCGTCACCTGTAACACCTCCACGCCGAAGGGTGCCCGAACCTGGCTGCTGGTCAGGTGGAAGAACCGTCGCCCAGGCCGCGCGGACGACAGATCGACGATCGCCATCAGGTCGCCCTGGCCGAGGTTGCTCAACAGCCCCGACGCCCCCCGCACGCGGACCTCCACCGTCGCGGGCGGATTGTCCAGCACTTCGAGACGGGCCGGCGGGTTTTCGATTTCCAGCGGAATGCGCAGGCTTCGCTCGACCGTCTGTTCCCCGGCGACCACGAACCACAGTCCGAAGGCCACGGCGACCGACAGGAACTTGAGGCCGAGGTGGCGGAAAGGATGGTAGGCCATCAGTCGTAGGCCGGGCGGGGCAGCGAGTCACGGCGGGTCGGCGGCCGCCTCGTGAGCAGATCGTGGAGGCGGGTCCGCAGGGTGTCGGGTGTCAGCCCGCTGTCGACGCCGCCCTCGAGGGCGAGCGAGATCCGCCCGGTTTCCTCCGAAACGATGATGGCGACGGCGTCGGTCTCCTCGGTGAGGCCGATGGCCGCCCGGTGACGCGTCCCGAAGTCCTTGCTCACGCGGGGGTTCACCGTGAGGGGGAGAAAGCACGCGGCGGCCGCGATCCGGTCGCCCTGGATGATCACCGCCCCGTCATGCAGCGGCGTGCCCGGCCGAAAGATCGTCACGATAAGGTCGTAGGTGACCGTCGCATCGAGCGGAATGCCGCCTTCGATGTAGTTCCGGAGGCCGATGGCCCGCTCGATCGCGATGATGCCGCCGACGCGGTGCCCGGCCAGCATCCCGGCAGCTACCACGATTTCCTCGACCGTCTCCTCCGCGCCCTGCGAGCGCGCGAAATACGCCCCGAAGGGCGTCCGGCCGAAGTGCGCGAGCGTCCGACGGATGTCGGCCTGAAACAGGACGATGAGCCCGAAGACCAGGTAGCCGACCACGTTCCTGATCAACCAGTTGACGGTCTCGAGGTGCGCCCAGCGGGAAAAGTAGAACAGGAGCACCAGCAACCCGGCACCCAGACCCATCTGGACGGCGCGCGTGCCGCGTATCAGCTTCAGGATCTCGTAGAGCGCCACCGCCACGATGGTGACGTCCAGCAGATCCCACCAGCCGAAGTGGCGCAACACGGAGAGGATCGAGTCAAGCAGGGTCACAGCTTCCCAACTCGTCGGGGGCGCGCCCGCCCACGGGACGTTCAGGCCGAGGCGCGTGCGTGCCGCCGGAGCGCATCAGCCACCCGTACCACCTGCACCATTTCACGCACCGCGTGCACCCGGACGATGTGGGCGCCTTCGAGGATGGCTGCCGCCACCGTCGCGGCCGTGCCCCAGTCGCGCGCGCGGGGCGGCACGCCACCGAGCGCCAGCTCGAGGAACGACTTCCTCGAACTGCCGACGAGCAACGGCCGGTCGAGCGCCGCCAACTCCGACAACCGCGCCAGCACCTCGAAGGTGTGGCCCGCGCGCTTGGCGAACCCGAGGCCCGGATTGAGGATGAGCGCCTCTTGCGGGACGCCTGCGTCGCCAGCGAGCCGCATGCTCTGCTGAAGCTCCCGCGTGACGTCGGCCACCACATCCTCATAGGTGGCCTCGCCGTACATGTCTGCGGGACGCCCGCGCATGTGCATCAGTACCGAGGCCGGCGCCCGCCGCCGCCACGACCCGCCCGAGGTCCGGATCATACCTTAGGCCGCTGATATCGTTCACTAGGGCGGCCCCTTCCGCCAACGCGGCCCGAGCCACCAGGGATTGGGACGTGTCGACGGAGACCGGAAGCGCCACCCGCGCGACGATCACCCGGAGCGCCGGCAGCAGTCGCTGCAACTCCTCCTCGGGCGTCACGGGCGGTGCGCCCGGCCGGGTCGACTCCGCGCCGAGGTCGATCAGGTCCGCCCCCTCCTCCGCCGCTTCCTGCGCCAGATCGAGGGCCCGGCCCGGGTCGGTCGACGGCGAGATCTCCGCGAAGGAGTCTGGGGTGACGTTGACGATCGCCATCACGAGCGTCCGATCGCCCAGCTGTAGCGACCGTCCGCCGGCGATCGACACGGTGTAGAGGCGGCGTGGAACCAAAGGCGTCGTCGGCTCGCGCGGCCCGGAGGCCGCACGCGCGCCCCCGACGGGCCACTCGGGGGGTGGGCACCGGCCCGCGCGCGACGGCTACTCCTGGGGTACGGGCTTCTGGATGGCAGGCATCGTCGGCACCAGCGGCGCGCGTTCTCGCTGCCGGGCGCGTGCCTCCTCGTCTCCCTGCATCGCGGCAACGGTCGCCGGAACGCCGCGGTCCTCGACCGGGGCGCCGGCCGCCAGTCGTCGCACCTGGTCGCCGTCGAGCACTTCGTGGGCGAGCAGGGCGTCGGCAATTCGGAGCAGCGCGTCTCGGTGGTCGGAGAGCGTCGTGCGCGCCCGTTCGGTACTGCGTGGTGACGATCTGCTTGACTTCCTGGTCGATGTGAATCGCCGTGTCCTCGCTGTAGTCCTGATGTTGGGCAATCTCCCGGCCGAGGAAGATTTGCTCCTCCTTCTTCCCGAAGGTGAGCGGGCCCATGGACTGGCTCATGCCCCACTCGCACACCATCTTCCGGGCCAGATCGGTCACGCGTTCGAGATCGTTCCCCGCGCCGGTCGTGACGTTGCCAGTCGTCAGCTCCTCGGCGATCCGGCCACCGAGCAGGATCGCGATCTGGTCGTCCAGGAACGTTCTCGACAAGTTGTGTTTCTCGTCGACCGGCAGCTGCTGTGTGAGGCCCAGGGCCATGCCGCGCGGGATGATCGTTACCTTGTGAATCGGGTCTGCGCCCGGCAGCAGCACCGTCAGCAGCGCGTGCCCAGCCTCATGCACGGCGGTCACCCGCTTCTCCGCGTCGCTGATGATCATCGACTTGCGCTCGCTGCCCATCAGGACCTTGTCCTTGGCGAACTCGAAGTCGATCATCCGGACGACTTTCTGGTTGAACCGGGCCGCGTAGAGTGCCGCCTCGTTCACCAGGTTGGCCAGATCGGCACCGGAGAATCCCGCCGTGCCACGCGCGAGCACCGTGACGTCCACGTCGTCGGAAAGCGGGATCTTCCGCGTGTGGACACCGAGGATGCCTTCACGACCCTTCACGTCGGGCCGGTTCACGACGATGCGGCGGTCGAACCGGCCAGGCCGGAGCAGGGCCGGGTCGAGCACATCCGGACGGTTGGTGGCCGCGACGAGGATGACGCCTTCGTTCGACTCGAAGCCGTCCATCTCCACCAGGAGCTGGTTGAGCGTCTGCTCGCGCTCGTCGTGCCCGCCCCCGAGACCCGCGCCGCGGTGGCGCCCCACCGCGTCGATCTCATCGATGAAGATGATGCACGGAGCGTTCTTCTTGCCTTGCTCGAACAGGTCGCGGACCCGTGACGCGCCGACGCCGACGAACATCTCCACGAAATCCGAGCCGCTGATCGAGAAGAACGGGACGTTCGCTTCACCCGCGACCGCACGGGCCAGCAGCGTCTTCCCGGTCCCGGGAGCTCCCATCAGCAGCACGCCCTTGGGGATGCGCCCGCCCAGCTTCTGGAACTTCTGGGGTTCCTTGAGGAACTCGATGATCTCCTGAAGTTCTTCCTTGGCCTCGTCCACCCCGGCCACGTCTTTGAAGGTCACTTTCTTCTGCGAGCTCGACGAGAGCTTGGCCTTGCTCTTCCCGAACGACAGCGCCTTGTTCCCCCCGCTCTGCATCTGCCGCATCAGGAAGATCCAGAACCCGATCATGAGGAGGATTGGGGCCCAGGAGTACAGCAGGGTGGCCCACGGGCTGGTGCTCGGTTCCTTCGCGGTGATCACCACGCCCTTGGACCGCAGTTGGTTCGCCAGGCCCTCGTAGGGGGGCGCATAGGTCCGGAAGGTCTCGTTGGCGGCCTTCAGCACCCCGGCCACCTCGCTCCCGGTGATCGTGACCGACGCGACCTGCCCCGCGTCTACGCGGTCCATGAAGTCGCTGAAACTGATGACGCTCTCGCGCTGGTTGACGAAATTGGTCGAAAAATTCCAGATCAATACGCCAACGACGATGAGCACCATCCAGAACAGCAGACTCTTGAGCGTCGAGTTCAAGCCCCTTCTCCCCTCAGCTTCAAGATTACCACGGTGCGCGTGGCCGGAACCACGCGGAAATCGCCTGAAATCAAGTGCCCGGCGACCCAGACCACGCGGTCATCGGAAGTCACCACGAGCGGCGTCCGGTCACGCTCGCGGCGCGGAACCTTGCGGTCCACGAACAGGTCCTGAAGCCGCTTGTGGCCGGTTCGAGCCGAGAGTGCAATCCGGTCGCCCGGTCGCCGGTAGCGGACTGCCAGCGACGTGAACTGGTCCCCGTCCACTACGACGAGTGTCGGGTCCTTCCTGTTCCAGTCTGCCAGGGTGGCCCAGCCGGGCTCGCCCGACCGAAGCTCAGACGAAACGGTCCGACCGTCCTCGAGCACCACCTCTCCTGGAATAGACAACGGCGCATAGAAAGAGGTTCCCTCCGCCCTGGCTCCAGGCCCGGCTCCCGGGATCACCCCCCGGCCCTGGACGGGCCGGAGCGTTAGGCGCCCGGATGAGCACTCGGCCTCTTGTCCGGGGAACCGCATCCGGCCCACCTTCCCCTCGGCCGCCAGCCTCAGGAGCCGGTCGGCCTGCTCAAACCCGACATACCGATGGCCGGCCAGCCGCTGCAGCGCCAGGCGGGCCACACGCAGGCCGAGCGCGAGCGGTAGGCTCGAAAGGGCCAATCCGTCGGCGACCACCTCGTCCTGTGGTCCGCCCTCGCCCGAACGGGCCACAATCTGAGCCATCGCCCCGGCGGCGAGGTGGTCGAGGTGGTCCGCGTCGAGCTGGGCCATCTCAGCCGTTCGAGCCAGGGCCCGGGACGCCGAGGGACTGAGCTGGCGGACGACAGGCATCAGCTCATGGCGGATCCGGTTGCGCAGGAAGCGCGGGTCCTGGTTTGACAGGTCTTCCCGGAAGCTGATCCCCTGAGCGTGGAGCCACGCCACCAGGTCGTCGTGCGTGCAGTCGAGCAGCGGCCGCACAAACGGCCCCCGCCGGGCCGGCATGGCCGCCAATCCCCGCAATCCGGCCCCTCGAATCAGGTTCAGGAGCACGGTTTCGGCTTGGTCATCCCGTGTATGGCCCACGGCCACGCGGGTAGCCCCAATCCGTCCGGCCACCCGCTCCAGGAACTCGTATCGCAGGCGACGTCCGGCATCCTCGATCGACGTGTGCAGTTGTCGCGCCGCGCTGGCGACGTCACCGCGCCCCACCTCCCAGGCCACCGACAGCCGGCAGGCCATCTCGGAACAGAACGCCTCGTCAGCGTCGGATTCACCAGCCCGCAGGCCGTGATTGAAATGCGCCAAGCCGATCAGTTCGACATGGAGCTCGGCGGCAAGGGCTTGGAGCAGGTGGACGAGCGCGGTCGAATCCGCGCCGCCGGACGCGGCGACGAGCACGCGTGACCCCGGCGGCAGCAGTTGGTGACGAAGAATCGTGCGACGAACTCGCTCGACGAGGACGAGCATCGGGAGCGAGCGCATCTCGGTGACCGTCTTCGGAAAACGAACGCCGGCGCGGCTCGCTGCCGTCCGGGGTCCTTCCGTACTGCGGGGGTACCGTCCAGCCGAGGAGTGGATCTGGTGCCGGTGCAGGGACTTGAACCCCGGACTCCGCGGATATGAGCCGCGTGCTCTAACCAGCTGAGCTACACCGGCGTAAGTTGCCAGTTTATCACGGCTTTTGGCTGCCCTCAACCAATGCCGCGGCCAGCAGTGGAATCATCAGTTCGTGGTGCCCCACCAAGTAGAACCCCTGGCCTGTGCCCATGGTGGGGCGCGTGACGACGTTCAGTTGCGGCCGGTACTGGCGGGCGAAGTCGAGGCTCACCGTGGTCAGTCCAGCCAGCGACCGCCCCTGATTCCGAGCGACGGACACGGCCTTGAGGAACACTTCCGGGAGCACAACCGCGGACCCGCAGTTCAGGTACACGCCGTGCTCGAGGCGCGCCACGCATGAGGCGAAGTACCGGAAGTCGCGGAGGCTGCCCTCACCGAGCGCCGCACCGGAGGCCGCCGGGTGCATGTGGATGATGTCCGTGCCCAGAGCAACGTGCACGGTAAAGGGAATGCCGAGGCGGGATGCCGCTGCGGCCAAACACGCCCGCTCGTGTTGCGGGTGCTTCTCGCACAGGTACCCTCCTACTGCCTGGCCAATGCCCAGTCCGCGGGAGACCCCGTCGTTGATGGCGCCGTTCAGGAGCCGGCCGGTCTCGTCGGCCATCCCGAATCGCCCTTGGCCGAGCGCCTCCTCCACGTCCTCCGACGTGCCCCCGCACAGCGCTACCTCGAAGTCATGGATGAGGCCCGCCCCGTTGGTGGCGAGAGCCGAGACGAACCCTCGCTCCATCAGATCGACCAGAACCGGCGACAGCCCCGTCTTGATCACGTGCGCCCCGATGCCCCAGACGATCCCGGCACCGTGGCGGTGTGCTTCGAGCATCGCACTGACGACCGCTCTAAAGTCCGCCCCCGCCAGAATCGCCGGCAGCGTGTCGAGCAGGCCCGCCAGCCCCGTGCCTGGACGATAGGGCTGCGCAAAGTCTTCGGCCCGCGCCTTGCTCTTGCGACTTCTCAGCGGGTAGGTGTGGATCGCTGACAGGTCGAATTCTTCGTACGGATAGGGCATGCTCGACCTCCGGCAACGGAGTGTAGCGCACTTGGTCGCCAAGAGAACCCCGCCGGGCAGGGGCACGCTCAGACGATGAGCATCGCGTCCCCGTAGCTGTAGAAGCGGTAGCCCCGGGCAACGGCCTCGCGGTAGGCCGCCAGCACCTGTTCGCGCCCGGCGAAGGCGGATACCAGGATGAGGAGGGACGAACGCGGAAGGTGGAAATTCGTCAGCAACCCGCCGACGGCCTCGAATCGGTGACCCGGCATGATGAACAGGTCGGCGACGCCGTCTCCGCTCTCCAGTTGCCCGACCCCGGTCCGCGCGGCCGTCTCGAGAGCCCGCGTGGTCGTGGTACCGACCGCGACGATGCGGCGGCCCTCGCTGGCGGTGGCGCGGATCGCGGCAGACGCGTCCGGGGAGATGCTGAAGTGCTCCGGGTCGACGACGTGGTCTTCGACCCGATCGACCCGGACCGGCTTGAAGGTGCCGTAGCCGACGTGCAGGGTGATCTCGGCCCGCCCGACGCCCATCGCGTCGAGCGCGGCAAGCAGGTGGTCCGTGAAGTGCAGACCGGCTGTCGGCGCGGCCACCGATCCCCGCACCTTGGCGTACACCGTCTGGTAGCGCTCGCGGTCGTCGGGCACGTCCGCGCGGTGGATGTATGGCGGTAGCGGTGTGTGCCCGAGGGCATCCACCAGTTGGTCGACGTCCGCGTCGCCCACGCTCCACAGCCGGATCGTCCGGCGGCCGTGGAAGTGCTGGTCGACGATCTCGGCCCACAGGGCGCCGCTCGTGCCGGGGAACTCCACGACGGCTCCGGGATGGAGCTTCTGACCGGGGTGCACCAGGGCCTCCCACCGCTCGTGGTCGATGCGGCGCACCAGCAGGAACTCGACAGCGCCGCCTGTGTGGTGGCGGCGACCAAGCAGTCGTGCCGGAAAGACGCGCGTGTTGTTCAGAACGAGCAGGTCACCGGGTCGGAGAAACTCGGGCAGCGCAGCCACGGTGGTGTGGGCGCGGATGTGGCCGGTCGCGCGGTCGAGGACCAGCAGCCGCGCGGCGGTCCGGTCCGGCGCGGGCCGCTGGGCGATTAGGCCCGGCGGCAGGTCGTAGTCAAACAACGCAACGTCCACACCCGTAGTGTAGCCGAGACCCCCACGGTTCGCAGACCCGTTGCTCCGGCGGGTCGGCGACAGCCAGGAACCACTGCCTCAGCCAGCTTGGGACGGAGTGGGCGGGGAGACCTGTCGGCACGGGAAGGGGGCCCGGCCAACCTGCAGCCGGGCCCGTCGCGGGGTTCGGGGTTGAACGCGTTCAGTGCACGCGGTCACGCGGATTGATACGCAGGGCCCGCCAGTCGTCGGCCAGCATCGACCACATCAATTGGTCCAGATGCTGACCGTGACACGACAGCCCCTGGCGGAGCACGCCTTCGGGAACGGCGCCCAGCTTGCGGACCGCTCCGTTCGCACGTCCGTTGCGGACGGCGGCCCGGCCTTCCAGCCGGAACACGCCGAGCGTGTCGAAGACGAAGTCCAGCAACAACTTGGCCGCGGACTGGAACAGCCCGGTGCCCCAGAACTGAGAGCCAAGCGCCGCTCCCCACTCGGCTAGGGCAAACGAAGGCACGAGCTGCCGGACTTGGAGAATGCCGATGGCCACGTCGTAGCCGGCCGGCACCACCGCATAGCACAGGTAGCGACCGGCCGCGCGCTCGGCTCGAGTCCACTCGATGAACCGTTCGAAGGAGGCCACGTCGGGCGGCGGCGGGGACATGTAGCGGGTCACCGCGCCGGTTGCCAACATCGCAAACAGCGACGGCGCATCCGAGGGCCGGACCTCACGGAGTGTCACCGTCTCATTCGAAAGGACAGGAAGTTCCACCCGCCAGTCGGGCGCCGTGGTGGCGCCGATCTCGGCAGCCGGCTGCACATTCGTGGTCATATCGGATCCGAGCTGGAACGGCATCTTGTCGGTCATCGGTCGCTACCTGCCTCTGCTGTCGAAGCTCCTGTGTTGGCCACGGTGACGCCCCACACGATGTTTGTCGCGTCCAGACGGCCCCATGACGCCGACGTGGAAGTGAGTGCGTTGGCCGTGCCGACGAGATTGACGCCCCAGACGATGTTCACGCCCCAGACGATGTTCACGCCCCAGACGATGTTCACGCCCCAGACGATGTTCACGCCCCAGACGATGTTCACGCCCGAGACGCTGGTGTCCGAGACACCCCAGACGATGTTCTGCCCGTCGGCCACGCCCCATACGATGTTCGTGCCCCAACAGGGTGCGTTCTGCATCAACACGGACCCGGGCACGAGCCAGACGCCCCAGACGATGTTCTGCTCCCAGGACAGCGCCTGCCCCGCGATCACGCTGACCGGCGTCGGCACCGGCGCGACCCACGGGGATCCCACCGGCGCGAAGGCGTTGACATCCCCCGCCAGACTGAGCGCTCCGTCCGCGTTCAGGCCGCCGCCTCCCTCGGTGAGGTGGTCGTATTCAAGGCCATCGGGCCCGTAGACGGGGATCGCCGTGTACTGGAGGATGGCCTTCACGGCGTTGGCGGACAGTTCAGGCGCCCACGGCCCATTGCGGCGGCGGTTCTGATCGAGGACCACAGCGACCACTCCGGTGGCAACGCCTGTGGCCATGCTCGTGCCGCTCAGCTTCAGGTAGTGCCCGCCGAGCGCTCCAGTGACCTGCTGGGACGGGAATTCGTTGTACAGCGTGCTCCCTGGCACGCCCACCGACACCAACCGGTCACCAGGCGCGACGATGTCGGGCTTGGCGTAGGCGTCGTACCAAGTCGGCCCGCGGGAACTGAACGGCGCGACCTGGTCGTCGGAACGGGTCACCGTCCCGTTAGTGAGGAGCGCGCCGACCGTGATTGCCGACGGTGCGTTTCCGGGAGACAGGATGCCGGCATAGCCGATCTGCCCCGTCGTGGGATTGGTGCCCACGTTACCCGCTGCCGTCACGACAATCAGCCCGGCGCGCGTCGCTTGCTCGATGGCCTGGACCAGCGGATCGGTCGCCGCCGGCTCGAGGATCGGGTGCCCGAGCGAGAGGTTGATGACGTCGATCCCGAGGCGGGCACGGTTCGTCGTGATGAATTCCACGGCCCTGACGACATCACTCGTCAGTCCCTGACCGGTGGAGTCGAGCACCTTGAAGACGGTGAAGACCACCCCGGGCGCGACGCCTTCGTACTGGAGGCCGGATGGGATGCCGTTGCCGCCGATCAGACCCGCGACGTGAGTGCCGTGACCAAAGTCGTCGTACGGCGACGTGCGCTGGAACCCGCCGCCGCTCAGGTCATAGAACGCCCGGATTCGTCCGTTGAAGTCGAACGTGGGACTCAGGCCGGAGTCGATGAGCGCGACGCCCACGCCAGTTCCGACTGGTGATCCCTGATCCAGTCCGAGCGTCGCTCTCAGCATGTCGCCGGTGGGCGGTCCCGACGACTGGACCGTGAGGCCGGCCGGCTTGACGACGGCATCCGACGATATCGACACGATCTCCGGCGTGTCTGCCAGCGCCCGTAGGTCAGCCGCCGGAACCTGTACGGTGATGGCCTCGATCGTCGCGTGCTCGCTGAGCACCCCGTAGCCGAGGGCTGCGAGCTTGTCGCGGATCGCCCCCCGATAGCCAGGCAAGGTGCGGATGATCACCCGCTGTGTGCCGTCAAGGAGTCCCGACGTGCGTTCGAGGGCCGAGTCCAGTTTGCCGCGCCGATGTTGCGCCTGGGCGGTCGGTGGACCGCACAGGCATGCGACGGCAACCAGGACGCAAACGACAGCGATTGATGGAGGACGAGCGGATTTCACGCCCAGAGCCAGAGCAATCTGACCGCCAACCCTGCCGTACGCCCCGCGCGTCTGCGCAACCGACTGAAATGCCTGGGTTTACGCCCGTCGGTCCGGGTCGTGTACCAAGGCCGCACACGCCCGCCTGTGCAGTTCTTGCACAGGACGTCGCGCAACGACGCGGAAATAATCGAATTTCGCCAGGGTTTTCGAGGAATTCGCGCCGTGCCTCGATACGGGGCACCAGTGTGCCCGGACGGGACACGGCACGCTGGCGGGAAGGTCGCCGAGAACGAAATCGCGAAGATCCCGTCGCAGAAGACTGGCCTTCGCGGCTGCGACGGGGCTGCACCCGACCCCACTGGAGTTCGGCCGGTGGGTCGCCGGCACGATCACTCCGCGGCGCCGTCTCCGGAGTACACGCGAGACCCGGCGACCTTCTGTCGACTCAGACGGCCCAGCGCACCAGCACGCCGCCCACGGTGAAGCCCGCGCCAACCGAGGCGAGGAGCGCGAGGCTGCCCTTCTTGAGGCGGCCGTCCTCGGCGCAGTCCTGGAGCGCAAGCGGAATCGTGGCCGCGGTGGTGTTGCCGTATCGTTCGAGATTGATGACGACCTTCGACTCGGCGAGGCCGAGGCGATCGGCTGCCGCGGTAATGATCCGCCGGTTGGCCTGGTGCGACACGAACAGATCGATGTCGGCAGCCGACAAGCCGTTGCGCTGCAGGAGCAGCCGGCTGACCTCCTCGGTCTTGCGAACGGCGAACTTGAATACGGCTTGGCCGTCCTGCTTCACATAGTGGAGGCGTTGTTCAACCGTCTCGCGGGTCGCCGGCCGCAGGCTCCCACCGGCTGGCATCTGGAGATAGGGTCCGCCGCTCCCGTCAATCTCGTGCGCGAAATCGACGATCGAGAGCGTCGGGTCCTTCGCGGCACTGACCACCACGGCGCCCGCCCCGTCACCAAACAGGACGCAGGTGGCCCGATCCGTGTAGTCGATGATGCTCGACATGACGTCGGCGCCGACGACCAGGGCGTGCGCGTGGCGGCCGGTGGACACGAGCTGACTCGCCGTCGCGAGGGCAAACGTGAATCCGGAGCACGCACCCGCCAGGTCGAATCCCCAGGCGTGATGCGCGCCGATCTTGTGCTGGATGAGGGCTGCCGTGCTCGGGAAGAACATGTCCGGCGTCGTCGTTCCGACGATGATCAGATCGATGTCCTCGGCGGTCAGACCCGCCTTGGCGATGGCCCGCAACGCTGCTTCCTTGCCGAGGTCCGAGGTGGCAACACCCGGATCGACGACGTGTCGCGTGTGAATCCCGGTCCGTTGGAGGATCCACTCGTTCGTGGTGTCGACCATCTTCTCGAGGTCGGCATTCGTCAGCAGCCGCGGCGGTACGTAGGTCGCCAGGCTGCTGATCTCGGTTCGACGACCGCAGCCGAGCCCGGCGGGTCGATGGTCGGGGATATGGTTCTGACCCTCGTTGGCCACTCGTCCTCCTTGTCACGATGCTGACCCGCGCCCGGAACTGCGAAAACGTGGTGCGGTGACTCTGGGCTACCAGAGACCCTGGTCGCGTTCCGGCACGCGCAGTCCGAAGAATTCGTAGGCGCGCGCCGTCGCCACGCGTCCTCGCGGAGTCCGATCGAGAAACCCGATCTGGATGAGGAACGGCTCGTAGATATCCTCGATGGCGTCCTTCTCCTCGCTGATGGCGGCCGACAGCGTGTTGAGGCCGACGGGCCCCCCCGCGAACTTGTCGATGATCGTGCGCAGGAGTCGCCGGTCGATCTCGTCGAATCCGTGTTCATCCACCTCGAGCAGTTTGAGGGCCGCCTGGGCGACCTCGTAGTTGATGGCGCCGTCGGCTCGCACCTGTGCGTAGTCGCGGACGCGGCGCAGCAGGCGGTTGGCCACCCTGGGCGTCCCTCGGGCCCGCCGGGCGAGTTCGGCGGCGGCCCGAGACTCGATTTCCACGCCGAGAATGCGCGCCGAGCGCCGGACGATCTCCTCCAGGTCCACGGCCGTGTAGAAGTCCAGCCGATGCACGATGCCGAAACGCCCGCGCAGTGGCGAGGTCAGCAGGCCCGCGCGGGTGGTGGATCCGATCAGCGTAAAACGCGGCACCGAGACCTTGACCGAGCGCGCGCTCGGCCCCTGGCCGATCATGATGTCGAGCTGATAGTCCTCCATCGCGGGGTACAGAATCTCCTCGACCGTCGGGGGCATCCGGTGCACCTCGTCGATGAAGAGCACCTCGCGCTCCTTGAGGTTGGTCAACATCGCCGCGAGGTCGCCGGGTCGCTCGAGCACGGGTCCCGAGGTCGACCGGACCGGTACGCCCAGCTCGTTCCCGATGACGTAGGCCAACGTCGTCTTCCCCAAACCGGGCGGGCCATACAGCAGGACGTGATCCAGCGCCTCGCCTCGCTGGCGAGCGGCCGTGATCGAGACCGACAGGTTTTCGCGAACCCGTTCCTGCCCGATGTACTCGTCGAGCGTGCGCGGCCGGAGCCCGGCCTCGAACTGCGCGTCCTCCTCGACGCGCGACGGCGTGATCACGCGGGAATCCGGCATGAGTCGATCCGAGCGACCGGGGACGCTATCTCACCAATTCCTGGAGAGCCTGCTTCAGTGTGCCCTCGAACGTGCGTTCCCCTGGACGGGAGAGCGCGGCGTCCACCGCCTTTTCGGCAAGTGGGCGATGATATCCCAGATTCAGCAGCGCGGAGACCAGATCCGCGCGAAGTGCCGCTTCGGTGGGCGGTGCTCCCGCGGCGGAGGCCTCGTCGGTCACCTGCTGCGGCAGGCGGCCCTTCAGTTCCAGCCCGATCCGTTCGGCGGTCTTCTTCCCGATACCCGGGATGAGCGTGAGGCGGCCGGCGTCGCCGTCGTGGATCGCCCGCACCAGCTCCGCGGGGTCGATGCCGGAGAGGACGGCCAGCGCCAGACGGGGCCCGATCCCGCTGATGCCGATCAACCGCTCAAACAGGTGCTGCTCGAGCGTCGTCGCGAAGCCGAACAGCGCCAGCGCGTCCTCCCGCACGTGCGTATGAACGCGGAGCGTCACAAGCTCGCCCAGGTCGGGCAGGCGGTAGAACGTAGACAGCGGAACCTGAACCTCGTAGCCCACACCGTGGACGTCCAGAATCAGGCGTGTCGCCCGCTTCTCGAGGAGCCGGCCCGTAAGGAGTCCGATCATCGGCTTGTCTCTCGGCTGACCCGGCGCGATTCTGGTTCCGTCGGGCGTCGGTGCCGACCGGCCGCCTACCCGGGCCGGTAGTTCCTCCACGACCCCGCCTTCGCCGGCCGACCCGGGCTTCGCCCGACACCCTGGCTGTGCACGTGACAGATGGCCACCGCCAGCGCGTCCGCCGCGTCGTGCGGAGAGGGCACCTCCGACAGACCGAGGAGCACGCGCACCATGTGGCCGACCTGTTGCTTCTCCGCCCGGCCGTACCCGACGACGGCACGTTTGATCTCGGCGGGCGTGTACCTCGCAGACCGGGAACCCGCCCTCGACCGCCGCCAGCAGGGCCACACCACGCGCGTGGCCGAGCTTCAGCGCACTGCGGACGTTCACGGCATGGAAGACGCTCTCGATCGCCACGCATGCGGGCTGGTGTTCGGCCAGCAGAGCCCGCAGGCGCTGGTGAATCTTCAGGAGTTGTGCGGGAAATCCCTCGCGGGGCGAGGTGACAATCGCCCCGCAGGTCACCAGACGATGCCGGCTGCCATCGGTCTCCACGCACCCGTAGCCGGTGCGTTCGGAGCCCGGATCGATCCCGAAGACCCTCACGAGAGCGAGGCCTCGATCTCCTTCTCGTCCACGTCGAAGTTCGACCAGACGTGCTGGACGTCGTCGTGGTCCTCAAGAACGTCCATCAGCTTCAGCATCGATTGGGCCTCTCGGCCCGTCAGCTTCACGTACTCGAACGGCACCATGGCCACGGCGGCGCTGGTCGGTTCGACGTTGAGCTTCCGGACCGCTTCACGGACCGCCTCGAAGGACTCCGGTGCCGTGAGGATCTCCCAGTGATCGTCGTCGTCCTGCATGTCATCGGCGCCCGCCTCGAGCACGGCCGCCATCAGGACATCCTCGGCCACCTTGGCCTTCTCAAGCAGGATCTGGCCGCGCTTGCTGAACTTCCGCATGGCGGTATTGCGGTCGGCCATCTTGCCGTTGTACTTGTCCAGCAAGTGTCGGATCTCGCCGACGGTGCGGTTCTTGTTGTCAGTCAGCCCCTCGAGGATGATCGCCGTCCCCCCCGGACCGTACGCCTCGTAGACGACCTCCTCGTAGTTGACACCGGGCTCCTCGCCGGTGCCACGACGAATGGCCCGCTTGATGTTCTCGGCCGGCATGTTGACGGCCTTCGCGTCGGCGATGACCGTGCGCAACCGGGGATTGGCATCAGGGTCGCCGCCACCCGCTCGTGCCGCGACGGCGATCTCCTTGATGATCCGGGTGAAGACGCGGCCGCGCTTGGCATCGGCAGCGCCCTTCTTGTGTTTGATCGTATGCCACTTGGAATGGCCGGACATGCTTAGGCTCCAATGAAATACGGGAAAAAAAGCGCAGGAATTGTACCACAGGGGACTCCGGGGCGGTAGGGGCGCACTCTCCGGGCCCGGGTAGCGCCCTCCCCGGTCAAACGGCCAGGCGGCCAGTCCGGCCGCCAGATGGACCGGCAAGCCACCCCCGAGGGGCCGCGTTTCGGTCGGGACGGCTGGCAGCGGAAGGACCGTGACAGTCCCCAAGCGGGCGGCTGGTTGTCACCAGGGCCACGCGCGATTTCGGCGCGGCGTCGGCCTGTTCAACGAGCGGAGCCCGCGGATCGCGGGGCGCCGCAGGCGATGCTAGAGCTGGCGCGTCGCTCCGCATCGCCTGGCCGCCGATCGTCTCCGCCTCGCAATTTGCGCCGACAGCAGGGCGAGACCACCGCTCAGCAGGACGAGCGACGCAGGCCCCGGCACCGGTGCGGCCAGCAACGCTAACGCATCACGCCTCTCTGCCGCCGAACTCGACGGTGATCCCGGCATATCAGCGTGTCAGGTCTTGTCCGGTCTCCGGGGCGGCGAGCGCGCGTGGGGTCCATCCCGCCCGATCTCCCACGCCGTTCCCTCCCCCTGGCTCACCCTCCGGCGTCGGCCTACACCTTGTTCCAGGAGATCTCGAGCGTCCCGCGCAGCTGCCGGTGGATCGGGTCGTAGACGCGGCCGAAGTCCGGTCTGGCGATGTCGCGATGATTATCCCGGCCGTTGTTGCGACCGGTGACGTTGAGGACTCTCGCGCCAAGTCGCGCTGGCAATCCGAACGGCAGGCGGAGCGCCTTCTCCAGGGCAACGTCCAGGGACGCGAATCGTGAGCCCAGTGGTCACCGGGTGCACCGTGTACTCGTGCGAGGCCAGGCGCTCCTGGAATGACGCCCTGATCATCCAACCGGCGCTCAAGGCCTGATCCAACTGGACGTTCCAGGTGAGAGCTCGCGGGTAGGCGAGCGGCCCGGTTACCTGGCTGGTGTACAGGTGCGACTCGACGAGAACCTGGCCCGTCGTGTCGAACAGCAGTTCGCGACGCGCTTGGCGCCGGGGGAACGCGACCGGCGCGCCGTCGCGCCAGTGTCAGGTCGCTTCGCAGGTAGTCGACCGATCGGTTCACGGCGAAGCCCGTCAGCGTCAGGCCGCCGACGGCCGCCCGAGTCACGGACTCGAACCCCGACAGATCAGCCGTCACGGCATAGCGGCCCCACGGCACGTCGAAGCTGTACTGCCCCACTTCGTCGGTGTGCGTCACCAGCGGCCCTGCGCCCTCGTGGGCGAGCGTGATCGTGACGCCCGGAAGCGGAAGACCTGACGAGTCGGTCACCCGGCCGTGCAATCGGCCGCGACCGGTCGGCTGGCCGTGCAGACACGGAGCCGCCCAGAGGAGGAGCGACAGGGCGATCGCCACGGGTCTCATGCGTCACTCGCGGGCACCGTCGCGTGGTCCCAGGCGGGAATTATGAGGCCATCTGCGGCCTCCGGCCACAATCGGCTTCACTCGCCCTCGCCTGCCAACCTCCGTGCCCCCGGGACGGAGTAGGATTACCCCATGAGAATCCTGCAAACCGCCTGCGTCCTCATCCTCTGGGCCGGAGCCGCATCGGCCCAAGACCGGCCCGTCGCCGTCCGAGCCGGTCGATTGCTCGACGGCAAGGGCGGCGTTGCGAGCGATGTCATTGTCGTCGTTCAGGGGTCCACCATCCGGAGCGTGGGCGCCCCGTCGAGCACTCCCGTCACCTACGACCTGCGCGGGCTGACCGTGCTGCCCGGCCTGATCGACACGCACGTGCACCTTAGCTGGCACTTCGGCCCGGACGGCCGGCTCGTCGAGCGGGATCCAGCTCCGGCCCAGCTGATGGGCTATGCCCTTGAGAACGCTTGGGCCACTCTCATGGGGGGGTTCACGACGGTCCAGAGCGTGGGGGACGCGGTCGACAAGGACGTGCGGGAGGCCATCAAACGCGGGATCCTCCCCGGACCACGGGTGCTGACCTGCATCCGCCCGATCGCCGACCCGCGGCTCTCACCCGACGAGATCCGCGACGCGGTGCGGAGGCTGAAGGCCGAGGGCGCAGACCTCGTCAAGGTCTTCGCCTCCAAGAGCATCCGCGACGGCGGCGGTCAGACGTTGTCGAACGAGCAGTTACAGGCGGTCTGCGGCGAGGCGCGGGCGCAGGGGCTCCGCACGCTCGTCCACGCCTACGGACCCGACACCATCAAGGCCGCTTCCGAGGCCGGCTGCACGTCCATCGAGCACGGGACGTTCGCTGACGCCGGCGCCCTTGCCGTCCTGGCCTCGCGCGGCACCTATTTCGACCCGAACATCGGCCTGGTCAAGCAGAACTACCTCGAGAACCGCGCGAGATTCGACGGGATTGGCAACTACAACGCCGCCGGCTTCGCGGCCATGGAGAAGGCCATCCCCACCGACCTGGCGATGTTCAAGCTGGCCCTGGCAACGCCCGCCCTGAAGATCGTGTTCGGGACCGACGCCGTGGCCGGAGCCCATGGCCGCAACATCGAGGAACTCGTCTACCGGGTGCAGCGCGGCGGCCAACCCGCGTCGGCAGCCATCATCTCGATTACCTCGCTGTCGGCCGGATCCCTGGGGTTGGGCGCCACGATCGGCAGCCTGTCGCCCGGAATGGACGCGGACCTGATCGCGGTCGACGGGGATCCGCTGTCAGACATCACGGCCCTGCGCCGCGTCGTCTTCGTGATGAAAGGCGGCCAGGTCGTCAAGAACGTGCGGTAGGGTGGCGGGAGGCGAGGCCGGACCGGATCCTTCAGGCGGCCCGACGCGGCCTGAGGGGCTGGCGTCCGATTCCCGCCAGGGGTCACCCGGAGTCGGCGGTCAGCGTACGGCCTCTTCGCCGCGCCACCGCAGCACGACGACGCCGTCCCTCCGGCTCACGACCTCGGCGCCGGCGGCGATCAGCCCATCGACGCGTTGCCTGAGGCCAGGGAACTCGGCGAGCTCATCCGGTTGGGCGGCGAGGTCGAAGACCTGCCACTCGGCCGACGAGGTTTCAGGCCACCGGTAGTAGCGGTACTGGTCGCGTTCCCATTCCCACAGCGAGCAGAATTCGATCGTCCGCCTCGCGGCGAGGTGCGCACCGAACCAGTTCTCGACGCACACCGGCGCATCGGTCGGCACCTCGTCGATCGCCTCGACGAGGGCGGCGTGCTCGGGCCGCGGCAACAGCGGGCGGGGATCGAGGCGCCAAGCGACTGCTACGAACGACGCGGCGAAAATCGCCAGCGCCGCGAGTGTCGGCGCCCTCGCCACGGTCCGCGGCGCCCCCTTCTGCGCCGCCCAGGCGAGCACCGGGACGATCGGCACGAGGTAGTGGTACGGGAAAAAGAACTGCGTCCACCGCGACGACAGGAAGTGGACCGTGGCCGAGGGCCCCGCCGCCAGCAGGCGAAAGCCGCCAAACAGCGGGGCCGCTCCCCAGGCGCACACCAGTAACCCGATCGTGACCACCTTGGGCCAGGTGAGCGCGGCGGCCAGCGACGCAAACGGGTGCAGGAGCAGCGAGTGTGCGATGTCGCCCACCGACGCACCGAGATACGCGTAGCGTCCAAGGTAGAACCACGCGAGGTGCGGATCGGCGGGCGGCCGGAACCGCGGCATCCAGAGCGCCGTGGCGGCCCCCGTCCAGGCGAGGCCGACGACGCCGAGCGTCGCACCGAAGACCTGGCGTGCGAGCCGGTCGGGTGCCTGGCGCGTCGAAGGGTCGAAGGCGTAGGCGAGCCCGAGCGGACCGATCACCAGCCCTGCGTCCTCCTTGCCGCCGAGCGCCACGAGCAGGCAGAGCGCCGCGCGGCCAAGCGCCGCGCCCTCGGGCCGGTCGAGGTACACGAGGCCGCGTGAGATCAGCGCCGCCATGAACGACTCCGGATGGAAGTCGGCCAGCATCGGCGCGTAGAGCGCCGGGCAGAAGAGCGTGCCGCAGCCCAGCAGGAAGGCGGTCCGTGTGTCGAGTCGACGCCGCGCGAGGACAAATGCATTCCAGCCGGTGAACGCGGCCGCTGCGGCCTGGGCGGCAAGCAGCCAGTCGACCGGGAAGGGCAGCCACTCGAGTGGAGCGAGGAGCGCGAATGAGGGCGAGAAATGATCGCCGAGAAAGCTCATTCGCTTGAGCGACGTCTCGAACCACCGCCCGTGCGCCGTGTTCCACAGCAGTTGGTGGAAGATGCCGGCGTCGTAGACCGACGAGTGGAAGGTGTGGTGGCGCAACAGCGAGAGGACGGTCAGCAGCACCGCCGCGCCCCCGCAGAGGGCCCCGAAGGTCCGCGCCGCAGCGTCGGGGGCGACATTGGGCGAGAGCACCACCCGCCACGGCGCGATCCACGTGCCGCGTGTCGCACCAGGGGAAGCGGTCTCGGGTGTGGGCATGGCGGGGCGACTCATGTCCGACGGGCGCCGCACGCGAACTGGAAGCCGGAGGTGACGAGTATATCAGACGCGGATTCGGCCCTTACCTCGACGCCCAGCCCGCCGGGCACGGGAGAACGCCGACCGCCGGCCTGGCGGCAAGGTCGTCAGGAACGTGCGACAGGCGGCGCAATCCGGGCCGGAGGAGGCGGGCGGACGTGTTCGCGTCGGGTCCGCTACGACCGAACCGCCAGCACCAGCCACACGTCCGCGCGCATGTCCCAGGCCTTGCCCCGGTAGTCGCCGAGGACCGCCGTGACTCGGAAGCCGGAGGTCTCAAGCCGGCTCACCATCGCTGGCAGGGAAAGCGTCCTGAAGGTGAGCGAGAAGCGCCGACGTTCGACGCGCGACCCGAGGCGAATCGTGTAGTCCTGGTCGAAGATGGTCAACCGGCGGCGGCGGTCTTGGCGGACCGACTCCACGAGTGAGATTCTCGGCACGGCCCCGCGCCGCGGCACGGTTCGGCGGAGGGCCCCCTGCAGGCGAACCCGGTTCTCGTACTCGTCCCAGGCGGGCAGGTCCGGCACCAAGTCAACGCCGAAGACCCCGCCCATCGGGAGCACCCGTGCCACCGCCCTCAACGTCGCAGCCAGGTCGGCCTCGCGTGTCAGAGACTGCAGGATGCCGTAGGGGGCGATGACCGCCGAGAAGGTGCCGTCCTCAAACGGGAGCGCCCGGATGTCGCCCCGCACCAGTTCGGGGCGAAGCGACGTCTCGAGGCGGCGCACCCGCCGGGTCGCACGCGCCAGCATCGGTGCCGACCTGTCGATCCCGACGGTGCGCACCCCGGTCCTCGCCATCGGCACCGTGACCCGGCCGGTGCCGCAGCCGAGCTCCAGCAGCGGTCCCCCTTCTCGACGCGCCAGCGCCTGCCAGAAGGGCACGTCCCGCCTCCCGATGGTCCGGGCATTCTCCCAGTCGTAGAACTGCGCGTAGTCGTCCCAGCCGTGCCAACCCTCCACGGTCCCCCCGGTTCTGGTCAAACAGCCAAATGATACTATCTGCCCATGCTCGACGTCCGAGAGGACCCGCTCAGTGTCTGGCGGCCGGAGTTCCCGATTCTCGACCACGCCACCTACCTGATCAGTAACTCGCTCGGGGCGATGCCCCGCGCTGCCGCGCGATCCCTCGCCGAGTATGCCGAGGCCTGGGCCACGCGCGGTGTCGGGGCCTGGGAAGAACGCTGGTGGGAGATGGCCCGCGAAGTCGGCGACCGGGTCGCAGCGATCGTTGGGGCCCCCCCCGGCTCGGTGAGCATGCACGACAACGTGACGACGGCGCAGATGGTGGCCCTCTCGTGTCTCGCGCCGCGTGGGCGACGCCGGAAGATCGTCTGTTCGGCCGCCGATTTCCCGTCGATGGTTCATCTCTACCGCGCGCAGGAGGCGCTCGGCTTCGAACTCCAGGTCGTCTCGGCGGGCGACGACCTGAACGTGCTCGAGGATCGCCTCGTGGACGCCCTTGACGATGAGACGCTGATCGTCGCGTTCTCGCACGTGCTGTTCCGCACGTCCTTCGTCGTGGACCCGCGACCGGTCATCGAGCGCGCCCACCGGGTCGGTGCGCTGGCGATGCTGGACATCTACCAGTCGGCCGGCACCCTGCCCCTGGACCTCACCGCGCTGGACCCGGACTTCGCGACCGGAGGCTGTCTGAAGTGGCTGTGCGGCGGCCCGGGCAACGGGTTTCTCTACACCAAGCCTGAGCTCCTGCGCACGCTCCGGCCCCGCTTCACCGGTTGGCTGGCGCTCGAGCACCCGTTCTCGTTCAGCATCGAGGAGAGCGAGCTGCGCGCCGACGCCATGCGGATGATGAACGGCACCCCGCCCATCCCGGCGTACTACGCCGCCATTCCCGGACTCGACGTCGTCGCTCGCGTCGGCGTCGACCGGATCCGCGAGAAGTCGACGCGGATGACCGCGCACCTCCTCGCGCTCGTGGAGGACCACGGCTGGCCCAGTCCCACGTCCCGCGACAACCGGCGAGTGGCTGGCACCGTCGCCATCGACATTCCCGAGGCCGCGGCTGCCGCACGGGCCCTCAAGGCCCGGGACGTCATCGTCGACTACCGCCCGCGCGTCGGCCTGCGCGTGTCGCCTCATTTCTACAACACCTTCGAGGAACTCCGGCGACTCGTGGACGCGCTGGACGACATTCTCCGGTGCGGCGACCTGGACACCCGGTCGGCGTCGCGCGCGACCTAGCCGCGGCCCCGCCCGCCCCGGTCTCCGGCGGGCAACCGCCGCGGCCGGAAAACCGCTAGGATTGGATTGGCCGGTTTCGGCCAAGGAGCCCACTATGAGCACGCCCTGGATTCATCGCTACGCGCAGCGCACACAGCGCATGACGAGCTCCGTCATCCGCGAACTCCTGAAGCTGACCGAACTGCCCGACATCATCTCGTTTGCCGGCGGCTTGCCAGGACCGGATCTCTTCCCCGTCGAGGAGATGAAGGAGGCCACCGAGATCGTGCTGGAGACCCGGGGCCGAGTCGCGCTCCAGTACAGCACGACCGAGGGATTCCCGCCGCTCCGCGAGATGATCGTCCGGCACATGGCGCGCTACGGCATCGTCGTGGACATCGACAACGTGCTGATCACGAGCGGCTCCCAGCAGGCGCTGGACCTGATCGGCAAGATCCTGATCAACCCGGGCGACAAGATTCTCACGGAGAATCCGACGTACCTGGGGGCGCTGCAGGCGTTCACGATGTACGGCGCGGAGTTCGTCACCGTCCCGACTGACGACAACGGCATGATGACGAGCCGGCTCGAGGATGCGCTGCGGTGCGGCCCGAAGTTCATGTACGCGCTGCCCAACTTCCAGAACCCGAGCGGGGTCACGATGCCGTACGACCGTCGTCGGGAGCTGATCCGGACGGCGGACCACTACGGGATCCCGATCATCGAGGACGACCCATACGGGCAGCTCCGGTACGAAGGCGATCACATCAAGCCTCTCGTCACGATCGACGCCGAGTGCCTCGAGTGCAATCACAACGGCAAGTACACCGGCAACGTGATCTACCTCAGCACGTTCAGCAAGACGCTCGCGCCCGGGTTGCGCCTGGGGTGGATCGTGGCGCCTAAGGAGGTCATCCACCGCTTCGTGCAGGCCAAACAGGGCACCGACCTGCAGTCGAGCACGTTCGATCAGATGGTGGCGTACGAAGTCGGGCACGGCGGCTTCATCGACCGTCACGTGCATCGGATTCGCGAGGTGTACGGTCACCGGCGCGACGTGATGTTGCGGGCGCTGGAGAAGGCCTTCCCGGACCCGTCGCAGGGCGTGCGGTGGACCCATCCTCAGGGCGGATTGTTCTTGTGGGCGACGCTTCCCGAGTGGATGGACACCGGCGAGCTGTTGAAGGAGGCGGTCAAGGAAAAGGTGGCCTTCGTGCCGGGAACGCCGTTCTTCCCCGGCGGGGGCGGGGCCAACACCATGCGCCTGAACTTCAGCAACGCCGTCGACGAACAGATCGAGGCGGGCATCGCGCGACTCGGGCGCGTGATCGAACGGCAGATCGAGTCGCACACGGAGGCAGCCACGGCCTAGTCGTTAGCGGCCGCCGAGAGGGCCGGAGCCTTCGGGCGCCATCGTCGGGGACCTCGTGACCGCGTTCCCCGCCGCCGACGGTGGCGGGGAACGCGATGTACAATGGCGGTCATGAAGAGCCGCGTCGCCGTCCTCCGCGTGGACCCATCCAGCGTCCTTGAGTCAATTGAGCGGCTGTGCGACCTGGCAGGACTGCGCGAGGCCTTGTCACCCTCTGCGCCGACGATTCTCAAGGACAACATCTCCTGGCATTTTCCGTTTCCGGCGGCCAACACCACGCCCTGGCAACTGGAGGGGACGATCCGGGCCCTGCTCGCCAGCGGTTTTCGGGACCTGAGCTGCGTCCAGAACAAGACCGTGGTGACCGACGCCTTCAAGGGCGAGGATCTCAACCACTACCTCCCTATCCTCTCCCGATACGGCATCCCGGTCCTGTACAACTTCCGCGAACAGGACATGCGGTGGGTGCGCTACGACCCGAAGGCCCGAATGCACGTCCTGCACCGGGTGTTTCCGGACGGGATTCGCATCCCCGACTACTTCCCGGGCAAGAACATCGTCCACCTCCCAACCGTGAAGTGCCATATCTACACGACCACCACGGGCGCGATGAAGAACGCGTTCGGCGGTCTGTTGCACACCCACCGTCACTACACGCACACCTGGATACACCGGACACTCGTGGACCTGCTCGCGATCCAGAAGGAGATCCACCCCGGTGTCTTCGCCGTCATGGACGGGACCACCGCTGGCGACGGGCCGGGGCCACGAACCATGCGGCCGGTCGTCAAGAACGTGATGCTGGCATCAGCCGATCAGGTGGCGATCGACGCCGTGTCCGCGAAGATGATGGGCTTCGATCCGATGACCATCGAGTACATCCACGTGGCGCACACGGACGGGCTCGGCGTCGGCGACCCGCGCGACATCGAGGTGGTCGGTGACGCGGACCTGGCGAACGAGTCGTGGGGCTTCCGGGTGGGTGACAACCTCGCAAGCATCGGTGGCGACCTGTTCTGGTTCTCACCGCTCAGGGTCTTCCAGAACCTGCTCTTCCACACCCCGGTCGTGCAGCTGTTCGTTCTGGCCTCGGAGACCTACCACGACTACTACCGCTGGCCGTTGCGGGATCGCCGGACCTTCGAGCGGTGGAAGCGCCACACGTCGTGGGGCCGGCTCTTCGACGAATACGGACGGACGAAAACCGCCTAGAGCGGGCGGCCCAGCGCCCGTAGTTCGTCAAGGCCTCGCCTGGCGCTCCTGACGCGGCGCGGCGGACGCTTCCCGCTCAGGCAGACGGCAAGGCCGAGGGGGGTCGGGATCGCCCGCGGTGCACCCCTACGGCGGCCATCATGATGGGCGCCTCGGTCAGGAAGTACAGCGTCGCGAACACCGCAAGGTCGAGTCGGCTGGCGAACGTCACGGCCACGGCGGTCGCGATGGCGACGTTCCGGGTCGCGAACTCGACGGCGAGGGTGAAGCGGTCGGCGGGCGTGCGGGCGGCAAACCGCGCCACGAGCATGCCCGCCCCGCCCGACAGCCCGACGAAGGCTGCGCTGACCACGATGCCGTCTTTCAGGTCCCGCAGGAAGGTGTGGCCCTGCTCGACGACCACGACGAGGATGAGCAGCCCGAGCGCCGCGAACGCCCCCCGCCGGAGCGCAGGTTCTCGGCGACTGACAAACCCGGGCCATCGGCGGCGGACCACCATCCCGACGGCAATCGGAAGGGCGAGCGCGAGCGCCAGTTGCGTAAGAAGCATCCGAAGGGGGACAGCGAGTCCGATCGACCGGTGCACCGCAGCCTCAAAGACGAGGGTGAGCAGCGGGACCGTGACCGTTGCCAGCAGGCATGAGAGGCCGGTCAACGTGACAGACAGCGCGGTTGACGCGCCGGCCAGGTAGCTGTAGGTGTTCGAGATGCCCCCGACCGGACACGCCGCCACGAGCAGGAGCCCGGCGGCGATGTGCGGCGGCGGCGCGAGAACCCAGAGGAGCAACCCCGCCACCGGGGGGAGCACCGCGAGCGGCCCGATGAGACCCGCTAGCACCATCCCGGGCTGCTGCGCGAACCGCATGAAGTCGGCCGGCTCGAGGTCGAGGCCGACGACGCCCATCAGGAGAACCGTAATGGCGGGGATGGCGATCTCCACGGCCAGCTGCATCGACGGCCCTGTTCGGTCGGTGTGGCCGGCGGGCATCGCCGTGCCGTGGTACATTCAGATTCAGGGTACGACATTGCCCGAGTCCCGGAAACGGGGAGGGGAATGGACTTGAGGCCGGACATCCGCGCATGAACCTCACCGAGACGCTCGATGGAGCGGTTCTCCTTGGGCCGATGACCAAGGGCTGCAATCTCCCGTATCGGCGGTTGTGCGTCGAACTCGGCGCCCGTGTGACTGTCAGCGAGATGACCGTGGCGCGCCGGCTCAAGCAGAAACGGCGGTCGGAGTTCGCCTTGATCCGCCGCGCCGCCGAAGAACCGTGCTTCGGTGTGCAGCTCGCTGGTACGAATCCCGACGAGATGGCGTGGGCCTCGGAGCTCGCCGAAGCGCGTGGGGCCGACTTCGTGGACCTGAACCTCGGGTGCCCCATCGACTACTTCACGAGCAAGGGCCTCGGCGCCGCCCTGGCCCGGCAGCCTCGTCGCGTCGCGCGGATTGTTCAGCAGATGAAGTCCGCCGTGAAGCAGATCGGCCTGACGGTGAAGATCCGCCTCGGGTGGAACGACCACCAGCGCAATTTCCTCGAGGTCGCGGCCGCAGCGGTCGAGGGCGGCGCCGACGCCATCGCGGTGCACGGCCGTACGCGTGACGCACGGTATCGGTCCGCGGCGGACTGGGACGCCATCGGCGAGGTGGTCCGGGCGGTGCCCGTTCCCGTGATCGGCAACGGCGACCTGCTCTTTCCCCACGAAATCGAGGCCGCTCGGGAGCGCTCGGGCTGTCGGGCCGTCATGGTCGCGCGCGGGGCACTCATCAAGCCCTGGCTCTTCCGCGAGGCCTCAACCGGCTACCTCGACATGACGGGCGACGATCGGCTCGCGGTCTACCGGCGCTACGTCGCGCTCGCTCTCGAGCATTGGGGTGACGACGAGCGGGGGCGCCGACAGGTCGCCGAGTTCACGCGGTGGCACTTTGGATTCTGGTGCCGATACGCGCCGCGTCGGCCCGACGGGTCCTGGCCCGGCATGCAGACCCGCGAGCCGGCGGGGTTCGCGCGAACGCCGCTCGAGCACCTGCTCGCACGGCAGGACGAGACCGCGCATGCCTGGCTCACGGATCGCCTGCTGCTCGGCGAGCCAGTCGACCCGGAGCGTGCACCCGTCCCCTCGCCCGAGGGTAGCGACAAGCGGCGTTCACCGGTGCAGGTGTCCGGCTGAGGCACCCGTTCGCGCACTTCCCTTCGAGGCGCCGTCCCGGTAGCCGCCGGCCGCGGCTCGGCTGGCCCCAGGGCCACGTACCAGTGGTCTTCCGCATCGCGCAGACCTCGCGCGCATACAGCGGTACGCCCCCGCCGACGAGTCGGACGCGGGCAACATCGCCACCGACACCGAGGCGACGTTCCTGGTAGACGCGTGACGACCGAGACCGTCACCGACTACACGCCGAGACAACTCCGAACGAGGTCGTAAAGCCCTTCCGGCGCCCGAACGGGAAGGGGGCGCAGCAGCAGAGCATCGATGAGGCGGAATGCCGCCGCACAGGCGTCCATGGCCAGGGCGCGCGAGAGCATGACAGCACCCGACGTCATCTTGTTTGTTCGGAGTTGCCGCCAGGCACATACGATGTCGCCGCGCAGTGGTCAAGGCAGGCGAGCAGGTGTGCGGTCGGCATACGGCGTTAGACGATGGCGCGATTGGGCGCGTTGCCCGAGGCGCCCCTGAGGGATCCGGCCCGGTTGACGCGTCGTGTTTCGGGATGGTAGGGTAGCCTCCATGTGGGCTGCAGGCTGGACGCGCGGAGCTGAGTTTCTGCCTGGCGTCCACCGATCGTCTTCCTTCCGGTTCTGGCATTTTGGGCGGACCTGCCGCCCAGCCATCCCTCGACCCACCGCCGTTCAATAGCGCGTCCCGTTCCTGAGCCTCTTCCCGCGTGTGTCTGGCTCGGCAACACTCGGTCCAGGCTCTGTCCGTGCCTTGCACGGTCAGTGCCACACCTGATCTCGTGAGGACCCCGATGGAAGGCCTTCGACTCGCCTCACTCGACCCGGCCACACGCCGGCGCACCGTCGTGCCGGTCGGCACGGTGCGCCTCGGCCTCGACTTCGCACTGATTGCCGGTCCGTGCAGCGTCGAGAGCGAGGATGCGCTTCTGGCGACGGCTGAGGCCGTCAAGCAGGCGGGCGCCGACATTCTGCGCGGCGGAGTGTTCAAGCCGAGGACCTCGCCGTACTCCTTCCAGGGGTTGGGACTGCCAGGTCTCCGGGTGCTCGCGCGGGTTGGCCAGCGGGTGGGTCTGCCGGTGGTGACCGAGGTGGTCGACCCACGCGACGCAGCGTGGGTCGCCGAATCGGCGGATCTGTTGCAGATTGGCGCGCGCAACATGCAGAACTTCGCCCTGCTCCGGGAGGTGGGCCGACTCGGCCGGCCGGTGCTGCTCAAGCGCGGCATGCACTCGACACTGTCCGAGTGGTTGCACTGCGCCGAGTACATCCTCGCCGAGGGCAATGCCCAGGTGGTGCTGTGCGAGCGCGGCATCCGGACCTTCGAAACCTGCACCCGGAACACTCTGGACCTCAGCGTGCTGCCAGCCGCCCGGCAGGTCACCCATCTCCCCATTGTCGTCGACCCGTCCCACGCGACGGGCCGGCCGGAGCTGATCGACGCCATGAGCCTGGCGTCGGTGGCCGGCGGCGCCGACGGACTGATGATTGAGGTCCACCACTGCCCGGCCGAGGCGCTCAGCGACAAGGAGCAGGCTCTCACGCCGTCGCAGTTTGCCGCGACGGCCGACCGGGTCCGGCGGCTGCGCGCCTTCATGGAGAGCCTGTGGCGTAGTCACGCCCCCTTCGATGATTCGCGCCCCGGTGGAACGCCGGGTGCGGGAGATGCGCGATGCTTGACCTGAACCAGTTGCGAAAGCTCATCGACGACACCGATCGCCGGCTGCTGCGGTTGCTGGATGATCGCATGCAGCTCGCGGTCCGCACCGGTCGGCTGAAGACGGTCGTGGGCGACCCGGGCCGCGAGGAGGAGGTCATCCGGAATGTTCGGGCGAGAGGGTTCGGTCTCCTGGGTGGCGCCTTTCTTGAATCCGTCTATCGCGTAATCCTGGATGAGTCCCGGGCGTTGCAGGAGGCGCGTCCCCGACTCGCGGCGTTCCAAGGGGAGCGGGGCGCCTGGTCGGAGCTGGCGGTCCGCCGCCTCGACCCGACGCTGGTCGCGATGCCCTGCCGCGAGTTCCGCGATGTCTTCGCCACCGTGGCTGACGGCGCCATGGACGTCGGTGTCGTGCCGGTCGAGAACTCGATCGAGGGTGCCGTCGGCGAGGTCAACGACCTGCTCGTGGAAACCGACCTCCGGATCGTCGCCGAGGTGCGGGTGCCGATCCACCACTGCCTGCTGGTGTTGCCGGACACCGACTACCGGGAGCTGAAAGTCGTCTACTCCCATCCGCAGGCCCTCGGGCAGTGCGCGGCCTTCCTGGCGCGGCACCGACTCGAGCCGCGGCCGTTCTACGACACGGCCGGCGCCGCCCGGTGGCTGGCCAACGAGCGCCCGCAGTCGGCCGGCGTGATTGCCAGCGGCCTGGCGGCCGAACTGTTCGGCCTCGACATCGTGAAGGAGGGAATCGAGGACCACGCGGCCAATACGACGCGGTTCCTGGCGCTCGCGCGTGCCGCGCAGGGGCGCACGGGCGGAAAGTGCTCGATCGTGTTTGTGACGCCCCACCGCGCGGGGGCGCTCCTTGACGTGCTGCAGGCCTTCGCCGACGAAAAGCTGAATCTGACCCGGATCGAGTCCAGACCCGTTCGGAGCGACCCCGGGGCCTTCGCGTTCCTGCTCGACTTTCTCGGCGCCGAGGACGATGAGCACGTGGGGCGCGCGCTGGCGCGGCTGCCGGATCTCACGCTGACCTGCAAGGTGCTCGGCTTCTACGCCGACGGCGGCGGTCAGCCGGACGCCACGCCGGTTGGATGATCCGCAGGCATGGACGGGCCGCGGCCAGGCGCGGGCGGGAGGACACGTCCGGCGCCCCGTCACCGCTCGATGGTCGCCGTCTTGATGACATCGAGGCGGGGAAAGTGTTCGGCCAGGTACACGTTGCCGCCTTCGAAGAGTGGCCCCTGCCTTCCAGCGCGGATGCCGCTGCCGGACGTCTCGCCGTACTCGGCGTTCAGGGCGTCGGCGACGGCGAGACCCTCCACGATGCGCCCGAAGGGCACGAAGGGCTCCCGGTCGTGCGTCGCCGAGTTGTCCTGCAGGTTGATGAACACCTGGGTCGTCCGACCGTTCGGCACCGCGAAGGCGAAGGCGACACTGCCGTGGGTGTTTGACTCGACCCGCGGATCGTCGGGAATGGTGGCGGTCCGCCATGCGTTGGAGATCGCCGGATCGCCATTGATGCCGAACTGGGCCCACTTGCCCTTGACGACCCGGAAGAAGCGCGAGTCGTCGTAGTAGCCGTCGGCGACCAGGGTGAAGAACCAATCGGCCCCGTGCGGCGCCCAGGCGCGATGGACCTCGATGACGATCGGGCCCTTGGTAGTGTCGAGGCGCACGCGGAAGTGATCGGGAGCTCGTCCACCGTTGGCGAGCGATTCGGGGTGGCGCAGGGCTTCGGCGCGCGAGGCGCCGGGCGACTGGACGCCTCGGGCGTGCGCTTCCACCATCGATGTCTCTCGGCTCGCCGCCATCGGCGGGGCGGGCAGGCCCGGCAGCGCGGCCGAGAGCAGAGCCAGGGCGAGGGCCGAACACGGTACAGCCGCGGTGTGCATACGGCTCATGGTACCGATCTCGGGCGAGGATGGCGAATCGCGGCGGACCACCGCAGAGGGCACCGCGGGTGCCGCGCCGCCGGGTATTCGCCGTGAGTCAGTTGCCGCCCGGCATCTCGGCCGCCTTCAGGCCCAGCGCAGCGAGCGTCGTCCCGGTGCGTTGTTCGAAGTCCGCCAGCGAGGAGAAGGGCGCGCGGTCCCGTTCTTCGAGCGCGCGGGCCGACACGGCCGCGCTGGCGCCCGCCGCCAGCCACTCGGCGGCCGTCGCCGCATTCAGGTCGAACTCCAGCGTGAACGCCTCGCCGAGGGCCTTCAGCTGCAGCGGTACGTTCGGGGCCGACACCGCAAGCACGGGGCCGATTCCTTGGCGCAGCACGTCGGGATGGGCCAAAGCCTCTGCCGTGATGGCGTCACGGACGCCGTCCAGGTCGGCGAACAACGGCTTGGCGCCGTCCATGTCCAGGCTCACCGCATCGCGGTACAACAGGCGCCATTTCGTCCGAATCTCGGGCCTAGCGGTCACCCCGCGCGTGACGGCGACGAATCGCGAGATCGCCAACGCCCGCGTCGGCGATCCGGCGTCGCCAATCTCCGCCACGAGATCAACCAGGTCCGGCCTGAAGCCGCTGCGAGCGGGCAGGCGCCCGATCGCGCGCAGCAGCACCTGTTCGGCGCTCACGACCGCCGGCTGCTCCAGACCCTCGCCGAATCGGGCGCCACCCGCGTCCGCCAGGCCGGCGCTCGTCCAGAAGAGCACCGAGGCGACCACCCCTTCGGAGGCCACCATGCCATTGGGGGACTTGAGCTCGGCGCGGTCGCGCGCGGGGTCGAATTGCGACCTGAGGTACTCGCCTGGATAGACGTGGCCCGCGAAGGCCGGCCACGTCTCCCTCACCGCCTGGTAGCGGGCCCAGCTCTGCGAGAACGTCAGCAGGTCGGCCACCGGCGCGTAGTACTCCGCCCGCTTGCTGTGCCCGAGGTCAAACGCGGGCGACACGCGATGGTAGAAGTTCCGCTTCTCCGGATCGCGCCCGTAGTGGCCGAGCAAGGTCTCGAAGTGAATGGCGTACCCCTCGGAGAGGGCGGTCAGCGGATCGGTGACCGCGAACGTCGTGTGGGGGACCGCGGACCACCCAGCGGTGGGTCGGCGCCCGTGCACCGCAATGGAGTGGAGGACGTGTCCGCCCTCATGAAGCAGCGTGTCGCTCAGGCTCGAGGCGTCGAGCTCCAGGATGATGTACGGGACGGTCGGATGTTGCTCCTGGGCGCCATGCACCAGAAGGCGGAAGCCGGACCGCGCGTAGTTGCCGCCCGGCTCGAGGACGATCGGCAGCTGCCGGACGGCCCAGTCGGGCGGCGCGCCAAACGTCTGCCAGGCCCAGGCGACCATCCGACGTGTGAAGCGGGCCGGTTCGTTGTCCAGGAGCCGCTCGGCGTCACGGGCTCGGGCGTCGTCTCCGGGGATCGGGCGGAACAACGGGAGCGCGTCCTTCGGCGCGGACGGATCCGGCACGCGTTCAAGCCAGAGTGACCGGCGCCAGGACGCCGTCCGTCCGGCTCTGGATCGGCCTCCGGGCCGATGTGGGGACCGACGCAACAGACCCGATGAGCAGCACCATCAGCGCCAGACGTTGCATGCGCGTCCTTCCTCCTCTCCTTCTGAGCATAGACGGAGGCCCCTTCGAGGAGGTTCGGTGCCGGACCGACCCTCCCCGCCGAAACCCGGTTTGACCGTCGCAGGCCCGAAGGCCCGGCAGGGGTGTTCCCCCGAGACGCTGCGCGAACACCCGTGTTCGCGTTACCGCTCGTACAAGGCGCCACCGCGAATCACCGTAACAACCCGGTGGGTGTTGCGGATGTCCGCCAACGGGTCGGCGTCGAGCAGTACGACATCCGCGCGCATGCCCGGCTGCAGCTGGCCCAGGTCGTGCTCCCGTCCTACCAGGCGCGCGCCCTGGCGAGTCGCGGACGCCAGGGCTTGAGCCGGCGACAGTCCAGCATCGACCATCAGCTCCAGCTCGCGGTGGAGGGCCGGGCCGGGGAGCGCGCGGGCGTCGCCAGCGCTGCTCCCCGCCGCAATGGTCACGCCGGCGTTCAGGAGCCGCCTGATGTTGGGGGAGGCCGGCCTTCCGGACGCATCCGTGGCCGCTTGCGGGGCGTCGGGTGGGCTGAGAGAGAAGGCCTCGAGCGATTCGAGGCTCGCACCGGGTGAACAGGCGCGCTCGAACGGGTCCAGGTGTACGCGGTGCTCGAGCACCTGGCGCCGCGCCTCGACCGCGAACAGGGCGGGTACGTACGCCGTCCCCCGCTTCGCCATCTGCTGCACGGTGGCCTCGTCGAGGTCTCCGTCAGCCTGGCCAACGAGGATGTCGGCGCCTGCGTCCACGGCGGCGTGCCACGCCGCCAGGGTCCGGACCTCCGCCGCCACGCGCAGCCTGCGCTGGTGGGCCGCCGCCACTACCGCCGTCAGAATGGGGCTGCGCGAGGCAAGCCAGGGATTCGAGCCTGATCGCCACCAGGTCCGGGTCGAGCGCCGCCAGGCGGGACACCCGGGCGTCGGCCTCGGCGGGATTGTCGACCGGCCAGGACGGGGCGTCGTCGCTGGCCGCGCCGGGGGCTGCCAGGCCAACGACGAGGACCGGGCCGCTCGCGGCAATTCGAGGTGCAAGGGGGTCATCGGCTCGACCGATCCGCAGGTCGCACGTCCAGGGCGGTCCGCCGAGGCTGACGACCGACGTCACACCGGAGCAGACGAAGGCCCGGAGGTACGCGGCTGGAGCGCGACGGATCGCGGCGGACGTGGCCGCCTCCTGCTGGGAGTCGGCGTCGAGCCCGCCCGACCTGAAGAGGTGGACATCGGCGTCGACGAAACCCGGCACGATCCATTTCCCCGACGCGTCGATCTGCCGCGCGTCCTTCGACGCGCGGTGCGGGGCGGTCAGCCCCATCGCTTTGATGCGCCCGTCCTGGATGAGGATGGCGTCGTTACGTCGCGTCGAAATACCGGTCCCGTCGAACACCGTGCCCCCGAGGATCAGGATAGGGCGGGGCTTCGGCATCTCCTGGCCAGCGGGCGCGGGCCAGTGTACCAGCCACACGGTCGCGAGCAGGCTTGCGGGCCACACGAGTGACCGGAGTGAGGAGCGCATGAGACGAGTCTTCGCTGCGCCGCTTCCACGCGCGGACCGGCCGCTGGCGGCTAGCGCCGGGGCGGCGCGGGAGCGACCAGAGGCTCGTCGTCGTCGTCGGCCGGTGAACTCCGGACGAACACCGAACGCACGGGGGGCGGCATCACGCTGTACCGCCCCTTCACCGACTTCCAGATGATCTCGTTGAGCTCCTGCTCGGGCGCCGAATCCGCCTCGGCAAGGTTCATTCGTGCCGACGCGTCGGCACCCCAGGCCGTCGTGGCGTTCTTCTCCTGGAGGTCGACCTGTGCCGGTCGGGCCTTGAAGGGGGTCAGCGCGGGCGTCGACTGGAAGAGCGCGTACATCGGGGTTCCCGCCGTGTCGAGGTTGCTCATCGGCGGCAGACCGAGGATGAGCTCGATGGTCCGGAGCATGGCCGCGGTGTCGTAGAGCGTCGAGTCGAGCGCGCCACGCCGGACGAAGGGGCTGGCTACCAGGGCGACGGAGCGGTGCGCGTCGACATGATCCGGGCCTGCCTGGGCATCGTCCTCGAGCACGAAGATGGCCGATTCCTTCCAGAACGGGCTCGCGGAAATCGCCTCGACCACGCGGCCGACCGCGAGATCGTTCTCCGCGATCATCGCCCGGGGCGTCGGGTAGCCGGCGCGCGTACCGGCCGTGTGATCGTTGCCGAGGCGGATGATGTTCAGGCGGGGCAACTGGCCCGATTGCTCGAAGCGGTGGAACTCCTCGAGCCAGACGTCCACGCGCCGGTTGTCCGGAATCTTCAGGTCGAAGGGCGCATAGTTCGGGTGCACGTGACCCTTGAGGCCCGGCACGGTCGCAACGACCTCTCCCACCCCTGTGTCGGTTTCTCCCTCCGGCTCGGGCCCGCGCATCGTGAACTCGCCGTAGCTGCGATAGCTGACGCCCGCGCGCGCACAGGCATCCCAGATGTAGCCGTTCAGCGGCGCCGTCACGTTGCCGTACGCGTTCCGCATCGTGCCGCCGCCCTCGCTCAGGTAGCGGGCGCCGCGGCCGCCGTAGTTGGTCGGCCAGATCTTGCGAACGAAGTCGTTCGCGTAAGCGGACGTCGAGTAGGCGTGCCCGTCGTAGCTGACGTCGGCATCCACGTAGAAGTTGTCGAGGACGACGAACTCGCGCGCGATGGCATGGGCGTTGGGCGTGACGTCCTCGCCGAACAGGCAGAGGTTGGGATCTGCGTTGCCGCGTTCCAGGTCCCCCAGGATCTGGTCGTACGACCGGTTCTCCCGGATGATGTAGAACACGTACTTGATCGGCGAGGGATCCCCGACCTTCCTGGGGATGGGCGATCCGGGGGGCACGGCCGCCGGTGTCAGGACGGTGGCGCTCGTGAAGGGCGTGAGGGCGTAGACGGTTTTTGTCATCGCCTGCAGCGTGTCCGCGTCGGGAGCGCGCAGCACGGACAGCGTGCCCTGGAACATCGCCCCGGTGTACTGCCCATCGCCCGAGCCCGGCACACCGGGGTGGCCGCCGCGCGGATTGGCCTCCGACGAGAGCCCCTTTCCGCTCAGCACGTAGATCCGCGAGCCATCGCGGCTGAACTGCACGGCGGTGGGATACCAGCCCGTGGGAATGAAGCCCTGGACGACACTCCGCTGCGGGTCCGAGACGTCGACCACGGCGACGGCGTTGTTGTCGGCGTTGGCGACGAGCAGGGTCCGCCCGTCGGGGGAGAGGCCGAGGCCGTTGGGCGTTGCCCCAGGCGGTACGTTCGGGAAGAGCGCCACGGAGATCTGCTCGGCTGCCCGGTTGGCGGCCACATCAATGACCCAGACGCTGTTTGTGTTGGCGCAGGCCACAAAGAGGCGTCGACCGTCTTTCGAGAACAGCAGCGCGTTCGGGTGCTCCCCGACGGCGATCTCCGCCCGTTTCTCGAGCGTGGCGGCGTCGAGCGCGACCACGCGCGCACCGCCCCAGACCGAGACGTAGACGGAGCGACCGTCGGGCGACACGACACAGGTGTACGATTCCGCCCCGAGGTCGACCGTCCGCCGCACGAGGCCCGACTTGAGGTCGAGCAGCGTCAGCGCTTCGCCGAGCACGTGCGCCGCGTAGACGGACCGCCCGTCGGGCGAGACCGCGATGCCGCCGATGAAACTCTGCTCCACGGGGTCGGGGCGGGTGATGCCCGGTATCGGCCGCTGCGTGTCGCGGCCGAGGGCGTAGACGGCCCCGGCCGTGAGCTTGTTCGAGATCCAGTAGAACTCGTTGACCGTCGTTTGGCCGGCTCCCGACGAGAGGAGTCGGCGACCGTCGGGATGCCAGGCGAGCCCGAGCCACGCGTGCTCGACCGTCACCTTCGACGACACGTAGCCCCGCCTGAGGTCGACCACCGTCAGCGTGGGTTTGGCGTAGCCGTTATTGGTCACCACCAGGAAGTTTCCGTCCGGCGACTCCACCATGGCCAGGGGCAGGTCGCCGACCAGCAGGTGACGTCCTGCAGGCTGGAGGCGCCACCCGTTGGGCAACAGCGCCACGCCGTTGGCCGTGATGCCGGGCCACGACGGCGGCGCCGGCGCGAGGCGGGCGACCGAGCCGACACTGGCGGCGACGACGACGGCGCAGGTCAGGGCGATTAGCAGGAATCGTCGGGTGCACATGGCTGTCGATTGTACCCGACGAGTCGGCCGGTCGGCCCGTGGATGGAGAAAAACGCAGAGCAGATGCCGAGGGCCCACGCCGCGTGCCATGCTTGGCGTACACGCGCGAAGGGCCACCGTGATGGCCCCTCACCGGTCAACGGCCGGCGTTGAGCTAGCCGCGGCGCTTCCGCCAAGCACTCATGCGCCAGCGATGCTGGTGGCGAGCAAGAGGAAGGACGAAGGCTCGGGCACTGCGGTGTTCGGAGCCGAGGACACCAGGTAGCCGCCAGCGAGCGCGCGCCAGGGCACGCAGTCGTAGCATTCCCCGCCCCAGGGACTCGTGAGATCGAGCGCCACAGCCCCATAGTCGTTTGGCGCGCCGGGGACGAAGGCGAGGCGAAGGTCGCGGTGCTGCGCATAGGCCGAACTGGCCTCCGAAAGGGTGACCTGCGCATAGGTAATATTGGTCCAAAAGGTCGCTGAGGCCTGCGCATCTGCCCTCGAGGTTGGACGCCGGAAACACGGTCATGTCCGCGCCCGTAACCGAGACCTCCCAGTCGGACACCGTTTCGGTCGTGGCATCGAAGACGAATTAGCCCTGCGCGGTTCCGGCCGAGGTGCACGGGGTGTACGACTGGTTGGTGATGTTGTAGGGGTACGTGTAGCAGTTCCGAAAGGTGACGTCTTGCAGATCCCATCGAACGGGGCTGGCTCCCGCAGGTCGAACGCTGACAGACAGCAGGAACAGCAAGGCGACACCGCATGATCGCTTCATTGGACCTTCTCTCCCTTCAAGGCTTCGGATGGGGCGAAGGCTGCGTGGGGTTCACAGGGTCGCACCTCGGCTTCTTCAAGGCCTCGATGCCTGTCAGCTGACACCGCCTCTCCGTTTCTACAACGCGAGAATCAGCCGAAAACGGGGCCAGGGAAGACCAGTGGACGGCCGGAGGGCGTCGGGGCCGATCCCGGCCCGAGTGGACGACTGCCCCGGCGGTGAGTAGATGGCGCCGGCTAGCGTCGGCGACGGGTGGAGCAGTATTGTCAAGAGCAGCGACATTGTCTCGAAAACAGCAACGAGGGTTGTCCGCCGATCAGCAACGAATTTGTCCCCTGATCGCCAGCCCCTCCCGCTCCCCCGCTGTGGGTGAGGGAGCGGGAGGGGCTGGCTTCAGCAGGGCGCGTTAGGCCGCATCCACCTGCTCTTCCTCGGCAGGCGTTTGCGGCGGACGCCGTCCGAGCAGTCCGGCCTTCCGTTTCTCCCGGAGCCGGTAGCTGTCGCCCTTGATGTTCACGGTCGTCGAGTGATGCAGCAACCGGTCGAGGATGGCGGTCGCGAGCACCTGGTCGTTGAAGACCTCGCCCCAATCGGTAAAGCCCTTGTTGCTGGTGACGATCAAACTGCCTCGTTCGTACCGGCGGACCAGCAGCCGGAAAAACAGACTGGCTTCCTCGCGCGACAGCGGCAGGTAGCCCAGTTCGTCGAGCACGACGAGTTTGGGATACGTGAGTTGCTGCAGAATGCGGTCGAGGCGATTCTCATGCCGCGCCCGCACCAGCCGGGACATCAAGGCTTCGAAGGTGAGGAAGAGCACCGAGTAGCCGGCTTCGACGGCCTTCACGCCGAGGCCGATCGCCAGGTGGGTCTTCCCGACGCCGGGCGGACCCAGCAGGACGACATTCTGGGCGCGTTCGACAAAGGTCAAGCCCGCCAGTTCCCGCAGCGCCTTCCGGTCGATCGACGGCTGGAATTCGAAATCGAATTGCTCGAGCGACTTGACCCAGGGAAAGCGCGCCTGCTTCAATCGACTTTCGACGCTCTTTTGGTACCGCCCGCGCCATTCGGCTTCGAGCGCCTGCGCCAGGAAGCCCTTGAAGTCGACGTCGCCCTGGGCCGCGTGTTCACAAATCCCGTCGAGTTGCGCGGCGAGGTGCTCGAGTTTCATGCGGTCGAGGAGCGTGGTCAGGTCCATTACGCCACCTCCTCGTAGGCCGTCAGCGGCCGATGCTCGACGTGGAGCGTCTCGGCCCACAGGCGGGCATGATGGGTCGGGTCGACGCCCCAGCCGTCGGCGACGGGCCGCAGGCGATGCTCGGTGACACACTGGCCGTCGACGTACACCTGCAGACGGTCGTCGAAATCGATCCGGATGCGGACCGTCTGGCCCCGGAGCGGATCCGGCACCGTGTAGCGATTCCCCCGGACGTCGATGAAACCATCCCAGGCGACCTGGCGTGACTCCCAGTACGCCGTATCAAACCGCTCCGGCCGCAGCGGCTGCAAGTGCGGCACTTCACGAGCGAAGCGCGTGGCAACCACTTCGTGGACCGTCGACTGCACTCGTTGATCCGCGTCGTCGCGGAGCCACTGCTCGATCAGTTGCTGCAGATGCGCCCAGCTCTCAAACGTCCGATACCGGACGAAGAAGTGGTGCTTGAGATAGCTCACCATCCGTTCGTCTTTGCCCTTGGTCCGGGCCCGGTACGGCCGACAGGCCCGCGGCTGAAAGCCGTAGTGCCCTGCCATGTCCAGAAAGCGTGGCGTGAAGACCACGCCGCTCGGGCGATGAGACAAGACTGCCGCCTTCTGGTTATCCACCAAGACCTCGGTGGGCACGCCGCCCAACCACTCAAACGCCCGAATCAGGGCCTCGTACGTGTGCTCGGCGTCTTCGCTGGCGGCGCACCACGCATGAAAGCGACGCGAGTACGCTAGCAGGTTCACCGCAAAGTGAATCGCCGTCTCGACGCCCGCAATCGGGCGCACAATCGTGCCCCAATCGCTCTGGAGCTGACGGCCCGGCAACGTTTCGAAGCGCACCGTCGCGCGACTCACCCGTTGCGGACGCTTCGGCCGGATGTAGCCGCGCAGGGTGGAGATTCCGCCGGTGTAGCCGGCGGTCTGCAGCTCGCGCAGAATCACCTGGGCGTTCCAGACGCCATCGTTGAGCAAGGCATCGATCTGCGGGCGATAGGCATCCACCAGACTCCCACGTCGCGCATGACCGACGGGCGCGCTCCCGCGCGCCACGGCCCGACTGACCGTCTTGGGCGACACGCCCAAGTCGGCCGCGATGTCGCACTGGTAGACACCGCGTTTGACGAGTGCTTCAATCATCAGGAAGTCCTCCATTCGCACCACGGTTGTCCCTCCGGGTTGGTCAGACCACGAAGGGACATTTTGGCTGCTGATCGGAGGACTTCGTCGTTGCTGTTCAGGAGACTTCTATCACTGGCGCTGACAGCATGAAGTGGGGGCGGTCGGAATCGGGGAATGTCAGGTTCCGAGCGAGCCGCCGGCGGGCGGCACGGTCCACGTGACCGCGGCGTCAGGACTGGCTGTTGCTGGCGCCTGGTCGGCCGACCCGACCACTGTTTCGGCGCGACGCGCCTGCGGATCTGGGCGCTGCCCGTGCCGGCCGACTGACCGGCGATGGCTGCTGCAGAGCGTTCGGGCGAAGAGAGGGGTTACCACGCGGGAGAGGCATCTGCGAGAATGTCGGAGGCATCGTACTGTCTTGACCACGCCGTCCGTCGCTCCTTCGACCCTCGCTCACCTCCCGGTCGTGCGACCGTCCTTGCGGAACGTTTGGCGCGAGCAGCTGGTTCGTTCGCGGTCGCGGCGGATTGTTCCCTTCTGAACAGACAGCCCGACGCCCCAGCCGCCACGATTGACCGTGGCTCCGAGAACACTCCGCTCCTGAGAGAGGATGCGCTCAGTCAAGGGCCAGAACCGGAGCGGACCCGGCACCAGGGGCACCGTCGATTTCACTCGTCAGTCCGTCGCGGTCAACCGCGACGACTTCCACTCCTGGCCCCCTGAGAGGGTGGCCGGGAGGACGTTCCGTCACTCAAGGCATGGGTTGGTTGGTCGTTCGGCCACTGTGGAACGGTGCCTGCGGCAGGTCTGACGGGCGCGATATAGCGAAGGGAGGCCGGTGTGAGAAAGCTCCTCGTCCTGTCAGTGATGTTCATTTGCGTGGCGGCCCTTGCGGCCGCTCAGAAGCCGGGTGGAAAGCCACCCGGCGGAGGTCACCCCGCGGCCGTTGGCGGTGGACACATTCCCGCCCATGGTCCGGCGCCCGCGAAGGTCTCCAAGCCTGCGCGCCCCTCGGCCCCTGCACAAGGCCAGCAGCGTCCCGAGGCGACCGAAAACCACATTGCTGTGGACAAGAAAGGCCATCCGGATGTGCCGCACGTCCACGCCAAGAACGACGAATGGGTCGGCCACGGTAGTATCGCCAACGATCCGCACTACCACCTCGATCAGCCGTGGGCACACGGCCGCTTCGCTGGTGGCTTTGGGCCGCAACATGTCTTCAGGCTTGCGGGAGGAGACCGGGAACGCTTCTGGTTCGGCAGTTTCTACTGGGGCGTCGCCCCGTACGACTACAACATCGTCGCTGACTGGGACTGGACGGGCGATCAGATCGTAATCTACGAAGACCCTGACCACGTCGGCTGGTATCTCGGATACAACCCGCGGTTCGGCACGTATGCGCACGTTCAGGTACCTCGGAGGTTGACTCTCGGCCGGTTGGCAGTGCGCAGCGCAGCCCACTACTTGAGTCGGGAGCACGCGGTCGGCGTAGGGCGAGGGTCGAGAGGGCACTGAACGAGGTTGTCGAGACCGGCTCGCGGGCTGTTGCTCGCCCGTGGACGGGATCGCGCCGTTCAACGGCGCGCGGGTGGACGAGATGCCGTTCGCGCCATCAGTCAGATGGCGATGCCTGTGGACATCGGAACAGTCTCCCGGACGTGTTCGTGCGGGCGAACTCGGAGGAAGGAAGATGCGATTACTCACTGGAGCGATGGCGCTCGTCGTCGTTGGGACCGTGGCGGTCGGTGCGCAGATCTCGGGTCAGCAGACTGATCGGATTCGAGCATCGGCCGATGTACTCGGCGCGATCGGTGGCGAACCGGACAAGGACATTCCTCACGATCTGTGGCAGAAAGCCCAATGCGTCGTGGTCGTTCCGTCTCTCAAGAAGGCCGCGTTCGGCTTCGGCGGCGAGTACGGCAAGGGCCTGATGAGCTGCCGACGCGAGGGCGGGTGGAGTGCCCCCGTGTTCATGGAGCTCGAGAAGGGGAGTTGGGGCTTTCAGATCGGTGGCGAGTCGATCGACCTCGTCCTCCTCGTCATGAACCAGTCGGGGATGAAGAAGATGCTCCAAGATAAGGTGTCGCTCGGCGCCGATGCGGCGGTCGCCGCTGGCCCGGTGGGCCGGAGTGCGACGGCCTCCACGGATGCACAGATGACCGCCGAGATTCTCTGGTACTCGCGCACGCAAGGACTCTTCGTGGGCATTGATGTCTCGGGCGGCGTGCTGCGACCAGACGTCGAGGCCAATCGCGCCATGTATGGGCACGACATCTCGGCGCGTGCGGTGCTCAGCGAAGGAACCAAGGCCCCGGCCGCGACGGAGCCGTTCATGGCCGCGCTGCAGCGCGAGCGCCAGGGCGTCCGATGATAACCGCTCAATAGAGTGTGGTGGACTGGCGTGAACTGCGTCAACCCGATGTGGCGGATGATGGCGTGGGCTTCGGCGACGCCTCGATTGTCACAGACGTCGGACGACCGTCGGTTTCACGAGATGTGAAGGGGATTTCGGCGTGCGGCGTCGCCAGTCTCGGACCCCCGGTCGGTTGCTGATCGACGGGCGGACTGTGTGGTGCGAGCCAGTGCCCACGTCCTTCTTGGCGGCGGCGCCGACACACCTCGCCGCAGCACGCGACCTACGCCCGACGTGATGTGGACGAGCGTGGGCGTCGCATCGGGAAACGACTACCGGCACACTTCAGGAGGTGAGTATGTACTACTACTGGGGAATGCACTGGTATTGGTGGTTCTTCTGGGTGCTCCTCTGGATCCTGTTCTTTTCCTTCATGATGCCGGTAAGGCGGACTGTCTACCGGCAAATGCAGTCGCCTCTGCAGCTCCTGCAAAGGAAATATGCCGCCGGGGAGATCACCAGCGAGGAATACGAAGAACGGCGGACCAAACTCGTGCGCGATGCGAACTTAAAGTAGGAATATCTGCCTGGTGCGCTTTGATTTGAGTTCTTCGTCCGGCGTGGCCCCCGCCGACCGGAGTGGAGACCGATCCGAACGGCCCCAAGCCGTTGAAGGTCCGTGCGGTGGAGGTCGACGGTCGCGAGGACGAGCGGGTCCCTCTACTCAGCGAACACGCAGCGGCCAAGGACCGCCATGATCGCGAGGCGATCGTGGCCGTGCTGCGCGACGCCCCGCGCGCGGGCGACACGTCTCTCGTGGGCAACAGAGGGTATCGTCGGTACCTGAAGAGCGCCGGGCACCGCTTCGAAGTCGACGAGGGAGAAGGATCGGACCGGCTGGCCGCCGGCTGAGGACCCCTGTAACACTACATGATCCCGGCACCAGGCAGGGATTTTGCGGATCCGCGGTGCAAAAGATCAGTCAAATCGCTGCACTCAAATCGACGAAGAGCCAAAAAAAAGGCCTGACACTCGGTCAGGCCTTCGAAATATCCCCGGCAGCGACCTACTCTCCCACAGAGTCACCTCTGCAGTACCATCAGCGGTAGCAGGCTTAACTTCCGTGTTCGGAATGGGAACGGGTGTGGCCCTGCTCCTATGACCACCGGGAAACCGGTTGAACAGCCCCGCAGCGTTTCCGCCGAGCTTCAGCGACATATGCGCCCAAAGCGCGGGGCGATTCAAACTTGTCAAAGAACGCGAACAACTGAATACCCTGCAAACGGTAGTTCCGACCGACACGCGCCTTGCGTGTTGAGAATGTTTTTATGGTCAAGCCTCACGGCTGATTAGTACCAGTTAGCTCAGGATGTCGCCATCCTTACACATCTGGCCTATCACCTGGTAGTCTTCCAGGAGCCTTTAGGAGCCTTGCGGCTCGGGAGATCTCATCTCGGGGAGGGTTTCACGCTTAGATGCCTTCAGCGTTTCTCCCTTCCGCACATGGCTACCCAGCGCTGCCGTTGGCACGACAACTGGTACACCAGAGGTGCGTCCATCCCGGTCCTCTCGTACTAAGGACAGCCCCCCTCAAATCTCCTACGCCCATGGCAGATAGGGACCGAACTGTCTCGCGACGTTCTAAACCCAGCTCACGTACCGCTTTAACCGGCGAACAGCCGGACCCTTGGAACCTGCTACAGCTCCAGGATGCGATGAGCCGACATCGAGGTGCCAAACCTGAGCGTCGATGTGAACTCTTGGCTCAGATCAGCCTGTTATCCCCGGCGTACCTTTTATCCGTTGAGCGATGGCCCTTCCATGCGGAACCACCGGATCACTAAGGCCTGGTTTCCCACCTGCTCGACTTGTAGGTCTCGCAGTTAAGCTCGCTTCTGCCTTTGCACTCTCCGGCTGATTTCCAAACAGCCTGAGCGAACCTTCGCGCGCCTCCGTTACAGTTTAGGAGGCGACCGCCCCAGTCAAACTACCCGCCTAGCAGTGTCCCTGTCCTGGATAACAGAACGAGGTTAGAACGCCGGAGCATTAAGGGTGGTATCTCACCGTTGACTCCCCGGACCCCAAGAGGCCCGGTTCAAAGTCTCCCACCTATCCTGCGCATAATGCGCCAGCATTCACTACTAGGTTGTAGTAAAGGTGCACGGGGTCTTTCCGTCTAGCCACGGGTAACCGGCGTCTTCACCGGTACCACAAATTCGCAGTGCCCCTCGTTGAGACAGCGCTCAGATCGTTACGCCATTCGTGCAGGTCGGAACTTACCCGACAAGGAATTTCGCTACCTTAGGACCGTTATAGTTACGGCCGCCGTTTACCGGGGCTTCAGTTCGGAGCTTCGCCTTGCGGCTGACCCCTCTCTTTAACCTTCCGGCACCGGGCAGGCGTCAGGCCCTATACGTCGTGTTCGACTTCGCAGAGCCCTGTGTTTTTAGTAAACAGTCGCCTGAGCCTCTTTATTGCAACTCCTTCACGCTTCGCCGGGCGAGCCGGCTGACGCTACTGGAGCACCCCTTCTTCCGAAGTTACGGGGCGAGTTTGCCGAGTTCCTAAACGAGGGTTCTCACTTGCGCCTGAGGATTTTCTCCTCGCCTACCTGTGTCGGTTTGCGGTACGGGTACCCGAAGAACTCCTTAGAGGCTTTTCTCGGCAGCGTGGCGTCACCGGCTTTGTAGCGCTTGCGCGCTTCGCCATGGCACCTCAGGGAATGTGACCCGCCGGATTTTCCTGACGGATCCCCCTACATGCCTGAACCCACACGTCCAGTCGTGGGCCCGGCTAGCCTCCTGCGTCCCCCCATCGTGATAACGTTCTTCAGGTAGTTCAGGAATATTAACCTGATATCCATCCGCTACGCCTTTCGGCCTCGCGTTAGGACCCGACTAACCCTGAGCGGACGAACCTTCCTCAGGAAACCTTAGGCTTACGGCGGAGAGGATTCTCGCCTCTCTTCTCGCTACTTATGCCGGCAGGGTCACTTCTCACCACTCCACCAGTCCTCACGATCTGGCTTCACTGCTGTGAGAACGCTCCTCTACCACTGGCAACCCCGTAGGGCTGCGCAATCTACGGCTTCGGTCCTGTGCTTAAGCCCCGTTGAATTGTCGGCCCGGAGCCACTTGACCAGTGAGCTATTACGCTTTCTTTAAAGGATGGCTGCTTCTAAGCCAACCTCCTGGTTGTCTGAGTGTCTCCAGATCCTTTTCCACTTAGCACAGAGTTAGGGACCTTAGCCGGTAGTCTGGGCTGTTTCCCTTTCGACGATGAAGCTTAGCCCCCACCGTCTGACTCCCGGGATACGTGTCGCTGGCATTCGAAGTTTGGTTGGATTCAGTAAGCTGGTAAGCCCCTTAGTCCATTCAGATCTCTACCACCAGCGCCGACCTCCCGAGGCTATCCCTAAAGATATTTCGAGGAGAACGGGCAATCACGAGGTTTGATTGGCCTTTCACTCCTACCCTCAGCTCATCCAAGCTGTTTTCAACCAACACTGGTTCGGGCCTCCACGCGGTGTTACCCGCGCTTCACCCTGGCCAAGGGTAGATCACCTCGCTTCGCGTCTATTCCCAGCGACTAAACGCCCATTTCGGACTCGCTTTCGCTGCGGCTCGCTTACGCTTAACCTTGCCACTGAGAATAACTAGCCGGCTCATTATGCAAAAGGCACGCGGTCAGGCAACACCCGGAGCAAGCTCCGGGCAAACGCCCTCCCGCTGCTTGTAGGCATACGGTTTCAGGTACTATTTCACTCCCCTCACAGGGGTGCTTTTCACCTTTCCCTCACGGTACTGGTTCACTATCGGTCGCCAGAGAGTATTTAGCCTTGGAAGATGGTCCTCCCGGATTCCCACGGGATTCCACGTGTCCCGCGGTACTCAGGTACCTACCCAGCGAGCCAGCCTGTTGTCGCCTACGGGGCTCTCACCCTCTATGGCCGCTCGTTCCAGAGCGTTCGACTAACAAGCTGGTTGGTAACTCGCCGGCCTTACGGCCTGGCAGGCCCTACAACCCCCCCGTGCATGCACGGAGGTTTGGGCTATGTCCGCGTTCGCTCGCCGCTACTAGCGGAATCTCTGTTGATTTCTCTTCCTGCAGGTACTGAGATGGTTCACTTCCCTGCGTTGCCTTCCACACGCCTATGGATTCAGCGTGGGATACCCCGGGATTAGCCAGGGTGGGTTACCCCATTCGGAGATCTCCGGGTCGAAGCCTGTTTGCGGCTCACCGGAGCTTATCGCAGCTTACCACGTCCTTCATCGACTTCTGGCGCCAAGGCATTCACCGTACGCCCTTAGTAGCTTGACCATAAGAACCCGGTTTCTCTGCGCCCGCGGTTGCCCGCGGCCGCCGGAAACCAGAACGCACTGCGCGTGCGTGGTCGGAAACTACCGTTTGCAAGATATTCAGTTGTCAAAGAGCGTTTCGCGCGTGCCGCGAAAACCCTCAAACCAGCTTCCCCCGCGCACCAAGCACGAAGGAACCTTGGTGGAGAATACCGGGCTCGAACCGGTGACCTCCTGGTTGCAAACCAGGCGCTCTCCCAGCTGAGCTAATTCCCCAAATTCCGTTGTGTTGCCAGGCGCGAGGCGAGGTCGATAGGAAGGAATTCCGTTTCGAGGCACTCACCGCACGCTAGTCACTGCGCAACAGCCACTCCTGGAAATTGGTGGGCCTGACTAGATTTGAACTAGTGACCCCACGCTTATCAAGCGTGTGCTCTAACCAGCTGAGCTACAGGCCCCTGAGCCCTGTATCTCTCGGCCTGCGGTCGCTGGCCGATTCTCTCAAAACTAGATAGGCGTGCAAGTAACACAAACCCCTGAGTACCAGATCGATCTTGAGGTCGCCCGACTCCGACGCGGACACTTGCGTGTCCTCGCCATTGTCAGGCGGTTCTCTAGAAAGGAGGTGATCCAGCCACAGGTTCTCCTACAGCTACCTTGTTACGACTTCACCCCAATCACCGACCATACCTTAGGCACCTGCCTCCCTTGCGGGTTGGCTCAGCGACTTCTAGTACAGCCGGCTTTCGTGATGTGACGGGCGGTGTGTACAAGGCCCGGGAACGTATTCACCGCAGCCTGCTGATCTGCGATTACTAGCGATTCCAACTTCATGCAGGCGGGTTGCAGCCTGCAATCCGAACTGAGACCGGCTTTCTCCGATTAGCTCCCCCTCGCGGGATCGCAGCGGTTTGTACCGGCCATTGTAGCACGTGTGTAGCCCCAGACATAAAGGCCATGCTGACTTGACGTCATCCCCACCTTCCTCCGGTTTATCACCGGCAGTCTCCTCAGAGTGCCCAGCATAACCTGATGGCAACAGAGAACGAGGGTTGCGCTCGTTGCGGGACTTAACCCAACATCTCACGACACGAGCTGACGACAGCCATGCAGCACCTCTACGAGCGTCCTTGCGGAAGTCGACTTTCGCCGAGTGTCACTCGCTGTTCAAGCCTGGGTAAGGTTCTTCGCGTTGCGTCGAATTGAACCACATGCTCCACCGCTTGTGCGGGCCCCCGTCAATTCCTTTGAGTTTCAGCCTTGCGACCTGTACTCCCCAGGCGGAATGCTTAACGCGTTAGCTCCGGCACGGCAGGGATCGATACCCGCCACACCAAGCATTCATCGTTTAGGGCCAGGACTACCGGGGTATCTAATCCCGTTTGCTCCCCTGGCTTTCGCGCCTCAGCGTCAATACCGGTCCAGGATGCCGCCTTCGCCACCGGTGTTCCTCCAGATATCTACGCATTTCACCGCTACACCTGGAATTCCGCATCCCTCTCCCGGATTCGAGCCCTCCAGTATCGGACGCAGTTCCCCGGTTGAGCCGAGGGATTTCACGTCCGACTTAGAAGGCCGCCTACGCGCCCTTTACGCCCAGTAATTCCGAACAACGCTGGCCCCCCCCGTATTACCGCGGCTGCTGGCACGGAGTTAGCCGGGGCTTCCTTTAGCGGTACCGTCACTCCCAAGACGTGTTAGGTCTCGGGTCGTTCGTCCCGCTCGACAGGAGTTTACGATCCGAAGATCTTCGTCCTCCACGCGGCGTTGCGTCGTCAGGCTTGCGCCCATTGCGAACAATTCCCCACTGCTGCCTCCCGTAGGAGTCTGGGCCGTGTCTCAGTCCCAGTGTGGCCGTCCGCCCTCTCAGGCCGGCTACGGATCGTCGCCTTGGTGGGCCGTTACCTCACCAACTAGCTAATCCGGCGCGGGCCCCTCTTCAAGCGCCAGGCCTTGCGGTCCCCGGCTTTGATCTCCACCTCTTCAAAGGCAGGATGTTATGCGGTATTAGCGTCCCTTTCGAGACGTTATCCCCCACTCGAAGGTAGGTCACCCACGTGTTACTCACCCGTTTGCCACTCTACTCGCGGCCGAAGCCACTTTCGCGTTCGACTTGCATGTGTTAGGCACGCCGCCAGCGTTGATTCTGAGCCAGGATCAAACTCTCATGTTAAAGTCCGTCGCCAGACCGGTAGGCCTGGACAACTCTTCAACGCGAGAACTTTTGGCTCTGCTGCGTTGTTTCGGATTGTCGAGTGATATGCGGTTGCATCTAGGCTCTCGCGAACCCAGACGCCCGCAAGCTGATACTCGACGGGTTCTGTGTGCTTGCACGCACTATCTAGTTTTCAAAGAACCGACTCACGCGGCCACCCTCGCAGGCGACCGGCCCCGACCGAAGCGCCTTCGGAAGGGAACCTTCTAATGTTACCTCTACCGGTCCACCGTGTCAAGCCCGATCGTCGCCGAGCCGTCAGGAACCGGCCGCTCCCCCCGTCCGCTCTGTCGATTGGGGAACCTTACAATCTTACCAAGCCTGCCTTTCGGTGTCAACCCCCCAGTCGCCTCCCACCACATGAAACGATCCGGATTGCCGGAAAGGCCGCAACAGCGGAGGTGGCGACGTGCCCCTTCTTCCGGAGCACTCGCCCACCGGGTGACGGCGGGTGGCCCCAAAGGCAGACGGCTAATATACCTCACGCCTGCCGCGCTGTCAAACGCGTTACGGCTGGGGCGAACGCTCGGACCAGCGGTCGGGCTTTGGCCGGCGCCGCTCGGCCGGGGTTAGGGCACCAGCCGCAACACGTGCTGCTCCCGCTGGCCCTTGCGCAGCACGAAGATTTGGCCGGCAATGGCTCCGGGCGCGAGCAGTCGCTCTCGTTCGTTGGCGACGCGTCGGTTGTTGACGTACACGCCGCCGCTCCGGATGAGACGGGTCGCGGCCCCTTTCGAAGCGGCCAGGCCGGACGCCACCAGCAGCTCAGTCAGCGCTGCCCCCTCCCCGGCGAATCCGGAGCGAGACAGTTCGGTCGACGGCACGTCGGCAAACACCTCCAGAACATCCTCGACCTGGAGGTCCGTGATCGCTTCGGAGAAGAGCACGGCCGAGGCACGTTCGGCCCTGGAGGCGGCGTCGAGACCGTGGATGAGACCGGTCACCTCCCGGGCAAGCGTCCGCTGGGCGTCGCGTCGCTCCGGGGCACTCGCCACGTCCTGGGCCAACGCGTCCACGGTGCGCCGGTCGAGGAAGGTGAAGTACTTGAGGTAGGTGACCGCGTCGCGGTCGTCTGTGTTCAGCCAGAATTGGTAGAACCGGAACGGGGACGTGAGGCGCGCGTCGAGCCAGACGGCGCCGGCCTCGGTCTTGCCGAACTTCACGCCCGAGGCGGCCGTCACCAGCGGGGTGACGAGCCCAAACGCTCGTCCGGACCGCAGCCGGCGAATCAGGTCGCAGCCCGCGATGATGTTGCCCCACTGATCGCTGCCGCCCATCTGGAGCGTGCACCCGTAGCGGTCGTAGAGTTCGAGAAAGTCGTAAGCCTGCAGCAGCAGATAGCAGAACTCGGTAAACGAGATGCCGTCGGCCTGCTCGAGCCGGCGCTTGACCGACTCCTTGGCGAGCATGTAGTTGACGGTGAAGTGCTTGCCGATATCCCGCAAGAACCCGACGAGGTCAAGCGGCCGCAGCCAGTCGGCGTTGTTCACGATCCGGGCGGCGCTGACTGGGGCGTCGAAGTCCAGCACACGCGCGAGCTGCGCGCGAATGCCCGCCAGGTTCGCGTCGATCTGTTCGACGCTGAGCAGCTGGCGCTCGACGGTCTTGCCGCTCGGATCGCCGATCATGCCAGTCCCCCCGCCGACGATGGCGATGGGGCGATGCCCGAATCGCTGCATGCGGGCGAGCGCGAGCATCGGCAGCAGCGACCCGACGTGCAAGCTGGCCGCTGTCGGATCGAACCCGATGTACAGCGTCAGGCGGCCGGCGGCCAGCGCCTCCCGCAGGCCCTCGGTAGCCTCGTAGACCAGACCGCGCCACTCGAGCTCCTCGAAAACATCGTCCGCCATTGCTCGTTCGGCCTCCCTGCTCGACGCGAGTCTGCCATTGTACCTTCCCAGCCGGTCGCTGAGCGACTCCGGGCCACGCGCGTCGATCCCGTCGCGCGGCCGGCACCCGCAGGCTACCGTCGGCCGCAGCACTTCTTGAACTTCTGTCCACTCCCGCACGGACACGGGTCGTTGCGTCCGGCGCGCGTGGCGGCATCACGCCGATCTTGCTCCTGAACGGCCGCCATGATGTTGGCCGGTGCCCGTCGCGCGGCGAGCTCGGCGGCCATGAACCGCATGGCGGCGTCGATGTGCGTAAAGAAGCGGCGGTAGCCGGCACATAGGTAGTTCAGGCCCGGCTCGCCGGCCGGCGTGGTGAGGAACCGGTTCTTTGGGCACTCGCCGTGGCACGCGAAGCGCACCGCGCACGCCCGGCAGTAGGCAGGCAGGTTGTCCTTGGCCTCTCCGAAGGCGACCTGCGCGGGAGACTCGACCAGCGTCCGGAGGGGCGTCTGGAGGATGTTGCCGAGCCTGAATGCGGGAAACACGTAGTGATCGCAGGAATACAGGTCCCCGTTGTGCTCGATCGCCAAGGCCCGCCCGCACGTCGGCCGGAACACGCACAGGCTGGCCTGACCGTGGAACCAGTTCTCCAAGGCCACGTCGAACAGCTGAACGAATACCCGCCCGACGTCGCGCCTGACCCACTCGTCGAAGATCGCGCACAGGAAGGCGCCGTAGTCTTCAGGCCGGACCGACCAGTCCGAGACCCGCCCCGCACCGGCGACGCCGGGCAAGGCGAGACGCGACGCATCCCCGGTCGGCGTCCGTTCGACAACCGGGATGAACTGCAGAAAGGTGCTCCCGACGTCCCGGAGGAATCGGTACACCGCGAGCGGGGCGCGGGCGTTTTCGCGGTGCACAACCGTCAGCGTGTTGAACGCCACGCCGTGCTTCTTCAGGACGGCGAGACCGCGCATCACGCGGTCGAGCGTCGGAAGGCCGCCCCGGTCCACACGGTGGTGGTCGTGGAGACCCGGAGGCCCGTCGATTGACAGGCCGACTAGAAACTGCCGAGACGCCAGAAACGCACCCCACGCGTCGTCCAGCAGGATGCCGTTGGTCTGCAGGCTGTTCTCGATGCGGCGTCCGTCCGCGTGGCGCTGCTGGAGCGCGACGACGCGCTCGAAGAACCCCACGCCGAGCAGCGTCGGCTCCCCGCCCTGCCACGCGAAGTGAACCACGGGCGCGTCCTGCGCCGAGATGTAGTCGCGGACGAAGGTCTCGAGGACTGCGTCGTCCATGACCCAGGCATCCCGGGAGCGCGCGTACAGCCCGTCTTTCTCGAGGTAGAAACAGTAGCGGCAGGCGAGGTTACAGATCGGTCCGGTCGGCTTCGCCATGACGTGGAAGCCGGCACCGATGCCTGCGGGTTGCTGTTGGGCCATGAGCGTCCGATCATACCGCACGGGATGGACCGCTATAATGGGCCGATGGGCGTCTCGAGGCGAAGGGCGCTGCGAACGTTGGCGGGCGGCGGCCTCGCCGCGCTGGCCGGCTTCGGCACGTACGGCTTCGCCGTCGAACGGCACCGTCTCCAGGTGACGCGGTCGTCGCTGCCGGTTCGCGCCCTACCCGTTGCCCTGGACGGCCTTCGTCTCGGCCTCATCAGCGACCTGCACCGTAGCCGCTTCGTCTCGCAAGAGGCGGTGGTGACCGCGGTCACCACCCTGGCCGCCGAACGGCCCGATCTCATCGTTCTCGCTGGCGACTACGTTTCGTGGGGCGACCGGGCTGCCGTGAAGTCCTGCGCCGACGCGGTACGATCGCTGTCCGCGCCACACGGCGTCTTCGCGGTCACCGGCAACCACGATCCCGCACCGACGGTCACGGCGGCCTTCGCCGCTCGCGGAATCGCGGTTCTGCGGGACGAACACGCAATGATCTCGATCCGGGGTGAGGCGGTGGCTCTGGGCGGTGTACGGTACTGGACCCGCAAGCCGGATGAGATTGGGCGTGTCTTCCGCGGGGCGCGCGGGTTTCCGGTCCTGCTGGCTCACGATCCCCGCCGCCTGACCCAAGCGGCGGAGCTCGGCATTCCCCTGGTGCTGTCTGGCCATACCCACGGCGGCCAGATCGTGATCCCTCTGATTGGCGCGCCCGCAGCCGCCCGCTTTCCCGTCGCTGCCGGGCCGGCCTACGAGAAGGCCACGACGTTGTTCGTGACCCGCGGTGTGGGGACCGTGATCGTGCCCGTCCGCCTTCACTGCCCCCCGGAAGTCGCCGTGCTGACGCTCGCGCGCGGCTGACCCCGCACAAACCGCCGGCCGTCCAGGTGCCACTCCTCCGCGAGCAGGAGGCGGATCGCTTCGGGATAGAGCCGGTGTTCCTCGACCAGGATCCGCGCGGCAAGCGTGTCCGGCGTGTCGTCGTCGAGAACCGGGACCGCTCGCTGGAGCACGATCGGGCCAGCGTCGAGATCGCAGTCGACCAAGTGGACCGTGGCGCCGCTGACCTTCACGCCGTGGGTCCACGCCTGATGCTGCGCGTCGAGGCCGGGAAAGGCGGGAAGCAGCGAGGGATGGATGTTCAGGATCGCGTTGGGATAGGCCTCGATAAACACCGGGCTGAGCAACCGCATGAAGCCGGCCAGACAGACGAGGTCCACGTGGTGGGCGCCTAGCGCGTCGACGAGGGCCCGATCGTAGTCCTGGCGGCTGGCAAACGCGCGGTGGTCCAGGTGCAGGGCCGGAATTCCGGCGCGCCGGGCCCGCTCCAGGCCGGGGGCGTCGGCCCGGTTCGAGATGACGACGGCGACCCGCGCCGCGAGGCGGCCGCCGTCGATCGCGTCGATGATGGCCTGCAGGTTGCTGCCGCGTCCGGAGATCAGGACGCCGAGATTCCCGCGCATGTCCCCTCCGCGTCAGTTCACATAGCTCACCGTCGGGTCACCAGCCACCACGTCCCCGATCACCAGCGGTGATTCGCCCAGCGCTCGAAGCTCAGCCAAGAGAGGCTCCAGGCTCGCCGCGCGACAGACCACGATCAGTCCGATGCCCATGTTGAACGTGCGATACATGTCATCCCGCGGCACGTGGCCCGCCTCTGCAAGGAAACGAAAGAGCGCTGGCACCTCCCACGATCCCCGGTCGACCCGGGCACCCACGCCTTGCGGGAAGATGCGTGGCAGGTTGTCCGTGATGCCGCCGCCCGTGATGTGCGCAAGGCCCCGCACCAAGGGACCCTTTCCGAGCAAGGGCTCGATGACACTCAGGTAGGACCGGTGCACGGCGAGCAACGCCTCGCCGATCGTCGTCCCCAGTTCGGGGACGTAGGAGTCGACCGAGAGGCCCAGCACCTCGAAGACGATGTGCCGCGCCAGCGAGTAGCCGTTGGTATGAAGCCCGGTGGACGGCAGGCCCACCACCGCGTCGCCGGGAGCGAGCGTCGAGCCGTCCAACAGCGCGGACCGCTCGACCACCCCCACGATGAATCCGGCCAGATTGTACTCCCCCGCCGCGTAGAAGCCCGGCATCTCCGCGGTCTCGCCCCCGAGAAGGGCACAGCCGTTTTCCCGGCACCCCCGCGCGATCCCCGCAACGACCTGTTCGGCAACGGCGGGGGCGAGGTGGCCCGTCGCCAAGTAGTCAAGGAAGAAGATCGGTCGCGCCCCCTGGACGAGGATGTCGTTCACGCAGTGATTGACTAGGTCCTCTCCGACGGTGTCATGTCGGCCGGCTTTGAAGGCGACCTTCAGTTTCGTGCCCACGCCGTCGGCGCTTGCGACCAGGACCGGGTCTTTGAAGCGAGCCGGATCGACGTGGAAGAGGCCGCCGAACGACCCGATCTCGGACAGCACGCCCGGCGTGAACGTCGACCGAGCCAGTCCCTTGATGCGGCGAACGGTCTCGGTGCCCGCATCGATGTCGACACCAGACGATTTGTAGTCCATAGCGTCGCGTATACGCCGGGCCCCGTTACGGCTCTCGGTGCGCCACCTGCAGCGGGAGCGCGAGTTGCGCCGCCTGGTCCCGCGGGAACGGCACCGGGTAGTGCCCGGTGTAGCACGACGTGCAGGACCGGGACCGGTGGGAGTTCACAGCCGTCAGCAGGCCTTCGAGCGTCAGATAGCGGAGGGAATCCGCCTCCAGAAACCGCGCGATTTCCTCGAGCGAGTGCGTGGCGGCGATCAACTCCGATCGACGGGGCGTGTCCACCCCGTAGAAGCAGGGCGAAATGGTGGGCGGACAGCTGATGCGCACGTGGACCTCTCGGGCCCCGGCCGCCTTGATCATCCGCACGATCTTCCGTGACGTCGTTCCCCGAACGATTGAGTCGTCGACCAGCACCACTCGCTGGCCGTTGAGGATGCTGCGCACCGGGTTCAGCTTGACCTTCACACCGAAGTGCCGGATCGACTGCTGCGGCTCGATGAACGTGCGCCCGACATAGTGGTTCCGGATGAGGCCCATGCGCAGCGGCAGACCCGCCTCCTCCGCGAAGCCGGTGGCGGCGCAGACCCCCGAGTCCGGCACCGGGACGACCACGTCGGCCTCGGCGGGCGATTCACGGGCCAGCAGGCGGCCGAAGGTCGTGCGCACCGTGTTCACGCTCTCGCCGAACACGTAGCTATCCGGCCGAGCAAAGTAGACGTGCTCAAAGATGCACTGGGCCAGGGGAGCTCGCGGGAACGGCGAGAGGGACCGGACGCCGGCGGGGCCGATGACCAGGACCTCGCCAGGTTCGACGTCGCGGACCCACGTCGCGCCGATGAAATCCATCGCGCAAGTCTCCGACGCGATAACCGTCGCGTCGCCCATCCGGCCGACAGCGAGCGGTCGAAAGCCGTGCGGGTCGCGCACCGCGATGAGGCGATCGTTGGTCGCGAGCACGAGCGAGAAGGCCCCACGGACCTGCGCGAGCGACTCCACGATGGCCTCCTCCACGCTTGTTGCACGGGACCGGGCATAGAGGTGCAGGATGACCTCGGAGTCGCTGCTGGTCTGAAAGATGGCGCCGTCGCGCACGAGGCTCGCTCGCAGCTCGGTCGCGTTGACCAGGTTGCCGTTGTGACAGAGGGCGATCTGCCCGTGCTGGCACTCGATCAGGATCGGCTGGGCGTTGATCAGCTTGCTCGCGCCGGCCGTCGAGTACCGCACGTGTCCCAGCGCCAGGCGACCAGCCAGCCGCGACAGTTCCCGCTCGGTAAAGACCTCCGCCACGTGCCCCATCGCCCGCGAGACGACGAGGTGATCACCGTCCGACACCGCGATGCCGGCGCTCTCCTGGCCGCGATGTTGCAGGGCGTAGAGCCCCAGATAGGCCATCTTCGAGGCCTCGGGATGACCGTAGATGCCAAAAATGCCGCATTCCTCGTGGAGTTTGTCCAACATCACCTGGGTTCGAGAGAAACCGGGTACCAATTAGGTCACATCAAATCTCATAGTCGCTCGTCGTCGCCGCCGTCACGACGGCCTCCAGGCGCGCGCGGAGCGCCGCCCGCGCCGGATGCTTGAGATACGCCTCGAGCGCCTTGCCGTTCTCGAACTGGAAGACCGCCGCGTATTCATAGTCCGGACCCGGCGCTTCGGCTGCTGTGCCGAGGCGGGAGCCGCTGTCGAGACTGAGCCGCTTGCCGACATTGAAGGTGAGCAGGCCCGGCACGTTCTTCACGGCGCCGCTGAGGGTCGCCAGCAGCATCCGGGTGTCGTACTCCGTCACATCCGGCCGCAGCTGGAACAGCGTGATGCGCAGGATCATGAGGTGGGGACCTCCTGAAACACGCGCGCGAAGATGCGGTCGACATGCCGGAGGTGGACGTCGAGATTGAAGGCCCGCTCGATGTCCTCGGCCGACAGCACCCGCCGCACGTCGCCGTCGACGAGCAGGAGCGCCTTGAACGGCCGCGCTTCGTCGAACGACCGCATGGCATTCCGCTGAACCCACTCGTACGCCTGCTCGCGGGACACGCCTCGCCGGGCCAGCTCGAGCAGAATCGTGCCCGAGAACACCACCCCGCGCGACCGCTCGAGGTTCTCCCGCATGCGGTCCGGGTACACCACCATGTTCCGGACGATGCGCGTGAAGCGCCGCAGGACGTGATCGAGAGCGATGAAGCTGTCGGGCAGGATCACGCGCTCCACCGACGAATGCGAGATGTCGCGCTCGTGCCACAGCGCGACGTTCTCGAGCCCGGCCACGGCGTTGCCGCGCAGCAGGCGCGCCAGACCGACGACCTGCTCGCAGCCGATTGGGTTCCGTTTGTGCGGCATGGCCGAGGAGCCCTTCTGCCCTGTCTCGAAGGGCTCCTCAATCTCGCCGATTTCGGTCTTCTGCAGGCCGCGGATCTCGAGCGCGAACTTCTCGAGCGAGGCCGCGGTGATCGCCAGCGCACACAGCAGCTCGGCGTGCCGGTCCCGTTGGATGATCTGCGACGAGACCGGCGCGGGTTCGAGGCCGAGCTTGCCGCAGACCGCCGCCTCGATCGACGGGTCGAGGTGCGCGAAGGTGCCAACCGCCCCGGACAGCTTGCCGACATTGATGGCCGCCCGCGCGCGGCGAACCCGTTCGATGTCTCGCTGGACCTCGGCGTACCACAGCGCCAGCTTGAGGCCCAACGTAATCGGTTCGGCGTGAACCCCGTGCGTCCGACCGATCATCGGCGTGTGTCGATGTTCCTCGGCGCGCGCCTGGATCGCACCCGACAGCTTGGCCAGCCCCTCGAGCACCAGGTCGCACGCCTCGCGCATCTGCAGCGCCTGCGCCGTATCGATGACGTCCGAGGACGTCATCCCAAAATGCAGCCAGCGGGCTTCCTCCCCGACGCGCTCGGCCACGGCCGTGGTGAAGGCGATCACGTCGTGCTTGGTCCGGCCTTCGATCTCTTCAATGCGCGCGATGTCAAAGCCACCGCGCGCGCGAATCGCGTGGGCCGCCGATGCGGGGATGATCCCGGCCGCCGCCATCGCATCGGCCGCCGCCATCTCCACTTCGAGCCAGCACTCATAGCGGCGCTGTTCGCTCCAGATCCGCCCCATCGCCGCGCCGGTGTACCGTGTGATCATCGGGGTCCCTCTGCTCCGCCTCACTTCAGCTGCAGGCGGGCCTCAGGATAGTGCCAGCCGTCCAGCGGTCCGAGCACCGTGGCCGCGAGCGCCCCGTTCGAGAACAGGTCGCCGGCCACCCGCTGCAGGTCGTCGGACGTCACTCGCTCGACGCCCGCGAGGGTCTCGTCGAGGCCGAACTGGCGGTCGAAGTAGATCTCCTGGCGTGCGAGGTGAGACATGCGGCTGGCCGTGTTCTCCAGGCTCAGCATCAGGCTCCCCTTGAGGTGATCCTTGGCGCGTCGCAGCTCCGCCTCGGCGACGGGGGTGTGCATGATGCCGCGCAGTTCCTCGACCGTCAGATCGAGGACTTCCCCGACCGCTTCGCTGGCGCACCCGGCATAGATGGTGAGCGCCCCGGTGTCCCGGTAGGCGCTCAAGCCACTGAAGACCGCGTAGGCGAGGCCGCGTTTTTCGCGCACGTTCTGGAACAGCCGCGAGCTCATGGAGCCGCCGAGCAGCGTGTTCAACACGTAGCTGACGTAGCGGTCGGTGTGGCTCTGGGAGTAGCCCGTCGTGCCCAGGCAGATGTGACTTTGCTCGAGATCCTTGGTCCGCACCTGGAACCGGTGGGCCACGACCGGCGCGCGGTCGACGGCGGCGCCCCCCGACCGCCCGATGTCGGCGAACACCTCCCGCACCCGGTCACGCATACCGCGGTGTTCGAGGTTGCCCACGGCCGAGATGACGAAGTTGTCGGCCGTGTAGACTCGGCTGAAGTACTCCTCGAGCGCCGCACGGGTGATGGTGTCGACTGACTCCTTCGTGCCGAGGATCGGCCGGCCCAGCGGGTGCCCTTCCCAGAAGCTCTGAGTGAACAGCTCGTGGACCAGATCGTCGGGGGTGTCCTCGACCATCTTGATCTCTTCGAGGACCACCTTCTTCTCGCGCTCGATGTCCTCGGCATGGAAGGCCGGCCGCAGCACGACGTCCGAGAGGATGTCGAGAGCACGCGGGAGGTGCTCATCGAGCACCTTGATGTAGTAGCCCGCGTACTCCTTGGACGTGAAGGCATCCAGCTGACCGCCCACCGAGTCGATCGCCTGGGCGATGTCCTCGGCGGTGCGCGTCGAGGTGCCCTTGAAGAGCATGTGCTCGACGAAGTGTGCGATGCCACTCCGGTCTTCCGGTTCATGCCGCGACCCACGCGTCAGCCACACGCCCACGCTCACTGAACGGACGTGAGGCATGGATTCGGTCAGGAGGCGGAGTCCGTTGTCGAGGACCTCGCGGACAATCATGCGTTTGGGGTCCTTTCGCGGCGCCGCGACGGGCCGTGAACCAAGCGACGAGAGCAGGCACGAAACGGGTCTGGTATGCGGTCTTCTGCCTGCAAGTATATGAATATTAAGGGCTTATCACTAGACGGCATCAGCCATCATAGCACGCCAGCGGCACACCATCAACGGGAAGCTGGGACGCCGATCGGGCATAATGACCCATATAGCCTCCCGAGAAGGTGGTTCCCGTGCTTGAGCCCACCCTTCCTGACATTGCCGGGCTCGAACGCGCCGAACTGGAAGCCGGGCTGGAGGATCGGGCCATCGAGGCCTACCATGCCCGCCAGATCTTCCGCTGGGTGTTCCGGCGCGGCGTGACCGACTTCGGCGCGATGACGGATCTGTCAAAACCGCTGAGGCAGCGCCTCGCCCGCCTCGTGCGCATCTCGACCCCCTCGGTGACCGGGCGCGAACGTTCCTCGGACGGTACGACGAAGTTCCTGCTGTCGCTCGCCGATGGCCGACTGATCGAGGCCGTCTTCATCCCCGACTCTCCGGGCCAGACCTTCTGCATTTCCACCCAGGTGGGATGCGCCATGGGCTGTGCCTTCTGCCTCACCGGCAAGATGGGCCTGTCGCGTCACCTGTCGGCCGCGGAGATCGTCGGACAGGTCCGCGTGCTCGCGCGGGAAACCGGTCTGATGGATGCCCGCTTCAACGTCGTCCTGATGGGGATGGGTGAGCCGCTCCACAACTACGACCACACGATGAAGGCGCTGCGCATCCTCGGTGACGAGGCCGGGCTGGCCGTCTCGTCGCGCCGCGTCACTCTCTCGACGGTGGGCGTCGTCCCGGCCCTCAGGCGCCTGGCGCTCGAACCCTACATGCCGAACCTCGCCGTCTCCCTGCATGCCACCACCGAGGCGCAGCGCAGCCTGCTGGTACCACTCAATCGGAAATACAGCATCAGCGAAGTTATTGAAGCCTGTCGGGCCTTTCCGATCAAACGGCGCGAGCGGATCACGTTCGAGTACGTCATGCTCGCCGGCGTCAACGACAGTCCGGCTGACGCCCGGCGGTTGGTGCGCTTGCTGACTGGGATCCGCTCGAAGGTGAACCTGATTCCGCTCAACGAGGCGGCCGGCCTCGCGTTCACGCGACCGACCGACGAGCGCGTCGACGACTTTGCTCGGATCCTGGCTGATCACCACCTGACGGTCTCGGTCCGCAAGAGCCGGGGGCGGGATATTCGGGCCGCCTGCGGGCAGCTGATCGTCGGGGGGAACCGCCCGTCGTCCGCGCAACAGTTGGCCGCAGCCATGCGGTGAGCACCCCCTCGTCAGGGGGCCGGGGGCCAGGCGGCTGCCGACGGGGCCTCAGGGACACGTCGCGAGCGGCGCTGGCGGCCCACTACCAGCACAATCGCCGTCAGGCCGAGGACGGCGACCCCTACCAAGCCAAGCACGAGGAGCGGCCGGATCAAGGCCAGGGGTGGCACGAGGAAGGCGATGATGTCTTCCGCCAGGCTCAGGACAATGCCCAGACCGAGCAGGTGCCCCCCGACGATACCGGTGGCCGCGCGCGTGCCGGCCTTGCCGGCATGTGCGGAAAGTGCCGTCCCGCCCGCCACGAGCAGAAAGGCAATCTCGGCCGGCTCGGGCAGCCCGGCTCCCCCAACCGTGCGCCAGGCGATCCACGCGGCACCGAGCGGCCGGACGACCAAGTGGATGGCATCCCAGACGTGGTCGACGACAGGAATCTTGTCGGCTAGGAACTCCGCGGCATAGAGGACCGCGGCCACCCCTAGCACCAGAGGATGCCCCAGCAGCGTCAGGCTCGACAGTGACGGTGGGACCGTCACCCAGCCGAAGCGAACCGAGAGGCCAATCACCAGGACCGTCGCGTAGAGGTTCAGCCCGGCGGCGAACGCAAAACCCAACGTCGTCCCGAGCAGCGCCAGTGTCTTCATGAGACCAGTGTCCCCTGGAGCGGCGTCCCGCCCACGACCTGCACGTGAACACGCTCGTTCCGATGCCGGCCTGGGGGGACGGTGAGTTTCAGGTAATTGTCCGTCAGGACCCGCGTGCCGTCCCCGAGCGTGAGCCCTCGGCGGACACGTCCGATTCTGAGTGAGGACGAATCGCTCTGCGGTCTGCGCCGCCGCGGCCCGGAGTCGTCTCGCACGGTCGCGAGTCACACCCGAGGGTATTCGGCCGCTCAGGCGCGAAGCTGCCGTGTCGGGTCGCTTCGAGTACCGGGAACACGTGGACATGGGACAACGGGGCGGCGTCCAGGAAGGCCAGCTGCTCCTCGACGTCGGTTTCGGTCTCCCCGGGGAATCCGGCCATCAGGTCCGTACCGATGGCCGCATCCGGCATCTTCGACCGGATATCGTCGGCCAACCGGCAGGTACCGGGCGAACGAGTACGGCCGGCGCATGGCAACCAGCAGCCGGTCGCTGACGTGTTGGAGCGGAAGGTGGAAGTGCGGCAGGAACCGACCCGACTGTGCGACGAGCGAGACGACCTCGACCGTGCAATCCATGGGCTCGAGAGAGCTCAGGCGGAAGGTGAGATCCCCCGCGACGCGGTCGAGGGCGCGAAGCAGGTCGATCAGGCTCCCGCGCGGGAACAAGTCACGCCCCCAGGCGCCCAGGTGGACGCCCGTCACCCAGAGTTCCTTGAAGCCGGCCGCGCCGAGGCGCCGCGTGTCGTCGAGCACGAGTGGCAAGGGGCGGCTGCGGCTGCGGCCCCGCGTGAGCGGGACGATGCAGTACCGCGCAGTGCTCGTCGCATCCCGTTTGGACCCGCAGTGGGACAGCCGTGCGTCCCCCAAGGCCCGGCCGGAGGCCCAGGGTCTCGGCGGGGCCTTCCGTCCCGGGACTCTGCGGTCGTTTGACCCCAAGCACACTACCCAGACGGACCTTTGCGTCGTTGGGCACGACCCAGACAACTCCGGGAAGTGCGGCCACACGGTCAGCGCGGCGGGTCGCGTAGCATCCTGTCGCCACGATGCGGCCGGTCGGGTTGAGCCGATGGACCCGCCGGATTGTCCGCCGCGCCGCCTCGTCCGCCGCAGAGGTGACCGTGCAGGTATTCACGATCACGACGTCCGCGCGCTCCGGCGGCGCCGGCGATCCCCCGTAGCTTTGGAGGTCCCGCTCGATGGCGAACGAGTCGCCCTGATTGGCTCGACAGCCGAGCGTGAGGACGGCGTAGGTCATGGGGTGCCCCGGACGCGCCGGTTCCGCGTGTCGGCGACAGGTGCGGGCGGCCTATGACGTGAGCTTGGCGGCCGCCTGTTCCACCTTCTCGGCGAGCCGGATCTTGTAGCCGTCCAAGCGCGCCGACAGGGCGTCATCGGCCAGAGCGAGGATCTCGACCGCCAGCACGGCGGCGTTCACCGCGCCGGGCTTGCCGATGGACACGGTCGCCACGGGAACACCCGGCGGCATCTGAACGGTGGACAGCAGGGCGTCGAGCCCCTTCAGCGCCGACGAATCGATCGGCACGCCGATCACGGGGCGGGTCGTGTGCGCGGCAACCATGCCCGCCAGGTGCGCGGCCGCCCCGGCGCCGACGATGAACACCTTGACCCCCCGTCCGGGCGCTTCGCCGAGGAGGCGCTGGACGCGCGCCGGAGACCGGTGGGCCGAGGCGACCGTCATCTCGCACGAAACCCCGAACTCTCGCAGCAATTCCACGGCGGGCTGCATGACGCCGGCGTCCGAATCCGAGCCGATCAGGATGAGGACTTGAATACTGGCCATCGCGTCGGTCACCTCGTCATCGTGTGGCCGCCACCGCCCTGACGCCAATGTCTCGTCGCATGTGGAGGCCGTCGAACGAGATGTGGCGGGCGCCCTCGTAGGCGCGTGCCATCGCCTGGCGGAAGTCCTGACCCTCGCCGACGACGGTGAGCACGCGGCCACCGGCCGTCACGACGTCCGTCCCCCGCCGGGCAGTCCCCGCGTGGAAGACCAGCACGCCAGGGACAGACGTAGCGGCGCCGAGCCCCGCAATCACGCGGCCCGTCTGGTAAGCCTCGGGGTAGCCAGCCGACGCGATCACCACCCCCACCCTGGGCCAGTCGCGCACGAGGCACGAGTCCTGTCCGAGGGTGCCGGCAGCCGCATCGCGAAGCAGCGGCGCCAGCCTGCCGTCGATCATGGGCAGGACGACCTGAGCCTCGGGGTCGCCGAGCCGGACGTTGAACTCGACGACCTTCGGTCCGCCAGGCGTGAGCATGAGACCAGCATAGAGGAACCCGCGGAACTCGCGCCCTTCGGCGCGCATGCCGTCGAGGGTCGGCAGGATGATCGTGTCTCGAATGCGGTCGAGCAGGGCCTCGTCGACCAGTGGGCTCGGCGCAAACGCACCCATGCCTCCGGTGTTCGGCCCGCGGTCTCCGTCTTGCGCCCGCTTGTGGTCCTGGGCCGTTGGCAACAGGATGGCGCGGCGGCCATCGGTCAGCGTGAACACCGACACCTCGGGGCCCGTCATGCACTCCTCGATGACGATACGCGCACCGGCCTGCCCGAAGCGCCGATCGACCATCATGGCTCGGATGGCCAGCCGTGCCTGTAGCCCGTCCGCGGCCACCACCACCCCCTTGCCGGCGGCCAGGCCGTCAGCCTTGATGACGACCGGAAAACCGAACTGTCCGGTGGCAAGCACGGCCAGCGCCGTCTCGGGTGTGTCGCAGACCTGGTAGGCGGCGGTCGGCACGCCGTGGCGGCGCATGAAGTCCTTGGCAAACGCCTTGCTCGACTCCAGCTCGGCGGCCGCACGCGTCGGCCCGAGCAGCAGCCGGCCGTGGGCGGCAAACAGGTCCGCCACGCCGAAGGTCAGCGGCAACTCGGGCCCGATGACCGTGAGGTCGATTCCTTCGGCCTCGGCCAGCCCGAGCACCGCCTCGGGTTCGCCCGCATTCACGCTCACCGTGCGCACCACCTCAGCAATTCCAGCATTGCCTGGCGCGCAGACGACCTCCGACACGCCGCCATCGCGAGCCAGACGCCAGACGAGCGCGTGCTCTCGAGCGCCGGAGCCGATCACCAGAACCTTCATGGATGCTGAGATCGCGAGTATCTTGCCTGATTAGAGGGAGTTGCGGCCATTTTCGCAAAGGCTGATGGGCGGCGCAACCGGGCAGTATTTCGTTGACTCCGCGTCATCTTTGGACCTAGAATCCGCCCCTACCTGTGATAGCCTAGCATATTCCGGGAGATCTCTAGGGAAGCCGTAGGAGCCAGCCGGGCCGGTAAAGGGGGTGTCAACGGGCGTGGCTGAAGTGAAAGTCCAAGAAGGCGAATCGGTTGAGAGCGCCCTGCGCCGTTTCAAGCGGAAGGTCCAGCAGGAGGATATCATCAAGGATATCAAGAAGCACTCCTTCTACCTGAAACCGGGCGACAAGCGCCGTGCCAAGCAGGCGCTCGCGCGCAAGCGAAGTCGGAAGAAGCTCCGGCGGGAGATGGAGTAGGGAGCGAGGAGCAGGGGGGCCACCGATGGAATTCCAAGACAAGACGCTGCACTGCGTCGACTGCGGCGCGGAGTTCATCTGGACGGCGGGAGAACAACTGTTCTTCGCCGACAAGAACTTCAAGAACGAGCCGAAGCGGTGCAAGGCGTGCAAGACCAAGCGGGCCAGTCGGCCGCCGGGGACCGCCCCGGTCCGGGAGCGTGTCGAAACACAGACGACCTGTTCGGAGTGTGGGAAGGTAACCACAGTTCCGTTCAAGCCGACCCAGGGTCGCCCAGTCTATTGTCGCGAGTGCTTCCAGCAGCGGAAGTTCGCGGGCGCCGGCGGAGCTGGCGTTTAGGGAATTCTCATCGGAGTTACGCCAAGGGGCCGTGCGCGCACGGCCCCTTCTTTTTTCTGTCGGGTCGCGGGCGCGAGCCAGGTGCTCGGCCTTGGTTGACGCTGTTTTCGCGGCTACGCTAATATTAGACGCCTTGGACTGGCAGCCTACGGACTGTGTCACTGCGAGGCGGTCTGTCGCTCGCCTGAGGCGGGAGGATGCATGCAGATTCATCAGAGATCGGTCGGTGACGTTGTGATTATCGACCTGAACGGCAAGATGACGCTCGGCGAGGGCGACGAGCTGCTGCGTGACAAGGTCAACAGCCTGATCCAGCAGGGTCAGAAACGCCTGGTGTTGAACCTTGCGGAGGTGCCGTACATCGACAGCGCCGGCCTTGGAGAGATCGTCCGAACCTACACCACCGTCAGCCGTCAGGGCGGCGCGCTCAAGCTGCTCAGCCTGACCAAGCGAATCCAGGACTTGCTGGCGATCACGAAGCTGCTGACGGTGTTCGAGACGTTTGACTCCGAGGCTGACGCCCTCAAGAGCTTCAGCGCGAAGAGTGCCTGAACCTCCCCTTCCGCGCGTCATGGCGCGCAGTGAACCACCTGACGTGGCGCGGGGTGCGCTCTCGGGCAGCACCCCGCCACGCTCCCCGCTGATCAGTCTGGTCATCTCTCTCCGACCCGAACAGTGGACCAAGAACCTGGTGGTCTTCGCGGGGTTGCTCTTCGGCAAGCAGTTGTTCGAGCCGCGGGCGCTGGCGCTGACCTGCGGCGCCTTCGCGGTGTTCTGCGCGCTCTCGGGGGTGGTGTACCTGGTAAACGACGTCGCCGACCGCGACGTGGACCGCCGCCATCCGGTCAAGTCGCGCCGGCCGGTGGCGTCGGGGGCACTGTCGCCGGGACTCGCGCTGGCCGGTGCCGCCTTCATCGCCACGGGCGGCGTGCTGGCCGCGTTCTGGATCCGGTTCGATCTTGGCATCGTGGCGGCCACGTACCTGCTGCTGATGGTCGCCTACTCCGGGTGGTTGAAGCACGTGGTGATCTTGGACGTACTCACCATCGCCGCGGGCTTCGTCCTCCGCGCGGTGGCCGGCGCCGTCTCGATCGACGTCCCGATCAGCCACTGGCTGCTCGTGTGCACGGTCCTGCTCGCGTTGTTCCTGGGCCTGAGCAAGCGGCGGCATGAACTGACGATGCTGGCCACTGGCGCGGCGGAGCACCGGCGGATCCTCGGCGAGTACAGCCCGTACCTGCTCGACCAGATGATTGGCGTGGTCACGGCGTCGACGCTGATTGCCTATATCTTCTACACGATCGACCCGGAGACCTCGCGCAAGTTCGGGACCGGGTATCTGGGACTGACCATCCCGTTCCCGCTGTACGGCATCTTCCGCTACCTGTACCTGGTCCACCAGAAGGAGGGTGGCGGCAGTCCGGCGGAGATGCTGTTGAACGACCGGCCGCTGCTGGCGTGCGTGGCCCTTTGGGCGGCGGCGGTCGTGGTCATCGTCTACGGAGTGGCGCGGAGCTAGGGTCGCGCGCAACGCGCCTCCTACGGCCTTTCACGCTGGGTTCGATACGATGTCCGACTTCAACATCCGCTCAGACTCGGTCAACGTCGAGCAGATCATGCAGCAGATCCGCGCGCGCATTCGCGAGAAGCGCGGCGTCGACTACACCGAGCAGCAGATTCGAGAGCTGGCGTCCGTCAAGCTGGAGCGGTTCCTGGATCCGAAGAAGGTCCGCTCCGAGCTGCTGCAACAGTTCCGCGACGGGTCACCGCCAACGCCGCTCAACTACGCCTTCGAGGACACGACCCTCTACGAGTCGCACCGATGGGCGGTGCGGTGGGTGCGGCGGTTGCTGAACCCGGTCCTCAAGCTGTTCTTCAACCCGAACACGATCGTCCACGTGCTCCACCTCCAGGCGGAGCTGAACCAGCGCGAAGCGCAGGTCGGTGAGCTGACCTTCGAGTTGCTCCACAATCTGGTCGTGGAGATCACCCGGCTCGGCATCGAGGTGAAGAACCTCAAGATGCGCGTGGAGTCCGTCTCGAGCCGGTTCGACTTCGCCGAGCGCCGTGCGCGCGCCCTCGAAGGGGTCGTCCAGTACCGGCCGGGCGCGGAGCCAACCGGCCCGGAGAGCTCGACGCCGGGGCCTGCTGCGCCCGGGCCGACGCGCGAGGCCGATCAGGCGGCCAGCGCTGAGGGGAGGCGGCGGCGCCGCCGGCGGCGGGGCCGCCGCAGCGCCGGTCGACCGACGGGCGAGGATACCTCAGCGACCGGTCAGCCTGGCGGTGGGCCGCCGGCGGAGGCACCGGGTGACCGAGGCCCCGCCGAGCCCGCCTCTGGCGGTACGGAACCGGCGGCCCAGCGCGAGGCACCGGCGCCGCCCGACCGTGAAGACCCGTGAGACTCGCGGCCGTCGTTCAGCGTTACGGGGCTGCCGTTGCGGGCGGCGCGGAACTGCACGCCCGCCATGTGGCCGAGCGCCTCTCCCGCTTCGCCGAGGTGGAAGTCCTCACCACCTGCGCGGTCGACTACATCTCGTGGCGCAACGAACTGCCCCCGGGGCGTGACGTGGTCCGGGGTGTGCCCGTGCGGAGGTTCCCGGTCCGACACCCGCGGGATGTCTGGCGGTTCGGCCGCTGCTCCGAGCAGGTCTTCCGGCACACCCACTCGATGGCGGACGAGCTGGCGTGGCTCGACGCCGAGGGACCGACCAGCCCGCAGCTGATCGCGCACATCCGGGCCAACCGCGACGCGTTCGACTACTTCCTGTTCTGGAGCTTCCGCTACTATCAGGCCTACCACGGCGCACGCCTGGTCCCGAACCGCGCCGTGCTCATTCCGACGGCGGAACGGGACCCGGCCATCGGCGTTTCCCTCTTTGGTCCGCTCCTGCGCGGCGTCCGCGCAGTCGTCTATCTCACCGAGGAGGAACGCGATCTCGTTCGGGCCGCCACCGCCAACGTGCACGTGCCGTCCATCGTCGCCGGGAGCGGTTCCGAGATTCCGGACGGCATCGCCCCCGACCGGTTTCGGCAGAAGTTCGGTGTGAGCCGCCGCTTCGCGGTCTATGTCGGCCGGGTGGATGAGAACAAGGGCTGCGCCGAGCTGTTCGACTTCTATCTCCGCTACGCGCGGGAAGCGCGTGATCCGCTCCAGCTGGTCCTGTGCGGGAACTCCATCCTCACGATGCCCGACAGCCCGCATGTCCGCCATGTCGGGTTCGTCTCCGAGCAGGACAAGTTCGACGCCATCGCGGCCGCCGACGTGCTGGTGATGCCGTCCTACTACGAGAGCCTCTCGATTGTGGTGCTGGAGGCGTGGGCGCTGGGCAAGCCCGTGCTCGTCAACGGGCGGTGCGACGTGCTCAAGGGCCAGTGTCTGCGCAGCAACGGCGGGCTGTTCTACGAGTCGTGGGACGAGTTCGCCGAGGCGCTGGCGTGGTTCTCCCGGCACCAGGCCGACGCCGGCCGCCTCGGCTCGAACGGTCGCGAGGTACTATAGACGACGGTACGACTGGCCCGTGGTCGAACGCGAATACCTCGACCTGCTGGACGGGCTGTCGCGTACGCCGGCGCCGGCGCCGCCGGTCGAAACCCGTCCCACCTGGTGGGCGCGGCGGCAGGCGTCACTGCCACCGGCCGAGCGGGTGCTGGAGAGGCTGCCAAAGGGACCGTCACGTTCATGAAGCCCCACGTCCATCAGGTCCTGGCGACGCTCGGCTACGGCGACGCCATCGGGCACGAGGTGCTCGGCATCCAGCAGGTCCTGCGCGAGGCCGGGTACCGGTCCGAGATCTTCGTCGAAACGGCCGACGCGCGCCTCGAGCCGCAGACGCGCGACTACCGCGAACTGCGGGACACCAGTGCCCCCGACAACATCCTGATTCATCATTTCTCGATCGGATCGCGCGCCTCGCGCATCGCCTTCGCCCTGCCTGACCGCATGGTCCTCGTGTACCACAACATCACGCCGCCGGAGTACTTCCTCGACGTGCATCCCCTGCTCGTCCGCCAGTGTTATCGCGGCCGTCGCGAGCTGTCCGCCTACGCTCGGCGGTGCGACCTGGCGCTCGGCGATTCCGAGTTCAACCGGGAGGAACTCGCGGCCATGGGCTTTCCCGACACCGCGGTGCTGCCCGTTGTCCCCGGGTTTGCCCATCTCGAGACGCCTCCGGATCGGCGCGTGGTGGAGGCGTTCGATGACGACTGGACGAACGTGCTGTTTGTGGGCCGGGTGATCCCGAACAAGCGGATCGACGACGTCATCCGGCTGTTCCATGCGTACCAGCCGTTGTACAACCCCCGGTCACGCCTGCTGATCGTCGGGAGCTACACCGGATTTGATCGCTACCACCTGATGCTGCACCAGCTCGTGACGACGCTCGGCACCACGGGCGTCCACTTCCTCGGCCACGTCTCCGACGCCGAGTTGACCGCCTGCTACGATGTCGCCGACGTCTTCCTGTGCGCCAGCGAGCACGAAGGCTTCTGTGTCCCGCTGGTCGAGTCGTTCTACAAAGGCGTGCCGGTGCTCGCCTATGCGGCGACGGCGGTGCCGGCCACGATGGACGGCGCGGGCGTGCTCTACTCGGAAAAGGACCCGGCCCGCGTGGCTGCCCTCATCGACCAGGTCGTGTCCGACCGGCGGCTGCGGGACGCGATTGTCGAGGGTCAGGACGCGGCGCTCAACCGGCTGCTCGCGAAGGACTTCCGGAGGACCGTCCTGGGGTTCGTCGAGCGCGTCGCATCCGCGCCGCGGCGTCCATCGCCGCTCGTCGCCGAGGACTTCTGGGATCAGGTGTCGGCGTACGACCAGCTCGAGGAACTGCGGCGGTACCGGCCGTCGGCCTTCGGCGCCTTCCCGGAGGCGCCCTCCCGGGTCGTCTAGATGATCGTCAATCAGTGGGTGCCGGCGGCTCATGTCGGCGATGCGATCGGGGATAGCGCGCGCCGGGTGCAGGGGTTGCTGCGCCGCATGGGCCACAACTCGGAGCTGTACGCGGTCACGATCGACGAGGACCTGAAGGGCCTCGTGCGGCCCTTCGACCACGAGGATGCACGGCGCGGCGACGTGACGATCCTCCACTTCGCGCTGATCTCGCCCATGACGGCCGCGTTCGCCCGGCTGACCGGTGCGCGGGTGCTCCAGTACCACAACGTGACGCCCGCTCACTTCTTTGCGCCGTACGATGCCGCGCTCTTTCGCCTTGCCCGCCTCAGCCGTCAGGACTTGGCGACACTGGTGGGTCACGTGGACCTCGCCCTGGGGGACTCGGAGTACAACCGCCGTGAACTCGAACGGCTCGGGTTCGAACCCACCGGCGTGATGCCCATCGCGGTCGACATGGCCCGGATCACCGGCGCGCCGCGCAGACCCTCGCTCGAGCGGATGTTGGACGACGGCCTCCCGAACTTCCTGTTCGTCGGACGGATCGTGCCGAACAAGCGCATCGAAGACTACGTGCGCTTGGCCGAGCTCTACCGGCGGTACGTCGACGTCGACTACCGCTTCCTGTTCGTGGGCCGGTTCGACGGGGTCCCCCGTTACTACGCGACGGTCCTCGCCCTGCTCCGGGAGTACGACTTTCCGCCGGACCGGTTCATCTTCACCGGACCGGTGCCCAACGAGGACCTGGCCGCGTATTACCGGGCGGCAACCGTGTACGTGTCGCTCAGCGACCACGAGGGATTCTGCGTCCCGCTGCTGGAGGCCATGGCCGCCGACGTCCCGGTCATGGCGTACGCCTCGGCGGCCGTGCCCGACACGTTGGGCGGCGCGGGTGTGCAGTTCTCACCGAAGGATTTCGAGTACGCCGCCGAGTTGCTCGGGACGTTGACGTTTGAGGACGACGTGCGGCGGGCGGTTGTCGAGGGGCAGCGGCGGCGGCTGAACGAGTTCGGCGACGCGCGGATTCGCCGGCAACTCGACGCCGTCCTCGCTCGTCTGCAATAGGGCTGGAGGCCAGCTCTGGGGGAGCCCGTGAAGCTTGCGTTCATCGTCCAGCGCTACGGAACGGAAATCCTCGGCGGATCCGAGTACCACTGCCGTCTGATCGCCGAACGCCTGGCCCAGCGGCACCAGGTCGACGTCCTGACCACGTGTGCGCGCGACTACATCACCTGGAAGAACGAGTACCCGGAGTCCACCGACCGGATCCGCGGCGTCACGGTCAGGCGCTTCCCGTCCGCGCAGACGCGGGACATCGCGGCGTTCAACCGCTACTCGGACTGGATCTTCAGCAACGCCCACTCGCACGCCGACGAGATGAGCTGGCTCGAACAGCAGGGGCCCTGGTGCCCGGCGCTGTTGGAGTACCTCCAGCGTCATCACGCGTCGTACGACGCACTGATCTTCTTCACCTACCTCTACGCGCCCACCGTGCTCGGTCTGCAGGTCGCTCCGGCCCGGAGCATCCTGGTCCCGACGGCCCATGATGAGCCGGCGATTCACTTGGCGATCTACCGCGAGGTGTTCGGCCTGCCGTCCGGGATTGCCTATAACACCGAGGCCGAGCGCCGCTTCCTCACCACGCACTTCTCGATCCGGGCCGTCGCCGAGGACACCGTCGGCTGCGGCGTGGACCTGCCCCAGCACCACGGATATCCGCGCCACCTGGAATCGGCTGCCGAGGGGGAGGGCCCCGAGGGCGCACCGGCCGACGCACGGGGGTTCCGTTCGCCGCTGGCGGCGCGGGGTGCCGTCTTCCGGCGGCGTCATCGCCTGCACGGCCCCTTTGTGCTGTACGGCGGGCGCATCGAGAAGGGCAAGGGCTGCGAGGAGCTGGTCGAGTACTTCAGCACGTATGCCCACGAGAACGGCGAGGCGTCACTCGTGTTGATGGGCGTCAAGCTGATGCCGCTGCCGGAGGAGCCCTTCATCAAGTTCGCCGGCCTGTTGTCCGACACCGAACGCGGTCAGGCGCTCGAAGCCGCCACGGTGGTGGTCGTCCCCTCCCCCTACGAGAGCCTCTCGCTCCTGGCGCTCGAGGCGTTTTCGGTCGGCACGCCGATCCTGGCCAACGCGCGCAGCGAGGTGCTCGTGGACCACTGCCTCACGAGCAACGCCGGGTTGTTCTACGCCGATCGGCACGAGTTCGTCGAGTGCCTCCAGTTGCTCGTCGCCGACGAGCGGCTGCGCGCGGCGATGGGCCGGAACGGGCGTGACTACGTACGGCACACCTACCGGTGGGATGTGATCCTCGCGAAGTACGATCGGATGATTGCGAAGCTGAAAGGCCGCTAGATCGGCCGCGCGCGGCTCGGGGCAGGCCGCCGGCGTCAGCTTCGCGTGTCGTCGCTGCGGTGGTCGCCGTCGCCGTTCTCGCCCGCGCCTTCCTCGCCCCGCTTCCGCCTCGCCCGGATCTCGTGCCGCTTGATCATCTCGTTGAGGGTCGTGGGCTTGAGGTGGAGGAGTTCCGCCGCCCGCTTCTGCACGCCGCCCGCGGCCTCGAGGGTCGACTCGATGAGCCGCTTCTCGAAGTCGGCGGTGACATCGTTGAACCGGATCCCTTCGGGGGGCAGCGTGAAGGCCGGCATCTTGAAGATGGGCCGCTTGCGGACCTGTTCCGGCACGAGATCCTCGCCGAGGGTCGGTCCGGTCGACAGGACGACCGCGCGTTCGATGACGTTCTCCAGCTCACGCACGTTGCCCGGCCAGTCGTGGTCCATCAACAGGTCGAGCGCAGGAGCGGTCAGCTCGAGCCCGCGCTTGTCGTTTTCCTCGCCGTACTTGGCCAGGAAGTGCTGCACGAGCGGCGGGATGTCCTCCTTGCGGTCGCGGAGGGGCGGGAGCTGGACCGTGATCACGTGCAAGCGGTAGTACAGGTCCTCCCGAAACCGCTGCTCCTCCATCATCTCGTGAAGGTCCACGTTGGTCGCCGCGATGATGCGGACGTCGACCTTGATGTTCTCGACGCCTCCCAGCCTCATGAACTCCCGCTCCTGCATCACACGGAGGAGCTTCGGCTGCGTCTCGAGCGGGATGTTGCCGATCTCGTCGAAGAAGATGCTGCCCTTGTCCGCGAGCTCGAAGAGGCCTTTCTTCGGGTAGACGGCGCCCGTGAAGGCGCCCTTGACGTGTCCGAACAGATTCGACTCGAGCAGGTCCGGCGGGAGGTTCCCGGAGTTCACCGTGATGAACGCCCGCGAGGCTCGCGGGGAATTCGAGTGGATGGCCCGGGCGACAAGCTCCTTGCCCGTCCCGCTCTCGCCCGCGATGAGGATCGTGGATCGGCTCGGCGCCGCCTGAATGATCAGGTCGAACACCTGCCGCATCCGTGGACTGCGGCCGATGATGTTCCCGAACCGGTGGTAGCGTTCCTGGAGATTCTGCTTGAGGGCGCGGTTTTCGGCGACGAGTTGGCCCCGCTCGATCGCGTTCCGGAGGACGACCAGCACCTCGTCGTTCTTGAACGGCTTGGTGATGTAGTCGAACGCCCCGCGCTTCATCGCGGCAATCGCGGACTCGACCGAGGCGAAGGCGGTGATCATGATCACCGCGAGGTCCTCGTCGACCTTCTTCAACTCGTCGAGCACCGTGAGACCGTCCATGCCCGGCATCATGACGTCCACGACCGCCGCGTCGATGGGCATGGCCCGGGCGAGTTCGAGGCCTTCCGCGCCGTTGGCGGCCAGGCGGACGTCGTACCCCTCGCGCGCGAGCAGCGCCTCGAGGATCTCACGCATGATCTCCTCGTCGTCGATGACGAGGACGGTCCCGTTAGGAGCCATAGTCCTGAGCTCTCACACCGGCGTCAATCGACGCCCTGCGGCGGCCAGACGGCCGGCGGCCCGCCGGGCACCAGGCGCCTCTCCCGACCCAAGGGCGTGTCCGAGGCTGGTCAGACGGCCCGGCCCGTCCGCGGCACGGCACCAGCCGCTGAGAGCGGGAAGGCCAACGCGAAGCGTGTGCCGACGCCGACTTCGCTCGTGCAGGTGATGGTGCCGTCGTGCTCCCGCACGATGCCATAGGTGATCGACAGCCCGAGCCCCGTTCCCTGGCCAATGGCCTTCGTGGTGAAGAAGGGGTCGTAGATGCGGGGGAGATGCTCGCTGGGGATGCCGCCGCCGGTGTCGGCCACCTCCGCGTACGCCGTGCCGTCCGCCGCGCGCGTCGAGATCGAGAGCCAGCCCCCCTTCGGCATCGCGTCCCGGGCGTTGAGGAAGAGGTTCAGGAAGACTTGCTGGAGCTTGAACTCCACGCCGAGGACGAGCGGGCCCGGGGAGGCCGTGTCGCGGCGGACCTGAATCCGGGCCACGCGGAATTGGTGGTCGAGCAGCGTCAGGACATCGTTGATGACGACGTTGAGGTCTACCGGCGCCCGGGCGGTGCCCGCCGCCGCCGGCCGGGACAGGTTCAACAGGCCGTTGACGATCTTCGCCGCGCGGAACGTCTGGCGTTCGATCTTCTCCAGGAGACGGGTCTTGGCGTCTGCGGGGTCCGCGTTCTCGAGCAGCATCTGCGTGAAGCTCGAGATGCCCGTGAGCGGCGTATTCACCTCGTGGGCGACGCCGGCCGCCAGCAGGCCGATCGATGCCATCTTGTCGGAGATCTGGAGCTGTTCTTCGAGCTGCACGCGGGTCGTCACGTCGTTGACGATGACGACGGTCCCGCCCCCGGCCGGGCCCGACAGCGACTGGAGGGGAGCGGTGGTGAGATTCACCAGCGGCCGCTCATCGGCCGACGGCGCACGCGCGCCCAGCTTCAATCGGTACAGCGAGCCCCCGGTCGGTGCCTGCCGCCGGGCCGCACGCACGGCCGAGGCGAACGCCTCCTCGAACACGTCGTCGAGCAGGCGGCCGACCGCTTCGGCCCGAGGGACGCCGCAGAGGTTCTCGAGCGCGCGATTCCAGTGCACGATGCGGTCGTTGACGTCGAGCACCGCCAGCCCGGCGTCGATCGACTCGAGGATGCTCTCGTTGAACTCGCGCATCCGGCCGACCTCGTCGGCCTTGACGTGCAGCTGCCGGTAGAGGCGGCCGTTCTCGAGGGCAGTGGCCGCCTGGCTGGCGACCACGGCAAGCAGGGCCAAGTCTTCGCTGTTCAGCGGTTCCGCCCGCACCTTCCTGCCGAGCGCCAGCACCGCGATCGTGATCTCCTTCGAGACGCAGGGAACGAGGTAGTAGATCTCGCGGTCGCGCCACACCTCGAGCTCTGCAGGGGGAACTCCCCGGACGGTCGACGGGTCCTCGAGCGCCACCATGTGCCCCGCCGACAGCCGGGCGCCGAGCGCCGAGTGCCGTCCAACACGGGCGACCTCGCCCGCCGGAAGGCCCGAGACCCGGATGGCCGCGAACTCGCCGGACCGCTCTTCAGCCAGCAACAGGGCCATCCGCTCGACCACCAGCGTCTCGGTCACGCGGGTGACGATGCGTTCGGCCAGGCGGTACAGATCGAGGTCCGAGCTCAGATCGCGCGCGAAGTCCATCAGCGCGCGCCGATAGTCATACCGATCCCGATAGAAGGCCCGATCGAAGGTCGCCTGGATGAGATTGATCACCGGCCGCGCGACGAGGACCACCACCAGAGTGGCGAGGACGGCGATGATCGAGTCCTGCTGATGCGAGTCCTCAAGAAAGATCCAACCGGCCAGGCGGAGCAGAATCGCGTAGATGGCCGCAATCGCCGAGAGCGCGGCGGCCCAGACCATCGACCGCTTGATGATCACTTCGACATCCATCAAGCGGTAGCGGGCAATCGCGCAGGCAAACGTCAAGGGCACGAGGCTCAGCGGGATGGCCAGCAGGTCGGTGGGCAGCGACGGCTGCAGGCCAAAGGCGAACGGGAGCGCCGTGCCGATGGCAAACGGCAGGGCTCCAAGCGCCGTGCCCCAGGCAATCCACCGGAGCTGCCGGCGCGCCGTCACGGATCGCACCTGCTTGAACGCCCGGGCCACGACCACCAGACCGCAGACCAGACAGATCGCGAGATAGAGCGGCTCCAGGCGATCCAGCCAGCCCACGACGATGGTGATAAAGAAGGCTTCGTCGCGCGAGGATTCGGCGATCGCCACGATGCGAGCCGACCCGAGCATCAGCGCCGGCAGGTAGATCAGCGGCCAGACGCGACTCCCGAGCGGCGTTTCCACCCAGGTCCGCGGCCGCTCTGGGAAAAACAGCGTGAAGTGCAGGAACAGGGGAGGCAACAGCAGCACGGCCCCTGTGTCGATCCAGTAGAACACCCAGTCGAGCGCGTCGAGGCGCCCGCTGAAGGAGAAGGCCGACCAGCCGAAGAAGGCGCCGCAGAGCCAGAGGAAGTGCAGCGTCGCCGGATTGCCCGGCCGCCGCAATCGCACCACCGTCCCGACCAGGAGCGTGAAGAGCCCCACCGCCGCCAGCACGAAATAGAGCGGGCGATTGCCTTGCGGGATCGACGTCAGCCGGAACTCGAAGGCCTGCCGGGTCCGAAGCCTGAGCACGCTGTAGGTGGCGCGTTGTCCCTCGGCGCTGCGATGGAGGAAATCGACGACGTCCGCCTTCCGCTCCATCGGCTGCCCGTCGACGGCGATGAGCAGATCTCCCGGCTGGATTCCGGCGCGAGCCGCCGGCCCGGGCGCCACCGCCTTGGCGACCACCCCCTCTCCGGCGTCAACCCAGAGGACACCGTCTTCCGTCTCGTGCCACGTCGCGCGGACGACGACATTGGCGATTGCCAGGCCAACGAGCAGGGACACGACGGCCAGCGTCGAGAGCATGGGGCCGGCCACAGCCCAGCCGGGCCAGCGCCATCTGTCCAAGGCTCTTCTGGGAGCCGTGTTCCCGTGCTTGGTCATCGTCGGGCAGCCACACCAACGGCTGTAGGGACGTTACTCAGCAATCCGCATACCACGGGCGGGGTTGTGCAAGTCCCCTGTGGACAACTCGTTACCTTCGTTGGACGGTTCCAGGGCGGACCTGGCCTCCAACGAAATGGATGGCGATTCCAAGAAATCGAATCGCCGCCGAGGGCCGAAAAAGGCGGGCCCGGCGGCCCGCCTGCGTCCTGCTCCGCATGTCGCGCCCGGTACTCAGAACCGAACCAGGAACCCCCCCACAAATCGAGTCGGCGGCCGGATGACCAGAAGCTCGTCGTAGACGGAACTGTCACGCGCGCTGGGGTCCCGGAACATGTTCTTCACGGCCACCAACAGCTGCCACTGGGCCGACGTGAAGTCGAGGAACGGCAGCGGCTGGGTCACCTGGAAATCGAATCGGGAATCGAGCCCGGCGCGAATGGCGTCCAGCTCGCTCCGCGCGAATCCCGTGTTGATCTTGCACGCGAACGACACCCGCGTGGAGGTCATCGGCAAGTCTGTTTCCATCGAGGTGGTGACCCCGTGGAGCCGCTCCTCAGACGGACGTGGGGCGACGCCGACAAACAGCAGGGCGTCGCTCAGGGAACTCCGCGTCCACCGGGCATCGGTGACCTGGTAGGCGACACTCCCCTGGATGTGGTTCAGGAAGCGGTGCGAAACCCCTACGCTCCATCCCCTGGCCGTCACATCGCCGGCGTCGCCGATGCCGTAGTGCTGCGGATTGTCCGTGCTGGGCAGCTTCGTTCCAAACACCGCCACCTGCTGATCGGCCGTGTTCTGGACGAAGGTCCGGAACACGACCGAGACATGCCGGGTCAGATCGCGCTCGACGCCCACTTCGTACTGGACGGTGCGCTCCGCAACGGTCGGCATCAGCCCGACGAAGGTCTGTTCCGGCGGCACCCACAAACCGGGGGCCGACGGCTCGAGGAACTCCTCAGCGCCCGGTGCCAGCTTCCGGCGCGACACCCCTCCGTACACCCGAACGTGCGTGATCGGCACGACCGTCACCGAGACGCGAGGGCTCAGGAGACCGGCGTCGTCGAGGTAGTCGTAGCGGGAGTACCTGAGCACCGTAGTCGATGACCACGCGGGACGACACCAGGAGGCGTCCTACGCCGTAAATCGACCCGGCCGTGCGGCCAATCACGTCGGTCGGCGAGACGGGCCACCGGGTGGAGGTGGCCGTCAGGTGCTGGGTGCTGTACGAGAACCCGATGTCGTAGAGATTGCGCGACGGGGCGCGGTTCCGGTAGATGGCCGCCAGGTACAGCGACCCGATTTCCGACTGGGTCATGACGCGAGCCGTCCAGTCGCCGTAGCGCCACACCCGGCCGCTTACCGAGAAGTTGGCGGTCCCCCGCATGGCCGCGTCGGTCGTCGGTCCGCCCAGCGTCGACCCGTCGAGGGACGTGGACGTCAAGACGTTCACCTGCCCAGTGAGCGGCAGGTCGGTCAGGAACCGCGCCGACGACCCCACGGCGCGTGCAAGGCCGGCCGCACTGGACTCGCTCCGCCCGGAGTCGTTCGAGGCGCGCTCGGTGGCATCCTTCAAGACGCTGCGCGGCAGGTGGCGGAGTCGCCAAGCGCGCTCGCTGTGGTCGTCGCCCGTCGATGCGACGTCGGTCGTGGGATTCGACGGGTCGGAGGTCACCGGGTCGGCGTCGCCTGGCACGAGCCCGGCGGCGAGCACGCGCGGACCATCCGCCGGCTTGCTGACACGGAGCAGGGTCGCGGAGACCCGAGCCGGCGCACTTGGCCTCACCTCGACGTACTGCCGGCGCGAGGGGGAGAACCCCCGCATGTGCGCCCGGACCAGGTAGGCGCCGGGAGGAAGGGCGCGCAGGACGAACGCCCCTTGCTCGTCGGTCACGGTCAGCGCACTGGTCGACCCGAGCGCCGACACCATCGCCCCGGCAAGCGGCTTGCCCCGTTCATCGACGACCGCGCCCTCGATGCTGCCCGACAGGACGCGCGCGATGCGGTGCACCTGCTCATCGCCCACAGGCCGGGGGGACCCCGGCTGGGCACCCGCTGACGGGGCCCAGCCCACCAGCCCTGCCACGACCGTGGACCCCACGAGCGAGAAGAGGCGGTTCATAGGACTGGCCTTCAAGACCCCGGGGCCGTCGCACCCCGAGGTGCCTTGGCCGGCTCCTCGCGCCGGCGCCGTGTTTCCGTCCGGGCAGGCCCCGCCGCGGATGGCGCCTGCCTGCTGACTAGCCCGCACTCACTGAGAACGGGACGTTCTCGACCCGCGTCTTGCTGGTCACCTTGTCGGTGACCTTGATCTCAAGTCGATAGTCGCCCTCAGGGAAACTCGCCAGCGGGACCCCGATATTCCCGGGCAACTGATGCCCGGCGCTCACATCGAAGTTCGGCGGCAACGTCGTGGCGTTCAGCTGGGCCGGCTGGGTCCGGTTGAAGTATTTCTCCGTGCTGCCGGTCTTCTGGTAGAAGGCGTACTCAATGGTCACGTCGGGTTTGTTGGTGGTCTTGTCGAGTCCCACGTTGTAGATGTAGAAGAAGATGGCCAGCTCATCCTTCTTCGTGAACTTCCCGTCGGCCGAAGGCGTGACCTTCACGGTGCCGAAGGCGAAGGGGTTCGAGGCGATGTCGGTCGGCGCCTCCTTCAGCTGGTCCACCTTGCTCGTGATGATGACGGAACTCGTCATCAGGTCAGGGGTCCAGTAATTGGGCACCGTCACGGTGGTCTTCAGAACGCCCGCCTTCGCCACCGTCTTCTTGTCCTTGATGTCGGCCGCCCGCTGCTTGACCACGAAGTAAACGTCGTAATCGCCCGCGGCCACGGCAAACGCCCGCTCCAGCGTGGGTGCCTGCCCGGGGGCGGGCGCTTTGCTATCGAGCATCCGCACGTCCTCGAAGGCAAACTCCATCTTGGGCACGGCCGCCCGGGCCTTTTCGGCGCGCTCCTGGAGTTCCGGGTTCTCCGGGTCCAGCCTCGCCGTGGCGGCCGCCTTGTCGGCCTTCGCCTTCGCGTCGGCCACGGTCTTGGAGTCGGCCGCGCCGGCGCGGTTCACCACCCTGAGGTAGTAGGTGAAGCTGGCAGGCGGCGTCTTCTCCTTGTCGAACGTCAGCGTGAAGGGCACGTAGGCCTTGCCGTCACGGCTCTTCATGGTGTGGTACTGCCACGTGAAGGGATAGTCGGTCGGTGCCGGCTGTCCTGCCGCCACGTCATCGACCAACTTCGCCGCGGCCGCGACTTCGACCTGTAGCGCCTTCTCCGTCTTTGGATCGGGTTTCTGAGCCTTCTTGTCCTTGTCCTGGGCGCCGGCAGGGCCGGCAATGATCGAGGCGGCCAACAGGATGCTGCTCACGGCCAGCATCCGCGTACGAATATGCATGACGACTCTACTCCCAGTCTGCGTCAAGAATGACGATTCACGGGAATGATAGTCGCCTCCCCGGCGGAAAGTCAAAGCCGCGGCGGGGTTAGCGGCCGGGCTGACCGGAGGGCCGTGGTATCATGACTGGTTCCGGAGACAAGTCATGCTGCTGTTGGACGTGTCCCTCCGTCTGTCGGAGAGTCTGCCAACCTATCCAGGTAACCCGCCCTTCGCGTTGGACCCCGTGAAGCGCCTGAGCCAGGGCGGCTCGTCCAACGTGTCGGCCCTCCGGTGCGGCACGCACACCGGCACCCACGTGGACGCACCCCGGCATTTCTTCGACGAACGGCCCGGCGTCGATGGGCTCCCCCTCGACGTCCTCATTGGACCGGCCCGGGTCGTCCACCTGTCCGACCGGAGCCCGATTACCGCCGAGCGGCTCGGGTCGCTGAACTTAACCGGGGTCACGCGCCTGCTCATCCGGACCGGCAACTCCGAGCTCTGGGCCCAGTCGACGTTTGCCACCGACTATGCCGGCGTGACCGAGGACGGGGCGCGGCTGCTGGTCGGAGCCGGCATCCGGCTGGTGGGCGTCGACTATCTGTCCGTCGAACAGTACAAGGCGCCTGGAGCCCCGGCGCACCACCTGCTGCTCGGCCACGGGGTGGTCGTCGTCGAGGGGCTCGACCTGTCGAAGGCCGAGGCAGGGGACTACGAGCTGCTCTGTCTGCCGCTGGCGATCGTGGGGGGCGACGGGGCCCCGGCCCGTGTCATCCTCCGACGGTGAGCCTGACGGGCACGGAGTGGAAAAATGGCGCGGGGCCTGGTGCCGTCGATGCGAGAATAGTCACCTGTTCAGATTTGCGAGGAACCGATGCTCGATGAAGCGATGGTCATCGTGCTCGCCGGGGGCGTCGGTGAGCGGCTGCATCCTCTCACCCAGGAGCGCGCCAAGCCGGCCGTCTATTTCGGCGGCCCCTACCGCATCATCGACTTCGTCCTGAGCAACTGCATCAACTCGGGACTGCGCCGGATCTTCATCGCGACGCAGTACAAGTCCCTTTCGCTGCATCGCCATATCCGGATGGGCTGGAGCGTCGTCTCCGAGGAACTCGGGGAGTTCATCGAGCTTCTGCCCCCGCAGCAGCGGGTCGGGGAAAATTGGTACCTCGGCACCGCGGACGCGGTTTACCAGAACCTCTACTCCATCGTCCGGGAGAATCCGCGGCACGTCATCATCCTCGCAGGCGACCACGTCTACAAGATGGACTACGCCCGCATGCTGCGGTTCCACCGGGAGCGCGAGGCGGCGGTCACCATCGCCACGCTCGAGATGCCGGTGTCCGAGTGTCACCGCTACGGCATCGTCCAGGTGGACCCCAACGACCGCGTGGTCGGCTTCCAGGAGAAACCGAAACAGGCCATTCCCATCCCGGGCTCGCCCCACCTGGCGCTGGTCTCCATGGGCATCTACATCTTCGAGGCCGACGTGCTGATTCGGGCCCTCGAGGCGGACGCTGGCCGGAGCACCGCGCACGACTTCGGCAAGGACGTCATCCCGGCCGTGATCGGTGAGGTGCCGGCCTTCGCCTACCGCTTCTACGACGAGAACAAGAAGGCCGCCAAGTACTGGCGCGACATCGGGACGCTGGACGCCTACTACGAGGCCAGCATGGACCTCGTGCGGGTGAATCCCGAGTTCAACCTGTACGACCCGGAGTGGCCGCTCCGCACCTACCAGCCGCAGTCACCACCTGCGAAGTTCGTGTTCGCCGAGGAGGGTCGGCGCTGCGGCCAGGCACTCGACTCGGTCATCTCGCCGGGCTGCATCGTGTCGGGCAGCCGAATCTCCGGGAGCATCCTGTGCCCCAACGTCCGCGTCCACAGCTTCTGCCGGATTGAGGGGAGCATTCTCATGCCGGGGGTGCGCGTGGGTCGCCACGTCCGGCTGCGTCGCGTCATCGTGGATCGGGACGTGTTCATTCCGCGCGGCGCCGTGATCGGGTTCGACCCCGAAGAGGACCGTCGGCGCCACACGGTCAGCGAGCAGGGCGTCGTCGTCGTCACCCGCGACGACGAGCCGGCGATTTGTCCCATCGACGAGGAAGCGCTTCAGATCGAGGCCGAAGCGGACCGCCGCGGCGCCGAATCGGCCCAGTAGGCGCGCGCTGGGGGGAGTGGCATCGTCGACGCCCGGGCGCGCGGCACCAGCGAGGGTTGTTCGTCCGGCGGTTCGGTTGTCGGTCCATGGAGGAGGCGTCTGTGGAGATTTCGCGCGTGCGCGGTCGGGAGATCCTGGATTCCCGTGGCAACCCCACGGTCGAGGTGGAGCTGGAGTTGGGGGGCGGGGCCCGGGGGGCGGGCGGCGGTGCCTTCGGGGGCGTCCACGGGAGAGCGGGAGGCGCTCGAACTGCGCGACGGCGACAAGACGCGCTACCTCGGGAAGGGTGTGCTCCGGGCCGTGGCGAACGTCAACGGCGAGCTCGCGAAGGCCGTGGTGGGTCAACCTGCGGACCAGCGCGCCATCGACGCCCTCATGAACGGTGTCGACGGGACGCCGACCAAGAGCCGCCTGGGCGCGAACGCGATTCTGGGGGTCTCGATGGCGCTCGCCCGCGCGCTCGCGGATGCCAAGCGTGAGCCGCTCTACGCGTCGATCGGCCGGCTGGCCAATGTCCCGCCCGCACAGGCCACCCTCCCGGTGCCGCTGATGAACATCCTCAACGGCGGCGCGCATGCCGACAGCAACGTCGACATCCAGGAGTTCATGGTGGCCCCCATCGGCCTTCCTTCGTTCCGCGAGGCCTTGCGCGCCGGGGCTGAGACGTTCCACGCGCTGCGGGCGATTCTGAAACAACGCGGATTGTCGACGGGGGTGGGCGACGAGGGCGGCTTCGCGCCGAGCCTCAAGGCGAACCACGAAGCCATCGACCTCGTGCTCGAGGCCATCACCAAGGCCGGTTACCGTCCGGGGCACGACGTGTGCGTCGCGCTTGACGTCGCCGCCAGCGAGCTGTGGGAGGACGCCGGGGGCGGCGCTCCGGATGCGAGGACGGGTCGGTACGTGTTCAGGAAGTCGGGCGGAGCCGCCAAGACCGCGGCAGAAATGGTCGCCCTGTACGCCTCGTGGCTCGACCAGTACCCGATCGTCTCGATCGAGGACGGCCTGGCCGAGGGCGACTGGAGCGGCTGGGAGTTGCTCACGCGCGACCTCGGTGGCCGCGTGCAGCTGGTCGGTGACGACATCTTCGTGACCAACCCGGCGATCCTGCGGAAGGGCATCGAACGACGAATCTCGAACAGCGTCCTGATCAAGCTCAACCAGATCGGCACGATGACTGAAACCCTCGACGCCATGGCCATGGCGCGCGCCGCGGGCTATACGACCATCATCTCGCACCGGTCGGGTGAGACCGAGGACACCATCATTGCCGACCTGGCGGTCGGCACCGGGGCGGGTCAGATCAAGACCGGCTCGGCCAGCCGCACGGACCGGGTGGCGAAGTACAACCAGCTGCTCCGGATCGAGGAGGAACTGGGACCGGGCGCCCGCTTCGCCGGTCGGAAGGCCATCGCCAGATTGGACTGAGCCCAGCGGTAGCAGACGGCCGTGACGCCGGCACGGCCGTCACACTTCTTCGGACGCCGCCTCGTTCGCAGCAATCCTGAGCGACCGGAGGAAGCGGCGGTCGGCCTCGGTGATCGGGTGACGCGTCGGCGTGATCGGCGTTTCCTGGAGGGGTGGCAGGGGGTGCCGCTGGCGTGTCGGAGGGTGGTGCGCCCGGGCAATTCCGACAACCGCGTCGAGCGAGAGCCGCAGGTCGTAACCGGCCGCCCGCGCCCGGGTCCGGCAGGCCTGAATGCTCGGATCTCGACCCACGGCAGCGCGGATCGCCTCGACGAGTTCGCGTATGTAGCCGGCCAGTTCCTCGTCCATGGCTGCCCGTCTCCTACTGGCGGCCGTCTTTCCGTCTGCGCCCGACACCCCGAGCCGCGCACGTGCCGACCACCGGGGTTGGAGCCTGAGACGGAAGAAGGGCCGCGGTCCGGGGGAGCGCCGGAGAGCCTACACCCGGCCTCGCATTTTACGGATCGCTCGGCCCGTGTCAAGGAACCACCCCGGCGGTGACTGGACCGCCGCCCCCTCCACGACAGCGGCGACGAGGGCTGGGGCCGTCGCCCGGCTCGAACCCCGGGGAGTGCCGGGCTCGTGGGGTCGGCCTCCCATCGCATAGAATTGGGTGCGCTCGGAAACCATGATGCCCGGCGACGACGTGCTGCTCGCGGTAGAAGGCTTGACGACCGTCTTCGACGGGCCAGGCGGGGCGAGCGTACGCGCAGTGGACGACGTGAGTTTCGTGGTGCGACGCGGGGAGACGCTCGGCCTGGTAGGGGAGTCGGGCAGCGGCAAGTCCGTGACCGCGCTGTCCCTCCTCCGGCTGGTGCCGCCACCTGGCCGCATTGTGTCCGGGACCGTCCTGTTCAACGGCCGGGAACTGCTCTCGCTGCCGGACCGCGAGATGCGAAAGGTCCGCGGGGCGGGCATCTCGCTGATCTTCCAGGAGCCCGGGGCGGCGCTGAACCCGGTCTTCACCGTGGGGGACCAGATCGGCGAGGCGCTCCGCGTGCACGGCCTCGCGTCGCGGGCAGAGGCGCGGCTCCGAGCCGTGGAGTGGCTGGCTGCGGTGCGGGTGCCCGACCCGGGCCGGCGTGCCCGCGACTACCCCCACCAACTGTCGGGTGGCCTGCGGCAGCGCGTGCTGATCGCCATGGCGCTGGCGTGTCGGCCGGCGCTGGTGATCGCCGATGAGCCGACCACCGCGTTGGACGTCACGATCCAGGCGCAGATTCTCGACCTCTTGCGGGACATGCGTGGGGCCTTCAGCTTGGCGCTCCTGCTGATCACGCACGACTTGGGGATCGTGGCGGGAATGGCGGATCGGGTGGCCGTGATGTATGCCGGGCGTCTGGTCGAGGAGGGGCCTGTTCTGAGCGTGTTCCGCGAGCCCGCTCACCCGTACACCCGGGCGCTCCTGGCGTCGGTGTCGCGCGGGATCATGGGCGGCCGGTTGAAGGCCATCGACGGCACCGTGCCCGCCCTCGATCGGTTGCCGCCCGGTTGCGCGTTTGCGCCCCGATGCCCGGACCGTCTGCCCGCGTGCAACCAGACGCGTCCCGGGCTTGTCGCCGTCGGGACCGGTCATCGGGCGCGCTGTCACCTGCATGAGCGATGGGAGGGCGACGCCCGAGGCAACCTGCCGGCGGGGATCTAAACGGGAATACGGGCGCGCCTTGGATGTTGCCGCTGAGGCGCCTGGTGGCTACAGGGCATGGCGCTGCTGGAAGTTCGCGATCTCGTCAAGGAGTTCACCCGCGGCCGGGGCGCGTGGGGACGGCCCGGGTCGATCCGTGCCGTCGACCGGGTCAGCTTCAGTGTGGAAGAGGGCGCCACCTTCGGCCTGGTGGGCGAGTCGGGCAGCGGGAAGACGACCACCGGGCGGTGCATCCTGCGGCTCGTGGAACCGACGTCGGGCCAGGTCGTCTTCAAGGGGCAGGACGTGCTGGCGCTGTCGGGCGGGGCCCTGCGGCGCGCGCGGCGCGAGATGCAGATCGTCTTCCAGGACCCCTCCTCGTCGCTCAACCCACGCATGCGGGCACGGACGATCGTCGAAGAGCCCCTGGTCATCCACCACCTCGGGACCCGCGCGGAGCGGCGCGACCGCGTGGCGGAACTGTTCCAACTGGTGGGCCTCGACCCGTCCCACCTCGGTCGCTATCCCCACGAATTCAGCGGCGGCCAGCGACAGCGGATCGGCTTGGCGCGGGCCTTGGCGCTGAACCCTTCCCTCGTCGTCGCGGACGAGCCCGTCTCAGCGCTCGACGTCTCGGTGCAGGCACAGGTCATCAACCTCCTGATGGACCTTCAGGAGCGCCTCAAGCTCACGTACCTGCTCATCGCGCACGACCTGCGGCTGGTCGAACAGATCTGCACGCGCGTCGCCGTGATGTACCGCGGCCGGATCCTCGAGACCGGCCCGACCGCCGCGTTGTTCGCCTGCCCGGCACATCCGTACACGCGCGCCCTGTGGTCGGCGATTCCCGTGCCCGATCCGGCCGCGCGGCCGGCCCGCATCGAGTGGAGTCCCGAGGGCGTGGACCTGAGGGCGCCGCTCCGCCAGATCGCGGATGGCCACTTTGCGGCCTTGTGAAGCGGGCTCCTGCGGGGCGGCGGGCGCCGTCGCTCAGGCCGCCCGTCTCACATCGTCTTCGATTTTCCCGTCACGGATGTGCAGGACGCGGTAGGCGTGGGCCGCGATGTCGGCTTCGTGCGTGACCAAGACGATCGTGTTGCCCGCGCGGTGGAGGCGTTCGAAGAGGGCCATGATCTCCACGCCGGTCTTGGAGTCGAGGTTGCCCGTCGGTTCGTCGGCGAGGAGCAGCGAGGGATTGTTCACCAGGGCGCGAGCGACGGCGACCCGCTGGCGCTGGCCCCCTGACAACTGGTTCGGACGGTGCATCATCCGGTCGGCGAGCTCGACCTTCTCGAGCGCGGCGCGGGCACGGCGCTGCCGGTCGGCCGACGGCACGCCCGCGTAGACGAGCGGCAATTCGACGTTGTGCAGGGCCGTGGCCCGCGGCAGCAGATTGAACGTCTGAAAGACGAACCCGATCTCCTCGTTGCGGATCCGCGCCAGCTCGTCGTCATTCATCTGGCCGACCTGCTTGCCGTTGAGCAAGTAGCTGCCCTTGCTCGGGGTGTCCAGGCAGCCGATCAGGTTCATCAAGGTGGACTTGCCAGAGCCCGACGGGCCCATGATGGCGACGTATTCCCCGCGCTCGATGGCGAGGGTCACCCCGCTCAGCGCGTGGATCTCCTCGGCTCCCATGACGTAGGTCTTCCAGAGGTCGTGCGTTTCGATCAGAGCCATCGGACAGACGTCCTCCCTGAGGCGCCACCCAGTGGATACGAGGAACCCGGCGCATCAGTTCCGGCGCGCAGCGTCGGCGAGGGGCACGTGTCGAAACGGTGCGGCGCGCGGGACCTGCACCGTGATCGCCTTCACGTCGAGGGGCGGGGCCGGAAACCGGACCCAGACCGTCCGCCGCTCACCCGGGGGAATGGGACCGATGGGCGTCGTGCACGACGGCCTGCCCTGGCCGTCGCGCAGCACGAAGTACTTCTTCCGCCCCGCTTCGTCGAGCAGATACGTGTCGGCCATGGACTCGGCGTCCGCCTCGGCGGCCGCGAAGGCGTGCCCGGCCGCAGCGGGGCGGGACTGGTCACGGTTCACCAGCGCAAAGGTCACGGTGACCGCTTCGCCCGCCAGGCGCTCGACCGCGACCAGTTGCACGGTCAGCGGCGGGTCGTCCACGCGCGCCTCGGCCAGCACGGCGGGCCTGCGGCCCGGCGGTCGGTCGTGATCGACCGACGGGACCTGTGTGCAGGCGGTCGTCAGCGCAATCGTGCAGAGGGCAGCGTGCCACACGCGGCCCGAGCCAGGCAACCCAGCGTGATCCCTCACGGCTTGGCTGGACCCTGCGTCATGTTGCCGGGCGCCGGCGTGGACTTCCGGAAGATCGCCGCGCCGATCAGCCCCCCGATCGTCGAGAACACCACGCTCACCGCCAGGGCGACGATCACGCCGATGAGGAATCGGATGGGACCGAAACCGGTCTGGCGGGCGGCCTCGAGTAGGGGCCGCACGGTGTCGGGAAGGTCCCCGGCGTTGGCGAGGAGCCGCTCCATCAGCCGCCCGAGCAGCGGCCCGGTGGCCAGACTGATGGGCAGTTCCACCACCTGCCAGATGACGGCCCCGATCAGGCCAGCCAGCAGCCCCACGCCTGCGCCGTCGGCCGCCGTGATCGGCGTCGGCTGGCTGCCCTGGAGGATGTAGGCGGCAACCACCCCTCCGGCGATCACCCATAGGCAGCAGCAGAGGTTGCCCATGTTGACCAGGGGCAGGGCCGAGAGGAGGCCCAGGACCGATCCCGCCGTACAGGGCAGGCTGGAACTTGGACGTGTGCATAGGCGGCACGACCTCGACGGCCCGGCTCCGAGCAGACGCCGGGGGAATCCCCCGTCGTCGCGATCAGGTTGTCACGTGCGACGAGGGATCCACGGACCGCCCACGACGGGCCCCGTCAGTCGTAGTACTCCCGCCCAAGATGGGTGATCAGCTCCTCGCCGCGGAGAAAGCGAAGCGTGTTCTTCAGCTTCATCAGCTGGATGAACAGGTCGTGTTCCGGGTAGAGCCCCCGGGCGTGCATCGGGCTCTTGAAGTAGAACGACAGCCATTCCTGGATGCCGCTCAACCCTGCCCGCCGCGCCATGTCGAGGAACAACACGACGTCGAGGACGATCGGCGCGGCGAGGATCGAGTCGCGGCAGAGGAAGTTGATCTTCAGCTGCATCGGATAGCCGAGCCACCCGACCAGGTCGATGTTGTCCCAGCCCTCCTTGTTGTCACCGCGCGGAGGATAGTAGTTGATCCGCACGACGTGACAGAGGTCCTTGTAGAGCTGCGGGTAGAGATCGGGCTGGAGGATGTAGTCGAGGACCGATTTCTTGCTCTCTTCCTTGGTCTTGAACGACTCGGGATCGTCGAGCACCTCGCCGTCGCGGTTGCCGAGGATGTTGGTCGAGTACCAGCCGGCGACGCCGAGGAGCCGCGCTTTCAGTCCGGGCGCGATGACCGTCTTGATGAGCGTCTGGCCGGTCTTGAAGTCCTTGCCGGCAATCGGGCACCCGTTCTGGTGCGCCAGGTCCATCAGCGCGGGGATGTCCACGGTGAGGTTCGGGGCTCCGTTCGCGTACGGGATGCCCTCCTTCAGCGCGGCGTAGGCGTAGACCATGCTGGACGGGATGTTCACGTCGCTGCCCTGGAGCGCCCGCTCGAACGCCTCCACACTCTGGTGGGCCTCGGTCTCGGTCATGAAGACCTCGGTGCTGCCGCACCAGATCATCACCAGCCGGTCGAGATGGTGTTCCGCTTTGAAGCGGCGGATGTCGGCGCGAATCTGCTCGGCGAGATCCAGTTTTGAGGTGCCCTTCTTGACGTTGGGCCCGTCCAACCGCTTGACGTACCGCCGGTCGAACACCGCCGACATCGGCTTGATGGCTTCCAGTTGCGGCTTGATTCGTTCGAGCAGCGAACGCTCCAGGACGCCGGCCGTGCAGGCGGCCTCGTAGCAGTTGTCGTCGAAGATATCCCAGCCGCCGAACACGAGGTCGTCGAGCGAGGGCAGCGGCACCAGGTCCCGGATGAGCGGCGCTCGCGCCTCGGTGCGCTTGCCCAGCCGGATGGTTCCCATCTGCGTCAGGGACCCGATCGGCTGGGCGATCCCCTTGCGGACGGCCATCACGCCGGCGATGAACGTGGTACTGAACGGCTCCGAGACCGACCAGCAGAATGCCGAGTTTTCCTTGGGGCGGGGCGATTTCAGTTGGTTGTATCACGGACGAGAACTATATCATGAGCGGTTGTCGGGGGGACGCGGCGGGCGGGGGCGGTCGCTCGTCCCCGCGGGTGGTCGAAACGGTGTCCAACATCTCAGGTTCACTCTCGCGAGGCGCGCATGGTGGCACTATTCCGCGAAGGGCCGGGCCCACACGCGCTGGCAGTGGCGATGGCCGGTGTCCGTCTGGGTGAACGGCAGCTCCTGGTGGGTGACGACGGCGCACTGTTTGCGGTGCTAGCCTCCAAGGTCGGCGTCTCTGGCCATTCGGTGGCCGTTGCCGGTTCCGAGGGCTCGGCCTCGCACCTGCGCACGGCGGCGGCCGAGGCGGGCGTGCTGATGGACGTGAGCAGCCAGGCGCTGCCGGCGCTGGGAGTCGACGCGGGCCGGTTCGACTTCGCAGTCATCGACGCTGGGCCGAGTCTGCTGGGACTCGACGAGACACAGCGTCTCGCCCTCGCCGACGCGGTGCTCCGGGCTCTGCGTCCCGGTGCGCGCGCGATCGTCTCCGAACGGCCTACGCGGTGGTTGTTCGGCCTCCTCAGGCATACGCCCGAGCGGCTGAGGGAATTTCGCGCACGCGGCGGCGCCGAGCGCCTGCTGGCATCAGCGGGGTTTCGTGCCGTGCGGTGCCTCGCCCAGCGCGAGGGGCAGCGCTTCACCGAGGGCCGAAGGCCGAGCGTTGGCCCGTAGGTCGAGCGTTGGCCCGTAGGTGACGGGGCCGCCGTGGTCCGCCGGAGGCCGCGCGTCCTCCGCGGAGAGCCGGCGGGGTGCCCGGGTGGCGCGGGCGGACGTGTTTCGGCCGGTGCTGCTTCTTCTGGCCTCGGCAGGGCTCTTGCTGTGACACCGACTGGTATGGGCGGCGCGAAGTGTCGATCGCTCGCCCGCGGCCCGGCGGCCACAGGTGTGCTCGTGGCGGTCGCCTGCTGCGTGGGGCTGGCGCTTGGGGCGGGTGCCCCCCGCTCCGCCGCCACGGGCCAGCCACCGACGTTCGGTAGTCGGGTCGACCTCGTGGTGGTGAACCTGACGGTCACCGACGCGGAGGGACACTTCGTCCGGGGCCTGCGCCCGCCGGACCTGGCGTTGCTCGAGGACGGACGCCCGCAGCCGATCGCCGCGTTCAGCAGCCAGCGAGTCCCCGTAAGCCTGGGGATCGCCCTCGATATCAGCGCCAGCATGGCGGGAAAGAAGACGGTGGCCGCCCGCGCAGCGGTGATTCGGCTGCTCGACGCCCTTCCCGACCCCGACGACGAGGTCTTCCTGCTGTCATTTGCCGATGAGGTGGCGCTGGTTCAGGGTTGGACGCTCCGGCGTGATCAGGTCCGTCGCGCCCTGGACGGGTTGGCCGTTGGCGGCGCGACATCGCTCTACGACGGCACGGCTCAGGCGCTGGCATTTGCCGGGACGGGCAAGCACCCGAAGAAGGCGTTGGTCATCATCTCCGACGGCAACGACACGGCCAGCCACCAGAGCCTGGACGAGTTGGTCGGGCTGATCAGGAAGTCAGACGTTCTCATCTACGCAATCGGCGTGGACTCCTCGCCGAGAACCGGACCGCGCGGCGCCGGCCCGGGGAACCCGGTACCAGGTCTCGTCGCGCTCGGAAATCCCCAACGGCCGCCGTGGCCGTTGCCCGCACAGCCGCCTCGCAACCCCCAACCACCGGGGAGCGGCCCGGGCGGCCGACTGCCGCCGATACCGCCCCCACCACCTCGGGGGCCGGTACCCGGTACAGCCCGGCCCTCGGACACGCCCGTCGACGCGTCGGCGCTGCACGCCCTGACGGATCCGAGTGGAGGGCGCACCGAGATCGTGCGCGACGCCGGCCAGCTCAGTCCGGCGATCGAGGGCATCGCGGATGAGTTGAGCCAGCAGTACTTCCTGGCCTACTCGGCGGCCCGCGACGGCCGCTGGCACGCCATCGAGGTTGTCGTCCGCGGGGAGGGGTATCGGGTGCGGGCAAGGCAGGGCTACTTGGCGGCCCCGCCCGACAGGCAGGACCGCCAGAGGTAGCAGCTCACCGCGCATCTCAGAAACAGTACAGCTGCAGCTGCACCAGGATCTGGGTCCGATCCGGCACCCGGTCCACGTGCTGGCGGCCCGCTGTCACCTTGATGTTCCGCTGGTGTTTCGCCATCCAGTAGGCTACGCCGACCTGGTAGCTGCTCTGGTTGGGTGTCAGCGGATTGTCGAAGGTCTTCCGGGCATACTGCACGAGCGGAGACACGCGGCCACTGAGGAAATGGTACGCCGCCTCGACGAGGACCGCGTCCTGTTTCGGGAGCGTCGGGAGGAAGGTGCCACCATCGAATCGCATCCAGTCGAACTGGGCCGTGATGCCCTGCTCCCCTTTGTTGATCGGTTGCTCGACGAACACGTCGGCCGCGTACGAGTGGTACTCCTTCTGGGTGTCGAACCCCGCCCCGATTCCGACGACTCGCTTGGTGGCCTGGAACGTCCCGCTGTAGAAGAATCCCGTGTCCGCCGCAAACGGGTACCACACGGCGCGACCGGCGACCCGGAACGAATTCCGGGCCTCGACGCCCCGCACGCCCTGGAAGACGCCGAGTCGGGTACTCCAGGTGCTGATCCAGCGGGTACCCGCGAAGCTGCACGCCGTAGTCCCGCCCGACTCGCGACCCGAGGGGCGTGCCCTCGGTGAACGTGTAGGGACCGTAGTCGACCGGCAGGAGGGTTGCGGCCGACTGGTTGTGGTTGTGCCCGAGCGGCACGAGGATCATCCCGGCGTCGACCTTGAAGTCGTTCCCCTGGTTGTAGGTGAAGTAGGCGTCCTGGATGTAGATGTACCCCGCGTCTTTCGCGCCCGTCGGATTCGACGTCGCGTCGGGGGTCGCCTTCCCGAGGTTCGGGCTGTCGGTCTCGACGAAGAACGTCCACTTCTCCGATATCTGTCCACCGAAGAGAATTCGGATCCGGCGCAGGAACACGTTCTTCGATTCGCCGGTCGTGTCGGGCGTTTCGAGCAGTTCCAGCTGTGGCTGCGCCAGGAATCCGATCTTGATGGTGGACTTGCCGTCCTTGCTGTCGACTTCCCACTGGGCCCGGGCGGGCGAGGCGAGCACCATCAACACGATCGCCGCCGAAAGCGCGGCGATGCGCACCGTCCAGCTTGCGGTTGCCTCTCGTCTCATCGCTGTCTCCCCACCAGAATGGCGCCGACCTCCTGGAGGTCCGCGGTTTCTACGGTCGAACGCGGCCGTGGCCGCCACCTCAGGCGGCCGCGACGACACCACGGTGCTGACGACTCACAGGCCTGTAATCGACACGATCGCTGAGCGCTTCAATGCCAAGAGATCTCTGCAGGGGCCCTGGCGGCGCGACGGCGGATGGCGGAGCCCCGTGCGGTTCGACCACGCGGGCCGGCCGGGCCACCGGGACTGCGCGCGGCCGGGCCGGAGTGTTTGCGCCTCAAGCGGCGGATCTGGCGCGGCGTGTGCGGGAGATTCAGGCCTCTCGACACCGCACCCGGCTCCGGGCCGACGTGGCGTCCGGGCCGGTCGGCCCCGCGCTAGCTCGTCTCCGAAATGTACTTCGCCTTGACGCGCTCGATCGCGCCGGGGTCGGCGAGCGTCGTCGTGTCGCCGAGGGCCTTGCCCTGGGCAATGTCGCGCAGCAGGCGCCGCATGATCTTCCCCGAGCGCGTCTTCGGCAGGTCGGCCGTGAAGAAGATGTCGTCCGGCCTGGCGATGGCGCCGATCTTCTTCGCCACGTGCTCCTTCAACAGGGCCGCCATGGCCGGAGTCGCCGCGACGCCGTCTTTGAGGGTCACAAACGCGGCAATGGATTGGCCCTTGATCTCGTGGGGCTTGCCGACCACGGCCGCCTCGGCGACGTCGGGATGGTCGACCAGCGCGCTTTCGACCTCCATGGTGCCCACCCGATGGCCAGCGACATTGAGAACGTCGTCAACGCGGCCCAGCAGCCAGAAGTAGCCGTCTGGGTCACGCTTGGCGCCGTCGCCCGTGACGTAGACGGCATTGCCCCATCGGTTCCAGGACCTGGCGGACATAGCGGGTCGGGTCGTTGAAGATCGTGCGGAGCATCCCCGGCCACGGCCGGGTGACGGCGAGGTAGCCGCCGCCGGTCTTGACCGCCTGACCATGCTCGTTGACGATCTCGGTCCGGATGCCGGGAAACGGCACCGTGGCCGACCCGGGCTTGAGGGTGGTCACCCCGGGGAGCGCCGTAATCAGGATGTGGCCCGTCTCCGTCTGCCACCACGTGTCGACCACCGGGCACCGCTGGCCGCCGATGTGGACGTAGTACCACATCCACGCTTCGGGGTTGATTGGCTCGCCGACGCTCCCGAGGAGGCGCAGGGTGCGCATGTCGTGCCGTTTCGGCCACTCGGGTCCCGAGCGCATGAAGGCGCGGATAGCCGTCGGGGCCGTGTAGAACACCGTGACGCCGAACCGCTCGATGATGGCCCAGAACCGGTCCTTCTCCGGCCAGTCCGGCGCGCCCTCGTACATCACCACGGTCGCGCCATTGGCGAGAGGTCCGTAGACGACGTAGCTGTGACCGGTGACCCAGCCGATGTCGGCCGTGCACCAGAACACGTCGTCGTCTTTGAGGTCGAATACCCACTTCGTCGTCGCGTAGACACCCGTGAGATAGCCCCCGGTGGTGTGGACGATCCCCTTCGGCTTTCCCGTGGTCCCGGACGTATAGAGGATGAAGAGCATGTCCTCGGCGTCCATCGCCTCCGGTTCGCACCACGCGGGCGCGTCCCGCACAACGTCGTGGTACCAGATGTCGCGTCCCTCGACCCAGGGGGCGGGCGTCGAGTCGCCGGTCCGTCTGAGGACGATCACGTGCTCGATGCTCGGGGTCCCGGAGAGGGCCTCGTCCGCCATCTTCTTGAGCGGTACGATGGCGCCACGGCGGTAGCCGCCATCGGCCGTAATCAGCACTTTGGCCCGGGCGTCGTTGATCCGGTCGCGAAGTGACTCGGCGCTGAACCCGCCGAAGACGACGCTGTGCACGGCTCCAATCCGCGCGCAGGCGAGGAGCGCCACGACCAGTTCGGGCACCATCGGCATATAGACGGCCACCCGGTCCCCGCGCCCGACGCCGAGTGTCCGCAGCCCGTTGGCGAGGCGGTTCACCTCGCGGTACAGCTCCCAGTAGGTCAGGGTGCGCACCTCGCCCGGCTCACCCTCCCAGATGATCGCGGCCTTGTTTCGGCGTGCCGTCCGCACGTGGCGGTCCAGGCAGTTCACGCTGGCGTTGAGCTTGCCGCCGACGAACCATTTCGCGTGCGGCGGCGTCCACTCCAACACCCTGGACCACGGCGTGGACCATTCCAACTCGTGCGCGAATCGCGCCCAAAACGCTTCCGGATCCCGGTCCGCCTCGTCATAGATCGAGGCGTCGCGGACATGGGCTTGCTCCCGGAATGCTTGGGGCGGGACGAAGACGCGATCTTCGCGAAGCAAGGCGTCGATATCACCCTCGGGGCTGTCGGGAACGCTGGTACGGTCGGTCATCGCTCCTCCTGGACGAGACGGATCCGACGCGGGGCCCACCGGTTGTTGGGAATCAGCCCAGTATACTCGACCGAGTGTCGACTGGCGAGGTGCGGCTGACTTATGATGCCGTCGTGCGTCTGTTCGCGATCGCCATCGGCCTGAGTGTCGTCGGAAGCTTCGGCAGCCTGCTGCTCGCCTCCGGGCTCCTCTTGATTCGGCCCGACTCTCGGCTTCGCCTGGTCCCGCACTTGATCAGCTACGCCGTCGGCACGCTGCTCGGCGTCGCGCTGCTGTCGATCCTGCCGCAGGCGCTCGCCAGTCTGCCCGCGGGAGGGGCCTTCGGGACGCTGCTGGTCGGGATCATGGCGTTCTTCGTGCTCGAGAAGCTCGTCCTGTGGCATCACTGCCACCAGGAGGACTGCGAGGCGCACGGTCGCCCGAGCGGCCTCGTGCTGATCGGGCACGGATTTCACAGCTTCGTCGATGGCGTGGCGATCGGGGCGGCGGTCCAGACCTCCCTGCCGCTGGGGATCAGCACGGCGACGGCGGTCGCCCTGCACGAGGTGCCTCAGCAGGTGGGCGACTACGCGGTCCTCCTGCACGCCGGCTACCGGCGCGGGCCGGCCCTCGGGTTGAGCGTGCTGTCGGCGGCGGGCGCAGTGACCGGCACGGTGGTCTCCTTCTTCGCGTTCGATCGGCTGCCAAGGGTGCTGCCGTACGCGCTCACCTTCGCGGCGGCGAGCTTCCTCTACATCGCCCTCGCCGATCTGATGCCCGACCTCCACAAGGGACGGGTGGACGCAGGGGCGCTCAAGCAGCTGGGGTTGCTCACCGCCGGGATCGCGACGGCCTATTTGCTCCGCGGGTAGCCGCATGGACTCACCAGACCATCTGAGCGCGCTCGACCGACTCTGGCGCCAGGAGGTCGAAGCCGCGGCAACCTATCGCCTGCTCGCCGACCGCGAAGCCGATCCCCGGCGCCGCCACATCCTGGTGCAGCTGGCGGAGTCCGAAGAGCGGCACGCCGCGCGCTGGGGCGGGCGGATCGAGGCGGCGACCGGCCGGGCCCCCGACGCCATGGCCGTGCACCGTTCGCTGACGTGGCTCCAACGGCTCGGCGATTCGTCGGTCGTGCTCCACCGCCTCGAACAGGAGGAGCTGGGAATCGAAGAGGAGTACGAGCGGCTGGTCAGCACGTTCACCGACCCCGCCGATCGCGCGGTGGCCGACGAAGTCGCCCGGGAAGAGCGCGATCACGCCCGCACGCTGCACGCGCTGGCCGGTCCCGCGCCGTCGCCCCGCAAGGTGCTGGACTCGATCCTGGCACGCGAACGCTGGCACGTGCGCGGCACGGGCTGGATCGGTGACGCGATCTACGGCGTCAACGATGGCCTCGGTGCCGTGTTCGGCATTGTCTCGGGTATGGCGGGCTACACGGGTGGCAGCGGCGTGGTGCTGGCCGCGGGCTTGGCCGGGACCCTGGCGAGTGCCCTGTCGATGGGCGCGGGGGCGTACCTGGCCTCGAAGTCCGAGCGCGAGGTCTACGAGGCCGAAGTCTCGCGCGAACGTCGCGAGCTCGAGGCGGACCCCGAGGAGGAGCGGACCGAGCTCGAGCTGTTCTATCAGCTCAAGGGGTTCTCGCCCCAGGAAGCGCAGACGATGGTGTCGCGCCTTCAGACCGACTCGAGGGAGATCCTGAAAGCGCTCGTCCACGAGGAGTTGGGGCTCTCGGAGGAGGCGTTTCCCAATCCCCTCCGGTCGACGCTGTCCGCGGCGGCGTCGACCGCGATAGGCGGCTTCATCCCCATCATCCCGTTCTTCTTCGCGGTGGGGATGCCCGCCGTGGTGGCGTCGCTCGTGGTGAGCACGGTCGCGCACTTCGTCGTGGGCGCGTCGAAAGCCCTCGTCACGACACGGCGGTGGTGGGCCAGCGGGGCCGAAATGACGGCCGTCGGACTGGTGGAAGCGGCTATCACCTACGGCCTCGGTCTCGCTCTGGCCGGTCACCGCCTGTTCTAAGCTCGACCATTCGCACTGCTCGTCGCGTCCGAAGCTCATGTCAGGCGTCCTGTCACGAGGACACCTCCTCCGGCCCCAGCGTGGGCCTAACAGGCGAAAAGTCACGCCAGACCGCCTGGCGCGACTCTTGCCATGACGGGACGTGGACGCCAAATCCGCAGGATGGCTGAACTGCTCGACGCCATAATCAGGAGGTAACGAACCATGTTGCGGAGAGTGGTGTTGACTGCGGTCGCGACGGTGATGGTGCCGTGGCTGTCGGGAACAGCCTTCGCCGAGACCGAGCGCAAGGACTTGCAGATTTTCAACGACGTCGCAAAGTCGGTGGCCGCCTACACGCGGCTGACGGTGTTCGACGACGTGTCGGTGGGCGTCAACCACGGCGCGGTCACGCTCACCGGCCGGGTGACGATGCCCTTCAAGGCGGAGGAGATCGGCAAGCGCGTGGCCCGCGTGCCAGGCGTGCGGGTCGTGCGCAACGACCTGAAGGTGCTACCGGTGTCGATCTTTGATGATCAGCTTCGGTACCGGATCGCCCGGTCCATCTACGGCAACCCGACGTTCTGGCAGTACGCGTCGATGGTCAACCCGCCCATTCACATCGTCGTCGAGAACGGCCGCGTGACGCTCACTGGTGTTGTGAACGACGAAGGCGAACGGCTGCTGGCGCGGTCGCTGGCGAACCAGTTCGGGGCCCTGAGGGTCGACAACCAGCTCAAGACGGAAGCCGAAGTGAGAGCGGAGCTGGAGAAGCTGGATTAGACCTCGAGCCGCTTTTCCAGCCGGATCTCGTCCCGCACCTGGATGCCCGCAAAGCCCGGGCTGGGCGGGTCGGCGACACCGCCGATTATCCCGCCCGGGACCACCTCGGTGATGGTCCAGCCACGGCGCTGGTAGAAATAGAGGGCCGGCAGGTTGTCGTTGGTGGTGGAGAACACGAGGCGCCGCACGCCGTGACGGTGGGCGAGGAGCTCGGCCTCTTGCGCCAGGAAGGTGGCGACCCCCGAACGCTGCCACATCGGATCGGTCGCCAGCGCCACGATATGGAAGGCGTCCGGCCGCAGGCGATAGGCCAGGGCGCCGGCAAGTTCGCCCCGCATCTCGGCCACGATGATCGGACACTCCTCGAGCGACATCACTTCCCCGAAGCCCACGACGGCGGCCCGGCCAAAATCGCGTCGGAAGAGCGCGAGAATGTCGGGCCAATTCTCCGGTTCAGCCTGGCGGACAAGCACCGGCGGCAGCGTGAGGCGGGGCCGGCATCCACAGACGGTCTGCAGCTGCGACTCGGCCCAGTCGACAAACCGCCCGCAGCGGGCACAGCGCAGCGCGGTGGGCCTGGCTCCAAACGCAAGAGTGGACATCAGCGTGCTCCGCAGTCACACCGGAACGCCGGAAACGGCCTGCCCGGCCCTACTGTAGTGAAACCTGCGGCTGCGGGCAAGGGGCATCGGGGAGCACGATTCTCGAATTCCGCCCCTTCGCCAAGCCGGCTGCGGACCGCAATCAGGCCGCCGTGGCGCTCGACGATCGCCTTGACGATGGACAGCCCGAGTCCGCTGCCGGTGCCGTGGTCCTCGGCGCGGGAGGCGTCGACCTTGTAGAAGCGATCAAAGACGTGCGCCAGGTGCTCGGGGGGGATTCCTCGGCCGGTGTCGCGCACGCGCAGGACCGTCGTCTCGGTCCGGCGCTCGACCTCGAGTGTCACACGACCGCCCCGCCCGGTGTGCCGGAGGGCGTTGGCCGCGAGATTCTGGAGTGCCTGCTCGAGGCGGAGGCGGTCACCGCGCACGAGCAGCGCCTGGTCGCCGCGGGTCTCGAGCACGACGCCGGATTCCGTGGCCGCGTGCTCGTGGCGGGCCAACACCCGCGAGAAGATTCTGGCTGACCGGCACCTCCTCGATGTTGAGCGTGCCCCCCCCGGCTTCGAGGCGCGCAAGGTCGAGCAGGTCTCCGACAATCTGTTCGAGGCGCAGCGTCTCTTCCCCCACAATGGCCAGGTACCGGCCTCGCGAGGCGGCGTCAGGCGCGGCAGCCGGCATTTCGAGCGTCTCGAGGTAGCCGCGAATGGCGGTCAGTGGCGTCATCAGTTCGTGAGAGACGTCAGCGAGCAACTGTCGCCGCACGCGGTCGGACGCCTGGAGCGCCTCGGCACGTTGCAGGAGGTCGGCCGCCATCTGGTTGAATGCCCTCGCCACGCCGGCGATCTCGTCGCCGCCCGACTCGGGGGCCCGGGCCGTGGTGTCCCCGGCTCCCAACCTGCGCGCCGCGTCGGCCAGCGCCTGCAGGCGACGGTTGGCGGGTCGGAAGATCAGCAGGGCGGCGAGCCCGCCGACCCCAACCACGAGCCCGAGCGCAATGACGAGCAGGATGGGGCCGAACTCACGGGCGACCAAGTCTGACGGTCGGCCGGCCTGGACCACGACAGTGCCGATCGTCTGGCCCCGCACCACGACGGGCGCGAAGGCCACAACGCGCCTCAGCCGCCACGGGTCCGCGACGTCCTGGCCAGATACGGGTGGCGGGGTGGCGCCGACTCTCCGGAAGAACCGAAGCCTCCGGAGCAGGTTCGCTGGCAGGGGCCCCCAGCGTCCCGCGATGACCGACCCGTCCTCCATCACCACCCAGATCTGCCTCGGCAAACTTCCGTAGCGGTCGCTGAGGTAGCGTTCGAGCCCAGACACGCCATGGCTTTGCACCTCCGACGCCACGTCGTTGGCCACCGTCGAGGCGAAGACCCCAAGGGCGTTGGCCGGCACGTCCCGCTCCACCCACACGATGAGCCAGACAAACAGGCTCGCCTGAACGACGAGGGTGGCCGCCAGGAAGCAGACAAACCCGATGGTGATGCGCCAGTAGAGACTGCGGTACCACGCGCGTTCAGCCATGGCCGCCCCGTGGATCGACGCGCCCGGAGGTCGCGCCGCCTAGAGATCCGCGAACTTGTAGCCCACGCCCCACTGCGTGAGGATCAACACCGGTTCCGATGGGTTCGCCTCGACCTTGTGTCGCAACCGCTTGACCAGCGTGTCGACGCTCCGGACGGTCACGTAGGTGTCACCCTTCCAGATCTTCGACAGCAACGCCTCACGGCTGAAGACGATGCCGGGATGGTCGACGAACAGCAGGAGCAGGTTGAACTCCTGGTTCGTCAGCTCGACCTCGACGCCGCGGATCCGGGCACGCCGCCGCGCAGGGTCGAGCTCAACGCCGTGCGCCGAAACCGGTCCGGGTGCTCCCCCACGTCCGGTTGCCGGCTCGGCGTCGAGTGCGGCCGTCGCCCGCTGCACGCGGCGCAGCAGCGCGTGCGCTCTGGCCACCAGTTCGCGGACGCTGAAGGGCTTGGCCAAGTAGTCGTCGGCCCCGCTTTCAAGGCCGAGGACCTTGTCCGACTCCTCCCGGCGCGCCGTGAGGACCAGGATGGGCACATGCCGGTTCGGGCCTTCGCGCCGCACGGCCCGGCACACGGTCAGCCCGTCGATGCCGGGAATCATCAGGTCGAGGACGATCAGATCGAGCGGCTGCGTCGACGCCACGTGCAAGGCCTCTCGGCCGTCACCCACCGGGATGCACTCATACCCCTCCAGCCGCAGGTGCAGGCAGACGAGTTCTCGAATGTGAGCCTCGTCCTCGACGATCAGGACGTGCGTGGCCATCGCTATCGCCTTCCGTTCTCGCGCTGCCGCGCGGCAATCTCCACCAAGCGGCGCAGCTCCGCAATCGGGGTGGGGTGATCGTCGACCTGGAGGCGGAGGACCACGTCGTTGTTCAGCCAAACCCCGCCGCCCTTGCCGACCACGATCATCGCGGCCGACTGCATGCCCCGTCGGTCCCCTCCGGCTGCCTGGCCGGCTTCCAGCGCGGCGAGCAGCCGGAAGGAGAGATGCCCGGATGTCTCCTCAAACGCTCGAACCATGGCAGCGACCACGGCCTCACCGGCCAGGATGTTACCTTGTGCCGAGCAGTAGCGGCCCACGTGGTGCCCGGCCCACGGATCCGCCTTGGGCCCGGTGAACGCCGCCACGTCGCCCTTGGCGTCCATCACCGCGAACTGGCGGCCCTGCTTGGTCCAGTCCTTCGGGCGCGGGTCGGGATCGTCCTTCCAGATCTGCTGCACGATCGCGGAGGGATCCAGGCCCTTGCGAAGCAACGCCAGCGCCTGAGGGCCGTAACTGACGTCGACCCACGCCTGCGTCGCGACGGCCCCCACGCCGGCCTCGGCCCACAGGACGCCGTTGCCCACCGAGAATACCCGGGACTGGACGGCCCCACCAATCTCGTGAGTCGCCGGATCGTATCCCAGGATGGAGAACGTGGCGACAGGACTACCCGGCGTGAACGACGTGCCCGACGGGGCGGCAGCGGGAGCTCCGCTCACCGTCACGCCGCCAGCGGCGAGCAGGACCGCCAGCCCGATCGTGGAGCGGTGACACATGTTGTCTTCCTCCTGTCACAGTTGTTTCACGCGCCACCTGGGAACCTCAACCTACCTTGACCAGTCTAAGCCTGCAGGAAGCAATGAAGGCTCCCCGGAGTTGAGGATTATGACCACGAAGCATGGCGTCGGGATCGCGGCGGGGCTGGCTGTGTTGGTTCTCGTGGTGGGGGTCGCGGCCGTCGTGACCTACGCGCAGCAGGCCGGAACCACCAGCCCGCAGCCGACTCAGCATTATGCGTCCCGTCGGGGACCGCTGGCGGCGTTGCGGCACGGGCTCGCGCAGCTGGGCCTGTCGGACGATCAGAAACAGCAGATCAAGGGGATCCTGCAAGGGCACAAGACGGACCTCCAGACCTTCAGCGACCGCCGGCGTCAGGCCCGGCGGGCCCTGGTGGACGCGATCGCGGGAGGCGAGACTGAGGCCGTCATCCGGCAGAAGAGCGCGGACCTGGCGCAGGTCCAGGCGGACTTTGCCGTCTTCGCCGCTACGCTGCACAAGCAGGTGTTCGCCGTCCTGACGCCCGACCAGCAGGCGAAGGCTGCGGCTCTGCGGGCTCAGGCGCGCGATCGCCTCGACCAGTTCATCGCGGGCCGCCGGCGTTCTCTCCAGTAGGCAGGAAGCGCGAAGACGGGGAAGTCAGGCGTGGCCGCTGGCGGGGACCCGCGGTCGCCTGACTCCCTCACGGGCCTGCCCAACGCGCCGCGGCGCGACCCCGGCGTTCCCACCCTTCAGACGATCGGCCTTCCGAGACACCCCGACGCGACAATGAGCGGACCGCCACCCCGTGTGCGCGCTCAGGACGCAGTCGGATCGGCCAGCCGATCCTTGCCGCGCCGGACGACCCAGAGGATGATGAGGCCCAGCAGCGAGAAGGCGGCGAGCATGCTGCCGACAAACAACCACAGGGTCCGATAGAGGATGGAGGTGGGTTCCATCCGCACCTCCATCTCCAGCGGTTCGCCGGCCAACCTCGCCGACATCGACTGCTCCCAGACGAGGATGTTCCCGCGTCGCATGTTGTCCTCGCCCGCGTTGTGGTAGACGACCTTGCTCGGCAGGTGGAGGCGGAAGGCGACCAGCTCTCCCCCCGTCCACCCGACCTCGCGCACCGACTGGTCCGCCGACGGACCCAGGTCCTCGCGGTAGCGGTACAGGTCGCCCATGCGCTCGAAGCGGATCCGCGCCCACGCGAAGGCGGGCGTGAGCGGCAACTTGCGGATGTCGGCAACCTCGAGCCGCGCGTGGGCGAAGCGGCGACCATGCTGCCGGGAGCTCGTGACGCGAACCACCCGGACCGACGGCCCGGAGAACAGCTCGGTGATCTTCTCGCGGTCGAAGCGCGCGGTGGGACTGAGGCTGACGTCGAATCCCCGCAACGCCCGGAGCGCTGGCAGGGACCCGTTGACGTAGACCGTCGCCGACCCGTCGAGCGACAGGTAAATGTCCTCGTCGTACTCAAACTGCCTGAACAGCCCGCTCCGACACCCGGCCGTCGCCGCGGCGAACGAGACGAGCAGGACGACCCCCAGGGCCGCGGGCCAGCGGGGCGGCGCAGGAGCAAGGGCCATGACCGCCAATGATATACTGACTCCACCCGCCACGGCCGTCGACTGACTCCCAGCGATGAAGCGAGCCGTACCCGCGAGCCGCCTGAATCCATGACAACCCGATCCGAGTCTTCCATGCGCCCGGCGCTGTTCCTCGTCGACGGCTACTCCCAGGTCTACCGCGCCTACCACGCCATCAGGGGCCTGACTGGCCCCGACGGGCGGTCGACCAATGCCGTGTACGGGTTCGTCACGATGCTGCGCAAGCTCATCGCCGAACAGCAGCCCTCGTTCATCGCCTGCGCGTTCGACTCCGCCGGGCCGACGTTCCGCTCGGCGTTGGCCGCCGACTACAAGGCGAACCGGCCGGCGATGCCGCAGGATCTGGCCGACCAGATCGTCTGGGTGCACCGAGCGTGCGAAGCCCTCGGCGTACCGATCCTGGCATGCGAGGGTTTCGAGGCCGACGACCTCATCGGCACGGCAACAGCTCGGGCAAGCGCGGACGGGTACGACGTCGTCATCGTCAGCGCTGACAAGGACATGTTCCAGCTCGTGCGCGACGGCGTGCGGGTGTTCAATCCGCGCGACGAGGGCGCGTGGTTCAACGCCGACGGGGTTGCGGAGAAGTTCGGGGTCGCCCCCCATCTGGTTGTGGACGTGCTGGCACTGACCGGGGATGCCGTCGACAACATCAAGGGAGTTCCGGGTATCGGCGAGAAGGGCGCGAGGGAGTTGGTGGCGGCCTTCGGTTCCCTCGACAACCTGCTCGCCCACGCGGACGAGGTGCCGCAGAGGAAGTACCGGGACGCGCTCCTCACCCACGGCGGCCAGGCGCGCCAGAGCCGCGAACTGGCCCGCATCCGCCTCGACGCGCCCATCACCGTCGATCTCGAGACGCTTCGCTACCGCGGGCCCGACCGGTCGAAGTGTTTCGAGCTGTTCGGCGAGCTCGGGTTCCGTTCCCTCCTGGCCGACTTCGCGCCGACCGCCGACACGGTGGAGAAGACCTACACGCTGGTGGGCACCCTCGACGAGGTGCGAACGCTCGCGGCCAGGCTGGCCGAAGCCCGTCGGTTCGCGCTGCACCTGATCACGACCGACGTCCCGCCCCGTCGGGCGGAACTGGTGGGCCTGGCCTTCGCCATACGCCCACGCCACGCGTGGTATGTGCCGCTCGCCCACTACGCGCTCGGCGAAGGGCCACAGGCCGACCGGCATGGCGCGTTGACCGCCCTCCAGGCACTGTTCGAAGATCCCCGCGTCAAGAAGGTGAGCCACGACCTGAAGCTCGGCACGGTCGTATTGGCCGGCTACGGGATCGTGCTCCGCGGCCTAACGGTGGACACGATGTTGGCGGGCTACCTCCTCGACGCGACCCGGTCCGCGAACACGATCGAGGAACTGTCTCTCGAGTACCTCGGCTACAAAGCGATGACCCGAGAGCAGGTGTGCGGGCGCGGGAGCAAGGCGCGGGGGTTCGAGGGTTTGCCGGCCGAGGCCGTGGTCGACTACGCCGGTGAGCGGGCGGACCTGGCGCTCCAGCTCGCCGACCGTCTGGCGCCCGCCCTCACCGCCGAGCGCCTCGACACGCTGTACCGCGACCTTGAAGTGCCGCTGATTCCCGTGCTCGCAGACCTCGAACGGGCCGGCGTGCGGGTCGATCCGGCGGCGCTCTCCCGACTGTCGGAACGGCTGGATCAAGACCTCTCCGCACTCGGCGCCCGCATCTTCGAGCTCGCGGGCGAGGTCTTCAACCCCAACTCGCCGAAGCAGCTCTCGGAGATCCTGTTCGACAAGCTGAAGCTGCCCGTCGGGCGACGCACGGGCAAGACGCGCGCGGCCTCGACGGCGGTGGAAGTGCTTGAGGAGCTCGCGCAGACCCATGAGCTGCCGCGCTTGGTCCTCGAGTGGCGCAGCGTCCAGAAACTCAAGGGAACCTACGTTGACACGCTCCCGCAGCTGGTCGACCCGTCCACCGGACGCGTGCATACGAGCTTCAACCAGGCCGTGGCCGCGACCGGGCGCCTGAGCAGCAGCGACCCGAACCTGCAGAACATCCCCATCCGCAGCGAGTTGGGACGGGAGATCCGCGCGGCCTTCGTCGCCGGGGCGGGCCACCTGCTCCTCTCCGCGGACTACTCGCAGATTGAGCTGCGCGTGCTGGCGCACCTGTCCGGCGACGCCGCGCTCATCGAGGCGTTCCGTCGTGGTGAGGACATCCACGATCAGACCGCCCTGCGCGTGTTCGGGCCCGACAGCGGCCTCGACCCGCAGGAACTCCGGCGGCGGGCCAAGATCATCAACTACGCCTTGCTCTACGGGAAGACGGCGTTCACGCTGGCCCGGGACATCGGCGTCACCCAGCAGGCCGCTCAGGCCTTCATCGACGCCTACTTCGCCGGCTTCCCGGCGGTGCGCGGGTTCATCGACCGCCTGCTGGAGGAGGCGCGGCGAACCGGCATGGTGACGACGCTGTTCGGGCGGCGGCGGCTGGTGCCCGAGCTGACAAGCCCCAACGCGCAGGTCCGAGCGGCGGCCGAGCGGGTCGCCGTGAACCTGCCGATCCAAGGAACGGCAGCCGACATCCTCAAGCGCGCGATGATCGACGCGCATGGGGCGCTCGAGGAGGGTCGGGCACGTGGCCTGACAGCCCGCATGATCCTCACCGTGCACGACGAACTGCTGTTCGAGGCGCCAGAGTCCGAGTGCGACGATCTGACGGGCCTCGTGCGGCGGTGCATGGAGCACGCCGTCCGGCTGACGGTGCCACTCGAGGTCGACATCGGTATCGGTCCGACCTGGCGGGCAGCGAAGGCATAGGGAATCGAGCGTCGTGTCGCAAGATGACGCCAAGCGTCGCTCTTTGGCGCACCTTGGCGCTTGCGCGTCGCGCCCGCTGCGCCCACACTGCGTGGCAGCTCACGGGGCTCGCACGCCGGCCCTGGAGCGGGAGGTCGCATTGACGCCACGCGGCACGAGGGCGGACCACTACCAGGCCATCGCCACCTTCTACGGGCTCACGCTCGTCGAACACCTCCGGAACCCCAACGTCCCGGAGTTCGCCATCCAGTCGGCGGCGCGGAGGGCGGCGCATTTTGCGCTGGCGGCCGCACGACTCCAGGAGAAGGGGAAGCGAAGACGCTGCGTCCTGTCCAGTGCCGCCGCTCAACCGGTGGCCCCACCTACTGTTTCTGAGTCCAGTCGCGTTTGAGAGTCTCCCACGCCTCGCGCAGCGAGGTCGCGGCCCGCTCGCGGTCCCGATCCGACGCCCCGGTTTCCCGCGCGCGCTCGGGGATGATGGCTTGGAGCATCAGGCGGTCGAGATCCGCGCGGAGTGCCACGCCCTGATCCCCGGCAAGCGGGGACCGGACCCATCCCGCGATCGCGGCATCCCAGGCATGCCCGAGCTGGCCGAGCGACCGGTAGGCCACCACCAGCCAGTAGGTCGCCGAAGCGGGGCCCGAGACGCCGCCGAGGACCGCGGAGGCGCGATCACGGATTCCGGGCGTAGAGCGCGTCTCGCTCGTCGAGGTCCCCGGATTGGGCCTGGCGGTCCAGCGAGGTCGCCCACCAGTCGAAGAGGCGGTCAAAGGCGGCGGGGCCCATCTCGCCCCCGCGGTCGAGGGCGCTGCTGAACAGTTCGGACGCCGGTCCGTAGGCTTCGTCCAGGTACAGGCTCTCTCCCAAACCGATCAGGTAGTCGAGGCGGTCACGGGGCCCCAGCTGGGACGGGCGAATATCCCGCAACGCCTCCCGCCCGGCCACGAACTCGGCGCGATCGGCCGTCTTTCGATAGCGCTCCAGATGGGCTCGACCCAAGACGAGGTTGGCCGCGTCGGCGGCCGACGGAAGCGCGCGCAGGCGGGCGGCGGCGACGATGGCCTGGTCGTAGCGCCCCTGGTTGTAGAGTTGCCGCGCGAAGTCGACACCGGACTGTCCGCGCGCCAAAGCGGGCTGCAGGACGGCAAGAATGCCCGCCAGGACGACCACCAAGCGCGATTGCACGCTAACCCTTTGAGAAGCAGGGACTTGTGTGTGTTGACAGCCCGGCATTTGATATAATCCTTCCGCAATGGTGGAGCCGACCGTCATCCCGCGCTCCGAACATCGCTTGTCGCGACGTGACGTCGACCCGGACGCCTTGAAGGTCTTGTACCGGCTCAAGGACGCCGGGTTCGTGGCGTATCTGGTCGGCGGCAGCGTGCGCGACCTGCTGCTCGGCCGCCGTCCGAAGGATTTCGATATCGGTACCTCGGCCCATCCCTACCAAGTCAAGCGCCTGTTCCGCAACTGCTGGGTGATTGGGCGGCGCTTCCGGTTGGCGCACGTGAAGTTCGGCCAGAAGGTCATCGAGGTCGCGACGTTTCGGCGCCACATGCCGGCATCCGACGCGGTCGACGAGCCGGAGCCGCCGCATGATGCCGCCCGCGATCTGCTGATCCGGCGCGACAACACGTTCGGGACGCCGGAGGAGGATGCGTTTCGGCGCGACTTCACGATCAATGCCCTCTTCTACGATATCGCGACCTTCTCCATTATCGACTACGTGGGCGGGTTGCGCGACCTGCATGACCGGGTGGTGCGTGCGATCGGGGACCCCGACGAGCGGTTCCGTGAGGACCCGGTGCGGATGCTCCGTGCCGTGGCGTTTGCCGAGCGGCTCTCCTTCACGCTCGATCTGCCCGTCGAAGCGGCCATCCGCCGCGACCGCGGCGAAATCGCGCGAAGCGCGCCGGCGCGACTGATGGAGGAGTACTACAAGATCCTGCGGATGGGCGCGAGCGCGCGCGTGTTCCGGGCCGCTGCCTCCCTGGGGCTGCTCGAGCCCATCACCCCGGAGTTGCAGCAGGCGGTCCTGGGCGACGACCTTACCCGGTTCCTGTCGCGCCTCGACGCCTACCGCCAGCGGTTCGCGGCGGTGCCCGAGACGTTCACCAACCCCGTCCTCCTCGGCACGCTGCTCGTACCGCTCGGGTTCTCGGCCAGTTTGCCTCACCCGGCCCGCGAGCCGGTCCGCGCCCGGCTCGGCACGCTGCCCGTGGCGCGGCGCGATGTCGAGCGGCTGTTTCAGATGCTCGCCCTCCAGCGTCGTCTGCGCGACGGGAATCTCACCGCGCGATCGGCGCGCGCCCTGATGGCCCGCGGCGCCTTCACCGACGCGCTGGCCTGGCTCGACGTCCACGGCGAGGCGCCCGACGTCGTCGAGCGCTGGCGCACGCTGATTGCCGACTTGACGGCGAGCGGGGCGTTGCCCAGTCCGCCCGTCCGCGTGGCGCCCCGTCGCCGTCGGCGGCGCGCCCGTCCTCCCCGTCCAACACCGGTGGACTGACCACGCCGCCGCGCCTGCCGCACGGGGTGCCGGTCCCCCGCTTCCCCGCCCACGGGCGCCGCGATCCGCGCCGCGTGATCACCCAGGGGCACTCCTGCTGCGAGCCAGTCGAATGCTCCGACGTCGCGATGGGACGCGCGCCATGCGGCTGTGCATAGTGCCCGAGGTTGTTGCATAAGCTTGCGTTCGCTTGACCTCCGTGGAGTGGGTGAGTTGTAATCGCCGTCGGTGTGGCGGCTGCTGGCGCGGCCGTTCGGGCGCCAGTTCGTCGGCCATCGATGGAGGAGACATGACCGCCAACGACTTCCTGTCCTTGCGTGACGTGACCCCCGCCGAGGCCCGTCACCTCCTGGATCTCGCCTCCGACATCAAGGCCCGGCCGGCCGCGTTCTCCTCGGCGCTGAAGGGCAAGACGCTGGCGATGATCTTCGAGAAGCCGTCGCTGCGAACCCGGGTGACCTTCGACGTCGGCATCCAGCAACTGGGAGGCTTCTCGCTCTATCTGTCCCCGGCCGAGATCAACCTCGGCAAGCGCGAGTCGATCCACGACGTGGCGAAGAACCTCGAGCGCATGGTGCAGGGCATCATGATTCGCACGTTCGCGCACGGCATCGTCGAGGAGATGGCGCGGGAGGCGTCGATACCCATCATCAACGGCCTGACCGACTACAGCCACCCCTGCCAGGCCATGGCCGATTTCCTGACGATTCGAGAGGTGAAGGGGCGCACCGAGGGCATCAAGCTGGCGTTTGTCGGCGACGGCAACAACGTCGCGCACTCGCTGATGTTCGCCGGCGCCCTGTTCGGCGCGCACGTCTCGATCGTCACGCCGCCCGGGTACGAGCCGAAGGCGGATGCCGTGGAGTGGACGACCCGTCAGGCCGCCTCCACCGGGGCACGCTGCACGCTGACGCACGACCCGGTCGAGGGCGTGCGCGATGCGGACGTGGTCTACACCGATGTCTGGGCCAGCATGGGCCAGGAGGCGGAGACCGATGCCCGCAAGAGGCTGTTCCTGCCGTACCAGGTGAACGAGGCGCTCTTCGCCCACGCCAAACCCGATGCCGTGCTCCTGCACTGCCTCCCGGCCCACCGCGGCGAGGAGGTAACCGGGGGGGTCATCGATGGGCCACGGTCCGTGGTGTTCCAGGAAGCCGAGAACCGACTGCATGCGCAGAAGGCCATCATGCTCGAACTCATGGCCTAGGACCTGACAACGCGGCGGGCGGCATGCCGGGCTTCGACCGGAAGACCCCGTGCCAGCCTCGCCTAGGCCGTCGCGCCGGTGGACGCCCCGGCCCGCCGAGCCTCCCACAGGGCATGGACCGAACCGCACTCCTCGCCATCGGCGGCAACTCCCTCATCCGGGCCGGGGAGAAAGGGACGATCGCGGAGCAGCTCGCCAACACCCGGCGCACCGCCCAGGCAGTAGTCGGCCTGCTGACCGACGGGTTCCGGCTCGTCCTCACCCACGGCAACGGGCCCCAGGTCGGCGCCGCGCTGTTGCGGTCCGAGCGGGCGTCGGACCAGGTCTACGGCCAGTCGTTGGACGTGTGCGACGCCATGACGCAGGGGGAAATCGGCTACCTGCTCCAGCAGTCGTTGCACAACGAACTCGAGCGGGTCGGCCTGCACGTCCCGGTGGCCACCGTTCTCTCCCAGGCCATCGTCTGCGCCGACGACCCGGCCATGCAGCACCCGACCAAGCCGATTGGTCCGTTCTACTCGAAGGCCGACGCGCTCGAGCGGGCCCGCACGCTCGGGTGGCAGGTGGTCGAGGACGCGGCGCGCGGTTACCGCCGCGTGGTGCCCTCGCCCGAACCGGTCGAGCTTGTCGAGGAAGACGTGATCCGCGATCTGCTCGACCGCGGGGTCCTGAGTGATCGCCGCCGGCGGCGGGGGCATTCCCGTCGTCCGCACCGCGAACGGGCTCCAGGGCGTGGAGGCCGTCATCGACAAGGACCGCGTGTCCGCCTTGCTGGCGAGCCGGCTCGGGGTGAGCATGTTCGTCATCTCCACCGACGCCGACTGCGTGTACCTCGACTTCCGCAAGCCGACGCAGCGCCCGCTCGGCGTGCTGACCGCCGCCGAACTCGAAGCACACCACGCAACCGGCCAGTTCCCGCCGGGCAACATGGGACCGAAGATTGAGTCGGCCCTCCGGTTTCTGCGGGCCGGCGGGAGGCAGGTCATCATCACGTCCTACGAGTTCCTCCGCCAGGCCGTGCGCGGCGAGGCGGGTACGCGGGTGGTGCCATGAAGCTCCAGCACGTCGTCGAATCGCAGCAGTTCACCGTGCCCCTCCTCATGGACCTGTTCGACCGGACGCGGCAGATGGAGAAGGTCGTCGCGCGCGGCGGCACGATGGACTACCAGCACAAGATCATGGCGACGCTCTTCTACCAGCCGTCGACCCGGACCCGCTTCTCGTTCGAGGCCGCGATGTGCCGCCTGGGCGGGCGAGTGCTCTCCACCGAGCAGGCGGGGTTCTTCTCCTCCGAGGTCGAGGGGGAGCAGCTCGAGGACACCATCCGGATTCTCGGGGGCTACTCCGACGTGATCGTGATTCGCCACACACAGGCCGGCGGCGCGAAGCGGGCGGCACAGGTCTCGCCTGTCCCCGTGATCAACGCGGGTGACGGCAACGGCGGCCAGCATCCTACGCAGGCGCTGCTCGATCTCTATACGGTCTACCGCGAGCGGCCGATCGAGGGCCTGAGCATTGCGTTCATCGGCGAGCTCGATCGCGGGCGTACCGCACGGTCGCTGGCCTACCTGCTCAGCAAGTTCGAGCGCGTGAAGATCTACTTCGTCAGCCCGCCTGAGATGCAGATGAAGCCCGACATCCTCGAGCATCTCGACGAGCACGACGTGTGGTTCGCGCTCGAGCAAGACGCCCAGAAGGTGCTCCGTGAGGTGGACGTCGTCTATCAGACACGGATCCGGCCCGAGCGCATGGCCGATCGCGCTGCGCACGAACGCTACACGATCAACGCCGCCGTGCTCCAGACCATGAAGCGGGACGCGTTGATCCTGCACCCGCTGCCCAGGACGGTTGAGATCGACAAGGCCGTGGACGCGGATCCGCGCGCGGCGTACTTTCGGCAGGCGACCAACGGCCTCTACGTCCGCATGGCCCTGCTGGCGATGCTGTGGGACAACTAGCCTCCGCCTGCCGGGCGGACTCAGGGCCGGCACCGGGGTGGGGGTCGCGAGGAGAACCGATGCAGACAGCGGAGTTCATCAAGCTCGAAAACGAGTACGGCGCTCACAACTACCACCCGCTCGACGTGGTCATCGAGCGTGCCGAGGGGGTCTGGGTCTACGACGTCGACGGCAAGCGCTACCTGGACTGCCTCGCGGCGTATTCGGCGGTCAACCAGGGACACTGCCACCCGGCGATCCTGCGGGCCATGCTGGATCAGGCGCACAAGGTGACGCTGACGTCCCGCGCATTCCGCAACGACCAGCTGCCGCTGCTCTACAAGGACCTGCACGACCTGACGGGCTATGACGTGGCCCTGCCGATGAACTCGGGCGCCGAGGCGGTCGAAACCGCGGTCAAGACGGCGCGGAAGTGGGGTTACAAGATCAAGGGCATTCCCGAGGGCCAGGCAGAGATCATTGCCTGCTCGAACAACTTCCACGGCCGGACGATCACGATCATCAGCTTCTCGACCGATGCGCAGTACCGGGACGGATTCGGCCCCTTCACCCCCGGGTTCACCATCGTGCCCTACGGCGACGCCGATGCCGTCATCAACGCCATCACGCCGAACACGTGCGCCTTCCTCGTCGAGCCGATCCAGGGCGAGGCGGGCATCGTGGTGCCGCCCGAGGGCTTCCTCCGCAAGACCTGGGAGGCGTGCCGGAAGCACAACGTCCTGTTCCTCGCCGACGAGATCCAGTCGGGGCTCGGCCGGACAGGGAAGTTGTTCACGTTCATGTACGAGGACATCCGTCCGGACCTGGTGATCATCGGCAAGGCGCTGTCAGGCGGGTTCTACCCGGTCTCGGCGGTCCTGTCGTCGAACGAGATCCTTGGGGTCTTCAAGCCGGGCGACCACGGCAGCACCTTCGGCGGCAATCCGCTGGCCTGCGCCATCGCCCGCGCTGCGCTCCGCGCGTTGGTTGACGATCGCATGGTCGAGCGGTCCGCCGAACTCGGCGCCTACTTCCTCGCGCGGCTGCAGGCGATCAAGAGCCGCTCGGTCACCCAGGTGCGGGGACGGGGTCTGTGGATTGGCGTCGAGATGGCCGGCGCCGCGCGCCCCTACTGCGAACGATTGAAGGAGGAAGGCATCCTCTGCAAGGAAACCCACGAGCGCGTGATCCGGTTCGCGCCGCCGCTCGTGATCACGAAGGAGGAGATCGACTGGGCCGTCGAACGGATCGCACGAGTGGTCACCGCCTAGCCGCCTCACCGACGGGTCGGTCGTCGTTGGGCGGCTTGCCTCGGCGCCGCGTCTGAACGCGGCGCCGGAACCACCATAGTTGCTCTTCATACACCATTCATACCGAGGTCGACATGCATCGCATCAAGACAATCATCATGGGAGCCGCCGGGCGCGACTTCCACAATTTCAACGTCGTCTACCGGGACAACGCCCAGTACGACGTGGTCGCGTTCACCGCCACGCAGATCCCAAACATCGAAGGACGGAAGTACCCGCCGGCGCTGGCCGGACGGCTCTATCCGAAGGGCATTCCGATTGTCGCCGAAGCGGAACTCGAGGCGCTGATCCGCAAGCACCAGGTCGAGGAGGTGGTCTTCGCCTACAGCGACGTGCCCTACGCCTACGTGATGAGCCGCGGCTCGCTCGTGACGGCCCACGGCGCCCACTTCAAGCTGCTGGGCGCGCAGCCCACGATGATTCGGAGCACCAAGCCGCTCATCTCGGTGTGCGCCGTGCGCACCGGATCGGGCAAGAGCCAGACGAGCCGCCGCGTGGCGCACCTGCTGCAGCGCCACGGCCTCCGTGTCGCCGCGATCCGCCACCCGATGCCCTACGGTGACCTCGAGAAGCAGAAGGTGCAGCGTTACGCCAGCTTGGCGGACCTCAAGAAGCACAAGTGCACGATTGAGGAGATGGAGGAGTACGAGCCGCACATCGTCGAGGGCATCATCATCTATGCCGGCGTCGACTACGGCGCCATCCTCGAGCAAGCGCAGGCCGAGGCCGACGTCATCCTCTGGGACGGCGGGAACAACGACATGCCGTTCTACAAGCCCACCCTGGCCATCGTGGTCGCCGATCCCCTCCGCGTGGGCAACGAGCTGACGTACTACCCGGCCGAGGCCAACCTCCGGATGGCCGACGTCGTCATCATCAACAAGATCGACAGCGCCGAGCCGAGCGCGGTCAATCAGCTGCGGGCGAACATCCGCTCGGTGAACCCGCGGGCGGTGGTGGTCGACGCCGCGTCCCCGATCTTCCTCGATCATCCCGAGCGAGTGACGGGGAAACGCGCGCTCGTGGTCGAGGACGGCCCGACGCTCACCCACGGTGAGATGAAGATCGGCGCTGGCGTGGTGGCCGCGATGAAGTTCGGCGCGAGCGAACTCGTCGACCCCCGGCCGTACACCGTCCGGTCGATCACGGCGACCTATGCGAAGTACCCCGGCATCGGCATGCTGTTGCCGGCCATGGGCTACGGGCCACAGCAGGTCAAGGACCTCGAGACGACCATCAACCGCGTGCCCTGCGACGTCGTGGTCATTGGCACGCCGATCGACCTGAACCGGATCGTCAAGATCCGGAGGCCGACTGTCCGCGTGACCTACCAGCTCGAGGAACTGGGTTCGCCGAACCTCGACGAGTTGGTCGGCCAATTTGTGAAGAAACACGTGAAGAAGTAGGCGACCGGTCGAAACTGGTCCCCCGGGCCGCGACGCCGCGCGTCGCGGCTCCGGGGACCGCAACCCGCACGCCCTGGTCCCCAATGCCCCGCAGAAGCGCCGGTCTCCTGGTGTTCCGTCGGCGTCCCGAAGGTCCCGAGGTGTTGCTCGTGCATCCCGGAGGACCGTTCTGGGAGAAGAAGGACGAAGGCGCTTGGTCCATTCCAAAGGGAGAAGTGGGCGAAGAAGAGGACGCGCTGACGGCGGCGCGCCGGGAGTTCTCCGAGGAAACCGGCCAGACGATCGGAGGAACCTTCACGCCGCTCGACCCCGTGCGGCAGGCCGGGGGCAAGCTCGTGTACGCCTGGGCCGTCGAGGGCGACGTCGACGTGACCGCGATCCGATCCAACACGGTGTCAATCGAGTGGCCGCCCCGTTCGGGCCGGCGGCGGGAGATCCCCGAGATCGACCGCGCCGCCTGGTTCACGCTTGCCGAAGCACGCCGTCGAATCCTCGCCGCGCAGCAACCCCTGCTCGATCGACTGCCCTTCTGAGCCTCGCCGCGTCGCCGGCAGGCCTCTGGCAAGCGCCCCCGCCTCCCGCTGAGGGCAAACCACCTGTACGGGCGGGCCCGATCAGCCGGCTCCACGCGGTCGCCCTCGATGGCAGTCAGATGGGCCGTCTCGCCGCAACCGGGCAGGCCGTGGCGGTTTTGTCCCGGCGGTCGGAAGGCCGCGCGAACGGTTGCACGGAAAATGCGCCGGCCGGCGTGGCCGTGCGGTCGGGTCGGCGAATAATCCCGAACATGTCGGGTGCGAAGGGAGGCGTTCGATGCTCGACGCGGTCGTCAGCGATCTCCTGGTCGGCATCCGCCGCGCGCGCCAGGCGCCGGCCTTCACCGCCTTCGCGATCCTAACGCTCGGGCTCGGACTCGGTGTGGGCGCCGGCGTCGGCAGCCTCCTCAACGCCCTCGTCCTGCGCACGCTGCCCCTCCGCGACGCCGACCGGCTGGTCGCCGTGTCGTGCGTCGACCGCCGGGGAGAGACGCACTGGATGCCGCTTGCCACGGTGGACCAGTTAGGGCGCGATTCGACGACGTTCGAAGCGGTGTGTGGGTACGCGGAGGGTGGCCTGTTCACGATCGACCCCGGTGGGTCCCCGGTCCAAAGCCCCTTCGCGTTCGTCTCCGGCGGCTGCTACGCACTGACGGGTGTGGGGGCGCACCTGGGCCGCCTCATCTCCGAGCGTGACGTGCCGGTCGGGAGGGAACCCGCGCGCGTCGCGGTTCTTGGGTACGGCCTCTGGCAGCGGCAATTCCACGGCAACCCCGACGTCGTCGGCCGCATCCTCCGCGTCGAGGGCTTGCCGCTGACGATCATCGGCGTGACTCCGCCGGGCTTTGCCGGGCTGCAGATGGACATCGCGCCTGACGTCACCGTGCCGGCCTCGCTGCTGCCGGCGTTGGGCGTCAGCCGGGCGGGCATCACGTGGGTCAACTACCTGGTCGCCAGACTGCGGCCCGGCGTGACGCTCGCCCAGGCGCGTGCCCAAGTGGCTGCCAGATGGCCTGTCGTTCAGGCCGACACGATGCCGTCGGGTTTTGCCGCGGCGGAGCAGGCGGAGTAACCGTTCGTCCCAAGCCCACGTGGAATCCCTCTCCCGCGGCTTCTCGTTCCTGCGGGAAGAGCATGCGCTGCTGCTGTCACTGCTGAGCGGACTCGCGGGTATCGTGCTGGCCCTCACGGTGGTCAATCTCAGTGGCTTCCTCCTCGCGCGCGGCTTGGCGAGGCAGCCCGAGCTGGCCATTCGCGCGGCGCTAGGCGCCAGTCGGGTGCGCCTGGTCGGGTCGCTCGCCATCGACAGTCTCCTGCTCTCCGGCGGCGGTCTGGTCGTGGCGGTTCCGCTCGCGTGGTACATCGCGGGCGCCTTGGGACACCGGCTGTGGACCGAATCGAGCGCATTGACCGTGCCCCTGACGCCGGACTGGCGCGTGCTCGCAGCCACGGCGGCGGCAGCAGCGGTGGCGGGCATTCTGCTGACGCTTGCGCCAGCCTGGCAGCTCGTCCGCGGCGGTCGGACCATGGTGATCGCCCGGTCGTTGGCGACCGTGCGGCACCGGAGGCGGTGGGGCGTTCCGTTGCTGGTGCTGCAGATGGCCTTCTCCCTCGTGCTCATCGTCGAATCCGGGTTGTTCATCAGGAGCCTCGCGCGGCTCAATGCCAACCCCACGGGCGCGGCGATTGACGCGCTGGTCGTCGCGCGCCTGGCCCCGCAACCTTCGAGCGGCGGCTCGGTCGTCGACCCGCAGGTACTATCCGGAGCTCCTGCGGCGGATCGGCGCACTCCCAGGAGTCACCAGCGTGTCGCTCGCCCGCCTGTTCCCTGCGCTCACGGACGAGGCGGTGGTGTTGACGGACATCGCGGATGCCGACGGCTCAGCTGGTGCAGAGATCCGGGCGGTCGTCGATCTGGCGGCCCCGGGGGTTTTCCGGACGGCGGGGATTCGCGTCCTGCAGGGCCGGGACTTCACCTGGCACGATGACGAGAACGGGCCGAAGGTGGCCATTGTCAACGCCAGCGCCGCGAGTCGTCTCTTCCCGGGAAAGGCGGTCATCGGCGGCCGGATCCGGATCGGCATGAAGCCCGCGCTGCGCTCAGTTGAAGTGGTGGGGTTGGTCGCTGACGCGACGATGGGCAATGTGCGATCACCGCACGTGCCCGTGGTCGTGACGCCGTCGCTGCAGGACCTCAAGTTCGCCCGACACTCGGGGATCCTGATCCGGACCGACGCACAGGGAGAGGCCTTGAATCGGGCCGTCCAACGCACGGTCACGTCGCTGGGCCTCGACTACGTCGCCTCTGTCCAGCCGGCGCGGGAACGGCTGCAGGCCTCCATCAAGAAAGAGCGGCTGCTCGCCGCGTTCGCCTTCCTGTTCGGCGGGACCGCCATGACGATCGCGTTCGTCGGCGTGTTCGGTCTCCTGGCGCTCGACGTGTCCCGACGCCAGCGGGAGCTCGGCGTTCGGATCGCGCTCGGGGCGAGCCGAGGCCGGATCGTGCGTGGCGTGATCGTCCGAGCCCTGGCGATCGCCGGCGGCGGCGTGGTGATCGGGGTGCCCGGCGCGCTGGCGCTGACCAAGTTCGGTGCCTCCGTGCTCTACGGACTCGCCGGGACCGACCTGGCGATGGTGCTCGCGTCAGCAGGCCTGCTCGGCTCGGTGGCCGTCGCGGGGAGTCTGGCGCCGGCCCTGCGCGCCGCGGCCATCGACGCGATGCTCACGCTCCGGTCCGAATGACGCGTACGCCCCGTCAGTCTTCGGGCGCCTCGTGACCGGGCGCCATCTTCACCAGCCGGGGCTGAAAGCGCCCCACGATCGTGACGAGGTCCGCCTGGGCTGTCATGACCTTGTTAAGGTCCTTGTAGGCCATGGGGACCTCGTCGAGGCCAGCCGACAGCACGCGCACCCGCCGCTCCCGCAGCAGGCGGCTGGCGTCGGCCCAGGTGAACTCCTTCTTGGCGCGGGTGCGGCTCATCCGGCGTCCGGCGCCATGGGCCGCCGATTCGAGCGACGAGGCATCCCCCTTGCCGCGGACCACGTAGCCGACGGTCGCCATCGACCCGGGGATGATGCCCAGGACGCCGCGCCCGGCGGGCGTGGCGCCTTTCCGGTGCACGATGACGGGGCGTTCGGACCCGTCGGAGAGCGCATGCCGCTCCCGCCAGGCGAAGTTGTGGTGGTTCTCGATGTCGAGGAGGCCCCCTGCCCCGAGCGCCCGCGCCACGTGCGCGTGAATCAGGGCGTGGTTCGCTGCCGCGTAGAGGCCCATCAGCTCCATCGCCGCCCAGTACTCCTGGCCTTCCTCCGACGACAGGTCCAGCCACGCCAGATGTTCGAGCTCCCGCGGCAGCTCGGGATGAGCGTGGCGCGCCAGGCGGCTGTAGTGGTCCGCGACCCCGGCGCCCGTGCCCCGGCTGCCGGAGTGGCTCAGCAGCGCCAGGTACTCGCCGGGCGGCAGTCCGCCCAGCGGCTCGAGCGTCGTAAGCGTGCCGAACTCGACGAAGTGATTGCCGCTGCCGCTCGTGCCGAGCTGGGCCCAAGCCTTGTCCCTCAGCCGCTCGGTGACCGGCGAGACCGACCAGTCCGCGTCCATCACCGCGTGGTCGCGCCGATGGTGAAACTCCGCGCCGATCCCGAAGCGCGTCTCCCGCTCGATGGCGAGCGTCAGCTCGTCCTGCGCCTGGTCCAGCGCGGACACCCCACGGTCGAGCACCGTCATCTTCATCCGGCAGGCGATATCCACGCCCACGGCGTAAGGGATGACGGCGTTGTTGGTCGCCAGCACGCCGCCAATCGGCAGGCCGTATCCCGGATGCGCGTCGGGCATCAGCGCTCCGGCCACCGACACCGGCAGGCGGCACGCGTTGCGAAGCTGCTCGAGCGCGACACCCTCCAGATGCTCGCCGAAGACCCGGTACGGCGCGACACGCTCCGTCCAAACCGGTGCCGATTCGACGGTGCGTCGTGATTGCTTCATCCCACCAGCGTGAACAGTACCACTCCGGCGAGCCGTCGGCCACCAGGCCAGAGGCTCATCAGGTCAGTTCGCGGGCCAACCGCGCTTCCGCTTCGCCAGGCGGCAGGTGGTGGCGCAGGCACATCGTCGCGACACCGACCGGCGGCGGATAGGCCTGGCCGGCCCGCCGGCGCGGCTCGACGTAGTCGATGACCTCGAACAGGGTGCGGCAGGCATCTTCGTAGGAGACGCCGGCGAGATCACGGACGTAGCGCGTCGCCCGATCGATCAGCTTCAGATTGCTCGGCACCACCCAGATCATGCGGTTCCCGAGCACTCGGCCGAGACGGACCATCGTGCAGGTCGACAGCGCGTTCAGCAGCATCTTCGCGCCGAGGCGGGTGATCGGGTCGAGCAGGAAGGGCTCGTCCGGCACGGCGAGCAGCACCCGCAGCTGGGCCGCCCGGGAGGCGGCCGAGCTCCCCAGCCGGTCAAGCACGGCCCGCCGGCCCACGCCGATCAGGGCGGTCGCCGCGTCGTTTGCTCGCGCGTGTCCGAGCAGTCGTGTGAACACCGCCCCCTGGTCCGCTACAAGGGCCAGATCGGCGCAGCCGACGACCACCGTCGCGCCGTCCCCCGGACGAATGGGCCGGTACGCCTGCCCGTCGAGCCCGATCCGGAACCGCATCAGCTCCGATACCCGATCTCGCGGAGCACAGCCGTCTGCCGGGCCACGGCCCCTTCGTCGAGCAGGGACCGAAGGTCCTGCTCGGTCCACTCGACGGTCCGGGGCGGGCGCCGCAGGAGGCGCGGCCAGGCCGCCTCCGTCGTCGCGGTCGGGGTGAAGAGGAACGCCCAGGAGTCCGACGCGTCGGGGTCGTCGTACTTCCTGAACGCCGGGACGCAGAACGTCGGGCTGCGCTCGGTCGTGTCGGTGAGCACGTCAATCGCCAGCGAGTCGGCAAAGTAGGACGTGCGCGCGCCGGCGCGGTAGATCCGCTCCTCCGATTCCACCAGCGAGGCCAGCTCGTCGCACAGACGAGCGCTGGAGAGTTCCGCGTGAACGGCGCGGAGCGCCGTGCACAGGGCGCCCGGCACCGACTCGGGCGGACCGAGGCCGGAATCAAGGGCCCCCCCGGCCTGCAGCAGGTCGCGGAGCGCCATCTCGAGAATCGTGACCATCGCGGCGAGTTGCGTGCTCGTCGCCTGCATCCGCGTCGAACCGGTGACCGCCATGGGGCCGCTGGTCAGGTTGATCTTCTCGATGCACGGTTCGTCGAGAATCTCGCGGCTGCGCTGGACCTCGGCCCGCAGGACGTCGTCTGGGTTGTTGTACACGAAGAAGACCCGGGCGCCCTGCTCCAGACCCTGCCACGCGGTGCCGATGACGAAGGACGTCTCGCCACCCTCGGTGATCGCGAACACCACGTCTCGGCCGTTGAGACCGAGCTCCGCGACCTGCTGCCGCCCGAACGGTGCGAAGTCCTCGAAACCCTCGACAGACTTGAGGAGGGCGTAGTCGCCGCCTGCCATCACGCTCCGGGTGCAGTCCTCCCAGCGGTCGGGCGAGGGCACCGTCAGGCCGCGGGTGCGGCGCTCCTGCCAGAAGGCCCGCCACATGGAATCCAACTGGATGCTCAGGCGGCCCGTGGCTCCACAGCCGGTGAAGAATACGCGGCCGCCGTTCCGGAGCGCGGCGACAACCGCGAGCGCGACGCGCAACGGCTGACCCGTGCGAGACCACGCCTCGTAGGCCCCGACGACGTCGAGATCCACATCGAAGAGCACGCGGAGCCCGTCCGCCGCGGCGCGGCGGGCCGCGTCACTGAGGGTCGCCGACCGGGGATGCGGGGATTCGGTGAGGAGGCGACCGAGGCGGAAGTCCGCAGCCACCGCGAGGAACTGTTCGGCACGCTCGGCGGTCGGCGTGGAGTCTGACATATCGAATGCCTACGGCGGGGAACGCACGGCCCGAGGGAGTTGGGCGCCACCCATTCTGACGGGCGCGGCGGTTCGCCGCAACCCGGTCGCAGAGGAGCGCGGTTCCCGAGCAGGCTGCCGACGGTCGACCGGCACGCCGCCGTGACCGCACCCGACGGTCAGTCGGCGACGTCCTCCAAGTGGCGCGGCCAGTCTCGACCGAGCAGGCGGGACAACGCGCGGTCGGCCAGCCGGCGTCCGCCGGTCTGGCACCGCGCGCAGTAGTTCGCCTCGTGGTCGGCGTACACGATGCGCTGGACCGGAGCGGCGCAGGCCGGACACGGCCGTCCGTAGCGGCCGTGCACGGCCATGTCCTCGCGGAACGCGGTGACGTGCTCGGGAAACCCGTCGCCCGCCTCGGCGCGCAGCCGGTTCGTCCAGGCGCCGAGCGTCGTCAGCGTCGCCGAGCGCAGACGCGTCACCTGCTCCTCGTCGAGATGCCGGCTGAGCTGCAGGGGCGACAATCGGGCGGCGTACAGGATTTCGTCGGAGTACGCGTTTCCAATGCCGCTGAACAGGCGCGGATCGGTCAGGGCACGCTTCAGCGTGTGGTTCTCCGAGATGAGGACTCGCCGAAACTCGTCGGCCGGCGCCTTCAGGACGTCGAGGCCGCCTCGGTCCAGGGCGCGCAAGCCCGCGGCTCCCGCGACCAGGTGCAGCGATGCCCGGCGCTTGGCGCCGGCCTCGGTGAGCGTCAGCGTCCCCCGCTCGAAGTCGAAGGCGGCCAGAGCGCGTCGGCCTGCCAGCCGGGCGCCGGCCGGTTTCCAGTGCAGGCGGCCCGCCACCATCAGGTGGACGACCAGATGGAGATCGCCAGCGAGGGAGCAGACCACGCGCTTGCCCAGCAGGCTGATCGATTCGACCAGCCGCCCGTCCGCCGCGTCGAGCGGCGGCTCCACGGTACGGAGGAGGAAGGGGCTGCCGAGGCGGACCCGTTCGAGCGTCGTGCCGACCACGCGGGCACGGAGCGCCTCCGTGTACACGATCAGGTCCGGCAGCTCGGGCACCTGTCCATGGTCACCAGTCGTGCCGGCCTAGTCAACACGCCCGGGCGGGCGAACCGCCCGCGCGATGGATCCGCTGAGCCGCCCCCTTCTCCTTGCAGCACCTCGAAGGCGGCTGCGGCCAGCGAGGTGTTGTAGGCTGTACGGCCATGCACTACCTCCTCTTCTACGACGTGGTGAGCGACTACGCGGAGCGGCGGGCCGCGTTCCGCCCGATTCACCTGGCTCACGCCAAGCAGGCAATCGCGCGCGGGGAACTGGTTCTCGGCGGCGTGCTGGCGAATCCGCTCGACCAGGCGGTCCTGCTGTTCCGCGGTGCGTCCCCGGAGGTGGCCGAGGCGTTCGCGCGCGCGGATCCCTACGTCCTGAACGGGCTGGTCACGCGGTGGTACGTCCGGGAGTGGGCCACGGTGGTCGGGAAGGACGCGGAGGTCCGCCTGCCGGATTGCTGAACCTGTCGCGGGAGTGCGGTCGTGGGGCTGCTCAGGGCATGGGCTCGCACAACGTGGCGGCCATGCTGCCCTTCACACGATCGAATCCCGGAACATAGCGCAGCACGGCAGGCAGCGTGCGGGCGACCGGCAGGCAAGTGATGCCGGCTGCTGACAGCGCCGCCGGCGGGTCAAAGTCGGCGTAAAGCAGGACGATTCGGTCGCCGCGCCAGCTCGGGCGTCGTTCCAGGAACTCGGTTGCACTCGTCACCGGCGTCTCCACGAGTCCTGGGGGCACGTAGAGATACGACCGCAGATTCGACGGGGCTTCGGGTCCGAGTCCGTACGGCGACCGTGTCAGGTCGACGAGGTGGATCTGGCCGGCGGCGTTTGCGTCCCAGAGCCACCGAATGACCGGATACGTCTCATGGGCGGGGATCACGGTCAGCACCGCCAGCGCCGCCACATTCAGGACGAGGCAGGTGCCGGTGAGAAGGCGGCCAGCACGCGTCCGCCGCCAGGCCAGCAGCCTGTCGAGCCATCGGTCGGGGAGGTTGTCGAACGAGAGTGCGAGCAGCGGAACGAGCGCCCCAACCACCGGGATCATGAAGCGTGCCTCCTTGTGCGGAATCAGCGCGTGGGCGACCACAAACGGCACGATGGCCCACACGAGCACATGGCCGCGACAGCGCCAAACCCCGGCGAGAAGCACGGCGACGAAGACGAGGCTGAACGGCGGGATGAGCAGGACCAGGAACGGCAGCGCCGTGGCCCACCACGGAGACGTGCCAAAGGACGCAGCCTTTCCGTGGTAGAGGTTCTCCAGCCAGGTACTGCCATGGCGTCACGACCCACACGCCGTAGAACCAGTGGTCGAGGAGCAGGTTCAGGGCGACGGCCACGAGGAAGCCCGCTCCAATCGTCGTCAACAGGGCCCGACGAGCCCTCCGCACGAAGACCAGCCACGCACCTGCGCCGACGAGCATGAACGCGATCTGGAAGCGGCAGTAGAACGCCAGCCCCCAGGCGAACCCGGCGAGCGCACCGAGCACCAGCCCGCGCCGCTCCCGCACCGGCCATGCGGTGGCCCCATCGAGGGCCAGGCAGATGCCGGCGACGGCCAGCGCGCCGCTCCAGCTCTCCGACGCGAATCGCCCCCGCAGGAAGGGTGCACCCCAGAGGAACAGTGTGCCGAGCCACGCCAGCTGGCGGAAGACCGGCCGCCGGATTTCGGGCAGGCAGCGCGCACACAGCTCGAGCGCGACCCACAGGCCCATCAGGCCCGAGGCCAGGCGCAACACGAACGTGGCAGCAAACGGCGTGAAGGCGTGGAGCCGTTCGAGCGCGGTGAACACGCCGGCGGCCAGCCAGGGCTGAAGGGCCGGTCGCATGCGGGCGGCGAACTCCCATGGCAGGCTCGACGTCGGCGCATGCCCGAGCCGCCACCACGCGAACTCCAGGATCTGCCAGTGCTCGTCAGGGTTGAAGCGTCCGGCATTGAACCAAGCCGAGAGGCCCTGGAGCAGGAACGCCGAGGCGACCACCCGGCGCACGCGCACATCCGGCAACTGGCCGCGCAGCGTGTCAAGCAAGCGCATCTTGGAGAGTCGCTCCCGGGAGTCGGTGGACGGAGGCGTTGACGGCTGGCCAGGGGATTATACCCGGCCGTCCGGGCAGGAGCGGGAGAAGGGCCGCCCGATGCTGATCGGGCGGCCAACGCGTGATGACAGGTCGGAAGGACTGGGCGGGCCGGGGCGACTAGGCCCCGGCCGACGTGGACTTGCCTGGCAAGGTCACGACGCCGAGTTGCTGCATCATGCCCAGCGCGTCCCATGTCACGAACGATTCCTGGATCCGGTCACCCTGGAAGCGGAGGAGGCTGATGCCCGGGCCGGTTGCTCGACGTCCGGTGGGCTGGATGCCCTCGAGCGGCCCCTTGTGCGTCCCGCTGTAGTGCCAGCGCACCACGACCCGGTCGCCGATGGACATCAGCTCGTCGATATCGAGCCGGCAATCCGGGAACGCGGTCCGGGTACTTTCGGACGTGCTGCTTCATCCCCTCCGTCCCGCGAACGGGATCCATCGGGTCGTTGTTGATGTGGTCGCGTGTGTAGAGTTCGTCAATCAGGTCCAGGTTGCCCTTGTTCCAAACGTCGTCCATCACGCGACGGACCACGTGTTCTTGCCTGTCGGACATAACCCCTCCTTTGGGGGGACTGAGGGTTGACCGGGCACGCGGTCCGCGGCCGCGTGCAACCTCGCGTGCCGGGTCGCAGAACGTGAACCCGGCTCTTGTCGTGGGAGAGATCCCTTATAACGCATTCCCCGGTACGGCATCCACTGATTTCGCAGGTCGGGCTACTGGCTGATCCGCGTTCGCTCGGCAGGCCACGTGCGGTCACTCGGCGCGGTGATCCGCGGGGCTATAATGGCCCCCTGGAGGCGCGGTGGAGGCTGGGTCGGGTCCTTCAGAGGTCGGCGCGGTGCAGACCGGCGACCTCATGAAGCTCTTGTCGCGGAGAATCGTTGGGCAGCCAACGGCGCTCGAGCGGATCGTCCCGTACCTCCGGATGTACCAAACCCACCTGAACGTGCCCGACCGCCCGGCGGGCATCTTCCTGCTGCTCGGGCCCAGCGGCACGGGCAAGACACGGACGGTCGAAGTGCTCGCCGAGGTGCTGCACGGCAGTGCGAAGCACCTCCTCAAGATCGACTGCGCCGAGTACCAGTCGGATCACGAGGTGGCGAAGCTTATCGGCGCACCGCCCGGCTACATCGGTCACCGCGAGACCAAGCCGCTGCTGACGCAAGAGCGTCTCCTCGCATGCGTCAGTCCTCACAGCGACCTGGCCCTGGTCCTTTTCGACGAAATCGAGAAGGCGTCACCCGCCTTCACCGCGCTGCTGCTCGGCCTGCTCGACCGCGCCACGCTCCGCCTGGGCGACAACACGACGGTCGACTTCGAGAAGTCCTTCATCTTCATGACGAGCAATCTGGGCGCTCGCGAGATGCTCAAGGTCGTCCGCCCGGACATTGGCTTCCAGGGCGTCGAGCGCCGGTCGGCCGCGAGTATCGCCGAGCGGCTTCAGTCGCTCGGCCTCGACGCGGTGCGCCGCCGCTTCTCCCCGGAATTTGTCAACCGGCTCGACGCGGTGATCACGTACCGCCCCCTTGGGGCCGAGGCGCTGGCGGCCATCCTGGCCCATCACATCGCCGAGTTGCAGACGCACGTTCACACGCAGCTCGGCGCCCGCTCCTTCGAGATCGCGGTCTCGCCGGCGGCGCGCGAGTTCCTCGTCGGACACGGGGCGAGCCCGGAGTCGGGTGCCCGTGAGTTGAAACGCACGGTGCACCGCCGGCTCACCCAGCCACTCGCCGCGCTGGTGGCCGACGGCGGGGTCGCGCCGGGGGCCACCGTCGTCGCCGATCTGGCGGCCGACGGCGAGGCGCTGAGCCTGCGAGTGGAGGCGGCGACGACGCCCGGTGCGTCCGCGGCCGCCGTGCCAGTGGTTCTCGTCGTCACCGAGAACGCCGACTTGCTCAAGAGCCTGGAGCACCTGTTTGCGGGCGCGGGCCTTGCCGTTCTGACTGCGACCCACGCCGCTGGAGCGCGAGAGGCTGCCGCGCGCCACGCGCCCGATGCCATGCTGATCGACCCCATGCTGCCGGATGAGAACGGCCTGAAGGTCGTCGAAGACCTGTTGCACGCCCACCCCAAGGTGCAGGTGGTGGTGATGACCGGAACGGACCTCTCGCTGGACGATGCGGAGGCCTGCGAACGGCACGGCTTTCCCGTCGTGCCCGAACCGTTCCTGCCCGAGGATTCTCCTGGCCCTGGTTCGTTCGCGACTGAACCGATCCTCCACGGCCGGCGGGTAGGCGGCCCTTCCTGTCTCAGCGCTCGGGCGTCACGAGGGCCCGGACCGTGGCCGCCACACACCCGTCGAACTCGATGGCGCGTTCGAGCATCGGGTAGTGCCCGGTGTGCCGAATCACCATCGCGTCGAAGTCCGGCTTGACCTGTCGGTTCGCCGTCACGTCGGTCGGCCACAAGTCGCCGTTGATCGCGCGCAACGGCGGCGCCAGACGACGGGCCGAGATGCTCATGTCGTAGCCAACCAGGCCCAGGAACATCCCGTACGCGGCCTCGGGCGGGGTGCCCGACATGCCCCGTTCGACCTCCGCGACCAGGTCCGGGTCGGCGTCGGGATGGAAGAGCATGGCGACCATCTCCTTCACCGACGTCGCGTAGTCCGATTGGAACGCCGCGGCGCGCTGGCGCACGCCCGCGTCGTCGGCGGCGTGAACCAGCAAGTGGAACGTGTCAACGCCCACGACGCCCAACACGCGTCCGGGCAGCAGCAGGGCTGCCTCTGTTCCCACCGGCCCGCCCAGAGAGTTGCCGAAAATCACGCAGCTCCCCACGCCTTCCGCGTCGAGGACTGCTCGGATGTCGGTCCCGAAACGCGGGAGGCTCCAGGTGTCGCGGTTGGAACCCGATTCACCGTGCCCTGGCAGGTCAGGGGCGATGACCCGATGCTGATCCGCGAAGGTCCGAAGCTGACCGTCCCAGAAGTGTCGGTTGGCGAGGCCCCCGTGAATAAAGACCAGGGCCGGCTCGCCTGAGCCCACGGCCGAGTAGACGATCGCGACGCCGTCGGGGGCAGCACACGTTCTCCGTTCAATCGGTGAGACGGGCGGGATGATCGCTGCGCCGCCAGCGGACAGTCGCCCACGCCAGGTCGTTGCCATGGACACCTCCTCGTTCAGATGTGGGGTGAGATGGTGCTAGTCTATGCCGGGCGGGGGCGGCCCGCAACCGTGGCGGCGAGGGAGCAGGGCGGGACGGACCTATGGAGGGAGCACGACGGACCGTTCGGCAGGCCTGGCGGGAGGCTCGCTCACACCCGGGCATCACGCTGGGCGCGATCCTGACGCTGGCGCTCGGCATCGGCGGCTCGACGACCATGTACGCGATGCTCGCCGGGATTGGACTCGGACTCGGACCGGTCGACGACCCCGATTGCGTCGGCCGCGTCTTCGCAACCAACCCCCTCCTCGGCGCGGCGCGTGACCCGTTCTCGCTGGAGGAGTTCCTCGAGATTCGGTCTTCCACCACGACCTTCCAGGAGTTGGCCGGCTTCGAGGGTGTCAGCGCGCTCGTCGCTGAAGGTGGCGAGACCACCCCAATCGAGCTGACGCGCATCTCGCCCGCGTTCTTCCGCACCGTCGGCTTTGCCCTGGCAGCGGGCCGCGTGTTTCGCGAGGAGGATTGCCGGGCCGGCGCCCCCCACGTCGTGATCGTCACCGAGCGGTTCTGCCGGCGACGCCTCGGCCAGCCTTCGTCCGCTCTTGGCAAGCGCGTGCGCCTCGGTGAGGAGGACTACTCGGTCGTCGGGGTCCTCCCCGACCGCCTCTGGTACCCCGCGCCGGGTACCGACCTCTACGTTCCACTCGAATGGGCCGAACCGAGTGACGCCGCAACGGGGAACGTGTCCGTGGTGGGCCGTCTCCGGGCCGGCGTCACCTGGGAACAAACCCGCTCGGAGCTGCGGACCATCGCGGCGAGGTGGGCGGAGCGGAACCCCGCGCGACGGCGCGGGTGGACGATCCAGGTGGTGTCGGTGGCCGAGGACGCGATGAAGCGCGCCGGCTTCGGACTGTTCGGGTTGCTCGGGCCTGCCGTCGTCGTCCTGCTCATCGCGTGCAGCAACGTCGCGAGCCTGTTGCTCGCGCGCGGCGCGCGACGGCGCCGCGAGTTCGCCGTTCGGGCAGCTCTCGGCGCCAGCCGGTTCCAGTTGGTTCGCGAGCGTCTCGGCGAGAGTGCGTGGATGGCCGTGGTCGCCGGCGGCCTGGGGCTGTGTTTCAGCGTTTGGGGGGTAGCCGCCGTCCGCGCCTGGATCGACCACTTCCGGACCGGGCTTGCTGACGCGGTCGTGCTGGACCTGCGGGCGCTGGCGTTTGCGGCGGCTGTCACCTGTCTGACGCCACTGTTGGTCGGCCTCGTGCCGGCGCTCTCGGTCACCAAGCCGGATATCACCGAGACCTTGCACGACTCGGCGCGGCACCGGTCCGCTCGGAAAGGTCCCTACGGCGGGCGCGACCTGCTGGTCATCGTGGAAATGGCCCTCGCGGTGGGCCTGGTCGGGACCGCCGGGCTTTTCGGGGCATTCGTGTGGGAGATGAACCACATCGAGCGGCGGTTCGACGCCTCGCGCGTGCTGGCCGTCGGCCTCGACGTGTCGCGCACGGGCGGACCGGCAGGGAGCAAGGCGCTCGTCGAGGCGATCCGGCGCGCCGTCCTGGCGGTTCCCGGGGTCCAGGCCGTGGCTCTCGCCGAGGCTGCCGCCCCCTTCGACGAGCGCCCCGCACTGGTGACCTTCGAAGACTGCGATCCCGGTGCGTCGAGTCCGCCTCCGGCCGTCCCGGTGTTCGCGGTCGGCGACGGCTACTTGCGGACGCTCGGGCTCCCGCTGCTCCGGGGCCGCGGGATTGACGTGGGCGACACGGCAGGCTCGCCGAGGGTGGCGCTCATCAGCGAGTCGCTGGCCCGGCGCTGCTGGCCGAGTGGCCGAGACGTCGGCCGGCGGCTGCGGTTCGGACCAGCCACCGACCCGTGGACCACCGTCGTAGGCGTCGTGCCCGACGCGCTGTCGAGCCGCGCGCTCCGGGAGATCCTCGGCCCGCCGCCCGTCTATCTTCCGGCCGAGCAGGCGGGGCGCGAGGCCTCCACACTCCTGGTCCGAGCCAGCGGGGATGCCCGGTCGTTGATACCTCCGATCCGTGCCGCCGTCCGCGCGGTCGACGCCCGACAGGCCTTGGCGGGATTCGGGGCGCTCGACGACCACCTGGCGCGGCTGTTCGCGGAGGGCTGGCTGGTCCTCGGCCTGATGGACGCGTTTGGGGGCTTCGCCCTCGTGCTGGTCGCGGTCGGCCTGTTCGGGGTCACGAGCTGCTCGGTGGCGGAACGGACACGGGAGTTCGGTATCCGGACGGCGATCGGCGCCACGCGCGGCGACATCTTCCGCCTCGTCATGACCCGGGCACTGACAGTGGCCGGCATCGGGGCGCTGGCGGCCGCCTGTGTGATGGCGGTTGTGACGCGCGTCCTGTGGGGCCAGCTGCTGACCCTCGGTGCCCACAGCCCACTGGGCTTTGCCACCATCACCAGCCTCCTCGCCGTCGTGGTCGTCCTCGCCTGCTTGCTGCCGGCCCGGAGGGCGATGCAGGTGGACCCGGTGGTGGCGCTGCGGACCGAATAGGCCGTACGCGGCGCGGGCCGCCCGAGAGGGTTCGGGCGGCCCGCGCCGGAGGTCAGGTCGCACGGGGGGGACGTCGCGTCTAGCCGTTCGTGCGCTCGAACTCCCGCATGAAGGAGATCAGCGCGTCCACGCCCTCCTCCGGGAAGGCGTTGTAGATCGACGCGCGCAGACCGCCGACCGACCGGTGGCCCTTCAGGCCGTCCAGGCCGGCGGCCTTCGACTCCTTCACGAACTTGGCCTCCAGCTCTTCGCTCGGGAGCCGGAACGTGACGTTCATCCGCGATCGGCACTCCTTGGCCGCGTGACCGCGGAAGAAGCCGGTCCGGTCGATCTCCGCGTACAGCTTGGCCGCCTTCCGCTCGTTGATCTTGTCGATGGCCTCGAGGCCGCCGAGCGACACGAGCCACTTCATGACCAGACCGATCATGTAGATCGTGAACGCGGGGGGCGTGTTGTAGAGCGAATGCTCCGGCACGTGCGTCCCGTACTGCAGCATCACGGGCAGGTTGGCGTAGGAGGGCCGCTCGGCCGCCTTCTTCACGAGGTCGTCGCGAACGATGACGAGCGTCGCGCCGGCGGGCCCGATGTTTTTCTGGACGCCCGCGTAGATCAGGCCGTACTTCGTGACGTCGATCGGGCGGCTGAACATGTGCGACGACGTGTCGGCCACCACCGTGGCGGCGCCCAGGTCGGGCAGCTGGTGGAACTCGACGCCGTGGATCGTCTCGTTCGTCGTCAGATGCACATAGGCGGCCCCGGGCGTCAGTTTCAGCTCCTCCTTCTTCGGCAGGCGGACATAGTTCTCGGCCTTGTTGTCGAAGGCGACGTTGACCGCGCCCACTTTCTTGGCCTCCTTGACGGCCTTCGACGACCATGACCCCGTGACGACGTAGTCGGCCCACGCGCCGGGCGGCAGCAGGTTCATGGGCACCATCGAGAACTGCGTGGTCGCCCCGCCCTGCAGGAAGAGCACGTGGTAGGTGTCCGGAATGCCGGCGAGCTTCCGGATGTTCGCCTCGCACTCGCCGATGATGGCCTCAAAGGTCTTCGACCGATGGCTGATCTCGAGGACCGACATGCCGACGCCCGGGAGCGCCACCAAGTCGCGCTGGGCCTCCTCGAGCGCGGGCAGCGGTAGCACGGCGGGGCCGGCGGCGAAGTTGAAGACGCGGGTCGTAGTAGCCATGAGCGTGTTCTCCTCACAAGTGCTGGTTCAGTCCTAGTCTCCCGTCGCCGTCGGCCGGCCGCGGGCATCAGGTCATCGGTGCGCCGTTCGCTGTCCTCGGGGCGGCCTACGTCAAGGCGACCACACCTACCTCGAGGATACCGTTGCACGTCTTCAACGACTCGGTGAGATCCCTGGGCGGCTGCTTGTCCACGTTGATGCGCGCGATCGCCGCCTCGGCGTTCTCGAACACGATGTTCTCGGTCTCGTGTGCGTTGATGCCGGCGGCGCCCAGCTTCGCGAATACGCAGGCCAGCACGCCGGGCTGGTCCTTGTGCCGCACGATCATGGTGTACTTCGCCGGCGTCTTCTGGGCGAGGTTCACGACATTGGGCACCCGGCCGGTCTCCTTGTACGTCTTGACGATCCGCACCGTCTCGGCGGCAATCGCCTCCTGCGCCTGGTCGGTGGAGGCCCCGATGTGGTGGGTGCCGTAGACACCCGGAAGGCCGATCAGTTCCTGCGTGAAGTCGGCCGTGGCGCCGGCCGGCTCGCCCGGGTACACATCCAGGCCGACCCGGATGCCCTTCTCCCGCACGACCTGGGCGAGCGCCTTGTAATCCACCACGTCAGCGCGCGCCGTGTTGATGAGGAAGGCACCGGGCTTCAGCTTGGCGAGGACCTCCGCGTTGACGATGTTCTTGGTCAGCGGGCTCGCCGCCAGATGGATGCTCAGGATGTCGCACCGCTCGGCGACCTCCGCCGGCGTCTTGACGACGGTGATGCGCTCCTCGATCAGTGCGCCGACCCCCGGCCGCACCTGGAGCAGCAAGGGCAGGTCGACCGGGATGGCGTCCCGATCCACGCGCACGCCGATCTCGCTCCAGATCACGAGGTTCATGCCGAAGCCCATCGCCCGCTTGGCCAGCTCCTGGCCGATCTTGCCGAACCCCAGGATGCCCAGCGTGCTGCCGTACAGGCCCCGCGACTTCGAATACTCCTTCTTGTTCCACTTCCCGCGCTGCAGCTCGGCGACGTTGTCGGGGATGCGCCGATCGAGCGCGACCATCAGCCCGAAGGCGAGTTCGGCGACAGCGAGGGAATTCTTCCCGGGGCAATTCGAGACGTAGATGCCGCGCCGGCTGGCCGCCTTCACGTCGATGGTGTTGTAGCCGGCGCCGGCGCGCACGATCAGGGCCAGGTGCCCGGCGTCCATCATGGGTTCGGTCACCTGCGTGGACCGCACGACCAGGATTTCCGCACCGGTCTTCGCGAGAGCGTCGGTCAGCGTCGCGTCCTTCAAATCGGGCTCGAAGACGACGTCACAGCCGGCCGCCTTCAGCCCATCGATTCCGCTCTTCTCGAACTTGTCAGCAACGAGCACTTTCATGGCTGTGCATCCTTGGCCGCGGCATACCCGCGTGCCGGTTAGATGAGGTGAATGAGGAGACCGTCACGAAGCTTCGGTTCAAACCACGTGGACTTCGGCGGCATGATCTCTCCGGCGTCCGCAATGCGCATCAGGTCCTCGACACCGACCGGAAACATCGAGAAGGCGACGGCCGCCTTGCCGGAGCTCACGAGTCTCTCCAGTTCGCCGGTCCCCCGGATGCCCCCGACAAAATCAATGCGCTTGTCCGTGCGTGGATCGCCGATCTTCAAGAGCGGTGCGAGCACCTGGTCCTGGAGCAGGCTGACGTCGAGCGTGCTGCCCACGTCGCCGGCTCCGGCGGGCGCCGCGAGGCGCAACGTGTACCAGCGACCCTGCAGGTACATGCCAACCTCTGTCTTCTTGGTCGGGCTGGGCGTGCCGTCGGTGACCGCTACCCGTGCCCGCAGGGCGGCCAGCAGGCCGTCCGGCGTGTGGCCGCTGAGATCCTTGACGACGCGGTTGTACGGCAGAATCTGCGTCTGGTTGTCGGGGAACGCCACGGCGAGCATCCAGTCGGCCTCGCGGTTGTCGGTCGTGGGCGAGGTGTCGGCCAGGTACTTGCGCGTCCGCGCGGCGCTGGCGGCCCGGTGGTGACCATCCGCGATGTAGAGGTACGGCAACGCCCCAAAGGCGGCGACCAGCGCATCGAGGTCCGCGCCGGTCACCCGCCAGACCGAGTGGTGGACCTGGTCGGGCGCCTCGAAATCGAACAGCGGGGCGCGCGCGGTCACCCGGTCGGCGATGGCATCGACAGCTTTGGAGGCCCTGTAGGTGAGGAAGACGGGCCCCGTCTGCGCCCGCAGCATGCTGATGTGGCGCGTGCGGTCGTCCTCCTTGTCCCGCCTGGTCTTCTCGTGCTTCTTGATGAGATCCCGGTCGTACTCGTCCACCGAGTAGCAGGCAGCGACGCCGGTCTGGTATCGGTTCCCCATCTTCAGCCGGTAGAAATAGGCGGACGGGGCGTCCTCGACCACGAGCGGCGCGTTGGTGCGCAGGGCGCTGAAGTTCTCCCCGGCGCGCTCGTAGACGGCACTCGCGTACGGGTCGGTGGCGGGCGGCAGGTCGATCTCCGCGCGTGAGACATGCAGGAAACTGAGTGGGTTGCCGGCGGCCATCGCGCGCGCTTCGTCGGTGTTCACGACGTCATAGGGCACAGCTGACACGCGGTCGACGGTGGCGGGTAGCGGTCTGAGTGCGCGGAACGGTCGAATAGTAGACATCGATAAGCTCGCGGCGGGCGGCCCGATGGGCCGCGCAGAGGGTTACACGAGGTCTGGAGGCAGGGCGGTACCTCGGCCGCCAGAACACCTTTGATACCTGAAGGATCAGAGCCTGTCAAGGATCAGGCCCCGATGGGTCCCGCCCTGGCGACGCCCGGGAGGCCTGGCGTCGCCATCGGGGCCTCAGGGGCCTGCTCGCCGCGCGCCCCACATCGGAGCGGGCGTTAGCGTGGCCCACCGTCGGGGGCCGCCACGGGGGCGACCTCGACGAGCGTCGTCAAGAGGTGGTCGCGTTCGAGCGTGAACTGACTCAACGCGTCCGGAGGAATGGGTTCGCCGGGCGGAAGCGACCGGTGCACGACCAACGGGTTGAGGAACACGCCGTTCCGCGCGACGCGGTAGTCAAGATGGGGACCGGTCGCCATGCCGGTCGCGCCGACGCGGCCGATGAGCTTCCCCTGCCCGACATGCTGGCCTGGACGCACGGTAATCGACGACAGGTGCATGTAGTAGGTCTCGTACCCGCTCGCATGCCGAAGGTGGACCATTCGACCCGCTTCCCCGCTCCACCCGGCCGTCACCACCGTTCCGTTCGACACGGCCACCACCGGGGCACCTGGCGGCGCGGCGTAGTCCACGCCGAGGTGCGGCCGGACGGTGCGGAGGATCGGGTGGAGGCGCGCCGTAGAGAACGGGGACGAGACTGGTGCGGCAAACTTCAACGGCGACTTGAGGAAGAACCGTCGGAGCGACCGGCCGTGCTCGTCGTAGTAACCCGGCTTGCCGCCCGGCAAGGTGTAGCGGACCGCCGTGAGCACGCGGCCGGCGTTCCGAAACTCCGCTACCAGCAGCGCGCCGTACCCGCTGAATTGGCCCTCCCGGTAGATCTTCTCGACTGTCAGTCGGAAGCTGTCGCCCGGCTGAAGCTCGGAGTTGAAGTCGATCTCGCCGCTGAGCGCATCGGCAAGCTCAATCGACAGGTCCGGCCCTTCGCCTGCCAGCTCCATCGCGGCGAACAAGGACGGGGCGGCTTTGGAAATCTCCCCCTGGAGCGAGACAAGCGCACGCTCCTTCCGGTACGGCACCAGCTCAGCCTTGAGGTCGCCGGCGTCCCCCCCGAGGACCCGCGGATCCGCAGGAATTGGTCCCCGTCGATGTCGTACTCGAAGCTGCGCAGCCAGCCGTCGAGCGTGCGCTCAAGGTGGTACGCATGGTCGGCCTTGAGGCGACGCAGGTCCACCAGCCGCCCGGCCAGCGTGACCGCGGACGTCGCGAGGTCTTCACGCAGGCGGCCGCGGAGCAGTGTGGCCAGCGTCGCCCGGTTGGGGACGTGGCCTTCGATCGATTCAGCTTCGCGCGGCAGGGGGATATCCAGCCGGGGCGGCGGCGGGGGCGGGAGAGCCGGCGTGCACCCCGGGGCCCCTGCCAGCACGCCCAGCGCGACACAGCCCAGCAGAAACAGCCCGGAGCGTCCCATGCGCCGGCAGTGTAGCGGAAACTTCTCGCAGGCGTCCACCGCGCGGAAAGCGTCGCCTCAACGCGGGAGAGACCGATCCGCGCTCCGCGGCGGGCCGCTTGACAGGTCCGGTGACTCAGTCGCCCGTATCTGCGCCCGCGGATCGCCAACCTGGCCTGGCCGGTGGCGTGTATCGGGCCCCACCGGTGAGAGGTGCGGGTGCGCGGTCACGGCGCGGACAGGCATTCCGCTCCGGCGATCCAGCAATTCCCACCCCGGGCGATCCAGCGGCCGAGTCGAGGGCGGCGGACCGGCGGGCGCAGGCGGCGGAGGCGGCGCCAGCTCGTCCAGCAGCCAAAACGCCCCGCCGGCCAAGACCAGGCACAGGACCATGGCTGCCACGAGCGCAACGCGGGCCGCCACTCGCCGGCTTCCCGCCACGCGCCTGATGGAGGCGGGTGGACCTTGGTTCAAGCTCGGGCTGGTCTCGCCTGGCGAAGGCGACAGCAGCCGCGATGCTCCCCGCTCCCAGAGCGCGCGCACGGCAGCCCGGACATCCAGGGGGGAATGGCGGCGGAGCGCGTCAACGAACTCAGCCAGCGACTGGACGGGCTTGGGCCGAGAGGCTGCGGCACAGAGGCCGAGCGAGCGCAGTGAGGGTGGGGCGTCGGCGCCGAATCCCTCCGGTGGGCCGATCGAATCCAGCAAGAGGTGGCCGAGCAGCGACACCGTCTGTTCGTCCTCTGCCCCGACCCCGCCGACCACCTCCACCGACCCGTCAGCGCCGAGCCGGAGCGAGGAAGCCGTGACGGCAGGCGCGATACCGACGGCCGAGCCACGCGGTGTGACCTGGGCGCACACCTGCAGCACGACCGCGCTCGCCTCGTCGAACCGGGGTCGGACTCGGACACTCGCCAAGTCCATCAGCGAAAACCGAACGACGCTGCCCATGGCACCGTGCAGGACAGCGAAGTTCGGGCCAGCCAGGACCGGTCGGCCTGGCGAGCGGAAGGAGCGGATTCCCTCGGAAACGGGCCGCTTGCCCCGACAGCGGCTCCCTGCGCCCGGCGCATCGGGGTCATGCAGGGCGGTAGTTCTTACGCACTGGCCAGCCGCGTCCCCGCTCGGGGGCGGGCCGCGGCCCAGCCCCCCGGGGATGTCCGCGGGCTACCGGCGGGGCTCGCTCGACGGCGGGACAAGCCCCTTCAGGCGGAGATAGGTCACGAGGTTCCCGTAGTGCTCCTGGTCGTGCGTCACATTGCCGAGCAACAGCCGGAATCGGGGCATGGGGGCCGGGCGAGCAGCCTGGGGTGGGGCCGCGGTTGCCGGGGCCGACGGGGGAGCAAGCGGCTCAAGCGCTTTCCCGTCGGTCATGTCGGCATAGACGGCCGAGCAGTAGTCAATCGAGTCCTTCAGCGCCTTGACGAGGTCGGCCTTCGCCGTCTTCTTCTCGAGGTCGGTGCCCTCGTTCGGGTTCTTCTCGCCCTTGATCCGCGAGCAGTAGTTGTAGTGCGTGTTGGCGACATGGCCGAGGATCTCGCCGAAACTCCGCACGTCGGGCGTCGGTTTGAAACCGTAGTTCTCCTCGGGCATCTTCTCGGCCGAACCGACCAAGTAGCGCGCCACCACGTCGTACGACGCCTTGACGAGGGTGCTGAACGGATTCGGACCGGCCGCAGGGCTGGAGGGCGTCTGAGCGCTGCCCACGGCGGCAACCGACACGAGCACGACGAGGACCCCGAGACGCAACGCTGGCTTCATCGCGCACTCTCCTTGAGGAGGAATCGGTGATGCGGGAACTGTGAGGGAATGCTACCGCGAATCCCGGGGCCCCGGCAACGACGTGCGCGGCAGCGGGGATCGGAACGGCCGACGCGCCGGTCCGAGCTCCACGCGCTCGGTTCGGCGCGCCCCGGCCACGACAATCACGGGCACGAGCGTCATGCTCTTTGGCGTCTTCAGCGTGAGGGTATGCTGTCCCGCCGCCAGCTCGAGGGTCACCGGCGTGCGTCCGTCGGGCGTGCCGTCCACGTACACCTCGGCGCCGGATGGCCGCGAGTCCACGACGAGCGTGCCCTTCCGCACGCCCAGGCCGGGAATTCCCAGATAGCCGCGTGCCCCAAGGTAGGTCACGCCGAAAAGCGCCACGAGCGAGACGGCCACCGCCGCGACTCGAAGAAGTTGCCGGGCCAGGTTCCGGTGCGCGCTCTGGCTGCCGCGTGGACGCAGGCGTGCTCCTGGGGCGAGTGGCCTGTCGGCGCCTTCTTCGAACGTCTCGCGCACCTTGCGCAGCGCGTCGCGCCAACGGGGCGAGCGGATCGCCGGTCGCTCGGCAGGGGCGGCCGCCGCCTCCCTGTCGGCGGGGGACGGTCCGGGCACTGGGGCGTCGGTCCCGGTCGGCGGGGCCGTTTGAGCCGTCTCCCACGGGTCCCGGTCGGGACGCGGGCGCGTGATGACCGACACCACGGCAGCGGCGATCGGCTGCGGGGCCGGGTCCGATGCGGAGGGGCCGGCACGGACGGGAAGCCCCGTGTCCGCCGTGCATGCCTCCATGTAGCGGATCACGGCGGTCGGCACCGCCCGGAGGGCGGCCTCCTCGGCCAGCGCGGACTCGAACGCGGCGGCCGCCTCCATCCCGTTGCGGAAGGACGTTCGATTCTCGAACTGCAGCGCGCGGCCGATCCAGAGTCGGAGGGCTCGGGGCATGGCCGCTCGCGTGGCGAGCGGATCCCTCACGGACGCTTCTGCCAGCAGGTCCGCCACGCGATGGGGAAACTCCTCGCGCCGGAGCGGACGACCGATGACCAGCGCAAGGGCGAGCACGCCGACCTGCACGACGTCGGTCAGCTGGTCCAGGCGCACGGCGCCAGCCCCTGGAGGCGCGGGCAGGCGGAACTGCGTCCACAACCGCGTCCGGCTCAGTTGCCGGCGCTCGATCGCCGGACCGAGGATATGTTCGACGATGACGGGCTTCCCGTCGGGCCGCACGACGATCGTCTGCGGACCGAGCGCGCCGTGGGCGACATCGCGGCCGTGTTGGTGGAGCGCTGCGATCCCGTCGGTCACCCGTTTGAGAAGGAAGCCCGCCGCTTCGAGGTCGGGTTCAATCCAGCGGCGTTGACCTTGTCGCAGCAGTTCCGCGAGCCGGATGCCGGGTACGGCGTGCGAGACGATCGCCAGGCCGCCGAGCGCCCCCCGGTGACGTTCCACGCGGGACACCGCCGCAAACGACGGGTGATCAAACGACACGAGTCGTGCCGCGCGCTCGACCAGCGCCGCTTCGGTGGTCTCGGCCGCCGACAACTCCTGACACAGCCGAAACGTCTCGATGGTCTGGCCCGACGCGTCCACGCTTCGTGTGCGACGGCCCAGCCCGTCGCTGAAGAAGCCCTGGTCGGCAGACGCCGGTGCCCGGTTCTCTAGGACCTGTTGCGTGTCCATGGCCGCAGATCGACTCCGGAGGCAGGCAGGTCGTGGTTCTGCAAGAGTGGAACCACAGGGCGGAGGGAGCCTGGAGCGAGAATCGGCGCGAATCGCTGAAGTTGAGGTTCGGGTTCTGGGTGGGCCGGCCGGCTCCCTTGATTACGGTTTTGAGGCGGGCGCGGGAAAGTTGTGATCGGGGGCCTGCCGTCCCCCAGCCCAGGGGCGGACGCCTCACTCAGGCGCGGGAGTATGCGCGAGACCACGCGCCCAGCTTGGTCGCACGCTCGGAGGCTTCGGGATTGCCGGCCAGCGCATCGACTAGCCAGGGCAGGCGCCAGGTCCAGTTCTGATCGCTCAGGCTGGCAGGCACGTTGATGCGGTCCCGCCAGCCGAAGATGTCCTGGATGGGCAGCAGCAGGAAGTCGGAGCCCGACCTGAAGAGAACTTCGAGCAGCACGTCCCGGGTCCGAACCGTGAAGGTCTCGCCAGTGTCTCCTGCGCGCTCGAACCACTCTTGCAGGCCGGGTGCGTCGCGCACAGCCCGTCGCTCGGTTGGCGTCAGCTCGTCCCACCACGTGGCGAGCGGTTCGGTGTCGTGTGTACCTGACGTGGCGACCGAGGCGGGCGGATACGTCAGCGGGTCTCGATAGGGCTGCCCTTCGACCTCCCAGTGCCGCTCCCAACGGAGGACCTTGTAGCCGGGCACGCCCAACCCGGCAAGAGAGGCACGGACGAAGTCCGGCACGGTGCCGAGGTCCTCGGCGATGACTCGGGCTCCGGCCTCCTTGAAGATGGTCACCACCCGCTCGCCGAGACGCAGCTGGTCGCGCTCGAGCGGTGGCGTGAACGACGCCGGAGCCCCGTTGTGCGGGAACAGGTAGGTGCGGTAGAAGCCCACCAGATGGTCGATGCGGTACCCGTCGAACAGCGCCGCGGTGCGGCGGGCTCGGTCCCTCAGCCACCGGAAGCCCTGGGCGGCCAGATTGTCCCAGCGGTAGGCGGGCAGACCCCAGTTCTGTCCGGCGGCGCTGAAGGCGTCTGGCGGCGCGCCGACCGACACATCGAGCTGGAACGCCTCCGGGTGAGCCCAGACGTCGGCGCTGTCGGCGTCCACCATGAACGGCAGATCGCCAAGCAGCGCCACGGGGCGTGAGCGCACCTTGGCCTGCTGCCACTGGATGGCGGCGAGCCACTGGAGCCATGCCCGGTAGAGCATTTCGGTCGCCAGATCCGCGCGGGCCCGGTCGAGGACGGCCGGGTCCCGTTGGCGGAGTGCTTCGGGCCACTCGGTCCACGGGCGCTCGCCGTGCTGCGCGTGGAGCGCACGGAACAGCGCGTAGTCGGACAGCCACCACGCCTGCTCGGCCGCCCATTGGCGCAAGGCCCGCGCTCGCGGCCCGTTCGTCGTCCACTGATTGACGCGGAACTGTTCGAACGCCAGGCGCAGCGCCGGCTCCTTGACGCTCCGCACCAGGGCGTAGTCGATCGCGCGGGATTGCCGCGCCTGGGCGAGCCGACGTTGCCACGCCGGGCCCATGGCCCGCTCACCGCCGATCGCCTGGAAATCCTCGACCTCGCCGACGGCGATATAGATCGGATCCACGGCCATCGCCGTCATCGCCGAGTAGGGCGAGCGCTGCCCGACCGCCATCTCGTTGATGGGCAACAGCTGCAGCAGATCCTGCCGTGCCGCGCGCAGCCAGCCTGCCATCAGCGGGATGTCGGTGATCTCGCCGATGCCCCAGCTCTGGCTGGAGGGCAACGAGAAGAGCGGGACGAGGACCCCCGCGTGTCGACCGATCGCAAGCGACATGGTCCCTTTCAGGCGCAGGCTCGGGCCAGCAGGCGTTCGACGCCGCGCCGGAACTCGTCTGGGTGCGGGAGCAGACTGACGATCACGAACGCGTCGTGTGGGAAGTCGAAGAAGTACCCGGGGTGCACGAGCACGTGGTCCTGCTCCAGCAGGTCCAGCACGAGGCGGTCTTCGCTCCTCGTCGCGGGCACGCGGATCACGGCCGACCAGCCCGCTTCGACGCGCGGCACCGAGCACGCCGGATACCGCGCGGCTGCGGAGTGCAGGACGCCGAGATTCTCCCTGACACGCGCGAGGATGTGCCGTCGTACCCCGCGTCCCGCCTGCATGAGCGCCCCGGCCGCGCGCTGGACCGGCGTCGACACGGACAAGTACGCATCCGCGATGATCTCGAGCCGCGTCATCGCCGCACGCACCAGGTCCTCGGGCCCGGTCACCGCCATCCATCCCAGCTTGAGCTGCGGCAGGCCGGCAGACTTCGAGAGGCCGCCCAGGCTGAAGGTCAGGGCGTCCCGTTGCGCCGCGACCCGCGCCGCGTCGGGGCGGGAGTCGAGGGGGTAGTCGGCGAACACCTCGTCGCCGATGAGCACCAGCTGCCGGTCCCGGCAGACCTCGGCCAGGGCCGCCAGGTCGGCTCGGCCGAGCACCGACCCGGTGGGGTTGTTCGGGCTGACCACAACCACCGCCCGCGTGCGCGTGCCAAGCGCGGCGTCGACGCCAGCCAGGTCCACCGACCACGCACCATGGCTGTCGAGCGGGTACGGTCGCGTCACCACGGCATCGAGCCGCGTCAGGTGCTCGAACAGCGGGTAGCTCGGCACCGGCACCAGGACCTCATCGCCGGGATCGCACAGCAGTTTGAAGAGCAGCGAGTAGGCCTCGCTCGTGCTGGCCGTCAGGACGATGTGCGCCGGATCGACGTCGAGGCCGGCTCCACGGTACTCGGCGGCGACCTCTTCGCGCGCGTCGAGCGAACCCAGGGGATGCGGCGCGTAGACCAGCGACCCCGGATCGGCGAGCGCCTCGAGCAGGCCGGTGGGATACGGCAGGCCGACCCGGGTCGGGTTGGTCTCGGTCAGGTCGCTCAGCGCGAGCCCGCGGCGACGCAGGGCCAGCTCGGCCTCCGTGAGTCGGTTGGGCGCCAGGTCGTGCGGAAGACGGGAGGAGAACATCGTCTGCTCAAGTAAGTTAGACTACATATGTCTGGATCTTCAATGATCGGGTGAAGACTGCGATGTCGTCGCCTGCACTCCACCAACCTTCCGTTCCGGCGCTGGACCTCTTCGCGGAGATCGCCCGGCTCAAGCGCGAATTGCACGCCATCATCCTGGCTCACTACTACCAGGAGCCCGATATCCAGGACATCGCGGACGTCATCGGTGACAGCCTCGCGCTCGCCCAGGCTGCGGCCGCGGCCCGCGCCGACGTGATCGTCTTCTGCGGCGTCCACTTCATGGCGGAGACGGCAAAGATCCTGAACCCGGACAAGCTCGTCCTGCTCCCAGACCTCGCGGCAGGCTGCTCGCTGGCGGACGGCTGCCCCGCGCCGGCGTTCGAACGCTTCGTCCAGGCGCACCCCGGCCACACGGTGATCAGCTACATCAACTGCAGCGCGGCCGTGAAGGCGCTGAGCGACATCATCTGCACCTCGAGCAACTCCGAGCGGATCGTGCGCCAGATCCCCGGGCAGCGCCCGATCATCTTCGCGCCTGACCAGCACCTGGGACGCTACATCATCTCGAAGACCGGCCGGGACATGGTCCTCTGGCCTGGCTCCTGCTCGGTCCACGTGACGTTCTCCGAGCGTCGGATCATCCGCCTGAAGGCCGAATACCCCCACGCGCTGGTCCTGGCCCATCCCGAGTGCGAGGAGCGGGTCTTGCGGTTGGCCGACCACGTGGGATCGACCACGTCGATTCTGACGTACGCCACGAAGAGTCCGGCACGCACTTTCATCGTCGTCACCGAGCCGGGCCTCATCCATCAGATGAAGAAGGCGTGCCCCGACAAGGAGTTCGTCCCCGCGCCGCCCGAGAGCGGGTGCGCGTGCAACGAGTGCCCCTACATGCGCCTGAACACCTTGGAAAAGGTGTACGCGTGCATGCGGGATCGGCGTCCGGAGATCACCTTGGCGGAGGACCTGCGCCGGCGGTGCCTCCGACCGCTCGAACGGATGCTGGCGATGAGCGCGTAGCCGTCTCGGACCCGCATCCTGAGCGTCCCATGACCCTCGACCCGTTTTGCGCCGCCGCGCCACGAGACCTCGACCCACGTGTCGTCCGAGACGAGGTGCGGCGGTTCTTGCAAGAGGATGTCGGCGCCGGCGACGTGACGACCGCGTGGACGGTTCCGGAGGACGCGACGGCCAGCGGCCGCCTCGTCGCACGGGAGCCGTGCGTGGTGGCCGGCCTTCCGATTGCACATGCCGTCTTCACGGAGCTCGATGTCCGCGTCGCCACGCGGCGGGCTGCCTCCGACGGCGACGAGGTGACCTCGAACGCCACGCTGCTGTTCGTCACGGGCCCGGCCCGCCCGATCTTGACCGCAGAACGCGTGGCGCTGAACATCCTGCAGCGCCTTTCCGGCATCGCCACCCTGACGCGGCGCTACGTGGAGGCCGTCGCAGGGACCGGGGTGTCGGTGTCGGACACCAGGAAGACGACCCCTGGCCTCCGGCTGTTGGAGAAGTACGCCGTCCGAATGGGCGGCGGTCGCAACCACCGATGCGGGCTCTACGACGCGGTGCTCATCAAGGACAACCACCTGGCAGCCGCAGGCGGGATCCGTGCGGCGCTGGCGGCGGCAACCGTCCATCGAACGGCCGGGCTGCCGATTCAGGTGGAGGTCGGAAGCTTGGACGAGCTCGCCGAGGCATTGTCCTCCGGCGTGGACGCGGTGCTGCTCGACAACATGTCCCCGGAGCGCGTCGCCGAGGCCGTCGCACTGGTGCGCGCCGCTCCAGCGGGCCGGCGGTGCTGGATCGAGGCATCCGGGGGCATCACGCTCGCGACGATTCGGCGATACGCCGAGTCGGGCGTTGATACGGTTTCCGTCGGAGCGCTCACCCACTCGGCGGCAGCCGTGGACATCGCGCTGGATCTTGACCCGTCGTGAGCAGTCGCCGGTCCGCGGGGGTTCCCCGACATATGCGCGAAGCCTTCGACGTCCTCGTCATCGGCAGCGGCCTGGCAGGGTGCGCGGCCGCCTTGGCCGCGGCGCGCGGCGGTGCCCGCGTGGCCGTGCTGAGTAAGGGGCTGCACCCGGAGGACTGCAACACCTGGAACGCTCAGGGTGGTGTCATCTACCGTGGTGTGGACGACTCACCCGAGCGGCTGGCCGCAGACATCGAAGCGGCCGGGGCGGGATTGTGCGACCCGGAGGCCGTGTCGCTGCTGGCTCGCGAGGGACCCCGCCTCGTCAAGGAACTGTTGATCGACGATGTCGGCGTGCCGTTCGATCGGACGGGCGACGGCCGGTTGGACCTGACGGCGGAAGCCGCCCACTCGGTACCCCGGATCGTGCACTTCGCCGATGGCACCGGCCGGTCGATCGAGACGGCGATGCTCGAGGCCCTCGGGCGCGAGCCGAACGCCACCGTGATCTCGGGGCACACGGCGGTCGACCTGCTGTCGCTGTCTCACCACTCCCTCAACCGGGTGGACATCTACGCCCCCCCGACGTGCGTCGGTGTCTACGTCTTCGATCAGACGAGCCACACGGTCGAACCCTGGCTGGCCAAGGAGACGATCCTGGCCACGGGCGGTCTCGGGCGCATCTTCCTCCACACGACGAACCCCGCCGGCGCGTGTGGCGACGGTGTCGCCATGGCCTACCGAGCCGGTGCCCGCTGCATCAACATGCAGTTTGTCCAGTTCCACCCGACCACGCTCTACCACCGCGACGGCCGATTCCTGATCTCCGAGTCGCTGCGGGGCGAAGGAGCCCGGCTCGTCGACGAGACGGGCCGCGAGTTCATGCGCGACTACCACCCCGAAGGCTCGCTGGCCCCGCGTGACATCGTCGCCCGCGGGATCCACCAGATGATGCACGAGACGGGGGCGCCGTGTGCGTACCTCGACATCAGCGGCAAGCCACCCGAGTGGGTGCGGCGTCGGTTTCCGACCATCTACGGCAAATGCCTCGAGTTCGGCATCGACATCACGACGGACCGGATCCCCGTCGTCCCGGCCGCCCACTACAGTTGCGGAGGCATCGCCGTCGACACGAGCGGACGATCGAGCATGCACCGGCTGTGGGCCGTCGGGGAGGTGTCCTGCACCGGGCTTCACGGCGCCAACCGGCTGGCCAGCACCTCGCTGCTCGAGTGCCTCGTCTGGGGCACGCGCGCCGGGACCGAGGCGGCGCGCAACGTCTCGTCCGGCACGCGCTACTACACGCCGGCCATCTCCCCCTGGCGGTATGAGACCGAACCGGTGGATCCGGCGCTCATCGCCCAGGACTGGCTCACCATCCGCCAGACGATGTGGAACTACGTCGGGCTGGTGCGGAGCCGGCGCCGGCTGGACCGGGCCGAGCAGATCATCCGCGAGCTGCAGCTGGAGATCGGCCGCTTCTATGCGCGCTCGGAGCTGAGCGACGCCCTCATCAGCCTGCGCAACGGCGTCCAGACGGCGCTGGCCGTGCTGCTGGCGGCCACCGAGGCCCGCGACAGCTGCGGGTGCCACTACCGCACGGATTGAGGAAGCCCGCGCCTGGAGCCTCGAGGACGGGGCACGCCCGCGCCGGGACCGGGCCTCTGGACCGCACCACGGCCCCGGCGCCTCGGATCGCGCTACGACGCCAGCGCTTCGACGTCCGCCATCTCGATCGGGATGGGCTTGCCGAGCACCCGCGAGCCCGTCTCCGTGACCACCACGTTGTCCTCGACGCGGATGCCCCCGAAGGTCCGGAACGAGTCGATCACGTCGTAGTTCAGAAAGTCCGTGAACTTCCCCTCCGCGCGCCACTTGTCCATCAGCGTCGGGATCATGTAGACCCCCGGCTCGACGGTCATCACGAACCCTGGCTCGAGGGCCCGGCCCATGCGAAGCGACTTGAGGCCGAACTGCGTGCCGCGCGTCGTGGTCGAGTCGTACCCCACGTGCTGCTCGCCGAGGCCTTCCATGTCGTGGACGTCGAGGCCCATCATGTGGCCGACGCCGCACTGGAAGAACATCGCGTGGGCGCCCGCCCGCACCGCCGCGTCGAGATCGCCCTTCATGCAGCCGAGCGCCTTCAGATCCTCGGCCAGGCTCCGGCACGCGAGCAGATGCACGTCGATCCACTTCACGCCGGGCTTGACCGCGGCCAGCGCCCGCTTGTGGGCGCGGAGCACCGCCTGGTAGAGGTCGCGCTGCGGCCCGACGAACCGGCCGCCAATCGGCACCGTCCGCGTGATGTCGCTGGCGTAGTGCAACGGCGACTCCGCGCCGCTGTCGTTCACCGCCATCTGGCCCGACTCCATCCGGTTCCCGTGGGCGTGGTTGTGCAACGTCTCGCCATGGATGGAGAAGATCGTCGGGTAGGCGAGCTGCGCCCCCCGCGATTCGACCAGCCCGGCCATCGCGCCGGCCACTTCCCGCTCGTAGCCGCCGGGCCGCGCCGTCTTCATCGCCAGCACGTGCATGTCGTGCGTCACGTCGAGCGCAAGCTCGATCTCGCGAATCTCCTCGGGCGCCTTGTAGGCGCGCTGCGCAATGACCGCTTTGATCAGGAACACGGATGCGTGCTGGTTGACGGCGTCGGCGCGAATCCCAATCAGGCGCTCGAGCCACAACGCGTTGTCAGCGCGGAACTGTGGGAGGAAGTGGACGCGCCGGCCGCCCTTCACGGCATCGGCCAGCACTTGGGCGAGCTCGCCTCTGGGCGTCACGCGCCCCACGCCGGCCCGCGCGGCGCGCTCGGCGATGGTCGGCTGCGGGCCGCGCCACACGATGTCGTCGATGGTGAAGTCGTCGCCGTAGATGGTGTGCGTCCCGGCGTCCACGTCGAGGATCGCCGCCAAGTCGGGATCGTCCAGGCCCCAGTAGTACAGGAACGACGAATCCTGGCGGAAGTGGTACGTGTTGTCCGCGTAGTTCATCGGCGCCTCGGCGTGGCCGAGGAACAGGAGCAGGCCGTGCTTGACCTGCTCCTGCAGCCGCGCTCGGCGGCGGGTGTAGATGTCGGCGTTGAACATAGGTCTCCTTGGCTGAGTGCGTCCGAGTCAGTCCTGGCAGACTCGTCGCGGGGTTCCCTGCGTGGTGCGCCCGGCGCGTCGCGGCTGCCTTCGGTGTGGCTTCCAGGAAAGGCGCCGACCGGGCGGGTCCTAGCGACTCGCGGACATCGGCCTACCTCGTAACGGCCAGTTCGTACAGAGACGCGCTCATCGCCGGCAGGGTCAGGCGGCGGCCGAACGGCGCAGCCGGCTGGTCCTGCACGACCACCTGCGGCGGGCGGCCCGGCTCGTTCCGGGCGAACTCGTCGGTGGCGGCAACGCGCCTGAGCTTGGCCGTCGCCGGGATGGTGGCCCCCGCGATGTTGAGGTCGACGACCTGCTCGCTCTTGGTCGGGTTGACGATCGAAATCGTCAGACCCCGCCCGGTGGCCTGCCACGCCGCGGCCACGTCCAGCGGCTCCGGGGCGCCGGTGATCTCGACCGGGATGGTCCCGAACGACTCGCGGTAGAGCTTCAGGACGACGCCCGTCGTGTCGAGGATCGCCGCTCGCTTGTTCGTCTTGATGGCACCGATGACGTTGACCGTCTGCGCGTAGTTCGCCATGAAGATCAGGTCGCTCTGCCGCGAGTACTCGTGGATGCCGGCGACGATGCCGAGGGCATCCCGCAGGAAATACTGCGTGCCGAGCTCCCCGTACACGTACGGTCCGTACCAATAGTTCCACTCGTCGAGCGCGATGCGGATGTCCTTGCCGGCAAGCGCCGGGATCGTCTGGCGGTACTTGCGATGCGCCTCGGCAATCCGCCGGATCTGCCGCGGGATCTGCTCCACGTGACTCATCAGGCCCGGTGAGTCCTGACAGTAGAAATGCTCGCTGATCAGGTTCATGTTGACGGCACACTTGGCCAGCATCCCTTCCGACCAGGGACCGACGTCCCCGTCGCCGACCAGGCTGATGGTGGGGTCCTTGGCCCGCATGGCCCGGGCGAACTCGTTGTGCCGCTGCTCGTACGGCTCGAGCGGAATGTGGCCGAGCTGCCAGTCGCCGTACATCTCGTTCCCGATGGACCAGAAGTGGCAGGCATAGGGCGCGGTCATCCCGTCCCGAGCGCGGAGGCGTCCCAGGGGGGTCGTCGGCGCGCCGTTGACGTACTCCACCTCGGCGGCGGCCGATGCGGCGTCCCCGAGCCCGGCGTTGACCGTGATGTAGGGGTCGGCTCCGAGCAGCCGGCACAGATTCAGGAACTCGACGAGGCCGACATCGTTGTGCTCGACGCCGCTCCAGGCCGGGTTCTTCCGGGGCGGGCGGTGGTCGCGGTCTCCCATCCCGTCCCGCCAGTTGTAGCCGCTGACGAAATTCCCGCCCGGCCAGCGGTAGACGGGCGCGTTGAGCTCCTTGAGCAGCTGCAGCGTATCCGCGCGGAAGCCGTCAACGTTATCGGCCGGCATGAGCGACACGACCCCCACCCGGACGAAGCCGGTGCCGCTGCCCGTGATCGTCAGCCGCGCGTCATCGGTGGTCATCTCAGCCTTGAACGACAGCGCGATCTCCGCGAAATCGTGAGTCAAGTAGTCGACCTTGACCGTCTGGCGGTCCTTGTCGCGCGGACCCCAGATCAGGGTCACGCGCGCCGGGCCTGCGAGCGGATCGCCCGACAGACGGATGTGGCCGACGTAGCGGTGGCCCGCCGTCACGGCAAGGCCGCCTTGCTCGAGGCCCCCCAACTTGCCCGCCAGCCGGAATTCCGGCGAGTGCACCCCGACAAAGGGGTCGCTCGTCTCCATCACGACGGCTTGCGGCTCGCCAATCGCCTTCCACGGCGAGTCGGCGCTGCCCACCGCGTAGAAGAACTTGCGGTCCTCGATCATCTCGGCCCAGATGCCGCCGTAGATGCACCGCCCGAGGTGTTCGATGAACTGGCCGTAGATGTACTTCGAGAGGGGGGGCGGACCTTGCCCACCTCGACCGTGATCGACGGCTTGAGATCGCGGGCCGACAGCTGCTCGATCTGGATGTCGTCGAACCAGGCCACCCCGCGCGACTTCCCCCCGCCGCCGAGGCGGCAGTCCACCTGCACCGCGTCGTTGCCGTCCGTGTTGAACTCGACCGTCACCGGCGACCAGTCCCGGGTGCCGGTCAACGCCGCCGTCCACAGCGGCTCGGAGGCGCGCAGGCCCAGCCGCGCACCCGCACCGGTGCCGGCGTCGACGCCCTCGGTCTTGATCCACCCGCTGAGGCGGTACCGCGCGTAGGGTCTGACGAGGACGACCGCGGTCCACGCCGCGTCGGCGCCCGTCGTCGACGCGATCCGCGCGCTGTGGGTGCCCGTGTGGCCGCCCGAATCCACCGTGAGCTCCGCGTCCTTCAGCCACACCGTCGCCTTCCATCCGACCGGGGCCACGCCGGCCACCTCCTCGAAGGATCCGTTGAGGAGGGATCCGACCTGCGGCGTGGGCGCAGGGGCCTGCCGCGCGGAAGCTCTGATCGCCACCCCGAAGCCAACGCCGCTCAGACCAGCCAGTAACAACACGAGAACGTGCATCCGTCGTTCAAGCATGGTGTCGTCCGATGCTCCGGGCCGGGACCCGCCCGTTCCGGCACGCCCCGGCAGCCGCACTGCGGAGTCCCGCCGTCAGGTTCTCACCGACGTCCTGGCGGCAGGATTCGCGCCTTTTGGGTGAGTTTGGTCGCGCCCACCTGCACCGTCACAGTGTACTCCCCGGGCGGGACCGTGCCGTCATGGTCGCCGGTCATATCCCACGTCGCCCGGTTCATGCCGGCTTGCGCCGACCCTTCCAGCGTCCGAACGGTTGTGCCGGACGCGTCGCTGACGGTCACCTTGGCTTTCCCATCCGCCTTGACCGCCAGGTAGTAGTCGAAGTTCAGGCCGTCGTCGTTCGGCACGAGCAGCGGGCGATCCCCGTAGAGCTCCCAGTTGCCCCAGGCGCCTTCGCGAGGCACCGGCCTCGCCTTGATCTCGAAGAAGTGGGCGGCCTCTTGGAGTGCGCCCTTCTTCACCTCGGCCAGCCACGAGATGCCTCCCACGTACAGGCCGCGGCCGAAGGTGGCGACCACCAGGTCGCGCTCCCGCGGCTGGATGACCAGATCGGTGACGGGCACGGCCGGCATGTTGCCCTTGAGCGCCGTCCAGGTCCTCCCGCCGTCGAGCGAAACGTACACGCCCTTGTCCGTCCCGACGAACAGCGTGTCGGGGTCTTTCGGATCCTCGACGATGACGTCCACGGCGCGGTCGGGGAGGGTCGCGACGAGAGACGTCCACGTGGCACCGAAGTCCGCCGTCTTCAGGACGATCGGCTTGAACTCGTCGAACTTCCGGCCGGACTTCGTCACGTACGCGGTGCCTGCAGCCGAGCGGGACGCAAGCACCCGCGTCACCCAGTAGCGCGCCGGGGCGCCGGCCGCGACCGTCGCCGGGGTCGCATCCGTCCAGGTGGCGCCGTGATTGCGGGTCACCTGCACCTTGCCGTCGTCGGTGCCCACCCAGATGATCCCGGCCTGAACGGGCGACTCGGCGATCGTCACGATCGTGCAGTACCTGGACCGTACTGCCCGGAGGCGAGATCTTCGACGCGTCGTTGGTCGTGAGGTCCGGGCTGATTTCCTCCCAGTGGTCGCCCTGGTCGAGCGACCGGAAGAGCACCTGCGCGCCCGTGTAGATGATCCGGCTGTTGAACGGCGACAGGGCGAGCGGCGGCGTCCAGTTGAAGCGGAGCGGCGGCTGGCCCGCCTGACGCGTGGGCACGATCGCCTTGCGCGTGTGGGTCCGCTGGTCGACGCGGTAGTGGCCGCCCCACTGGTAGGTGTTGTAGAGCCAGCGGCTGTCGGTCGGATCGACGCGGTTGTACATGCCGTCGCTGTCGCCGACCGTCACCCAGTCCTCGGGTCCGACGCGACCCGCCGGACCATTGACCGGCCCGCGCCAGGAATCGTGGTCCTGCATGCCGCCGTAGATGTGGTACGGGCTGTCGTCGTCCACGTCGATCGAGTAGAACTCACCGCCGGGAATGTTCGCGAAGTGGTCGCAGGTCTTGCCCGCGTCGTACGAGACCTGCACGCCGCCGTCACTTCCGAGAATCCACCGGTCCGAGTTCTGGGGATCGATCCACATCGACCGATAGTCGCCGAAGCCCTTCGCAAACAGGTTGCGGACGTCCCAGGTGAGCCCGGCCCACGTCTTGCCGCCGTCCTCGGAACTCAGCAGCGAATCGCTGTTGATGAGGATCCGCTTGTCGTTGTTCGGGTCCACGCGGATCTGGTCGAACGAATAGCCGGCCTTCGAGCTGACGTCGTCGGAGGCGGCGTTCATCTTGTGCCAGGTCCTCCCGCCGTCCTCGGTGCGGTAGACCTCACCGCCGATGTGGCGCGGCCGAGGCTCGATGTGTCGGCCGCGGTCCTCCTTGGCTTCCTGCTCGGTCGGCGGGCGGGTGCCGAAGTTCTCCGTGACGGCATACAGGATGGTCGGGGTCTTCTGGTAGAGGTCGAGGCCGATGCGGCCCTGCGATGTTGGCAGCCCGCCCCCGAGCGTGGTCCACGTCCGGCCTCCGTCGGTGGTCTTGTGAATGCCGGTGCCGGGCCCGCCTTCGGTCAGCGTCCACGGCCGGCGCTGCACGTCGTAGGTCGCGGCGTAGAGCGTGTCGGGGTGATGCCGGTCGAGGACGAGGTCGATCGCGCCGGTCGTGTCGTTGACGTAGAGGACCTTCTTCCAGGTCTTGCCGCCATCGACCGTCTTGAACACCCCGCGCTCTTCGTTCGGCGACCAGAGGTGGCCCATCGCCGCGACGTAGACGATCTCGGGATTGGTCGGATGGATCAGGATGCGGGCCACGTGGTGCGAGTCCTGCAGGCCCATCTTCTGCCAGGTCTTCCCGGCGTCCGTGGACTTGTAGACGCCGTCACCCGGGTAGGCGATCCGCACGCTCGCCGCGTCGCCCGTGCCCACCCACACGATGTTCTCGTTCGAGGGCGCGATGGAGATGCAACCGATGCCCATCACGTCCTGGCTGTCGAAGATCGGCTGGAAGGTGGTGCCGTTGTTGGTGGTCTTCCAGACGCCGCCGTAGCGAACGGCGACGTAGAACGTGTAGAGGTGCGACTTCTGCGGCTGATCCGGCACGGCGATGTCCGCCACGAAGGAGCCGGCCCGGTACGGTCCCAGTGCGCGGTACGTGAAACCCGCCAGCTTCGTCTCGGTTAGCACGGCCGACGGGGCCTGTGCGAGGAGGCCGGCTGCGGCAACAACAACGAGCAGACACGCGATGGACGCTAGAGTGATCTTCATAAGTCCCTGAGCCTCACGCCCTGACTGGCCGAGCTCCGAGAAGCGCCGGAGCCCGCCCACTGGTTGTCGATAACGGCCGTCGGTGTGGAAACGGCGCGCCGGGTCGGCCGGGTTCCTGTCGACGCCGAACGCGACGGTGCCGACCGCGGCCGTCGCCTGGGCCACGCCCCCAGGAGGCTCCCCCACCCCACGCTCAAACGCCGGGTCGCGCCCCCCGGTCGAGGCACGCCGCCGTCGGGGCAGCCTGGTCCGTCCGGCGCCATCACCGCCCGGCCACGGGACGCGCCTTGGAGGACGACGCTCACCGCTGGCCGTAGTACGCCGCGGGTCCGTGCTTCCGCAGGAAGTGCTTGTCGCGCAGGTCGGGCGCGAGGGGCTCGGCACCCGGATTGAGCAGCAGCGTCTGCCAGGCCGTGGTCGCCACCTCTTCGAGAATCACCGCCAGACGCGAGGCCTCGCCGACCGACGCCCCCCAACAGAACGGGCCGTGGCCAGACACGAGCACGGCGGGAATCTCCATTGGGTCCAGCGCCGAGAACCGCCTCACGATCACCTGGCCGGTGTTCCACTCGTACCGCGCCTCAATCTCCTCGCGCGTCATCGGGTCGGTCACGGGCACGGCGCCGCGGAAGTAGTCCGCGTGCGTCGTGCCCAGGCAGGGGATCGCCCGTCCCGCCTGTGCCCAGACCGTCGCGAACCGCGAGTGCGTGTGGACGACGCCACCGATGTGAGGAAATGCCCGGTAGAGCGCCAGGTGCGTGGGGAGGTCCGACGAGGGCCGGAGCGACCCGTCGACGACCTGCCCGTCGAGGTCGGTCACCACCAGGGTGGCGGCCGACAACTCCCCGTATGGGACGCCGCTCGGTTTGATGACGACGCGTCCTCGTTCACGGTCGACGGCACTCGCGTTGCCGAAGGCCTCGACGACGAGGCCGTGCCGGACCAGTTCGAGGTTCGCGTCGAGGACCTCGTCACGCAGGGCCGCCAGCGTGCTCACGACCGTCGTACCTCCGCGGCAACGTGCCGCAGCGTCGGGAGGACGTCGCCCAGGGCGGCCGGCGTGGCGTCCTGCCGGCCGAAGCCGAAGTACAGGCGGCGGAACAGTGCGTAGAGCCGGTCGTAGACCGCTGCCTGCGCCGGGTCGGGCTGGATGGTCTCGAAGCCAGGGCAGAGCGCCTCCTGCGCCTCTTCGATCGTGGCGAAGGTGCCGGCGGCCAGCAGGGCGAAGATCGCGGACCCCAGGCTGGTCACTTCTGCCGTGGGCACGAGAATCGGCTTGTTCAGGACGTTGGCGTACACGGCGTTCAGCGTTGGGTTCTTCCGGGGGATCCCGCCGCCGTTGATGACGCGGCGGATCGGCACGCCGTACCCTTCCATGCGCTCAAGGATCACCCGCGTGTGCAGGGCGGTGCCCTCGACCGCCGCAAACAGGTCGTCCTGGGCGTTCTGGGTCAGGTTCCAGCCGAGCGTCACGCCGCCCAACTCGGGGTTCACGAGCACGGTCCGGTCGCCGTTGTCCCACGTGAGGTGGAGGAGCCCCGTCTCCCCCGCACGGTAGCGCTCGAGGCCCTTGGACAGTTCGGCCACGCTCGTCCCGGCCCGCCGGGCAATGGCGTCGAAGATGTCCCCGGTTGCCGACAGGCCCGCCTCGATTCCCGTCAGCCGGGGATGCACAGAGCCGGACACGACGCCGCAGAGGCCCGGCACGCAACTCGCCTTGTCGCTCACGGCCATGATGCACGTGGACGTCCCGATGACATTGACGACATCCCCGAGCCGCACGCCCGCCCCGACCGCATCCCAGTGGGCGTCGAACGCCCCGACCGGGATCGGGATGCCCGCCCGGAGGCCCATCTTCTCCGCCCAGACCGGCGAGAGGTGACCAGCCAGGTGGTCCGAGGTCTCGTACCGTCCGCCAAGTTTGGCGCGCACGCCGCGCAGCAACGGATCCACCGCGACGAGGAAATCCTCGGGGGGCAGTCCGCCCAGCGAGGCGTTCCACATCCACTTGTGCCCCATCGCGCACACGCTCCTCGGCACGCGGGCGGGGTCCGTGACACCGCACAGCACCGCGGCGACCATGTCGCAGTGTTCGAGGGCCGTGACGAGCCGGTCGCGCTTGTCGGGGTTGTGGCGCAGCCAGTGGAGCAGCTTCGAGAAGCCCCACTCCGACGAGTACGTGTCGCCGCACCAGTGGATGGCCTCGAGACCCGTTTCGTGGGCGACTCGCGTAATGAGCGCGGCCTCCTGCCAGGCGCGGTGGTCGCACCACAGGTAGTAGTCGTCGAGCGGCTCCAGCCCTTCCCCGACCGGAACCACGCTCGACCCGGTGGTGTCGAGCGCCAGAGCTGCCACCTCGGCCCCTCCGACCCCGGCGGTCTGGAGCGCCCGACGTGTGGCGAGTGCGAGGGCCTCCATGTGATCGTGGTGACTCTGCGTCGCGTGATCCGGATCGTCCTTCCTTCGATGAAGAGGGTACTCCGCCAGGCCGGATCCCAGGCGTCCCCGCGTGTGGTCGATGATCGACACCCGGACACTCAACGTCCCGAAATCCACGCCGGCCACGATCGCCATAACGGGCTCCCCGCGCTGTTCGCCACACCGCCGCCGCCACGCGCGCACGGCGCGGACGTCAGCCCCTGTGCCAGAGGACATCCCAGCCGAGGTACGTCGTCGTCGCTTCGTGCACGATGCCGGCGACCGACGAGAGACTGGCCGCCACGTGATGCTCGAAGCCCTGTTCGCAGATGAAGCGCAGGAGCGCCTGCATCCGGGGAATGCGGACGACGCCCGCGCCGCCGAACGTCTGCAGCGGATCGTCGGTGAACGCGCCTTCCCCGACGTAGCCGCAGAATCCGACCGGCCCGGTCGTCGGTCGAGAAGCGCGCGAAGCTCATCGGACCAGCCTTGACGCGCCCGACGCACGTGCCGTACGTGTTCTCGCGGCCGACCGTCCCCGCGATGATCGCCTGGTAGTCCATGCGCGGTTCCTGCATGAAGTGCGTCGGCAGGTTGCTGCAGTGGAAACAGACGGCCTTGTCGGGGTCATCGCCGTAGTTGTTGTTCCAGTCGAGCAGGGCGCTCGGCGTGCCTGAGGCCAGGCGGAGCGCGTGCATGCCGATGACGCCGCAGATGTCGACCTCGCACGCGCTCGACATCAACTCGTTGCTCATCATGCTCATCACGGTGCACGGTACAGACCCCGAAGAACTCCTCGAGCGAGGTCCAGCACTGCACCGCGCTGACCGCCACGTCGGTTTCACGCATCCAGCCGTCGATGACCACGCCGAGCTTCGCCATCTTGATGAGGGCCGGCGCGGGGACGCCCTGGGTGGGCACGTAGGCGTTGATGGCGGCGAGTTTGGCGGCCACGGCCGGGTCGCCGTCCTTCAGCCGGCCGACCCGACCGACGATCTCCGACAGGTCGATCGGTTCGACGGAGATCCCGGCCGCCTCGAGCAGTTTCTCGCTGAATCGCACCGTGTTGAAGGCGGCCGGGCGCGCGCCGATGGCGCCGATCCGCAAGTGCTTCAGGCCCTTCACGACTCGGCAGACACCCGCGAACCACCCGAGGTCCGCGCGGAACGCGTCCGAGTCCGGCGCCTCGGTGTGCGCGGCGGTGAGGGAGTACGGCAAACCGTACTGCCTGAGGTTGTTGCACACCGACATCTTGCCGCAGAAGCTGTCGCGGCGGTCCGCGATCGCCATGCGGGTCGGCGCGTCGGGCGTGGCCTGGACCAAGATCGGGACCGAGAGGTCGGCCATTCGGAGGGCGTCGGCGATGCCGCGCTCGTCGCCGAAGTTCGGCAGCGTCACAACGACGCCGTCGATGACGTCACGGTGCTGGCGGAACAGCGTCGCGCAGGCTCGCGCTTCCGCGCGCGTCTCCACCGCCCCGTGCTTGGTGTCGCCTGGCCCGAGCGCGACGACGGAGACTCCGGCCCGCTCCAGGGCCGCCAGCATCTCCTCGCGCCCGGTCCGAGCCAGGTGGTCCGGGAAGAAGCCGCGGTTTCCGACGATCAGACCGAGGGTGACGGGCGGGTGCGGGTTCATCTACTTCTGCCTCCGGGGGAAGAAACGGTAGGTGTACACCCCCCCGAGCCCGAGCATGAGCGCGCCCCACCAGATGCCGGCATGGAGCTCGCCGAGCACCACGGGCCGGGCGGGCGGAGAGACGAGGCCGTAGAGCCCCGAGGCCGTGATCAAGACCCCATAGGCCACCAGGAGGATCCCGACGAAGAACCAGATCGAGACGAGACCGGGGCGGTGCATCTATCAGCTCCTTGCGGATCCGCCTACCAGAAGATCACGTTTAGCACCACGAACACGGCGCCCACCACGCCGGCCCAGAACACCGGACGCTGGTAGAGGGGCAGGTGGCCCTCCCCCGGCACGTCCGTGCAGCCGTAGACGAGGCCGGAGAGTTCGGCCTCCGGCTTGGGGGCCGTGAGGAGACTGACGAGGACGGTGACCACCACGCAGACGATCCAGGACCAGAGCGCCCGGTACATGTTCTCGGCCATGTCCCGCGCGTTGGGCGACAGCGCGATGTAGCGCAGGGCCGCGGGGTTCAGTTTGACCCACGCCCACATGCCGATCGACGACACGGTCCCGGCCAGCAGCCCCCAGAAGCCTCCAGCGGGCGAGCACCGCTTCCAGAGCATGCCGAGCAGGACGGTGCCGAACAGGGGGGCGATGAAGAAGCTGAAGAGCGCCTGGACATAGTCCATGATGCTCAAGAACTGCATCACGAGGTAGGCCGTCCCGATGCTCACCAGGACGCCGAGGATCGTGCACCACCGGCCCATCCGGACGTAGTGATCATCGGTCGCGTTCCGCCGGACCAGCGCCCGGTAGATGTCATACGTCCACACCGTCGCGAACGCGCTGACGTTGCCCGCCATCCCCGACATGAAGCCGGCGATGAGGGCCGTGATGCCCAGCCCCAGGAGGCCTGGCCCGCAGTAGCGCGCCAGCATCAGCGGGAGGACCTCGTTGTAGCTGTGGCCCCCGGTGGCGACGGCCTGCGCCTCGCCGACCAGCTTGGGCTGCAGCAGCGCGAGGCCGAGGAGACCGGGCAGGATGACGATGAACGGCACCATCATCTTGAAGCCGGCCCCGATGATGGGGGCGAATTTCGCCGCGCGCAGGTCCTTGGCGGCCAGCACCCGCTGCACGACGAGGAAGTCGGTCGTCCAGTAGCCGAAGGAGATGACCCAACCGAGGCCCAGGACGATGCCCGTCCAATGGATGCCCATCGGATTGTCGGTGAACGCCCCCATCGTGCGCCACAGGTGCGTGTAGTCGCCGCCTGGGAAGTTGGCGTGGATCCGCGCCACCATTCCGCTCCACCCGCCCGTCTCGATCAGCCCGATGATCGAGATGAGCAGCGCGCCGAGCCAAATGAGGACGAACTGGAGTACCTCGTTGAAAATGGCCGACAGCAAGCCGCCGAGCCCCACGTAGACGGCCACGGTCAGCGACGACACCCAGATGCTGAAGTTGATGTCCCAGCCGAGGACGACCTTCATCACGAGCGCCATCGAGTACATGTTGATGCCGCTCATCAGGACGGTCATGACGCCAAAGGTGACGGCCGACAGCGCGCGCGCCGGTTCGCCGTAGCGCAGCTTCAGGTACCCCGGCACCGAGTGCGTCTTGGAGATGTAATAGAAGGGCATCATGACGATGCCCAGGAACAGCATCGCGGGAATGGCCCCGATCCAGTACCAGTGCGTCGCGAGGATGCCGGTACTGGTAGGCGGCCGCCGCCCAGCCCATCAGCTCGAGCGCGCCCAGGTTGGCCGCGAGGAAACTGAGGCCCGCGACCCAGGCGGTCATCTCCCGGCCCGCGAGGAAGAAGTCGTCGCCGGTCTTGGTGTACCGCTTCAGGTAGAAGCCGATCCCGAGCACCATCGCGAAGTACAGCGCGATGATGACCATGTCCACCGGCGCGAGCGCGAGCAGACGGGATGGCGCCGTGGTGTCGGCGAAGGACAAGGCCAGAAGGTTGATCGACATAGCACGCGCTCTTGTCTGGGGACGGGCGGTCCGGGCCACCCCGGCGATCGGGACCGGTGGACCGTCCGGATCGACGCTACTGCGTCGCCAACGTGCGAACCTCGAAGACTGCGGCGGTCTCCCCGCCGGCCTGCGGCTGGAATCTGACGGTGACCTTGCCCTTGCCGCGGGTCAACTCCGCGGGTACGGCGTAATCCATGTCGAGCAGCTCGGTCGGGTGGTAGGGTACCGTCTCGGTGGCGATCCGCTCGCCATCCACGAGGATGTCGAAAACCCGCTTGCGTCCCTCGCCGCCGCGATAGGTACAGGAGAGCGTCATCGGCTTGTCCGCCAGGACCTTCATGTGGTACTCGAACCAGCCTCCCGCTCTGGCCTCGCGGCCCATCCGCCCGTCGAAATCGTGACCGGTTGCGTCCTTGCCGTGAAAGGCATGGGAGACCTCGCTGGCCGGCGTGCCGAGGTCCACGGTGTCGACCGCGCGGGCCGCCCGGTCGCGGTGCTTCGCCTCGGCCGCCGCCAAGTCGGCTGTCCGCTTCGCCCAGCCGTCGGCCGTGTACAGGCGCCAGTAGGCCGTGTAGTGCACGTCCGACGCGCGGAACAGCGGGATCAACGTCACGTCGGAGGGCCGGCCGATTCCGACGGTCCGAAACGTCAGCGGACGCCCGGGGACGGTCTTGATGGCGGCGGGTAGCGAGGCTGCGTCCGCCACGAACGCGGGCACGACCGGAAGGGTCGTCCGCCGTACGGGCGGCGCGCTGGGCCCATAGCGCAGCGCCGGCGTGAGGTTGTCCTTGCCGAGGTCGCCCGCCAGCAGGATCGGCCCGTAGAGCACGGCCACGACGTTCGGGTCGTCGGGCATGGCCTCGACGTGCAGCGACATGGGGATCCGGATGTCCACCGTGTCGCCCGTGCGCCACTCGCGTTCGATGGTGGCGAAGGTCCCGGCCTTCTCCCGCACCGCCTGCGCCGCGCCGTTGACCGCCACGCTCATCCCGGCGGAGGCCCAGGACGGGATGCGCAGCTTAAGGGTCGCCCGCACGGGCCGGTCGGCCTGGAACTCAAGGCGCGAGGTGTCCTCGTCCGGGAACCTCGTCAGCTGGCGGATGCGCAGCCCCTGCTCGCGCCAGTTCAGCTCCGACGCGATGAACAGGTTCACGTAGAGGGTGCCGCCCTGGTGCAGGTAGATCGTGTCCGGGTACTTGGCGTGGTTCTCCAGCCCCGTCCCCACGCAGCACCAGAACGACGCGTCGGGCGTCGAGTAGGTGCGGAACGCCCCGGGGTAGAACGGGCAGTAGTAGATCATCATGCCCGTGTCCGGGTCCTGGGACGCGAGGATGTGGTTGTAGAGGCCTCGCTCGTAGAAATCCATCAGCCGCACCGACGGCGCCCACTCGAGGAGGTGGCGGGTCAGCTTGAGCATGTTGTAGGTGTTGCAGGTCTCGGAGCTCGAGGCGCCCAGGTGCTCGGAGAAGTGATCCACCGGGAAGAACGCCTCGTCGTCGCTGTGGCCCCCGTTGGCAAAGGACCGGTGCAGGGCGACGCGTTCCCAGAAGAAGGTCGCGATGTCCCGGTACCGCTCCTCGCCCGTCAGTTGGTACTCGCGCGCGGCCCCGATGATCTTCGGAATCTGCGTATTCGCGTGCAGGCCGTCCAGCCGGTCCTCGTGGCGGGCGAGCGGGTCGAGCAGGAACGCGTGGTCGAACAAGCGCGCGAGGCGCAGGTGGTCGGGGTTCCCCGTGACTGCGTAGAGGTTGGCGAGCACCTCGGTCATCCCGCCGTGCTCGGTCATCAGCATGGCCTGCTGCTGCGCGGCGGTGAGCCGGTCCATGCGGAACTTCACCCACTCGGCGGCCCGCTTCAGCACGTCGAGCGCCTGCGCGTTGCCGCACAGGTCGTACATGTCGAACAGGCCGGCGAGGATCTTGTGGATCGTGTAGTAGGGAGCCCAGACGCGCTGGCGGGCCTCCACCCGGTCGATGAACTCCTCGGGGAAGGCGGACAGGTAGCCGGCGTGGGCCCCGTGGCGCGCCAGGCCCTCCTGCGCCTTCGCCAGCTCGGCCACGACGAGATTCCCGCGCGCCCTGAACCGCTCGTCGCCCGTGCTCGCGTACATCAGGGCCAGGGCCGACAGGTAGTGGCCGACCGAGTGGCCGCGAAGTTCGACGTCGGGCGCCTCCCAGCCGCCGAGCGGCTTGGCCGTGGACGGCAAGCCGGCGTTGATGCGGAAGTTGTGCAGCAGCCGGTCCGGATCGAGGTCGAGCAGGTACTGCTGGTCCCGCAACATCGCCGCGCGGAACGGCCCGTCGAGCAGGCGCACATCCTGCAAGGCGAACGGTCGGGTCTGGAACGTGATCCGCTCCTGCACGAGACTGGCGCGCAGGGACGGCTGCGTGAGGTCGGCCACGGAGACAAGCGCGAGAGCTAGCAGGCCATACCGGAAGCAACGTGGCGGGTTCACGGCCATCTCCGTTCGGTAATGAGAGTGTAGGGGTGGTCGACGCGGCGCGGCGAAGCCCCGACCGACGTCCACGCTATCATACCCGAGCGCCGTTGGATGCGCCGGAGGTCCCCCGTGCCGCGGACCGCCCGGCGTCTCGCCAACCTTCGGCCTCGTCCTCTGCCGCGGCCGTCGCGCCCGCCCGTGGCCCCGGGCCCGGGCGGGCGACGGCCCACTGGTCGTGGCGTGCCTACTTCCTCGACTGGACCGGCACGGCGTCCATGACCCACACGCCCCGGCCGTGCGTCGCGATCGCAATCACCCGGTCACGCGGTTGGACGACGAGGTCCTCCACGTACGCCTGGGGCAGGTTGCCGCCGAGGACGGTCCACGTCCCGCCTCCATCGGTCGAAACATACACCCCCATGTCGGTCCCGACGTAGAGGAGCTTCGGATTGGCCGGGTCCTCGCAGATGACATTCACGGGCCCGGCGGGGATGTTGCCGACGATGCTCTTGAAGGTCTTGCCGAAATCGGTGGACTTGTAGATATAGGCGGCGAAGTCCTCGTCGTACCGTCCCTGCTGCGTGACGTACACCGTGCCCTCGTCGAAGGCGGAGGGCACGACGCGCGAGATCCACTTCTTCTGCGGGAGGGCCGCGGTCAGCTCGGTCCATGTCTTGCCGCCGTCCCGCGTCACGTGCAGGCGCCCGTCGTCGGTCCCGGCGTAGAGCAGCCCGAACCGCTTCGGCGATTCCGCCAGAGCGACCAGCGTCTGGTAGGGAATGTCGCCGAGCATCGCCAGGTTGTTGCCCGTCAGATCGGGGCTGATGCGCTCCCACGCGTTGCCCATGTACATCGAGCGGAAGACGTACTGGAGACCGTGGTAGACCACCTTCGGGTCGTGCGGCGACACAAGGGTCGGCGCCAGCCACTGCCCGCGCAGCGGCGGCTCGTTCTCACCGCCCTTGGGCATGATGTTCGTCATCGCGTACGGTGTCGGCCGGAACCGGCCCGCGCCTCGCTTGGTGAGATCCGCGCGGTCGAGGTTCCCGTAGAAGCTCGACGCGTACACCGTGTTGTTGTCGCTCGTGTCGATGGCGTGCGTCGTGCCCTCGCCGCCCAGGGTCTCCTCCCAGGCCTGCGCCGGCACCTTGTCCCGGCCGTGGCTGAGGTCCACCACCGCCCGGTAGCTGCCGTGATCCTGCACCGACCCGTAGACGTGGAACGGCTCGGCCATGTCGTAGGACACGTTGAAGAACGTGACCACGGGCAGGTTGTCGAGGAACATCTTCCACGTCCGCCCGAAGTCGTAGGAAATGGCCGCCCCGCCGTCGCTGCCGTCAATCAGGTTGTCCGCGTTGGCCGGGTCGATCCACAGCGCGTGGTGGTCGGTATGGGTGCCTCGCAGGTTCTTGAACGTCTTGCCACCGTCGGTGGACTGATTGAGGCCGAGGCCCTGGAAGTAGACGGTGTTCTCGTTGCTCGGGTCGACGCGGACCTGCGAGAAGACCCAGCCGTAGGTGGCGGCCGCGGACTCCATGAAGGGCCCCGATTCGCTCACCTTGTGCCAGGACTGGCCCCTGTTGTCGGAGCGGTAGATCTCGGCGCCCTTGATCGTGCCCTGGCGCGGTCGGCCGTACGAGTCGGTGTCTCCCGGCTTGGCCGGCCGGCCGATCTCGTAGTCGTCCACGTAGGCGTAGAGGACGCTGGGGTTTGATCGCGCGATATCGATGCCGATACGGCCGCGGTACTCGGGCGAGGGCAGCCCCTCGTTGATCGGCGTCCACGTCTTGCCAGCGTCGGTGGTCTTGTAGATGCCACTACCGGAGGAGCCAGGCTCGTTCCGCGGATCGTTCCACTTCTTGCGAACGCGCTGCCAGGTCGTGGCGTAGACGACGTTGGCGTCGGTCGGATCCATCACCAGGTCGTTGGCGCCCGTCTTCGCGTTGACGAACAGGACCTTGTCCCACGTCTTGCCGCCGTCGGTCGTTTTATAGACGCCGCGCTCCTCGTTGTCGTTCCACTCGTGGCCGCCCGCGGCGACGTAGACGATGTCGGGGTTGGTCGGATGGATGACGATGCGGGGAATCGTGTGCGTACCGGACAGCCCCATGTGCTGCCACGTCTTGCCGCCGTCGGTCGACTTGTAGATGCCGACGCCGGCGTACGAGCTGCGAAAGATGTTGGCTTCGCCGGTCCCGAACCAGATGATGTCCGGATTGGAGGGCGCCACCTTGACGTTGCCACCCTGCACCGACGGAAACTGCTCGAAGATCGGCTCGAAGGTCATCCCTTCGTTCTCGGTCTTCCAGAGGCCGCCGGACGCCGACGCGACGTAGATGATGCGCGTCTTGCCCTTGCGGTTGGCGACCGCGATGTCCACCACCCGACCGCTGATGTTGGTCGGGCCGATGAACTGCCACTTCTGGTCCTTGAAGGGCGAGGCGGTCCGCATGGCCACGAACTGATCCCAGGCGTTGATGCGGAACGCCGCGTCGGCCACCGGGCCGGCGGGCGCGGCGGGCGCCTGCACGCCTTTGGCCTGCGCGGCCTTGGCGGGAGGTTGCGCCGCGAGGAGACCATGGCCGACGACGAGACCCGTGCACAGTATACCGAGCGCCAGCGTGGCCATCGCCACGCGTCGGACGGGACGACCTGTAGTCATGAGGCACCTCCGCTGCTGGAGACGAACCGGTCCGGACATCTTACACGTGACGCCTGCCGCGGCCATGAGGCGGGGCGCGGTTTCACGTCGACCGCCGGCTGGCATCCTGTCCAGCCGCGCCTCGACGCACTCCGGTCGTCGTCGGGCGTGATCCCGCTGCTGATGCGACGCTCCCGCTCCCCTCCCCACGGCACGGCGCGGAGGGACGGCGCCAGCGGCCAGGTCCGGCGAAGCGGGAGCGTCGGTGCCCGGGGAGCCGCGCCCGCGTTGGCTGCACAGGTGCCGGCTGCGCGAGCCGCAGCGTGAGCCAAGCGCGTTCCCGCGGGCGGCGTTAGTGTATACCGAAAGACGTGCAATACACGATGCAATTCTGGTACATTGAAGATCGTGGTTGGTTGTATACAATAGTGGAGCGAGATAGTCTTCTATTACCTGTCGAGCTGCCTATGCCGAGACCTCACGACACGCCTGCGGCGGCGGACCGGGCCGTCTCACCCCCCCACGCGTCGGCGTCCCGGCGGGTTGTCCGCCTCGTGCCGCGCCCCGAGGCTGGCGCCTCGGCCTACTCGCGGCTGCGGGATCTCATTGTGGGCGGTCGACTCGCCCCCGGGGCCCCGCTGATTGAGACCGAGCTCTCGCTCCGTCTGGGCGTCAGCCGCACGCCGGTGCGAGCCGCCTTGCAGCGACTCCAGCAGGAGGGCTTCGTGAGCGCGTCTCGTGCGGGCCAGAAGCTGCGCGCGACGGTCGCGCCGCTCACCGCCGACGACATGCGCGAGGTGTTCCTGCTGGTCGGAGCGCTCGAGGGGACGGCCGCCCGGCTGGCCGCCGGCCTTCCGCCCGTTCCACGTTCGGCGCTCGCCGACGAGATGGGCGTCCTTGCCGAACAGCTGCGCGCCGCGGCCGCCGCCCGCCCGCCGGAATTGGTGCGTGCGCAGGAATTGCACGTCCGCTTCCACCGGGCGTGCCCGGTCGCGGCGGCTGGGCCGCGTCTGCTGGCGGAACTCGACGTGCTCCAGCCGCAGGCCGAGCGCTATGAGCGGGTGTATACGACCGCGATCATCTGCGCCTTCGACGAGGCGGCGCGCGAACACGCGGCCATTGTCGAGGCGGTCCGTGCGGGAAACGGGGATGCTGCCGAGGTGGCGGTCGCCAGGAACTGGCGCGGGTGCGCCGACCGCTACACCCAAATCCTGACGGTCCTGGGTGAACGGGGGAACTGGTAACGCCGGCGCGGGGCCGGGCAGAGCGAGCGAGGGTGCTGTGACGGTGGCACAGGTGGCAGTTCCAACCACGACGCGGTGGCCGGGGGCCGACGGACGGGTCCTGCGGATTGAGCGGTTCGCCATCCACGACGGACCGGGTATTCGCACGACCGTGTTCCTGAAGGGCTGCCCGCTGCGCTGCGCCTGGTGCCACAGCCCCGAGAGCCAAGCGTTCGAAGCCGAGTTCATGCCGCACCCTGACCGCTGTGTCCAGTGCGGCGCCTGCACCGAGGCCTGTCCGTATCATGCCGTCGAGCCGGCCGCCGTCGCCGCGCAGGTGGCCCCGGACGTCTGTATCCGGTGCGGGGCGTGTGTGGACGCCTGCCCGACGGGCGCGCGCGAGCTGGTGGGCCGAACCTACAGCGTCGACGCACTGATGGCGGAAATCGAGCGCGACCGGATCTTCTACGACGAGTCCGGCGGCGGCGTCACGCTCTCGGGGGGCGAGCCGCTCGTGCAGCCCGCCTTCACGCTCGAGGTGGTGCGCGCCTGCCGCGCGTCGGGCATCCACGTCGCGGTCGATACCTGCGGCCACGTGGACACGCTCGCGCTGCTGGAGGTCGCCCACGACGCCGATCTGTTTCTCTTCGACGTCAAGATCATGGACGAGGCGCGGCACCGCGCCTTCACCGGCGTGTCCAACGTCCGGATCCTGCACAACCTCGAGCGCCTCGCCGAGGTCCATCCCAACGTGCGGATTCGGTTTCCGCTCATCCCGGGTGTCACCGACGATGATGCCAACGTGCGCGCCCTGGGAGCGTTTCTGGCGTCGCTGCAGCTTCGACGCATCGACGTGCTGCCGTATCATCGGGCCGGGCTCGCCAGGTACGCGCGGTTGCACCGGCCCTACACGCTTAACGCCGTCCTCCCTCCCGACCACGACGTGCAGGATCACGTCTCGAGGTTGTTCGAGGAGTGCGGCCTCATCGTAAGACCAGGAGGGTCGTCATGACCGATCGTGTGGCCACGCTGCGCCAGCTGAGCCTGGAGACCAGGCCGACGCTGTCCAGCGAACGCGCCGAGTTGATGACCGAGTTCTATCGCCATGCGCCTTCGGCGTCGCTCCCGGTGCTGCGCGCCCTGTCTCTGCAGTACCTGACGGAGCGGAAGGCGCTCTACATCGAGCCGGGCGAACTCATCGTCGGCGAGCGGGGGCCGAAGCCGAAGGCCACGCCCACCTACCCGGAACTCTGCTGTCATTCTCTCGAGGACCTCGACATCCTGAATACCCGCGAGAAGATCTCGTTCGCGGTCGCCGCCGAGGCGCGCGACGTCTATCAGACCACCGTGATTCCGTTCTGGCGGGAGCGCTCCATGCGCTACCGGATGTTCGAGGAGCTGCCCGAGGAGTGGAAGGCGGCGTACGAGGCTGGCATCTTCACGGAGTTCATGGAGCAGCGCGCGCCGGGACACACCGTCGCCGACGACAAGATCTACCGGAAGGGCCTCGCCGGCTTGCAGGCGGACATCGATGCCGTGCTCGCGGCCCTCGACGATCTCCACGATCCCGAGGCCTACGACAAGCGGCAGCAGCTCAAGGGCATGCGGATGGCGGCCGACGCCGTGATCCGGCTGGCGCGCCGCTACAGCGAGGAGGCTGCGGCTCGGGCCGCCCAGGAGGCCGATCCGGTACGGAAGGCGGAACTCGAACAGATCGCCGCCAACTGCGCCTGGGTGCCGGAACACCCGGCGCGCACCTTCTGGGAAGCGCTTCAGGCGTACTGGTTCATGCACCTCGGCGTGATCACCGAGCTGAACACCTGGGACTCGTTCTGCCCGGGCCGGCTCGACCAGCACCTCTATCCGTACTACAAGCGCGAACTCGAGGCCGGGACGCTGACCCGCGAGCGCGCTCGGGAACTGCTGCAGTGCTTCTGGGTGAAGTTCAACAACCAGCCGGCGCCGCCCAAGGTGGGCGTGACGGCCGCCGAGAGCGGCACCTACACCGATTTCGCCAATATCTCGTCGGGCGGCCTCAAGCCCGACGGCAGTGACGCCGTCAACGACGTGACCTACCTGGTCCTCGAGGTGATCGACGAGATGCGGCTACTGCAGCCCTCGTCGAACCTGCAGCTGAGCAAGAAGAACCCAGACCAGTTCCTCAAGAAAGGCTGCGAGATCATCCGCAAGGGCTGGGGTCAGCCCTCGATCTTCAACGCCGACATGGTGGTGGCCGAGCTCGTGCGTCAGGGCAAGGCGGTCGAGGACGCGCGGTGCGGCGGAACGAGCGGCTGTGTCGAGGCCGGCGCGTTCGGCAAGGAGAGCTACATCCTCACCGGCTACTTCAACCTGCCGAAGGTGATCGAGGTCACGCTGAACAACGGCTACGATCCGCGCACCGAGCGGCAGATCGGCCCGCAGACCGGCGACCCGGCCACCTTCGAGACGTTCGACCAGCTCCTCTCCGCCTTCCGGACGCAGCTCAATCACTTCATCGATGTGAAGATCCGCGGCAGCAACATCATCGAACGCATGTACGCGACGATGATGCCCGCACCGTTCCTGTCGATCATCACCGACGACTGCATCAAGAACGGGCGCGACTACAACGCCGGAGGCGCACGCTACAACACGCGGTACATCATGCCGGTCGGGCCCGGCACGACGGCCGACAGCCTGTCGGCGATCAGGTACCACGTCTTCGACCATCAGACCGTCCGGATGGCCGACCTCGTCCAGGCCGTTCGCGCGGATTTCATCGGCCACGAGTCGCTGCGACAGCTGCTGGTCAACAAGACGCCCAAGTACGGCAATGACGACGAGTACGCCGACGCGTTCGTGACCCTGATCTGCCAGTGGCTGTTCGAGGCCATCGAAGGGCGACGCGGGCCGACGGCGTCCACCTACCACGTGAATTACCTGTCGACCACCTGCCACGTGTACTTCGGGTCCGTGTGCGGGGCCACGCCGGACGGGCGCCATGCATGGGTGCCGGTCTCCGACGGCATCTCGCCGGCCCACGGGGCGGACCGCCACGGTCCGACAGCCGTCATCCGTTCGGCTGCGCGGATGGACCACGCCCGCAGTGGCGGCACGCTACTGAACCAGAAGTTCACGCCCTCGCTGCTCGACAGCACCGAGGGCATCGACCAACTCGCCCACCTGGTGCGGGCGTACTTCAAGCTGGACGGCCACCACATCCAGTTCAATGTCGTGACGGCCGACACCCTGCGAGCCGCGCAGAAGGAGCCGGAGAAGCACCGCGATCTGATCGTCCGCGTGGCGGGCTACAGCGACTATTTCTGCGACCTGACCAAGGGCCTGCAGGACGAGATCATCGCGCGGACCGAGCAGACGGGTTTCTAGGTTCCGACCTGGGGCGCCAACCGGCGGCGCCCCACCCCCGCCCCGATCTGATACGCTAGGCCCCGCGATGTTCAAGAACCATCCGCGGGGCCTCCTGCCCATCTTCTTCACCGAAATGTGGGAGCGCTTTGGCTTCTACATCCTGATGGCCGTCCTCGTGCTCTACATGGACAGCGAGTTCCACTGGGACGACGCGCGGAAGGGCATGCTGTACGGCACGTTCCTGGCCACCGTCTATTTCGTCCCGGTACTGGGCGGCTGGCTTGGCGACCGCGTGCTCGGTCACCTGAACACGATCCGCCTCGGCGCCGTGGCGATGTGCCTCGGGTACGCAGCGCTCAGCGGCTCGGCCGCGAACCGGCTGCCGCTCTTCTACGCGGGCCTCGGGCTGATCGCCTTTGGGACCGGGATCTTCAAGGCCAACATGTCCGTGACGGTCGGTCGGCTGTACGACGACCGCCCGGCGCTCAAGGACGCGGGGTTCAATCTCTACTACATGAGCGTGAATCTCGGCGCCGCGATCGCGCCGCTGGCCGCGACCGCCCTCTTCGCCTCGTACCATACCCACCGGGTCGCCTTCGGCGCCGCCGTGGTCGGTCTGGTGCTGGCGCTGGCGATCTTCCAAGCGGGGAAGGGCGCGTTGCAGGTCGCGATGGATCGCCCCAACGTTGGCCCTGCCCCCGCGTCGCTCGGGGGCCCGATCGTCGAGGACGGCACCGAGGATGCCGCACGCATCGTGACGTTGCTGATCCTGTTCGCGATCGTCATCTTCTTCTGGACCGCCTTCTACCAGAACGGATTCGCGCAGACGCTCTTCGCCGAGCGGTCCACGCGCGTCTACGCGTGGCTGCGCCCGGAGACCTACCAGTTCTTTGGTCCCTTCTTCATCCTGGTGCTCACCCCGATCCTCGTCGGCGGCCTGGAGCGGCTGCGGCGGCGCGGCGTCGAGATCTCGAGTCCGGCCAAGATCGGCACCGGCATGTTCGTGTCGGGCTTCTCCATGCTGATCATGGCGGCGGCCGCGTGGGCTGGCGGTAACCGGGACGTGAACATCATGTCCCCCTGGTGGCTGGTCGGCTCCTACTTCGTCATCGAGATCGCGGAGATCCTGGTGTCCCCGATGGGGCAGTCCTTCGTGTCCAAGGTCGCGCCGCGCCGCCTCCAGGGGCTGATGATGGGGCTGTGGTTCAGCGCGACGGCACTCGGCAGCTATGGGTCCGGCCTGCTCGGCCGCTGGTACAGCGCGTTTCCGCATCATCAGTACTTCCTGATCATCGCCGCGCTGCTGTTCGGCGCCGCGCTGGCGGTATTCGTCTCGATGGGCCGGCTCGATCGGTTCACCCGGCCGACGTCCGCGGCGGTGGTCTCGTAGCCGGGTGCCGCGTCGATCGACCGTCCGGCCCCGCTGCGCGCGGTTGCGGCCGTCCGGCCCCGTGTTGGTGGTCCGAGGTCTATGGTTGAACGCTCGAAGCAACGTGCGCGCTCCCGGACGCTCGGCGACACGGCCTATGCCCGTCTCCGCGACAGCATCGTGACGTTGCGGCTGGCGCCGGGCGCCAAGCTTACGGAGGTGGATCTGTGCCACCGCCTGGGCGTCAGTCGGACACCGGTGCGCGCCGCGCTCCTAAGGCTGCAGCAGGACGGTCTGGTCGTGTCGAATCGCGCGTCGGCGGCGGGCCGCGTGAGCGTCGCGCCGCTCACCGCGCAGGACATGCGCGAGCTGTTCCTCATGGTCGGGGCGCTCGACGGCGTTGCCGCCCGGCTCGCTGCCGAGCTCCCGCCCGCCCGCCGCACGCGGGTTGTCGAGGAGGCCGCCGGGATCAACCAGCAGCTTCAGATGCTGTCCGCCACGGACGTGTCGGACATCCGGGCGGCCCAGGAACTCGACTTGCGCTTCCACTGGTGCTACGAGCGGGCGGCCGCCGGACCGCGCCTGCTCGCGAAGCTGAGTGCGCTGCACGCGCAGCGGGAGCGCTACGTCCGCGTGTACACGGAGGCGTTGATTCACGCGCACAGCGTGCAGGAATCGCTCGCCGAGCACAGCGCGATCGTCGCGGCCATCCAGGCTGGCGATGGCGAGGCCGCCTGGCGGCACGCGGTGTTCAACTACCGAAACGCGCTCGAGCGCTATCGTCGGCTGGTCGCCGTCCACGGCGAACGTGGAAACTGGGACTAGCTCCAGGAGTCCGTGATTATGTCCCTCATCCAGGAGAAGATCGCACAGGCGGTGGGCATCCTCCGCGAACTCGACATCCCCTGCTGGCTGACGTTCGTCCGAGAGACGGGGATCACCAACGACCCGACCATGCCGTTCCTGGCGTCCGGTCACGTCACCTGGCACAGTGCGTTCCTGGTCATGGCCAGCGGAGAGGCGCGCGCCATCGTCGGCCAATATGACCGGCAGGCGATCGTGGATACCGGGGCCTATCGGGACGTCGACGGGTACGTGCAGGGCATCAAGCAGCCGCTGCTCGACTACCTGCGCGCGCGCAATCCCTCGTCGATCGCCGTGAACTACTCGCCCGACAGCGAGGTGTGCGACGGGCTGACGCACGGGATGTTCGTGACCCTCCAGGCCTTCCTCGCCGAGATCGGGTTCCAGGACCGTCTGGTGTCCTCCGAGCCGGTCATCTCGGCGCTTCGCGCGCGCAAGACGACGACCGAACTCTCCCGGATCCGGGTGGCGATCAACTTGACCGAGGAGATCTTCGCGAAGGTGGGGGCGTTCTTGGCCCCCGGTGTGACGGAGCGGGAGGTGGCCGACTACGTCGCCTCGCTCGTCCGCGAGGATCGCCGAGAGCTGGCCTGGGAGCCGGGGATCTGCCCTTCGGTGTTCACCGGCCCGGACACCGCAGGCGCGCACTACGGACCGACCGGCCGGGCGGTTGAGCGCGGCCACCTCGTCAACATGGACTTCGGCCTGAAGTACGAAGACTACTGCGCCGACCTGCAGCGGACGTTCTACGTGCTGCGGGAGGGGGAGGCGGCGGCGCCGACTGAGGTCCAGCGGGGGTTCAACACCATCGTGCGCGCCATCGAAGCCGCACGCCAAGCCGTTCGGCCGGGCGTCACGGGCGAGAGCGTGGACGCCGTGGCGCGGAAGATCGTCACCGAGGGCGGCTACGCCGAGTTCCCCCACGGCCTCGGCCACCAGGTCGGACGCTACGCGCACGACGGGACGGCCCTGCTCGGCCCCGCGTGGGAGAAGTACGCCAAGAAGCCGTTCGTCCCAGTCGAGCGTGGCATGGTGTTCACGCTCGAGCCCCGGCTGACGGTACCCGGCTACGGCATCGCCACGATCGAGGAAATGATTGTGGTCACCCCTGAGGGCGCCGAGTTCCTCTCCAGTCCCCAGACCACCCTCCGGCTGATCGGGTAGGCTGTCGCCCCCTGTCCGGAAGTGGACAGGGACTGACCAGCCCCGCACAGGCGGCCCCGGGCGCGCGTCTGCGCCGCTCGGGGCCGGGGCAGACCGGCCCTGCGAATTGCGGGCGGATCCTGCGTGCAACCTTTCTGGGTCCCGGTGCGTAATCCTGGTACCGGTCTTGCGGCGGGCCGACAGGTCTGTCGGCCAAGGGCGGTCTACCAGGAGCACGTCCATGACGTTGGCAGCCACGACGCTCAGAGCGACCGGTACGCTGGCGGTCCTGTGCGCGGTGCTGGCCGTGGCCACCATCTGGGTGGTGCTGACTGACCCGGTCACCGTGACGACGGCAGTCAATACCGGCGACCTCTCCTCGGTGTTCCACCTCCTGACGCGCGCCCTGAGCGATGCCTTCCACGCCCTGGTTCGCTATCTATAGCGCGACCAGGGAGGCCCGCCCAATCGATGCCGCCGCGCGTCCATGCCTGCGTGTCGCACCCCGAAGCGGTCCGGCGGACACGCTGAACCCTAGAACCGGCTCCTGAGCGCCCCGGGCCTATACCCTAACGGACCAGACCCCTGTGCGAACCGCCCGCCCAAGCCCAGCGGTTTCAGAGGCGCGGCGTGCCGGCGGTGCGCACGGGGTGGGAGGTGGCGAGTCGGGCGTCTCTGGTCACCCGTTGGACCTGTGGCCCTGCGTGTCGGGAGGCGGGGAGGAGTCGCTGGTCGTGCTAGCATGAAATTCATGCTGAAACGCAGCATTTCCTGGCTTGCGTTGGCGTGTCTGCTGTTGGCGGCCGTACCTCCCTCGGCGGGACAGCCACCCCCGCCCGCCCCAGAACTTGACGCCTTCGTCGCCCGCGTCATGAAGGCGTTCGACGTGCCAGGGTTGGGCCTCGCCGTCGTCAAGGACGACGCCGTGGTCGTCGCTCGGGGTTACGGCGTCCGCAAGTTGGGGGACGCGGCGGAGGTGAACGGCAAGACCCTGTTCGGCATCGGGTCGAACACGAAGTTGTTCACGGCCACCGCGCTCGGGTTGCTCGTCGAGGAGGGCCGGGTCTCCTGGGACGCCCCGGTCATCGACTATCTCCCGTGGTTCCGATTGTCGGACCCGTGGGTGACGCGCGAGCTGACCCTCCGCGATTTGCTCGTGCATCGCAGCGGCCTCGGGCTAGGCGGCGGGGACCTGTTGTGGTGGCCGGGGAGCACGTACGAACGAAAGGAGGTCGTCCGCCGCCTGCGTTCCGTCCCACTCGCCACCAGTTTCCGCAGCGCCTACGCCTACGATAACGTGCTGTATCTCGTGGCAGGCGAGGTCATCGAGGCGGTGACCGGTCGTCCGTGGGAGGACTTCGTCGCGTCGCGCCTGTTGGCGAGAGTTGGCATGACGGGCAGCGCGGTCAGCCACGGGCGGGACCGGACGGGGGACAACGTGGCTGTCCCGCACGCCCGCGTGGAGGGCGAGTTGCGCCCGATCGCCCCGTTCGACTGCACGACCGTCAATCCGGCCGGCGGCATCAATTCCAGCGCCGAGGACATGGCGAAGTGGTTGCGTGTGCTATTGGCCGAGGGCAGGCTGCCCGACGGCTCGCGCCTCTTCTCTGCCGAAACCTCCCGCCAGCTGACGACGCTGGTAACGCCTGAGCCGAATCCGGATCCGCCGCCGGAACTCCCCGCCCTCCGGTCCATGTTCCGCGGGTACGCCCTTGGCCTGGAGGTCCGCGAGTTCCGCGGGCATCGGGTGCTCACGCACACCGGCGGCCTCCCGGGCTATTTCTCGCGCATCCTGATGATTCCGGATCTCAACCTCGGCGTGGCCGTCCTGACCAACCAGGAGTCGTCTGAGGCATTCAACGCCCTCGCCTACTTCGTGGCGGACGCCTACGTGGGCGGCGTCCGGAGCGACTGGCTGGGCGGTTTCGCGAAGGTCCGCGCTCGGGCCGAGGCGGCCCTCGCCGACTCGGCGCGGAAGACGGCCGCCTCGCGTGCGGCCTCAGCCGGGCCGTCGCTGCCGCTCGCCAACTATGCCGGGACCTACAGGGACGCGTGGTACGGCGATGTCGTCGTCGCGCTGGAGCGCGAGAAGCTCGTCGTGCGGTTCAGCCACACCCCGTCGCTCGTCGGCGACCTCGAGCCCTGGCAGCACGAGACGTTCCTGGTGCGGTGGCGCGACCGCGGGCTGAACGCCGACGCATTCCTCACCTTCGCGCTCGGTCCCGACGCCGCGGTGGAGACGGCGAAGATGCAGGCGGTGTCACCCGCCACCGACTTCAGTTTCGACTTCCAGGATCTGGCGCTCAAACGGGTGCCGGAGCCGGAGGGCCGTTGAGGAGAGGGCCCCCCGGGGGGACGGTGGTGGCGCACGCCGCGGGTCGCGGGGTTGCGTTACCATGAGGGTCTCCCGGTTCCCGCGAGTGACGTGGCAGCCGCCCCCTCGAGGACCATCATGACGTTCCGTCTGGCGCTAGCGCTCATCGCAGCCATGGCTATGTCTTCCTGCAGCACGCCCCCCCAAGCGCCCCGGCTCACCTATCCCGCCGCGAAGAAGGTGGCACAGGTGGACGAGTTCTTCGGCACGAAGGTCGCCGACCCCTACCGGTGGCTCGAGGACGCGGATGCGCCCGACACGCGGGCGTGGATCGATGCCGAGAACAAGGTGACCGCTGCCTACCTGGCGGGGATCCCCGAGCGGGCCCGCATCAAGGCTCGCCTGGAGGAGATCTGGAACTACGAGCGTTACGGCACGCCGTCGCGCGAGGGCTCGTGGTACGTGTTCACGAAGAACTCCGGGCTGCAGCCCCAGGCCGTGCTCTACAAAGCCAAGTCCCTCGACGCGGCGCCCGAGGTCCTGCTGGACCCGAACGCGCTCTCGAAGGACGGGACCGTGGCCCTCGGCGGCGTCTCCTTCACGGAGGACGGCCGCTACATGGCGTACTCGCTGGCCACCAGCGGGTCGGACTGGATCGAGTGGCACGTTCGTGACGTGGCCACCTCGCAGGACCTGCCCGATCTCGTGAAGTGGTCGAAGTTCAGTGGCGCGGCGTGGCTGAAGGACGGTTCGGGTTTCTTCTACAGCCGTTACGACGCGCCGCAGTCAGGGGCCCTGCAGGCGCTCAACAAGAATCAGAAGGTGTTCTTCCACAAGCTGGGCACCCCGCAGGAGCGGGACGTGCTGACCTACGAACGGCCCGACCAGCCCGACTGGGGGTTTGGTGCCGAGGTCACCGAGGACGGGCGCTTCCTCCTCATCGTCCAGACGGAGGGCACCGACGAGCGGAACCGCGTGTTCGTCCGCGACCTCAAGGACAAGTCGGGCCGGATCCGGCCGTTCCTCGATGCGTTCGACGCGACCTATGCGGTCATCGGCAATGATGGCGACACGTTCTACGTGCTGACCAACCGCGACGCGCCGCGCTTCCGGCTGGTCGCCATCCACCTCGCCTCACCGAAACCGGAAGCCTGGAAGACGCTGATCGCCGAGGCGCCGGGGAAAGCCGTGCTCGAAGGCGTGACGATGGTGAACGACGAGTTCGTGACGGTCTGGATGACCGACGCCCACCATACGCTGCGGCTCCACAAGCTCGACGGCACCGCTGCCAACGAGATCGCGCTGCCGACGCTCGGCAGCATCGCCGGCCTGACAGGCCGACGCACGCACACTGAGATGTTCTACTCGTTCGGGTCGTTCCTCTACCCGACCACCGTGTACCGGTACGAGTTCGCGAAAGGCGAGAGCACCGCCTATCGGACGCCGGTGTTGAAATTCGACCCAAGCCGCTACGAAACCGTGCAGGTCTTCTACCCCTCGAAGGACGGCACCACGGTCCCGATGTTCCTCACCTACCGGAAGGGGCTGCAGAAGGACGGCCAGAACCCGACGCTGCTCTACGGCTACGGAGGGTTCAACATCCCGTCGATGCCCGGCTTCTCGCCGGCAGCGGCGGGCTGGCTCGAGATGGGCGGCATCTACGCGGTCGCCAACCTGCGCGGGGGCGGCGAGTACGGCCAGGCTTGGTACGATGCGGGCCGGCTGAAGAACAAGCAGAACGTATTCGACGACTTCATCGCCGCGGCCGAGTTCCTGATTCACCAGCGCTACACGTCGACGCCGAAGCTCGCGATCCAGGGCGGGAGCAACGGCGGTCTGCTGGTCGGCGCGTGCCTGACCCAGCGGCCCGAACTGTTCGGCGCGACGCTGCCGGCGGTCGGCGTGATGGACATGCTGCGCTTCGACAAGTTCACCATCGGCTGGGGGTGGCGCTCCGACTACGGCCAGCCGTCGAAGAACCGCGAGGATTTCGAGACCGTGATGCGGTACCTCACCCCTGCACAACGTGAAGCCCGGGACGAAGTACCCGCCCACGCTCGTGACGACCGCCGACCACGATGACCGGGTCCCGCCCCTCCACAGCTTCAAGTTCACCGCGACCCTGCAGGCCGCGCAATCTGGCCCGGCTCCGATCCTGATCCGCGTCGAGACCAAGGCTGGACATGGGGCCGGCAAGCCGACCTCCAAGATCATCGAGGAGCGCGCGGACATGTACGGCTTTCTGGTGCGCGAGTTGGGGATGAGCCTGCCACCCGAGTTCGGTGCCGTGAAGTAGGGCCTCGGATGCACTGAGGGCGGGGTGCGCCCCGCCCCGGCGCCGCCCCGGGGTCACGGGACGGCCGACCTCCTCCCGCCTGCGCCGCCGGCCGAGCGGCTTCCCGGCCCTAGACCGTAATCGTGCCGACCAGGTAGGGGACCGCGCGGCCGGCAATCTCCACTCGGTCGCCGGCCAGACGGCAGCGGAGGCGGCCCCGGCGTTTCGACAGCTGGACGGCGGACAGTTCGGCTTTGCCGAGCCGCGCAGCCCAGTAGGGGGCGAGCGTCGTGTGGGCCGAGCCGGTCACCGGGTCTTCGGGCACGCCGCTCTGCGGCGCGAAGAACCGTGACACGAAATCCACCTCGCGACCCGGGGCCGTCACGATCACGCCGCGCGCCGGAACCATGGCGAGATCCCCGAGGTCGGGATTCAGCGTCGCAACGTGCGGCTCGATCCCATAGACCACCATGTAGTCGCTCCGGCCCTTGTAACACTCGATGGGCTCGCGGCCGAGGGCGTCGATCAAGACCTGCGGCACCGCCACCGGCTCCACGTGATCGGCCGGGAAGTCGAGCACCAGCAGGTCACCGTCACGCCGCACCCGGAGGGTCCCGCTGCGCGAAGAGAACTCGATCGTCTCCCCACCGAAACCCGCGTAGGTGAACACGACGAACGCCGACGCGAGCGTTGCGTGCCCGCACAGGTCGACCTCGACGGTCGGCGTGAACCACCGCAGATCGAAGCCGGCGTCCTGACGGACGTAGAACGCCGTCTCGGCCAGGTTGTTCTCGGCGGCAATCTGCTGGAGCACTTCGTCAGGCAGCCAGGCCTCGAGCGGGCAGACGGCCGCCGGGTTTCCGCTGAACAGCCGGTCGGCGAACGCATCGATCTGGTACAGCCGCAGTTCCATGGGGCCTCCTCGCCTCGGCGACGGAGGCGATTTTAGAGAGAAACGAGGACGATGTGAAGCGATGCGTGCGGCGGGCCGGATTCCCGCGTGGCGCGGCGAGGGGGTCGAGCACCGCGGCGCGGGCTACGGGACGGCCTGCCGAGGCGGGTCCGCGCTCGCGGCCCGTGGGGCATCCGGGCGGGTCCCGGCGTGGCGTTTCCACCAGAGTTCGACCCACGAGACGGTGCCGATGACGTACACACCCTCCGCCAGGATGTCCAGGGTCGCTGGGACCGCCGGCGACAGGGCGCCCAGGCGACTCCGCACCAGCCCGAGAATGAACGCCACGGTGCACAGCCCGAGGTAGCCGGCGGCCAGCGTGTCCCGAGCGCCGCCGGAAGGGTCAGCCTGGCGCCCCCCTCCGACCAGCATCCACACCCAGACCAACCCCGCGAGCGGGAACGCGACCAGGCCTTGCAGGCTTCGGAGCACCACGAACAGGACGGTGTCCCCGGTCAGCTGGAACGCGCCCCAGCCCGCAATCAGCATCGCCACGAACACCAGCGCGGCATGCCTGGCGCCGCGCCTCGCCCGTCGCGCGGCGGGGCCCGGAAAGAGCTGGTGGAGCACGACAAAGCACCCGTAGAGCCACGCCGTGCAGCACACGCCCCCCAGCAGTAGGACGACGGCGGCCATCTTCAACGCCGTCGCCGGACTGACGCGCGTCATGAGGAACTGCTGCTGGCACGCGAATGCGAACCAGCAGACCATCCAGAGGCTGTAGAAGCCGAGAGGGATCGGCAGGCCGGCCAAGCCTGGTCTGGGGCGGCCGAGTCTCATCCGAATGAACCAGGCAGCTGCCACGACGGCTGATGCCACACTGAACACGAGGCCGAGGACCGCGACAATCGGCACGCGCTGATGGTATCACTGCCCGGCCGCACGCCCGAGCTGGCCCCGTCGTCCAGCCGTGTCCGGAACCGGCGGATGGGCTGTTCGATTCCGGACGTCGCGCCCAGGTGGGGAGGACCGCCCGAAGCGCAGTAACGTCGCGCGGGACCGCAGCTTGGGGGCCGATCGGCGGGTTGGCGCGCCTTTCGCTACCGACGGGCTCGGGCCCCGACGCAGCGGGAGACAGTCATGGGTGATTTCGCTCAGCAGGTACGACACGCGGGCCGGACGCTCGCGAAGGCACCGGGCTTTACTCTCATCGTGGCGTGCACCCTCGCGCTGGGTATTGGGGCCAATACGGCCATCTTCACCCTGCTGGACCAGGTGTTGCTCCGCTCGCTCCCGGTCGTGGAACCTGACCGTCTGGTGGCGCTCGATGCACCCGGACCCAACCAGGGCCGCATCGAGGCCGACCACGCGTTCTCCTACCCGATGTTCGTGGACTTCCGCGACCACAACACCGTCTTCAGCGGCCTGCTGGCGCGCTACCCGACCCCCGTGACCCTGCTCGTCGACAACCATCCGGAGCGGCTTCACGCCGAGCTCGTGAACGGGGCTTACTTCCAAGTCCTCGGATTGCGCCCCGCAGCCGGGAGGCTGCTCACGCCGGCCGATGATGGAACGCCCGGGGAACATCCCGTCGCCGTGCTCTCGCACGGGTTCTGGCTCCGGCGGTTCGGCGGAGACCGGAAGGTCGTCGGCGCGACCGTCCGGTTGAACGGCCACTCGATGGTCATCGTGGGCGTCGCACCGATCGGTTTCAACGGCACCGAGGTGGGCACGGCACCCGACGCCTTCGTGCCCCTCGCGATGAAGGCCGCGATGACGCCGACCTACGACGGGCTGACCGATCGGCGCTACATGTGGCTGCAGGTGATCGCACGGCTGCGACCCGGCGTGTCGCGCGAGCAGGCTGAGGCGGCCATGAACGTCCTGTTCCATCAGATCCGGGAACAGGAACTCAAAGAGATCCACACGTCGTCTGACCGCTTCCGGAAGCGGTTTGTGGCCGTCCGGCTGCTCCTCCTGCCGGGTCGGCGGGGGCTCTCCGAGCTCCGCGACGAGTTCTCGACATCGCTCGTGGTGCTGATGGCCCTGGTCGGCTTCCTGTTGCTGATCACGTGTGCCAACGTAGCCAACCTGCTCATGGCGCGTGCGCCAGTGCGGCAGCGCGAGATCGGGATCCGGCTCGCGCTCGGCGCCTCACGCGGCGACATCATCCGCCGCCTCCTGATCGAGAGCCTCATGTTGGCGCTGCTCGGCGAACTCGCAGGCGTACTGCTCGCTCTGTGGGCGGGCGACCTGCTGCTCGCGGCCGCGCCCCGAGAGTCCGCCACGCGGGCGTTCAGCGCGGCCCCTGATGCCAGAGTGCTGGCCTTCACGTTCGTCGTCTCGGTCGTCACCGGTGTGCTCTTTGGCCTCCTGCCCGCCTGGCAGACGACCCGGCCCCAGCTCGTCACGGCGCTCAAGGAAGAAGGCGGGTCGGTGGTCAGCACCGGTCACGTGCGGCTCAGGAAGGGCCTCGTCGTTGCTCAGGTCGCCTTGTCCCTGCTGTTGCTGGTCGGGGCCGGGTTGTTTGTCCGGAGTCTGTGGAACCTCCGGGCCCTCGACCCGGGATTCCGGGTCGAAGGCCTGCAGACGTTCTCGATCGACCCGACGCTGAGTGGTTACTCGGACGAGCAGGCGCGCGCGCTCTTCCGCCGGCTGCGCGAGCGACTCGGCCAGGAGCCGGGCGTGCTCGCCGTCTCGATGGCCTCGTCGGCGCCGCTCACCGGCGATTACTCGGCGATGACGGTCCAAGTGGACGGCTACCAGGCCAAGGATGGCGAGGACATGAATCCCCACGTGAACTGGGTGGGGCCGAGTTACTTGCGGGCCTTGGGAATCCCCCTGGTCATGGGCCGCGAGTTCACGGAGGCCGACCTTCATGGGGCCCCTCGCGTCGCGGTGATCGGCGAGAAGATGGCCCGGTACTTCTACGGGAACCTCAACCCGATTGGGCGCCGGTTCGGCGTCGCCCGTGGCAAACCCACCGACATCGAGATCGTGGGCGTCGCCAAGGACGACAAAGACGCCTCGTTGCGGGCCGACACCGTGCGGCAGGTGTACCTCCCCTACGATCAGGACGACGGAATCGGAGGGGTGACCTTCCTTGTCCGCACGGCGTCGGCGCGCGGCCTCGACGGCGACCTCGTGCGGCGTCTGGTGCGAGAGATCGACGCCGGCATCCCGGTGGTGGGGCTGAAGGCGATGGCGGCACTCGCCAGCGAGTCGCTCACCGTGGAGCGGATGGTCGCGATGCTGGCGGCCTCCTTTGGCGGCCTCGCGACACTGCTCGCCGCGGTCGGCCTGTACGGCGTCATGAGCTACACCGTTGCGCGCCGGACGCGGGAACTCGGGCTGCGCATGGCGCTCGGCGCGAACCGCGGCACCGTCGTATGGCTGGTGATGCGCGAAGTGGCCGTCCTCGCCTGCGCCGGTGTGGCCGTCGGCCTGCCCGTCGCGGTAGCCTTCAGCCGCCTGGTCCGGACCCAGTTGTACGGTGTGTCCCCAGCCGACCCCGCGACGCTCGCCGCGTCGGCATCGGTGCTTCTCCTGGTGGCCTTCGCGTCCGGGTACGTGCCCGCCCGTCACGCGTCGCGCGTGGATCCGATGCGCGCGTTGCGGCACGAGTAGATCCTGTTCGTCCGAGCCCGTCCCCGCCGGTGACGCGTCCTCGGCCTCCGGACACCGACACGGCGAACTGCCGCGGTGGGCGAGTCAGGGGCCCCGCCGTTCCGGCGCGCCTGGAGGATCGGGTGCGCCACCCGCCGGGCAGAGGTGTACCCTGGATCCGGTTAAGGGCGGGACCCACCTCATGCGTACGCGACGCACCGTCCCCGGACGGAAGGAGGTCCTGTGGCTGTGGGCGCGCGTGGAGACGGCGACTACCCGGCGATCAATATCTCGCGGATCGTGATCGGGGGTGACGCGGGTGGCCTGATCTTCGTCGTCGGCACAGTCGTGTGCCTCCTGATCGGCGTGGCCCGGACCCGCGCGTTCTTTGCGGGGACAATTGTCGGCGGCCTGGTCGTCGCGGTGGTGATGGCCTGGTGGCACCGTCGTGCAGGGGCACCCCGGGGACTGCCGATGGGCCTCGGGTTGCCTCGCCGCTGAGCCGCCGGAAGCGTTCGCGAGGACTCCTCCCCGGCCCGTGTGCCCGCTCTGGCAACACCTACAGGCGGCGAAACCGTCTCGCACTTGCTCGGGCGACACCGTTGACGAGCCACTCGGGCGTGTAGCGGGACAGGAGGGCAATCGCCCGGTTCGTGCGTCCGTTGACATAGAGGATGTCGCCGCGCATCACGGCGTCGAACCCCTGCCTGGCCACCGTGTCGGCATCCATCCACAGCCACGAGGGCAGGCGGTTCACGACGCCCCGCATGCCGTTGGCGTCGTGGAACTCGGTGTGGGTGAACCCCGGGCAGAGCCCGGTGACATGGACGCCGTAGGGCCGGAGTTCCAGCGCGAGCGACTGCGAGAACCTCACCACCAGCGACTTGGCGGCTCCGTAGAGCGTGTGGCCAGCCGTCCCCGGCACCAGGCCCGCCAGCGACGCCACATTGACGATCCACCCTCGCCGACGGGCGGTCATTCCGGGCGCGAGGCGGTGGCACAACTCGGCGACCGCCATCACCATGACCTGGAGAAAGTCGCGGTGCTGCTCCCACGTGGCGCTCAGGAAGCCGCCGGGCAGGCCGTAGCCGGCATTGTTGACGAGGGCGTCGATGGTCAGGCCCCGCCGGTTCACCTCTTCGACGATCCGCGCCGGCGACCCGGGGTCAGCCAGGTCCGCCGGCACGACGTGCACCGCACGGCCGTGCGCGGCGCGGAGCGCGCCGGCCACCTCCTCGAGCCGGTCGGCCCGCCGCGCGGTCAGGACGAGGTCGAAGCCGTGGGCCGCGAAAACCTTGGCGAAAGCGGTTCCAAGACCCGCGGAGGCCCCGGTCACGAGGGCGGTCCCACCCAGAGTCTGGCTCATCGTGCCGAGTGTACACCGACGTTGTGCCCGCCGTCTTGCGGCGGGGCCGGGCCCGCGCGAAGGCCTTGGGCGGGCCGGGGCAACACGGGGCGGCCGGGGTCACGCCCGCCCAGCACTCGCACGGGGCCGACCCGTCCGGAGGTCAGAACGTCCACTTGACCTCGGCCTGAACCGTGCGCGGCGGCACGAAGTGCGTGCCGCTGAAGGTCGAGAGGAAGTTGTAGAGCGCCACCTTGTTGGCGAGGTTGAAGACGCTCAATTGGACGCTGAGGCGGCCGCGGTCGGTCTTCACCAGGCTGTCGAGGCCAAGGCTGAGGTCAAACAGGTGGCGCGGCGCAATGCGAGGCGGGTTCGTGTCGTCGTTCTCGGTTCCCGCCGCCGGAATGACCAGCCGTGTCGCCCCGAATTGTGGAGCATTGCAACTGCTGATCCCCTGCGTCGCCGTGGCAAAGGTGCTGCCGCAGTAGAGGCCGATCGCCGCCTGTTGATCCGGTGTCAGGGTCAGCGCTGTCGCGAAGTCCGGCACGCTGCCGGCGACGAGGCCGGAATCATAACGCCAGGTGAAGGCGCCCCAGGCGCCGAGCCGACTCGGCGCTTGGTACAGCAGGTTCGTCGTCTGCTGAAACACCTGATCATGGTCGATGCGGAAGACGCCATCGGGCAGCGGCGAGTTGAACAGGATGCCGCCGTTCTCCGGGTTGAAGAAGCGTGCCCGATTGTGGCCCATCACCGTGAATGCGCTGAAGCCCGCGTGTTTCACGAGGTTGATGCGCGCGGAGATCCCGTCGATTTGCGAGTGCGCCCACGAGATCGGGAAGACGATCGGGGTGTTGAAGAGGGTGTCGAAGTCGAACGCATTGATCGTCTTCTTGTAGAAGTAGTCGACGTCGAGCACAAACCACCGCCCAATGCCCTGCTCGAGTCCGACATCCCCCTGGTCGCGCCGTCCGGGCCGCAGGGCCGAAGCGGCGACGGCCCCGAAGACGTTCTGCGCCAGCCCGCCGTTTCCGGTCGCACTGGAGAGCACGAGGTTCTCGTTGTACGGCGTCTCCATCGACCGACCGTAGGACGCTCGCAGCACCAGGCTGGCGGGGGCAAGATACGAGAGGCCCACGCGCGGCTGAAGCAACGTCGCCGACGAGAGGCCATCGTAGTGGTCCAACCGCACGCCCGCCATCGCCGTCGCCCTGCCGAACGTGATGGAATCCTGCGCGTAGACCGCTTGCTGCTTGATGAGCGCGCTCCCGTTGAACGTGAACAGCGAACCACCTCGCGTCAGATCGAACGGGGCTAGGCCCGGCTGGTATGCGTCGTTCGACGACAGACCCAGTGCCTGGCAGGCCGACGGGTCGGCGACCTGGGCATCGCCGACCGGACGGCCGCTCGCGTCGACGCATGGGGCGTTGAAGGACGGGTCGGTCAGGCCGAGCCGGAAGCTCTCCCGCAGCGAGGTGAAGCTCACTTGGGCCCCCACCTTGGCGCTGTGGCGTCCCTTGAAGTACGACACGTCGACCTTCCCGCCGTAGTTCGTGAGGGTTCGGTCCTGGCCAATGGTCGCCGGTTGGTCGGCGAGTGGATTCGCGCTGGGGATGTAGGTGACGCCGTCGTGACGGACATACGCATTGGCCGCCAGCAGGAGCGAGGAGCTGAGCACCCGCGTCCAGCCCGGAGCGATGTTGACCGTCGCGATGCGCTGACGCTGGTCCTGGCCGGCGGCCTGCTGGTCCAGCGTGTTCGGCACCTGGAAGAACGAGCGGGCGAACGACACGTTCAAGTGGTAGGTGTCGGAATCGTTCGGGTGGTAGTCGAAGCGATCGAAGGCGTTCTCGGCGTTCCCCGTGTCGTGGAGCGGGTCGAACTCCGGGGAATCGAGGAACCGGTTCCCGCGCATCCCGTTCACCGACAGGAAGTTGCCAAACCGCGCGCTGCCCAGCCCGACGCTGAACTCGCCCTGGGGAGTCCCGAACGAGCTGACACCAAAAGACGCCGTTCCCGCCGGCTTGCCCAGCCCAAGGCCGGATTTCGTGATGATCCGCACCACCAGACTGTCCTTGTCGCCGAATTCGGCTGGCGGCACGCCCGTCATGACCTCCATCGACTGCACGGCATCGAGGGAGATCTGGTTGGAGTACGTCCGGCTCTGCTGGTCCGTCACCGGCTGGTTGTCGATCGAGAACTGCGTCTGCGCGTGGTCCCCCAAGGGGTGGAAGAACCCGTTCGAGTCCGCGACGACACCCGGGGCAGCAAGGGTGATCGCGCTACTGAGGGCCGAGGCGTCGGTCGGGATGGGCAGTCGCGCGAGCTGTTTCTGGTCGAGATTCGTGTGCGCCGTCGGGTTGCTCTCGACGAGGTCGGGGTGGCCCGTCACGTTGACCGTCTCGCTGGCCCCGGCAATCTTGACGGCGATCGCCAGCAGCAGCGGCACGGATGATCGCACGGTCACATCTTCCTCGAACGTCTCAAACCCTGGCGCGGTCACGACGAGGTGATACGGATTCGGCGCCAGGTTGCGGAACACGAAGTGCCCGCGCTCGTCGGTCTGCGCCGTTCGGGTGTAGTCGGTCACGGGGTTGAGGATGATCACCGTCGCCCCGGCGACCACGGCGTCGCTTGGGTCCTTGACGGTCCCTTCCACGGTTCCGGCGCCGCCAAGACCCTGGGCGGACAGTTGCGCAACCAGCGCGGCCACCAAAGCGCAGGCGCCAACCACGGACGCCGCTCCGTACCCACGCTGCCAGCCGATTCGGCGATGCTGCGACATGAGGACGCTCCCTGTGTCGGGCAGGCTGTTGCCGGCCCGGAGAATGAAACCGACGGGAACCCGTCAGATTGCGACTCGACGCCGGCGCAGTCGTCGAGGCGAGACGGCGCGCCGGCCAGCACGCAGGTGCGCGTGCAACGTCGACATCAGATGCGTGGCCGTTCGACGGGCTTTAGGCCGGGGGAGAACGGGCAGGGACGTGCCCCACCTCGACGTGCCCGGCGCGCGGGAGCGGGTCAGAACAGACCCACCCGCCGGGTACGATCGCCGCGACGGCGTTCGGGGTGGCAGCCGCTACTGAGCGGAGCGACCGGAGCCAGTGACAGAGATAGCAGTGGGCCGATGCAGCGCCGGGTGCGTCCCGTCCGACGCTCGGCTTGCCGTGCGCAAGGGGAAGGGTCGACTCGGCCGAGCAGGCTGCGTCCTCGCCCATGCTCCCGTGAACGACGGTCAGCCAGGCGCCCCACAGCGTCGAGGCGACCACGAGGGCCGCAACGACCCTCCATCCGCGAACTCGCCGGAGTTTCCCCTTCATGGATGCCTATTTGCCATTTTGGCTGACATCGAGGCCAGTGGTCAAACCGGTCGTGGGGTCGGTAAGGACGAAGGTCGAGGTCGACATGGGCGAGCCCGCGCCCAATCGGGGGGACGGGTGGTGGTTCCCTTTCGCCGGCTCTCGCATGTAGGCTAGCGTCGGACCGACGGGGTACAGGGCCCGTCGGGCCGCCGACGGCCAGGCTGGAGGCTCGACATTCCACTACCACGGGAGTGCCAGATGCGAATTCGCACGTTGACCCGAGTCGCCACGATGGTTCTTCTTGCTCTCTGGTGGGGCCCGGCGCGGGCGGCGCAGGAGGGGGCCGGGCGCCTGCAGGCCGGGGACTTCATCATCCGGTACGACGGACTCGGCGTCACGGGCCTCTCCACCCCGGCGGACCGATTCGGTGCGCAGTTGCTGCCCCCGGGCACCCGCCTCGGCGCCGTCGTGAAATACCGGGTTGAAGGCGGCGACTGGCTCGACATCGTCCAGGATGCGCCCCGCATGCAGGGTCCGTCGGACGGTGGCTCGCTCGCCTACACGAACGACGTCCCGGGGACGGTGCTCTCGTCGGTCCAGGCATTCCGCACCGATGGGAGAGTCCTGGACTGGACGATCACGGTGGCGAATCGCATGCCGTACCCAGTCGAGATCGGCGACTTCGCCATTGCCCTGCCGTGGCGTGGGCCGAGCGGCGAGGATTCAGACGCCATCTTCGAGCGGAGCTGGACCAAGCACCAGTTCATCTCCGGGCACGGGTCGTTCATCTACTTCGTGCGGCCGAACGGGGAGCCGCCCTACCTCGTCATGACGACGCTCCCGGGCACCAAGCTCGAGTACCACGCGTCCCCTGCCGGCCGCGGCGGGACCTTTCAGGCGTTCGTCCATTCGGCGATCACGGGTGGCGGGGAGACACGCGGGACGTGGAGACAGCCGCACACCGGCCTTCACCTCGACGTGGCCGGGAATGCCCACGCGTCGGTCCGATATGGATTCCGGTTCAGGTGGGCCGGGTCGTACGACCAGATGCGGGAGATCCTGTACGAGGAGGGCGCGTTCGACGTGCGGATCGTCCCCGGGATGACGTTGCCGGAGGACCTGGTCGCCGACATCGCCCTCCACACGAAGGCCCACATCGAGACGCTCCGCGCGGAGTATCCCGACCAGACCACGCTCACCGACCTCGGGGAACGGCGGCCTGGCTATCACTTCTACCGCGTGGCCTTTGCCCGGCTCGGCGAGAACCGGCTGACGATCGTCCACGACGGCGGGCGCGAAACCCACTTGGAGTTCTTCTCCACCGAACCGCTCGAGACGCTGATCAAGAAGCGGGCGCACTTCATCACGACGCGCCAGCAGCACCGCGACCCCTCGAAGTGGTACGACGGGTTGTTCTCTGTCTACGACATGCGGGCCAAGGCGCTGCGCGGACCCGACGACACGGACGGCTTCGACTATTGGTGGGGTTACGTCGTGGCCGCCGACGATCCGGTGTTGTGCAAGGCCCCGTTTGTCGCGTCCAAGAACCTCCGTTACCCGGACGCGGGGGAGATTGCGGCCGTTGAGTACTACCTCGAACACTTCGTCTGGGGCAAGCTGCAGCGCACGGACCGGGAGACTCCCTACCCGTACGGGCTGCACGGCGTCCCGAACTGGCGCGAGGCCCGGGACCCCCAGCTCCGGGCCCGGTCGTCGAACGCCAATCTGGACAAAATGAAGATCTGGCGGTCGTACGACTACCCGCACATGGTGATGCTCTACTTCCACATGTACGAGATCGCCACCCGGTACCCGTCACTCGTGCACTATCTCGACGCACCCGGCTACCTGGAACGGGCGTACCAGACGGCGCGGGCGTACTTCACCTACCCATACGAGGTGCTGCCCTGGTACGAGACCTACAAGTGGGGGTGCTACAACGAGCTGGTGATCCTCGACCTCATCGACGCCCTCGAGCGGGCTGGCCAGGGGGAGAAGGCGGCCTGGCTGCGCGGCGAATGGGAGAAGAAGGTCAAGTACTTCGTCTATGACGACAAGTACCCCTTCCGCTCGGAGTACGCCATCGACCGCACCGCGTTCGAGTCGAGCTACGCGCTGGCCAAGTACGGGGCGACCCACGACATGCTGCCCGACCAGAACCTCTGGTTCGACAAGAACCGGCAGCGGTGGTACTCCCACCCGTCGGTGACACGCGCCGATTCGCGGGCGTTCATGGACCGGCAGCTGCGGGCCGGCCTCGCCGTTCGCGGCTGGCTCGAGCCCGCCTACTACCTGCTCGGGTCCGACTTCACCGGGTCGTCCGACTCCGGGGCGCTCAGCTACATGGCCGCGATGGGTGGGTGGGGCATCCTCGACTACGCCATCCTCTTTGCGGACGTCCCGTGGGACTGGCTGCAATTGGGCTACGCGTCGTACCTCAGCTCGTGGGCCCTGATGAACACCGGCCGTCCCGCAACCAACTATGGATTCTGGTTCCCGGGCGCTGAGAACGACGGCGCAAGCGGCTGGCAGTTCACGACGGCCAAGTGGGGCCGCGCGTGGATCCGTAAAGATGTCCCACGTGGAGCCTGGCCCTATGACGGGGAGATCGACCTCGGCTACGGGGCGAGCCTCCGCATGGCGACCACCCTCGTGGCCGAGGACCCGCTGTTTGGCACCCTCGCCTACGGCGGCACGCTTCGCACCGACGGACCCTCGCTCGCGGTCGTCCCGCGCGACGGCGTCCGCCAGCGCTTCTGCGCGATCCTGCCGGGCGCCAGCCCGTCGGCGCTTCGCCGCGCCCGACTGGAGTTGGAGCGGGACGGCTTCGCCGCGGACACGCCCATCGTGGTGGATCGCGACCTCGGACGGCTCAGGTTCACCCTTGAGAACCGGACGGGCGACCGTCACGTGACCACCCTGCGGCTCTCGCTGCCGCAGGACGGACGCTTCGAGGTCCGCGCGGACGGTCGGGCGATCCCTCTGCAATTGACGGCGAGCGTTGATTACCCGTTGCGGGGGAACATCGCCGTGTCGGGCCCGAAGACGGTCGTCGAGATTGCGCGGCAGTGAAGGACGGTCAGCCGCCGGGGCGTCGAACCGGGGCCGAACACCGGGTGTCCCGGCCTCACGCCATCGATGGGCGTCGCGGCCCAACGAGGAGGGAGCATGGCAAGAGGAAACACCGTGGGTGCCGTGTGCTTTGTGCTGGTGACGGCTGGTCTGCTGGCGCAGCCTGCAGACGATCTGGCCTCGGTCACGGCGGTCGTCCAGCATATGTTCGACGCGATGGCGTCCCATGACGCCGCCGCCTTGTCGGACCTCATGCTGCCTGACGGGCAGTTCCACGCCGTCCGTGAAGAGCAGGGACACCGGGTCGTTCGTACCACGAGCTTCGAGGAGTTCATCAAACGGATCGGGACCACCAAGGAACGCCTGGTCGAGAGGATGTGGCAGCCCGCCGTCCGGGTGGACGGCGACATCGCGACCGTGACGGCGCCGTACGACTTCAAGCGCGACGGCGTGTTCTCCCACTGCGGGGTCGACGTGTTCGAGCTCGTCAAGACGCCAGCTGGCTGGCGTCTCGCGGGAGGGCTGTACACGGTGCGTCAGGAGGGGTGCCCGCCGTCCCCGCTGGACCGCAGGTAGTCCAGCCTCACTCGCGCGGGGCGGCCCGCCGTTCCTCGCCTTCGAGGACCTGGTCGGCAAAGTCGATCGTCTGCCGGACGTACGCTCGCTTCTCCAGGTACGTCCCGGGAAAGAAGCTGCGTTTGAAGCCGTACACCAGGATGTCGCGCACCTCGCGGTCGGTAAGCGAGAACGCTTCGGTGGCGCGTTCGATCTCGTGCGACACCGACGTGTTGGACATGAGGCGGTTGTCGGTGCAGAAGGTCGTCGACAATCGGCGTTTGCGCATCTCGGCGAAGGGGTGGCGCCGCAGGTCCCCACCCAGATCGGGCACGGTCTGCTGGTTCGATGTCAGGCACACCTCAATCGTGATGCGCTTGTCGGCGATGAACTGCGCCAGGCGCTCGATATAGGCCTTCCGGTCAGTCACGCGCCGTCCGGCGATCTTGCTCTCCTCGAAGAGCCAAGTGCCGTGGCCGATGCGATCGGCGTGGAGGTTGCTGATCGCCTGGAAGATCGATTCGGGGCCGTAGTCCTCGCCGGCGTGGACCGTCTTGCCGAGGAAGGCCGAGTGCGCCACCTGGTAGGCGACGCGGTGGTCCTCGGCCGGGTAGCCCTTCTCCTGGCCCGCCAAATCAATCCCCACCACGAGCAGGCCCTCGTCGTGCTTCATCCTCGCCGCCGCCCGAGCCACCTGTACGCTGGCGGCCGAGTAGAGCTCCTCGGGCGAAGCCTCGGGCAGCGCTTCCGCCAGCCGGCGGTACGCCACCGACAGATCGCCGGTGAAGTGCCGCAGCGCGCACAGGATGATGCCCGCAACGAACCGCGGCTCCGAGCCCGAGGCGACCTCCGGCCGCTGGTTGAATGCTCTGGCGGCGCGCCGGATCCCGGCGTCGACCGCCGCAACCACGTCGCGGACGTCGAACCCCGGACGAGCGTGAAGCTGGGGAGCGAACCGGATCTCGACGTACCGCACGCCTTCCGCCTGACAGTCCTCGCACAGCTCGAACGCCGCTCGCTCGAGCGCTTCACGGTCCTGGAGAACGGCGACGGTGTACCGGAACCCGGCCAGGTATTCCGCCAGATTCACGTAGTGCGGCCGGAAGACGAGCTCGCGCAGCCCTTGGATCTCGTAGGAGGGCATGGACACGCCCCGGCTCCGCGCCAAGTCGACGAGCGTCTCGAGCCGGAGCGATCCGTCGAGGTGGACGTGCAGGTCCGTCTTGGGCAACCGGCGGATGACGTCGGATCTCATCCTCGCATCATACGCCCGGCGACGCCCGCTCCGACCGGCGCGTGAGCGAGGCGCGGGCCGCAGAACGCCCGGCGTATACTGGTCCGCATGCCCTGGAACGAGGACCCGGATGCGTTGGCGGGGCACCTGAATTCACTGGTGCCCGACCAGCCGGTCGCGCCGCCGGAGCTCGGTGGCCAACTCGAAGCGTGGCTGCGGACCCTGATCGCCCGGGGCGGGAGCGATCTGCTGCTGGTGGCCGGCAATCCGCCGTGCATCCGGATCGACGGGCAGGTGATCCGCATGGCGGGCGATCCACTCGACAGCGGCGACATCGACCAAGCCGTCCGGCCCGCGCTCCCCGCCCACGCGAGACGGCGCTACGAGGCCGACGGCCTGGCCGACGGCTCGCTCAAGGTTCCGGGCCTGGGTCGGTTCCGTATCAACGTGCACCACGAGCGGGGACGCGCGGGCGCCACGATTCGCGCGCTGCCGGCGCAGGTGCCGCGCCTGGCCAGTCTCAACTTGCCGGCCAACGTCGAGCTACTCTCGCGCCTGGCACACGGGCTCGTCATCATCGGCGGGGCGACCGGGTCCGGCAAGACCACGACGATGGCCGCCCTCGTCGACGAGATCAACCGACGCGACGCCAAGCACATCGTGTCGATCGAGGATCCGATCGAGTACGAACACGCCCACAAGCGGTCCGTGGTCGAGCAGGTCGAGATCGGCGCCGACGCACCGGACTTCCCCTCGGCCCTCCGCGGGGTGGTGCGGCAGGCCCCGGACGTCATTGTGGTGGGCGAGATGCGCGACCCGGAGACGATGCGCATCGCCCTGGCGGCGGCACAGACGGGCCACCTCGTCCTGACGACGATGCACACGACGGACGTGGCCACGACCATCGGCCGGATTGCGGACAGCTTCCCGGCCGAGCGTCAGCCCACGATCCGCCAGGACTTGGCGATGGGCTTGTCGGCGGTCCTCATCGAAATGCTGCTGCCCCGCGTCGGGGGCGGCCGGATCCCGGCCGCCGAGCTCCTCGTGGTCGGCTACGGCGCACGGCAGCACATCCGGAGGAACGCGCTGCAGCATCTCAACCAGGAGATCACCATCACGCGCAAGGCCGGGTCGTTCACGCTGGAGGACTACCTCGTCGTGCTGGTCCGGCAGGGACTCGTCGAGCGCCACGAGGCGGCCCTGCGCGCCTGGGACCAGCAGGCCTTCGAGCACGCACTGGCCGAGAGCTGAGATGGTCGGCCTTGGTCGTTCACTTCGACGCGTAGGCCTGGTACCGTTTCGCCTGCTCGCCGAGGACCCGATCGACGACCCCGGCCAGCGCTTCCAGCCCACCCGCGCGGTACCCGCCAACCGCATACACCATCTCGACCTTCGTCCCGCCACCCTCAGGAGTCAGCGACCAGGTCAGGGCAGCGGCCACTCCCAGTTGCTGCAGCGGCCCGAGGCCCCCCACAACGCGCGGCGCTTTCCCCGGCTGTGCGAGGACGACCTGACCGTGCATGACGCTGCCATGGTCGGCGAGTGTCTCGCAGAAACAGCCGCCCGCGCGCGCGTCGAGCGTCAGGTTCTTCGCGTCGCCGGAGTAGGTGTGCTCGTTGGCCCACCAGTCGCCCACGGCCGCCAGCCGCCGGTAGGCCTCGCCCGGCGGGACGCTGACCGTCACGACGTGTCTGATGGTGAAGCCCGTCTGGCCCGAGTCGACGACCTCGCCGCGACACACGCCGACCACGGTCAGGAACACCGCCCCTGCCAAGGCGGTTCGCACCAGCGCTTGGACATCGCCTGCCCCCCACCCTTCATCTTGCCGGGGCACGGGGGCCACTGTCACGCCTGACACGCCGAGATCGGCCACGGCGTCTGCTCAGCTGCTGGGGCGCTCGCACTGGCCCGGATGGCGGCCACCGCGTGGCGCGTGAACCGGACGCCACGTCGCCCGGCTGGAGCGGCTGCGGTGCCGCGTCGAGGCCTGACGGCCCGGCCTCTGAGTATCGGAGCCCGCTAGTCGATGCGTGTGAAACGGTCGTGGCGCGCGCCGCAAATCGGGCACACGTCCGGGGCCTCGCCCGCAACTGTGTGGCCGCACACGCCGCATACGTACAGGTCGGCCGGCGGCAGATCCCGGCCCGCCTTGGCCGCCGCGAGCGCCTCCGTGTACAGCGCATGGTGGACCTGCTCGACGGCATTGGCCTTCTCGAAGGTGGCCTGCGCGGCCTTCTTCCCCTCGGCGATCGCCTGCGCGATAAAGCCCGGGTACATCTCCGTGAATTCGTGGTGCTCGCCGTCGATGGCCGCCTGCAGGTTGGCGACCGTGTCTTTCACCTGGCCTGCCACCCGGAAGTGGGCGTGCGCGTGGACGGTTTCCGCGGCAGCCGCGGCCCGAAAGAGCTTCGCGATCTGTGTCAGGCCGTCGGCCTCGGCCTTCTTGGCAAAGGCCAGGTACTTGCGGTTGGCCTGACTCTCGCCGGCAAACGCCGTCATCAGATTGTCTTCGGTGGTCATCATGAACGCTCCAGCAGAGATTGGATGAACCCGGGCTGGCGCGGCCTCCGGCCGGGCCAGTCGGAAAGGTAGCCTACCACGGCTTGCTGTTGACGGGCGCCGCCGGCCCGGCGGAACATGAACCCATGCTCAGCCACCAACTCCCGAAGACGCTCCTCGCCCTGGTCGTGGCGTCGGCCTCCGTCCTCTCCGCGGCGGCGCCAACGGCCCCCGCCCGGGGTCAGACGCCCCCGCCCAAGCCTGTGGCCCCGGTCAAGCCGGCACTGCCGATGGCGAAGCCGTCCGAGAAACCGCGGACCATTGCCCAGCGTGTCGCCGGCTCTCGTCGCATCGAAGGCTTCATGCCCTTGTATTGGGACGAGAACGGCGGGCGGATGTGGATGGAGATTGGCCGGTTCGGTACCGAGCTGCTCTACCAGGTCTCCCTGCCAAGTGGTGTCGGGTCGAACCCCATCGGCCTCGACCGCGGCCAGCTGGGGACCACGGCCGTGGTCGTCTTCGACCGCGTCGGCCCGAAGGTTCTGATGACGCAGCGGAACTACCAGTACCCGGGCCCTCAGTGCCAGCGCCGCCGAGCGGCGGGTCGTCGAGGAGTCGTTCGCCAGTTCGGTGCTCTGGGGATTCAAGGTCGAGGCGGCCGAGGGGGACCGGGTTCTGGTGGACGCCACCTCGTTCTTCCTGCGCGATGCGCAAGGGGTGGTCGGTCGATTGCGGCTGGCCAAGCAGGGACACTACAAGGTGGACGACACGCGGTCGGCGTTCTACCTGGCGCGCACCAGGGGTTTCCCGCGGAACACCGAGGTCGAGGTGACCCTGACCGTCACGACAGACGAGGACCCGGGCCGACTGATCCGCGAGGTGACGCCTGCGGCCGAAGCGGTCACCGTGCGCGAGCACCACTCCTTCGTCGAGTTGCCGGCCCTGGGCGGTGGGTACCGGCCGCGGCGGCAGGACCCGCGCGTCAGCTCGTTCGGCATCGAGTTCGACGACTTCGCGTCGCCCGTCGGCGATGCGCTCGAGAAGCGCTGGATCGCGCGCCACCGGCTAGAGAAGAAGGACCCGTCCGCGGCCGTGTCGGAGCCGGTCGCACCCATCGTCTACTACGTGGACAACGGGGCGCCCGAGCCCATCCGCAGCGCCCTCGTCGAGGGCGCGTCCTGGTGGAACGAGGCCTTCGAGGCCGCGGGCTTCCGGGGCGCCTTCCTCGTGAAGGTGCTGCCGGAGGGTGCCGACCCGATGGACCTCCGGTACAACATGATCAACTGGGTGCACCGGTCGTCGCGGGGCTGGTCGTACGGCGCGAGCGTCGTCGACCCACGCACCGGCGAGATCCTGAAGGGGAACGTCACGCTGGGCTCGCTGCGCGTGCGTCAGGACTATCTCATCGGGAGCGGCCTGGTGCCGCAGTTCGCGGCGGCCGGCGCGGCATCGCCGATGGGCGAGGGCGACTGGTTCGGGCCGGTGATGCGCCCCGAGTCCTTTGCGTGCGACTACGGCGCCCTGCCGGATCTCGACTATCTCGCCGATCTCGATCCGTCGGCCGATGCCGTGGCGATGTCGCTCGCCCGCGTCCGCCAGCTGGCGGCCCACGAGACGGGTCACACGCTGGGATTCGCGCACAACTTCGCGGCGAGCACGTACGGCCGGGCCTCGGTGATGGACTACCCGGCACCGAAAGTCGGCATCAAGGACGGTCACCTCGACCTGTCGGACGCGTACGCGAAGGGCATCGGCGCGTTCGACAAGTTCGCCGTGACCTACGCCTACGCGCAGTTTCCCCCGGGCCGCAACGAGGAGGAGGAGCTCCAGAAGATCCTCGCGTCCGGGGTGGCGGCTGGGATGCTGTTCATCTCGGACGAGGACGCGCGGCCGGCAGGGGCAGCCCATCCCCTGGCCAGTCTGTGGGACAACGGCCCGGACCCGGTTGCCTCGCTCCGCCACGAGATGGAGGTGCGCCGGATCGGTTTGGAGGGGTTCGGCATCGGGAGCATCCCGAACGGCACGCCGATGTCGATGCTCGAGGCCAAGCTGTTGCCGCTCTACCTGCACCATCGCTACCAGCTGCAGGCGGCCGTCAAGAGCCTGGGCGGGGTCTTCTACACCTATGCCGTGAAGACGGCCGGCACGCCGCTTCCCGCACAGGTCATGGAGATCGTGCCCGCCGACCGCCAGCGCGACGCGCTGGCCGCCGTGCTCGAGACCCTCAAGGTGGACCAACTTCAGATCCCGGCGCGGATCCTCGCCCTCATCCCGCCCCGGGCGTTCGGCTACGGCGGACCGCCCACGGAGCTGTTCGACCGGCGGACGGACCTGGTCTTCGATCCGATCGCGGCCGCCACGATCGCCGCGGACCTGGCGGTGTCCGGGCTCCTGCAGCCCGAGCGTGCGGCCCGCCTGATGCAGTTCCACGCCCGCAACGACGCCTACCCGGACTTCGATGAGGTCGTGCGGTCGCTGCTCCGCCAGACGTGGTACTACCCCCCGGCCGAGAAACCCATGGACAACGACGCGGCGGCCATCCTCCAGGCCGTGCAGGATGTCGTCGTGACGCGGTTGATGGATGTGGCCGGGGACGCGAGCGCGTCGCCGGCCGTGCGCGCCGTAGCGGAGGGACGACTGCGGAACCTCAGCGACAACCTGCGTACCCGCGCGTCGAGCACGCTGTCGGTCGGCGTCGGCATGTCGGGGGACCACCTCGCGGCGGTGCAGGCGAACATCGAGCGGTTTCTCGCCCGGCCCGACGCGCCGTACAGGCGGACGGTGCCGCCGGTGACGCCGCCGGGAGATCCCATTGGAGGGCGCGTCAAAGAGTGAGCGGCTCCTGGGTCGGGTGCCAGTGTCTGCCGGGGACACCGGGTCCCGACCCAGGGGGCATGGTCGCTACTGCGTGGGTCGCAGCAACTCGAGGAACGTCAGCACGTTGATGTCGCGGAACATCGGGGTCTTCGGGGGCAGGAGCGACGGCGTCAGGAAGTCGGTGTCGAAGTTGTAGCCGCGGGTCGGCGGCGAGTAGACGACGTCGCAGCACTTGTAGATGCCGACGGCCTGGCGGTTGGTGTAGAAGCTGACGATCGAGCCCCGGTAGTTGAGCGCCTGCCCCCCCCAGTTCTCGATGTACCGCAGGAAGTTGTGGGCGCCCCCGTCGGTCCCGAAGTCCAGCTCGTCGTTCGCCGTGTTGCTGGTTGGCCTGGGGAAGTTCAGGCCCTTGCCCGCAATGACCGCCATCCGGTACCAGGTCGTCGTCGCCGCCCGGTTGGTGCTGACGTTGTGCGGCGACATGAACGTCTCGATGTCGTTGAAGCTGTTCGAGAGCAGCGTCACCGCGTCCCCGATGACCGCGGCCGAGACGTGGTCGGTGCCGGGGTTCGTCCCAAAGCCGGTGCCGGCCGCGTTCGGCGCGTTGTAGTTCCCCTGCACGTAGACCGGGTTCTCGGCCGCCACGGTCAGGCCCTGCGTCCCGTTGGCCGGCAGGTTGACCGCGCCCGTGTAGCCCCCGCGCACGATCTTCAGCGCGCGCCGGAAGAAGACGGCCGGGTTGGAGCGGGCCTGGGTGGCGGTAATCGCCGTCATGAGGTTGGTCGCGGCACCCTGCGCCCACCAGCCGGCCGCCCCAGTGGCCGGGCCCCACGAATAAGCCGCCGTGGCGGTCGGGTAGAGCCGCGGCACGCCGCCGTAGGTGTCGAGGATGCCGTTGCCGTTGACGTCCTCGCCGGTGTCGAGCACGCCGTTCGACACGCTCTCGGCCGAGGCCGGGTTGACGATGTCCTCGAAGCCGAGCTCGCCGGTCTCCTGGTCGTCGGCGCCGAAGTCGTCGGCCGTGTAGAGGATACCGTCGGCGCCCTCGCGCGGTGTCGCCAGCCCATCGGTCCCGAGGTTCTTGTTGCCCCGGCGGTCCGAGAAGTAGACGACGAAGCCCGTCGTGTTCATCGTGTCGTTGTGCGTGGCGAGCCAGGCCTTCAGGTTCTTGATGTCCAGCTCGATGTAGTGCATGACGCCGCCGAAGTACGGGTTCGCCCCCATCCCGGCGGGATCGTCGCGGCGCGCTCCTTCGCGAGCGTCGTAGAGGATGTTCGGGAGGTAGTCGGCCGCCGTGGTCGACCAGACCCCGCCCCCGGTGTGCCCGCACGGTGTGTAGGCGGCCGAGGGGTTGTCGCGCACGCGCTGGAGCCGGATCACCGCGTTCGGGTTGGGATCCGTGTCGGCAGCGCAAGTCGTACCCGCCTGGTTCAACGTGGCATTGTTCGCCAGGTTGCGGCCCGTGAATCCCAGATTGAGAATCTCGACCGTGACATCGCTCCAGACCCCGGACTGGTTCTGGCGTTCGATCTTCAGGTAGCCGTCGATGAGCGGCGTGCCCTGGGGCACCTGGTAGCCCGCGGCGGCGAGACCGGCCTGAGCCAGGGGAATCCCGTTCACGTAGACGACGGCGCCCATGCCGTTCGGGTTCGCGCGGTAGCCGGCGTTCAGGGCGAGGAGCGGCAGGCTCACGGGCGGCGTCGCCGTGACGGTCTGCAGTCCCGTGATGTCGCCCGGGCGGTCGGACAAGAGGATCCGGACGCTGGCCGTGGAGAAGAAGCGCTGGTCGAGCACGTCCTGGGAGTCCGGGGTCGTGAGCGAGGGGCGCCGGATGATGTCGATCGGCATCGCGCCATCGCTCACCAGCGGGAGGTCGAGCCGGGTCGCGCCGGTGCGGCCGTTCCGGATTCGGTTCGAGTAGGTGCCGGTCGAGATGCTGGTCCATGTCGGCTCGTTCGGCGTGTTGCCGGCCACGAGGACCATCGTCGGCTTGCCGTTGACCGTCTGCAGGACGCTCGGCGGCACCGACACCACGTTCACGCTGCCTTCCTGGACCGAGCCGCCGCAGGACCCGCCCTGGCTGCCGCAGCTCAGGTTCCGGTACACCGGGTTGGATCCGCCGGTGGTGGCCGGCTTGACGTACCCCAGGTGGCCGGTGGCGGAGAGCGAGAGCCCGTTGGCCATGTAGGTGCGCACCACCTCGCCGACCGCGGTGACGACGTCACTCAAGGTCAGGGTCGCCGACCCGTCCTGGGCGAGGTAGACATTCTGGTTCGTGTGCACGCGCCCGCCGAAGTTGAAGTCGGGCCCCGCGAAGAAACTCAGGTCGTTGTCCGAGTAGATGCCGAACTGGAAGACCGGCACGGCCACGGTCTGGAGCGTGCGGCGCAGCCGCACCTCGGCCGGCACGCCGAGCATGCTGGCGTTGGCTTGCGCCGTCACCGTGATCTGGTACGGCGTGAGCAGGCCCGTCAGGCCCTGGTACGGCCCGCTCGGAATGACGTCGGTGACCACGGCTTGCTGCGTGATCGTGTACCCGCTGCCGCCACCCGGAGAGACGAAATTGAAGCCTGTCAGCGACGGGGGGTTGGCGGTCAGCGCGTTGATCTGCGCGGCCGAGGGGCTGTAGTTGCCCCCCACGAAGAGGGCGCCCAGATCCGAGGTCAGCTTCTCGAGGCCGGCGTGCGCGGCCGCGTAGGCCTGGGTCTGGTCCCGGTTGACGCCGGCCGTCATCTGGTCGGCCGAGATCAGGGCGAAATAGCCGACCAGCAAGGCCGACATCAGCACCATGATCAACATCGTGGACACAAGCGCCATGCCGGATTCATCGTTGTGCGTCATCGTCGTGCCCTTCACCTGTCGTACCACTCCCAGCTTGGGTCTCGCGCGGCGGCTACTGGTACTTGTTCACCAACGCCATGCTGCGCAGGCTCACCTGCGTCTCCAGCGAGTTCCGGAAGAACCGTTTCGTGATCGATGAGACCAACGGGGACCGGCCGGCCAGAAACGCGTTGATCTTGCGGATCTGGTTCGGCGAGCATGGATTCGGGGCGCAGGCACCCGCGGTGGTCAGGTCCGCCGCCACCATCCGCACGTACGCCGGGTTGTTGGTCTGGTTCACGATGTCGTAGCTGAACTGCAGGTTCTCCACGTCGAAGCCGACCGTCCGCCCCCGCATGTTGACCGCCGCCGTCGGGTCCCCCCAGTTCAGGTGGCGGATGAGCCGCGGGTTGGCCGGGTCGATCGTGTTGTCCAGGTAGTAGGTGACCATCATGACGCGCGAGGCCTGGGCGGAGTAGGCCGCCACCGGGGCCGTCGTCGCCAGGTCGTCCACCGTCCCGTTGAACCCGGCGTTGGTCTGGTTCAGGTTCATCGGGTCGGTCGTTGCGTAGCTGAACACCTGGTTGCCGTTCACGGTCGTCACGTAGACGAGCGCGCTCATGCTCCCCTTCGTGAACATGATCAGGTCGCCCACCTGCACGTCGATCGACGTGCCGGTGTTGATGTTCTGCCCGCCGGTCGCCTGAGCCGGCAGAGCCAGCGTGGCCGTGCGCCCTAGCAGGTCGAAGCTGGCGACCGGCACGTTCCACAAGGTGGAGTCGGTCGCGAGCGTCGTGATCATGTCGGTGGCGACGCCGTTGATCGTCGGGCCGCAACCGGGGCCCGCGGTCACCGCCGGGAGGGTCACCGTCCCGGCCGGCCACTGGGTGCAGGCGCTGCCCTGGGGGTGCGGCATGTTGATCTGGAGGGCCCCGTTGCCGTTGGGCACCTGGACGATCCGGCCGGTCGGCAGCCCCTGCCCCACCTGGAGGAAGTCCTGCACCATGATGTCGGCGCCGATGCGCAGGGAGTTGTTGATGCCGAGAATCGCCTTGGCGCTCTCGTTCTGCTTGTAGGTGTGGCGCAGCGCGGTCACCGTCGCGCCCATGATGGAGAGCGTGATGAGCGTCGACACCAGCAGCTCGGTCAGGGTGAAGCCCGCTTCGTCACGGAAGAAGTGCGTGTCGCGCATGGAACACCCTTATGAGAAAGCCGAGATGTACGTGCGCAGGACGTAGGTGCCCTGCTGCGTGCCGACCTTGTAGGTAATCGTGACGGTCAACTGCCGGAGGTCGGGGTTGACCGGGTCCATCTCGGTGATCGCGATCTGGCGCGTGAATCCGCTCAGCGGAGTCACGATGTCGTCGGCCGTCCCGAGAATCCCGTCGGGCCCCGGGTCGCGAATCACCTCGAGGCCGGCCGCCGCGTCGTCCGCCGTCCCGACCAGGCCGTCCGCCCCCGCGGCGTACAGGGGCTGGGCGCCGTCGACGAACACCCCGCCGTTCGACACGTTCCGGATCTGCGACCAGGTGATGACCAGGGTGTCGCGGGCGGTGTGGACGCTCTCGATGGCCTCGCGCGCCTTCTCCCGCGCGATGAGCCCGGCCGACGAGGTGGACATGTGCCGCATGCCCAGGTAGAAGGCCTGGGCGATGCCCAGCAGACCGACCGAGAGCACCGTCATGGCAACCAGGGCTTCCACCAGCGTGAAGCCGTCGTGGCGGCGGGCCGTGGATGGGTTCCTCACGTGACTGTCTCCTCTCTCTCGCGCGTGCGCTGGCCCTCAGTTGACCCACTGCCGGCCGTTCCATCGCCACTCGCGGACGAGCGCGGTCGGCCCGAAGATGGTCACGGCCCTGGCGGAGAGCGTGTCGGTGTTTCGCCCGAGGAAGACGCTGCCGTTGAGCGCGAAGCCGTTCTGGTCCATGAAGGTGCCCATGCTCGAGAACTGGATGCTCGTCGCGTTGCCGAAGTACGTGGCGCGCTGGTTGCCAAACGCGTCCGGGGTGTCCGGCAGGCCGTTGAACAGCTCGAAGGTCACACCGTTCTCCAGATAGAACGTATTGATGACCGTGGTGCCGGGCCCGGGTACCTCCACACGGGAGACCACGATCTGGTTCGGCGCGTTGAAGGTGACTTGCATGTTCCGGCGCTGGGCGATGGCCTGCTCCCGCGCGACGCGCAGGACGTTCGACACCTGGCCCAATCCGCCGTCGGCCTTGGCGGCCCGAAGCACCGGCGGCATGACCATGGCGCCGACGGCCGACAGGACGCCGATCAGGCCGGCGACGACCAGGGCCTCGACCACGGTGTAGCCCCCTTCCGCGGGCCGGCGGAGCGACCACAGCCGTGAACGGTCGGAACGGTAGGGCAGGTAGCCGGGCATGGCGCTGTTCCTCGCAAAAGGAGTGGGACGCCGGGCGGAGGCCGTGCGAGGCCACTCCCACCCGCGCCCCGGTTCAGGGCAAGCGTCATGCCCCGCCGTTCAGGCGGCTAACGTGTTGAGAACTGGTGAGTTCCTGGTCGCAGACCGTTCGGGAGCCGGGGCAGGTGTGCCAAGACGGGACAGGCGCTGACGGTTTTGCAATCTGGCGGGCGACCTAAAACATCCCGAGCTGCAGCCGGGCCGCCTCGGACATCCGCTCGGTGGACCAGGCGGGTTCCCAGACGATCTCGACGAAGACGTCCGCGACGCCCGGCACCTCTCGCACCTTCCGTTCGACCTCGATGGGCAGGGACTGCGCTGACGGGCAGGCCGGTGCGGTCAGCGTCATGCGGATGTGCACGCGGCGCTCGGCGTCGATCGCGATGTCGTAGATCAGGCCGAGTTCCCAGATGTTGACGGGAATCTCGGGGTCGTAGACCGAACAGATCGCGTCGATGACGCCGGGGCGGAGCGAGAGCGCGACAACCGGGTCAGTTCCGGACATCTTCCGCCTCCGTGCTGGCCGGACGGTCGCTGCCGTCGAGCGCGGCCCGCAGCGTGTGCCAGGCGAGGCTCGCGCACTTCACGCGGGACGGGAACTCGCGGACCCCGCAGAAAACCGCCAGCTTGCCGAGGCTCGCTTCAACCGCCGGGTCGACCCCGGCCGTCACCATCCGGCGGAACTCCGCGAAGAGCCGCTCGGCGTCGGCAACCGACCGCCCCTTGATCGCGTCGGTCATCAGCGAGGCGGAGGCGCGGGAGATGGCGCAGCCGGCACCTTCGAAGCGGGCATCCCGGATGATCCCGTTCTCGACTTTCAGCGACAGGCTCAGACGATCGCCGCACAGCGGGTTATGGCCGTCGGCGTGGTGGCTCGGCGAGGGCAGCGGACCGAAGTTCCGCGGCCGCCGGTTGTGGTCGAGGATGACCTCCTGGTACAGCTCGCGCAGATCCGACATCAGGCAAACACCTCCCGGACGCGGGCGAGTGCCGCGATCAGGCGGTCGACGTCCTCGCGCGTGTTGTAGAAGGCCATCGAGGCCCGCACGGTGGCCGGCACGCCGAGCCGGAGCATCAGCGGCTGGCAGCAATGGTGGCCGGTGCGCACGGCGACGCCCTCGCCGTCGAGGATCGTCCCGATGTCGTGCGGGTGCACCTGGTCCATCACGAACGAGACAATGCCCGCCCGCTCCGCCGCCGTGCCGACGAGGCGCACGTCGGGGCAGTCCGCGAGCCGCGCCACGGCGTACTCGACCAGCGCCGCTTCGTGCGCGGAGGCGGCGCGGCGACCGAGGCGTTCGAGGTACTCGAGCGCGGCGGCCAGGCCGACCGCCCCGGCAATGTCCGGCGTGCCGGCCTCGAACTTCGCCGGCGCCACGTTGTAGCGCACCTCCTCGAGGGTGACGCTGGTGATCATGTCGCCGCCACCCTGCCACGGCGGCAGGCGATCGAGCCACGCCGCCTTGCCGTAGAGCACGCCGATACCGGTCGGGCCGAACAGCTTGTGGCCGGAGAACGCGTAGAACTCGCAGTCGAGCGCCTGCACGTCGAGATCGGGAAGGTGCGGCGCGGCCTGGGCGCCGTCGAGCAGCACCGGAATCCCCCGCGCGTGGGCGAGGCGCACGATGTCGCCAACGGGGTTGACCGTGCCCACCGCGTTCGACACGTGCCCCAGGGCGACCAGCCGGGTGCGCGCACCGAGCAGGCGCTCGTATTCGTCCATCCGGAGCTCGCCCGCGTCGGTCACGGGCACGACGGCCAGGCGCGCGCCGGTCGCCTCGCAGGCCATCTTCCAGGGCACGAAGTTCGAATGGTGCTCGAGGACCGACACGACGACCTCGTCGCCGCGCTTCAACAGGCTTCGCGCGAAGGACTGGGCCACCAGATTGATCGCCTCGGTCGTGCCGCGCACGAAGACGATCTCCTCGGGCGCCCGTGCGTGGAGGAAGCGCTGGACCGCGACCCTGGCCCGTTCGTAGGCAGCCGTGGCCCGCTCGCTCAGCTCGTGAACCCCACGATGGATGTTGGCGTTGTCGTGGAGGTAGTACCGCGAGATGGCGTCCACCACCGCCAGCGGCTTCTGCGTGGTCGCCGCGTTGTCGAGGTAGGCGAGGGGCTTGCCGTGCACGCGCTGGGCGAGGATGGGGAAGTCCCGGCGCACCGCCTCGACGTCGAACGCCGCGACCGGGCCGACGGCGGGCTCGGCCGTCATACGCGGGCCCTTTCGCGATGCCCGGCGGTGAGGTAGCCGCCGAGCAACTCGTCGACCATCGCGCGCAGGGGCTCGAGCGCCATGCGGCTCGTCACGTCGCCTGCGAAGGCCCGGATCAGGAGGTTCCGGCTCTCGTCCGCGCCGATGCCGCGCGCCCGCAGGTAGAACAGCGCCTCCTCGGAGAGTTGCCCGACGGTGGCCCCGTGGGTGCACTTGACGTCGTTGGCCAGGATCTCGAGCTGGGGCGTGGTGTTGATCTGCGCGCCGTCGGAGAGCAGCAACGTCTTGTTGGTCTGCTTGGCGTCGGTCTTCTGGGCGTCTGGCCGAACGCGGATGCGACCGTTGAACACGGCCCGAGCCCGGCCGTCCAGGATTCCTTTGTAGAGTTCGTGGCTCGTCCCGTGCGGCTTGGCGTGGTCGATCTCGGTGTGGTTGTCCACCACGCGGTCGCCGTTGGCGAGGTAGAGCCCGTTCAGGGTGCACGTGGCGCCCTCGTCCGCCAGCACCGCCACCGAGTCGTGCCGCGCAATTCGGCCGCCGAGAGCCAGTGCGTGGGAGGTGGCGCTCGCCGACCGACCCACGTGGATCTGGGTGTGGCCGATGTGGAAGGCCGCCTCGCTCTCGCGCTGGATCCGGTAGTGGTCGAGGACGGCCCCCGCGTCCAGCACGATCTCGGTCACCGCGTCGGTAAAGGTGCGGGCGCCGGCCTGGCCGACGAACGACTCGACGAGGCGGGCCTGGCTGTTCTCTCCGGCGTGGACGAGCACGCGCGGGTACGACACGGTCGGCGCCGCGTCGGCGGTCACGAAGAAGAGCACCTGTATGGGCTCTTCCACGACTGCCCCTGGCGCAACCTCGATGAACAACCCGTCCTCGAACAGGGCGGTGTTGAGCGCGACGAAGGGCCGCTGGAGGAAGGCCGCGTGGCGGGCGAGCAGCGGCTCGAGCGTCGACCCTTCGCGCAGCACCGCGTCGGCAAGGCTGACGGCCGTGACGTTCGCCGGCGTGCCGGGCGAGGACGCGGCGGCGGCGAACCGCCCGTTGACCACCACGAACACCGGGCCGGCGAGGCCGGGCACCAGTGCCTGCGGGGACACGCCGCCGGGTGGGGCGAGCTCCGCCGCTCTGGCGAATCGGTTCTCCGCGATCGGCGCCACGTTGGTGAACCGCCACGCCTCGTCGCGAGTCGTGGGGAAGCCCAGGCGGGTGAAGGCGTCCAGCGCAGCGCGGCGCGTGGCCCGCAGCCACGCCGGCTCGCGCGTCCGGGCGGGGGCGAGGTGCTCGTAGGCGGCCAGGTAGCTTCCGATCGTGTCTCTCGAACTGGTCTGCATCGTCGTCGCGTCCACTCCGCACAGGGGAGGCCGAGCCGGTTGGCGGGGCCCGACCGTCCCGGTTTCCGGACTTACGCCGGGGCCGGTTCGAGCCAGCCGTACCCCCTGGCCTCGAGCTCCAGCGCCAGCTCCTTGCCGCCGGACCGCACGATGCGCCCGTCCGACAGCACGTGCACGGAGTCCGGAACGATGTAGTTGAGGAGCCGCTGGTAGTGCGTGACGACGATCGTCGCGCGGGCCGGGTCGCGGAGCGCGTTGACGCCGTGGGCCACCACTTTGAGGGCGTCGATGTCGAGCCCTGAGTCGGTCTCGTCGAGAATCGCCAGTCTCGGCTCGAGCACGGCCATCTGGAAGATCTCGTTGCGCTTCTTTTCGCCCCCTGAGAACCCGTCGTTGACGGGCCGGCTGAGCAGGGCCGGGTCCATGTCGAGCAGGGCCATCTTGCTGCGGACCAGCGCCATGAAGTCCATCGCGTCGAGCTCCGGCTCCCCGCGGTGCTTGCGGACCGCATTCAGCGCGGCCTTGAGGAAGTACGCGTTGTTCACCCCGGGAATCTCCACCGGGTACTGAAACGCGAGGAAGACCCCCTCGCGCGCTCGCTCCTCCGGGTCGAGGTCGAGCAGGTTCTGGCCCTCGTAGGTGACCGAGCCCTCGGTGACCTCGTACTCGCTCCTCCCGGCCAGCACGCCGGCCAGCGTGCTCTTCCCGGAGCCGTTCGGGCCCATGATGGCGTGCACCTCCCCGCGCCCAACGGCGAGGTCGATGCCCTTGAGAATCTCGTTGTTGCCGATGCGGGCGTGCAGGTTCTTGATCTCGAGCATGCGTGATTCCGTGTGAATGCGAGCGGCCGTCGGTTCAGCCGACCGACCCCTCCAGGCTGACCCCCAGCAGCTTCTGCGCTTCCACCGCGAACTCCATCGGCAGCTCGCGGAAGACCTCCTTGCAGAACCCGCTGACGATCATGTTGACGGCGTCCTCGGTCGACAGGCCGCGCTGGCGGCAGTAGAAGATCTGGTCCTCGCCGATCTTGGAGGTGGACGCTTCGTGCTCCATCTGCGACGACGTGTTCTTGATCTCGATGTAGGGGAACGTGTGGGCCCCGCACTGGTCGCCGATCAGCAGCGAGTCGCACTGCGAGTAGTTGCGCGCCCCGGTGGCCCGCCGCCCGATTTTGACCATGCCGCGATAGGTGTTCTGGCCGTGGCCCGCCGAGATCCCCTTGGAGACGATCGTGCTGCGGGTGTCCTTGCCCAGGTGGATCATCTTCGTGCCGGTGTCGGCCTGCTGGTAGTTGTTGGTCACGGCCACGGAATAGAACTCGCCGACCGAGCCGTCACCCTGGAGGATGCAGCTCGGGTACTTCCAGGTGATGGCCGAACCGGTCTCGACCTGGGTCCACGAGATCTTCGACCGGGCCCCGCGGCAGTGCCCGCGCTTGGTCACGAAGTTGTAGATCCCGCCCTTGCCGTTCTTGTCGCCGGGGTACCAGTTCTGGACGGTCGAGTACTTGATCGTGGCGCGCTCGAGCGCCACGAGCTCGACGACGGCGGCGTGCAGCTGGTTCTCGTCCCGCATGGGCGCCGTGCAGCCTTCGAGGTAGCTCACCTGCGCCCCCTCGTCAGCGACGATCAGCGTCCGCTCGAACTGCCCGGTGCTCTGGGCATTGATCCGGAAGTAGGTGGACAGCTCCATCGGGCAGCGGACGCCCTTGGGGACGTAGCAGAACGAGCCGTCGCTGAACACCGCCGAGTTGAGCGCCGCGTAGAAATTGTCCGAGTACGGCACGACCGAACCGAGGTACTCCCGCACGAGGTCGGGGTGCTCGCGGACCGCCTCCGAGAACGAGCAGAAGATGATTCCGAGTTCGGCGAGCTTGTCCTTGAAGGTGGTCGCAACCGACACGCTGTCGAACACCGCGTCGACGGCGACGCCGGTCAAGGCCTTCTGCTCTTCGAGCGGGATCCCGAGCCGCTCGAACGTCCTGCGCACCTCCGGGTCCACCTCGTCGAGGCTCTTGAGGGCCTTCTGCCGCTTGGGGGCCGAGTAGTAGATGATCTCCTGGTAGTCGATCGGGTCGTGGCGGACGTTGGCCCAGTCGGGGTCCTTGAGCGTGAGCCACGTCCGATAGGCCGACAATCGCCACTCGAGCAGCCAGTCCGGCTCGCCCTTGCGCTTGGAGATCTGGCGGATGACCCCTTCATCGAGGCCGCGGGGAATCGCGTCCGCCTCGACGTTGGTCACGAACCCGTACTTGTAGTCCTGCGTCGCCAGCTCTTCGATGGTCCGTGCCGCAGTGCTCATCGTGGGAACCTCGAAAGACGGAAGGCTGACCGGAACTGGGGGCCGCCTTCCGGTCAGCATCTCAATCCGACCAATCTGGTCTCCAATATAGCACATCTAGGACCGATCAAGTCGCCTATTTCAAATTGCCGCGAAAACGGACTTCCGCGCAGCGCCCGGACGACCCGGACGGCGTAACGGCTGAGCTGTTGGGGCTGGCACCCGCGTCGCGGCCCGGGAAGGGGTCCGGACCTATAATCCCTGCATGCACTCTGCGCTTCGTCGATGGTCACGCCCCTGTGGCCTGATCTCCGCACTCGCACTGCTGCTCCTTTCGGCGCCGTTGCTGGGACAGAGCAGCCAGCCGGGCTCCCGGCCCGCGGTCGACAGTCTGGCCCGCGACATCTTCAAGCAGCTCATTGAAATCAACACGACCGAGTCCACCGGCGGGTCGACCCCGGCGACAGAGGCGATGGCCGCGCGCCTGAGGGCGGGCGGCTTCGCGGCCGACGACATCCGCGTCCTCGGACCCAATCCGCGGAAGGCCAACCTCGTGGCCCGTTACCGCGGAACCGGCCAACGGCGGCCGCTCCTGCTGCTCGCCCACCTCGACGTCGTCGAGGCACGTCGAGAGGACTGGTCGGTCGACCCCTTCACCTTCCTCGAACGGGACGGGTATTTCTACGGCCGCGGCACCTCGGACATGAAGGACATGGCCGCCTGCTGGGTCGCGAACCTGCTGGAGCTCAAGCGCCAGGGGTACCGGCCGGACCGCGACATCGTGCTCGCGCTGACCGCGGACGAAGAAACCGGGGACTCCAACGGGGCAGACTGGCTGCTGCAACAGCACCGCGATCTGGTCGATGCCGCGCTGTGTCTGAACGAGGGGGGCGGCGGGCAGATGCAGCACGGCCGCTATGTCGCGAATGCCGTGCAGGCGGCAGAGAAGGTCTTCCAGAGCTTCGCGCTCGAGGTGCACAACAAGGGCGGCCACAGCTCGCTGCCGACCAAGGACAACGCCATCTACCGGCTGGCGGCGGCGCTCTCGCGCCTGGCGCCCTACGAGTTCCCGGCGCGGTTGAACGAGGTGACGCGGGCGTTCTTCGATCGCATGGCACAGGTCGAGCACGGCGAGGTCGCACGCGACATGCGGGCCATCACGGCGGCTCCGCCGGACACAGCCGCGCTCGAACGGCTGACCGGGTCCCCCTACTACAACGCCCTGCTACGAACCACGTGTGTCCCGACCGAACTTCAGGGAGGTCACGCCGAGAACGCGCTGCCACAACTGGCGCGGGCCGTGGTCAACTGCCGGATGCTGCCCGACGAGTCAGCCGACGCGGTCCGCCAGGCCCTTATCGGGCGGGTCGCCGACCCGGAGGTCAGCGTCACCCCGCTGGCACCGCCCCGTCCCGGCCCGGCTTCTCCCCTCTCACCGGACGTGATGGATGCACTGGACCGCGTGACCGCCGCCATGTGGCCGGGCGTTCCCGTCGTGCCCGTCATGAGCACTGGCTCGACAGATGGGAAGTTCTTCAGGATGGCGGGCGTCCCCACCTACGGCCTGGGCGCGTTTGAAGAGGTCGACGATTCCCGCGCGCACGGCCGGGACGAGCGCCTCGGCGTACGGCAGTTCTACGAAGAGCGGGAGTTCCTCTACCGCCTGATCCGGGCCCTCACGGGGGATCCGCAGCGGGGTGCCTCTCCGTTCGGTTCGGATCACTGAAACACGCGCACGTCGCGCAGGCCCCAGGCCCGCTCGTTCGTCGCGTACGCTGGAACCACCATGCACCGTATCTCGTGTCGGCCGCCCCGTGACATCGTCGCCAAGGCGCCCGCCGTCGACACCGACCCAGCGACGCTCCAGTCCTACCTCGAGGACGCGGCCCACTATCCCGGGGGGCACGCCGCCGGTGTCGTGTGCCCGGTCAGCGAAGGAGAGGTCGCGGCCCTCCTGCGCGAGTGCCGGCGCGTGCTGCCCATTGGCGCGCAGTCGTCGGTGACCGGCGGGGCGACGCCCCGCGGCGAGGTGGTGCTCAGCACGGCGCGGATGGCGTCGATTCTCGAGGTGGGCGCCGACTTCGCGCGCGTGCAGTCCGGGTTGCCCCTGGTGACGCTCAAGGAGGCCCTGACCGCCCAGGACCGGGTACTACCCGCCCGCGCCGACCTACGACGGGGCGTTTGTCGGCGGCACCATTGCCACCAACGCGTCGGGAGCGGCCACGTTCAAGTACGGCAGCACCCGCCAGTGGATCCGTGCGCTCACCGTCGTGCTGGCGTCAGGCGACGTCCTCGACGTGGAGCGCGGCACGGTCCACGCTCATCCCGACGGCTATTTCGAGATCGAGACCTTGCGGGGGTGGTGCCGTGTCCCGGTCCCCACCTATCGCATGCCGGACGTGCCGAAGCGGTCTGCCGGCTACTTCGCGACACCTGGCATGGACCTGATCGATCTGTTCATCGGCGCCGAAGGCACGCTGGGCGTGGTCGTCGAGGCCACGCTCGGCATCGTGACGCCGGCGCCGGCCATCTGCCTGGCCGTGGTGCCGTTCCGCGACGAGACGCTGGCCTTGCGCATCGTGGCCGACCTGCGGCGGGAGTCGATGCGGACGTGGCGGCTCGGGGAGGCCCACGGCCTCGACGTGTCCGCCATCGAGATGCTCGATTGCCGGTGCCTCGCGCTACTCCACGACGACGGGAGCGACGCCAAGTACGGCCTCCGTCTGCCCTGCCAGACCGAGGTCGCGCTGCTCGTGCAAGTCGAGCTCCCCCCGCACACGACCGACGCGGAAGCCTTCGAGGACATCGCGTCGGCCCTCCAGCCGGGGGCGCCGGACACCCGGCTCGGGCGCTTCTGCCATCTCCTCGATCAGGCCGGCGTGTTGGACGACGTAGAGGTGGCCGTGCCGGGCGACCGCGCACGGGCCACCCAGATCTTCGCGTTTCGCGAGGCCGCCCCCGAAGCGGTGAAACACCTGGTCTCGGTGGCCAAGCACGCGGTGGACCCCGGGATTCAGAAGACCGCCGCGGACATGATTGTCCCGTTCGACCAGTTCGGCGAGATGCTGCGCGTCTATCGGTCCAGCTTCGAGCGGCGGGGTCTCGACTACGCGATCTGGGGGCATGTATCGGACGGGAATGTGCACCCCAACGTCATCCCGCGGACGCTGGACGACGTCACCTCGGGGCAGGACGCCATCCTCGAGTTCGGACGCGAGGTCGTCGCCCGAGGCGGATCCCCGCTCTCCGAGCACGGGGTTGGCCGGAGCGCCATCAAACAGGCGCTGCTCCGTCTGCTGTACGGCGAGGTCGGCCTCGCGGAAATGCGCGCCGTCAAGGCCGTCCTCGATCCGGAGTGGAAGCTCTCCCCCGGAGTGCTGTTCCCCGAGCGCCCCTGACATCCCGGCGTCGCCCGTGCGACGCGCCTCAGGCCATCTCCACGTCCGTCACCGGGACGTCCCAGTGGGCGTCCAGCAGCTCGAAGCGCCGGCGTTCCTCGCGTTTGAAGGTGTCCTGGTCGGGAAACAGCCGGCGCGCGATCTCGTCCTCGCCCGACGGCCCCGCCAGCGCCGCGGCGTCGCAAAACGTCAGTTCCATGACGAACGTCCAGTCCGCCCGACCATCCCCGTGATAGACCGGCACCAGGGGCCGGATCGCCACCAGTCGGCTGCCCAGCTGCGCGTGGAGCACCGGGTAGTGGTTCTTGCGGAACAGATCCAGGAACTCCTCCTGGGCGCCCCATTTCACCTTGTAGAAGTACCAGACCGTCTTCGTCGTCATCGGTCGCCTCCCTGCCCGATCCACCGCACCATTGTCGCCGGGATTTCCGCCTGACGGTGCCGCCATCCCGCAGAACGTGGTCAAATGGGAGCATGGCCCGGACCGAGGTCCCCGGCGCTCCCCTCCGACATGGCCTGAGTGCCGTCGAGTACTTCACCTTCGGCTTCGGCACCATGGTCGGCGTTGGGTGGCTGGTACTCATCGACGACTGGCTCGGCCGGGGGGGGCCGGGCGGCGCGATGCTCGGCTTTCTGGCGGGCGGGCTACTCCTGCTGCCGGTGGCGTGGACCTACGGGGCGCTGGTGCGGCGCATCCCCGACGCCGGCGCCGAGATCGCGTATACGGAGGGCGTGTTCCCGCCGTTCCTCTCGTTTGCCGCCGGGTGGACGATGGTCCTGGCCTACGCGATCGTCTGCCCGTGGGAGGCTGTGGCCATCGGAAACCTCCTGGCGCGCTTGGTGCCCTCTCTGAACTCGCTGCCGCTTTACACACTGGCAGGCAAGACGATCTACGCCCCCAGGGTGGTCCTCGGCCTCGGCCTGACCGGAGCGATCACCTCGGTGAACCTGCGCGGGATCAGGCCGAGCGGGATCTTTCAAGACGTGACGACGTTCGGGCTGCTCGGCGTATTCGCGGTCTTCGTGACGCTGGGCGCGATGCGCGGCACGACGGCGAACCTCTCACCGCTCTTCGCGCGGCCGGGCTCGGCCGGGGCTCTGCTCTCGACCCTGCTGGCGCTGCAGATCGTGCCGTACTTCATGACTGGCTTCGAGTCGGTGGTGAAGGGGTCCGAGGAAGCTCGCGCCGGGTTCGACCGGGCGCAGTTCGCCCGTGCGATGTATCTGGCGGTCGTTGCCGGTTCTCTCTTCTACGTGATCGTGATCGGCGTCGTCGCCTTCGTGCACCCGTGGCGCGACATCGTCGCAGGGCACGTGGGCACGGAAGTGGCCTTCGAACGGGCGTTCGGCTCGCGCGCGGTGGCGCGCCTGGTGCTGGCCGCCGCCTTCCTGTCCCTCCTGAAGGTGTTCAACGGCAACTTCGTCGCGGCTACGAGGCTGCTGCTCGCCATCGGGCGGCGCGGCCTGGTCCACGCGTCGTTGGGGCGCGTGCACCCAGACCGGGGGACGCCTTCGGCGGCCATCTGGTTCGTCGCGGCGTTCACGGCCCTGTCCGCGCTGCTCGGCGACGCCTTGCTTGTACCGGTCAGCGAGGTCGGTTCGTTCGCGGCCGGCGTCGGCTGGTTGTCGGCCTGCTTGGCGTGGCTGATGCGAGTGGACGATGAGCGCCGCTGGCCCGCCTGGGCTGGTGTGGCGGTGGCCCTGGTCTTCATCGCGATGAAGGTCCTGCCGTTTGTCCCGGGAAGCTTCACGCGCGCCGAGTGGGCGGCGCTGGTCGGGTGGCTCGGGCTCGGGTGGGGGTTCTGGGCGGTCAGGTCCAGGCGGACCTGAGGGCTCGGGCCGCAGCCGCTACGGCGTGGCGTCCGGATCGGTCGCGATTTCCTTCCTCGTCTCCTCGGACACGACCGCCTGCGCCCGATAGGACGGGTGGTCGATCACGATCCGCACGACGGTACCGTCGGTTCTGAGGGCCTCGCGCTGCGTGGCGTCCAGACTCCAGCGCACGAACTGGACCGCCGACACCCTGGACGCGTCCATCTGGCGGTGGTCGAACTGCGCCAGGATTGTCGGCGTGTCGCCGACGACGAGCCACAGGTGGTGCTCGATGCCCGTGAGCGCCGAGAGCGCCACGGACCGTTCCTCGGACGCCTCGTACTCGAACATGACCGTCGCCGACAGGTCGCCGGTGCCGGGGAGGAGCGGGCTGTAGGCCCGGAGCTCGTCGTCAACCGCACCCGGCCGGCTCCAGCTGCGCTCCGCACGCAGCATCTCGAGCACTTGGTAGCGCAGCGTCTCGCGGCACTCGAAGTGGACGCTGCAGTGGTCGCCGACCAGAACGCGCCGCCGGTCCTTGATCATCATGACGCGGCGGCGCACACCTTCCCGCTCGCGTTCGTACTCGGGGCCCGTCAGCAGGTCGGAGTGCACCAGTGGGCTCATGCCGTGTCCTTCTGGATCGGGGTCGGGAATCCGTCCTTGCGGTACGCCCGGTCGAGGATCTCGACGGGGTGGAGCGGCTGGCGGCCGCACGCCTGCCGGAACTGCAGGGCCGCGAGCGGGCAGTCGGTGGACCACACCTCGGCGTCCGCTTCGCGCATGCCGTCAAACGCCTTCCCCCCGATCTTGAGCGCTTGCGTGAAGTTCTCGGTCTTCATCGCCCAGGTGCCGTCATGCCCGCAGCATTCGGCCACCAGCTTGGGCCGGACGCCGGGGATTCGCCGCAGCAGATCGCGGCCCCGGAAGCCGATGTTCTGCATCCGAAGGTGACACGGGGCATGATAGGCGACACTGGGCCCAGGCGTGGACTGGAAGTCCTCCTTGAAGGCGCCCTCCTGGCGGAGCTCGAAGAGGAACTCCGACAGGTCCCGGGTCGCCGCGGCGACCTTCTTCGCGCCTTGGGCCAGCTCGGGATCGGCCGGATCGTTGAGCAGCTCGGCGTACTCCTGCCGGATGGTCAGCGAGCACGTCGGATTGATCACCGCCACCCGGTAGCCGCGCTCCACCCACGGCAGGAGCGTCGTCACGTTCTGACGGGCCTTCAGCTGGGCCAGTGCGATGTCGCCGCTTTCGAGCGCCGGCATGCCGCAACACACGGTCCTGGGGCAGGCCACTGTGCAGCCGTTGTGCTGCAGGACCCGGAACGCCGCTTGTCCCGGCGCGGTGCGGTTGTAGTTCACGAAACAGGTCGCAAACAGCACCACGGGGGTCCCGCCGCTCGCCGTCTCGTCCGCCCCGTGGGTCTGTCGACGGAACCAGCGCTCGAAGGTCGGCGACTCGAAGCTCGGCAGCAACTTGTCGCGGTGGATACCCGCTGCCTTCTCCATCAGCACCCGGTGCGGCCGCACGGTGTTTGCCCAGTTCGCCAGTCGCGGCGCCAGGGTCCCCGCGGCACCCAGCCGGTCAGGGTCGGCGAGCAGCTTGTCCCGGAGCGGAATCCCTTCGCGCCGGCGCTGGATCGCTTTGGCTCGCATGAGCAGGCGGGGGAAGTCGATCCGGAATGCGTGTCCTTCCGCGTCGGTGTAGGGGCACTGGGTGTAGCACAGCTTGCACTGGAAGCACTGGTCAATCACCTGGCGGCGTACCGACAGGGGCAGGCGCCGGACGTCGCCGTGGTGGTCCACGGCGTTGAACAGCGTCGGAAACGACTCGCAGAACTTGAAGCACATCCGGCACCCGTGACACAGGTCGAAAACCCGGATGATCTCCTTCTCGAGTGCCGCCTCGTCCCAGTACCCGCGCCTCGTTGGGGTTGTAGGTGAGCCCATCGGTTGGCGCGTAGCGGACCGCCTGGTCGTCGGGCATCTCCGGCATGGGCAGCCTCCGGGGAACAAGGGGAAGAGAATTCGGACAACGCCCGGCCGGCGTGCCCGCCGGGCGTTCTCCGTCGGAGCGAGGGCATGGCTGCGGGGCGCGGCGCCCCGACTACACGGTGTCGAGCGCCCGCTGGAACTTGCCGGCGTGGGAGCGCTCGGCCTTGGCGAGCGTTTCAAACCAGTCGGCGATCTCGGCGAAGCCCTCCGCCCGTGCCGTCTTGGCCATGCCGGGGTACATGTCGGTGTATTCGTGGGTTTCGCCGGCCACGGCCGACTTCAGCATCTCGGCCACTTCCCCGATCACCATTCCGGTCGCCGGGTCGCCGACCTTACGCAGGTAGTCGAGGTGACCATGGGCGTGGCCGGTCTCCCCCTCGGCCGTATCGCGGAACAGTCCGGCGACCTCCGGATACCCCTCGATGTCCGCCTGCTTGGCAAAATAGAGATAACGACGGTTGGCTTGCGACTCTCCGGCGAACGCGTCTTTCAGAGACTGGTGCGTCTTGGTTCCCTTCAACTCGGGCATTGCATTCCTCCTTGGCTGCGGACGTCCGGACGCCACCGCCGAACTGCCGGCGCCAGCACAAACCTCAGGTGTAGAGTGCGAGAACCGGAAGGCGACCCGGGCCCTCAAACCGACGACCCGGCGACCTCCAGACGTGCGGGTGTGCCGTTCATTATGCCATGAGCTGGCCGGCAGGCGCGTGGGTCGGTCGGTACGGCGAGGGGCGCCGACCGGTTCGCCGTGGCGGGAGGGGAAGCCGTCGAACCAAGCCTCCAAGGCGAGCGGCAGGAGTTTCGCCGGGATTACTTGAAGAGATCGTCGAAGGCCTTGCGCGCCGAGTTGACCGACACCGAGTGTGTCTCCCGTTCGATGGTCTTCCGGGGCTCCCAGAGCGTACAGCTGTTCTTGGCGTCCTTCGGCGCAATCCGCACGGGAACGGGTTGCATGCACTGGAAGCGGGTGCCCGGGTCGAAGTAGACGCACTGCGCGCAGGTGTGCACGTCGGTGCCGCAGCGGGGGCACCGGCTCTCGAACACAAACGGGGAGGAGATCTCACCACCGCAGCGCGAGCACCGCACCACCTGGCGCGTGGGCATGAGGTTGGGTGTCCGTGGCCCTTCCGGCCGGTCGCCGCGCGGCGGTGGCCCCTGAGACGGGTGGGGCCGCTCCGGGCCTTTCCGGTCCCGGTCGTCCTCCATGTAGCCACGTTGTCGGTACTTGCGATCGCTCATAGGGCTGAAGCGTGGGGCCGATCCTGTCCGGCGCGGCCGGCGCTCGGACGGCGCACGGGGTGGGCGACCCGACAGGGCCGGACCCGGACCCCCGGGCGCGGGATGGAGCCCATTCTAACGGGTTTCTCGGTCGGGGAAGCTCACAACCGTCGGTTCACGGCCAGTGGGCGGGGCGCCGAAACCTGCCGACCAGGCCGGCCGTGCACCGGATGGCCTAAGATAGCACAAGCGCCATCCGAGCCTTGAAATCCCGGGCGGGTCGGTGTGGCGCCACCGACACGGCGGCACGCGTGGAGTTGGGCGGCATGCTCTCGCAATTCGTCCCGAAAGCGGTTAAGCTGGTGGGCGGGATTTCCAGTTAGGCGTTCGGCCTTCTCGGTGCGTCGACCTGGCGCCCTCGGACCTCCTCGGACCGACTGGGCGCCCTGCCTGATTCCACTCGGACGATGGCCCAGACTTTCCGCCGCAGTGCCAACACGGTCTTTCTGGTCAGCCTGATCGGCCTGGTGCTTCTCGTCGGAGGCCTCATCGGCCTCGCTTACGCGCTCCAGGGATCGCCTTACGTCACGCGAGCCTTCGAGGCACGGGCTCAACCGATCCAGTTCAGTCACGAGCGGCACGTGGCGGGCAATGGCATCGACTGCCGATACTGTCACACCTCGGTTGAGACCTCGGCATTCGCCGGCATTCCGCCAACCAAGACGTGCATGAACTGTCACTCGGAGATCTTCTCGAACGCGGGCTTCCTCGAGCCGGTGCGCGCGAGCTTTCGAGACGACCAGTCGATTCGGTGGACGCGCGTCCACGATCTGCCCGATTTTGTCTACTTCAACCACAGCATCCACGTGAACAAGGGCATCGGCTGTTCGACGTGCCATGGCAGGGTGGATCGGATGCCGCTGCTCTACCAGGTGCAGACCCTGCAGATGTCGTGGTGTTTGGACTGCCACCGGAATCCCGAAAAGTACGTGCGGCCGCGAGCCTCCGTCTATCAGATGGACTACGTGCCGCCCGCAAGTCAGGCATCCCTCGGTCCGCAGCTCGTGGCGGAGTACCACATCCAGAAGCTCACGAGCTGCTCGACGTGTCATAGGTAGCGGGAACGGCGCGACGGCGGGGCGGCGAGAGGTCCGGCCCGCCGCCTCCACGGTTCCCACCGTGCGTGGGGACCCGTTCTCGCAAGTTGTCCCGATTCGCCGGGACGTGGATGTTCGATGAACGACGACGTCAAGCCCCTCGACCTGCACGCGGTACGTTCCCGGCTGGAGAAGACGTCGGGCCCCGACTACTGGCGCAGCCTCGACGAGCTCTCGGGCAGCCCGGAGTTCCAGGAGGTGCTGCACCGGGAGTTCCCGCAGGGGGCGTCCGAGCTGCTCGACCCGGTCGGCCGCCGGGCGTTCGTCAAGCTGATGGGCGCGTCGCTCGCCCTGGCCGGCGTCACCGCCTGCACCCGTCAGCCGCCCGAGCAGATCGTGCCCTACGTCCGGCAGCCCGAGGAGATCGTCCCGGGCAAAGCACTCTATTTCGCGACGGCGATGCCGCTCTCCGGCTACGGCGTTCCGCTGTTGGTCGAGAGCCACGAGGGCCGGCCGACCAAGATCGAGGGCAACCCGGACCACCCCGTCAACCGCGGCGCGACGGACGTGTTCGCCCAGGCATCGGTCCTCGAGCTCTACGACCCCGACCGCTCGCGGGCGCTGACCTATCGCGGCGAGATCAACCCCTGGGGAGCCTTCCTGACCGCCCTCAAGGGGGTGGTCGACGCCAAGCGCGCCCTTCGTGGCGACGGCATCCGGGTGCTCACGGGTAGCGTGACGTCACCGACCCTGGTCAGCCAGCTGCAGCAGTTGCTCGCCGAGTTCCCCGCGATCCAGTGGCACCAGTGGGAGCCGGCCGGACGTGACCAGGTCCGGGAGGGGGCCCGACTGGCGTTCGGCGAGTACGTGGACGTGCACTACCGCCTCGATCGGGCGCAGGTCATCGTCGCGCTCGATGCCGACCTGCTGGGATCCGGACCGTCAAGCCTTCGGTATGCCCGCGAGTTCGCCGACGGGCGGCGCTTGACCAGCGGGCGGCGGGAGATGAACCGGCTCTACGTCGTGGAAGCGACCCCGTCGGCCACCGGGTCGGTTGCCGATCACCGGCTGCCGATCCAGTCCGGCGCCATCGGCAGCTTCGCGCTGGCCCTCGCGGCGGCGCTCGGCGTGCCCGGCGGGGCTGACCCGAGTGTCAGCCGGGAGTACGCCGCCTGGATCGCGCCCCTCGCGCGCGACCTGCAGCGAAACCGGGGCCGCTGCCTCGTGGTTGCCGGCGACGAACAGCCAGCGCCCGTTCACGCCCTGGTCCACGCCGTCAACCAGGCGCTCGGCAACCTCGGCGAGACCGTCGTCTGCACCGAGCCGGTCGAGGGCGTTCCGACCAACCAGCTGGCGTCGCTCCGGCAGCTGGCCACCGACATGGCGGCCGGCCGGGTCGACACCCTGGTCATTCTCGACAGCAACCCCGTCTACAGCGCGCCGGCCGACTTCAAGTTCGACGCACGCTTGATGGACAAGGTGCCGCTGCGCGTCCACGTCGGTCTCTACCACGACGAGACCGCCGCGCTCTGTCACTGGCACGTGCCGGCCGCCCACTACCTCGAGTCGTGGAGCGACGTCCGCGCCGCCGACGGCACGGTCAGCCTGATTCAGCCGCTCATCGCCCCGCTCTACGACGGCCGGACGGCCCACGAGATCGTGGGCGCGATGGTGTCCAGGCAGGCCGGCCAGTCGTCCCACGACCTGGTTCGCGCCTACTGGCTGCAACGCAGCGGGCTGCAGGGAGCCGCCTTCGAGAAGTTCTGGCGCCAGTCGCTCCACGACGGGCTGGTGCCCGGTACCGCCGCCTCGGTCCGCAACGTGACCGCGAGACCGGTCGACGCGGCGGCCATTCCGCCTAGCGCACGCGGCCGCGAGGTCGTCTTCCGCGCCGACCCCTGCGTGTTCGACGGGCGATTCGCCAACAACGGGTGGCTGCAGGAGCTGCCTAAACCCCAGACGAAACTGACCTGGGACAATGCCGTCCTGATGAGTCCGTCGACGGCCGAGCGGCTCGGCCTTCAGCGCCAGGATGTCGTCGAACTGTCTCGGCGCGGCTACCGCGTGCAGGCCCCCGTCTGGATCCAACCGGGCCAGGCACCCGACTCGATCACGGTCCACCTCGGGTACGGCCGGACGCGGGCAGGCCACGTCGGCAGCGGCACGGGCTTCAACGCCTACGCCCTCCGCACGAGCGACGCGCTGTGGACGGGGCAGGGTGTCGAGGTGCGGGCGACGGGTGACCGGGCGACGCTCGTGTCCGCGCAGAACCAGCAGGTGATGGAGGGCCGGGCCATCGTGCGCTTCACGTCCTTCGAGGAGTACCTCCAGAGACCGGACTTCGCGCACGAGATGGTCGAGGCGCCCAAGAAGACGCTGACGCTCTACCCTGACCATGAGTACCCGGGCTACGCCTGGGGGATGGTGATCGACCTGAACGCCTGCATCGGCTGTAACGCCTGCATGGTGGCCTGCCAAGCCGAGAACAACATCCCGGTGGTCGGCAAGACCCAGGTCGGCCGCGGCCGCAAGATGCACTGGATCCGCGTCGACCGCTACTACACCGGAGAGCCGGAGCGTCCGACGGCCTATAACCAGCCGGTGCCCTGCATGCAGTGCGAGAACGCCCCGTGCGAGCTCGTCTGCCCGGTGGGTGCTACGTCGCACAGCTCGGAGGGGCTCAACGACATGGTGTACAACCGGTGCGTCGGGACGCGCTACTGCTCGAACAACTGCCCCTACAAGGTGCGCCGGTTCAACTTCCTGCTCTACCAGGACTGGAACACGCCGACCCTGAAGATGCAGCGCAACCCCGACGTCTCGGTCCGCAGCCGCGGCGTGATGGAGAAGTGCACCTACTGCGTGCAGCGGATCAACGCCGCGAAGATCGAGGCCGAGAAGGAGAACCGGCCGGTCCGCGACGGCGAGATCGTGACGGCGTGCGAGGCGGTGTGCCCATCGCGGGCGATTGTCTTCGGGAACATCAACGACCCGAGCAGCCGGGTCGCCACGCTGAAGACGGAGCCGCGCAATTACGGCGTGCTCGAGGAACTCAACACGCGCCCGCGGACCACCTATCTGGCGGCCGTGCGGAACCCCAACCCCGAGATGCCGGACGCTGCGCGGGCCGCGGAGCCGGAGAGGTAGCGCGTCATGTCGCTTGCGTCAACCCCGACCCCGCCCGAACGCGCGCCGCACGGCGAGGACCTGCCGGTCATCGCGCCAGGCCACACGTTCGCGACGATCACGGACAAGATCAGCGCGATCGTCCTGACGCGGCGGACACCCGTGGGCTGGCTGGTCGGGTTCGCGATCGGGTTCACCTTCATGATGGTGTTCCTGAGCGCGGTCACGTGGCTCCTCATCAAGGGCGTCGGCATCTGGGGCATCAACATTCCCGTCGCTTGGGGCTTTGCCATCGTCAACTTCGTGTGGTGGATCGGTATCGGCCATGCCGGCACCCTGATCTCGGCGATCCTCCTGCTGCTCCACCAGAAGTGGCGGCAGTCGATCAACCGCTTCGCCGAGGCGATGACGCTCTTCGCCGTGGCCTGCGCGGGCGTGTTCCCGGTTCTGCACACCGGGCGGCCGTGGCTGGCGTACTGGCTGTTCCCGTACCCGAACTCCATGTCCCTCTGGCCGCAGTTCCGGAGCCCGCTGATCTGGGATGTGTTTGCGGTATCGACGTACGCGACGGTGTCGGCGCTCTTCTGGTTCGTCGGGCTGGTCCCGGACCTGGCGACGCTTCGCGACCGGGCCCGGTCCGCCGTCGGGCGCGCGATCTACGGCGTGCTCGCCCTCGGCTGGCGCGGCTCGGCCCGCCACTGGGCGCGCTACGAGTCGGCGTACCTGCTCCTGGCCGGTCTCGCGACGCCGCTGGTCGTGTCGGTCCACACGGTGGTGAGCTTCGACTTCGCCATCGCCATCGTCCCCGGCTGGCACACGACGATCTTCCCGCCCTACTTCGTGGCGGGCGCGATCTACTCGGGCTTCGCGATGGTGCTGACGCTGGCGATCCCGATCCGGGCGGCCTACGGCCTCAAGGACTTCATCACCGACCGCCACCTGGAGAACATGGCGAAGATCATGCTGGCCACGGGCCTCGTCGTGGCGTATGGCTACAGCATGGAGGCCTTCATGGCCTGGTACAGCGGTAACCCGTACGAGCGGTTCATGTACTGGAACCGCGTCACGGGCCCGTACTGGCCGGCCTTCTGGGCCCTGATCGCCACCAACATCGCCATTCCGCAGCTCCTGTGGCTGAAACGGGTCCGGCGGAACACGCCGGTGCTGTTCATGATTGCGCTCGTCGTCAATACCGGCATGTGGCTCGAACGCTTCGTCATCGTGGTGACGAGCCTGCACCGCGACTTCCTACCCTCGTCGTGGGGCATGTACTACCCCACCATGTGGGACTGGTTCACCTTCACCGGGACGCTCGGGCTGTTCGTCGCGATGTTGTTCCTGTTCCTGCGCTTCCTCCCGATGATCTCGATCTTCGAGATGCGGGCCCTGCTGCCCGAATCGAAGGTGAAGGAAGGATCGCATGCGTAACTCGCTCGGACCGCGACCGCGTCGCGCCGGGCGCGGCGACACGTTCCGCCGCGGAGCGGGACGGCAGGGCCGCCGCTCGTAGATCGGAAGGATATGGCCACGCACGAGGATCCGCACGCCCCGCGGCTCTACGGCCTGATGGCGGAGTTCGAGAGCCCGGACTCGCTGGTCGCGGCCACACGCCGGGCCTGCCAGGCGGGCTACCGGAAGCTGGACGCCTACTCGCCGTTCCCGATCGAGGAACTGCACGAGGCGCTCGGCATCCACCACACATCCGTGCCGCTGCTCGTGCTCGCCGGCGGGATTCTCGGGGGCCTGAGCGGCTACCTCCTGCAGTACCTGGGTGTCCGCCGTGGCCTACCCGCTGAACGTGGGCGGGCGGCCGTTCCACAGCTGGCCGGCGTTCATCCCCGTCACCTTCGAGATGACCGTGTTGTTCGCGGCCTTTGCCGCCGTCTTCGGCATGCTGGCGCTCAACAGGCTGCCGCAGCCGTACCACCCGGTGTTCAACGCGCCACGGTTCGTGATGGCCACGCGGGACCGCTTCTTCCTGTGCATCGAGGCCGGCGACCCGAAGTTCGAGCCCGGAACCACTCGCCGGTTCCTGGAGAGCTTCGATGCCCGCGAGGTGACCGAAGTTGAAGAGTAACCGCCTCGTCCTCCTCGGCTTCCTGCTGTTGTGTGCCGGCGGCTGCCGTCAGGACATGCACGATCAGCCGAAGTTCATCCCCTTGCGGGAGAGCGACTTCTACAGCGACCACCGCTCCGCACGCCCGGTCGTCGATGGAACGGTGGCGCGCGGATGGCTTGAGGCCGATGACCTGCTGTGGACTGGCAAGGTGAACGGACAGGACGCCACGGAGTTCCCCTTCCCGGTGACGGCCGACGTGATGGCGCGCGGCCGCGAGCGCTTCGACATCTTCTGCGCCCCGTGCCACGGACGGACGGGCCGGGGCGACGGCATGGTGGTGAAGCGGGGCTACCGCCCGCCGCCCTCGTATCACCTCGACCGGCTCAGGAGTGCGCCGGTGGGCCATTTCTTCGACGTCATCACGAACGGCTTCGGTGCCATGGCCGACTACCGGGATCAGGTGCCCGTCCGCGACAGGTGGGCGATCATCGCCTACATCCGCGCCCTCCAGTTGAGCGAACACGCGACGCTCGCGGAGGTGCCGGTCGCCGAGCGAGAGAAATTGGCGCCGGGAACAGGTCGCTAGGAGTGTATTGATGAGCGAGGCTTCGAGTCTTCCCGAGCTCGCCCTACTGCGGCGGGGAGCGGCGATCGTGGGCGGAGCGGGCGTCCTGGCCTCGGTGGCCGGCGCGCTGCTTGAGCCAGCCCAGTTCTTCCATTCGTACCTGTTCGCCTACCTGTACCTGGGTGGGACTGGGCATCGGATGCCTGGGCATCGTGATGGTCTATCACCTGACCGGCGGCGGCTGGGGCGTGGCGGTGCGACGGCTCCTCGAGGCGGGCGCGGGAACCCTGCCGCTGATGGCTCTCCTCTTCGTGCCGCTCCTCTTCGGGCTTCGGTACATCTACGACTGGACCCGCCCCGAGTTCATGCAGGCCGACGCCGTCTTGCGGGCGAAGGTGCCCTACTTGAACGTGCCGTTCTTCACCGCCCGCGCAGGCGTCTACTTCGTCGCCTGGCTCGCGCTGGGGTTCTTCCTGAACCGCTGGTCCCGCGCCCAGGACCAGACGGGCGACCCGCGCTTCGCCGTCCTGATGCGGAAGTTGAGCGGCGCCGGCCTTGTGCTGCTGGCCTTCACCTCGACGTTCGCCGTCTTCGACTGGGTGATGTCGCTCGAACCGCACTGGTTCTCGACGATCTTCGGGATGCTCTTCCTCGGTGGGCAGGGACTCGGCGCGATGGCATTCGTGATCGCCGTCGCCTACCCGCTGTCGAGGGACCGGGATTTCGGGCGGGCGTTCGCCCCGACGATCCTGAACGACCTCGGCAATCTCATGCTCGCCTTCGTGATGATCTGGGCGTACCTGGCGTTCTCGCAGCTGCTGATCATCTGGGCGGGCAATCTCCCCGAGGAGATCCCGTGGTACGTCCACCGCATCGAGGGCGGCTGGACCTTCATCGCGGCCGCGCTGGCGATCTTCTACTTTGCCGTGCCGTTTCTCGTGCTCCTCGGTCGGAACAACAAGCGGCAGCACCGGCGGTTGGCCGCCATTGCCCTCGGCGTCATCGTCGCGCGGGCGCTCGACCTGTTCTTCCTGACCGCCCCGGAGTTCTCTCCCGGGAAGCTCACCGTGCACTGGCTCGACGTCGCGGCGCTGGCCGGGCTGGGCGGTCTGTGGCTGACGGCGTTCCTCTGGCGCCTGGGCAGTCGGCCGCTGCTCGCGCTGCAGGACCCGGAGCTCGCGCCGGCGCTGGCGCGGAAGCAATAGGCTGGCTATGAGCGAACACGCTGAGGCACACGTCGACCAACCGGATCCCGGCCGTCGGCCACGAGATGCGTGACATCTCGACCCGGGTGGTGGTGATCTTCGCCGTCGCCCTTATGGCTGGTGCGGTCGTGGTGCAGCTCGCCGTCTGGCTGATCTTCCTGTATTTCGGCCGCGTGGCGGACCGCGCCTACCCGAGGGAGTACCCGCTGGCCCACGTGGGGGCTCCGCTCCAGCCGCCCGAGCCGCGCCTGCAGACCCAGCCGCGCGAGGATCTGAAACGGCTCCGGGCTGCGGAGGAAGAGACGCTGGAGTCGTACGGCTGGGTCGATGCCGGCGCAGGAATCGTCCACATCCCAATCGAGCGAGCGATGGAGCTCACGCTGGAGCGCGGCCTGCCGGCCCGCCCGGACGGTGGCGGCCCGGCCGAGACGCAGCGGCCGCAGGTCTCGAGTTCGGGCCGGACACTGGCCCCAAGATGACTCTCATGAAACACGCACTGATGCTCCCCGCTCTCGTCGTGCTCCTCGGGTTGGCCGCCCCTGTTCCGGCCGGGGCGCAGTACAACGGCGTCCCGAAGTCCGGCATGATGACGAAGAACGGGATGCCCGCCGGCATCACGCCCGCCGAGCTGAAGAAGGTCGCCTTCGACCAGAACCTCGGCGTGCAGGTTCCGCTGGGTCTGCCGTTTCGGGACGAGACCGGACGGGCCGTCCTGCTTTCGCAGTACTTCACCGGCCGGCCCGTGGTCCTGGCGCTCGTCTACTACGAGTGTCCGATGCTCTGCACCCAGGCCCTCAACGGCCTGGTGAAATCCCTCAAGGTGCTCGCCCTGGAGCCCGGTCGGGACTACCAGGTGGTCACCATCAGCTTCAATCCCGCGGAAACGCCGGCCGAGGCCGCCGAGAAGAAAGACCAGTACCTGGCGCGGCTGAAGCGGCCGGGCGGGTCGGACGGCTGGCATTTTCTCACGGGGAACGAGGCATCGATTCACCTGCTGACCGAGACCGTCGGCTTTCACTACGTCTACGACGCGTCGTCGCGCCAATACGCGCACCCGACCGGCATCATCGTGCTGACGCCCGAGGGCAAGACATCGAAGTACATCTACGGCATCGACTACGGGCCCCGCGACCTGCGCTTGGCGCTGGTCGAGGCCTCGGATCACAAGGTGGGCACCCCGGTCGATCGTCTGCTCCTCTACTGCTACCACTACGACCCCGCATCGGGGCGGTACGGCCTCGTGGTGCTGAACCTGATCCGCCTCGGCGGGCTGGTCACCCTCGCGTCGCTCGGCGGCTTCATCCTCCTGATGCGGCGGCACGAAAAGCGGGTTGCCGCCGGGAGGCACGACGGACCCGCTAGGCTCGGAACGAACTGAATCTATGCCCGCTCTACCGCTGTTTCCTCCCGAAGCGTCCACGATGGCCGGGAAAGTGGACGCGCTCTATTTCTTCCTGGTCGCGACGAGCGCGTTCTTCGTGGTCCTCATCGCGGCGCTGGTGATCGGCTTCGGCATCCGCTATCGGCGCCGTGCCCGAAGCGAGGTGGGGGCCCCGGTCAAGCCCGCACTCGCCCTCGAGATCGCCTGGACCGTCATCCCGCTCGGCCTCGGGATGGTGATGTTCGTGTGGGGCGCCAACATCTACTTCAACCAGGCCCGCCCGCCAGCCGAGACGCTCGACATCTATGTCGTCGGGAAGCAGTGGATGTGGAAGTTCCAGCACCTGGACGGCCAGCGGGAGATCAACGAGCTGCACGTGCCGGTCGGCCGGGCCGTGCGGATCACCGGCACCTCGGAGGACGTCATCCACTCGTTCTTCGTTCCGGCCTTCCGGTTGAAGGCCGACGTGCTGCCCGGGCGCTACACGACGTTGTGGTTCAACGCGACGAAGACGGGTCGCTACCACCTGTTCTGCGCGGAATACTGCGGGACGAAGCACTCGGGCATGATCGGGACCATCGTCGTGATGGAGCCCACCGAGTACGAGGCCTGGCTCGCCGGCGGGACCACGGGCGGAGGGTCGCTCGTCGCCCAGGGCCAGAAACTCTTCCAGGATCTGGCCTGCGTGACCTGTCACCGCGCTGACGGCGAGGGCCGCGGCCCCGTGCTCGAGGGCGTGTACGGCTCGAAGGTGGACCTGGGCACGGGCGAGAGCGTCCTGGCGGACGACGCCTACATCCGCGAATCGATCCTGTCACCCTCGGCCAAGGTGGTCGCCGGGTACCAGCCCGTGATGCCGACCTTCCAGGGGCTGGTCAGCGAAGAACAGCTCCTGGCGCTCATCGAGTACATCAAGTCGCTGAAAGGGCGGGCACCCAGCCAGCCGAGCGCCGGGCGGTCCGACGGGACCGCACCGCCGGGCCCGTCGCCTGCCTCGCCAGCTCGACAGCCCCAGACTCCGAAGAAGTAACGACCATGGACACCCTGGCCATTCCGCGCACGCACTTCCTGAACGCCGACTACAGCCTCAAGTCGTGGCTCCTGACGACCGATCACAAGCGGATCGGCCTGCTCTTCCTCGGCAGCATCACGGCGTTCTTCGTCCTGGGCGGGATCTTCGCCGGCATCATTCGCCTGGAACTGCTGACGCCGCCGGGCGATCTCGTGTCGGACGACACCTACAACAAGCTCTTCACGATGCACGGCATCGTGATGATCTTCATGTTCCTGATCCCGTCCATCCCCGCCGTCCTGGGCAATTTCCTGGTGCCGATCATGATCGGCGCGCGTGACCTGGCGTTCCCGCGCCTGAACCTGCTCAGCTGGTACATCTTCATGATCGGCGGATTGTTCACGCTCTACGCCATCGTGACCGGCGGCGTGGACACGGGGTGGACGTTCTACACGCCGTTCAGCACGATGGCCTCCCAGACCAACGTGATGATGGCCGCGATCGGCATCTTCATCATGGGGTTCTCGTCGATCCTCACGGGCCTGAACTTCATCGTGACGATCCACACGATGCGGGCGCCGGGGATGACGTGGTTCCGGATGCCCCTGTTCCTCTGGTCGATCTACGCGACGAGCCTCATCAACGTCCTGGGCACGCCGGTGCTCGCCGTCACGCTGGTCGCGGTCGCCCTCGAACGGGCTCTCCACCTCGGCATCTTCGACCCGACCTACGGGGGCGATCCCCTGCTGTTCCAGCACCTGTTCTGGTTCTACTCGCACCCCGCCGTCTACATCATGATCCTGCCGTCGATGGGCGTGGTCAGCGAGCTCATTGCGGCCTTCTCGCGCCAGAGGATCTTCGGCTACACGTTCGTGGCCTTCTCGAGCCTGGCCATCGCCGTGTTCGGCTTCCTGGTGTGGGGCCATCACATGTTCGTGGCGGGGATCTCCGTCTACGGCGCGATGATCTTCTCGATCCTGAGCTTCTTGGTCGCCGTGCCGTCCGCCGTCAAGGTCTTCAACTGGACGGCCACCCTGTACAAGGGATCGGTGTCCTACGAGACCCCCATGCTCTACGCCCTGGGTTTCATCGGGCTGTTCACGATCGGAGGATTGACCGGCCTGTTCCTCGCGTCGCTCGGCATCGACGTGCACGTCACCGACACCTACTTCGTCGTCGCCCACTTCCACTACATCATGGTCGGCGGCGCCATCATGGGATACCTGGGCGGCATCCACTACTGGTGGCCGAAGATCACCGGTCGGAGGTACCCCGACCTCTGGGGTCGGGTCGCGGCAATCGTGACGTTCCTGGGGTTCAACCTGACGTTCTTCCCGCAGTTCATCCTCGGTTACATGGGGATGCCCCGGCGCTACCACGCCTACCCGCCGGAGTTCCAGGCGCTCAACGTCCTGTCGACGGCCGGCGCCTCGGTCATGGGGCTCGGGTACATCATCCCGGTCTTCTACCTCCTCTGGTCCCTCAAGTACGGGCCGGTGGCCGGGGACAACCCGTGGGGCGCGACCGGGCTCGAGTGGACCACCACCTCGCCCCCGCCCACGTTCAACTTCGACCGCACGCCGGTGGTGACCGAACCACCGTATGCCTACGACAAGCTGGAGGGGAACCGTGCCTGACGGCGCACCGTCCGGAGCCACCCTGCACGAGGAGAAGGCGTCCTCGCGCGAGCCTGCCCTCCGCCACCACTTCGACGACATGGCCCAGCAGCGCGAAGCCGCGACGCTCGGCATGTGGGTGTTCCTGGCGACCGAGGTCCTGTTCTTCGGCGGCCTGTTCGCCGCCTACATGCTCTACCGGGTCTGGTACCCCGGGACGTTTGGGGACGCGAGCCGCACGCTCGACATCACCCTCGGCACCGTCAACACGATGGTGCTCATCACGAGCAGTCTCACCATGGCGCTCGCGGTCCGGGCGGCGGCCGCCGACCAGCGCCGCGCGCTCCTCGCCTTCCTCATCGTGACGATGGTGCTCGGCCTCGTCTTCCTCGGCATCAAGGGCGTCGAGTACCTCCACAAGTTCGAGGAGCACCACGTCCCGGGCTTGGGGTTTCACTTCGAGGGTCGAGCCCCGGAGCGCGCGAACCTGTTCTTCTCGCTCTACTTCGCGATGACCGGCCTGCACGCGCTGCACATGGTGATCGGGATCGGGCTGATGACCGTGATCCTCGTGATGGCCTGGCGAGGCGCCTTCTCGAAGACCTGGCACACGCCGGTCGAGGTCAGCGGCCTGTACTGGCATTTCGTCGACATCGTCTGGATCTTCCTGTTCCCCCTCCTGTACCTCGTCGACAGACACAGGTAGCTCGCGTATGGCGCACGTGATTGTTCCCCGATCCACCTACTTCGCCGTGTTTGCGGCCCTGATCGTCCTCACGGGCGTCACGACGACGGTGGCCTTCTTCGACCTCGGCCTGCTGAACCCTGTCGTCGCCCTGAGCATCGCCATCGTCAAGGCCACGCTGGTCGTGCTCTTCTTCATGCACCTGCGCTACAGCTCCCAGCTGACGTGGGTGGTCGGCGGCGCGGCGCTCTTCTGGCTCGGGATCCTGCTCCTGCTGCTGCTGAGCGACTACGCGACGCGCGGGTGGGCGTGGTTCTGACCGCCTGCCGGGCTGGCGGCGATCGGGCGGTCTGACTGGGTTCGCGCGTGAAGGACGCGCGCGCCCGACCCCGGCTGGCGGAGACGGATGCGCGGGCTACGCGGCCATGTCGGCCGCGAGCCGCCGGGCGTCCTCAAGGTCCCCCGCCGTGTCCGCGTACGCGCCCTGATACTCGGGCGGGAGCAGGCGGGCAATCGCCAGGCCGACGACGTCCATCATCAATCGGCGATCTCCGGCCGCGCGGTCCCGAAGAGTGCCCGCCAGGATGGGCCGGCCGACACGCGCCGTCACGCAGACGCGATGCACCGTGACCTCGCCGATCGGGAACAGCGCCTCGGTGCCCGTGATCCCCACCGGTAGCACGCAGGTCGTGGCTCCGTCGAGGTAGCGTGTGACGCCCGTCAGGAGACGCTGCATCCCCCGCGACCGGCTGCGGGTGCCTTCCGCGAAGACGAGGAGCGCGTCACCGTGCTGCAGGCGCTCCCGGGCGCTCTCGATCGACCCCCGCGCAGCCCGGGCGACCTCCCGCGCCGTCATCACCGCGTCCTCGCTCGACAGCGCGGTGCTCTGCGGCGTCTTGATTGTACCGAAACACAGGCTCGACAACCGCCGCTTGAGGCTTGAGTACACCTTCGGCCCGGCGATGACCGTCAGGCGCCGCGCGAACGCCCCTTCACCGGCCCGTTCCAGGAGAATCTCGAAGAGGTTGGCGTCTGAGTAGGACAGGTGGTTCGGCAGCACGACCACGGGCCGGCCCGCGACCCGGGCGAGGTGCTCGGCCCCGTGCAGTGCCGAATCCCGTTCCAGCATCTTGTCGGCAAGGATGAGGTGGATTCGTCTGGCCAGCGCGTCCGGAGGGTAGTAGGTCCAGTCGGCGCCCGCCGTGGCCAGCCGTTCGCCGAGCAGCGACAGGCCCTCGGTCCCCGCCTCCCCCACGGCCCGCTCCAAGGCGCCGCGGAAGGCGTCTAGTTCCTGGGCGCTCTGATTCTCGAGCAACGTCGTGACCGCCGTGACCAGGGCCTCGCGGTCAAGGAATGTCCCGGATGGGCCGTGCGGCGGAGCAGTCGGCCTTCCCACCATTCCCAGCGCCCCTTTCCCTCGCCGCCCGCGGGGCGGCGGTCCTCTCCGAGGGAGCCGCGTCACTTCTTCGCCATCCGCGCGAGGACGGCCAGCTCGCGCAGGTACTGTCTGATCGGCCGGGCGGGCGTGCCCCAGAACAGAACACCAGGCCCCCGGATAACCTTGCCGGTCGGCACGCCGCACTGCGCGCCGAGGATCGCCTCGCGTTCAACCGTCACATGGTCGGCGATGCCCACCTGTCCGGCGATGATGACCCGGTCACCGATCGTCGAACTGCCGGCAATACCGGACTGGCCGGCAATGATCACGTCTTCGCCGATGGCGACGTTGTGGGCGACGTGCACCTGGTTGTCCAGCTTGGCGCCACGCTTAATCCGCGTCTCGCCCAGCGCACCCCGGTCCACGGTGCACAGCGCTCCGAGTTCTACGTCGTCCTCGATCACCAGCCTGCCGACCTGGGGAAACGCCTCGTAGCGAGCCGTCGATGCGTCGCGGACGTAGCCGAAGCCGTCACAGCCGAGGACGCATCCGGCATGGACGATGACCCGGGCGCCGATCTCGGTGCCGGGGTAGACGACGACCCCGGGCATGAGGACCGAGTCCTCTCCGACCGACACGCCCCGGCCGAGGTGCGCGCCCGCACCGATCGACACGCGGGGGCCCAGCGTCACAGCGCCCTCCACGACGGCGCGGGCACCGATGGAGACCTGCGCCCCCAGGCTCGCCGAGCCCTCCACGACGGCGGTCGGGTGCACGCCCGGCTGGGGCGAGACGCGCGGACAGAGCGCGCGCCCGGCCCGCGCGAACGCCAGGCGCGGCTGGTCGCAGAGGATGAGCGTTGCCGCGCACGGTGTGCCGGAGGCGAACGGCCCGGCGATGATGATAGCAGCCTGGGAGGCCTGCGCCAGCGCGAGAGCCTTGGCGTCTTCGAGGAAGGCCAGCTGGCCGTCGCGTGCGGCCTCGATGGGAGCGAGGCTGTCCACCTCGCGATCGTCCCGACCCTCGATGCGTCCGTCGACGAGCGCGGCGATCGCCCGCGCCGACAGCGTCATACGAGCGCCGACCTCGGCTCGGCCGCCTCAACCACTTCCATCCAGGCAAACCAGAGGGGGTGCCGGGTTTTGTACCAGCGGAGCACCTCGCGCAGGGTGCGTTGCTTGTCCGGCGAAATGACCTCGGGCGGGATGCGGTCGAAGTGGACGCGAATCCGCTGGGAATCCACGAACTCGAGCGCCTCGGCACAGAGCGTCTGCAGCTCGTTGCGAATGCGGCCCGAGTCGGAGATCCGCACGGGCCTGGCCTCGAACGGCTCGCCCGCCAGAAAGCGATTGAGCAGGGGGCTGAACACCAGGCGGCTCTGCTCGAGGGTTTCCCCGAGACGCAGCGTGAGCGTGATGCGCTTGTCGCCGCGGGTCGACGCCAGCCGCACCGTGACGCGGTAGATGCCGGGTGTGACTTCCTCCACACCGGGCGCGCCCGAGTAGGGGTCGGGGCCCATGTAGCCCGACACCGCGAGCACCTCCCACCGCTTCTCCGGGAAGAAATCGTCGGCGGTCAGCGTCAGCCGGCCCGGCACCAGGCCCGCGTGGTCGGCCTCGCAGATCATCCGCCGGTAGTTCTCGACCGTCGCCGGAGTCAGATCGGGTCCCGTCAGCGCGGCCAGTCGCTGGGCGAAGTCGGGCGCCGAGGGGTCCAGCCGCATGACGTCCTGCTCCTTCTCGTAGGAGAGGTCGAACCGCGACGTGAACGGCACCATCGACACGTCGATCCCGAGCATCGGGCCGAGGCTCGCCGACTGCACGGCCTCGGCCGATGCCGCGTAGCCGTCGACGAGGAACAGGTGCCGCGCACCCGCACGGTCTCGCCAGGTCCCGACCCGGAAGGTGGGCGCATAGGTGCCCGACTCGGTGAAGGCCGGCATGCCGCTCGGCAGCAGCCACCCGTCCTCGACGACGTGCACGCCGTGCTCCTGCCAGGCCGCCCAGAGCGACGCGATGCGGGCCATCCGGCTCTTGCCGCCGAGCGTCCACACGTGAATGTGCTGGCGCTGGATATCCGGGTAGGTCTGCTCGATCGCCTCGACGATCCGGCCCCGCGGCGTGCGGAAGTTCACGAGCAGCGCGTGCTCGGCAGCCGTCTCCACGACCTCGCGCGGGAGCGCGACCATGCCAACGTAGCCCTCGTAGGGTGCGGCAACGCGGAGTGGCTGATTGAACAGGTGCAAGACGGTCATCGGACCGCTCGGGCTGCCCTTGGCGAACCGCGAGGTGTTCTCGAGCGTGTCGATCGCCGCGCCCCACACGGTCAGGCCGGAGGACTTGATGTCGCCGTAGAACCCGTCCCACCCGTAGTTCCGGTCGTTGAGCAGCCGCACCACGTGCCGGTCCAGCCACCGGGCTACCTCGGGGCGGGCATACACGCGCCCGAAGCCAATCTGAGGATTCGAGCCCATTTCCGGCGTCTCGCCCGCCTTCGGCATGAGTCCTTCGCCCAGGCACACGAGGATGGCGTGGTTCTCCGGCAACTGCCGCGACAAGTACCACAGGCTCTCGCTCATCGCGTACGCCGAGATGGCATCGGCGTCCTTCTTCGCCTGGTTGAGACCGGCCTTGTCGAGGTTCGCACCCGCGCCCGGATGGCCGAAGACCTGGGTGCCCAGCGCCGTGACGGCACCGGTCATGGCGAACAGCCGCTCCATGCGCCCGTCCAGAAAGGACAGCTCGCGGGTGAACTCCTGGGCCGGCTCGCCCCGCACCCACTCGACGTGCACGTCGTCGAGCCACAGGTGAAAGCGCCCGAGGATTGGGCGCGCGTCGAACGACCACTGCGCGACGATGTCTTGCTTGTCCTGCAGCTTGTGGTTCATAGGGCACCCCTCGACCGCCCCGCCGGCCGCACGGTCGCCGTCCCAGAGGGGCAGGGACGTCGGCCGCGACCAGCAGGGCTCACGGTTTGCTCGCGATGCGAGCCCAACTGTCCCGCAGCGGCACCGTCCGATTGAAGACGGGGCGACCGCCGGACGAATCCGGGTCGACGCAGAAGTAGCCCAGTCGCTCGAACTGGACGTTGGTCAGCGCAGGGGCCGCCTGGAGTCCCGGTTCCACCTTGCACCCCGCGAGGATTTCGAGCGAGTGCGGATTCAGGTACGATTTCCAATCCCGCCCCTCCTCCGCGTCGTGGAGGTCGGGGACGGTGAAGAGCCGGTCGTAGAGCCGCACCTCGGCGTCCTCGGCGTGGGCGGCAGACACCCAGTGAATCGTCGCCTTGACCTTCCGACCGTCCGGGGACGCGCCTCCGCGGGTGGCCGGGTCGCGCGTGCAGCGAAGCTCGACGACCTCGCCCCGCTCGTTCTTCACGGCGTGCTCGCACCTCAGGAAGTAGGTGCCCCGCAGCCGGACCTCCCGCCCCGGCGAGAGCCGGAAGTACTTCGGCGGGGGCTCCTCCCGGAAGTCGTCGTGTTCGATATACAGCACCCTCGAGAACGGCACCTGGCGGGTCCCCATCCCCGGATCCTCGGGGTTCACCGGAATCTCGACCAGTTCGACCCGGTCCTCCGGGTAGTTCTCGATCACCACGCGCAGCGGCCGCAGAACGGCCATCACCCGCTTGGCGCGCCGGTTCAGATCGCCGCGCACCGCGTCCTCGAGCAACGCGACGTCCACCAGGTTCTCCCGCTTCGCGACGCCGATGCGGGCCGCGAACGCGCGGATCGACTCCGGCGTGTACCCGCGCCGGCGCAGACCCACGAGGGTCGGCATGCGAGGATCGTCCCACCCGGCGACCAGCCCTTCCTGCACCAGTTGGAGCAACTTGCGCTTGCTCATCACCGTGTACGTCAGGTTGAGGCGGGCGAACTCGATCTGACGCGGTCGGCTCGGCACGGGCAGGTTGTTCACGGTCCAGTCGTACAGCGGGCGGTGATCCTCGAACTCGAGCGTGCAGAGCGAGTGGGTGATGTGCTCGATCGCATCGGAAATGGCGTGCGTGTAGTCGTACATCGGATAGATGCACCACGCATCCCCGGTCCGGTGGTGGCTGGCATGCCGGATGCGGTAGAGCACCGGATCGCGCAGATTGATGTTCGGCGACGTCATGTCGATCCTCGCCCGGAGGACCTTCGTGCCGTCCTCGAACTCCCCGTTCCGCATGCGCTCGAACAGGTCCAGGCTCTCTTGGGCAGGCCGGTCGCGCCAAGGACTTTCCCGCCCGGGGGCCGTCAGCGTCCCCCGGTACGCCCGGATCTCGTCGGCAGTCAGCTCGTCGACGTAGGCCAACCCGCGTTTGATCAATCCGAGCGTGTACTGGTAGATCGGCTCGAAGTAGTCGGAGGCGTAGTAGAGCCGGTCGCCCCAGTCGAACCCTAGCCAGCGGACGTTTTCGATGATCGAGTCGACGTACTCGACGTCCTCCTTGGTCGGATTCGTATCATCGAACCGCAGGTTGCATGTACCGCCGAACTCCTGGGCCACGCCGAAGTTCAGGCAGATGGACTTGGCGTGGCCGATGTGCAGATAGCCGTTGGGCTCGGGAGGAAACCGCGTCGCAATATGGTCGTGCCGGCCTGCCCTCAGATCGTCGGCGACGATCTCGCGAATGAAGTCGAGTGGCGCCGAGGGCGGCGTGGGTTCGGTGCCCGCTGGCCGCCCGCCGGCGTCTGCATTTTTCATAGTGGGAGTATAGCCTACCGGTTGGAGGGCTGAGGCCGCGGTGCGCCTCGGGCGCACTCGGGGACCCGCCCCGCGCCAGAGCGCTGGCGGCCGCTTGCGCCGCCTTCCCGGGCCCGGGGGCCGGGGGGCCCGCTCGACGTCCAAACGAGGCACCTTTGGAAGCCCGCTTCGCCTGTGGCCGGCGTGGCTTCCTGAGCGGAGGTCCGGCTCGAGGTGTCGCGCACCTGCGGGCTGAGGTATGCTCGTCGGCGGCGCGAGCCCCCCGAAGCCCGAAGGAGACGCATGCGCCGCACCCTGGCCTGTCTGATCGCCTGGCTGAGCGCGCTCGCCGTGCTGGCCGTTCCGACCAGGGCGGCCCGACCATTTCTCGAGGTGCTTGCCCGCTGGCGGCAGGGTTCCGTGCGCGCCGTGTCGGGCGAAACGCTCAACGACCCCTGGCTCCACCCTGGTCGAGAAGGGCCCTGCGCGCCGGATTCCGCACCCGCTGGGATTCCCTGTTCCAGGGTTGGGCTCGCATGCAGGGCTCCTCGCGGGGCAGGCTGACAGCTCGGAAAGGAGCGACATGTTCCGGACCATCGCAGACTTCGATCAGACCTGGACGAACGAGCGGGAGAGCACACGCAAGGTGATGCGGGCCCTGACCGACACTTCGCTGATGCAGTCCGTCGCTCCGGGCGGCCGTACGCTTGGGCGCATTGCCTGGCACATCGTGCAGACGCTGGGCGAGATGGGGCGGCACGCCGGGCTCGCCGTCGGCACGATCGACGAGACCACGCCGCAGCCTGGGTCAGCGTCCGCAATCGCGGATGGCTACGACGCCAACGCCGAGGCGCTCGCGCGCGCGGTGGAGGCGGCGTGGACCGACGCCGACCTGCCCGTGGAGATTGAGATGTACGGCCAGAAGTGGACGCGGGGCAGCGCGCTGTGGGGCTTGCTCGCGCATGAGGTCCACCACCGCGGACAGATGACCGTCTTGCTGCGCCAGGCCGGAGTGGTCGTGCCGGGCGTCTACGGGCCGGCCAAGGAGGAGTGGGTCGCCTACGGCATGCCCGAGCAGCCGTAGCTCGACCGTCCGGAGGGCGAGACGAGGGCGATGCACAGCCCGGCTGGCGATCCGTCAGGATGGTCACAAAGGAGCAACGGTGTCCGAGAGGCAAGCGAGGAGCTTCCCTCACTGTTACGTCTGCGGCAGCGAGAACCCGGCCGGGCTTCACGTGGGGTTCAGCCCAGACCCGTCGGGCGGGAGCCGGGCCGAGTACATCGCGCGGCAGGAGCACGCCGGGTTTCCGGGCATCATCCATGGCGGTCTGCTCTTCACCCTCATGGACGAGGCGGTGGCGTGGGCCTGCATCTATGCCGGTGCGACCTGCGTCACGGCGACGGCCGAGGTGCGCTTCCGGTCGCCGGCGAGGGTCGGAATGCACCTAATCGTCACCGGTCGGGTGTCGTTCGCGTCGCGGCGGGCGATGCGCGCGGTGGCCGAGATCCGCGACGGCCAGGAAGGCGGCCTGGTGGCGGAACTGCAGGCGATGATGGCGATCGCAGACAGGCGACCTGTCACGGAGGGCTCGCATGATTCGACGGCTGAGAGGGAGCAGTGAGGGTGGGTGCGTCCGTGCGCGGCGGGGCCTCGCCGGGGCGCTCGCCGTTGGCGTGTGCCTCGCCGCGGCCCCGGGCCAGGGTCCGGTGAGGTTCGATCTCCTCCTGCGGGGCGGACACGTCGTCGATGGCACCGGGAGCCCGTGGGTCCTGGCTGATGTGGGCATCACCGGAGACACGATCACGGCCATCGCGCCCCGTCTCTCCGCTCCCGCGAGCCGTGTGATCGATGCCACCGGCCTGGTCGTGGCACCAGGGTTCATCGACATTCACACGCACGCCCGCCGCGGTCTGTTCGACGTTCCCACGGCCGACAACTACGTGCGGCAGGGCGTCACGACGATCTACGAGGGCCAGGACGGCAGCTCGCCGCTGCCGATCAAGGACTTCCTCGACCGCGTGGCCGCCACGCCCATCACCCCGAACTTCGGCACGTTCATCGGCCAGGGATCGGTGCGGGAGCGCGTGATCGGCACGGTCGACCGCCCGGCGACGCCCGCCGAGATCGAACAGATGCAGGAGGTGGTCCGGCAGGGGATGCGAGACGGAGCGGTCGGACTGAGCACGGGCCTCTTCTACGTTCCGGGCGTCTTCACGCCAACCGACGAGGTCATCGCGCTGGCCAAGGTCGCCGGCGCGATGGGCGGGATCCATGTCTCACACATGCGCAACGAGGCCGCAAAGATCCTCGACAGCGTGCGCGAGACGATCGAGATCGGCGAACTGGGCGGCCTCCCGACGCAGGTCACCCATCACAAGATCATCGGCGTCCAGAACTGGGGCCGCAGCGTGGACACGCTCCGGCTGGTCGAGGAGGCACGAGCCCGCGGTGTCGACGTGACCATCGACCAGTATCCCTACACCGCCTCGGCCACGAGTCTGAGCGCCTTGTTCCCGCCGTGGGCGCTCGAGGGAGGTCAGACCGAGGTCGTCCGACGCCTGGGGGATCCCGGCGTGCGCGCCAAGATCCGCGCGGCGGTGGCCGACAGCATCCGGTTCGACCGGGGTGGGGGGGATCCGAAGAACATCAGCGTGTCGGCCTGCGAGTGGGATGCGTCGCTGGCCGGCAAGGACCTGGCCCAGATTACGACCGGCCGCAGGCTCGAACCCACCGTCGAGAACGCGGCCGAGACGGCGCTCTGGATCGTGGAGCACGGAGGCGCGTCAGGCATCTTCCACGCCATTGACGAGCGGGATCTCGAGCGGATCCTGCTGTGCCCGGTGACGATGATCGCGTCAGACGGCGAGATCCCGATCTTCGGCAAAGCGTCGCCCCATCCCCGCAGCTACGGAACCTTTGCCCGGGTCCTCGCCGTCTACGTACACGACCGGAAGCTCCTCCGCCTCGAAGAGGCCGTGCGCAGGATGACCGCGTTGCCAGCCTGGCGCCTCCGGCTGTGGGACCGTGGGGTCCTCCGACCCGGGATGAGGGCCGACATCGTCATCTTCGACGCGGGCCGGGTGCGCGACAAGGCGACCTACGAACAGCCGCACCAGTACGCGGAGGGCTTCGTCGCCGTGATCGTCAACGGCAGGGTGGCCTTCGAGAACGGGGCGATGACCCCGGCCCGACCGGGCCGGATCCTCTACGGACCCGCGAAGCAGTAACCGGGCGCCCGGCCGTGCCGGTGTATCGTAGTCTCGGACTGGGAGGGGCCATGACCAACGACGAGGCGCGCGGACAGGCGCCCGGCGACCAACGGCGGACCTCCCCGGCCACTGCCCCATCGGCCGGATCGTCGGAAGTCGTCGTCCGCGTCGAGAATGCCCTGGTCTGGCTGCTCGGCCACGCCCCGAAGGTCCTTCCTGTCGTCGTCATCGCCCTCGTCGTCTTTCTGTCCTGGACCGACCTCCGCCAGATCCATCCCCGCGAGGTGCGGCTGGCCTTCCATGGTCTCGACTCCTGGTGGGTGGCCATTGCGGTGTTGGCGACGCTGCTCAACGTCGGCGTCATGGGCCTCTACGACGTGATCGTGTTCGCCCACACCCGGTCGCGGTGGACCGAGCGGTGGCGGTACGGGGCGGTCGCCTTCGCGTGGAGCAACTTCCTGACCCTCGGTCCCCTGGCCGGTCCGGCCATCCGCTTCTGGCTGTACCGGCCCGCGGTCGACAAGCCGTCGGATCTCGAGGGCGGCGTCGTCTCGATCGCCACCGCATTCACGGCCGGTCTTGGCGGCTGGACGCTCGCCGTCTGGCTCATGCCCCGCACCGGTGGTCCTGTCTGGGACGGCGCCGTGGTGGTGGTGGCGTTCGTCCTCGTGCTGGTGGGCGTCCACGTGGCCAGGGCCCTCATCAACCGGATCGAACGGCTGGCCACGCCGACCGGCGGCGCGATCAGCGCCGTGCAGCTCGCGCTGGTCGGGTGGCTCGACTGGCTGTTCGCGTCGGTCGCCTTCACCGCCTGCTTGCGCGCGACGGGTCGGCTGATGCCGGCTCTCGACTCGCTCCGCTCCTTCTTCTTCGGCCAGGCCGTGGGCCTCATCAGTTTCGTGCCCGGCGGGTTCGGGAGCGCCGACGCGTTCTGGATCTCCGACGTGCCGATCCCGAGCAGCATCGTCACGGCCGCCCTGCTGGCCTACCGGACGCTCTACTACGTGGCGCCGTGGGTGGTCGCGTCCCTGCTGCTGCTGAGCTGGGCCACCCATCGGGGGACCCGGCGGGTCGAGTTGGCGCGGCGCCTGCTGGCCGGGATCGTTGGCGCCGCCGGGCTCCTGACCATTCTGAGCGCCGCGTCGTTTTCGATCATGGCGCGGTTCACGCTGCTGAGCGAGTACGTGCCCCTCCCAGTCGTCGAGGTCTCGCACGTGGCCGCCGCAGCGGCGGGCATCCTGCTGCTCGTGCTCGCGCGCGGCATGGCGCGCGGGTACACGGCGGCCTTCAACGCCACGGTGAGCCTGTTGTTGCTGGCGGCCGTCTGGTCGTTGCTCAAGGGACTCGACTGGGAAGAAGCAGTCGTCCTGTCGCTCGTGGCGCTGCTGGCGGCGTCGCAACGGCCGCTGTTCAACCGGCCAAGCCGCGGTGATTGGATCGAGACCCGCGACGTGGGCGTCGCGTTTGTCGCGCTGCTCGTCTTCATCGGCTTCGGCTTCTTCGCCTACCGCATCCAGCCGGAGAGCTTGAGAAGCATCGGCACGTACCGGGCGGCGCGGTGGGTGGAGGTTGAGCGGAGCCGGTTTCTGCGTTCGGCGGGCACGTTGATTGTGGCCGTCTCGGCCGGTGCGGCGTACGTGCTGATGAGGGTGCCCGTGCGGTTCAGCCGCCCGGCGGACGCCGAGATCGCGCGAACCCTGGACGCGCACGCCGAGATGGGCAGCGGCACGGCCCTTCTGACGGTGGCGGCCGGCGACAAAGACGTCTTCGTGAATGACGACCGGGGGCTCTGTCTCTACCGGACGATCGGGCCGTACCTCGTGGTCTTCTCCGACCCGGACGTGCCGACGGTGTCCGATCGCCCCCTGTTCCTGAACGGACTGTTCGAGTTTGCTGGGGAGATCGACCGGCGGCCGGTCTTCTATCAGGTCTCCCTCAACTGGATTCCGCCGCTGCACGACCGCGGCTACGCCTTCTTCAAGCTGGGTGAGGAGGCGATTGTTTCGCTGGAGGCGTTCACGCTCGACGGGCACGCGGGGAAGGAGTACCGCCAGTTCCTCCGGCGGGCCGAGCGCGACGGCCTTCGCTTCCGCGTGCTCGCGCCCTACCAGGTCCCCGCGGTCTTGCCGGACCTTATCGCCATTTCGGCGGACTGGTTGAAGAGCAAGCGTGTGCGCGAACGTCAGTTCTCGATCGGGTATTTCGACGCACAGTATCTCAGCCGGTTTCCGTGTGCGGTCGTCGAGGACCGCGACGGGCGGGTGGTGGCCTTCGCCAACCTCCTGCTAGGCCCCAGACGGGAGGAGATGTCGGTCGACCTGATGCGCTACCGCTCGGACGCCCCGCCGGTGATGGACTTCATGTTCACCTCGCTGTTCCTCTACGGGCGCGAGCGGGGCTACCGACAGTTCAACATGGGCATGGCGCCGCTCGCCAGCGTCGGCGAAATCCGGGGTGCCCACACGCGCGAGCGGCTCGCGAATCTCTTCTTTCAGCACGGCGAGACCTGGTACAACTTCCAGGGGCTCCGCCAGTACAAGGAGAAGTTCAAGCCGGAGTGGGTGCCGCGCTATATGGCCTACCAGAACGCGTGGGAGTGGCCGGTCGCCATCGCCCATGTGAGCGCCCTCATCGCGGGCGGGTGGGGGAAGGTACTGATGGGACGGAGCTGAGCGCTGGTCTGCCGTGAGCCGCCTGACCCTAGCTGTCCTCCCGCAGGTCAATGCCAAATCGCTCGGCCATCCGGTACAGCGTGCGGCGGTCGATGCCCATCACATCGGCGGCCTTGGTGCGGTTGCCGTTCACGCTGCCGAGCACGTGGATGAGGTAGCGGCGCTCGATCTCCTCAAGTGACGGGAGCCCATCGAATAGCCGGTCGGTCAGCTGCACGGCCTCGTGTTGGAACGCGGGCGGAAGGTCCGACACGTCGATCGTCCCGCCCCGGCTGAAGACCACGAGGCGCTCGATCGTGTTCTCCAGCTCCCGAACGTTTCCCGGCCAGGCGTAGACCGTGAGGGCGTCCAGCGCGGCCGGCGTAATCTCCACCTGGCGCCCGGCCCGGCTGCACGCGTTCCGGAGGAACTGGCCGACCAGCAGGGGGATGTCCGCTCGGCGGTCGCGGAGGGGCGGAACGCGGATGACGATGACACTGAGGCGGTAGAAGAGGTCCTGCCGGAAGCGCTGCTCCGCCACCTCCTTGTCGAGATCGACATTCGTGGCGGCCACGACCCGCACGTCCACCCGTGTCGGGCGGCTCGCGCCGACGGCGCGGAACTCGCCCTCTTCAAGAACGCGCAGCAGCTTCACCTGGAGGGCCGCGGAGGTCTCGGCGATCTCGTCCAGGAACACCGTGCCGCCGCTGGCCTGCTCGAAGATGCCCTTGCTGTCGCTGACTGCGCCGGTAAAGGACCCGCGCACGTGGCCAAACAGCTCGGACTCGAGCAGGCTCTCCGCGATGGCGCCGCAGTTGACCGCCACGAACGGCCGGGTCGCCCGGCGGCCGTGCGAATGGACGGCCCGAGCGACCAGTTCCTTGCCGGTGCCGCTCTCGCCGATGATCAGCACGGGCACGGCCACATCGGCCGCGTGCGCGATCTGCTTGTAGACGGCAAGCATCGGCGCGGTCCGACCGATCAGCCCCGGCGGCCGGATCTCGGTCGAGGGCGTCGCCGAGTCGGTGGGCGTCCCGACCTGCGCCAGCGCACGGTCGACGGTCGCCTTGACCTCGGAGATGTTGAACGGCTTGCTGACGTAGTCGAACGCGCCCGCGCGCACGGCGTCGATCGCGGTTTCGAGCGTGCCGAACCCGCTGATCAGGAGCACCTGACCGCTGGGGTTCGCGCTCCGGAACGCCCGCAGCACGTCGAGACCCGAACGATCGGCGTTCAGATTGATGTCCGAAATCACCAAGTCGTAGCGAACGGCATCGACGCGCGCCAGAGCGGAGTCTGGATCGAAGGCCGATTCGATCTCTCGATCGGGCGCGTCGAGCAGTTCGGCCATGAAGCGGCACGTTTCGTGGTCGTCGTCAACGATCAGGATTCTGCGCATGGTAGCGATCGGCACTTACGGCGACGCGGCTGCCCGCTGACCGGGGTCTCCTTCCCGGGACGCGGTCCCGGAGGGCGCCGCGGGCAGCTCGACGGTGAACGTCGATCCGGCGCCGACCTCGCTCTTCACGGTAATCGTCCCGCCCAGGCTGACCACGACGTCTCTCGTAATGCTCAGGCCGAGGCCTGTCCCTCTGCCCGCGGCCTTCGTCGTGACCCACGGTTCGAAGATCCGCGGGAGCAGGTCTGGCGCGATGCCGCTTCCCGTGTCGGCGATCTGGATCCGGACGTTCCCGTCGGGTGTTTGTGCGACGGTGATGGACGTCAGGCCTCCCCCCGGCATGGCGTCGAGGCTATTGGCCACGAGGTTGACGAGCGCGAGTTCGAGCTGGACCGCATCGGCCATGACGGGGGGAACGTCCGACAGGCTCTGCTCGAGCCGCACGCTGACAGCATCCGCCTTGGGCCGGGCCATGTCGACGACGCGGCGGACGATCTGCGCCAGGTCGGTCGGCGCACGGGGCGTGGGGCGCCGCGCGTGGTCGAGGAGCGTTCGCACGATGGCGGTGACCTTGGTGATCTGCTCTTCGACGATTTCGAGGCGCCTCGTGACGCGCGAGTCCCGGCCGACCTCCTCACGGATCATCTGCACGTAGCCCGAGATCAGATTCAGCGGGGTCCCGACCTGATGGGCGACGCTCGCGGCCATGTGACCGACCGCGGCAAGCTGGTCCGCCCGCGCCAGCGCCTCGCGGAGCGTGAAGAGGCGCTGGTAGGTCTCCACTAGTTCCTCGTTCTTGGCCCGAAGCTCGGCGGTCGCCTCATCGACCCGCTCTCGCAGCGCCACGTTGAACCCTTCCATCTCCGACAGCATGTCGTTGAGACCGACCGCGACGGCGCCGATTTCGTCGGTGCGCGCGACCGGCGCCCGGGCTTCCAACTGGCCGGCCTTGACGCGCTGCATCGTCCGGTGAATCGCCGCGATCGGTCGGTGGATCAGGCGACGGGTGGCCAGATCGAGCAGCAGCGTCAGCAGGACGATGGCGGCCGGGACGAACCAGAGCATCACGGTGCGGCCCTGACGGCGCAGCTCCTCGACCGACGCAAGGGAGTAGGTCAGGACCACGGCGCCCCACACCCGTCCGTCGTACTTCACCGGCACGCCGATGATCCGAAACTGTCGGCTGAGCTCGAGGGACAGCACTTCGTGCCGGGCCATCACCCGAGTCGCAAACTGGAGGGCCTCCGCGCGCTCCGCGGTGGAGGTGCTGGCCACAAGGAGCGGGGTGTCCTTGTCCACGGTGACGACGGAGATTGCGCGGATCGACGCGTTGGTGCTCGTGAAGTCCCTGAGATTGTCAGCCCAATCCGTCCGCGTCGCCGGATCCTCGCCGATCTCGATGTCGTCGGCCACCGTCTGTGCGGTGAACCGAGCCGTCTCAAGCAGGTCGTCGGTGACGCTCGACTCGAAGACCCGGAGTTCCAGATAGCCGGCGGCACCGACCACGACCGTCACGACCAGGGCGACCAGCAAGGGGAGGCGAACCCGCAGCGGCGCGAGCAAGTTCGCCACGGTGAGGCGGGATTGCGTGGATTCCGGGGCGCCAGACGCTGTCGTGTCTGTCATCTAAGTCTGTGCGTGTGAGTAATTTACACCATTTCGATCGCACTGGCCAGCGTGGTACGTCCTTTGTGTCTGCAATATGTGCCGGCGCGCCGTGCGCCGGCGACAGTTCACAAACATCCATCACTAGGAGGCTGCTCCATGCGTCGTGTGTTCACTGCCGTGATTGCCGTATTCGCCGTGGTTGCGTTCGCGTCGATGGTGTCCGCCCAGACCGCGGCGCCGCAGACTGCCGCGCCCGCCAAGACCGCGAAGGTCGAGAAGGCTGCCGAGCAGAAGGCTCCCGCCAAGGTCGCCGAGAAGGCTGCGGCCGGCAAGGTTGCCAAGTATGACGAAGCGACCAAGACCCTGACCGTGACCCCTGTCAAGGGTGCTGACCAGGCGTTCGTGCTCGGCGCCGACGCCAAGATCATGGTGGGTGCGAAGGCCGCGACGGCGGCTGACCTGGTGGCCGGCAAGGCCGTGAAGGTCACCTACACCGAGGCCGAGGGCAAGATGACGGCCACCAAGATTCAGAATCGCGGCCGAGAAGGTTGCCCCGGCGAAGGCCGAGGTGAAGAAGGACGAGAAGAAGTAGGGGAACCCCGTCGAGAGAGGCACGCACGCGAGGGCTCGGCCGTGTCAGTGGCACGACGGCAGAGCCCGACTGACGGTCCTCGGACCAACAGCTTCCTCGGATGGACGGTCCGCCGCCCCCTCACATGGGGGGCGGCGGGCTGAACCGAGGAGGCGGGTGTTCGAGGGCCGTTTTGCTTTTCCGGGCCGCACGTCATCCACCGCGACTTGTGCTAGGCTGCCGCCATGGCTATTCGCACCGAACTCACCTTGCGTCTTCAGAACAGCCCGGGCACCCTCGCCCGCGTGTGCCAGGTCGTCGCTGAGGAACACATCAACATCGTCGCGATCAACCTGGCCAGCCCCCTGGTGGTGCGGATCGTCGTCGACAACCCGACCCACGCGGCCGGCGTGCTGCGCGCGCGCAACTACCACGTGGAAGAGCGGGACGTGATCTACACGACGGCCCCCAACGACCCTGGGGCGCTCCTGCGCGTGACCCGCCTCATCGCGGAGGCCGGCATCAACATGGAGTATCTCTACGCCACGGCGCTCGAGGGGCAGTCGATGGCGAGCGTTGTGGTCGGTGTGCCCGACGCCGAGCGCGCGTCGGCGGCCGCGGGGTTGTAGGGCTGGCGGGCCGTGGATGGAACGGCGCCCAAGGATCGAAAAGGCCGACGCGCCTGAGGGCAGGCGGTCGGCCAGTTCATCGTCAGACGCGCCGTCCCGCGTGCCGCCGGAGGCGGCACGCGGCTGGAGCCCCCGAAAGGCCTTCCTCAGATCAGGACCTTGATCACCACGCGGCGGTTCTTGGCGCGCCCTTCCCTCGTGGTGTTCGGCGCAATCGGCTTGTCAGGTCCGTAGCTGATGACGCTGATCCGGTGTAGCGGGATCTGGTGCTCTTCGTAGAGATACCGCTTCACGGCTTCCGCACGCTCCATGCCGAGCTTCTCGTTGTAGTCCCGAGTCCCGACATTGTCCGTGTAGCCCTCCACCTCAATGTAGGCGCCGTTCGGGTTGTCCTTGAGCTGCTTGATGAGGTCGTCGAGCCTCGACTTGGCAGCGTCCGGCAGCGCGGCCTGATCGAACTTGAAGTTGCCCTGGTCCTCGCTGAGCGTCACCTCGTAGAGAATTCGCTTGGCGGCCTTGTCGACGGCGTCGGCCTTGGCGTTGGCGGTATCGGCTGCCGTGCGTGCGTTGGCAGCCGCGTCGGTGGCCGACGAAGCCTTCTGGTCCACCTGCGTGATGTGCTGCTGGGCGTCCGCAATCGCAGCCTCGTTCTTCCGGGTCCGCTCCTGGGTTTCCTCCAGGGACTTGGACACGGACTCCACCTTGTCATTCACCTCACCCACGCGGCTGCGAACGAAGCTCTTTGTTGCGCAAGCCGTGGTCCCCCCTGCCGCCAGGGCGGCGACCGATACTGCCAAAACCAAGTTCCTCATGATGTGCCTCCAGTCACAACTACCGAACCCGGCGCGGATGGCCCGACACGTCGGCCGGCCCACGCGCCGTGTGAACTCCCGCCTATCGAAGGTCCCCGGACGTGCCCGTCCCGGGACGATCCACGATGTATCCGCTACGCGCCCTGACCACCAGCGGCCGCCGGGGGGTTCGCAGTTCGAGCGGGTGCCATCCCGGCGGGCTCCCGGGCTCGAAGACGATGACGTACTGGTGCCGCATTTCCTCGACGATCTGCCGGGTCGCCAGGCTCGTATCGGCCGGCGCGCTGCTGACGAAGAACTCTCCTCCGGTCCAGCGCGCCAGGTCTGCCAGATCGCCCACCGGGAGCGGGCGCGTTGACGCCACCGCCGTCGCGGTCCCTTCGTGATCGAGAGGGGAGACGACGGCCACGATGTAGACGGGCACGTCGATGGCGCTCGCAATACCCGAGACCTCGGGGGCAGTCAGACGGCTGTTGTTGTCCACGCCATCGGTGAACACGATGACGGCGCGGTGCGCGTTCGGCCGCATGGCGACGTCGCGGGCGGTTGCGGCAATGGCGTCGTGGAGGGACGTCATACCAAACGGAGCGAGGCCCACCAGCGACGCGGCCAGCGACGCATCGCCCCGATAGGGGGCGAACGGCTCGATTTGACGCAGCCCGCTGTCAAAGCTGTAGAGACCCACCTCGTCGCTTCCGGCGTGCAGCCAGGCGGCGAGCAGCCTCGCTGCCTGCCGGGCGTCCTCGATCTTCGCCGCGACCTGCATGCTCCCGCTCGCGTCGAAGAGCAAGGCCAGGCTCACCGGCGCCTGTTCGGCTCGAAACCCGGCAATCGGCCGCGCGATGCCGTTGTCGAGCAGCTCGAAATCGGTCTGCCTGAGGTCCGGCACGATCCGGCCCTTCCTGTCTCGCACGACCGCGTTGACGGTCACCAGGTCGACACCGCTCCGGAACGTGGCGGTGCTCTCGGGCCCCCGCGTCTGCCCGATGACCACCCTCACCCCAAGCAGCAGGGTTCCCACGATGATGATCCCAGAGTACCTTGCGCATCTGACCCGATCCTAAAGCAAACAACATACCGCTATCCCAATGTCTTGACAATCAATACGTTACTGACGAACGCCTCTCAACGGACGGTCGAAAAGCTCATCCGTACAGTGTAAGAACGACACGGCGGGAGCAGAACACTCAGGTTCACCGTGTAACGTGCGCCACGCGAGCGTGCGTCTGTTAATATCGGCAGGAATTGCCGTCAGCCCGCTGGCCAGACCGCGACGGCCGGCCTGCCGGACCTTCGAGCAAGGGTCACATGGACGTCGATCCCCTGTCCCCCGGCCGCGTGGTGCGGACGCTTGCCATTGCGGCGGTGTTCGGCGTGGTGTGCTGGGCGCTCTACCTGGCCAGGGCCGCGCTCCTGCTCATCTACGTCAGTGCGTTGCTGGCCATCGGCTTCACGCCGATCGTCCGCCTCATCGAACGTCTCAGGATGATGCCGTTCGGCATTCGGCGCATTCCGCGCTGGCTGGCCATCCTGACGCTGTACCTGGCGTTTGTGGCTCTCCTGCTCGGCTTGCTGCTGCTCGTCGTCCCTCCGGTTGTTCAGCAGGCCACCGAGTTCTCCCGGTCCCTCCCCTCGATGCTCGATCGGGCGCAGGACGAGCTGGTCCGGCGCGGACTGCTGGCGCACCCCCTCACGCTGGGAGAGGCGGTGGCCCGAGCGCCGCAGGGTTCCGACGCGGTGTCGGCGCTGCTCGGCACCGTCTGGGGCGTGGTCGGCGGCCTCATCGGCGTCGTCACCCTGCTGATCCTGACCTTCTATCTGCTGGTGGACGCCGACACGATCCTCGAGGCGTTCCTCCGCCTCTTCCCCAAACCGGACCGGCCGGCGGCAGCCGAGGCGGCGCGCGAGATTTCCCGCAAGATCGCCGCGTGGCTCGGGGGCCACCTGATCCTGGGGGCCGTCATGGGCACCGCCACGGCGGTCGGCCTCTTCCTCATCGGCGTGCCCTACTTCTACGTGGTGGCCGTCGTGGCAGCCGTGAGCGAGCTCGTCCCGATCGTCGGCCCGCTGGTCGCCGGCATGGCGGCCGTTGCGGTGGCCGCCACCGTGTCGTTGAAGCTCGCGCTCGGGGCGCTCGCGTACTTCGTTGTCCTCCAGCAGATCGAAGCCAACGTCCTGGTGCCCAAGATCATGGAGCGCCAGGTCGGTCTGCGCCCGGTCACGGTGATCGTGGCCCTCTTGATCGGCGGCGAAATACGGGGCGTGGTGGGCGCGATTCTGGCCGTGCCGACGGCGGTGATCCTGCTGGTGGTCGTCGACGAACTCACCGCGAGAGTGGACCGAGCGACATGAGCGGACGCGAGGGCCGTCCCCTTGTCGTCCTGGGCGTCTACACGGTCGTCACCGTCGTGATGACCTGGCCGCTCGCCCTAAACCTGCCAACGAGGCTGCCCATGGATCTGGGCGATCCGCTCCTGAACGCCTGGATCCTGTCGTGGAACTGGACCCACCTCTCAGCCCTGCTGCACGGCCACCTGGGAGCGATGGACGGCTACTGGAGCGCCCCCATCTTTCACCCGGAGCCGCTCGCCCTGGCCTACTCGGAGCACCTCTTCGCGCAGGCGCTCGAGGGGCTGCCGGTCTACCTGCTGACGGGCAGCGTGGTCCTTGCGTACAACCTGCTGTTCCTGTCGACGTTCGTGCTGTCCGGCCTCGGGGCGTACCTGCTCGTTCGCGATCTGACCGGGAACGAACGTGCGGCGCTCTTGGGCGGCTTGTTGTACACCTTCGCGCCGTACCGTATGGCTCACCTCGGCCATCTCCAGGTGCTCTCGTCCGAGTGGCTGCCGTTCGTGCTCCTGGGTCTGCGCCGGTGGTTCGACGGCGTCGAGCGTGTCCGGCGCGCCAATCCGGGCCGAGCACCGTCCTCGGCGCCGCTGCTGGGTGCTGCTGCGGCCCTGGTGGCGCAGAACCTGTCGTGCGGCTACTACCTCGTCTTCTTCGCGCCCTTCGTGGTGGCCTACGTGCTGTGGGAGATCGGCCGACGGGCACTGTGGAGAAGCGTACGGGTGTGGGCGGCGCTGACGACGACCGCGGTGGCCGTCGCGGCAGCCACGCTGCCATTCCTGGTGCCCTACCTGGCCCTGCGACAGCACGGGTTCGCCCCACGCTCCCTCGAGGAGGTCGGCCGCTACTCAGCCGATGTCTACAGCTACCTCCGCGGCCTCGACGACTCGATCTGGCGACGGTGGCTGAGCGATGTCACGCGGGCCGAGGGCACGCTGTTCCCGGGCCTCGTCCCCTTGGCGCTGGCCGCCCTCGGCGTGGGGCAGATGGTGTGGCGGGCGGTGACGGCGTCGCGGACCTCGGCCCCGAGCCGCGGCTGGGCGGGACTGGCTGCCCGGGGCTTGGCGGGGGTTGTCGGGGCGTTCGTGCTGCTCGCGACGTTCGAACTGTTCGCCGGCCCGCTCATCAAGAAGGTGCGCGAGGTTTGGGAGCAGGCAGCACTGGTCGGCAACGTGCTGCTCTGTGCCGCCCTCGGAGGGGCTGGCTGGCTGGCCGTGTCGCCCCGGGCACGCGCGGCGGCGCGGTGGCTGGTTCGGTCCGCACCGGCCTTCTTTGCCCTGGCCGCGCTGGCCGCCGCGTGGCTGTCGTTCGGCCCGTACGTGGAGACGAAGGGCTTTCGACTGACCGGGCCCTCGATCTATGTCTGGTTGTACCGATACCTCCCCGGCTTCGACGGCCTCCGCGCCGCGTCCCGCTTCGCCATGCTGGCGGTCTTCTGCCTGTCGGTCCTCGCCGGCTACGGCGCGGCCATGGTGGCACAGGTGCGCCGGATCGGCGGCGGGCTCCTCCCCGCGCTCGGCGTCCTGTTTCTCGTCGAAGCCGCGTCACTGCCGATGCCCACGGCCCCGCTCGAGTGGGCGCGTCGCGACACGGCAACCCCTGCGCGCCCGGTGTCGGCCGGCGAGCTGACCCGGCTCTATGACTTCGCTGCCCGACTGCCACCATCCGCCGTCGTCATCGAACTCCCGTTCGGCGAGCTGTTCGACGAAACGCGTGCCGTGTTCTTCACCACGCTCCACCGACACCCGTTGGTCAATGGCTACAGCGGAGGGTTCCCGTCCAGCTACGAGGCCCGCCGGTCCGCGCTCGACCAGCTGCCCGCCCATCAAACTGAGGCGTGGGAGGCGCTGTCCCGGTCGGGTGCCACCTGCGCCGTGGTCCACGAGTGGGCATTTCCCGGGGCCTCCGGAGGCGACGTCAGCGCGTGGCTGGAATCAAAGGGCGCCCGTCTGCTAGGCGTGTTCGGACGATCGAAGCTGTATCAACTCCCGACGGTCGGCTAGAGCCGTCTCACCCTCCCAATCCTCCGCTCACCGCCCAATCGCCTCCAACCGGCACGTCTCCTTGGGGATGTCCGGCGTGACACAACCTGGCACGCGTGTTGACATGTCTCCCCTGCAGACGACCAAAGGACCCTGTTAGTCGCCCGCAGGGAAGACCAAAGATGCTCTCGCGCTGGATATTCAACCGATCCGGGACCTCGCGGTTTGGCGACAGCGTCGTGCTGGCTTTCCTGGTCGTCCAGGCGCTCGACGGCATCCTCACCTACGTCGGCCTGGCAACCTTCGGGCCTGCGACCGAAGGAAATCCGCTGGTGGCCGGACTGATGGCGGGTCTCGGTCGCGGCCCGGCACTGGCTGGTGTCAAGCTGATGGCTGGCTCGCTCGGCATCGCACTGCACCTGAGCGGCGTGCACCGGCTGGTCGCCGCCCTCACGGCGGTCTATCTTGCGGCTGCCATCGTGCCGTGGCTGACGCTGCTGGTCGGGTAGAGCGCCCCCTTCTCAGACAATCCCCAGTTCGATCCCGACACGTTTGAACGCGTCGAGGGCGAAGTCGAGGTCGTCGCGCGAGTGCGCGGCCGAGACGATCGTCCGCAGCCGGGCCTTGCCGCGGGGGACGATGGGGAACCCGAGGCCCTGCGCGAACACTCCCTCCTCGAACAGCCGTGCTGAGAACCGCATGGCGAGCGCGGAGTCGCCGACGATGACCGGGGTGATGGGGCTCTCGCTGACGCCGGTATTGAAGCCGCTGGCACGGAGCCCGTCCTTGAAGATCCGCGTGTTCTCCCACAGCCGGTCGACGATCCCGGGTTCTTCGAGCAGCACGTCGAGCGCGGCAATCGACGCGGCAACGACCGACGGCGGATGCGAGGTCGAGAAGATGAACGGGCGGGCCCGCTGGCGGAGGAAGTCGATGAGGCTCCGGGTGCCCGCCACGTAGCCACCCACGGTCCCCAGCGCTTTCGACAAGGTGCCCACCTGGATGTCCACGCGGCCGTGCACGCCGAAGTGGTCGACCGTACCCCGCCCGTTTCGGCCGAATACCCCGCTGGCGTGCGCGTCGTCCACCATCATGATCGCGCCACACTCCTCGGCCACGTCGCACAAGGCCGGCAGCGGTCCCACATCGCCGTCCATGCTGAACACGCCGTCGGTGATGAGCAGCTTCCGCTGGGAGGAGGGCAGCTCTCGGAGGATCTTCCGCGCCGCACCGACGTCCTTGTGGGGAAAGACCTTGATGGTTGCACGGCTCAGTCGGCAGCCGTCGATAATGCTCGCGTGGTTCAGCTCGTCGGAGACCACGACGTCGTCGCGGCCCAGCACCGCGGACACCGTGCCGGCATTCGCGGTGAAACCGCTCTGGAACACCACGGCCGCCTCCGTGCGCTTGAAGGCAGCCAGCCGACGTTCGAGCTCCTCGTGCAGCTCCATCGTGCCGGCAATGGGCCGGACCGAGCCGGTGCCCACGCCGTAGCGCGCCAACGCGTCGAGCGCGCAGTCGCGCAGCCTGGGATGCGTCGTCAGGCCCAGATAGTTGTTCGAGGAGAGGTTGACGACACTCCGCCCGTCGAAGCTGGCGCGGGCCCCCTGGGCGCCGGAGAGCACACGAATGTCGAGCGCGTTACCCTGGCTGCGTACGGCCTCGAGTTCGCGTGTGAGGAACAGCAGTGGATCGGTTCTCATCGGCCCGGAGTATAGCCGAAACCGCGGGAGGCACGGCTCCTTCCCCGGGTTCCCCGTTCCCCGCCCGGGACCGGGCCACCGGGATAATGGAACCCTTCCCCGTGGAACCCGGCCGCGAGGCGGACGGCAGCCTCTTGTGCTAGACTGCGCCGGCGTTCTCAGTCCCGCACTGTCCGTCGGCCCGGCGGTCGAACCACGTTCGGCGAGTTCCTGGAGGACCTATGGAACCACGTCTCCCCGGCGCCCTCGATTATGACCAAGCCCGGAAACGCATCACCTGGGACGTCGCCAGACGCGATCTGGGGCACGTCGAAGGTGCCCCCTTCAACATCGCGCGGCTGTGCGTCGATCGCCACGTCGAGGCCGGCCGGGGCGACAAGACGGCGCTGATTCACGAGGACCACGAGGGCGAGCTCCGATCCTTCACCTACAGCGACCTCCAGCTCCTCACCAACGGCTGGGCCCACTTCCTGCGCGGCCTCGGCATCAAGAGCCTCGACCGAGTCTGCCTCTTTCTCGACCGCGTGCCGGAGCTGTACATCGGCTTCATGGGCATCCTCAAGACCGGCGCCGTCGTCGAGCCGCTGTTCTCGGCATTCGGCGAGGACGCCCTGCACGCGCGCATGGAGGACAGCGCGGCGACCGCCATCATCACGCAGCGCAAGCACCTCGGCAAGGTGCGCCGCGTCCGCGAGCGGGTCCCATCGCTCCGGACCATCATCGTGATCGATCACGAAGAGGACGGGCGTCCGCTGCGCGAGGGCGAGCTGGCCTACTCGATGAAGGCGAACCGTCGCGAGACGTTCGACGTGGCACGAACCTACGTCGAGACGCCGAGCGTGCTCCACTACACCAGCGGCACGACGGGCAAGCCCAAGGGCGCCATGCACGTGCACGGCAGCCTCCTGGCGCAGTACCTCACCACGAAGGTGGTCCTGGACCTGCGGGACGACGACATCTACTGGTGCACGGCCGACCCGGGGTGGGTGACGGGCACGAGCTACGGCATCATCGGCCCGTGGGCGATGGGCGTCACCCAGGTGGTGCTCGACGCAGGCTTCTCGAGTGAACGGTGGTACGAGACGATCGAACGGCACCGGGTCACGGTCTGGTACACGGCACCGACGGCGATCCGGATGCTGATGAAGGACGGCCTCGAACCCGTCCGCCGGCACGATCACACCAGCCTGCGGCACATGTGCAGCGTCGGTGAGCCGCTCAACCCGGAAGCCGTCCGCTGGGGCCGCGAGGCATTCGACCTCGACTTCCACGACACGTTCTGGCAGACGGAGACCGGCTCGATCGTGGTCACGAACCTGCCGGGCATGCCCGTCAAGCCGGGGAGCATGGGCCGGCCGTTCCCGGCGCTCGAGGCGGCCATCGTCGACCCGCGAACCGGGGACCCGATCACCGAGGCCGGGCGCGTCGGCCTGATCGCCATCCGTCCGCCGTGGCCGAGCATGATGCGCACCTACTGGAACAACTCGTCGACCTACTACGGCAAGTTCCTGAACGGCTGGTACATCTGCGGCGACCAGGCCAGTCTCGATCCCGAGGGGTACTTCTGGTTCTGCGGGCGGGACGACGACGTGATCAATACCGGCGGCCACTTGGTCGGCCCGTTCGAGATCGAGAGCGCGCTGCTCGAGCATGAGGCCGTGGCCGAGTCGGCGGCCATCGGCAAGCCTGACCCAGTCAATATGGAGGTCGTGAAGGTGTTCGTGGCCCTCAGGCCGGGCTTTGCACCGAGCGAGGACCTCGAGCTGAGCATCATGAACCACGTCCGCAAGCGGCTGTCGCCCCTCGCGATGCCGCAAGAGATCGCGTTTGTGGACAAGGTGCCGAAGACGCGCAGCGGGAAGATCCTGCGCCGGGTGCTGCGGGCACAGGAAATGGGCCTGCCGACCGGCGACCTCAGCACGATGGACGATAATTGACGGAGACGGGGGGCCAAGCCGGATCGCTTGCCCACGGAGGCGCCATGAAAGAGATGATTCTCGAGTACATCAAGAACGAGTACATCGACGAGGACGAGGCGGACGAGATCAAGCTCGACGAGAACACGCCGCTCATCAGCAGCGGCATCGTGGACAGCTTCAGCATGGTCAGCCTGAAGCGGTTCCTTGAGAAGAAGTACGCGATCGCGATCCCCGACGAGGAAGCCTCACCCGAGGCCTTCAACACCGTCGCCAGCATCATCGAGCTGGTCAACCGGCACACTGCCAAGAAGAAATAGGCAGCCGTGAGAGCCACCCGTGGGCCGGGACGAGGAGGGCGGGGGCCGATGGCAGGCCCCGCCTCGACGGCGGAGGGCGGGCGTCGACCCGACCCGCACCCTGCGTCCCGCGGGTACCCAGACGGTGCCACGCCCTTCACCGAACGTGCCGGCCGCCATCCACGCGGATGGTCTCGCCCGTGACGAAGTCGCTCTCGACCAGGGCGGCCACCACCTTGGCGATTTCCTCGCCGCCACCCCACCGGCCGACGGGCGTTGATTTCTCCACGGCGGCCGATTCCTCCGGGGTCAGACCCGGCGGCGCCAGAATGGGACCCGGGGCAATCGCGTTGACGAGGATGTGCTCTTCGGCCAGCTCGAGCGCCAGTGCCTCGGTCAGTCCCATGACGGCCCGCTTGGCGACGTAGTACGGCAGGTAGTTCTTGTAGCGTGGCCGACCGCTCGCCGCGAGCCAGTCCGAGAAATTGATGATGCGCCCCCCGCCCGCCGCGCGCATGTGGGGAACGGCGGCCAGCGTACAGAGGAGGGCCGCCTTGAGGTCCACGTCGAGACCGGCTTGCAGGTCCGCCGCGGTCAGCTGGGCGAGCGGCGCCGGCCGGTACACCGACGCCATGTTGACCAGAACATCGAGACGCCCCAGGTCGGCCACGACGGCGTCGACCAGCGCGCGGCAGTCGGCCGCCACAGCCAGATCGGCGTGCCAGACCAGCGCTCGCCCCCCTGCCGCACGGACGGCTTCGGCCGCCTGCTCCGCCTCCGGGCGCGACCGGTTGTAGCTGAGGCCGATGTGGGCTCCACGCCGGGCGAGTTCAATGGCCACAGTGGTTCCGACACGGCGGGGGCCGGTGACGAGGACGACACGATTCCGCAGGTCCATGTTCGTCTCCTGGTGACGCGCCGACAGGGGCCGGGGCCAGGATGTCGGCGTTTCCAGCCGCCGACCCGCCACACGCGCGGCGTCCGGCGCGCACTCGCCGGGCACACGTCCGTACCCTGAGATCATCGCGCACCGTGGCTCGGCGCGGTAGTCCCTGGCCCCTCGGTCAGGACCGGACCGTTCACCATCGTGGCTGCGATTGTAGCCGTGGGCGCGTTGCCCGGGATGGCGATTCTTGCTATTGTCGCGGACATCGATGCGAGCCAAGCCGCGTGGCCGATTCGTGCTCGCCTGCGCCGCCTGTGCGGCGCTGGCCGTCCCCGTCACGGGTGCGCGGGGCAGTGCTCAGGGCAGCCGCGTGGTCGACCGGGTCAGCGCGAGTGAACCGGCAGACGAACACACCCACGCGCTCGACGGGCGTGGCCTGACCGAAGGCCTTTCCGCCGGCCGGCGTTGGCGCGGCGCCCGGGAGTGGTTCAGCTACACGCTCCGGATCTTCGAGGACAGCCCGCTGACGGTGGTCTGCGTGTTCGCAGGCACGGACGGGCGGCATCCGGAGGTCGACGTGCTCGTCGAGGGCCGGAAGGTCGCCACGCGGTCGGTGTCGTCCCGGCGGGCCGAACCGGTCGAAGCCGTGCTGGTGGTGCCGACCGCCTGGACGCTCGGGAAGACGGCGGTCACGATCAGGTTCGAGGCGCACCAGCCGGAGCCGATGCCCGGGCTCCTCGAGGTGCGCACGGTGCAGGAACACCTCGAATAGCGCGGCCCGCATGCGGGCGCACGGGAGGTCTTCGCGTGAGACACGTCGTCCTATCACTCGTCCTGGCGCTCTCGCTCGGCGCCCGATCCGGCTCGGCCGACACCTATCCCCGTCAGCCGATCGCCGTGGTCCACTACGCCTTCGACCTCGAACTCCGGGACGACACCGACGAAATCACCGGGCAGGCGATCGTCGAGGTCCGCGCCCTGGACTCGAATCTCGCGGGTTTCGCGCTCGATCTTGCCTCCGCGAAGGCAAACACGGGGATGACCGTGTCGGAGGTGAGGTCCGGCGGACAGCCGCTGCGCTTCACGCACGAAGGCGACCGCCTGCAGATCACCCTCCTCGCGCCGGCCCGAGCCGGCGACCACGTCCGCGTGGTCATCAAGTACCGGGGCGTCCCCGCCTCCGGCCTTCGCATCGGGCCCAACAAGTACGGCGAACGGACCTTTTTCGCCTCGAGCTGGCCTGACAAGGCCCGGCAGTGGCTGCCGACCTTGGACCACATTTCCGACAAGGCGACCGTGGAGTTCGCCATCACGGCGCCGGCGCACTACCAGGTGGTGGCCAACGGCCGCCTGGTCGAGGAAGTCGACCTCCCGGGCGATCGCCGCCGCACCGTCTGGGCGGAGTCGGTGCCAATCGCGCCGTGGCTGTTCACGATCGGGGTCGCACGCTTTGCCGTGCACCAGGTCGAACCCGTCAGCGGTGTTCCCCTCGAGACCTGGGTCTTCCCGCGCGATCGCGATCCGGGCTACCCCGCCTTCGAGGAGCCGGCTCGCCAGGCCCTCGCGTTCTTCTCCGATCTAGTCGGCCCGTACCCGTACGAGAAGCTGGCCAACGTGGAGGCCGCCGGCGTCAGCGGCGGCATGGAGCATGCGAGCGCCATCTCGTACGGCGAAACGTCCGTGACCGGCCGGCCCATCCCCACTCTCGTGGCGCACGAGATCGCGCACGCCTGGTTCGGAGACGGCGTCACCGAGCGTGACTGGGACGACGTGTGGTTGAGCGAAGGGTTCGCCACGTACCTGGCGCATCTGTTTGTCGAGCACGTCGAGGGGCGTGATGCGTTCGTGGCGGGTTTGGTGCGCGACCGGAACCGAGTGATCGACGCCGAGCGGCGGTCGCCGGACACGCCCATCGTCCACGACAACCTGGCGGACATGACCAAGGTCCTCAACGTCTTCGTGTACCAGAAGGCCGGCTGGGTGCTGCACATGCTGCGCGGCACGCTGGGTACGGAGACGTTTCGCCGGGGCCTGCGCGAATACTACGCACGCTATCGGAACGGCCATGCGTCGACGGCGGACTTCGAGCGCGTGATGGAGGAGGTCTCCGGGGTGGACCTGGCGGCCTTCTTTCGACAGTGGCTCCGGCGAGGCGGCATCCCCAGGCTCGAGGGAAGCTGGCGGTACAACCGCGAGGCGGCCAGGATCGAACTCGATCTCGCCCAGACGCAGGGCGGCGACGTGTTCGTGCTGCCGCTTGAGGTCGGCATCGGGCTCGGGGCCGGTCAACCGGCGCGAATCGAGAAGCTGACCATGGCCGATCGCCGCTGCCACGTCGAGGTCCCGGTGGATCGCGAGCCGCGCGACGTCGCGCTGGATCCTCAGACCTGGACGCTGGCGGACATGACACTGGTGAGGAAGTGAGCACGTATGAGACCGCACCTCTCGACCCTCGTCCTGGTTGGCTTGCTCTGCAGCGCAGTCGGCGCCAGCGCCCCGGCTCCGGACCGGCACCGGGTGAGCCTGGATCGCGGCTGGCGGTTCGCCCTCGGCGATCTCGCCAGCGCCGAGAGGGATTTCGGGTTTGGCAACGGGGCGCCGGTACTCGAAGATCACGGCGTGGGGTGGGCCCGCGGGTGTCGACTTTCAGGACAACGCCTGGCGGATGGTCGATCTTCCGCACGACTGGGTCGTGGAGTTGGCGTTCGTTGACGGGCCGAAGACCGACGAGTTGGTCTCGCACGGGTTCAAGCCAATCGGACGGGCGTTTCCATCGACGTCGGTCGGATGGTACCGCAAGCGGTTCGCCGTGCCGCCCGGGTCGGCGGGCGCGCGCTTCAGCCTGGAGTTCGACGGCGTGTTCCGCGACTGTCACGTCTGGCTCAACGGCGTGCTGCTCGGCCGCCACGAGGGTGGGTACGCACCGTTCGGTTTCGATGCGAGCGACCTCATTCAAACCGAGGGCGACAACGTGTTGGTCGTTCGCGTGGACGCTTCGCAGGCCGAGGGCTGGTTCTACGAGGGAGCCGGGATCTATCGCCACGTGTGGTTAGTCGAGACCAGCCCGGCTCACGTCCCCCGTTGGGGCGTGTTCGCCGAACCGGATGTCCGGGGAGAGATGGCCACGGTCCGCCTCACGACGAGCGTGGCGAACCAGTCGGACAGCCCGGTGGCAGTCACGGTCGAGTCCCGAGTGGTCGGGCCCGGCGGCGACACCGTCGCCACGCTCACCGCTCCGGCGCTGACGGTTGGCGCGTGGAAGACGGCCGACGTCCGGCAGACGACGGGCGCCTTCAGAGCCGTGCTCTGGTCTCTGGAACGCCCCGCGCTCTACCAGGCGGTGACGACGCTGCGTCGGGGCACGGAAGAGATCGATCGGGTGGTCACTCCGTTCGGCATCCGGACGATTCGATTCGACGCGACCGAGGGCTTCCTCCTCAATGGGCGGCGCGTCCAAATCAATGGTCTGTGCAACCACCAGGACCATGCCGGCGTCGGCTCGGCGGTGCCCGACCGGCTGCTGCGCTTCCGGCTGGAGCGGCTCAAGGCGATGGGCGCCAACGCGTATCGCACATCGCACAACCCGCCGGCCGCCGAACTGCTCGATGACGCCGACCAGATGGGACTCCTCGTGATGGACGAAACTCGTCTGTTCAGCTCGACCGACGCGTCGCTGGAGCAACTGCGGGCGATGGTCCGGCGCGATCGCAACCACCCCTCGGTGGTGCTCTGGTCGATCGGCAACGAGGAACCGGAGCAGGAGACGCCACGCGGCAAGCGCGTCGCCCAGACGATGATACGGGCGGTCAAGGAGTTGGACCGGTCGAGGCCGGTCACCTTCGCCAGCGACTCGTTCGCGTACGCAGGGGTGAACGAGGTCGTCGACGTGCGCGGCTTCAACTACTACATCGACCACATCGACAGTTACCACCGAGAGCATCCGAACCAGCCGTTGATCGGGTCCGAGATCGCGAGCACGCTGTGCACGCGCGGCGAGTACGCCGCGGACCGCACGCGCGGATACGTGCCCGCCTACGATCGGACCGCGCCGCGATGGGGACAGCTGGCCGAGCAGTGGCTGAAGTTCTACGCGGCGCGGCCCTTCCTGGCCGGGGCGTTTGTCTGGACCGGCTTCGACTACCGCGGCGAGCCGACGCCGTACGAATGGCCCTGCATCAGCTCGCATTTCGGGGTGATGGACACGTGCGGCTTCGGAAAGGACCTGTTCTGGTACTACCAGTCGTGGTGGACCACGCAGCCCGTCCTGCACCTGCTCCCTCACTGGAACTGGCGCGGGCGGGAAGGTCAGCCGATCGACGTGTGGGCGTTCAGCAACCTGGAGGAAGTGCGTCTGACGCTGAACGGGCGCCCGGTGGGCGCGCGAACCATCGAGCGCTACGGCCACGCGGAGTGGCAGGTGCCGTACGAACCGGGAACGCTCGAGGCCACCGGGTTTCGGGGCGGTCGGGAGGTTCTCCGCACGCGCGTCGAGACGACCGACGAGCCGGTCCGGGTCATGCTGTCCGCCGACCGGACCGCCATCGGCGCCGATGGCGCCGATCTGTCGGTCATCACGGTCTGGGCGGTCGACCCTGCCGGCCGGATGGTTCCGCTCGCGGACAACGACGTGGTCTTCGAGATCTCGGGCCCTGGCCGGATCCTTGGCGTCGGGAACGGCAACCCGTCGAGCCACGAGCCGGATACGTTCGTGACCCGGACCGGCGCCCCGTGGCATCGGAAACTCTTCAACGGTCTCGGCCAGGTGCTCGTACAATCGACGGGTTCTTCGGGCACCATTGCACTACGAGCGTCGTCGACCGGGCTCGGCGGATCGGTGCTGACGCTCCGGGCCGGCTCGTAGAGCGGAGGCCTCAGCGGCAATCTCGTGTCAGGACCTACCCTCTTCAGACTCTTGGCCGCCCTTCCGGCCGCGGTGTGGGCTGCCGCTGCGCCAATCGCGCCGCCCCACTGGGACCTCCAGCCCAGCGGCACGGTCGCGCGGCTGCGCGCCGTCAGCGCCGTGGACGCCCGCGTCGCGTGGGCCAGCGGGAGCGGGGGCGTCGTGATCCGCACCGTCGATGGCGGCCGAACGTGGGCGATCTGCGGCCCTGTCGAGGCGGCCGGGCTGGATTTTCGTGACATCGAGGCCTTCGATGCCGAGACGGCCGTTGTGCTGAGCATCGGACCGGGCGATCGGTCGAGAATCTACCGAACGGCCGACGGCGGCGCGACGTGGTCGCTGCAGTTCGCCAACGCGGATCCACGGGCGTTTTACGACGCCATGGCCTTCTGGGACCGACGCCATGGCGTGGCGGTCGGGGACCCGGTCGATGGGCGGTTCACCGTTCTCCGCACCGACAACGGTGGCGGCAGCTGGAGCCAGACGCCTGCCCAGAACCGGCCAGTCGCCCTCCCAGGCGAAGGGATGTTTGCCGCCAGCGGCACGTGCCTCATCGCGCGCGGGGACGCGGAAGCCTGGTTTGCGACCGGTGGCGCCGACCGCGCTCGCGTCTTTCGCACGCGGGACGGTGGATCGACGTGGTCGGTCACCGACACGCCCATCGCGGCCGGAGGAGCGTCAGCGGGCATCTTCTCCTTGGCCTTCCTCGACTCGCAGCACGGCATGGCTGTCGGAGGAGACTACCGGAGGGAACAAGCCAGCGGCCGGAACGTCGCACGAACGGGGGACGGCGGCAGGAGCTGGACCACGGTTGGCACGTCACCGCTCCGCGGCTTCAGGTCCGGCGTCGTCTACGTGCCACGCCCCACGGGACTGCTCGTGGTTGCCGTCGGCCCGTCCGGCGGCGACTACTCACACGACGGGGGAGCGACCTGGTCGCCAACCGGCGACGACGGCTTCCATGCCGTGAGCGTGAGCCCGACGGGAGATGCTGTGTGGGCCGTGGGGGAGCGCGGCCGGGTGGGCCGCCTCGCGGGCTACTGGCCCCCCCGTCACTGACTGCCGGAACCCTGTGGCACCCGGGACGGCCGCCTCGGCCGTTCAGAGACGGCGGGCCGTCCGGGCCAGGTCCTCGAGCATCCGTTCAAGAATCGCCCTCGGTGGTCCGCGGGTTCATCAGCGTCACCCGGAGCGCTCGTCGGCCAGCGAGCGCCGTCGTCGTGATCCAGCCAGCTTCCTCGCGGTTGTACGCGAACCGGAGGCGCAGGTTCAGGTCGTCGACCTCCTCCTCACTCAACGCTCCGTCACCGAGGTACTGGAAGCAGAGGATGTTCGACGCAGGCTCGTGCAGCGCCACGAAGTCCGGCCGGGCGAGGATCATCTCGCGGAGCCGTACCGTGGTGGCGCACAGGTGGTCGTAGAGCGCCCCGAGGCCGCCGGCGCCGTAGCGCTGCAGCGCCACCCAGACCTTGAAGGCGTCGATGCGGCGGGAGCACGCGAAGCTCCGCAGGCCCTGGTCCCACTGCCGATCGGCCTCCCCAGCGTGGAACAGATAGGGCGCCTGCTGGCTGAACGCGGACTCGAGGTCGCGCTCGTCCCGAACGAGGACGACGCTTGCCGTGAGGGGCAGGAGCAACATCTTGTGCGGATCCCACGCGACGGACCTCGCCCGCTCGATGCCCTTCAGCCGGCCGCGGTGGGTGGAGGAGAAGAGAGCCGAAGCGCCATGGGCTCCGTCCACGTGGAGCCACACGCCGCGCCGGTCGCACACACGGCCGATGGCATCGAGGTCGTCGAACGACCCGGTCGCGGTGGTCCCGGCTGTGGCGACGACCGCCATGACGCGTCGACCCGAGGCCTGAAGGTGGTCGAGTTCCTGCTCGAGCGTTGTTGGGTCCATGTGGAACTGGACGGACGGGATCGCAACTAGGCGGTCGGCGCCGAGGCCGAGTTCGCCCACCGCCCGGGAGACGCCGTAGTGGGCGTGCTCGCCACAGACCACAACTGGTGGGTCCGGGCCGACGCCGCGCCGCCACGAGTCGGGCAGCACCGCCTGACGCGCCGCGAGCAGGCCCGCGAAGGTGGCCTCCGTGCCGCCGGAGGTGAACGTGCCGCCAGCGCGTCGATCGAACCCCACCAGGTCGCACATCCACCGCACGACCCGGTCCTCGACGATGGTCCCGACCGGGGACATCTCCCAGACTGCGCCGGACTGGTTCAGGACGGCCGTGAAGGCCTCCGTCCAGATGGCTGCAGGCAAGGGGGCCGACACCTGATGTCCCATCGACCGCGGATGGGTGAGGCGATTGCAGTCCGGCAGGACGTCGGTCGCCAAACGGGCGACGACTTCCGCCAACGGGTGGCCGGCGAGCGGCAACGGTTCGTCGAACCGCTTGACCAGGTCCGCAGGCGACAGTGCGGTGGACACGCGGCCGCTCGGAGCCCGCGTCTCGGCCAGGTAAGCCGCCACGAGTCCCACGAAGAGGTCGCCCGACTCCTTCGTGGTGTCCGCCTCGAACGCAGACAGGGTCTGCTCCAGAATCGACGTCCTGAGAGTGGCCACAATCCTCCCGGTTCTCGCTACTTTCGCAGGCGGCTGGTGAACTCGGCCTCGACGTTGTCCACAAACACGCCCTGGAACTGGCCAGGGGCAAGAGAGGGCAGGTCGAGGTCGAGTGTGTGCTCGCGGTCCGCCTCGAGCAACGACAGATCGGCGTAGAACCCCACGAACGTCCGCGGTTCGGCGCGCACCGCCGAGTACGCCTTGCGCAGATCCACCGTCCGCCCGTCGATCATCAGCCGCGCCTCCCACGCGGGGTTCGGCTCGGCGATCTGAACGAAGAGCAGCAGGCGCTCGGGCGCCAGCCAGGTCGTGCGGAAGTCTTCGGCCGTCCACGGGATCGGCCAGGCTTTCTGCCGGAAGGCCAGCTGGTCGAACACGCGCGATGGAATCGTGAAGCGCGTCGAGAAGCGGCCGCCTACGAACGCCCCCTCGGCCGGGCCCAGTTGCTGGTTGTGGCGGAACGGGGCGCCGTCGAACCGCACGATCGCCGACAGCAGTCCGGCCGGGGTCCGGGTGAAGGGGAACTCCTGGCCGTTGATCGTCAGCGCGGTGACGGCCTCTGGGTTCGACACCCGCGCGAGAACCTCCACGCTCGTCCCGACCTCCCCGGTCACGCCGGCGATCGAGACGGTGGAACCGGTCGCGGTGATCGTGCCGGGCACGTTGAAGACGACCGGGAGGTCGGCCGAAGCGGCCGCTGGTTGGACCTCAAGGACGAGCGCCGACGCGCCGTCCAGCATCACGCGCACGGAATCACCCGGAGACCAATCGCCTGCGTTCGGCTTGCCGACCAAGCGCCCTTCGACGGGGTACAGCTCCCGCAGCGTGGAGCGCGTGGTGCCGTCGAAACCGATCGAGGCGTCCAGCCGGAAGCAGGCCTCGAGGCGGCGCCCGTTCGGGTTGAACAGGAAGATGTAGCCGCGGTCGCCGAGCAGGGCCGACGTGCCGTCGACCTTCCCGATCGCGGGCTGACCGAGGATGGTGCGCGTGTGCCGGAGGTACTGCTGGTTGGCCCCGGTCCAGTCGATCCACCGGCGGATCCACTGGCGGTCCGCGTCAGAGAACGCCCGGTCCTCGGCGAGGTCGCGGCCCGGAATCATGTTCAGCACGTTGTTGAAGCCCGCGATGCCGATCGACGACAGGAGGGAGTAGCGCCAGCCCAGGTAGTCCCAGTCGCGCGCGCGGAGCTGCATGAGCATCACGCCGCGGTCGGTCTTCCGCTCAGGCATTTCCCCGGTGTCGTCCGCCCGCGACGTCTGGTGGCCGATGAACCCGGGCACGATTTCGCTGGGAGCGAACTCGTAGTTCCGGTAGCGGTACGCCGTGTACCGCTCGCGGTCAGCCGACACTCGGTCGAAGTGGAGATCGGGGAAGGGCGCGAAACTCTCAGGCTGCTCGTCGTTGAAGGTCGGGTGGGGGTACGTCCCCGCCAGCCAGGTCCAGGGCCCGTACAGGTGGTACGCCTGGCGGCCGTCAATGACGATGTCCGGCACCCGGCGTCGGAGCTCTTCCAGAACTCGCCGCCAGCCCCACCACTGCGCATAGCGGCTTGGGCCCTCGAAGGTGAGGAAGGTGTGATCGAAACAGTAGCCGCCCAGGCCGAGGCGGTCGTGGAAGGCGACCAGCGTGTCGATCAGCCAGTCCTGCAGCCGGCGGAACCCCAGATTGGCGTACAGGCGTCTGGAGTCGCCCGGTCGCGGGGTCAGCCAGGTCGGATCCTGCTCGAACGCGAGGACCGGATACACGTAGGCGAGCAGCTTGATTCCCTGGCCTTTTGCGAAGTCGAGGATCGCCTGCACCGATTGCGGAATCGGACCGGAGGCGGGGGTCCATTCCTTCCGGCGGATCTTCTGTCCGAACCCAGCCCACAGCAGGTTCTCCCAACTCCAGTCGTCGGTGCTGTCCTCCCGTTTGGCCAGGTCCGAGTTGGTCGGGGCGAAGATCGCGTACCGCGCGCCGAGGGCGGCGGCGTTTCCCAGCACGCGCGTGTATTCGGCCCGGCCCTCGGGCGTCCCGATGTCGATCTGATAGTCGTTGAGGCACCAGGGCACGAACACGTTGGTGGGCGACGACGCAGGTGCGAGCAGGAACGCACGCACCATGCCGGTGAAGGCCTCGACTTCCCCTTCATCCATGCCGGGAACCGGTTGCCCGGAGGAGCGGGCCCATTCGGGCACCATGGCGGCCGGCAGGACGCGGCCCGTCAGATGTGACAGTCCGAGCAGCCCGCGATCGGCGACAAACGGCCCGTCGGCCGGGTTCCACACCATGTCGGGCCGATAGCGCACCGAAAACGTCTGGCCGTCCCGCCGGAACTCCAGGAAGGGGTTCTGTGCGACGACGAGCAGACCCGGGGCGCCGCCGAACCGCAGGCAGGCGCCGTAGTCGAGGGTCCCGAGTGCGGGGCGGGCGCTCTTTGGAACGAAGTGGCCGACGATGGGCTCCGCCACGCCTGCCTGGAAGACCACGACTTCGTCCACGCGGAACGGCTGGGTCGGACCCTCGATCGTGATCTGCTTGCTGACGAACTGCCAGCGCTCGCGGAGTTCGTAGGTGACCGACAGCCGGAATGGCGCTGCCGTCCACCGGTAGGCGACTTGGCCGGGTGCAACCCTCCGCTCGGGCGTTCCCAGCGCCCGGCTGTCGACGACCCTTCCGTCGATCGTCACGCTGAAATCGTCCTGCGTCACGTGTATCGCGACTCCCGCGCCACCCGACAGGACGAGGACCCCGCGGTCGCCAAACCGGACCGAGATGGCACCGTTGGTCAGCCGGGCCGGCGCCGCCTCAACCGACGCGGCCACCAATGCTCCCAGCAGAACCCTCGAGCCGACTCCGAGTCGTCGCAGCCTCATCCACGACCTCCGGCCGCCTATTCTACCCTTCGGTGCCGGCGGTACCGACGACGTGCGCGGCGCGGGAGAGTGGCACCCGCGCCCGTCTGGAAAGGCGGCTATACTCTCCACCGATGCCAAGACTCCTGTTCGGGTGCTTCGCCACAGTGAAGCGCCGTGCCGCGCGCGGTGCGCTGATCGCTGCGGCCGGGGGACTCGTGCTCGCCGCCGCCCCTCCTTCACCCAGCTCGCTGCTGATCACCGGCACCCGGGTGCTCGACACGCGGAGCGGGCGCTACATGGCCGCCGCGGCGGTGCTCATCACCGGAGACCGGATCGTCGGGGTCTTCGCCCAGCCTCCAGCGCAGGTGCCGGCCGACGCGCGCCACATCGACCTGCCCGGCACCACGCTCGTTCCGGGGCTCGGGGATATGTATGCCTGGGCCTCACCGACCGAAAGGGCCGACGCGGACTTCTACTACGCCATGGCGCTCGCGCACGGCGTGATGACCTACCGGGCAGTGGGTGTCACGCTGCCCTGGGGCGCCTCGCAGCGGGACCGGGTGAAGGCCGGCGACGTGCTCGCCCCCAGGCTCTTCTTGAGCGGCCCGCTGCTGGACCCGCAGGCGGGCACTCTGAGGACGCGTCACGTCGTGGACGGCCCGACGGCCCGACGCGAGATTGGCGAGCTGGCGGGTTTCGGAGCCGACTGGGTCAGCGTCTCGGCGTCGACCGGCGCCGACCTCTACCGCACGATTGTCAAGGTGGCCAAAAGCCTGAACCTGCGCGTCAGCGGCGAGACCGGTGCGGCATCCGGTCTCGATCTCGTCCGTGCCGGTGTGGACGCGATCGACCGGGTCCCGGTCATGGTGAAGAGCCAGACGGACGCCCAGGCGGCGGATCTCCCGCGCGACGACCCGGATGCCCTGGTCGACGATCTCTGGTCCAAGCTGCCTGCACACGATGGCACGGTCTCCGGGCTGGGGCTGGGCGGCCGACCGGTGTTTGTCGTCCCCTTGCTGGCGTCGTTCCGCGGGACGTTGCACGCCGACGCGCTGAAGGACGACCCCGCACTGGCGCGGCTGCCGGCGACGTGGCGGGAGGATCTCCTGGCGCGGGCCCTGCCGACGACGTGGCCAGGTGCCGACCGAGCCGAGGCGGCCGTGGCGGCGCGGGGCCGTCAGGTGCGCCAGTTGATGGCGTCCGGGCTGCGTGTCGTCACGGGCGTGGAGGTCGAGGGACGGGGCTACACGATCCCCGGCGCCGGCGTGCATCGGGAACTCGCGCTGCTGGTGGCGGCCGGCCTCACGCCTGCGGAGGCCATTCGTGCCGCCACGCTGACCTGTGGCGAGTTTGTCGGAGCGTCCACGACCCTCGGTCAGATCCGGGCCGGATTTGAGGCCGATCTGATTGCCGTCGAGGGCGATCCGCTTCGGCGAGTCGAGGACTTGCAGCGAATTCGGTTGATCGTGCGCGGCGGTGAGGTGCTGGACCGGGACCAGCTGTTGGCCCAGGCCAAACGGGCGACCAGGTGAGAGCCTTGGGCGCACCGCCGCGCGCCCCTGCCGACGAAGAACCCGCACCGTCGCCCCTCGCGCGCTGAACGGAGCGCGGCCGCCCGTTGCCCACCGATCGATCGGCCACCATCTGGCCTAGGCCTCCGCGAGGAGGCGATCGAGGCATTCCCGCGCCAAATCCCACGCGCGGCGCACATGACGTTCCTCGGTCCGGAGGTTGCCGACAGCGAGGCGGAGCGTGAAGCGGTCCCCCAGCTTGGTGTGAGAGAGGAACACCTCTCCGCTTTGGTTCATGGCGTCGAGGAGGCGCTGATTGAGCGCCTCGAGTTCGTTCTCGCTCCAGACCCCGCCGTGGGGCTTCGCCCTGAAACACACGACGCTGAACGGCGTGGGCGCCAGACGCTCGAAGTCACCGGCGTCATCCACCCATCCCGCGAACAGGCGCGCCAGACGCATGTGTTCGGACAGCCGCGCGCGGATGCCCTCGGCCCCGAAGAACCGCAGGATCATCCAGAGCTTCAAGGCGCGGAACCTCCGACCGAGCTGCACGCCCGTGTCCATCAGATTGCGCACCGTTCCGGCTTCCGTCGTCCGGAGGTACTCGGGCGTCAGCGAGAAGGCTCGGCGCAGCAGGTCCATGCGGCGGCAGTAGAAGGCGCTCAGATCGAACGGCGTGAACAGCCACTTGTGCGGGTTCACGACGAGCGAGTCTGCCCGCTCCACGCCGTCGAGCACGTGTCGATGCTCCGGCACGATCGCGGCTGCCGCCCCGTACGCTCCATCGACGTGGAGCCACAGCCGCTCGGCCCGACGAATCTCCGCAATGGCGGGCACCGGGTCCACGCTGGTCGTCGAGGTCGTACCCACCGTGGCGACCACCGCCAAGGGGGACCGCCCGGCTTGGCGGTCCTGCAGAATCGCCTGACGGAGCGCGTCGGGCGGCATCCGGAAGGACTCATCCGCGGGGATCCGACGCAGCGCGTCGTGGCCGAGACCAAGCAGAATCACGGCCTTGTCGATCGAGGAGTGCGCCTGATCGGAGCAGTACACCCGGTACGCGGGGAGTTCGGGTCGGCCCGACAGGCCGGCCGTGCGCACGCGGTCGACCGCCGCCTCGCGCGCCGTGGCGAGGGCGTGGAGGCTCGACACCGAAGCCGTGTCGTAGATGACCCCTTCGAACTCGTCCGGCAACCCGAGGAGCTGTCGCAGCCATCCAAGCGCGACCTCCTCGAGTTCGGTCACCGAGGGTGAGGTGCGCCACAGCATGCCCTGCGCGTTGAGCGCGGCCGAGAGGAACTCGGCCAGGATGCCGGGGGCGCTGCCGGTGATGGCGAAGTACGCGAAGAAGCCGGGATGATTCCAGTGCGTGATCCCCGGAACGACCACGCGCTCGAAATCAGAGAAGATCGCGTCGAACGATTCGCCGAGCTCCGGAGCACGGTCGGGCAGCGCGCGGCGGATGTCGCCGGGGCGCACGCGCGAGAGCACCGGGTAGCGCTCCGGATGGGCGAGATATTCCACCACCCAGTCCACCACGCGGTAGCCTTCCCGGCGGAACGTCTCTGGATCCATGTCGCCGGTTGGGTTGGACGTCATCGGGCACCCCGTTACGGACGCGTCTTGCCGTGGGACTTGAGATAGTCGAGGGCAAACGCGCGCAGAGGTTGTTGGACGTTCTTGACGAGATCCGGCAGCTCGGCCAGGGCTTTGTCCACCGACCAGCCATCGACCATCACACGCTTGATGGCCCAGAAGATCGACGCTCGGCCCCCGCTGGCGCAGTGCAGCAGCATCGGCTGGTAGTCGGGCCGGACGACGGCCGCCAGAAACTCGTCCACCCGCGCGGGGTCTGGCGCGGCGCTGACAAACGGGATGTGGAGGTAGGCGAGGCCCGCCGCCGTGGCGGCCCGCTTCTCCTCCTCGACGTTGGCTCCCGCCTCCGAGACCGCGCGCAGGTTGACGACGGATTTGTAGCCGGCCTGCTTCAACGCGGCGAACGCCTCGAGGGTGGGTGCGCCGCCGCACGCAAAGGTGGCGTCAACCTTCGTGTAGTTCCGAATGCCTGGAATGTCGCCCGCCGTGGCGCTCTGCGACCGCAGATCCGCCGACGGCGCCACGAGAAAGACCCCGAGGACGAGGACGGGAAACACGAGCCGGGCGTGATGGTGCAGCATGCCCGGGATTGTAGCCCGGAGCGGGCAAGGCGGGAAAACCGGAGGCGCCGCTAGCGCTCCACCGTCAACGTGATGGCCGCGGTGGTCCTGACGCTGAGCGTGATCCCAGACGGGAGCACGAGCTGCTGGCGGTCGCCCGACATGGCCGCCGCCGCACCGCCCGCAGCGCCGATGCCACTCCCAATCGCCGCGCCTTTGCCGCCGCCGAGGATCGCCCCGATGATGGCGCCGCCGATGGCCGCACCGCCGATCTTGGCGGAGCTCGCGCTGGCGGGCGATTCGCCCTCACGGTAGATCGTCTCGGTCGTGATCGGCACGCGGGTCTGATCGGCCATGACCAGCGTCGTGAACTTCACGCCGAGTCGGGCCCGCTCCTTCATCCGGCCGCCGCGCTCAACCAGCACCACCGAGCCGATCGCCTGCGTGCCGGCTGGAATCGCCACCCGACCGCCCACCCGCACGTCCCGTGTGATGCGGGCGTCCACGCGGTCCTCGACTCGTGACCGCTCAGTGCTCAAGGGGCTTTCAAGCTGCAGCCCCAGCACCGATTCGGCCGGGATGATCATCTCGTCCCACTGGTGGTCGGCCTCTCGCGTCACCGCATCGTGCCCGAGACCGGCCGGCTCCAGTGCGCCGGCGGGGGGAGGCGGTGCCGGCACCGGGGCTCCCGGCCAGGGTTTCTGAGCCGGTGGCAGCGAGTCCACGCCGGGCACCTGGCCGGCGGGCGTCGGCGTCACCGCGGAGGGAGCCGCGTTGCCTTCAGACGAGGGTCGCCCGAGGGTGTCGGCCTCATCTGCGGTCTGAGCCGACCGCTGGGCGTGGGGAACGCTGGCGGTTCGCGCCGGGCCGGTGGGTCTCGGTCCGGAAGTCGTCGTCACTCGGACAGGCGGCACGCTCGGGGAAGGCGGAGCGTCGGCCGGAGCGTTCGCGGGAGACGGCGCGTCAGCCTGCGGGGTGGTGGTGGATCCTCCAGGAACCGCAACAGGATGTGCTGTTGGGACCGATGACGCCAACGGCCGGGCCGCCACTTGGGATGCGCTTGCTCGGGCGTGCTGGAGCGTGGCCAGGTAAGCGCCGCCTCCCGCCGCGGCTACGCAGGCCGCACCGAGCAGGACGAACGCCACGGTTCGTGAACCCATCGGGAGAGACTCCTGTCTGCAGAGAGACCAGCAATAGCCGTGCCCGGCCGCTCAACCTCCCCTAGACGGCCATTCGCGGGCTGGTGGCCGTCCATCTCGTGTATCGGCGTCTCTGCCGTCACCCTCAGGGGTCGCCCTGCTGTTCAATCGAGGACACCTCGCCCGAAGTCCCGCTGAACGTGTCCCGGGCGGCGCGATCCGTGCGATTATCGACGGGATGAAGCTGCTCGACCACCTCGTCAGCTCAGGCGACTGGCTGTTTCGCTGGCGGGGACAGCTCCCGTTGCTCGTGGTGCCCGTGCTCATCCTCGGCCAGTACGACGCGCATCTGCCCGCCACCCTCCCCGGCAGCGTGCGGGCCTGGCAGGTCTGCGCCGTGCTTGTGGCGATGGCGGGCCTGGCGGTGCGGATTGTGGCCGTCGGAACCGCGCCTGCCGGCACGTCGGAGCGCAGCACGACCAACCCGCGCGCTTCGACGCTCCGTACGACCGGCCTGTACTCCGTGGTTCGGCACCCCCTGTACGTCGGGAACATGCTGACGGCCGTCGGCCTGGCCAGTTTCACGACGCGGTGGTACGTCCCCGTGGTCGTGTGCCTGGCCGGCCTGCTCTACCACGAGCGGATCGCGGCCCGAGAAGAGGTGTTTCTGGAGTCGCGCTTCGGAGCCTTTTTCAGTGCGTGGGCCGACCGGGTCCCGGCCATGGTTCCGCGTCTGTCCGGGTATGAACCGTCCACGACGCCCTTTGCGTGGCGCCGCGTGTTCGGCCGGGAGTTCCACGGTCTGCTGGTCATCGGTGCGGTGCCGTTCGTGCTCGACCTCGTCCGTGCTGCCCTTGCGACCGGGCATCTGGTGCCCGACCCCGGATGGACGGCGTTCTTCCTCGTCACGGCCATCATCTTCGTTGCGTGTAGCCTTCTCAAGCACTACACCGCGCTCTTCCACATCGACGACGAAGGGGCGTTGGCGGCCAGGCGATGACCGCCATGAATCGAAGGAGCGGACAGAGTGGCGAAGCTCTCCCTCGAGGAAATCCAGGTGAAACTGCGGGAGATGGACGGCTGGCGGTTGTCAGGCCAGACCATCGTAAAGCAGTTCGCGTTTGCGGGGTTCCCGGAGGCCGTCGCGTTCGTGAACCGGCTCGTGCCAGGTGCCGAGGCGGCGGATCACCACCCGGACATCACCATCAACTACCGACGGGTCACGGTCAGCTACTCGACACACAGCGAGGGCGCGATCACCGAGAAGGACCTCGACGGTGCCCGGATGGCTGACGCGTGTGCGCGGTCCGGTTTCCTGCCCAGTGAGGGCCGGGCCTGATGGGCGCGCGTGACGACGGCTCCACAAGACGCGGCGCCACGTCGGCCGCCCTCGGCGCCGAGGGTCCGCGCCCGCCCACCTCGCGGCGGCCGTTCGAGAAACGACCCGGGTGCTTCCTGGACCAAACGCGGCCCGTGCGCTGTTCCGCGGCGCACCAGGCCTGCGCCGACCGGGACCGGCTCGGCCCAGAGGCGGGTGGCGGAGCTTGGGGGCGTGCCGCGCGGGTCGTTCCACGCGCTGACGGTGCGGATCGGCGGGTGTAGGATCGGGCTATGGTGCCGGACGTGGTCCCCGCGACGGGATCCCTTCTCGAGCGGATCCTCGATCTGACGCACCCGCTGTGGGGCGAGGGGTTGAGCCGCGCCGCGTACGGGCGGTACAACGCAGCGCAGCTTCAGACGCCGTGGGGAGCCACCCACCTCCGGCGGGTGGCTCTCGTCGCGGGGGAGACGCTGCTTGCCACGGCCAAGCGGTACGCCTTGTCGGCCCGCCTCGATGGCGAGTCGATCGCGCTGCTGGGCATCGGCGCCGTCTACACACCAGAGCCTCGCCGCGGCCACGGGTATGCCGCGGAGCTGCTGCATCGGATGCTGGAGAGTGCGGCCGACGAGGGATTTGGGTACGCCCTCCTCTTCTCCGAGATCGAACCTCGCTACTACGAACGCCTTGGTTTCCGCCCCCTGCCGGTCAACCAGGTGGTGCTCGCGGTGCGACCCGTGCCGCGGCCGGGGGTCCCGGCGATCGCGATGCGGTCGGGAGACCTGGGCGATCTGCCGGCGATTGTCGGGATGAACGCGCTGCAAACGGACCCGTATCGGTTTGCGCTCGAGCGGGACACCGACTACGTGCGCCACGCGATTACGAAGAAGCGCCTGCTGGCCGCCTGCGGGCCGCCCGGCCACCGGAAGGTCGAGTTCTTCGTGGTCGAGGAGGGCGGGCGGGCCGCGGCCTACGCCGTCCTGTTGAAAGTCGGGGTCTACTGGATGGTCACCGAGTGCGGCGACCGCGACCCGTCGGGCGCCCGCGTCGGCGCGATCCTGCAGACGCTGACGGGCTGCGTGGACGGTGACCCGGTGCACCTGCGTGCCTGGCTCCCGCCAGGGTTCCTCCCCCCCCAGCTCTCGGTCATGTCCCGCGAGATACCGGCGGTGACCATGATGATCCGGCCGCTCGGCCGGCGCGTGCGTCCCGACCCGCCCCTCGACGCCGAGAGCCTCGCGTGGTGGCACGGCGACGCCTTCTGACCCGTCGCCCCCGTGCGGCGCCGCGGTTTGACAGCCCGCCGCCCAAATGTGTAGCATTGCTAAGTAATCCACTATGTCTTCCCGTCCGCGGCCGGCCGGCGAGCAAACTGCCCGCAGAGCGGCGCTGGCCAACCGCCTGAACGCGGCGGCCATTCACCTGCTCCGCCGCATCGGCCGGGATGACGGCGCGGACGGCGTGACCGGCGCGAGGCTCTCCGCGCTCTCGGTCCTGGTCTACGGCGGCTCGCAGACCGTTGGTGGGTTGGCCCGTCTCGAGCGGGTGGCCCTGCCGACCATGTCCCGGATCGTGGCCGCGCTGGTTCAGGGAGGCCTCGTGACGCGGACGGTCGAGGGTGCGGACCGACGCGCCGTCCGCATCGCCGCCACGCCGCTCGGCCGCGAATTGATGGAACGCGGCCGGTCGCGGCGCATCCGGAGGCTGACCGAGGAGCTCAACAGCCTGACGGAGCCGGCGCTCCGGACATTGGAACGCGCGGTGACCCTCCTGGAGTCGCTGGGCGTTCCGCCATCGACGCCGGGAGCCCCCACCCGTCCGCGCGCGGGTGTCGACCGCGGCCCTTCCGGCCGCAGAAAGGACACAACGTGATGGCCCCCCAGAAGATCGGTATCGAGAGCATCGGCCAAGTGTCAGTCATCGTGAAGGACGTCGCCCGTGCCACGCGCTTCTACCGCGACGTTCTGGGTCTGAGATTTCTCTTCGAGTTTCCCGGCATGGCGTTCTTTGACTGTGGCGGGGTCCGTCTCTACCTGACAAAGGCGGAGAAGCCGGAATTCGACCACACCTCGATCGTGCACTACCGGGTGAACGCCATCCAGGCGGCGGCCGCCGCGCTCGTGGAGCGTGGCGTCACGTTCGACCAGCAGCCCGCCCGGGTGCATGCGGACGCCCATCGCGAACTGTGGCTGGCGTTCTTCCGGGACAGCGAGGAGAACACCCTCGCCCTCATGAGCGAGGTTCCACCGGTCGGCTGAGACGCCGTCCCGTCGGTGGGGAACACCGCAAGGCGAGCCTCAGGCCGCGGTCACGCCGGCTGGCGGTCGACGTCGGCCGTGGCGCCGGGGCGCACGCCGATCCAGAGCAGCGCAGCGACACCCGCCAGGACCGCGGCGACGTGCAGCGCGCCTTCCCAACCGATGAAGGAGGCGATGAGCGGCGTCAGCGTGGGTGACAGCAGCCCGGCGAGGTTGCAGCCGGTGTTCATGATCCCGCCCGCTGTGCCGCTCTGTGCGCCCGCCAGTCGGAGCATGGTCGCCCAGAACGGCCCCTCCACGCACAGCACGAGGGCCGTGGCGAGCGCCAGGGACACGGCCGCCACGGCGGCATTCGACGTGTGCGCGCCGACAGCGATCAGCACCCCCGAACCGGCCAGCCCGACCATGGCCACCAGGCGCCGCCCCCACGCGGGCCCCAGACGCCCGGCGTCAAGCCGGTCCGACAGGTAACCGCCAACGGGAATCGACACGATCGAGAGGACCCACGGCAGGCTGCTGACCCACCCGCCGGTCAGCAGGTCGAAGTGGCGCACCTGGACCAGATACAGGTAGAACCAGCTGACAAACACGTAGCCCACGTAGCCCTGGAGGGCATAACTCAGAGTCAGCAGGCCGAAACTCCTGCTCCAGATGCGCTCCCGTGGTCGTGCCGGCAGCTCCGTCGCCCCAGCCGGCTCGGGCCGCCGAGCGAGCGGCGCATCGACGGGATCCGGAACGGCGCGCCACGCCAAGGCGACCGCCAGCGCCGGCAGCGCGGACACGGCCAGCGCCGCGCGCCAGCCCCAATGGACCATGACGTGCGACACCAGCGGCGGGGTGAGCGCGGATCCGAGGCCGACCGAGCCGATCACGATGCCGTTGGCGCGCCCCTGGAGTGCGGGGGCCACCCACCTGGAAATCGCGCGACCGGAGGCCGGGTAGGTGGGGGCCGCCGACGCGCCCAGCACCAGTCGCCACGCGATCAGGCCGACAAGGACGAGACCGGAGCTCGCCTGGCCCGCGCCCGAGCCCACAGCGGCTTGGCCCACCGTCAGGACGACCCACAGCCAGGCCGCGAGACGCAGCGTACGGCGGGCGCCCCACCGATCCGCCAGGGCGCCAGCGGGAGTCTGGAAGATGGCGTAGCCGAGGAGGAACGCGCTGAAGATCCGGCCCATGGCGACCTGGCTGAGGTCGAACTCCTTCATCAGCAGGGCGCCCGCGGTGGCAATGTTCACCCGGCACACATACCCGGCGGTCGCGCTCGCGCAGAGCATGCCCACCATCGGCCAGGACGAGCGGCGGCCGTTGTCCATGCGCCTCCATCTGGGAACCCGTGGGGGCGACCAGGCCTCCAAACGAGAAGAGGTGACACGTCCCCCCCCGCCGGCGGCCGGCAGGCAGAACGTGTCACCTCCCGGGTCGGACCCACCGGCGCCGTCAGCCGCCGCTGATCATGTGAATGACCTGCACCTCGGCTCCGTCGGGCACTATCGTCGTCCCGTAGGCCTTCCGCGGTACGAGTTCCCCGTTCACCTGCACGGCCAGCATCCGGAAGATGTAGTTGCGGATCTTCAGGATGTCAGCCACGGTCATCCCGTCATGCCACTCGAGCGGCTCGTTGTTCACGGTGATCATCAGGTCCCCCGCCCGCCATCGTGCTGGCGCGGCTCGGACATCGCCCCAGCCCACTACCCGAGGTGGGGTCTCACGACATCGAGGAGCCACGGGAAATCGATGTGGAGCCGTTCGAGCGTCTCGGGCGTGGGGATCGCGTTGTTGGTCCACCCGCGGCGCTTGTAGACCGCGTCGCACAGCTTGTTGTACCGGTCTTCCCGCCACCGACGGTGGATCGCGACCTTCTCGTCGGTGGTCTTCCCCTCGGGGTCGATGCCGATGAGCTCCTTGAGTTGCTTGTCGTAGCGTTCTGCGCGCGACTCGTACTCCTCGCGTGTCACCGGGCCCATCGAGCGATACGGCGGCCAGTCGGCCTGCCGCCCTCCCACCCCCATTCGCAGGTTGAAGACGCGCTGGAAGTTGTACACCGCCTCGGACTGCTCGATGAGCTTCTCCGGCGTCAACTCCTCGCCGACAATCCCCGCGTAGAGCTCGCAGTAGTTGCGCACGTGCTCGGGCACCTTGGCGGCATCCTTGCCGTACCGCCCGTTGTCCTCGGGCTCGATGTCGTTCCACGGCAACTTGCAGAGGCCCATCAGACCGAACCACGTGCGGAACAGCGGGAAATAGTGGAGCGCCTCGGCCTTGTCCTCAAAGGTCGGAATCTGGTTGTTCACCATGTCCATGAAGATCAGCCAGGCCTCGTCGTGCTGCGGGCCCTTGTTGGTCAGCGCGTAGCCGCCCTGCTGGGCCAGGGATTCCTTCGACTGGTACTGCGAGTACTCCATTCCCTTGACCTGCATCCCGATCGAGCGCATGAAGGCCAGATCGCCCCACCCCTTCTCGGCGAAGTAGTCCTCCATGTGCCTCACGCCCTGGCCCACCACCAGGCCGAACCCCTCGCCGCGGGCCATCTGGTGGAGCAGTTCCACGTGGGCCTCACCATTTCCCCACGTCAGGTCGAGGCCCCCGGTCCGCTCCCTGTTCAGGATGCCGCGCTGGTAGCACTCCATCGCGAAGGCACACGACGTCCCGAACGAGATCGTGTCGATCCCGTACGTGTCGCAGTAGAAGTTCGACTCGAGGATCCAGTCGGGATCGAAGATGCCGCAGTTGGCGCCCAAACCTGCGCATGTTTCATACTCGGGGCCATCCACGGTGACGATGTGGCCCGCGTACGGACCGGTCTTGACCCGGTGGCAGTCGGCGCCTTTGGCACAGGCCATGTGGCAGCCGTACCAGCATCCGTCGAAGACGCCTTGCGTGAATCGCTTCTCCCACACAAAGGACGCGATCTTCGGCGTGTCGGGGTGCTTGCCGTACTGGAAGTTGTGGACTGGCAGCAGGTCGTAGGCATCCATGATCTCGACCAGGTGCGCAGTTCCGATCTTGCGCATCTTGTTCTGCTGGTCGTCGAAGTCGTGGATCTCCTTTGCCAGCACGCGGCCGACCTTCGCGGTCCGGTCGAAGTCGACGGCGTTGTTCAAGTTCGCCTTCATCTTCGGCCCGTGCACGACGAGCGCCTTGATCTTCTTGTCGCGGAACACCAGCCCGATTCCGCCCCGTCCCGCCTGCTTGAGTCGGACTGCGCCTCGCTTCGGGTCGTACCACGAGAAGTTCAGACAGCCGATCCGGCTGTGGTCGGCGCCGCGCCCCGCCGACACCACCGAGACGTTCACCAGATCCTTCTCGTTGTCGGCGTATTCATGGGTGAAGACCTCGGCCGCCACATGGCTGTCGTAGTTCTCCTCCGGTGCCTCCTCGATCGAGATCGTCTTTTTCGGGCCGTCGATGACGACGATCACGTCGCGCTCTGCCTTGCCCTGGATTTCGAGCGCGTCGAATCCGCAGAACTTCATCAGCGGGCCAAAGTACCCGCCGACATTGCTGTCAACCGGGATGCCCGTCAGGGGCGAAAGCGTCACGACCAGCGATTTGCCCGATCCCGCGTACTGGGTGTTCCCGGCCAGCGGTCCCGGACTGATGACGATGTCGTTCGTCGGGTCGTTCCACTTCGTCGCCGGCGTGATCGCGTGCCAGAGGTACCAGAGGCCAAAGCCGCGCCCGCCGATGAAGATCCTCTTCATCTCCTCGGTGACACGCTTCTCGGTCACTGTCAGGGTCGACAGATCGATGTGCAGGGTGCGGTTGGTGTAGCCGCGTTCCGGCGAGCTGGGTTCGAACGCCTGATGCAGCAGCGTCTTATGGGCCGCCTTCTGGCCCTCCACGCCTTCGGTGTAGGACGTGCGCGTCTTGTAGTCATACGCGATCGTCATGGCCACTCCTTCCCGGTGGACGCTTCACCACCCCCCCCACCCCGGCGCGGGCGGGGGAGGTTGCCCCCCCGGGACCGATGTGAGACTTGGGACAGAAGCGAGACGGATACCCGCGGGGTGGGAAGCCGACCGGACCGGGGCTATTCTCCGTCAGAAGGCGGACGTCCGGCAAGCCGCCCGCTGCACGAGTCCTACCGGCGCGTCAGCGATCCGAGCAGCCCTCCGACACTTCCTGCTACGGCCGAGGTCAACGTCCCGAAGGCGATGACCCATGTCGGAACGTCTCCCAAGTACCAGGACTCGAGGATCCCCAGCAACGCACACACGGCGCCCACGACGGCGCCAGCGGACGCCGCGTGGACCGGTCGCGAGCCGACGAGCCAGCGCCCGCAGAGACAGCCCGCCACGAGGGCAATCGCCATCCCCAGCGCGGCGAACAAGTTGGCGATAGCCCGTTCGTAGTGGCCGGACACGGCCAAGCCGAGCTGGAGGACCGTCCCGATCAACGTGGCGCGCACGACCGCATGGCCTCTGCCGAGGAGGTTGGTCGCCAGTGTCATCGACATGCCCCGAACAAAGCCGGCACCTCGGCGCCGGCGATCCGGTGGGCCCCGCGTGCGCTCCCCGTGGCCGCTCGCCCCCGCCGGCCCGTCGCTCACCGCACGCGCGTGCGGCTCTGCTCCCGAAAGAACTGCTGGAGGTAGTGGGGGCCGCCGGTGCCCTTGCCCGTCGAGCCGGACGCCTTCCAGCCGCCGAACGAATTCTGGCCGGGCCAGGCCCCCGTGGTCGCGCCGGCCCGGCGATTGGCGTACACGACGCCGGCCTCGATTCGCGCGAAGAAGTCGTCGATCTCGGCATCATCCTCCGAGAAGATGCCAGCGGTCAGGCCGTAGCGTGTCTGGTTGGCCAGGCTGATCGCCTCGTCCAGCGTCAGCACCTCCCCCACGACCGTGATCGGGACGAACAGCTCGTCGCGGAAGAGCCGGTGGTCGAGGGGCAGCCCGTCGATCACGGTCGGTTCGACGAAGTACCCATGGTTGAGCGGCTCCTCCGTGATCCGGCGGCCACCGGTGAGGATGCGCCCGCCGTCTCGCTTGGCCTCGGCAATGGCGGTCTCGTAGGTGTGCAAGGCCCGCTCGTTGATCAGGGGCCCCATCCAGATATCGCGCTCCAGCGGGTTGCCGACCTTGATCCGTCGGGTTTTGTCCACGAGGAGCTCGACGAAGCGGTCGCGCACCGCCTTGCTCACGTACACGCGCGAGCAGGCCGAACACTTCTGACCCGTCGCTCCGAAGGCCGACCGCAGCACACCGTCGCTCGCCTTGTCGAGGTTGGCCGACGGGGTGACGAGCGCCGGGTTCTTCCCGCCCATCTCGATGATCAGGGGGCGCGGCGTGGCGCGGGTCCCATTGTCCCGCATCAACTGTAGGCCGACCTGCAGGGACCCGGTGAACACGAGGCCGTCGACGCCCGGGTTCTCGGCGAGCTCTTTGCCCGCCGGGACTCCCGGGCCCGTCACCAGGTTGACGACGCCCGTGGGCAGGACCTCGGCCACGATCTCATAGAACCGCACGGGACCGAGCGGGGTGTCCTCGGCCGGCTTGCACACCACGGTGTTGCCGGCCAGCAGCGCCGCGGCGGTTGGACCGGCCGCCAGAGCCACCGGGAAGTTGAATGGGGCGATGACACCGAAGACCCCATACGGCCTCAGCGTGCTGCGACTCTCCTCGGGCGATCCCGGCGCGCCCATCAGATTCGTGAACCCGTCGGTCGCCTCCATCCGATCGCAGTAGTAGTCGAAGAAGTCGGCGGCTTCCTCGACCTCCCCCACGCACTCGAGCCGGCTCTTGCCGGCCTCGTAGCCGATGATCGCCGAGAGTTCGGCGCGATGCTGGCGCAGTCGTTGACCGGCCAGACGAACGATCCGCACCCGTTCTTCCCAAGGGCGGCGGCTCCAGGCGGGGAACGCGGCACGCGCCGCGGCTATCGCCTCCTTGACTTGATCGCTCGAGGCGTTCTGAAAGTGGCCGATGACGATGCGCGTGTCGATCGGGCTGGTGTCCGAGAACCGGGACGGGCCGGACACGGGACGTCCGTTGATGAACATCGGGTGTGTCTGGCCGAACGTGGACGGGATCCGGGCGATCGCCGCGTCGAGTTCCGCGTGCAGGTCGCTCATCTGGTCCCCGCTCATCGTCGCATAGGTCACCTTCGCCTGGGCTGGCTTGACGTCGCTGTCCATGGAGGCCTCGCGAGTGTCAGGTCCGGGTGCCGCGCGTTGCTCGTGGTTGGCGGCGCCCGGGGTCAAACGGATCAATTCTGGCCGAGATCTCGATGATAGCATGGGCGATGCGGCCTTGGCGCGGCTGGGCTGGGGACGGAGGGGGGGGTGGCGGTGGGATCCTCGCGCGGCAGCGAACGGGGACACCTGTTCGCAACGGCGTCGGTGGGCCTGTTCGTCTTCGGCATGATCATCGCGCTGCTCGGCACGCTCTTCGGCCTGCCGGGCATGCGGGCGCGTCTCGGCATCGACCTGGCGCAGCAGGGCGACCTGTTCAGCGCGCTGTTCGTGGGCCTGCTGGTGGCCACAGCGGCCGTCGGCCCGCTGTTGGACCGGTTTGGCAGCAGGCCGGTACTGCTGTCCGCTTCGGCGGCCGTGACGGTGGCGCTCGTGTGGCTCGCCGGAGCCCGCAGCTTTCCGGCCGCGGCGCTCGCCTGCGTGCTGCTGGGGGCCGGTGGCGGGTGGCTCAACACCGCGACCAACGCGCTCGTCTCCGATCTGTACGCCGAGGACCGGGGGCGGATGCTCAACGTGCTCGGGATCTTCTTCGGCGTGGGAGCCCTCTCGGTTCCGCTCGGCGTCGCCGCTGCCATGGGCGTGGTGCCGCTGTCGGGAATCATCGTGGCGTGTGCCGTGGTCGCCGCGCTGAACGTCGGCGCCTGCGCAGTGCAGAGATTCCCTCCTCCGCACGAGGGCAGCGGGTTCTCGTTCGCAGCCGTCCTGCGGACCGGGCGTGACCCTGGCGTGTGGACGTTCGCCGCCTTGCTGTTCTTCGAGTCGGGCAATGAAGCGTCCCTGAGCGGATGGACCTCCACCTACGTGTCGGCCGAGGGCTGGTCGCCGCGGGCGGGCCTGGTCATCCTGCTCGGGTACTGGGTCATGGCCATTGCCGGCCGCGCGCTGTCGGCACGCCTGCAGGCCCGGGTCGGCAAGAGCCGCCTGGTCATCGCGTGCGCGTGGCTGTCGGTCGCAGGGTGTCTCGCGCTGCTGTCGGCCCCTCGCGCCTTGCCCGCGCTGGCACTCGGTGCCTGGGCGACGGCGCTGGGGTTCTCCGCGATCTTCCCCACCGCGCTCGCACTGGCGGGCGACCGTTACCACCGGTTCGCCGGGTCCGTCTTCGGGTTTCTCTTCACCGTCAGCAACCTGGGGAGCATCGCCTTTCCGTGGGCGCTCGGGCACCTCTCCGCGGCTCACGGAATCCGGTCGGGCATGCTCGTGCCGCTCGGCGGTACGCTGGCCGTCGCGGTGTGTGCGGTTCTGGTCGCTGACCGCACGCGCCCGCGAACGAGCCCCTGATCTCGCCCGTTTACCTCCGGCCGGCGCCTGCCGATTACAGGACAGAACCGGAGGGAGACGCTGTGTCGGTTGGCAGAAAGCGGCAGGCCCAGGTCGCCGCGCGCATCGAGACCCAGGCGGTCGCACAGCACATGCCGTCCTACGGCGGCTCGGTCGAGCACCTCCCCGCTTCGTTCTGGCGACGGTTCCAGGAGTCGCTCGACGCACCGTTGGCCCTCGATACGCTCGACCCGGCGGAGTGGTCCCTCGTGCAAGCAGCGAAGGATCTGGGGTACCGCACCGGCCACGACCTGATCGCCTCAGTCGGCTGGTCCGCGTTCGTCGCCGCACGGACTCCCGCCGAGGCCGCTCCGGCGATCCTCTTCCACACGGCGTTCGCGGCCCTGAGCGGTCTGGGCCTGGACGATTGCGAGATCATCGACCTCGTGCCCTACGAGGAGCTGGTGTTGCGCGTCTACGGATACTGGGGCCTCCTCATCCCCGGGCCCGATCGCAACCGGCGCACGGCCGGCCTCGTCGTCCGGGGGCTCTGTGCCGCGCTCATGGAGCTGGCGTACGGCGGGCTGCAGGACGGAACGGATCGTCCGTTCGGCGGCGGCTTCGTCTGCATTCAGAGCCGGAATGTCGAGCAGGGGGACCCGCACGACGAGTTCGTCGTGACCCGCCGCGTGCCGTAGCGTCCATCGAGATCCGCCCGCCCCATCCCGGCGACCAGCCAACCTCCCACAGGACCCGGCCTCCCGCCAGGCGACCGGGAGGTAGAATCGTCCCATGCGGATTGCACTCGTCCAACAGAAGGCGACGCCCGACAGGTCGGCCAACGTGGCCTGTGGCCTGGCAGCCCTGCAGACGGCGGCCGCCAACGGCGCACACCTGGTGTGCTTCGCTGAACTGGCCTTCGAGCCGTTCTACCCGCAACGCCCCGCGGCGCCAGGGGTGGCCGATCGGGCCGAGCCCGTTCCCGGGCCGATCACCGAGGCGTTCCAGGCGAGAGCGGCCGAACTCGGTGTGGTAGCCGTCCTGAACCTCTTCGAGCGCGACGGCGATCGGACCTTCGACAGCTCACCGGTGGTCGACGCCGACGGCACCTTGCTCGGCTGCACGAGAATGGTCCACATCACCGACTACCCTGGCTTTCACGAGCAGGGCTACTACGTGCCCGGTGACCTGGGCGCCCCCGTGTACGACACCGCGGTGGGCCCTGTCGGCGTAGCGATCTGCTACGACCGCCACTTCCCCGAGTACATGCGGGCGCTGGCGGTGGCGGGCGCCGACCTGGTAGTGGTGCCGCAGGCGGGCACCATCGGTGAATGGCCCGAGGGCCTCTACGAGGCGGAGATGCGCGTCGCGGCGTTCCAGAACGGCTACTTCACCGCGCTCTGCAACCGGGTCGGGGAGGAGGACTCCCTGACATTCGGCGGCGAGTCGTTTGTCTGCGCGCCGAACGGTTCGGTCATTGCGAGGGCGCCGGCGCGCGAGGAGTCGATCCTCTACGCGGACCTCGACCTGGCCGAGGTGCATCGATCGCACGCCCGACGCCTGTTCATGAAGCATCGGCGGCCAAACCTCTACGCTGCGTGGCTGGGTCGCTGAGCCCGCTGCCTGATACAACGGGCGGACGGGCACCTCGCCACCGGGCGCCCCCGGCTCGGTTGTCCGCCCACCGGCGAGGCGTGGGGCCACCGATGAAGCCGCGTCGCGGACGCCGGCCGTCTTCGTTTCCGACCCGCGCCCGCCCCCCAGGCGTCGCTGCGGCCGGCTTCCTCCTTTCCGTCAAGCGCCGGTCGCGTGGAGCGGGCTCGACGCCCTGCCTCCCACCCCGGCCAACACGGCTCGCCGGCCTGGCGGCCGCATCGGGCCGCCCGGGCGATGCTCGGTCTTCCTGTCTCACCAAGCGGGACACGCAGCCAGGAACCCGCGCTTGACATCGGGTGTAAGAGTAACGTTCGGTAGTCCGGCGGCGGCGCCCCCGTGTCGGGAACGGTGGGGGCTCGCCATCTGCGCCTTCACGCTGTCAGGCTGCGTGTCCAGGAACCTGTTCTGTTGGAAGGAGCCACTATGATCGCCATCGTAAGACGTCTTGTCGTGATCGTGGCGGTGGCCGTGGCGGTGGGCGTTGCCGCCGTGTCGGCGGCGCAGACCAAGCGCCCGATGACCCTGCTGGATCTGATCGCCATCCCGCATCTCGCCGACCCGCAGCTCTCGCCCGATGGTCGGGAGGTGCTCTTCACGAAGGACGCTCCCGACTGGAAGGCCGACAGGCGGATTTCGCACGTGTTCCGAATCCACCTGGACGGCACCGGGCTGGTGCAGCTCACCTACGGCGACAAAGGGGAGTCGAGCCCGCGCTGGTCGCCAGATGGCCGGCTGATCGCGTTCCTGGCCCACCGAGGCGAAGGGGACGAAACCCAGATCTACCTCCTGCCGACCGACGGGGGCGAGGCTCGTCCGCTCTCGAAGCACGCCACGTCGGTCACGTCGATCTCGTGGGCGCCGGGCGGCGAGGCGATCTACTTCGTCGCCGCCGAGCCGAAGTCCACCGAGGAGAAGGACAAGGACAAACTGAAGGACGACGTGTTCGCGTTCGACGAGAACTACAAGCAGCAACATCTCTGGAGAATCGCGATTCGAGACGGCGACGAACAGCGCCTGACGAGCGGCGATTTCTCGGTCCTCGGCTATCGCCTGTCTCGCGACGGCAAGAAGATCGCGCACCACCGGGCCCCGACGCCGCTCTACGGGGACGAAGACCGGGGCGAGGTCTGGCTGATGGACGCCGACGGCAAGAACGCCGTTCAATTGACGAAGAACTCGGTGGGCGAGACCGGTGCGGAACTGTCGCCCGACGGATCGCAGGTGCTGTTCGTGTCCGGGGCGAACGCCCAGTTCGAGCCTTACTACGATGGGGCCCTCTTTCTCGTGCCGGTCTCGGGCGGCTCGGCGACACCGGCCCTCGCCGACTTCCCCTACGACGTAAACAGCGCGACGTGGGCGAAGGACGGCCGCTCGATCTACCTGGTCGTCAACATGGGCGTCCACAGCGAGCTCTTCCAGCTGGATCTCGCCACGCGCCGGGCGAGGCCGCTCACCGATGGGCAGCACGCGGTCGCCGGCGGTCACTACGAACCGGCCCTGGACCGGTGGCTCCTTCAGTTCGACGAGGCTGCGCGGCCCGGCGAGATCTGGTCCCTGGCGCCGGGCGGCGGTCCAGTGCCGGTCACCAAGGTGTTCGAATACCTGGATCGGGACTTCAAGCTGCCGCGGCTCGAAGCGATCCGCTGGAAGGGCGCCGACGGCACCACGGTGGAAGGGCTGCTCTACTATCCCCTCGACTACGAAGCCGGGAAGCGCTACCCCCTCTGCGTGCAGACGCACGGCGGGCCTCAGTCCTCCGACAAGTACGGGATGGGCGGTGTCAGCAACTACGTGCCGGTTCTGGCGGCGCGAGGCTACGCCGTGTTCAAGCCGAACTACCGCGGCAGCACCGGCTACGGCAACCCCTTCCTGCGCGACATGGTGGGCCACTACTTCCGGAACGCCCATCTCGATGTGATGGCGGGTGTCGACTACCTGATCAGGCAGGGGATCGCCGACCCGGATCGCATGGTCAAGATGGGGTGGAGCGCCGGCGGCCACATGACCAACTGGATCATTACCTTCACGGACCGCTTCAAGGCGGCCTCGTCGGGCGCGGGCGCGGCGAACTGGATCTCGATGTACGCGCAGAGCGACGTCCGCAGCTACCGCACGCCGTGGTTCGGCGGCACGCCGTGGCAGAAGAACGCGCCGTTCAGCGCCTACTGGGACAACTCGCCGCTGAAGTACGTGGCCAACGTGAAGACGCCCACTCTGTTCCTCGTGGGCCAGAACGACGTTCGGGTGCCGCCGCCGCAGTCCGTGGAGATGTACCGGGCGCTGCTCAGCAACGGCGTCCCCACCCATTTGTACATGGCGCCGCGCGAGCCGCACGGGTGGAGCGAACTGCGTCACGTGCTCTTCAAGGCGAACGTCGAGCTCGACTGGTTCGAGAAGTACGCGATGGGCCGCGTCTACACCTGGGAAAAGGCCCCGGCAGACAGCAAGTAGACCGTTCAACCCGGCCGGCGCAGACGCGCCGGCGGCGTCCGGGCTTCGACGCCCGGCGTCGGAGGACGCCGGGCTCAGTCATCGTGTCCGAATTCCCCCTTGGGCGGGTTGACGTCGATGTGGTACGGCGGGGGCTCGTTCGCGATCAGGGTCTCGAACTCGGCGCGGAACTGCTGAAGCGACATGCCGGCCGTGGCCGCGAACTTGGCGAGTTCGTGCGGGTCCTCGAAATCGTCGCGGCGCAGTCGGATCATGTAGCGCCGGGCAATCGCATACCGGGTGGAGTTGATGTCGACGAGCCGGATCTTGGCCCGTCCGGTCACCGGGTCGATCAGGTTCGTGAAGGGAATCGGGACGAAGTGACCGCCCTGTAGGGAGATCATCGCGGCGTTCCCGCCGGAGAGCAGGAACTTCGCCGCGCAGTATCCCAGGTCGCGCGTGTACTCCATGTCGAGGGGAATCGGATCGGCGCACCGCAGCTCGTAGCCGATGTTCTTGGCCACGATGGTCGCCTTGATGCCGAAGCTCCTGAGGCGCCGGGTGACCTCGGACTTCAGGATCTCACCGATGTTGACCTCGGCGATCCGGACGTTGCCGTGCGCGTCCTTCTCGACGTCGTCGAGCTGCGCGAGGTCCTCCGGGTCGATGCCCAGAACGAGGCCTTCGGCGATGACGGCCACGCCGTCCCGGCGGCTGTAGCTGAGCCGCTTGATGATGGCGCCCGCCAGGGCGTCGACGATTTCCTTGAGCCGGATGCGTCGGCCCTGGAACTCCTCGGGAATGAGCGTGAGGGTTGCCGCGGCGGCCTTGCCGATGCCAAGGGCCAGGTGTCCCGCCTTCCGGCCCATGGCAATCACGAAGTACCAGCGTGAGGTCGTCCGGGCATCGACCATCAGGTTCTTCACGATCTCCACGCCGTTGTGGCGCGCGGTCTGGAACCCGAACGTGTCCACGTAGGGCGGCAGGTCGAGATCGTTGTCAATCGTCTTCGGCACGTGTGCGACACGAATGCGTCCGCCGGCGCGCTCTTCGAGTTTCATGGCGGAGAAGGCGGTGTCGTCCCCGCCAATCGTGACCAACTGCGCCACGTTGAGCCGGAGGAGCGAGATCACCGTGTTCTCGAGGTGCTGTTGCTGCTCGGTCGGGTTCGCGCGCGAGATCCCGATATAGGAGCCGCCACGGAAGTGGATGCGGCTGACCGTGTCGATCAACAGCGGCATCACGTGTTCCACGTTCCCCTGCATGATCCACTCGAAGCCGTCGCGAATGCCGACCACCTCGACGCCCTCGAGCTCGGCGCGGATGGTCGCCGCACTGATCACCGAGTTGATGCCAGGAGCCGGACCGCCGCCGACCAAGATGGCGAGTTTCTTCGGGGCGCTCACATCAATCCTCCGATCCGATGCCACGTCAGCACCGCCGGTCGGCGTCCACGCGCCGCCGGGCCGTCACCGTTCCCGGGCCGAGCCAGCCGGTCTCGCGGGGCTCGTTCCCGGCGCCGCAGCGACCAGAGGAACGCGATTCCGCCGATCGGGAGACGCACGAGGGGTCGATGGCGCCGGCCGGCGCGGCTGCCACTGCCAGAGGCGTCAGATGCCCCCGGACCGCGCGCTGACGACGGCGACCAGAACCAGGACCTCGGGAGGGACCCCGCGGTCCGGTGTCGTCCTGGTCGACCTGCGGCAGCAGGTGAGCCCCGTGCACCCCGCGCACTCCACCACCCGACGGCAGGCGCCGGGCACCCACTAGTGTAACAAGACAGGCTGAGGAAGGAACGCGGGCTGTCCGGCAGCGGTCGACCGGGCGACGGCCCACCAGGACCACGCAGCGGGGCGACGACCAGGCCCCGGCATTCTGTCGTCGGCACCTTGCGGGGCGACGTGCCCCGCAAGGTGCCCTTGTGCCCTGACTAGTTCCGCTCGGGCTTGGGCGGGGTCTTCACCATCGGGTCGAGCTTCTTTCGAGCCAGGTCCTGGTTCAGGGCCTCGAACTCCTTGCCCGTGGCGCTATTGAACGACGCCGTGGCCGCGTCAAGTTCGGCGGCCAACACGACCGCGCGGTCCATCTGGGACTTGGTCGGGCGACCGTCGAAGCCGTTGACATTCCCGTACAGCGTGCCGATCTGTTCGCGAAGCCGCGAATCGCCGGAGATGCCCTCGCCGCGACTGGTCGCGACCAGTGCGGTGCGCTGTTTCTCCATGGCCGCGGCAAAGGCCTCGAGCCGCTTGCGCAGCGGATTGGTCGCCGGCAGCTTCGAGGCTCGAGCGTTGGCCTGGTCGCGTGTCGAGGTCACCGTCGCAATGAGCGTCGTCGATTGCTCGGCGAGGGCGAACAGGCGGTCAACCAGCTCGCGCTGCACCTTCCGGTCCTCCGACGTGGCGGCGGACCGGGGGTCGGGCACCAGATGCAGCTGGGTCGTGTAGGTGTCCTTGCCCTTGATCAGCTTCACGGTGTAGGTGCCGTCGAGCGCCCGAGGTCCCATCATCGCGTACAGGTTCGGGATGATCCCCGAACCGGGAGCGAAGCGTGGCGGGGCGGACCGCATCGGCCACTCGACCCGGTTGATGCCCCGTCGCTTGGTGCCCGGGACCGTCGACAGCAGCTTACCCGCCCCGTCGTAGACCTCGAGTTTCAGGTCGCCGAACAGGTGGCGCTTCTTCAGGTAGTAGGTGATGACGGCCGCTTCCTCCGGGCTGCGCCCGACGAACTCTGCGTCGCCGTTGAACCCGAAGTCCTCCGACCCGTTCGTCATCCACTGCGGCCGGGCGTCGAGGAAGGCGGCGTCGGCGTCGAGCACCGCCGGCGTGAGCGTCCGCAGCGGCGTGATGTCGTCGATCACGTAGAGCGCCCGCCCGTGGGTGGCGAGAATGACGTCGTGGTCCCTGGGGTGAATCGCGAGGTCCCGGACGGCGACGGGCGGCAAGCCGGCGAGGTATTGGGCCCAGGTGCGCCCGGCGTCCAGGGAAATGAAGAGCCCCATTTCAGTCCCGAGGAACAGGAGGTTTCGGTTGACCAGGTCCTCCTTGACGACGTGCGCGTACCCCTTGACGTCCGGGGTGGCCAGCGCCTGCCACGTCTTGCCGAAGTCGGTCGTCCGGAACACGTAGGTGGCCATGTCGCCGGTCATGTGACCGTCGAAGGTCACGTAGGAGGTGGCCTCGTCGAAGTGTCCCGGCTCGACCGTGGTGACCCACGTGTTCTTGGGCAGGCCCGGGACGTTGCCCACCACATTGGTCCACGTCTTCCCGCCATCGCGGGTGACCTGGAGGTTGCCGTCGTCGGTACCGACCCAGACCACGGCGGGGTTCTTCGGCGACTCGCCGATCGCGAAGATCGTGCAGTGGTTCTCCGCCGTCGAGTCGTCCGGCGTGAGGCCTCCCGACTCGGACTGCTTCTGTTTGGCGGGATCGTTGGTCGTCAGATCGGGTGAGATCCGTTCCCACGACTCGCCGTGGTCGCGGGATCGGAAGAGGAACTGCGCACCGTAGTAGAGGGTTCCGGGCGTCGTCGGGCTCAGGTGAATCGGGGTGTTCCAATTGAAGCGGTAGTTCGGCTCCCCCTGCTGGGGCGTGGGCTGGATGTCCTTGCTCTCGAGCGTCGACCGGCGGATCCGGAACAGATTGCCGCCCTGGATCTCGTCGTAGATGACGTCGGGGTCCTTCGGGTCGGCGAAGGTCCAGAAGCCGTCACCACCCGACAGCGACTGCCACAGCCGGTTGGGGATGCCACCCGACCGTCGTGACGGCCCGAACCAGGAGCTGTTGTCCTGCAGTCCCCCGTAGACGTTGTACGGCCACGCCATGTCGTAGCTGACGTGATAGAACTGACCGACCGGCAGGCTTGCGACGAAGCGCCAGGTGGCCCCGCGGTCCAGCGAGACGTACAGGCCGCCGTCGGTCGCAATCACCAACTGCTCGGTGTTCTTGGGGTTCACCCACACATCGTGCACGTCGCTGTGATAGCTGCTGCCATAGAGACCCATCCCGCCAAGGCCACTGAACGTCTTCCCGCCGTCGTTGCTGACGGCCGCGATCTGCCCCATCTTGTAGACCCGGTTGATGTCGACCGGATCGACGACCATCCGCGAGAAGTAGAAAGGTCGCGAGTTCACCAGGCTCGATGAATTCACTTCGGTCCAGCTCTCGCCCTTGTCATCGGACCGGTACAGGGCGGTTTTGGCGGCCTCGACCGTCACGTACACGGTGCTCGGCTTGGCCGGCGCCACCGCAATCGCAATCCGGCCCAAGTCCCCGGCGGGAAGGCCCTTCCTCACCGGTTGCCACGTCGCGCCGCCGTCGGTCGACCGGTACAGCCCGCTGAGCGGGCCGCCCGAGGTGAAGAAGGTACGGCTTGCGCCGAACCTGCCACATGGCGGCGTAGAGCACGTCCGGCGTCTGCGGGTCGATGGCCAGATTGGCGCACCCGACATCCTGAGCGACGTAGAGCACCTTGTTCCAGGTCTTGCCGCCATCCTTGGTGCGGTAGACGCCACGGTCGGGATGGTCATCGAACAGGTGACCGGTCGCGCACGCATACACCGTGTTGCTGTCTTTGGGATGGACGACGATGCGCGCGATGCGTTCCGTGGTGTCGAGCCCCAGCTTCGTCCAGTTCTCGCCTCCGTCGGTCGACCGGTAGATTCCGTCGCCAACCGAGACGCTGTTTCTCGCCCAGGTTTCACCGGTGCCGACCCAGATGGTCGATGGTTTCGACGGGTCGACCGTGATGGCGCCAATCGACTGGTTGTACTTGTCGAAGATGGGCTTGAACTGCAACCCGCCGTCCACCGACTTCCACACCCCGCCGCCGGCCGTGCCGGCGTAGATCGTCAGACGGTCGCCGGGGACCGCGTCGATGGCCGCCACGCGCCCGCTCATGGAGGCTGGGCCGATGGCGCGGGCTTCCAGGCCCCCGAACAGCTCCGAATCGATCTCTGACGCCCTGCGCCGTGGCGACGGGTGGGTGAGCCATCGCCATCCCCACCGCCAGCAGGGTCCACCTCATGCTCCGCGTCATGTTTCGCTCCTCGACCGGCGAGGGCCGGTTCTCCACCAGTCATCCGGTGATGGTCACGCCCCCGCCGGGCTTGCGGGTGCGCGGTCTCTGGACCTACTTCGCCGCCGGCATCTTGAAGCGCGCGTCGTCGAGCGGAACGTTCAGCTCGATCTTCTGGATTGTCATCTTCATGCGCTGCGGGTTGCCCTTCTGGCCCGACTCCAGTGAATGCGGGAACATGAGGCCGCCGACCTCCTTGTAGTCGCCGACCGTGCCCTCGCCGTCGATCTCCGTCCCCCGGATCGTGGTCTTCTCTTCCATCCGGATCTCGAGGAACTGGTCGGCGTCCAGGAATATGTATCGGATGTCGCCGTTCTTGAGCGTCACCTTGAGCTTGAAGACGTCGCTGCCTTCCACCTTGTCCTTGCCGACGAGCTCGACGGTGTTGCCCTTCGCCTTGTAGTCCACCAGCGGACCGTCGAAGTCGGCCTGTTCCTCCACCTGCTTCAGCTGGTCCTCCGCCATCGGTTCCGGATCCTTCCGCCCGTTGAACGGCATCAGCTGCCAGCCGCCCTTGCCATCAAAAGCCTGGATGCCGGTCATGCCCTGGAGCGTGAACTCCATGCGCATCAGGTTCGGACGCTTCTGTTCCATCACGAACGGGGCTTCCATGCCCGGGCCGACCGTGACGGTACCGGTCATCCGAATGGTCTGGACGGCCTTGAGCTTGGCGAGCCCTCCCCGCGCCTCGACGTTCTTCGCGAGGATTTCGTCCAACGTCTGTGCAGACGCCGGCAGGGCGACAAACGCGGTCAGCGCGATTCCGGCCAGGACGTGACGGAACATCTTGCGGCCTCCTTCGTAAAGCGGGGGATTGTCGACGCACGGGTTGAGACGCAGGGTCCGCGCGGTGCAGTTCAGCCCATTCTCTCAGATACGGACGCGGGCGGTGGAAGTTCCGCCCGAACCCCGCCACGGCGCCTCAGGGCGCGGTGGCGGCGGTCCCGGCCAGGCGGAGCAGAACGCGTGGAAAGGCGGAGAACAGCCGTCGGCGCGCCTTCGTGTAGGAGAGTGCTCCTGTCGCGTACGCGACGATCAGCTGGGCGACGTCGCCGTTGGTGGCAGCCGCCGCCACCACCCGGTCGATGCGGCCCGCGTCCTGAAACAGGTACCGCTTTATCACCACCGAGTCGCGGAGCTCGACGCCAATCTCGTGTCGCCACGCCTGTTCGTAGCGCCGTGCCACCGAGGAGCCCGGCCGCGGATCGTCGTCATCGTCGCCCGAGAGAACGGCCTGGCCGGCCAGGTCCCCGGACACCATCGCGTAGTAGATGCCCTCGGCCGTGTAGGCATTGACAAAACCGCCGGCATCGCCGACGAGCAGGGTACGGCCGCGGGCAGTCGAGGGCAGGGGCCCGCAGATGGGCACGTGGTAGGAAGCAAAGCCGGCGCGATCCGATCCGCCCTCCAGCAATCCGCGCTGGCGCAGCCTCTCCACGAACCGCTGGTGCAGGTCGACGGGTCGGGCCGGGGGAAGGCGTTTGAAGTGGGACTGCACCCAGCCGAACCCCACGTTCACATGGCCGGCTTTCGGGAAGATGTACCCGTAGCCGTCGGCGCCGCTGTCGCCATACGAGACCCAGAGTGTCGACGGTTCCCTTGCCCGCAGCCGCTCGACAGGCGTCTCCTCCATGATGTCCAAGGCGACCGCCGCATCGCTCCAGCCCGCCTGGAATCCGAGACGCCGGGCCATCATCCCATTCACGCCGTCGGCCACAATGACGTACCGAGCCTCGAAGCAGCGGCCATCGCGCGTCGTCACACCGACTCGCTCATCGGTCGTTGCGGCGTCGGTTACGCAGGCGTCCTCGACCAGATCGGCTCCCGCGTCAACGGCCAGCCTGGCGAGGAGGTGGTCGAAGTCGATGCGACGGATCGTGACCACGGCGGGTTCGGGCGACCGGAGGACGACGTGTCCCCCGGAGGGCCCTTCCAGGCGCAGCGTCGAGATGTAGTGCGCGTCGATCGTCGAGAGCGCCCGGGGCAGGTAAGGAAAACGGCGCAAGGCCCGCGTCGTGATGCCGCCCCCGCAGGGCTTGTTGCGCGGAAACCGGGACCGCTCGAGCAGGCACACCCGGACGCCGCCAAGGGCGAGCGTCCGCGCCGCCGTCGCCCCGGCCGGCCCGGCGCCCACCACGATCACGTCTGTACCCGGTCATCGGACGCGTCCTCCGGCGCGTCCCCGGCTCAGGAGGTTCGCCAGCAGCTGGTACGCGCCGTCGGTGCCCGCCGGCAACTGGCGCCAGAGGCCGAGGCCGACGTAGATCCATCGGCCCTTTCCAACCATCGCCTCGACCAGCGCGCCCCGTTTGGGGCCGGCGTTGGCGGGAAACGGGTCCTCGAGCTCGATCAGATCCACATAGCGGGGGTCCTTCTCGCCCAGGAAGTACAACCCGCGCTCCTGCACCCAGCCTGCCCACGTCCGATCGTCCACGACGTTGGGAAACCTGAAGACGGGATCGGCTGGGACGAGGAGGCGCACGGGCGCATGCTCGTCGGTCACGCGGCTCGTGCCGACCCGGGCCGGATACGGGCCGTACTGCGCGTCGTTGAACTCGGCCTTGTTGTACTGCACGACCAGGGTCCCGCCCTGTTCGGCGTAGGCGATGAGCCGCCGGTTGTTCGCGCGGAGGTCCGCGCGGCGTTCGTAGGCCCGCACCCCCGTGACGATCGCGTCGTACCGCGCCAGGTCGCCCCAGGCCAGATCGTCGCTGCCCAGCAGGTCCACGCGCACGCCGAGCTGTTCGATCGCCGGCGGGACTTGATCGCCGACGCCCATGACGTACCCGACCTTCAGGCCCGGCACCACGTTGACGTCGACCAGCTTGATGCGTGCCGCCGCCGGGACGATGCGGTGGCGACGGTGGATGTGCGGGTACTCGATCACCTCGTAGCCCTGATCGAACCTCCGGCCCTCGGCGCGGACGACCGCCCTGACCGCGTACTCGCCCGGCCGTGCGATGGAGGGCGGATGCACGGCGAACCGAACGGTGGCGGCGGCATCTTCACCGGCGAACTCCAGCGTGGCGGAGGGCGGAGTGGCCGTCCAGCCCGGAGGCAGTTCGAGGGCCGCTTCCGCGCGGGCCGGTCCCTTGGTGCTGTTGGTGACGACTACCCGCAGTTCGCGCGAGGGGGGGCTCGGGAGTTTGGGGGCCGCGGCCACCCCCGACGGTTTCGCGGTGGTCGGGATGATCGCGATGTCCGGCGTCAGCGTGACCGAGAAGCGCGGCACGACCAGCAGCTCCATGCGCTTCTCACCGCTGAAGATGTTGCCGCCGTATCGATACTCGACCGGGGCGTCGACGGTGACCGGAGCCCCGCCGATCGCCAGATCGAGGCGAGCGCGGAAGGGCGTCGGCCTGAACGGCAGGCCGAAGGGAACGTCCTCGTCGAACTGGTACCGGGCGGCCGTGGACAGCGGGTGCCAGTAGGGCCCACTCAGGCGGGCGTCCTCCGGGATCCGCACCTCGGTGTCGCACCGCGGCGCAACCGCGCCAGCCGGGATTTCAGCGCTCCCGCACGAAGCGTCACCCGTGAAGCCGCGCAGGGCGACGTGGGTCAGGGAGACCGGCGCCGTGCCGCGATTGGCCACGTACACTTGTACGACGACGGGTTGGCCCGGAAACACGACCCCGTCGTCGGCGAGCACGTCGATCCGGACGCCCTGGGCGAGCACGGCGGCGCGTGCGAACTGGTCCTCCTTCGTCCGAAGGCGGTAGTCGATTTCGTCGCGCGCCGTTTTGTCGAGCGCCATCGCTCCGAGTCGCGCGCGCAGTGTGCGGACGGCCGATAGCCCGGCCGCCAGTGACTCGAGTGTCGCCGCCGCGCCGTGGGCGCGGAAGGCCGCGGCGGCCCGCTCGGTCGCGCCCGCGATCCCCTTCAGACCGTCCAGCAGCTCGCCTGGCGCCACGGTGCCGGCAAACCGCGACAGGCCCGCGATGGAGGTGTCGATCCCGTCGAACAACGCCGTCTCGGCCCGGCCTGGACCGCCGGCGAGGACCGTATCGCCCAGGCGGTAGGTAGACACCAGTGGCCCGGGTAGGGCGAGCAGCTGCGCCATCCCCTGGCACTTGTGGTTACTGCGTGCCTCCAGGCCAATCTCCGCGTAGGTCTGGCCGAGGAGCGGATCGTAGACGTCCGCGTCCACTCGGACGAGACCGGGAACCGGCTGGAGGTCGGGACGGCCCCCAAAGCCCTCCTGGTAGTAGAGCTTCAGAGCCTGCCAGGGGCGAAGTCCTGCGGCCACCTGATCGGGAAACGCCGTCGGGTCGGCCGCGAGGCGAAATGCGTCACCCGTGATACGCGCCTGTGCCTGGTGGTGGGCCCCGCCCTGCTCGCCTTCCCTGCGCATGGTCACGATGACGTCCGGGCGAATGGTCCGGATCATCCGGACGTAGTCGGCCAGGATCTCCTGCCGGCCCCACTCGCGGAAGGTTTCGTCGACGCTGAAGGAATAGCCGAAGTCGACGGCGCGCGCAAAGTACTGTTCCGTGCCGTCGAACTGGTGAACAGACGCCAGTTCCTCGGTGCGCAGCACGCTGAGGGCCTCGAACAGCTCCGGCCCGATTTCGTTCTGACCGCCCGTGCCCCGCGTGGCCGTCAACAGCGTCGTCCGCACGCCCTGTCCGCGGGTCAGGCGCGCCAGCACGGCGCTGTTCTCGTCGTCCGGGTGGGCGGTCGTTTGCAGGAGGATCCCGACGTTGGCGAGTTGCCGGAGGAGGAGGCCAACCCCCACGTCGCCGCCCAGATCGGCCAGCCCCCTCGGCTGCGCCCTAGGCGCGGCGAGGGCCCCGAGGGACGCCAGCAGCGTCATGACCACGGCACGACTGGTGAACTTGCCCACGTCCGGGGTTCCCTCCGTGAATCGGGTGGCCTGCCAGCGGTGCAACCGACCGTCGGCCGTTCAGGCGGCGCGGGCGCGTCGCCGCCCGCGATTGGGGCCGACGTTTGGTCCGCTCATCCGGCCCGCTGCACCGCCATGACCGTCAGGTCGTCGGTGCGCCGGGCGCCGGCGCGGAAGGCCGCTGCGTCGGCCACGCATGCCGCGATGACGTCCTGGGGCTGCCGGCCGGCGAGCGACGGCAGCAGGCGGGCCAGACGCGGCGCGCCGTATTCCTCGCCGTTATCGTTGCGCGCTTCGGTGAGGCCGTCCGTGTAGATCACCAGCGTGTCACCGGGGCGGAGCGACAGGCGGTGGGTGGAATAATCCTGCGCACAGAAGAGGCCGATCGGCACACCGGTCGCGGCAATCGGTACCACCTCCCGCCCGCGGAGCAGGAGCGGTGGACAGTGCCCGGCGTTGCAGATCTCGATGTCGGCCGACATCGTCAGGCGCGCGCAAACGAGCGTGGCGTAGTGGTTCGGCATCGTGCTTTCGCAGAACACTCGGTTGGCGCGTCCGATCACCTGCGCGGGCGGAAGGTTCAGGTCGACGAGCATGCGCACGCTCGCCGACAGATGCGCCATGAGCATGGACGCAGCAACCCCCTTGCCCGAGACGTCACCCAGGAGAAACAGCAGGTCACCGAGCGTGCCTGCCGGCCTGACCACATCGCAATAGTCGCCGCTCACCGTACCGAGCGGCTCGTAGTGGTGCGCGATCGTCCACCCCTGCTCGACCAGGTGCGGCGGCGGCAGCAGGTTCCGCTGGACGCGGCCCGCCAGCTCGAGGTCGGCTTCGAGGGCGCGGGCTTCGGATGGCGAGAGGTGATCCAAGCAGAACCGGACGAGTGGATCCACTTCGAGCCAGGCCGTCTCGATCGTATCCCCGCAGGCCTCGCACAGCCCGTAGGTGCCGGCCGAGAACCGCTCGAGCGCGAGGTCGACGTCGTGCAGCAGCGCCTCAATCTGCGGAGCCGGCGCTCGCTCGGCAAGCTCCTGAAGTCGGTCCCGGCGGTCGAGCAGCTCCGCGCGCAGGTGGGGGGCTGGCATAGCCATCGCATCCTCCCTCGCGGCGTCCGAGCGCCGCGGGTGGCCAGCTGGCGGGCGTTGCGGCGTGCCGCCAGCCTCTCCAGCTATTTTACCCGCGAGCCCGTCGAGTCGGCCCGTCGGCTGAAGGCCGCGCGGTCTGTTCGATCGCCACCAGCCGCCTCTTCCGCTCCGGACCCCAGTGATACCCCCCCAGGCTGCCGTCGGCCCGCACGACCCGATGGCACGGGATCAGGAGGGCGACGTGGTTGGCGCCGCAGGCACGCGCCACGGCGCGTGCCGAGCCCGGATGGCCGATGGCTCTGGCCACTTCGCTGTAGGAACGCGTGGTACCGGGTGGGATTCGCTTCAGACAGTTCCACACCTGCCGCTGGAAGGCGGTGCCCTGGACGTCGATTGGCACGTCGGGCGCCACCCGCTGGCCGGCAGCGACCTCGAGGAGCGACGCGACGGCCGGCGACAGCGGGCCGAGGTCTTCCTCGATGACGGCATTCGGGTATCGCGCCGCAGAATCGCGCAGGAGAGGGCGGGCGGTGTCCCCCAGTTTCACACTGCAAACACCGCGCTCGGTGGCGCCGACCAACAGCCACCCCAGCGCGGATCGGACTACGGTGTAGTGGATGCGCATGCCTGCTCCTCCCCGGCGGTAGGTGCCGGGCGTCATGCCAAGCTCCGCGTCGGCCCGCTCGTAGAGACGGCTGCTCGACCCGTAGCCCGCCTCGTACAGAGCCGTGGCGACCGTGGTGTCGCGTTTCAGAAGAGCCTTCAGCCGGCCCGACCGGCGGGCTTCGGCGTACTCGCGGGGCGCGATGCCCAGCGTCTGCCGGAACAGGCGGGACAATCGGAACGGGCTGATGCCCAGCTCGCGGGCGAGGCTCACGAACGTCAGCCGACCCTCGGGCCCGACCTCGTCGAGCCGTGCACACGCCTGTCGCAGCAGCCTTGCCGGTGTGGCGTCGGGCCTGCCTCCGCACCGATGGCAGGGACGGAAGCCCGCGCGTTCGGCCTCGAGGCCGTCGGCGTAGAACCTGACGTGGCGCCGCGAAGGCCGCCGGCTTGGGCACGACGGCCGGCAGTAGACGCCCGTTGTGTCGACCGCGTAGACGAACCGGCCGTCCCAGCGCCGATCCCTGGTCAGCACCTTCAGCCACAGCGTCCGCGTGTTCATGGGACCATTGTCGGCGGCGGCGCCGGGCTCGTCTATCCGGTTCTTGCAGCGATCACGCCTCCGGAGGTGTCGGGCGCGGGCACCGCGGCGCGTGTAGAATGCGCTTCGAGATGAGCACAATCTCCGACCTTGTCGTCCGCCAACTCGAGCGAGCGGGGATTCGCCACGTGTTCGGCTATCCGGGCGGCCAGAACATGCGGTTCATCGAGGCCATGCAGGGTAGTGGGGTGGAGTTCGTGCTCACGGCGCACGAGGCCGCAGCCGGCTTCATGGCGGACGTCTCGGCCCGGCTGACAGGACGTCCCGGCGCCTGTTTGTCCACCCTGGGCCCGGGGGCCACCAATCTGGCCACCGGCGTCGGCAATGCCCTGCTCGACCGCGTCCCACTGCTGGCCTTCACAGGGAAGATGGGCCGCAAGTGGCGCGGCCGCGTCGTACAGATGCAGATCGATCACCAGGCCCTCTTCGCCCCCCTCACGAAGTGGACCGCCGAGCTAGACGCCGACTCGGCTGGCGCGACGGTCAATCGCGCCATCGAGATCGCGACCTCGGAACCACCGGGTCCCGTGCACCTTGATTTCCCCGAGGACGTCGCCGAGGAGGCGCCGACCGAGGTGTCCACGGATCGTGCGGGCTGCCCGCCGGGCGTGGCACCGGCACCCCTGCCGGCGCTCGCGCAGGCCGAGGCGGCCCTGCGCGCGGCGCGATACCCCCTGGTTGCGGTCGGTCTCACGATGAACCGCGCGAGAGCGACCGCCGCGCTACGGGCGTTTGTCGAGCGCCACCGCCTCCCGGTGGTGTGCACCCTGATGGCGAAGGGCCACGTGAGGGAGGACGGCGGTCTGTTTGTCGGCGTGGTCGGCCGGGCCCGCCGCGATCTGGTGGCGGAGTTCTGCCGGCCCACCGACCTGGTCGTCGCGGTGGGCTACGACCCGGTGGAGTTCAACTACGAGGACTGGGTCCCCAAGGACACGCCCATCCTGCATCTCGACACGGTGAAGGCCGATCTGTCGGCCCTCCACCCGCCGGTCTGCGACGTGGTGGGGGACCTCGACGGCTCGCTGCGCCACCTGACCGCCCTCTCGCCCCTGGCGCACGGCTGGGACCTGTCGGCCCTCCCTGACCATCGGTCACGACTGCGCGACGCGCTGACGCCGTCCACGGTGGTCTTCAGTCCACACCACGTGCTCGTCGCCATGCGCGAGCGTTTGGCGTCGGACGGCATCCTGGCCGTCGACGTGGGCGCGCACACGCACCTGGTTGGGCAGCTGTGGGACCCGCGCGGTCCCGATCACCTCTTGGTCTCGAACGGGTGGTCCTCGATGGGGTTCGGCATTCCGGCCGGCATCGCGGCGAAGCTCATCAGGAGGGAGCAGCCGGTCGTCGTGTGCACCGGAGACGGTGGCTATCTGATGATGGCGGGCGAGATCAACACGGCGGTCCGATTGCACCTTCCCGTGGTCTTCGTGGTCCTCCGCGATCGGTACTTGAGCCTGATCCGCATCAAGCAGACGCGGCGCCGCTTCGCGTGGTCCGGCGTGCAGATCTACGGCGACACGTACCGGCCGAGCGACACGCTGTTTGGCGCGCAGGTGGTGGTCGCCGACAGCGACGAGGCGTTCCGCGTCGCGTTCGCACGCGCGCTCGACGCCGGGGAGCCGGTGGTGATCGAGGCCGTCGTGGATCCGGGCGAGTACGATTCGATCGTCTAGGCTCAGCCCACCGTCACGCTGCTCGATGCGGCCAGCACCTTCCTGAACACGTCCACCGCCTGCCGCATCTCGTCGTCGGTGCCGATGGTGATGCGCGACCACGTCGTCAGCGGCGGGAACGGGCGGCCGACGGCGATCCCGCGGGCGCGGCACTGCTTGCCGAACTCCTCCGCATCGCGCCTGATGTCAACCATGAGGAAGTTCGCCTGCGAATCGGCGACCCGGTAGCCCAGATCCACGAACGTGCGGCGGAGGCGTTCCCGGCCCTGGCGGTTCGCGGTGCGGCCCGTCTCGACGTGCTCGGTGTCGCCGAGGGCCGCGGTCGCCGCCCGCAGGCCCAGGATGTTGAGGCCGTTGCCCAGTCTCCACCCGACCAGCCGCTGGAGCGTTTCGCGCCGTCCGACGGCATAGCCGGCGCGAAGGCCGGCCAAACCGTACACCTTCGAGAAGGTGCGGCTGACGAAGACCTGCGGGAACTCCAGTGCCAGGGGGATCGCGGTCGCGTACGACGGGTCGTCGACGTAGTGGTGGTACGCCTCGTCGATCAGGATCATGGTGTCGGGGGAGCGCTTGACCACGTGCGCGACGAAGTCCGCGACGCGCCCGCCGCCGTGCACCGGGCCCGTGGGATTGTTGGGGTTGCAGAGGAACACCAGCCCGGCCCCCGCCGAGGCGCGGTCTTCCATGGCCGCCAGGTTCAGCGCGAGGCGTTCGTCAACCGGCACCTCGTGAAGCGGGTACTTGAGAAACCGCGCCGTCCCGGTGCAGATCTCGAAGGTCGGGAGGGCCGTCACCAAGGGTCGTGTGGGCGACACGAACGCCTCGACGGCCATCCGGAGGATCTCGCCAGACCCACAGGCCACCAGCACCTGGTCCTTGGGCAGGGAGAGGAACCGCGCAATCGCGTCTGGTAACGCATCGCCCGCACGGTGCGGATAGCGCGAGGCTTCGCCTATCGCGTCGCGAATGGCGGCGAGGGTCCGCGGCCCAGGACCCAGCGGGTTCTCGTTGCTATCGAGCCGGATGACGGAGCCGCTTCCCGGCGACGGGGTCTGGCCACCAGTGGCTTGCCACGCTTCCGCGCCCCGCGCCCCCACCAGGGCGCCCGAGAACACGCCAGCAGCTCCAACCCCGAGCGTCCGAACGAATCCGCGCCTGGACAGCGCCATGGCGATCCTCCCCTGTTGCCTGTCTGCGTTGCGTTCATCGTAGCAGGGGCAGCCGGGGACTTGGTATGGATTTGTGGGCGCCTTCCGGGCCCTGGCGGGCAACGCGGTCGTCCGGGCCACCCCGCTACAGGTCCCGCCGGTTGAACTGCCAGTACGCGACCAGCGTGAGGAGGACAACGGGGACGGCGAGCCGGGTGAGGTCGTACGCCTCGGGGGCCGATCCGCTGGCGACAGCAAAGCCGGGGAAGTAGTGGAACGGCGAAACCCACCTCAGCCGGCTGGCGGGCGCCCAGACGTCGCCGAGGTAGTTCAGGAGGTACAGGACGACCGCGCTCAGGGCCGTCACGGCAAAGGCGGTCCCGCGGCGACGGGCGGCGCTGGCCATGGCCAGCGCCGCCGCGGCGAAGACCCACGCGAGCAGGAGGAGATGGGCCGCCAGACTCACGATGACCGCCCGGGGTGGCCATGTGGTGCCGTGGGGCGCGAAGACCCACAGGCCGCCCCATGTCCCGGCCAGCATGGTGCCCACAATCGCCGCCGTCAGGCCGAAGGCGAGGACCGCGCTCCGCGTGACCACCCAGTGCCTTGCCACTGGCCGCGCGAGTTCGAAATCGAACAGACCCCATTCCACCTCGCCGGCCAACTCCGTGGCCAGGAAGATCCCGACCTGGACCACCGCGAGCACGATGACGGGATGGAAGTACCCGAAGGTGACCATCCCGGAGAACGAGGCCAAGGTCAACGCGCCCGAACCGATCGTGCGCTGGAACGAGAGCGGGATCAGGGCGGCCACCAGGTCGAAGGATCCCGAGTGCTGAAACGACGTCGCGACCAGGACGAGGAGGACCTGGAAGGCGGCGAGCACCGCCGCCACCGCAACCAGGACGCCTGCCGCCCGCGAGCACGAACGCCGAAGGAGAGTAGAGAGGACTCCTGTGGGCATCATGAGCGGTCTCGCAGCGGGACAGCCTGAGGGTCCGGCGCGCGCGCATTCGGCGCGCGGTCGCCAAGGTCGTCCGAAAAAAGCCGGAGGACGTACTCTTCGAGCGAGAAGCGGGCCACGTCCAGGTCGGCGATTGGGAGGTGGTCGAGCGCCGCGATCAGGCCACCGAGTGGCCCGGTGACTTCGAAGACCCAGTGCCGCGCGTCGCGCAGGCAGAGCGTCGCCCCGGGGATGCTCGGCGGCGCGCCATCGACCGGCGCGGCCAGCTCGACGGTCACCCGACGCGGGGACGTCCGCCGTAGCTCCGCGAGCGACCGCACTGCCGCCAAGCGTCCGCGGCGAATCAGGGCCACACGATCGCAGCTCCGTTCAACCTCCGACAGGACGTGGGAGGACAAGAACACCGTGGTCCGCCCGTCTCGGCGAAGCTTGGCGAGCGTCTCGGCGAATGCCTCGATCATCAACGGATTCGAGGCCGCTGGTCGGCTCGTCGAGGATCACCACGGGGGGCTCGGCCATCAAGGCCTGCACGATGCCCAGCTTGCGCCGCATCCCGTGCGACAGGTCCCGCAGGCGTCGCCGCAGGTCGACGTCGCTGACATCGAATCGCTGCAGGAGGCGAGCGACAGTCTCCCGCCCGGCTGGCCGTCCCCCGAGACGCGCGAGGTAGTCGAGGTAGCCTGCGCCGGTCATCTCGGGGTAGACGGGCATCTCGCCCGGCAGGTAGCCCACCAGCCCGCGCACCTTCAGGCTCTGGCGGCGACAGTCGAAGCCACCGATGCTCGCCCGGCCGCTCGTCGGCCGCAGGAGGTCGAGGAGCAGCCGGATGGTGGTCGTCTTGCCGGAGCCGTTCGGGCCCAGAAAACCGAGGACTTCGCCGTCTTGCACGTCCAGGGTGAGCCCGTCGAGCCCGATGACCGGCCCATAGTCCTTGGTCAGTCCGTCGATGCTGATCATCCCGCACCCGCCCGCTCTAGTGCGCCCCCCGGCCGAGACGGTCCAGCGCCGCCGCACCGAGATCCCAGAACGGGTTATCCGTCGCCTCGCCATCCAGGATGACATCGCCCGGCAACGCAGGCAGGACGAACTCGTCCTCCGGCACACTGGCGTCAAGTCGCCGGTCGCGCAACCGGAAGGAGATCTGGTACGGCTTCCCGAACAACTGCCCCCGCGCGTCGATCTCCACAATATGGTAATCGTGTGCATCGACGACGATCCGCGCTCCCCGCATCTCCCAGGCTCCGCCCGTGCCCGACGCGGGAACGGCCGCCTGGATGACGAACTGCTGCCCGTCGGCGCCCGTCGCGAGCGACAGATTCCGGGCTCCTGAGGCCTGGATGACCCCGAGCCACGTCCGCACCAGCGTGCGGGCAGCCTCGGGAATCGAGAGATGCGGCCCGGGGGGAAGCGCCAGCCGGGCCACGTAGCGACGGCCGTGGGCCGAGACCACCACCGTTCGGACGCCCGCCGAGGGATCTTCCGACAGACCCGCAGCCAGCGTGCCGTCGGCCGCGTAGCGCGCGACGAGGAACCGGCCTGTGGCGTGATCGATCACCTGCCGGACGACCAACGTCTGGCCCTCAGCCGAGGAGAAGAGTGGCGCCCGGAGGCCCAGGACGCGAAGGTCGTACTCGAGCGTCTCGACGCCGTGGGCCTCGCCAAGAGCCTGCGCGGACCGCCCGATCACCTCGGAGGCCGACAGCTCGGTTGGCGCACCGAGGTGGGGCAAGGCGACGAAGACGACCACCGCCACCACGGCGGCGGTGGCCAGCCAGGGAATCGGGCGACGGAACCACGAGGCCTCAGGGGACTGGCGCCGCAGGGTCGTGGCGCCGGTCGGCCGGGGTGCCCGCGACACGGCGGCCTGGATGCGATCGCCCAGGTCGGCCGGCACGGGCGTGCCGCCGACCAGCTCCGCAAAGGTCGCGACCGCCTCCCGCCGTGCGTCAGCTCGGGCGCGACAGGCGGCGCACGATTCTGCGTGGGCGCGGCGGTCCTGCGGAAGCCCGCCGTCCGCCCACTGCTGCCACTCACTGTCCGACAAACAGGTAGGCATAGTGTGCTCCGAATGCCCGGCGGCATTCGCGCTGCCAGCGTGACGTGGCGCGCGAGAGTAGCCGGCCGACCGAGGTTTCGCGGATGCCGCTTGCAGCGGCCATCTCCCGGTAACTCAGCCCTTGGGCGCGCAAGGCGAGCAGCAGGCGGTCCCGTGGCCGGAGGCGCCCGGCGGCCTGTTCGAGCAGGCGTCGTCGGTCGTGGGTGTCGAGGTGCTCGCTTGGGTCGGGGGCGGCGACACGTGGCCCGTCGAGGTCGAGGACTCTGAGCCACCGGCGGCGTTGGCGAAGCACGTCCCGGCACGCATTCGCGCACACCGTGAACAGCCAGGCTTTCAAGTCGCCGGCGGCGCCGCCGCGGTCGAGGTGCCCGAGCAGACGGACAAAGACATCCTGCACGACGTCGGCCGCGTCAGCCGGTTCGCGGACGACGCTGTACGCGAACCGGTAGAGCGCGGGACCGTGGGTCTCGAAGAGGGACCTCACCTGGTCACGAACGTCTGCTGGCGGTCGGCTCCCGTCTGGCATCTCAACCGTCCGTCCGTTGGTTCACCTATTTAACGTCGAGGGGCGCAGTTTGTGACACCTGGGAAGGAGGGAGGGAACCATTTTGGCGGGCGGACCGTCTCTATGGGTAACCGGAAGCGCAGGCGCGGCTGCCCGGTCGGAGGGATCCACGTTGACTGAGGCGTTTATGACCTTCCTGAAGAGAATGCTCGGCATGGGGAATACTCAGCCGGTCGCCCGGATCCGAATCTGTCCGGAGTGCGGGATGGCCGTCAGCGACCACAAGGATTGGTGCTCCATCCTCCGCGCCCGGCAGGCCAAGGAGCGCCGCGAGACGGGAAAAGAGGCCACTGCGTAAGCGCCACGCGCCAGACCGCTTGGACGGTTCGCCGGGTCGGACCCTCTCCCCCCTGAGAACCGCCACGGGCTCCAGGGTCCGACTCAGGCCCAATCCACTCAGCGCCCGCCGCATCGACTGACAAGTCCGTCATCGCCAGCATGGCGCCACGGCCGGTCGGTCCCCAACGAGGTTCGCGACAGGAATCGCCCGCCCGGAGGCTGCCTCCAGCTCCTCTGATCGAGCTGAGGCACACACGACGTCGCGACCAACGGGAGCGCCGTCCGCCGAAACCCAGCCGGGCGCATCCCCGCACCCCTCCACCACGCGTCGTCCGTCGCTTGCTACAATCCCGGTGCCCCAACCTGCGCCGTTTCATGGACTCGGTCTTCTGGAGGCTCGCGTGACCCGGACACATACTCGGCCGTGGCTGGCCCGTCTGTTGTTCCTTATGGTCATCGTCCCCGCCGTTCTGCTGGGGCGCCCGCAGACGCCCCAGGCGCAGCTGCCGCCCGCAACGGCGGGTGCCCAGACTTCCCTTCAGGGGGCACCGCGCCAGGACCCGCGGCTACAGATCCCGATGGACGAGCAGCGGGCGCGCCAGCTGTACGTGTCGAAGGATCCCAAGGATCACTCGCCCGGCTACGACTACAAGCGCGACGTCGACGCCCGCCTCGCCGAGGAAGCACGCTACCCCGAGCTGTGCAAGGGTGTCATCGATTTCAAGAAGGTGACCTACCGCAGCAGCGTCGGCGATCTGGACATCCCGGCCTACGTGTTCCAGCCGCTGCAGAGGCGCGGGGCGAGGGGGCACGCGGCCATGGTGTGGGTGCACGGCGGCGTGCACTCGAACTGGGGCCTCGCCATGTTCCCGTTCGTGAAAGAGGCGGTCGAACGCGGTTACGTCATCGTCGCGCCGGACTACCGCGGCAGCACGGGCTACGGCGAGGCCTATCACCAGGCGATCGACTACGGCGGCCACGAAGTCGATGACGTGATCTCGGCCGTGGACTTCCTCAGGACGCTGCCCTACGTCGACCTCTCCCGAGTGGGCATCATGGGCTGGAGTCACGGCGGGTACATCACGCTGCTGTCGGTCTTCCGGGACACGCATCCCTTTGCCGCCGCCGCGGCCATCGTCCCGGTGACGAACCTGGTGTTCCGACTCTCGCTGAAGGGTCCGTTCTACCAGGCGGAGTTCTCGACCGAGACGGCCATTCAGGGGCTCCCGTTCGAGCGACCCGACCTCTACATCCAGCGGTCGCCCCTGTACCACGTCGACGCGCTGAAGGTGCCGCTGTTGGTGCATGTCGCCACCAACGACCTCGACGTGAACTATGTCGAGGACCAGCAGATCGTCGACGCGTTGCGCTCACGCAAGCCCGATCTCGCCGAGACGAAGACCTACGTCAACCCGCCTCGGTGGGGTGGAAGCGGGGGGCACGCGTTCAGCCGGCGGGTCAATCCCAAGACGCTCGAACGCGTGGACTCGCCCGAACAGATCGACTCCTGGAACCGGACCTGGGTGTTCTTCGAGTGGGTGCTGCGCCCGTACGAAGACCGTTCGAAGCCGGTCACCTATGTCGATCAGGCGCCGAGACGGGAGTAACGGTCCGGGCACCCTCGCCACGCCGTTCGGGGGGTCCCTCAGGCCCCCCCGGTCGGCGGCCGGCCGCGCCCGCTCACGTCAGGCACTTCCTGAGGAAGGCGATGGTCCGGCTCCACGCCAAATTGGCCGCCGCCTTGTTGTAGCGGGCCGCGTTGGTGTCGTTGTTGAACGCGTGGTTCGCTCCCTCGTACATGAACAGCTCGTAGGTCTTGTGGTTGGCCTTGAGGGCGGCCTCGTAGTCCGCAATGCCCGCGTTGATGCGCTCATCGAGCGAGGCGTAGTGGAGCAGCAGCGGACACGAAATCTTCGGCACCTCCGACGCGGGGAGCTGGGTTCCGTAGTAGGACACCCCCGCATTGAGGCTGGTGCCGGCGGCCGCCAGCCGGTTCACCATTCCGCCGCCCCAGCAGAACCCGACGACGCCGACCTTGCCGGTCGCGTCTGCGCGCGTCGCCAGGTACTTCACCGTCGCCGCATACCGGGCCACCGTGTCCGTCGTGTTCAGGCTGCCGATGAGCTTGATGGCCTGATCCTGGTCCGGCGGCGTCCCGCCCAGGGGCGCGAGGGCATCGGGCGCCAGGGCCAGGAACCCCTCCAGGGCCATCCGCCGGGTGACATCCTCGATGTGCGGATTGAGGCCCCGGTTCTCGTGGATCACGATGACCGCCGCACGGCGTCGCTCGTCCTTCGGGGTAGCGAGGTAGCCGGTCATCTTCGTCCCGCCCGCGTCGTACTCGACACGGCTGGTTGCCAGGCGGGCGTCGCCGGCTGCGGCGACGGGCGCCTGGCCGTAGTTGTTCTCCAGCGTCGGAAGCAGGGCGAGCGCGGCAGCCGGACCGCCGACCATCCCGCCGAGTCGATCGAGGAACGCGCGACGGCTGATGCCGCCGTGGATGTACTGGTCGTACAGCGTGATGACGTCCTGGTCCATTCGAACCCTCCCCGTTCGCGGCGTGAGCCGCTCCGCTACCGCCGGGTGTCCGTCGATGAGGCCGCACGCTTGGCACCCCCCTGTGGAGTCTCGCGGGCGAGCTCGAGCAGGTCGACCGAGTCCTCGCTCTGGCCAAGCAGGTACCTGGCGAAGTAGTCGGCGCGGAGCCAGAAGAAGTAGTCGCTCATCGGGCCGTACCCGTGGCGCTGGCCCGGCAGCACGAACATGTCGAACCGCTTGTTGGCCTTGATGAGCGCGTCGGCCACGCGCAGCGTGTTCGCCATATGCACGTTGTCGTCCATGTCGCCCGTCACCAGCAGGAGGTGGCCCTTCAGGTTCTTGGCGATGTCCGAGTTCCGGTCGATGGCGTACTCGAACTTCACCTTGCCATCCTTGTCGGTGACTTCCTTCACGCCGTGGTGCTTTTCGCTCCACCACCGGTTGTAGATGTTGTTCTCGTGGTTCCCCGACGAGGACACCGCGACCTTGAAGAAATCGGGATAGACGAGCATGGCCGCGGTCGACATGAAGCCGCCGCCCGAGTGTCCGTAGATCCCAACGCGGTGGACGTCCACCCACGGGTACTTCCGGGCCAGCTCCTCGATGGCCGCCTTCTTGTCGGCCAGGCCGTAGTCGCGCAGGTTCCCGTAGCCATAGTTGTGGTACCACTTGGACCGCTGCGGGTTGCCGCCGCGGTTGCCGACCTCGACCACGATGAAGCCGAGGTTGGCGAGCGCGACATTCGCACTGCGCGGCGAGAACGTCTTGGTGACGCTCTCGGTCTGCGGCCCCGGGTAGACGTAGGCGATGATGGGGTACCGCTTGGCCGGGTCGAAATCGAACGGCTTGTACATCACCCCGTAGAGGTCCGTCACGCCGTCGTCGGCTTTCACCTTGAACGGTTCCGGGAACTTGAAGCCGGCATCGACCAGCGCCGACACGTCGGTCTGTTCGAGGTCCGCGATCTTCACCCCCAGCGGATCGAACAGCTCGGACTTGGGCGCCGTGTTCACCTGCGAGAACGTGTCGAGGAAGTACCTGCCGTCATCCGACATCGCGGCCACGTGGGAGGCGTCACCCGGGTTGAGCAATCTCAGGCCGCTGCCGTCCAGGTTCACGCGGTAGAAGTGGGTGAAGTACGGGTCCTCGTTGGGTTCCCGCCCGTTTGCCGTGAAGTACATCACCCGTGCCTTCTCGTCCACGTAGCTGATCGGCCCGGTCACGAACTCGCCGCTCGTGATCTGGTTCTTCAGGTTGCCGTGCGCGTCGAACAGGTAGTAGTGCCCCCAGCCATCGCGCTCGGACCAGTGGATGAACTCCTGGCCGTTGCTCACGGTCCACAGTGGCTGCGTCTCGATGTAGGTGTTGAGGCGCTCCTCGATGATCGGCTTCACCTCACCGGTCGCGGTGTTCAGCGCGCAGACATCCACCTGGTGGAGGTCACGACTCAGCCGCCACAGGTACAGGGTGTCGGCGGTCTCGCCGAGCCACTTCGGCTCGGTCTTCTCCTTGTCGCGGTCGCGGGCGGTGGTCGGCGCCGTGGCCACCTGCAGGCTCTGGTCCTTGAACAGCTCCGCCTTCGCCTTCACCCGCTGCCCGGTGGCACGGTCGAAGACCAGCAGTTCCTGCTGATCCACGTTTTCCTCCCCGGGCAAGGCGTAGCGGTAGGTCTCCAGCGTGGGACGCGGCTGCGCCAGCGAGTTGATGACCCAGAGATCGGCAACCTTCCGCTGGTCGGTCCGCACCACCGCAAACTTCGAGGAGTCCTTGGCCCAGTAGATGACGATGGCGGGCACCCGCGGGCCGTCCTTGTGCTTGGTGTCGCCCTTCTGGTCCTTCTTGAGCGTTTTCTTCGCCTCGTCGGTCAGGCGCCGGGCGAAGCTGTTGTGCTCCTCGCCGTCGGTCGTAAGCTGCACCTCCCGGATCTTGGCGTCGCCGAAGTCCTGCTGCGCCAGGGCGTAGCTGTCGGCGTCCATCGAGAACAGGTTGTGGCCGCGGGCAAAAAGCACCGTCTTGCCGTCGGGCGACACTTGGGACCAACCCGGCTTCTTCGGCTCGCCCTTGGAGTCGGCGAGGAACGCGACCTTGCCGGTGGCAAGGTCATACTCGAAGTGGAGCGTCTTGGTGGTTTTCGGCTCTTCCTCGTCCTTCTGGTCCCCGTCCTTCTTCACGTCGTCCTTCTTCACGTCGTCCTTCTTGACGTCGTCCTTCTTGACGTCGTCCTTCTTGACGCCGTCTTTCTTACCCTCGTCCTTCTGGTCCTCCTTCTTCTGCTTGTCGGCGATCTTTTCGCCGGGAATCTTCGCCTCCTTCGGGACCTCGACCTCGAAGCGGACCACCGTGTCGCCCTTGGCCCACTTCACCGTGGTCGGCTGAATGGGCAAGTGCTGGGAATCGTAGGGAATGCGCGTGATGGTCGTCAGCATCGCCGCCATCCGGGCGTTGTCCCAGAGCGGCGCCTTCGTACGCTTGAATCGGATCGACGAGCATGAACTTCCGGCCCTGGGCCGTTTCGAAGGCGTACCAGAACCGGTCGGACCCGTCTGCCCAGTGCGGCGCAACCGTGGTGTCGAACACCAGTTTGGCGACCTTGGAGGCCATCCATCGGGAGGCGAGATCGTAGTTGGGCTTCGGCAAGGATGGCTCGTCGGCCGCCAGGCCGAGGCTACCCGCGACAACCGCGAGGCAGATCGCCGGGACGACGGCGGCACGACGGGCGCGGCAGAACGATCGGAACGCGCTGGCCAGTGGCATACAGACGTTTCTCCTTGAGACAAGCCGGAACGGTGGCGGCGCGACGATTGTAGCCCGATCGCGGGTGGCCACGCCCCGTGGCATCATGTCGGAGGTGCCACTCGATTCCCGCGACTTTCAGGTGTTCGTGAAGCCAGTTGGCGCTGCCTGCAATCTGGCGTGCGCGCACTGCTACTACCGCAGGACGCCCGAGCCCGGCGCACCGACGCCACTCGCTCTGCGTGTTCAGGGAGACGTGCGGCCAGGTGCCCGTCCTCGAGCACGACGGCACCCTCTACGCGTGTGACCACTTCCTCGACCCGGCCCACCGCGTGGGCACGATCCAGGAGCGCCCGCTGGCCGAGCTGCTCGACGACCCGCGGCTACGCGCGTTCGGACAGGCCAAGCGAGACAGCCTGCCGCCCTCGTGTGTGTCGTGCGACGTGCTCGCCGCGTGCAACGGCGGCTGCCCCAAAGACCAGTGTGGCCAGACGCCGGGAGGAGCGGGCGGCGTGAACTATCTCTGCCCCGCGTTCACGCGGTTCTTCCGCCACGTCCAGTCGTACGCGGCCACGCTAAACGGCGGTGGGCCACCGATACCCGCAGACCACGCCGAGGCGCAGGGCCCTGTCGACGCTCCGGCGAGATTGCCCCTGCAGAGGTCGGTGGGCCGAAACGACCCCTGCCCGTGCGGCAGCGGGCGAAAGTTCAAGCGTCGCTGCCTGCGCGCCTGGTAGAGACGGCGCCAGCGCAATCGGCGTTCGACGCACACCGGACCGCCGACGCCGGGCCGGGTCAGGGCTCCACGAGGAAGGCCACGACCTGCTCGGCCGTCATCCCTCCCAGTTGCGCACGGATGCCGATCAGGTAGGTGCCCTTGCCGAGGGCGCGCACGGGGATTTCGACCCTCGCCTTCCCGTTGACCAGCGCGGGCAGCTTCAGATCGAGCAGAGGCTTGCCGTCGGCGGAGAGCAAGTACGCCGCGGCTGTCGGCGTCTCGCCCGCCTTTGCCGTGTAGCATTCGGCCTCGACGAACACCCGGTCGCTCTGGTGGAACGTCCGCGTCGCCGTCGGGCCCGGATCCGCGCCGGCTTGAAGGGCGCGCACCTCGACGAGCGACGCCGCCCGATAGAAGCGAGCCGTCGCCAACGACACGGGAGGGGTGCGCAGGTCGGGAACGTTCACCTGCTGCTCCCAGCGGTCGATGGGCCGACCGCTGTCGTCGCGGGCCACGAACCGCAGGAGCATCGCGCCGGGTGGCACGACGAACGAGTCGCGCGGGCGTGCCGGCGCGGTCGGTGTCGGAGCCGGCAGCAGGTGAGGCGGCATGGAGGCGACGTTGGCCCCGCCCGGCACGACCTCGACCTCGACGGCGCTGGCCGGCCGATCCCGGGCGACACCGGACGGCTCCCAGGTAAGCGTCGCCACCGTCTCGCCCTGGGCATTCCTCGAGAAGCCGACCCACGACTGCACCGGCCCCCGGGGTTCCAGACGAGCCAACGTCCGCATCGCCCCAGATACGCCGGGGGTTTCCGGCTTGTGTGCGGCCACGGCGGCCGCCTCGATCTCCTTCCGGCTGGGTGCCCAGTAGCCCTGGCGGGCCAAGACCCGCATTCCGGGACGTTTCACCCGCACCGTGATCTTGTGGTACTTCCCGTCGTCGACCTCTTGCCGCGACGGCGAGTAGCCGAGGAGGTAGTAGGCGCTGGCATCCTCGACCACTTCGCGCAGGCCGCTGTCGAGATCATTCGTGCGGACGATTGTGCGCCCACCCGTCTCGTTGGCCAGGCGGAACAGCGTGTCCAGCGCGCCGGAGCCCGGGCCAGCCAGTCCTCGTGGGTCGAGGACGTGGATCGTCACGTTCGCACGGTTGGCGGCCTGAATCACGGCGCGCAGATCGTCCTCGATGTTGCCGCTCCCGAAGTAGGTGCGGGGGCCCTGACTGACGAAGATGATCGTCTTGCGGCCGTCTTTGAGTCCGCCGAGCCGGACAGCAAGCGCCTCGAGCGCCGACAAGGTCACCTGCGCGCGCAACCGCAAGACGTCTCCACTCTCCAACTGGTTCTCCTCGGCAGCGCTTCTGACCGGGAAGATCTGGTTCTGCCGGCCCTCGAACTGTCGGATGACGTCGATCAGTTGGTCCTTCGCCCTCGTGAAGCGCAGCGCGCTCAGCGGCGTGAGGGGGTCGACGATGGCAACCAGGTCGGTCGGCTGGAGGCGGACGATGAAGTCGGTCAATCCCCGCCGCAGCGGAATCGTGATGGCCGGCAGGCGGTCGATGTGATAGTCGTCGAGGAACAACACGAACACCCGGACATCGTCGCGTTCAGCCTCGGACTCCGCGTGCTCGGGCGATCGGATCTCCAGCGAACTGTCATCGCCGGCTGGCGGCTGGCCGCTCAGTCGGATGAACTGCATCGTCTCGACCTTCTGCGGCGCGCCGTCCTCGAGCACCTCGAAGTCTTCTGCCTTGAGGTCGGAGGCGGGCCGATCGTTCTTGCCGAGCACCGTCACGTCGACCCTGACGAGCTTCACGCCTGCGCGGAACGTGGGCGGCTGTTGCTGAGGCGATTGGGTGGGGGGGGGTTGGGGCGGCGGCGTCTGGTCGGCGCCGAGGTGCCACGACCCTGAGAGGCAGACGAGGGACACAGCGGCAATGCAGATGGCGGCCCTCGCGAGGCGCGTGCTAACCATGTTCTTATCTTAATCCCGCGAGTCTGGACGGGTGCGAGGAGGCCGTGGACCTGTGCACGCCGCGCGGGTTGTGGCGGGACGGGTGGGCGACCCGGTCCGGGTCGCCTACCCGACCGAGGGGCGCTGAAGGTAGAATCTCGTCCTCGAGGTGCCAGACATGAAGAAGGCGATCCGGACTGCCCTCATCCTCTGCGGCGCGTCGACGACGCTGGCGGCCGCACCGCCCCCGTCGTCCCTGCCGTTGATTCCCCTCCCCGCTCATGTGATTGCCGGCCGGGGCGCCTTCCACGCCGCCGGTGTCGCGGCGCGCGAGCTTCGCGCGGTGTGCGCGGACACCGACGCTGCCCTTCAGGTCTGGCTGAAGGGCCGGTCCGTCGCCGTGCCCCTGTCCATCCAGGTCGGACAAACCGCGCTCGGTCCGGAAGGGTATCGCCTGCGAGTCACGGACACCCGCCTGAGCATCGATGCGGCCGATCCGGCCGGGGCGTTCTACGGTGTCCAGACCTTGTGCCAGCTCGTCCCGCCACCTGCGCGAACGCCTTCCGAGCCGGCGGCGTCATCGACCTCGCGTCCGGGGGATACGCTGACCATCCCGGTTGTCGATATCGTCGACGCGCCCCGGTTCCACTGGCGCGGGATGCACCTCGACGTGTCGCGCCACTTCTTCACCGCAGCTGAGGTCGAGCGCTTCATCAACCTGCTCGCGCGCTTCAAGATGAACGTCTTTCACTGGCACCTGACGGATGACGGAGGATGGCGGATTGAGATCAAGAAGTACCCTCGGCTCACGCAGGTCGGTGCCTGGCGGCGCCCGACGTCCGAGGTGTGGAGCGAGTTCAAGCTCGACTTCCCGGGTCCGGACGTCCGGCCCCTCTACGGGGGCTTTTACACGCAGGACGAGATTCGGGCGGTCGTCGCCTACGCGGCCGCGCGTCACGTCACCGTCGTGCCGGAGATCGAAATGCCCGGCCACTGCCTGCCGGTGCTCTTCGCGTACCCCGAGCTGAAGTGCGACGGGGCTAAGCGCGTGCCGGGCCGCGCCTACGACGCCACGGTCATGTGTCCCGGACGAGAGGCCACCTTCGCCTTCCTCGAGGGCGTGCTCGACGAGGTCATGCAGCTCTTCCCGTCGAAGGTGATCCACATCGGCGGCGATGAGGTGGATCGCTCCTTCTGGGCCGCGTGCCCCAACTGTCAGCGCCGCATCCACGAGGAGAAACTCGGGGGCCCCGCGGAGCTCCAGAGCTACACCATCCGCCGCGTCGAGAAGTACCTGAACGCCCACGGCCGAACGCTGATCGGCTGGGACGAGATCCTCGACGGCGGTCTCGCCCCCAACGCGCAGGTGATGTCGTGGCGCGGCGTGACGGGCGGCATCGCCGCGGCCAAGGCGGGCCACCCGGTGGTCATGTCACCGACCTCGCACTGCTACTTCGACTACTCGTACGACCGGATCTCGACCGAGGCCGTCTACGCCTACGAACCGGTGCCGTCCGAGCTGACCGCGGAGGAAGGGAAGCTGGTGCTGGGGGCACAGGGCAATGTCTGGACCGAGTGGATGCCCGACTTCGCCCGCGTCGAGACGATGATCCTGCCGCGGATGGTGGCGCTCGCCGAGGTGCTCTGGTCACCGAAGGAGGGTCGGTCGTGGGGCGAGTTCGCGCATCGACTGGGGGCGTACTACCCGCGGTTTGACACGGCTGGGTTGGCGTACTACTTCGCCGCGCCGCGACCGGACGCGTCGGTGGCGACCGTCGTGTCGGGTGGCCAGATCGCCCTGCCTGCGTCGACGGTTCCGGGCGTCACGTTGCGCTACGAACTCGGTGACAACGAGGTTGGACGGTCGTCGCCGGCTTACAGCCGCCCGATCCGGGTCACCAAGGACACGGTCGTGCGCGCGGCGTGGTTCGGGACGCGGGGGCAGATGGGCGACTCGGTGCGCGTGAGGGCCGTCCATCCGGCGGCCTCGCCGAAGGACACGAAGGGCGGCCTGGCCTACGAACGGTTCACCGGCTCGTTCACGAGCCTGACGAGCTTCAGCGGCCTGATCCCCGATGCCACCGGGACCCAGACCGCGCTGTCGACCGAGTCGCTGGACCCGGGCAAGCCGTTCGCGGTGCGGTGGCAGGGGTTCGTGAGGGTGCCGCGGACGGGCCGCTACACCTTCACTGTCGGCAGTAACGACGGAAGCGTGCTGTGGCTGTACGACACGGCCGTCGCCTCCAACGACGGCTCGCACAGCTACGTGGAGGTGTCCGGGTCCGCCTTCCTGACGTCCGGCGTTCACCCGATCAGGATTAGGCACCTGAACTCCTCCGGTGACAAGCCCCTCAAAGTGTGGATTGAAGGCCCCGGTCTCCCCCGTCAGGAGCTCGCCGACGGGCTGCTGGTCCACGACGCGGCGCGGTGAGGTCACGCAGGGCCTCGGCCCCGTGGGGGGCCCGACGGCCGGGTCGTCGGGCACTCCGGGCCGGTCCGTCGACTGCGTCCCGCCTGGCTTGGCGTCGGGATGGGGCCGTCGCCGCCCGGGCAGGCCAATGTCGGGACGTCCCGGCCCCGTCAGGCGACGCCGGACCCCCGATCTGGCGCTTTTGCGTAACGGCAGTTGCATTCCGGTGACGCTGCCGTACAATCTCGACGATTACCGCTCGTCCACTCTCGTTCCCGCCGGTCGATCGGCGCGCCGTCCATGGACGGCGACACGCTGAAACCGGCCCGGCCGCTCGCGTCGTCGCATGACGTTCATCCAAGGGAGACGGCCGGGACGCCCCTGCTTCCGGCGCTCCAGACTCCGGCAACGTCCGCGACTCGCCCGTAGGTGAATCACCGTCACGCGTTCTAGGACCACGCGCCGAGACGTGGGCCTCCCGGTGTCGGGTAGCTCGCCGTCCGGCGAGAGGGCTCTCCGGCGCGATCAGCGGTACCCCGGCAGCCATGCCCGTCGCGACAAAGGAGATGTCGTCATGACCCGATTCACCTCCGTCCACACGCTCGTCGCCGTCGTCGTGCTGTTTCTCTCTCTCGGCGCCGTCGCGGGGTGGGCCGGGCCGGCCGACCCGCAGGTCCCTCGCGTCGTGAAATTCAGCGGCGCGCTCCCTCTGCCGGCCGGGACCCTGCAGGTGACCTTCGCGTTCTACGCGGCGCAGAGCGGCGGCGCCCCGCTCTGGGTGGAAACCCAGGCCGTCACCGTGAGTGACAGCGGACACTACACGGTGGTGCTGGGCACGACCCAACCCGATGGGCTTCCGATCAATCTGTTCGCGGCCGGCGAAGCCCTGTGGGTCGGCGTCCGGCCCGATGGATTCGACGAGCAGCCCCGCATCATGCTGGTGAGCGTGCCCTACGCGCTGAAGGCCGCCGATGCCGACACCATCGCGGGCAGGCCGCTCTCGGCGTTCGTGCTGACGGGGGACAGGACGGAGGTGGGCGCGGACGGCCTGACGTACGTGAACACGCAGGCGCTCGGCAAGGGGCTGAGCGCGGCCGGGGCCGGGGGCCTGCAGACGAGCAACGGCAACCCGGGCTACCTCGGGATGTTCACGAGCACGACGGACCTGGGCAACTCGCTGATCTACCAGACGGGGAGCAATATCGGCGTGAACACGACCTCGCCGCTGGCAGGGCTGCACGCGATGTCGAACGTGGCGCCGGTGGCGTTTTTCGACGTCTACAGCCCGGTGTTGACGGCGCTCCCGGTGGTCTACCGCGCGGCGCGGGGGACGATGAGCGCCCCGAGCGCGGTGCAAACCGATGACATCCTCGGCGGGCTGGCGGCCCGCGGCTATGGGACCTCGGCGTTCAGCCCCGGCGGGCGGGGGCAGGTGGTGTTCAAGGCGGCCGAGCCGTGGACCGACAACGCCAACGGCACGTACCTGGCGGTCAGTACCACGCCGGTCGGCTCGAAGACCTTAACGGAGCGGATGCGGGTGACGTCGAATGGCAACGTGGGCGTCGGGACGTCGACACCCCAGTTCCCGCTCGATGTCCAGATGCCGTACGGCGCCGCCTACGCCCGGTTCGGCGTGGCGGAACCCCTGATCATGAATGCCAATCCGGCCATGCTCGGGTTCAACCTCTACTACAACCAAGCGTTCAGGTACGGGATGGGCAACTATGGGGGGTACCTGGCCTTCAACAGTGACGTGACCGGCGGGTTCAGCTTCGCCACGGCGCCGTTCAACCTGGGCGGCAGTATCGTGACCCCGGTCACCCGCCTGGTGATTACGAATACCGGCAGCGTGGGCATCGGGACCGCCACTCCACAGGCGATGCTCGACGTCTCGGGTTCGGTGAACGGGGGCGCGGCCACCTTCGGGACCAACCTCAGCAACGGCACCGGCGTCCAGGGCGTCGCAAACGTCGGGCCCTACTCCTGGGGCGTCTACGGCGCGTCCGACCAGGGCGTGGGCGTGATGGGCCGGGCCGGCGAGACGACATCGTTCGCCGGGCGGTTCGAGAACCTCGGCGGCGGTAAAGCCCTTGGGGCCATGGTGAACACGACCGAAGTCATGGACGTGGACCTGGCTGGCGTTCACGCGGGTCCGGGGATGACGCCGACACCGATTGCGCACGGGTTCTTCGACACCAACGGCGTCCAGCAGTCGGGCAGCAGCAACATCTCCTGCTCCTGGGACAGCACCGATAAATGGTACGCCTGCACGATCACCGGCGTGGCGTTCTATTTCTCGTCCTACACGGTCAACGTCACGCCGGCCTCCCTCGTCATCCCAGTCATCGGCAGTGCCAACGGCCAGCTGCTCGTGGCGTTCTACGACATCTTCGGGGGGCAGGCGAGACCGAGCAGCGGGTTCTCCGTCACGGTCTTCAAGCAGTAGCGCTCGCCGACGCCCGTCCAGGGTTGCCAGGTCGTGAGGGGGCGGGCTTCGGGCCCGCCTCCGATGACGGGCGGAGGGCCGGGCCGCGCAGGATCCAGGGTGGGAGTGCTGTCGAAGCCGTGCACCTTGACGGCGGTGGGCCAAGGGGGGGGAATGCGGCTGGCTGAACTCTGAGAACCGATCGGGCCGGGGTGCGATGACCGACGAGGGGCGCGGGCACCGCCCCCCTCGGTCGCGGCAGAAGCGGAACGGGGCCGTGATTCGGCGTCGGTTCCCGTTCCGCCCTGCGGCACGCTCGCGCTAGGCGGCGTTGGTGCGCTTTCTGCCTGAGAGCGATGAGTACGCCAGCCAGACGCCCACCAGGATGAACGCGACCGGCCACCAGCGGTCGAGCCAGTCGAGCGGGACGTTGAACACCGTGTGGGACAGCAGGATGCCGCCGACCAGCATCAGCCCGGCGCCCGCCGCGAGCGAGCCCCGTTTGCCGGCGGCGATGGTGAAGTCCTCGGGAAGGGTCGCCGGCCCGAGACCCGCCAGGGCGTTGTTGTAGAAGACCGCCCGGCGCCAGGCGTCGACAACGTTGTACATCCAGAAGAACCCCAGGAAGACGCCGAGGAACGGCTCGTTCCCCCGGCCCACTTCCGAGTTCAGCATCGCAATGATGGAGGCGGCGACCAAGGCGTTGAAGAAGCCCTGGTTGTAGTAGCCCACGTAAATCTGTCCGACACCCGGCATCAGCGAGAGCACGAGCGCCAGGACCGGGGACTTCCGGCGCGGGTCGTCATGGTACGCGCGCGATGAGGGGGGGCGACTCGACGGCTCGGCGGTCCGCGCAGTCTGCTCCGGACTGTAGTTTCGGTCCATCACGGTGTCTGGTTCGTTCTGCATGGGCCTCATCTCCTGTGTCGTGCGTTCGTCTCACTACGACTAACGCACCAACCGCGCCCCGGGTTCGGTCCGAGCGGAGGCGCGCGGACCTCCCTTGCGCTCAGGTTCACCCTGCCGCGCTGGTGCGGGGCGCGGGTTGATCATCTGATCGACGGTTGCGCGCGCGGTGCGGGCGGCCCAGGAGCCAAACGCCCTGAGCGGCGCGGTGACGTGCTCCCGCCACCAGGTCCCTCCCGCCAACCCTGGCTCGGTCCCTCGGGCCCCGCTCGCGCCGGGCTTGAGTTCATCCACGACAGGCCGCAGCTTCCGGCCCACCGACGAGAGGGTGTCGGCCCCAGCCTGTCGGGCGCTACTGAGCGGCCGGCTGATGGCTTGGGCCATGCCCTCGACCCGGGGCTGGGCGCGCGTGGACACTTCGCGGTAGGCCTTCACCGGGTCACCGAAGACGAGCAACAGGATGAGCGTGCACGCGTAGGCCACTTCCAGGGCGAAGCGCGGTCGCTGCGCGGCCCGGGCCAGCCACTCCGCGATGCGCTCGCCTACACTGGGCGCGGAAGGTCGGCGGCTCGTCGACGCCAGCACGTCGCGCTCGAAGCGCTCCGGCGGGGGGATTTCCGCGAAGGTCGAGAGAACGGGCTCGATCCGCTCGAGCACCTGCGCAAGCTCGCGGCATGATGGACAGTGCGCCAGGTGCCCCTCGATCAAGTCGCGGTCGAACGGCGCGAGCTCCCCGTCCAGCAAGCTGCACAGTCGGTCACGCGCCGTGTCGCACGCCACGCCGGCCGTGCGTGCCAGGACCGAGGCGGTCAGCGCGGCCTCGCGATCCGGGCTCAGCGGCTGGCTCCGGCCGGCCATCGCCTCGAACAGGCGCCTGCATCGGGCGCACGTCTCGACGTGCGCCTCCGCCTCGCGCCACTGCTCGGGTGTGCACGTGCCGGCGAGCAGGGCATCGAGCCGTGCCTCGAAGAGATCGCATGTCACGGCGTCCCCCGTCCCCGCTCCAGGGCCAGCACGCTTTCGGCCAACTCGAGGCGGGCGCGGCTCGAGCGGGACTTCACGGTCCCGACCGGCACGTGCAACATCGCGGCGATGTCCTGCAAGCTCAGCCCCTGGATCTCCTTCAGCAGAATCACCTCGCGGCTGAGACTGCCGAGGGACTGGAGCGCTCGCCACACCAGCTGCCGCGAGCGGCTGGTGTCGAGCGCGGTGTCGGGAGCGGGACCGCGGCTGGCCAGATTGAGCATCTCGTCGGCGGGAATGTCCTCGGCCGGAGGCCGCGCCTTCTTCCGGCGCAAGCCGTCCAGGCAGACGTTGCGGGCGACCCGCACGAGCCACGGCAGGAACGCGTCGGGTGGGGCCCACCGTCCGCGCGTCTCGTACAGCCGGACGAAGATGTCCTGGGCCAGATCCGTCGCCTCGTCGGCATGCGAGGCGTACCCCGCGGCGATGGAGTAGACACGCCGCTGGAACTGGCGCACAAACGCCTCCCAGGCCAGGGCGTCACCCTGCCGGCACCGCTCGAGCAGAGGAGCAAGGTCCATCGACGTCGGGAAGTCCACCACTTGGCGGGTCTGCCGTCCAGACCGGCCCCTGACAGGGTAACGCACGGCCGGGTCAAAAGGTTCCGACGCGGTTGAACGGGCCGCGTGGCCTCGGGTGGTGTCTCCAGACGAGCTGGAGGGGTCGACGCGGGCACGGTCGCGATTGCACCCTCTGGTAGCATGGGCCGCATCGCGTCGCCTGTTTCTCATTCGAAAGGGACAAGACATGCATACGTCCATTGGCCAGGCAACCGTCCGCGTGGCGGCGTGGCTGGTACTTCCTGTCGCGCTGGGGGCCCTTCTCGGTGCCTCCGAGGAGCCGACGCGCCTGCTGCGGTCGCCAACCGTCAGCGCTTCCCAGATTGCCTTCGCCTACGCGAACAACATCTGGGTGGTCCCCCGGGAGGGTGGCCGCGCTCGCCGTCTGACCAGCTTCCAGGGCCAGACCGCGAACCCGCACTTCTCGCCCGACGGAACGTGGATCGCGTTCAGCGGGGAGTACGCCGGCAACATGGACGTCTACGTCGTGCCGGCCGAGGGTGGCGAGCCGAGGCGGCTGACTTGGCACCCGGCGGCGGATCTCGTCCAGGGCTGGACCCCGGACGGCAGGCGGATCGTCTTCAGCTCGCCGCGTGCCACCTGGGCACCGAGCGCGGCTCCGCGCTTCTGGACCGTGCCCGTGGAGGGTGGCGTCGAGGAGCCGCTGGCGTTGCCGCGGGGCTACCAGGGGAAGATCTCCCCGAACGGCACCCACATCGCCTACCGGATGAACAACTCCTGGGACGAGGAGCGCCGCAACTACCGCGGCGGGCAGAACCGTCCGATTCTGGATTGTCGACCTCAAGACCTACGATTCTCGTCACGCCGCCCTGGACAGACTCGAAGGACATGGACCCGGTGTGGGTCGGCGACACGGTGTACTTCATCTCGGACCGGGACCGCGTCGCCAACGTCTGGTCGTTCGCCCTCCCCACCAAGAAGCTCACCCAGGTGACCACCTTCACCGACTTCGACGTGAAGGCGATGGACGCGGGCGCGGGGGTCGTGGTGTTCGAACAGGCCGGCTCCATCCACGAACTCGATCCGAAGAGCGGACGGGAGCACGTGGTGAACATCACAGCCACGGGCGACTTCCCCTGGATGATGCCCCGCTTTGAGGACGTCACCAGGCGCATGACCAACATCGCGCTGTCGCCGACGGGCAAGCGGGTGGTCGTCGAGGCCAGAGGGGAGATCTTCACGATCCCCGCCGAAAAGGGTGACGTGCGCAACCTGACCAACTCCAGCGGGTCGGCCGAACGCGACCCGGCGTGGTCGCCCGACGGGAAGTTTGTCTCGTGGTTCAGCGACCAGTCCGGAGAGTACCGGCTGATGGTCGCGGATCAGGACGGCCTGAGGCCACCACGCGAGATCGTGCTGCCGACGCCCTCGCACTACTACACGCCGTCGTGGTCGCCCGACTCGAAGAAACTCGTCTACACCGATACCAACCTGCACGTCTGGGTGCTCGATGTCGAGTCCGGGAAGACGCGCATCGTCGGCAACGACCCGTGGATGGTGCCGCAACGAACGGTGAACCCGGTGTGGAGTCCCGACTCGAAGTGGGTCGCCTACTCGAGTCACCTGAACTCGCTCTACCGCGCGATCGTCGTCGCCAACGTGGAGACGGGCGAGACCAAGCAGGTGACCGATGGCTTGGCCGACGCGGTCTGTCCGGCCTGGGACGCGGGCGGCAAGTACCTCTGGTTCCTCGCCTCGACCGACTACGGGCTCGCCTCGCAGTGGCTCGACATGACCTCCTACGACCACACCGAAACCTTCGCGCTCTATCTGGCCGTGCTCAAGAAGGGTGATCCGAGCCCGCTGCTGCCCGAGAGCGACGAGGACGGCGGTGTCCTCAGCCTCCACCGGACGACAGCGCCCGCGGGTCACGGCGCCGAGGCGGCGTCCGAGAGCGGCACGGCGGACCAGCCGGCGCCGGATCGCCGGGCCGGGCAGAAGGAGGCTGTGGTGCAGATCGACTTCGACGGCCTCCGCCAGCGGATCCTCGCCGTCGCCGGCGTGCCCGACCGTCCGTACTCGATGCTGCGGGCGGGAGCGGCTGGCACGGTCTTCTATCTCGAGGCCGCTCCCGGTGGCAGCCGCGGCGCGGTCGTGTCCGGCGGCGCGACGCTCGAGCGCTACCGGCTGAGCGACCGCAAGCCCGCGCCATTCGGCACGGGCGTCGCCGAGTTCTCGGTCAGTGCCGACGGCCACAAGCTGGTGTACCGGGCGAGCGAGAACGGCCGGGAGGGCGGCGGGCGGGGCGCGGCCACGCCGGCGCTGTTCCTCGTGGACGCCGACAAGACGCCCCCGCCGGCCGGCCAGGGGCGGCTCACCTTCACCCTGCGGATGTACCTGGATCCGAAGGAGGAGTTCAGGCAGATCTTCGACGAGGGTTGGCGCATCCAGCGCGACTACCTCTATGTCCCGAACATGCACGGCGCCGACTGGCCAAAGATGAAGGGCCTCTACGGTCAGCTGCTGCCGTACGCCAGGCATCGGGCCGATCTCAACTACCTCCTCGACGTGATGGGGTCCGAGATCGCCATCGGCCACTCGTACGTCCGCGGCGGTGACATCCCCGACGTGCCCGCGGTCGAAGCCGGCCTGCTCGGCGCGGACTTCGCGATCGAGGACGGCCGCTACCGGATCACGCGCATCTACGACAACGAGAGCTGGAACCCCGAGCTGCACGCCCCGCTGGCTGCGCCGGGTGTGGACGTGTCGATTGGGGACTTCATCCTGAAGATCAACGGCGCCGAATTGCGCGCGCCCGACAACATCTACCGGTTGCTCGACGGCACGGCGAACCGGCAGACGGTCCTGACCGTCAACATCAAGCCGACGCTCGAGGGCGCCCGCCAGATCACCGTCGTCCCGGTCGCCAACGAGCAGGGCCTCCGCACGCGCGCGTGGGTCGAGGCGAATCGGCGCCTGGTCGACCGGCTCTCGAGCGGCCAGCTCGCCTACGTCTACCTCCCCAACACCGGCCAGCCCGGGTACGCGAGCTTCAACCGCTACTACTTCGCGCAGCAGGACAAGAGGGGGGTGGTCGTCGACGAACGCTTCAACGGCGGCGGGTCCGCCGCCGACTACATCATCGACGTCCTGGAGCGTGATTTCGACGGCTACTTCAACAACGTGGCCGGCGACCGCGTCCCGTTCACCAGCCCCGCGGCCGGCATCTGGGGCCCGAAGGTGATGATCATCAACGAAATGGCGGGATCGGGCGGCGACCTGATGCCCTACATGTTCAAACGGCGGAAGATCGGGTTGCTCGTCGGCAAGCGGACCTGGGGCGGCCTGGTGCACACCGCCGACACGCCGACCTTCGTCGACGGCGGGTCGATGATCGCGCCGCGCGGGGGGTTCTTCGCGCGGGATGGCCACTGGGCGGTGGAGAACGAGGGCGTGGCGCCGGACATCGATATCGAGAACTGGCCGAAGGAGGTGATCGCGGGCCACGATCCGCAGCTCGAACGCGCGGTCCAGGAAGCCTTGCGGATGATGAAGGAGAAGCCGGTGGATCGCGCCACCAAGGAGCCGCCCCCGCCGGCGTGGGGCAAGCGCCAGTAGGCTGCCGGTGTGGTCGGGCAGGGGCGGGCGCGTGTCCGCCCCTGCCCTCGGTCCCACGTGTCCGGTCGGCGACTACTGCGGGTTCCCGTCGAGATCGAGCGCGACGACGGGGGCGATCTTCGTGGCCTTGAGTGGTGCTTCGATGGACGCGCGGTCCCCGATGATGACAATCGCCAGGTGGTCGAGGTCGAGGTACTGCCTGGCGACGCGCACCACCTCCTCCTTGGTCACCGCACTGACCGCCCTGCCGTACCGCTGGTAGTAGTCGTCGGCGAGGCCCTCTGTCCACAGCGCCGCAATCGCGCCGTTGATGCTGCTCACCGACGCGAACATGCCCGGCAGGCGCTGCACCATGGAGGCCTTCGCGGTCTGCAGCTCGTCGTCCGTCACGGGTCGGGCGCCCTGGATGCCTCGCAGCTCCTTCATGAACTCGACGAGTGCGACATCGGTCTTGGCCGAGGTGATGTCCCCGCCGGCCCGGAACGGACCCGGCCCGTGGCCGAACGCGAAGAAGGAGCTCACGCCGTAGCTCCAGCCCTTGTCCTCGCGGATGTTCGCGTTGAGCCGGGACTGGAACAATCCGCCCAGCATCGTGTTCATCACCTCGAGCGGGAAGTAGTCTGGCGTCGAGCGCGGCGGCCCCGGGTTCCCGATGGCAAAGGTGGACTGCGCAGCCCCCGGCTTGTCCACCAGGTAGATCGCCGTCGGCCGCCGATCGGGCAGCGTCGGGTAGGTGAAGGTGGGCCGAGCGCCGCCGGCAGGCCACGCCGCGAGCGCCTTCTCGACAACCGCCTTGACCGCGTCCGGGTGCACGTCTCCGACGACGATGACCACGGCACGGCCAGGTTGGAAGTAGGCCTTGTGGAAGGCCACGACGTCAGCGCGGGTAATCGCCTTGAGCGTCTCTTCGGTCGTCAGCTGGCCGAACGGGTGGGCCGGTCCGTAGAGCACCCGGGGAAACACCCGGTTCGCAATCGCGCGTGGCTGCGCCTTGGCCTGGGTCAACGACACCAGGCGCTGGGCCCGGATCCGTTCCAGTGCCGGGGAAGGGAAGGTCGAATTGACCAGCATGTCGGCCAGGATGTCGAGGGTCGGAGTGAACTTGGCCGTTGTGGACACAAACCCCAACGCCCCGCTGTCCCCCCCGATCCCGACCGTCACGGACGTGCCGAGCAGCTGCAGGGCGTTTGAGAGGCCCTCGCCGTCCCGGCTCTTCGTGCCCTCGCTCATCATCGACGCGGTGATGCTCGCCAGGCCGCGCCGGTTGGCCGGCTCGAACTGCTCCCACCCGCCGAGCACCGTCAAGGAGAACGAGACGAGCGGCAGGTCGTGCTTCTCGGACACGATCAAGTCGGCGCCGTTGGAGAGCGTCGTTCGGGTCCAGGTCGGCACGTGCAGGTCGGGGGTCCGGCCCGGCGGCGGGACCTTCGACCGGTCGAACGCCTGCTGGGCAGCGAGGGGCAACACGAGCAGCGCGGCCCCCACCAGAACGCCAGAGAGCCATCGAGTCTGGGGCTTCATCGCTTCACCTCCGGGCTCGGCGTGTCCTCGGCGCCAGTGACCCGCGTGCTCGCTTCGGGCTTCGACGCCTGGTCGATCTTGCCCAACGGGACCACGCTCAACACGATGCGCCCCGTGGTCAGGTACTTGTTGGCCACCCGCTGGACGTCGGCCGCCGTGACGGCGAGCGACTTCTGATACTCCGTCTTGAGATAGCCCGCGTCGCCGTGGAAGCCGGCGCCGTCGCACAACCGTATCGCCTTACCGAGGTTCGACTCGAGGCCGCGGACGAACTCCAATTCCGCGCCGGCCGTCGCCTTCTGGATCTCCTCGGCGGTCGGGCCGTCGGCCTTGAGCTTGTTGATGATGGCGTCCGCCTCGGCTTCCAGGGCAGCGAGCGTGTGGCCTGGCCGGGGCGTAATCTCGACGCCGAATTCCCCGACGTCCTCATTGGAATCCTGCTCCGCCGCGACGGCGGCGGCCGCCTGCTCGTCGAACACCAGGGCCTTGGTCAACCGCGCCGTCCGCGGGCCGGTGAGAATGGCGCCGAGCACGTCGAGGGCGTACTGGTCGTCGTTCGTCTCGCCCACCGTCGGCCAGGCGAGGTAGAGGCGCGGCACCTGCACCTTGTCCTCGTAGACCAGCCGGACCTCGCCCGAGAGCGTCACGGGCGCCACGACGGGCCGGACGACGGGCTTGCCCCGCGGAATGTCACCGAAGTACTTGGCGACCCACGCCCGCGTCTGGACCGGATCGATGTCGCCGACGACCGCGAGGAAGGCGTTGTTTGGCGCGTAGTAGAGGCGGAAGAAGTCCTTGACGTCCTCGGCCGAGGCCGCCGAGAGGTCCGCCATGCTGCCGATGACGTCCCACGAGTACGGATGCGACGGTGGGTAGATCGCGTGGGCGAGAATCTCCTCCACGCGCCCGTACGGCTGGTTGTCCATGCTCTGACGGCGCTCGTTCTTGACGACATCACGCTGGGCGTTGAGCTTGGCGAGGTCGAGCGTGTCGAGGAGGAAGCCCATCCGGTCCGCCTCGATCCAGAGCGCGGATTCCAGGTAGTTGGACGGCACCGTCTCGAAATAGGTCGTGCGATCGTTCGAAGTCGTCCCGTTGTTGTTGCCGCCGACGCCTTCGGTGAGCTTGTCGTGCAGGCCGTAGGGCACGTGCCCCGAGCCGGTGAACATGATGTGCTCGAAGAGGTGGGCAAAGCCGGTGCGCCCTGGCTTTTCGTTCTTCGAGCCGACGTGGTACCAGACATTCACGGCCACGGTCGGGGTGCTGTGGTCGGGCGACAGGATCACCGTCAGGCCATTCGGGAGTGTGTAGGTCTCGAACGGGACCCTGATGGCATCCGACGCTGGACCCGGTGCGGTTGCGGGCGGGCGCTGGGCCGCACCGAGACCGACCAGCGCCGCGACTGCCACCAAGACGAGCCTGCGACAGATGGTGGGCACGGTTTATCGTCTCCTTGCTGGAAGAACACCGGGCCGATTGTACCCCGATTCACGGGCGGACCCGTCCGGCCGATGTTTCCACGTCGCCGATGCGGAGGCCCCTCCAAGAGCCAGGTGCCAAGGCGGGACGGGAAGGCGATGGACCTCAGGTGCGACTGACCCGGGCTTCGCACTCCGGGCAGAGCCCGTGGCTGAACTGCGCCGTCGAGTGCTCGGCCATGTAGTGCTCGAGCATCCGCCAGGAGTCGGCATCATCCCGGATTCTCTTGCAGTACATGCAGATGGTGATGATGCCTTCGAGTTGGCGTACCTGCCCTCTGGCGGCTTCGAGGTCGAGGCGGAGGCGCTTGGCGGTGAGCTTGAGGAACACGCCCACGAGGCAGACGACCACGGCGACCGAGGCCAGCAGCGCCAGCATTTCGGGCAGGGCCCGGACCCGCAGCTCCGTTCCTCCGGCGGAGAGCCACATGCCGGTCACGGCCCGGCCCAGATGGACCAGGATCACGAGGGTGACGAGCGAGGTCAGGAACCGGGCGTCGGTGCGGTACGCGTCCCAGGCACACCGCCGTGCCGACACCAGTGCCTTGACGCACACATAGCACACCGTCAACGAGAAGATCACCACGCGCGCGTCGAAGCGGCGATCCACGAAGTCGAAGTAGCAGAAGGTCGCGAGACTGGTCGCATAGACGGCCAGTTCGTCCCACGACGGCCGTCCCTGCTGTCCGACGAAACGCTGCGCGCCGCGCAGGAACCGGTCCGCGGACAGGATCAGCAGCACGTTGGCGGCGACACCCATCGTTGGCGAGAGGCGTCCCGTGGTGAACAGGAGGAACCCCACGGCCTGGCAGATGGCGGCCACCATCCAGTCGGGGAACCCGGGGTAGGTCTTCTCGGTCGCCTGGACGTAGGCCATGAGGCCGCCGAGCACGGCGGCGACCGTGCCGGAGGTGATGAACAGGGTGCGAATGTCAATTTGCAGCATGGGCGTTGCTTCAGCTCGCGTCACGCCGCCGACCCCGTGCGCCAGCCCACATCAGCCCCAGTCCGATAGGATTGAGCGACCAGCGCCCGTTGGGTGCGCTAGGATACCAGTCGGTTCGGAGCTCAACAAGCCTGGGAACAAGGCCCACCGGCCCACGGCGAACCTGAGACGAAGAGGGCCGGACGGGTTGTTCGTGGCTTGTCAGGAGGACCGTCACATGCCAGCCAGGGACGCGCGCTCACCGGTACTGCCATGCCAGACACTCGTCGCGACGGCGCTCGCGCTCGCCTGCGCGTCGCCGCTCTTTGCGCAGCGGATGGCGCCCCTCGCCAAGCCAGGGGCTGTCGTCGTCTCCGGCCAAGCCCGGTTCACGGTGCTCACCCCGCGGCTGATCCGCATGGAATGGGCCGAAAATCGCCAGTTCGAGGATCGGGCGTCGCTCGTCTTCCTCGTGCGGGACCAGCCGGTTCCTCCCTTCCGGGCGCTCAGCAAGAGCGGCTGGCTGACGATTGCCACCGACGCCCTCACCCTCCGCTACCGGGTCGGCAGCGGGAGGTTCACCGACAAGAACCTCGAGGTCCGGCTCAGTGTGAACGGTACGCCGGTCGCCTGGCACCCGGGCCTGCAGGACACGGGCAACCTCCTGGGTACCACGCGGACGCTGGACGAGGTCAACGGCCCGGCGACCAAGCTCGAACCCGGGCTGGTATCGCGCGACGGCTGGGTCGTGGTCGATGACTCCGCCCGGCTGCTGTTCGACGGGAGCGACTGGCCGTGGGTGACGCCGCGGCCGCCTGGCGCGAGGCAGGATCTGTACTTCTTCGGCTACGGTCACGACTACCGCGGGGCCCTGGCAGACTTCACGAAGGTGGCCGGCAGGATTCCGATGCCGCCCCGGTTCGCGTTCGGCATCTGGTGGTCGCGCTACTGGGCCTATACGGATCGGGAGTTCGAAGGACTCGTGCGCGACTTCGAGGCGCGCACCCTCCCCCTCGACGTCCTCGTCATCGACATGGACTGGCACCAGACCTTCGGCGGCGCGTCGGGCGACGAGCGGGACGCCTCAGGGCACACGAAGGGATGGACCGGCTTCACGTGGGACCGCAACTACTTCCCCAATCCAGCCGGCTTCCTGAAGTGGACCGAGCTCCACGGTCTGCGCACGCCGCTCAACCTCCACCCGGCCTCCGGAATCCAGCCTTGGGAGGATCAGTACCCGGAGATGGCGCGGGCGATGGGGATTGACCCCTCCACCAAGGCGTATGTGCCGTTCGACATCGTGGACAAGAAGTTCGCGACGAACTTCTTCAACCTCGTCATCCACCCGTTGGAACGGCAGGGGGTGGACTTCTGGTGGCTGGACTGGCAGCAGAGCGACAAGACGTCGCTCGAGGGCATCAACCCGACCTGGTGGCTGAACTACACGTTCTTTACCGACATGGAGCGGCAACAGACGCACCGGCCGCTGATCTTCCACCGCTGGGGCGGCCTCGGCAACCACCGGTACCAGGTGGGGTTCTCCGGCGACACCTACTCGACGTGGGAGTCGCTCGCCTACCAGCCGTACTTCACTGCCACCGCCGCCAACGTCGGCTTCGGCTACTGGAGCCACGACATCGGCGGCCACATGAACGGACCGGTCGATCCCGAGCTCTATACGCGATGGATCCAGTTCGGCGTCTTCAGTCCCGTCCTCCGGACGCACACGACCAAGAACCCCGAGGCGGAGCGTCGCATCTGGGCGTACCCGCCCGAGTTTGCCGACGCGATGCGCGCCGCGTTCCTGCTGCGGTCGGCGCTGATTCCGTACCTCTACACCGCGTCGCGACGCACCTACGACAGCGGCGTACCCTTCCTGCGACCGCTCTACTGGGACTATCCCGAGGCGGAGGAGGCCTACTCGGTCAGAGACGAGTACCTGTTCGGGGACGACCTGCTGGTGGCGCCGGTCGTGTCGCCGCGCAGCCAGCAAACTCGTCTTGCGACGCGCCGTGTGTGGCTGCCGCCCGGCACGTGGGTCGAGGTACTTCTCCGGGCGCGTGCTGCGCGGGCCGGCAAGCGTCGAGCGCGCGTTCCCCCTCGACGAGGTCCCCGTCTACGTCAAGGCCGGCGCCATCGTGCCGATGCAGTCTCCGGTCGAGCGCGCCGGCGACCATCCTGCGGCCGACCCGTTGATCCTCAACGTGTTCCCGATGGGCTCGGCCACCTCTGGCGTGTACGAGGATTCAGGCGATTCGACGGCCTACCAGTCCGGCGAGGGTGCCTGGACGACGGTGCGGTCGTCGACGGAAGGCGACGCCCGGGTGGTCCGCATCGAGCCGATCCAGGGCGCGTTTCCCGGCATGCCGTCGTCGCGCGCGTTCGAGATCCGACTGCGCGGAGTGTTGCCGCCGACCCGCGTGCTCGTCAACGGTCGGCTCGCGACCGCCCTCAGCCCCGTGGAGCGCGAAGAACAGCGGCGGAGAGAGACCTCCCCGCCTGTCCCGCGGTTCTGGTACGACGGCGAGCAGGCGACCTGCGTCGTCGTGGTGCCGCCCACGAAGACGACGGAAGGCGTAGAGGTGCGCGCCGAAACGCGGGCCGGCGACGAGGCGGACGCCGAGGGGTTCGCTGGCCTCCAACACCGTCTCCATGCCCTTCACGCTCTGGTGAACGGCGCCTGGCCGAAGGCCGCGCCGCCGGCCCTCCTGATCGACTTGGTGCAGACGGGGAACCGGATGACGCTGCGGCCGGAGGAGGCCCGCGCGGAGCTCCAGTCGCTCCGCAAACGCCTGCCGGCGCTGCGCGCCGCCATCGAGCAGTTGGAGCTGTCCTCCGCGGCGCGTGCGCGAGCGGCCGCGTTGCTCGCCGAGATCGAACGGCGGTAGCCACGGAGCGGGCGGCCCGGCCGCGGAGCATCCGTGGGGTGAAGGGTCCGTGGCGCGGCGGCCGCGCGAGGTGTGCGATGAGTCAGTCGATCCTCCTGAGCGAGATCCGGGCGCAGCCCGAAACGTTGCGGCGGCTGCTGGCCGACGGGAGCGCGGCGGTCGAGGAGGTGGCCGCACGGCTGCGGTCCCGAGACGTCCGTCACATCGTGATCGCGGCCCGGGGCTCGTCGGACAACGCGGCCCGGTACGCGCAATACGTCTTCGGGGCATGCAACCGCCTAACGGTCACCCTGGCCACGCCGTCGCTGTTCACGCGCTACCAGGCACCGCCCCGCATGCACGATGCACTGGTGGTCGGCATTTCGCAGTCCGGAGAGTCGCCGGATCTGGTGGCCGTGGTGGCCGAGGGACGTCGCCAGGGGTGCCCGACGCTGGCGATCACCAACGCCGCGAGCTCGCCGTTGGCGGAGGCGGCCGATGACACCCTGCTGCTCCACGCCGGCGCCGAACGCAGCGTGGCGGCCACCAAGACCTACACGGCCCAACTGCTGGCGCTCGCCATGCTCTCGGCCGATCTGGCGGGGGACGCGGCGCGGCGGCGGGAGGTCGCGTCCGTGCCGTCCTGGGTGGCCGAAGCGCTCGACATCGACCAGAGCGCCGTGTCAGCCGCGGCGAGCGTGTTGAAGGACGCGGGCCACGGCGTCGTCATCGGGCGCGGTTTCAACTACGCCACGGCGTTCGAGATCTCGCTCAAGGCCAAGGAGTTGGCCTATGTCGCGGTGGAGCCTTACTCGGCCGCTGACTTCCAGCACGGTCCCATCGCCCTGCTGGACAAGGGCTTTGCCGCCATTGTCGTGAATGTGCTGGGCGCCGTCAGCGCCGAGGTCGATCTGCTGCTGGGCGCCATGACCGACCGTGGCGTGCGGCCGGTCGTGCTGTCGAACGTGCCGGCGTCGCTGGCGCGGGCGACCGCGCCGCTGCGGCTGCCCTCCGACGTGCCGGAGTGGCTGTCTCCCATCGTGGCGGTCGTGCCCGGGCAGCGGCTGGCGTTCACGCTGAGCCGGCTGCGCGGCATCAACCCGGACCACCCGCGCGGGTTGTCGAAGGTGACGCGGACGAGGTGAACACCGCGGCGCGCAACTCCTGAGGTGGCCCGGTCCCGCGACGCGCGGGGCGCCCACGCGTCGCGGGAGGCGGCTCGGCCTAATGACTGCCGGGAGACTTCTTGGCCCCGGCGGTGTCCTTCGGGGCGGGGCTCACCGGCGGCCGGGCCGGCGTCTCGCCAACTCCCATCTCCTTGACGAGGTGGGCGGCGCCGTCGACCGCCGTCATGTTCCACAACATGTAGCGGGTGTCCACGTGAATCGACCGCGTCTTCACGTCGTCGAACAGGTAGTCGGAGGCCACCGATTCGTAGGTGCCGTCAAACAGCAGGCCCACAAGCTCGCCCCGGGCGTTCAGCGTGGGCGATCCCGAGTTGCCGCCGGTCGTGTCCACCGTCGAGAGGAAGTTCACCGGGACGTCCCGCAGCGCCGGATCCGCGTAGGGGCTCTTCCTGGTCTTCATGAACGCGGCGATCGCGTCGAGCTGGTACTGCGGCGCGTTGAAGTCGCCCGTGCCAGTCTGTTTCTCCAGAATGCCCGTCAGACCCGTCTGCGGCTTGTAGTAGAGGCCGTCCCGCGCATCGACTCCCTTGACCTGCCCGTAGGTGACTCGCAGCGTGCTGTTGGCGTCCGGCGCCACGAGTCCGCCGGCCTTGGTGATGAGCGCCTCCAGGTAGCGCGGACGCAGGCGCGCGTAGGCGCCGCTCCGGCTCTTGGTGGCGTCGCGGATCGATTCGGCCAGCGGCTCCAGGGCGACGGCCAGGGCCAGAAACGTATCGCCGCTCGCCTGGATCTCCGCGCTGGTCCGGTCCACGAGCGAGAGGCGAAAGTCCCGGTCCCCGAGCCGCGTGCCCCCGTACAGCTTGTCGAGATACGCATCGACGATGCGGTCCGCGTCGCCACGGGAGAGACCCGGTTGCAGACCGACGGCCTTGTCGAGCGCGTCGATGCGCTGGCCGGAGGGCAACGCCGAGGCGAGCCCGAGGGCCCATCGCAGGAGGGCGCGGTCGGCGGTGGCGTCGAGCGACCGTTGCAGCCGGTCGAGATTCTCCCGGATCCGGCTCCAGTCGCGTTCCTGGAAACCGGCCTCCCGGTCGAGGTCGCTCTTGGCGCGCTGGACCGACAGCCGATAGAGCATCTGCGCGGCGGCCAGATAGGAGGATGACCCGGACAGGCTGGCGAACGCCGCGTTCCGCTCACGGACCTTCTCGGCTTCGGCCTGGAGGGCGGCGAGCGCCGGCAGGACGTCGCCGAAACGGCGCTGGCGCGCCGGATCGGCCGCGATCCAGGCAGCCAGAGCCTTTTCCTGCGCCTCCTTGGTCCTGAGCGCCCCACCCTTGACGAGCCCTTCGAGGACGCCTTTCTGGTTCGTCAGGGTGTTGTTGAGACCCTGGATCCGGCCCGACAGCTTGATCGCCAGCTCCTTGTTGCCGGCGACCAGCTGGTCAATGAGCGCGAGTTGCTCCTCGGCGAGGCGAATCGAGCGTGGAAGCGCCCACTCAGTCGTCTCCGTAATCTCCGCAAACGTGCGGTGACGCATGGTCCGGCCGGGGTACCCGACGACGAACACGAGGTCGCCCGGCTTGACCCCCAGCGCCGAGACCTTCAGGTAGTGCGCCGGCTTGTAGGGGACATTGTCCTTGGAGTAGGCAGCCGGATGGCCGTCCTTCCCGACGTAGGCGCGCAGGAAGCTCCAGTCGCCCGTGTGGCGGGGCCAGCGCCAGTTGTCTGTTTCGCCGCCGAACACCCCGATGCCTTCTGCCGGCGCGTAGACCAGGCGCACATCCCGGATCTCGAGCTGCGCGATCTCGAAGTACTTCAGCCCATCGAAGAAGGCGGTGACGGCGCAGCGGTGGCCGTCCTTCTCGCAGGCCGCCACGCGCTCCTTGGTCCGCCGGTCGATGATGTCGTTGCGGTCACGGTCGCTGACGCCCGGGTTGACGTTGCCCGTGATCGCCGCGGTGACCTCCTTGACCGACGTGGTCACGAAGACGCGCGAACCGGGTCCGCTCGACAGCTCCTCGGCCCGCGTCTTCGCCAGATAGCCGCTGGTCAGGAGGTCGCGCTGAGACGTGGAGTTGAACTGCAGGGCACCCGTCACGCAGTGGTGATTGGTGACGATCAGGCCATCCGGCGACACGAACGAGGCCGTGCAGCCGCCCAGTGACACGATGGCGCCCATGGGTTGGCCGGTCAGATCCGCGAATGCCGCGGGATCTCCCGCAAACCCCAGCGCGCGGAGCTTGCCCGCGAGGGCCGGAATCTGCTGGGGCATCCACATCCCCTGCTCGGCTCCCAGGCCGAGTCCGGCCAGGATGACGCCAACCGCGACGATCAGAACGGTGCGAGAACGGCACATGATGACTCTCCTGTGGGTGCTGGTGCGCGACGCCGGCTGGACCGCAGCCCGCGTAGCCGACCGGTATGTTAGATCGGCCCGGCCTCGATCGGGCAAGTGCGGCCAGCCGCCCTCGACCGCCCCCGGCGGCCACCACGGCCCCCCCGTGCAGCCTCCCGGCACACCGACCGATAAGTGGAAAAGCGGATTCTCGTCCGGGCGGCCGGCGCCCGGACGGAGGCCTGGACGTGGACGATCCGACCATCCAGCTCCCGCAGCTGCTCAAGGCCCTGGAGCTCAGGGAGGGCGAGCGCCTGCCCGCCGTCATCCTGTACGACGGCGACGAAATCGGCGGTCTCCACACCCTGACGCGCGAGGAAACCGTCATTGGCCGCACCGCCGGGGCCGACATCGTCATTCCCGACCCCCGCGTTTCGCGCCGCCACGCCTGCATCCGCAAGAACGGCGAGGGGTCGTTCGAGGTCGTCGACCTGGGGTCGCGCGACGGCACGTTTCTCGACGGGGAGCGGGTGCGGCAGGCGCCCCTGCAGAACGGCAGCAAGGTCGGCATCGGTGGCCGGATCCTCAAGTTCTCCTTGCTCGACCGGTCCGACGTGGCCTACCAGGCGCGTATCGTCCAGATGATTCACGTGGACGAATTGACCGGCTTGCTGACGAAGCGCTCGTTCTATCGCGCGCTCGAGACGGAGATCATCCGGACCGAGCGCTACGAGCACCCCCTCGCGGTGCTCATGATGGATCTCGACCATTTCAAGCGCATCAACGACACGTTCGGCCACCTGGTCGGTTCCCAGTGTCTGGCCGAGGTCGGCCGCCTCATCCGGGAGTCGACCCGGGTGATTGACGTCAACGGCCGCTACGGCGGGGAAGAGTTCGTCTCGTTCCTCCCGGAGACGGACACCAGCGCCGCCCTCGTCGTCGCCGAGCGCATCCGGGAGACGCTCGGAGCCCGGCAGTTCCACTACAGGGACCTGGCCTACAACGTGCGTATCTCGATCGGCATCGCCATCATGCCCGCGCACGGGAGGGACGTCGAAACCCTGATCCAGGCGGCCGACGTCGCCCTCTACCGGGCCAAGGAGTCCGGCCGCAACCGCTGCGTCGTGTACACGCCATAACGCCGCCGCCGACCCTCAGCCTTTCTCCCCGCCCGAGCCAGCGCGAATGGAGGCCGCTCTTCGCCGTTGCTGGACGGTCGCTGGACGAGGACAATAGGGTGCCTCCCTAGCCCGCGAGGTCCTCGATGCGCTTCCCGAACTCGTCAGCACGCACCTTCCCGCTGGCCGTCCTGTTCGTCGCGAGCGTGGCGCTCATCGTCACGGTGGCCGCGAACCGTCCGGCTCCCCGTTCCGAACCCATCCCGAGCGGTGGTGGCCCAGTCCTCCGCCCCCCTGCCGTGCCGCTGATCGCCTACGACCCGTACTTCTCCATCTGGTCGCCGGCCGACCGCTTGACCGACGCGGCCACCGTTCACTGGACCGGTCGGGCGCATCCGCTCGCATCGCTTCTCCGGGTCGATGGCGACGCCTTCCGGCTGATGGGAACGACACCCTCCGACACGGCGGCCCTCCCCCAGCGCTCGCTCAGTGTCACGGCCACACGGACGACCTACGTGTTCTCGAACGCAGTGGTCCGCGTCACCCTCAGTTTCCTGACGCCCTCGCTGCCCTGGGATCTCGACTTGCTGTCCAGGCCGGTCACCTATCTGACGTGGAGCGTGGAGTCAGTCGATGGGCGGTCTCACAAGGTCCAGCTGTATGTGGACTGTGGGGCGGAAGTGGCCGTCAACACTCCCGATCAGGCAGCCGGCCTCGACTTCCCGGCTATCCCGGGCCTGGCGGTAGCCAGAGTCGGCACGCCCGACCAACCCGTCCTCGCCCGCCGCGGTGACGACGTGCGGATCGATTGGGGCTACGGTTACCTCGCGACGCCGGGAGGGCCGGGCGCAACGGTCACGGGCGGAAACGGGAGACGAACACGAGATGCCTTCGTCGAGGGCGGCGCCGTCGCGGCCCCCTCAGGTCCGGTGGCCGCCGGCCCCGTATCCACCTCGCACCTCGCCATGGCGGCGGTCTGGGATCTGGGCCAGGTAACCGCCACGCCGGTCACGCGATGGGCCATGCTCGCCTACGATGACATTTTCGCGATCCGGTACCTCTCGCACGACCTGCGTGCGTACTGGCGAAGGAACGGCGCGACCATCGAATCGGTCCTCGCCACAGCGGCCCGCGACCGCGAGGCCATTGAGGCCCAGGCCGCCGCATTCGACAGCGAACTCGCCCGCGACCTGACGGCGGCTGGCGGCGCCAAGTACGCGGCGATGGCCCAGCTCGCCTACCGCCAGACGCTCGCCTCGACCAAGCTCGTCGCCGATGGAAACGGCCAGCCGTTGCTCTTTCCCAAAGAGCATTTCAGCAACGGCTGCATCGGGACGGTCGACGTGATCTACCCCATGGCACCGCTGTACCTCCTCTTCGGCCCCTCGCTCGCGAAGGCGATGGTGGTGTCGAACCTCGCCTATGCCAGCTCCACGCGTTGGCCCTTCCCCTTCGCCCCGCACGATCTGGGTACTTACCCGCACGCCACCGGGCAGGTGTATGGCGGCCGTGAGAAGACCGAGGAAGACCAGATGCCGGTCGAGGAAAGCGGCAACATGCTGCTCCTGGTTGCCGCCATCGCCCGGATGGAAGGGAACGCGGAGTTTGCCACCCACTATTGGCCGGTCTTGGTGAAGTGGGCCAAGTACCTCAAAGACAAGGGGTTCGACCCAGAAAACCAGCTCTGCACGGATGACTTTGCCGGCCACCTGGCGCACAACGCCAACCTGTCGGCGAAAGCCATCCTTGCGCTCGGGGCCTTCGGCCGTCTCGCCGAGCTCCGCGGCGAGACGGCCCTCGCCGCCGAATATGGCGCGATGGCCACCCGGTTCGCCGCGCGGTGGACCCAGGAGGCCTCCGACGGGGACCACTACCGCCTGGCGTTTGATTGGCCCGGCACGTGGAGTCAGAAGTACAACCTGGTGTGGGACCGCCTGCTCGGGCTGAACCTCTTTCCCGCCGCCGTGGCCCAGCAGGAGATGGCCTTCTACCGGCGCACCCAGGGCCCGTTCGGCCTGCCCCTCGACAACCGGCGTCTCTACACGAAACTGGACTGGATTTCGTGGACCGCAACGCTGACAGGGTCGCGAGCCGACTTCGAGGCGCTCATCGACCCGGTCTTCGACATGCTCAACCAGACGCCGCACCGGGTGCCGATGACCGACTGGTACTGGACGCACGATGCGACCCAAGCCGGCTTCCAGGCACGACCGGTCGTCGGGGGCGTGTTCCTGCGCCTGCTGTACGAGGCGAGCGTGTGGAAGAAGTGGGCGGCGCGGGAAACGGTCAAGGCGGCCAACTGGGCGCCGCTGCAGTAGTCCGGGGCGGAACCGCGTCCACTCCCCCGCGGGGCGGGCACGGCGTCGGCGTCCGGTGGGCGTCAGCCGGTCGCCGGCGAGGCCCGTCTCCCGCCCACGCCCCATAGACGACGCGAACGGGTGACATCCGGAGACGCGTCGAGACCCGTGACCTTTGCGATGACGATTCCCTCGATGCCGCCTTGTGGGGATCTCACGCGAAGCCGCGGCCACCCGGCCACGTTCGGCAACCGAGCCAGGTTGTGGCGCTGACCCTGCCGAGCGGAGCGGTCCAGTGATTGCGGAAGGTCCATGCGGACCCGACCTGGGCCATCGTCACGCTGTTCGAGAGTCGTAGGGCGGCGTGAAGCAATAACACTGTCGAATCAGCGGTCTTGGCTTGCCATTGTCACGCGGCCCGACGACATCGTTCCAGTCACCCTGAAACAGGTCGCGTTCGAGGCGAATCGCGCGGCCGCCGGCCGGGACGGCGCAGCCTGCCGCGCGACGTGGCGTTCTGTCAGCGGGTCATGGCTCGGGACGACAGCTCTCACGGTGTCCTCTGCATCGTCGCGGGCGCCGGCTCGTGCTCGATGAAATCGTCCAGTCACGCGGCTGCCTGGCGGTGCAAGGCCTTCCTCCGCGAACCAGTATACGGTTGAAGCCGGTCGCGAGATGGCCGATCTGGAGCCAATGGTCGTCGACCGGCTGGAGGACGGCTCGGGCGAGGCGAGCAGCGGAAGGCCGTGAAAACGCCCCGGGCGCCGCTGCGGGGCCGGAACCACCCGGCTGGAATATCACAAACGCGCGGTTCTCGTGGTCGCGTCCGTCAGGTTGCGGGGGAAGCGTCCACCGGGTACCGCCCGGTGCGGTGGCGACGCCCGCCGATGACGTAGAGGGCCGCGCACGCCGCCCACACCGCCAGCAAGGGTACCAGGCTGGCCAGCCCCGTGAGCCCCATCAGCTGGCCAAGGTTCCACGCGGCCCTCGGGGCACCCGGCTCGCGAGGCGGCAGCCTGTCGGTGAACCCCTGCGTGTTCAGCGCCAGGTCGCCGGAGCGGAACGCGGGCCACATCAAGCTGCGCATCGGCTGCATCACGGCGCCGTCGGGCTGACACGTGGTCGAGACGGCGACCAGCGAGGCACCGACTCCCGCCAGCGCCAGGACCAGGATCGCGGCGCGCCCGAGGCGCCCCGCGCCTGTCCAGACCGGCGCCACGCCCAGGAACAGGAAGCCCATGATGAAGGCGAGGTACCTGGGCCCATAGGCCCACCCGCCCTCCCAGTGCACGTCGCCCGACATCATGGCCAGGCCCACGAGGCTCGCGACGGCGAGGCTCAGGCCGAAGATCCGCGACTCGCGGCGCCGGATCCACAGGAAAAACCCGACGGGCGCCAGCACGAGCACGGGAGCCGTGGGAAGCAGCCCCCGGTACCAGCCCCACAGGAGCTCCGCGAGGATGTGCCACTGGGGCCGGTTGATGCCGAGCAGGCCAGTCTTCATGGCCACCGGGTGGTCGTAGAACTGGTAGCCGACGCGGAAGGGCGACCCGAACGCCGCCTGGTGGTAGGCCATGAGGACCAAGGCGCACGAGGCGGCGCCCAGCCCCAGGGCGGCGGCCACCCGCGCCCGCTTGGCCCATCCGCCCGACCAGGCCTCGGCAACAGCGTAGCCAGCGAGCACGACGGACGCGACCGCGACCGGGTATTCGGTGACCACCGCCGCCCCGGCGGCCAGGCCGGCGCAGAACCCAAGGCCCACGTCACGGCGCGGCGTCCCCGAGGTCGCCACGAGCGCCGCCGCGCTCCAGGCCAGCAGCAGGCAGCAGACGCTCAGCGTGTGGCCCAGGAGGACGCTGCCGTAGGTCCACATGGGCGACCCGAGCGCGAAGGCGAGGGCCGCCACGCTCGCGGCGTGCTCGCTGCCCGTGAAGCGGTACGCGAGCCACCAGAGGCACAGGGCTCCGAGGACGCCGGGGAGGCGGGCCGCGGCAATCTCGGCGACGTACAGCAGGCGCGCCCAGGCGGGCGGCGACTCGACGTCGGTGCCCAGAGCGGCCATCGCCCCGCGGACGACCAGAACCGCGGGCAGCGCCACGAAGCTCGTGCCCGGTGCCTTGTCGCAGTAGTAGTGGCCCCGGTAGAGCGCGCGATCGCCCGTGTTCCCGTGGTAGGCGTCGATGCACACGGTGTGGCGTTCGATGAGGGCGAGCACCAGGTCGAAGCGCGAGTTCTGGCTCCAGCCGCCCCCGTCGTGGAAGTAGAGGTATGAGGCGAGCAAGGCCACGCCGAGTGCGGCGACCCGTGCCCTGTTCATCGTGCCCGTGCCGCAAAGTGCAACGCGTTCCGGCGCGCGAGCGCCATGATGCTCCCCTGGGGATTCACGCCGGGCGAATCGGGCAGCATGCTGGCGTCGTTGATGTACAGCCCTTCGCGCCCGTACACGGCGCCGAACGAATCGGCCGCGCAGCGGTCGCGGCGCTCGCCCAGGGGACAAGAGGAGAAGGCGTGGACCGTACCCAGGGCCAGCCCCTGGCGCGGCAGCAGCTCGTCGAGCCACCGCACCGCCCCGTCGCCGGTGGTGATCGCCGGGATCCCGTACACCGACGGGAAGACGGCCTCGGCCCCGGCAGCCAGCAGCAGCGCCGCCAGCCGGGCGAGGCCGCGGCTGAGGTTCCGGCGATCCTCCTCGGACACGTCGTAGCGGGCGGATATCGTCGAGCGGCCGAACAGCGACGGGCGGACGCGGCCCGTCCCGGTCCCCTTGACGCCCACGTAGTAGCCGGCCATCCGCTCGTGATGGCGCATCTCCTGCCTGAGCCAGTCGACGTTCTCGCTGAGCATGATCGCGAGGTGACCCCGCGTGAGGTACGCGCCGCCCATCGAGATCTCCGGCCAGAACTCCTTGACCTGGAGGAGCGGCAGGACCGTGTCCTCAGCATGCATCGGCTCGCGGAACTTTGCCACCACCTTCACGTAGGGATGGATCCTGAGCGTGTCGCCGACGTGATACTTCACGCCGCTCCGGCGCAGCAGGGCCGGGGTCTCCATCGGACCGCCGCACACGAACACGTGGTCGGCCTTCAGACGCACGACCTCTTCGGCGCCCGCCTCCGTGCGCTGGCGCGCCACAACGCCCTCGACGCGGCCGTGCCGGAAGAGGATCAGGTCGGCTCGGCACTGGCTGATCACGCGGGCGCCCGCGCGTTCAGCGATCGGCAGCACCGAACGCGTCATCCCCTGCTTGGCGCCCGTCGGACAGCCCTGCGCGCAGAGGTTGACCGAGCGGCAGCCGGGCGCGGCCCGCGGCACTTCCTCGAACGACCAGCCCATCGCCTGGATGCCGCGGCCGAACGCCTCGGTGCTCGGCGGCCACGCGCCGGGGAACTTGCCGACGCCCAGCAGCCGTTCCGCCCACACGAAGTGCGGCGCCAGATCCTCCTCCGAGGCGTCCGCGAGGTCGAACTGCGCTTTCCAGCGCATCAGGATCTCCCGCGGCGCGCGGTGCCAGAACCCGCTGTTGCTCTCGGTGCTCCCGCCGACGCAGCAGCCTTCCACGAACGCAATCGGTACCCGCCCGACGATGGGCCGCATGCCGCGCTGGCGGAAGAACCGCCGCATGCCCTCGGTGGCGTCGCCTCCGTAGTCCGACGCGGGCACGCGCTGGCCCTCCTCGACGACGAGGACGTCGAAGCCGGCGTCGGCCAGCGTGGCGGCCGTCGTCGCGCCGCCGGCGCCCGACCCGATCACCAGCACCTGGCTGCGCGGGTCAGTCATGGCGCACCGCCGGGGCGGGGACCACCAGTCCGGGCCCGACCGTGCGGGCCGCCTGGTGTTCGAAGTACGCGAGGACCGCCACGGACCGGACGGCGCGGAACAGGAGCCGGAACACGGAGAACGGCCCGTAGGCCCAGTGTTCCACCCACGCATGGGCGCGGTCGGCGCGGACGCTCGGCAGGTCGCGGCCGAACCGGAGGAACGAGGCGGCCCGGAACCCCGCCAGGCCCAGGTGGAGCGCGACGCGGAACCGGCGCGGCAGCGCCGAGAGCTGCCCTGCCGTGAAGGCGGCGGCCCGGGCGATCCCGTCCGCCCGCGCGGACCCCGACTCGTCAAACGGGATGAGCCCATCGACCACGGCGATCAGGAACCGGTCGGGCCGCGGCTCGACGGACGGCAGGTAGTAGCGTCCGATCGGAGTGGCCCGTGAGAGGTCCCCCGTCTCGACCACGCGCGCCCGCTGCCTGAGCGCCAGCCTGGCCCGGAACCCCCTGCCGTACAGCAGGAGGACCCCGAATCCCCACGCGGTCGTCGACAGGTAGACCACCAGGTGCACGAGGACGGCGTACGCGAGGGCCACATCCGCCGCCACCCCGCTGTCGACGAGCGCCTGCTGACAGAAGTAGTGGAAGGGCCCGATGAAGCCCGGCGTGGACGGCAGGATGATGCCGAGATTGGTCACGGCCGCCGCGAGCAGCGCGCGCCCGGGCGCCGCCGGAACGCCCAGGGCCGGAAGCAGGCTCAGGAACATGGCGGCCTCGCACGCCCAGATGACGGCGCTCGCCGCGGCCACCCGCAGCATCCCCGGCCCCTCGCGGAGATAGGACGTGCCGCTGATGACGTGGGTCACCCCGCGCATCACGGCGTCGCGCCACGACGGCCGCAAGAGGGCCGAGACCCTCCCGGCGACGGCCAGGGCCCACCCGTGGCCCACCGCCAGGAACATGACGCCGGCCGCGGCGGCGAGAAACAGGGCGACGGTGAGCTGCCGGGTGGCGATCCCGACGAGGGTCGGCGACAGGGCCTCCGCCAGGACCAGCATCAGCAGCAGGGCGAGGCCGTCGAAGACGCGCTCGACGAACACCACCGCGAGCGTCTGCACCGGGGGCAGGCCCGTCCGCTCGGCGAGCGTCCCCGCGCGCACGAATTCCCCCAGCCGGACCGGGAGTACGTTGTTGGCGGCGTGCCCGACGAGGACCGCGTTGACCGCGTCCAGGAGGGACAGCTTGGCCTCGCGGCTGACGAGGAGGCGGCAGCGTACGCCGCGCAGGACGTGCGACGCGCCGTACCACGCGAGGCCGAGGGGCACCCACGGCCACAGGGCGGCTCGCTCCAGGGACCGGGCGACGTCCCAGACGCGCAGGCCGCGCACCGCGAGCGCGGTGAACGCGACGGTCGAGGCCAGGCCAAGGGCGCTCAGCGCCAGCGTGCGCCGACGCCTCCGCCGAGGGTCGTCCACGTCGGAGGGCGGCGTCACGGAAGCCTCAGGAGGGAGAGGATGCGCTGGCGGACCGGCGAGCGGTGATGGCTTCCGCCATGCGACGACAGGACCTGGGCACGGTTCGCGAGATACCAGTCGTAGCTCTCGATGAGCATCGCGTCGTTGGAGAAGCGCGGCTCCCACCCGAGTTCCGCGCGCGCCTTCGAGACGTCGAAGTACATCGATTCGGCCGTACATCAGCGCGTGGTAGGCGCCGAGCGGCGACAGGCCGACGGCCGAGGTGACCTTCATGGCCGCCCACGCGGGCCAGACGGGTACGCTGCGCACCCGCGAGCCCGTGCCCGCGTGCGCGCAGAGCGCCTCCAGGATCTCCCGCATCGTGCCGAACTCGGTCGCCCCGATGTTGTAGGAAGCGGGACCCGGGCGTGCCGACGCCAGCAGGCAGGCGCGCGCGAGGTCGTCGGCCTGGACGAACTGGTACCGGTTGCGGCCGTTGCCGAGCACGGGCAGGTTGCGCCCCTCCCGGACCCACTCGAAGAGAATCTGGAAGATGCCCAGCCGCCCGCCGCCGAGGATCGTCCTCGGGCGGACGATCGTCACATCGAGCCCGGCGCGCGCGTGCGCCTCGCACACCGCTTCGCCGTCTGATTTCGCGCGGCCGTAGGCCTCGGCGGGAGCGCGGGGCGTGGCCTCGGACACCGGGTTCGACCGCGGCGCGCCGTACACCGCGCTCGACGACACGTAGACCACCTTCCCGACGCCCGAGGCGCGCGCCGCGTCCAGCAGGACCTCGGTTCCGTGCACGTTGACCGACTCGAACAGCCGGCGGTCCTTGGCCAGGGGCACCTGGGCGACAGCATGGAACACGACGCCGACGCCGTCCACCGCGCGGCGCACGGCGGCGGGATCGCGGATGTCACCCTGCTGGAACTCGACCGCGGGCGGGCGGTCGGCGGCGTCCGTGAGGTCGAGGACGCGGCACGTCAGGCCCGCCTGGACCGCGTGCGCGACCAGCCGGGAACCGAAGTACCCGGACCCGCCCGTTACCAGGACCCGACCCGCCACCATGGTGTCCATCTACCGGAGCAGGCCTTCCTCGAGGCACCAACGCAGGCTTCGCCGCATCCCTTCCCGGAGATCGACGGAGGGGCGATAGCCCAGCTCGGCCTGGGCCCTGGCGACGCTGCACGCGATGGTCTGGTTCATCTCCGAGAGGACGTGGATTTTCTGCGCGTACCAGCCCGACGCCTGGATCGCGCGATCCACGTGACGCGCGATGTCCCCGACCAACCCCGGCACGCGCCGCCGCCGGTGGGCGCACCGGATGGCGAACTCGCCTTCCAGCAGGTCCTCGACGGTCCCCAGGATCTCGTTCATCGTATAGGGCCGCACGTCCGCAATCCAGTAGGCGGGCCCGGGCCGCTCGGCCGCGGCCGCCAGGAGGAAGCCCTGGCAGAGATTGTCCACGTAAGCCATCGACCGCCGGTTCTCGCCGTCACCGACGAGCGGGACCGTCCCGTCGCGGATCATCGTGAAGAACAACGTCTGGCGGGCCGGCTGTCCGGGTCCGTAGAACCACGGCGCGCGCAGGAGCACGCTGGGCACGCCGCCACCGGCCGAGGCCGCGAAGACGACCTCTTCCATGAGTTTCTTGGACCGGCCGTAGTGCATGTACGGGTGGTAGGCGGACTCCTCCGTAAAGACGTCGGCGCGCCGGGGATTGCAGCCGAAGGGCGAGTTGCTCGACGCGACGACGGCCCGGCGGATGCCCGCCGCCCGGGCGGCTGCCATCAGGTGGCGCGTCCCGTCGACGTTCACCTCGTAGAACTCGCGAATCCGCCGCGGGTGAATGACGCCGGCACAGTGGAACAGGACGGCGCCCTCGGCCCGCTCGCAGAAGCGCGCGACGTCCGGAGGATGGCGGAGGTCGCCGACGCACACCTCGACCGCGGGCGCGAGGCGCCGCAGTCGGACCGCGTCGGCGTCGGTCCAGACGAGGGCACGGACGCTGGTGTACGGGCGAGGAAGCTCCGGCGTGTCCGGCAGACCCTGCGTCAGCGCAAGGGTGAGCCGGGAACCGAGCCATCCGGCCGCGCCGGTGACGAGCGCGAGTTGGGATTGCTGTTGCATGCGGGCCGCCTTGACGCGTCCAGCCGCCGGGCACCGTTGCCGGATGTCTCGTTGGAGGAGAGGCGCATCGGTCGGATGCGATCACCCGGGCCGGAACGACAAGCATAGCCGATCTGCCTGGCGGGACGTGCCTGTTTCCTTGTCAGGACCGCCGGCCAGCTCGATGAACTTCGCGATGATGCCGGACCCCTCGAGCGGGCCGCCGACGACGATGACGAACGTGCCCGCGGCGGGCCCGTATTCGGGCGCAGGCGGGCGCACGGGCTGACTCCCCGTGTCGCCTCTCGTCATCGGACCCGCGGCGGCCGGCAACGAGAACGCCGACGGCACGATTCGCACCTGCCGCGAGGATCCCGTCATCGCCTCCTGGCTCAAGCACGGCTTGAAGAACGTCAAGATGCTTCACACCCACGACCCCAAAGTGGCAGATGCCGAGGAGTTCGTGAGGGACCTGCGGCATGCCGACGCGGTGTGGTTCGAAGGCGGCCGACAGTGGAACCTGGTGGACTCGTACGCCGGCACGCTCACGCTGAAGGAAATCCGGAAGGTGCTCGAGCGCGGCGGCGTCGTTGGGGGAACCTCGGAGGGGGCGACGATCCAGGACGGCTACCTGGTGCGCGGTCGCGGGGGCGCAGATCATGATGGCGCCGGCGAGGAAGCACCGGCACGGCTTCGCGTTCCTCCGCCGATTGGCCATCGACCAGCACATCAACACCCGGATGCGCCGGGACGACCTCATCGAGGTCGTCCAGAAGATGCCGAACCTGCTCGGAATCGATTGAGTGCCGCGTCCACCTCCGGACAAATTCGCGGCGCGGCGTCAGCTGGCGGTGCTGCCCCGGTTGGCGGCGGGGCGGTGGACGTCGTCGCGACCCGCGTCGGGCGCTCCGGTCGCGAGGGTCCACGGACGGACCTCTCGGCCGACGTCCCCCCTGAGGGTGGCGCTCGGTGCGCTGACGGGAGCGCTCCCCGCGCCCAGGCTCTCTTCCGGACCATCCCCGTCCCGCCGAGGCCACACGGACCTGGCCGATCCCGGCCCCGCGCCGCCCGGTCCTCTCCCGGGCATGATGTTCAGAACCGCACGCCCACGCCCGCTCCCACGCGATTCACGTTGATGCCATCGGTAGTGAAGATGCGACCGTACCGATAGCTCACGTCGACGAGAAGTCGACGCCCGATGGCCCAGTCGGCACCAATTCCCACCGTGATCATCCCCTTGGTGACCGACCCCGCCAAGTCGCTGCCGAGCGCGACGCCGTACGGCTGCAGCGCGCTGGTGACATCCGAGCCGCCGAGGGTAAAGTGGACATCCTCGGTAACCCGGGCCCCGCCTCCGCCCGCCATGACGAAGGGACGGAGGCGGCTCTTCACCGGAAGGACGTATCTGACGCCGCCCACGACAAAGCCCACGGGTTGCTTGACGCTGTATCCCACGGCGGCCGTTTGCGCGGTGGCGAGGTACGCGGCGACCTGCTGGGCCGCGGTAATCGTTGGCGTGCCAGTCGCGTCCCACAGGCCGCCGCCCTCGACAAACAGCGCCAGCGCCGGGGTGAGAAAGACACCGAATTCGCCGCTCACGGCCCCGCTCGTGGTCTGCCCGAAGGTGGCCTGTCCCATCACTGCGATGTATCGCGACGCAGGCGTCGCCGGGTCCGAACCGGCCGACGGTTGCGCATACGCCGCTCCCGCCAGCACCATCATGCCGAGCGCGACTGCCACTGTACGTTTCATGCCGTTCGCCTCCTGATCGAATCCGCCTCCGCCGCTACCTCTTGATGGTCCGGCGCACCGTGCTCGAGACCGTGCTCGACTGCATGCTGCTGTCGTACCACGGCTGGACGACCACGTTCGAGCGCTCGTTCGTGGTCGACATGTCCGGCCAGTCGCGGGCCGGCGTCGTCACCATGTAGCCGACCATGTCCCCGGGGTGCGGCACCCACGTGTCCATCGGGGGCGCCCATCCGCCGTCCGGGCCAATGTTGTTGGTGGCCTGGCCGCTCTTGCACCACCCGCGATCCGAACGCAGCCACTCGCCGGCCCCGGCATACCACTGGCCGTTGATGTTCGCGATGTACCACTGGTTCGCGTAGACCGGCACGGTGGGATCGCCGAAGAACCCCACGCTCGGCCAGTAATCGCTCGTGGAGAAGGAGATACACATCGGACCGTTGTTCGCGGCATTGCCATCCTGTTCGACCGCGATGATCGTGGCCGTCTGCGGCCAGTCCGCCACGTTCGGGCCGCGCGCGTAGGTCACGGTGTGGAGGTCGAGCGCCATGGTCGTCTTCACGGCCTGGACCGCGCTCGGCGCGCTCGACGCGCTGTTGGCCGCATCGAGGGCAGTCACCCGCCAGTAGATGGTCGTCAGGTTGGGCAAGTCCGTCGTCGGCGTGAACGACGTTTGTCCCCCGTCGCCCTCCGGCACCGTCGCGCTGACCACCACGGAGGTAAACCCGGCATTCAGCGAGATCTCGAACTTGTAGGTGATCGCGCCAGCTGGACCCTGCCGGGCCGCGTTGGCCACGGTCAGCGGAGGCCGGGTGTACACGTTGGCGCCCGTGAGCGGCGACACCGGAACCGGCGGGCTGAGGATGACCGCGGATGCCACGGTGAACTTCGCGGTCGGTCCAAACACGCCCGTGGTGGTGCCACTGACGACCCGCGCGTGCCAGTAGTAGTCAGTCGAGCCGGCAAGCGAGTTGATGGTCAGGCTCGTCTGGCCGTTACCTCCCTGCGCCACGCCATCCTTGATGAACACCTTCGCCCCAAACCCCGAATCGGTCGCCACTTCAAAGGAATACGTAATCGGGTTGGTGCCGGTCGCCATCCCGTTGGAGACCACGAGCGTCACTGGCTGGCTGGCGAACGAGATCTTCGCACCGGCCGCAGGCTGCAGCGGTGTCGGCGCTCCCGTCGAGTTCGCACCGGAAGGCTGCGTCGGGCTGCTCGAACTGCATCCCACCACCAGCACCAGCATTGTCAGAACCGAGAACAGGCGTGTCATGCTGTCGCTCCTACCACTGACTAGGGAAGGGTTGAGAACTGGGCCGACTCGCTCGATCCCTCGACCGATTACTACCCGCAGTCCGCGCGCGGACGCCCGAGCCTTCGCTGGCGCGCGAGTCGGCAGCACTTGATGGAACTGCTGTACAGGTAGGCCGCCTGGCCATCAGCGTGTCAGCCGCCGGGCGTCAGCCCGCTCGGCCGGACGCTCGACTGTTTCGCCGGACGAGCGCCATGTTGGCCGCCGTCACCCGGCTCAAGTGAAGAGCATAGCCGATCTGCTCGGGGACGCGCGCAAGGTTTCTTGGTCGGAAACACCGGGAGGAGGCCTTTTCTCGCGGGAAACAGGCTGCCAGGGCACGTCGTGAGCCGCGCCGGCGGACCCTCGCCGGGTTGGCCGCGGTGTCGGGCCGGAGCCCGCCCAGGACGCAGCGATCATCCTCCGACCACCCGCCCGGTGTGGCGCGGGGCGTTGCCACGGTCACCGCGGCGCCGGCCGTCGTGACGTCGTGACGGACACGGCGGCGCGGTCCACACCCGTACGTTAGAATGCCCGCGCGACCGGATCGGCGATTCCCTTCCAGAGGACGTCATGAGCACACGGCTGTGCATCGTTGTGTTTTCCCTGTCTGTGGCCGCGTCTCTGGGCCAGGCCTCCTCCCTCGTCGGGCCGGCCGGCCAGACCGCACGCCCGCCTGCGGCGGCGCCCGCGCCGGGATCGCCCGAGTACGGTCCCGCTGCCGGTACGCTCGTCATCGTCGGCGGCGGTCCGCTCGAGGGCAGCGGCATCATCGAGAAGTTCATCGAGTTGGCGGGCGGCCCCGACAAGCACTACATCATCGTGCCCACGGCGGGCGGCAACCGGAACGCCGATGGAACCGTCCGCGTCTACCGGGAGGACCCGGTCATCGCCTCCTGGCTCAAGCACGGCCTGAAACATGTTCGGATGCTGCACACGCACGACCCGAAAGTGGCCGACACCGAGGAGTTCGTGAAGGACCTCCGGCAGGCCGACGCGGTGTGGTTCGAGGGCGGCCGGCAGTGGAACCTGGTGGACTCGTACGCCGGCACGCTCACGCTCAAGGAGTTCCGCAAGGTACTCGAACGTGGCGGCGTAATCGGCGGCACGTCTGCCGGCGCGACCATCCAGGGCGACTACCTCGTACGCGGCGCGGTGGCGGGCCCGCAGATCATGATGACGCCCGAAAAGGAGCACGAGCACGGCTTCGCGTTCCTGCGCCGTTCAGCGATCGACCAGCACATCAACACCCGGATGCGCTGGGACGACCTCGTCGAGGTCGTCCAGAAGATGCCGAACCTGCTGGGAATCGGACTGTCCGAGGACACCGCCATCATCGTCAGGGGCGATCAGTTTGAGGTCTTCGGACGGTGGAAGGTGGCGGTCCACGACAATACTCGCCTCTATGAGCCCTGGGAAAAGCCGTATTTCGTCCTCTCAACGGGCGACGTGTTTGACATGAAGGCGCGTCGGGTCGTCAAGCTTGGGAACGGGTCGGTTCTCGCCGCGCGGTCCGCGTCCTCGGGCGGGCAGTGAGGACCTCGGCAAAATCAGCGCATCCGGCCTGGAGGAACGTCGCCCGCCGCGCTAGTCGTGCCGCAGGGCTCGGATCGGGTCGATCGCGGCCGCGCGGCGCGCGGGAATGAGCCCCGCGGCGAGGCCGACGACCATCAATCCGGCGAGCGCACCGAGTAGGACCACCGGATCGCGGCCGCCGAGACCGAACAACTGCGACTCGACGTAGCGGCCGGCCAGGAGGGCGGCGACCAGCCCGATCGCCATCCCGGTTGCGAGCAGGATCCCCACCTCCCACAGCACCAGCGCCAGAACCCGGCTCGGCCGGGCTCCCAGCGCCACGCGGACGCCGATCTCCGGCGTCCGGCGCTGGACGATGAACGCGATGACACCGTACAGACCCACGCCGGCCAGCCCGGTCGCGAGCAGGCCGAACGCCAGGGCCAGCAGTGCGATGAGCCGCTCAGTCACCGTCGCCTCGTCGACGAACGCGCGCATCGGCTTGAGGCCGAACAGCGGCAGGTCCCGATCCAGTTCCCGAACGACCCGCCGCGCGGCAGTGGCCACGGCGGCTTCCGTTCCCGAGGAGCGGACGTAGAAGGTCAGTGGCGTCGGGCGGTCGTCCAGCGGATAGGGAAAGAACACCATCGGCTTGGACGGCCCCCGCAGATCGTCCTGCTTGAAGTCCTTGACGACACCGACAATTTCACGGTCCACGACGACAGTCGTCCCGCTGCCCTGCGCGAGATGCCGGCCGAGCACCGGACGCCCTTGTCCGTAGGTGCGCACGAAGGCTTCGTTGACCAGAGCGACCTTTCGGTGGTCCTGGATATCGGCATCGTCGAGCTCGCGACCCTGAAGGACCGGCACGCGCAGGGCCTTGAAGTAGTCGGCGCTGACCATGGCGATCGACGCCCGGGCGTCGTCGGCGTCCTTGGCCTGGAACCCCTCGATGGTGAAGTTGGCCCCGCGATCGGAGTTGGAGAGCGGCCCGGGGTCGACGGCGCCGACGGCGACGACGGCGGGCAGGGTCCGGAGCCGCTGCTGGAGATCGCGGTAGAAGCTCTCGACACGCGCCGGGGGGTAGTTCTGGAGGGTCGGATCGACCGAGAAGGTCATGACCTGGCTTGTGCGGAAGCCGGGATCGACGCGCAGCAGGTTCGTAATGCTCCGGCCGAACAATCCTGCCGCCACGAGCAACAGGAGCGACAGCGCGACCTGCGCGACGACCAGCACCCGGCGGAGGCGGGCCTGGCCCGTCCCCGACGCGACGCTGGCGGCTTCGTTCTTCAGGACGTCGGAGACGACAGGCCGCGAGGACTGGAAGGCGGCCATGGCACCAAAGAGCAGCCCGGCCGCCACCGACAACGCGAGGTCGAAGCACAACACGCGCACGTCGACGCCGCTGCTGAGCGCCCCTTCCATGTCCGGTCCCATCACGGACAGCAGTCCGTCGATCGTCCAGCCCACGAGCAGCAGGCCAAGCAGGCCGCCCGAGACCGCCAGCACGACGCTCTCCACCAGCAGCTGCCGAACCAAGTTCGCCCGTCTCGCGCCGAGGGCCAGCCGGACGGCCAGCTCCTTCTGACGGCTGGCGGCCTGGGCCGTGATCAATCCCGCCACGTTCGCGCAGGCGATGAGCAGGACCAGGCCGACCATGCCCATCAAGGCGACGAGCGCACTCTGGAACTCCCGCTTCAGCTCGTTGACCCCCTGGGCGGCCGGAAGCAGGTCGAGGCGGAGGCCGACGAGCATGTGTCCCAGACGGCTCTCCCGCGGCCGCTTCAGCTCCTGCAGCAGCTCATCGAGCAGCGCGCCGAAGAGGACTCCCGTCCGCGCCTTGGCCTGTTCGACGGACACCCCTTTCTTCAGCCGGGCGAAGAGGGTCAGCCAGGACGTCCGGCGGTCGTCGAGCCCGTACCAGGTCGGCGTGATCTCGCGCTTCATGGCGATCGGCACGAAGAGGTCCGGATTGTTGCCGGCGACGAGGCCTCGGAAGGTCGGTGGCACGACGCCGATGATCACCATCGGGTGGCCGTTGATGAGGAGTCGTCTCCCGGTGACGCCGCGGTCCGCGCCGAAGCGCTTCGTCCAGTACGCGGCGCTCAGCATCACGACCGGGTGCGCGTCAGGGGCCCCGTCGTCCGACGGGGCGATCGCACGGCCAAGGAGAGGCTCGACTCCAAGCACCGGGAACAGGTTGCCCGACACCAGCTCGGCGTGGGCCCGTTCGCTCGACCCGCCGTCCGAGACGCTCACCGGCGCGGAAGACCTGGCAATCAGGCCGTCGAAGACCTGGCTGCGGTCCCGCAGATCCCGGTAGAGCGGATACGAGAAGACCGTCTCGTTGGTGTCGGAGTGCGACCAGCCGGGAAAGCTGTTCGACACGTGGAACACCACGAGCCGGTGCGGCTCGGGAACACGCAGGCTGCGCACCAGAACCTGGTCGAGCAGCGAGAAGATGGCGGTGTTCGCGCCGATGCCCAAGGCAAGCGAGACGATGGCAATCCCGGCAAACAGCGGAGAGCGCCGGAACGACCGCACCGCGAGCCGAACGTCATTCCACATGCGAGGCCTCCGACCGGGGCCGCAGCGCACCGATCGACGCATCAGGAGCGAGAAGCATGCCCGGACCGCGCGAGGGCGCAAGTGGCGGGAAACAGGCACGATCCGGCGGATTGGCGAGGGGCCGCCGACCCCGGGGTTGTCCGGGGGCGGCACGCGCCGTTCGAAAACGGACAGCGCCCGGCCCGGGTGCCCCTGCCCCCCGGCGGCCGCTCATTGGTTGATATGGACCACCTTGGCGGGAGGAAACCCGTTGAACCAGGTCGCCGACGCGTTGCTGTAGGCCCCGATGTCCTCGGCGTAGACCAGATTGTCGAGGTCGAGCTCGGGCAACATCTCCCCCTGGGAGATTGTATCGAGACCGTCGCACGTCTGACCGAACACCGCGCAGACCTCCGCTGGTCCCTTCCTGAACGCCTTGAAGTGGTACGGGCAGTGGTCGAAGATGATGCCCGAGAAGGTGTGGTAGACGCTGTCGTCCACGTAGTAGCAGGTCTTGCCGTCACGGACGGCCTTGCCGATGACGGTCGCGATCGATGTCACGGCGGTGGCGACAAAGAAGCGGCCCGGCTCGGCGACGATCTCCGTGGTGGTCGGGAAGAGCCGGTCGATCTCCTGGTTGATCCGGCGGGCGAGCAGGCTGAAGGGTGCGACGTGCCGGTTGTAGCGGACCGGGAAGCCGCCCCCGATGTCGAGGATCTCTGAGATCGAATCCGCGGGAGGTCGCCTCGGCCATCACGGCCGCCGACATGTTCAGGGCCTGCACGAAGTTCTCGAAGTTCGTGCACTGGCTCCCCACGTGAAAACTCAGGCCCTCCACCCCCAGGCCCAGGTCGTGCGCCTCTTCGACCAACGCCACGGCGTCGCCGGGATCGCACCCGAACTTCGACGAGAGTTCGACCATCGATCCGGTGTTCGGCACCCGGAGCCGGACGAGCAGACCGGCGTTCGGGGCATGTTCGCGGATCTTCCGGATCTCCGTGCGGTTGTCGAAGGTGACCAGCGGCTTGTACTTGTCGAGCGCCTCGAGCGTCTCCTTCGCCTTGACCGGGTTCGCGTAGACGATCTTGTCCCACACGAACTCCTGGCGCTCCTTGGCGGGGCGGCGGCGGATCAGCTCGTAGACCAGCATGAATTCCGGGAACGACGCCACGTCGAAGCTCGCCCCGGTTTTGTAGAGCGTCTGCACGATCTCGGGCGCCGGATTCGCCTTCACGGCGTAGTAGGCCTGCACGCGCGGCAGGTGCTTCTTGAACGTCTCGTAGTTCCGCCGGATGGCGTCGTGGTCCACCACGACGAGCGGCGTACCGTGCTCGGCCGCCAAGGCCTGGAGCTGACGCGGCGGGATTCGTGACATAGGCGTGCACCCTGCGGGGAGTGTCCCGCGCCCTGGCCGCCCGCCAGCACCGGCGCCAGCGGTCAGGGTGATCGGTCCCTAGACCGCCGGCTCTGACCCGTCGAGCATCTTCACCTTGGTGTGGGCGAAATACTCCTTCGTCAGGGCCTGCACCATCGCCGGCCGGGCGTCGTAGAGACGACGGAGCCGGCGTGGCTTGCGGCGCGAGAGCGCGTAGTGGGTCAGGATCGGCATCGCGATGGTGGTGTCCGTGTAGCACACCACCGCGTCGGGCAGACGGTCCGGGTCGACCTTGCCCCAGCTGACCGCCTCGCTCGGCGTCGCGCCGCTCAACCCGCCCGTATCCGGCCGCGCGTCGGTCACCTGGAGGAAGTAGTCCTGGCCGTACTCCTTGATACGGAGCACTTCCTGGATCTGCGGCTCGGTCTGCAGCATGAAGTTCTTCGGGCTGCCGCCGCCCCAGAGCACGACCGCGCTCTTTCCACCCGACCGCTTCGCCGCCAGCACGAAGGCGGTCGTCTCATTCACGTCGATCGCCGGGTTGAGGCGGAGCTTGTTGCCGCGCAGCTCGACGCCCGCCACGTTCATGCCGATCGTCGAGTCGCCCGGCGACGAGGTATAGCAGGGCACACCGGCGCGGTAGGCGGCCGCCAGCACCGACACGTTCTTGAGGCCCGCCTTGCGCTCCCACTCCGCCGCGTAGCGCCCGAGCAGATAGTGGAGCTCCGCCGTGCCCATTTCCTTCTGGAATTCCGGCTGGACCAAGAGGCTGCGCAGGATCTCGTCGGTCGCCATCAGACAGTCGCTGTAGCCCAACAGGACGTCGTAGACGCGCACGATGTCGTTGTCGCGCAGTTCCGTGTCGTCCATCTTGAAGCTGCCCATGCGGACCGGGTAGTTCAAGGCGAAGTGGAGGTCGTGATACAGAATCGCGCCCGTCGACACGATCCAGTCCACGAAGCCCGCCCGGATGAGCGGCACGATCGACGAGCACCCCAGACCAGCTGGTGTGAGGGCCCCCGACAGACTCATGCCGATCGTGACCTCGGGCTCGAGCATCTTCTCGACGAACAGCTGGCAACCCTCGCGCAACCGGCCCGAGTTGTAGGCCAGAAAGGCGTCGTCCACGAGGTCGGCCAGCTTCTCCCGACCCGTCAGGTTCCGCGGAAGAACGCGGCGGCCCGACAGGTACTTGTCGCGGTTCGGGCACGTCTTCTTCTTGAGCCAGTCAGGCATCTCCGACAGGTCTTCGCGATAGCGGCGGTGGGGTCCGGCAGGCTTCTTGGTCATGTAATCAGTCCGCTCCACGCACGTAGGTGAATCCTGTCATTATAGCGGAGCCCGCAGCGACCCCGGGGGCAAGAGAACCGCGCAGGAAGGGTCAATCCCGGTCGGCTCGGGTTGAGTCGACCGCGACATCTGCAGAGAGAAGGCCTGGATGCGTTCGAGACGCTCGTGGTCGATGGTGGCCGCGCTCGTGGCTTGGGTCGGCACAGCCTCCGCGCTGGCCGGCCAGACGGCGACGCCGATCCCCCTGCCGCCGGCGAGAACGACGGGCGGCAAGCCCCTGATGGAGGTCCTGAAGACCCGCCAGTCGGCGAGGGCGTTTGGCACTGTTCCTCTGGCCCCTCAAGTGCTGTCAAACCTGCTGTGGGCGGCGTTCGGGGTGACCCGGGCCGACGGCCGCCGCACGGCCCCGTCGGCCAGGAACTGGCAGGAGATCGACATCTACGTCGTCCTTCCCGAGGGCGCCTTCCGGTATGACGCCAAGGAGCACGTGCTGGACCCCGTCAAGGCCGGAGACCACCGCGCGCTGACGGGCACGCAGGCCTACGTGGCCAGTGCGCCGCTCAACCTGGTCTACGTGGCCGATTTCGCCAGGACCCTCCCGGCACCCGCGGAGGAGCGCGAGTTGTTCACGCCGGCCGACGCGGGGTTCATCGCCGAGAACGTGTACCTGTTCTGCGCCTCAGAAGGGCTCGCGACGGCGGTCCGTGGGCTCATCGACCGCCCGGCCCTCGCGAAGACCCTCGGCCTCCGCTCGGACCAGCGGATCATCCTGGCGCAGAGCGTCGGATACCCGAAGGGCTGAGATGCCGGGAGCACACGCGTCACCGAGCTGGGGGCTGAACGGGCTGAGGCGGAGGACAACACATGGTGAGGGACACCCTGGCCCGCGCCGGACTGTACCAAGGACTCGGTACCGGCATCGCCCGGGCACTCGAGTTCCTCACGACGACTGACCTCGCCTCGCTCCCGCCTGGGCGGCAGGATGTCGACGGCGACGGCGTGTACGCGAGCGTGAGCGACTACACCACCAAACCGCTGAGCGCGGGCCGATGGGAGGCGCACCGCCGCCATCTCGACGTTCACTGCGTCGTGTGCGGGAGCGAACTCATCGGCGTGGCCCCCGCCGCTCGCCTGGCGGCCGGACCGTACCGATCCGGAGACGGACGTCACCTGGTTGTCGGGCTCCGGTGACCTGTTCCCGCTGCGCCCGGACACCTTCATGATTCTGTGGCCCGAGGACGCCCACATGCCGGGCATCGCGGAGGAGGTGCAGGCGGCGGTGCGCAAGATCGTGGTGAAGATCCGCATCTGAGCGGCGCGTGTCCGGGCGGCGACGCCACGTCGCGCCGGGTATACTCTATCGGTACGGCATCCTCCCTTCCCTCCTTACCGGCTGCGCGTCGACCCGCGCCCCCCTGCCAGGCCCACGGGTCTGGGGTGTCCGTCCATGAGGCGTCTGCACCACCGGCCGAGCCCCCGCGCCAGTGAGGGATGATGTCGTGTCTCGTCGGAATGTCATGACCAACCGGGACGCCAGGCTGTCTGCCGCCGCCACCTGTCTCTTGCTGGCCACGGCCATGTGCTGCGGTCTGGCGGCCGGCCATGTGCTGTGGCTGTGGCAAACGGTGGCGCCACAGCCTCGTCCCCAGCCTCCCCGGATCACCGCGGCGCACGGGGGCTCGCCTCGGCTGCTCGTACCCGAGCCGCTCGGGTGCCCGGCCGATCCCGAGGCCCAGGACTTCTGTCAGACACTTGGGCGGGTGCTGCGCGACGATCTGGTCTTCGAGGACGAGTTCGAGGTGTTGCCTCCCGACCTGCACGAGTTGGCGGCGGCGGGGGGCGCGGAGGCGCCGGAGGGATGGCCGCGAACCGGTGCCGACGCCGCGCTCACCGCCCGGGTGATCCGTGGGGGTGACGGGTTTCACATCGAGGCCACCCTGGTCGATCTCGACCGCGGCGACGTGGCCTGGGAGCGGACCTGCGAGGCTTCGCCGGGCGCCGCCCGCGCGACGGCCCACAAGATTGCGGACGAGATCCTCTGGAGCGAGACCGGGGTTCGGGGTGTCGCGCAGACACGGTTGGCGTTCGTCTCGGACCGCCTGGGTGCTCGCCGCTCGCCAACCGGCGAGATGCGGCGCGTCAAGGAAGTCTTCGCGGCGGACTACGACGGAGCCACGCAGGTGCCGCTCACCGCCGACGGCGATCTCGCGTTGACCCCCAGTTGGGCCCCGGATGGCCAGGCGGTCGCCTATACGTCGTACCGCCGGGGCTTTCAGGATCTGTTCGTCTGGCGGCCCGGCGCGCGGAGCGTCGGGAACCCGACGTTCGGGCGCGGCAAGAACTGGCTGCCGGCCTTCTCGCCCGACGGCTCGAGGATCGCGTTCACCTCCAGCCGCGAGGGTGGCGCCAGCGTCTACGTGATGGGGACGGATGGGTCGGACGTGCGGCGGCTCGGACATCACTGGGGAATCGACACCTCGCCGGCGTGGTCACCCGACGGGACCAAGATCGCGTTCACGTCGAACGAGTCCGGGGCACCCCGAGATCTGGGTAATGGACGTCGACGGGTCCAACGCGCAGCAGGTGACCTTCGAGAGTACTGCGACAAGGCCTCGTGGTCGCCGGCACCGTTCAACGAGATCGCCTACGTGTCCCAAACCGCCTCCGGTTTCGACATCAAGGTCGTGGATGTGACCACGGGGCGGCGTCGCCAGCTCACGTTCAGCCCCGGCTACAACGAGAGCCCGTCGTGGTCGCCCAACGGGAGGCACATCGTCTTCTCGTCCACGCGAAGCGGAGTCGAGCAGAATCTGGTCGATGAACAGGTTGGGTCTGGATCCGCGCCAGCTGACCTTCGTTGGCCGGAACACGATGCCTGCCTGGTCGAGATAGCCCTCCAACCCTCCCCGCCTCGGCCGGGACCGCCACAAGCCGGGTGGTAAGATAGCGGCCCATTGGAGGCCGCTATGTCCAGAACGCGTTCGATCCGGATCATGCTGGTCGTCGGCACCGTGGCCGCAGCAGGGTTGACTGGTGCCGCTCAGGCCGGCCGGCACCCGCTCACGCTCGACGACATCGCCAAGTTCCGAGAGGTCCGTGATCCCCAGTGCTCCCCGGACGGCCGCCAGGTGGCCTTTGTCGTGTCCACCATCGATGTCAAGGAAGACAAGAGCCACTCGCACCTCTGGACGGTCGGGGCCGACGGCGGTCTCGAGCGCCAGGTCACATCGAGCCAGGACAGCGAGACGTCGCCTCGTTGGAGCCCGGAGGGCAAGTACCTCGCGTTCACGTCGTCTCGGCCAGGACCCGCCAAGGGCAACCAGGTCTGGTTGCTCGACCGGAACGGTGGGGAGGCGGTGCAACTCACCGACGTCAAGGGCCGGTTGCAGGCCTTCGAGTGGTCGCCCGACGGCAAACGGCTGGTGCTGACGATGGCAGATCCCGACCCCGACGCGGAGGCGGACGGCGAAGGGGGCGCCAAACAGAAGGCCCCCAAGCCGATCGTCATCGACCGCTACAAGTTCAAGCAGGACGGACAGGGGTACCTGCTGTCCGGCCGCCACGTCCACCTGTACCTGTTCGACCTGGCCACCAAGGCCCTGGACCGGCTGACCGGCGGGAAATACGACGAGAGTTCGCCCGCGTGGTCCCCTGACGGCACGCGCATCGCCTTTCTGAGCAGCCGCGCCGAGGACCCGGATCGTGAGCCGTCGGCCCAGGTGTTTGTCGTGGAGGCGAGGGCGGGCGCGCCGGAACGGGCGATTACGCCGGCGACGAGCCGCGCGGGCCGCTCGCGCCTGGAGTGGAGTCGAGACGGAAAGTGGATTGCCTTCCTCGAAGGCGACGAGAAGAAGTACAGCGCGTACGGCATGGAACGCCTCGCAATGGTAGCGGCGGATGGCAGCAGCGCACCGACGCACGTGAAAGCGGTCGACGCCCTGGACCGCGGCGTCAGCGCCCCCCGTTTCTCGGATGACGGTCGCGAGCTGACCTTCCTGGTCACCGACGATCGCTCCGTGTACCCCGCTCGCGTCTCGCTCACCGGTGGGGCCGTGACGCCGGTGCTGAAACCGCCCGTGGCGGTGTCATCGTGGACCGTGGCCGGCGGATGCTCGGCCGTGTTGTCCGGCAGCGACGCGCAGTCAACCGAGGTCTACGCCTTCGACCGGGGATCGCTCCGGCAGGTGTCGCACCAGAACGACGCCCTGCTGGCGAGCCTCGAGGTGGCGCCGACCGAGGAGATCGGGTTTGCCAGCAAGGACGGCACCGAGGTCCACGGCCTGTTGACCAAGCCGGTCGGCTACGTGTCGGGGACGAAAGTGCCGCTGCTCCTGCGCATCCATGGCGGGCCGAATGGGCAGGATCAGCACGGCTTCAGCGTCGAGCGGCAGTGGTTCGCCGCACACGGGTACGCCGTCCTCGCGGTCAACTACCGTGGCAGTTCCGGCCGCGGGCAGAAGGTACTCGCGCGCCATCTTCGCCGACTGGGGGCACTACGAGGTCGAGGACCTGCTGGCGGGCGTCGACCAGGTGATCAAGATGGGCGTGGCCGACCCTTCCCGACTGGGTGTGGGCGGGTGGAGCTACGGCGCCATCCTGACGGACTACCTCATCGCCAGCGACACCCGCTTCAAGGCGGCCACGAGCGGCGCGGGCACGGCCTTCACGGTGGCGTTCTACGGCACCGACCAGTACATCATTCAGTACGACAACGAGATCGGACCGCCCTGGAACCCCAAGTCGTGGGACATCTACCAGCGGATCTCGTACCCCTTCCTGCATGCCGACCGGATCAAGACGCCGACCCTGTTTCTGGGCGGCGAGCGGGACTTCAACGTGCCGGTCCAGGGAAGCCAGCAGATGTACCAGGCCCTGCGCAGTCTGGGCATCGACACCGAGCTCGTGATCTACCCGAACGAGAACCACGGCATCAGCCGGCCTAGCTACGTGCGCGATCGGTATGAGCGGTACTTGGCGTGGTACGACAAGCACCTGGCCAAGGCCCAGTAGGTCGAGCTCCGGTCGAGGGTCGGCCACGCGCGTGTCTCGGTTCGGGCCCACCGAGGCGACCGTCCGCGATCGGCCGCCTGGGTCGTGCATGCCGGCGGGGGGCTGTCCCCGTCGGCCCGCGGCGGCTTTGAGGTTGCGCACGGTGGTGCTACGCTCTGCGCTCGATCGCGTGTCCGTGCGCGTTCAAATTGGGCAGCACTCTCAGGGAGGGCATCCGTGTCGCACGTTCATCGTCTGCTGTCTGCGACCGTGGCGGTTGTGGTGGGCCTGGCCTGCACGTCGGCGGCCGCTCCGCCGAAGGCGCCGGCGATTGCCCAGTTCCTAAGCCCCGGATATCCGTCCGAGCTCGTCGCGGCGAGAAAGACCGACCGTCTGGTCTGGGTCGTCCTCGACGCCGGCAAGCGCAACGTGTACACCGCGGCTGCGCCCGATTTCCGGCCCGTGCGCCTCACGGCCTTTCTCGAGGACAACGGCGTCGATGTGTCCGAACCCGCGATTTCCGACGATGGATCGCTCATCATCTTCGTCCGCGGGCATTCGCTCAACCGTAACGGCTGGGCAGCCAACCCGACCAGCCAGCCCGACGGCCCGGAGCGCGCCGTGTGGGCCGTCCGCGCGGCCGGGGGACCCGCCTGGAAGCTGGGCGAAGTCACCGCGCCCGCCCTGTCTCCCGACGGCCGGTATGTCGCGTTCGCCAAGGACGGCCAAATCTACTGCTATGCGGTGCGACCGACTCCGACCGCCAGTCCCATCGAGAAGGGCGAGAAGCCGCTCGTCGTCGCGGCGGGCACCAATGGCAGCCTGCGGTGGTCCCCCGACGGTACCAGACTCGCCTTCGTCAGCGATCGCGCGGACCACAGTTTCATCGGTATCTACGACATGCGGAAGCGCCGCGTGACGTTCGTCTCCCCGAGTGTCGACCGTGACAGCAGCCCGACCTGGTCCCCCGATGCCCGGCGCCTCGCCTTCATTCGGAGGCCGGGCCTGCCTTTCGGCCTGCAGGCGCAGGAAGGCGAAGGGGGGCTCGGACGCCCGGCAGGTCCCGCCTACGTCCCCGGCCGCCCTGCGCCTCGCGGTCAGCGTGGCGATTTCCCTATCGGTCAGGGCCAGCGCGGCCAAACGCCCACTGGTCCGCTCGCCAAGGAGCCGGGGCTCTACTCGTCGGCATTTGCCGGCGGTTTCCGCGTGGCCTTCTGGGTCGCCGACGCTGCCACGGGCGAGGCGAGGGAGTTCTGGCACCCGCCGGCTGACGACACGACATTCAGTGCGGTGACGACCATCCAGTGGGCCGCCGGGTCCGTGCTCTTCGCCGCCGAGCCCGAGGAGTGGCTGCGCGTCTACGCGGTTGCCGTCGACGCCCCGGCGACCGCGCCAACCCCGATCACGCCGAACGAAGGCTTCATCGAAGGCGCTGCGTCCACCGCCCTGTCTGCCGACGGCCGGACGTTGTTCTACAGCAACAACCAGGGCGACATCGACCGACGTCACGTGTGGAAGGTGGCCACCGCCGGCGGGGCGCCGGTCCAGCTGACGAGCGGCCAGGGCATCGAGACCTATCCCGTCCCGCTCGCGTCGGGCCAGTACGTCGCGGTCCTGAGCGCCGATGCCCGGCGGCCTCAGGGGGTCGGGCTGGTGCCCGGGGCGGGCGGCGCACCGAAGATCGTCTACCCGACCCTCCCGAAGGAGTTTCCCCTCGACGCCTCGGTCGTACCCGAGAGCGTGCTCACGAAGGCCGAGGACGGCCTCGAGATCCACAACCAGCTCTTCCTGCCCGCGGATCTCAAGCCTGGCGAACGCCGACCGGCCCTGATCTTCGTGCATGGCGGGCCCGTCCGGCAGATGCTGCTCGGCTATCACTACATGTGGTTCTATCATCTGGCCTATGCCGTGAACCAATGGTTGGCGGCACAGGGCTACGTGGTCCTGTCGGTCAACTACCGGAGCGGTGTCGGGTACGGCAAGTCGTTCCGCAACGCCGCGAACACCGGGCCGCGGGGCAACGCCGAGTACCAGGACGTGGTGGCAGGCGCGAAGTATCTCCAGGGACGGCCGGACGTCGATCCGGCGCGGGTCGGCATCTGGGGTCTGTCGTACGGTGGTCTGCTCACGGCACAGGCGCTGGCTCGGAACTCGGACATCTTCGTGGCGGGCGTGGATCTGGCGGGCGTGCACCTCTACACGAACACGCTCGATCCCGAGAACGTCGCCTATCGGTCGTCGGCCATCTCGGCGATCGACCAGTGGAAGTCGCCCGTCCTGCTGGTTCACGGCGACGACGACCGCAACGTGGCCTTCACCCAGACGACGGGCCTCGTCCAACTGCTACGCGCCCGAAACATCTACCACGAGGTCATCGTCTTCCCGGACGACGTGCACGAGTCGCTGCTCTACAGGCGGTGGCTCTACACCTTCGACCGGATGCAGCAGTTCCTGGAGAGGTTCGTCAAGGGCGGTCGTCAGTAGCCGCACGCGGTGCGGGGTTGTTCGACGCCGGGCGCCTTCCCTCACCGGGCGCCCGCGTCGTTCGGCACGCGCTTGGCGGGCACCGAACCGGTGATCACGCGGACTGGACGATCGATCCATGTTCATCGCGCTCACGAGAGCCGTGTCCCCCTCCATCGCCCGCTGCGAGCTGACCCATCAACCGCGCGTCCAGATCGATGTCGCACGCGCGGAGCGCCAGCACGAGGCCTACGAGGCAGCGCTTCGACTGGCCGGCTGCCGCGTCGAGCACATCCGGAGCGAGCCCGACTTGCCGGACGCCGTGTTTGTCGAGGACCTGGCGATCGTCGTCGACGAACTGGCGGTCCTGACGCGCCCGGGGGTTGCGTCTCGCCGGAGCGAGCAGGCGTCGGTCGCCGAGGCGCTGGCGCGGTGGCGCAGCCTGGCCCGCGTCGAGGCACCCGGCACGCTGGACGGCGGGGACGTGCTGCGCGTCGAGCGTTCGGTCTGGGTCGGCGTGGGTGGTCGGACAAACGAGGCGGGATTCGCGCAGCTGCGCGCACTGCTCGAACCGCTCGGCTACCACCTCCATCCCGTCGTCACTCGGAACTGCCTGCATCTGAAATCGGCCGCGACGCAGGTGGCCCGCGGAACAGTCCTCATCAACCCCGCCTGGATCGACCCCGGGTCGCTGTCCGGCCTGGAGTGTCTCGAGGTCGACCCGGATGAACCTTCGGCCGCCAATACGTTGCTCGTGAACGGCACGCTGTTCTGCAGCCAGGCGTTCGCGCGGACCCGTGCGCGATTGGCGTCCCACGCCGTCGACGTCACCCCGTTGGACCTGTCGGAGCTCGCCAAGGCGGAGGGCGCCTTGACGTGCTGCAGTCTGATTCTCTCGGTGTAGCGGGGTACCGCGTCCTCGGTCCGAGGCTGCGCAATACCAGGCGGCCGCGCGGCGGCCGTCCGCAGCCAACCAGACCCGTCGGGCGGTTCGCCCGATCCGCGCAAGGACCGTGAGGGTCACCATCCGGTGCGGCTGTCGGGTTCCGGCACCCGCAGTACAATCGCCCTCATGTTTGCGGCACTCCTGCCCGTCATCCTCACCCTGCTCCTCGAGCATCCGGCGGCCCCGTCGCGACAGGACGCCTCGGGGACGGAGCGGCACCTGACGATGTGGTACACGCGGGCGGGCGCCCAGTTCACCGAGGCGTTGCCGCTCGGCAACGGCCGGCTCGGCGCGATGGTCTTCGGCGGGACGCGCGAGGAGCGCATCCTGCTCAACGAGCAGTCGCTCTGGTCCGGCTCGCCGGAGCAGGCGGACCGTCTCGACGCGTCGGCGGCCCTGCCCGAGATTCGCCGCTTGCTGCTCGAAGGACGCAATCCAGACGCCCAAGCACTCCTGACCAGGACCTTCACGTGCCGCGGCCCCGGCTCCGGCCAGGGGCAAGGCGCCAAGCTGCCCTACGGCTCGTACCAGGTGCTCGGCAACCTGCGGCTCCACTTTCCGGGCGTTTCCGAGGATGCGCCGATTGGTGACTACCGGCGTGAACTCGACGTGTCCTCCGCCATGGCCCGGGTCACGTTCGAGTCGGCCGGGATGCGCTACACGCGGGAGTTCCTGGTCTCCGCTCCGGATCAGGCCCTCGTCATCCGCCTGACCACGGACGGAAACAGTGGGGTGTCGTTCGACGCCACGCTCGATCGGCCGGAGCGCTTCTCGGTGGTGCCCGCCGGCCCGGACGGGTTGCTCATGAGCGGACGACTGGAGAACGGCGTGGGTGGACTGGGCATGCGGTACGCCGCGCGGCTCCGCGCCCTGCCGACGGGCGGGCAGGTGCACGTGACACGGGGCGCTCTGCAGGTGAGGAACGCGCGCGTGGTCCTGCTGGTGGTCACGGCGGCCACCGACTACGCCGGATTCGCCGGCCGGCGGACGCTCGATCCCGAGGCGGCAACCTCGACGGACATGGCCCGGGCGGCTGGCTCGTCCTGGGCGACCCTTCGGGCGCGCCACCTGCAGGACTACCGACGACTCTTCGGGCGCGTCACGCTCCGCCTGGGGACAGTGACCCCGCCCTCGCCATCCGCTCTGCTCCCGACCGACGAGCGGCTGGCCGCGCACGCGCGGGGTGCCGAGGATCCGGACCTCGACGCGCTCTATTTTCAGTTCGGGCGCTACCTGCTCATCAGCTCGTCGCGGCCAGGCGGCCTGCCGGCCAATCTCCAGGGACTGTGGGCCGAAGGCGTGCAGGCCCCGTGGAACGGTGACTACCACCTCAACATCAACGTGCAGATGAACTACTGGCCCGCCGAGGTCACCGCTCTCTCCGAACTGCAACTCCCGCTGGTCGCGCTCATCGAGTCACTGCAGGAACCTGGCCGCCGGACGGCCCGGGCCTACTACGGAGCGGGGGGCTGGGTCGCCCACGTCATCACCAACGTCTGGGGTTTCACGTCGCCCGGCGAGGGCGCCGACTGGGGCTCGACCGTGTCGGGGGCCGCGTGGCTGTGTGCGCACCTGGCCGACCACTACGCCTTTACCGCTGACCTCGCCTTCCTGCGGCGCGTCTATCCAATCATGCGCGACGCGGCGCGTTTCTACCTCGACGTCCTGATCGAGGAGCCGACCCACCGCTGGCTCGTCACCTCGCCGTCGAACTCGCCGGAGAACAGCTTCCGGACGCCGTCGGGCGATGAGACCCAGACGTGCATGGGGCCCACCATCGACTTGCAGCTGCTGCGAGAACTGTTCGGCAACACCTGGCGCGCCGCCCTGCGGCTTGGCGTCGACCCGGACTTGCGTGATCGGTTGGTCGCCGCACGTGCCCATCTGGCGCCCACGCGGATCGCCTCCGGCGGCTACGTGCAGGAGTGGCTGGAGGACTACGCGGAGGTCGACCCGCACCACCGTCACCTGTCACCCCTCTACGGCTTGTACCCCTACTACGAGATCACCCCGGAGCACACGCCCGCCCTCGCCGCGGCAGCCCGGACGACGCTGGAGCGGCGGGGGGACGCCGGCACGGGGTGGTCGCTCGCCTGGAAGGCGGCCCTCTGGGCACGGCTGGGCGACGGCGATCACGCGTGGAACCTGCTCCACGACCTGCTGCGCCCGGCGAGCGAGACGGGAACGGCGATGCACGGCCGAGGCTCGGGCACGTACCCGAACCTGTTCTGTGCCCACCCGCCGTTTCAGATCGACGGCAATCTGGGCGGGACCGCGGCCATCGCCGAGATGCTCCTCCAGAGCCACCCGGATACCGACACCTGTGGCCCGGTCCTCCAGCCCTGCCCCGACCCGGCGCCCGTGCTGCGCCTGCTGCCGGCGCTCCCGCGCGCGTGGCCGGACGGCGAGGTCGTGGGGTTGTGTGCGCGGGGCGGCTACCGCGTCAGCCTGGCCTGGCGGGCGGGGCGGCTGATCCGAGCGGAAGTCGCTGGTACCCCCACTCGCGGGGTGAATGTCCGCTACCGGGGGCATGAACGACGTGTCAGAATCGGTCCTGACGGCCGGGCCGGGGTCGATGCCGCCTGGTTCGACGAGGGGGCCCGGTAAGGAGGACGCGATGCGGCTGGTCGCGCTGCTGATCGCAACCACGTGCATGGCGCTGCCGACGGCGGCGCAGGACGGAGGCTCCATGACGCCGGCGCGCGGTGAGGCGCTGGTCATCGTCGACATCCAGAACTTCTATTTTGCGGGAGGGGCCCTTCCCCTCACCGGCGGCGTCGAGGCCGCCAAGCAGGCGCGCCGCGTGCTGGATCTGTTCCGGGAACGCCACCTGCCGATCATCCACGTCCGCCACCTGCCGGCCAGCGCCCAGGACGGCGACGCGTACCGGATCCGGCCGGAGGTCACGCCGATGCCTGGCGAGACAGTCATCGTCAAGCACTACGCCAACAGTTTCCGCGACACGTCGCTGCTCGATGAACTCCGGAAGGCGGGTGTGACCCGCCTCGTGATCTGCGGCATGCAGACGCAGATGTGCGTGGAGGCCACCGCCCGGGCCGCCGCGGATCTGGGCTTCGAGGTGATTGTCGTGGCCGATGCCTGCGCCACCCGCCCGCTCGAGTACGGCGGGATCACGGTTCCCGCCGATCACGTCCACGCGGCGGCCTTGGCCACGCTGAAGGGCACCTACGCGACCGTCGTGACCGCCGACGAGCTCGTGTCTCGGAAGTAGGCGGCAGGGCGGCCAATGCTCAGACCGACGTCCGCCGCACCTCAGCCTGGGTCGCCGCGCCGTCTGCGCCCGACGGGCGGTGCGATCCCCCGGGCGGGGACGCACGCGGGGCCGCCAGGCACCGGGCTCTCGCAACAGGCAGCCACATGACGCACGCGCCTTTGCGCTGGCTGGCGGTCCCGCTGGCGATTGCGGCGGTCGGGCTAGCGGCCTACCTCCTGTGGCCGAGTGAGGAGCACCGTGTTCGCGCTCGGGTCGAGGCGCTCGCCGACTCGCTCGGCGTGCCGACCGGGGAGCCGGACCTCGCTCGCCTCAGTCGGGCGGCGCGCGTGCGCGAGTACTTCACCGAGGATGTCACGGTCGATTTCGAGGCGCGAGAGGACCTCTTCCTCCGGGGCCGCGAGGCGGTCGCCGGGATCGTCGCGCGTCCCGGCCCCGCCCGCGCCGGTGTGCGGATCGAATTGTCCAAGCTGACCATCACCGTCGACACCACGCGGCGGTCGGCGGATGTCCGGTGCGAGGGCCGCGTCGTCTCCCGCGATCCGGCCGCCGATCCACCGACGCTCGACGCCCGCCTGGTCTGCCTGACGCTGCGCCGAGTCGATGGCGCATGGCTGGTGTCGTCTGCCCGGGTCCTGCCGCGCGACGACGCGATCCGGTGAGGTCGGGAGCCCGCCGCGCCGTCGCCGCCCGGGCGGGATCGCTGGTGTATCATTCGGCTGAGACGTACTCCTCTCCAGGCGTTCATCCTCGAGTGCGGGGAGCACCCATGGCGGATGCCATCGTTCTCAGGAAGGTGACCAAGGCGTTCGGCGAGACCGTGGCCGTTCGCGATCTCGACCTCGTCGTGCCCCAGGGGGCCCTCTACGGTGTGATTGGGCCGAACGGTGCGGGCAAGACGACGATGATCCGGATGATCCTCTCGATCCTCTTCGCGGATTCCGGAGAGGTGACCGTGCTCGGGAGGCGGTCGGCGCTCGAGGCGAAGGACCGGATCGGCTACCTGCCGGAGGAGCGCGGCCTCTACAAGCGGATGCGGGTGCGGGACTTCCTGGCGTATATCGCGCATCTCAAAGGCATGGCCGAAGGCGCGGCGGCGGCGCAGGTCCGGACCTGGCTCTCCCGCATCGAACTTGCTGACTGCGCGACCAAGCGCTGCGAGGATCTCTCGAAGGGCATGCAGCAGAAGATCCAGTTCGCGGCCGCGGTCATCCATCAGCCCGACCTGCTCATCCTCGACGAGCCGTTCAGCGGCCTCGACCCCGTGAACCAGCGGCTGGTGCGCGACCTGGTCCTCGCCGAGCATCGCCGGGGCGCCACGGTGCTCTTCTCGACCCACGTGATGGTGCACGCCGAGCAGCTGTGCGACCACGTGGTGATGATTCACCGCGGGGAGAAGGTGCTGGATCAGAGTCTGGCGGGGATCCGGGAGACGTTTGACCCGCACCGGATCCAGTTCGAGCCGCTGGACCCGTCGGCCGACGTGACCCGTCTCTCCGCGTTGCCGGGCGTCCGGTCAGTGGCGCGCGACGGCACGGCCTGGGACATCGATCTCCAGGAGACGGCCGACCCCGCCTCGATGATCCCCGCCATGGTGGCCGCGCTGACGCCGTCGCGTATCGAGATCCGTCGCCCCACGCTCGAAGACGTCTTCATCAGCATCGTGGCCGGCGGCGCGGCGATGGCCGCTGACGATCACGCGCGGTTGCGGGCGGCGCTCCGGGATGGGGGAGCAGGCCAGGAGACCGGGTCATGAAGAAGATCCTGTATGTCGCGGCGCGGGAGTTCAGCGCCACCGTCATGACCAAGGGCTTCATCGTCGGCATGCTGCTGACGCCGTCGCTGTTGGCGCTGGCCCTGTTCGTGATGCCGCGGATGCTGACCAAGGCGCCTCCCAAGATCGAGGGCGAGGTCGCGGTCGTCGATCCGACGGGCGAGGTGGCGACTGGCCTGGCCGACTATCTGACGCCCCAGCGCTTCGCCGAACGCCGGGCCACCGCGCGGCGTCAGATCGAGGAGGCGACGCCCTCCGCCCTTCGGGGCCCGGCCGCCGGGCCGGCCGGCGAGGCCGCGCTGCACCAGTCGCTCGATGCCGTGCTCGGCCTGGTTCCTCTGCTCCACGTCACCACCCTGCCCGCGTCGACCGACATCGAAGCGGCGAAGGCGCCGCTGAAGGAGCCGCTGCCCACTCAGGCCGGCACCGCGTCGTCACGGTTGCTGCTCGTCGTCGTCCATCCCGACGCCGTGCGGCAGGCCCAGGAACAGGCGTCGTTGGGCAGCTACGACCTGTTCGTGCGCGGCAAGATCGACGATCGGCTGGTCGATGACGTGCACGCTGGCCTGCGGGAGGCGATTGTCGCGGCGCGCATGCGGCTGGCGGGCCTCGATCCGGGCCGGATGAGCGAGCTGACGAGCGTCGCGCGTCCGAAGACCGTCACGGTCACGGCCAAGGGTGAGCGCGCGACCAATGAGACGCTCAACGTGCTGCTCCCGATGGGCTTCATGCTGCTGCTCATGATGTCGGTGATCACGAGCGGCCAGTACCTCCTCACGACCACCGTGGAGGAGAAGTCGAACCGCGTCGTCGAGGTGCTGCTGTCGGCGGTCTCGTCGATGGAGTTGATGACTGGCAAGATCCTGGGTCAGATGGGGGTCGGGTTCCTGGTGCTGGCGCTCTACGCCGTCCTGGGCGTCGCCGCGCTGGTGTCGTTCGCCACACTCGGCCTGCTCGACCCGCTCCTACTCGTCTACCTCCTCATCTTCTACGTCCTCGCCGCGTTCACCTACTCTGCGCTGATGGCTGCGATCGGGGCGGCGGTCAACGAGATGCGCGAGGCACAGACGCTGATGATGCCGGTGATGCTCGTCGTGCTCGTGCCGTGGATGTTGTGGCTGCCCATCAGCCGCGAGCCCAACTCGGTGCTGGCCATCGTCCTGAGCTTCCTCCCAGCGGTCGGGAACTTCGTCATGTTGCTGCGCCTGACGTCGGCGAGCCCCCCGCCAATGTGGCAGCCGTGGGTGGCCATTCTCGTGAGCGCCGCCGGCGTTTTTGCGGCGCTCTGGTTCGCCGCCAAGGTGTTCCGCGTCGGCCTCCTGATGTACGGCAGGCCGCCGACGCTCGGCACCCTCATCCGGTGGGCGCGGATGTCGTGACCGCCGGGGCGGTCGCCTACTTCCGGCCCAACAGGTGCAGCAGTCCCGTCGACATGGCCGGGACATACGTGATCAGCAGAACGCCGATGCCGAGGATGATCAGAAACGGCACGACGTGGCGGTAGAGCTGCGGGAGCGGCTTGTTGAAGCGTGACGAGGAGAGGAAGAGGTTCAGGCCCACGGGGGGGAAGAGGAAACCCAGTTCCAGGTTCGCGAGAAAGATCACGCCGAGGTGGATCGGATCGATGTTGAAGACGGCGCCGATCGGCGCGATGAGCGGCGCCAGGATGATGATCGCGGAGTAGATTTCGACGACGCTGCCCAGCACGAGCAGCAGCGCGTTGAGCGCCAGCAGGAAGACCACGGGCGACTGGATGTGCGTCCGCACCCAGGCGAGCAGCATGTCGGGCAGCTGGATGTCCACCAGGTAGATCGTCAAGCCCATCGCGATGCTGAGCAGGATGAGGACGGCGCCCATCAGCGCGGCCGCCTTCAGCAGGGCGTCCGGCAGCGACCGCAGGATGCCGAGGTCGCGCGTGACAAAGCACTCGACGACCACCGCGTAGGCCAGGGCCGCGGCGGCCGTCTGGAGCATCGTGGCAACCCCGCTGGCAAACAGGGCCACGATGACCACCGGCAGCAGCAGTTCCCACTTGGCGTGCCACGTGGCGCGCACAAGCTCGCCAACCCGGAACGGCTGGCGCTCGCGTCCGGCCTGTCGGCCGACCACCATGCCGTAGATCGCCGTGATCACCACGAGCAAGAGACCCGGCAAGAGGCCCGCGATGTACAGGTTGTCGACCGGCACGCTCTGCTCGCCCGTGCTGGCCACGATGCTGTAGAGCAGGACCGGGAGGCTCGGCGGGAACAGCAGGCCCAGCGACCCTGCCGCCGTGACGAGCCCCAGCGAGAACCCCTCTGAGTAACCGTCCCGCCGCAGGATCGGGTAGACCAAGCCGCCAAGGGCGATGATCGTCACGCCCGACCCGCCGGTGAACGTCGTGAACATCGCGCAGACGGCCGCGACCATCACCGCGACGCCGCCCGGCATCCACCCGAACAGCGCGCGAAAGAAGCGAACCAGCCGGTCGGCCGCGGCGCTTTCGGCCAGAACGTAGCCGGCCGCGGTCAGCAGCGGGATGGCCGGCAGGGTCTCGGACGCCAGCAGGCGGTACACCTGCGACGAGACGGCCGCCACCGTCGTGCCCTCGCTCACGAAGCCCACGAGGGCGATCCCGCCCATCGCCACGAAGACGGGGGCGCCGAGTAGCGCCCCGCCCAGCACGACGAGGCTGAGCGGCCAGAGGCGGCCGGCCGACTCGGGGGGCACCAGGCCGAGCGCAAAGGCCGCCGGAACGACGAGCAGGGCGACGGCGCGGCCCCACCAGCGGTCCGAGGCCTTCCAGACGAAGATCACCGCCATCACGGCGAGCGCGCCAGGCATGACCAGCGAGCTCACCCATTCGGGGACGCCGATGCCGGGGAGCCGTGTGCCCTGGCGGTTGGCGATCACGAACGTGTAGCTGGCGTAGGCGAGGACCGACGAGACGGCCGCGGCGACGGAGAACCCGAACAACCGCGACAGCGCGCGCGCGAGCCCGGCCCGCAGGAATTCCGCCGTCGACAGCGTGAGGTGCCGGCCCTCGGCCGTCGCAGAGATGGCCCCGACGAAGGCCAGCCACAACGTCGCGTGCTGGACGAACAGGTGCGTGCTGGACAGCCGGAAGTCGAACAGCGGACCGCCGACCAGGTCGATGAGCGGCAGGATGGTGGCCACCGCCAGCGTGGCCAGCAGCACGCCGTGTTCGGTGCGTCGGAGCGCAACGACAAGCGTCTTCATTACTTCTTCGGAGCCGCGTGCTGCTTGCGGTAGTCGTCGAGGTACTTCAACGCCTCGTCAAAGGCGTCGGGGGGAACGGAATCGCCCCGCACCTTGGGGTAGGCCGCCACCGCCGCCTTCGCCCAGGCCTCCCGGGCTTTGGCGTCGACGGGCACGACGGTCAGGCCGGCCTGTTTCATTGCGGCCACGCTGCTCTCGCCGTTCTTGCGCACGTCCTCCCGCAGCTTCGCGCCGGCTTCCTGAGCGGCCTGCATCAGCCCTGGCCGCACATCGGCGGGGATCTTGTTCCAGGTGTCCTTGCTGATGACCGTCGCACCGAGGAGGATGGCCCAGTTCAGGTCGGTCATGTACCGCGCGTTCTCGTAGTAGCGCATGATCGAGGCGACCTGCGGGGGCACCGACAGGGCTTCGTACATGCCGGTCTTCAAGCCGCTGAGCAGTTCCGAGGACGCGCCCGCCCGTGGGTTGAACCCGGCCGCCTGCCAGATCGCCATGGATTTCGGATCGCCCTGCCACTCGAACATCACCAGCTTCTTGAGGTCGTCGGGCGTCGCGACGGGCTTCTTGGTGAAGAAATGCAGCCAGCCGGCGTCGACCCAGTTGAGGACCACGAACCCCTTGGCCTCGATCGCGGTTTCGATCTGCGGTCGCATCTTCTCGAGCACCGCGTAAACCTCATCGTTCGAGTTGAAAGCCATCGGGATGCTCATCGCATACACGGCCTTGTCGAGTTCCGCGACCCCTGCCGAGGTGAGCGCGGCCGCGTTGAGCGCACCCGTGCGCATGTCGGCCACCACGTTCTGGTCGTCGCCCCGGGTGCCCCCCAGGTACAGGATGAGCTTGACCTTGCCACCCGACACCTTCGTCCACTGCGCGGCCATCTGCTTGAGGATGAGAGCCCACGCCGAGTTGTCCGGCACCATCGTGGCCATCTTGACGGTGATCTGGGCACCGGCCGGAACGGGCACGAGGACGAGAACCGCGACAGCCACGCAGGCAGCGAAACAGCGGAGGCGAGCGCGAGGACTGAACGTCATGGTCGGTGTCTCACTCCCTCAGGTGGAGTCTCCCTAGCGTTTAGAATAACTCTTCGACGCGGCCGAGCAGCCATTTCGCCCGCCGCTGCGCGAGCACGTTGGCCAGCCGCTGGTCCTCCGCGCCCGTTTCGACGTTGAAACTCACCACCTGGTTCAACAGGGACTCGAAATCCTTGCGGTCGTGCTCGGCCGTGAGCACCGACTCGGCGTAGGTCACCAGTTGCGAGATGCGCCGCCCGGCGGCGAGCTGCTGCGAGCGCTCGAAGTGCTTCTTCGCCTCGTCCAGCGACCCGCCAGCGCCACCCGAGGCGTGCGCAGCCTCCCAGGCGACGAAGAAGTCATGGATCGCCCCGGCGTTCCAGGTCTCGTCGAGCACGAGCGCCCGGTGCATCACCTTCTCGATGAGGCTCTGGTCGGTCGCCAGCTGTGCATCCGTAATGTCGATCGAGTAGGCCGCGGCCCACGACGCCCCTGTATAGTAGAGTAGCCCGACGTGCTTCCGGGTCAGCTTCCGAAGGGCGGCATCGGGGTCTTTTCGTAGCAGCGCCGAGAAACCCGCGAATTCCACATCGAAGCCGCGGAACCCGTAGTCGCGGGCGCGCAGGAACAGCCTCTTGGCCCGGGTGCGCATCTCCGTCGCTTTCTCGAGGTCTTGCGCCTCGAGATAGTCGGCGGGTTCCTGGACGAACGCATACGAGTACTGCGTGAAGCCGCTGCAGGCGGCGAACAGCAGGCCCTTGTTCCGGGGCGACTGCGCGAGCAACCCCTCGATCGTCTTCAGCCCGAACGGAACCGCGGCCGCGATGAGCTCGGGATCGTCGTCCGAGGCGTAGCCCGACCCCGAGTCCGCCAGCGCACTGCCGACGGTGTTGATGGCCATCGTCTTGATCGAACAGCCCGAGAGGGCCGTCGCCACCACGAATAGCGCCGCAGCGCGGAGGATGGAATTCACGGCCATGACGCTCCAGACCAAGAGGGACAGCCATTGTAGCCCACTTTCCGCACCGTTCGAACCGTCCGGCCGCGCGCGTCGGCGCACCGCCCGTGCGGACGTCCGTTACCTCGTTCTGAAGCAACGGCTGCCGGACGTTTCCCGAACGCGTGCCGCAGCGGCTCAGCCGGCGGCCAACGGGCTCGGGTCATCGGGTGGCGAGAAGGGTCGCCACGGGGCCACAACTACAAAGAAACTCTCCCGGTTACGCCGCGGTGAGTTGCACCGTAAACCCGAGCGCTTCCAGGCGCTTCGTCAGGCGCGCAGCCGCCCGGGTTGCGTCGTGGCGGTCAAAGTAGTGGACCCCCAGATCGCGGTATTCCACGTCGTCTCTGATAATGAAATACGCGGCTGTCAGCATGGATGCAGCGACGGCGACGATCGCCTTCTTCGGTCCGCGCTTGGCCTTGAGTCGCTGAAACTGCGCGTGCAGGTAGCCATCCCGGTGCCGGATGGCCGCCCACGCGGCTTGGACCAACACGGTCTTGAGCCACGGCGCGCCGTGCCGCAGTCGTGTGGACCGCCGCTTCCCGGCGCTCTCGTCCAGGCGCGGGCACAACCCGACCCAGGACCGGAGGTGGCCCGGAGTAGCGAAGCGACGCATGTCGTCGCCAATCTCGGCCAGCAGGGTCTGTGCCACGAGGGTGCTGACCCCGGGCATGGTACACAGACGCGCCGTCACCGCCCGGAAGGGGCTGAGCAGGACCTCGAGGCGCGCGTCGAGCTGCTCGATGCCCTTCTCAACCGCCTCGATTTGCATGAGGTGCAACCGGAGCAAGAAGCGATGATGGTCGGTGACGCGCCCTTCCAGCGCGGTACGCAGCTGCTCGGGGTCAGCCCGGAGCAGTCCGGTGGTTCGAGCGAGGAGTTGTGCAGGGGTGCGCTCGCCTGCGATCAGACCGTGGAGAATCGCGCGGCCACTCACGCCCAGGAGATCGCTGACGAAGCTGGCGATCTTCAGGTTGGCGTCTTCCAGCGTCTTCTGCAGCCGCAGTGAGTGCTGCGCGATCTGTCGGCCCAGCTGCTTTCGGGTACGGGTCAGATCCCGCAGTTCCTGGATCGCGGGCGGTGGAACGAAGCTGCCGCGGATCAACCCGTGCGCGAGGAGATCCGCCAGCCACGCCGCGTCGTTCATGTCGCTCTTGCGGCCTGGAATGGCACGGACGTGCCCCGGGTTGGCGAGCACCAATTGCGCTCGGGCTTCCAAGATGTGCCACACAGGCTTCCAGTACACGCCCGTCGCCTCGAGTGCGACCACGTGACACCGGTGCTCATCCAGCCAGTCGGCCAACGCCAACAGTCCGTGCGTCGTTGTCGGGAACCGCGCGGGCGTACGAACCACCCGCCGCCCAGTCACGACGCGCGCGCACGCCACGACTTCGTCTTTGTGTACATCCAGACCGGCACACTGCTGATGGACGATGTCCACTCCCCACCTCCAGGGGGCGTGGCGTGGAGCTGACGATTCTTCAGTCTACAAAGCGTGCTCCGGCGCGTTCCGCATAGTGCGGACACGCGCGTGGACACAGTATGCGGTGCGACGCCAGCTCCCGGTCCAACTTGACGACGGGCTCCCAGCACCAAAGTGGTGGCCGACCTCTGTGCCAACGCCCGTCACAACCTACTCCGTTTCATCCGTCGCGGTGTCGATCGACATGCTGAACTTGACGGGGTTCCCCTGCGGTCCGTAGGATTCCGTGGACAAGACCGCGCCCGGCACGGGTCGACACCTCTCGCCGGGCGCGCGGGCGTGGCGGTCTGCAAGTCCGTGCCTCCCCGTGGACCCGTGCACGGCACGCCGAGGTGCTGCTGAGCTGAGCGGCCGCACCAACCTGGTGCCCGGGGTCCGCCCGACCGGCCAGTGTTCGTTCCCAAGGCCCCCGACGCAGAAGGAGTATCTGCCGTGGTCACTCAGATCCGTCGTGTGATGGTGGCGGCATCAACGTCTGCCGTGCTGTGCGTCTCGTTGCTGGCCTCTCACGGCGCCCTGCAGCCACCGCGTCAGGGCCACCAGACCGGCGTGCCACCGCTCGACCCGCAGCAGGTTCAGGATCAGCAGGACATGACCTGGGCCGACTACCACCCGATTCCCGGAGAGGACTGGGCCGATCCCTCGCGCCAGGCGGAACGCAAGCTCCGCGTGGCGCTGATCGCCGTGGACTTCGCCGACCAGCCGTTCGTCATCACGTTGCCGACCAAGTCGGACCTGTTCGGCAATCCCCAGATCGCGCCCGTCCACCGGGACGACGTCCCCCGGTTCTACGCCGAGTTCTTCGGCACGCCCGGCCCGCTCAATCACGGCCACACCATCAACGGATACTGGATGGAACAGTCACGCGGCCGCGTGGGGATCCCGAAGATCGATACGTTCGGTCCTTACCGCATGCCCAAGCGGCTCTTCCAGTACGGTCTGAACGAGTGGGGGCAAGGTGACGGCTGCCCGGGCGGGTTCACCTGCGACGGCCGCTTGGAACCGGATGCCGACGCGCTCTGGGCCGCCGATGCCGGGCCCGATATCACGAAGCAGTACGACATCGTCCTGCGCATCTACGCCGGCTACGACGAGACGAGCGTGTGGCAGGAGTTCGGGGAGATGAAGTTCCAGACGAAGGACGACATTCCGCCCGAGTGGGGCAACGTCGACCCGACCAAGCCACGGTGGGTGGTCTCGCGCTACGTGCCCTGGACGTCGTGGAAGGCCGGGCAGATGCTCTGGGGACTCTCGTCGGTACGGCAGGGCGAGAACTCCGGCACGATTACCCACGAGATCGCCCACCACGCGTTTCGGACTGGCGACAACAACAACAACCCCTACGTCCAGCCGTATCGCCGCGCCGGATCCGGCCCGTGGGACATCATGGACCGCGGGTCGTTCAACGGCCCCGGCGGCCCGCACCGCCGCTGGGTCGTCCCGGCGAACGAGGGCGCCGCGATGCCCGCGGGGCTGATGCTGCGCAACCGGCTGCGGTTCGGGTTCGTCGACCCCACCGCGGTGGTGCGCCTCAGCCGTGACGGGCTGGCGGCGTCCGGCATGGCCGTTGCGACCATCGCGGCCCGCGCGGTCGCCCCCGGCCCGGGACGCGTGGCCGGCATCATCGTCGATCTGGATGGCGCTGCGCCGCAGGACCACACGCTTCCGTGCGACGCCAAGGCGGACCCCCTGTGTGCCGGCGATCCCGTGTTCAACTTCTACTCGGTCGAGGTCATCCAGCGGATTGGCTACGACTCGTTCACGCCGGACAACGGCGTCCTCCTGGCCAAGAACAAGAACGGCGAGGGCAACTCCTGCGGCTACAACTGTTTCACGTGGGTGATCGACGCCCGTCCCGAGGACATGAAGGCGGTCGACTTCACGCGGCCGGACGGGACGCCCGTGCTGCGCACGATTGCAGACTACCGCCAGCTGAACGACGCCCTGTTTCACGCGGGCCTCGATTCGAACAGCCAGTTTGAGTGGGAGGACGCGCCCAACCGCCTCCACTTCTACGTCGTGGACGTGCAGAAGGACGCTCGAGGCGTCCTCTCGTACACCGTGGGCGTCCGCTCCTTGGACAAAGCCCCGTCCCGCGCACGGGGCGTGGCGCTGATCGCCCCCTCGCGGGGCGAGGCGGGCGGCGGGCAGGTGGCGAGGTGCGCCTTCACGCTGAAGAACACCGGCTCGGCGGCGACGGTCGAGCCGACGCTGCATCCGCAGGCCGCGAGCTCGTTCTTCCGGCACGACATCTTCCGCCTGGCCGCGAGCGTGGAGGGCAAGGGCTGGACGGCGCACCTGCGGAATGCGCTCTCAGCCGTCGCCGCGGGCGAGGCGGCCACAGTCGAGGTTTCCCTCACGCGCGGCTCGGATGCGGCGCCATCAGCCACCGTCACCTTGACGGCGACGTCTGAGAGCGACCCCTCCAAGTCCGCCACGGCCGCCTGCACGATCCGGTAGGCGGACGGAATGGGAGCCAGCTGGAAGCGGTCGTGCGAGGTGCCCATGAAGAAGGTCGTCGCCCCGGTGTGCGTGCTCGCCCTGGCCGCCATCAGCACGGTCGGCGGCCAGGCGCCACCGCATGACTACACCCTGACGCCCGTGCCGTTCACCAAGGTCACGCTCACCGGGGACTTCTGGTCGCGCCGCCTGGCGACCAACCGGACGGCGACGATCCCGGCGATCTTCGACCGGAATTCCGCCACTCACCGGGTGGACAACTTCGCGATCGCTGCGAAGCTGAAGGACGGGGCCTACACCGGCCAGCGCTACAACGACACCGACGTGTACAAGGCGATCGAGGGTGCGTCCTACGCCCTCGCCACGGCGCGGGACCCGGTGCTGGAGAAGGCGCTCGACGACATCATCGCGCTCATCGCCGCGGCCCAGGAGCCCGACGGATACCTGTTTACGGCGCGGACCGCCGACCCGGCACACCCCATCCCCGGGATCGGCCCGACCCGCTGGTCGGAACTCGCTGTGAGCCACGAGCTCTACAACGCGGGGCATCTCTACGAAGCGGCGGTTGCCCACTATCAAGCCACGGGCAAGCGCTCGTTGCTCGACGTCGCCATCAAGAACGCCAATCTCATCGCGACCACGTTCGGACCCGACCGGCGACACGGGTTTCCGGGACACCAGGAGATCGAAATCGGGCTGTGCAAGCTCTACCGGATCACCGGCGACGCTCGGTACCTGGCCCTGGCCCGGTACTTCCTCGATCAGCGGGGCCACGACGTCGCGCTGACGGTCTACCCGCCCGGCTCGCGGTTCGCCATCTACAACGACCCAGTCCAAATCCAGGCGCACCGGCCCGTCCTGGAGCAGGACGAGGCGGTCGGGCATGCCGTCCGCGCGATGTACATGTACACGGGAATGGCCGACATCGCCGCGCTCACCGGCGACACGCGGTACGCCGAAGCCGTCGACCGGCTCTGGGAGAACGTGGTTTCGAAGAAGTTGTACCTCACCGGGGGTGTCGGCGCCCGCCACGACCGCGAGTCCTTCGGCCCAGCCTACGAGCTGCCGAACCGGACCGCCTACAACGAAACATGCGCCGCGATCGGCAATGCCGGCTGGAACCTGCGCATGTTCCTGCTGCACGGCGACGCGCGCTACCTCGACGTCATGGAGCGCGTCGTCTACAACGGCCTGATCTCCGGCGTCTCTCTCGACGGTCGCTCGTTCTTCTACCCGAACCCGCTCGAGTCCGACGGGAAGTACGCGTTCAACCAGGGGCAGACGGGCCGGGCCACCTGGTTCGATGTGGCGTGTTGCCCGGGCAACATCTGCCGGTTCATCCCGTCGATGCCCGGCTACATCTACGCGGTCGGCCACGACAGCCTCTACGTCAATCTGTTCGTCGGGAGTCGGACGGAGGTGGAGCTGGCAGGTGCGCGCGTGGGGGTCGATCAGGAGACGCGCTATCCGTGGGACGGCCGCGTGAGCCTTCGCCTGCGGCTGTCCCGCCCGGCCGCCTTCGACGTGCGGATCCGCGTCCCCGGCTGGGCACGACGTGAGCCGGTGCCGGGCGACCTCTACCACTATCTCGACGGGCAGGCGGGCCGCGTGGAGCTGCTGGTCAACGGCCACGCCGAACCTCTCGTGATGGAACAGGGGTTCGCACGTCTCCGGCGGACGTGGCGTGACCAGGATCGGATCGTCCTGACCCTGCCCATGGAGATTCACCGGGTCGTCGCGCGGGCGGAGGTGGCCGAGGATGCCGGAAAGGTGGCGCTCGAGCGGGGGCCGCTGGTCTACTGCGCGGAGTGGCCGGACAACGGCGGCCGGGTGCTGAACCTGGCCGTGCCGGACCGGGCCCAGCTTTCCGCCGAGTTCCGGCCGGATCTGCTCGGGGGCGTGGTGGTCCTCCGAGGCCGTGTCGATGCCCGGTCGATCGACAAGCAGGGCCGACCGACGCGGTCGCCACACGAGTTCGTGGCCATCCCCTACTACGCCTGGGCCAACCGTGGGCCCGGCGAGATGGCGGTCTGGCTACCCCGGGAAGACGGCCGGTAGCCCGGCGGGGGAACGTCAGGACTTGCGCCGTCCGTTACAATGGCTGCGGGACGACGGCTGCCGAGCTGTCTGCCCCGACCCTGAACCCTGCGTCCCGCCGGATGGGCGCGCAGGAGTCACGTCCACTGACCCGCGTGACGGATCCGCGACCAGTCGCTGCCCCGGGCGTTGTTCGGTCGCAGGCGCGCCAAGGCGGCTGGCTACAGCACGACGCAGCACGATGTCCGATCACCTGCTTGACCTGATCCAGCGTCGGATCGCCGAGGCTCCCCGGCGCGTCGCCCTTCGGTACAAGGTGGGCGCCGAGTGGCGCCCGATGTTGGGTGGTGAGGTGGCCCGCGCGGTCGACGGCGTGGCCTCGTGGCTGATAGATGTCGGCGTCCAAGCCGGCGACCGCGTGGCCATCTTCGCCTCCAACTCGCCGTGGTGGACGATCGCCGACCTGGCCATCATGACGGCTGGCGCCGTGACGGTGCCCGTCTATGCCACCTGCACGGCCGACCAAGCCGCCCACGTGATTCGGGATTCCGGAGCGACCCTCGTCTTCGTCGGCGGTGCCGAACAGTACGGGAAGTTGGCGGCGGTTCGCGGTCCCTCCGGGCCCCTGCGGCGGCTCGTCGTGTTCGACGGCGGCATCCGCCTCGACCTGTCGGACTCGTGTCCCCTGTCGGTGCCCCTGGCGCAGCCCGTGTCGCCGCGCCTGGCCGAGCGGGCTCAGGGACGGCACGTGGATGATCTGGCGACGATCATCTACACGTCAGGGACGACGGGCGAGTCCAAGGGCGTGATGCTCACCTTCGAGAATCTCGTCACCCAGTTCGCCGCGCTCGACGCCTTCTTCCGGGTGACGGACGAGGACCGGTCACTCTGCTTCCTGCCCCTTAGTCACGCCTACGAACGCGCGTGGACGTTCTACATGCTCTGCAAGGGGGCGCAGAACTTCTATCTCGAGGATCCGAAGCAGGTCGTCGAAGCCCTGCGGGAGGTGCGGCCGACCTGCATGGTCAGCGTGCCCCGACTCTACGAGAAGATCTACGCGAATGCCTGCCACGCCGTCGGCCAGGGGTCGGCCCTCCGGCGGTCGTTGTTCACCTGGGCGATCCACGTCGGTCGACGTGCGGCCCAGTCGAGAAAAGAGGGCCGGGCACCCCGCGGTCTCCTGGCCCTGGCGCACGCCCTCGCCGACTGGCTGGTGCTGCGGAAGATCCGGGAGATCGTCGGCGGCCCCAAGAACTTCCTGTCGGCTGGCGGCGCCTCCCTGTCAGCCGAGATCGAGGAGTTCTTCCTGTCGGCCGGGCTGCTCATCTGCCAGGGCTATGGCCTGACGGAGACCTCGCCGATGGTGACCTGCAACCGGCCAGGCGATTTCCGGTTCGGCACCGTCGGCAAGGTCATTCCCGGCTGCGCCGTCCGAATCGCTCCCGACGGGGAGATCCTGGTCCGCGGACGCAACGTCATGGTGGGCTACTACCGTCGCCCAGCCGAGACGGCCGAGGCGTTTGAGGACGGCTGGTTCAAGACGGGCGACATCGGATCGCTCGATGCGGACGGTTTCCTGAGCATCACCGATCGGAAGAAGGACCTCATCATCACCTCGGGTGGCAAGAACATCGCACCGAGCCGTATCGAATCGGTGATCGGGCAGGACTACTACATCGAACAGGTGGCGGCGGTCGGCGATGGCCGCCACCACCTGGCCGCGCTCGTCGTGCCCCACTTCGAAGCGTTGGAGCTGTGGGCGAAGGAACGCGGCATGACGTTCGACTCGCTGCGCAGCTTGGTCAAGGACGCCCGGATCGTCGCGTTCATCGGTGAGCGGATCGAGCAGCGCCAGGCCGTGCTGGCCCAACACGAACGCATCAAGAAGTTCACGCTCCTGACCGAAGGTTTCAGCCAGATGAGCGGCGAACTGACACCGACCCTCAAGAACATCCGCGCCGCCATCGCCGCCAAGTACGCGCAAGCCATCGAAGCCATGTACGCCGCCGACTACCGTCCCGGCAGCTCCAAGCGATCGCAGCGACCGGTCGACAGCTGAACGGGACGCGGCTCGACGGCCGCCCCCCGGGCGCGACTCGTGCCCCCCGACAACCCACCGCCAAGGCAGCATCCGCCCGCCCCGGAGGGGCCATCGGAAGGCTCGGCGTCTCTCGCCTGAAACGGGCAGTACTCGGCCGGCGTAAAGGCAAGTGATCGCGACCGGTCGGCACGGCATCGGTGTGTCGGGCGGACCGTGGCGGTCGGCCCCCGATCAAGCCGGCGTCCGGCGCGCATGGTCCGTCCACCGCCCCTCGGATCCAGAGCATTTCGGTCCAGCTGTCCAAAGGAGGAGCTGTGATCCGTTCCTCGCGGAACTTGGCATTCTCGAGCATGTTGGCGGCCCTGGTCTGCATCCTGGGTGCCTTCGCGTACGCCCAGAACGCGCAGAAGGTCCCGAGCGGCCCGACCGCCGACGACTTCAATCAGTTCTCCTGGCGCTGGGTGGGCCCGATGACCTTCTCGGGCCGGGTGACCGGCTTTGCGGTGCCTCGGAGCCAGAGCCAGAATCTATTACGCGCTGATGGCGACGGGCGGCATCTGGAAGACCGTCGATGGCGGCATCCACTTCGAGCCCATCTTCGAGCACTACGGCACCGAGAGCATGGGCTGGCTGGCGATTGCCCCCTCGAACCCGAACATCCTGTACCTGGGCACCGGCGAACCGATGCACGCGCGCGCCAGCACGCACGGCAACGGCATGTGGAAATCCACCGACGCGGGGAAGACGTGGGTGCACATCGGGCTCGAGAAGAGCTACTTCATCCCGATGGTGGCGGTCGACTCGAAGAACCCGGATCTCGTGTACGTGGCCGCCGAGGGCAAGCTCTACGACAACGACATGGACTGTGAGCGCGGGCTCTTCAAGTCGAGCGACGGCGGCAAGACCTGGACGAACCTCGGCCCGATGCCGGACCGGGGTGTGGGTGACTTCGTCATCGACCCGCGTAACGCCAACGTCATCATCGCCGCCGCGTACAAGCACTATCGCCGGGCGTGGGCGTACGACGACCGTGACGTCGAGAACGGCCTCTTCAAGTCGACCGACGGCGGCAAGTCGTGGACGCGGCTGACCGCCGGTCTGCCCCCCAAAGGCACGCCGCTCGGGCGCATCGGCCTGGCCGTCGTCGAGAGAAATCCGAAGGTGATCTACGCCCGGGTCGACGAGGACACGATGCTGGGATTCCCGGAACGGGACGGCGTCGCCAACTTCCGCGCCGGCGGCGGCCCGCGAGGGGGTGGCTTCGGCGGCGGGGGCGCGAGTACCGGAACCGTGCTCTTCCGAGAGGGTGTGACGCTCGCCCGGTTCAAGGCGTTCACGATCAACCCGGACTTCCTCGCCCTGGCGCCAAAGTTCACGGCGGTCGACGGCGCGACCGAGGCCGACCTGGTCACCAAGTTCAATGCCCTGGTGCAGGACAAGGACTTCGTCGCCAAGGCCGGCGTCGACATCCCGAAGCTGCACGCCGCGGCACGCAGGCGGCTCGTGGGGGAGAAGGACCTGCTGACCCTGATTGCGGAACTCGAGAAGATGACGGCGAAACCACCCGCGCCGGCCGACTCGGCCGAGGCAAAGGGACGCTCGCAGCTGGTCAATCGCAGCGTGCTCGAGATCCTCTATGCCGGCGTGGTCGCCAACCTCCCGCCCGTCCGGATGAACGGTGTGATCTATCGCACCGACGACCAGGGCACGACCTGGAAGCGGATGACCGAATACAAACTGTCGGCCCCGGCGGCCCCAACCGTCCCGCAGGACGAGGAGCTCGATGCGGCGGCGCAGGCCCACGAGAGCGAGGCGGCAGACGACCCCGCCGTGCGGCAGCCGCCGACCGGCACCACGAGTACGCCGGAGAAGCGCCAATCGGGTGGACGGCGGGCGCCGACGACGCGGGCGGCGCATCCCGCCGCCCACAATGAGGCCGAGAAGGGGAGCGCCCAGGTCAACCAGACCGAGGGCGGCTATTACGGACGCATCGTGGTGGACCAGACCGACGACAACGTCCTCTACTGCGGCGACACGAACGTGACCGTGTCCAAGGACGCGGGCAAGACGTTCACCGTCACGACGTGGGACCGCGGGGCCGGCAAAACGCACGTCGACCACCGCGTCGTGTGGGTGGACCCGCTCAACGGCAAGCACATCCTGAGCGGCAACGACGGCGGCGTGTCAGAGACGTGGGATGGCGGCGACCACTGGAGCGAGAAGAGCACCATCAACGCCCAGCAGTTCTACGACGTGGCAGTGGACAACGAGCTGCCGTACAACGTCATGGGGGGCACGCAGGACAACGGCGCCTGGCTCGGACCCTCTCAGAACCGGAACAGCTACGGGATGTTCGCCTCCGACTGGACCTACCTGCCGACGGGCGACGCGTTCTACGTGGTCCGCGACTGGTGGAACCCGGAGTACGTGTACTACGAGAGCCAGTTCGGCTCGTCGAGCCGGATGAACCTGAAGACCGGCGAGATCAGCTCGCTGCAACCGCGGCTGACGCCGCAGCAACTCTCCGCGGGCCAGCCGCCGCTCCGCTACCAGTGGAACGCGCCGATCGTCCTCTCTCCGCACAATCCCGGGATTGTCTACGTCGCCTCGCAGTACGTGTGGCGATCGCTGAGCCGGGGTGCCCCCGGCACGTTCGTGCGGATCAGCGAGGACCTGACGAAGGCCGACAAGAAGAAGCTCGAGGAAGCGAAGAAGACCAACCTGCAGTGGGCGACGATCTACACGCTGTCCGAATCCCCGAAGAAGCCCGGCCTGCTCTGGGCCGGCACCGATGACGGCAACCTGTGGGTGCTCCCGGATCCGAGCGGCAGCTGGGTCAACCTCACGGCCCAGTTCTACGACGCCGCCTGCAAGGCGAAACCGGGCCTCAAGGGCGACGTGATCCCGTGCGACCGCTGGGTGAAGCGTGTCGTCGCCTCGGCGTTCGACGAGAACACGGCCTACGTGGGGTTCAGCGGCTACCGCACCCACAATGAGGACACGACCTGGCTGTTTGTGACGAAGGACCTCGGCAAGACCTGGACGGACATCTCGGGCGGCATGAACAACCCGATCTTCGATCTCAAGGAGGACCCCGACAACGCCAGCGTCCTGTACCTGGCGACCGACTACGGCGTCTACGTCACGATCGACCAGGGCAAGACGTGGACGGCGTTCTCGACCACGGCGCCGAACACGGTCATCCGCGACCTCGCCATCCAGAAGCGGGATTGGGAGATGGCGATCGGCACCTACGGCCGCGGCATCTACATCGCCGACATCGGGCCCATCAAGGAGTTCAAGCCGGCCGTCTTCGACGAGCCGGCGCACCTGTTCGACCTCAAGACCACGATCAAGTGGAACCGGTTCGAGCGGCGCGGCGACACGCTCGGCGAACTGGCCAAAGCCGACAATCCGGCCGTGGGCGCGACCGTGTACTACTACCTGAAGGCCGACGCCCAGAAGGTTGTCCTCACGATCAAGGACCTCGAGGGCACCACCATCCAGGACCTCACCGGAAGCTCGAAGAAGGGACTCCAGAAGGTGGTCTGGGGCCTGACACGCGGCGGGACGCCTGCCGACCAGTCCCCGCCGATGGGGCCAGGCGGGCGGTTCGGCGCTCGGAACCTGGTCGACCCGGGCACGTACAAGGTGACGTTGACGGTGGACGGCAAGGATGTCGCGACCAAGCGGTTGACCGTGAGCCCGGACCCGTTGTTCAAGTAGGCAGGGCGGTGCAGCAAGGTCAGCCGCATAATCGGGTGAAGGCGGGGAGCGACGGCGGCCGTCGGCTCCCCTGCCTCTCAGTCAGAATGCCTCCGAGCAACCGCTTCCGAATCGACGATTGGGGTTGGGAGGTCTTACCTCAAAGACGCCGCGGCGGGTTCCGGGAGGTGTCTGGACGACCGATTCTCCGAGCCACGACGAAGTCGGTGTGAGCGAGTCGCCGGATCACCCGCGGCGCTGGCGCCAGATGAGCAGGACGGTGCAGAGAGCGGGGACCGACACGACGGCTAGAAACACGGTGAATCGCCGCAGGCTGTACCAGCCGAACATGCCAAAGTTGGCTTGGTCGCACGCGCGTTCCTCGAATTCCTGAGAATCCCTTCTTCCGTTCGCGTCCAGCGCGTAGAGAGGGTGCGACCCCTGTCGTCTCCGAGACTCTTGGCCCAGACATCCGCGCGGATCAGCCTCTGGCCCTCGAAGTCAAGCGTCGTGCGCAGACCCCCGATCGGCGACCAGTGGAAGCTGTAGTCCCAGGACTCCTCGAAAGCCGTGGGGGATCTCCCAGCAACCGCCGCACCTCGACCTTGCTCATGCCGTACCGCAGCGACCGAATCGCGCCGCACGACACCCCGGGAGCAAGCGGATCTTCCAGCCCAAGCCACCGCGCGAACGCACCGTTGGGTCCGATCGCCGATGCGAAGATCCCAATGTAAACGGACGCTGCCAATGCGTCACCGATACCCGCGAGGACGATTAGCAGGAGGAATGCCCTCGTCAGGAGCCGTTTCACAACCCCTCTGCTCCGTGGCTACCGCTCCCGCTGGTGGGCGGGTGGGTGAGCACACACCCGTCCGTCGGGATGGTCAAGGTTAAGGATCTCGCACGTACTCAGGTGAGGCTGGGCGATGTCGGTCGTTGAATCCCGCCTCCCCAAGACGTTGGTCACTGCACCGTCGCTCATCTCGCCGTTGTTCTTGGTTCGCTCGGGCTGACCTCCTCAGGGCGGGGTTTGCACTCGTCAGATGGCCCCAGGCTGGGCGCGCAGGCTGGACCGACGTTCCGCGCGCGGACACGTCGGTTTCCCCGGAACGGTGGCGATGGCAGGTCGCCTGGAGGTCGTGCCGTCGCCTCAGAACGAGAACCGCAGACCCAGTTGCGCGGCGAACGGAATGCCGACCGTCGTGCCCGGCCCGAAGAAGTCCCCCAGGGCGCCAGCGGGCACCTTGAGCTGATTGAGGCTGGTGATGGGCTGCGTCGTCGTGCAGGCGGCATTCGTGCAGACGTCGGTGACGTTGCCCGCCGCGACCTCGGCGGCCGGGACCGGCAGCGCGCCAATGTCAGTGACGTAGTTGGCGCCGGCGTTGTTGCGGTTGAAGAGGTTAAAGAACTCGGCGAACGCCGTCAGCGTCCGACCGTCGCGGAAATGGAAGGCCCGGCTGATGCGGAGATCCACTTGCACGTAGGGCGTCCCCCGGAGCTGGTCGAGCGCGGTCGGCACGCCGTTGACCACGGCTCGGTTGTCGAAGCCGTCACCGACGCCCGTCACGTCAGTCGTCGTCGTCAGGGTGAAGGGTCTGGCGCTCTCCGCCTGCGTCAGGGTCGTGATGTCGAAGCCGCCCGGCAGATGGAGCGTGCCCGCGAGGACGAACCGGTGGCGGACGTCTTCGCCCGACGGGCCGTAGTCACCAGGCCCGAATGCGTCGAGCGGGTTGCACACGCCATTGACGTAGTCGAAGAGTTCGCCAAGCACGCAACCCCAGGTCTTCGCGCTGGACAACGTGTAGTTGGCCGTCAGGTTGAAGCGGCGGGCCACGTTGGCCTGGACGTGAAGGGCCAGCGCGTCATAGCGCGAACGGTTGTCCGTCCGGAACACGCTGACGTTCGGGACAAAAGCGCGCTGCGCGTCGACAGTTTGCGGCAGGAGCGGGGAGAACAGCGTATAACCCGCCTGGTACTGGTAGCGCCGATAGCCATGCACGCCGTCCTGGTGGGTCCAGTCCGCACCGACGATCCAGTGCGGGCTGAACGCGCGCTCGACGCCAGCAGTGACGTGCACGGCATACGGGGTCTTGTAGTTCGGGTCGATGAGCGACGCCGATCCGGCGACGGCACCCACCGGGCCCGTCGACGCGGCCCCGGGCACGCACCCGGGATCGGGCGAGGGACCGATCGCGGTGACGCACGGCAGGGGCGCCGCATTGACGGCCTGGAACGCCCCAACCCATCCGTTCTGGGCGAGGTCGTTGTAGTAGAGCCCGGCGCCGCCGCGGAGGACGGTCGTGCCGGAGGCCCCGAGGCTGTAGGCGACCCCCACGCGCGGCGCAATTGCGAAGCGATAGTCATGCGGCACGCCGTTGATGAGCGGGATCTGCAGGGCTTGGAGCGTCAGGTACGCCGGGTTGTCAAGCTGGCTGCGCCCCGATGCGGTGAATAGTCCGAAGGTCGTGTCGTATCGCACGCCGGCGTTCACGGTCAGTCGCGGCGTCACCCGCCACGAGTCCTCCGCGTAGAGACCCAGCCGCTGGACGTCCTGTGCGAAGCTGCCATCGCTGGCGGGGGTCGCCGCGCACGTCGTCCCCGGCGTCGCAAGCGGGAGCGAGGGAACCTGGCCCTGGTTGCAGATCAGGTCGGCGGAGAACTGCTGGGGATTCGCCAGATAGTCGGTCGGGTTCATTCCCAGCGAAATCAGCGTCTCCGCCGAGCTGGCCAGCGCCCCGTTCAGCACTGGCTCGTGGATGACGTTCACGCCGAAGCGGAGCGAGTGGCTGCCCTGCGTGTGCGTGACGTCGTAGCGTACCTGGTACTTCTCCTGCCGCCGGTCGACCGGGAACGCCGTGATGGGGGTGATGAACTGGTTGTCCCCCAGGGTCTCGAGGCCGGACACCGAGCTCGACGTCGCGGTAAAGGGGAACGCGAGCGCAAAGCCAAGGTTCACGTTGCGCGCCTCGCTCAGGTGCAGGCCGCTCGCGTTGACGACCAAGGATGCCACCCAGGTGGGGCTGAACACGAAGTCGTTGCTGACCACCAGGCTCAGGTATCGGTTGTGCGAGGTCGCGCCGGTCGAGGGGAGCGCCCCCTGCTGCACGAACGCGTTCTGGGTGGTGTAGCTGTCAAAGGCCCCCCGGACGAACCACCGCGAGCGGGCCGACTGCGTCCAGTCGACCCGGAACAGGCCCAGGTGGTCCCGGAACGGGACCGGGACGCTGCTGGGTACTGTGACCGCGTTGAGCGCGGTCCCATTGACGGAGAGCAACCCCTGCGAAGCGAGTTGCGACAGCGCGTCGAACTGCGCCGCAGTCGCGGGGCTGTAGGCGATGCTCGCATCCTCGTGCACGTATTCGAGGGAGGAGAAGAACCACGCCTTGCCCTTCACGATCGGGCCACCGAACGTGCCACTGTAATTCTGGCGTGAGAAGGGCTGCTTGGGGTTCGGCGCCGGGTTGTCGACCGGAAAACGCGCGTTCAGCGCGGCCGCCCGCTCATAGAACGCCAGGTGCCCATGCCAGTCGTTCGAGCCGCTCCTGGTCGTGATGACGACGGAGCTGCCGACCGTGCGGCCCGTGTCCGCGTCCGCCAGCGCCGTCCGCACGGCAAACTCCTGGATGGCATCCGGCGAGAAGTTCTGCAGGAACCCTCCGATGTAGTCGTCCGAGTTGTCGCCCCCGTCGACCGACAGTTCCATGTTCAGGCCCGAACTGCCGCCCGAGGACACGGCGGTAATCCGAGCCTTGGTGGGATCGGAAGGCTCGACCGGCTCCGTCCCGGGTGCGAGGTACGCGATGTTGGCGAAGCTCCGGGCCGCCAGCGGGAGCGTTTCGAGATCCCGCGCCGTAACGATCGCCTGGTGGACGGCACTGGCCGTGTCGAGCGGCTGGCTCGTAATCGACGAAGGCTGCCCGGTCACGTTCACGGTCTGTTGGATGGCCTCCGGCCGCAAGGTCACGACGAGCGCCTGGACGTGACTGACCAGGACCGTGACGTCCGACGCCGCCTCGGCAAACCCGGGGGCCTTCACGACAAGGCGATAGGCCCCCGGCAACAGGTCGTCAAACCGGAACTCGCCATGCTCGTCACTCGCCGCATCGCGGGGGACGGACGCGCCAGCCGCCTCGATGTGCACGGCTGCAAAGCGAATCCTCCCGCCGCTGGTGTCCTCGACGACGCCGCGGACCGCTCCGCGTGGATTCTGCGCGGAACCGGTCGCCGCGATGGCAAGGAGCATCGCGAAGCTGCTGGCCGTAAAGAGGGACGTGGGCCGGCAGCAGTTGCGCCGCTGGGTCATATGGTCTCCATCTCTGACGCCGACGGGCTGGCGGCCGGTTGCCGTCCGGGCACACCGCCGATCGCCTCTGTTCAAAAGAGTCTTTGAGTCCAATTTAGGCGGGATAACCCAACTACTACCAGACGTCGTAGTTGGCGGGCACCTGACCGCGGGCCGGTCGGCCCCCCTCGGCGGCCTCCGACTGCCCAGCCGGCTGGACGGGCGCTGGCACGTCGACCGCGTTCTCGTGGCGGGCCGAACAGGCGTATTGAGGCGCGAGGCCTATCGGATTTGGAGGTTGGCCGGGACGGACTCCGGCTTTCCGCCCGTCAGTCGTGCCCCTCACTGTGTTGCGTACCCGAGACGCGCACGTCTTCGCCGACGCCGGCATGACTTGCGTGAGCTGCGTGAAGGCGTCGCTCTGGCACACCCCCGCACGCGCGAGGGGTCCTGCCGGCCCTACTGGCGGTCGGTCGCCGGCACGAGCGGTCCGGTCGCCGTGAGCGCGGAGACGTAGTCGAGCATCCGGTCCTCCGGCAGCGCATCGGCGGCGCGGGCCAGGGCGAACCAGTCGTCGGGCTCGGCCATCCCGGCCGACGTCATGACGTCCCAGCCCGCGTACGCCGCGACGTCGGGCGCGAGCACGGCCGGCAGCTTGAGGTCCGCGAGCACCTCGGCCACCCGCAGGTGCACGTCGGCCATCTGGCCGGAGAGCAGGCCGACGCCGCGAGGCCCCTGGAAGTCCTCCCACGTATGTCCCCGCGGCATGCGCACCAGCAGGCTGCCGTCAATCGGCCTGGCCGCCACACCCCAGGCATCGATCAGCGCCATCGGCACGGTCGGATCGCCGAGCCACAGCAGTTCACTGCGCGAGAACTGCTTGACCGCGCGCTGCGGATCACGCCCGCCCACCCAGAGCGCCGCCCGGCATCGCCACTCGCTCAGGCCGATCTCCGCGGCCTCCTGCCACAGCTGGTCCGGCGTGGTCACGAGCTCGGCTGCGCGCACACGGCCCCGGCGGATGGCGGCCACGACGGCATCGCGACTCTCGTCGGTCAATGCAAAGGCGTTGAACGACTCCGCCGTCTCCCCGAACCCGCGGACGTCCTGGGGATCCGGCCACAGTCGTTCGCCAGGGTCCTCGATGGACAGGCGCCGCAGCCAGGAGCGTGCGTACACGGTGTACAGCCCGAGCACCGACCCCTCGTTCTGCCACGTTCTGTCGAGCATGTGGACTTCCTCGGGCAGGTGCCAGGCGCTGGTCGCCGGCCCGAACGTCGCATCGAACCAGTGGCGTCGCGCCGGGTCTCCGGCGAGCAGGATGGCGTCATCCGCGTCGCCGATCGCCAGCGCATAGGCGAACGACACCAGCGCGCTGGCGAGCGCAGTGTCGGCCACATCCGTCAGGCGCGCGGCGATGTCGAGACGTCCCCGCTCGTCGGGATGGCCGCCCAGTCTGGCCGCCAGTCCGTTCACCGACGAGAGGTCCGAGATGTCGTGCCCGAACAGGTCGCCGTACTCGAGGGCCAGGCCCGGGGCCAGCGCCTTGAGCGTGGCCGTCTGGCGGTCCACCTCGTCCAGGGGCGTGCGCGGGTCGGCGAGGATGCCCGCCGCCGCGAACAGGGTCAAGGCGTCGTCGACTTTGACCGATTTCTGTTGGGCGCGGATTCGCCCGACTCGGACGGCGGTTGCCGCGCCCAGGTCCACGCGGTACTGCTGGTCCTCCCAGAACACGACCCTTGTTCCGCCAGGGGTGCCCTGGCCTGCACTGGCCCGAATCAGGCAGCTCTCCGCGGTCAGCTGGCGCCCGGAGCAGAGCGCTGGCAGCAGCGTGTCACCAATCCACCGCCCCACCGTGCCAGGCGACAGCCCGGCGTTCGCCGGGCGTGCCGACGCCGGCCCGCTCCCGCCCGCCAGGGCGGCCAGCGTGGCGACGAGTTCCCGCAAGCGGGAGGTCGGCAGCACGCGGGCCGTGGCGGCCCGCTCGAGGATGACGAGGACGCCTTGGACCTGGGCGGTGCGCACGACCGCCGCGCGCCGGTCCGAGCCGGCAAACGCGTGCGAGGCGAGGTCGAGAACACCGGCATACTCCCCAGGCTCCACGAGACCGATGCGCTCCAGGGAGAGGATCAGGCCGTTGTGGCGCGGGAACGAGGACACGGCCGTGCAGATGGCCGGCAGGTCGGCCGGCTTGGCCCGCGGAAACACACGTTGGGCGAAGGAGATGGCGCCAATCCACGCGGCGCGCTGTTCCAGCGGCTCACGCTCGAGTCGGGTGACGAGGAAGGCGGCATCGGCCGGCCGGGCATCGTCGGCCGCGTGCCCGCAGGCTTGCGAGTTGTTCCCGATCGCTGCATCCCAGAATCCCCGCGACGACGGGACTGCGAGCACGCCGTGTTCATCGACTCGCACCTGTTTGAGGATGGCCGCAGGGCTGGCCGGATGGCGGACGCGGGGCCACCCGCCGACGAGATTGAGAAAGCGGAACCTCGCAAACGCGCCGTAGACGTCGCGCGCCGTGCGTTCGTCGGAGAGGACGAAGGCTTGGTGCGGACCATCGAGGTGCGCGACCGTGTCGAAGAAGAAGGCCGCCCTTCCGGTGTCTCGAGCCAGCAACGCGTGGATGAAGCCCTCCACATCGGTGGGGGGGCGCCCGATGATCGCCTGCCACACCGCGTCGGCACCGTCCCGGCCGGGCACGCGCACCCGGCCGTTCCGGATGTGAACCGACCGCCCCCATTCCGCGAACACGCCCGCTTCGTGCTCCGGGATGGACCCGAGAATCGACGAGTGGTCCGCCAGGTAGGTCAACGTCTCATCGTCCAAGGCCATCAGCCCGTAGTACAGAAACGCCGCGCGCCGGTCTCCGAAGATCTGGCGCAGGAGCGGTCCGGGCGGCGCATGCCGCCCCAGGACGGTGGCCCACGCCTCCGGCGGCAGCGGCAGGGGAATGGGCTCGGCGGGAATCCCGACGTCGACCGTCTCACCCGCATTCAGGCGGCGGATCCAGTCGTCGAGAGGCACTCCGGATTCCTCGAGCACGCGGCGGCGGTCTTCCCCCTCCGGTCCATCGACCTTCTTCACCGTCCTGCCGTCGATCGCGAGCCCGCACGCGCTGGCCCAGGCCAGCAGGGGGGGAGACACGGCCGCCCCCGAGTCGGGCACGGTGGCCCCGTGGTGCGGCAGCGCGTCAACCGCCGCCGCAAGGAGGGTCAGGACCTCCAGGTACCGCGGTAGATGCTCGGGAGGCGTGGCACCCGGGCCATAGGCGACGCGCACGAGTGAGAGCATCGCCGTGGCGGGGTCGGGAGTGCCTGGCACGCCGGCCGCTCGCAGCAGGGCGGCGGTACCGCCGGGCACGGGCAGACTGGAGATGGGCGCGGCAGTCGCCCCAGACGCGTCACTCGGTGCAGCGCCGCCGGCCAGGGAGAGGACCAGGACGATCGCAGGGTACCACGTCGCGGAGTTCGTCATCGACACGCCCGATCTATCAGGCCTCGTGCTTTCCGCCCAACTTCTTCTCGACTGCGGCCACCCACTCGGCCACCAGCGGCTGCTGCTGGCCCCCGGCCGCAACATAGGCGTCCCGGTACCGCACGAGGTGCGCCATCAGGTCGGCGGGACCGGCGTCGGTCGCCTGGGTGACACGTTCGAAGATGGCCCGCATGCCGGTCAAGAGGAGATCCGGATCGGCGCCTGGGTGCGCGAGGCCCTCGTCGACGATGGCCATCACCCGGTCGTACTGGTGCGCATCGACCGCCGCCTTGGCGAGCCGCGCACGAATGACGCGGTCGTCCGGCCATTTCAACAACGCCTCGTCGAGCGTGTCAACCGCGCGGTCGGCCTGGCCCATCCGCAACTGGGCGTCGCCGAGCAGGCGGAAGACGGCCGGATAGGTCTCGAGGCCGACGAGCGAGGTCTGCCAGGCGTTGACGGCTTGCTGATCGCGTCCGCCCGCGGCGTAGCAGGCCCCGATGTAGAACGCCCCGACGAAGAAATCCGGCGAGGCGCGGAGGGCCTCGCGAAACGCGTCGGACGCCGGCTGCAGCTGCCGGCGGGAGAGCAGGGAGAGGCCCAGCAGAAATGGGCGCGCCGGGTCGCTCGGGTCGCCCGCCGGGAGCACGTCCGCCGCTTCGACGAAGCGGCCGGCCTTTGCTTGGCCGATCGCCGGGCGCGCGCGCTCGGTGGAGCGCAGGGCGAGCTCGTCGAGGAACGGACCCAGCACGTTTGGCTCGAGCACGTCCTCGAGGCGGAACGCGTCAGCCAGACTCGCGGGCCCGCCGCCACGCCCAGTGCGGTCGAGGACGAATGCTGCTGACACTCGCGCCACGTCCTTGCCGTTTAAGGCCACCAGGGCCCGCGCCGTGTAGCTCCCCGCGGGGAGCAGCCGGGCGTCGAGGACTGCCTGCGCCAGCCGCGTCGGGCCGCTGCCCGGCAGGAGCGGAGCCGGGGCGGACAACATTGCTGGACTCGACGGGGCCTTGGAGACGGCGACGGTGACGGCCAGGTCGGCCGGCGCCGCGCCGATGATACCGATGGGCAGTGAGGCCACCAGACGGTCGCCGTCCACGCGCCGGTCCACCGACGCCTGGGCGGTCACCTCCTCGCCCGCCACGTCGCCGACCAGGAGGTCGCCGAAACGCACCGACGCCGCGCGCTGAAGGCTGGCGCCGACGGCCGTCTCCGCCGTTCCGATGGCGCCGTTTCTGAGCGCGGCGAGCTTCAGCCGGTACGCCCCCGGAGCCACGGTCAGCGTGTCGGCGAAGGCAAGCGCCCCCGAGCGCAGCTGAGCCAGCTCGCGACGGCGCAGCGCGGAGACCTGCCGCTGTCCGTGCTCGTCGCGCAGTTCGTAGGCTATCGAAGCCAGCCCGGACGCTTCCTGATGCTCGTCCACCTCGGCGACGACGAGCACGCGCGTCTTCGCCGGGTCATCGTCGGGTAAGGCCAGGGCCGTGACCCGCACCGGCACCTGATGCGGCGGGTTCTTCGACACCAGGGCTCCCTCGAGCTCGTCCGCGTCGTCCACGAGCACGATGCGGGGCGGGTGCTGGGGCGCGGGGCCGGGCATGCCGAGGGCCACGGCAACGGCGAGCAACAGCGGCAGGGTCATCGCGTCCTCAGCGTCAGCGAGTAATCCGGTAACCTTGGCGGGCTCGCACGGCGTAGTGCCCGTCGCCCACCTCGACCCGGATCTGGTGCCAGGCGTCGTCGCGCTTGGAGGACGGCGGCACGTACGTGACCAGATACTGGCTCGACAGTTCCTCGATGACCTGGTCGAACGTCTGCCCGAGTTCGGCGGTCTCGCGCGGAAAGAACGCGCGCCCGCCGCTGTGGCTCGCCAGCCACTCGCAGAAGTCCTTGAGTTTGCCGGACTCGATGGCGCGGCCCTGGCCGATCATGAAGAGGACCGCGTCACTCGACTCGGCGCGGCGCTGGACCGCCTCGCGCGTCACCCGGCTGCACGTGTCGTCGCCATCGGTGAACAGGATCAGGCCCCGCCGGCCGGCCTGGCGTCCGAGCAGGTCGAACGACCGGACGATCGTCTCGTGGAGCGCGGTCATGCCCCACGGGGCCAGGCGGTCCACGGCTTTCAGGCGCGAGGGAAGGTCGGCCGAGGGGCGCGAGAGCACGAAGAAGTTCTCGTTGAAGGCGACCAGCGTGATCCGGTCGGTGGGCCTGAGCTTCGAGAGAAACCGCTTGACGTTCTGTTTCACCAGGTCGATCGAGTCGGTCATGCTGCCGCTGACATCGATGCCGACGGCGAGCTCGAGCGGGATGTTCTCCGAGGCGAAGTGGCTGATCGGCTGCTGGACGTTGTCTTCAAAGACCCGGAACGCGTCCCGTGACAGTCCCCGCACGTACCGGTCGCCGTCGAGCACCGTGACGGTGACGTGCACCACGTCCACGTCGACCGCCTCGGCGTACTCTGTACCGCGCGTGCGGATGCTGGCGGTCAGCCGCTGGCTTCCCGGAAGCAGCGCGACGACCCGGAACACGTGCTCGCGCAGCTGGGTGCCGGCGTTCCACTCGCACTGGAAGGGCGGACTCTCGACGACGCAGACCTGGCGGCCGTCGGCAAAAAAGGTCATCCGGTCAACGGCCTGTCCCTCGGGCGCCACCGCCGCCTGCACCAGAACGGTGCCGCTGACATAGGAGCCGGGCGCCGGTGCCTGGATATGCAGGGCGGGCGCGGGAGCCTGGGCCGTTCCCGACGTCACGCTCAGTGAGGCGGCCGCAAGCAGAGCCGCCAGGCCTCGTGTGCGAATGGCTGACATGTATTCACCGGTCGTCCCGCAGGACGGAGGGTGCCGAACGCCTTACCGGACGGTGGCGACCATCAGGAGATAGAGCGTTGCGCCCTTCTTCTGAAGAAACAGAAGCCGCTTGCCGTCAAGCGACCAGGCGGGCAACAGCGCATGGAGAGCCCCCGGCACAATCTGTCGGTGTCCCTCCCGATCGATCAGCACCAGGCGGCCATCCGGGTCGGTGTAGGCGAGCACGCCCATAGGCGCCGGGGCCCAGCCGAATCGCATGCCGGGCTGCGGCGTCTCGTTCATCCACTCGGCGACCACCTGCCCCTTGAAGCTCATCGTCACGACATCAGCCGTGATGCTAGTGGCTGCCGCGACGGTGGCCACGCTTTGAGACATGGACTCACCGCCACCCGCGCCGAGCACGGTTGAGGAGGCGACGCCCCCCAAGTCACCGCCGCTCGAGGTGTTGGTGCTGTGGAGATTCACCTTGCGCTGATCGACGTCGATCTTGAGGGAGGGATCGCCGGGCGCGACGACGCCGGACTTCCACGTCCAGTACGTCGCTGCCCAGGCTGGCGCCCCATCGGACTGGCCCACCGAGATCGCGGGCACCGTGGCAATCTGGTAGTGCCGCGTCTTGTCCTTGCCCTGGGTGACCCGAAGGTAGATCGTCCCATCGGCGTTCCAGGCGAGGCCGACCGGCTCGCCTTGCACCTTGGCGGTATCCACCTCAGCCAGGACTTTCGGCGCCTCGACCGAGAGTTGGCGGACGTCCGGCACCTCCGCGGGCCGGGCAGCCGGAGCCTGCCCAACCAGCGCCACGATCATGATGGCCAGCATGACGGCACCTCACCGAATGAACTCAGCAGCGCGGCAACGACCTGCCACACCGACGTCACTATACACCCGCGCGCTCGCGACCAAGCGGCCGTGAGGCTCTTGCCGACCAACGGCCCGACGCGCCCGCGAGGTGCTCGATCTCGTGACGCTACCAGCTGCCGCTCGCCCCCCCGCCGCCCGACTCGCCGCCACCGAAGCTGTCGCTGTCCGACGACGAGCTCCCGCCGCCATCGGAGGCGCTCGATCCGCCGCCGAAGGTCCACGCCGGCGACGAGTCGATTCCCGACGACACCCCGCGCGGAGCGGCCGTCCCTTTTGACCGCCTCGCCAGGGTGAACCCGCCAGCGAGCGCCACGGCGCCGATCGAGCCGAGCAGCCACGGCGACGCGTGAATGACCTGGGCGAGCGTCAGGGCAAACGGGACTCCGCCGAACCCCGCACCCCAGAGCAGCAGGAAGACGGTCTTTCTTCTCAAGCCGACACCGAAGACGAGACTGCCGACGGTGACAAAGAGCGTCACAAACAGCGTGGCCCTGTAGTCGGTCGGCCGGCTGGCGTTCTCCAGCGTGCGCCGCTCGTCCGGACTGAGCACGTGGTTGTCGCGCACGATGGAGGCCACCCGCCGGACTCCGGCCAGAATGCCCCCGCCGTAGTCACCGTTCCGAAAGGCCGGCGTGAATTCCGAGCGGATGACCGATCCGGCGAGGCCGTCGGGCAGGATTGGCTCGAGGCCGTACCCGACCTCGATTCGCATCGTCTTCTCTGGGGGGCACACGAGCACGAGGATGCCGTTGTCGGCGCCCTTCTTCCCGATACCCCATGCCTTGAACAGGCCGTTGCCGTACTCCTCCACGGACATCCCGTCGAGCGACGTCACGGTGACCACGGCGATCTCAGCCGTCGTTTGCCGCTCCACATCCCGCAGCAGCGCCTGCAGTTCGGCGGCCTCGGAAGACCCAATCACGCCAGCCTGGTCGAGAACGTATTTCTGCGGTGGGGGGAAGGCCGCTCCAGCTGTCGCTGCCGTGACCAGGAGGGCGATGGACGCCAGGAGCGGACACATGCGCACTCGACCCACACGCACCTCCTTCCGGGGGACCCGCGCCCCACCGGCGAAGACCGCGGCAGGACGAAACCAGTGCGGCCGCTTCATGTCCGGGCCGCGCGAACTCATGAGCCGGCGGCATTCTACACCCTCGCCGCCCGACGCCGTCCAGGCGTGGCACCGGCATGCCAGGGGCGCAGTTCGCCTGGTCGCGGCTGCGTTGCGCCCTGCCCCCGCTTGTCGTAGAGTGATTCCGCAACTTCCTTTCAAGGTGTCGGGCGGGGCAGCTCAATCCGCGGACGGTCAGTGGAGGGCTATGGACTACGCCGAACGGCTCGAGAGCGTCGCGGTGCTCGGCGCGGCCGGCAAGATGGGCAGCGGGATCACGCTGCTGCTGGCGATGGAGATGGCGGACCTCCGACTCACCCCCGCGAACCGCTCGCGGCGGTATGTCCTGCACGCTATCGACGTCTCGCAGGAGGCGCTCGCAGGCCTCGGCTCCTACCTCCGCGAGCAGGTGCGCAAGGCGGCCGAGAAGCGGATTGTGGCGCTCCGCGCCCTCTACGCCGATTGGCCGGCGCTCGTCGACAACGCCGACATCGTCGAGCAGTACGTGACCGATGCGCTCGACCTCGTGCGGCCCTCCACCCTGGTCGAGGCGGCGGGGGCGGCGCGGGTCATCTTCGAGGCCGCTCCGGAGGACCTCGAGCTGAAGGTCGGCCTGTTGAGCCGGGCCGGTGCCACCGGGGCCGCGGCTCCGTGGGTGTTCACCAACACGTCCTCGATCCCGATCGAGGAGATCGACCGGCGGGTCGGTCTCGGCGGCAGGGTCATGGGCGTTCATTTCTACAACCCGCCGGCCGTGCAGAAACTCGTGGAACTGATCAAGGCCCGCACGACAATCGACGAGGTGGCCACCTTCGCCGAGACGCTGTGCGGCAAGCTCAGGAAAACCGTCGTCCCTTCGGCTGACCGGGCCGGGTTCATCGGCAACGGCCACTTCATGCGCGACCTGCTGCACGGCCTCGCGGAAGTCGACCGGCTGTCATCCGACATGCCGTTTGTCGAGGCGGTCTACTCGGTCAACCGCATCAGCCAGGACTTCCTGGTCCGCCCGATGGGGATCTTCCAGCTCGCCGACTACGTCGGGCTCGACGTCTGCCAGTGCATCCTGCGCGTGATGAATCCCTGGTGGCCTGCTGACCACCTGCAGAGCCCACTGATCGATCGGCTGCTCGGGCAGGGGGTACGTGGCGGGCAGCACCACGACGGATCGCAGAAGGACGGAATCCTGCGGTACGAGCTGGGTCGGCCGGCCGGTGTCTGGGACCCGGATGTGGTCCGCTACGCGCCCCTGGCGGCGTTCCAGGCGGGGTGCGACGCGAGGCTCGGTCCGCTGCCCGACCCGCTGGTCGTCTGGAAGACCCTGGTGCGCGATCCGCAAAAGGACCGACGGCTCGGCGCGTTCTTCGCGAAGCTGTCGATGATGGAGACGCTCGGCGCCGCGCTGGCGCGCCGCTACGGTGCGCGCTCGCGGGAGATCGGCCTGAGACTCGTCAGCGACGGAGTGGCGCGCACGGCGGCCGATGTCAATCGCGTGCTGCTTACCGGCTTCTTCCACGCGTACGGTCCGGTCAACGACTATTTTCCGGTGGCACACACTTCATGAACACGCTGCGACGGAAGGTCTTCATGGCGGCCGGCTCCAACACCATCTCGATGGGAACGGGCCGGCAGGAGTTTCATCCCAAGAAGCCGCGCCCGGACCTCGAGGACTACATCTCGGAGGCGGGCCGCGGGGTGCTGGCCGGTGTGGGCGGCCCCGAACACGTCGACGAGGGTGTGATCGGCAACTTCATGGCGGCGCGCTTCAACAGCCAGGGCAACCTGGCCGCGCTCATTCCGTCTATTGACCCGGGGCTGCAGTGGAAGCCCTGCACTCGCGTTGAGGGCGCCTGTTGCTCCGGGGCGCTGGCCCTGATGGCGGGCATCCGGTCGGTGCTCGCCGAAACGGCCGATTTGGTCCTCGCCGTCGGCGTCGAGGTGCAGAACACGGTGAAGGCCGTCTACGGGGCGGACATCCTTGCCACTGCCGGCTGGAGGCGTGAACGCAAGGCGGGGCACGCCTACTTCTTCCCCGGAAAGTTCAGCGACCGCGCCGGCGCCTACTTCGAGAAATACGGGCGCGACAGGACCCGGCGGGCGATGGCCCGGTGGTACCGCAACGCGATCGAGAACGCGAGGCTGTGCCCCACGGCGCAGGAGTACCACAACAGCCAGGCCGACCTGGAAGCGGTCGCGCTGACCGAGCCGAACCCGCAGAGTTTCGTCGACCACCTCAACGTCTACGACTGCTCGAAGGTGTCTGACGGGGCCTCGGCCATTGCGATCGCCTCGGAGGAGGGTCTCAATCGGGCCGGGATCGCGAAGGCAGACGCCGTCGAGGTGGTCGGTGTCGGCCAGGTGGAAGCGGATCTGACCCTTCCGCCGCCCGACTTGACTCGTCTGGACACGACGCGCCGGGCCGTTGAACTGGCCCTGGCCTCGGCAGGCATCGGCACGGATCGGCTGGCGACGGTCGAGACCCACGACTGCTTCACCATCGCGGGCATCCTCGCCGTCGAGGCCATCGGTCTGGCGGGCGAGGGCTGCGGGCCGGACTTCGTCCTCGACGGACAGACCGCACGGGGCGGTCGTGTGCCCTTCAACACGACCGGCGGGTTGATCGGCTGGGGTCACCCGACCGGGGCGACCGGCGTTCACCAAGCCGTGACATTGTGGGAGCAGCTCACCGGACGCGCCGATCGGTGCCAAATCGACGTGCCCGCCGACCGTCCGTACGGGCTGTCGATCAACATGGGCGGCGACGACAAGACGCTGGTGGCGCTGGTGTACCGGCGAGCCGGCCGCAACTGATCAGCCGCTTGACTGTGGGAGGCAGGGATGGGAGAGAACGGGCGCGTCTTTCTCCGGCACACCGTCGCCACGGTGGCCTACCGGGCGGGGAAGGTGCTGAGAGATGCCCCGGCCGGATTCGGGGACGTCAGGCCGGGCGACAAGAGCCGGACCGCCGGCGAAGTGCTGGCGCACCTGGGCGATCTGTTCGACTGGGCGCGCACGCTCGCCGCCGGTGCACCTGAGTGGCAGGTGCAGGCGCCGCGAACCTGGACGCAGGATGTGGAGCGGTTCTTCGCCTCCGTGCGGAAATTCGACGCCTACTTGGCCTCCGACGCCCCCCTGCACGCGCCGGCGGAGAAGCTCTTCCAGGGCCCGGTCGCCGACGCCCTCACGCACGTTGGCCAGCTCGCCATGCTCCGCCGGGTGGCCGGAGCCCCGGTCCGCGGGGAGAACTACTTCAGGGCCGAAATCGTCACGGGCCGCGTGGGACCGGACCAAGCTGCGGCCAACCGCGAATTCGACTGACCCTCCCGCGCGGAGCCGGCCCGGACGACCGTCCGGGCCCGGGCGGGGAGCCCTGCGCACGCCGGATGGGCGGCTGCCGTGGCGGGCGCGGGCGGACTCCAGCGAGTCGTGCGGGCGCTGGAGACGAAGCCGCGCCTGCCGGTCGTCTGGTTCCACGTCCAGGCGTGCACGCGTTGCAGCGAGTCGTTCCTGCGCGGCGTCGAACCCTGCGGTCTCGGACACGCTGCTCGACAGGATCTCGCTCGACTACAGCGAGCCACGAACGCTGAGCTCGATGCGCGACATCCCGTGGCTGATCCTCTGGAAACGCCCCGGCGTTCCGGTCCCCATGCCCCGGTCCGTTCCACACCGCGGAGCCCGACGCCCGGCGACCGCCGCTCGGATAGAATGCGTGACGTGCGCGAGGTTCCATGTCCTTCGTGCTGATCCGAGGCGGCGGCGATCTCGCCACCGGTGTGGCGTTACGGCTGCACCGGGCCGGCCTACGGATCGTTCTCGCGGAACTCGCGAACCCGCTGGCTGTTCGTCGCACGGTCTGCTTCTCGGAAGCCGTCTACGAAGGGCGATGGACGGTGGAGGGAATCACCGCGGTCCGGACCGACTCGCTCGCGATCGCCCTCGACCTGGCGGCCCGGGACGCCATCCCCGTGCTGGTGGCGCCGGCGCTGGTTTCCCTCTTTTCGCCGCAGTTCGAGGTGCTGGTCGATGCTCGTCTGACCAAGCAGACGCCAGACACCGACGCCTCGATGGCGCCGCTCGTCATCGGCCTGGGCCCTGGGTTCGTCGCCGGCCGGCATTGCCACGCCGTCGTCGAGACCCACCGGGGCCACGCGCTCGGCCGCGTCTACTGGTCCGGCGCCGCCCAGCCTGACACCGCCACGCCAGAAGGCGACCCGCGTCGGGTCCTGCGCGCTCCGGCAGACGGTCCGGTGGTTACGCACGTCGAGATTGGCGACGCGGTGGCCGCCAGCGTCTGTATCGCCGAGGTCGCCGGCTGCCCGGTTACCAGCCCGTTCACCGGAATGGTCCGCGGTCTCATCCGGCCCGGCGCCGTCGTGTCGCGCGGCACGAAGATTGGCGACGTCGATGCCCGCGCGGACCGCCAGCTGTGCTTCCTCGTCTCGGACAAGGCGCTGGCAATTGGCGGCGGCGTGCTCGAGGCGATTCTCGCGCGCGAAGGCGTCCGTCGGCGACTCTGGACCTGACATCCGGTCCGAACGCGGTGGTGCGTGTCATGCTCACGCTCTCCCAGGCGCTTCGCCTAGCCCCGCATCCCGCCGTCGCGTTCGTGGGCGCCGGCGGCAAGACGACGGCTCTGTTCGAACTCGCACGCCAGCAGCGTCCGTCCGTCGTGACCACCACTACGCATCTGGCCGGGTGGCAGGCCGCGTGGGCCGATCACCATACGGTGTGGGCCGCACGGGTTCCCTCGCCGCCCATCGACCTGCGCACCGCCCCGCCGGTCACGCTGCTGACTGGCCCGATCAATCCGTCCGGCCGGCTCACCGGCCTTCACTTCCGCCAGCTCGAGGTCCTCCAGAGCCTGGCCGAGGCATGCGAACGCGGGCTCTTTGTCGAGGCCGACGGGGCCAAGCTGCGGCCGCTCAAGGCGCCGGCCGCTCATGAGCCGGCCGTCCCTCCCTGCGTGACGACAGTGGTGGTCACCGCCGGCCTCTCCTCGCTCGGTCAGCCGCTCGACGAGGCGCACGTGCACCGGCCGTCCGTCTTCGCGGCCCTGAGCGGGTGCCGGTTGGACGAGCCCATCACGGGCGCGTCGGTCGTCCAGATGCTGACGCATGCCGCCGGCGGCCTGAAGAACATCCCCGCCGCCGCGCGGCGAATCGTGCTGCTCAACCAGGCCGACACCGCCGAGCTCGCCTGCGCGGCGTGGGCCCTCGCCGACGCACTCCTCTCGGCGTATCACCTCGTGCTCGTCGCGAGCCACTCTGGCGTTGCCAGGGGCGCCCCGACGGCTTCCGACGCGGCGGCGCCGTCCGTCTTGGCGGCGCGATACCGGATTGCCGGTATCGTGCTGGCCGCCGGGGGCGCGAGCCGCTTCGGTGCCCCCAAGCAGGTGCTCGACTATCGCGGCAGGCCCTTCGTCCGCGCCGTGGCCGAGACCGCCGCGGCCTCTCACCTGTCGCCCGTCATCGTCGTGACCGGCGCCTGCCACGACCAAGTAGCGGCGGCGCTGCGGGGCCTGCCGGTCATCCTGGCGCACAACCCCGAGTGGCCGGCCGGGCTGAGCACCTCGGTGAGGGTCGGTGTGAACGCACTCGCGCCCTTCACCGGCGCTGCCGTCTTCCTGCCCGCTGACCAGCCCCGGGTGTCCGCCGCGGTCATCGGGTCGCTCACCGAGCGCCACGCGACGACCCTCGCGCCCATCGTCGCCCCAATCGTGGGCGACCGGCGCGTGTCGCCGGCTCTGTTCGACCGTGCGATGTTCCCCGATCTGTCCGGGCTCGCGGGCGACGTCGGCGGAGGCGCGCTGTTCGCGACGCATCCAGTCGAGGCGGTCGTCTGCACCGACGATGGCCTCCTCCTCGACGTGGACACGCCTGCCGACTACCGCCGGCTGGTGGACGCGCCATAGGGTGCTGGTCAGATCTCCAGGGCGAGCTCGGCGGCCATGTGCATCGCGCCGTGACGTACTTGTCGCTCATCGCGTCGCCGGTGACGGAGACCTCCGTCACCGTGCCCTTGACCGGGTCGGCGAGTGACGGTCACGGCGACGCGCCCGCACCGTTCGAGGGCGTCGGCCATTCAGCGGCTGCTCAAGCTCGCGTCTTCCCCGGGGGGTACCTGGAACGAAGGGCATCCGTGTCATCCCAGGCGTGAAGGGAATGCCCGGTCGGCGGGGTGCGCTATCCCGGTCCCCGGCCGACTACTCGCAGCTTCCCCGATGGATCCCGGCCCACGCGCTGCCCTTTGAGGTAGGTGCGGCCGTCAGCCGAGACGTCGCGACTCAACCGGCAGCCCATGAGGCGCCCGTCGGCGGCGAGCTCGACCCCGCTGGGGTTCTGGTGGAAGAGGTCGCCGAGCAACGAGGCGCCCGCGCACGGCACACCTTGGATCATCTCCTCGTTCTCGAGCCAGCACAGCATCAGGTGCCCGTTGGCGTGGAACCTGGTCATATAGCTGTGTCCGCCCCCTCGGCACGCATGCCCCTCGATCACGGTCGAACTGGGGAGAAAGACGTACGTGTACGTCCCGTCGCGGGCAAACACAACGGTCGCCCGCGAGGGAAGGAACGCCCCTCGCACCCGGCCCGCGCGCGCCAGCGTGCAGCGCTGGAGACGGCCGTTCTCGAAGCGCCACGCGTACCCGGTCGCGCACGGCACGCCGTCGATGTCGGTGTTGGCCGTGAGCAGGCTTCTCACCGGCTTGGCGCCGGATGCGGATCCCGAGGCGACGAGGCCGACGGCGGATGCCAACCAGCCGGCCGCAAGGCCACCGACCAGCAGCCGACGCCTAGCGGACATGGTGCGTTCTCCCACGCTTCGCGACCCCGTCACCACCACTAATATGCCGCGTGGGCGGCTCCCTCCGGCAACCGCAGCGTCAGGAGTGCCGCGGCAGCCGGTAGACACGCGAGCACTTCGAGCGCCGCCTGCAGGCCAAAGGCGTCACCCATCAGGCCGACCAGCGGCACCGAGAGGCCACCCACACCCCACGCCACGCCGAGCACCAGGGAGGAGACGGTGGCCGTGGCGACCGGCGCGATCGTGTGGGCGTAGGTGATGTTCAGCGGCAGCGTCGAGCCCAGGAAGAACCCGCCCAACGTGAGGACGACGAAGGCCGCCGGTCCTCTGATCGCCAGCGCGGCCAGGAGCAACGGGACAGCCAGGAACAACGACAGCGCGATGACGCGACGCGGTCCGAACCGGTCCGCCACCGGGCCGCCGGCAAAGCCGCCGAGGCTGCCGGCGATGAGGTAGCTCGACACGGCCACGCCCGCTTCGCTCACCGAAAGGCCTCGGGCGGTCATCAGCACGGGCAGGAAGGTCGAGAACCCGAGGGTCACCACGGTCCGAAGGACGACCGCCCCCCAGAGCTGCGCAAGTGGCGCCGCGTAGGGGCGTAGCGCCGCGAATCCACTCGGACCGGCGCCGTGCGCGAGGTGTACCTCCGGCATCCGGCGGACCAGGACGGCGAGGATGGCGAGGGCGGGGACGGCGAGCACCGGCGTCCAGTTCAGGCCGAAATGCTGCGCGAAGGGCGCGAAGATGATGGGCGCAATGGCGTTACCCATCGCCCCGCCGGTCACGTGCACGGACATGGACGTGCCCCGCCGGGTTCCACCCACGCGATTGACGACGGCAGCCGCCGTCGGATGGAAGGCGGCGCTTCCGAGACACCCCGCCACGAGGATCGCTCCCAGCATCAGCGGCGAGGTCGCCAGGCCCACCAGGCTCAGCAGGGACACGGCCAGGATCGGCCCCGCCACCGTCAGCACCCGCGGCCGCCAGCGATCCGCCAGCGGGCCGAACACGATCTGGGCCACCGACCCCGCGAGTTGGATCGACGCGGCGAGCACGCCGGCCGTGGTCAGCGACAAGCGGAGACGCGGGATCAGCAGCGGCAGCAACGGCGCGTAGATGTTGCCGAAGATGTCGTTGATGAAGTGGGTCCCCGAGAACACGAGCACCGGCCCGGGGACGCCGAACACCGGGCGCGGGCCCGCCAGAAGAACGGCAGCACTCGGGTCGTCTGCTGCGACTGGGCGTTCTAGCGTCTCCAGATCCATAGTGCCGATGCCGGCGGGCGGCTTGAAGTGCGCGACAACGCGGCGGCTGTCCGGCGATTGGGGGCAGCCGCCCGCGGCTCGAGAAAGGTGGACAGGGGGGGCCGAGGGCTTCGCCATCCTGAAGCCCGGGGCCGCCGTTGTCAAGCACGACCCCGGCCCCGCCCTGGCGCAGCCGGGAGGGCCGAAGGCCCGGCCGTGGGCTGGCTCGCGGCTACTTCAGTTTCCGGGCCTTGCCTTCCATGACGAGGGTGAACGGGCCTCCGCCACTGGCCACCTCCTGCTTGAAGGCACAGCTGTCTGGGGCCACGTCGAACAGGGTCATCCGCATCTTGACGGGCTTGCCTTCCGCTTTCAGGTCGTAGCTGAACACCCACGTGGGCTTGGCGAACGCGAGGGCAAAGGGGCTGGCCGTGCCGGCGTTGTCGGCATCGAACCCGCGCATCGCTTTCGCCTCGGGGTCGTAGGTGTAGACCATCAGGTCGTGGTAGACGCGATTGGCGATGAGACCGTCCACGGCGCAGAGCAGGCTGTAGCCCCCAGCGAACCAGCGGCAGTCCATCACCATCGACGCTTTGCCAGCGGGACCGCCGGGCGTCGCCACCTTGGCCTCGCCGGCCCACTGCCACTGGCCGGCAAACCAGTCGAGCGCCTTGAGCTCAGGTCCGGCATCCGCCTTGAGCGCGCCGGTCGAGAGGACCAGGCCGGGCGGCGGCGCATCGCTGTTCCAGATGTCGCGCGTGGCCCTCCACGTCCCACCGGGTTGTTTCTGCCAGATCTCGATGATCTTCCCCGTGTCGCGCATCACCTCGCCGGTCGCCGGAACGGCAGCCGTCAGCTCGAACGCCCCCTCGACGATGGCGCCGTCGCCGAAGCCGGTGATCGCCAGCGGGCCAAACTTGAACGTCTTGGCCTGCCCGATGGCCGTGTACACCTTGACGATGGCGTCCTTCCCCTCGAGCATGGGCATCTCCGGCGGCAGGACCTTCGCGGTGTCGGCGTAGTACATCGCGACCATGCCGGCCGGGTCGGCCTTCTCGGCCGTGAACATGCGGGCGAACTCGTCATGGGCCTTCTGGATGGCCGCCTTGTCCTGGTCGGACAGCGTGGCGGCCTGCTGGCACGCGCCGCAAAGCAGGCAGAGCACGATGCCGAGCGCACTCCGTGTGCTGCACCTCATATCGCCTCCTTGCGCACGATTGACCGTCGACGGCGCGACGTGCGCCGTGAAACGACGCCGAATCCGGATGGAGGTTCCATTCTCGCGCGCGGCCGGGAGGCAGTTCAAGGCAGGGTTCCAGCCGGCTGGAGTGCCTTGACCGACGGGGGGGCCTCGGGCTAGTGTCGCGCTCATGAGACGACTCCTGATCCTTGTCGCATGCGTGGCCCTCGGCTCCGGTTGCCAGAAGAAGGCGGAGCCGTCGGCCACCAGCAGTCCAGCGCCTCAACCCGCCGCGACCGCACAACCCGCCGCTGCGAGCGTGCCGGCCGCCGCGCCGAAGAAGGTCGAGATCACCGAGGATCTGGTCCAGAAGTACATGGCGTACCAGAAGGAGAATTTCGCCCTTGTTGCCAAGTACGTCGAGGACACGAGGAAGAACCTCGATTCTGCCAAGGGCGACACCGCCAAGACCTTGCAGCAAGTCGGCCTCAACGCGAAGCTGAGCAAGGATCTCGACGACACGCTCAAGGCCAAGCGCGCGTCACTCGGGTTGGGCGACGAGGAGTTCAACACCGTCAAGGACGCCGCCGAGGAGGTCGCCGCCGGTCGGTTGCTCTACAACCAGATGGGCGGCGATGCGCAGGTGGCCAAGATGACGGCGGAGCAGAAGAAACAGCTCGCGGCGTTGCCCGAAGCGCAACGTCAGGCCGCCGAAGCGAGCCTGGCCTCCGTCGCGAAGAGCCTGACCGACGTCAGGGACGCCGTCGAGGTGCGACAGAAGTACGGCGACAAGGCCGCGGACGTCCTCCTGAAGCACGCCGACGAGCTCGCCCAGCAGCATCTTGAGGCGTTGAAGCTGCTCGCGGCCAAGAAGTAGTGGCGATTGCTCGACATCCGGTCCGGCCCCACCAGCCCGCGGGTAGCTGGAAAGGGGGCGCTAACAGGCCGGGGGGTGTGCCTGACACGCCCCCGCTTCGACCGTCCCGCGTCTCCGTGCGCAGGCGTCCTCCGACACGCCGAGTGCCCGCAGCGTCCCTGACCGAATCAGGTCGTATCCGCGATTCTCGGTCGGGAACCGGCCCCCCCGTCAGCCGGCCACTGTTGCTCCTCCCGTCCATCGCCCCCGGCGCCACGACCGTCCCCCACGACTCCTGCTACACTTTGCCTCCATGAAGAGAACGCTTGTCCTTGCGGCTCTGCTCGTCCTCGTGGCCACGGGCCTCGCCGGCCCGCGCGCGCAGGCACCCGAAGCGCGCCTGCTGCGGTTCCCCGCCATCCACGGCAACCAGATCGTCTTTACTTACGCCGGCGATCTCTACACGGTCGCCGCCACCGGCGGCGTCGCACGCCGATTGACCAGCGACGCGGGGTTCGAGATGTTCGCCCGCTTCTCCCCGGATGGGAGACTCCTCGCCTTCACCGGCCAGTACGACGGGAACACCGAGGTCTACGTGATGCCCGCCTCGGGTGGCGAACCCCGGCGGGTCACGTGGACGGCGACCCTCGGTCGGGACGACGTCGCGGACCGCATGGGGCCGAACAACCTGGTGATCGGCTGGAAGGACGACACCCACATCTTGTTCCGGTCGCGTCGCACGGAGTGGAACGACTTCCTCGGCAAGCTGTACCTCGCCAATACCAAGGGAGGCCCGATCGAGGAACTCCCGCTCCCGCGGGGCGGCTTCGCGTCCTACTCCCCCGACGGCACCCAACTCGCCTACAACCGTGTCTTCCGCGAGTTCCGGACCTGGAAGCGGTACCGCGGCGGGATGGCCGATGACGTCTGGCTGTACGACTTCAAGTCCAAGACGACCACCGACCTGACCAACAACCCGGCCCTCGACATCGTCCCGATGTGGAAGGGGAACAAGATCTACTTCCTCTCTGACCGCGACGCGCCCTACCGGCTGAATCTCTACGTGTACGATCTGCCCACCAAGCAGACCAGAAAGCTCACGGCCTTCACCGAGTACCGACGTCAAGTTCCCATCGCTCGGCGACACGGCGATCGTGTTCGAATGCGGCGGTTACCTCTACCGGTTCGACCTGGCCACCGAGAAGCCCGAGAAAGTGCCCGTCACGATCGGAGAGGATTTCGACAGCGGCCGGGCGACCCTCGTGGATGTCAGTCATGCGGTCACCAACTACGAGATCGCGCCCGACGGGAGCCGGGCGCTGTTCGGCGCGCGGGGCGATGTCTTCACGGTGCCGGCCAAGTACGGTCCGACGCGGAACATCACCCACACGCCGGGTGTCCACGAGCGGGATTCGAAATGGTCGCCGGACGGGCGCTACATCTCCTTCGTCTCGGATGCGACCGGCGAGGACGAGATTCGGATCGCGCCCCAGGACGGGCAGGCCCCGGCCCAGCAGTTGACCAAGGGCTCGGACAACTACAAGTTCAGCCCCATCTGGTCGCCGGACAGCCGGAAGATCCTCTGGCCCGATCGCAAGCAGCGCCTGACCTACGTCGACGTGGACACCAAGGCGGTCACCCTGGTCGCCGAATCCCCGGTCGGCACCATTCGGGACTACTCGTGGTCCCCCGACAGCAAGTGGATCGCCTATACGAAGCCCGAGGACGAGGGCATGGATTGGATCGTCCTCTACTCGCTCGACTCGAAACAGAGCCTCGAGGCCACCGACGGCTGGTTCGCCGTCGCCGACCCGGTGTTCAGCGCCGATGGCAAGCTGCTCTTCTTCGTGTCGGCCCGGTCGTTCAACCCCACCTACGGGCAGACCGAGTTCGAACACATCTACACCGACATGTCGAAGATCTACTTCGTCACGCTCGCCAGAGACACCAAGAGTCCGCTGGCCCCGCGCAGTGACGAGGTGAAGCTCAAGCAGGAACCCGCGGCGACCCCACCCGCCGAGGCAAAAGCCGAGGCTGCTCCCGTCAAGCCGGGCCCCGGCTCCGAAGCGAAGCCGAGTCCGGCCAAGAAGGACACGGCGGGCGCGGTCAAGGTGGACGCCGACGGGTTGGTCGCTCGCGTGGCGGCCCTGCCCGTCCCGCCGAGCAACTACCGGGCCCTGGAGTCGGTCGGCGACCGTCTCTACTACAGCCGCGGCGGCCGGCGGGAGCCCGGCGGGATCTACGTGTTCGACCTCGACAAACGGAGCGAGACGCAGGTGCTCGCCGGGGAGGGCGGCTTCGAGGTCTCGGCGGACGGCAAGAAGATGCTGGTCGGGGTCGGCGGCCGCTACGCCATTGTCGACGCGCCCAGCGGAAGGCTGGACCTCCATGACTACCTCGACCTGTCGGACATGAAGGTCCTGGTGGATTGGCACGCCGAGTGGAAGCAGATGTTCAACGAGTCCTGGCGCCAGATGCGTGACTTCTTCTATGCGCCAAACATGCACGGCGTGGACTGGCCGGCCATCCGGGCCAAGTACGCGCCGCTCGTGGAGCACGTCAACCACCGCGCCGACCTGACGTACATCATTGGCGAGATGATCGGGGAACTGAACTCCGGGCACACCTACGTGGGCGGCGGTGACGTCCCGAAGGTCAATCGCATCCCCATGGGCCTGCTCGGCGCGCGGTTGGACCGCGACGCGGCGTCGAAGTTCTTCCGGGTCGCGCAGATCCTCAAGGGCCAGAACTGGGACCCGTCGCTACGGTCGCCGCTGACCGAAATCGGCGTCAACGTCCAGGAAGGCGAGTTCATCGTCGCAATCGACGGCCGCTCCACGGCCGAGTTGTCCGACATCGGGGAGGCGATGGTCGGCAAGGCCGGCAAGCAGGTCACGCTGAAGGTGAACGCCAGCCCGAGCGCCCAGGGCGCACGCGACGTGGTAGTGATCCCGATCGAGGACGAACACGGCCTGTACTACTTCAACTGGGTCCAGGACAACATCGCGAAGGTGACCAAGGCGACCAACGGCCGCGTCGGCTACCTGCACGTACCCGACATGGGGGTGCCCGGCCTGAACGAGTTCACGAAGTACTTCTACCCCCAGACGCGCAAGGAAGCGCTGATCGTCGACGTCCGGAGCAACGGCGGCGGCAACGTCTCGCCGATGATCATCGAGCGGCTGCGCCGCGAGCTGGTGCTGGTCGACGTCGCCCGCAACGGCACGCCGCAGACCAATCCCGGCGCCATGGTGGTCGGCCCGAAGGTGCTGCTGGCCGACGAATTCTCGGCGTCAGACGGCGATCTGGTGACGTGGCGCTTCAAGACCCACAAGATCGGGCCGGTCATCGGCAAGCGCACGTGGGGCGGCGTGGTCGGCATCGCCGGGACCTTGCCGTTCCTCGACGGCGGCTTCCTGAACAAGCCGGAGTTCTCGCGCTATGACGTGGCCGGCAAGGAGTGGGTCATCGAAGGCGTGGGCGTCGAACCGGACATCTACGTGGACAACGACCCGGCGGCGGAGTACGCCGGCACCGACCAGCAGCTCAACAAGGCGATCGAGGTGATCCTCGATCTGCTGAAGAAGAAGCCCGGCGTCCTGCCCCCCGTTCCGCCGTACCCGGTCAAGCGGGAAGGCAGCGCGCCGGTCAAGACAGTACCCCGTCGTGCGGCGGGGCCGGCCCCCGGGCCGGTCCCGCCGCCCCCGAGATCCTTCCGCACGTAGACGCAGAACCCGTCCACTACTCGGCACGGCTCATAGTGGCGATCGACGAACGCGCGAAGCTCCGGGTAGCGGTCGAGCGTGAAGCGGGACGTCTCCGGCGTATCGTCGATGATCAGGCGCGGCCGAACGACCTCCAGGTCGTGCATCAGCAGTGGCCAGAGTTCTTTGACCGCGGCAGGCCAAGCCGACCCCGCCGTCGCGGTCGGAACACGGTTGCGCGTGCCGTACATCCGCCCCACCAGGAAGTCGTTGGACACGAACCTGGTGGCAAACGACCGATCGATGGCGAACAGCACGTGCGTTCGCGTGGTCCAGACGAATACCGGATCGTGCCACGCGGTCGTGGCCTGCGCCATGCGTCTCAGGTTCGGGTAGGTGGGCTCGGGCGGGCGCGTCGCATAGTATCCCAGGTTGATCGCAAAGAAGACGAGGGCGTAAGCCGCGAGGCACGGGAGCGCGTGGCGCTGGTAGAAGGTCCAGACCCCTCCCGCGCGGCCGCCGGTGATCCTCGTCAGGCGCCTGGCGATGAGCAGCACGAGGGGTGGAATCGACGCGATGAGATAGTGGGCGAAGAACCGCAGGCCGACGCCGAAGGTGACGAGCGAGAGGCCGAGATAGCACAGCAGGAACGTCTCGGAGGCCGAGAGCCGGCGCGACCGGAGCATGGAAACGGCCTCGGCCAGACCCAAGGCCAGGATGGGAGCCTGGCTCACCACTGCTGCCACGATCTGCATCCCCATCGAGGGCCAGTAGAGCCGGGCACCGCGCATGTAGTAGTAGTCGTACCGCAGGAAGAGCAGCAGGTCGCCCAGAGCACCCCTGTGGGCGTAGTAGCCCACCAGCACGGCCGCCGGGACCAGGAACCCCGCCGCGAGCAGGGCCAGCCGGGCCACCCCCCGCCGGAGGTCCGCCCAGCGGCAGGCCACCAACAGCAGGTAGGCCCCCAGCGGCACCGCGGCCTGATAGCGGTACAGAAAGGCCACGCCGACCGACGCGCCACCCGCCAGCAGGCTGCCGGGTTCCCACGCGAACTGCTTCCGCGCCATGCACCACACGCCCAGCAGGACGAAGAAGTTCGCCGGAATCTCCGTGTTCGACGAGAGGAAGTCCTCGCCCCACCCGCAGCAGCTCGCCAGGACGAACAGCGGGACGACCAGGTCGCCGCCCGACCCCGACGGGAACAGCGCCGTCCAGATCCCGCGCAGCAGCCATGCCGATGCCGCGAGGATGCCGATGGTGACGAGCTTCACGGCCGCGGGGCTGACCCCGCCCACCAGCCAGAAGATCAGGGCGTAGTGGAAGACGATGAGCGGCGGCTTCGTATCGAGGGTGTCCCGATAGAGGAGCCCGCCGCGCAGGATCTTGTCCGCCGGGTGCGCGTAGCCGTCCATGTCGTTGAGGAACGGCACCGCAAACGCCGGCAGGCTGAGGACGACGAGGGCTACGAGCGCGATGAACGCGAGGCGCCGCCTGGCGTTCGCGCGCGGCTCAGCCCGTACGGCTCCTCGCGTGTGGTGGCTGGCTGGCACCCGCTCACCTTCGCCCGAAGTGGTATCCCTGGGCCGAGAGAACCGGCACGAGCGCCCGGAGCGCGTCCAGCGTGACGGGGGCATTCGGCCCGCCGAGGTGGAAGAGGACCACGCCGCCGTCCTGTGCCTGGCGCATCACGGCGCGGACAATCGCGCGCGCGTCGCGCGCGAACGCATCCCCAGCCACGATCGTGGGCGTGTCGACCGTCAGGCCGGCCCGGCGGACCAGCTCATCGTCGCGCGGGCTCCGGCACAGCCCCGGAAAGCGGAACCGTGTCGGAGCGTACCCGGCGACGGCGGCCAGGGCCGTTTGCGCATGGGAGAGATCCGCGACCTTCTGCTCGTCGGTCTGCAAGGCCGGGAGGCCGTAGCAGTGAGGCGTGAAGGCGGCGTGCTGATAGCCATGGTTACCGATGACAAACAGGGGGTCCCGCGCTACGCCGGCGATGAACTCCGGATAGGTTTCTGCGAAGAGGCCGCTCACGAAGATCGTCGCGGGCACCTGGTGGTCGTGCAGGAAGCGGATGATCCGCGCGTCGTAGAAGACGACCTGTTCCCCACCGCGCAGGCGCTTCACCATGCCCGGCGTCATGTCGGCGTCGAATGTCAGGTAGAGTACCCGGTCCCCGCCATCGCGTTGAGCGGGCGGCCCCGCGGCGGGCCACAAGAAGAAGGTACAGGCCGCGACGGCCGTCAGAATGGACGACGTGTCGGTCACTCTCTCGATGATACCGGAATCCGCGAGTGCCGACGCGGCGCGGGTGATTGGCGCACGGCGGCGACGGCGCGCGGAGCCGGATCGGGGAGAGCGGTTCGCGAAGCGTCGGCTCCGGGGTCGGGCGCACGCGAGGAACCTCATCGCGAGCCGTCGCCGGAGTACGACCCGCCGGCAGGTCACTCCAGGGTGGCGGCGCCCCGCAGCGGCAACGCCCGGATCTGCTGGAGATCGAAAACGTCGACGACGTTCTCGCCGCTCCTGAGCCACGGTGCCGGGCAGTAGAGACGCGTCTGCGGCCCGATGTCCCAGTAGCGACCGAGGTTGTGCCCATTCACCCAGACGACGCCCTTGCGATAGCCCGTCACGTCGATGAAGGTGTCGGCCGGCCGATCGACCCGAAACGTCCCACGGAAGAATGTCCCCGGGCGCGAACCCGGGTCGGCGTCGGCCGCCAGGCCGGTCACCCACTGGTCGTTCAGTGGCAGCAGGAACACCTCCCAGTTCATCAGCGTCATGCCCGACAGGGTGACGCGGTCCGTGATCCCTTTTCGATCGATCATCTCCGGCCCGAAGTTGATGTGGCCCATGCCCTCGACGAGGATCTCGAGCACCCGCCCGGGAGCGGCCGAAACCGGGAGGTCGATGGCCTTCTCCCCGATCCGGCGGTCCAACGACCCGATCAGCCGACCGTCCACGAAGACCAGCGCGTAATCGTGGAGATCGGTGATGACGAGCTTCCCGCTCGTCCGGCCGACGAGTCGGGTGCGGTAGAGCGCGAGACCTTGGTTCTGGCCGTACATCTCGAACGGCCTGGGTTGGACCGAGGCGACGGGGGCGGGCAGGTGGTTCCACAGGGAGGCATGGACCTGCATCGGAAACTCGGGGATCGCCGTCGCAGGGACCGGGTCGGGCACCGCCGGGAGCGGCGAATCGGCAGCCCGATGCGCGGCAATCAGATCGCGGAGCGCGAAGTACTTCGGGGTGGCGCGGCCCTGCTCGTTGACCGGCGCATCGTAGTCGTAGCTCGTCACGTGCGGCTCGAAGCCTCGGTCTCCCGAGTTGGCGCCGGCCGTGAACCCGAAGTTGGTCCCGCCGTGCACGACATAGAGGTTGAACGACTTGTGCCGGTCCAGGAGGAACGTCACCTCCGCCCTCAGATCGGCGAGCGACGGCCGTGCCCACTGCTCCCCCCAGTGGGTCAGCCAGCCCGGGTAGGTCTCCGACGAGAACACGGGCACGCCGGGCGCGATCGACCGGGCCAGCTCCCAGTGCGCGTCGGCGGACCCCGAGTCCAGACCCACGGCCGCTCCGTCCACGTGGCCCGCTTCGAGCATGTAGGGCGTCGGACCGTCGGCCGTGTAGAACGGGCCGGAGACGCCGTGCGATTCCCAGATCGACTTCAACCGCGCGGTGTAGTTCCGGTCGTTCCCGTAGCTGCCGTACCTCGTTCTCGATCTGGACCATGAGGATGGGCCCGCCGTGGGCCACCATGAGCGGTGCGACGACGCGGGCCAGGTGTGCGAGGTACCGCTCGGCCCCCTCCATGTAGCGCGGATCGAGGCAGCGGATCTTGAGGTCCGGGTGGCGCAGCAGGTAGACGGGGATGCCGCCGAAATCCCACTCGGCGCACACGTAGGGTCCCGGGCGCAGGATCACCCACAGACCTTCCTCGTGAACCAACCGCACGAAGCGCGCGATGTCGTGGTTGCCGGTGGAAAAATCGAATGCGCCCTCGGCGCTCTCGTGATAGTTCCAGAAGACATAGGCCGCGATGGTGTTGCACCCCATCGCCTTGGCCATCCGGATCCGGTGGCGCCGGTACTCGGCGGGGATGCGCGCGGGATGCATTTCGCCGGAGATGATCTGGAACGGCCTGCCGTCCAACAGGAAGTCCTCGGCCCCGAGCGAGAACACGTGGGGCGCGCCGGGCGGGACTGCACCCTGGCCGAGCGGGCCAGCAGCGACCAGTAGTCCCGCGACGAGTGCCGACAGGCCCGCCACCCTCATGTCGCCTCCTTGTCGCCCGCATCATACCCCGCGCGAGGGATGGGAAGCCCCGGGTGCCGGGTGGTACAATCCCGGGGTGCCAATCCTCAAGATCGGCGGTGGGGCCGCACTCTCCGCGTTTCGTCTCGACAAACTCAACGGGCGCGTCGCCGCCATCACCGAGCACCTGGAGGTCAGGGCGGCCAGATTCTGGCACTTCGTCGAGGTGACGCGGGACCCGACGGCGGCCGAGCGGAAGGTCCTGGATCGGCTGCTCAGTTATGGGCCGCCCAATCCCCCCACTGAGGCCGCCGACCGGGTCATGTGGGTGGCCCCTCGCCTCGGCACCATCTCGCCCTGGTCATCCAAGGCCACCGACATCGCCCGGTTGTGCGGGCTTGACTTCGTCCGTCGCGTCGAGCGCGGCATCGCCTTCCACGTGTCGGGCGACGGCGACCTCGCCCAGGTGCGACCTGTCCTCCACGACCGCATGACCGAAACCGTGCTCGAGTCGATCGACGCCGCGGACGCCCTGTTCCGGCACGTCGTACCGAAACCGTTCACCGAGGTCGATGTCCTCGGTCGTGGGGCGGCGGCGATCGCGGAGGCCAATGCCCGGTTCGGCCTCGCGCTCGCGTCGGACGAGGTCGACTACCTGCTCGCCTACTTCCTGGCCGTCAAGCGCAACCCCACCGACGTTGAGTTGACCATGTTCGCGCAGGCCAACTCGGAACACTGCCGCCACAAGATCTTCAACGCCTCCTGGATCATCGACGGCGAACCGCAGGACGCATCCCTGTTTGGGATGATCCGGACGACGCATGCCGCGAATCCGCAGGGGACGGTGTCGGCCTACTCGGACAACGCGGCCGTGATGAGGGGCGGGCGGGCGAACCGCTTCTATGCCGACCCCCTCGACGGCGTTTACCGGTGGCATGCAGACGACACCGACAGCCTGATGAAGGTGGAGACGCACAACCACCCCACGGCGATTTCGCCGTTCCCGGGGGCAGCGACCGGGTCGGGCGGCGAGATCCGCGACGAGGGCGCAACCGGGCGCGGAGCCAAGCCGAAGGCTGGATTGTGCGGGTTCTCGGTCTCGAATCTCCACCTGCCCGGCTTTGAGCGCCCGTGGGAGGGCCCTGAGGCGCGTCCCGACCGCCTTGCCTCGCCGCTGGCGATCATGATCGAGGGTCCGATCGGGGCGGCCTCGTTCAACAACGAGTTCGGGCGTCCCAACCTGGCGGGCTACTTCCGCACCTTCGAACTGTCCGTCGACGGCGTGGTGCGCGGCTATCACAAGCCCATCATGCTCGCGGGCGGGGTCGGCAACGTTCGCGCCGAACACGCCACCAAGGCGGACGTGCCGCCCGGGGCGCTGCTACTCCAGCTCGGGGGCCCCGGCATGCTCATCGGCCTGGGCGGTGGCTCGGCCTCGTCGATGACGAGTGGCACCAACGCCGCCGATCTGGACTTCGACTCGGTTCAGCGCGGCAACGCCGAGATGCAACGCCGCGCGCAGGAGGTCATCGATCGCTGCTGGGCGCTCGGCGCCCGCAACCCGATTCTGTCCATCCACGACGTGGGGGCCGGCGGCCTCTCCAACGCCCTGCCGGAACTGGTCCACGGTTCGGGCCGCGGCGCCCGCATCGACCTCAGGGCGGCTCCCAACGAGGAGCCGGGCATGACGCCACGCGAGGTGTGGTCCAACGAGGCGCAGGAACGCTACGTGCTGGCGATTGCCCCTGAGTCGCTGGAGCTGTTCCGCGACCTCTGCGCACGCGAGCGCTGCCCCTGGGCGGTCGTCGGCGAAGCCACCGCCGCGCCGCACCTCGAGGTGCGGGATCCGCTGTTTGGCAACGCGCCGGTGGACATGGAGCTGCCTGCCGTCCTGGGCAAGCCGCCGCGCATGACGCGCAGCGTCTCGCGGCGGCCGCCCTCCCTGCCGGCGTTCACCGCCACCACGATCGGTCTGGTCGAGGCCATCCAGCGCGTGCTCCGGTCTCCCGCGGTGGCCGACAAGACATTCCTCGTCACGATCGGGGACCGCACGGTGGGCGGGCTCTGTTCCCGGGATCAGATGGTTGGCCCCTGGCAGGTCCCCGTTGCCGATTGTGCGACGACGCTGCTCGCCATGGACGGCTGTGCCGGGGAGGCGTTTGCGATCGGCGAGCGGGCGCCCATCGCGGCGATCGACGCACCCAGATCCGGGCGAATGGCCGTCGGCGAGGCGCTGACCAATCTGGCGGCCGCACCCGTCCGCGCGCTGTCACTCGTCAAACTCTCGGCCAACTGGATGGCGGCCGCCGGGGCACCCGGGGAGGATGCCGGGTTGTTCGACACGGTGCGGTCGGTCGCGCTCGACCTGTGCCCACAGCTGGGCGTGAGCATCCCGGTGGGCAAGGACTCGATGTCGATGCGGACGAGCTGGCGCGAGGAGGACGGCACCCACGAGGTCGTCTCGCCCCTCTCGCTGATCGTGTCGGCCTTCGCGCCGTGCGACGACATCCAGCCGACGTGGACGCCTCAACTGCGAGCCGACCGAGGCCCGACTTCCCTCATCCTCATCGACCTCTCCCACGGACGCGCGCGCCTGGGCGCGTCAACCCTGGCGCAGGTGTACGGCCAGGTGGGAGACGATCCGCCCGATCTGGAGAACGCGAGCGCGGTGCGGGCCTTGTATGCGGGCCTTGCAGAACTGCGGCGCCAGGACATGGTGCTCGCCTACCACGACCGATCGGACGGCGGCCTGCTGGTCACGGTGTGCGAGATGGCGTTCGCGGGCCACGTCGGCGTGACCATCGATGCCAACGCAGTCATCGGCGGACAATCAGGCGCCGCCCGTCCCGATGCCCACGCGCGGCTGATGGCCGGCCTTTTCACCGAGGAGCTCGGCGCGGTGCTGCAGGTGCGCCGCACGGACGAGGGCTCTGTGCTCGGCCTCCTTGCGGGGCACGGGTTGGACGCCCGGGTCGTCGGCCGCCCGAACAGCGACGACCAGATCGTGGTCGCGGCGGACCCGTTCGGGTCCCAGCCGACACCCCTCTACCGCGAGAGCCGCCTGGCGCTGCACCGAGCCTGGAGCGAGACGACCTGGCAGATGCAGACGCTGCGCGACAACCCGGCGTGCGCGCGCGAGGAGTACGACCGGATCCTCGACGCGGGAGATCCTGGCCTCAGCCCGCTCCTCACGTTCGATGCGGCCGAGAACGTGGCGGCACCCTTCATCCATCGAGGCGCCCGGCCGCGGCTGGCCATTCTCCGGGATCAGGGCGTCAACGGGGAAGTGGAGATGGCGGCGGGGTTCGACCGCGCGGGCTTCGAGGCCCACGACGTGCACATGAGCGATATCATCGCCGGGCGGGTGTCGCTCGCGGATTTCTGCGGCTTCGCCGCATGTGGCGGGTTCTCCTTCGGCGACGTGCTGGGTGGTGGCGAAGGCTGGGCGAAGTCCATTCTGTACAACACCCGGGCGCGCGACGAGTTCGCGCGGTTCTTTGCGCGGCCGGACACGTTCGCCCTCGGCATCTGCAACGGCTGCCAGATGATGGCGGCCATGAAGGAACTGATCCCTGGCGGGGGGGCGTGGCCGCGATTCGTGAAGAACACGTCCGAGCAGTTCGAAGCCCGGATGGTGACAATCGAAGTGCTGGAATCGCCGTCCATCTTCCTCCGCGGCATGGAAGGCAGCCGGATCCCGATCGTCACCGCCCACAGCGAGGGCCGCGCCGCGTTTGACGATCCGGCCGACTCGGCCCGGGTGGTGGTCGTGGCCCGCTTCGTGGACAACCGGGGGCGTCCCACCGAGACCTACCCGCTGAACCCGAATGGCTCAGCCGGCGGGTTGACCGGTGTGACGACACCCGATGGGCGCTTCACGGCGCTGATGCCGCACCCCGAGCGCGTGTTCCGGACGCTCCAGTGGTCATGGCACCCGGACGGGTGGGGCGACGACGCGCCGTGGCTGCGGCTCTTTCGGAATGCGCGGGTGGCCGTCGGCTAGGCCCCCACTCGGGCCGGCGGTCCGCTGGACCTTCCAGAAGTCGAGGTATAATTAGCGTCTGCCCCCGGCAGTCCTTGGCGGGCTTGCCCTCACGATCCGCGCGCAGGCGGGCGCTTCCCGCGTGTGCCTACCTCTTGGATTGAAATCTATTTCCTTTGACCGGCGCAGTGCGCCCGAATCGGCAACTCATACCAATCAGGAGCAGTCGCATGCCCAAGTACAAGATCGCGTGGCTCCCGGGAGACGGGATTGGCGTGGACGTCATGGAGGCGGCCAAGATCGTGCTCGACCGCGTGGGGCTCGACGCCGCCTACTTTCCGGGCGACATCGGGTGGGAGTTCTGGCGCAAGGAAGGTGATGCGTTCCCGGCCCGCACGATCGAGTTGCTGAAGAACGTCGACGCCGCGATGTTCGGGGCCATCACGTCGAAGCCGGCCAAGGCCGCCGAGGCCGAGCTGGCGGACTCGCTCAAGGGCAAGGGACTGCAGTACCGGTCGCCGGTGGTGCGCCTCCGGCAGCTGTTCGACCTCTACATCTGCCTGCGGCCGTGCAAGGCGTATCCGGGCAACCCGCTGAACTTCAAGGAAGGCCTCGACCTGGTGATCTTCCGCGAGAACACCGAGGACCTGTATGCGGGTGTTGAGTTCAGCCCGGTGCCGCCCGAGCTGGCGAAGACGCTGTCGACGCTGTCGAAGGCGTTCGCGCCCTTCGGGGCCCTCCCGCCGAACGAGTACGCGGTCTCGTGCAAGATCAACACGCGGAAGAGCTCTGAGCGGATCGCGCGCGCGGCGTTCGAGTTTGCGCGGAAGTTCAAGCGCAAGAAGGTCACGGTCGTCCACAAGGCCAATGTCGTCCGCGCGACCGACAACCTGTTCCTCGAGGAGTGCCGCGAGGTGGCGAAGGGGTTCCCCGAGATCCAGCTCGACGAGGCCAACGTGGACGCCCTCACGATGTGGCTGCTGAAGAACCCCTTCAACTACGACGTGCTCGTGGCGCCGAACCTCTACGGCGACATCGTGTCGGACCTCTGCGCCCAGATGGTCGGGGGCCTCGGGTTCGGGTGTTCGGGAAACATCGGCGACAAGCTGGCGGTCTTCGAGCCCACGCACGGGTCGGCGCCCAAGTACGCCGGGCTTTACAAGGTCAACCCGATCGCCACGATTCTCACCGCGAAGATGATGCTGGACTGGCTCGGCGAAACCGAGAAGGGCACGCGGCTCGAGCAGGCCGTCGCGGCGGTGATCGCCGAGGGCCGCGTCCGAACGTACAGACATGGGTGGCAGCGCGAAGACCCTGGACATGGCCGAGGCGGTCGCGAACAAGCTGTAGCGGGCGCCGACCATCCATTTACCTGGAGGAGAACCGCATATGGCGGGCATGACCGTTGTGCAGAAGATTCTGGCGAGGGCGACCGGGCGGCCTTCGGTGAAGGTCGGCGAGGTGGTCGAACCAGCCGTCGATCTCGCGATGTCGCACGAGAACGCCGCCCTCGTCATCAACCAGTTCCTGGACGTCTACAAGGGCACGGGCCTCGAGCCGCGGGTGTGGGATCCGTCGAAGCTGGCCATTGTGCTCGACCATCGCGTCCCGGCCGAGAGCGCCAAGACCGCGACCAACCAGAAGAAGGTGCGCGAGTTCATGGCCGCGCAGGGGGTGCAGCGGTTCCACGACATCCGCGGTGACGAGGGCGGGATCTGCCACCAGATCCTGACCGAGTACGGCTACTCCCGGCCGGGCATGGTCATCGTCGGGACCGACAGTCACACGACGACGCACGGCGCGATGGGCGCGTTCGCGTTCGGGATCGGCGCGACGGAGATGGCCGGGGTCTGGGCGCTCGGCACGGTCTTCAACGTCGAGGTGCCGGCCACCATCAAGGTCGTCGTCAACGGCACGATGCCGCAGCACGTGCTGCCCAAGGACCTGATCCTGCACCTGGTCGGCCGCCTGACGGCCGAGGGGGCGAACTTCAAGGTGATCGAGTTCCACGGCAACACGATCCGATCCATGCCGACCTCCGGCCGGCTCGTCCTCTGCAACATGTCGGTGGAGGCGGGCGCGACCGCCGGCATCGTCCCGTGTGACGAGGAAACGCTTCACTACCTGCGGCACGAAGCCGGTGTGACCGAGCCGGTCGTCGGCACGGTCCCGGACGCCGACGCGGTCTACGACCAGGTGATCGAGATCGACGCCGCGTCGCTCGGCCCCCAGATTGCCTGCCCGCATACCGTCGACAACGTGAAGGGCGTCGGCGAGGTCGCCGGGACGCGGATCCATCAAATCGTGATCGGATCGTGCACCAACGGCCGGCTCGACGACCTCGAGGTCGCGGCGGGCCTGCTACGCGGGAAGAAGGTCGCGCGGGGCGTCAGGATGATCGTCTTCCCGGCGTCATGGCGCATCTACCGGGCCGCGCTCAAGAAAGGCATCCTGCACGACCTGGTGGATGCCGGCGCCGTCATCATGAACCCGGGCTGCGGCTGTTGCCTCGGGATCCATCAAGGCGCCCTCGGCGACGGCGAGGTCGCGCTGTCCACGACGAACCGGAACTTCAAGGGTCGGATGGGCAATCCCAAGTCCGACGTGTACTTGTGCTCGCCCGCGGTCGCGGCCGCCTCTGCGTTGACGGGCGTCATCACCGACCCGAGGTCGTAGGAGGAGGGAGTGGTCATGCCAAAGGTCGTATTCAAGGTCGGAGACGACGTCTCGACCGACCATATCTATCCCGGCCGCTTCATGGCGACGGTGTTGCCGACGGAAACCCCGCAGTTCGCGTTTGCCGACTTCGAGCTGAACGCGCGGCTGAAAGCCGGGCAGGTGCCGGAGGGCAGCGTCATTGTGGCCGGCAACAACTTCGGGTGCGGGTCATCGCGCGAGCAGGCGGCCTCGTGCCTCAAGGGGTACGAGCTGACCGTCGTCGCGAAGGGCTTCGCGCGGATCTTCCTGCAGAATTCCTGCAACCTGGGCTTGCGGACCGTGATCTGCCCGGGCATCGAGGCCTCCGAGGGCGACGAGCTCGAGGTCAGCCAGACCACCGTGGCCAACAAGACGACCGGTCGCTCCTACCCGGTCACGCCGCTGCCGCCGGCCCGACAGGCCATCATCGACGCGGGCGGTCTGATCGCCTACACGCGGAAGCGTGTCCTGGAGAAGGCTGCGGCAAGATAGGCCCGCCCGTTCGCGCGGAAGCGGAGAGACGGGGCCGGCCTAGCCGGCTCCGTTTCCCTGCGGTCGCCCGGCCCCCTCCAACCTGCAGTGCACCCGTGGCCAGCCCCCTGAAGGCGCGGTTGCCGTGATGGCCCTCCTCGCTTCATCTCACCCGTCTGGACCGTCCGCGCACGTGCGCTCACGGGCGAGGCGATTCGACTCCCGCCGCCGCCCGGCGCTCACAGCCATTGGAGGAGTTGCGCGAATCCCGCCTCGGGCGGCATGGCGCTTCCCGGCGTTACCTGGATGGCTGCGCGCCCTGTGTGTACGCAGGCTCGTCGGCATGGCGCACCCCCGGAATCCGCTTCCCGCCGTCGCGTCGCCGCCCGCAGGCTGGTTGAGGCAGCGTCACCGCGGCGCGCCGGGAGCGTGAAGGATGTAGACGCGATCGTTTCCGACGAGATGCTCGAGCGTCAGCCAGTCCCCGAACGAGTCGAGGCGCGCCTTGATGGCGGGCCACTCGTCCGGGTCGAACAGCTCGGCATGCACCACGACCCGCGTCACGCCGAGTCGCGCAAGGCTGGCGAGACTCCGCAGATCGGGAAACGACCGGAGTTCGAGGTACAGCTGGTCGTGGAGGGGCGTCCGGATGCCGCTGTAGCCGTGCACCGTCCGCTGCCAGTGCGCCATCGAGTGGAGCATGTAGGTCGACTGCCGCCGCTCGAATTCCACTCCGTTGCCGTCCGGATCGCCGGACGGGATCTCGGCGATGGCGAAGGAGCCGGGCTGGCCCGCGAGCCAGCGATCGACCGCGGGGAGCTCGACGCGGTAGGGCCTCGGCTGGAGCGGCATCGCCGCCAATTCCGCCACCAGCAGAACGGCGACGACCACCCCGGCGAGCGTCCGCCAACGCAGCCGGTACCGCAGTGTCAGGCGGTCGAACCCGAGGCCGCCGAGGACCGCCAGTCCGAGCATGGCCAGGATCGTGAACCGTGACGGCACGCGGATGAAGTTCAGCCCCGGCAGCCAGTACACGAGTGGCCAGAGCCCGAACGGCCGGCCCAACGGCAGCGCCACCCAGATGGAGAACGCGGTCAGCAGCCCGTAGAGCGGCGCCGGGTTTGTGCGGAGGCGTGCCCGCCACGACCCGTCGAGGCCGTCACGCGCGGAGACCGGTCCGGCCGGCGCAGACGTCACGGATCCGGCGGACCCTCGCCGCCGGAGAAAGGCGAGCGGGGCCAGCAGCAACGGCAGGTAGCCGGGAAACAGGTCCGCCTGCGGCGCGTCCAGGCGGCCTGGCAGATGGTTGTGAATGAACTGGTCTACGTAGGACGGCGACGCGAAGAAGCTCGCGCCGTTGGTCTGCACCCAGTCCTCGAGCGTCCGCGTCAACCCCGTCTGGTGTCGGACCACCTGGTACTCGGCAAGGACCACGCCCGTCGGCGCAAGCAGCAGCAGCCCGACGACGCCGACGTCGCGCAGACGCTTCCTCAGCCTCAGGGGTTCCCCGAGCGCCAACCGGTACGTGATCAGTCCGAGCATCGACAGCGCGAGGAACACGGTCCCATGCCCGCTCGACAGGGCCTGGAGCGTGAAGAATGCCGCGGCGAGGAGGACGTCTCGACGCCGCCCCGTGTCCAGGTACGCGTGGAGCGCGGCCAGCCCGAACGGCACCCACTCCACCGCGCCCAGGTGCAGCTGGCCGAGGCGCAGGAGGCGCGGTGGCGCAAAGCCGAAGATGATGCCCGTCGCGATCGCCCCCGGCGTGCTCACGCCGAGCCGACGGGCCAGCACGAACGCGCCGATCGCACACAGCAGGGTCGTCGTGACCGAGAGGAAGTTGATGGCGACCAGCGGGTCGCCCGTCAGCCCGAGTACGGGTGCGGCCAGGATCGCGCTGCCGATGAGGTTTTCGGAGTAGGCCAGGGTGTGGTGCTCGGGGAAGTAGATGTTGCCTTCGAAGATCGACCAGGGGTGGTGGGTGAGCGCGTGCACGTCCCACGACAGCGTCCACGCGAACAATTCGGTGTCAGACCCGTGCCACAGCACGGTGCTCGCCGGGTGGACCCAGATCGGGTAGGTGAACAGCAGCGTGAGCCCGGCGAACAGGGCCAGGAGCCACGAGAACGCGATCGCCCGGCGCCGCGTGGCGGCGCGCCCGGGCACAGCCGGCGTTGCCATCATCGGTCGCCCATGGTAACCGGGAACGTCCCTGCGGGAAAACTCCGACCGGTCGCTACAATGACGGGAATGGTCGCCGCCGGTTCCCGCTCGTTCCCCACCCGGGTCCCCCCGCATCCGTGGATCTGGGCCGTCCTCTATTTCCCGCTCGGGATGGCGATCGGGTTCCCCTCCGTCGCGCTCGGGTACCTCGGCAGCCGGGCGGGCCTGGACGTCTCGGCCGTGGCAGGCATCGTGGGGATGACCTTCCTCGGCGGCGGCTGGAAGTTCCTCTGGGCACCCATCGGCGACTACACCCTGTCGCGCAGGGCCTGGTACTTCATAGCCATTGCGGCCGTGGCGGTCGGGCTGGCCGCGATGACCGCGATCCCGCTCACGCGCTCCAGCCTGGTCCTCGTCTCGGCGATCACGCTGGTCACGACGGTCGCCGCCACGTTCAGTGCCTTCGCCACCGAGGGCCTGATGGCCCACAACACGCCCCCAGAGGCACGCGGCCGGGCCGCCGGCTGGTTTCAGTCGGGGAACCAGTTCGGCCAGACGGCCGGTGGCGGCATCGGCCTCTGGCTCGTCGAGCACTCGCCAGCGCCGGGAGTGGCCGGCCTCGCGCTGGCCGCGATCCTGTTGGCGTGCGCCCTCCCGCTGCTTCGTGTCGAGGAGCCGCCGCGCACCCTCGGCTCGGCCTCTCTACGGGCGCGGATGCGAGACGGCTGGCAGGAACTGGTGACCCTGATGCGGGCGCGGGATGGGCGGCTCGCGCTACTTCTCGCGATCCTGCCGATCGGCACCGGGGCTGCCATGTTCCTGTTCAGCGCCGTCGCGTCCGAGTTCCATGCCTCGGTCGACGTCGTTTCGGCCGTGCTCGGGCTGGGCGGCGGCGTGGCCATCGTCGTCGGCTGCCTCGTGGGTGGAAGGCTCGCCGACCGGGTGTCGAAACGCACTGCCTACGCGGTCTCCTGCGGGCTGGGGTTGGTGGCCTGCGTGGTGATGGCGGCCGCGCCGCGCACGGAGGCGAGCTACGCGGTCACGACGCTCTTCTACACCTTCACCCTCGGCATGGTGACGGCCTCGTTCACCGGCCTGGTGCTGGCGATCATCGGCGACACGGCCGCCGCGACGAAGATCAACCTCTTCTTTGCGCTGAATACGTTGTTCAGCCTCGGTATGCTGCGGGCCGCCGGCTGGGCCCACGACACCTGGTCGACCAATGGCATGCTCCTCACCGAAGCGGTGACCGGTGTGGTCGCCCTTGGCGTCTTCGTCGTCCTCGCCCGTCACGTCAAGGGCACGGCGCTGCGCGCGGACAGGTGATCCCGGGGGCGACCGCGCGGAGATGCCGGACGTCTCCTGGGTGGACTCCAGCGGCGGCGTGACTGGTTGCCTCGGCCGGCGCTCAGAGCCTCGGCCGGTCCGCCACCGCGCGCTCGACCTCCTGAACCAGCCGCTGAATGTCCTCGAGCTTGGTCAGGATCTCCTTGTGGCGGCGCACGCGCGTCGTGGACTTGTGCGGCACGAAAGTCACCAATCCGCTGGGTTCGAGCGTCGCGCCCTCGACGTCCTCCAGCGTCAGGTAGCCCTGGCGGCGTGCCGCTGAGGCCAGCTCTCCGAGGGATACCAATTCCCGCGCCAAGGCCGACCGGTCGATCGTGCCCTTCTCGATCAGCACCGTCGGCGTCCCCTCGACGAGGCGCTCGATCCGGGGATGATTGTAGGCCCACCGGACGACGAGGTAGTTGACGCCCAGCAGGGTCGCCGCCCCGATGATTCCCCCGACCAGGCTGTTGTCGTTGCCGATAATGGCGTTCTGGACGGTGTTCGACAGTGTCAACAGCACGACGAGGTCAAACGGGTTGAGTTGCGCCAGCTCCCGCTTGCCGGCGAGCCGCAGGCCGACGAGGAGGAACAGGTAGACGACAATCGGGCGAACCACCTTCTCGACCACCGGCACGCCGGGCACCACAACACTGTTCCACAGTCCTGCCATGTCCATCGGGAATGACCTCCACCTCGAGTTCCCGCGCATCTTCAGGCTCGGTGGGGCCGAAGTCAACCCGGGGGAGCCGAAGCCCGCCTGCCGCGGCACGACGGGACGCCGGAAGCGCGAGCGCGCCTCCGGGCGAGGCGGTTTCCGCTATGATCGGCGCATGCTGAAGCTGCGGACCCACACGGCACGATGAGACACCCATCGCCACACATGCTCGTCTGGCGTGTCGCCCTGATGCTCCTGCTGGTCCTGTTGGCTGGCGGGGTCGCAAGCCAGACCGAAGTGCCGCGGCCTCGCAGCAGCCGGACGAGCTCGCTGGTGACGATCCGCAACCTACGGGTCGCTGACGTCAGCGAGGACTCTGCCACCCTTGAGGGGGATGTCTCGTCGTCTGCCGCGCGGCCTCCCAATCTGGTGGCCCACATTGGCCTGCGTGCGGGTGACTGGGCCTTCCATGTCGTCCTGGGCGACCGGCCGAGTGCCACGGTGCGTGTCAGCCTGGAGGGACTCCGGCCCGCGACGCGGTACTACTACGCGTTCTCGTGGACCGACGGCACGGTACAGGGCTGGAGTGAGACACCGTGGTTTGAAACCCTGCCGGCCCCATTTCTGGCCAGAGATGCCGCGTGGATGGCCGGCCTCGGGCCGGCGGACATCCCGAGCCGCGGTTTCGTCAGCGCGTTACCCGCCAGCCGGTGGGAGGAGGGCCTGCTGACTGGCAACGGGACCCTCGGGGCCAACGCGTTCGGTCGGCCGCTGGACGAGCGCATCATCGTCACGCACGAGAAGCTCTTTCTGCCCTGGCACGAGCCTTTGCCACCAGTCGAGACCGCTTCGGCACTGCCGCAGGTCCGGGCCCTGATTGCCGCCCGCCACTACCAGGAGGCGGCCGATCTGGTCGTCCAGCGCTCGCGCGCCGAAGGGTACGGACCCAAGCGGTGGACGGACATGTTCATCCCGGCGTTCGACCTCCGCATCCGAATGGGCGCATCGATGCCCGGCTCCCTCCGGCACGGACAGGGCACCAACTCGCCGCACCTGACCCCGGCGACCCTCCAGCACTATCTCCGCTCGCTCGACTACTCCACCGGCGTGGCCACGGTCCAGTGGCAGGACCGGGGGACGCGCTTTGTCCGACGCCTCTTCGTGTCGCGGGCCGACGGCGTGGTCGTGCTGGCGATCACCGCGTCGACCCCCGGCGCGATCACCTGCAGCCTGGAGTTCGCGCCCCGGCCAGTCGACAAGGTCGAGACCTACTGGCGAGAGCAGGAGAAGTTTGCGGAAGGCATCCGGTCCGTCGACGTGACGGCCGGCCGCGGGCGGCTCGGGTACTGCAGCCTGTTTGCGAAGAGGAGCGGCGGCTGGCGCGGGCTGGGCCGTGTCATTGCCCGCCAGGGCCGGACTCGGATCGAGGGACACCGGCTCGTCGTCTCGGGCGCCGACCAGGTACTGGTCGTCGTCGGGGCGGAGGTCTTCGACACGGCGAGCCCGGTTGAGCCAGGTACGCTCGAGACGCGGCTCGACAGCCTCGAGCCGGATTTCACCCGCCTGCTGGCGAGGCACACGGAAGCGCACCGCACGCTCTATGACCGCGCGTGGGTCGACTTCGGTGGAGGCCCCGATCACCGGCGCCCGGCGGAAGACCTCCTGGCACGGTCCACGGTCGAGCACACGCCGCCGGCCCTGATTGAACGGGTGTTCGATGCGGGGCGTTACGAGATTCTCTCGGCAAGCGGCGACTGGCCACCCAATCTGCAGGGGCTGTGGACGGGAACGTGGGGCGCCCCCTGGTCGGGCGACTACACGCTGAACGGCAACGTGCAGACCGCCATTGCGTCGCTGCTCGACGGTGACCTGCCCGAGTGCCTGAGCGGGTTCTTCGACTACGTGGACGGCCTCCTCCCCGCCTCGCGGGAGAATGCGCGCCGACTGTACGGGGCGCGGGGGGTGGTCATCGCCTCCCGGACGAGCACGCACGGCTTCAACAACCACTTCGACAGCACGTGGCCGATGACGTTCTGGACGGCCGGCGCCGCCTGGCTCGCCCACTTCTACTACGACTACTACCTGCACACCGGGGACCTCGCGTTCCTGCGCAGTCGGGCGCTGCCGCTGATGACGGCGGCCGCGTCGTTCTACGAGGATTTCTTGGTTCTCGATGCGAACAGCGGGCGGTACACCTTCACGCCGTCGTACTCACCCGAGAACAACCCCAGGAACAGCGCTTCCCAGGTGACGGTGGATGCCACCATGGACGTGGCGGTGGCCCGGGAGCTGTTTCGGAACCTCATCGCGGCCTGCCGAACGCTGGAGGTGGATCCCGACGGCGTTCGGCGGTGGACCGCGCTTCTGGAGCGGCTGCCCGACTATCGGGTCAACGCGGACGGCGCGCTGGCCGAGTGGGTGTCCCCGGCGTTCGAGGACAACTACGAGCACCGCCACGCGTCGCACCTCTATCCGCTCTTCTACGGGATGGCGCCGGAGTTCTCGGCCCGGCCCGACCTGCAGGCCGCGGCCCGCCGGGCCCTCGACTTGCGGTGGCGGGAGCGCGCACGCACGGGCGGCGGCGAAATGGGCTTTGGGGCCGTCCAACTCGGGCAGGCCGCCGCGACCCTCGGCGACGGGGAGACGGTCTACGCGATCCTGCGTTCCCTGGTGAACCGCCACTACTACCGGAACTTCGCGTCCTCGCACGACCCGGGCCCCGAGATCTTCAACGCCGATCTGTCGGGCGGTGTGCCCGAGCTTGTCATCCGGATGATCGTGCAAACGGAACCTGGCCGTCTCGACCTGCTGCCGGCGCTTCCCCGGGCCCTGGCGGCTGGCGCCATCGGCGGGGTGCTCGGCCGAGGCCAGATTCTGGTCAAGCGGCTGCACTGGGACGAGAGCACGATCAGTGCCCTGCTGTGGACACCCCGGGCGCAGACCGTCACCCTCTCGACGCCGCGTGGGATTCGCGCGGCGCGTGCAGAGGGCGCCGTGCTCGAGGAAGCGGCGCCGAGTCCCCGGGAGCGACGCCTCGCCCTGCCCGCCTGCACCGACGTCCACGTGCGCGTGGACCTCGATCCTCGCTGAACGGCGGCGGGCGGGTCAGATGTGCAGCCGTTCACGCAGCAGGGCCACGCCACGCCGGCTGGCGTACAGCGAGGTGTGGCGTCGGTCGTTGATGGCCACCAGGAAGCGTCCGCCTTCGACGGCCGTCAGTTCCCTGACGAATGCCAGATTGACGATGGCCGAGCGGTGGATGCGGAGGAAGACCGCAGGATTGAGCGTTCGCTCGAGTTCCTCGATCGTGCGGTCGAGGACGTGTTCTCGGTCCGAGGTGTAGAGGACCGAGCACTTCGCTTCCGCCCGGATGAAGCAGATGGCCTCCAGAGCCACGAGCGTGATCTTGCTGCCCTGGCGGGCCGCGATCGGCTCGGATGCCGGCCGCACACGAGCCACGGCCCGGAGCAACCGCTCGACCTGCTCGTCGGCCACCCCGGCCGGTGCGACGCGGTCGAGGGCCCTGGCCAGCCGGGCGGGTTCGACCGGCTTGAGCAGGTAGTCAAGCGCCTCTTCCTCGAACGCGCGGACGGCGAACTCGTCGTGGGCGGTGACGAAGATCACGCGCGGCCGCCACTTGATGCGGGAGAGCACCTCGAACCCCGACATCCCCGGCATCTGGATGTCGAGCAGTACCGAGGTCTGGCCTTAGCTCGTCGATCAGGCGGCAGGCCGACAGCCCGTCGCCCGCCTCGCCGATCAGGCCGACGTCTGAGCGCTGGGCCAGCAGGCGTTTCAGGCGGCTGCGGGCCAGCGGTTCGTCGTCGACAAGGAGCGTTCGCAGCATCTCAGATTGGGCGACGGCTGGCGCGCCGGGTTCAGCCCCGGCGTGCGGCTCCCGCCAAGTCGGGTCCCAGGTCTGCGCCGCGGCCGCCTTCGCTCGATGGCAGCGCCACCCGGGCCTCCGTCCAGGCGCCTTCGGCGTTCAGCGTGACCGTCGCGCCTTCCCCGTAGACCGCCCGCAGCCGGCGCCGGACATTGTCAAGGCCCTCGCCCGTGCCGGCTCGGTCGCTGTGCCCGCCCCCGGTGTTCGCCACGGTCAGCAGCGTGCACGGACCCTCGCGCCATCCGCGCACGCGGATGCTGCCGCCGGTCACCGAGGGACCGATGCCGTGCTTGACCGCATTCTCGACCAGCGGTTGAAGGCACAGCGGCGGAACCTCAAGCTGGGCGAGGCCAGGTTCGACGTCGATTTCCACGCTCAGCCGGTCGCCGAGGCGCAGGCGTTCGATGTCCAGGTAGCGTCGCACCACCTCGAGCTCTTCGGCGAGTGTGACGACCGGCTGCCGATGGGCCTGGAGCGCGTACCTGAACAGCGATGAGAGCTGCAGGGTGGCCTCCTCGGCTCGCGCCGGGTCCTCGCGGATCAGCGAGGCGATCGAATTCAGCGTGTTGAACAGGAAATGCGGGTCGATCCGCGACCGCAACGCGGCGAGCTCAGCCTCCGCCTTCGCTTGGACCAAGCGGGCTTCCCGGAGTTCGCGTTCCTGGAGCTGCCGCCGCGTATCGTCGAGCGAGCTGCGAAGCGTCTCGATCGCCTGCTGGCTCACGCCGACGATCATGGCAACCACCGCGCCCGACGCCAACCGCACGGGCCAGGCCGGCGCGAAGTCGATGCCGAACCCGAGCAGCACGCGCCATGCGATCTCGGCGCCAGCCATGCCGCAGAGACAAAAGACGGCCACGCCGGTGATGCGCTGCGCACGGAGCGACAACCCCGACAGCACGTAGACTCCGAGGGCCATCGACCCCTCGCACAGCAGCCCGATGCACTGCGAGATGACCGTGGCCGCCAGGGCGTGCCGGCCGAAGTCCCGCCCGGGCGCCTCGCTCCTGGCCGTCAGGAGAAGCGCGACCGCGAAGGCGACGACCTGATTCAGCACGATCCCGCGGCCAAGGGCCGCAAGGACCCAGCGCCAGAGCGGTCCGCCAGTCGGGCGTTCGCAGACCATCAGAATCTCACGGCGACTCCAAGCCGCAGCTCGTCTCTCACCGACGCCACCCGGGCGACGGAGTCTCGACCGCCCCTCAGGAGCGTGGCACGTCCATAGGCCTGCACGTGCGTCTGCACCGTCCAGGTGAGGGATGGCACCAGCGTCACGCTCCCATCATCGATCCCGAGGATGGCCATCATCTCCGGCGCGACGCGCACCTCGGTCGCGGCCGGCGCCGCGCGAAGGAACGCGAACTGGCGTAGCCCGGGTGCCCCGGTGCTCTCCGCCAGACCCGCGGCCTCCGGGAGTCCGTTTGGGTGGGGGGCCCGGAGCATCGCCAACGCCCGCGGCCAGACGCCGGGGTCGAGGCCGGCGCCGTCGCGATAGTACCTCTACGACCACGCTGGCGCCGGCATCAAACGTGTACTGACAGCCGATCAGGGCGGAAACCAACCGCCCGCCCGACGGGCCTGATCCTGCCGACAGGGTCACCGAGCCGGGGCGGTCCCGCACCAGCACCTCGCCGTGCCACTCCAGGCGCCGGCCGATGACGTGGGTGAAGTTCATGCCCCCGGCGGCGTCGTGCCCTTGCGACGCGCTGGCGACGAAGGCCACCTCGAAGCCGTGCACCATCGTGCGCACCCTCGCGGCAGCCGTCCATGCCGGCACAATCGCCGCCTCCTGCCGCCACGTGGCCGGTGCGGCCGCGACGAGGGAGACCGCCGTCACACCGCGGTACATGCTGAGACCGGCGTACAGCACGCCCTCGTTGACGCCCAGGCGGTCCTCCGGATCGGTGGCGTTGCGCGGGGGGTCGAGCAGGCCGGTCGGCGTGAAGGCGTAGCCCGTCCCCCATTTGAGGACCCGCTTCCCGGCCTCGACGTCGAGCCAGTCGGTCGTCGACCACCGCAGATACGCCTCCCGCACCAGAATCGTCGTCGCGCCGCTGCCCGCGTCGCCAGACATCGCCACACCGCCGGCGAGCTTGAGGCGCGGGGCTGGTGTCCAGGACGAATCGGCCGTTCCGAGCAGGAAGAGGCGCCAGTCCCACTGCGGGCTTCCGGGCACCACCAACGGGCTGTCCTGGTTGGTGTGGTCCCCCACGATTTCGCCGACCAGACGGCTGCGGAACAACCACGTCGAGGCCGCCGGCTCTTGCGCCTCGGCGGCGGCGCCCAGCCCCAGGCATGCCACGAGAACGATGGAGACAGGCCGCGGTGACGCCATGTTCACATTCCGTCGGTTCGGACCGGGTTGAACAGTTTGTCGGGCAGGTCGCGCGGCGTGAACCGCAGGAAATCCATCACCGTGCGGCTCGCCGGCTTGAGCTGGTCGTAGATCACCATGCGGGTCAGAACCGTCTGGCCCTGCATGTCCTTTGGCTCCTCGAAGAACGCGGTCTTCACCTGCTTGCCCGACGTCAGGAAGCACTCGGCGCGTACGGGACGCATGTCGGTCGCTCGGACCGCATACCGGATTCGCTGGTAGGTCGCGCCCTTGCGTTTGGCCTGCAGGTCGAGCAACAGACACGGGACGTCGCCCACCCGCTCCTCGCCGGCGAGCGTCGCCGTGTAGTCGATGCTGTACCGCAGCCGCGCCAAGTCGCCGTTCGACGCGTTCCCGAGCAACCGCTGGATGGGCGTGATCCGCACCGGGCGGGAGGCCGACGGCAGGAAGTACCACAGATCGTCGCCGCGCATCAGGAGGGCGTGGCCCTTGTTCTTGGTCGAGAGGAACCGGACGTAACTCGACTCCCCTCGCGTCGCCACCTCGAAATCCTCCGATTCGACCAGCCGGTTCGCCTCGAAGTTGTCGATCCGGACCTCGGTGACGAACGATGGCCAGCTGGCGCGGAAGTGGTCGGCCTGTTCGAGCTGGCGGGTGGCGTCCTGACTCTCCCCGGTCACCGACGGGCTGCCCGGCAGCGGGATGAGCACGGCCGTGATCCAGAGGCCGACGAGCGAATGTCTCATGGGTGTTCCTCCTCAACCGAACTGGCCGGTCTTGTTCAGATGTGACCCAGGGCCTCGGTGATCCTCAGGCTCGCCGCGCGCGCCGCCGGCGGAATCGATGCGACGAGGAGCGTGGTGACCATGCTCACGAAGACGCCGATGCCCAGCTCCGGCACGACGTCAATGACCAGCCGGAACCCGGTAGTGAAGGTCGGTGGCGGCGGCATCATGATCCCGGCCCCCGTCAGCGCGCGAGCCAGCGCGACCCCGAGGCCGACGCCCGCGCCGCCGCCGATCACGCCGAGGCCGACGCCTTCCGCGATGCACATCCAGAGGATGCGGAGGCGGCCTGTGCCCAGGGCCATCAGGGTGCCGATTTCGCGGGTGCGCTCGACGACGGTCATCGCAATGACGTTGCCGCTGCTGACGACGACCAGGGTGAGGATGATGAGGCCGAGAAAGATGAAGATGCCGGCATAGAGTGCCCGCACCTGGTGGTAGAAGGTGGCGAGTTCCGACCAGGACACGATCTCAAGGCGGCGGCCGTCGTGCGCAAACGCGCGGCCGAGCGCGTCGCCGACGGCCTCGGTATCGGCGGTGTCGTGCAGGCGCACGACGAGTTTCGACACCTTGCCCGTCCCGAGGAGGCGTTGCGCAACGCCGAGCGGCAGGACCAGGAGCCGATCGTCCATCTCCCGCACGCCGCTCGACATCAGGCCGACCACGGTGACGTCGAAGCCGTTGAGGGCGCCGTCGACGGTGGTCGACAAGACGGTCAGGGAGCCGCCGACAGTCACCTTGAGCGCGCGGGCGAGCCCGGTACCGAGAACGGCCTCGTCGGCGCCTGTGGACCGGACGGCACGGCCAGCTGTAATTTGGGTTGGGAATCCTGCACGGCCGTACTCGACCTCGGGCTCGACGGCGCGGCCGAGGAAGGGGACGCTCTTCTCGCCATTCGAGACCAGCCCGAGACACTCGATCCGGGCCATGACGGCCTGGACGCGCGGATCGTGCAAGGCGGTGGCGCGGATCGCGTCGACCTCGCTGAGGCCCCGCGAGAGCGGGCGGTCCTCGTCCTCCCGGAAACCAGGGATCCCGATCTGCAGGTGGCCGAGACCACTGGCAATCGTGTTCTCGCGCAGGCTGCGGAAGGAGGCGGCCACGTAGCCACCCGACAAGACCAGGGCGACGCTGCCGAGCGCCGTCATGGCAAGAACGGTCAGGCTGCGGCGCCTGCTGCGCACGAGGTTTCTGAGCGCGAACATGGTGAATCGCATCATCGCCTCCCCCCCGCCACGCGGGCGGCCGTCGGACGGTCGCCGACGATTCGGCCATCCTCCAGCGGGACCACGCGATCCACGCGCTCGAGCAGGCGCGGATCGTGCGAGGCGAAGAGGAAGGCAGCACGAGACTGGTCCCGCAGCTCGTGCATGAGGTCCAGCAGCCTCGCGCCGGTGGCCGAGTCGAGATTGGCCGTCGGCTCGTCGGCCAGCACGAGCGTTGGGCGATTGACGAGCGCGCGGGCGACCGCCACCCGCTGGCGTTCCCCGCCTGAGAGTTCGTCCGGCCGCCGCCCGGCCTTCTGCCCAAGCCCCACGCGGTCGAGGAGGGCCTGAACGCGGCGCCGGCGCTCCGGACCCGGCACGCCGGTCAGCAGCAGCGGGTACTCCACGTTCTCGTAGGCGGTGAGCACCGGAACCAGGTTGAACGTCTGGAACACGAAGCCTAGCGAGTCCCGCCGGACCCGTGACAGGACGCGCGAGGGCAAGTGCGAGACACGCAGGGCGCCGTGCCGGATCTCGCCGCTGTCGGGCCGGTCGAGGCAGCCAATCAAGTTGAGCAGCGTCGTCTTGCCGCTGCCGGACGGCCCGGCCAACGCCGCGAAATCACCTTCGTGAATGCTCAGCGACACGTCGGACAGCGCCTCGACTCGGGTCGCACCCAAGCGATAGGCCTTCGAAACACCCACGATCTCGGCGACAGGTGCCATTCGAACCTCCCTGCGGACGCCACCCTCTCCCTGGGAGGCAGTGTAGGGGGCCGGGGTAGCCGCCCGACGCGACAACCGACCGATCGACAAGCGCGTGGCACGAACGGCGTGTCAGCCCGGATGAATGGAATCGAGGTCCGCCGAGCTGGCGGGCAGGCGCCGGAGAGCCGGGGCCCGAGGACGGCCCACGTCGGTCGGCGTACAATGATCGCCGGGTCGGTTGGTTCAGCACGCGGGCCGGCGTCCCGCCATAGGCTCAGGGGGAGTGGGCGGCAGGCCATGAAGACACCGTTCATGAGCCCCGGACGATCCTCGACCGCAACGACTGGAGGAGGCATCATGCGTCACCTCGCGATTCTGCTGGCCCTGGCTGCTGCACCCGCGTTGCTCGCGCAGTCGGGCTCGGCCTACCGCATCACGCACACGTACGTGCTCGGCGGTGACGGCAGCTGGGACTACGTGGTCCCCGATCCTCCGCACCATCGCGTCTTCATCGGTCGGCAGAACCGCGTCATGGCGGTCGACGAGAACGACGGGAAACTGCTGGGCGAAGTCGCCGGGGTCAACGGCGCGCATGGCACGGCGGTGGCAGAGAAGACCGGGCACGGTTTTGCGACGTCCGGCAACGACGGCTCCGTTCTGATGTTCGACCTGCACACGTTCAAGGTTCTCGGCCGGATTCCCGCAGCCGAGGACGCCGACGCGATCATCTTCGACGCCGCGTCGAATCGGGTATTTACGTTCAACGGCGACGCCCATTCCTCGACCGTCATCGACCCGGTCGGCGGAACGCTCGTGACGAACATCCCGCTGGGCGGGAAGCCCGAGTACGGCGCGTCGGCTGGCGACGGCAGGGTCTACGCAAACATCACGGACAACGCAGAAGTCGTGGAGATCGATGCGCGGCAGTTGACGGTGACGCGCCGGTGGTCCACGGCCCCGTGCAAGCAGCCGGTGGCCATGGCGATCGACACGGTCCATCAGCGGCTGTTCAGCGGGTGCCGGAGCGGGGTGATGGCCGTCTCCAATTACCGGACTGGCGCCGTCGTGGCCACCGTGCCGATCGGGCAGGGTGTCGACGGTGCCGGGTACGACCCTGCCAGCGGGGATGCCTTCGCCTCCAACGCCGACGGGACCCTCACGGTGATCCACCAGGACTCGCCTGACTCCTACCACGTGGCCGAGACCGTGCAGACCGCCCAGGCTGCGCGCAACATGGGCCTCGATCCGACGACGCATCGCGTGTTCGTGGTCTCGGCGAAGTTCGGTCCCGCGCCGGTCGAACCCACCGCGTCCAACCCGCGTCGGCGACCGCCCGTGCTGCCTGGCTCGTTCATGATGATGGTGATCGAACGCGGCGATACCGGGCGGTGAACCCGCTGAGCCGAGGCCTGACAGGGTCGGCGCGCGCGGTTGTCGCCTCAGGCCGACTGCGACGGCTGCGTTGACACGTCCGGGACCCGTGAGCGCCCGTCGTCGGAATGAGGGAGTTGCCCATATGAGACGAACCGTTACCCTCTCGATCCTCGCGTTTGCTCTCGCCGCCACCCCGGCCCCCGGTCAGCCGCCCGCCGAGCGTCTGCCGACGGGCGAGGCCGTCATCGCCAAGTACGTCGACGCCACGGGGGGCGCGGCCGCCTATGCCGCCATCCAGAACCGCGTCGTGCATGGGCGGCTGGAGATCCCGGCCGCAGGGGTCACCATGCAGGTGACCGTCTATCAGGCGAAACCGAACCGCATCTACACGCTGGCTGAATCGACCCAGACGGGCCGCGTCGAATCGGGCGTCGCGGACGGGGTCGCCTGGGAGATCTCGCCGCAGCGGGGGGCCGTCATCAAGGAGGGCCAGGAGCGGGACGACGCCCTGCGGGATGCGACGTTCGACCGGTTGACCAACTGGCAAACCACCTTTTCGAGGGTCGAGTGCGTGGGTGTGGAGAACGTCGACGGCCGGCCGGCCTACAAGGTTCTCATGACCTCTCGGGTGGGATTGCCGGTGACCGCCTACTTCGATCGGGAGAGCGCGGTGGTCGTGAAGGTGGCCACCATTCTCAAGAGTCAGGGTCAGACCGCGGAGATGGTGGCGTATCCCAGCGATTACCGTCAGGTGGACGGTATCCGCTTCGCGTTTCTGACCAAGGTGAGCTTGCTCGGAGAGCGAACGGTTCGGGTCGATCGGGTCGAGCAGAACGTGCAGCTGCCCCCGGACCGCTTCGCGCTCCCGTCGGCCATTCGGGCGCTCCTGAACGCGAATCCCTGGTAGTCCGGTGCCCCCGTCAGCGGTCCCGGTGCAGTCGGCAGAGCGCTCCCCGGTCATCGTTCAGCCGGACGTCCTTCAGCGTACCGTCCAGGTCGAAGTCGTACTCCTCGCGGGCAGACGCCGCGCGCAGGTACGCGATGGTCGCGGGATGGTCCGTGTACTCGATGCGGACCTGCAGCGGCAGGTCGAAGGTCCCGCCCATCTGGTCCAGCCGGAGGTGCAGTCGCTCGCGGCCTTCCGATGGGGAGACGGCTGCTGACCAGTGCACGTCCGGCTCGCCGTCGTCACGGATCCACTCGTCGAAGAACCGGCCCAGATCGCGGCCCGACGCCTCCTCGAGGGCGCGCCGGAAATCATCGGTGCCTGCGCGACGGAACTTCCACCGCTCGAAGTACGCACGCACCCCGTGGAAGAACACCTCGTCACCGAGCCACCGCCTGAGCATGTGGAGTGCGCAGGCGCCGCGATTGTACACGATGGCGATGAACTGCTCGCGTCGGCCGGTGACCTGCCCGGCCCGAATACCGAGGCTGACCGGGCCTTGCTGGACGACGCCGGTCGCCCAGCGGTTCATCCACGCCAGCACTTGTGCGAAGGCCTCCTCGCCATGCCGGTGCCCGATGTACAGGGCGCCGAAGTACTGCGCAAACGCCTCGCTCAGCCACTGCTCGCGGTAGTTGCGCCAGCCCACAGCCTGCCCCCACCACTGATGCGCAATCTCGTGGGCCAGGAAGAACTCCGGTTCCCCGGCGTAGTAGGCAGGGTCATCACCAGCCGAGGCCGGATTCCACCCCAACGGCTCCCCGAGGATCGCGAGATACGCCGGGCTGTGCGCGGCGGGTCCGGGGCCCTCGACCAGCGCGAGCGTCAGAGGCGGGAATGGCAGGTCCCCGGCCAGGGTGCTGAAGAAGCGCACCATGTCGGTGGCGTCGCGAACCGCCGCGCGGGCCCGCTCGGCGAGCTGTTGCGACGATACGCCGTGAACGAGTGGCGGGGCCGGCGAAGCGGGCTCGCCCAGCGGCAGCAGCCGCCCCACCAACAGCGCCACGTACCGCACCGGCCTGTCGGTTCGAAACGTGAACGTGCGCTGACCCGACGGGCCCGTCGCGGCAGGGCCGTCGGGCGGTGCCGAGGCCAAGGCGAGGAAGCCGGGCGGCACGTCGACACGAAGGACGACGGTTGTGTGATTGCGGACCGGGGACTGCGGAAACCAGTAGACGCGGTTGCTGTAGAGGAGTGACGCCGCGTCCCGTCGATTTGCGAGTCCGTCGCGGAGCGGACGCGATGGCACGACGGCAGGGCCGCCGATGAGCCCCGACAATTCCGCCCCCTCGCCCGGCTTGCTCCCGGGCAGCAGGGTCTGCGGCACCACCGTCCCCGCGTAGCTGACCTCGAGCGTGATCTCTCGCCCCGCGCCGAGCGGCGGTACCAGCCTGACCAGCAGCGTGGCGGACTCGGGTTGCTGGAGAAATTCGTGCGCGCCCTGGTCGGCGCTCCTCACCGCGCTGACGATGAGGCCGCGATCCAGCCGCAGGCGCACGGTCTCCAGCGCCTCGAGCGCTCGCAACCGCAGCCGGGTGCGACCAATCAGCGCCAGTCGTCCCGGGTCGAGGCTCGCGTCGATGTCGTAGTGCGAGACCTCGTAGGGCAAGCCGTATTCGTCGCCGTAGGCAAACCCCGCTGCCGCCCGGTGCCCGCCCGAAGGGTAGGCGACCAGGGTGCGCCCCCGGTCGTGGTCGAGCAGCACGACATCCTCCGGCTCGCTCGGCAGACGCAGGTAGCTGAGGCCCCCGAAGCGACGCGTGTGGACCTCGGCGAGGAACTCCTCCTTCCCTGGCAGCGCGGCGATCCGTCGGGACGGGCCGTGCCCCTGCAGCACCTCCTGCGAGAAGGAACGCCCGACCTGATCGTCGAAGATCGCCCGCGCCCGACGCGGAAGGTCCCCGGCGGGCCCGCCCTCGCGGAAGGCCGACGGCATCACGTGGCTCTCGAACAGGTCGGGGTGCAACCGGACGTACGCCGAGTCGAATTCCACGGCCAACGTCGGCGTTCCGCTGAGAAGCTGCAGCTGACGCTGCTCGGAGCGAATCGGCGGGGAGAAGCGCATCGTTCCCCGGCCCACGAGCACCAGCGCGGTCGGGCGGCTGCCCGCGAAGGCAGCCAGGCCCACGCCCTGCTGCACCTCCAGGACGAGGTCCTCGGCGACGACGCGGAAGGGCGCGGGAAGGTATCGAGCGGTGTCCAGGGTCAGCTGCGTCCCCTGCGCGGAGTGGGTCGCCGGCCGGGCCTCCGGGCGGTGCGGCCCGGCGAACCCGCACAACAGGGAGAGCCAAGCGAGAAGCAGTGGCATGACGCGCTCCCGCTGCATGGTGGCCTGTGTGGCGTTGCGGGAACATTGACGGAAACCGGACGTTGAATCAAGTGCGACGTGGTCGGGCCGCGCCGGGGGGCGCCCCTGGCCAGTCGGGAGTAGAATGCCGCGCGGCGCCATCCCCCCCTGCGCCTGGAGGAACCATGCAACCGGTCATCCTGCGCCTCGCCCGTCGCCTGCTGGCGGGAGCCTGCGTCGTCCTGGGTGTCGTAGCCCTGTACGCGGCCAGTGGGGCCGCGGCTCGTCTTCCCACCAGCGTGGCGGAGGCGGACGGGTGTACCGTCATCGGCGCGGGCAGCCAGGCCACGGCGGACGGGTCGGTGATCACCTCCCAGTCGGACTCGTGCAGCGAGTGCCGGCTGCACGTCGTGCCGGGACGGGCCTTCCCCCGCGGCTCGAAGGCCCCGGTGCACTGGGGGATGATCTACTACGGCCGGGATGACGCGCGCGGCGGACGGGCGCTCGGCGACTACGGGAAGGTGATCGGGGAGATTCCCCAGGTCGAGCACACCTACACGTACTTCCACACGGGGTACTCCTACATCAACGAGCGGCAGCTGGCGATCGCGGAAAGCACGTGCAGCCAGCGGCACGAGCTCGATGTGCCGTACATCGAGGACGTGACCGAGCAGATCATGACCGTTGAGCAGGCCGAGGTCTTTGCGTTGGAGCGGGCGGCGACCTCCCGGGACGCGCTCCGGGTGATCACCTCGCTCATGGAGGAGTACGGATTCCTGCCGTCGACGGACGGCTCGGAGGCGCTGTGTCTCGCGGACGCGCACGAGGTCTGGGTGCTCGAGCTGTTCAGCGTGGGGACCGAGTGGAAGCGCGGCAGTGGGAAGCCGGGCGTGATCTGGGCGGCCCGACGCTTGCCCGACGGTCACGTGACCGTGATTCCCAACTACGTCCGGATTCGCGAGATCGACTTGCGGGATCAGAACACGCTGGCATCGTCGAACTACAAGCAGGAAGCGATCGACCGGGGCTGGTACGACCCGGCATCGGATGCGCCGTTCATCTGGCAGGAGGCGTACGCACCGCCGATCACCGAGGGCAGCCTGAACCGGCTCTGGCTCGTCTACAGTTCGCTGGCACCCAACCTCAAGGCATGGCCGAACCGACATCTCGGCGGCACAGCGGGCTCCAACACCATGGCGCACCAGCCGATCGAGGGCGCGTCGTTCTACCCGTTCTCGTTCAAACCCGAACGGAAGGTCTCGGTGCGCGACGTCATTGCCTTCCAGCGATCGGCGTTCGAGGGCACCGTCTATGACACGACAGCCGACCCCGCCTGGCTGGTGCCCGACGGCCAAGGGGGCGCCAAACGTAGCGTGCTGACCACGCCGTTTCCGTCGAGCGACCTGATGGACCTGCTCCGGATTGCGAATCACCGCCCGGTGGCCCGCTACGGGTACGGCATGGTCGCGCAGCTTCGGAATTCGCTGCCCGATCCTGTCGGCGGCGTGTTGTGGTTCTACGTCGACAATCCGTACGTCAGCACCTACGTGCCCGTCTACGCGGGCGTGCGGTCGACGTCCGACCTGTACCAAACGTACGACGCGCGTCAGTTCAGCGAGGGATCCGCGCGGTGGGCGGTGGAATTCGTCGACAACCTCCTGCACCTGAAGTGGCAGTGGGCCGTCAAAGATCTCCTGGCAGTCCGAGACCCGCTCGAGCGCGAGTTCTTCGATCAGCAGCCTGCGGTCGAGAAGCGCGCGGCCGAGCTGTACCGGCAAGACCCGGCGGCGGCAGCGGCGTATCTGACCGACCTGACCCGCGAACGGATGGAGCGCGTCGTCAAGATGTACCGGGACCTGCGCGCCGCCCTGATCACCAAGTACACGAACAGCCTGTACCTGATCCGCATGCTCGGCCATGTGGTCGCCGTGGTTGGCGCTCGCACACCGCCCAGACGACAAACCGGCGTGGGGGGATCGTCACGCTCGGCACCGCCCCGCCAAGAGAGGGAGGGGCACAACGATGTCCGATCTCATGCGCATCATCCAGTCGCGCGAATCGTCGCGAGGGCCGTTCGACATGGCGCGGCCCGTCTCGGAGCAAGACCTCAGACAGATCCTGGAGGCTGGACGGTGGGCCCCGACGGCCCACAACATGCAGAACTTCGAGATCGTCGTGGTCGACGAGCCGTCGGTTCTCTCGGCCTTGGGACAACTGAGGAACCGGGTGTCCCTGGAGTTCGTGCGGGAGAACTACGCCCAGCTGGCGTTCTCCGAGGAGCACCTGCGGCAGAAGAAGGTGGGAATCCTGGCCGCGCGCTTCCCGCCGGCGTGGCGGAATCCCGCTGCCACGCCGGATGAGCTCGCGGGGATGGCGCGGCCGCTGCCTCTGAGCCCGACCATGCTCTTCGTCACCTACGACGCCAGTCGACGCGCGCCTGCGTCGGCTGGGGACTTCCTCGGCGTGATCAGCCTCGGCTGCGTCACCGAGAACATGTGGCTGATGGCCACGTCCCTGGGCATTGCGTTCCACATCGTGAGTGCCTATGGCGCGGACGCGGTCGAGCCCGAGGTGAAACGCCTCCTCGGTGTCCCCGGCTCGCTCCGGATCGTGTTCGCCATCCGACTGGGATACGCTCCGGCCAGCGAGACCGAGAGCCCGGTGCGGGTCCGCCGGGACGTGGAAGACTTCACCTCGCGCAACCGCTTCGGTCGGAGGGATCGCGAGTAGCAACGACGGTCACCGACGCGCCACGGGGGCGCTCGCGGCGGCGTCTTGTCGATGAGACGTGTCATGAGGACTATCGCGCTGGAAGAACACTTTGCCGTTCCCGCTCTCCACCAGACGGCCACGACCACCGGCGGCCCGGCGGGACAGTACCTGGCCGACGTGACGAGGAAGCTGTTCGATCTCGGCGACACCAGACTCGCCGACATGGACGGCGCCGGCATCGATATGCAGGTGCTCTCGCTCTCGGCCCTTCACGGGCTCGACCGCGTGGACCCGGAGACCGCTAGTTCCCTGGCCCGGGAGGCCAACGACGTTCTGGCGGAAACCGTCCGCCGGTACCCGACGCGCTTCGCGGGATTCGCCACGCTGGCGCTCCGGGTGCCGGAGGATGCCGCGTCGGAGCTCGAACGTTGCGTCACGAAGCTGGGCTTCGTCGGCGCCATGGTCGATGGGACCGTGGGTGGCCGCTTCCTCGACGACCCGTGCTTCGAGCCGGTACTGGCCGCAGCCGAGCGGCTGGCCGTGCCGATCTACCTCCACCCGGCACCGCCGCCCGACACCGTCCGGACGGCGTACTACAGCGGCCTGCCGGAGTCGGTCGCTTATGCCCTGTCGATCAGTGGTTGGGGATGGCATGTGGAGACCGGTCTTCACAGCCTGAGGCTGATTGTCGCCGGGGTGTTCGACCGGTTCCCGCGCCTGCAGGTGATCATCGGGCACCTGGGCGAGTTCATTCCCTACGGCCTCGCCCGGATCGATCTGCAACTGAGCCGGGCGGCACCGCACCTTCAGCGCCGCGTGGGTGAGTACTTCCGGGCGAACGTCCACGTGACGACCAGTGGGTACTTCGCGCTGCCGCCGCTGCTGTGCGCGCTGATGGTGCTCGGAGCGGACCGCATCCTGTTCGCCGTGGACTACCCGTACAGTCCCAACGCGGCCGGACGGAAGCTGCTCGATACCGCGCCGCTCAGTCCAGACGATCTGGAGCTCATCGCGCATCGCAACGCGGAGCGGCTGCTGCCGATCAGGTCGTGACCCGAGCCGCGCGGCCTGAAGGGGCCGAGCGATGTGGCGCCTGGCCCACCGCGGTCCGGCGCAACGATTCGGCGGTATGCTAGGAGCCGCGTCGGGCAGCTGGCGGCTGTTTGGAGGATGCGCGGCAGAGGACTTCTATGGCGATCCGAGTGTGTCTCGCGGGGGCAACAGGATGGGCGGGTTCCGAGCTGGCGCGATCGATTGCGGGGGCCTCTGATCTGACGCTCGTGGCGGCCGTGTCCCGAACACACGCCGGGCGAGCCCTCGGAGAGGTGCTGGGCGAGGCGCGCCTCGCCTGTCCCGTCTGGGCGACGGCCACCGAGGCCCTGACGTCTTCCTGTGACGTTTTCGTCGAGTACACGAACCCCGAGAGTGCCAAGGCGAACGTGCTGGCTGCTCTCGCGCACGACGCGCACGTGGTGGTGGCCACCTCGGGCCTGAGCGATGCGGAGTACGCGGAGATCGACGCCGTCGCGCGGGCGAAGCGGCGCGGCGTCCTCGCGTGCGCCAATTTCGCCCTGACGGCGATCCTGCAGCAGCGGGTGGCGGAGGTTGCCGCCAAACTGATCCCCCATTGGGAAATCGTCGAGTACGCACACGACGGCAAGGTCGATGCGCCGAGCGGCACCGCCCGCGAACTGGCCGCGCGGCTTTCACGGATCCCTCACGCAGCGCCCACGGTCCCGGTGGATCAGACAGTCGGGCCTCGCGAAGCGCGGGGCGCCGTCATGCCCGGATCCCAGATTCACTCCGTCCGCCTCCCGGGCTACGTCATCAGCGTCGAGATCCTCTTCGGGATGCCGGACCAGCGACTCACGATCCGGCATGACGCCGGGAGCAGCGCTCGCCCGTATGTCGATGGGGCATTGATCGCCATCCGGAAGGTATCGGCGCTGGTGGGCCTCCACCGCGGGCTGGATTCCGTGCTGGACCTCTGACGACGGCGCGCGGCGGCGCGCTGGACGCCTCGGCAAGGGCCGCCCCCCGTCAGCCACTCCTCCGCTCAAGTGCGCGATCGAGCAGATCCGAGACGCCGAGCGTGGCTGTGCCCCGCCGCAGGTGTTCGCCGTCAAGCCTCTCGCCCTGAACGCGGTCCGATAGCCGTGATGTCGGCCAGGCGAGCGGACACTGCGCCGCCGCGACGATACCACCGGAGCTTCTGGAGCAGGATGTCTTCGGGTGCGTGCACCACGTGCGCCCGTCGAGAGGGTGAGTGAAACCGTCCGCCTCACCGCCGGGTCCTTCCTCGGCTCGGTTCACCCTGCGCCAGTCTCGGTGGTACCATCAGCGGGTCCCCCGCCAGGAGCCTCTCATCATGACCCGTTCCTCTGGTCGTGCGCCGATCTGGTCGTCGCCGGCGGCGCGCCTGACCGTCTGGTTGTGCAGCCTCGTCGTCGCAGTGCTCGCGGCCGTGCGTGCTCAACCGGCGGATCCCTCGTACTTCAACGCCCTCAGGTGGCGGTCCATCGGCCCGCCACGTTCGGGCTACGTATCAGCACCCGCGGGCATTCCAGGGGATTCCGACGACCTACTACGCGGGCATGCCGGAAGGCGGCGTGTGGAAGACCACCAATGGCGGGACGACGTGGAAGCCGGTGTTCGACGCGGTGCACGTGGCCTCGATTGGCGCCGTCGCGGTCGCGCCGTCGAATCCCGCGGTCGTGTACGTCGGGACCGGCAATCAGACCGGTTGGTCCTTCACCTCCGGCCGGGGCGTCTACAAGTCGACCGACGGCGGTCGCACGTGGACCAATATCGGGTTGCAGGCGTCCCAGTTCATCGGCGGCATCGTGGTGGATCCGCGAAACGCGGACACGCTGCTGGTCGCCGTGCTCGGTCCGCGGCCAGCCGGCCGCGGAGCGGCGGGCCAGGCGCTGAGCGCGGCCGACGCTCCCGCCGAGGCGGGCGTCGTGGAACGGGGTGTACAACGGTCGGCCGACGGCGGTCGCACGTGGACACGCGTGCTGGCAGCGGATCCCTCCGGTGTCTCCGACGTGTTCATGGACTACGCCGACCCGACGATCGTGTACGCCCTGCTAGCGGCAGGTCCCGGCGCTCCGGGGACCGCGCCGGGGCAGACCGCCCCTGCCGGTCCTGGTATCTATGCGTCCACGGATGAGGGTGTGACGTGGCGGCCGGTGGCTGGTCGCGGGCTTCCCGATGGCGCGCGCGTACTGGCCCTGGCGGCCGCCTCGGGTACCGGCGGCCGCCGCCTCTATGCCGTGGCGGGAAGTGGTGGCCCACGGGGCGGGCCAGAGCGGGGCCTCTATCGGTCGGATGATGGCGGGGAGACGTGGGTGCTTGGCACCCGACAGCTGGCCAGTGCCGGCGGCAAGATCTATGCGGACCCCCAGCACCCCGACGTCCTGTACCTCATGGGCACGGCGATCTACCGCTCGACCGATGCCGGGCGCCACGTCACTGCGTTCTGGGGCGCGCCGAGCGGCGCCGATCCGCGTTACCTGTGGATCGATCCCGTCAACTCTCGGCGGATGCTCGCGGGGGTGGACCAGGGCGCCGCGATCTCGGTAGACGGAGGCGAGTCCTGGACGCCGTATTACGGGCTGCCCAACGGGCAGTTCTACCGTGTGTCGACCGACTACGACTTCCCGTACCACGTTTGTGGGCCCCAGCAGGACTCGGGAACCGCCTGCGTGCTGAGCCGCAGCGACTTCGGCGAGATCCGGCCCAACGACTGGTTCTCGGCTGGCGGGTTCGAGAATGGGTTCCTCGTCGCCGATCCGCTCGACAGGCGGTACATGTACACGCAGGGGTGGTACCACATCCTGCGCCGCTTCGACCGGACGACCGGCCAGGTCGTGCCCGTCTATCAGCCGACACCCGCGGACCGGTTTGGGGGCGCGCCGCCGATCGCCTTCTCGCCCGTCGACCCGCGCATTCTGTACCTCGCGGCGCAACACGTGCTGGCGTCCACCGACCGGGGGCAGACCTGGCGCGTCATCAGTCCCGACCTCGCCGTCCTTCCATCCGCGTCGCCGCCGGCCGACTCCACAGGCGGCGTGGGCGCTCCGGCGCCGGGCGGATCCATCCAATCCCTGGCGCCTTCGCCGCTGGCCGTCGGCACGATCTGGGTCGGCACGAGCACGGGATTGATCCAGATCACGCGCGACGGCGGCAAGACGTGGACGAACGTGACGCCTCCGGGCCTGCCGCCCGGCGCGGTGAACGTGATCGATGCGTCGCACGCCGATGCCGCCACGGCCTACGTCGCCCTGCTCTCGCGAGACGGACATCCGCACATCTACCGCACGGGCAACTGCGGCCAGGTGTGGCAGGAAATCTCGACTGGGCTGACCGACGGCGAGGTGGTCCGCGTGGTGCGGGAGGACCCGATCGATCCGAGCCTCCTGTACGCCGGCACCGTGGCCGGCGCATGGGTGTCAGTCGACCGTGGCGACCACTGGCAGTCGCTGCAGCTCAACCTGCCGACGACGGTGGTGAGCGACCTGACGGTCCACGGCAACGATGTCGTGATCTCCACCTACGGCCGTGGCTTCTGGATTCTCGACGACGTGTCACCGCTCCGGCAGATCCGGGCGGTGACGAAATCGCGCGCGGCGGCCTTCCTCTTCCGGCCCGCCCCGGCGTCACGAGCCCGATGGGACAACACGCAGGACACGCCGTTGCCTCCTGAGATGAAGGTCGGTGACAACCCGCCCGAGGGCGCCATCCTCGACTACTACCTGCCGACTCCCGCCCAGGGCGCGGTCACGCTCACCATCACCACCGTCGCCGGAGACCTCATCCGGGAGTACTCGAGCGTGCCGCCACCCCCGGACACGACGATGATCAACGTCCCCGAGGTACTGGCTGGCGCCGCCGGTGGTGCTCCCGACCTCGGCAGGCCACCACCGACTCGCGTGGGATCTGCGGTATCCGGCCCCCCAAACACTCAACTACGGCTACACGGGAACCTTGCTCGACTATCGCGAATACACGTTGAACTGGCACGCGCTGCCTGGCCAGACCCCACGCGCGACGCTGGTCGGGCCGATGGTCCTGCCCGGCACCTACCGCGCCACGCTGACGGTGAACGGCCAGCACGACACCCAGCCGATCTCCGTGGTCCCGGACCCGCGGGTGGGAGTTCCGGCCGCGGCGCTCGCCGCCCAGTTTGCACTGCAGCAACGGACCGTCGCGGGGATCACGGCCACTTACCAAGCCCTCACCTACATTCACCAGGTGCGCGACGCCCTGGCAGCACGAACCGCGGCCGCCACCAGCTCGGGCAGGGTTGGCGACGTGACGACCGCCGCGCGGGCGCTCGAGGAGGCGTTGGCGGCGCTGGCGGACGGGCCGGAAGGACTCGGGCTGGCGCACCGCGACCTCGGGCGCAGACTCAGTGACCTGCTCGTCGGAGACGTCCAGCCCAACGCCAGCGTGGTCGCCGGCATCGATGGCCCGTGCCGTGCCACCGACCGGGCCTTCGAGGGGTTGCGGCAGCTTCAGACCACCCGCGTCGCCGAGCTGAACGTTACCCTCGCACGCCTGAGTCTGGCGACCCTACCGGTCTGGACGCCGCCTGTTGGTCCGGCGTGCGGCGGCAGGTGAGACGCGATGCCCGCGTTCTGCTCGGCTGGGTTGGCGCCCGCCAAGGTTGACTCGGGCCGGACAATCTCATCCCTGGAGAGAGAGCGTCACGCCCGTGCCCCCGACGCCTCTCGGTGTCAGAGCGACCGCGCGAGGTCTGCGCACCTCAGCGCGAACGGCGCGACGTCGACGGAGGTGCCAAGCGGGTCGCCGTTCTGATGGTGGGAGTTACGTAGAGCACCCATTTCCCGGCGAGCTGTTCGAGGAACATCAGCGGAATCACCGTGCGATAGCGCGCGATCGCCGTCTTGACGACCACGACCACCTGAAAGAGCCAGGGTGTGAGAGGGTGACGGTGCAGGTATTGTCGAGGCGTCGAGGAAGGTCTCGCTGAACATGGCCAACACCTTCGCTGCCCAGCGAGAGGCCCCGAGCGGCACGCGAAACCTATCGGTGAGCGGGGTTGCAGCGCGCCGCCCGGCCTTTCCACTGCGACTCCTCCCCTGAGACCCGTCACCCTGCGACGCCCGCGCCGCGGTCCGTCCTGCCGGACGCGCACGTGCGGGTGCGAGACCGCCCTCCAAACCCTGCCTGAGCGAGGGCGGCTCGCGGCAACGTCAGGGGGTTCATTGCCCCTGGCCCTCGCTGGGGGAAGGGGCGCCGCCGCAACGTTCGCGCAGACCCTGCCGGAACCGTTCCCGCTCCTCGGGGGTCATTCGCTCCCAGCGCTCTCTCACGCGACGACGGAAACCGGAGTGATGGGAGCCGTGGTGTCCCAGGCCGCCAAAGAGGATCCGGCAGAGCGCCAGCAGTCCAAGCGCTTGCCAGAAGCCGACCTGGTGCCACCCAAACAGGGGCGGGAGCAGCCAGTTCCACAGCAGCTCCACGACTTTGCCACCAAGGGCGACAAAGAGCAGTAGGCCGAGAATAGCCAGCGGTGCCAGATAAATCCATCGCCTTCTCATGGTCGGTCCCTCACGTCTTGACGAACTCATCGTAGATGCTCTGCAATCGCTCGCGCAGATGACGCACTGCGTAGTGTTTGCGCGAGAGCAGCGTGTTCACGCTCACACCGGTTTCCTCCGCCATCTCCCGGAAGCTGCGTCCTTCAAGCTCGTGTGCGACAAACACGTCGCGCTGCTCCTCGGGCAGCTCCTCGAGCGCCGCCTCGATCTCCTCGAGCAGCACGTGGCGGGCGTAGAGCGCCTCGGGTCCGGCGTCCGGCGACGGGAGGAGCTCCTCCAGCCGCAGCGGTTCGTCGTCGTCCTGCGCGCCGGGGGTGTCGCTCGAGGCGCTGCGGCCGGCGGCGGCGGAACAGATCGGTGATGCGATTGCGCGCCACGCGAAACAGCCAGCCGGTGACGTGCTCGATCGGCATCAGCAGGCGGTTGGCCTCCACCAGCTCGTAGAACACGTCCTGGAGGATGTCCTCGGCGTCGCGCGGATCGGGCACGCGCCGGCGGATGAAGTTGCGCAGCCGGGATTGTTCCCGCGTGACCACGTCGGCGATCCGCCGGTTCTGTTCGAGCGCCATCTGCTCCGGGCTCGCCACGTCGTTCATCTACGGTTGTAGACGATTGGGCAGGTGCGGATATTGTAGGTCCCGACGCTACCCGCGCAACTGGCCGCCCCGCCGGGCGGCTCATCGGGCCTGCGCGCCCTGAGGGTCCGCTGCAGGACGGGCGGTCATCGTGGGCGGAAGGCGGGGTTCAGCGGAGAGGTCCCGAGCCGCGCTATCCTCATGCGGCGACGGCCGGGCGAGCGGCTCAGCGCACCCGCGAAGGTGGTTCGCACGAAAGGGGGGATTTATGGACCGGCGAGCGTTTCTTCAGAGCGTGGCGGCGGCTGGAACGGCTCTCGGTGTGGCTGGTAAGGTGGATCAGGGTGCGGAGGCCCAGGCGCTGTCCTGTGCCGACCTGCCCAGGCAGGGGCCGAAACCCGTTGTGCGCGGCAAGCGGGCAGTGGCCAGCAGTCAGCATCCTATCGTCACGCAGACGATGCTCGACGTCCTGAAGTCCGGAGGCAACGCCGTGGACGCGGCGATGGCCGGTGCCATCACCCAGGCCACGGTCCAACTGGACATGACCAATCATACCGGCACGGTGTCGTTCCTCTACTGGGAAGCCAAGAGCGGCAAGACGTACCAACTGAACAGCATGGGAACCCTCGTCCCCCACCTACCGCCCTTCTTCACCTACCCGGCAGGGCTGGGGGGAATCGCGGAGGGGCCGCCGATGGCGTGCATCCCGGGGTTCATGCCCGGGGTGGGCGCCATCCACGGCCGGTTCGGCACGAAGCCCTGGAAAACGCTGGTCGAGTATGCCATCCCGTGGGCCGAGGACGGTCACCGTATGGACGAGTTCACGCGGGCGGTCCTTGAGTACGAGCTCCAAGGCAACACATTCTTCCCGTCGATGCGCGCCATCTACGCGCCGGCGGGGTTTAGCCCGTCGGTCGGTGCGTTGTGGAAGAACCCCGCTCTGGCCAAGACCCTGCGACGGCTGGCCGACGAAGGGCCCGAGTACTTCACCAAGGGCGAGTGGGCCCGGCACTTCGTGGCGACGGCCAACCAGCTGGGCTGGCCGATCACGCTGGAAGACCTGACCGCCACCCCTCCGCGGTGGGGCGAGCCACTGCGGTACCGACACGGGGGCTACGAGATCGTGCAGCTGGCGCCGCCTGAACGTCAGGGGTTGTTCTGCAACCTCGTGCTCGGCATCCTCTCGCACCTCGACATCAGCCATGCGGGCCACTACACGGAGTCGCCCGACAGTCTCTATTACGTGGCGCACGCCTTGCGGCGTGCCGAGTTCGAGTTGGGACAGCTGCACGATCCCGAGTTCTTCGGCGTGCCCGTCGACGTGTGGACGTCGGACGAGTACCACGCGCATCTCGCCCAGATCCTCCGGACCACACGGCCGAAGCCCGGCGTCGATCTCACCCGGCACGTGCAACTCACGTCCAACGTGTCCGACCTGCGGGCGTTCGGATGGACGAGCTCGGGATCGGAGCGCCCGTCGAAGCAACCGTCGGGCAGTTGCGAGCTCACCTGTGTGGACGACCAGGGGAATTGGGTCCAGATGATGGACACCCTGCAGTCCGGCGGAATTCCGGGCGTGGCGGTCGACGGCGTGCCGATGATTGGGAGCCACGTGGCGTTCGGCATGAACGCGGCGATCTCCGGTTGGCTCGGCGTACCAGGCAGTCGCATGCGGAGCATCCTGGGCAACACGCTCGTCTTCAAGGACGGCAAGCCGATCCTGTCGATGGGCACGCCCGGCAACGTGCACTGCACGATCCCGCAGGTGCTCTCGAACATTCTCGACTTCGGCCAGGATCCGTACGACGCCGTCACGCAGCCGCGCATGCTGCCGATGACCGACGACTACACCATTGCGATCGAGTCGAGGATTCCCGAGCACGTCCTTCGAGGCCTCGTCAAACTCGGCACCAAGCTCAAGGCGCTGCCTCCGTACGACTTCCACATGGGATCGTTCCAGCAGGCCTGGCGGGATCCAGCGACAGGCCTGCTCAACGCCGGCACGGACCCGCGGCGGGCGGGTGTTGCAGGAGGGCTGTAGTCAGCGACGCGGGCCGCTCCTCCGCAGCGGGCCGGCCACCGCGGCCGAGAGTTGCGAGGTTCCGGCGCCCGTCGCGTCTGGCCGACCGGACAGCACCCGTACGTCGGCGAGGGTGCCGTCCCATGGGAGAGGGTCTGGACGGGTCACTCGTGAGGTCGTTTCCGATCGCGCTCGACTCCGGCTTGGGGGACGCCGCTGACGGGCTCACTCGCCCCTCAGGGCCCGAAGCGGGTCTACCCGAGCCGCTCGCCAGGCAGGCCACACGCTGGCGGCGAGGGCCACGAGCAAGAGGGCGAGGGTCACGCTGGCGAAGGTGACCGGATCGGTCGGCTGCACGCCATAGAGGAACTCGCGGATCAGCGTCGAGCCGGCCAGTGACGCCACCACGCCCACCGCCAGACCCGGCACTACCATGCGCGCGCTCCGCCAGAGGACGTGCCGCACGAGCTGGCGCGCCACCGCACCGAGTGCCATCCGAACGGCGATCTCGTGCCGCTTCTGCGCGACGTAGTGCGTGAGCACGCCGTAGAGGCCGAGGGCGGCGAGCAGCAGCGCCAGCACCGAGAACGCGGTCAGCGTGACGGTCGTGACGCGTTCGGACACGAGCGAATCCGCGATCAGCGCGTCCATCCTCGTCAGCGCGTCGACGGGGATGTCGGAATCGCGCGCGGCGACCGCCTTCCGAACGGCGCGCGTCAACTGCTCAGGTGCGACCGTCGAACGGATCAGCACCTTCGCTTCTGCCAGAGGCCTCTGGTTGGCCGACAGGTACACCGAGGCGTTGGCGCCGTCGCCCACGCCCTCGGTCCGGGCATTACTCACGACGCCGACGACGAGGTAGTCGAGCGGCTGCGGCCCGCCGGCCACGATGACCCGCTTTCCGAGCGCGTCCTCGCCGGGGAAGAACCCCCGCGCGAAGGCGTCGTTGATCACGGCAACGCGCGGCGTGCCGATCCGATCGAGCGTCGACAGGTCGCGTCCGGCCATGACGCGGATGCCGAGCGTCTCGAAAAAGCCCGGCGTCACCCAGCGCCGGTACGCCGTGCGTTCCTGCGACGAGTCGAGTGGTGGGTGGTCGGCTGCCCAGACGGGTGGATCGCTCCAGGGTTCGAGAATTGGCGTGTGGCTGGTGAAGGCGACGTCCTTCACGCCGGGAATCGCCGCCAGGTCGTCGTGCAGGAGGGTTTGGAACTGGAGACGGGCCGACTCGTCCGCTCGCGGCAGGTCGATGGTCGTCGTGAGCAGGTTCTTGGCCTCGAAGCCCAAGTCGGTCGTCATCAGCCCGACCAGGCTGCGAACCAGCAAACCCGCGCCGACGAGCAGCACGAGCGACAGCGCGACCTGTGCTGTGACGAGCACGCTACGCAGGCGCGCCCCGCCGGGTGAGTCGGTCGCGCGGGCGCCCGGGACGAGGTGCTCCATGAGCCGCAGCGGCGAGGCCCGCCAGGCCGGCGCGACGCCGCACAGCACACCGGTCCCCACCGACACCGCGAGCGCGAACCACAGTACCCGTCCTTCCACGCCGCTTGCCGAGATTCCTGCATCGGCCAGCCCCGTCGCGATCGGCAGCAGATGGCGCAGCCAGATGGCAAGGACCAGCCCCAGCGCGCCGGCCGCGAGACTGATCACCATGCTCTCGGTGAGCAACTGGGCCGCGATCCGCCCGCGCGAGGCCCCGAGCGCGGCCCGAACGGCCAGTTCCGGCCGCCTGGCGACGCCACGCGTCAGGAGCATTCCCGCGACGTTGGTGCAGGCGATGAGCAGCACCAGGCCGATGGCACCTGTCAGCACCATCAGGCGCGGCGTCTGCTCCTGCAGCAAGGTCGCCTGCAGCGGATCGATGCGGAGTCCGGTCACCTTGTTCGTGGCCGGATACATTTGTTGCAGCCGGTGCGAGACGACGTCGAGTTGGCTCTGCGCGGTCGCCATCGACACACCGTCTTTCAGGCGGCCGATGAGAACCCAGTTGTGGAATTGGCGCGTTTCCGGCCCGTCATCCTCGCCTTCCCGAATCGGGACCCAGATGTCGGCGGCATCGAGGAATCGGAATTCGGAGGATAGGACGCCGACAATGGTCGCCGACACGGCGCCTCCTCTGAGACCGGCCAGCGCCAGGGTCTGGCCGACGGCGGCGCCCGTGCTGCCGAACCGGTGCTCGGCGAGCCTCGCGCTGACGACGGCAACGTAGGGCGCTCCGGTCCTTCCCTCCGGCAGCGTGAAGAGCCGTCCGGCCACGGGTGCCACACCCAGCATCCCGAAGAGATTGTGCGACACCGTCATCATCGGGACCCGCTCCGGCCTGGCTCCACCCGTCACCGTCACCTTGGAGCTCCCCGGCCCACATGCCGCGAGCGCCTCAAGCCCCGGCGTCTGGTCGCGATAGTCGTAGTAGTCCAGCGCTGAGTTCCACATCTGGAAACCGCTCGGCACTGTGCGGCGAGCCAGCACGAGGCGGTCGGGATTCCTGTAGGGCAGCGGCTTCAGCAACGCGGCGTGGACTAGGGCGAACATGGCCGTGTTCGCGCCGATGCCAATGGCCAGCGTGGCGACGACGGCGGCGGTAAAGACGGGCTGGCGAACCATGGTGCGCAGGGCCACGGTGACGTCCGATCGGAGCGTGGACAGCATGGCAGTCTCCCGGACAAGGACCGACTGGCACCCCGGCCGATCATCATGTTGCTTAGACGAGAGTTCTGGGGCGCAGGTGCCCGCTGACGCGCCTTGTGGGGCGGAGCGCCTCCGGGACCGGGCCGTGCGGGTCACCGCTCTGCTTTCAGCGTCCGAGCCGTACACGCGAGACGCCGTGGTCCCGAATGCCAGCGAACATCACGGCCATCCGGCCATGGCCACGGTTGAGCGATTCATCCCGGCCGGGCCCGCCGTCCTAGCGTTCGATGTCTTGGTCGCGGCCGTACTCGGACAGACCGGCGCCCGAGGGGCAGCCGAGGACCGCGCCGCGCGAGACCGCAGACAGGAAAGCACGAAGCGGCTCGGGCTTCGGCCGGTCGTGTATGGGACGTTGCTCAACGGTCGCCGCCAGGCCGGGCAGCCTGACGACCGCGCATCGTGCTGCGACGGGCCCACTCGCGGGAGCCGTCGAAGACGCCCATGCCCGCTCCCGAGACTGTGAACTCGACCGGTGCGTGCAGTCGGGAACGCGCAGACCATGAAGCCGAAGCCCGGCGGGCGGGCACAGCCGTCTCCCGACTGGCTCCCGGACCGACACGGTGCGCGGTCGCGTCCAAGGAAGCCGCCCCTGGTCGGCGGCTCGCTGGTCTGTCAATCTCTTGGGGCATGTGGTACACTGGGGGGTTAGGTGGACAATCCGTATCCTGCTTTGCCGCCCTCGACCGAATCGAGCCTCGCCATCTCGCTTCCTCGCACACGGCACTTTCTGGACGGGCTCTGCTCCATCACGCTGCCGGTCCACATCCGGGTCGGAGCGATTCGTTGACGATGCACGGGCGTTGACGGTCCGTCATCACCACCTCCCGCCAGGGGCGGGAAGGGGACTGGGCCCATGGGCAAGAAACTCTACGTTGGAAACCTCCCGTACGACGCCGGCGAGGCGGACCTGCAGCAGTTGTTCTCGGCGGCGGGCGCCGTCGAAACCGTCACCGTCATGCGCGACATGGCGACCGGCCGCGCCCGGGGGTTCGCGTTCGTGGAGATGGCCACGGACGAGGACGCGCAGAAGGCGATCACTCAGTTCAACGGCCAGCCGTTCAACGGGCGCAACCTCACGGTGAACGAAGCGCGTCCGAAGCCGGAGCGCTCAAGTGGGTTCGGTGGCGGCAGCCGGCGCCGGTCCGAACCACGCTGGTAGCGGCTTAAGGCCGCGGGCTGGGCGATTGGCTCGCCAGCCCGTTTTCTCCAGACCGACGGCAAGCGCTCATTCGACTCGAATGGGGCGACAAGGGGGACAGATGGCTACGACGATGAAGGGCACGGTGAAGCGGCTGGTGAGCGCGAAGGGGTTCGGGTTCATCGCGGCAGAGGATGGAAACGAGTACTTCTTCCACCAGTCGGCGTGCAGCAACACGCGGTTCGACGACCTGCGCGAGGGCGCCTCGGTGACTTTCGAGAAGGGGACCGGTCCCAAAGGGCCGAGGGCCGAGAACGTGAAGACCGTGTAGGTCTGCAGTCACCGCACCCGCTGGCCACGGCGGACCTGATGGTCCGCCGTGCGCCACCACGACCGCGGCCCTACCCGCCGTGTAGGGGCAGCGCCTCCCTCGGCCAAGCACCTGCCTCCAACAGGTCCTCACCGGCCCGCAATCAAATCGTGCGTTCACCTTGACGCGACCTGCCCTCCTCGCGGCGGGGGCGTCCGCGGTACTGGTGCCCGTGACGCACGCGTTGCGCGGCAACCGCCCGCTGCTCGATGGCCTGCCCGTCGCCATGCTGAGCACGGTGCTCGTGGCGCTCCTCGCCAGGTCGGTCGCCGCTCGGCGTGCTGGTGGCGATTGCGGTCCACGGATTCAAACTGTCGTTGGGCGGCAAGTCGCTGTTGGGCGGCGCGACCGCGGATCCGCGTCTTCGATCGTCGCGGATCGATTGGCGATCTCGACGTCGCCGCGCCGAAGGCCGTGCTGGAGCCTACCCGCCGCGGCTGAGGTCGGTTTGCGCGTCACGCCCGGCGCGCATCTGGCCGACACTCTCCGCGGCGGCGATGAGATCATCATCGTGCCACCGTTCTGGCAGATCAGGCGCGCGGTTCTGGGACCACATCTCGTTCAAGCCAGCGCTGGCTCCTCCAAGGCGAGGTGTTCTATGCCAACCTCGCCTTCGCGTCGGCCATTGGCATTCCGCAACATCGTCGTCCCGCCAATACTGCGGCGCTGGAGTATGATGCGGCAATCTGATCCGGCTGCGATCGCAGCCGGATGCTCTCCACGCCCCCGCGACGAACGGTCATGTTCACCTCTCCGCACTCGGCAAGGTGTCCCGGTCGTGTACCAACCGGTATCGCGGTCGTGCTGTTGGTTCTCTTGACGGTGGGCACCAGCCGAACGGTTGCCCGAGGACTGGCGCCGGCCGCGCCAGCGCCGATCTCGAACACCGACTGCCTCGGCTGTCACGGTGACAAGGACTTCGCCACGACCGGCCCGGATGGCAAACCCAAACCGCTCTTCATCGACGAGCGCGAGTTCGCGGGGTCCATCCACGGTCGAAACCGCTGTACGAGCTGCCACGCCGACATCGTGCAGGTGCCGCACCCGGACCGCTTCCACCCGAAACCCGTGTCGTGCGCGCAGTGCCACCGAGTGGAAACGGGTATCTACCTGATGAGCGACCACGGCCTCGCCGTCCACAAGGGCGTGGCCGAGGCGGCGTCGTGCCGGGACTGTCACGGCGCTCCCCACTCGCTCCTCAACTCGCGCAACCCGGCCTCGGCCGTGAGCCGGGCCAACCTGACGAAGACGTGCGCGCGCTGCCACGCCAACACCGCAGAGATGCGGAAGTTCCACCTCCGGCAGGAGAACCCGATCGGGAGTTACGAGTCCAGCGTGCACGGCATCGCCACGCTTCAGAAGAACGCGTTGAACGCCGCCGTGTGCACGGACTGCCACGGGTCGCACGACCTGCACAAGTCGACGAATCCCAACTCGAAGCTCTATTGGCAGCACGTGCCAGACACCTGCGGGAAATGCCACGAAAACGTGGAGCGCACCTACGTGCACAGCATCCACGGAAAGGCGGCTTCTCAGGGCGTGCGCGACGCGCCTGTGTGCACGGACTGTCACGGTGAGCACAGCATCACATCGGTGAGGCTGGCCGGTTCGCGCGTCTCGCCTGAGAAGGTGCCGGAGACGTGCGCGCAGTGCCACGCGGCCAAGCGCATCGTCACGCAGTACCAGCTGCCGCCGGACGTGTTCACCACCTACATCCAGAGCTTCCACGGCCTGGCGTTGCAAGGGGGCAACCCGACGGTGGCTAACTGTTCGTCGTGCCACGGTGTTCACGACATCCTGCCGTCGAGCGACCCGATGTCGAGCGTCAACCCCAAGGACCTTCCGCAGACGTGTGGCAAGTGCCACCCCGGTATCGGGACCCGACTGGGCGCCGAGTTCTTCAAGGTGCACGCGCCGCCGGGGCGCGCCGCCAACAAGCCGTGGGTGGTGAACGCCGTCGCCATCGCCTACATCATCGTGATCGTGCTGACGATCGGCGGGATGGCGGTCTTCGTTTTGCTCGATTACGTCCGCAAGGCGAAGGACCACATTCGGGTGGTGAAGGCTTCGCCGCACGCCGAGGAACGGCTGTCGCCGTGGTTGCGACGGCAGCATATCGTGTTGACCATTCTCTTTGTGACGCTCGCCTATACCGGCTTCGTGCACAAGTTCCCCGACGCGTTCTTCAGCTGGCCGTTCACGCTGATGCCTAACGGCAACGCGATTCGCGCGTTCTGCCACCGGCTCGCCGGATGGGCCTTCGTTGCATTCTTCGCCGCGCACCTGATCGCGCTGCTGGGCACGCGCGCTGGCCGCGACTATTGCCGGGCGCTCTGGTTCGTTTGGGCAGACATAAAGGACGCTTGGGCCCAGTTCGCGCACAACGTCGGGCTGAGCTCGGGCCGGCCTCCACGTCGGCGATGGAACTATGCCGAGAAGGCGGAGTACTGGGCGTTGGTGTGGGGATCGGCGGTAATGGCCATCACCGGAATCGCGCTCGTCTTCACGGATACCGTCCTGCGGTTGATGCCCAAGGTGTGGCACGACCTGGCGCAGGTCATCCACTACTACGAGGCGGTGCTCGCCACACTGGCCATTCTCGTCTGGCACGCCTACTGGGTGGTGTTCGATCCGGGCGAGTACCCGATGAACCCCTCTTGGATCATCGGCACTCGGCTCGGCCATCACGCCGATCCGGCACTGCCGGGGAGTGGCGGCAACCACGCACGGGGAGCAAACGAACATGAAGCCAAAGAACACGATCTGCCTTTGGTTCGACAAGGACGCGCATGAGGCGGCGCGCTTCTACGCCGCGACCTTCCCGGACAGTGAAGTGACCGCTGTTCACGAGGCGCCCGGTGACTACCCGGGCGGCAAGGTGGGCGATGTGCTGACGGTGGAGTTCACCGTTCTGGGCATTCCCTGTCTCGGTCTCAACGGCGGCCGGGAGTTCCACCACAGCGAGGCCTTTTCCTTCCAGATCGCGACGGACAATCAGGAAGAGACGGATCGCTACTGGAACGCGATCGTCGGCAATGGCGGCCAGGAAAGTCAGTGTGGCTGGTGCAAGGACCGCTGGGGCCTCTCCTGGCAGATCACCCCGCGCGCGTTAACCGAGGCGCTTGCGGCTGGTGGCGGCGAGGCAAAGCGTGCCTTCGAGGCGATGATGCCGATGAAGAAGATCGACATCGCGACCATCGAGGCTGCGCGGCGGGGCTGACGGAACGCGCTCCTCTATCGGCTCATCCCGAGCAGCGTCGGCCACGAGCTCGGAGAGAGGGCCGCGGCGGAAGCTGGTCAGGACAGACGTTGCGATCCGGTTTGGTGTCGGTGGCGCGGTCGACGGGGCCCTGCCACGGTCACTCAGCTTGGCGACGACACGTAGTGGCCGATGCCTGTTGTGGACTCATGCCGGACTCCAGGCGGCGCACCATTTCCGGCGGTACCCTGTCCCGCCCACCGATGATTCACCCTAGCTGCCCCTGGTCCTCGCGGACTACGCGAACTCCGCTCCTGGCGCGGGCAATCGGGTGGAAAACGAACTCCGCGTGATACAGCATCCCCGGCTGGATTGGCTGCCACGGCTGCTTGCGCGTGGATTGAAAGTCGGGGAGGCCTGCGCGCGGGCCGCGTACGCTCATCTTGAGCGCGGACGCCGCCGACGTCCGGCTCGCCGACGAGCCACGTGGTCTTGCTAGGCGCCACGGCAGCGTGAAAATCTGTCGAATAGAGGATCGTGATCGTCCGCGGCTCGCCGCTTGACACAGCGACGTGACTGCCGCCGCCAGCAGCACGAGGAGGCCAATTCGTCGGCGTATCGCACCGATGTTTGCTGCCGGGTTGGCCCGATCAAGACCGCATCGCGGTAGGGCATAATGCCGTCGTCGTTCTTCGGTGAACCCAGGATTGAAGGTCCTTCGAAATGCACCTCGACACGGGCGCGCCGAGATGGGGCGGTGCCGTCCTCGTAGGCACCCTTGCTTTGGCGGTCTTCGCGTTCGCAGGGTGTCGGTCGACGTCGTCGCCGGCGACAGCGCCGGCTCGTGCCGGAGACTACGCCGGGTCAGCGGGATGCCGGAAATGCCACGAGAAGTTCTACGCGCTCTGGGCCGATTCTTCGCATGGCCTCGCGATGCGGCGTTACGACCGCGAGTTTGGCCGGACTCACGTGGCGCCTGGGTCTCCGGAGATCGGCATTGGCGACTGCCGGTATCGGGCCGAGATTGGAGCCGACTCGGGATGGGTCGTAGAGCGTTGTCCCGATGGCGAGAAGAAATACCGGATCGAATACGCGTTGGGCGGAAAGAACGTCTATTACTTCTTGACCCCACTGGAGCGCGGGCGATTGCAGACTCTCCCGCTGGCTTACGATGTGGCGAAGCGGGAGTGGTTCGACATGACATCGAGCGGCGTGAGGCATGCGCCAGGTGTCGCGCCGGAACGGCCGCTCTTCTGGAAAGACTGGCCCTACACGTTCAACACGTCCTGCTTCGGCTGCCACGTCAGCCAACTCTCAACCAACTACGACCAGAAGACCGACACCTATCACACCGGGTGGATCGAGACGGGCATCAACTGCGAAACCTGCCACGGGCCGTCGGCCGCCCACGTCGCGGCATTCGAGCACGCACCGAACGGACGCGGACAGCCAGACGTGAAGATCGTCGTCACCAGCCGCTTCACTCCCGACCAGCACGTCTCTGCGTGTTCTTCGTGTCACGCGAAGCTGTCTCCCATCACCGCTGGCTACGCGCCGGGCGGTCGCTTTTTTGATCATTTCGATCTTGCGACGCTTGAGGACGCGGATTTCTACCCGGACGGGCGCGACCTGGGCGAGAACTACACCTACACGTCGTGGATGATCGGTGCCTGCACGAAGTCCGCCGGTTTCCACTGTCTGGCCTGCCACACCTCGTCTGGACGGTATCGCTTCGCGTCGGAGGACCGGGCCAATGACGCGTGCGCGCCCTGCCACCGCGAGCGCGTCGCGCACGCGGCCGCGCATTCGCACCACAAGCCGGGAAGCCCGGCGAGCCGCTGTGTCTCGTGCCACATGCCCAAGACACGCTTCGCCGGGATGGAGCGAAGCGACCATTCGATGATTCCGCCCGCGCCAGCGGCGACCCTGAGGTTCAAGTCGCCCAACGCGTGCAACATCTGTCACGCCGACAAGCCGCCGGACTGGGCCGACCGCTGGGTCCGTAGGTGGTTCCGAGGTGACTACCAGGCGCCGCTGCTTTATCGAGCTGGCCTGATCGACGCGGCTCGAAGGCGCGACTGGTCCCGTCTTCCTGAGATGCTGAAGTACTTACAGGGTCCGAACCGGCAGGATATCTTCGCGAACTCGCTGATTCGCCTCTTGGCCTCCTGCGACGATGCGGCGAAGTGGCCGGTGATCCTGAAGGCCGCGAAGGACCCGTCTCCCTTGATTCGTTCCTCGGCCGTCGAATCGCTGTCCGGGTTGGTGACGCCGGAAGCGACTCGAGCGCTCGTCGAGGCGGCGGGCGACGATTATCGGCTCGTTCGAATCAGGGCCGCCGCCGCGTTGACCGGCCGTTCGGACGTCGAGATGACCGCAGCGGACAAGGAGAACGCTCGTCGGTCCACGCAGGAGTTGGTGGCTTCGATGACCAGCCGGCTCGACCAGTGGAGCTCGCGCTACAACCTGGGGAACCATCAGACCCGTCTCGGCAACGTCGCGGCCGCCGTCGACTCGTACAAGATGGCGTTGAAGCTCGACCGGCGCCAGGTGCCCGCGTGGGTCAACCTAGCGATGGCGTGGGCGCAGCAAGGAGAGCGGGCCAGGGCGGAAGAGGCGCTTCGCACCGCCCTCGGCCTCGACTCGACCAATGCCGAAGCCAACTTCGACATGGGACTCCTCCAGGCCGAATCGAAGGACTTCCCACAGGCGGAGAGATACCTGCGAGCGGCTCTTCGCGCGGACCCGCGAATGGCCGAAGCGGCATTCAATCTGTGTGTCGTTCTGGCCGGGGATCGGATCACCGAGGCCGTCTCCTACTGCCGGCAGGCCGTCGCGCTTCGCCCGGACGAACCGCGCTACGGTTACACGCTGGCCTACTATCTGAGCCAGCATGGGGAAGCGGATCAGGCGATTGCCACGCTAAGAACGGTTGTCGCCCGAGTGCCACATCACGTGAATTCCTACCTTCTTCTCGCAGCCATCCACGAGCGCGAAGGTCGTTCGCGCGAAGCCGCGGCCCTCTGTCGGCAGGCGCTGCGCATTCCCAATCTGGCGCCGGCCGATCGGGTGAAGATCGAGGTCGAGCTAGAACGCGTGGGCGGGAGATAGCCCACTCCGCGTACCCGCCGTGGTTTCGGGCCCGCCGCGCTATTGCCTTCGGGTCTCGGCCAGACCCTTCTTCCGGTCGATCATCGCGCGGTCTGCGGAACTCAGGCCCTGCGGCGCCGCGTCTATTTCCACCGTTTGAATGACGCCGGAGAACTGGAATGGAGCCCGGTAATCGCCCACGGGCATTCCGGTGTCTGCTCCAACGTCGAACGTCTCGTCATACGAGTAGGTGACTGGTACCGTGCGCGCAAGCCGCGCCTGGTCGACTCGGGTTCCGTTGACGAATAGGGTCACCGTGGCGCCCTTTCCGGGCCCGCCGCCATCGTAGGCGAACTCCACCTTGACGAGGGCAGGCCCGGGCGGCAACTGCTGCGCGGCGGCAATCGTTGTGATCTGTTCACCGAAATACCGGTACGTGTAGACCGGCCGACCGTCTCTCAGATAGAGCGTGAAACCGGCTCCCAGGCCGCCCTGCGCGACGATGACTCCCTCGGCTCGTCGTCCGGGAGGAATGGTGATTCGCGCCGAGATGGTGTGGGAGCGGTCCACGGTTGGCGGGGCAAGACTCTGAAGCAGGCGTCCTGCGCCGGCATAGTAGACGTACCGTTGCCGGCCTTCCGTGAGGCTCGGGCGGAGGCTGGAATCGGCCCTCGCCGGGCGCGGATCGAGCGGGAACACCTGGTTCCGTCTGCCCTCGGCCGTGAAGAGATCCTTGAGCTGCTTCAGCTTGGCTGGTTCTTTGGCCGCCAGATCGTCGGCCTCGGAGTAGTCGGCAGCGACGTTGTAGAGATGCCACGGTTGTCGCTCGACGTCAGGGTCTGGACCGGGTACCCATGGCAGGCGCCCGCTCATGGCCGAGGCTACCCACCCATCGTGATAGATCGCGCGGTGGGCGAAGATCTCGAAGTACTGGGTCGACCTGCGCTCGGCGGCTCCGGGATCGTCGAAGGAATAGAGCATGCTCACGCCGTCGAGCGGCGTCTGTGCGACGCCGTTGACGCTGGTCGGCCGCGGAAGTCCCGCGGCGTCAAGAATGGTCGGGACCAGGTCGATTACGTGGTGGAACTGCGTTCGGATCCCGCCGGCAGTCTTGATCGCCTTCGGCCAGTGGACGACGAGTGGGTCCCGCGTCCCGCCAAAGAACGCCGCGATCTGTTTGCCCCACTGAAACGGCGTATTCCCGGCCCAGGCCCAGCCGATCGGATAGTGCACGTAGGAACGTGGTCCGCCGAAGTCGTCGAGCTTACGGACGAGCGCTCCGGTGTCTTCTGCCACGCCGTTGACGACGGCCATGTCGTCGAAACATCCGTAGACGTCTCCTTCGAGGCTGGCGCCGTTGTCGCCCGCCACGTAGAGAATCAAGGTGTTGTCGAGATTCCCCGTTTGTCGGATCGCGTCGATCACCCGGCCGATCTCGTAGTCGGTCTGGGCGTAGAACCCGGCGAAGACCTCCATGAGCCGCGCCGCCACCTTCCTGCGTTCCGGCGTCAGGGAATCCCACGACGGGATCTCCGCCGGACGCGGCGTCAGCTTCGCATCGGGAGGGATCACCCCGAGCTTCTTCTGGCGATCGAAGACCATCTCGCGGTAGCGGTCCCACCCCATGTCGAACGTTCCCTTGAACCTGTCGATCCAGGCCTTGGGCGCCTGCAGGGGAGCATGGACGGCGCCGGGTGCGAAGTACATGAAGAACGGCCGGTCCGGGTGGTTGGACTTTTCCGTGTTGATCCAGGCGATGGCTTTGTCGGCCAGCGCTTCGTTGAGCGTGTAATCGCTTTCGCGCCCGGGAGGCACCTGCAATTCCCGGAAGCTCTCTCCCTCGACCAGGCTGGGCGTCCACTGGTTCGTTTGTCCACCGAGGAATCCGTAGTAGTACTCGAAGCCCTGGCGCGTCGGCCAGTGATCGAACGGGCCCGACGGGCCGGTCTCCCAGTCCGGAATGAGGTGCCATTTCCCGATGGCGGCCGTGGCGTAGCCGTTTTGCCGCAGAACCTCGGAGACGAGCGCGGCGCTCTTGGGGATCCACCCGTTGTAGCCGGGAAACCCCGTGCTGAAGTTCGTGATGATGCCCATGCCGACCGCGTGATGATTGCGGCCCGTGAGAAGCGCGGCCCTGGTGGGGGAGCACATGCCCGTGACGTGGAAGCGCGTGTAACGCAGCCCTCCTGCCGCCAGGCGATCGAGTTCGGGAGTAGGGATCAGGCCGCCGAAGGTCCCTGTCTGACCATACCCGGCGTCATCGAGGAGAATCAGCAGTACGTTCGGCGCTCCCGCGGGCGGCCGGACGAGGCGCATCTTGTCGGCGACCGAGTCCTTGTAGGTGATCCCGATTCTGCCCTGGAAGGGCGGGTCCGGGATCGGCAGCACCGTACGGTCCAGGGCGGGCGCCTGCGGGACTTGCGCAGCGGGCCCGGCCGATCCGGACAGCAAGGCCATGGCGAGCATCAGGACGATGCCGCCGACCGTCGTCGCTTGGTTGAATCGCATGATGACTCCAGGCCGGTGGAGCACTCCGGCGCGCGTCCGGGTTATCTGCCGTCGTGTTGCCACCGCTCGTCGGAACTGCTCTGCGTGGCCGCTCCGTCGGCGTCCATCCTACTCCCACAGGTGCGCGCGCGGGGCGCCTGCTAAGTCATCGCACGGAGCCTGAATGCCTCGCGCACTCCTCCTTCAAGACGCGGTCGTCTTGGCAGAGCTTCCGCTATGGCCCAGGCAACCCCAGGTCAGGCTGACAGGTCCACTCCTCCAGGGCGCCGGCGTGGGGCGCGGGCCACGCTAGCCAAGTCTGTTGATCACTTTGGCCTCGATCGGTTTCCCTGATTCTCCGAACCGATGGCACCACGTCTGACGCGTGACCGGGGCCGTACCCCACGGGTCCGCCATAGGGGAGGTCCCTGCCCGCACGAGCTGGACGAACAGTGCAGATTCTTGGAGGATCGTGCAAAGGGCCGTGTGTCGATGCTGGTAGGCTGTCACTGGCACGCTGGGGTCGACGCCGGGCCAACGCGCGCCACCTCGTCGTCAAGGTTGCGTGACGAACCGGGGCTGGCCGGGCTTACTGGATCTGGAACATGAGAGAGCAAGGGGCAGCGGTCTCAACGAGCCGCGGCACCGCGTCGAACCGGGCCAGCCTGACACTGGCCAGCGCGACGGTACGCCCGCACGACCCCGGTCACGACGAAGAGCCGCTCGCGGAGAACCTGGCCCGCCTGGCCGCGTTGCTCGCGGCGGACACCCCCTACGACGGCTCTTTCCAGCTTCGCGTGCCAGGCGTCTACGCAATCCGGCGCTCGACGGTCAGCCGAGAAATCGTGCGAGCGACCGTCTCGCCCGCCTTGTGCGTCGTGGCGCAGGGTGCGAAGGTGGTGGCGCTCGGGCGCGAAACCTACGCCTACGATGCCTCGCGGATGATCGCGTACTCCGTCGCGTTGCCTGTTGCCGCGCAGATCGTTCGGGCCACCTGCCGCGAGCCTTTCCTCGCGCTCAAGCTCGACCTCCAGGCGTACAAGATCGCCGAGCTGACCCTCAAGGTCTACCCGTCACGGTGTGCCGAGCCCGCGCGACACCCGTGGCGTGTGCGTGGGGCACACGACGACAGCCCTCGTCGACGCGGCGTCGCGGCTCGTCGAATTGATGGCGCAGCCCGCTGACGCGGAACTGCTGGCGCCGCTGGTGGTGGACGAGATCCTGATTCGCCTCCTGCGAAGCTCGATCGGCCCGCGTGTCGCGCTGATGGGTCAGCAGGAGTCGGGCGTCCAGCGGGTCGCCAAGGCCGTCTCGTGGGTGCGCGAGCACTTCGCGCAGCCGGTCGCGGTCGACGACCTCGCCGATCTGGCGCATATGAGCGTGTCGTCGTTCCACCAGCACTTCAAAGCGGTGACGTCCATGAGTCCGCTGCAGTACCAGAAGGTGCTCCGTCTCCACGAAGCGCGACGCCCGATGTGGTCGCGCATGCTGGACGCGGGCAGTGCCGGGCGGCAGGTGGGCTACCTCAGTGCATCGCAGTTCAGCTACGAGTACACGCGGTTTTTCGGCAGTGCGCCCACGCGGGACATCGCAAGACTCCGTCAGGACGGCCTCTCGGCGGAGGAGGGCATCCGCGGTTGACTCGAGGAGGGAAACCGGTCATGCAGAAACGGACGTTGGGGACGAATGGACTCAAGGTGTCGGCGATTGGCTTCGGCTGCATGGGCATCAGTTTCGGCTACGGCCAGGCGACCTCGCGGAAGGAGGGCATCGCCATCATCCGGGCAGCCGTTGACGGCGGCGTCACGTTCTTCGACACGGCCGAGGCGTACGGGCCCTATGCCAACGAGGAACTCGTGGGTGAAGCCCTCGGTCCGGTTCGCGACCAGGTCGTCATTGCCACGAAATTCGGCTTCAAGTTCGAGAACGGAAAGAGCGTCGGGTTGGACAGCCGACCGGCGCACATCCGCGAGGTGGCTGACGCGGCGTTGACGCGACTGAAGACCGACCGCATCGACCTCTTTTATCAGCACCGCGTCGATCCGGACGTGCCGATCGAGGAAGTAGCCGGTGCCGTGAAGCAGCTGATTCAGGCAGGCAAGGTGAAGCACTTCGGGCTGTCCGAGGCCGGAGCGCAGACAATCCGACGCGCCCACGCCGTGCAGCCGGTCACGGCCCTGCAGAGCGAGTACCTCTCTGGTTCCGGGAGCCCGAGGCGGAGATCATCCCGACGCTCGAGGAACTCGGTATCGGCTTCGTGCCCTTCAGCCCGCTGGGGAAGGGGTTCCTCACCGGCAAGATCGACGATTCCACCACGTTCGAGAGCAGCGACTTCCGGAACATCGTCCCCCGCTTCACACCGGAGAACCGGAAGGCGAACCTGACGTTCGTCGAATGGCTCAAGGCCTTCGCCGCGCGCAGGGGGGCCGCGCCGGCGCAGATCGCGCTCTCCTGGATCCTGGCGCAGAAACCCTGGATCGTGCCGATTCCCGGCACGACGAAACGTCGCCGCCTCGAAGAGAACCTTGGAGCCGCCTCGGTCGAGTTGACGGCCAACGACCTACGGGACATCGAGGATGCCGTGTCCCAGATCGAGGTTCACGGCGCGCGTTACCCGGAGCACCTCCAGAAGATGGTCGGCCGCTGAAGAGCAATGATCGCACGTCCGGGTTGGCCCGGTGAGCAGGGGGTTCAGCGACCCGCGGACGGCAGCGCGTGGGAGCCCAGGTGATGACGAGATTCGCGCTGATGCCCCTGATCCTCGCAGCCATTTTGTTGGGCGCCTGTGGCCGGGACAGGGCCGGCGTCGAGAATCAAGAACCGACAGCGGCGCACCAGGTGGGCCCGGCCACTGCCGGCCACTTGCCCAGCATCCGAGCGCCGCAATCGTACACGGCTGACGACCTGTGGAAGGCGATCAACGGAGCGGCCGATGGCTTCCTGGCGTACGGGGTCCAGGACGTCGTGATCGCCAATTACAGCCAGGCGGGGACGGGAAGCGAGGCGGCCGTCGAGATCTACCAGATGAAGGACGCGCTGAACGCGTACGGCAAGTACTCGGAAGAGCGAAACCCGGACAACCGATTCATCGACGTCGGAAACGAGGGCTATTCGGGCGGCACGACGGTGAACTTCTGGAAGGGCACGTACTTCGACGCTGGCGTGCCTCGAAACCGGCAAGGGGCTGGCGCCCTGCACGGCGTGCGGTGCCTGCAAGGCCGTTTGCCGCCATGACGTGAACATCGGCGTCGGTTTGTCTTCGCCTTCGGATTGGCGCGCGGCCGCGCTCGCGGTCAAAACCGCGTGTTCCGGATCCCTCAGCCTGGATCCGGTAACGCACGCGGTCCAGAGGCGGAAAAGGTCGGAAGCAGCGGTGACCAAGGTTCGCGGGTGTCCTAAGGTTCTCGGCGATCACCTTCAGGTCCCAGGCCCCTCCCTTGCCTCCTGCCGCAGTCAAGGCTTCTTTCAACTGCGGAAACAGGATGTGAGCCGACACAGACCTTCCTCCACTCTGGCCGTCGGAATCGCGCCGTAGCCGATCACAAGGCCGGGCTGGGCGGGCGTCTCCGCACAAAAGTGGGACAGCGGCCGCACGAGGACGCCCAACGCTTCCGCGCCTCGCACGACGGCGCTCACGTCAGCCGCCGCGTCTGGCGCCACGCGCGCCGACACGTGCAAGCCGGCCATTGAGGGGATGAGTCGCAGCCAGGCACCGAAATCGCGACGGATCGCTTCGACAATCATCGCGTGGCGTGTCGCGTATTCCCGTGCCGCCTTGCGGATGTGGCGCGCCAGGAGACCCTCGTCGATGAAGCGCGCCAGGGCCGCCTGTGTTGGGAGCTCACCATGCCAGTCCGTGAGCTGCTTCGCGGTGCGAATGGCAGGTTGCAGTGAGGCCGGCGCGATCAGAAACCCCAGCCGCAAGGTCGGCAGCATGACCTTGGAGAACGACCCGACATAGACGACGCGGCCGTTAGGGTCGAGGCTCTGAAGCGGATCGAGCGGGCGCCCCTCGAATCGGAACTCGCTGTCGTAATCGTCTTCGATCACGACTGCGCCCCGTTTCTCCGCCCACGTGAGGAGTGCAGCGCGCCGCTGGAGCGACATAGGCGTTCCGAGCGGGAACTGGTGCGAAGGCGTGACATACACCAATCGCGCCGCTTTCGGGATCGCGGCGACATCGATTCCTTCGTCGTCGACGGGCACACCGACCACGTGCCCGCCAAGACTCCGAAAGAGCAGGCGCGCTGGAGGATACCCCGGTTCCTCCACTGCCACACAGTCGCCCGGCTCGATGAGCACTCGGCTGATGAGATCGAGAGCCTGTTGGGCGCCCTGGGTGACGATCACATCGTCGGCGCCGGCCCTCACTGAGCGAGAGACACCGATGTGGCGGGCGATCGCGGCACGCAACCCGGCGTGCCCCCCCGGCCTACCGTAGGTCGCCCAAGCGGAGGAGGTTGACCGAAGCTCTCGAGCGACGAGCCGGCGCCACGCAGTGAAAGGGAACAATCGGGCATCAGGGCTGCCCGTCCGAAAATCGTAGACGGGTGTGACCGAGTGAGCCGGCACCGGTTCGGGGATGCCGTTCCAGAGCGGCCGAGCATGAACGCCGCGGCCGGCAGGCGCATGCCGGGCGTGAGTGGGGCGGATCGGTTCCAGGCACACGAACGTGCCAGAGCCGACATGACCGTTTACGACTCCTTCCGCCACGAGGCGCTCGTAGGCGACCGCGACAGTGTTCCGCGAGACGTCGAGGCGACGTGCCAACTGACGCGTGGGTGGGAGCCGCTCGCCTGGACGAAGGCGGCCGTCCAGGACCGCGTCGAACAATTGCCGATAAATGCGGGCTGACAGGGCGTCTCCCCCTTTGAGACTGACATGAACATCCATACTCCGAGTCTGATTTGGCCCAGTCGAATTTGTCAATATTGGCTCTCGTGTAAGGCCAATGGGCCTGCTACATTGGCTCGTGGGAGTCACGTTCTCCACATCCGCAGGAGCGCCGTCGCCCGCGTGGTACGCTCGCGCTCGAATGGAACGGGCGGGGCCCGTGTCAGATTGTCGGGCGTCGGGACAAGAGGAGGTTTCATGGCGCCACGTCTCAACTACGGGAAGGTCGCACCGGGTACCTATCAGGCCATGGACGCACTGGATCAGTATCTTCAGGCATGCGATGTCGAGAGATCGTTGATCCTGCTCGTCCAATTGCGGACCTCGCAGATCAACGGATGCGCGTACTGTCTCGATATGCATTGGAAGGACTTGCGGGCTGTTGGAGAGCACGAGCAGCGGCTCTACTCGCTGGACGCCTGGCGGGAGTGTCCCTACTACAGCGATCGGGAGCGCGCGGCACTTGCGTGGACCGAGGCCGTCACGCTGATCACCGATGGCGGCGTCGCCGATGCGGTCTACGACACCGTCCGGCCACATTTCAGCGAGAAGGAGTTGTCGGACCTGACGCTGGCCGTGGCGGCGATCAACGCTTGGAACCGGTTGTCGATAGCAGGCCGGCTGACCCCGGGGACCTACCAGCCGGCGCAGGCCACAAGCTGATCTGGCCCAGGGCCGACGCTCGCGCGCCGCTCGAAGCGGCCAGAACGGCCGCGCGAACAACCGCGGCCAGTTGAGGAGCGGCCTGAGCAGGCCGCGACACGGAGCATCCATCATGAGCATCAAGCCCCGATTCGGATTCGCCCTGGAATATGTGCCGGACATCGAGGCGGCGAAACGCTTCTACGTTGAGGTGGTTGGCCTCGAGATGGAGCGCTACGCTCCCACGTTCGTCCAGTTCGCCGGCTTCGCCATCGCCAGCGACGAGTCGATGAGCGGGAGTCGCGATCCGGAAATGTACTGGCTGGTCGATGATGCGGAGGCGGCCTTCGGCGAATTCTCCCAGAAGGCGGAAGTCAGCCTCCCCCTGAAGCAGATGCCGTTCGGCAAACTGTTCGGCATCAAGGATCCGACTGGTCGTCCCTGCTACTTGGTCGAACTCGCGCGGGACCGGCCGAGCCGGCCCGTTCGATGACGGTGGAGGCGGCCTGACGGCTGGCGCATAGGATGCCGGCCCTGCCCTGGGCGACGAAGGCGGTCGCAAGCGCGTGGCGCGCAACCTGAGGGGCCATGCGGGTGTCAGTAAAGCCGACCCCTCAGCCGGCCTTGCGCAAGGCCTGCGCCGCGTGCCAGAGGTCCAGTCGTTCTGCAGGCCGAGCCAGACCTCCGCCGACCCGTTCCTCCTCCGCCACGCTTTTCGTGGCGCGATAGCCCGAAGTTCCACGACTGAGCGCCGGGGATCTCGCGCGCTCGTCAGGGGTTGGCCGGATTCCTGGGTGAGCGAAGCGGACTCGTGGCGAAGGCATCCCCGTCATTCAACCTGTCCAAGGGGAACAGCCGGCCTGGCGCGCCGCGCCATGGGTCGGTGGGAGAGCGCAAGCGCCACGGCAAGCACACCGGCGATCGCCATCAGCAGCGCGCCGCCAAGCAGGGCCGCGGCGAAGGAACCGGTCCGGTCCCTGATCGCGCCGATCACGTAGGGGCCGGCGAACCCGCCGAGGTTCCCGAACGAGTTGATGAACGCGATCCCGGCAGCGGCCGCAGTGCTTCGCAGGAACCTCGGGGGCAGCGCCCAGAACGGGCCGTACATCGCCAGCGGCGCCGCCGTGAACAGGGAGAGGGCGGCGAGGACGAGCGCCGGGGACGCCAGCATCACCGACGCCAAGAGCGCCGCGGCGCCACCGAGGAGCGGGACCGCGACGTGTAGGTAGCGTTCGCCCGTGCGGTCGGAACTGGCGCCGAATGCAATCATGGCCGCGATGCCGACGGTCTGAGGAATCACAACCAGGAAACCGACCACCAGGTCGCTCTGTCTAAACAGGTCCCTTACGATCTGCGGCAGCCAGAAGCCGACGCCGTAGGCGGGCACGAGCACGAGGAGCCAGAGCGACGCCAGCGTCCAGACCATCGGCGTCCTGATCGCGTCGAGCGGTGTCGAAGCCTGGGCCGTGCCGGCCTTCTCGCGCTCGAGTGCCGCGCCGATTTCCCGCTGCTCGGCGGACGTAAGCCATCGGGCGTCGGCTGGTCGATCGTCGAGAAAGACGAGCGTGACGACGCCGAGCGCGAGAGCCGGCAGCCCCTCCAGCAGGAACAGCCATCGCCAGCCGGCCATGCCGAGGACGCCGTACAACCCGAGCAGCAGGCCCGAGGTCGGTCCGCCGACGATCGAGGCCACTGGGATGGCGGTCATGAACTGCGAGACCGCCCGGCCGCGCGCGTCGGCCGGGAACCAGGCGGTGAAATACAGCAGCATGCCGGGGAAGAAGCCGGCCTCGGCCAAGCCGAGCAGTACGCGGAGGATGTAGAAGGTGGCCGGGCCGTTGACCAGGCACGTCGCGGACGCGACCGTGCCCCAGATGACCATGATGGCGGCAATCCAGCGGCGCGCACCGACCCGCGCGAGGATCAGGTTCGCCGGTACCTGGAACAGCACGTAGCCCACGAAGAACAGGCCCGCGCCCAGGCCGTACACGGTGGCCGTGAAGCCGAGGTCGCGGTTCATCTGCAGCGCAGCGAAGCTCACGTTGACGCGGTCGACGTAGCAGACGACGTAGAGGAGGAACGCGAAGGGCACGAGCCGCCGTGTCACCTTCGACAGGGTGGCGCGCGAAACGCCGGGGTGGTCGGGTGTCGGTGACGCTGGGGCTGCGTACACTCAAGCCTCCTGGCATGTCGTCGCGCACGCCCGTTCCGTGCCCGCGATCGGGCGGCAAACGGACGCCCGCGTTTCAAGTTGCTTCGACCGGTTTGCCCTGGAAAGAACAGCGTAGCACGGAGGGGAGAGAGAGCGGCTAGGACGCGGCGAACTCGACGCGCTGCCGCGTCCCTTGCTATTTCGAGACGAGCACGAACGAGGGCGGCACGCGCGCAGCCCGCCACGCCGGCACGCTGCACGCCAGCGCAGCCACGGTGGCCAGCGCGACCGACGCGGAAGACAATCCAGTCCTATTCATTTCACATCGCCAGCACGCCTGATCTCATCGGGATGAAGGAGATCGTGGCGAGCGATCGCACGCCGATCCCGGGACTTGTGGACGTCCTTCATCTGCGCGAGGAGTGGCAACTTCGGTTTCAGGCGCCATGCGGCATCGAGCGAGTCTGCCGGCGAACCCGCTGGCCGCAGCTCGCACTGGACCTGGCGTCAGCGACGGAGCGCTCTCGCACCAGGCGGCTCGGGTGAAGGCCTGACGGACCGCGGCCGCTTGGGCGGAATCGTCCACAGGTAGATGGGGCGGCCGTTAACCGCGATCTCCCTGTCCGGCACCCAGTCTGCAATCTCCCAGAAGTAGGACACGACCCGCGTCCCAGGCCTCAAGTCGCGCAGGAGTTTCTGACGAAGGGCCCGGGTCACTTCGGGCCACAGGAACAGGGTGACAACCGTGGCTTCGGAAATGTCCGCAGTGAAGAGGTCTTCGTTGCGGAAGGTCACGCGCCCCAGCACGCCTTGCTTGCGGGCGCTGCGGCGCGACACCGCGATTCTCGCGGGGTCGATGTCGAGGCCCACGCCGCGCGTCCCGTACAGCTGCGCTGCCGTGATGGGGATCCGACCGTCGCCGCATCCGAGGTCGTAGAGCACGTCACACCGTTGTACCCCTCCAAGCAGCAGCATCTGCTTGACCACCTGCCTCGGGCTCGGTTGGAACGGGACATCGGGCACGCGCGAACTCCTGCCCATGCGGCGCGGCCGTACCACGCTGATGATGCGCGACAAGGGGAGGAGCCAGGTACATGGGGAACCCATCAGGACCATGCTTCTGCCTGTTGTCGCGGGTTTTGTTGGGTCCATCGAGGATCAGCTGGTGACGGGAAAATGCCGTCGATAACCTCTTGCGCCGGACGCGGCGTCCGTGACGGCTGGAAGCCTGGCATGATAATCGAGAAGCTTCTCGACCATGTTGTCGCTTTCCTCTTGCTGAGGGTCTCCCCGTTACCTGGTCAGGGTACTCGAAGCTGATGCCCGTAGCCGCGTCGCCGAAGACGGACCGGAAGATCGACACGACGCTCGGTGGCAGGGAATCACCGGGGTGCGGGCCGCGCCGAATGTCCCACCGGCGAGCATCTCATCCACGGCTCGGCCGTGGCTGCACTCTCTGGGGCGACGCGCCAGAAATCGTGACCCGCGGGCCGGAGCCGACGGACCCGGCCACCAGCGGCATCCAACCGACGAAGGACGTCGATGCCATCCTGGACGTGACGTCCTGCACGACGTACGCCCCCGCTTGCCGAGTGGTCCCGCCGGTCCGACGGAGCGCTCGGCCTGCAACGAGTGCTCGCCGCGGGCAGCCTACTTGGAGTTGCCTCCGAGCGATTTCAGTCTGACCCAGGCCGCCCCGCGCGCCGTCTTGTCCGCCTCCGACCCGCCCGGGTCCTCGCCGCTTCGCATGAAGCCGTGCCCGGCCCCCTCGTAGGTGACCTGTTCGAAGACCTTGTTGGCCGCCTTCATCTGCTCTTGCGTCGCGGGAACCGAGGCCCCGATGCGAGCGTCGTTGCCGCCGTAGAAACCGTAGACCGGGGCTTGAATCCTCGGTATGTCGGCCGCATCCGGCCCGCTTCCGTAGAACACGAATGCCGACGCCAAGTCCTTCCGGTTGGTCGCAAAGCGGAAACACTGGCTTCCGCCCCATGAGAACCCGACCACTGAGACCTTGCCGTTGCAGGAAGGAAGGCCCTTCACGTAATCGACGCAGGCATTGAGGTCCGCCGTGATCTGGTCCGGCGGCAGCTTGGTGATCATCCCGCCCGCGGCGCTCATTGGCAGGTTCCGGGCAGGCTTGCCGTCCGGAGTCATCCCCGAAAGAAGGTCGGGCGCGATGGCGACCCAGCCCGCGGCCGCGAACTCGTCGGTGACGTTCTGCACCCAGTCGGTCATCCCGAAGATCTCGTGAATGACAATGATGCCGGGCGACTTCGCGGTCGATTGCGGATAGGCCATGAAGGAATCGACATTCCTGGCGCCATTCTTCACCGTGACCCACTCCTTCTTCCGCGGAGACTTCTCGAGAATCGCCTTGGCCCAGTCCTGCGCCCCCACAACCCGTGCTCCCAAGGCGATCGCGGCCGCTCCAGTCGCGCCTTGTCCCAAGAAATGCCTTCTCGAAACTGTACGCATGTTCGATGCACTCCCTTATCTGGTTGATTGTGGACGATTGCCCGCGGCGCTGTTCTCGGACGCATTCTACACCTCGTGCTCACCTGCGAGCGCCGGTGGAGGCAGGGTAATTCGACAGCTCGGGCGCGCACGAATGGGGCCTTAGGCGGCTCCGCAGCACTTCTTGAATTTCTTGCCGCTGCCGCAAGGACACGGGGCGTTGCGCCCGGCTTCTATCCGGGCTCGCGCCGCCGTCGCCGCCGGCTCGCGTCCCTGTGCCACGAGTCTCGCCAGCGGCTCGCGGCTGTGCATGAAGAACCGCTTTAACCCCGCGCACAGGTAGTTGAGTCCCGGCTCTCCGTCCGGTGATCGAATGAAGCCGTACTTCGGACAGTGGCCGTGACACATGGCAGACACTTCGCATTCCCGGCAGTAACGCGGCAAGGCGTCACGCTTGGCGTCGCCGAAGGCCTGCTGCGCCGCGCTATCGAGCAACTCGGCAAGGGGCGTCTGAAGGATGTTGCCGATCCGGTGTTCGCGGTCGACGTAATGATCGCAGGAGAAGAGATCGCCGTTGTGCTCGATGGTCGGAATCTGGCCGCACGTTTCGCGGAAGATGCACAGCGAGTGGTCCAGCCCGGCCGCCGGCCGCGCGGCTTCTTCGAAGTATTGAACCGCTATCCGCTCCACATCCCGCGCGAGCCACTCGTCGAAGATCTTGCACAGGAACGTTCCGAAATCCTCGGCCGAGGGCGTGTGCTCGCTCACGCCGCGCTCGGTTCCGGGCGCCGGTTCCACAACCGGAAGAAAGCCCAGATAGCGCGCGCCGATCCGGCGGAAGAAGCGATAGACGGCAAGCGGATGTTTGACGTTGAGACTGTGCACGGCGCAGAGAACATCGAGCGAGAGGCCGCTTCCGCGCAGAGTCTCGTAGCCGCGCATCGCCAGCCGGTGCGTGGGCTGCCCCCCTTTGTTCACCCGGTAGGCGTCGTGCAACTCGGCGGGTCCGTCCAGGCTCAAGCCGACGTGAAAACGCTCTGCTGCCAGAAAGCGTCCCCATTCCTCGTCAATCAGCACGCCGTTGGTCTGCATGCCGTTGCGGACCACCCACCCGGCTGGCTTGTGCTTGCGCTGCAGGTCGACGGCCTTCCGATAGAAGTCCACGCCCAGCAGCGTCGGCTCGCCGCCATGCCAGGAGAAGCTGACTTCAGGTCCGCTGGACGCGGCGATGTGCTGAACGATGTACTCCTCCAGCACCGCATCCGTCATACGGGGCGCGCGGTTATCGGGATACAGTTCCGCCTTGTCCAGGTAGTAGCAGTACTTGCAGTCGAGATTACAGATTGCTCCCACCGGCTTGGCGAAGATCTGAAAATCCGCTGAGGCCTTAGCCACGGTCCCTCGTTTGGAAGCTGTCGCTCTCACCGAATGGGCGAAACGCCCAGTTGTCCGCAGATCCTGACGGCCAGGCGGTTGTCGAGACGATAGGCCATCCTCTTGCGTTCCTTCAACAGGTCTCCGTCCCGCTCGAGTGCGGCAGATCTGCAGGAGCTCCATCATAGTGCCGCTCGCGGTCTGACTCGCTGCGGAGGATGCAGACGAAGCGCTGGCCAACTCCGTGCATGGAGTTGGTCAGTGCAAACCCCGCACCGGCACACGCCGCCGATTTGGCCTGCAGAACGGCCCCGGTTCGAATTCGCCGCGCCCACTGTGCGGTGCCGGTGTACTACCGGAACGTGACGGCCCTGTCGCCGTGAAACCGGTACGCGTGGCAGAACGGGGAATCGAGCGTCGCACCGCCGTTCCTCACTGTGCCGCTGTAGCGGCCGAGCCCCACGACGTGGTCGCCGCCGTCAATGAACCTCGGCCCACCGAGCCGAGATCGTCCAACGATTCGACGTGCGCTCGCTGTCGCTGTTCGGCTCGGTGGCTCGCGACGAGGCCAGACCCGACAGCGACGTCGACGTCGTGGAACGCCAACTGTTCATCATCGGCGAGGCGGCGGCCCGCCTGCCGCATAAGTGAAGGCAGCGCCGACCGGAGGTGGTGCGGCGCAAGATCGTGGGATTGCGGAACGTGCTGGCGCACGGCCACTGGGTGATTGACGCCGAGGAACTGTGGGGCGTCGCGCGACACAAGGTGCCGGTCCGGCGATGTTCGGGGTCCGGGCGAGGTGACGGAGAAGCCGACGACGGCACGTACGGCCACGCCGGTCACCTGGCGACGGAGCGCGTCATCCCACGCGAGACGATAGCGCAGGCGGTGAGGAAACCCGAGCACCCATTCGCCCCCTCTGATTGTCCTATAATCGGCTGGCGCTTCGTCGCCCACCTCCATCGCGGCTCCCTGCAATGGTTGCGCGGGGTCGTCTCCCCGCTGTTGGCTGGAACCGTCTTCACCGATCGGAGTCGTGTCCGATGGCCAGTCCTCGCATGGCGGATGTCGCCATCGTGATCCCCTGCCGCGACCAGGCCGAGTTCCTGCCAGACGCCATCGAGAGCGCGCTGGCCCAGGAAGGCTCGGCCTCGATCGAAGTCCACGTGGTTGACGACGGCTCACGCGACAACACCGTGGAGGTGGCGAATCACTACGCGGCCCGGGGCGTCCGGTGCCACCGCACTCATGCGGGTAATCAGAACCTCGCCCGGCTTGTCGGTGTAGCCCGCTCGTCTTCGGCGTTCGTCCTGTTCCTCGACGCCGACAACTGGCTGGCTCCCGACTACGCTTCTCGTTGTCTCGAAGCGCTCAACTCCACCGCACCCCACGGCTCGTGGCTGTCGGGATTCGCGTACGGGGATCGAATCGAACACGTGGAGCGGGACGCGCGCCCGTCAGCGCCGAAAGACCGTGCGGCGGTCCGCCGCGTCGCGCAGGGCGCCTACGATCCCAGGCGCCTGCTGACGGGCAACTACATCGACATGTGCGCCCTGGTTCGCCGGTCGTGCGTGCGGCTCGACCCCGCGTTGGCCTGGTACCAGGACTGGGACCAGTGGCTCACGCTCCGGAGCGAACATGTCTCGGGCGTCTACGAGCCGAACGCCTGCTTCCACTACCGGGTCCACGGCCGCAACCGGACGAGTGCCCGCCTCGAGATCGATGACACCGAGTTGCTGAAGCTCTGCCGGAAACACGGCCCGGTCGGCCCCGTCGTCCAGCGGAAGGTGAGCGTCGTGGTCGTGGCGCGTACCCAGCCGGAGATCGACGACACAGTCGCCCGCCTGCGCGATCAGGACTACCCCGAGATCGAGTTCTGCACCTCCACTCGGCCGGCCCTGGCCGATGCCTTCCAGGAGGCGGCCTCGCGCGCGACCGGCCAGGTCGTGGTCTTCACCGAGACCGACGTCACGCCGCTCAGCACCCGCTGGCTCCGTGAACTGGTGGCGGAGGTGAAGCCTGGCGAGGTCGTGCACGGCCTCACGGTGACCGACACGACGCCGAACATGGCAAACACGGCGTGCGAGACCGAGGTGGCGCGGCGGTTCCCGCGGAATCCCCGCTACGACCGGGCGGAGGACACCGAGTGGCTCCTGCGAATGCAGGCCGCGGGTATCCGGTACCGGCAGGCGTCCGTCGCACCGGTCATGCACGTGCGGCCCTTTGTTGGGCGTCGGCAACTCGAACGCGCCTACACGTTCGGGCGCGAGTGGGTGCGCCTCATGCGGGAGTACGGTTACGCACAGCCCGCAGAGGTGGTCGAACGCTCGCGCGTCGAGGTGGACATCCACCGACGGATCCTCCAGGGGCTTCGCGACGAATGGCGCGACGGCGGGCCGGTGCCCGACATGCCGGCCCCGCGAGCGCGCGCGTTCGCCGAACGCGCGCGCCGCGCCTGCCGCGCGTTCATCGAGGAGTGGCGTGGGTGGTGAGGACGGGAGGACGTGTGCGCGATTGGGGAGGCCGCATGCGGCGGGGTCGTGCGGACGAACGGCTCGTCCGAAGCCTCTACCGCGGGGTGCTCGGACGCGAACCCGACTCCGATGGCCTGACCTGGTGGCTCCAGCGCGCAGCGGAGAACCGCGACAGGCCGGAGACCGTCGTACAGGCCTTCCTCGAGACGGAGGAGGCGCGCCAACGATGGGGAAGCCTCCGATCCTACCTGCGGAACGACGTCCGTCCGGCGCGCCTGATGGCGAATGCGTGGCACGAGAGGTTGGCTGAGATCGAACTGACGGCGTTCCTGGAATCCGCGAGCACGCTCGACTTCTCGACCCACGGCACGCCGCCCGTGTCGGTCGTCGTGATCCATTTCGGCAAGCCTGCGCTCACGTACGCCGCCATCGCCTCCTTGCGTGCCAGTACGTCGCTGCCGATCGAACTCGTCGTCGTTGACAACGACCGATCGCTCCAGGCGAGAGGCCTTCCCGCCCGGCTCGCCGGCGCCCGGTACCTGGAACAGTGGGAGAACGTCGGCTTCCTGGCCGGGACGAATCTCGGTGCTCGATGCGCACGCGGTGAGCACTTGCTGCTCCTGAACAACGACACGCGCGTCATGCCGGGGGCGATCGACGCCGGGCTCGGGGTGTTTCGGGAGTCCTCCGACGTGGGTGCGGTGGTCGGGCGTATCATCCACTTCGACGGCCGGTTGCAGGAAGCCGGGTCGCTGGTGTGGAGCGACGGGGCCACTGACGCGTACGGGCGCGGGGCCGATCCGGATGCCAGCGAGTTCCGATTTCGGCGCGACGTGGACTACGGTTCAGGCGCCTTCCTGTTCACCTCGCGTAGTCTCTGGGAGGAACTCGGCGGCTTCGACCAGGCCTTCGAACCCGCCTACTACGAGGACGTGGACTACTGTCTTCGGGCCAGGGCCCTGGGGCGGCGCGTCGTGTTCGAGCCGGCATGCGCCGTCTGGCATGTCGAGGGCGGCAGCTTCTTCGAGGACGAGGCCGCTCAGCTCACGCTGCGGAACCGTGCAGTCTTCGCCGCGAAGCACGCGGTCACGCTGGCCGATCGCCCGCGCAGGGCCGACGATCAGGTGCTGGCGACGAGGGACGCAGCGCAACGCGGCCCGACGGCGTTGTTCGTGGACGACCGGCTCCCGGACCCGGCGTTCGGGTCCGGCCACGGTCGCGCGCGCGAGATGGTCCTGGCGCTGCGGTCGATGGGCTTCCGCGTTGCCGTCGTGGCCACGGACGCTGCGCCGGCGGACCCGCAGGGGACGCGAACCGTGCTCCCGCCGGACATCGAGGTCCTCTCGTCAGGCACGCCCGCCGTGCTGCGGCAGTTGCTAGCCGAGCGCCTTCCGCACGCCGCGCTGCTCGTCGTCTCGCGGCGGCAGAATCTGGAGAGGCTGGATCAGCTGCAGATCGTCGGCCCCTCGTGCCCGTCACCGGTGCTCTACGACATGGAGTCGATGGTCAGCGAGCGGAACGCCCACCGCGCGCGGGTCCTCGCAGAGTCAGCTGTCGGTTCGGCCGTTGAGGACGCGTTGCGCGAGATGGAGCTCGCGCGGCTCGCCGATGCCGTCACCGTGGCCTCGGACCGCGACCGGCTTCGCGTCCTGCAAGCTGGCGTCGCAAGAGCAGTCACCCTCGGCCATGTCGCGGCTGTCGACCCGGCTGCGCCTGGAAGAGAGGGACGGTCGGGCCTCCTTTTCGTCGGCGCGTTTCACGCGTCCGACACGCCCAACAGTGATGCGATGCACTGGTTCGTCCACGAGGTCTGGCCGCTCCTGCGGAACCGGTCGCCCGCCGCGACCCGCCTCACCATCGCCGGCTTCACGAACCCGCACTTCCGGCCGGATTGGATCGTGGCGGCGGGCGTGCGTGCGCTCGGCCGACAGGACTCGCTGCAGCCGCTCTATGACGAGGCCGCGGTCTTCGTGGCCCCTACGCGATTTGCTGCCGGCATTCCGATCAAAGTGATCGAAGCCGCGGCGGCAGGCCTGCCGGCGGTCGTCAGCCCGATTCTCGCCGAGCAGTTGGGCTGGGAGCCGTCGCGCGAAGTGGTGGTCGGATCGGTGGACGATCCGGCGGAGTTTGCCGCGGCGTGCCGCGCGCTGCTCGAGGACGCGTCCCGGTGGGTGCGCGTGCAGGCGGCAGCCCGGACACGAGTGGAGCGAGATGCGACGCCCGAACGGTTCCGCGAACGCCTGGAGGAGGCCGTCGCGTATGCGCGCGAAGGCCGCAGCCGTCGGTGAGAACACCACGAACAGACCGAGGCCAACGCCGAGCGCGTCGTGATGCATCCGCGGCGATCCTTCTTTCTTTCCGCTCGAGTCTTCGCCCGGGACCAAGCCGAGATACGCCATCAGCGCCCGGGCCGACGCGAACCGCCGAAGGTCCTGCGGTTCGGCGATGAGCAGCATCGCCGTCAGGGTATTGATGCCACGGAGACAGCGCAGGGAGCCGACCCGTTCCCGATAGGGACCGGTTTCGCCGATCACCGAGAGCCGGGCGTTACGGTGGCGAGCCGGTCAATCCGTCTTGCCTAACGGCTCCAGCGTCGATGCCCGCGAAGACCTGCGGTGCTGTCGCCGTCGGCTCGGCAACTTGCCGCTCCGAAGGACCACCGGCCTGCTGTCGCGTGATGCCGTAAGTGCTTGTTGTCGAAGGGACTGATTGTGGCGCGCGCTCCTCTCCCGAACCGTACGGACGCTCCGGACGGGGCGATTGAGTTTCTGATCGGGAGAGGTTCTGTGTCCTGGGCCCGGCTGCGGATACGGCCCCGGGTGCGCAGCGATGCCTGTAACGAAATGCCTAGGTGATCGTCAACGTGATGGCGAGAGACACCCGCGTTCTCGGCTTCAGCATTCTCTGGCTCGCTGCGGGGATTAAGATTAGGACGGGCCAGGTCCACCTGATCGATCGCCGTCCACCCCGTGCGGATCGTCACACCGCCGCTGTTCAGTGCCACGAAGCTGGACGCGTGTCACGGCCGTGGCGCGAAATGACGGCTTCGGGACGGCATCCGGCTGGGCTACCCGGCTGGTACGAGGCTTGCGTTTTCTGATGTCGGGTCACGCGTCTGAGCAGCCGGTGTCTTGGCTGATGCGGGATCCTGGGGTTCGTCCATGAAATCCGCCACCAACATCTTCGCCCCGTATTTTCGCAGGCCTACACCTCGGCTGGCGGTTGTCGTTGCTGTCCTTGCCCTCAGCTGTGTGGGAACTGCAGAGGCACAGCTGCTGTCCGCTCCGCATGACACGAGGGCGCTGCCGCCGGTCAAGGCGGAAGAAGACGGGGTCAACCTCATTGCGTCGGGAGCGGTCAGGGGCATCGAACGCGCGTATCGGGCGGTGCTGCCGGAGGCGGGCCGCGCCGAGGTGCTGAATGGTCTGCGCGCAGGCCAGACGGTCGCGGTGCACTACAGCCCGAGCGGCGAGCAGGGCGGGGGGGAGCAGATGTCCCTGGTCGGGAGCGAAGGCCTCTACGCGACGGAGGGCATTGTCACCCACGTCAATCGCAGGCGGTCGGAGGTCAGCATCAGGTTCGACAATCGGAGGACCGAGACATTTCGCGTTGCCCGTCAGGACGCCGGCCTCCCCGGCGCCGACGCCAGCCGCGTGCTCATCTACTACCCGAACGCGGCTGGCGAGAAGGTGCCCCACACATTCGTGAGGGTGTCCCAGGCGCATTCACCCCGGACTCACTGATTCCGGATCTCGTCGGCCCACTGCCCTCTCAGCGCGACTCGAGCACCAGTGATATCCCGGTGACGACGCGCGACCCGGTTCCGCCGTCCGCGAGGCACACAGACCGAGCAGATTGCCTCCGGTCGATCGAACCAGATGAGATGCTGACGCGACAGTTCGCCGGATGGGGGAGGATGGAATTCTCGGCAGCGACAGCGCCTGGATCGCCCCCTACGCGCGGTCCAGAAGCTCGCGGACCTTGCGCGCCAGCCCGCTCTGCGTGTACGGCTTGGCGAGGAAGTTCACACCGGGTTCCAGCACGCCGTGGTGGGTGATCGCATCGTCGGTGTACCCCGAGACGTACAGGACTTTGACGCCGGGGACGAGCCTCGATAGCTGGTCGGCCAAAGCAGGTCCGTTCATCCCCGGCAGCACGACGTCGGTGAGCAGGAGCTGGATCCGACCCGAGTAGAGCCGGGCGCTCTCGAGCGCCGCATAGCCGCTCGGGGCCTCGAGGACGGTGTAACCGCCCTGCTCGAGGAACTTCCGGGCGAGCGTCCTCAGCGAGGCGTCATCCTCAACGAGTAGGATGGTTTCGGTACCGCCCACCACCGCGGCCGCGGCGGGTCGCGTCTCGAACGCCTCCGCGGGAGCATCCACGCGTGGCAGGTAGATCTTGAACGTCGTCCCGTGTCCCAGTTCGCTGTAGACCCGGATGTGGCCACCACTCTGCTTGACCACTCCGTACACGGTCGCCAATCCGAGCCCGGTGCCCTTGCCCTTCTCCTTCGTCGTGAAGAACGGGTCGAAGATGCGCGCCTGGGTCTCGGCGTCGATGCCGGTGCCTGTGTCGCTGACCGAGAGCATGACGTAGTGGCCGGCCGCGGCGCCCGGGTGGGCTACCGCGTACGCCTCATCCAGATCCACGTTGGCGGTCTCGATCGACAACGCGCCGCCACTGACCATGGCATCGCGCGCGTTCGCTGCCAGGTTCAGGATCACCTGCTCGATCTGCACCGGGTCGGCTTTCACGCGGCCGAGGTCGGGCGCCGGCGTGCACCTCAGGTTGACGTCCTCCCCAACCAGGCGCTCGATGAGCTTCGCGATGTTCGTGACGACGCCGTTCAGGTCCAGCACCTTCGGTTCGAGCACCTGGCGGCGACTGAACGCGAGCAGCTGCCGGGTGAGGGAGGCCGCCTGCACGCCCGCGTCCTTGATCTGGCCAAGTCCCTCGCGCGCGCAAGCGTCGAGATCGGCGCTCTCCACCAGATCGCAGTAGCCGATGATGACCGTCAGCAGGTTGTTAAAGTCGTGCGCGATACCCGCGGCCAGGCGGCCGACCGCCTCCATCTTCTGCGCCTGTGCCAGCTGGGCCTGGAGTCGCTTGCGCTCGCTCACGTCGCGCGCAATCCCCTGCACGCCGACAGGCCGTCCGTCTGCCTCGAGGAGCCGTGAGTTGACTTCGAGCGGTACGCGTCGAGCGTCAGGGGTCCGAATCTCGCATTCGTACATTTTCGCCGCCGTGTCGCCCGCGCGCCGCCGCTCCAGCAGCTCCGTGACTATCTTGCGCTGTTCCGGCATCACGAGTCCTAGGATCTCCGTGCCCAACGCTTCTTCTCGCACGCAGCCCAGGATCGCCTCGCCGGTCCTGTTGAGCGAGGTCAGGCGGCCGGAGAGATCGATGCTGAAGACGACGTCGTTGGCGTTCTCGAACAGGCCCCGGTAGCGCTCCTCGCTAGCGCGCAGCGCCTCCTCGGCCACCTTGCGTGCCGTGATGTCCTGGTTCGCTCCGAAGGTCTTGATGGTGCTGTGTTCGGAGTCCTTGACGATCAAGATGCGCACTGCGACCCAGCCCTGCGATCCGTCGCCGAAGATGACGCGGTGCTCGGCGGCGCGGCCGTACTCGGGGTCGATCGTGGCGGTCGAGGCACGGATCTCCTGCTCGAGAAGGTGGGCCTCCTCGGGAAGCAGGAACCGGCCTGCGTACTCCGCTGACGACATCGTGTAGCCGCCGACGGCAGCGGCGCTGGTCCGCATCATCGCGTAAAATTCGTCGTTGAACGTGAACGCGTCGGCGGCCACGTCGTATTCCCAGTGTCCGAGGTGGGCGAGCTTGAGGGCGTTCGAGAGCTTGATCTCGTTGGCGCGCAGCGCCGTCTCCTCGCGAGCACGCTCGGCCTCGCGCCGTTGGAGAGCCGCCGCCATCTCGTCGAAGGCGTGAGCGAGGACACCGGCTTCTCCGGCGTCGTGGCGGAGGCCGGTGCGTGCCGTAAGATCGCCGGCCGCCAGCCGTCGCGCGGCGTCCGTTAGGCGCTTCGTCGCTAGCATGACGAGTCGCTCCGAGACGATCCACGCAAAGGCCAGGGTGAGCCCGGCCGCCAGCACCAGGCCCGCCAGCTCGACGTACAGCGCACGGGTCACCTCAGCGAAGGCCACGCCCTCCGGGACGGAAAGTACGGCGACGATTGGCTCAGTCATCGCCGGTGTCGTGACGCGGCAGAAGGCATAGAGCAGGGGAGCGCCGCCGGCGGGTGAGGAGAACGCCCCGTTCGATGCCCCGAGGATGCGGGCAAGCACGGAAGCGTCGAAGGCAGTCTGACCGACGGTCCGGGCTGGGTCCGGCTGTCGCGCCAGAACCCTGCCAACCGAGTCGACCTTCGTCAGAGTCATCCCAGCCGGCAGCTTGCCCGCCACGTCATGCTCCAGGTCGCTGAGACGCTCAGAGATCGACTGCGGCCCAGACCACCCCTCGGATGCTGTCCCTTCCGTGCACGTCGAGGGGATAGCCGAAGTTGATGGTCACCCGGTCTGCGATGCGTCCGGTCTGGAAGACCCCCACCGCGAAGTCACGACGCTTCAGCGCACCGCGGAAATACTCCCGATCGGCGATATTCACCGGGTGGGACATCGGCACGGCGCTGCACACGATGTTCCCGTCGGAGTCCGCAACCCCGAAGTTCGCAAACCGCTGGTAGTGGCTGAGCAGATGTTGAAGCCCCGAGCTGCACGCGGCAGTATCCGCGGAGGCGACGATGGGTAGGTGAGCGATCGCCACCAGCACTAGGTGAGCGGTGTCAACCAGCTGTCGCTCCTGCAGGGCGACGAGGCCGGCGAGCTCCTGCGCGCTCGCGTAGACCTGAGCCGTTTCCCGGCGACGGTCCTCTCGGTTCTTGACGATGGCCAGGACAAAGCCTGGGACCATTGCCGTCAGGACCAGTGCGAGCAGACGGACGCGGAGACGAGCAAACCTGTTCATGGCCCACCTGGCAAGGCTCGGTCGGCGGAATCCACGGTCGGCCGACCGGTTGGGACGGCGCGACGCATCGTGTCACTGGGAGCAGAGAATGCCGCACGATGCGGCCTGCGCGCGACCCGGCGCCCACTGTTTCCTGAGGCGAGCGGTGCTCCAGTCGCAGAGTCAGTTGTGGCGGACTTCGACGAGGCTTCGCGAGAAGGCCCACAGGTGGAGTATCGAACAGGGATCCGTGCCTGCACTCGCGACCTGGCGTCCCGTCTCGTGACCGCACGCGCCGCGACGACCTCAGCTGGTCGCGAGGAACAGGTGGATGGCATAAGCCACGATCAGCACGAGGACGAGAGTTGGTACGCCGAACACGAGACTCATCGTCATCCGATACTTGCGCCTGACCTGTCTCTCGACCTTCTGTTCTTCCGCATCGGACAGCGCATGATCGATATCAAGGATCTCCATGGCCTTCACCTTCCTGCTGTGTGACCAACCTGACCGTCGTTGCCCGGCGGCCTCACGTCATCTCTGACTTCATCGTCCCTGAACCGCAAGGATGGTTCCAGCAAGCGCGAAGACGAAGAGCAGGTCTTCCCTTTACCGGTCATGCAGTTGCGTGCCTTCTGTCATGAGGGGGCCCGCTGACGTACGACGAAATGGCGGCATCTGACTCGGGAACGTCGCACGAGGGTTGAGCAGGCCGACGGTCGCAAGCTGGCCAGTCTGCCCCGCGCCGGTGAATTCAGGCACGACTGGCAGCGATCTGAGCCGGTCTACGTCTTGAGCCGGCAAGCGCGAGGGGGACGACCGGGCGGGTGAGAGTGTCCCCGAGCTCCGTCGCGTGCTGCATTCGTATGCTGGTGATCGAGATCAAGTGGCGTGGCGGCAGCGAGTTCCGAGTGGTCCGAGCGGCCGCTCCGAATGCGAGCACGTTCCCGAACGCGAGTGCGTGCTTCGCGAGGCGGACGGCACTTGTCGCCGGGTTTCGTTCGACCTGGGCTCCGTCGACCTTGTCGCGCGGGAGGCCGCTGAGTTCTCGCCACAGCGCCAGCGCGGTCGTGCGCCTTGCTTCACCGGATGGCGTCGGCAAGAGACTGCCTGGGGTCGCCCAGCGAGGGGCTGACGCGCCAACAGAACGGGGAGAACCCGCTCAATGCCGTATTACCGGACGACGAGGCGGTCATCCACGAGATCCACGCCGAGAACCGACCAGGTGGCCCGCTCGGCCGCCTCGCGCTCAGCGCGCGACCGAACGCTGCCCGTAAGTGTTACGGCGTGGTCGGTCACATTCACCTCGATCCGCTCCGCATCCATCCGGGCGTTGCGGATGAAGGCTTCTTCGATCTTGTCCTCCACTTCCGACGGGGACACCACGACCGATTTGACGGCGATGCGGTGGTCGACCTCATTGACGCCGGCGAGGTTCATTGCAGCTCCCCTCTTAGCACCGGCCGGAGTTGCAAGACCCGTTCCCTGTCTCCACTTCCCGACGGCCGCCCCTAGGTGACTGGCGGCAAGGGGTCCAGGCGCCGCAGCCACCGAAGCCCGATCCGACGACCCTGCGACTCGCGTCGACGTATCGTCGGTCCTGCCAATTCGAGCGCCGCCCGCTGGGCGGCGGCCAATCGTTTGACGTGCAAGAGGGTACGCGGGCTGGGTCGGTCCTGTCGTCAGGCATTAGTCTTGCTTCAGGGCGCCTGAGCGCCGCAACCATACTGTCTGGCCGGCGGCACGCGACGAAGTGGCAACCGCGAGGAGGGTGGATGTCCAACGCCGACTATGTGAACTCAGGCTGGCAAGTGAACGCCGACGACTTCCCGCACGATGGCAGCCCGAGCGAGCGCCTCGCGTTTCTGTGCCGGTATGCCATCCTGGCGCCATCGACCATGAACACGCAACCGTGGAGGTTCCGCCTGGATGACGACCGGATCGACGTGCGCGCGGACTTCGCACGATGGCTGCGGGTGGCCGACGGCGATCGGCGCGAGTTGTTCATCAGCATCGGCTGTGCCCTCGAGAACCTGCTGCTCGCTGCCGAACGGTTCGGCTACCGCCACCGGGTCGAGTACTTTCCCGTGCCTGGCGACAACGAGGTTGTCGCCCGCGTGGGGCTGGCCTTCGGCGGTGGTTCGCCGTCGGCGCAGAGGGCAGAGCTTCCGCTGACCGCGATCTCCCGGCGGCGTACGGATCGAGGAGTGTTCAGCCTCCAACCCGTTGGCGCTCAGCACCAGCAGGCGTTGCGCGACGCCTGCGGGCTCGAAGAGGAACTAACGCTCCACCTCAGCGGGGACGCGGAAATCAAACGGTCGTCACAGCAGTTGTTGCATCGCGCCGACGCCGCCCTCCTGTCGGACCCCGAATTTCGCGGGGAGCTGGCCTACTGGGTCACAGAAGGAGTGTTGGGCACGCCCTGGTTGATCTCGGAACTCGCCCGACTTGCCAGCGGGTTCGTCGCATTCGACAAACGCGTGACCCGCCGTCACACGGCGGCGCGGATGAGCGCGCCGTTGCTGGGTGTTCTCACGGCTTCCTCCGACACCCACGCGGTTCACGTGAAGTGCGGCCAGGCCTTCGAACGACTGTGGCTCAGGGCGGCGACGCTTGGCTTGGGACTCGAGCCCCTCAGTCAGGCGCTGCGCTTCCCCGAGCTCCGGGCTGAATTTGCGCGTCTCCTCAGGAGCCGCGGTGCAATTCCGCTGCAAGCCTTCCGGATCGGATACGCCGGTGCACCAGGGCCGGGTCACACGCCGCGCCGGCCGTTGGAAGAGTGCCTGTGAGCAGTCGACCCTCGTCTCAGACGCGACGGCCTGGTGCAGCTGTCAGAACGGAGTCGGTCGCCTCTACTTCGTCAGGACGATCTATGGAGGTTGGGCAGGTTCGTGATCCCGCAACCGCTTCGAGCGTAAGGGAAAGGGCGAGATCGTCCCATCTTGCGTCACGCTGGAACCCAGCTTGCGATTCGGTGACGGCGAAGATGGCACGGCGAACCGAGTCGGCTCTCGGGCGGGCGTGAAGGAGGTGTTGCGTGCGCGAGTTCCTGCGGATCTTGTGTCCGGTCGACCTGTCCGAGCCGTCGTTCCGGCCGCTCGTCTACGCCGCGGCGATAGGCCAATGGTATGGCGGCCAGGTCAGCGCCGTCTACGCTGCGCCCGCATCCTCGATGCTGGCTGCGGGTCGTGGCGTCTCGGACCCTTCAGCGGTCCTCCAACCGCTCGGCGCAGACGATCTGGTGCGGCGACTGCACCAGACCGTATCGGCAGCCGGTGTCGACGGGCCGAACGTCACCGTCGTCGTCGATGAGGGCGAGCCTGCGACCGCAATAATCAGAATGGCGACGACGATGCAGGCGGATCTCGTGGTCATGTCCACCCACGGACAGATCCCGTTCGACCCGCTGCTCCTTGGATCCGTGACGGCGAAGGTCCTGCGCGGGGCCCCGTGTCCCGTGCTGACGGTCCCTCCCGATGCGCCCTCGAACCCGAGCCTGCCGGTCAAGCGAATTGTCTGCGGGGTGGACTTTTCGCCCTCGTCGGTCACGTCATTCCGCCACGCGGTCGACCTAGGCCGGCGGGCCGGCGCTGCCGTGGTCGCCGTGTACGCAATCGAGTGGCTCACCGAGCAGGATCCGTGCGACATGCCCGATGGCGCGGAGGAACTGCGTCAGCACCTGGCCGACGACGCTCAAAGGCAGCTTGCCGAGATCGTGTCACACCAGACACCGGGCAGGTGCGATGTGACGGCGAGGGTCACCTTTGGCCGCGCCTACCGCGAGATTCTGCGAATCGCAGAGGCGGAGGGCGCCGATCTTGTCGTCATCGGTACCCAGGGTCGTGGGGAAGCCGCTGTGGCGCTGTTCGGGTCGACCACTCAGCAGATCGTGGCACGGGCGTCCTGCGCCGTCCTGACTACCCGGTAGACCGTCGCTCGGGCGCGGCCGACAACACCGGGACGATTCGCGCGTTCGCGAATGCGACAGTGTCCCGGAGTAGTGATGGTTGCCGACGTGACGACGCGCCCGACTCCTGCCTGTCTCGAGAGTCGGTGCTCCTGCAGGCGCTGGCGGTCCACACGCCGTTTCTCGAGCGAGCCTTCGGCACCGTGGCGCTGACAGGCCGCGATTGGCTCACGTGCGTCGGTGTCGCTAGTTCCGTACTGTGGCTGAAAGAGGCCACCAAGGTGCTCACGCGATGGGATACGGCCTCTTGATCCTGGGCGCGACCGGGTCCCTCGGTCGCCACGTGCTTCGCCAAGCGCTCGCTGCCGGTCACGACGTCACGGTGTTCGTGCGCACGGCCTCCAGGCTGCCGCCCGACGACCGGGAGCGTGTGTCAGTTCGCGAGGGCGACCTTCGCGCCGTTGTCCCGCCCGACGTCGTCGGAGGCCACGATGCGCTGGTCAATTGCGCCGGCAACGTCGCTGACGGCCCGGTGTTCGTCGGCGTGGTCGACCGCGTGGTCTCCGCGGTGGAGCTCCTGTCCGAGAGAGAGCGTCCCGTCTGCTGGTTCCTCGCAGGCGCGGCGCTCTTGGACATCGACACGTCCGGGCGCCGCGCCGTCGATCTGCCGGCCGTGGCCTCCAGCTACTGGCCCCATGCGGCGAACTTCGAGCGGCTGAGGCGGTCTCCCCTCGACTGGCGACTGCTCTGCCCCGGGCCGATGGCCGACGAGCCGGCGGTCGGCTTGGACCGCCTCCGCATCTCGCTGGACGGTCTGCCCGTCCAGATTCCGCCCTTCGCCCGGAACATGCCGGACGCGTCGTTCGTGCAGGTGTTCATGTCGCTGGTTCCTCAGATGATCGTGCCGTACGCCGATGCCGCCGCGCTGATACTCGCCAACCTCGATCGCACCAGCGCCATGTCCCGCCACCGGGTCGGGCTCGCTCTGCCCGTAGGGATGCGCGGGCAGAAGCCGGAACACCCGGGCCGCGAGGGACCGGCGACGAAATAGAGGCGGACGACTCAGGGCCGCCACCAGACAAGAGCTTTCTGCCCCATTTCACGCCTGCTGGAGTCGGCGAGGAACTTGCTCGTCGGCTGGTGACCCATGTTCCGCATCGCGCACGTCTCCGATCCGCACATCCTCACGCGCACGGCCGCGCACTGGCGCGGCATGTTGTTCAACAAGCGGCTGACCGGCTATGCGAACCTGGTTCTTCAGCGGGGTCGCGTCCATCGGCGTGACTATCTGCTGTCGGTGCTCGCGGCCGCGGCAGGACAATCAGACCATGTCGTCGTGACCGGAGACATCACTAATCTCTCGCTCGAGCACGAGTACGAGGAGGCCCGTGCGCTGCTCGCCGAGGTGGCGCGCCGGGCCGAGGTGACCGTCGTCCCAGGTAACCACGACATCTACCTGCATTCGATTCAGGAACATCGGCGATTCGTACACCACTTCCGGACGTTCATGGACAGCGACCTCCCGGAACTGGCGCACGATCTCCCGGCCGGGCCGTTTCCATTCGTGCAGGTGCGCGGCCCGGTCGCGTTCATTGGGGTCTCAAGCGCCATTCCGCGCCCGCCCTTCGTGTCCGCCGGCCGCATCGGGCGGCGGCAGATCGAGGCGGTGGAACGGGTTCTGGCACACCCGGCTATGCGCGGGCGGACGCCGATTCTCTTGCTCCACCATCCGCCGGTCGACCAACGGCTGCGAATCGCGCGCCTGCGCGACGGCCTGGTGGACGCGGCCGCACTGCGGGCAGTGCTTGCGAGAGTCCCCCGCGCCGTCGTGCTGTTCGGGCATCTGCACGTTCGTCGGCGATGGACCATGCGGACGGCGTCAGGTGCGGTCGACCTCATCGCGGCGAGCGGTGCGGCGCTCGACCATCAGGACCCATCGGTTCGGGCGGGGTTCAACCTGTACGAGGTGGACGATGACGGAACGTTCGGGTCGGTCGAGGCGCATGTCGTCGACCCCGTGCAGGGCGGTTTCGAGACGCGTTCGGTCGAACGAGTCATTGCCCACGAGGAAAGGCGATGAACTACCGGCGCATTCTCGTCCTGGCAAAGGTCGGTAGCGATGCAGGGCCGACGTTTGCCGCACTCCGGTTCCTTGCCCCATTCGCGGAGCACGTGACGGTCCTCGTGCAGCAGTCGGCACATCAGTTCGCCTGGATGTCGAAACCTGCGCCTGCCGAGAACGAGGGCACGACCTTGGCACTCGACACACTGCGCAGCAGCGCGCGGGGCGCGGCGGCGCGTGTCGATGTCCGGCTGGCGCCGAACCTGGCGGTGGATGCCCTCACCGACATGGTCGCGTCAACCGGCGTGGACCTAGTGGTGGTGGACTCGCACGCCAGCGACAGCATGCCGCTCGTCGCCGAGGTGAGGAGGCACACGAGCATCGCCGTTCTCTGCGTGCCGGAGGAGACAATGCCGACACGTCCTGGCGCCGGGCAGCTGCTGTGCGTTTCGCTCAGCAGGCGGGAACGCTGGGCGGTCGCGGCGTTCCTCAAGGCGCACGCCCGGGAGGACGATCGGGCGGTCGTCCTGTCGGCCACTCCCCTGTCTCCAGAGGAGAAGCGGCAGCTCCACGATGTGGCCGGCTTGATGCTGGACGTCCAAGTGGTTCCGGGCACCGCCGTCACTCTGCGGCGCCTGCTCGCCGAGGACTCCGACGGGGGGCCACAACTGGTCGTCGTTCCCCGGTTACCGCCTGCGTTCCTGCTGCCCACACGGCGCGGCCGTCCGGTGCTCATCCTTCCCGCGCTTCGCGCAACGGCTCCGGGGGCGGAGGCCGGGAGGACCATCGATGTACCGGACCTGATTGACGACGGCGAAGCCATCCGCGTTCGGGCCGAGTACGCGGTCGGCGTCGGTCACCGGACGCCGATCGTAGACCAGGAGCTGGTCTTCGTCCGCCAGGGCTCGGTGGTCGCCCGCGCGTTCACCTCCGACGGAGAGTGTGAACTGGCGTCCGGGCAGGCCGACGGCCTCGGCGTCTTCCGGCGCCCTGACGATCTCCCTGCTGAACGGCTTGGGTCGATTGAGGCGCCGGTGCGCGTCCTCCGTCCGGGCGCGCGACCGCTCCTGCTCTTCGACGCCCAGCTGAAACCGGACGAGCTGTCCATGGTTCGAGACGCGGCCTGGCCCCAACCGGTGGGCGTGCGGGTTCGTTCCACGCTCAGTTGCCGCTCGCTCCGGGCCAGGTTGCGCCGGGCCGGACTGCCGCCGATCGTGATCGATGCCGGCACGGTTCTCGACGAAGGGGATGGCCGCGACGTCTCGGCCGTCGTCGACGCCGTGCGGCTCGCTCGCACGGCGGCGCGCCTGCGCGCGCATGGATTCGACGTCCCGGCGGTCGTCTATCGCGGTGCGCTTCAACCTTCAACAGCTGGTTTCGCCGCGGTGCGGCCGCACGAGGTCTCCACGTTGCCTCGACCGACGCCGAGCGCCGAGGCCGATGGGTGCGGTCGGACCCCCGCCGTCGCCGACCCGGGGCCTACTCCGGACCTCGCGTCGCGGCTCGACGCGACGACGGGCAGCGAGACGATCCCTGGCAATCGCATCGAAGTGGAGCTCGACAACCGGCAGGCGCGCAACTGGCTGCTCGAGGCGATCGCCGGCAGCACACGCCGCGTGCACTTCCAGGTGTACATGGCGGTCGATGACGACGTCGGCCGGCCGGTGGAGGCGGCGCTGGCCGCCGCCGCCGCGCGCGGCGTGACCGTCCGGGTGCTCGTCGACTCGCTGCACGGCCTGCACGGTTCCTTCGGACTCCACAACCCGCTTCTCGCTCGGCTGTCGTCGCGCCCGGGCGTGGAACTCCGTCTTGGCAAACCCATCACCCGCGAGTCGTCGCTCGAGGATCTCAAACAGCGCGACCACCGCAAGCTCGTCGTCGTGGACGGCCACGTCGCGCTGCTGGGCGGACGGAATCTGTCGCACGAGTACTACAGCGCCTTCGACGAGGTGCCGCTGAGCCTGTCCATGACCTGGCGAATGGTGCCCTGGCTGGACGCCGGGGCGCGCGTCGAAGGGCCGGCGGTCGCCGCCCTCGAGCGGTCGTTCCTGCAGGCATGGCAGGACGCCGGGGGCGCGGCGTTTGACATCCAGACGTCTCGCGCCGCCGGGTCGGCTGCGGCCCGGGTGATCGTCCATCACGGCCTGCGCGATGCCCGCACGGTCGAGGCCTACGTCGCGCTCATCGACAGCGCGCGCTCTCATGTCTACGTCGTCAACGGGTTCCCCCTGCTGCTCGAGATCCAGCACGCACTGCTCCGAGCCGCGAAGCGCGGCGTCCGTGCCCGCACGCTCGTGGGCAACCTGACGCCGCGGCACGCAGGCGGGCCATTCGAGGGGCCGTGGGCGGCGTTGCGGACCGCCTGGACCTCGCTCGTGCATTCGCGGATGGATCCCCTCGTGGCCGCCGGCGGCGAGTGCTACGAGTACGTGGTCCCCGCGCGCGCTGAGTGGGACCCGTCGGTGGGCGATCTTCGACCGCACGTTCACGCGAAGACGATGAGCGTCGATGGGCGGACTTGCGCCGTCGGCAGCGCCAACCTCGACGTGACGGCCGGCTACTGGGAGAGCGAGCTGCTGCTCGTGGTGGAAGACGAGGCAATCGCGGCGGCAGTCGAAGCGAGGCTCGACCAACTGCTCGCGACGTCCCGGCGCCTCGACGCGGATCCCGACTGGCGGCGACGGGCTGACCTTCGTCGCTGGATGCGCTCTTGGCCCGGCGTGCTCTCCGGATGACCGGGTGAGCGAGAACCAGCCTCAAGCTGGTATGAACGAGCAAAGGGGCCGGGCGGGCGAGCCCTCCGGGTCTTGAAAGGAGGATGACGACGATGGACACAGCTGCGAGGATCGCCGTCGCGCTGCTCATGCCGTTCTGGTGGGGGTTCAGCCTGCTGCTGCTGGCCCTCCTCGGAGACGGGCTGCCGGGGGGGCGCGCCGTCGTGTCGCGCCTCTTCGATTGGCTGGAGGACCCGGAACAGCAGATGGAAACAACCTGGTCATGAGCCTGCTCGTCACGCGCGACAGCCTGGACCGACGCAGCCGACGGGATCGGCAAGGTCGGCGACTGCGAGAGGTCGCCACCGTCGCGGTTCGGTACGGCCTGGCCGATTGGCTCCGAAGGATGCCCGGGAGGCGGCTCCAGCAGTGGCTGCGCGGGTCTGCGGGCCAGGACATCGTAGACCTCGGCATGCCGGTGCGGATCCGGCTCGCCCTCGGCGAACTGGGGGCGACGTTCATCAAGTTCGGCCAGATGTTGAGCACGCGGCCCGACTTGGTGGGCGATGCGCTCGCCCGCGAGTTGACGCACCTGCAAAGCGACACGTCACCCCAGCCGCCCGGAGTGGCCGAGAGGACGATCCGGAAGGAGCTCGGACAGGCGCCTGAAGCGTGCTTCGCCTGGTTCGATCCCGTGCCGTTTGCGTCGGCGTCTATCGCCCAGGTGCACGGAGCACGCCTTCACTCCGGCGAGAACGTCGTCGTGAAGATCCAGAAGGAGGGAATCGAGGAGCAGATCGAGGCCGACCTCGGCATCCTCGCCGACCTGGCGCCGTTGGCCGAGAGGTACGTCGACGAGCTGAAACCGTACCACCCGGTCGCGGTGGTCGAACAGTTCGCGACGATGATGTGGCGCGAGCTCGATTTCCTGCGCGAGATGCGCAACATCCAGCGGTTCCGCTGCAATTTCGCCGCCGATCCGACCGTCCACTTCCCCGTGCCGTATCCCGACCTCTGCACGCGGCGCGTGCTGACGATGGAGCGGCTTGAGGGCGTGCTGGTGTCGCAGTTCAAGACCCTCTCTGGCGCCAATCCCGAGACGGACGAGTTCGTGCGACGCGGCGCGAACATGTATCTCGAGATGATCTTCCGCGACTCGTTCTGCCACGCGGATCCACATCCCGGAAACCTGATGTTCCTGCCCGACGGCGTCGTCGGCGTGCTCGACTGCGGCATGGTTCAACGCCTCGACGACGACCTGCGCGACGCGGTCGAGGACCTGCTGCTCGCGGTGGGGCGTGTCGACGCGCGGGCGGTGACCGACGCCGTCTGGGATCTCTCCACGTCGCCGCCGCCCGTAGGTCGCCGCCGATTGGAGTCCGACATAACCGAGCTTCTTGCCGACTACTCGGAGGAGACGCTGGGCCAGACCGACATTGGGGCTCTGCTCAACAGCCTCAGCGGCGTGATCCACAGTAATCGAGTGTTCCTGCCCCCCGGCGCCTCGCTCCTCCTGCGGCTGCTTGCCGAGCTGGAAGGAACGGCGAAGCTGCTGAATCCCTCGTTCCGGCTCGCCGAACTCATCGAACCTGTACGCGGAGCGAGCCGCCACACGCCGGTTGGCGCCCGGGCGTTTGTGGCTCAAGGTGCACCGATTCGCGCGCGAATGGGAGCGGCTGGCGCGCACGCTGCCGGGCGATCTGAGTGATGTCGTGCAAGGCCTACGCGCGGGAACGCTGAGCGTTCACCTTGAGCACCGCCGCCTCGATCCCGTCGTCAACCGCATCGTCATGGGCCTCCTGACGTCGTCGCTGTTCCTTGGCTCGTCTCTCCTCTGGAGCATGCACGCCGCGCCGCTCGTCTGGGACGTTTCGTTATTCGGCGCCGTCGGCTACGCCCTCGCGTTCGTCATGGCCGTCAGCCTGCTGCGCACGGTCAGGCGAACGGAACGGCCGCGCGAGGACCGCTGAACGCGCCGGGCGACTGCGATGACCGAACGCCATCGCGCCGTCATTTCGTCGCGCCGACGCGGCCCACGCGCGCCGGCGGGGACGCGCAACTGTCTCGATGTCAACAACATCACGGATGGCGGCCCCGGTGGAACCAAAGTTGCTGCTGCGGGAGAGGTCGCCGCGCGCGTGCGGTTGGCATTCGCAACAAGGGAGGACATCATGTCTGCGAAAGACACGGACATCGCACCTTCGGGGATCCAGCCCGCCGGCCCGGCAAGGACCCAGCGGCCCGCTCTCCTCGAATCGGTGGGCTTCGGCCCGTTCCGAACGCTTGAACGGTTCGCCGACGAAGTGACGCGACTCCTCGACGGCTTCGGCGTCGGGAGCGGCTGGCGCCGTCTGGCCGAGCCGGACGGCATCTTGACGTGGTCGCCTCGCGTCGACGTCACGCAGCACGAGGCGGAACTCGTCGTCCGCGTGGATTTGCCCGGCATGAAGAAGGACGATGTGAAGGTCAACGTGACCGAGGACGCCGTCACGATCCATGGCGAACGGCATCGCGAGCAGGACGAGGAACGCGACGGCGTCTACCGGAGCGAGCGTACCTACGGCGCCTTCTACCGGACGATCGCGTTGCCGGCCGGTACGGGGACCGACCAGGTGAAGGCGTCGTTCAAGGACGGCGTCCTGGAGATCCGGATGCCCGCGGCGCCGAGCGCCAAGGGGCGCCCGGTGGAAATCGCCGGCTGACATGTTGGCCCCCGGCGGGTCCCGACCGGCCGCCGTACCAGACCGGTGGCCGGCGTCGCAAACGACGCCGGCCGCCTGCCTTCTACGTCCTCCCGTGCGCCGTTGGCTCGCCTTCCTGGCTTCGTTCTTTTCTCAGCCGTTCTCATCGCGACAATCGCCGTGATCTCCGTGGTCTACGCGGGGTCGATGGAGCTGCAGAAGAGGTCGTTCTCCCGGATCAATCCCCTGATGTCGTGACGGCGCGGAGCCGTCCGACGTCATTTCGTCACCTAGCGCCCCTCATCCAGCCGGCGCTCAACACACCAACCTCGTGACTCGCAACCAGATACGGCGGCGATCCGGCCCTCGGCGCGAGGGGCATCGATCTTGCCGCTACCACGGCGTCAGGAGAGGAAGGCTCGGACGGCAATGCCAATAATCCCGCTCGCCGATGCGACCAGAAGGCCAGTTCGCGTCCCGCTGGTGACGGTGACGCTGGTCGCCGCGAACGTCCTCATGTTCCTCTGGGAGATAGGCAGCAGCGACGCCGCGATCCTGCGGTTCGCCGTCGTGCCGGCCGACCTGTTGCAGGGCCGGGGCGCGATCACCCCGTTGACTGCGATGTTCCTGCACGCCGGGTTCATGCACATCGCCGGCAACATGCTGTTTCTGTCGGTGTTCGCGCCCGCCGTGGAGGATGCGATAGGGCGCGGCAGGTTCCTCGTGTTCTACCTGCTCTGCGGCCTCGCCGCGACGGCGGCGCAGGTCGCCGTCGCGCCGCGATCGACGGTCCCGCAGCTTGGAGCGAGCGGCGCCATTGCCGGCGTGATGGGGGCGTTCCTGGTGACCTTTCCGCGCGACCGGATCAAGGTGTTGTGGTTCCTGGGAATCTTCATCGACGTGGCGTACGTGCCGGCCTTCGTGCTGGTCGGCGTCTGGCTGCTGATGCAGTTGCTCAACCAGACCGCCTCCGTCGTTCACGCCGATTCGGGCGGGGTTGCATACATGGCACACGTCGGCGGCGCGGGCTTCGGGATCCTGACCGCCCGCCTCTTCGAGCGGCACGCCAAACGGCTCGAGCCGTAGGCGCCCGTGCTGGAACGGAGGCCGCTCATGGGTCGAGTTGTTCCCTCGCAAGCGTTCACGCTCGACGTCGCGTGCGGACCGAGCGAGTCGACCGTGCGCGTGACGGGCCGCGTGGTGATCGACACCTCGCCGCGGCTGCGTGCGCGACTCCTCGAGCTGTTCGGAAGGGGCACGAGCCCGCTGATCGTCATCGACGTCTCCGGCGTGACCTACCTCGACACCTCGGGCATCGCGACGCTGCTCGAGGCGTCCCAGCTGGCGCGGTCGCGCGGGGTGCGCGTTCGCGTGACCGGCCTGGCGGGTGAACCGAAGCTCCTCGCGCAGGTCACCGAGCTGGATCGCATCTTCGAGGCGCTCGGATCCGAAGTGGAGAATCGCTGATGTTCGAAGCGGTCGGGCGGCGTGCGATCGGCGCGGCGGTCGACGTCGGCACGCTGACGATCCAGTTGTGGCGCGCGTTGGCAGGCCTGCCTCGCACGCTGCCGATCGTCGGCAACCGGCGGCGGTGGCAGACCGCCATGCACCAGATGCTGACGATCGGCGCCCGCGCGTTGCCGGTGGTGGCCACCATGTCGTTCTGCGTCGGCTTCGTCGCCTCGCTGCAGGCCGCGGCGGAGCTGCGCCGTTTTGGCGCCACGCGGAACGTGGTGTATTTCATTGCCGTCGGCTTCACTCGGGAGCTGGGCGCCCTGGTGACGGCGGTCGCCGTGAGCGGCCGGTCTGCCTCGGCCATCGCGGCGGAGGTGGGCACGATGGTCGTGACCGAGGAGGTCGACGCGCTGCGCGTCATGGGCCTCGATCCCGTCGAGTTCACGCTCGCTCCGAAGTACCTGGGCGCCCTGGTGTCGGTGCCGTGCCTCACGATCCTCAGCACGTTCTTCGGCATCTTGGCCGGCTACGTCTTCCTCTCGCTCAGCATTGAGATGACCGCGCGCATGTATTTCCGCGATGTCGTGGACTCCATCCTGGTCCGCGACATCGTGCTGACGCTCGTCAAGAGCGTCCTGTTCGCCACGATCATCGTGCAGGTGGGCTACCGGGAGGGTCTTCGAGTGAGCGGCGGCCCTGAGGCAGTGGGCCAGGCCACCACCGCCGCCGTTGTGAACTCGACGTTTCTCGTCATCGTCGCGGATCTCGCCGCGACGATGCTCTTCTACCTGGCGGGATGGAGTTCGGCCGGATGATGCCTGCCGCTGCCGCAACCGCTCGCGACGCGATCGTCTCGATCCGCGGTGTGTCAGCCGCGTACGGCGAGAGGCGCGTCCTCGACCGCGTCGATCTCGATGTCTACCGGGGCGAGACGGTCGCGCTGCTGGGCGGCAGCGGGTCGGGCAAGACGACCCTGCTCCGACACGTGCTGGGCCTGGCGAAGCCGGACGGCGGCAGCATCACGATCAACGGCGTCGACATCACCTCATGCGCGGGTTCCGAGCTCGCCGCGGTTCGCCGGCGGATCGGCGTCGCGTTCCAGGAATCGGCGCTGTTCAACTCCCTCACCGTCCAGGATAACGCCGCGCTGCCGCTCCAGGAGCTTACCTCGCTCGCCGAGCCGATCATCGCGCTCATGGTCTGGCTGAACTTGAAGGCCGTCGGGCTCGCGGGCGCCGGCCGGCTCTATCCGCGCGAGTTGTCCGGCGGGATGCGGAAACGGGCCGCGATTGCCAGGGCCCTGGCGCTCGACCCGAATCTGCTCGTGCTCGACGAGCCCTCCGCAGGTCTCGATCCGATCATCGCCGCCGGCCTCGACGAGCTCATCCTGTTCCTCAAGCGGACCTTCGGGATGACGATGCTCGTTGTCACGCATTCGCTCGAAAGCGCCTTTCGCATCGCCGATCGGCTGGCCATGCTCCATCAGGGCTCTCTCATCGCGGTCGGGACGCCGGAGGAGTTCAAAGCGAGCGAGCATCCGCGCGTCCGGCAGTTCCTCGACCGACGGCCCGACCACCTGTCGGCCACGTCCGCTGACGGTCTGGCCGCGTCTGTACTTCCGGGAGTTCGGGACATGAGCACCGAGGCGAAGGTCGGCGTCTTCGTGATGGCGTCTGTCGTGCTGCTGGCGGTCACGCTCTACTCCGTGCGCGTAGCGCAGACCGTGCACGGACACATCGAATTCCGCACCTACTTCCAGGACGCTGGCGGGCTCGAACCCGACGCGGGCGTGCTGTTCGGCGGAATCCGAGTCGGCCGGATCACGACGGTGCGCCCGTGGTCGAAGGATCCGACGCGCATCGAGGTCGTGTTCGAACTGAAGCCGGAGACGCCGCTGAACCGGAAATCGGTCGCGCGCGTGGGAACCGTTACCCTCATGGGCAGCCCCACGCTGCTCATCAGCGCCGGCGGCAACGACGCGCCGCGTCTGAGGGCGGGGGACGTGGTCGCGTCGGAAGAAGCGCTGAGCGTGACCGAAATCACTCGGCGCGTCGGTACGGCGGCGGACACTGCCAATGAGTTGCTCCTGGATCTGAGGCGTGAGGTTCCCGCGGTGACGGGCCAGTTGCGAGCGGCGCTCGCCAACCTGAACGCGATCACCGGGTCGCAGAACCAGCGGGAGCTCCGCGCCGCGCTGGCCCAGGCGTCGGCACTGCTCCGCGATGCGGACGCCGTCGTCGTTTCGGCCCGGCCGCTGGTGTCGAACGTCGACCGCACGGTCTCCAACGTCAGCGGCACGATCGACGCCGTTCGCGGACCGCTCGTCGACGACCTGACCGCGTTGCAGAAGACGATCGACGACGCCCGCGACCTGATCGTCGGCGCGCGGGACGTGGTACGGACGAACCAGGAAGACTTCGCCGACACGATGCGGGCCCTGCGGACGACCACCGAGAACCTCCGACAGTTGACCGAGCAACTGAAGCAGCGCCCGTTCAGCCTCGTGCGCACGACGCAGCCCGAAGATCGGAAGGTCCCACGATGAACAGCAGCACCTGTCGATGGCGATGGCAAGGGGCGCTCGTAGCAGCCTTCGCGCTGATGGCCGCAGCCTGCGGGGGCATCCGGTACCCGCAGCAGTACCTCCTGGACCTGCAGCCGCCCGAGCCGGCAGTGTCCGCGCGGGGCGCCGTCGGACCGCTGGTCATTCGCGAGTTCCAGTGTCCAGAGTATTTGTGCGAGGGCCGGATCGTGTACCGGCCAACGCCAAACGAGGTGGGATACTACGAATATCATCGCTGGGCCGCCAGCCCGCGCCAGATGATCACGGATTCAATCGCCGCCGGCATCCAGGCGAGACGGCTCTTCACAACGATCCGGATCTCCGATGGCGGCGCGAATCCCGCGTTCTGGTTGACGGGCCGTATCGAGCGTTTCGAAGAGGTGGACCGCGGAAACGACGTCCACGTGCTGTGCGTGCTCTCCGCGCAATTGGTCGACGCGCGCACCAAGACCATCGTCTGGAACGACTCCCAATCGGCGACGGTGCCTGTTGCGGAGCGCAACATCGCAGGCGTCGTGAGCAGTCTGACGACGGCCACCCGCTCTGCGGTGGACGCGCTCGTCGCATCGCTGGAGAAGGAACTCCTGTCTGCGGGCACGCCCCGGTAACTGGTTGGCCCCGACGCGTCGTGACGAGCGCAAGCCGCGCAGCTTCATATCATCACCGGCCTCGAATGCGGCCGCACACCCTTGTCACGGACGGGACGCCTACTGGCCGCGCGCGGGCGGTGGGCACTCGCTTCAGTCACGACGCTTGGATGTCCGACGACTACGGTGAACACGACGGGGCCGCCGTTGGCGTCCCCGCCGTTACGCGCGGCAGTCCTCACGGAGGCTGCGCAGACGACTCGCGGCGAGTTCGACGACGACGTTAACGGCGGTGTCGAGGCCGGCGGCCGCGGTATCGAGGCAGCAGTCGTAGCGCTGGCAGTCGCTCGCCGCGGGGCCGCCAAGCGATTCGAGAAACGCCTTCCGCTGGCGGTCCGACTGGCGCACAAAGTCCGTCGCAGCCTTCACTTCCGCCAGACCGTACGTCTGCATGATGCGCTGGATACGCCAGTCGTCAGGAGCGTGCAGCAGGACGCTGACCAGCCCACGCCGGCCGCGCAAGACCCACGACGCGCCCCTGCCGACGATCACGGCGTCCCCTTGTCCGGCAATCTTCTCGATCAGCTCGCGCTCGACCTCGAGCACATCCAGCTCATTGACCACCTGCACTGGAGCGGCCACGTAGAGACCGTCGGGGGATCCGAAGCCAGCCGCGGCCCCAAGTACGCTCCACGCACTCCGCCTCCGCTCCTCGAGGCGCTTGACGACGCGTTCGTCGACACCGAGTTCGCGCGCCGCCAGCGCGAGCAGTTCCCGATCGAAGTACGGGATGCCGAGGCGTCGCGCGACTGCCTGACCGACCCAGGCGCCTCCACTCCCCACCTGCCGTGAGATCGCAATGGTCAGCGGTTCGTGTACTGACATGCCAAGCCTTCCTTGGTCGGCTAGGCGCGACGCGCGGTCCTCGGGACAGGACCGACGTCGCGAGGTATGCAAAGACATCCGCTAGCACGATCCGTTCCCCCCTCCCGGCTGCGGCTGGCGGCCGCCAAGTGATTGGCACGACATGCCGACAGTGCAGCGACTGACTGGGCCCGCGGAGCGGAGGATGGGCGACGACTCGACGTCTGACGCCTCCATTTCGTCACGGATGCAAGCCGGAGCCCGGCCGGCGCGCTTGACCGGGCGGCGCAGAACGATGCGGCCGTCGCGCGGAGGTTGAGTCTGCACGAGGCAGGGACGTCAGCGAAGCCACTTCAACCGCCGGTCGGCGATCAGGGCTCGCCAGTCGATTCTCGTGAAGAGGTAGACCGCCATCAGAGTCAGCACCTGCCCGACGACGAAGTAGGTCCCGAAGAACTGCCTGGTCCTCAGCGATTGCACCGCGATCCGCTCGCTGACCTCGGATGCCGTGAAGATCCAGAACGAATAGCTGACGAACCGCCCGAGCAGAAACGGAAGGGCGACAGTTCTCAGCCGCAGGCCAAGGAGTCCATACGCGATGAAGACCTGGTTCGACGGGAGTGGGCTGAACGCGTAGAACAGCATCGCGCTGGCGGTGATCCGCTCGTGGCGGTGTACCTGTTCGGTGACGACGTCGATGTTCTCGATGGTGCGCCTGGCGAGGAGCCGATGGCGCAGGAGCGATGTGGAGCACCAGGCGAGCATCATCCGGCCGCAGGTTGCGGCCGTGGCGCCCACCGCCGCGAGCATCAGGCGGGGGGGATGGTGCACCACCGCGATGTATGCGAGTACCATCCACGTCGGCGGCGTAAAGGCCGGCGCGAGGTTGAACGCGAATACGAAGAGGAACGTCAAGAGCATCACCTTGAGCGCCACACCCGCCTCCTCAGTCCTGCCTCATCGCACCTCAAGCAAGCCGGCCGCGGGCTTCCTCGACAGTTCCAGCCGCGCGAGGACGAGACCCGGCAGCATCGGTAGCCAGAACGTGAAGCCACGGAAGATGAGCGTGGCGGTCACCGCCGCCTCCAGGGAGATTCCGACTGCTCGCAGCATCAGGACAAGGGCGGCTTCGGAGCTGCCGAGGCCCATCGGCACAGGTACAAAGTGCGAGAGCGCTGAGGCAACGACGAAGCTTGCAAACGTCGCGGCAGGGGATGTTCGGACACCGAGCGCTGCGAGGATCACGTGCAGCGTGGCGGAGTCGAGCGCGAGTTCGACGAGCTGAAGGACTGCGGCCTCGCTGAGGACGCCACGATCGTGGAGCAGCGAGGTGGGAGCGGTCCCGATGGCGACAAGCACAGGACCGATGCCGGGAACACGCTTGAGGCGTCCGCGTAGTCGGGGCGCCAGTCTTCGTCGGTACCACATCACGCCGACCGCGGCGCAGCACACGATTGCCGCGAAGCCGGCCGTGATCGCCACCAGGCGAAGGGTGATCGCGTGATAGAACCGCAGCAGCAGGAGGCTGAGGGGGATGGCGGCCAGGTAGGCGAGGTAGGTGGTCAGCAGCCCGACCAGCAGCGCGCCCATCGCGACATTCGCGGGGATGCGCCTGCGCCGCAGCGCGTGCACGACGACGGCGCCACCGGAGAGGCCGCCAGTCGGAAATGCCTGGTTCGTGAACAGCATGACCAGTGAGAGCCGGACGAGCCGCAGAAGGCCGACAGGCCGGCGCTCGTGCAGAAGCGCCACACGCCACACTCCGGCTGCGCAGAAGTACGTGGCCGTCTGTGTCGCCGCAGCGACGAGCAGCCAGAGCGGGTCGAGCGACTGGAGCAACCGTTTCAACTCCCGCAGTTCGCTGAACCGCAGCATCAGCGCCACAACGCCGCCGAACAGCAGCAGCGCGAAGAGCCAGGCAGCAGCGGCCGCTCGTCGTGTTCGGGCTTTCTTCGTGAGTCGCTTCGGAATGACACCGCCTCCCGGGCCTGCAGCCTGGCAATTGCAACGACCGCGCCCTGGCCCACCGCCGTAACCCGCCGGTAAAGCGGGCTGGACGCCCTCAATGTGACGAAGGCAACGCTTACCGACGGCATTTCGTCGCCACCCTTCGACGGCGCAGACGCGTGACCACCGCTAGCCCCGCTAGCCCTTGATCTCCGGAGAGTCTGCGCGGCCAGGCACGATCGCCGACGAGGTCTACCCCTTGCGGAGGACCAGACGACCGGCTGCGGGCGGAGGATAAGATGCAGCGCCTGGACAAGCGCTGGAGCGGACCAAGGCAGAAGCCTCGGCGTCGGTCGGGCGAAGTCCCCCTCAACCCGTGTTGGGAACCGGACTTTCCTCGACCCTGCCGTCCCCTCACGCTCCTCCGACCGATCATCCGCCGAGCGATCCCCTGGCGCGCCCTGCCGTTGTTCGGCAGCCTCGTCCGGCCCTTCTCCGGGCGTCGAGACGAAATGCGGGCGCGAGACGCCGGACCGTCAGCTGCACCTCGGGGGGCGTCCCGAGACGCCAGCCATAGGTCGTTTACTGCCAATCGCTTGGGCCAGCGCCTCCCAGCGGCAGAGCCGGAACGGATCTTGCCCCTTCGAGTCTGCAGGCCGCGGTGCCGCCACGGTCGGGGCCAGGCCGAGTCGGGCGGTCGTCGGGACGCACCCGTCGCCCTGCGTCAGGCCAGCCGCGGTCGTTTGCCGAAGGAGACCCATGATGCCCATGAGCTGCCTGCCGACGGACACGCTGATCCGGCGGGTCCGCGGCGAATACCTCGAGATGCCGGGGCTACGGCTCACCATCCCGCAGGCGGAGCGCCTGTGGGCTCTCGACGAACCGACCTGTGAGTCGGTACTCGATTCGCTGGTTGCAGACGGCTTTCTCGCCGTCGCCAGGAACCGTTCGTACGTGCGCGCAGCGTCCTACTGATCGCGATCGGGACGCAGCCACCGGCGTCGGGCCGCCTCGACGCGCCCGGCCGGGGCCAGCCGCCCATTGGGCAGGAGGGCGCGACCCGATCGCGTTCCTCCTCGTGCGCGGGCGGCGGCGTACGCCTTCACACCCTTGAACGCGGATCGTCGGTCGGCGTTGCCCGTTTCTGCTCTCCGTGGTAGCGTTGCCGCCATGCAACGACAGCGCGAGGCGCCCAACTCCTCGCCGTGCGCGGACGAGCGTCCACCGGACGAGCGCCAGCACGAGCTGCTGGTTGAGTTGATGGACCTGCTGGCGGTGCATCGCGACGTGGAAGCGATGCTGCCCGACCTGGCCGCCTGCCTGCGGAAGTTCGTGGCCCTCGACGAGCTCGTCCTGGTGCTGCCACGCGGCGCTGGCGCCCCCGCCGATCTCTATTCCGTGCCGCTGGTACCGGCCGATCCGCGCCGGCCCGATGCCCTGGTCGAGGTCGCGACGCTGCCGCCGCTGCACGAAACGAAACTGGCCGAGTTATGGGCCGGCGAGCACGCCGTCGTCCTTCACGCGCTCGACGGCGTGTGCGATTACGCCGAGGTGCTCACGCCCCTTCGCGGGTCCGGCAATCGCTCGGCCTGTCTGCTCCCGCTGACGACCGCCGTGCGCCCGGTTGGCGTCGCCGTCTTTGCGTCGTGCTCCGCCGGCGCTTATGATGCTGCGGATCCGTCCTTCCTCGAACGGATCGGCAACCACGTCGCAATTGCCGTCGATACCGTCCACGCGCTCGCCGAACAACGACGCATCGAGGCGGAGCGCGATCACTGGCGGACGCTGCTCGAGATCAATAACGCGGTCGTCACGAATCTCGACCTGAAATCGCTGCGCGCGGCGATTGCACCGAGCCTGCGTCGGATCGTGTCGCACGACAGCACGAGCCTCATGCTGTTGCGCGGCGAGGGCCAGCGCCTCGGCCCACTCGCGTTCGACCCCGAATTCCCGCCGTGGGTGGAGGAGATGGCTGCCGCTCTCACCCTGTCGATGGGCGGACGACCGGACCAGGCGCCGCTCCACGTGGCGCTGGCGCTCCGCAAGCCGGTCGACATCGACATGGCGACCAGCCCGGCGCTCGAACCATTCATGAAACGGAGCGGAGGGAGCCTACCCAGCAAACGGCTGTGCTTCGTCCCGCTCGTGACTGCGCGGCGTCCCCTCGGCGGCCTCATGCTGGGCCGACACCTCCCGGAGCCGTTCTCGGAGCAGGAGATGGACCGGGCCATGCAGGCTGCGGAACAGATCGCGATTGCGGTGGACAACGCGCTGGCCTTCGCCGAGATCGAACACCTGAGGGACCAACTGGCGCAGCAGAACGTCTACCTGGCCGACGAGATCCAGGGCACGCTGCACTTCGGGGAGATCGTTGGCGAGAGCAAGGCGCTGAAGCGGGTGCTCGCGCAGGTGCATAGCGTCGGACCGACCGACAGTACCGTTCTGCTGCTCGGGGAGACGGGGACCGGCAAGGAGCTGATCGCGCGCGCGATTCATTCGATGAGCGAGCGGAAGGCGCGCACGCTGGTCACCGTCAACTGCGCGACGTCGCCCGCCGGCCTGCTCGAGAGCGAGTGGTTTGGCCACGAAAAGGGGGCGTTCACCGGCGCGCTCAGCCAGAAGACCGGCCGGTTCGAGCTCGCCAACCAGGGTACGTTATTCCTCGATGAGATCGGTGACGTGCCGCTGGATCTGCAGTCGAAACTCCTCCGCGCGTTGCAGGAGCACGAGATCGAGCGTCTCGGGAGCACGCGCACGATCCGCGTCGATTTCCGCCTGATCGCTGCCACGAACCGCGATCTGCAGGAAATGGTGGCCAAGCGGGAGTACCGCTCCGATCTGTACTACCGGCTCAACGTCTTCCCCATCAAGATCCCGCCCTTGCGGGAGCGGCGCGAGGATATTCCTCGGCTCGTGCACTATTTCACGCAGCGCTACGCGAAGCGCCTCCGGCGACCCATCGAGTCGATTGCGAAAGAGAGCATAGACGCGCTGTGCCGGTGGTACTGGCCAGGCAACGTCCGCGAGCTGCAGAACGTGATCGAGCGCGCGTGCATTCTCTCGCAGGGTCCGACGCTGCGCGTGTCGCTGGCCGAATTCGAGACGGGCCCCGAGCCCCCCGCTGGCCAGGCGGTGTCGCTCGAAGACGCGGAGCGGCAGCACATTCTGCGGACCCTCGAGGAGACCAGCTGGGTGATCGGCGGACCGGCGGGCGCCGCCAGCCGACTGGGTCTCAAGCGCACCACGCTCTTCTCGACGATGCGCCGCCTGGGTATCGTTCGGCCGAAGCCTGGCAGGTGACGGACGCCGCCAGGTCAACTGGCCTTCACTGCCCGTCCCCCTGGAGTCGTCCGCCTGGTCGCCCGCGTAGCGCTCGGATCCTGTCGATCACGTGCCGGTTCATGCAGCCGTTCGCCTCGAGTTCGACTCCCTCCCGCCACATCCGCTCGAGCAGCCGCTCGCCGTCCCGGTCGATGAACGAGACATCGGTCAGTACCACCTTGACCCTGGCCGACGGCATGTCGCCCGCGACCGACCGCCACGACCGATCGAGCAGCGACACCCACTCTCCCGCGATACGGCCCTGCAGCACGATCGCGCAGTGGCCCTCGGCCTGCTCGTACCCGATTCGCAACATGGCTCCCTCGCCTCGCTTTGCCTCCTGGTGAGCGCGCAACCCGCTGCCAGGGGCGCTCTCGTTACCCGCAGGGCGCGGGTATCGGCGTTCAGGCGCTGCTACTGATCCAACTGCAGGGGCAAGATCAATGCCCTGGACGTCTGCCGCGACCGGTCCGCGCATGTCGTTGAGGCGCCGGACCTTGGTGACGTGCTTCCATGCTGGCCGCCGGCCGTCGGGCGACGAAATGACGCCGCCAGACGTGGGGGCGTCGCCGGCAGATGCCGGCGCCCTCACCGGTCGCGCTTCGCACACCGCATTGCCTGCCAACGACTTAGCCGCCGGTCACGGGCCGGTTCTCCGCTGCCGATGGCCGGGAATGTCCCTTGCGGAGGCTGCGCTCCCGGAGGTCGACACTCATGCCGCTTGTCTGGATCGCGCTCGCCATCGCCCTCGCCGTCATGCTGCCGTGGATGATGGCCGACGTCTTCGCGACCGCGCTCCTCAAGCTCCAGCTGCGTCCCGAGGCCGCGATGCTCATCGTCGCTGCGATCTTCCTCGGCAGCCTGATCAACATCCCGATCAAGCGCGTGGCTCGTGCCGAGCCGGTCCCGTACGACCCATTCGCGGTGTTCGGCCTGCGCGGTTTCTGGGCTTCGGAACGACAGGAGATGGTTGTCGCCGTCAACGTCGGCGGCTGCGTGATTCCAGCCTGCCTCGCGCTCTTCGAGGCCGTCCGCCTCGCGCCGCAACCGGCCGCCTTCGGCGCCCTCCTAGTGACGTCCGCCGCGAACGTGTGGGTCTGCTACAGGCTGGCACGACCGGTCGAGAGGGTGGGTATCGCGATGCCCGCCTTCGTTCCGGCGATTGTCGCCTGCGGCCTCGCCTGGCTGCTGGCGTCCTCGAATGCCACGCCGGTGGCATTCGTCGCCGGTGTCGCCGGACCGCTCATCGGCGCGGATCTCATGCACGCGCGGGACTTCCAGCGGATCGGCAGCGGCGTCGTGAGCATCGGCGGGGCGGGAACGTTCGACGGCATCCTGTTGACCGGCATCCTGGCGCTGTACCTGGCCTGAGAAGGGCTGCAATGACCCGTACCTTTCTGTCCGTGATCGGAGTAATCGGCGTGGCGTCGGCGACGTTGGTCGCCCTGGGGGCCAGCACGCCCGGGCTGCCGGCGCGACTGGACGACTACCTCACCGGCGAAGTGAAACTGACGCCGGAAGAGCGCGCGCGGCTCCTCGGCGGTGAGCCGGTCACCAGGCTGCTCGACGCGGACGAGAGCAAGGAAGTGGCGGTCTTCGGAGCCGTCTGGGTGGACGCGCCGATGCACCGGTACGTGGACCTGGTCAAGGACATTGAAAAGTTCGAGCGCGGGGGCGGCTTCACGCTGACCAGGCGGATCAGCGCGACGCCGAGAGCCGAGGACTTCGCGGACATGCGAATGTCCGACGAGGACGTCGCCGACTTGCGCAACTGCCAGGTTGGTAGCTGCAAAGTGAAACTCGATCAGCGGGCGCTCGAGCGATTCCAGACCGCGATCGACTGGAACGCGCCGAATCACAAGCGGCCGGTCGAAGCGCTGATGCGGCAGCTTGCGCTCGAATACGTGAGCGGCTACGTCGACGGCGGCGACGAACGCCTCGCGGTCTATCGCGACAAGTCGCGGCCGACCTTCGTGTCCCGTGAGTTCGGCGAGATGCTCGACGCGGCGCCGGAACTCACCCGGCACATGCCCCTCATACGCCGGTACCTGCTGGAGTATCCGCGGACGACGGTTAGGGCGTCGGCCTCGTTCCTGTACCTGGCAGGAAACGCAGTTCGGGCTGAAGCCCACGGTCCGCATCAATCACCTGGTGATTCGGGAGGGCGAGAGCGAGACGGTCATCGCTTCGAAGATGCTGTACGCGAACCACTACTTCTGGACCGGGCTCGAGCTGCGCGTGCTGTTGCCGGATCCGACGCGAGGCGCGGGCTTCTGGTTCGTGACGATCTACCGCGGCCGCGCGGACGGATTGTGCGGGTTCACCGGCCGGTTGGTGCGGGGACGGGTACGCAGCGAGGTGCAGGACGCCGCGCTGACGGGGTTGAGAGCGACAAGGCAGATGCTTGGCGGGGCCCCCAAGCCGGCAGCCGGCTCGGGGCGCCCTTGAGGAGGCCGCAATGACCACGGAAGACCGAGAAGCGCCGGCGAGTTCGACGACCGGGACGCAAGCATCGACCTCGACCCGGCAGGGGCCGCAACGTCCCAGCTCCTCGAGCGAGGCGCCGCACGCGCGACCGTGGCGCACGGAGGGCGTGCCGAAGGGCGCGCCTCCGAAGGCTCCGGTGCCTGGGTGGCTCCGGGCCGCCGTCTGGATCGCGGCCTACTTGATCTTCTTCGGTCTCCTCACCTTCCAAGATTGAATGGGGGGACCGCAGCAGGTGGCCTACACCGAGTTCAAGGCCCAAGTGGCGCAGAAGAACGTCGCCGAGCTGTTCTCCAAGGGCGACTCCATCCAGGGGCGCCTCAAGAAGCCGGCGCCGCTTCCGGACGTGCCGGGGATTGCCTACCAGCAGTTCACGACGGAGCGGCCGACCTTCGCACGCGACGATCTGCTGACGGACCTGGCCGCGCAGGGCGCCGTCGTCCGCGCGAAGCCCCTCGTCGAGCAGCGCGGCTTCCTGGCGAACCTGATCATCTCGGTCGCGCCGTTTCTCCTGATGATCGCGTTCTCCGCGTGGATCTTCAAGCGCCAGGCCGGCGCCGGCGGGATGGGCGGCCTGCTGGGCGGCGGCGGCAAACAGAAGCGGGTCGATCCCGAGAGCGTTCGGACGACGTTTGCGGACGTCGCCGGCATCGACGAGGTGAAGGCGGAGGTCAACGAGATCGTGGACTTCCTGAAGGACCCCGGGAAGTACTCACGCCTCGGCGCGCGGGCGCCCAAGGGGGTGCTCCTGTCCGGAGCCCCGGGCACGGGCAAGACGCTGCTGGCACGCGCCACCGCCGGCGAGGCCAAGGTGCCGTTCTTCAGCGCGAGCGCCTCGGAGTTCATCGAGATGATCGTTGGCGTCGGCGCCAGCCGCGTGCGCGAGCTGTTCGCCGAGGCACGCAAGGTTGCGCCCTCAATCATCTTCATCGACGAGATCGACACAATCGGCCGCGCGCGCGCCGGGGTGGCGGGGATCGGGGGTTTCGACGAGCGCGAGCAGACGCTGAATCAGATCCTCACCGAGATGGACGGCTTCACGGGCAGTGAGGGCGTGATCGTGATGGCGGCGACCAACCGGCCGGACGTCCTCGATCCTGCACTGCTTCGCCCTGGACGGTTCGATCGCCAGATCATGGTCCATCCGCCCGACCAGAAGGGGCGCATGGCGGTCCTCAAGGTGCACACTCGCGCGCTGCCGCTCGCTGCCGACGTGGATCTCGAGCGTCTCGCGTCGGCGACGCCGGGAATGACCGGCGCCGATCTTGCGAACCTCGCAAACGAGGCGGCGCTGCTGGCCGCCCGGCGCATGGCAGCCGCCGTGGGTCAGCGCGATTTCCTCGACGCGCTCGAGAAGGTGGAGCTGGGAGCGGCCCGGGCCGTCGTGATGCCGGAGGCCGAGCGGCGCCGCACGGCGTACCACGAAGCCGGCCACGCGCTGCTCGGCATGCTCCAGCCGGGCGCCGACCCCGTGCGCAAGGTGTCGATCATCCCGCGTGGCCGCGCGCTGGGAGTGACCTTGTCCACCCCCGACGCCGATCGTTACGGCTACGACGCGCGCTACCTCCGCGGGCGCATCATCGGCGCCCTGGGCGGCATGGCGGCCGAGCAGGAAGTGTTCGACGTCGTGACGACGGGCGCGGAGTCCGACCTCGAGGCGGTGACGCGCATCGCGCGATCGATGGTTGGCCGCTGGGGCATGTCGGAGCGAATCGGGCGGCGGTCGGTGCTTCCCCCGGAGGGCGATCCGCGCATGGCGGGCATCTCGGACGACCTCCTCAATGCCGTTGACGAGGAGGTCCGCCGCATCACCGACGAGTGCTACGCGGCGGCCCGTCGCCTGCTCAAGGAGAACCGCGACAAACTCGACGCGATCGTGGCCGAGTTGCTCGCGCACGAGACGCTGGACGAAGCGGAGATCTACAAGGCGGCCGGGATCGCTCGCCGCGTGCCGGCCGTCCCGCCGTCAGCGGGACCGATCGCGCCGGCTGACGCCTAGACAGACAGGAGTCAAGGAGAGACGGCGATGCCAATGAGATTCAAGAAGATCCTGTGCCCGACCGACTTCAGTGAAGCGTCCCGGCACGCGGTCCGTATCGCAGCCGACCTCGCCGCGCGCGACGACGGCGAGCTATGCCTCGTGCACGTTGTGGAGGTCGAGCCGGCGCTGCCGACCGATCCCTGCTTCGTGATGGAGGTCCCCGAGTACCGAGCAGATCCTCCACGCCGACGCGCAGCGCCAGCTGGATGAGCTCGCGTCGAGCGTCAAGCACGTCACGGCGCGCACGACGATCGCGCACGGGGACCCGGGCCACGAGATTGTCCGCCTCGCTCAGGAGGAGGGGGCCGATCTCATCGTGTTGTCGACGCACGGCCGGACGGGGTTGAACCACCTGGTGTTCGGTTCAGTGGCCGAGAAGGTGGTGCGCAACGCCCACCGGCCGGTCCTCACGATGCCACCTCCTCCGGCTGAGGACCAGCCCGAAGGTGTTGAGCGATGACAACGGAGCGCGTGGTCGGCAGGACGTGCGCGCAGCCGTTCCCGATCTATCCGAGCCTGGCCGACCTGCTGGCAGCCGCGCACGTCGAACGTCCTGATGTGCGCGACGCGCGCGTCGCGCACGTTCTGGGCACATGCGCCGGATACGCTTACGCCGACACCGGCACCGTCTCGACGATCGTGACGCGGCTGGGCCTCCCGCGCCACGCATGCGTGCGAGTCACGCAGACCGTGGACGCGATGCTCATCTTCGCGACCGCATACCTGGTCCAGAGCGAATGCGGCCGTGTCGTCATCCTCTGCTTCCGCGGCACCGAGCCGGCACGGCTCGGAAGCTGGCTTGCCGATGCGGACGTTGGCGGCGACTCAACGAGCCTGTCGCTGGGCGACGGCGCACAGAAGGTCAGGGTCCACGCCGGGTTTCACCGCAACCTCCGCGCGACGCGGTGGGCGGTTCTGGAGGAGCTGGCGGCTGCGATGCAGGGCCGGTCGCTCGCCAGTCCCGACGCGAACGTCGAACACCCGCTCGAGGCGCTGTACGTGACGGGCCACAGCCTGGGCGGCGCGATGGCAGCACTGTTCGCCCTGACGGTCTGCGGGAATCGTGCGCACCGTGCGATTGCGGATTGCCTCCGCGCCGTGTACACCTTCGGGCAGCCGATGGCGATCGCCCGGCCCGTGCCGCCAGTCGCCGATGGCGTCGGCACACGCCTGTTCCGTCACATCCTTGAGCAGGATCCGGTTCCGGCGCTGCCCCCGGCGTCGGTCGGTCCCTTTGAGCATTTCGGGCAGGAGTACCGTTTCGTCACCGGCGAGTGGCAGCCATCGGAAACCGCGGTCGGGCAGATGCCGAACCTGAGAGCGATCCCACGCTCGCTCCTGGCCTTCTTCCCCACCAGCAAGCGTCGCCGGCCGGCTCGCTACTCGGTCGCGCACCATGCGCCCGATTCTTACATTGCCGCCCTTCGGCCCGACGGGCGCGTGACGGAATTCGGCGATTGAGGTCGCAAGGCGATTCCGCGGAGAGGGGCGACCGCTGGTCGTCCGCCGACACCCGCCGACTGGTCACTTCGCGCTCGTGACACGAGGGACGATGGTCACCCGACGCGACCACCGTCCTGCGGATCATCCTTGCCGGGTTGCCGCGCTGCACCCCTTTCCGAACGGAGGACGGCGGCGACGGTCTCCAGTACCTCGCTCGGGCTGAAGGGCTTCTGCAGTGTCGCAGCGGCACCGAGCGCAGATGCCACGCGGAGGATGCTCCCCCCAAACGCCCCCGACATCGCGATGATCGCCGGCCTCGGCACGAGCTTCCCCAGCATGCCGATCGTCTCGATCCCCTCCTGTTCGGGCATGGCGAGATTGGTGATAACGAGGCCGGCCTCCTCGACCTTCGCCAGCCGGAGCGCCTCGCGGCCGTCCCGGGCCTCCAACACGCGGAATCCGGCGCGGGTCATGACCCGCGACACCAGGCCCCTCACGGCCGCATCGTCGTCCGCGACGACCACCGTCAAGGTACGAGGCCGGCTCCCATTGGGGTCGGTAACAGAATCGGCGTCATCGGTCATCGTCGGCTCCATGCAGTGCATCTTCCCGTCGCCATTCCGTTCGAAGCGCAAGATTTGTTCCGTCCGGCCGTCGGCCGCCCGGCGTGGTAATCGCAGGCGATTACGGCGGATTCCGGCCAGGAAGACGCGGCGCAGCGGGCTGGCGCGACGAAATGACGGCACGACGCCTGTCGCGCGTCATCGTCACGTTCAGGGGCCACGTCCTGGTGAGAGATCGGTCTTCTGGCCGGCGCGGGCACGGTGCCGGGTCGTCGTCTCGGAGCACCCGGTCAACACCTGGCGCGCCGTGCTCAGACATGGGCCCCGGGGCGGCACCCGCGGAAGTCGTGGAAAGGTACCGGCTGCCGTAGTACTGTGGCGGCATGCAAGGGCCGGAGCCGAGCCGCGTGCAGGCGGAGAACAGGCAGTACCGACTAATCCTGGAGGTGATCGACCTGGTTGGCCTCCACGTGCGGATCGATCAGCTCGTGCCGGATCTCGCCCGTTGCCTGCTCAAGGCCGTCAGCTTTGACGCGATGGCGGTGCTTCTGCCAAGGAAGGGTGGCACGGGCGCCGACTGCTACACCGCAGAGGCGGTTTCCTTGCATGACCCGCCATCGGCGACGCGGCTCGACATCTTCGCAGTACCTCAGCTGAGATCAGGCGCGGTTGACGGAGCTGTGGGCGAAGAGGAGCCCGCTCATTGTGCATTCCCTCGAGGATGAACCCGTTGTTCCCGAGCCGCTGTTGAGCTTTCGCGCGCGCGGAGGTCGGTCCGCGTACGTGCTGCCGCTCGCAACCGCGCTCCGCCCGGTGGGAGTGATCGGGTTCGCCTCCTCGCAGGTTGGCGCCTTCGATGGCGTGGACGATGACCTTGCCGGCCGCCTGGCCGCTGTCGTCGCCACGACAATCGACGAGGTGCGCCAGCACGAAGAGACCCAGAAGTACCAACGCGAGCTGACTGCCGAGCGCGACCACTGGCGGACACTGCTTGAGATCAACAACACTCTCGTGAGCAGGCTCGATCTGGCAGCGCTGCTGGCAGTCATCGCGCCCTCACTCCGGCAAGTCGTCGCGCACGATCACGCGAACATCTTCCTGACCCGGGGCACCGAGCGTGTCGAACTGCTGGCGGTCGACCCGCGGGTCCCCCCCGGGCTGGCCGAGGCAGTTCCGTCCGTGAACCTGGAGGAGACGGAGTTCGCCCGGGCGGTCGTCCTGCGGCGCCCGGTTGACTGCGATGTCTCGCCTGAGTCGGCGGCATCCGAGCCGCTGCGGGAACTTGCGCGGTTCGGTCCCGTCAAGCGACTCTGCATCGTGCCCTTGATCACGCCGCGGCAGGTCGTCGGGGCACTGACGCTGGGTCGAGCGCTCCCGCTGCCGTTCACGGCGGAAGAGATGGACCGCGCATGGCAACTGAGCTCGCAGGTCGCGATCGCGCTGGAGAACGCGCTCGCGTTCCAGGAAATCGCGGTGCTCAAGGATCGGCTTGCACAGGAAAACCTGTACCTCGAAGACGAGATTCGCGGGCAACAGCACTTCGAGGAGATCATCGGCGAAAGCAAGGCCCTACAACGCGTCCTTGCCCAGGTGCGCAGCGTGGCGCCCACCGACACCGCAGTCCTGCTGCTCGGCGAAACCGGGACGGGGAAGGAGCTGATCGCCCGTGCGCTTCACGCTCTGAGCGAGCGCCGTTCCCGAGCGCTCGTCACGGTCAACTGCGCGATCTCGCCCGCAGGCCTGCTCGAGAGCGAGTGGTTCGGCCACGAGAGAGGTGCCTTCACCGGGGCGCTCACCCAGAAGATTGGACGGTTCGAGCTCGCCCACCAGGGCACGCTGTTCCTCGACGAGATCGCCGACGTGCCCCTGGACCTGCAGGCGAAGCTCCTCAGGGCGCTGCAGGAGCACGAAATCGAGAGGCTCGGCAGCATCCGCGCCATCCGCGTGGACTTCCGCCTGGTCGCCGCGACCAACCGGGATTTGCAGGAGATGGTTGCCAAACGAGAGTACCGCGCGGACCTTTACTACAGGTTGAACGTTTTCCCGATTCGCATTCCGCCGCTGCGTGAAAGACGTGAGGACATTCCCCCGCTCGTCCGGTATTTCGTCCAGCGCTACGCGAAGCGCTTGAAGCGCGCGATCGATTCCGTCGCACGCGAGAGCATGGACGCCCTGTGCCGCTGGCACTGGCCGGGGAATGTGCGCGAACTTCAGAACGTGCTCGAGCGGGCGGTCATTCTGTGCCAGGGGACGACGCTCCGCGTCCCACTCACGGAGTTCGAAACGCCCTCACCTGCTCCGGACGAAGAGACCCTCACTCTCGAGGATGCGGAGCGCCAGCACATCCTGCGCGCGCTGCGCGACTGCAACTGGGTGATCGGCGGGCCCGAAGGCGCAGCGAAGCGACTCGGTCTCAAGCGCACCACCCTCGTCTCCACGATGCGGCGTCTCAACATCGTCCGCCCGGGGCGAGGCCCGACAGGCTGACTCGACACCTGCAGCGAGGTCACGTCAGGCTGCCCGCCGCGGCCGCAACGGAACTCGACCAGCCCTCCGGTGTGTCGCCTGTCAGCGTTCTCCCGGCCTGGCCCTCTTCGAGCCGGCCCGGCCGACAATCCACCCGGCCGCCAGGCCGAGTGAGAGGCAAACACCGGCAGCAATGGCCAGCATCTTCACCGGCCGCCGCTTCACGCGATGGAGGCTCTCGTCCTTGAGGTCCTCCAGCGTCTCGATACCTCGCCGCACGGCCCGTTTGGTCGCGCGGACGCCGTCCTCGATCGCGGCCGCCGCGAGGGTCTCGGCGACGCGGGCGTCGTGCGACACGGGCCCGGCCTGTCGTGCAGCATCCAGGATTCGATCGACACACGACGCCTTCTCGCACTCGGTTGTTTCACCGGTATCGGCTAACATGACTAACCCCTTTGAAGATGGCAACGCGTTGCCGTCATGCTAAGGTGCCCTGAGGTCGCCGGTCAGCCGACGCCGGCCTCGCGCGCGGGACGCAGCGCCGAGGAGGCGAGGACAACACCCAGGAGCACGAGCGGCGGGAGGATCTTGGCAAGGGGATCGCCCGATGCCGCATGTGACATGGCGGCACCGGTCAGGGTGAAGAACATCCCCGCATAGGCCCACTCTTTCAGGCGATTTGGGCCGTTTACGACGATCGCGGCCGACCCGAGCAAGTTCCACACGCCCAGAATCGTGGCGAAATAGGCCGGATAGCCGAGGTGCGCAAGTCCCTGGATAACCTCTGGGACGCGCAGGAGGTCGGCGGTGCCGATCCCAGCCAGCCCGAAGCCCGCGAACGCCGTTGTCACCCAGTAGGCGACCGTCCTGCCCTTAGTCGCGGTCGTCAAGCCGCCGCTCGTCGTCACCATCGTCTGCTCCTTGTCTCGTCCTGTATGCTCGCATTGCAGTGTCACGGGTTGCCTCTGGCGTTCGCGTTGCCGGTCACGCATCGACTGTGCCGCTCAGCGATAGCCGAGGGACCTGTACAGAGAGGGCAGCCAGCTGAGACACCTGGACCCGAGCTCGCGAAGCAGCACGGAAACTCCGGCCAAATAGGTGGCAAGCGCGAGCGCGGTGACCAGCTGGCGAATCGTCCTTCTGACAATCCGGCCGCCACCGGTCGAAATCGGGCGCCTCTCGCCCTCCGTTGGAACGTCGGCCTGCGGCTGTGCTGAGCCGTCTCGGCCGACATCGCGCTCGCCGTCACGCAGCGACAAGGTGCTCGTGGAATTCATACTCCGGCCTGGATGTTCGGCAACGTTTTGTCAATCAGGCCTGCGCGAGTCGCGCCGAGCCGACGTAGAACGTCGCAGCAGCGATCGTGCCGGGCGTACCGACGCGCGGGCGTCCACTGCAAGCTGTTGCATTCAGGGCAGCTATTGCACCGGCGGCCTGTGGTTCGGGGCGATGGTGCTCACGCGTGCGACGAGACGGAAGCACCGTGTGGCGAAATGCAGGCTGACCGATCGGTCGCTGCGTCCCACGTCAGGTTTCGAACGCCCCGGCATCGATCGCGAGAGCTGACGCGCGGGGGTCGCAGCGTGCCTTCATATCGTCGCGAGCAGCGCCACTCTCGTGAGAACCAGCACAAAACCCGCGCGGCTCGAGATGGAATCGCTCTTGCCCATCGCCTTTCGGCAGATGCAGTGACGCGCGACTTGGCGGGGCGCGCCATCGGGAACCGCCAAGGTGAGCGTGGGCCGAAGGGCGTTCTGGCTATGCTGCGAATCGTCACTCAACAAGACGGCGATACCTGGACGCTTTCTCTCCACGGCCGTCTGGCCGAGTCCTGGGTGGAGCTGCTGGATCGTCAGTGGCGTTCGGTGCTGGAGGCCGTCCCTGCGCGGAGAGTGAAGGTGCTCCTCTCGGACGTGTCCTTCATCGACGGTGGGGGGCAGCGTCTGCTGGAGCGCATCTGGCGGAGAGGAACCAGTCTGGAGGCCGCGTCGGGGTGCATGAATCGCTACCTGATCGCGCGCATTCGAGCGCGGACAGAAGCCCGCGAGGACGGCGCTGCCAGGGACTGATGCGACAGGGCACCTCCTCGACCGACGAACGCGTGAGCGCCGCACGGCGCGTCTCTTGTGAATACTGAGTTTCGGAGACCGACGTGACGGAGATCGTCATGCCAACAGAGAGGGCGCCGCGCGTCGTGTGCGCGTGGTGGTGAAAGACAGTGAAGGACGGATGGCCGCCGGCGTCGCACACGGTCTGCGACGACTGTCGCCGCCGGGTTCGCAACGAGGTAACCGACTGAGTCGCGGCGCGCGGTCGGCGGGCGCCTGGCCCCGGCCGCGTGCTGAGATCAGACGGTTTCGACATGGACAAGGCAAGTAACGTACTTCGGATCCTATTGGTGGACAACGATTCCACATACGCACGGCTCGTAACCGAGCGCCTCTACGATCATTCCCCGGTGCCGAGTGCAGTGACCAGGGCGGCCACCGCCACGGATGCGGTCGCCCAGCTTCAAGCGCAGTCGTTCGACGCCGTGGTGCTCGACCTAGATCTCCCCGACAGCCAGGGTCTCGGGACGCTGAGGCGAGTCGCCCCGGTGGCAGCCGGCACGCCGATCATCGTCCTGACCTCCAACAACGACCCCACCGCGGTCGCGCCGGCCCTGCGCGAGGGTGCCGACGAGTACCTACTTAAACAGGCTACGGACCCGCGGTCGCTGTTGCCGACCGTGCGGCATGCGATTGGGCGGCACGCGTACCGCGACGCGTTGCAGGCGCTCGAGTCCCGGGCTGGTCAGGCGCGGTTTCGGCTGCTCGCGGACAACATCAAGGAAGCGTTCCTCATCGTCGAGATGCCCCACGGCAGGTCCCTGTACCTCAGTCGGATGTGGGAGGCGATATGGGGTCGCCACGTGGACGACGCGTACGCGGACCCGCAGGTCTGGTTCGAGGCAATTCACCCCGATGACCGTGCGAGCGTGGCCGCACAGATCGCCGCTCTGCCAGCAGAAGAGCAGAGGTCGGCGACGTTCCGCATCCGCCGGCCGGATGGAACCATGCGCTGGGTCCACGGCCGGGTGTTCCCGATCCTCGACGACCGAGAGCAGTTGCATCGCCTCGTCGTCCTGGTCGAGGACGTCACCGAGGTGCGCCAGGCCGAGGAGCAGCTCTGCCAGGCGCAGAAGATGGAGGCGGTCGGCCGGCTTGCCGGGGGTGTCGCCCACGACTTCAACAACCTGCTCGTCGTGATCGAGGGATACGCCAGGTTGATCGCGGAGGACCTGGACCCCTCGCACCCTGCGCAAGAGGGCCTCGGGGAGATCCTGGCTGCCGCCCGGAGCGCGGCCGGCCTCACCCGCCAGTTGCTGGCCTTCAGCCGCCGACAAATCCTGCAACCGCAGGTCCTCGATGTCAACCGCATGCTGTCCCGCGGGAAGTCGATGCTGCGCCGCGTCATCGGCGAGGACATCACGCTCGCGGTGAACCTGTCCGAGCCGCTCGGTCGCGTGAGCGCGGATCCGGTTCAAGTCGAGCAGGTCATTATGAACCTCGTGGTGAATGCGCGCGATGCCATGCCCGACGGAGGCCATTTGACGATCGAGACCGCCGATGTCGAGCTGGACGAAGCGTACGTCGCCCAGCACCCGGGCGCGACGGCGGGCAAGCACGTGATGATCGCGGTCAGCGACAGCGGGGTCGGCATGGACGAGGAGACTCGGCGGCGCCTGTTCGAGCCGTTCTTCACCACGAAGGGCGCCGGCCGCGGGACGGGGCTCGGGCTGGCGACGGTGTACGGCATCGTCAAGCAGAGTCAGGGGTCGATCTGGGTCTACACCGAGCCGGGGAAAGGGACGACCTTCAAGATCTACCTGCCTGCCGTCGGTGATCCCGCCGGCCAGGTAGCCCAGCCCCAGGTGGCGGCGGACGCGTTGACAGGGACTGAAACAGGTACTCGTTGTCGAAGACCAGATGGAGGTCCGTGGGCTGATCGAAAGGACGCTCCGCCGCCAGGGATACAACGTGCTGCCGGCAGACGATTGCGACCAGGCCACGACTCTCGCGCGCCGGCACGACGGCCCTATCCACCTGCTGCTGACCGACGTCGTATTACCCGGCATAAGTGGCCGAGAGGTCGCCCGGCGGGTGCTGGCCGAGCGCCCGGACGTGCGCGTCGTGTACATGTCCGGCTACACGGACGACGCGATCGTCCGGCACGGTGTGCTCGAACCAGGACTCGCATTCATCCAGAAACCGTTCGCTGGCGATGCGCTCCTCCGGAAGATCCGGGATGTGCTGGCCGCCGATCCGCCCCCGATAGCGTAGCCGAATCCCAGCAGCGCCGCGACCAGCTGTCGCCGGACCGCGCTTGTGTGACGATCCTGATCCTCGGAGAAGAGTCAGCCGCCACGGGCGACATCGAGCTGCCGCTCTCGACGATATGCACCTGGTCAGTGAGGTTCGAGGGACCACCCGATGGCCCTGGTCGCGGACACTGAGACGCTCTGCAGGGCGGCACTTGCGGCGCGGGTTGCCGCGCGCGCCGACGAGTCCCGGCACCAGGGCGAGTATTCCAAGGTCATCGAGGGAGCCAACGGCACGCTGGACGCGGTCGTGGGACCGCTGAACGTAGCAGCGGCGTACGTGGACCGTATCTCGAAAGGCGACATCCCGCCGAGGATCTCCGACATGTACGCCGGCGACTTCAACGAGATCAAAAGCGACCTCAACGGGTGCACCGACAATCTCACCCGCGTGTCGTCCGCGCTGGAGGAGATGATCGTCCAGCAGAAGGCGGGCGACGTCGACAGCTGCTACGACGTCTTGTCGCTGGACGGCGCCTACACCCGCCGGGCCGTGAAGATTCAATGACGCCCTCGACGCGAGCTCATTCCCGGTGATGGAAGCGATCGGGATCATGAACGAGTACGCGAAGGCCGATCTCACGCGCAAGATGCGGGCCCTCCCAGGCAAGCAGATCGTGCTCACCAACGGGATGAATGCGATCCGGACCAACGTCCGGGCGCTCCTCGCGGATGCCAGTACGCTGGCGCAGGCGGCGGTCGAAGGCAGGCTCGGAGTGCGCGCCGACGCCACGAGGCACGAGGGCGACTACCGGACATGATCACAGGGGTCAACGCCACGCCTGAGGCGATCCCGACGCCGATCCGCGAGGCAGCGAAAGTGCTCGAACGGATTGCCACGCAAGACCTCCGCACGGAAGTCCGGAGGACGTACGCGGGTGACCTCGCGGCTATCAAGGACTCGATCAACACCATGGTCGGGGACCTGCGCACGGCGATGCAGGGGATCGGCCAAACGCACAGGCGAGACGTTCGAGTCCGGTTGACGAATCGAGACCCGGGTGCCTGTTCCGGTTCTGAGCGTCCAGACTGCCATTCGTGAACTCGAGGCCTTGCGTACGCGCACGGGTGATGCGGAGGTCAAGCGAAACGCGACGGACGGCGTGCGTCTGCTCCGGTCGTTCCTGCGCCAGAAGCGGTGAAGTGTCGCCGCGCCCCGTCTCAGAGTTGGCGGTCCGGGGTCGAGCAGGTGGTCCAAGAAGCTCGGGCGGTCGATTCGCGGAGGCGATTCGAACACGCCACCGCGCGACCTCATCCCTGTGTGCAATCGCGTGCAACCGCCGCGGCAAGGCCGCGATTCACGGCGACCTGAGCTTGCACATCCTCTTCCGTGAGCGCCGGCTGGCAAGCCCGCCGACACGCGAAGGCTGTCAATCCTTCCCCTCACGGCTGGACAACGCGAGTTTCTTGGCGCGACGATGGCTCGCTGGCACTTTCAAGTAGGGCGGTAGGGAACGGCAATTCGATGACGCGCGTGCTATCATCCGCGCGTACCGTCCTCCGTTCTCGCCAACCACTCACGACCGTTTGCGCCGAGGCTCGCCGTACCCCTCGGGGGTTCGGCGCGTGCGATTCGCCCGAGAGGACCAGATGAGAACGACGCTGCTCTTCGCGGTGGTCATGGGTGCCGTCGTATCAGCCGCCGCGTGGCCGACGGCGTCGTCCCCCCAGCAGAGGCGCTCCGCGCCACCACCCGCCCGGCGCCAGGCCCAGAACACGGCCGCGGTCAGCCTCGACGCGTTCCTCGAAGGCGCGCCCGCACTGAGGCGGCAGATCGTGTGGGAAACCGCCGATGGCAGGCGGCAGCCGTTCGACCAGTGGACCCCGCAGATGAGGGAGCGGATCGACGCCTGCTACCGGCGGTTCGCCGCCGAGAGGCCGGATCGAAGCTTGCGGGCCTTCGAGGCCAAGAGCAGCGGCGGTTCCGTGTACTTCACCGCGGACCAGGCGTTTGCGATCTACGCCGCCAACCTCGCCCACGTGCTTTACGTGGAGGCGAACCACCTAGTGCCGTGGAGCATCCAATCGCACCCGCCGGCGGAACTCGAAGCGCTGCTGTCGTCCAACAGCTACTTCGCGCGCATCCGGCCGGCCGAGAACAGGACCTATCCACCCGGCATCGCGGCCAACCACGATTTCCAAGAGGCGGCGCCCGACTGGAGCCTCGGCGAACTGACGGGCGACCCGCTCATCACCTACGATTTCGTCACCGGCAGGACGTCGGCCACGCACCAGTCGATGGTCGGCAGCACCGAGCTGCAGACGCTCGTCAATCTCACCGAGTGGCTGCGTACCAACGGGTGGCACGGGCCGATGCACGAGGAGCGGATTACGGCGAGCAACGGGCAGCGCTGGCTCGAGGATCGGCTCGCCGGGATGGTGCCGGAGAAGACGCCGCCGGAGAAGATGTTCATCGCGCTCGACGGCTGCCACTCGGCGTCGAAGCTGATGGTGGACCTCGCCCGCAGCATCAACATCCCCTTGCTGCACGCCAGGGCGCTGGACGGCGAAAAAGCCGACGCCAAGACGCATTTCTTCAGCCGGACGCATGGCGGGCTGGTGTACGGCTGGGCAGGCCGGATGCCCCGCATCTGCTGGCACACCGACGAAATCTACGCCATGCCCGGCCACCTCTGCGTCCCCGTCGACGCTCGCACCGGCGGCCCCGCGTCGAAAGAGGACGCTGCGCAGCAGTTCTTCGACGAGATCTGGGCGACGCCGGAGCAGCTGAAGAAGGCGGGGTTCGTCTATCACCTCGCGCGTGTGTTGCCGGACCAGGGAGAAGGGCACGACTCGCGGGGGAAAAGCGAGGATCGCTACGACTTCGGGATGATGTCCGGGCGTTGGAACAAGAAGGGAACCTCTCTGATCGAGAACTTCTTCCAGCTGGCGCACGATTCGACGCTGTGCAGCGTGCCCTACATGCAGCTGTACGCAAGGCGCCCTGGCGGCATCGTCCTGAAGTCGAGCCTCACGCAGGACTTCAGGAAGTGGAAAGGCGAGTTCACCGACGATGAACTGCCGCAGCTGTTGCCGATGCAGACCTACCTGGATCGCGCGGCGGCGTGCGTGGCGGCGATCGGCGGTGCGGACAAGCTGGAAGGCCTGGCGGCGCAGTTGAGTGCAAATCGCGGAAAGAACCTGCTCGTGCAGCGATAGCCTGCGACCGATCGGCCACGAGCCAACCGTCAAGCTGATCAGGCTGTTGAAGGTGCCGTTGAGCGTGATGGGCGCGATGCCCCGGCGAAGGTTGTCGGCGATCGCCTTCCGGCCGGCTGGGGTGGAAACGGTCACCTGCGTACGCAGTCTATCGATCTGCCGACCGATCTGCCCACCCCGCGGCCGGCCCGCACGCCGCCAGAAAGCCCGGCCGGTTTCGATGACGGCATCGATCTGCCGGCCGACGAGACGTGTGCGTGACGCGTGCCACCCGCGACAGGGCTGTCGCACTGATCCATCGACCGGCGCGAGTGCCTTGCCGGCGGCGCCGCTGAGCTGGTAGTGTGCGCTGTGTCATGAGCGCGGCGCCGGCCGGCCGTCTCCGGCGGGGTCGACGCCCCGAGGTCGCGCTGGGGGGCCAATCCTGAGGTTCGGCGCGGCGGCTCCGGGGGTCGTATAAGGACCGTTCTGTTCACTGCGGGCGCGCCGGGACTCCCCCTTGATGGGCCCTGCCCGCGCGCGGGACGGGCGCAGAGTGGCACGCAGCGGGTCCGAATACGGCCTATCGTCGCCTGGAGAATTGCATGACACGAACACGCCGTCTTTTCCAAAGGGTCGTGGTGTCACTCGGGGTCCTGATCGTCGGAATCAGTTTCGTACCGCCTGCCGGCTCCGGGCCGCGAGCGGAGCAGCGGGGCGGCCGGGGCGCAGAGGGATCCTGCGCACCCGGCTTCGTGCGACGGGCCCAGCAGGCCGTCGACAAGTACCGCGAATCGACCAGAACGCCAGGCATTTCTGTCGCCTTCTACGACGGCGGGAAGTCGTGCTTCATCGTGAGCGGCAACGACGGCACGCCCGTCGCCGAGCCGGTCAGCCCCGCCACCGCATTTGCGATGGGATCGATCGAGAAGGTCTTCAACTCGACGCTGCTCGCGCTCGAAATCGTGCAGGGCAAGGCCACCCTCGACGACCCCGCGGCAAAGTACCTCGTGGCCGACCACGACAAGCGCGTCGGGCCGGATGCCGCCTTCTCGAAGATTCCCTTGAAGGATCTCGTCACGCACACGTCCGGGCTCCCGCGCGCGCCGCCGGACCAGCGAGAGCGAGTCGGGATGGAGCTCTACCGCGACCAGCCCATGCCGGATTCGGTGATGCAGTTCCTCGACTCGTGGCGCCCGTCGTATCCGCCAGGCACGAAATATGTGTACTCGAATCTTGGCTTCGTCGTCGTGGGAACCGTCGCGGCCGAACTCGCGCACAAGCGCTACACGGAATTCCTCTCCGAGGACCTCACGGGTCCGCTCGGCATGACTCGCACGGGCGTGATCTGCGGCTCGCCCGAACCTGGATGTGCTGTCGGCCACGAGGAGGATGGACGGCCGTCCAGGAAGCATCCCGTCGGCCTGTGGACGACGGCGCGAGACATGCTGCGGTTCATCGAGGCGAATCTGGGGGACATGAACATGCCTCCCGACCTGATGCACGCCATCGTCATGACGCACGAAGAACTCTTCCGCGCGACGCCGGATCACGCGGTGGGCATGGGCTGGGAAGAAAGACAACGCGGGAGAGCGTTGTTGATCTCGAAAGACGGCCTCGATTCGGGCTTCGCCAGCTGGGTGGGATTCCAGCCGAAGCAGGATCGCGGCGTCGCGATCCTGAAAAACGGAGGCACGAAAGGAGAACCAAGGGATCTCGGGCAGCGGCTGCTCGCGCTGGCCGAATCGCCAGAGTGATCCGACTCCGGCACGGGACGACAGGAGGCATTAGGGTGCCTCCTGGTTTGCATCGAGAAGGCGACCAGGCGATCCAGGCCACAAACGGCGCACCGAAAACCCGGCTCATCGCCAGTCGATGGTCGCGCCACGCGCCGGAGGCAGGCGCGCAGCGTGCCACCACGCGTCCCTCGTGAATCCCGAGTGAATCTGTCACGCGCAAGAGCCCAGTCGCGACGATTGACCACTGCGGTTACCGCCGTCCTCGGAAGGCAGGGACGACTTTCGAACTTGGCTGATTGCGAACGCCGCGTAGTTCGGTCAGGTATCAAGACACCTTCCGCGTTTGCCGCTCGATCGCCCGATGCAAGTCTTAATCGGCCTGAAGCCGCATCCAGAACTGCGGTGACATCTTGAACAGGCGCCAGGTGCCGCGCGGTGTCGGCATCGACGTGGTACGGACGATTCATTGTCGTCGACGCATCGACCCGTTCCCAGGCTGCGCGGGGAACACGGGACGTCGTCGTCCCGCCGCTTGACAGACCGTCGCCGTCGTGTAAGCTGCCTACGGCAAGAAATTGCCACCACCGATCTGGCCGGGGGCTGGCCGCCACAACAACTGGGCCGCCGTGATGAAGTCACTCGAAGTGCTCTTGGCCGTTCCTTTGATCCTCGCCTCCGGCACGTCGCGAACAGCGATAGACGTCGACAGCCCACGGCAGGCAGCCGCGCGAGACGCCCAGCCCGCCCGGCAGACCCCCTTCGTGACGGCAGTTCCCGAAACGCTGGATCGCCTGGGACCGCAATCATGCGCACGGCTACCCGCCCGGCACGGCCGCTTCACGCCGCCGCTGGCTGAGGCGTACGCCTTCTGCGGCAATTTTCCGTTCGCGGTTCCTAGGCCCGCGCGCGGGCGAACGTCGCGCTGACTGCTCCGGTCCCGGGCCGTGAGGTGCGGAATGAACAAACGAATCCTCGCCTGTGGCCATTTCTTACTGATCATCCTGCTGGTGAGCGTGTCTAGCCGGACGGCTCACGCGTGTGAAGGAACAGACGCCGGTCTGAACACTGCGGAATTCGCAGAGCAACACATAAAGCAACTGAGGACTACGGCCGTTGTGTTTCGAAGGCTCGTTCGACAGCCCTTGCCTGCAAAGCTCTCGGCAGATCAAAGAAAGGAGGAGGAGCGATTCAATCAATGGCTGCAAGAGTGCGTCGGAAAACTGGATGACTTGGCGAACCGTTGGCAGACTGCCCTGGTTCGAACAAGTGCCGGAACCGGGACCGCTGGAGGCACGCGGAAGGGTCGACGCACCGATCGGGGGTCACAGGACCAGTCGCAGCAGGATACGATGGCCCAAATGGAGAAAATGCAGGAAATGAACCAGTCATTCAATCTGCAATACCTCATGTTGCAGCAGCACATGCAGGATGAAAGCAGGCGATTCTCACTTCTTTCCAACATCATGAAAGAAAAGCACGACACCGCAAAGAACAGCATCGGCAACCTGCGCTGAGTCGGTCTCAGATTTCGAGGCGGCGCGCCGACTCGACCTGACCCGACCGAACGGGGTCCAGCAGAATCAGGTGACGGCCGACCCTTCTCGCCTGTCAGCCTGACGCATGACCGCAGGCCTGAATCACCCGCGCGCGATTGCGATGCGGCCACCGGAGCCAAACCCACGAGCTGAGCCGGCAAGAAGACTTCCGGACTCCACCGGACTTTCGCTTCCGTCCCGACTCGCTTCTCGGTATCGTCAGCCATCGCGTCATGCTTCGGCACGCGCCGCCAAGCGGGTGTGCTGTCGTTGAACCTCTGCGCCGGATGATCATGCGTTTTCTACTTCTCCACTACTATCGAGACACTACAGAAGCGCGTCAGCGCAGACGCGATCAGCGACCTAATCTTCCACGACAATCACTCTCTGCGTTCCTCAGCGTTCGTCCCCAGCACGCACCCGATTGCTGACGCAAACCGATCCCTGGGGCGTGGGGATCGCCGAGCGCAGCCGCGCGCGGCTTCGCCTTGCGTGCCGCCAATCTATGTGGTAAGACTGAACCACATGGTTCAATATCTAAAGACCCGCTTCGACGCCTCGTTCGCCGCGCTCTCGGACGCCACCCGACGCGGCGTTCTGGACCAGCTCGCGCGTGCAGACGCTTCGATCACGGACCTTGCAGAGAGGTTCCATATGACCCTCACCGGCATGAAGAAGCATGTCGGCGTGTTGGAGCAGGCGGGGCTCGTCAAAACGGAGAAGGTCGGGCGGGTGCGGACATGCAAGCTCGGCCGGTACCGCCTGGAGGAAGAGGCGGCATGGATTGAGAGGTACCGCCAGCTCTGGGACGTACGGTTCGACGAGCTGGAGAAGGTTGTCGAGGAACTGAAACGGAAGGAAAAGGTCGATGGACGCAAAGAGAGAGAGTGAGCGCACGCCCATGAAGAACCGCACGACGGAGGAACGGAGGTCCGAGCGTGAGCTCGTCGTGACGCGGACCTTCAACGGCCCGGCGCGCATCGTGTTCGAGGCCTGGACAAAGCCCGAACTGCTCAGGCAGTGGTGGGCGCCGAACTCATTTGGCGTGTCCTTCATTTCCTGCGAGGCCGATGTTCGGGCGGGGGGCACCTACCGTTTCGTGTTCGGCCACCCTGCCTCAGAGCAACCTATGGAGTTCTTCGGTAGGTACATCGAAGTGACGCCGCACTCCCGCCTCGTCTGGACGAATGACGAAGCTGGCGAAGGTGGGGCCGTCACCACGGTGACCTTCGAAGAACGAGGTGCCGAGACCCTGGTCGTCATGCACGACCTCTATCCCTCGAAGGAAGCTCTCGACAGTGCCATCGCCTCTGGGAGTACCTGTGGGTTCAGCGAGACGTTCGAGCAACTGGACGAGCTTCTCGTCACCCTGAGCGCGAGCGTGAGACGGTCATGAAGTCGTCGAACTCTGCTCCGGGAACGCGAGACACTTCGCCTTAGTGATCGTGCCGGCGTGGCTAGCGCGTCAGAGCCGTACGCGTCTTCGGGACTGAGACACCATCGAGGCGGAGCGATAGAAAGGGTCGGACATGCGTCGAGTCACAAGGTCGTGCCTCCGGCCACGAGTGCGGATCCGTCGCCCAGAGTCACGACCTTTCTATCAAGATCGTCCTCCGGGTTCCGGCCAAGCCGGCTCGTCACCGTCGCGATAACTTCCTGAGCGACAGGATCTTAGGGCGACGCCTCTGCGATGCGTGTCGGCACCCCGATAACGTGGTCCAGAGGCGGAAAGGCCGCAGACGACGGCGACCGGGCGTAGCGGTCTTCATAGGATTTTCTGCGAGCACCTCGCGGCGGGATGGGCAAGACCCTATCAAGGTCGCCGATCGGCACTGGGGTGCCTGGCCCTCAACGCGCGCACCGATCGGGTAGTCGAGGTTGCGGCGGCCTCTATCATCGTCTGAACGTTAGACGTTAATAGGAGACACGGTGGTGCGAGAGTTTGAAACTGAAGCAGGCAAGCGCGGTCCTCGAGGTGGCGCCCAAGGACCTTCAGAACTTCGTGCAGGCGGGTGTGCTCAGACCGCGGCAGCAGGACAACCTCCGCTACTTCGACCGGAAGCAGTTGCTGAGCGCGACGGTCGCGATACCTGTCGAGATTCACGCGAGCCGTCTCAGCGCCCGGCGTCGCCGGCTTTCGACAGGACCCACCTCGCACCCCCAAGCGCTGTCCTGCTCAGGGACTGGTGCGGCTTTCCGACCTTCGTCTCCTCATCCCACCGCCTATCGAACTCGACGGCCTGCCCCCTCAGGCGGAGACGGCTGGCGGAGGGCGGTTTCGTGCGCCGATTCTCAAGTTCTTTTCAAGCGCGACCTCGAGAACGCGCCCGCGTCTCGCGGCAGGACCGGTTCTGCCGCCGCTGGGCTAACATTGTGGCCACGAGGCGGGTGCTTCAGCGGATCGCGCGCCGGTCCCTCGCACGCCGACCACGCCCTGGAGGAGCCGGTGCCGCAGAATCGCGTTGAGGATTCCCGTCCACCGATTGCGTGGACCTGGATTACAGCCCCACTCCTTGTCGTCCTCGTCGCGCACATCGCGGTGCTTGGCCGCTACGGGTTTGGCTGGGACGAGCTGTACTACGTCGCGTGCGCCGACCATCTCGGCTGGGGCTACGTCGACCATCCGCCTCTTGTCGCGTTCGTCGCCGCGGCGACCCGATTCTTGCTCGGTGACGCCCTCCCGGCCCTGCGCTTCCCGTTCTTGCTGGCCGGGCTCCTTTCCGCCTTCGTGACGGCGCTCATCGCGCGCGAGTTGGGTGCCGGCCGATTTGGGCAGTTCTTTGCGACCATCTGCGTCGCGCTTGCTCCCGCGTCGCTGGTCATCGATCACCTCCTGTCGATGAACGCGTTCGACCACCTCTTCTGGGCCCTCGCGATCTTGATCGTGGCGCGAATCCTCGGACGCGACGAGCCGCGCCTCTGGCCTCTCTTTGGCGTGGTGGTCGGGATCGGGCTCCTCAACAAGTACTCGGTCGGATTCTTCTGCGTGGCGCTCGCGCTGGGACTTCTCGCAACTCCGGCCCGCCGGCACTTCGCGGACCGGCGATTCTGGCTCGGCGCCGCCATCGGCGGATTTCTGTTCCTGCCACACGTGCTCTGGGAGATGCGCCAGGGTTGGCCAAGCCTGGAGTTCATGCACAACGTGACCGCTTACAAGAACCTCCCTCTCTCCCCATGGGCGTTCTTTCGCGGCAGTGCCTCGCAGCTAAACCTGTGGTCCCTGCCCGTGTGGACGATCGGCCTGGGCTATCTGGTCTTTTCCCCGCGTGCGAGCCGTTTTCGCTCCCTCGGCTGGATCTACCCCACTCTCCTCGTTGTCTTCCAACTGAGTCACGCCAAGCCGTACTACCTGGTACCGGCCTACTTCGTGCTCTTCGCCGCGGGCGCGTCGCTCCTCGAGAAGGCATCGTCGGACCGGTCGTGGCTGCGGGCTCCCGCAACGGCGCTCGTGGTCCTTCCGACCCTCGTCTACAGTCCCGAGTACCTGCCGCTGCTGAGCGAGTCGCAGCTCGTGACCTACCAGGCCTGGCTCGGCGACGAACCGAAGCCGGACGAGCGGGGCATGGCTCCCACGAAGCTGCCGATCTACTTCGCGTCGATGCACGGCTTCGAGGACCTCGTCCGGGCGGTGGCCCGCATGTATCACTCGCTCCCCGATGCGGAGCGGGCGCGCACCGCCATTTACGCGTCCGGCTACGGAAATGCCGGCGCAGTCGACTACTTTGGCCGCGCCTACGAGCTCCCACGGGCGATTAGCGGCCACAACAGCTACTGGCTCTGGGGGCCGCGGGATTACACGGGCGAAACCGTGATCGTGATAGATGCGAGCCGGCGAGATCTCGAGCAGGTCTTTACGAGCGTCGGGCCCGGGGAGATCGTGGACAGCCCCTATGCACAGCGGCCGGTCACGATCTTCCTGTGCCGGGGCCTCAAGGAGCCGTTGCGGACATTCTGGCCGCGGGTCCGCTCGTACCAGTGATGCTCCGCGCGTGGTGCGTGCAGGACGCGTCCGCTCCCAATCCTGGCGGGGCCGCGAGCCGTTTACCTCCCCGAAGCACGGATATTCTAGAGTTGGCCCGGTCCGGGTTGCGGCAGGGACCGGCCACGTCCTTGGCCGGTTGTGGGGGTGGGTCGCGTTCCGGACCGGCTCGATCGAAGGCACTTCGGCGGCCCACGCGCTGTTCGACTTCGCAGGACTGGAGGGCGAATCTACTTCTCGTAGGGGCCCGCGAAACGAGCGCGGAGCACTTTGAAGCTCGAGCAGGCACAAGCGGAGGTTCGGGTGGGAGTTCGCGGTCCTTGCCGGTGTGCTCGTAGGAGGCGGCGTCGCCGTCGCCTGGTTCGCGCCGGGAACCTTCAGCCTCGGCGGCTGGCCGATCGGCGGCGTGCTGCTCATCTTCGTGTTCATCGGGCATGCCGCCACGCGACGGGCGCCGGCACGAACGCCCTTCGCCGATTGAGACGGGGCCGCGTTCCGCGTTGGGAAACGTGCTCGCGCGGTCGTTCGAGCTACCGGTTGGAGGCCGGTCGTGATGGCCGAAGAGACATCCCCTCGCCGGCCTGCTGACCGACGCCGTGTACCAGACAGGCGCGCTCGCAATGGCGCAGTTGCTTTCCTTTGCGGTCTGGGCCTTCGTCATCGGGTCGATGCTCCTTCGCGCGGGATTGGTTGCCGCCCGCCGCGTCGCTCCGCCCGCCTAGAAGCGAGCGCGAGTCGCCTCTCATGGCTCCCGTCGCGGAGGTGCGCATGACAGCGGCAGCACCGGCGCCAGCGACCGAGCGCGGATGGCCGCATGCGGCGATGGCCGGCGCCCTGTTCTTCCTGCTCGCGGCCGACGTTCTGTCGCTTTTCCTCGGCAAGCTGATCGAGGGCCGGCCGCTGTCCGACGCGCGCTGGTCGATCCTGGGCTGACCGAGGACGATATCACCGCGGTGCTCATCAAGCGCCACGCATCAGCGGAGGGCAACCAAGATGGACGAGGCAAGGACAGGCGTGCCACTCGCAGACCTTCCGCTCTACCGTCTCTTTGTCTTGCGGGCGATGTACCTGCTCGTCGGGCTGGCACAAGGTGCACGGACGTGGCCGGCCATCTTCCATCATGTCGGGCCGTGGAACTTCTGGCACGGCATCGGCACGAGTCTGCTCGGTGCCCTTACCGCGCTGTCGCTTCTGGGTGTTCGCTACCCGATCAGGATGCTGCCGTTGTTGATCTTCGAGTTCGCGTGGAAATTAATCTGGGTGGCCGCGATTTGGCTCCCCCTCTGGTGGGCGCAGCGCGTCGACGTCGACACCGCCGAGAATCTCGTCGCGATCGGTCTGGGCGTCGTGCTCGTGCCGCTCGTTCTTCCGTGGGGCTACGTTTGGAGACAGTACGTAACGGTGCGGGGCGATCGCTGGCGATAACGGATCGGCTCGCACCGTCTTCCTGCGGTTGCCACCCGCACAGGCCCTGCGGTTCGATATCGACTCACCGGGGGATGCTCGTCGTGCCGTCCTCGTCCTCCTGATCACGTGGCTTCTCGCCAACGGCCTCACGCACGCGATCGGCGCGGGTGATGGCGTCAACGGTGTGACGGGAGTAAAGGGCTCGAGCTGCTTCGATGATGGTCGGCGTCGGCGGATACGGTGCACGCGCCCATGCGTCACCGTCGAGGGAAGGGCCGTCAACCTGCGCCAAGGCATCTTGGATCGACCGCCGCAGGCTTGACGGCGTTGCTCTCCTCGGCGGACACACGCCGTCCTCATGGGAAGGCTGCCAATTCGAATCGGCGTCGGTGGCCCTGGTGGCGACGAGGATGGGGAAGATTCGCGCGTTGTGGCTGGCCTGGTGAAAGTTCTTCAGGTCCAGCGCGTAGTCCCACACCTGGTTGTAGGCACCTACCGTAAGGTGGCGCTCACCACAGTTGAACTCGACGACCAATACTGCCGAGGCGCGGGACGTCGAACTCGAGGAGGACTATCCCCTCGAACCCCGCGAGGGCGGCTCGAAGGATGTCCATCTCCTCCTCCCACGCCAGCCGTTGCTCAGCCTCCAGCGCGCCTTGCAGGTCAGCCATGGCCAGGACACCGATCACCGCTTCTGGCGCGGTGGCCAGGAACTGCCGCCCCTCTGCCGCACGCCACCGAGCCTCCAGCCGTCCCGCGCCAGGGTGTCTCATTCGTGTCTCACCGGCGCGCCGCCAGTCCGCCTGGCCGATCGCCAACGCGAAGCGCATCAACGACTTGAAGAAGTCGATGCCACGCCCGATAACGTGGTTGCGACGCGAATCCACGGGGAGGAATCGCAGGGCGTCGTAAGTGCTTGTTGAAGAGGGAATTGATTGGCTGGGAGGCAGGGATTTGAACCCCGATAACGTGGCCCAGAGGCAGAAAGGCCGGAGACGACGGCGACGGGCGTTCGCGGTTTTCCTGAGGTTTTCTCCAGCGACCTTCCGGCCGGATGGGGCGGCAACGGGCGCTCCCGTGCGCAGTTTGTCAAGATAGTGTCAACATCGCGCCGTGGCCGTCGGCTCCTTCGCGATCCCCAGCGGCGATACGGGTGTCGGCACCGCCCCGAACCCTCAGCCGGCCTTGCGCAAGGCCTGCGCCGCCTGCCAGAGGTCCCAGTCGTTCTGCTGCACCGGGCGAGGTCGCTGAGCGATCTACGGCTGCCACGCGGCAATCGTCTGGAGGCGCTGAAAGGCGACAGGGCGGGCGAGTGGAGCCTGCGGGTGAACGATCAGTACCGGGTCACGTTCAGATTCGAGGAGGGCCATGCCCACGAGGTCGCGTGTGAAGACTACCATTGACGCTCCCGCATCGGTGTTGGCGCTGAAGCGGCCGCCGACGCATCCCGGCGAGGTGTTGCTTGAGGAGTTCCTGAAGCCGGCGGAGATGACGCAGGTCGAGGCGGCACGCCGGATGGGCATTCCGCTGAACAGGCTCAACGAGGTCATCCGCGGCAAGCGGGGGGTGAGCGCCGACACGGCCCTACGGCTGGCGAGGCTTCTCGACACCTCGGCGGAGATCTGGCTCGGCCTCCAGGACCGCGTGGACCGCGGTCGACGACAAAGTGAAGGCGCCGGCGACACTCGGTAGCCCCTCGGCCGTGCGGTGCCGGCGTGTCTCACCAGGGTCCGAGAGTCCACTTGCACGACCGGCAAGGCGAAGAGCGTCAACAACTTGAGGGAGGTGACGCCGCGCCCGATAACGTGGTGCCGGGGCGGATGCTCAGCCTGCCCTCTGTCGGTGCCGGAAGTGCCTATATCTAAAGGGATTGATTTGGCTGGGAGGCAGGGATTTGAACCCCGATAACGTGGTCCAGAGAGCGGTGAAGGTGTTCCGGTAGGCTCTGTTCCGCTCCGTCTTGCTCCGGTTCTCACCTCCAGCGCTTCGGTTTGCTCTCGTCCGTTCTGGTTTGTTCTCGTGCGGAATGTCTCATTGTGTCACGGGGCGCTCCGGCCCTGATCACGCCGCGTGATTCCTAATCGCGATCCGTTCGCAGTCTGGCGGGCGCCCTCCATCACGCCCGAGATGGCGGTGCGGCGTGGAGGGAACTGCGGCGCTGCCCTCACCGGCCTTGGCGAGAGCACGTTGTCGGCGCCGGGGCGAGCAACAGATGGCCATCACGACTGGCCGGGGCGCGTCCGAGCCTGTTCCATGGCGATCTGGTTGACGTGTGCAAGCGCACGCGCACCCGAGGCGCCTTCGATCGCCTTCACCGCGATGTCCTGGACCTGCTGCTTGGCTTCGTCGAGTTGACGTTGAAGTGCCGCGAGTTGCTCGGCCTGGCGTGCGGCGACCTCTTCCAGAGCCTTGATTCGCAATTCGGACACGCGCCGATCCGCCTCCGCGTCTTTGGTCGCGACGAGAAGTCGCTGCTCGTTCTCCTGCGCCGCCTGCCGGTGCGCCTCGCCAACCGCGCGCTCGACTTCCTGCGCCAGTCGCTTGGGAAACGCCTCGGCGTCCTTTCGGAGTTGCGCGAGTTCGTCCTCCCGCGCTTTCAAGGCTGCTTCGCGATCCTGCCAGCTCTTTTCGAGTGTCTCTTGCTTCTCGCGGTTCTGACGGTCGCGCAGCCGTAGCTCTTCGTCGTACTTGTCCTGCGCCTTCTTCCTTTCGAGCGCTTTCTTGTACTCGAACTCGTCGCTCTCGCGTTGCCGCTGCTTCTTGAGCGACTCCTCGGTCCTCGCGCGCGCCGCGTTCGCGCTCGGCCGCCTCCGATTCCCACTCCGCCTTTGCTGTCGCTATCTCTGCCTGGAACGTCTGCTTCTTCGCCTCGTAGTCCTGGACGAGTTGATCGAGGGCCGTCGCAGCGATGTCGACCTTGTGCAGGCGTTGAAGCTCCCGCTGCTCGATCTCGACGGCCTCGCGGAGTGTCGTTAGCCGTTCGACTTCGGCAACCAGCCGCGTCGAGACGTCGCCCAGCGCCTTCGACACATGAAGCCCCAGCGCCGAGATCTCATTCACGATGCCGTCGACGCTGACGTCGTCGACAGCCTGCTGCACTTCGGCGTCGCGCAGCCGGACCACCTCTCGCGCCCGGGCGTCCGTCGCCTCGCGCTCGGTGCTCGCTTCTTTGCGGATGCTCTCGAATTCCTGCTGAACTTCCGCCTTGCTGCGGCGATTGCGTGCGGTTGCGGTCTTGGCCACGGCAGCTCCTCCCCGTTGCGCGGCATGATAGCACCGCGTCCCGGACGTAGCGCAAGGAGGAGGTCTGTCGGCGGTGGGGGCTGGCCGTGTCCAGCAGGGTGAACCCATGCGACACGACAACAGAAGTGTTGCGTCTTACAGCACATGTGTTGTACGCTCGCCACGATGACGAGCGCCGAGTTCAAACGCTGGCTGCACGCGCGAGGCTGCACGTTCGAACCCGGCAAGGGTGGGCATCTGATTGTCCGGCGCGGCGACAGGATGTCGGTTCTGCCGATGCACGGCAAGCAGAAGGAACTCGGCACCGGACTCGTCAACGCGATCAAACGAGACCTTGGGCTCACCTAGCCAGGTCGAGTGAAGGAGATACCGATGCGGGTCTACCCCCTCACGGTCGAACTGGACGACAACGGCACGCTGCTCGTGTCGTTAGTGGATATTCCAGAAGCGCATACGTTCACCGATAACGAGGATCAGATCACGGCGCGTGCCACAGACTGCGCCTTGACCGCGCTCGAAGGGTACATGAAGGACCGGCGTCCGATTCCCAGGCCGTCGCGCGAACACACGGGGCGGGCGGTGGTATTGCCGCCGCTGGCGGTCGCGAAGATCGCGCTGTACGAAGCGATGCGGAATGCGGGCGTGCGCAAGGCAGAACTCGCGCGACGCTTGCGATGGCATCTGCCACAGGTCGATCGGTTGCTGAGTCTCCGTCACGGTTCTCGCCTCGAGCATCTCGAGGCGGCGTTGACGGTCCTGGACCACCATCTCGAGATGCGCGTTGTGCGGGGAGTCGACCGTAGCTCCAAAACGCCGGTGCCGAGGCCGCGACGCTCTGCCGGACGTCACCGCCCGTCAGCGAGCAAGGCACGGGCGAGGAAGCCAGCAGGGACGCGGTAGCCTGAAGGCGAAGGGTGATCGGCGAGGCACTACTCGACACCTCGCGCGACCAGCAGGGTCAGGTCGTCGTACTGCGTGTCGCCGCTGTACGCCTGAACGCTGGAGAGGATCCTTTCGACGATCACCGCCGGCTCACGGTCACGCACGGCACGGAGTTCCTCGATCAGCCGCGCCTCGCCGTATTCGACATCGGCCGCCGGCGCCTCGGTCACGCCATCACTGAAGACCGCCAGCAGATCGCCGGGCGCCAGGGTCACCTCGCCTACCGAACATTCCCACTGATCGAACAAGCCGATCGCCGGCGCCGTTGGCGCGAGGCGATCCACCCTGTCGCCCACTCTCAGCAACACGGGCGGGTTGTGCCCGCAATTCACGTACCGGAGGCGCCGATGGTCGTCGTCGTAGATCCCGAAGAACAAGGTGGCGTAGTGCTGCGTCGCGGTCGACGCCCACAGCAGGCGATTGACCTTCCGCAGCACGCCGGCCGGGTCGTCAGGGGCGGCATTGGCCTGGCTGCGCAGATGTGCCTGCAGATTCGCCCGAGGAGCGCCGCGTGCACGCCTTTTCCGGAGACGTCGGCCAGCACGAGGCCCACGAGGCCGTTCTCCAGTTCGAGGTAGTCATAGCAGTCGCCGCCCACAGCGCGCGCCTGGATGCAGTGGGCCGCGCACGACAGGGTCCGCATCACCGGCGGCGCGCCCGGCAGGAGCTTGCGCTGCACGTCGCTCGCAATCTCCATCTCCCGCAGCGCACGGCGTTCCGCGTCGAGGCGCGTCGCGACTTCGTCCCCCAGCCGGATGTTCTCGAGCGCCAGACCGGCCTGTCCTGCGACGCCGGTGAGCAGTCGCCGGTCATTGCCCGAATAGGGCTCGCCGGACCGGCGGGGGCCGAGCAGGATCAAGCCGAGGAGGGCACGGTCGTGCGCCGGGATCGGCACCAGGCATTCTGCGTCCGCTGCGGCGTCCACGGGCGCCACCCGATCGCCAGATGGGGACTCCGCTGCGAGTGCTCCCTGCACGACGGTTTCAATCGGCCGGCCACTGGCGGCGACCTCCGTCACCGCCGGCAGGTCCGGGGCCAGGGATTCCAGTCCGGGGGGCGCGTCGCCGGATACCGCGTCGAAACGGCCGTTGGACGCCGGGAGGTAGACCACCAGGAAACTGGGGTTGAGCGCGGCCGCCAGGTGCCGTGTCAGGAGCCGGGCGAGATCGCTCGGGGAGGTGACGACGCGCAGTTGCGCAACGAGGTCGCCGAGGATGAGCTCGGCGTCGTAGGCCGCGCGGAAGAACGCGCGGTCGATCCGGCCGCTGACGCGCCGGTGCACCTGGCTGCCGGTCCACAACAACGCCGTGCCGAACATCGCGCCGAGCGCGATGCCGGAAGTGGCCGTCACCGGCAGGTGGCGCTGGACGCCAGGCACGACCCAGGCGGCGAACGCCAGCGTCAGGCCGATGCTCACGAGCGACAGCAGGAACGTGAAGCCGCGCTGCACGAGCAGATAGCGCGCGCTCCGCCGCAGCAGGACCGGCACGTCGAGGACCCGGTGCCTCGCTACCGCGTAGGCGAACGACAGCGGGATCAGGTACAGGGCGCCGTTGATGAACGGGTCGAGCGTGGGACCCGCTGCGACGCCGGCAAACAGCTGCGCGGCGTACGCCGTCAGCCCGGGCGTCAGGCCGACGATCGTTCCCCAGAAGACGACACGAATGCGGCGCAGGGACTGCGCGTCGCGGGCGACGAGGTAGCTGCCGGCAAGCGACGCGAGCCCGAGCGTCAGGCCCGCGAGCTCGTAGTAGCTCGACAGCCCCCTCGAGAATCCGACGCCGACCACGGTTTCGATTGGCGGCGGCAGTCGGAGCGTTCCGTCGCCGAGCGCGGGAAGGCCGACCGACAGGCCGACCCCGACTCCGACCCACTTCAGCCACGGCATGCGGCGATCGAGCGGCGACCGCGCCGGGAACACGGCGAAGAACCCGTAGAAGAGCGCGCCCAGCAGGCTGAGCCACAGTGCGCGGTAGGCGACGAGGATGGGTCGCAGCGGCGGCGCCACGCCGTCGAACCCGCCGGGAAACCCCGGGATGGTCGCGAAGCTGCCGAACAGCAGCGCGAGCAGCCAGGCGTTGCGGTCGTCGAGCCGCAGGAAGAGGACCACCAGGCCGACGACGACGAACGGGACCGGATAGGAGTTCTGTACCCGGCGCACGAGGTAGCCGGCGTCGCCGAACGGGCTGCGCCAGCGGAACGTGCCGGTCAGGACCAGCGGCAACCCGGTGCCCGGACGCTGGACGGTGAGGCGCACCCGGTCTCCGGCCCGGTGCTTCAGCCACTCCTCCGGCTGCACGGTGTCGGTCTCGAGGGACCGCCCGTCGATGGCAACGATGCGGTCGCCCGGCCTCAGACCGGCCTGCTCTGCCGGGCTGCCCTTGAACACCTCGGTCAGGGCCAACGCGTGCTCGGCCACCCGGAAATCGGAGTTGAAGCCGAGTTCGACCTCGGTCTCCGACTGCGCGGCGACGAGCAGCGAGCCGGTATAGAGGAGCGCCCAGGCCGCGAACAGCGCGGCGGGCACCGCGAGCAGGAGCCGCCTCCGCGAGGGCGGGATCGGCTGGACACTGCAGACCTCCTGACTGCCGTCGGCCGGCGGTGCGCGGCCAGTATCCGCGCCGACCCGGCGCCGCGTCAAGCCTGCGGCACCGACGTGTCACGGACGGCCTTTCGGAGGCTGACGGCGAGCATCAGCAGCGGAGAGTCTGCGCGCGTCGCCTCATCGAGGAATTGCATACGCGGTGAGGCTCCCGTCGAGGCTGGCGGCGAACAACGTCCCGCCGCTGGCCGCGAGCGAGCCGGCGATCCCGGAGACGTACCCCCGCTCGAGCAGCGGCATGGCCTTGCGCCATCGGAGCGCCCCAGTCCGACGGTCGAGAGCGCCTAGCGACCGGCGTTGCAGTGACGAAGTACTGCGCCGTTCCCGCCGTGCCGTAATACACCGTGCTGCCGACGATCAGCGGCGTGCCCCACGTCCAACCCTCCCGCTTCTCAGTGTGACGAACATGGTCGCGCCGTTCGGAGGCGGGATGGTCCGTCCCGGAAACGGACAGCTGCGCCACCCACTGGCACAATTCCCTATGCGCTGGCCCTCGTTTCGGCCAGGCTGTGCGGGAACAACGCTTGCAGCCCTGGCGTCCGCTTCGTGCTGGAGTGGCCAATGAACCTTGCCCTCCTCCTCCGGGCGGCTTCTCGGCGGTGGCGACGGACACCTTGGCTCACGCTTGGCATCGTCAGCGTCCTCGCGCTTGGGATCGGCGTCGTCGGGCAGTCATTCGGCAGCCTCGACGCGATGCTGGTGCGGCCGCTGCCCTTCGCCGATGAAGCGCGCCTCGTCGCCCTCTACGAGTCGCAGCCCCGACTTGGCAGGACGTGGAAGTCGGTGTCACCGGCCAACTTCGACGACTGGCGTCGGAGCAGCCATGGCCTGCAGGAGATGGCCGCCTACGAGGAGGGAAGCTTCACGATCGGCGGTGACGAGCGGCCGGAACGGATTCCAGGCGCGAGGGTCTCGGCCAGTTTCGTGCGGGTGATGGGCACGGCGCCTCTCATGGGCCGTGGCTTTGCGGAGGGCGAGGACCTACCCGGCGGCTCGGACGTCGCGGTCATCAGTCACGTGCTGTGGCGACGTCGCTTCCATCGAGTTGATGCCCATTGAGATCCCGTTGATCTCGTGGCTCGGATCGACGTTGGGTGTTGCATACATCTTCGACGGCTCGAAGTCGCCTCCCTGGTAGATGAAGCCGAGGCTGCCTCGGAGGCGCAAGTCCTCGCGCGCCTTGAGGATCGACGTCTTCGCGCTGAAGGCCGACGAGAGACTCAGGTCCTGGTGATAGTGGAGGACCAGCGGCAACGGCCCGAACAGCAGCGGCAGGTTCAGGTCCACCGGGATTGTGCCGATCTGATGCAGGTTCGACGTGAACTGCGGATCGGTCTGCCCGTCCACGGTCATCAGGAGCCCGGCGCCGCCGGTGAGCGTGATTTGCGCCTGCGGACCGGGGCCGCCGATGTTCAAGTTGAACGTGAACTTCGGCGCCTCGAGGCGAAGCACGACCGAGATGTCGATGCGCAGGCCGACCTTGTGCGCCGTCAGCTTGACCCCGAGGCCGCCGCAATCGACGTAGCAAGGAGTCGCGGAAAGGACGTCGTTGAAGCTGTTATCGGGCTGTTGAGGCGAGGACGACGCGCGCAGCACGGCCGGCCGCGCAGATCCCTCGGCGAACGCCCTGGCGTTCGTCAGGCGATGCGACACGGTCCGCATCGGATGCCAGACGCCGTCTTGCGAGACCACGAAATACTGCGCGTGATCGATCACGAAATCGGGGTCGGATCCGGCCGAACCCGCTCCCGGCGACGATCCCGATCTGCCCGATGCCTGCTTCATCTGATCGTAGTACGTCGAGCCGAACGCGCCCGGAAACTTCGGCTCTTCGACGGCCGTGAGCGAGTTCAGATCGAGCGGTGCGTCGTAGGCGAAGTTACCCTGCTTGATGATGTCCGTGATCTGCGCGGGCCCGAGAATCACCTGCACGTCGCCGCCGTCACGCGTGAGCTTGAGGATGCGCCCCACGCAGCTGGTCGTCGCAAAGACCACGTCGCCCACCTTGAGCGCGGCGACCCTCGGATCCGTGCCGTCGAGCGTCCAACTGAGTCCGTCACCCGCGGCCGCTTTGATCGCCTTGTCGCCGTGTTCGATGAGCACGACCTGATCCTGGTAGACGACGCCCTCACCGCGTGCGGGCGCGATGCCGTACTTCTGCTCGCTCGGCGAGAACGAGGCGAGGGAGACGGCCTTGCCGGTCACGATGGGCCCGTCCTGCGGCCTGAAGCCCTTCCACGCGGTGGCTGCGGGAGCGGACGGCGGTACGGCGGCTGAAGGGGGCGCTGGCGCAGCGGCCGGTGTTTTGACCGGGGTGGCGGCATTCGGCGCGGGCGTCTGATCGTTGTGGCCGCACCCCGCGGCAACGGCGCACCCGAGGACAGCGAGCACGGAGACGAGTCGGCTTGACGGCATGCGGGGGCCTCGTATCGGTTGAGCATTACTTCGACTGCGGATTGGCGTCCTTCAGCGATTCGAGCTGCGCCAGATCGATGCGCGCGAGCACGTTCGTCCCGCGAGCGGACGCACTCTACGACGAGCACGTGCGCACGCTCGAGGAAGAGGGGCTGATATGAACCGACACAAGTGGACCGACATCAAAGCCAGGGTTCGCCCGGCGACGCGCGCACGCATGGAATCGGAAGCGCGGCGGCTGTCGGACGAACTGCATCTGTCGCAGTTGCGGAAGGCGCGAGGCCTGACGCAGGAGGCGATGGCGGACCTACTCAACGTGAGCCAGGCCGAGGTGTCCAAGATGGAGCGCCGCAGTGAACTCTATATCGGCACGTTGAGGAGGTTCATCGAAGCGATGAACGGCGAGCTCGTCCTCGCGGCGCGGTTCGACGATGGTGTCGAGGTGCCGATCAGACTCACCGAGGCCGAGGACGCGGCGTAAGCGCCCCGCGCAGTGCGCTCGCGCTGCCCGAGTAAGGTGAGCAGAGGGGGTTCATGACTGCGTTTGATACAGGCACCGGCGTCTTTCTGAGCCGTCGAGTAGTGCACTACGCGCCCGAGGCCATCTTGCAGGCGTTTGCCCAGCCGGAGTTGCTGGCGCGATGGTGGGGGCCGTGCGGCTTCACCAACACGTTTGAAACATTCGAGTTCAGGCCGGGCGGGCGCTGGAAGTTCGTGATGCACGGGCCCGACGGGGCTAACTTCGCCAACGAGAGCACGTTCGTCGAGCTCGCTCCGTCCAGGGTCGTCATCCAGCACGTCTCGAAACCCCACTACGTGCTCACGCTGACGGTCGCTGCCCACGACTCCGGAACAGAGATCACCTGGCACCAGCAGTTCGAGGACGTTGGCGTCGCCTTCCGCATCAGGCACATCGTCGAGCCGGCCAACGAGCAGAACCTCGATCGCCTTGTCTCCGTTCTCGCCGGCGAACCTGCCCTTCCGGACGCGAGTGCGACGGACTGACCGACGGGCCGTCGAACTGCTGCGGCACATGGTGAACTAGGCGGTGGGACGCGAGCACATCGACCGCACGCGTTCCGTCGGGACAGCGAGACGCTGATCAAGAAGCTGCTCGAGGACAACAAGCGCCGTCGGCGCGTGCGAACGTCAGTCCGTGGAATGTCGGCCCGGACGTCTTCTCCCTCGGCACCATTCGTCCCAAGGTCCCCGACGTGACCGCACCGCGGGCGTCTACCCCTCGTCGGCCTTCTGCTTCACGACGAACAGCACGGCGGGCAACGTCACGAGAGAGAACCAGTGGTCGCTGTAAATCTCCAGGCAGCGGATGCTGTGGACGGCCGCCAACCCGATGAAGACCACGAGCCACGCCTGCAGGGCGAGACTGAGTTTCGGCTCGTGACCGACGAAGCACATGAACAGGAGGCATGGCGTGAGGCCGACGGAGGCCAGCCGGAAGAGGCTTCAGAAGAAGTACATCCCCCCTGACAACGGGGGCTTCCGCGGCGCCGCTCGAGGCGGGCGCCCGCGTGGTTTCGGAAGCCGCCCGGGAGCGGACGACGAAGTCACGAGGCTTGGCAGCATAGCGACGGACAAGAACCTGAGTGTGCTGACCGACGTGCTCGGCCCCCGCCTGAGCTCTCCACGCGAGTTCGTCGGACGCGGCGATGTGAGCTGGCGGCGGCCTGAATGAGGCCGTCCCGTCATTCCTCTCGCAACGCCGCGACCGGGTCGATGCGTGCCGCCCGCCGGGCCGGCAGATACCCGGCCAGGGCGGCCGCGGCAGCAAGCGTCATCGCCGTCAACGCGACCACCGTCTTGTCGCTCGCCGCCAACTGGTAGAGCAACGTGTCGACGAAGCGACCTGCCTGGCTGGCTGCTATGGCGCCGACCACGAGACCCGCGCCGGTGATCGCAGCGACGTTCTTCAGCACCAGCCTGACGACCGTGGCCGGTTCCGCGCCGAGCGCCATGCGAATGCCGATCTCATTGCGGCGGCGGCTGACCGAATACGACATCACTCCGTAGAGACCGAGCGCCGCCAGCAGCAGCGCCAGCACGCCGAAGAAGCCGGAGAGCGTGGCCACCAGGCGCTCCTGCAGGATGTTGGCGGCGAGGTCCTCGTCCAGCCGCTTGAGATCGATGGCGATTTCCTTGTTGACGCCGGCGACCGCCTCCAAGATGGCCTTGCGGGAGTCCATCGGCAGCCCGGTCGTGCGGATTGACACGCGCGCGTTCGAGAAGACGTCCCGCGGCCGTTCCTGCGCCAGCGCGGCGTAGATGGTCGGCTGCGGCAATTCCCGGAGTCGCTGGTACTTCGCGTTGGCGACGATGCCGACGATCTCCATCACACGATCGGGATCCTCCTTGTTGTCGCCGACGATGGTGAACGTCTCCCCCACGGGCGGCCGGCCGCGGAAGTACTTCTCGGCGAACGCCTGGTTGACCACCACGACCTTGGGCGTGCCCGGGCGATCGCTCCCGGAGATGTCACGGCCGGCGATCACGGCCGTGCCCAGCGTCCGGAAATAGTGTGGCGAGACGGCGTTGTAGAGCACCGCCCGGCGGTCGTTAGCCGCGTAGCCGGGCACGTTGATCTCAAGATTCCACGTCGACCCGCTCACGGGCGTGACGAACGAGACTGCGGCGGAGTCGACGCCAGGGACCGCCGCGAGCGCTTCGCGAACCCGATCGAACATCGCCGCGCGCTGGTCGCGCGGTACGTTGGCGCGACGTAGATCGACGGTGCCGACGAGCACATGCGACGGCTCGAAGCCCAGGTCCTGCGTGGTCAGGCCGACGAGCGTTCGCACGAACAACACGGAGCCGAGAACGAGCACGAAGGAGACCGCCACCTGCAGTGCCACGAGCGCGTGACCGGCCTGAAGACGGCCACCGCCGGTGACGACGCCGCGCGAGTGGTCGCGGAGCGCGTCGGCCGGGGTCAGCGACGTCCCGAGGAAGGCGGGGACGACACCGAACAGCAGGCACGTCAGCGTCCCGACGCTGGCCGTGAAGGCGAACACGCGCCAATCCATCGACAGGTTGACGTCGAGCACCTGCGTCCGCGTCGAGAGCAGGGCCACGATCGCGCGGCTTCCCCATGCCGCGATGCCCAGGCCCGCCAGGGATCCGATGGCGGACAGGCAGACGCTCTCGGCGAGCAACTGGCGGATCAGCCGCCACCTCCCAGCGCCGAGCGAGAGACGGACGGCGAATTCCCTCCGTCGCGCGACCGACTGGGCCAGGAGCAGGTTGGCCATGTTCGCGCACGCGATGGTCAGTACCAGGCCGACGATGCCGAGCAGGACGTAGAGCGGACGCGAGTACCCGATCGCGCAGACCGGTGATGCCCGTTCCGCCGGGCACGAGTACGAGCGGCTCGTTCAGGTACTCCTTCAGATCGTCGGTGCGCCAGTTCGGCGGCGCCGTCGCTTCTCGCAGTTCAGGCAGGAGCGCCCGAAGGCGGGCTTGGGCCTGCTCGCGTGTCTGACCCGGAGCAAGACGGCCGACGAGGGTGAGCCACCAGCTGGTGCGGCGGTCGAGCGAACTCTCCGTGCCGCGAACGATCGGCTCGGTCCCGATTGGCGTCGCCACGTCGAAGGCGCGGCCGACCTGCAGCCCTCGGAAGTCGCGCTCGGTCACGCCAATGATGGTGAAGGGATGGCCGTCGAGCGAGATCGCCCGGCCGACGACGTCCGCGCGCTCGCCGTACTCCCGCTGCCAGAAGCCGTAACTCAGGACGGCGACCGGGCCGTCGGGGCCGCCGCCTCGACGGTCGTCGTCGACAGTGAACACGCGCCCGACGATCGCCCGGACACCAAGCGTCTGGAAGAAGCGGCCGTCGACAAACAGTCCCTGAGCGTTTCGGGTCTCGCCGCCGCTGTTCAAGTTGAAGCGCGGGTTCCCGTAGGCAGCGATACCGGCCAGGACGCGCTGGTGGTCGCGCACGTACTCCCATATTGGGTTGGTGAAGGTTGTCTGGGGCGACCTCGGATCCTCGAGCCCGACAATCACGAGCCGGTCGGGCTCGGAAACGGGCAATTCCTTGAGGATGAGCGCGTTGACCAGCGAGAAGATGGCGACGTTGGCGCCGATCCCGAGGGCGAGCGACAGCAGAGCCACGCTGCTGACAATCGGCGTCTGATGCATCTTCCTGAGGGCAAGCCGGACATCACCGGCGACCGAAGACAACAGTCCCATGCGTCTTTGGACGGAAGCCAAGCGTGAGGGGTTTGCCCGCCTTCGCCCGGAGTAACATCGAGGGGCTGCGGCGCGACAGGTCCGCCCGCTGGGGCGCTCCCCAAGAACAGTTGTGCTCGCGGCGCTGTCGGTCCTTCAGGGTCGATCCTCTCTGGGACTCCTCGCGCGGCCGTCGTCGATCGGGAACCGCACCCCCTGGTTGTCCGAGGGATTGAGCCAGTGCATTCGAACGAAGCGGAGGCCGGTTGACAAGTGATGCCATCCTCGCATCAGCGTCCTCGCCGCCCCGGCCTGCGCGGTCCTGATGATGCAACATCCCCGTGCGCTCGCCGGAGATGCCAGGGGATTTCTCTGTCTGGAGTCATCCGTTGGCACGGAAGGGAAACCTACTTCTTGTCTTCCTTCTTCGTATTGTCCGGTTGCTTGACAGGTTCGGAGAGATTGAGCTTACTCGCCTCCTTGGCTCCCTTTTCTGGATCCATCATCGTAACCTTGACGCCCGAGCCCATCGGCCCCGAGGTCCACTTCAGGTAGTACGTCTTGCCGGCCTCGGCATCGAAGTGGATCCTCTCGTTCTCCTTCTTTGTGGCGTCGTGGGCTGCAGCGGCAGCCAATGTAAAGACGTCGACTGTGTACGTCGCCGTCGTTCCCGTCACGACGACTGTGCCCGGGTCCACCTCCATGTATGCATATTCGCTGTTCTTCAAGTAGGCCCAGTAGGTGCCATTAAGAAAGAGGTAGTCATGGGAAGCTGAACCCGTGAACCTGTACACACGATAGACGACCACAAGAGCCTTGCCAGACGAAGGAGCGGTTGGCGGGGCAGCTGTTCTGGCCTCCTGGCCCGATGCCGGTGCCAAGCTGCTGATCAGCGCCGCAGCTGCAACGAAGACAAAGAGGATGGCTGCAGGAATGCGTCGTGCGCGTGAGGCACAACAGATCCAAGTGAGTGTGTTGTTTTGCATATCAGCGCTCCTGTCTCTTGGAAATGAAGTCAGCGAACATCATACCCGCCGCCTAGACAATAGGCAGCATGAGCGGCCGTCGCGCCACTGCGGCGGACGGCTGTGAACCACCACGACCTCTCACCGCGGCGCCGTGATGATCCCTGCTCCGCTGTCCGTGGTCAAGGCAGCAGGAGAACCGTTGGCAGGCCTCTCACGACGGTGTCTCAATCCATCAGCCCTCCAATGTGTCTCATTCGTGTCTCAACCTCCATTGGCATCCTGGCGGACACGTCAGCGAACCCGGTGTCCAGCAGCGGTTTGCAGGCAGCCGCGCGCGATAACGTGGTTCCACGACGAATCCACGGCCCGGAATCGTGAGGCTCGTAGGTGATTGTTGTAGCAGGAATTGACTTGGCTGGGAGGCAGGGATTTGAACCCCGATAACGTGGTCCAGAGCCACGTGTCCTACCGTTGAACGACCTCCCAGCAGGCAGGACTCGACAACAGAACATTCATGTTATCGGATGGAGGTCGTTCTGCGCAAGCCAGCACTCGCCCGACAAACGGTACCGACGACCCGCGAATGAGGTGGGCAGGCGGTCGCTCACCCCAGTGGTCACGACCGCCTGCACGTGGTGCCGCGAGCGAGGTGGAATAACGCGGCTAGGTCTCGCGTGGGGTTCACGGGCGCCGGTCACGCTGTCGTTTATCCGCTGGCGGCCGAACCATCGCCTTGCTCGTCGTCCTTGCGCCGATGACTGGCCATGCCGCCCTTACGGCCCGCCTCACGGGCTTCCTCGCTCGTCCATTCGTGCGCAGTGCCCTTCTGATGCGCGGCCTTGCCGCCCTTACTAGCGATCTCTCGCTGCTTGGCTGGGTCCATGGATGCGAACCCACGGTCCTCTTTGGCCACGATGACCTCCCTTGAGGGTTCCCTACAGTCGCGAGGCTGCAACAGGTGTACCAGTGGAGTGCCCAGCATTTCGGCCGAAATTGTCGCCAAGTTGCTGTCCGGATGGCAGTTAGAGTGTCGTTGGAGGTCAACCTGCGGCGGCCGGCTGACGGTGGCAGGACACCGTCCGATGCTGCAGGTGAGCAGCTTTCCGTCTTGCGGCTGAGTTCCTAGCGAGACTGCTCGAGGTCAGTCGGCTGTGTCAGGAACGTCTGGAGACGCTCGAGTCGGCGGATCGTTCGGGCGGGGCCCACGAGGGAGACGACATCGAAGAGGCTGGGGCTCACACCTTGGCCGGTTAGAGCCACTCGCGTGGCGTGGATGAGCGTGGCTGCCGGGATGCGGCGTTCTTCGGCGCAGCGTCGCAGCGCGGTTTCAACCTCCCCAGGCGTGAACATCGCCATGGTGCGAAGCATCGCCAGCCACGCGTCGATGTGCGCGGTCAGGCCGGGCGCCGACAGGTGTTTCTTCACCGCGGCCGGTTCATAGGCGACCGGATCGACAAAGAAGTAGTTTCCCTGCTCGGCCAAGTCCGCGATCTTCCGCGCCCTCGGCTTCAAGAGCGCGATCACCTGGTCAAACCACGCGCGTCGATCGCCCCGCAGCGCGTCGTCCCACACCCCTTGCTCGCGAAGGAGTGGTTCAAGACGGTCCAGGATCGCGTCGCTCGGCATCGCCGCCAGGTGCTGACTGTTGAACCACTCGAGCTTCTCGGGGTTGAACACCGCGTTGCTCGAGCTGATGCCCTCGAGCGAGAACGCGCTGACCAGTTCGGCGCGCGTAAACAGCTCCCGGTCGTTGCCGGGTGACCAGCCGAGCAGGGCCAGAAAGTTGACCATCGCCTCGGGCAGGAACCCCTGGCGGGCGTATTCCATGACCGATGTCGCACCGTGGCGCTTGCTGAGCCGGCGCTTGTCTGGGCCGAGGATTAGCGGGACGTGCGCAAAGCGCGGGACCTGGGCGCCGAGCGCCCCGTAGAGGAGAACCTGTTTCGGCGTGTTCGAGATGTGGTCGTCACCGCGCACGACGTCGGTGATGCCCATGTCGATGTCATCGACCACCACCGACAGGTGATAGGTCGGCTGACTGTCAGATTCGGAGCACGACGAAATCCTCGATGACGGCGTTGTCGAACTCGATGTGTCCGTGCACGACGTCGTCGAACGCGGTCGTCCCGCCCGGCATGCGGAAGCGGATGGCTCGTGGGGCACATGCGGCCTCGCGCCGCGCTACCTCGTCGGGCGCCAGGCTGGCGCAGGTGCGGTCGTAGGTCCACACCTGACCGGCCTGCTCAGCCGCTGCGCGCTTGGCCTTGAGCTCGTCGGCGGTGCAGTAGCAGTAGTACGCCCGTCCTGCTGCAACGAGCTGCGAGGCGGCCTCGCGGTAGCGATCGAGGCGTTGAGATTGGAGGTACGGGCCGTGGGTTCCACCAACTTCAGGACCTTCGTCCCAGTCGAGGCAGAGCCATCGCAGGCCGTCGAGGATGCCGGCGACCATCTCCGCCGACGACCGCTCGGCGTCCGTGTCCTCGATGCGCAGGACGAACACACCGCCGGTATGCCTGGCATACAGCCAGTTGAACAGCGCGGTCCTTGCGCCGCCGACGTGCAGGTATCCAGTGGGTGAGGGCGCGAAGCGAACTCGTGGGGCAGGCATCCTGTTCGACTGACGACGGGATCTGGCGGTGAGGCAGGGATTCGAACCCTGTGACCGCCTGTTGCTAACTTCTTGATGACGAGTGACTTCTGACAGCAACACCCTCGGGTTCAACCAGTTGCGGAATCACTATCCGCGGCGGTGACCCCGTGTCCTCTCCATTCTACCGGAGTCATGGGGACGTACTGCCAACGGAATGTCGAGGCTCTCCGCGCGCCCTAACTCTTGGCGATGAGCGCCTGCCAGTGGGAGGAGCCCGGCGGTTCGCCGCCGAACCGAAATCGACTGGTGCCCGAGTGGAATATCTCGAATAGGTTACCCGGCACGGTCCGACGGCAGAAAAGGCCCGACGCCGACGAGACGGTGATTCGGTGTCGGTATGGCACCGTCTTGATTGAGGTGCTGATGTCCGAATTTGCCAGAATGCGGCCATGGATCATCGCGCTATGTGTAGTCTGCGTGGTTTCCGGCGTGAGCGCGCAGACGTCGGTCTGGCAGCCCTCTTCAGGACGCACGCAGGTGCCGATATGGCCGGGGGACGTTCCTGACATCTACGTCGACAAGGGGTCTCGAAGCCCACGATGACCGTCTATGCGCCGCAGGGATCCCGGGCGGGGGCTACCACATTCTGGCCATCGTGTTCGTAGAGACGTGGCTGGCCACGCTCGGCATGATTTCGCCGTAGCTGGTTGGTACGTGTCGAGTGTGTTCGCCGCGTACTTCCGGTGCTCAAGTTCCTCCAGCATCATCCGTCTGAGATCGGTCACGCATCGGGGCATCGCGCCTGCGCCCGCGGGGGCGCCCGTGTTATCCTCCGCCAGTTCGGCGCGCGACTGTTCTGTCACGTCCCCTGCCCCGGCATGCGCGACAGGCCATCTTCTCAGGGCAACGCGGGCGCGTGACAGGCGGGGTCGAGCCTGAGCGCGAGGCATTTCGGCAACGGGTGTCACGCTGCCGCCGGTCGTCCTTTCCGGATCGCCGACGCCACGTCGCGCGGCGTGGCGCCAAGGGCGAACAGCGCTCGCAAGAGCAGATCCGCGGACACCGCGGGATCCGCTGCTTCTATCTTCGCCACCCGCGACTGGCTGGACTTCAGGCGCTTCGCCAGGTCGGCCTGCGACAGTCCCTGCTTCGTCCGCCGGTCGCGAACGCTCCCGCTCAGCGCCAGCTTTGTTTCCACGAGAGCGGCCTCCTCTGGCGTCAATGCGAGAAAGTCCGCCGTGTCCCCAAGGTGCCAGCCGTGGGCTACGAGCGCTGCGCGCTTGCTCTTCTTCATCCTGTTCACCTCTTGCCCGTCGCGATCGCGTCGTAGGCGGCCAAACGGCGCCGGCACGATTCAATCAGCAGTTGAGGCGTGGCCTGCGTCTTCTTGGCGAACACGTCGCAGATGATCACGGCGTCCAGATCGACGCGGTAGATGATGCGCCACGTAACATCGGCGGCCTGGATTCGCAGTTCGTGACAGCGAGCACCAATCGCTGGCATGGGCCGAGAGTGCGGCATCTCAAGGCGCTCTCCGCGCTGCAGTCGCCGCAGGAGCAGTCCGGCTTCGATCCTGGCCTCGCTCGACAAGGGCGGGGTTTTGATCTCCCCGTGCAGCCACGCGAGCGGCCTGTCGGCGTGAGGCATCGAAGCCAGAATATGTCGAATGTGACATAGTGTCAAGACGAAGGCTTCTCCCGCAGTGCTACGGCACTTCCGTGCGCATCCTGCGGGTTGACCCGTGGCACGCCATCCCGGTAACGAAGAGCCAGACCATCCGGCGGCCTCCGACGTTCCCGGCCAGGCGCTCGACCTGCCGGAACCAGTCGATCAACCCGGTGAGCAAGACGAACTGGGAAGGGACCGGGGTTGCGCCCGACATTGCGGTGCCGGCTGTCCAGGCCTTCGACAAGGCATACGAGAGCGCGCTCGTCAAGGTGGCGGGCAGAACGACGGACCCGCCTGCGAAAGCCGAGGCAGAGTGGGTCCTGGCCGCGGCGCGCGGAGGTCCCACAACTCCGGTGACGGCATCCAGATCGCGGGAAACCGGTCCTGCGTGAGCAACTCCAGGAGCAGCGCCGCGTCCCGTCGATCGTTTTTTTGGCGTCGCGTGTCGGCCCTCCGGGTCGCCGCCGGGTGACCGACTCGGCAGGTAATCTCCAGGTCGGCCAGCAACCGGAGAAACCAGCCCATCGAGCCGGTGGCTTCAATGCCCACGACAACGGGGCGCGGCAGTCCCGCGTAGAACTCGCGAACCGCGTTGCCCTCATGCCACAGCACGCGCTCGACGACCTCGCCCGACTCGCAGTCCAACATCGCGATCGTCTGTTGGGCCGCATGAAGATCGCAGCCGATCATCCGCATCTCGGCCTCCTTCGACCCGAGTCCTGTGAGGCGTGGACACCGCACAGTCTACGGGCGTCGCCGTAAGGCCGACGTCGTTATGACGCAGGGATTCGAACCCTAAGACAGCGTGCTTCTAACTTATTGATGACGCGCGACTTCTGGCAACAAGCCGCTTGTGGCTAATCAGTTACGGGGCCCCTGCCGTTCGCGGCAGTGATCCTGAGTCGTCTCGAATCCCCCCGGGTCGTGGAGACATCATCTTGGAGACGGAGGGAACCGGCTCTCTGCCGGGGAATGAGCTTAGGGGGCCCGAATCCAGTCCAACACATCCGTCTCTAACCGGCGCGAGCCTGCGCATCTCGGCCGCGAGCGCGTCCGACACCACCCTTACGCGCGTCCGTTACGCTGTGAAGTCTTGCTTCTTCCGATTGCATCGAATGTCGCCACGCGATCGGCGCTCGCGCCGATCATCTCTCGAAGCGACTGGATGATCCGAAAGTGATGCTGATCGTGGGTCGCTGACAGCCTCTTGACACTAGATACCGTGTACCATACACTATGCGCGCTACGGCATTCCTGGAGTAGTAATGGCGACCGACTCGGACCTCTTCGACAATCTCCGCCTCGAGCTCCGGCGCGGATGCCTGGTGCTCGCCGTGCTGGCGCGCCTGCGCCTCGAGCAGTACCGGCTACACGCTGCGCAAGGCGCTGTCCGAGCGTGGCATGGAGATCGACGAGAACACCTTGTACCCGCTGCTGCGGCGTCTCGAGAGCCAGGGTCTGCTCGTGAGCGAGTGGCGGGAGGAGAACAAGCGGAACAAGCGTTTCTATCGACTATCCGCGACAGGTGAAGCGGTTCTCGAACGCCTCCTCGTGGAATGGCGAACCATCAATTCGTCCCTGGACGGCATCCTCAAGGAAGCGGGCCATGCAACTACTTGATCGTTATCTGCAGGCCATCCGGCGCTCGCTGCTCTTCATGTCGAGCGCCCGCAAGGACGACATCATCAAGGAGCTCGGCGAGGACCTGCGCTCGCAGATGGAGGATCGCGAGGCGGAACTGGGCCGGCCGCTCGACGAGGTCGAGCAGGAAGCCATCTGCAGGCGGTGCGGCCACCCGGCGCTGGTCGCGAGCCGCCATCGAGGCGGGGGAGGCTCGCTCGCCTTCGGCCGGGTGCTGATCGGCCCCGACATCTTTCCCTACTACGTGACGATGGTCTGCCTGAACCTCACGATCACGATCGGGATCTTCCTCCTGGTTGACATCGTCGCGCTCGCGGGCGGCGCCCCGGTCTTGCGCGTCGTCGGCTGGACGGTCAGGTGGCCGGGACTGGCGCTCCCCATACTGGCGCAGATCGTCGTGCTGACGGTGGGGTTCATCGGTGTCGAGGTGTGGAAGGGCCGCTGGATGCACCGCGTGGACGTCGTCGGGGTTGCATCGCACGGCCCCGCCCGCTGGCAGACGATCGTCGGCATCGTCGTCTGGTCGATCGGCACGCTGTGGTGGACGCTCGTGCCGCGTTACCCGGTCCTGCTCTTGGGAGAAGCAACCGCGACGCTCAGGATCGGTCCGGCCTGGACGGCGCTCTACGCGCCGTTCCTGTTCCTTCTCATCGCGGGCATCGTGCAACGCGTCGTGTACCTTGCACAGCCGTCCGACGACCGGATGTTCTCGGTCGGCAACGGCGACGGCTCTTCGAGTCGGCTGTCCGCTGTGGCGTGGTTCCACACGGCGATGCGCATCACCGTCAACTTGCTCGGCCTCGGGTTCCTCTACTGGCCGTTCGGCAGCTGGGAGTTCGTCATCGCGGCCGGCGGGACGCCGGACCCGGCGCACGCGAAGAACCTCGCTCAATCCTTCAACGACGGGGTGATCGTCGGGGGCATCCTGAGCTGGGTCTGGATCTACCTGGGTGCCAACCTCCTCGGTCACGCCTCGCTGGTGATCGGATACCTGCGGCGGCGGCCGAGTCGCAAGGCAAGGGCAGCGCCCGACGACCAGATGCCAGCCGCACGCTAGTAGCCACGTCTTCTCGCTGACGTCCGTCAACCGTTTCGATTCCGGCCGCGGGTCGGCAGGGCGAAGCTTCGCCCAGAAGGAAGGACCGTATGAAAGGACCATCCTCGTGGGTCACATGGCTCTCTCTTTCGGCATTGGCTCTGTGTGCCGCCGCAGCATCGGCCCAAACGGCCGCGGGAGCGACGACCGCGAAGTCGTTGCCTTCCGACGACGAGATCCGCCGGTTGCTTGCCGACCGCGTCGATACCCAGCACAAGAGCCTGGGCATGGTCGTCGCCACCATCTCACCTGAGGGCCGCCGCACCGTCTCGTACGGCGTCCTCGACAAGGGCGATCCACGCCAGCTCGATGGGACGACGGTCTTCGAGATTGGCTCGGTGACGAAGGTCTTCACCTCGTTGGTGCTCGCCGACATGGTGCGGCGGGGCGAGGTGGCGCTCGCTGATCCGGTGGCGAAGTACATGCCGCCGGGCGTGAAGGTGCCGGAACGCAACGGCCGCACGATCACGCTCGTCGATCTCGCGACGCACACCTCCGGCCTGCCGTTCATGCCGTTGAACATGGGGCTCGACTTCACCAGGATCCTCACCTACCCGCTCACGCAGATTCGCGATGCCTACGCGCGCTACACGGATGCGGAGTTCTACGAGTTCCTCTCGACGGCGGAGCTCACGGGCGACATCGGATCGCACTGGGCCTACTCGAACATCAACGGCGGGCTGCTTGGCCTGGCGCTGGCGAGGCGGGCCGGCATGGACTTCGAGGCGCTTGTCCGCACGCGCATCACCGCGCCGCTCGGCCTGAAGAGCACGGCGATTGCGGTGTCTCCGTCGATGCAGCGGGCGCTCGCCGTGGGCCACGACGCGCGCCTGCAGCCCGCGCCGGAATGGGCGTTGCCCGCACTGGCGGGCGCCGGCTCGCTACGCTCGAGCGCGAACGACCTGCTCACGTTCGTTGGCGCGTTCATAGGCTACGGCGAAACGCCGCTCGCACCGGCCATGGCTGCGATGCTCCAGACCCGGCGTCCCGCACCGACCCTCCAGCAGGCTCTTGGCTGGTGGATCATTCCGTTCGGCCCGGGAGATGACGGCATCGTCACGGCCGCCGGCGTAACGCTGGGCTATTCGACGACCGTGGCGTTTGATCGGAGGACACGCGTCGGGGTTGTGGTGCTGTCGAACAGTTCGGAAGGCGACGGCGGCCTGGCCTGGCATCTGCTGCGTCCCGCATGGCCGGTCGAGACCTCGGTGGCGACGAAGGCGCGCGAGCAACGCAAGGAGATTGCCGTCGATCCCGGGCAACTTGATCTGCTCGCCGGACAGTATCAGCCGCCGGCCCCCGCCGGCGTGCTCACGATCGAACGCCATGGCGACGGACTGGTCTTCAAGTCCGACATGGTGCCGCAGGGACTGCGGCTGCACGCGGAGACCGAGCGGACCTTCTTCGTCATGGAGACCGACCTACGGTTCAGGTTCGAGGTGGACGCCCGGGGCAGCGTCACGGGCGTGGTCGTGATGTTCGGTGGCACCGACACGCGGGCGGTTCGGGTCGCGCGGTGACCGGAAGGCGCCGAGCGATCGCATGCGCCGGTGTACACTGAGATCGCGGCCGCCCGGGTCCGCAATGTCTTGGGACAAGACGAGAGGTCGCGCGAACACGCACGCCATCAACTGGCTGGAGAACCGCGGATCAGCGGGTTCATATCCCGTCACCTTGTTGTTGTCGCCGCATCGTGCGCGATTCACCCGCAGTGCCATGCCCGGGACGATGGCATGTCCGTTACTAACGGACAACGCTCGTACACGGACACTCGGCCCGCCTTGGCCGCCTGTCGAGCACGCAATCCAGACGGCGCGAACGGAGGGGCGGCCATGAGCGGCGCACGCCACACGAAATACGCGCGTCACGACGTCCACCTGTCGGGTGCCGGCTCGGACGAGCGCCACGGTTTGTGGCCGGTGCTGATGACGGTCGACGAAGCCGCCGAATTGCTCGACGGACACGCTCGCGCCAGCCGGCAGAAGCCTTGCACGATCGTCTCCGCGTGCACCTCGTGCCGGCGCTCGGCGACAAGCGTCTCGACGCGATCAAGAACGAAGAAGTGCAACGCCTCAAGAGCCGCTTGAGCGCGAAGTCGCCAAAGACGGTCAACAACGTCCTGGCGGTGCTCAGCGTGCTGCTGAAGAAGGCAGTCGCGTGGGAGGTGATCGAACGGATGCCGTGCCGCATCACGCTCCTCCCGACACCCAAAAGCGCGGCCACGTTCTACGACTTCGAGGAATACGAGCGACTGGTCGCGACGGCGCGTTCGATGTCCCCCATCACCCACCTCATCGTCCTGCCGGGCGGCGAGGCGGGATTACGCTGCGGCGAGATCGTCGGACTCGAGTGCCAATACGGCTGAGTTAAGAGGAAGTCCAATGGCTAGAAAAACTTGGCTGGCGGTGAGGCAGGGATTCGAACCCTGGATACAGGTTTTGGCCCGTATAACGGTTTAGCAAACCGCCGCCTTCAGCCTCTCGGCCACCTCACCACGCTGTTACCGGTCGGCCAAGCGCGCCGCCGGCGCTGCGAGAGGTTTAGGATACCACGGCCGCCCCGGATCACGCCCCGGCGGCGTAGAAGGCCGCCGTCCTCCGCCGTAGCCGCGCCCGACCGTCCGGTGCCTAGTTCCGCGCGCGAAGGTACTGCTTCGGCCAGGCCATCGCGGCGCCCAGGGTCTTCGCAGCCCGCAACGGCCAGTACGGGTCCCGCAGCAGTTCACGGGCGATGATCACGGCATCGGCCTGACCGCTGACCAGGATGTGCTCGGCCTGCTCCGGGCTGGTGATCAGACCGACCGCACCGGTGGCGATCCCGGCTTCCTTGCGGATCGTTGCCGCAAACGGCGTCTGGTACCCGGGGCCGAGCGGAATCTGCTGGTTGGGTGAGAGCCCGCCGCTGGAGCAGTCGATCAGGTCGACACCCGCTGCCTTCAGCCGGCGCGCGAGCTCGATCGACTCGGCCGGTGTCCACCCTCCGTCCACCCAGTCGGTCGCCGAGATCCGCACGAAGACCGGCAGCGAGGCCGGCCACTCGTTCCGCACGCGGCGCGCGACCTCCAGGGCAAGCCGCGCCCGATTGTCGAACGACCCTCCGTACTGGTCGGTCCGGCGGTTCGACAACGGCGACAGGAACTCGTGGAGCAGGTACCCGTGGGCGGCGTGCACCTCGACGACCTCGAAGCCGGCGGCGCGCGCGCGTCGCGCGGCAAGGCCGAAGCTCTCGACCAGCTGTCCGACCTCGACGTCCGACAGCGCCCTGGGAACGACGAATTCCTCCGAGAACGCGACGGCGCTCGGACCCACGGGTTCCCACCCACCAGCGGGCGGATCGACGCGGCCCCCGCCGTCCCACGGTGGGGCCGTGGACGCTTTGCGTCCCGCGTGGGCCAGCTGGATGCCAGGCACGGCGCCGTGGCGCCGCATGAAGGCCGCAATCGGGGCCAGCGCGCGCGCGTGGTCGTCGGACCAGATACCAACGTCGGCAGGGGAAATCCGTCCCTCGGGAGCGACCGCCGTGGCCTCGGTGATCACCAGCCCCGCGCCACCAACGGCACGGCTTCCCAGGTGCACCAGGTGCCAGTCAGTCGGGAATCCGTTCTCGGCCGAGGTACCTGACACATCGGGGACACGAAGACGCGGTTCCGGAATTCGACATCGCGGAGCCTGAAGGGCGAGAACAGCAGCGGTTGGTGTGCCATAGGACGCGTGACGCCTACATCGTGAGCACGGCGGAGAGCGTGAGAATGCCCGAGAACAGGGTGCCGATCCGCAGGTTCTCGTTCTCGCTGTGCTGGTTGTTGTCGAAGTTGACGAGCGGCACGATGACAGCCGGAAACCCCATGGCGTCGATGAACGGCGCGATGGGCACCGTGCCGCCGCTGGTTCGAATCTGGACGGGGGCCTCTCCGAACACCCGGGTCAGCGCTCCCGCCAGACGGCGCGATTCGGGCGACAGGGGCGACGTCCGGAAGGCCGTCGTGCCTCCGGCGTCGACCCGGAGGCGGACGATCTTCGGGTGCGCCGCCCGCGTGGCGTCATCCGGGTCCGTGTCGACAATGACAAACCCCATCCGCACGAGGTGGGCTTTGACGCGATCCAGCATCCGGTCGGGCGGCGTCTCTCTGACCAGGCGGATGTCGATCGCGGCAACGGCCCGGTCCGGGATGATCGTGCGTGCGCCCGATCCCACAAAGGCGCTCGACAGGCCCCGGATGTTCAGGGAGGGGCGCTGCAAGGCTTCCTGCAAGGAGAGTCCGGCCTCGTCGGTCTGCGCGATGCCGAACAGGCGCTTCAACGCCGGCGCGTCGTCGGGTACCGCGTCGAGCATTGCGCGCTCTTCGGGTGCGAGCGGTTCGAGCCCGTCGTAGAAGCCCTGGATGAGCACCCGTCCCTCGTCGTCCTTCATCGAGGCGAGCAGACGCGCCAGATCGAAGGCGGGGTTGCGCACCCAGTTGCCGTAGTGCCCGCTGTGGAGGGCGAACTTCGGCCCGTAGACCGTCAGCTCGAAGGTGAGGATACCCCGTGCGCCGAAGACGAGTGTCGGGCGCCCGCTCGGATGCAGGGGCCCGTCGAGCACCACCAGCACGTCGGCGCGAAGCCGGTCGCGGTACCGCGCGATTGCCGGCACCATGCTCGGCGATCCCGCCTCCTCTTCGCCGTCCAAGACGACGTGGATGTTCGCGGAAGGCGCGCGTCCCGTCGCACGCAGCGCGTCGAGCGCGGCACAGAGGGCGACAATGGGCGACTTGTCGTCCGAGGCCGAGCGGGCGTACACCCGCCAGTTCGGCTCGAAGCGATCGCGGGACCGGAGGTCCGGCAGGTCGTGCGCGCCGTCCTCGAGGCGGCCGTCCCGAAGAACCGGCGTGAACGGACTGGCCTGCTTCCACCCCGCAGGGTCTACGGGCTGCCCGTCGTAGTGGGCGTACAGCAGGACGGTCCGCGAAGCGCCCGGCACCGCCAGCTCGCCGTAGACCAGCGGGTTGCCATCGGTCGCAAGCGCCTCGGTCCGGAACCCGCGACGTCCGAGCAGGGCGCGCAAGGCCTCGACGTTGCGCGCGATGTTCGGCCGGTCCGCCGCGACGTTCGGGATCGACAGCAGGTCGGCCAGCTCCCCGACGATCGTCCGCTGGTGGGCCGACACCCACCCGTCGACGTCGGCGCGGAGATCCGCTGAGCGGGCACCCAGGCCGATGGCGGCCGCGACGACCACGGCGGGCAGGACCCACGTGCTGCGCATGCGTCGCCTCCCGGCTAGGCGACCGTCGTGTAGCGGCGGATCTGGTGATTGAGCGCGTGGATCTGGCGCCGCACGGCCTTCAGCTTCCCGGCGTCATGCGCGTCGCGTGCCGCGTCCCGCTCCTGGTAGAGCGCGCGCATCTTCGCCTTGAGCGCGGATTTGTCGAACCCGGCCACGGCGTGGTGTTCGTGCGTCGAGATGTTGAGGGCCGTGCAGAGCGCGATCAGGAGGTGGTCCTTGTTCAGCTGCGTGTAGCCCTGCACCGCGTCGTGGTGGACGTCCTTGGCAATCTCACGCAGCTCGCTGATGTTCTTGGCCTTCAGGTCGTGGTAGGTATACGCCATCTTGTCATCTCCCGTCGGGGAAGGCGCGGCTCGCGTGCCGGGAAGTACTGCATTGTACAGAACCTCCGGCGGGCGGGCACGCGTCTTTCGGGGAGGGCGAGCCAAGAAGCCGGAGTGCCGGGCCGCGACGACGGGCGGCGTCGGCACGGGCCGGCACCGGCCGCGCGTCTACGGCCGTGAGCGAACGATCTGGATGGCGGCCGCTGCCCCCACAGGTGCCGAGCATGCCAGGGTGCCGGTGACGTCCACGCTTCTCTCCCCGTCGCCGCTCCGCACGACGTAGCGACCCTCCGGCAACCCGCGCACGGCGAGGCGGACCGTCTTGACCAGGCCCGAGGTGTCTTCCATGGCCAGGCCGAGGGCCACCCGCGCCCGGTCGAACGACAGGTTGACGATCTGCCCGGTCGCGGCGTCGACACGGATGCGGTCGGGCACGAGGACCACGCGTTTGCGGACCCCGTCCCTGGGGAAGACGCGTATGAGGGCGCCCTCTTCCTCGATGCGGCACCCGAGGCCCAGGCGCCCGAACACGGGGTCGTCCACGACATAGGCCCGGGCAGCCTGCAGGAATCCCCAGAGCCCGGGCCCGCCTTCGAACGTCCTGGCAGGATTGCAGGCGAAGACTCCCGGGTCGAGGCGGAACCAGCCGAAGCCCATCCCGTCGGGAAGGATGTTGTGCAGCACGCTGCGCACCCCGGCGTACCCCTTGGCGAGCATCGACGGGTCACCCGTGTCCTCGAAACCCTGCAGCAGCGCCAGACCATTGAGTGACTCGGAGTGCCAGCAGGCGATTTGGCCTCGGAAGTCGGGGTGGGCAAACAGGTCGTTGCCGTAGCCGAACCACACCGGCTGATCTCCGCCCCGAAGGGCCTTGAGGGCTCGGAGCACCTCGGCCGGGCGAGCCTGGCTTGGCCGGTCGCCCGACTCGGCGAAGTGGCGCGTGAGGAAGTAAACCTGGTGGTGGCCGGTTTCGTCGATTTCGATTTCCGAGGAGAACGGGTACGGGTCGCGGATGAACTCCTCGTTGCATTCGCGCATCAGCCCGGAGAGCACCTCCGCCTCCTTCTGCCAGCCCTCGCGGCGAAGGTCCGCGAGAATGTCCACCACGTTCGAGCCGGTGATCATGCCGACGTGCACGTACGGCCCGGTGGTGAACCACATGCGGCAGGTCTCGTAACACAGCCGCAGGTAGTCGAGCGCACCCCGGTGGCTGAGCACGTCGTACTCCCGGCCAATGCGATACATCGCATGGTAGATGTTCGCGGCGAAGGCGTAGTTGTAGGTGCGCCAGGTCTCCTCGCTGCGCGCTTTCGTGTACGTGGAGGAGTAGCTCGACGGGTAGCGGGCCTTCCAGTAGAGCGACGCCCGGATCTCGTAGGTCGCCGGGTTCTGGATGCGGGTGGACAGACAGTCCGACACGTATTGCTCGAGTTTCTCCACCTCGTCTCGCGACGGGTTGTGGACGTTCTTCTGCGAGAGGAACAGGGGCTCGCCGAACCCCGGGTCGCCCGTCCCGCCGACCTCCCAGACATCGTCGTGATCCTCAATCCGGGTCCCGAGCTGATAGTCGAACGGCAGGAACAGGTGGTTCCGGCCGTACGGGTCATCCGGGTTCCGGTAGAACTGGCGGTCGACCATGAAGCGGGCACGGGCCGCGAGCATCTGTTCGGCATCCTCGACGCAGAAGAAGTGGAGGTTCGTCCATCGGTTCCCGCCGTAGAGGATTCGGAGGGTCTTCTGGCCTCGGCCCTGGAAGCGCAGCGTGAGGAGGGTGGTGTGTCCGGTCCTGCTCCGCCGGACCAGCGTCATTCCGTCGGAGCGACACTCGATGCGATCGAGATCCGCGTCAGACCCGATCTCGACGTGAACCTCCTCGCCCTGCTGGACGACCATGGCCGGCAGCACGCGGATGCCCAGGTTGCCGGCGCGCATCAGCTCTCGGCGGATGTCTGCATAGTCACGGATGAAGGCGAAGCGGACCTCGAACGATCGGCTCTCGCCACGCTCAAGCAGCAGAGAGCTATGGCCGTTGACCCACGGGCTCCAGTCCCAGCCGCGACGGTTGCTGGTCGCACGCGACCGGAGGGCGAACAGGTCCGTTCCGATCCAGGTGCCACTCGTCGATCCTTCGGTCTTGTAGAGGCACTCGGGCGCCGTGTCTCCGAGGCCGTGCACGAGCAGGAACGGGCTGTCCCCCCGGGGGCGCTGGATGAGGGCGTAGGAGCTATGGCCGGCGACAAACGGGTGGGCGAAGACCTTCTCCTCGTGGAGGATCCGTTGGATTGCCGGCATACGGCCCGCCCGGAGCGCTGCGGTCGGTGAGAGGCCCTCGTACGGGGCGGCGTAGTCGTCGTTCACCCGCAGGGGCAGCGCCAGTTCGCCCAGCTCGAGCGTTCCCTCTCGCCCATTCGTCAGGGTGATGGTCCAGTGAAGCGAGTGGTCCTCGTCGAAGCAGTAAGCCATGGCCAGGGCGAAGCTCTGGATACCGCCCGCCCGGCGCGCGCGGCCGTGGTAGTTCACTCTGACGGCAGTTCGGTCAGCCGTCACGTGGCGCGTATCTGGCGACTCGAGCGTCGTCTCGGACACCCATCGGCCCGGAGCCTGGGCGGGCTGGCCGGGATCCCATCGGGCCGCCGGCATGTCCCAGACGGCGGTGACGACGTCTCCGGTCCAGTGCGTGTCGCCAACCGCCGCCCCCCGTGTGTTGTCGGAGTTCCCCAGGAAGTTCGTACGGAACGGGTCCCCGTCGAGCGACACGCCGTAGAGCGTTCCGAGACGACGGTCAACGGTCGCGACCACCCCCCCGCTGTCGAGGCGCACCAAGTCTGCACGCCGGGAGTGACGCGCGGATTCTCCGGCGGTCTGACCGGGCACGGTCGGGCCCTCGTCCGCCGCCAGCTTGGCCGCAGAGAGGACGGGGGCCGTCCCGACGCCGCCGAGGGCTATCAGCACTTCGCGTCGTGAGAGGCGTTCGTCGATGTGATCCACGAGGGCCTCGTGTGTCCGGCCGCGCACCAATCGGTCCCTCCAGCGCCAGTCGCTGTCGCCGCGGCACGCGCCGCCGGCCGTGGACCCGGCCGGGGCGCCCCAGAGTATAGCGGGAGGGAGGAGAGCGCGGGGGCGCGGAGTGTCGAACACGTTCCGCGTCTAGGGCACAGTCCGGGTTCCGTGCTCGACGAACGGCTTCAACCGGCGTTTGATGAGCTCCTTCCACATCCCGTCCAGTGTGGCCGGAGCGTCTGGTGCCTCCAGCACGCCCGCATGCGACACGTGCAGCAGCGTCCCCCCTTCCCGTCGCTCCAGTCTGAAGGAGAGCACGCTCGGGAGGAGGGCGGCGCCGGCAATGGCTCCGGTCAGTTCGAGCTGCTCGTCCCGCTTGACCGCCGTCACCGTGCCCCGGATAACGCCTTCCCGATGTCCCCACTCCTCGTAGAACCGGCCGCCCAGCTGGGGTTCGACCACCACCATCGAGGCTTCAGGCGCAAGCGGGTGGGCCCGGAGCCACCATGCGCCGGCTCTGACCGTCAGCGCGTCGAATACGGTGGCCGGGCTGGCGTCGAGAAACGTGTCGAACGTGATACGGAAAGTGCGGAGCGGCCGGCCCTCTCCCGGCAAGTCGCGTGGAGAGCCGGGGAGCGGGGACGCCGCATCGTTGGAGAGCCACCGGGCGCCCAGCTGGCGCAACGCCTCGTCCCGCAACGTGTTCCACCGCTCCCGGCCCTGGCGCCGGACGGTGACGATCCCAGCCCGTCGGAGCACGGCTAGGTGCTTGAGGACCGCGAAGCGGGTGACGGGAAACGCGTCGCACAGCGCGCCGGTCGTTTGAGGGCCGTCCCGAAGGAGCTCGACCAGCCGCCGTCGCGTCGGGTCGGCCATGGCGCGCCACACCGTTCCCGGTTCTCTGTCTGCCATGAGGTCCACGCCAATATATGTGACCATATGGTCACATATTTCCCGCGGCTGGACAAGCTCCGCCAGTCCGCGTCCGGGTAGAGGCCCCCCGGCCCACGGCATGCCGGCCCGACCCGCCGGCGGCTATCTGGTAATCGCCACCTCGATGATTTTGCAGAACTTGACTGGGACGCCGTCTTTGGTCGCCGGCTTGAAATGCCACTGCTTCGCCGAGTCGACCAGGCGGTCGTCGAAGTACCGGACGGTCGGCCGAACGATCCGGACCGACTCGACCTGGCCCGATTCCGAGATGAACACCTCGAGCAGCCCCCGACTCGACGCGCCCGTGGGCATCGGCATCGCGGCTGGCCAGGGGGGCAGCCGTTCGTTGATCGCCACGGGCGGCACGACCCCCGCGTCATCCGGCGTGTAGTAGCGTGGGGCGGCCGGTTCGACCTTGGGAGGATCGACCGGTGGCGGCGGCGGAGTCACAGCGGCCGGGGGGGGTGGCGGCGGCGTGGCCGCGGCACGCGCCAGGTCGCGGAACCCCGTGATCAACGTGCGAAGGTCCGCCAGGGGCGGTTCCTTGGCGGCCGCGGCGAGATCCGGCGCATCGATCCAGCGCAGCGCGACCTCGAAGTCCTTGAGGGCGGCCTCGTACTCCTTCCGCTCGAACGCCGCCCTCCCGGACAGGTACCGCTGGCGGGCCGCGTTGGGCACGACCCGCTTGCGGACGTCGACAAACACACCCTGCACGCGGGGAGAAGCGACCGCATCGTCGGGGCCGAAGGATGGGTCTGCCAGCACGAGTGTTTCGATGCTGCGCTCGGCGTCTGCCTGACGCCCCAGGGCCAGCAGGCACAGAACCCGGTATTCGTCGATCGTGCGGTTGTCCGACGAATCCGGAGGAGTCGCTGCCTTGAGATGCTCGAGGGCCGCGAGGGCTTCGTCGTACGACGCGGCACTGTAGAGCTGCTTGGCGGCGGCCACTGTCTCCTGTCCGGCGATGACGCCTGGGGTGATCAGGCCGATGGCGATCGCGGCGACGGCAGCGCGAAGCGTGGTGTTCATTTCTTCATCTCCACACTGAGGCGTGCGACGCCGGTGGTGGTCACGATCAGTGTTCGCGTCTGCTCACCGAGGTCGGGATGGTGGAACACCACCTGGTGAGACCCGATCGTCAGCGGGATGTTGCCGAGCGGCGTGTCGCCGATCCGCTCCCCGTCGATGAGCACCTCGGCCCATGGGGTGGCGTTGATATTCGCCGTACCCGTCGGCAGCGCGGGCTGGACTCGGATCGTCTGGCCCGCGCGCACCGAGATCTGCTGGGTCGTTCGGAATCCGACCTCCTCGTTCACGAGCTCCAGCGAGTGGCGGCCCACCGGAATGGGCAAGGGCCCGCCATCGCTCCTGCCGAGCTTCTGGCCCCGCTCGAAGACGTCCAGCGGGATGCCGGCCACAACGAGCACGGCGCCCTTTGCCACCTCCGGAGCGGGCGTCTCCGTCGGTGTCGGAGGCGTGACCGCCACGGGTGACGCGGTCGGCGACGGACTGCTCGTGGACGGCGTCGCAGGTGCGGGCGCGGAGGCGGTCGGCGTGGACGTCGCCCGAGCGGCCGGCGGGCGGGACGGCACAGTTACGTGCCCGGCCGGCGCGGCTGGGCGCAGCAGGTACCAGGCTCCCCCCGCCAGGGCGACGGCGATGAGCGCGGCAGGAACGATCCACACAAGTCGCGACGCGGCACCACCGTGGCGGGATTGGTGCGCGTGGCTGCCGCTCGAATCCTCATGCACGCCGAACATCGGGCGGGACGAGAGCTCGGAGCCTGCCGGGTGTCGTGCGGGATCGTCCGCGACGCTCAGGACGGGCGCAGGGACCGACGGTGGCGGTGGTTGCTCGACCTCGCGAAGCGGCGTCGCCGCGTGCCGTTCCGTTGTGCCGACAGCCAGCCAGGGTTCGCTCCGCGCCGCCGAAGGCGCTGGCCGGCGTCCCGTTCCTTCGCCTGACGGCGAGGGAGCGGTCTGCGCCGGCACCGGGGGTTCACTGGGTGGCAGCACCTCGGGCTCGTAAGGGAGCGCTTCGTGGAAGCGGGGCTTCGGCGCCCTGGGCGCTCCGTCCGAGAGCGTGAACTTCCGTCCGTCGGCGGCCGGGCTGGCCGCCGTGAACAGGGGATGTCGGACGCCAACTCCTGGAGACGTTCCCCCGTCGGTCCGGACATCGGCGTGCTGCCTGGTGAAGGCCTCGACGACGGATTCGTTGAGGGGCCGTCGCGCGACCTCCTCAGCGGCGGGCGACGCACTCTCGACGGGCCCGGGTAGCGTGTCCAGGGCCGGGATGGCCACGGCGGCCGGTCCTTCGACCCGGGGCGTGACGGCGCCAAGAGTCGACCCGCGTGGCGTGATGTCCTCGGCCGGCAGTGGCGATCCTTCTGCCTGCGTCGGCCTCACTGACGGGAGATCGAGTGGCTCCGCGGTCGTCGGAACCAGTGGTGGCGCGTCCACCTCGATCGACGCCACGACGGCGTCGGCGCCCGGGTCCGGACCCGCCGGCGCGGAGGCCGAGGCCGGGCCCGCACCGAGGAGCCTCGCTTGGGCCGGGACCTCTGGCGGGGGTACGCCCGCCGCCTCCCCACCCGCCTCAGCGACCGGGGTTTCGGGTGGCGAGACGGTGCTCGCGGGCTGTGCGGCGGTCGGCTCCGTATCCCTGTCGATGGTGTTCCCGGTGGAGGCCGCCTCCACCGTGACGCCGGCATCCGCCGCGGGGAGGTTCGTTGCGGGCTCTCTCGCGGCCGGAGGCGCGGCGGGCTCGCCCTCCAGCCCGTCGGGCGTGGCAGCCTGCGCGGGCAACGCCGCGCCGTAATAGCGGGCCGTGGTCTCGAGCAGGGCCGCCAGGCCCTGGGGGTTCGACTGGTAGCCGCCGGTCTCGCGCACGATTTGGTCGAAGGCCCGCTGGGCATCGGCCAGGGTCCAGGAATCGCCGGCCGAGTCGACCCCGATCGCGCAGGCGAGCCAGTGCCTCAGCGCACGGCCCACCGGCTGGCGGACGCCTTCCCGCCTCGTGTCTTCGACGCGCCTCAGGAGCTCGGGCACACGGCTGGGGTATTCGTCCCGTCGAAGCGACCGGCCCAGCAGGAGGGCCAGGGCTGTGAGCCCTAGCTGCAGCACGTCTGTGCGGCGGCCGAAGCGCTCCGCGCCGGCATTCACCGGAACCGCCAGACGCAGGTCTTTCCACACGCGGTCCGGGGACATCTCGGGCAAGTGCGAAAGGGCACTGCCGAAGACGTGTTCCAACATGATCAGGCGGCCGGCTGGCGTGACCAGGAGGCGCTCCGGGCTGAGCGCGCCGTGCGCGACCTCCGGTCCAACCGCGTGGAGCGCCGCGACGGCGCTCAACGCTTGGAACAACAGATAGACGGCGGCGCCGCTGGCCACCGTCGACTTCTCGCTGTCGACGGCCTCGAGCACCTCGGCCAGCCGCCACCCCTCGACCCACTCGGACATCACCGCCAGTCGCCCATCCGGCGCCGGCAGGCGCCCGACGCCCCGCACGCGCGCGCAGCCACGATGGCCGATGCCGGCCACCTGTTGGATGCGGGCGGACACCGCGGCTTCGAAGGCCGGGTCCGCGGTGAGTTCAGGCCTCAGGCACAACAGTTCAATCGTGCCTACGGCCCGATCGGGCACGAGGACACGGTCACCAAGTCGATCGAGATAGCCGGGAATCGTGGTCCCTGCCAAGGAGACTTCTCCCCCTCAACGACAGCATGGTGCCGCCGCGCCTACGACGCGCAAGAGTGACACCAGCGGCCACATTTTGCGATCGGACCGGAAAACCGCGCACAAACGGTCTTCCTCGGTCTCTGGGAAACGGTGCCTCGAGTGCGATGTGTCACAGAAGTGCACAGGCCGCGACGAATTTGTAATCGGCGCGGATTACCAAACCGTCAGCTCCGTCTACTCTCTTATCGGCGCGAGACGCCCGGAGATCTCGTACCGATCGCGCCGGAGAACGGCCGAGCCGTGTCCGACGACGTGGGAGCAGCGGATTGGCGCGCCGCCTGCCGGAGCGCCCCCCACTCGGGCGGATGCGCGACAATCGACCGCATCCAAGCGGGACAGGTGCGTAACGTGACCGGATGGAACTCCAGCGGGCGTGGCCGATCCGGACCAACGCGCCGTCGTTCCTCTCCCTCAGGCCCGCTACCAGATCGCGGCGATGGCCGTCCGAAGCTCGGTAATGTGCGCGGCCCTGATGACGTCGTGCACGAAAGGAGCCGTCGAACTCGCGAACGGGGACGAGAGGTTCGCGGCCTGATACACCTCGATCAGTGCGTTCCTCAGTTCCTGGAAGTGACTGGCCTTGGCGGTGGTCTCACCGCCTGCGAGCGGGAACTCCGCCCAGCCGAACGCGGCGAGTCCCCATCGCTGGCGCAGGTCGCCGATTCGGTCGCGGAGTTCAACGATGTGGACGACCCGGAGGGGCGTGATCCCCGGCTGGAGCGGGTCGTCGGTGAAGACGGGAGGTGCCAGACGCGTGGTCACAAAGGCCGACGACGACAGGGAGGACTGCGAGGCGGTCACGCCCGCGTTGCGCACATTCACGGTGATCGTCCAGCTGCCGGCGTCAGAGAGTCCCGGCGTCCACAGGTAGGTGGGCGAGGGACTCCAATCGCGCGCCAGTGTGGCGGCCCCGCCGTCCTTCTGCAGCCAGAACTGGTACTCGACCACCGCAGCCCCGCCCGAGATCGTGGCCGTCCACCGTACGCCCGCCGCGCCGGTGACGGCGACGGGCGACGCCTGGTCCGGTGTCACCCCCGTGACGACCGGGAGTGTCGGAAGCGCGTAGTTCCAGATGTAGTTGTCGTTGCAGTGGGCGTAGCCCGGCTGGGCGCTCGAGGTGCCGTAGACGTCGTTGCAGCCCGACTCGATGCCGGCCGGCAGGTCGGTGTCGTACTCGATTCCCTGGAACACGTTCGCCTTCAGCCAGGCATAGCGCTGGGCGACGAGGGCGCTCTGCAGCGTGGCGGCGCGGAAGTCCCGCCCGGCCGCCACGTACATCATGAAGGAATCAGCCCAGTCTTCGAGCACCGAGGCGGTGCCGGTCGCGCACCCGGTGTAGGAGACGTAGCCATAGCGCGTGATCCAGTCCTTCGGGTCGGCGCTCCGCCGGGGATAGCAGGGATACGTGTCGCCGGCCTTGCCGTGCAAGCTCAGGTCGTAGGCAATCGAGTAGAAGCCGGTGGTGTCAATCAGCCCGATGTGGGACTCGCCTGGGTCTTTCCGCCACGGAATGATGCCGTCGAGATAGTGCGCGTATTCGTGCATGACCGTCCCCACGTCCACCGTGACCTTGGGCTTCCGGGGGTCGTCGACCGTGTCGAAATAGGCGCCGACGAAGAAGTAGGTGAAGGTCGGGTCCACGGGTTCGCTCAGGTTCACGCCGGTGGCGTCGCGGATGAAGCCGACGCACTGTCCGCTGATGCACTGCAGCGTTTCGTAGGCGTCCATCTGGAGCGAGGCAGGGAGGGCCAGCATGGGCAGCGTGTAGAGGTAGGCCACCGTGTCTCTCGACACGTCGTTCGGGTGCAGCGGCTTCATCTGCGTGTACAGGGGGAATTGCGACGCGACGGTCACGAGGGCCTGCGCGCGCAAGGCAATCTGGGTGTCGATGGCGGCGAGGCACGTGGCGTCGACCATGTCGCTGATCGGCAGGCCATTCTGCGACTGGAAGAGGTGCAGCGCCCGAACCTGCTGGTCGTTGAGGCCGTAGTTGTAGCCCATCTCGGTCGAGTAGCCGAGCATGAAGAGTGCGGAGAAGACCTTGTAGGCGAAGGTGCTCTTGTTCTGGTCGTACGCGGCGTCCAGCCACGCCGGGTCCCTGATGCTGTAGGGCGTGCCGGCCATCACCTGGAGCGCCGCCGCGTTGCCGGCGAAGAACTGCGACGTGAGACCACTGGCGCCCAACCGCCCGCCGGGCACCGAGACCAGCACGATCGCCAGCAGCATCACGCTCAGCGGATATCGCGAGGCGGAGGTCGCCCGACCCATGGACACGCCGTGCCTCCTCTGCGCGGAGCCGAGCCTGGCCGCTCGTGATCCGTGACGGCCCGTCATCTCCGGACTAGAAGCTCGAGGCGGCCGCGACAGGGTGGCGGCCGAGGTCGACCTCGGCGACCGTCACCCTGTTCCGGCCGCTTTTCTTGCTGGCGTAGAGAGCCACGTCGGCCCGCTGCACGAGCCAGGACGGAGACACGTTAGTCGTGACCAGCAGGCTCGCCACTCCGATGCTCAGCGTTACAACCTGGCCGGCGCCCGATCGCGGGTGCGGAATCCGCAGCGCTTCCACCGCCTCGCGGATGCGCTCGCCGGCGCGGCGCGCGTCGGCCGGCGCCGCGCCCGGCAGGATGACGGCGAACTCCTCGCCGCCGTATCGCGCGGGCACCTCGCCCGCGCGCCGGAACGTCTCCCGGAAGATCGCCGCCACTTCCTGCAGACACCGGTCCCCGGCGGGATGCCCGTAGTGGTCGTTGTAGGCCTTGAAGAGGTCGAGGTCACACATCAACAGCCCAAGGTGGCTGGTGTTCCGAAGTGCGCGTCGGAGTTCTGTGTCGAGCGCTGCGTCGAACTGCCGCCTGTTGGGCAGGCCGGTCAGCGGATCGGTGATCGACAGGCTCTCGAGCAGGTCGCGGGCGCGCTTCAGTTCGAGATGGTTCCGCACGCGGGCGCGCACGATGCTGGCGCGGATAGGCTTAGTCAGATAGTCGATGGCGCCGGCGTCGAGTCCTGCCGCCTCGTCCTCCTCGTGGTCCATGGCAGTCACGAAGATCACCGGGGTGCGGGCGGTCTTCTCGTCGCTGGTCAGCCGGCGGCACGCCTCGTAACCGTCCATGCCCGGCATGACGACGTCGAGCAGGATCAGGTCCGGCGTCTGGTCACGCGCCAGCTCCAGGGCCTCCTGACCGCTCGTCGCAAAGACGAGGTCGTAGTCCGTCCCGAGCACGGCGTTGAGCGCCTCGAGGTTGGCGGGTGAATCGTCGGCGACGAGAATGAGGGGGCGGCGTATGGCCATAGGGCGCTCTCCGGTCTTGCCGTCGCCTCCTACGCCGGCGTGAAGCTCACCCCCAGTGCCCGCGACAGGCCCGGCAGGAGGTCGCGGGCGCGCTGGAAGTCGAGGTGGTCCAAGCAGGTCTGGATCTCGTCCAGGCGCTCGCGCAGCTCGGTGGCCGTGGCGTGCTCCTTGATTTGATCGAACTGCCCGCGGGCCGAGAAGCGACGTTTCTTCAGGAGGAGGTCGAATTCGGCGACCAGCGCGGCCAGGCGCCCGGCTTGGGCTGGTACCCTGACGCCACTCTCTGAGCGGGGCGTGGCCGGATCACCCAGGGCTCTGACTGCCTGGCAGACTGCCGCCAGGGCCGCGTCCAGATGCTCGAGGTGCCGGCCATGTGCGTCGCCGGGCGCCTGCCGGATGGCCATCTCGAGCTCGCGCGTCACCTCGTACACCGTCGTCACCGAGAGCGTTCCTGCCACGCCTTTCAGCGCGTGCGTCAGCCCGGCTGCCGTCTCGATGTCCCCCCGGCGCAGCGCGTCGGCGATCGCCTCGCCCGCGTGCTCGTGCTCGCGGGCGAACATCCGGAGCAGGCGCACCAGCAACGCCATGTCCCCATTGAGCCTCGCCAACGCGCTGGCCACGTCCACGCCGGACGCTTGTAGCTGAGCGCTCCCCTCGGTCCCGGGCACCCGCTGTTCCTCGGCGGTCGCCGCCTGTTCGGACAGCGGGAGGTGCGTCCAGTGCCGCAGCACCGCTTCCAACCGTTTGGGGTTGATCGGCTTGGCCAAGTAGTCGTTCATGCCGGCTTCGAGGCAGGCCGCCTGCTCGGACCGGAGCGCGTTGGCGGTGACGGCGATGACGGGGAGCACGAGGTCCGGCCAGTGCTGCCGGATCGCCCGTGTGGCCTCGTAGCCGTCCATCACGGGCATCTGCACGTCCATCAGGACGGCGTCGAATCGCCGGGGATCCGATTGGAGCGTGTCGATCGCCTCGCGGCCATTGCCGACCACCTCCACGAGCACACCGCGGCTCTGGAGTAGTTCGCGCGCGACGCGCTGGTTGATCGCGTTGTCCTCGACCACGAGAACGCGCAGGCCCGACAGGAGGCGGCGCGAGCTCTCCGCCCCCGAATGGCTCTCGGGCGCCGTGGCCTCCACCTCGCGACCCATGGCGGCCATCAGCGTATCGAACAGATCGGATGGCGACAGCGGCTTGATCAACGCGCCGTCGAGGCTGAATCGTTCGAGCTGTTCGAGGACGGGCCGCGGCCCGGAGCCCATCATCAGGATGATTCGGGGAGTCACCGGAAGATGGAGGTCCGAGCGAAGCTGGCGGACGACCTCCAGGCTGCCCATGGCGGGCAGGTCTCCGTCCACGAAGACCGCGTCATAGGGGACCTCCGCGCTCGTCAGCTCCTTGAGCGCGGCCTGCCCGCTGTCGACCGTGGTCACCGCGAACCCGAGGGCCGACAGCCCCTCGGCGGTCGCGTCGCGGTCGACCCGGGCAGCGTCTGCGACAAGGATGCGCCGGCCGGCCAGCTCGAGAGGCAGCACCCGCGTGGTGGGGCCGCGCCGAGGCGGAACGCCGAAGTCGAGGTCGAACCAGAACGTCGTCGTCTCCGACCCGGGTTGGCTGTCGGCGTGCAGTGTCCCGCCCATCAACGCGACGACCTGCCAGCTGATGGACAACCCAAGGGCGCCGTCCCCGCGTCTGTCTCCGGATCCAGCCTGGCCGAACGGCTCGGCCGCCTGCCCGAGCCTCGACGGGTCCATGCCGGCCCCCGTGTCGCGCACCGCGAAGCGGACCGTCACGCCGGTCGCGGTTTTGCGGTGGAGCTCGGCCGACAGCGACACTTGGCCACGCTCGGTGAACTTGACGGCGTTGGCCAACAGGTTCGAGAGGACCTGGCCGATGCGTAGCGAATCGCCCAGCAGCCGCCTCGGCACGTCCGGCCCGGCATTGACGACGAGCGCGAGCCCCTTCTCTTGCGCTCGCGGCGATGCCGTGCTCGCAACGGCCGCAAGCAGGTGATCCAGCCGAAAGACGACGTGTTCGATGACCAGGTCCCCCGATTTCAGGAGCGAGAAGTCCTGAAGGTTGCTGGTCAGATTCGACAGGGCGTACGCATGCGCCTGGAGCTTCGCCAGATAGTCGCGCTGCCGGGGTGTCAGCTGAGTGCTCAGGGCCAGTTTGCACAGCCCGACGATGGCGGTCACGGGGGTGCGGAACTCGTGGTTGACGCGTGCCAGGAAGGTCGTTCGCGCGCTTCGGGCGGCCTCGGCCGCCGCCGTCGCGGACCGGACCGCGTCCTCAAGCGACCGCCGATCGGTGATGTCCTGGGCCGCGGCGTAGATGAGGCCGTTCGACGCCTGTGCCCGCCAGGCCAGCCAGCGATACGCGCCCTGCTTGGTGCGGCAGCGAGTCGTAAAGGTGACCGCGGAGTAGCGGGCGCTCAGCTGGGCGAAGGCCGCCCTCGTCACGTCGAGGTCCTCGGCGTGAACCAGATCCAGGAGGGACCGGCCCACCAAGTCTTCACGGCCAAATCCCAGCTCTCGCTCCCAGGTGGCGTTCAGGCGGCGAAGGCCGCCAGCCGTGTCCGCGATACACAGCAGTTCGCCGCTGACGGCGAAGAACCCGTCGAGCTCGCCGGCCAGGTCGACTAGCGCGGCCTCCATCCGGCGACACTCGGCGGCCAGCTGGGCAGTATCCGGTGGCGTCGGCGGCATCTCCGCGTTCGGGGGGAGGCGATCCGGTGTCTGGGCAAGCGTGAGCATCTCGGGACACGACGGGCGCCGAGGCGACACCGTCTCGGGTGAGGAATCGGCCGCCCGCGCCAGAACTTGAGCCATCCATTGCGAGGCAACCTGTTGCGGGCGCGGCGTTTCCCGACCCCCAATCGTGGTGGGTGCCGCGCCCGGAGCCCGATGCTCGGCGGGCGGCGTGCCGGAGCGCGGGAGACGTGATAGGCTCCGCGAGTGGTCGTCGGGACCGGCGCGCTTGGTCCCAGGTGGAGGCCTCATCGACCGGGCCCTGCGGGGCAGCGGAACCGTACCGGCGGACGTCCTGAGCGGATTGGCCGTCTGGCGCGTTCACGGCTCCGGTCCTCTTCCACCCCACACCGCAGTCGGCGGGCTACGTGCAGGCAACACCCGGCAGCCCGGGCGCCCACCGCGCCCTCGCCACTCGAGAGAGGTCCTATGTCGGTGTACACGGGCAGGGCCGCGTTCGTCGAGCTGCTCGCCCAGGAGGGCGCGTCGCTGCTGTTCGGCAATCCGGGCACCACCGAGCTGCCGATTCTCGATGCGCTGCGCGATCGCTCAGACCTGCGGTACATCCTTGCGCTCCAGGAAGCCTCGGCGATGGCGATGGCCGACGGGTTCGCGCAATCGTCGGGTCGCCTCGCCGTCGTCAACCTGCATTTGGCCGGTGGCCTGGGAAACGCGATCGGAATGCTGCACGACGCCGGGGCCGCCGCCTCGCCGGTGTTGGTCACGGCTGGGCAATACGATCCAGGATCGCTTCTCACGGAACCGGCCATGGCCGCCGATCTGGCCGCCATGGCCCGACCCTACGTGAAGTGGTCCGCCGAGGTGCGTCGGCTGGCCGATCTGCCGAGGGCGGTGCACCGTGCCGCCAAGACAGCCCTGGCGCCGCCAACGGGACCGGTCTTCCTGGCCCTGCCCGGGGACGTCCTGGCCGCGGAGGCCGAGCTTCTGCTGGGAGCCCCGAGCCGCGTGGCCCCTGGTTTCCGCGCCGATCCAGCGGCCATTGGCGCGGCGGCCGAAGTGATGTGCCGCGCGACGCGGCCGGTCGTCATTGCCGGCGACCTCGTGGCCCAGCGAGACGCCTTGAAGGAACTGGCAGGGCTTGCCGAGCTGATCGGCGCACCGGTTTACACCGAGCCCGTCGGCGCACGACCGGTCATGCCCTGCCTGCACCCGTTGTTTGCCGGCACGCTGCCGCATCCCGGTTTGGCTGTCCGCGAGCGGCTGGCGGTGCACGACCTTGTGGTGTGCGTCGGCGCGGACCTGCTGACCCTCACGCTCCCGTCCGCGGTGGATCCACTGCCCGAACAGCTGGCGGTCGTCCACCTGCATGTGGACTCGTGGGAGCTCGCCAAGAACTATCCGGCCAGGGTGGCCTTGCTGGGGGACCCGAAAACGACGCTCGGCGAACTCATCGCTGCGGTGTCGGAGCAGATGACCTCCCCCGAGCGAGCCGGCGCCGAGGCCCGGGCCCGGACGTGGCGGGACCTCCTCGCCGGCGAGCTGGCGGCGCTGCGGGACGCCGCCATCGCCACACGGGCGGCCCACCCTGTTCAGCCGCCTGCCCTGATGCGCGCCATCGGGGACGTTCTGCCCGAGGACGCCGTGGTGGTGGACGAGTCCATCTCGTCGCGGGGAAGCCTGCAGCGACTGCTGCGGACGCGCGATGCTCGCGGGTTCTTCGGCTTGCGCGGAGGGGCGATTGGCTGGGGAGTTCCCGCCGCCATCGGCATCAAGCTCGGCCTCCCCGATCGGCCGGTTGTCGCACTGGTCGGGGACGGCAGCGCGTTGTACACGATTCAAGCCCTGTGGACGGCGACCCACCACCGGGTGCCCGTCTGCGTGGTCATCCTCAACAACGGGTCGTACCGAATCCTCAAGCAGCGATGTGGATTGGTGGAGGGCACCGAGCGTGGTCCGGGAGGGCTGGCGGGACTCGACCTCGCGCCGCCCCGCATCGACTTCGTGCGCCTCGCGGAGGCCTTCGGTCTCGAGGGGTACTCCGTCGGGACCGTCGCGGAGGCCTGCGCGCGGATTGCGCACGCGGTTGGCCGCGGCACCTCAACCCTGATCGACGTCGCGGTCGACCCGGCGGTGTGACGGGCACGCGGATCGCGCCGTCCCGCACGCGGATCAGGTTCAGTCCTTCCCTGCCCGCGCCATCCGCTCGATCGACTCGGCGTCGCGCGGAAGCGCCGCCGACAGATTCTCGGCTCCCGACGGGGTGATCAAGTAGTTGTCTTCGATGCGAATCCCGATCCCTTCGTCCGCCAAGTAGACGCCGGGCTCGATCGTGACGACCATCCCGGGCGCGAGGATCGATGCGTCTCCGCCGACGTCGTGCGCCGCAAGACCGATGAAGTGTCCGATCCCATGGATGAAACACTGGCCCAGGCGCCGCCCATCCTGCGCCGTGTGGGGCGACTGCTCCAGCGCCTCGAATGCGGCCTCGCGTGCCACGGCAAGGGTCGAGCCGGGGCGCAGGGTCGCGACGGCCGCGTCGTAAGCTGACAGCACGGCGTCGTACAGCGCCCGCTGACGCGGCGAGAAGCGGCCCGAGACCGGCACAGTCCGGGTGAGGTCGCCGCAGTAGCCGCCATAGCGTGCGCCGAGGTCAAGGACCACCAGTTCGCCGGCCGACAGCGTGCCGAGGTTTGTGTCGTAGTGGAGAACAGCCCCCGCGAGTCCCGCTCCGACGATTGGCGGAAACGCCCATCCCTCGGCACCGGCTGTCTTGAGGGCCGCGTAGGCAGCCCCTTCCAACTCCCCTTCGCGACGGCCAGGCTGCGCGAGGCGGGCGGCCGCCTCCACGGCCTCGATCGACGCCGCCACAGCCTGGCCGATCAGGCGGATCTCGCCCTCCGACTTCACCAGGCGCATCTCGGTGAGCAGCGGGGAGAGGTCCCGGACGGTGACTCCCGGCAAACGCTCGCGCAGGGCGACGGCGAACCGCTGTTCCCGCGTCAGGGCGCCCTCGGCTGTCGCCGGGGGGAAGGCCAGCCACAGCGTGCCGAGGGAGGCCAGCTCCGCGACCCGGTCGGTCACGCCCGGCTGAGGTCTCCGACGCGCGTCGACCACAATGTCGTGCGGGTCGCGGTTGACGACACGGTCGAATCCGAGCAGGTGCGCGGTTTCCTCGTCGGGCCCAAAGCGGGGCCCAAACCACGCTTCGAGGGCGGGCTGGCGGTCCGGTAGGTACAGGGTTTCGTGTGACGGTTGGAGGACCAGCGTGGCGTCCGGCAGCTCGACGCCCGTGAGGTAGAAGAACGCGGGGGCCTGACTGTAGGCGCCGACATCGCCATAGCCGCGCGCATCCGTCGCCCCAAACAGCACCGCGACGCCGTCCGACAGCGCTTGCTGCACCCGCTGGCGACGGCGGCGATAGACGTCAGGGGCCTCGATTTCGGCCGCACGATGCCCGCCGCGAAGCACGCGATCATCGATCATCGGTACCTCCCAGATGGTCGGCTCAGAACCCGCGCCCTGATGGCGTCCGCCCTGTCGGGAACGGCGTTCCCCCGCAACATGACCGGGACAGTGTCCTCTCCGACCACAGACTCTTCATCGCCAGTCGTGACACGGGACGTCCAACGTCGGCAGCGGCGTCTCATGGCGCGCGGCACGCGCACGCCCCCGGTGCGAGCCGCGGACGATGGTGCGGGGTTCCTGGTCGGTTCGTACCCGCGGTCGCCTTGTCGGCGGTCCTCGGCATCGCCGTCAAGAGGCGGTCGCGAGGTCGGTCCCGAGCGAGACCGTATCACCGGCCCCGCCGTTGAAGGAGCCGGGTGCCGGTCGCCATCCCCCACGCCGCAAAACTCGCGAGCTGGATCAGGGCAAGTTCGGGCGATTGATACACGGCGAGCGTGAGCAGCCCGGCAATCCCACCGACGCTGCCCACGACCGACAGCCAGTTCGGCAACACGCCGCTCTTCCACGCCAGCCACCCAAACAGCAACTGGCCGAGTCCCCACGTCATGAGCCCCGGGTCGGTCAAGAAGTAGAACAGGTTCCCCCAGACCGCCGCCTGGTAGATGGCCTCGGGAGCGGTCGTGGGGCGGCCTGCGGCCAGGATCGACAGGAAGGCTCCGATACTGGCGAAATTCGCGAAGGCGAGGAGCAAAATGCCGGCCGCTGACAGGATCGTCGCCGTCAGCGCGAACGTGGGACTCTTCGGCCGAAGCAACTGCCCGAGCACTACCACGAACGGGATCGAGCAGACGGCCCAAGTAAGCACGACGGTGGCCGCCAGCACGAAGAAACCCCGGTGGCCCGCAAAGAAGGACAGAGGCTCGGCCCCGATGGGTGGGACCGACTCGACGGTCGCAATCAGATAGCAGACGGAGACGGCACCGGCTAGGAGTGAGACCCAGGCAAAGGCCCTCGGCCGGTCCAAGTCCGTCGGGAGTGGTGCGGGATGGTCGTTCACCAGATCCTCCCTTCGCGTCCATAATCTGACAACGGGCCACCGGCGGAGTGCATCAGCACGGAGCGCGCCGACCATCTTTCGCCGGCGATGACCACTGTGGGCGAGATCGTGGATGGCAGCAGCCGGCTCAGGGCCGAGCAGTCTGCGGCACAGGCTCGGACCGTGTGTCGATCACAAGGACCGTGAGGTCGTCCTCCTGCGGACGACCACGGTTGTAGCCGGCTGAGCGCCCGACCTCGCGCAACACGGTCGACGCGGCTTCGCCGGCGGCCGCTGGGCGAGCTCCCTTCAGCGCCGCCACGCGCCGCGTCTGGCTGAAGAACTCGTCGGCCTCGCTGCTGGCTTCCAGCACGCCATCCGTGTACGGGCGATCACGTGCTCGGTGAACGCGTGGCGCACAACGCCCCAGCGCGACATCCGTTGACACGGCGTGATGATAACACCGCGCCCGCACCCTTCTCCTGGCCAAGCATCGACCGCGGAGCCCTCCGTGGTCCGGCGGGCCAGAAGTGCTTTCAAGGGTCGGGTGGGGACCTGGCGCTTCACCAGGCCTTGGCGCCTTGGTAGACTCCACTAATGCCGTTTCGGGCTCTCCTGGCAAGACTCGATAGGTTGACCGGACTTCCTCGCCGTGCGCTCCGGTATGCCGTCTACGACTGGACCCGCGAAATGCCCACGTCCAAACGCCTGGTCGCATGGGCCGGGATCCTGATCCAGGGATACGCGGTCTACGCCATATGGGCGCGGTCCCTGGTGTGGCCCGTGATGTGGCCGAAAGGACTACTGCTCTATGGAAGCGCGTTTCTGCTCTACATCCTGGGTGGCTGGTTGTTGAACGGGATGTTGACCTCCGAGTTCTTCCGCAAGACCCAGCTGGAAGCCGACCTGATTGCTGCACGACACATCCAGCAAACACTTCAACCCCAACACCTGGACGAGTTGCCGGGTTTTGGGCTGGAGACCTTCTACAAACCTCTCCGTGAGGTGGGCGGCGACTATTTTGACGTCATCGAGCTTGCGGGGAACCGAATGCTCCTGGTGGTGGCGGATGTGTCCGGGAAGGGGATGCCTGCGGCACTCCTGGCGGCGAACGTACAGGCGCTCGTGAGAAGCAGCGCAAGTCTCGACGCCGATCCGCTGGCGTTGGCTCGGCAGATCAACGAGTACCTGTGCCGCTATACCCCCGGCGACCGTTTTGCGACAGCAGTGTTCGTCGTGCTGTCCCGCGAAACGGGAGAATTGACCTACGTGAATGCCGGCCACAACGCCCCGATAGTTCTCGGCCTCGGATCTGCAACCCGGTTGGCAGCGACCGGCATACCGCTGGGACTGTTTCCCCAAGCACCCTATGAAGTCCACACGGCTCTTCTTTCTCCTGCCGGCGTCCTCCTGGTTTTCACCGACGGTCTGACCGATTCGATTCCCGGAGACAATCCCGAAGACCGATTGCGCGAGGCGCTGGCTGACAGGTCCGGCGACACGATGCGGCTTCTGAAATCGTTGGTCGACCCGCACTTCAATGAGGATGATGTCACCATCTTGCTCGTTAAACGTGATGCCGATGCCCTCTCCGGGTCGGGAGTCCGCTGAAAGATCCGTTAGGAATTCCAAGCGCAGCGCACCAAGACCCCGGGTGCGGTCTAGGACGGGATTCGCGCTCGCCTGTCACGTGTCATGGGTCGCCGTTCAGCATTCCTCGGCCGAGACCAGAAGCCGCTCGCGATGAAGAGCAGAAAGTCCAGCCGAAGTGCCGGCTTGCGCATAGAGGGTCGGCCCCGCGCTGGCAACCGGCGCCTGGGCCACGAGCAACCTGGCGCTTGGCCGCAAGGAGCTTCCGCGAGCGCGCGTCCGAGCCGGTCACTGACGCTCATAGTGCCGTAGCGCGCGGAGCGGACGAGCGAGAACCCGCCTTCAATCGCCCCCGGCATGGCCAATCGCCCGTGCAGCCAGCGGCCTTGGCCGAAGTCCCGGGCCGGCGCCAAACCAGACTCGCACAACCGCTGCCCTCGCTGCGTCCCACGTCCACGAAGTCGGGGTCCTTGCTGATCGCCCCACCGGCCAGCTATGGGCCGGGCCGCCATGCGATCCAGACCGTAATCGATTGCGGCGTAACTTCTGTCTGCGTACAGCTTCGATGCCCAGATGATCCGCCCGCTCCGCGTCAGTTAGGGCCGGCCACACTCGGCACGTTCCCCGTCAGGACCGGGAACGTCTGGGTCCGCCGGCGTGGCGCCCAGCACAGCCGACCGCAGATGAGTGGCAACCTCTCCCGCGTGCGAGTCCTTGGAGTACGGGGAAGGGTGAGGTTCCTCCCTGCCGCCCCACGGCAGTCGGCGCCGATACCTTGCCGTCACTCGCGCCACATTGGCCGTTCATCGGCAGGCAGCTGAGCGCTGGACCCGTTGCAGGAGATTTGCCTGCCGTTTGCGGCTTTGTCACCTGCCGCCGCCATCCTTCTCGATGGGGGAGTGGCCGCATGTCGTCGGTGGAGGAAGACGTGGCTGCAGCGATCAGCCATCCTCTCGCTCGGCGGATTCTGGGGGAATTCAAGGAAATGCCTGGCTTGAAGCTGACCGTCTCTCAAGCCCAGCGGTTGTTTGGCCTCGGCAGATCGGAGTGCGAGTCTCTGCTCCGCACGCTGACCAACGCTCACTTGCTCGCTCGCACGCGCGACGACTCGTACGTCCTCGCCTCGACAGCGCCTTAGACACTTCAGGCCGCACGCGCTCGACGACGCCGATTGAGTCGAAGAAGACGACTCGTCACTACGCTCGCGGTGAGGCACGCCGCACAAACCCGCTAGAACGAAACACCCCGGCCCATCGTCAGCGCGAAGACAACGAACACCAGCGCGCCCAGTGCGATGACGGCGCTGCTGCGGGCGATGGGCAGGGTGAATTCGGCGGGCATCTGGGCGGGCCGGTGCGGGAACAGCAGCGGGAAGCTTGCCGCGATCGACAGCCCGGCATCGTGCATCGCGCCCCAGCGGTCGGGCGCGAACAGCGATGCCGCCAGCACCATCGCCGCGACGCCGGTGAGCCAAGCCGGGCGCAGCAGCAAGACGACTCGCCCCGGCAGACTGCCGAAGACCGCGGCGCCAAGCGTCAGCATGCGGACAAGAAGGAAATACGCGGCGATACCGACGGCCACGGCCACGATGCGCACGGTGGCATTCTCCGGCCCGATCAGTTCGCGATAGGCGAAGACGCTGTCGCCACTGTCCTGGATCATCGCCTGGATCAGATAGCCCGCTTCCCAGAACAGACTGAACGACATCACCAGCAGCGCATACAGTCGCAAACCGGGGCGCCGCGCGGGGATCACCCGCTGGGCGAGGAAGGCGATCACGCCGGCGGTGAGATTGCCCAGCGGCCCGGACGCGGCGACATACTGCCCGAAATGCGAACACGTGAAGAAGGCGTTGCTGAGCAACGTGATCTTCGCCCCGGAGAGCAGACAGGCGCTGCCGTGTCCCATCGCTTCATGCGCGATATCACTAGTGCAGGCGGCCATGGCGGCGATCGCGATCACCGTCGCCACGTTGTCGCGCGCCACTGCGTGCGAGCCGGCCTGGCTCATGTCGTCAACTCCTTGCCCGCTTCCGCGGCGACTTCGACCGTCTCGGCCCTCTCGGCGCGGTCGATGACCGTCTCGGCGGATGTGACGATGGTCCTGATGCCGCCCAGGGAGTCGGCCGATGCAGCGTCACCGCACGGTGGCGAGCAGGCACCATCGGGAGCAGACGTTCGGATTCAACTGACTGGCAACCGCCACCGGCGCGTCTGGGTCCGCGGCGATGCCCCACGGTCCGGGAACTCGGCGTCGTTCCGCCGGAGTGGTCGGTACCCCGCCGCTACGAACCCCCCTGGTGGCCGAGGTCGTGGAGCGATGGCCTTGTCACAGAATAGGTTGCAGTGGCGGAGGGAGAGGGATTCGAACCCCCGGCACGGTTTCCCGTGCAGCGGTTTTCAAGACCGCCGCCTTCGACCGCTCGGCCATCCCTCCGCCTACCCTTGAAACGTAGAACGAAGCGACCTGCTCTGCCAAGGAGAAACCGCCGGACGTCCTGAGCTCTCGGGCCCGGCCTCGGTTCACCATCTCGCGGGCTCAGCGCGCCACGATGCGGTCCTGACCATCCATCCAGGGTCGGAGGACCTCCGGGATGACAATGGACCCGTCCCGCTGCTGGTAGTTCTCGATGACGGCGATGAGCGTGCGTCCGACAGCCAGTCCGGATCCGTTCAGCGTGTGGACGTATTCGGCCTTGCCCTTGCCCCCGGGGCGGAACTTGATGTTCGCGCGGCGCGCCTGGAACGCCTCGGTGTTACTGCACGAGGAGATCTCGCGGTAGCCCTGCTGGCCCGGCAGCCACACCTCGATGTCGTAGGTGGTCGCCGACGCGAATCCCATATCCCCGGTGCACAGCATCACCGTGCGAAACGGGAGACCGAGACGGATCAGGACCTGCTCGGCATCCCGCGTCAGCGTGTCGAGTTCCTGGTAGGACCGCGCCGGCGTCGCGAACTTGACGAGTTCCACCTTGTCGAACTGGTGCTGGCGGATCAATCCGCGGACGTCCGTGCCGTGGGAGCCGGCCTCGCTGCGGAAGCAGGGGGTGTAGGCGCAGTACTTCAGGGGCAGCAGCCGTCCGTCGAGGATTTCTCCGCGGTACAGATTCGTGAGCGGCACCTCCGCCGTCGGCACGAGGTACAGGTCCCAATCGCCGGCCACCTTGAAGAGGTCGGCCTCGAACTTCGGCAGATTCCCGGTGCCGGTCAGCGTCTCGCTGTTTACAAGGAACGGGGGCTCGACCTCGGTGTAGCCGTGTTCGCGGGTGTGCAGCGCCAGCATGAAATTGATCAGGGCCCGGGACAGCCGTGCGCCGTCGCCGATCAGGAACGCGAAGCGCGCACCCGACGTCTTCGCCGCGCGTTCGAAGTCGATGATGCCGAGCGCGGGCCCGAGATCCCAGTGGGCCTTGGGGGGGTAGTCGAACGTGGGCGGGACGCCGACCCGGCGAACCTCCTTGTTGTCAGCCGCGCTGGCGCCGACTGGCACGTGCGCGGCGGGGAGGTTCGGAAGCGTCAATAGCAGGGCCCGGCGGCGTTGCTCGATGGCGTCCAGGTCGGCCTCGAGCCGCTTGATCTGCTGGGCTCGCTCGCGATTCTCCGCGAACACCGCGCTTGGATCCCGCCCGTCCCGTTTGGCCCGGGCGATCTCCTCGCTCGAACGATTCTGCCGGCGCTTGAGTTCTTCGACCTCGATGAGCGTGGCTCGCCGGCTCGACTCGAGTTGCGCGAGGGCCTCGAGGTCTGCCCCGGGATCGATCCCGCGGTTCAGGAGGCCGGCCCGAACCTCCTCGGGGTGGTCACGAACGAAGGCGGCGTCCAGCATAGTCACGCGTCCGGCGTCAGCAGCAGTGGCCTGGGATCGGCCGACAATCTCGGGCTGATCGTAACTGATACGGGATTTCTCCGGGTACTCCTTTTACCGCGGCCGCTCCTCGGCTACGATCGCTCAATAAGGAGAACAACCGCATGGCCGCCGTCCGAAAAGCCGTCTTCCCCGCCGCCGGTTTGGGGACCCGCTTCCTGCCGGCTACCAAGGCACAGCCCAAGGAGATGCTGGTACTCGTCGACAAGCCCGTCATCCAGTACGGTGTGGAGGAGGCGGTGGCGTCTGGCGTAGACACCATCATCCTGGTCACCGGCCGGGGCAAGAACGCCATCGAGGACCATTTCGACGTCTCGGTCGAGCTCGAGACGTTCCTGGAGGCCCGGGGGAAGACGGAGTTGCTCGCGGAGATCAGGAAGGTCTCGAACCTGATCAACTTCGCGTACGTCCGTCAGGGAGAACCGCTGGGTCTGGGGCACGCCGTGCTCGTCACCCGCGATCTGGTGGGCAACGAGCCGTTCGCCGTCATCCTCGGGGACGACGTGATCGACGCGACGCCGCCGGCCCTGGCGCAGATGGTGTCGGTCTTCGAGCGGGTGGACGGGCCTGTCCTGGCGGTCGAACGCGTGCCGGAGGACCAGGTATCATCCTACGGCGTGGTGAGGATCGCCGAGTCGCTGGTCGACGGCGTGTACCGCGTCGAGGACCTGGTCGAGAAGCCCAGACGCGAGGAAGCCCCGTCGAACCTCGCCATTATCGGACGCTACATTCTGACGCCCGACATCTTCCCCGCCTTGAAGGCGACCTCGGCGGACCGGACGGGCGAGGTCCAGCTCACCAACGGCCTGCGGCGCCTGCTGAAGGACCGACCAATCTATGCGTGTGAGGTCCGGGGCACCCGGCACGATACCGGCAACAAGCTGGGGTTCCTGAAGGCCGTCGTGTACTTCGCGCTCAGACGACCCGAGCTGGCCGGCCCGTTCCGCGACTACCTCCGCGTGGCCACGGAACAGATGGAGGTCTGATCCGTCCCGCCTTCAGGATTTCTTCGACTCGCCGGACGTCGCGCTGCCAGTTGATGCCGACTCGCCGCTGCCCTTGTCCGCGGCGGGGGCGGCGCTGCTCGGTCCGGTGGAGGGAGAGGAAGCCGTCGACGAACCGGCGTCGGTACGGCCTTTCCGCGCGTAGTCGGTGATGTACCAACCGGTCCCTTTGAACTGGATGGCGGGCGCCGACAGCAACCGGCGCACCGGCCCGCCGCAACTGCGGCACTTGTCGACGGGTGGATCCGAGAACTTCTGAATGACTTCGAACCTGATCGAACAACGCTCGCACTCGTATTCGTAGAGTGGCATTGGCCTGACCTATTCGAGGACGACCCCGGCATCGTCCGGCAGCATGAGCCGTCGCTGGGCCCAGACGGGCAAGGCCCCGTTCGACAGCACGGCGTCGTGGAACGCACGGAGGGAGAACTTGCTGCCCTGGGCCGTCTTCCAGTCCGCGCGCAGCTTCAGCAACATCAGCCGGCCGACGCTGTAGACCAGGTAGGTCGGGTCGAACGTCCCGCGCTCGGCCTCGCGCCGCGCGCCGCTTTCCTCCATGAACGCTTCGTCGCGGAAGAAGCGCATGCCCGCCTCGACCGACATGTCCTCGGCGTGCAGCCGGATGCCGACGATGAACCGGGCAAGACGCACGAGGGCTTCAGCCAGCTGGCCCAGACGCACCCGGAGGTCGCCCTTCTCGAAACCCGCCTCGATCATCATCTGTTCGCAGTAGTGGGCCCAGCCCTCGACGGTCGAATTCGCCGAGAAGAGCAGCGACTTGCGCAGTTTGGATTCCGCCTGGCGCAGGTGCAGCGCGTGCACGAAATGGCCCGGATAGGCTTCGTGCATGGAGATCGCCCACAGCGTGGCGTAATTGAAGTCGCGCAGGTGTTCCCGCTGGCGGTCGGCGGGCCAGGAGGGGTCGGCGTCGGTGACGTAGTAATACGACCGCGTCACCTTGGATTCAAACGGTCCCGGCGTCCACATGCTGGCGAACGTCCAGCGGTAGAAGTCGGGGGTCGGGGCCACCACCACCGGCTCGGCTTGCGGCAGGCCGACCAGATCGTGGCGTTCGATAAACGTCCGGAGCCGGTCCACCTGATCGCGCGCCACCTGCACGAGGGTGCCCGGTTCCGGGTGGTCGTCCTTCGTCCGGCGCCAGACCTCCTGCGGATCTCCGCCGTCGAGCCGCGAGGCGACGCGGCGAAACTCCTCCTGCGTCGCCCACAACTCGCGCCCGGCAATGGCCAGCAGCTTGTCGACGCCGATGGCGATCCCCTCGTCCAGTTTGAGCTTCTGCTCGAAGCGCTGGCGCCCGAGGCGGAACGAGGCTCTGGCCCGAGGCGCGACCTCCTCTTCGAGGTACCGGATGTACTGCTTGAGGGCGTCCGAAGCCTCCGTCGAGGCATCGGCCAGATCGCCGAGCAGGTGCAGGTCGTCGACTGAGGAGAACGCCCGGGGCAGATCGTGCTCGATGAACCGAAGCACCCCGCGCATGGTCTCCATGCCGACCTTGGCGTAGATGCCGGGAGGCTCCTTGATGTTGTCGCGCGCCGCCTGCACGAGCCGTGGCGTCTGGCTCAGCTTGGAGAGAACCCGTCGCGCCCGCTCGTCCTCCGCCGCATAGGGAAAGATGGCCTGCGTGGCCAGGCTCGTGGCGAGCACGTCGGCATAGAACTGAGGGTTCCGCTCCCAGGTGCGCACCTCTTCGATCTCGAAGAGCCGCGCGCGCAGGTTGGCGGCAATGACCGGGTGTTCGATGCGCTCGACGGGGGTCAGATTCTCGACCGGGATCTCCGCCAAGCGCCTGGCGAATCCCGACAAGGCGCGCGCTTGGGCCTCGAAGGCGGAGCGACTCAGGTCCTCGAGCAGATCGTCGTGCGTGTGGACGCCGTCGAGCGCCGCGCCGGTCGGCTGGATCTCATAGAGATATCGCAGGTAATCGTCGACGAAATGGTGCAACGGTTCGGATGGGTACACGCTGGCGACCTCGCCTGCCCCACGGACCGCGCACGGTCCGGCTCCGTTCGGTCAGCACCTTGGCAGACCACCACTCGTGACAATGGTACAATATCTGAACAGCCGAGGCACGAACCCGTCGCGGGCCGCTCGCGGAGGCCGACGGACCGATCGGCCCGGCAGTTCCCGCCCGTCGCCCGCCATGCCGCCGACCTTGTACCTCGTCGCGACGCCCATTGGGAACCTGGAGGACATCACGCTCCGGGCACTGCGGGTGCTGCGCGAGGTGAGCCTGATCGCCGCGGAAGACACGCGGCGGACCTCGCGGCTCCTCGCCCATTACGGGATTCGCACGCCGACCTCCAGCTTCTACGAGCACGCGGAGCGCGAGAAGATCCCCGGCCTGCTCGCTCGTCTCGCTGGCGGCGAGAGCCTGGCGCTCGTCTCGGACGCGGGCACGCCGGGCGTGTCCGACCCGGGGTACCGGCTGGTGCGCGCCGCAGTCGAGGCGGGCATCCGCGTCGAGGCCATTCCGGGACCGAGCGCGGTGCTGGCCGCCCTGGTTTCGTCCGGCCTGCCGACCAGTACCTTCTCGTTCGTCGGGTTCCCGCCACCGCGTGTCCACGCGCGCGAGGAGTGGCTCGACAGCCTGGTGGATCGACGCGAGACGCTCGTGTTCTTCGAAGCGCCGCATCGGATTCGCGAGACGCTGGACATGATGGCCAGGATCTTGGGCGATCGCCCCATCGCGGTCGGCCGGGAACTGACAAAAGTCCATGAAGAGGTCGTGCGGGGGTCGGCGGCTGAGGTTCTCGCCCAGCTTGGCGTGTCGAAAGGTGAGTTCACGGTCGTCGTCACCGGATCGGATCAGGACGCCGGCTCAAGCGAGTCTCTGCCGGAGCCTGCTCTATTGCTCCAAGAGTTCTATCATTTGACCAAAACAGAGGGGGACAGCCGCCGCGACGTCATCTCCAAGCTCGCCCGGCGGTACGGCCTCAGCTCGAAAGCCCTCTACGCGCTCATCGAACGCGCGAAGGCTGCGGACGAGCCGTAGGCGGATGGCCTCGACCAATTGGCGGAGATCCTGGTCTGATGAGGCGGTTGTGGGCCCTTCTTCGTGCAGGGCTTGTGTCAAGAGCGGCACAGCTGACTTGACCCCCGGACCAGCCATTTGCTAAGTTAGCGCCGCAAACCTCACAGGGCGGGCTTTCCCACACGGCGGACTTGCCTCATGGCCAAGCAAAGCGGTAGCCGTTCCGCTCGCGTCGCTCGGAAGAAGCCTGCCCCTTCCACTGCCCGACGCCCTGCCAAGACGGCCAAGCCGGCTCGGCGGGCGTCGCCCGAGCTCAAGACCGGTTTGCGGCAGTCTGAACGCTTCCGCAGGGTCCGTGCCCACGCAGCCCAGGGAAAGGTCCGGGCGAAGGTCCCGGAGCGACGCAAGGCCCAGCGGGCGACAGCCAAGGGAGCCTCAGCGGTCGCGATGGCGCCGCCCAACGACCGCGAGCGAGCTCTGGCCGTGTTCGAGCGAGCGTTCCAGGCGCTCCAGCAACGGCAGTTTCGAAAGGCTGCCGACTTGCTGGCCGTGCTCGTCAGCGACTATCCCGAGGAGAAAGAGCTCCACGAGCGGGCCCGTGTGTATCTGACCATCTGCCAGCGGCAGATGGCTCCGCCCTCTCACGCCCCGAGGACCTACGACGATCGCGTGTGCGAGGCGACGTTGGCCATCAACCAGGGATCCTATGACGAGGGCCTCGCCTTGCTACGCCAGCTCGAAGCCGAGCACGACGGCGACGACCATGTCCAGTACATGCTCTGCGTCGTCCATTCGCTGCGCGGCGAGCTTGATGACGCCCTCGCGCACCTGCGCCTGGCCATCGACCTGAATCCTGAGAAGCGCTACCTCGCCACGCAGGACGCCGACCTCGAGACCCTCCGTCAGCAGATCGGCTTCACCGCGGCGCTCGACGCTCCGTCCAGCCGACGGCGGACCGCGGTCCGCCGGAAGTAGGGGCGCCTTCCGCTCCGCCCGATACTGATGAGAAAGCCTCCCGCGCCTCCGTCGCCAACGGAGGCGCGGGCCAGGATCCACTGTTGTGATTGAATACTGACATGGCTGCTCCCCACATCCTCATTCTCGCCGCGGGCAAGGGCACCCGCATGAAGTCGACACGCCCGAAGGTCCTCCACGCGGTCGCCGGGCGCCCGATGATCGAGTACGTGCTCGACGCCGCCCAGGCCGTCGATCCGGCCACCTGCACGGTCGTCGTGGGCCATGAGGCCGGGCGCGTCCGCGAGGCCTTGGCCACGTACCAGAACCTCCGCTTCGTCGTCCAGGAGCCGCAGTTGGGCACCGCGCACGCGGTCCTGCAAGCCTCCTCGCTGTTTCTGGGCGTCAAGGGCACGTTGCTCCTGCTCTCGGGCGACGTCCCCTTGTTGTCAGCGGACGCGGTGCGCGCCCTGATGGACCAACACGAGGCCGATGCGGCGGCCGCGACCGTCCTCACCGCGGTCGTGGCCGATCCAACCGGCTACGGGCGCGTGGTCCGCGACAGCGAGGGGGTTCGGCGAATCGTCGAACACCGCGACGCCACGGCCGAGGAACGCGCGATTCGGGAGATCAACTCGGGCATCTACGCCTTCGACCTCGAACCGCTCTTCCCGGCCCTGAGCCGCATCGGCGCTGACAACGCCCAGCGCGAGTACTACCTGCCCGATCTGGTGGCGCTGTTGCGGCGAGACGGCCGGCGGGTGGCGGCGCGCGCGGTCTCCTGTCCCGAGGAAATCCTCGGGGTCAACAGCCGGGCCGAACTCGCGGAGATGAGCCGTCGCGTCTGGCAGGCCCGCCTGGCCCGGCTGATGGCCGCCGGCGTGACGGTCGAGGACCCGGCGACGACGTATGTCGACGCCGGGGTCGACGTCGGTCCGGACACGGTCCTCCGCCCGGGCGTCCTGCTCGAGGGTCGGACGCGGGTCGGCACCGGGTGCGTCATCCATCCCGGTACCCGGATCGTGGATTCTGTCCTCGGCGACGCGGTCACGGTCCTCGACCATTGCCTGGTCAGCGGGGCACACGTGGCCGAAGGCGCCCAGGTCGGACCCTTTGCCCACATCCGGCCCGGGACCGAGGTGGGTCGCGGCGCCCGGGTCGGCAACTTCGTGGAGCTCAAGAAGACGCGGCTCGGCGACGGCTCGAAGGCGAGCCACCTCAGTTATCTGGGCGACGCCACCATCGGCGAGCGGGTCAACATCGGGGCGGGCACCATCACCTGTAACTACGACGGCGTGACCAAGCATCCGACCATCATCGAGGACGGCGTGTTCATCGGCAGCGACACCCAGCTGATCGCGCCGGTCCGCATCGGCCATGATGCGTATGTGGCCGCCGGCTCGTCCATCACGAAGGACGTCCCGGCCGACTCGCTCGCCATCGCCAGGGGCCGCCAGGAAATCAAGGAAGGTTGGGCGGCGCGCCGGCGCGCGCGTGTAGGTGGGCGCTGAGAAGCGGCGCCGGAGATCTGTCCAACGACCGACGACTGAAAGGTGGCAGCAGGATGTGCGGCATCATCGGCTACATCGGGCCCAAGAGCGTCGTGCCGGTTCTCCTCGACGGCCTGCGGCGGCTGGAGTACCGCGGGTACGACTCGGCGGGCGTCGCCGTCGTGCGCGACGGTGCCATCGACATCCGCCGCACCGCCGGGAAGCTCTCCCGGCTCGAGGACGTCATTCGGGCCGAGCCGATCGACGGGGAGTTCGGCGTCGGGCACACCCGTTGGGCCACCCACGGTCGTCCGACCGAAGAGAACGCTCATCCGCACCGGGACTGCACCGGGCGGATCGTCGTCGTGCACAACGGCATCATCGAGAACTACCTCGACCTCAAGCACGAACTGCAGAGCCGCGGCCACACGTTCGTCACCGAGACGGACACCGAAATCGTCGCGCACCTCGTCGAACAGGAACTGCGGAATGGAGGGGCGGAAGGCGGCCTTGAGGGCGCGACGCGGCGCGCCCTGGCACGCATGCGGGGCATGTTCGCGCTCGTCCTGCTCTCGGCCGATGAGCCCCGGAAGATTGTCGCCGTCCGTAACGGCCCGCCGCTAGTCGTCGGGATCGGCGAGCAGGAGTTCTTCGTCGCGTCCGACGTCCCGGCCATCCTCGCGCACACGCGCGACGTCGTCTTCCTAGGCGACGAGGAGATGGCCGTGCTCACCGGCTCCGGCGTGACGTTCACCAACTTCGCGGGCACTCCGCTCGAGCGGCGCACGCAGCGGGTGCTCTGGGATCCGATCCAGGCCGAGAAGGCCGGCTTCAAGCACTTCATGTTGAAGGAGATCTTCGAGCAGCCGCAGGCCCTGCGGGACACGATCCTGGGCCGCGTTTCGCTCGACACGGGGCGGGTCTTCCTCGAGGAGATGACCCTCCCGGAATCCGAGCTCGCCGGCATCTCGAACGTGATCATCCTCGCGTGCGGGACGTCGTGGCATGCGGGGCTGGTCGGCAAGTACCTGATCGAGAGCCTCGCCCAGGTGCCGGTGGAGACCGACTACGGCTCCGAGTACCGCTACCGCGATCCGATCGTCGGGCACACGACGCTCGCCGTCGTCATCACGCAGTCGGGCGAGACGGCCGACACGCTGGCCGCGCTGCGCGAAGCCAAGCAGAAGGGCGCGCGGAGCATTGCCATCTGCAACGTCGTGGGCAGCATGGCCACGCGCGAGAGCGAGGGAACGATCTATACACACGCCGGACCGGAGATCGGCGTCGCGTCGACCAAGGCCTTCACCTCGCAGCTGGCGGCGCTCCACCTGCTCGCTCTGTACCTCGCGCAGGTGCGCGGCGTCCTCTCGCCTGAGCGGGCCCGGGAGGAAATGGACGGCTTGCTGCAGCTGCCGACGCTGGTCGACCAGTCGCTGCGCGTGTCCGCCCTTGTCGACGAAATCGCGCGGCGGTTCCAGAACCGGCGCGATTTCCTCTTCCTCGGCCGAGGCATCAACTACCCGATCGCGCTCGAGGGCGCGCTCAAGCTGAAGGAGATCTCGTACATCCACGCCGAGGGCTACCCCGCCGGCGAGATGAAGCACGGCCCCATTGCGCTCATCGACGAGCAGATGCCGGTCGTGGCGCTCGCCCCCCGCGACCACGTCTACGACAAGATGCTCAGCAATATCCAGGAGGTGAAGGCTCGCGGCGGATCGGTCATCGCCCTGACGACCGGCCGGGACGAGCTGATCGAGCGCCTGCTCGACACCGAGCACGACTCCATCATCTGCATGCCCGAGTCGCGTCGGCTCCTCTCGCCGGTCACCATGGTGGTCCCGCTGCAGCTGCTGGCCTACCACATCGCGGTCCGCCGGGGGTGCGACGTCGATCAGCCGAGAAACCTGGCAAAGAGTGTGACGGTAGAATAGGGGACAGGTCGGTGGTCGGCGCCCTCGGCCCTCGGCGAACTCGCCGCGCCCCCCCGTTCCGCGGGTGACCCGGGCCCGCCACGCAGGCGGAGGGTCGCGCCCCCCGCACGTGGCCAGGAGTGATGGACTTTCTCTCAGAGCTGAACCCGGAGCAGCGCGAGGCCGTTCTGCAGGTGGACGGGCCGCTGCTCATTCTGGCGGGGGCGGGCTCGGGCAAGACCCGCGTGATCGCCTACCGCGTCGCCCACCTGATCGGGGCCGGCCATGCCGACCCGCACGAGGTCGTCGCGGTCACCTTCACCAACAAGGCGGCCGAGGAGATGGCGGGGCGCGTGGAGGCCCTGCTCGGCGAGAGCGCCTCCGGGGCCTGGATCTCCACCTTCCACGCCATGTGCGCGCGGCTGCTTCGGCGGGAGGGACCGGCCATCGGTCTGTCCCGGGAGTTCGTCATCTACGACTCGGCCGACCAGCTCGCCGCCCTCAGGCAGGCCATGCGCGAGCAACGGATCGACGACACGCTGCTCCAGCCGAAGGTGGCGTTGGGGCGCATCAGCCACGCGAAGAACCTGATGCTCGGGCCCGAGGCCTTCACGGCGTCCTACAACCCCCGGGACGCCGAGCTCGGGCGGCTGTTTGACACCTACCGGCGCCTCCTCCAGGCGAGCAACGCGCTCGACTTCGACGATCTGCTCCTCCGCACCGTCGAGCTGTTCGACCAGCCCGAGGTCCGGGCGCGTTACGCCGCCCGGTTCCGGTTCCTGCTCGTCGACGAGTACCAGGACACCAACCGGCCGCAGTACTTGCTGATGACGCGCCTGGCCGAGCAGCATCGCAACCTGTGCGTGGTGGGCGACCCGGACCAGTCGATCTACAAGTGGCGCGGGGCGGACCTCCGGAACATCCTCGACTTCGAGACGGACTACCCGGAAGCCCGGGTGGTGCGGCTCGAACGGAACTACCGCTCGACGCAGGTGATTCTCGATGCCGCGTCCGCCGTCATCGCGCAGAACCGCAATCGAAAGGAGAAGCGGCTCTGGACCGAGCGGGCGGGGGGCGACAAGCTCCAGTACTACCTCGCCAGCGACGAACTCGAAGAGGCCGACATCATCGCGCGTGTGGCGCGCAGCGCCACGCGGACCTCCGGCGACACGCCGATGGCGATCCTCTACCGCACCAACGCGCAGTCGCGGGTCATCGAAGACGCGCTCCGGCGCGAGGCGGTGTCGTACCGCATCATCGGCAGCGTCCGGTTCTACGAACGGCGCGAGATCAAGGACGTGCTGGCCTATCTGAAGGTGATCCTCAACCCGGATGACGACGTCAGCCTTCGCCGGGTGATCAACGTACCGGCGCGCGGTGTGGGCAAGGGCGTGATGGACGCGCTCGACGCGGCCCCCGCCGCGCTCGACTTGTTGGCGGACGCCGGCCGGTCTCCGCGCTCGGCCTGGTCGCGACTCGTCGCTGGCCTCGACCGCGGGTATTTCTCCGGCCGTGCGGCGGTCGCGCTACGGGGGTTTCGCGACCTGATGAGGGACCTCGCCGCCATCGTCAGGGCTGAGACGCCAGCCACGGCCATCGGCCGGATCCTCGACCGGACGGGCTACCTCGACGCGCTGCGCGCCGAGCGGACCGAGGATGCGGAGAGCCGGGTGGAGAACCTCGCCGAGCTCGTGTCGGCCGCCAAGGAATACGAGGTGCGGGAAGCGGGCGGCTCGGTCGCCGGCTTCGTGGACCGCCTGTCGCTGCTCTCCGATACGGATGAGTCCGAGGGGGCCGCCGACGCCCGCGTCCTCCTGATGACGGTGCACAGCGCCAAGGGGCTCGAGTTCCCGCTGGTCTTCATCGCTGGCCTCGAGGAGGGGCTCTTCCCGCATTCGCGGTCGAGCGACGATGAGGCGGAACTCGAGGAGGAGCGCCGGCTCTGCTACGTCGGCATGACGCGTGCGCAGAAGCAGCTGATGCTGAGCAGCGCCCTCCGTCGTCGCTGGTACGGCGAGTACCGCGCCACGACGCCGTCGCGGTTCGTTACCGAGGTGCCCGCCGAGCTCGTCGACCGCACCGGGCCAGCCGAGCCTTGGCATCTGCCCGGCGACGCCCGGGCGCGACGCGGTTCGGGGGCGGGCCGCCGGGACCAGTACCGGTCAGGATCGCCGGCGTCCGGCGCGCGAGCACGATCCGCAGTATGCGTACGAGGACGAGGATCAGTCGCGGCCTGGCCGCCTCGAGGTCGGCATGCGGGTCCGGCACGCCACCTTCGGCACCGGGACCGTCCTCAGCGTCGAGGCGGCTGGATCGGACGTGAAGCTCGTGGTCCGGTTCGCCTCGGTGGGCACGAAGCGGCTGCTCGCCACCTACGCAAAGCTCGAGGTGCTGTGAAGCGGGGCGGGGAGTCTCGGCGGCCGCGACGTGGCCTCACTGCAGTGTGAAGCCGACGGTCGCCGACCGGGCCAGCTCGCGCCCGTCGGGCCCGATGATGGCCACTCGCCAGAAGAACCGACCGTCCCCCGAGAGCGCGGACCGCATGTCGGCCGAGGCGCGCAGCGAATGCTGTCCGCGCGTGTCGTGTTCGTGGAGGACCCGCTCGGCCGCATCCAGGACCGTGACCCGATAGACCCAGTCCCCGCCCGGCACCGGCGTCCACGTGAAGACGAGCGGCCAAGCGGTCGGCCCGTGCGGCGACAAGGCTGCGGGGGCGGCCGGGGGCCCCGCCATGACAGGCGGCGGCGCCGCGTCGCGGCAGGCGGAAGCCGGCAGCCAGACCGTCAGCAGCGCGGCCAGGAGGCCGAGCCGGGCGAGCAGGCGGGCGTTCCGAACTGGGGTGCGCATGCTGTGGCGCCGTACAACCCGTAGGGGGCGCCACTTGGCGCCCCCTGGGCCAGTGCATCGGTTGGCGCGCGGCCAGACACCCGGCCGCTCCGTCGCTGAGTGGTGCGCGTCCAGACCTAGGACTTGGGACCGGTGGCGTCCTTGAGCCCGGTGATCATCCACCTGCCCTCGATGGTCTTGCCCGCCTCGTCTTTGAGGACCACCCGCTGCAGGGTGAGGACGAGCGTTTTGTCCACGCTCTGGTTATCCGGCGTCCGCACCTTGGCGCTCACGGTCACCTCCTTGGTGGCCTCGGTCGCCTCAAACTGCAGCACGTCCTTGTCGGTGATGCTGAGGTCGGCGACCTTCCGTTCGGCCGCCAGGGCCAACCGGGCTTCGGACACCGTCTTCTCGGAGGTCTTCGCGTCGTCCCGCCACTTCGTCCAGGCGTTCTCGACCTCGAAATCCTTGCCCGTCAACTTCTTGCCCGCCCCTTCGGCCTTGAGCACCCGGTTGATCGCATCCAGGTTCTTGTCCTGGTACTCCTTCATCCTCTTGCTGAAGTCCGCTTCGGCGGCCTGGGTGTCCTTGAACGCCTTGTCGAGCTCCTTGATCTTCAGCGGGCGCGTCCGTTCCGGTGTCTCGCTGACGAACGAGACATTCTGCGCTCGGCCGTCCCTGCCCGGGTCGAAGGACACCGTCGCGATGTTGGCCAGCGTCATGTTGTCGCCCATGGCCGAAGCCTGGAAGAACCGGCGGATCATCTGATCGTGCTCAGATCCTCCGCAGCCGGCTGCAGACAACACCAGAACGACCAGGAGCGGGGTCAGGACGAAACACCAAAGATAGCGCGGCCGATGCATGCCAGCCTCCTTTACTGCTCGTTAAGATCCTCATCGCGTTCAGCGAGTCGGGCAATTGAAACAACCCGGTCGTCTTCTTCCACACCGATCAACCTGACTCCTTGGGTGGCCCGGCCGATTGTGCGGATATCGCGGGTCACCATGCGCAGGACCTTACCCTGCTGGGTGATCAGCATCAGCTCGTCCTCGTCTCGGACGTACGCAGTTCCGACTACGCGGCCGTTCCGGTCCGTCGTGTGGATGTTGATGATACCCAAACCGCCCCTGGACTGCACGCGATATTCGTCGAGGTCCGTTCGCTTGCCGTAGCCCCGTTCAGAGACGGTCAGCAGTGTCCCGCCACCGGGTTTGACCACTTCCATCGCCACGACGGCGTCCTCGCTCCTCAGGGTGATGCCACGCACCCCGAAGGTGCCCCGCCCGGTGGGGCGCACATCCGCTTCGGGGAACCGGATCGCCATGCCGTCCCGCGTCCCGATGAACACCTCGCCATCGCCGCCGCTAACCTGGACGGCGATCACCGCGTCGTCGCCTTCGACCCCCATGGCGATGATGCCGGCGGCCCTGGGGTTCCGGAACGCGCTGAGGGCGGTCTTCTTGACTACCCCCCGGCGGGTGCCCATGACGACGAACCGCCCGTCCTCGAACTCCTTGACCGCCAGGAGCGCCGCGATCTTCTCGTCGGGGGCCATGGAGACGAGGTTCACGAGCGCCTTGCCCTTGCCGTCAGGACCGACGTCTGGAATCTCGTACACCTTCAGCCAGTAGACGCGCCCACGGTCGCTGAAGATCAGGATGTAGGCGTGCGTCGACGCGATGAACAGGTGCGTGACGAAGTCCTCGTCGCGCACGCTCATGCCCTTGCGCCCGAGGCCCCCGCGTCGCTGTGTGCGGTAGTTCGAGACCGCCGTCCGTTTGATGTAGCCGGTGTTGCTGACGGTGATGGCCATGTCCTCGTCGGCGATGAGGTCTTCGATCCGGAACTCCCCTTCCTCCTCGACGATCTCGGTGCGGCGCGCATCGCCGAAGCGCTCCCGGACGGCTCGCAGCTCGTCGACGACGATCCGCATCAGCAGGGTCTCGCTGCCCAGGATGTCGCGCAGGCGTGCGATGAGGGCGACCACGTCGGTCAGTTCGTCCTCGATCTTCTGGCGCTCCAGGCCGGTGAGCCGCTGCAGCTGCATGTCCAGGATGGCCTGGGCCTGGAGCTGGCTCAGGGCGAAGCGGACCATCAGCCCTTCCCGGGCCTCGCCGGGGGACTTGGCCGCTCGAATCAGGGCGATGACGTCGTCGAGGTGGTCGAGCGCGACTTTCAGTCCTTCGAGAATGTGGGCCCGCGCCTCGGCCTTCCGCAGGTCGAACTCGGTCCGCCGCCGCACCACTTCGCGTCGGAACTCGATGAACTGCTCCAACACGGCCAGCAGCGACAGGGTCTGGGGCCGCCCGCCCACGATGGCCAGCGTGATGACCCCGAAGGAAGCCTGCAGCGGCGTGTGCTTGAACAGGTTGTTCAAGACCACGTCGGCCAGCTCGCCGCGCTTCAGGTCGATGACGATGCGGAGTCCTTCCCGGTCGGACTCGTCGCGCAGGTCCGAGATGCCTTCCAGCGTCTTGTCGCGCACCAGCTCCGCGATCTTCTCGATGAGCTTCGCCTTGTTGATCTGGTACGGAATCTCGGTGACGACAATCGAGACGCGGTCGCCTTTGGGGGACTCCTCGATGCTGGTCTTGGCGCGGATGGTGATCGATCCGCGCCCGGAGTGGTAAGCCTGCACGATGCCGGTTCGGCCGACAATGCGTGCGCCGGTCGGGAAGTCGGGCCCGGGGATGAGCCGCAGCAGGTTCTTGAACTTGACCTCCTTGCTCTCGCCCGGGTGCTCGATCAGCCAGATGACGCCGTCCACCACCTCGCGCAGGTTGTGGGGCGGGACGTTCGTCGCCATGCCGACGGCGATCCCCACCGACCCGTTGACGAGCAGGTTCGGGAACGGCGTGGGCAGCACGGTCGGCTCTTCGGTCGTCTCGTCGTAGTTCGGGACGAAGTCGACCGTGTTCTTCTCGAGGTCGGCCATCATCTCTTCGGCCGCGGGCTTGAGCCGCGCCTCGGTGTAGCGCATGGCCGCGGGCGGGTCGCCGTCCATCGAGCCGAAGTTGCCCTGGCCGTCTACCAGGGGCGCCCGCATGTTGAAGTCCTGGGCCATCCGGACCAGCGTGTCGTAGATCGCGGCGTCGCCGTGGGGGTGGAAATTACCCATGACCTCGCCGACAATCTTGGCGCACTTGCGGTAGGCCCGCGTGCTCGCCAGCCCCATGGTGCGCATGCCGTAGAGCACGCGGCGGTGCGCGGGCTTGAGCCCGTCGCGCACGTCGGGAAGCGCTCGCCCGATGATCACGCTCATGGCGTAATCCATGTACGAGTGCTTCATCTCGTCTTCGATGTTGACGGGGAGCTTCGAGGCGGCAATCGTCATTGATGACCTGTCGGGATGCGGCGCTCGGCGGGCCCTCGGGGGCGCCGGGTCGGTCCGCCGGGCGGCGTCCGAAGGACCGCAGCAGTCGTGCGCGCCGGCGGCCTAGATGTCCAGGTTCTTCACGTCGAGGGCGTTGTCCTCGATGAACTTGCGCCGGGGTTCGACCTGATCGCCCATCAGCGTCGTGAACATCAGGTCGGCCTCCGTATGATCCTCCGCCCGCACCTGGAGCAGCGTCCGCACTTCAGGCTTCATCGTCGTGGCCCAGAGCTGCTCGGGGTTCATCTCGCCCAAGCCCTTGTACCGGTTGATGGCCACGCCGCGCTTGCCGGCCGCGATGAAGAACTCGACGAGCGCGTCGAGCGTGTCGAGCGTGACGTCCCCTTCCTGGACACGCGCCCCGGCGTCGGCCCGTTCGTCGGCGCCCTCGGCGGCGGGCTCGGCGTCGACGGGGGTCCCGCGCTGGGCGCCGGAGGCGTCGTCGGCCCGGGGGGCCGTCACGCCCACGACGGCCGGCAGACGCAGGCCTTTGATGTCGCGGTAACTGGCGAGCAGCGTCCGGTACTCGCCGCCCGCGATGAAGTCCAGATCCACCGTGTAGCGTCGCGCGTAGCCGTTCGACCGGTCCTCCACGCGGAGGGCCGAGATGTTGTGCTCCTCGTCGGGCTGCACCGTGACGACACGGGTGGGCGTGCTCAGTTCGGCGGCCAACGGGCCGAGCCCGTCGGTGTTGGCAAAGAACACCTTGTCCTTCGCGTCGCGGTCCATCAGGGTCTTGACGACATCGAACTGGTAGCCTCGGCGCTCGATGACCTGCAGGTACCGCTTGAACGCGATCAAGCGGTGCAGGAGGCGTTCGAGCGGCGGTCCGGACAGTTCCACGCCGTCGGGCTGGCGGAGCGTGCGGCTTTCAACGGCGCGGTGGATGAGCCAGTTCTCCAGCTCGCGCTCGTCCTTGATGTAGTACTCCCGCTTGCCACGCTTGACGCGGAAGAGCGGCGGCTGTGCGATGTAGACGTAGCCGCGCTCCACGAGCTCGGGCAGCTGGCGGTAGAAGAAGGTGAGCAGCAGGGTGCGGATGTGGGAGCCGTCCACGTCCGCGTCCGTCATGATGATCACGCGGTGGTAGCGCAGCTTCTCGATGTCGAAGTCCTCCGGTCCGACCCCGCAGCCGAGCGCGGCGATCATGGTCTTGATCTCCTCGCTGCTCAGCATCTTGTCGAACCGCGCGCGCTCCACGTTGAGGATCTTCCCCTTGAGCGGCAGGATCGCTTGGAACTTGCGGTCACGCCCCTGCTTGGCCGACCCGCCCGCCGATTCGCCTTCCACGATGTAGAGCTCGCATCGTGCCGGATCGCGCTCCTGACAATCGGCGAGCTTGCCGGGCAGGCTGCTGTTCTCGAGCGCACCCTTGCGTCGGACCAGGTCGCGGGCCTTGCGGGCCGCGTCGCGCGCGCGGGCGGCCTCGACCGACTTGAGGACCAGGCGCTTGGCAACCGCGGGATTCTCCTCGAGGAACGCTCCCAGCTTGTCGTTGACGATGGCCTCGACGATGCCCTTGACCTCGGTGTTGCCGAGCTTCGTCTTGGTCTGACCCTCGAACTGGGGCCGGGGGATCTTGATGCTGATGACCGCGGTCAGGCCTTCGCGGATGTCATCCCCGCTGATGCTCTCCTTGAGGTCCTTGGCGAGGTTGTTCTTGGCGGCGTAGAAGTTGACCGTGCGGGTGAGCGCGGCGCGGAAACCCGAGAGGTGCGTTCCCCCTTCGTGGGTGTTGATGTTGTTGGCGAACGTGTAGACGGTCTCCGAGTACCCGTCGTTCCACTGGAGGGCAATCTCCGCCTCGATCCCGTCGCGCTCGCCGCGCATGTAGATCGGCTTGTCGGTAACGCCGGTCTTGTTGCGGTTGAGGTGCGTGACGAACTCGCGGATCCCGCCCTTGGTACTGGAACTTGTGACCCCGCCCCTCGCCCCGCTCGTCATCCAGGGTGATGAGGACCCCGGGGTTGAGGAAGGCGAGCTCTCGGAGGCGCTGGGCGAGGGTGTCGAAACTGTAGTCCAGCGTCTCGAAGATCTGCGCGTCGGCCAGGAAGGTGAGCTTGGTGCCGCGCTTGCGGGTCTTGCCGGTCACCTCGAGGTCCGCGACCGGCTTGCCGCGGTCGTAGCTCTGTCGGTACACCTCCCCATTGCGCCAGATCTCGAGGTCGAGCGTTTCTGACAGGGCATTGACCACGGAGACGCCGACGCCGTGCAGGCCGCCGGAAACCTTGTAGCTGTCGTTGTCGAACTTCCCGCCCGCATGAAGCACGGTCATGACGACTTCGGCCGCCGACCTGCCGCTTTCGTGCATGTCGACCGGAATGCCGCGGCCGTCGTCCACGACGGTGACGGAGTTATCGATGTGGATGGTGACGTTGATCGTCTTGCAGTAGCCGGCCAGCGCCTCGTCGATGGAATTGTCCACGACTTCGTAGACCAGGTGGTGTAGGCCCTGCGGACCCGTCGAGCCGATGTACATGGCTGGACGCTGGCGCACGGCCTCGAGGCCTTCGAGAACCTTGATCTTGTCGGCGCTGTAGTCGTCGGCCCCGCTGCCATTTCCGGGTCGGCCGTCGGTTGGTACGTTCGCCGGCTCGACGGACCCGGGATCCGGGATCGAAGCCTGGGACCGTTCGTCCTGGGGGTTCATGCTGGGATGACGATCGGACATGGTTTCCTGATCAGCGGTGCGCGTGTGTCGGCGCGGCGGGCCGTGGGTGGACGGTTCTTGGTCGGGCACCTCGAACGGCGCGGCGCCTGGCTGGTGACCGGGCAGCGGTGTCAGAACCGCATCGGCATCAGCACGTACGTGTAGTCAAATCCGGCCTGTCCGATCGGCTTCATGACGGCCTGGCTGACTTCGTCCTTCAGCTCCAGCACGACCTTGTCGGTCTCGACGACATCGAGGAACTGCTGGACATACTGGCCGTTGAACCCAATCTGGATCGGGGCCCCCTTGTACTCGTCGACCTGGAGGCTCTCCTTGGCCTCACCGAATTCGGGACTGCTGGAGGACACCTCGACCTTGCCCTCTTCGATTTGCAACTTGACGGCACGCGAGCGCTCGGGCGACAGGACGGCCACCCGCTTGAGCGCATTCGACAGCCGTTCACGTTCAAACTCGACGAGCTTGTCGTTCCCCTTGGGCACGACCCGCTCATAGGCGGGGAACTGCGCCTCGATCATGCGGGATACGAGCACGCGGTCTCCGACGCGGAAGAAGAGGTGGTTCTCCTGCCGCTCATAGTGAAGGTCGCCATCGACCTCCAGGAGCAGCCGTGCGAGTTCAGCGACCGTCTTCTTGGGCAGAATCACCCGCACTTCCTCCGTCACCGGCGCGCCCTCCGTGGTGGCCTGCACCAGAGCCAGACGGTGACCGTCGGTCGCCACGAGGGCAATGTGCGTGGGCGCCACGACGAGCAGCACGCCATTGAGGAAATACCGCGTGTCATCACTCGTCGTCGCAAACTGCGTGCGCGCGATCATCTGCCTGAACAGGACCGACGGCAGCGCCAGCCCGGCGTCGCCGGCCACCTGGGGCAACGAGGGAAAATCCTCAGCGGGCATCGTTTGCATGCGCGACTCGAACCGATCTGCCGCAATTCTCACGCCAGACTTGTCGTGTTCGATGCGGACGTCGGTTTCCGGCAGCACGCGGATGATCTCGAACAGCTTCTTGGCCGGCAGCGTCAACCGTCCCGCCTTCGCCACCGACGCGACGCACTTGCTGCGCAGGGCGACCTGCAGGTCGGTGGCCAGGAACCGCAGCTGATCGCCGTCGGCTTCCATCAGGACATTGGCAAGGACGGGAATCGTGTTGTTCCGCTCAACGATCCCCTGGAAGAGTTGCAGTTCGCGCAGCAGGTCGCTCTTGCGGACAACAAGTTCCATGGCAGCTGTGACCTCATGGGAGGGAACGGTGGTAAGGACGGTTGGTGTGGTCAACGGTGTACAAGAAGAAGAAAACCCTGAGATCTAGAAAGGAAATTATATAGGAAATAATGAACTGTTGGAATGGTTATTTAGCGAGCTTAGTCCTTTTCTTTGAAAGAGTTGCACTGTGGAAGACTCGTGCAAGGACTGGTGGTCCATGCCCGCCCCGACCCGGGTCTTGCTGGCGGCACAGCGCCCGTCGTCTTCTTGCTGTGGAGGGTGTGGAAAACTCGGCTTCTGACACACGGGATCGTGGTGGGCGTGGGGGCGGCGGGGCGGCGGGAAGCCGTGCATCGGGACGGGGTTGCACGGCCCGGGCGCTCGGCGTCATCACCTGGTGGCGGCTAGCGGAGCGACTCGGTGAAACTGTTGAGAAGATTGTTGAACTCGGTATTGGACTCCTTCAGCTTCTCGACCATGCGGATCGAGTGGATCACGGTGGAATGGTGTTTGCCGCCGAAGCTGCGGCCAATCTCTGGCAGCGAGGCGCTCGTCAGCATCTTGCAGAGGTACATCGCGACCTGCCGCGGGCGGGCCACCGACTTTGAGTTGTTCCGGGCTTTGAGGTCGCTGGGCTTCAGGTGGTAATAGTCCGCGATGTACTTCTGAATGACCTCTATCGTGACAGCCTTCTCGTCGTGGTCGAGGACGTGCTTGAGGACGTCCTGGGCGAGCGCCAGGGTGATGTCCTGACCCTTGAGGGAGGCATAGGCGATGAGCCGGATGAGAGAACCCTCGAGTTCACGAATGTTCGACTTGATCTTTCCGGCGATGTAGAGGGCCACGTTGTCGGGAAGCGGCAGCGCCTCGGCCTCCGCCTTCTTCTTGAGAATCGCCACCTTGGTTTCGAGGTCCGGCGGCTGGATGTCCGCGATGAGGCCCCACTCGAAGCGGGACCGAAGGCGCTCTTCGAGTGAGGGGATCTCGCGAGGCGTGCGGTCGCTGCTGATGACAATCTGCTTTTGCGCGTCGAAGAGCGAGTTGAAGGTGTGGAAGAACTCGGTCTGCGTGCCCTCCATTCCAGCAAGGAATTGGATGTCGTCCACGAGCAGGACGTCCACCGTGCGGTAGCGCTCACGAAACTCGTAGACGCGGTTGTTCTTGACCGCGTTCATCATCTCGTTCTTGAACCGCTCGGTCGAGATGTAGGTGAGCCGCATGTTGCGGTGGTGGCTGAGCACGTAGTGGCCGATGGCGTGCATCAGATGGGTCTTGCCGAGGCCGACCCCGCCGTAGATGAAGAGGGGGTTGTAGGAGCGCGAGGGCGCCTCGGCAACGGCCCGGCAGGCAGCCTCGGCGAACTGGTTCGAGGGTCCGATGACAAAGGCATCAAAGGAATATCGGGGATTGAGGCCACCGAGAGAGGTCACCGGCTCGAGTTCCTGGTCCTCTGGCGTGCGGGCTGGCGCGACAGGTTCAGGCGGGGCCAACGGACCGCCGCCATCCAATTCAGTCGCTTCGGCAACGAAATTCACCTGGCTGTCCCGGCGGCCGACCTCAACGAGGGCTTCCTCGATAACGGATGTGTAATTTCTTTTCAGCCAGTTTCTTACAAGGGAACTCGGAACTCGGACCGTGATGGTGGTTCCATCATCCGAGGCCAGAGACGCCGGCTTGAACCAGGAGTAGAAGGTGTGCCGGTTGACCTTGGTCTCGACGCGGGAGAGGATGTGGTCCCAAATATTACGGTCTGGCATGACGGACCCCATGCTCGGAACTCGGGAAGAACGTGTTCTGGACGCGGCGGAGCGACCTTCGCCTCATCCGTACGCCGAACGGCAGCACTTTTTAGAAGGCGGCTGGGCGAAAATGCCCACAGGACAAGTCTCGGAGAACCTTCGCCCGCCCCGAAACGCGCCTTTTCGGCCCTTTCGAACCCGAGGAATCCTGTAACGCCCCGAATTTCCACACAAATTTCCACAGGTGTGGAAAACTTCCCGCACGCGGTCCTGAATTCACGCCGCCCAAACCGCCCGGGCGCCGCGGATACAAGAGGTGCGGAGCCGTTCATTGTACGACGTTCGGGCATGGCGGTTTGGGCTTTTTGCGTCCGAGAGGGCCAAAGGGGCCGGTTCTTGAGCAGACGGGCGGCCGCCTAGCCGACCCGGCCAATCGTCTGCCTGAGGCGGTGGACTCGGGAGGGGCGAGCGAGGAACTCCCGGCGCGCCGCCGCGGACCCGACCGTCCCAGCCCCGCGCACCTTTCAGGGTTTCCCTGAGTGCTCTGCAGGGCGCCCGTCCGCGCGACGGCGAAGGAAGAGCACCCCGACCGTGCGATTCGGCCGGACTCGCGCCTCGACGCAAGACCGGCACGGGCGGCCCATCAGGCTTGGGCCTGCGCTTCTGTGCTCTGATTGACAGGCTGGCGAAACGACCGCTATCATTACAAGTTCGGCCTCTGTTTGAGCATGCGCGCCGGGTTTATCCCGACAGGATTCGACTATGAAGCGTACGTTTCAGCCCAACAAGCGTAAACAGAAGAAAACTCATGGCTTCCTCGTGCGGATGTCCACGAAAGGCGGGCGGTTGGTGCTGAAGCGGCGGCGGGCGAAGGGCCGCAAGCGTCTGGCCGTATCGTAGGGCGGGACGGCCCCGCCGCGCGACCGGGGCGGGCCTCTCGGTTGGCTGGAGGCAAACCGGCTGTGCAGGAGCCTTTATCGGGGCGGCGGACGTTCTCACGGCTACGGCGCATCCGACGGCGGCCGGAGTTCCAGGCGGTGTACGAGTCGGGCGAGCGGGTCCGGGCGCGGCTCATGACGGTGATTGCCCGGAACAATGATGGGCCGGCCAGCCGGCTCGGGATTGCGGCAACGCGGAAGCTAGGAAACGCGGTCGCGCGCAACCGGGCGAAGCGGCTTGTGCGCGAGGCGTTTCGGCGGGCGGATGTGCCGGCAGGCCTGGACATCGTGGTGATCCCGCGGTTGGACATCCTTGATGCCGAGTTCAGGACCCTTGAAGCCGAATTCCGGTATGCCGTCCGGCGCCTGGCCCGTCGGCGACAGTAGCGCGATCGGCCGGCCGGATGCCGGCTGGGCAGCCTGGGCCGTGCTGGTGGCGGTGCGGGCATATCAGGTCCTGCTCTCGCCCTTGTTTGCCGGATCCTGCCGGTTCACTCCTTCCTGCTCGCAGTACATGGCCGAAGCGGTATGGCGACACGGCGCCGTGCGGGGCGGCTGGCTTGGGCTCCGGCGCCTCGGGCGCTGTCAGCCCTTCGGCGGAAGGGGGGTTGACATGGTGCCCGAGCGATGGCCGGGGGTTCGGGTGGGGCGTGCGGGGGCGGACGACCGCGGAAGCACACCAGCCTGAGAGTTTCGCGAGCCTTCATGGAAAAGCGACTTCTCGTAGCAATCTTTCTGACGTTTATCGTGCTCTACGGCTACCAGATCCTGGTCCTGAAGCCAGCTCAGGAGGCTAGTCGGCGCGCAGCGCCGGCCGCGACGGGTGCCGCGCCCAAGACTACCGCGCTGGCGCATCCGGGCGAGACGCCAACCGTTGTCAACCCTGAGCAGCCCGCGGCCCCGTCGACTCCCTCCATCACGGCGCAACCCGTGGTGGCCGAGTCGGCCGAGCGCGAGGTGGTGGTCGAGACACAGGCGATCCGCGCCGTGTTCTCAAATCGCGGCGCGCGGCTGAAGAGCTGGCAGCTGAAGTCGTACCGCGACCTGCAGAAGCGGCCGCAGGAGCTCGTCCCCACGTACCTCCCGGCGACGACGACACGGCCCCTCGATCTCAAGGTCGACGACGAGGACACGACCGAGCGGCTTCGGGACGCGCTGTTCCAAGTGACGGGCGGCCCGCCAGACGGGAAGGTGGACGCGACGGCTGAGGGTCGGACGATCGTGTTCGAGTATCGGGATTCCAGCGGCCTGTCGGTTCGCAAGGCGGTCTCGTTCGAACCCCGGTCCTTCATCATCAGGGTGAGCGTGAAGGTGGAGGCGGGTGGGCGGTCGTTCAACCCGACCGTGCTGTGGGGCCCCGGGTTGGGAGACCAGCTGCCGGGTGCGGAAACGAGCCGGTACACGGTGAAGCCCGAAGGGATCATCGTCCGCGGAGACAAGGTGCAGCGCCTGTCGGCGGCCGAGCTCGCGAAACAGCGGGTCGAGGAGGGAGACGTCCTGGCGGCCGGCGTGGACGACCAGTATTTCATCGCGGTGGCGATGCCGGTGAGGACGCTGCGGGTGGAGTATGCTCCGCTCTCGCTGATGGGCCCGACAGGGGACGTGAAGCAGAAGACCGATCTCGTCGGCTTCGGTGTCCGCCAGGCTCAAGCGATGACGGACGTGAGGTTCTTCTTCGGACCGAAGGACTTCGACGTGCTGCAGAGCGTCGACGGACGGCTGGTGCGCGTGATCAACTTCGGGATGTTCGATTTCCTGGCCGTGCCGCTGTTGCGCTCGCTCAAGTGGATCAACCTGCGCGTCGGGAACTACGGGTGGTCGATCATCATCCTGACGTTCCTGATCAACGCGATCATGTTCCCGTTGCGGCACAAGAGCATGGTGTCGATGCGGAAGATGCAGGAGGTCCAGCCGGACGTCAAGCGGATCCAGGAGCGCTACGGGAAGCTGAAGGCGACCGACCCCGAGCGCCAGAAGATGAACGCGGAGATGATGAATCTCTACAAGGAACGGGGCGTCAACCCGGCGAGCGGTTGCGTGCCGATGCTCTTGACGCTCCCGGTGCTCTTCGCGTTCTACTCGCTGCTGTCAGCAGCCATCGAGATCCGGGGCGAGCCGTTCATCTTCTGGATCAGGGACCTGTCGTCCCGCGACCCGTACTACATCACGCCGATCCTGATGGGTGGCAGCCAGCTGGCGCAGCAGCTGATGTCCCCGAGCTCGGCGGATCCGGTGCAGCAGAAGATGATGTTGATGATGCCGCTGGTGTTCACGTTCATGTTTCTGTGGATGCCGAGCGGGCTGGTCGTGTACTGGCTGTTTAGCAATGTCCTCGCCATCGGCCAGCAGTACATCACGAACCGCGTGATCGGTCCGCCGCCCGCGCCCGCGCGGCCCCCGGCGGAGCGGCGCGTCAAGAACGCGTAAGACAGGACGGCACCGTGGACGACCTCGATCTGAACGCTCGGCTGCTGGATTTCGTGAAGGCTGTCACCGAGGCCATGGGTCTCGCGGTCACAGGCACCGTAGAAGAGACGCCCGACGGGCCACGCGTCAACCTCGAGGGCGGTGACGCCGAGGTGTTGCTTCGGCACAAGGCCGAGGGGCTCCAGGCCTTGCAGCACCTCGTCGCCACGGTGTTCCGACACGAGCTGCCGGAGCACAAGCGGATCGTGGTGGACAGCCTGGGATTCCGGCGCGACAAGGACGCTGAGCTCCGGCAGATGGCCCTGTTGCTCGGGGAACGCGCCAGCCGGACCGGGCTGGAGCAGAAGCTCGGCCCGCTGAATGCGTACGAGCGCCGCATCGTGCACATGACGATTGCCGAGCAGGGCCTCGCCGAGACCGAAAGCGTCGGAGACGCCGCGGTCAAGACGGTTTTCATCACCGCGAAACGCCGGTAGCGACGGTCTCGCGTCGGCGCAGGTCGGGGCGTCGCTCCCCGCGTACGATGACGCCCGAGTCATCGGGATGCGCCCCATGCTGTCAACAGAAGACACGATCGTCGCCTTGGCGACGCCCCGTGGCCGGGGTGGCTTGGCCGTCGTACGGCTGAGCGGTCCGTCAGCACGCGGGGTTGCACATCGCCTGATGGAGGGCGACGTGGTCCTCGAGCCGCGCCGGGCGACAAGGGTGCGGGTGGTGGCGCGCCGGCCGGAGGACCCGGACCGACCGGTACGGGACGAGGCCGTGGCGATCCTGTTTGCGGCGCCAGCATCGATGACTGGCGAGGATGTCGTCGAACTGAGCCTCCATGGGAGCCAGCTGGTGGCCGAAGAGGTCATCGCGGCGGCATGCCGGGGCGGCGCGCGGGCGGCCGGGCCGGGCGAGTTCTCGCTCCGGGCCTTCCTGAACGGACGGATGGATCTGACGCGGGCCGAGGCGGTGCAGGACCTGGTGTCTGCCACGACGCGCCGACAGGCGCGGTTGGCGTTCGACCAACTGGAAGGGGGGCTGGCCGGGCGCCTCGGAGAGATCGAAGGCACGCTGTTCGATCTGACGGCGCGCCTTGAGGCGGCGGTAGATTATCCCGAGGACGCCGACACGGGAGAGGCCTGGACCGGCGTGCAGGAACAGATCGAGGGTGTGCTGGCCCGGATTGGGATGCTGCTTCAGGGCGCACGCCGCGGGCGGTGGTTGCGGGAGGGAGCGAGCGTCGCGATCGTCGGACGGCCGAATGTCGGAAAGAGCACGCTGTTCAACCAGCTGGCCGGGGCGGAACGGGCGATCGTGACCGAGGTCGCCGGCACGACCCGCGACATGGTGACCGAGGCGGTGGACATCGGCGGCGTCCGGGTCACGCTCGCCGACACGGCGGGGTTGCGCACGACGAGCGAACGGGTGGAGGAGGAAGGCGTGAGGCGGGCCGAGCGCGCCGCCGTCACGGCCGATGTGTCGATCGTCGTCCTTGACGGCTCAGTTCCGCTCACGCCGGACGACCGCCGGGTCCTCTCCCTGACGGAGGGGCGATCGCGGGTCGTGGTGGTCAACAAGAGCGACCTGCCGCGAGCCTGGGCGGGGCCGGGTTGGGACGGAGCGGAAGCCTTCGAAATAGCCGCCGCAACGGGCGCAGGCGTGGATAGCGTCATTAGGTCAATTGACAGAAAACTTGGCGACTACGGTGACAACGACCTGCCGGGCGTCAGCAATGCGCGACATATCGAGTTGCTTGGTCAAACGACAGAACATCTTCAAAGAGCGTTAGGACTCGTGACGCGCGGGCCCGACGTGCCAGCCGAACTCGTGCTGGCGGACATTGCCCGCGCGCGCGGGGCGCTCGAGGAGGTCACCGGCAAGCGGAGCAGCGAGGAGCTGCTTGCGGCGATCTTCTCGAAGTTCTGCGTCGGGAAGTAATGCGATGAGGGCACGTGACGAGTTCGACATCGTCGTCGTGGGGGCGGGACACGCCGGCTGCGAGGCCGCCTGGGCTGCGGCGCGGATGGGGTGCCGCGTGGGCCTCTGCACGCTGTCACGGGAGACCGTCGCGCAGATGCCGTGCAACCCGGCGATCGGTGGCACGGCGAAGGGGCACCTGGTCCGCGAGGTCGACGCACTGGGCGGGCTGATGGGGCGGGCGATCGACGCTACCGGGATTCAGTTCAAAGTGTTGAACCGGAGCCGGGGTCCCGCCGTGTGGTCGCCGCGGGCACAGGCCGACAAGAAGCAATACCGCCGGTGGATGCGCCAGACGCTTGAAGCCGAATCGAGGATCGAGTGGATCATCGGGTCGGCCGGGGCCATCTGCGTGGAGGGCGGACGGGTCGAGGGCCTCGTCCTGGAGGATGGGCGGTCGTGCCGCGCGCGGCAGTTGGTCATCACCACCGGGACCTTTCTGAACGGTTTGATTCACATCGGGCCCGAACAGGTGGAGGGCGGCCGCTTCGGTGAGGCGCCAGCCCGGGCGCTCTCGCGGTCGCTGGCGGCGTTGGGCTTCCGAATGGGCCGGCTGAAGACGGGCACGCCGCCGCGTTTGGACCGGCGCAGCATCGACTTCGAAGGGGGGGTAAACGCGGGCGCGTTTGTCGAGGAACGCGGGGACGACCCGATCGTGCCGTTCTCGTTCCTCTCGGGCGGTCTCCGTCGGGAGCAGGTCGTGTGTCATCAGCTCTACACGACGGCCGACCTGCATGCGACCGTGCAGGCAAGTATCAGTCGCTCACCGCTCTTCAACGGGCAGATCAGGGGCGTTGGACCACGCTACTGTCCGTCGATCGAGGACAAGGTGATTCGGTTCCCCGAGAAGGCACGGCACCAGCTGTTTCTCGAACCGGAAGGCTCCGACGTTGAGGAGATCTACGTCAACGGACTCTCGACGAGCCTTCCGCCCGACGTGCAGCTCGAGATGGTGCATCAGCTCCCTGGCCTGGGCGGGGCCGTGATGCTGCGCCCTGGCTATGCGGTCGAGTACGACATCGTGCAGCCGACGGAACTGAGGGCATCGCTTGAGACCAAGCGCGTACGCGGGTTGTTTCTGGCTGGACAGATCAACGGGACGTCGGGTTACGAGGAGGCTGCGGGCCAGGGGCTATTGGCCGGCATCAACGCGGCACTCGCCGTCGAGGGAGACGACCCCCTGGTGCTGCGCCGGGACGAGGCGTACATCGGCGTGATGATTGACGACCTGGTAACGCAGGGATGCGTCGAGCCGTACCGGATGTTCACCTCGCGAGCCGAGCGCCGTCTGCTGCTTCGGATCGACAATGCGGACCTTCGACTCACGCCGGCGGGCCGTCGCGTCGGTGTCGTGGAGGAGGATCGGTGGTCGCGGTTCGTTGAGCGACGGGCGCGCTTCGAGCGAAACCGGATTTCCCTGGCGACGACGCTCTTGCCGGACCCGGCCGACGGCCGGCGGATTCCGGCGGAACGGCTGCTGCGCCGACCCGAGACGCGCCTGTCAGCGCTGGTCGCCAACGGCGACGTGGGGTTTGAGACACAGGACGCCTGGCGTGAGACGGACATGGCCGCCGTCGAGACGGCGATCAAGTACGAGGGCTACCTCCGGCGGGAGGAAGCGGAGGTGGCGCGGTCCAGGCGGGACGAGTCACGACGGATCCCGGAGGCGATTCGCTACGAGCAACTGCCGGGTCTGACCCGGGAAGCGATCGAACGACTCTCCACTGTCCGGCCGGAGACGCTTGGCCAAGCCGGTCGCTGCCGGGTGTGACGCCAGCGGCCGTAGCCGTGTTGGGCTTTCACGTGGAGCGTTGGATGTCGTGTTCGTCGGGACGCAACCCAGGAGCGGTCGGGACCGATACGTAGGCTGGTGTGAAGCGCAATGACGAACCGCGAGTTTGCCGAACGCGTGGGTCGGTGCGCAAGGCGCGCCGACGTGCACGTCGGAGGCGAGTTGCTCCGCGGACTGGAGATCTACTTCCGTCTGCTGGAAGCCTGGAACGAGAAGATCAACCTGACCGCGCTCGATCTGGCGGCGCCCTCCGACCGGGCGGTGAACCGGTTGCTCATCGAACCACTGATTGCCGCGCGGTACCTGCCTGAGGGAATCGGTCAGGTGATTGACATCGGGTCCGGCGGCGGATCGCCGGCCATCCCCATGCAGTTGGCCCGGAGAGATCTGTCGTTCACGCTCGTCGAGGCCAAGACCCGAAAGAGTGCGTTCTTGAGGGAAGCGGGCCGGCGGCTGCAGCTTGGCGTGTCAGTGGAGACGTGCCGCTTCGAGACGCTCTTGTCGCGGCCGGAGATGCACGAGGCATTTGCCGGCGTCACGCTGAGAGCGGTCCGTCTCGAAGCCCGAGTGCTCATGGGTCTCCAGGCGTTTCTACGGCCGGGCGGCCGGGTCCTGCTGTTTCGTGGGCCAGGGGCGGCGACGGTCGATTCGCAGATCACGCCGCCCCTGTACCTGGTACGCGTCGTGTCCGCTCGTCGAGTCCCTGCAGAGTCGCCTGGTCGTCCTCGGCAAGATGGGCCTCGGCCTCCTCGTCGCGGGGCCGACTGGTGGCTAGCCGAGGAAACGTTCCACGTGGAACACCGAGTCGGACGCGTGGGCCGACACGGCCCGCACTCGCTTCCCAATCAGGCGCGCAATCGTCGGGCCGCACCGCGTTGGGCGCGCGCTGCGTCTTTTTTGACTGTCGGTGGCCCTTCCGGTATCCTTTCCGGTGGTCACCGCTGCCGTCCCGGGTGCGCGTCTGCCCTGTTCCACGTGGAACACCGTTCCCTCATGATGCTGTAAACCATTGAAAATGGGAAGGATAATAGCCGTTGCGAACCAGAAGGGCGGTGTCGGTAAGACCACCACCGCGATCAACCTCGCTACGGCCCTGGCCATCGCGGGCAGCCGTGTCCTCCTGGTTGACGCAGACCCGCAGTCGAACCTGACGAGCGGGGTCGGCATGCGCGACCACGTCGGCCCGGGGCAGTCGATCTACGGGCCGCTCACGGCTGTCGACGCCGACCCGGACCTCTCGGCCTTGGTGCAGCCCACCGCCATCGAGGGTCTGGCGCTGATCCCGTCGGACCGAAACCTCACCGGGGCTGAAGTCGAAATGGTCGGCCTCGCTGGCCGCGAGCAGCGGTTACGCCGCCTGCTCCGCCCGCTGGCCGAGCACTACGACTACGCGTTCATCGACTGCCCGCCATCGCTCGGCCTGCTGACCTTGAACGCCCTGGTGGCGGCCGACTCGGTCCTGATCCCGCTGCACTGCGAGTACTTCGCGCTCGAGGGTCTCGCCGAGCTCGTTTCCACGCTGCGACGCGTCCGATCGGCGCTGAACCCGAGCCTCGACATCGAGGGAGTCCTGCTGACGATGTACGAGGAGCGCACGAACCTCGGCCAGCAGGTTGCCCGAGAGGTCCGTCAGTTCTTTCAGGAGAAGACCTTCAAGACCGTGATTCCCCGAAACGTCCGCGTGGGCGAGGCCCCGAGCCACGGCATGCCCGTCCTGATCTACGACGCCAAGTCCCGCGGGGCCGAGGCGTACGTCTGCCTTGCCCGCGAGTTTCTCGACCGCAACGGCCGGCGGCGAGACGAGAGGCAGTTGACCCGCTGAGAGCTCGACCCGAGGAGACTGTGTCCTGATGGCAGAGAAACGACCCGCGCTCGGCAAGGGTCTGAGCGCCCTCATTCCCGAGATGCCCGAGACCCGCACCACCGCCCTCGAGGTGGACCTCGATCGACTCCGCCCCAACCCGTTCCAGCCCCGCGACCGCGTCGAGGGAAGCGGCATCGAGGACCTCGCGCGTTCGATCAAGGCCGCCGGCGTCATCCAGCCGATCCTCGTGCGACCGGTCGGCAGCGAGTTCCAGATCATCGCCGGCGAACGCCGCTGGCGCGCGGCACAGCACGCCGGCCTCCTCAAAGTGCCCGTCATCATCAAAGACGTCGCACCGGGCCAGGAACGGACGCTGCTCGAACTGGCCTTGATCGAGAACCTGCAGCGCGAGGATCTCAATCCGATCCAGGAAGCCCTCGCCTTTCGGCGCCTGTGCGACGAATTTCACCTGACCCAGGAACAGGTCGCCGAGGGCGTGGCGCGGGATCGGACGTCGGTCGCCAATACCCTGCGGCTGCTGCGCCTCCCGCCGACGGTGCGCGACCGCGTGGCCAGCGGGGACCTGTCGATGGGCCACGCGCGAGCCCTTCTGGGCCTGGAGAGCGAGGCCGCCATCACACAGGCGGCAGCCGAGGTGCTCGAGCGCGGTCTCTCCGTGCGCGAGACCGAAGCGCTCGTGCGGCGTCTGAGCGCGCCGTCGCCGCGGCCCAAGGAGAGGAAGGCCGACGTGCACACGCGCGCGGCCGAGCAGCAGCTTCGCCTGTCGCTCGGCACCGCCGTCCGCATCGTGCGGCGGCGGAAGGGTGGCCGCATCGAGATTGACTTCAAGAACGAGGAAGAGCTGCAGCGCCTCTACGAGCGAATCACCGAGGGACGATGACGGGCGCAGAATGACCAGGCGGTCATTAGAATGACCACATGTCCAAACGACTGACCGAGATGGTCTCCTGCTCGGGTTGAGCGAGCAAACTCGCCGCTGGCGAGCTCGCCCAGGTCCTGGGCCACATGCCACCGCAACACGATGACCGCGTCCTGGTGGATTTCCGGACCGCGGACGATGCCGGAGTCTATCGATGGGACGCGCAGACCGCGCTCGTCCAGACGGTCGACTTCTTCACCCCGATCGTGGACGATCCGGCAATCTACGGCGCGATTGCCGCCGCCAATGCCCTCAGCGACGTGTACGCCATGGGCGGGCGCCCGCTGACGGCGCTCGCCATTGCGGCGTTTCCCCGCGACGGCGTCGACGAGGCGACGATCCGGGCCGTCTTCCTTGGCGGCCTCCACAAGCTCGGCGAGGCCCGTGTCGCGTTGCTCGGCGGGCACACGGTCCAGGACCCCGAGATCAAGTTCGGCTACGCGGTGACCGGCGTGGTGGCGCCCGACGCGATGTGGACCAACGCCGGGGCCCGTCCCGGAGACGTGTTGTTTCTGACCAAGCCGCTCGGGACCGGGGTGATCGGGACGGCCATTAAGTTCGGCCGCGCCAATCCCGCTGCCGCCGAGGCGGCCATCGAGACCATGCTGCAACTCAACCGCGCCGCCGCGGAGGCCCTGCTTGCGCTTCCAGCGGGCAGCGTCCACGCCTGCACCGACATCACGGGGTTCGGCCTGATTGGCCACGCGTCGGAGATGGCCGGCCCGAGCGGCGTGACGCTCAGCCTTGAGGTCTCTGCCATCCCGCTGATTGCCGGTGCGCTCGACGCGGCCGACAACCACTCGGGAGGCATGCGGACCAACCACGACTACTTCCACGCGGGCGTGCAGGCGGTGCCGTCGCTGGCTCCTGCCCTCCTCGATCTGCTCTACGACCCGCAAACGTCCGGCGGCCTGCTGGCCGCCGTCGAGCCCACCCGCGCAGACGCGGCCGTCGCGGCGTTCGCGCGCGCCGGTGTGACCGCCGCGCGGATCGGGATGGTGGAGGCGCGCGGCGGGGTCATCATCAGGTTGCGGTAGGCCGCCCGCGCGTCGTGGAGGGCGCCAGTCGTAAACCCGGCGGGCGGGCCTGCCGCCGGGCCGCCGAGGGCGCCCGCCCCCGACCCCGGGCGCGACACCGCGTCGCCCAACCCGCACAGAACCCATGCAACCCTAGCGCAGGCTTCCGGCCTCGTGGTATAAATTGATGTTTTTGTGCCGTTTGTCCCGTGTCCCCCCTACCACCGGACTCTCCGTTCAGGCGGCGTTCCAGCACGCGGCCTGCGGAACGGTCACGGGAGGTGGGGGGGGCTTCCGCGGCCCGCGGGCGTGGCGCGCGTGCCGCGCAGGGGTCGGAGGTGCTCGCAAGTGCTCCCGGGCCTGGCAACCATCTGGGTTATCGTCATCGTGCTCCTTCTCGCCGCGGTCCTCGACCGTGGGCTGTTTCGCCCCCTCGGGCGCGTGATGCGAGATCGCGAGGCCGCGATTCGCTCCGCCCAGGATCTGGCCGAAGCGTCGGCGCGCCGGGCGCGGGAAGCCGCGGCCGAGTTCGAGCAACGCACCAAGGCCGCGCAGTCTGCGATCTACCACGAGATGGAAGAGAACCGTCGCCAGGCCAATGAGCGACGTGCCACCGTTCTTGCCGACACGCGGCGTGAAGTGGACGCGACGCTCGCTGACGCCACCGCACGCCTTCAAGCCCAGGCGGCCGCCGCGCGCTCCCAACTCGAGAAGGACGCCGATGCCCTTGGCGAGGCGATTGTCGAACGCGTGCTCGGTCGGGACGTCTCGTAGCGCTTTCACTCACGCTGTGGACACATCACTGTTGAACGCACCGGCATCATTCGTCGTCGCTCAGCTATCCGAGCCGCGCCGCCGACGCGCGCGGTGGCTCACCGCCGGCCTCGTCGTCTGCTGGCTCATCGGGTGGGCGGGCGGCGCGCTGCTTGCCGAGGCGCGCGGGATGGCGCCTCAGCCCTCCGCGGCCGTGCGGGCGGCGGATCCGACGCCGCCCGAGCCGTCGAGGGCGGAACCCGCGGGCGGCGCGCAGTCGGCACACGGAACCGCCCGCAACCAGCCTGAGCCGGAACACCACGAATCGGTGGGCGCCGTGGTGGCGCGCCTCCTCAACTTCGCCCTCCTCGCCGGGGCGCTTGTCTACCTGCTGCGATCGCCGTTTCGGGCCTACCTGGAGAAGCGCAGCGTGGCGATTCGGAGCGATCTGGCCCAGGCCGCGCGCACGCGGGAAGAGGCCGCGGCGCAGCTCCGGCACATCGACGAGAAGCTGACGGGCCTGCCCGACGAACTCGAGGCGATCAAGCGCCGGGGTGCCGAGGAGATCGCCGCCGAGGAAGCGCGCATCCGGGAGACGGCCGCGGCAGAACGCCAGCGGGCGCTGGACGTTGCGCGGCGCGAGATCGAGAGCCAACTGCGCGTGGCGGAACGTGAGCTCAGGCACCGGGCCGGTGAACTCGCGGTCGACGTGGCGACCGCCCGCGTCAAGCGCACGATCACCGACGCGGATCAGGAGCGCCTGGTCGACCGGTACCTCGCGCAGGTGCGACAGTAGCGATACACGGGGGCATCGTGACCACTCGCAGTTCGGCCGCGCGCTACGCGCGGGCGTTGTTGGACGTGAGCCGCCGGGAAGCCGACCCGCGGAGCGTCGAGCGGGACCTCGCCGCGTTCGTGACGCTGCTGGAACGCCACGAGGCCCTCGCGCGCGCGCTGGTCAACCCGGCGATCCCCGTCTCGCGCAAGACCGCCCTCGTCGCGGAGCTGCTGCGGCGTGCGCCGCTCGTACCGGTCGTCGAGAAACTGCTGATCTTGCTCGCCGAGCGGGACCGGTTCGTGCTGTTGGCCGACCTGTTGGACGACTACCGCCGGCGCCTGCTCGACTACGAGCGAGTCGTCCGGGCCGACGTGACGACGGCCGTGCCACTGACCGACGAGCGCCGTCGGGCCCTCGAGGGCGCACTCGCCGAGGCGACCGGTCGCACGGTCTCGATGACCGCGCGCGTGGACGATGCGCTCATTGGCGGCGTCGTCGCCCGCGTCGGGAGCGTCGTCTACGATGGTAGCGTGAAGCGTCAGCTCGAGAAGATCCGGGACACGCTGACGGCGCGCTAGCGCCGACCGAGGAACGTGAGCTCTGAGCCGTTGAGACTATGGACATCAAAGCCGAAGAAATCTCCAAGATCATCCGGGACCAGATTGGCAGCTACGCGGTGGACGTCGACGTCGCTGAGGTCGGGACGGTTATTTCCATCGGCGACGGCATCGCCCGCGTGCACGGCATCGAACGGGCGATGGCCGGCGAGATGATCGAATTCCCGCACGGCGTCTTTGGCATTGCGCTCAACCTCGAGGAGGAAAGCGTCGGCACCGTACTGCTGGGGGAATTCCGCGAGATCAAAGAGGGCGACACGGTGAAACGGACCGGCCGGATCATCTCGGTGCCGGTCGGGGAAGAGATGCTCGGCCGGGTGGTCAACCCCCTCGGTCAGCCCATCGATGGCAAGGGGCCGATTACCACGAAGACCTATGCCCCCATCGAACGGCTCGCCCCGGGCGTCGTCGATCGCCAGCCCGTTCGCGAACCCGTCCAGACCGGGCTCAAGGCGATCGATTCGATGATCCCCATCGGCCGGGGTCAGCGCGAGCTGATCATCGGCGACCGCCAGACGGGCAAGACCGCGATCGCCATCGATACGATCCTCAACCAGAAGGGCCAGGACGTCATCTGCATCTACAACGCGATTGGGCAGAAGACCTCTACCATCGCGCACGTCGTCAAGACCCTCGAGGAGGCCGGCGCGATGGACTATTCCATCGTCGTCGCGGCCTGCGCGTCCGACCCGGCCCCGATGCTCTACATCGCGCCCTACGCTGCGTGTGCCATGGGCGAGTTCTTCCGGGACAGTGCGCGCCACGCGCTGTGCGTGTACGACGACCTCTCCAAGCACGCTCAGGCGTACCGCGAGATCTCCCTCCTGCTTCGCCGGCCCCCGGGGCGCGAGGCATACCCAGGCGACGTGTTCTATCTGCACTCCCGGCTCCTCGAGCGGGCGGCCAAGCTGAAGAAGGAACTCGGCGGCGGGTCCCTGACGGCGCTGCCGATTATCGAAACCCAGGCGGGGGACCTGTCGGCCTACATTCCGACCAACGTGATCTCCATCACCGACGGCCAGATCTTCCTCGAAACCGACCTGTTCAATCAGGGTCAGCGCCCGGCCGTCAACGTGGGCCTTTCAGTCTCGCGCGTCGGCGGGTCCGCCCAGATCAAGGCGATGCGCCAGGTGGCCGGCCGTCTCCGGCTCGACCTCGCGCAGTACCGCGACCTCGCCGCCTTTGCGCAGTTCGCGAGCGATCTCGACAAGGCCACCCAGGCGCAGCTGAACCGCGGCCGTCGCCTCATGGAGGTGCTGAAGCAGCCCCAGTACGAGCCGCTCTCGGTCGCCAAGCAGGTGCTCATCATCTATGCGGGCGCGAACGGCTATCTCGACCAGATCGAGGTCGCCGACGTCCGCGCGTACGAGACCGACGTGTTCTCCTTCATTGACATGCGCCACCCGGGGATCTTCGCCACCCTCACCGAGAAGAAGCAGATGGGCGACGACCTCAAGGCTGAGATCGACCGGGCGCTGAAGGAGTTCGGCGAGCAGTTCCTGGCCAGCCGGAAGGCCGCCTGACCGGGGGCAGTCAAGGAGCCGGGAGGCGGCCGCCGCCTCTCGCATTTCGATGGACCTGATGCCGCGACATGCCGTCACTCATTGACATCCGCCGCCGGATCCGCGCCGTCAAGTCGACGCAGCAAATCACCAAGGCCATGAAGATGGTGGCCGCGGCGAGCCTGCGCCGGTCGCAGGAACGCATCCTGAATGCGCGCCCGTTCTCCTCGTTGACGATGCGGGTGCTCAACAGCTTGGCCGCGCGCGTCGATCCGTCCGCGCACCCACTGCTCGCGCAGCCCAACGACCCCAATGGCGGGGTCCTGCTGATTGTCATCACCGCGGACAAGGGGATGTGCGGCAGCTTCAACGCGAACATCATCCGGGCGGCCAGCACCTACATCCTGGACAACCGCCACCGCCCGGTGACGCTCGGCCTGGTTGGCCGCAAGGGGCGCGACTTCTTCCGCCGTCGGGGGTATCCGGGCCGGTTCGAGCTCGTGAACTTCCTCCGCCACGTGGACTACAACCACGCCCAGGCGATCGCCCGCGAGGCCATGGGGGCCTTCACCACGCGAGAGGTCACCGAAGTCCGCATCGCCTACAACGAGTTCAAGTCGGTGCTGCAGCAGCGCGTGGTGATCGACCAACTGCTCCCGATTCCGCGGGCGGAACTGCAGCAGGGTGACGCGACCGCGCATGTGGACTACCTCTACGAGCCGGAGCCCCAGGAGATCTTCGACACCTTGCTGCCGCGCTATGTCGAGATCGAGGTCTATCACGCGCTGCTCGAATCGAATGCCGCGCAGAACGCCGCGCAGATGGTCGCGATGGACAACGCGACGAAGAACTCGGGCGAGGTGATCGACGACCTGACGCTGTACATGAACAAGCTACGTCAGGCGGCGATCACCAGGGAGATCATCGAAGTCGTGTCGGGCGCCCAAGGCGTGTAAGCCGTGCGGGTCACCCCGGTTTGTCGCGCCGCCGGGTCGGCTCGTTCGCGCGGACCCCAAAGACGCGTGACCGGTGGGCAGCGGGCTCACGGCGGCTTGGTCGTTACTCTTAACGCGGAAAGCTATGGAACAGACACCTCAGCAGCGCTCCGGACGGGTCGTGGCGGTGATCGGGCCCGTCATCGACGTGGAATTCGAGGGCGGCCACCTGCCGGCCATTTACAACGCCATCCGGGTCGTCTCGGACGGGACTGACGGGCTGACCAAGATGGACGTAATCGCCGAGGTCGAGCAACACCTCGGCGAGAACCGCGTGCGGGCCGTCGCGATGGAACCGACCGACGGCATGCAGCGTGGCATGCGCGCGCTCGACCTGGGCGGGCAAATCTCCGTGCCGGTGGGTCCCGAGACGCTGGGCCGCGTGCTCAACGTCCTCGGCCGCCCGGTGGACTTCCCCGACAAGCCCGTGAACGCCAAGGAGCGCTGGCCGATCCACCGGGCGGCGCCGGCGCTCGTGGACCAGTCCACCGAACTGCAGATGTTCGAGACCGGAATCAAGGTCGTCGACCTGATCGAGCCGTACCTGAAGGGCGGCAAGATCGGACTGTTCGGCGGCGCCGGCGTCGGCAAGACCGTCATCATCCAGGAGTTGATCCACAACATCGCCCTCAAGCACGGGGGCGTGTCGGTGTTTGGCGGCGTCGGCGAACGCACACGAGAGGGCAACGACCTGTGGCTGGAGTTCCAGGAAAGCGGGGTCATCGTCGCCGGCGATCCGTCCAAGTCGCGCTGCACGCTGGTCTACGGGCAGATGACCGAACCGCCCGGCGCTCGGCTGCGCGTCGGGTTGAGCGCCCTGACCACGGCTGAGTACTTCCGTGACGCCGAAGGCAAGGACGTGCTGCTGTTCATCGACAACATCTTCCGCTTCACGCAGGCCGGCTCGGAGGTGTCGGCCCTGCTTGGGCGCATGCCGTCGGCCGTCGGCTACCAGCCGACGCTGCTGACCGAGATGGGCGAGCTGCAGGAGCGGATCACGTCCACGCACAAGGGGTCGATCACGTCCGTCCAAGCGATCTACGTGCCGGCCGATGACTACACCGACCCGGCGCCGGCCACGACGTTCGCGCACCTCGACGCGACGACCAACCTGTCTCGGGCCATCGTGGACCGCGGCATCTACCCGGCCGTCGATCCCCTGGCGTCCACCTCCCGCATCCTCGATCCCCACGTCGTCGGCGAGGAGCACTACCGGGTGGCCCGGCAGGTGAAGCAGGTGCTCCAACGGTACAAAGACCTCCAGGACATCATCGCGATCCTGGGGATCGACGAGCTGTCGGAGGATGACAAGCTGACGGTCGCGCGCGCGCGCAAGATCGAGCGCTTCCTCTCGCAGCCCTTCTTCGTGGCCGAGCAGTTTACGGGCACCTCGGGCAAGTACGTGCCGATCGCCGACACGATCCGGGGCTTCCGCGAGATCATCGAGGGCCGACACGACGACGTGCCGGAACAGGCGTTCTACATGGTGGGGCCGATCGAGGAAGTCGTCGAGCGCGCCGCCCAGATGAAGGCCTAGCTGGCTACCGCTTCCGGCGGAGGGGAACCCCGCCGAGGACTCCACTCATGGCACTGCCACCGTCGCTCGCCCTCGAGATCGTGACGCCCGACCGGGCCATCGTCCACGAGAAGGTCGACGAGGTCGAGGTGCCCGGTGCCGACGGGTACTTCGGCGTGCTGCCCGGCCACACGCCGCTGCTCGCGTCCCTGCAGGTCGGCCAGCTCTGGTACCGGAAGGGCTCCGAGAAGTTCTTCCTGTCGCTCGCCTTCGGGTTCGCCGAGGTCCTACCAGACCGCGTGACGATCCTGGCCCAGATCGCCGAACGGGCCGAGGAGATCGACGTCGACCGAGCACACGCTGAGCGGCAGCGAGCCCAGCGCGAGCTGTCGGCCAGGAGCCTGGACTTCGACCTGGAGCGCGCCCGCATTTCCCTGCTCAAGGCGCTCACGCGCCTGCAGGTCGCCGGCCGGGTGCGCACCCGCGTCTGACACCGCGGGACACGCCGGACATGGCGCCCCAGGAACGATGGTGGGTGACGGATCGAGCGCAACAGATGGGTGAGTTGCTCGGGCGCCGCCGAACGGTGTGTCGCGGGTCGTTGTTGACGCTGACGTAGATGGCCCTTTCTTTCTGCGCCGCCTCTCATCCCGGTCTCCGCCGGGACACCAACGAGGACCGCTACTGTGCCCGCCCCGACCTGGGCCTGTTCGTGGTTGCCGACGGGGTCGGCGGCTACGCGGCCGGCGAGGTGGCGTCACAGGCGGCAGTGGAGGCCATTGAGCGCGCCGTGGAAGAGACGCAGGGCTGGACCGAGGACACCACGTGGCCCTTTGAGTACCAGCCGGCCTTGGGGCTGGACGGCAACCGTCTCAACTGGGCGATCCACCAGGCGAACAGCCGGGTCCGGACCGAGATGGAGGCCGCGCGCGGCCGTCAGGGCATGGCCACGACCATCGCGGCCGTTCTGCTCGCCGGCAATGCCACCGGGCCCCACGATCCGGTGCGGGGCGCGACCATCGGTCACGTGGGGGACAGCCGGATCTACCGCATGCGGGCCGGCCGCCTCAACCGCCTGACTCGCGACCACTCCTGGGTCGAGGAGCAGGTCCGCGCCGGCGTCATCCGCGCGCAGGACGCCCGCACGCACCCTCGCCGCAACCTGCTGACGCGCGCGCTGACTGGCGGCGCCGACCCCGAAGCCGAACTCGGCTTTGTCCCGCTGGCCGAGAACGACCAGCTCCTGCTGTGCAGCGATGGCCTGTTCGGCCCGCTGTCCGACCACCAGCTCGCGGCCATCCTGAACGAGGATCCAGGGACGACGGGCAGCAGCGCCAGCGGCACGGTCTGCGATGCGCTCGTGCACGCCGCCAACCTCGGTGGTGGCCCGGACAACATCACCGCCATCCTGGTGCGGGTGTGACGGCGGTGGGGCCAGGCATCCCCGTGGCCGGACCGGAGCCCCCGCGGTGGGTCGGCTACGTTGCCGGCGGGGGCCTACGCACTGCTGAGGCGTATGGGCTCACTCCGTGACGACCATGTTCCACAATCTTGCTCGCCTCGTTCGGTATCGCGGCCTCATCCAAACCCTGGTGGCACGCGAGCTGAAGGCTCGCTACCGCGGGTCGGTCCTCGGCTTCTTCTGGTCGTTCATCAACCCGCTCCTGCTGCTGCTGGTCTATTCGTTCGTCTTCTCGGTCGTCCTCGAGAACCGCACCAAGACGCAGCCGTATGCCCTGTTCATGTTCTGCGGCATCCTGCCCTGGACCTGGTTCTCGTCGTCGATTCTCGAATCCGCGTCCGTCCTGATCGCCGGCGGCAACCTGATCAAAAAGGTGCTCTTCCCCGCCGAGGTCCTGCCCATCGTCACCGTGCTGGCGAACATGGTGCACTTCCTGCTCGGGCTGCCGGTCCTTTTCGCCTTCCTCATCTACTACCACCGGCCACTCGAGTTTCCCGAGGCACTCTGGTTTCCAGTCGTGCTCCTCACCCAGCTCATCCTCACGACGGGCCTTGCCTTCATCGTCTCCGCGCTGACCGTGCACTTTCGGGACATCAGGGACATTCTCAACAACCTGATGACCTTTTGGTTCTTCGCCACGCCCATCATCTACACGATGGACCTGTTCAAGGACAAGCCGTGGGGCAAGTTCCTGATCGACCTGAATCCCTTCACGCACTTGGCCGTGTCGTACCAGGAAATCCTGTTCTTCTACCCGGGCGACCCGCCCGGACACTTCGGGCACTGGAAATGGTTAACGGCCCTGCTGGGCGTGTCGGTCGTCGTCTTCCTGTTCGGCTACTTCCTGTTCGATCGTCTGAGGGATTCCTTCGCCGAGGAGGTCTAGTCCCGCGGGGCGGGGCCGGCCGCGCCGGTGCGCCTTCCCGGGTCGCGTGTGTCGCGGGTGCGAGTATTCATGACAGCCATTGAAGCCTCCGGCGTGACCAAGGTCTACCGGCGGTTCGCGAACCGCCGGCAGTTTGCCACCTTGAAGAGCGCGCTTCTGCGCGGGACGTTGCTGCGGGACCTGAAGCCCGACGAGACCTTCGCGGCCGTGCGGAACGTGTCGTTCAAGGTTCCCCGGGGCACCACCTACGGCATCATCGGCCGTAACGGGTCCGGCAAGAGCACCGTGCTGAAGCTCGTCGCCGGCATCACCAAGCCCACCGAGGGGACCGTGAAGGTCGACGGGCGCGTCTCCGCGCTCATCGAGCTCGGTGCCGGGTTCCATCCGGAGATCTCCGGCCGCGAGAACGTGTTCATCAACGGCATCATGCTCGGCCTGACGAAGCGCGAGATCACGCGGCGCTTCGACGAGATCGTCGAGTTCGCCGAGCTCCGAGACTTCATCGACGCGCCGGTCAAGACGTACTCCTCCGGAATGTACATGCGGCTCGGCTTCGCCGTCGCCATCAACGTGGATCCCGACGTGCTCCTCATCGATGAGGTGCTGGCTGTCGGCGACGAAGCCTTCACGCACAAGTGCCTCGACAAGTTCGCCGAGTTCCGGCGGCGCGGCAAGACCATTCTCCTCGTGACGCATTCCCTGAACCTCGTCGAGAAGTTCTGCGACGACGTGCTGTGGCTCGATGCGGGCCAGATCCGGGGCGAGGGTGACCCGCGGCGCGTCGTGTCGGCCTACATCACGGATGTCGCGAGGACCGAGGAGCAGGACCTCGCGGCGCACGACGCGCGTGCTCGGGAGCGCGCCCTGGAGAGCGGAGCGCCCGCCCAGCCCGCCGACCCGGAGAGCGCCGCCCCGCCGCCCGAGAGCATGTTCACGGCGAGCGAGGGACGGTGGGGGTCGCGCGAGGTCGAGATCACCGACGTGCGTCTGGTCGGGGACGACGGCGTGCCGCGCCAGGTCTTTCAGTCGGGCGAGGGCGCCGCCGTTCAACTGCACGTGCGCGCCCACCGCGCGGTGAAGGATGTGGTGTTCGGCGTCGGCCTCTTCAACGCCGACGGCGTGTGCTGCTACGGGACAAACACCGACATCGAGGAGATCGACCTGGATGGGATTGAGCGGCGACCACGAGATCGCGTTCCGGATCCACCGGCTCGATCTGGTCGAGGGCACCTACAAGCTCGACGTCGCCGTCCACCGCGCGGACGGGTACCCCTACGACTATCACCGGCTGCTGTACAGCTTCCGCGTCAAGTCGCGCACCAAGGATGTCGGCATCTACCGGGTGCCCCACGAATGGACCTTTCCGAGCGATCTGATGGCCCTGCCGCGGACGCCGGGCCGTGGGCGCACCCGCCGGGGCGACGCGGACCCGGGGACGCCGGAGTAGCCCACGCGATGCCGGTCCTGACTCGCCCCGAAGCGGCGGCCTTCGCCTCACGCCTGCGCGAGAGCGGGGGCCGGCTCGTGTTCACCAACGGGTGCTTCGACCTGCTGCACCCCGGCCACGTCCGATACCTCGCCGAGGCGCGGTCTCACGGCGACGCGCTGATCGTCGGCGTCAACTCGGACCGTTCCGTTCGGGCCATCAAGGGGCCGTCGCGGCCCATCAATACGGAAGGAGAGCGGGCCGAAATCCTCGCCGCCCTGGCGGTCGTCGACGCCGTCGTCATCTTCGACGAGGACGACCCCCTCGCGATCGTCACCGAGCTGCAGCCCGACGTGCTGGCCAAAGGGGCGGACTGGGCCGCCGACCGGATCGTCGGCCGTGACGTCGTCGAAGCGCGAGGGGGCCAGGTGATCCGCATCGCCCTTGCGCCCGGCTTCTCGAGCACGGGTATGATCGAGAAGATCCGCCGCCGGAGCTGACCCGCGCTCGATGTCCACCTCCCTTACTCTTCAGGCCCTGCTCAAGGCGGTCTCTGCCCGATTGGGCCTCGGAACCCCGGGCGCCGCCCACGTGACCGGCCTGCCACCCTCTGCCCAGGCGCTCTACCTCGCTGCGGCCGCCCTCCACCAGGCCACGCCGTCGCGGCCGGGTGCCACGGGATCGACCATCGTGGTCGTCGTGCCGACCGACCCGGCGGCCGAGCAGTTGACGTCGGACCTGCGATTCTTCCTGGCGGTCCTCGAAGGCCTGTCCGAGGCCGCCGCCCAGGACGCCGTTCTGTCATTTCCGTCGCACGAGGTCGACCCGTACCGCGGGCTGTCCCCCCACCTCGGCGTCCTCGCCGCGCGCACGAGGGCCCTCCATGCCGCCGCGACTGGCCGGGCCCGGGTGATCGTCACGTCGGTGACGGCGCTGCTGCCCCGCGTGAGCGCTCCGGAACGGCTCCTGGCGGCATCGATCGAGTTGAAGGTCGGGGCCGAGATCGACCCCTACCGCTTGGCGGCACTCCTGGCCGATGCGGGCTTTACGCGCGAGGATCCCGTGGATGCGCATGGCGAGTTCTGCGTGCGCGGCGGCGTTCTCGACCTCTTCCCTGTCGGTGCCGCCCAGCCGTTCCGCCTCGACTTCGTCGGCGACACGATCGAATCGATCCGACACTACGACCCCTCGACGCAGCGCTCCACCGGCGAAGTGGACCGAGCGTCGGTCGTCCCCCTCAAGGAGGTCTTCGGCCCCGCAGCCGCCGGCGTCGCCCCTCCGTCAGGCAGCGCTGGGGCTGGAGGGATCGCCGAAAACGGAGACCGTCTCCGACGACCCAGTGGCCCTGCCGAGCCCGAGGACCAGGAGCTCGACGAGGAGGAGAACGCCCCGGACGGCGACGCGGAGGATGATGCCTGGATGTGGGCCGACCAGGAGGACGCCCCGACGGACGCCGCCCCGCCAGACGACCTCGCCGGTCGCGGGCCGTCAGTGGTTGATGACGTTGGGGCCGATCGATCCGCGTGGCTGTTCGACTACGTCGCCCGACCGATCCTCTTTGTGTGCGAGCCGGAGGAGGTGCGCGCCCGCGCGGAGAAATCCTTGGAGCAGCTGGGCGCGAGCTACCGCGACGCCGTGTCGCGCCTGCGTTCGGCCTCGGAACCGGGTGACCCGCCGGCGGTGCCCGCCCCGCCCCCCGAGCAACTGCTCGTGACAGAGGCGGACCTGACGGCCATGCTGGACCTGGCGACCTCCATCGAGGAGCTGGCCGTCGTCGGGCCCCGCACCGATGAGCCGACGCCGGCAGGGCGAACCGCGAGCCAGGCCAGCCGCGCCTTCCGATGTCGGCCGGCGGTGGAGGTCCGTGGACGCATCGCGGACTGGGTCAACGAGGTCCGGCGTGCACGCCAGGCGGGTGAGACGGTGTTGTTCGTGGCGGCGACGCCGGGCCGTGCCGAGCGGACGGTCGAACTGCTCCGCGACTACGACCTGATCGCCGTTCCCGTGTCCGTCGACCCGCGTCAGCGCGAGAACATCCCGACGCGGACCGAGATGGCCCATGCGGCGGCCGTGCTCGTGGCGACCGGGGTGCTCTCGCGCGGCTTCCACCTGCCTGATGCCGCCCTCCAGGTGTTCGCCGAGACCGACGTCTTCGAGGAGGAACGCCACCCGGCCGAACGCCGCCGCGCCGCCGCCGGCGCGTTCCTCTCGGACTTCCGCGATCTGAAGACCGGCGACTTCGTGGTCCATGTGGACCATGGCATCGGCCGCTTCGTCGGGCTGACCCAGATCGGCGTCGACGCCTACGCCGAGACGACCCAGGAGTTCCTCGAGCTGCACTACGCGGGCGACGACAAGCTCTACGTGCCTGTCGAGCGGCTCGACCTTCTCCAGAAGTACACCGGTGTCACGCGCCCGGCGCTGGACCGGCTCGGCGGGACGACTTGGGAACGCACGAAGACGCGGGTCAAGAAGGCCATGCGCGACATGGCCGAAGAGCTCCTGAAGCTCTACGCCGCCCGCAAAGCCCTTCCGGGGCACGCGTTCTCCCGCGACACGCACTGGCAGGGCGAGTTCGAGAGCGCGTTCGCCTACGAGCTGACGCCCGACCAGGACGCCGCCACGGTCGAGATCAAGCGCGACATGGAAACGGCCGCGCCGATGGACCGCCTCCTGTGCGGTGACGTCGGATACGGCAAGACCGAGGTCGCGATGCGCGCCGCGTTCAAGGCGGTCATGGACGGCTACCAGGTGGCCATCCTCGCGCCCACTACCGTGCTCGCCTTCCAGCACCTGAAGACGCTGCGCGAGCGGTTTGCTGGGTTTCCCATCCGCGTCGACATGGTCAGCCGGTTCCGCTCAAAGAGCGAGATCCGACAGACGCTGGCGGACCTGGCCGCGGGCAAAGTGGACATCATCGTCGGCACGCACCGGCTGTTGTCCAAGGATGTCTCGTTCAGAAACCTCGGCCTGCTCGTCGTGGACGAGGAGCAACGCTTCGGCGTCGCCCACAAGGAGCGCATCAAGCACATGCGCCGGAACGTGGACGTCCTGACGATGACGGCAACTCCCATCCCGCGGACCCTCAACATGTCCCTGGTGGGGATCCGCGACATGTCCGTCATCGAGACCCCTCCGAAGGATCGCCTCGCGATCCAGACCAACGTCGTGCGGTTCGACCAGGCCCTCATCGCCCGCGTCGTGCGGACCGAGGTGGCCCGCGGCGGGCAGATCTACTTCGTGCACAACCGCGTGGAGTCGATCTATGCGATCGGTGATCTCCTGGCACGCCTCATTCCCGAGGCCCGGGTGGTGATCGGGCACGGCCAGATGAGCGAGGAGGCGCTCCAGCGGGCGATGGTGGACTTCATCGAGCGGAAGTTCGACGTCCTGCTCGCCACCACGATCGTCGAGAACGGCCTGGACATCCCCAACGTCAACACGATCATCATCAACCGGGCCGATCGCTACGGGTTGTCGCAGCTCTACCAGCTGCGAGGACGGGTCGGGCGGTCCGACCGGCCGGCGTACGCGTACCTCCTGATCCCCCCCAGCAATTCGCTCTCGCCAGTCGCCCGCAAGCGGCTCGCGGCGATTCGCGAGTTCTCGGACCTCGGGAGCGGCTTCCGCGTGGCGGCGCTCGACCTCGAGATCCGCGGCGCCGGGAACCTGCTCGGGGCCGAGCAAAGCGGCCACATTGAGGCCATCGGGTTCGAGCTCTACATGAAGCTCCTCGAGCAGACCGTGAGCGAGCTCAAAGGCGAGGAGATCGAGGACGAGACGCGGGCAACGGTCAATCTCAACATCGACCTCCGCATCAGCGAGCACTATGTGCCGGAGCAGGCGCAACGCGTGATGCTCTACCGCCGCGTGGCGGCCTCCCGCTCGGATGCCGAACTGGAGGAAATCGTCGGGGAGATCCGGGACCGCTACGGCCCGATGCCGCCGGAGGTGCTCAACCTGGTCGATTACGGCCGCCTCCGGATTCTGGCCGATCGGCTGGGCGTCGAGTCGATCGACCGTCGCGGGTCGACCGTCGTCCTAACCTTCAAGGGGGCACCCCCGGGCCAGCTTTCCACGCGGGGCCGCGGGCCCGACCCGCAGCGCGTGCTGCGGGTGGTCTCCGAACGCCCCGATCTGACGCTGGTGCCGCCGTCGAGCCTCAAGCTGGACCTCAACGACCCGGCGGCGGGCCGGTCCAGGGGACCGAGCCGGGATGGGCTTGTGTCCCGCGATCCGGCTCCGGGCGGGCGTCCGCCGGGGCTGGGCCGCGGCCGCGCGTCGGCGCGGTCGTCGTCGGGACGCGCAGGCAGCTCTGCGGCGCGGTCCTGGTGGACCGCGCGGGCAACCGAGGACGAGGTGCGGCCGGGCTTCAGTAAGGAAGCCATCCTGCGGCCCGCCAGAGAGGATCCCCGTGGGCCACGTGGGGTGCTCACCCAGGTGCGGGCGTTGTTGAGTGGACTTCTGGGGTAAGATGATTAGTTCGCAGAAGAGACCGACATGAGAAGACCGATCACGCCGTGGGCCGTCGTGGTGTTGGCCATTAGCGTCGCCGGCACGGGACTGGCCGCCCTGCACGCCGAGACCATCGAGGCGGTGCTGGTCAAGGTGAATGGCGACATCATCACCAAGACCGACCTCGAGTCGCGACAGGTCGCCGTCCTGCGCCAGCGGGGCGGCACGCAGCACTTGTCGGACGCCGAGCTGCAGAAGGCGCTCGCCGAGGTGACGCCACAGCTGATCGTGGATACGGTGGACGAGATGCTGATTCTGCAGCGCGGACGGGAACTGGGCTACAAGCTGACCGACGACCGCTTCAATCAGATCCTCGACAACATCAAGAAGGAGAACAAGCTCGACACGCCGGAGCAGTTCGAGGCCGCGCTGAAAGCCGAGAACATGACGCTCCCCGAGCTGCGTCGGTCGATCGAGAAGCAGGTCGTCATCAACCAGGTGCAGCAGAACGAAGTACTGGGCCACATCTCCGTCACCGAGGATGAAGCGCGCCGCTACTACGATTCCCACGCAAACGAGTTCACGACGCCGTCCTCGATGGTGGTCCGCGAGATCCTGATTGCCCTTCCAAAGGATCCCAAGGGGCTCAACGTGGCGCAGGACGAGGAAGCCAAGGCCAAGGCGGACGCGCTACGGGAACGCTTGGTGAAGGGCGAGAGCTTCGAGAAAGCCGTCGCCGACTCGTCCGACGCCTCCTCGAAGGCCAACGGCGGCCTGATCGGCCCCATCAGCAAGGAGGAGCTCGATCCGGCGCTGCGCGCCCTCTTCGCGCCCCTCAAAGCCGGCGAGATGACGCCCGTGATTCGGACGGCGGCGGGGTACCGAATCTACAAGGTCGAGTCGCTGACCGAGGCGAAGGTGCTGCCCTTCGAGCAGGCGCGGGAGCAAATCGGTGACCGCGTGGCCAACACCAAGCGCACGGCCGAGTTCCTCAAGTACCTGCAGAAGCTGCGGGCCCAGGCGGTCATCGACTGGAAGAACCCCGAACTCAAGAAGATGTTCGAGGACCGGGTGGCAGAAGAAGCGGCGGAAGCCGCCAAGAACTCGGCGCCCGCCAAGTAACGAGCCCGCCACCCGTTCGCCGAGGTCCGGATGCGCGGCCCCGCGAGGGGGCCGAGCGCCGGCTGGTCGCGCACATCTGGCAGACGGCGCTAGGGACTCGACACCCTCGCGCCGGCTCCTCTCCGATACCGTTGACGCCAAACGCCATGCTCATGTGGTCCTCGCCCTTCGGGCTGGCTCCGATGGCCGGCATGACCGACTCGATCTTTCGCCGCCTCGTGAAACGGCACGGGGGCTGCGGACTGGTGGTCACCGAGATGGTGAGTGCCGAGGGCCTGGTGCGTGGCATCGATCGCACCCTCGAGTATGCGGAGTTCACCGACGAGGAGCGCCCCGTCGCGGTGCAGATCTTCGGCGGCGACCCATCGAGGATGGCGGCGGCGGCCCAGGTGGTCGAGGCGATGGGCGCCGATGCGGTCGACGTGAACATGGGGTGCCCGGTGCCCAAGATCGCCAAGGGCCATGCTGGGTGTCGCCTGATGCGGGAACCCGACCAGGCGGCCGCGATCGTCCGGGCAATGGCCACGGCCGTCACCATCCCCGTCACCGTGAAGATGCGCGCGGGCTGGAACGATCGCGAGATCAACGCCCCCGAGTTGGCCCGGCGGCTCGAGCAAGCCGGCGTGTCCGCCATCGCGGTGCACGGGCGGACGGCGGAGCAGTCCTACGGCGGACGCTCGGACTGGGACCTGATCGCACGAGTCGCGGCGGCCGTGTCCGTTCCGGTGTGGGGAAACGGCGACTGCGTGGAGGCCGAAGAGCTGCTCCGACGCTATCGCCAGAGCGGTGTGGCCGGCGTACTCGTCGGCCGCGGCGTCCTCCGCAACCCATGGCTTCTGGCCCAGGCTGCCGCCCTGGTCGACCAGCACCCGCCGCGCGTGGTCGCGCTGGCCGACCGGGGAGCGTTCCTCCTCGCCTACATGGATCTGCTGCTGCAAGGCGAGCCGGACGGGACCGTTGCAGGCCCTGCCTCCGCGCGCCTGCCCGCGCCCGGATTCAGGGTGGAGCTGGCACCTGCGGCAAGCGTGCAGGCGCCTTTGCGGCCCGTTCTCGGCAAGGAACGGTGGGTGATCAACAAGATCCGAGCGCTGGCGGCCTGGTACACGAAAGGGCTGGACCGTGGCTCATCCCTCCGCGCCACGATCAACCGCACGGAATCCATCCCCGCTCTTAGAAGAACCATTGCCGATTTCTTCCATTCCTGAGCTCTGAGCCGACCCCTGGTGCGACCCCGCCCAGTTATGGCGCTTGACCTATTTCCTGTTGCCCGTGCCGGGCACCGGCCGAGGGGCGACCACGCTATCTGCAGACCGGCGGGAGGGAGCGTCAAGTTACGCCAAGTTGCGCCATGCCTGCTCGTGTCGCTGTTCGACGCTTGAAGGGACGGGTGTCAAATCGATACGCTCGGGGCCATCCAAGGGCTCCGTGACGCGGGACGCGGAATAGCCAAGCTCAGCCTGGTTCTATCGATGCCAGCAGCCGACAGTCGACTTACGGCGACACGCACCGGACGGTCGGGGTGATCGCGCGGTCCCCGGCGATGCGGGCGGCTCTTGACGAGGCGGCGCGCGCGGCCAGCCAACCGGGCGGCGTCCTCATCTATGGCGAACCGGGTTCGGGCCGGCGTCTGATCGCCCGAGAGGTGCATCGCCGGTCCGCCGGAGACGCGGCGCCGTTTGAAGAGGTCGACTGTGCATCCATTGGCCCCGGCGCCGTGGAAGCGGTGCTGTTCGGGACGCCGGGGGCGGAGCGTGGCGACCGCCAGCGACTGGAGCCGGTTGCGCCCTCCTCGCTCCTCTGCCGTGCGCAGGGGGGGACCTTGTATCTGGCCCACCTCGACGCCTTGCCCTCGACCCTTCAGCGGCGTCTGGCCCGCGTGCTCGGGGATGGCGCCCTCACGCTCGTCGGCAGCAGTCGCGGCGTGCTCATCACGTGTCGGCTGATCGCGTCAGCTGACGCACACGGGCCCCCCCCGACCTGTCCGCCCTGATCAGGCTCGACCTGCTCGAACGCGCGGCGTGCGTCCGCATCGAGGTGCCGCCGTTGCGCCGGCGCCGTGAGGACCTGCCAGACCTCGCCGCGATGTTCCTGGAAGAAGCCTCCGCTCGACGCGGCCGACCGCCCGGGACACTCTCGGCGGATGCGCTAGCCCTGCTCGCGGCACTTCCGTGGCACGGGAATGTGGCCGAGCTCCGTTCTGTCATGGACGACCTCGCCAGCAGGGAGCGCTCGGTAGTGGTGGGGGCCGAGGACGTCCTGGCCACTCTGCGCCTCGAGGGAGGCGCGACGGCGTACGCCGCGCACGGTTCGCTGCGGGATGCCACTCGGAGCTTCGAGCGGGCGTTCATCTCGGCGGCGCTCGACAGGCACGGCGGCCGAATGGGCCCGACAGCCGTCGCCCTCGGCGTCCAACGGCCGAACCTCTACCGGAAGATGCGGGCCCTCGGTCTCCCTATCCGTTCGCGCCGGGTCCCCTCGCGCTCCGGGTCCCTTGTCCCGTCCGATCCGGCGCTTCCCGCCGATTGCCCTCGGCCGTCTGGCGCAGGCCACGGGTCGCGTGTCTAGCTGTCGATTGCTCGGAGCCGGCCGCCATGATCATTTGTCCAAAATGCCGATCGTCCCGGATCCATCGGGTACCGGCCCGCGGAGCCATGGAACGGGTCCGTCAGACGCTGACCTACCAGCGTCCCCACCTGTGCGAGGCCTGCGGCTGGCGCGGCTGGGGGCCGCGCACTGACACCAGCATCGCAACCAGGACCGACTGGCTCGACGACGAGGCGGTGCGTTCGGCGACTGCCTCCCGCGCGCCACGACCTCGGGCCAGGTGAACCGGTCTCCCGCCTCGCCGCCGAGGCAGCGGGCCGGACCACGGCCCACTCGGACTCTTCGGTGGGAGAAACCACCAGGAACCATGTTCCCTCCAGCCAATCCGGGCCGCCTGGAACGTGCCGATCGCGGGGGCGTCCGTCCGGGCGTCTCGCCCGAGCCCATCGTCGCCGGCTCCTCAGCCATGCAGGCGGTGCTACGCCAGGCCCGGGCGGCCGCGCGGGCGTCGGGAGGCATCCTGCTCTGCGGAGAGGCCGGCAGCGGTCGCCGAATGATGGCCTACGACATCCACAGGCGATGGGCGGGCGTCGGTGCGCCGTTCGTCGACGTGCGGCGCACCGACGCGGCGCCGTTCGAAGAAGAACGTCTGTGCGGTACCTCGCCCCTGCAGTCCGGCTTCGGCGACGATAGTCCGCCGGACCCCGTCACCCGCGTGAGATCAGTGGGCGAACCGGCTGGTGGAACGCTGTTTGTGGCCGATCTTCCCGAGATGCCCGACCGACTGCAGGCGCGCCTCGCGCAGACTCTCCACGACCACGAGTCATGCCCGCCGCAGGCACCGCAGCTTCGCCTGATGGTCTCCTCGGCGTGCAACTGGAGCGTCCTGGTGGAGGAGGGCCGGGTTCACCGCGACCTGGTGAGACGATGCGCCGGAACGCGACTGGACATTCCTCCCCTGCGGGAACGCCGCGCCGACATCGCGGACCTGGCGCGCATCGTCCTGGCGCGGCTCTGCGTAGAGGAGGGCCTCACCGCCAAGAGCATCGACGACCCCGGCCTCGCGCTGCTGACCGCCCTGCCGTGGCGCGGCAACGTCCACGAACTCCGCACGCTGCTCCGGGAGGTGATCCGGCGAGTGTCGGGTCCCCAGGTGCGGTTGACGGATCTTCTCTCCGCCGTGCACCTCGACGGGTCGGCGCGCCTGGAGTGCGCGCCGCCCACCCTCCGCCAGGCCAGGGAGCGCTTCGAGCGGGACCACATCCTCGCCGCGCTCGAGCGGCATCGCGGCCGAATCGGGGAGACGGCCGTCGCCCTCGCCATCCAGCGACCCAATCTCTATCGCAAGATGCGAGCGCTTCGGATGCGGCCTCCCCACCGGGGAAGGGACTAGGACTCGCCCCGCGCGGGCGTCGACCGGGACCCTCCGGCTGGGGTGCTATCATTGGACCCGGAACCCGGACCCACGGGCCTGACCGGGCCGATAGCCGGCCCGGCTGCGGCCGCGGAAGGAGCCGCCAGGTGGAAAGTTGTCCGATGTGCGGATCACCGCGCGTCCACCGGTCACGGTCGCGGACGTGGGTCGAGCGATTCCGGAAGAACTTCACCGCCCACCGCCTCCACCGGTGCCATGCCTGCGGCTGGCGCGGGTGGGGGCCGACCACAAAGGCTCCCTCGCAGCCGTCCCGGGCACCGGAGGGGACGGCGGCGCCATCGGGCCCGCAAGCCATCGACGTGACGCCGATTCGGACTCCGGATCGTCCCGGCAAGTAACAGATGCCCATCTACGAGTTCGAGTGCCTCGACTGTCACCGCAAGACGACCGCGCTGGTCCTGGTGCGATCGCGCGTGGGTGAGGTGCGGTGCAAGAAGTGCGGAAGCGCCAATCTCGAGAAGCTCTTCTCACGATTCGCGTCGCCAAAATCCGAGGACGCGCGTCTCGAGGCTTTTGCCGATCCGTCCGCCATGGACGGGGTCGACGAGAATGACCCGCGCAGCGTGGCGCGCTTCATGAAGAAGATGGCGGGCGAGATGGGCGAAGACCTCGGCGAGGACATTGACGAAGCGATCGAGGACGAGGCCGCGGGCGGCGGGGACGACCCGGGAGACGAAGGGACCGGGGGCGGTGCGGGACTCTGATGCCACTGCGTGTTGCCTTCGACTGTGACGGCGTCCTCGCCGACCTCGACGGTGCGCTGTCGGGGATCGTCGAGCGCCTCTTCGGCCCGCTGCCGTCGGCACCGGCCCCGCCCACCTCGACGGAGGAACAGCCAACCGGGGACATGGGCGGCGGCAACCCGCCTGAGCCGGACCCGTTCCGCACCCTGACCCGGGACCAGCAGCACGCCCTCTGGGCCGAGGTCCGCCGGACCGAGAACTTCTGGGAAACGCTGCGAGAAACCGAACCCGGGATCGTCGGTGACTTGGCCCGGATCGCGGCAGAGCAGCGGTGGGACGTCCTCTTCATCACGCAGCGCCCGGACAGCGCCGGCGACACCACGCAGCGCCAGACGCAGCGCTGGCTGGCCAAGCACGGGTTCGACCTTCCGTCGGTCTGTGTCACCCTCGGCTCGCGGGGCAAGCTCGCCGAGGCGCTCTCGCTCGACGTCGTCGTCGACGACCGACCGGAGAACTGCCTCGATGTGCGCCTCGAGTCAGCGGCGCGCGCCATCCTGGTTTGGAACGGCGGTCGGGGTGCGGTTCCACCGAACGCCTGCCGCCTGGGAATCGAGCCGGTCGACAGCACGCGCGCGTGCCTCGACCGGCTGACCCCCGTGCGCGCGCCGGGGCTGATGACCCGCCTGAAACAGATGATCAAAGGCCCCCGCCACGGAGCGGTCTGACCGGCGCCCGTCCGGGGGACGCCACGGCAGCCCCCCAGACCCACCCAACGGGACCGCAGGACGTTAGACCGCGTCCTCCCCGGTCGTCGCGTAGTATCCCAGCACCCGGTCGCGCGCGCCCGGCCGCGTGTAGACATCCGGGCGCGGGTTGTCGATGAGGTCCGCGATGACCCGGGCCACCTCCTCGGCGCTCTGGGAGTCCGGCATTTGGCGGGAGTCGGGGCCCCCGCCGAGCGCCTGCCGCCCGAAGTCGGTGCGCACCACGCCAGGCGACACGAGCGAGACGAGGATGTGCGGGTGTGCCTGTTGCACTTCCGCGCGGAAATTGGCCGTGAGCGCGTTGAGGAAGTGCTTCGCGCCGTTGTACGCCGACCGCTGCACGACGTAGGGGATACGGCCCAGCATCGAGGAGACGTTGATGATGTGCCCCTCGCCACGCGCCTGGAAATGCGGGAGCACCTCCTGCATGCCGTAGAGCGCGGAGAGGACGTTCACGCGCACCATCTGGGCACCGTCCTCGTCGGTCAGCGCGGAGGGCGCGCGCCAGATGCCCTGGCCGACGTTGTTCACCCAGACGTCAATCCGACCCAGGCGGGCGAGTGATTCCGTCACGACTCGGCGGACCTCGTCCCTCCGCGTGAGGTCGGCAGCGATTGCGCGTGCCCCCGGCCCGCACCGCGCGGTGACCTCCTTCAGTCGGGCCTCGCGCCGGGCCACCGCGACGACGGCAGCCTGCCGTCGTGCCACCTCTTCTGACAGCGCCGCGCCAATGCCGCTGCTGGCGCCCGTAATCACGACGACCTTGTTGGACATGCTGCTTCCCCGAGAAGTTGACGGGCCAGGAATCATGATGGCATTTTTTGACCTGACGACCCCAAGTCTCTGGCGACTCCGCCTCGCGCTCCGCAGGCGTGGGGCGTCATTCGTCGCCGAAGCCGGGACACATACCCGCGCGCGGACCCTGGACACAGACGGGACGCGGCACTCCGCTCGCGTGTGATCTGGGTGCCACGCCGTCGCTATCCGCGCTGCTGGTGGGCCAGGTCCCGGGTGAGTTGACGACTACCGCCGAGCGTCACGGCGTCCTGTCGCCGCGCTTGAGGAGCCCTCATGCCGCAGCTGACCCATCAATGCCTGATTGCCGCGCCTCCGGAACTCGTCTGGCCGGTGCTCGCGGACATCACGAACTGGCCACAGTGGACGCCCACCGTTCTCAGAGCGCGGGCTCTTCGGCCCGCCGCGCCCGTGGGCGAGGGCTCGGGCTTTCGTCTGCGCCAGCCTAAGACGCTCCCTGCGACGTGGCGCATCACCGTGTGGCAGCCGCACGAAGTCGTCTGGGTGTCCGCCGGTCTCGGCTATCGCGCCCGACCGATCTGGCCGTTGGTTGCCTCTCTCGTCCGAACCTATGTGGGGCTGGAGGTCTCACGGTTGAAGGAACATGTCGAGAGGGGCGCGCGGCGAGGCGCACACGGCCAGTGATCCCCGAGAAACGGCATCTGTCGACGCGGTGAGGGCGTGGAACAGCTAGACGCCGACCGCGTTGAGCGCCATCCAGGTGCCAACCGCGAAGATGACCATCCAGCGGAACAGGCCGCGCAGGCTCAGGCGGACCATCCACGTGGCGAACTCTCGAGCAAAGGCCAGGACCGGGAGCAGGAACACGCCCAGCGGCGCGCCGCGAAGCGCGACGGGCAACCACCGCCAGAGGCTATCGCCTCGCAGGAGGGCCGCATACGGGGTATGGAGATGGATGGCCCAGACGCAGGCCGCGCAGCTGTAGGCGGTGAGCACAAGCACGCCCACGCGGGCCCACCAGGCACGCACGCCACCGGGCCGGACCAGACGCCAGGCAGCCACGAGCATCACGAGCAGCGACGCACCGGTCAGCACGACCGGTGTCGGCTGTCGCAGCATGACGAGGCCGCCCGCCAGGCCCTCGGGTGACCACGAAGCCGCCACCAGGAACCCCAGCAGCAGCACGAGCGGCGCGGCAGGATCCGTCAGCCACCCGCGCTGACCGATCCGCCCCCCCTGGCTGAGGACGTAGATCGAGAGCACAACGTAGAGGGCCGCGGTCACGGCCACCGCGGTGCGCAGCGGCGACGGGCTGCGCCAGGTTTCCCAGGCCGCGTCGAGTAGCGCCGCGTCGAGGACGAGCCGGATCGCGATCAGCGCCAGCGAACGTGCCCAGCCAGGTCCCGCCGCTCCTCCCGCGGTTGGTCCGGCCTCGGCCTTGGGTTCGAGCATGGTCGTCATCATCCCGAGGTGCCCACCAGTCCCCTCGACAATATACCGTCACGCGGTCCAACGGAGCGCGCGGATTGAGGTTCGGACGGCGCACGCCGCTTCCACGGCGCTCATGTGTCCCGCGTCAGCCGCAGCAAGTCATCGCGATCCAGTGTCAGGTAATCGTAGATGGCTGAGGCCTCGAGCGACCGCATGAACCGAGACCCGAGCTGGACGTGCGCATCGTGTGCGAGATAGGCCTGCAGGCCGGCCAAGTCGTCGAATTCGAGCACGGCGGCGAAGTCGAAGTCGGCCGGCATCAGCGCCTCGTAGCCCGCGCCGTGGCGAACCCGTCGTCCGAGGCGGAACCTCCTGACCGACGGAATGCCCTGCAACGCCGCCTCGAGGGATTCGAACAGACCACCGCGGTCAGACATCGACAGGTCGGAGCGGGGCCGAAACAGGGCAACGTGGAGAATCATGGGACGGGCTGGTATACGGACTCTCTCCGGAGCCCGCCGATCGAAACGATCAGCGGGGTTTCCGTAAACGTGGACAGGCGGTTTTGTGAGCTGGCGCCAAGGGTCCCGGGTCGGCAGCCGGTGCGGTTCTCACCAACGGCTCCGGGGAAGGGGACCGATGCTCATCCGCTTGGGCCGCTGGATCGGGTCGGGGCGCCACGGCCGCCCCGTCCGCTCCGACTGACGCCGCGCCCGTGGCGGCGGGCGCGTCCGATCCGAACCGACGAGGACGGAAGCCGGGGCCCGAGCTGGTGGGCGGGCGGTTGCGCCGCGAAGGGCCGAACGGCCGCTCCCGTGACGTCGGGGCCCTGCCGCTTTCGGGCTGTCCGCCGCGGGGTCGCCGCCTGTTCTCGCGTCCTTCCGCCTGACTGACAGGGCCCGCCGCCCGCGTGCCTCCCGACGTCGCCCGAGCCGGGCGCGGTCCCCCCGATTGCCGCGCCAGATCGGCAGCTTTCCGTTCACGCCGCTTCCGGGCCTGAAAGGTCTCCTTCTTGAACCGCTCGTGCGGGTCGCGATGCTCGCCGCCGGGCCGCCACTCGCGTTGGCGGTGCTCGGCCGGCGGTCGCGGCATCTGCCGCTGCGCCGCCCGCGCCTCCTCGGGCGACTCCCAGACGCGGCCGCGAGCGAACCACTTGAGGACGGCAACAGGGTTGGTCGCCTGCAGTTGTCTGAGGGTTGGGAGCAAGTCGTCGCGAACCGCGGCGCGGAACGCGGTCGGCTGCCCGTCCAAAATGATGGTCCAGTAGGAGTAGCGAGGCGGCATACGGTCAATTCTGGCCCAGACGCTTGAGTTTCTCGACCAGCGTCGTGCGCTTGAGGTTCAGCAACTGTGCCGCGCGACCTTTGTTCCCGCCAGTCCGTTCGAGCGACTGGCGGATCAGCTCGCGCTCGACGCTCGACACGACCTCTTGGAAGTCCAGCCCGTCCTCGGGAATCGTGAGCGAGTGGGGGGCCGCCGTATCAGCAGGTTCCTGCACGTCGGGTGGCAGGTCGGCCACCTCGATCTGCGTCCGTCCTCCGCTCAGCGCGACCGCCCGTTCAAGGGCGTTCTCGAGCTGCCGGACGTTGCCGGGCCAGGCGTACGCCATGAGCCGCCGCATGGCCTGTTGCGACACGGTCATGGGTGACCGCGATGGGTTCATCTCGCGGCTGTAGCGCTCGAGGAAATGATGGACGAGCAGCGGGATGTCGTCCTTGCGATCGCGCAGCGGGGGCAGCCGAACCGGGATCACGTTCAGTCGGTAGTACAGGTCCTCGCGGAACCGGCCCTCGCCCACCATCTTTCCCAGGTCGCCGTTGGTGGCCGCAATCACGCGCACGTCCACCTTGATTGGCCGGGAGTCACCCACACGTTCGAACTCGCGTTCCTGCAAGGCGCGCAGCAGCTTCATCTGCAGCGGCGCGCCCATCGTGCCGATTTCGTCGAGGAACAGCGTGCCTTTGTGTGCCTGCTCGAACCGCCCGACCCGGTTCCCCACGGCGCCGGTGAATGCACCGCGCACGTGTCCGAACAGTTCCGCTTCGAGCAGGGTCTCCGGGATGGCGCTGCAGTTGATGGCGACGAAGTGGTTCGCCCGGCGGAGGCTGTTGTGATGGATGGCGCGCGCCACCAGTTCTTTGCCGGTCCCCGTCTCGCCCGTGACGAGGATCGTGCTGTTGGTCGCGGCAACCGTCTCGAGCAGTTGGAAGAGGTCGCGCATCGGCCGGCTGCGGCCGACGATGCCTTCGAAACTGTACCGCTGTTCGAGCTGGGACCGCAGGTAGGCATTCTCCGACTTCAGGCGCCGCTGCTCGAGCGCCGAGTCCAGCACGTGCAGAAGCTCATCGAACTGGAACGGCTTGGTCACGAAGTCGGACGCCCCGCGCTTGATCGCCTCGACGGCGTCCTTCACGGTCCCATAGCCCGTGACGATGATGCCGATGATCTCGGGATACCGCGCCAGAGCGGCCTCAAGGACCTTGCCGCCGTCGATCCCGGGTAGGCGCAAATCTGTAATGACGATATCAAATGCGAACTCTGCCAGCCGTTCGAGGGCCTCCTCGCCGTGGGCCGCCTGGACCACCACGAAGCCGTGGTCGGTCAGCCGCTCGGCAACGACCTCCCGCAACGCCGCTTCGTCCTCGACAATCAGCAGATGTTTCGTAGTCTCAGCCATTTAGATAAGCGCCAAGATATTGACACAAACCGGCGCGGCGCGGAAGAGATAAATGGGGAAGAAGGGGCAGGTCGGACCGTGGCTACAGTCATTCAAGGGCCGTTCCGATACAACCGGAGGGATGGAGTGCGGCGTCGTTTTGTCGAGGACACCAGTGGCCGAAGCCGTTAACTCACTGGATATGAAACCGTTAGGAGAGCTCTTCCACCGCCTCAATAACGAGCTGGGCATCATCCTGTCGCATGCCGAGCTGCTGGAGGCAAAGTGCGCAGAGCCGACCAATCGTTCGCGCGCGTCCCAAGTCGTGGCCGCTGCGCTTGAAGCCATGGGAACAGCACGGATGATCCGCACCCATGTCAGCGATCTGACCCCCGGAAAGTAGGTCCGAAGCCCGATATCACGAGATTGTCCGTTCGCTTGGGCGGCCCTGACCGTCCGGGGTGTTCCCTGCCACGCGGGCTGACCAACACCTCGCGAGGCGTCCAGCGGCATCGCCCCGCGACGCGTGCGGTTCCTGCGCCCACACTACGGACAGGGTACGTCGACCTGAGCGGCACCCGATGGAGTAGATGTGGGAGGGAGCGGGACCACCCTCCGGAACGTCCTCCCCGTGGCGGGCCGAGCCTCCGCCAATACCCTCCCGCGACTTCCGGCAGGTCCCGCTTGGCCGGACGAGGACCCGCAGCAGCTCATCCGTCAAGATTTTGGCACCGATTTCGACCGTCTTCGTCAAAGTCTTGACGTTCCAAGACGCGACATCGTCAGGATTCTCCCTCGGACCTTCCTTGATTTCCCGAGTATAAGTTACAACAAGACAACAGTTTAATGTGAGTTACCTCAGCCCGGTCCCGGTTCGCGGCCCAGGTGTGCTGTTTTGGCACCGCCGTTGCGAATAGCCCAGGCAGCTGGCGAGCGCTGAGCACGCCAATCACGCTGAAGAGGCCATCATGCAGAGTCAGCCGATTCCCGCACAAGACAGCCTGCGCGTCGTCAACGGGCTGCCCTTCGTCGAGGCCCTCGCCCGCCGCCTGGCGGCGTCAATGCCCCATTCGATCGACATCGGCGACCTCGTGCAGGACGGCGTGCTCGGTCTGATGGATGCCGCGCAGCGGTTTGACCAGGATCGGGGCATCAAGTTCGAGACCTTTGCCGAACGGCGCGTCCGGGGGGCGATGATCGACGCGCTCCGGCGCGAAGCGTGGCCTCGTGGCGTGCGACGCGTGCGGCGCGAGCTGGAAGCGGCGCGCGAGACGCTGCGCAAGGAGCTCGGTCACGAGCCGTCGCTCGCGGACTTGGCCGCCAAGGTCGGGTCGGACGAGAAGCGTTTGGGTCGCACGATCCTTCGGATCAATACCATCGAATCGACGTCGCCCCTGGCCTCCGGCGACCACGTCGACGAGACGTCCCTGCCGGCGGCGCTCGTGCCTTCCGAGCCGGACTCGCCGGACCTGGCGTATGAGCGCACGGAGGTTCGCGACCGCATCCGGCTGGCGATGTCGACGCTGCCCGAACGCGAGCGCAAGCTGATTAGTCTCTACTATTACGGCGACGTCACGATGAAACAGATCGGGACGGCGCTGGGCGTGAACGAGTCTCGCGTGTCTCAGCTGCACGCGCGGGCCATCCAGCGGCTGCGGATGGCGCTCGAGCCGTCGCGGGCCGCCATGCGCCCGATGGGCGCCGCGGCGCCGGTGATCACAGCACTGACGCCTCGCGTGCCGGCCACCTCCCGGCCGGTGCTGCCGTTTGCGCGCCCGGTGATGGCCAAGGCCTCCTTGCCGTTGCCGCAGCGGGTTGCAGCGCCCGCCCTGCACGCGGGCCACGTGCTGGCCTACTCGTCGAGCAGCTCCCGCGCTGCGCGCAGCAAGTCGGCCAGCCTGAATGGCTTTGCCAGCCAGCGGCAACCGGTTTCCTCGAGGAAGCGTTCGGCCTCGGTGCCGACGACGTCGCCCGTCACGAAGATCACGCGGCGGGCGAGCGAGGGCCTCGTCGCTGCGATGGCCCGGTAGAACTCCGCACCGTCGATGCGCGGCATCTTCAGGTCACACACGATCAGGTCGTAGGTCTGCGCATTCACCTTCGAGAGCGCTTCTTCTCCGTCACCCGCGCGATCCACGACGAACCCGGCATCGGCCAGACCCTCCCCCACGGCCTGGGCCAGGGCGGCTTCGTCCTCCACCACCAGCACGGAGGCGTCCCGCGGCAGGTTCTGCGCGATGACCTCGGGCGGGGCGGCGGGCGGTCGCACCGCTGCGCTGTCCCCCGAGGGCAGCTCGACGAAGAACGACGCCCCGACGCCGCCGGGTGCCTCGCCGGCCCAGATATGGCCGCCGTGCTCCTGCACGATGGCGTAGGCCACGGTCAGGCCAAGGCCGGTGCCCTTGCCCACCTCCTTGGTCGTGAAGAACGGATCGAAGATCTTCGTGCGAACGTCGTCCGGGATCCCTGGTCCGTCGTCGTTCACTTCGATCACGACGGCGTCCTTCTCCGCGTTGTGCCACGTCCGCACGACCAGCGTCCCGTGGCCATGGGACGAGAGCATCGCCTGCTCGGCGTTGATGATCAGATTGAGCAGCACCTGCTGGAGTTGGTGGGGGTCGGCGAACACGGCGGGCAGGCCGGCGGCCAGCGCGGGAATCACGGCGATGTTGGTGACGCGCTGCTCATAGGACCGCAGCGTCAGCGTCTCTTCGACGATCCGGTTGACGTCCACCATCGTCCGCGTGGTGTGTCGCTTGCGGGCGAAGGTGAGCAGGTTGCGGACGATGCGGGCCGCGCGCTCGGACTCGGACAGGATCACGCCAAGCCCGCGCCGCGTCTGCTCGTCCGCCTGACGGTGGGTCAGCCGCTCCGCCCACGTCAGGATGGTCGCGAGGGGGTTGTTCAGTTCATGAGCGATGCCGGAGATCGTCTGGCCGAGCGAGGCCAGCTTTTCGGCCTGAAGCAGTTGGTGGTAGAGGTCGCGGCTCTGGTCGTCAAGTTTCTTGCGGTCGCTGACATCCCGAACCAGAGCCTCCACGCGCGTCGTCTGGTCACCCCATGGTTCGCCGTGCGCCGTAATCTCAACCCAGATGGGCGAGAGATCCGCGCGCCGGATCCGCACGAGGAAGTCGCTCACCGAGCCATCACGCGCGAGCCGGTCGATCAGGCTGGGCCGCGCCAGTGGATCGATGAACCGCTCCTGGTGAAAAGGGAGCAACCCCTGGTCGTCGGTCTCGACCGGGTACCCATAAATCAGTTTGAGATGCGCGTTGGCGGCGAGCGTGAGGTCCCCGCGTGCCGACAGGATCCCGACGAACGCGCCGACCTGCAGGTGTTCGAAGAGGCGTGTGAAGGCGTCGCCGCGCGACTCGGTTGAAGAGGACGGCACGCGCCGATTATACCCTCCGCCCGTGCCCCGACCTCGCCCCGTTCCGAGGCGGCACCTCCGCCATCCGCTCACGGTGCGGCGCCAGACGGGCATGGGGCCTGGCGCCGCGCGAGCCGTCAGTCGTGGGGGCCCGGACGCGGCCGCCGGCTTCCGCCGAAGAAGAAGAGCAGCAGCGCGGCGATCAACGCGGCGCCGAGGGCGGTGACCAAGACCTGGGCTGAATCCATCTCCCCCCCGTCCTGCTACGCGCGCCGCAGGCGCAGGCTGTTGGCGAGCACCGACACGCTGGAGAAGGACATTGCGGCGGCCGCGAGCATCGGGTTCAGCCGCCACCCCGTGAGGGGGTACAGCGCGCCGGCCGCGAGCGGGATGCCGAGGACGTTGTAGAAGAAGGCCCAGAACAGGTTCTGTTTGATCACGGTCAGCGTTTGCCGTGACAAGGCGATCGCCTCGGCGACCCCGTGGAGGTCGCTGCGCATCAGCGTGACGTCGGCCGCCTCAATGGCGACATCCGTACCAGACCCGACGGCGATCCCCACATCGGCCTGCGCCAGCGCGGGTGCGTCGTTGATGCCGTCGCCGACCATCGCGACCACCCGGCCCTCTGACTGCAGCGCCCGGACCTCCTCCGCCTTCGCGCCAGGCAGCACGCCCGCCACGACGCGGCGGATCTGCCCGCCGGGCGCAACCTGCTTCGCAATCGCCTCGGCCGTCGCCGGGTTGTCGCCGGTGATCATGACGATGTCCAGGCCCATGCTCTTCAGGCGGTCGATCGCCGCGGCCGATTCGGGCCGCGCGATATCGGCGAGGCCAAGGAGGCCAACCACGACCATCCCGGTGCCGCCCGACCCAGCCGGACCCTGTGCGACCACCATGACGGTCCGCCCGCCGGCCGCGAGTCGGGCGTGCGCGTCCTGAGCGGCCGGGCCGAAGCCCTCCGGCCCGACCCACTCCTCGACGAGCGCGGCGCTGCCAATGACCAGGCGCCGGCCGCCGACCGTGGCGACGATGCCGCGCCCGGGGATCGCCAGTAGCTCGGTCACCTCGTCGAGCGTGACCCCGCGGGCGGTGGCGGCCCGCACGATCGCCGCGCCCAGCGGGTGCTCCGAGAGCCGTTCGGCAGACGCCGCCGAGCCCAGAAGTTCCCGCTCAGTCGTGTCGCCCATCGTCACCACGTCGGTCAGTTCGGCGCGGCCGCTCGTCACGGTTCCCGTCTTGTCCAGTACCGACGGTCGTCACGTGGCCCGCCCGCTCGAGGACCTCCCCGCCGCGGATGAGCACGCCCTTCTCGGCGCCCCGGCCCGTCCCGACCAGAATGGCCGTCGGCGTGGCGAGGCCCATCGCGCACGGACACGCAATGATCATGACGGCGACGAAACTGATCAACGCGGGCGCGAACCGCTCACCTGGCGGCATCACGTCGAACCAGACGATGAAGGTGGCGACCGCGGCACTGATGACCACGGGCGTAAAGTAGCCGGAAATCACGTCGGCGAGGCGCGCGATGGGAGCCCGGCTCGCCTGGGCCTCCTGCACGAGGCGGATGATCCGGTGCAGCGTCGTGTCGCCGCCGACGCGCGTGGCGCGGAACACGAGACTGCCGTTCGCGTTGACGCTGCCGCCCAACACCGGCGCGCCGGCGCTCTTGTCGACCGGCACCGACTCGCCGGTGAGCATCGATTCATCGACGGCCGACACGCCCTGGAGGACATCGCCGTCCACGGCCACCCGTTCGCCGGGCCGGACGACGATCGTGTCTCCGACCCTGACGTCATCCACCGGGATGTCCCGCTCGGCTCCATCCACGACGATTCGGGCCGTGCGCGGCTGCAGGCGGATCAGCCGGCGGATGGCATCGGAGGTCCGCCCGCGAGCTCGGGCCTCGAGCAGTCGGCCGAGGAGCACCAGGGTGACGATGGTCGTCGACACCTCGAAGTACACCTCCGGGGCCATCGCGGACCCGGGGCCTGCCGATGGTCGCTCGAACGGACCCGGTGCCACCGTAACCGCCACCGAGTAGAGGAGCGCCACGCCGGTGCCGACCGCGATCAGCGTGTTCATGTCCGCGGAGCGCCGCCGCACGCTCTTCCAGGCCCCACGGTAGAACTGGGCCCCCGAGTAGGCCACCACCGGTAACGCCAGTGCCAGCTGCAGCCACGTAGCGATGCGACCCCCGGCGTGAACCATCGCGATCACCATCACCGGGACCGACAGCCCGACGGCGACGATGAGCTTCCGTCGGAGCGCGCGGTAGTCGGCCTCCTGCGCCCGCTGTTGCAGGTCCTCGACGACGGCCTCGGCGGGCGGCGCCGCCTCGTCCGGAGACGAAACCCCGGAGGAACGGGTGCCGGTCGGCGCAGGGACCGCCAGGACGTCGTAGCCGGCGTCGCGAACGGCGCCCACCAGATCGTCGAGACCTACGGCCGCCGGGTCGAAGGCCACCGTGGCCCGCCCCGTGGCGAAGTTCACATGGGCGGTGGTCACGCCGGCCGTCGCCTTCAGGGTGTGCTCAATCGTCCGGGCGCACGCCGCGCAGCTCATCCCAGTCACGGGCAGCGACACGGTCGATGACGGGGCGGACGATTCGGCTGAGCTCACTGGAGAACCTCTCCTCATCCTACCGCCTGGCCGACCTCGGTCCAACTCGGTCGGGCCGGACGCTCCTTCAGTACCAGAGACTCGGCCCGGGGCCGTGAGGTGTCATCACGGGGCCATCCGGGCCGACGAACCGACCGAACCGACGCGGTTTCTTGACGCGGGCCAACCTCCGCGATAGTGTACAGACGCGGCGATTCACCCACCTCTCCGGGAGGATATCTCATGCGCAGACTCGGCTTTGCGGTGCTGGCGGTTCTGGTGATTATCGGCTTCGCCCTTCCCGCGGCGGCGCAAAGCAAGCGGCCGACCGTGGCACTCCTCGACTTCGACTACGGCACCATCGATCACTGGTGGGGAGACCAAGACATCGGCAAGGGGATCGCCGATCTCCTCGTTGACGGGCTTGTCGACGACGGTTCCTACCGGGTGATTGAGCGGAAGAAGCTGGACGCGATTCTGGCCGAACAGAACTTCTCGAACTCCGACCGCGCCGATCCGTCGGCCGCCAAGGTCGCCAAGATTGGCAAGGCCCTCGGCGTGAAGTACCTCATCGTCGGGACCATCACCAAGTTTGGGATGGAGAACAAGGGCATGAACATTGGCGGCGGCGGCTGGGGTGGCGGGAAGTTCGGCCTCGGCGACGTCGGCACCAAGAAGGGCAAGGCGACGGTTGCGATCACGGCGCGGATGGTCGACACCAGCACGGGCGAGATCATGGTCAGCGCCAAGGGTGAGGCCACCTCGAGCCGCAGCGGCCTGATGCTGGGCGGCGCCGGCAACCACGGGGGCGGCCACATCGGCTTCGGGTCGTCCGATTTCCGTGAGACGGTGCTGGGCGAGGCGACCGAGGGCGCGGTGAAGGCCGTGGTCGCGAAGCTCATCGCCGGCAAGGACCGCCTCGAGTAATCGCCGCACGCAGGTGGCGCGTGACCGCTGCAGATCCGACGGCGGGGGCAGCCCCTTGGGAGGGGGCCCCGCCTGTCGGGCCGTGCGGGTCGGCGCCGGGGATCGTGTCGCCTACCGACCGGATCACCTCGACCCGATAACACCAGAGTAGAGGCGCGGTTGGCCGTACCCGCGGTCGTCGCCCATCCATGCGCATCGGACGACACGAACTGCTGCTCATCGTCGGCCTCGGCACCGCGCTGACCGTCGCCTTCTCCGGGCAGGTGTCGCGGTTCCTTCAGGCCGCGCGCCAGTTCGAAGCGTCGCGGGGGCTCGGCCTCTTGCCAGGCCTGGCCATTGCCGCCATCACCCTCCTGCTGTTCGTCCAAGCCAAACGCCGCGACGCGCGTGAACAGGTCTTGGTCTCACGGGAGGAGGCCACACAGGCGCAGGAGCGCGCGCGCGAACTGGAACGGCTGATCACGTTCTGGCAGGCGCTCACCCAGTCGTTCGATCTCGATGCCATCCGCGATGTCGTCGAGCATTACCTGCCGGAGCTGACCGGCGGCCACGACGTGTGGCTCGTGTCGGGCGCTGAAGGGGCCTGGACCAACATCCTCGGGCCAACCAGCGTGGAAACCGAGGACGGCAGCCAGGCGGTGATTGATCTCGCCGTGGAGGCGCTGGCCCAGGCCGGTCTGAGCGCCCGCCCGGACGGGATCGAGTACAGAGGGCAGGTCTGCTTCCCGATGATCGCCGCCGGCGTCAGCCTCGGCGTGCTCGGCGTTCCGGTCGCGGCGCCGGGCCTGACAACCGCGCGCCGGATGGTGGTGGGAGCCGCAGCCGCCCTGCTCGGCGTTGCGGTGCGGAGCGTCTACCTGCTCCAGGAACTGCGCGAAAGCAGCCTGCGCGATCCGCTCACGGGCTGCGTGAATCGCGCGCACGCCCTGGAGGTCGTCGCCGCCGAGCTGATGCGGTCGAGGCGATCGCACCTGCCCGTCTCGCTCATCATGTTCGACCTGGATCGCTTCAAGAGCATCAACGATCGCTTCGGCCACCTGTGCGGCGACGCAGTGCTCGGTGAGGTGGGCGCGAAGATGCGCGCCGCCCTCCGGACGACCGACCTCAAGTGCCGGTACGGTGGCGAGGAATTCCTGGTCCTGCTCCCCGACACCCCGCTCGACGGGGCCCACCGCGCCGCCGAGACGCTGCGCCGCGAGCTGGCGGCGCTGCCCATCGAGTGGGACGGGCGGGTTGTCCGTATCACGAGCAGCTTCGGCGTGGCTTGCGCCCGGTCCAACGAACTCGATCCGACGCCCCTCATCGCGCGGGCCGACGCCGCTCTCTACCGCGCGAAGCGAGAGGGCCGCAACTGCGTGCGTCTCGCCGACGATTCCGCCGGGACCCTGGTTTCGTAGCCCGCCGCGCCTTGCGCGGGGGCGCCCGGCCCGCCGTGCAGTACAATTCCCCGGTGGATGCCGCGCGTTCGTCCTCGAAGGCCCTCGCCTACGCCTCGTGGGTCGCGATTTGCCTGATCTGGGGGACCACCTACCTCGGGATCCGCATCTGCCTGGAAACGGGACCGCCGGCGCTGACGGCGGGCCTCCGCTGGCTCATCGCCGGCGCCGTGCTGGCGCTGCTGCACGTGGCGTGCGGTCGGCGTCTGCCCGATCGACGGTCGTGGCCGGGACTGGCGCTGATCGGCGCGCTCTTCATCGTGGGCGGGAACGGACTCGTCGTGTGGGCCGAGCAGTGGGTGCCGAGCGGCATGACGGCGGTCCTGCTCGCGACCACGCCGTTCTGGATGGTCGGCGTCGAAGTGGCGGCGCACGACGGGGAACGGCTGCACCAGCGCGACTGGCTGGGTCTGGCCGTCGGCTTTGCGGGCATCGTGCTGCTGGTGTGGCCGGACCTGACCGCGGGCGGTCAAACCGGCGCCCGGTTCCTCGCCGGGGTCGTGGCCTTGCAGGGCGCCTGCCTCACGTGGGCGATGGGGTCGGCCGTCGAGCGGCGCCAGCAGGCCGACCAGCAGACGCTCGGCGGTGCCGCAATGGAGATGGTCTTCGGCGGACTCATGCTGACCGTGCTGGGCACGCTGGCGGGCGAATGGCCACGCCTCACATTCAACGTGCGCAGCGGCGTCGCCTTCTCCTACTTAGTGGTCGTGGGATCGATCGTGGGCTACTCGGCCTATCTCCACACGCTCAAACACCTGAGCGTCTCGAGGATCTCGCTCTACTCGTACATCAATCCGATCATTGCCGTCCTTCTCGGGGCGCTCGTGGCCGGTGAGGCGTTCGGTACCCGCAGCGCGGTGGCCTCAGCGGTCGTCTTCCTCGGCGTCGCCCTGGTGCGCTGGAAGGGCGGCAGCGAGACCACCGACACAACGCCCGCGCGGGCCGACGGGCCTTCATCGGCCGCCGCCCAGAACGGAGTGCAGCCATGATGCCCCTGCTTCCACCGGTCCACCTCCTGACGGCCGGCGCCTCCGGCGTCCGGTTCTTCCTGTGCACGCAGAAGGAGGTCCGGGCGGGCCGCAACGGGGAGTTCCTCGCGCTGACCCTGCAGGACGCGACCGGGCGCGTCCTGGCCCGAGTGTTCGACGACGTCGACCGCCTGAAGAACGAGTTCGATGCGGGCGAGTTCGTGAAGGTGAAGGGCCGCATCACGATGTACAACGACCGGCTCCAGCTGGTCGTGGAGAACCTCCGCCGCGTTCACCCCGAGCAGGACCGGGCAGACGGCTTCCGGGAGGAAGACTGCGTGCCCTCCGCCACACGGCCGGTCGACGAGATGTGGGTGGACCTCGAGCGCCGCACCGCCCAGGTCGGCGACACCTTCATCCGCACGCTGCTCGAGCGGATTCTCTGTGGCAGCGAAGCGAAACTCCGCGTCTGGCCCGCGGCCCAGTCGCTGCACCACGCCTACCGCGGGGGGTTCCTCGAACACGTCCTCCAGATGGCCCGGGTCGGTGATGCCGTGGGGCCAGCGTACGGAGCCGATGCCGACCTCCTGTTTGCCGGGGTGGTGCTCCACGACATCGGGAAGCTCGAGGAACTCGACTACGATTCGGCCACGCGCTACTCGCGCGAAGGCCGGCTGCTCGGGCACATCATGCTCGGCACCGCGCTCGTACGGGAGACCGCCGCCACCATCCCGGACTTCCCGCCCCAGCGGCTCACCGCGATCGAGCACCTCATCCTTTCCCACCACGGGTGTCTGGAATTTGGTTCACCCGTGCTGCCGATGACTGTCGAGGCGTTCATCCTCTCCTTCTTGGACGACCTCGATGCCAAGATCAACATGGTCCGCCAGGCGATCCACGACGACACCGGCGAGGGTGAGTTCACCAGCTACCATCCCCGGCTCGAGCGTGTGTTGTGGAAAGGGCCCGGCGACTGAGGGACACGTCGCCGCCCGGTGGCGTCACTGACGGCCGGCCGAACCGTGCCCGGTCGTTCGACGGCAGGTCAGGGAGTGGCCGGTTTCGCCTCGCCGAGGGCGAACGTCATGGTGCCGACCATGACGACCTTGCCGTCGACGCGGGCCACGCCGTGCAGGACTCCCATCCGGCTCCGCAGTTGCCGGACGCGGGCCTCGATGACCACGACATCCCCCGGACGGACGGGCCGTTTGTAGCGCACGCGATCGATCGCCCGAAAGAAGATGAGCTTCTCCCGATTCTCGGGCTTCGCCAAGATCAGGATGGCGCCGACCTGGGCGACGGCCTCGGTGAGAATCGTCGGCGGCAGGACGGGCGCCTCGCCCGGCGAGTGGGCGAGGTAGCGTTCGTTGAGCGACACGTTCTTGATCCCAACGACCCGCTTGTCCAGTTCGAATTCCGTGATCCGGTCAACGAGAAGGAACGGATAGCGATGCGGGAGGATGCGAGCAATCGCGGCGTAGTCGAGGGGAAGTTGAAGGTCCATAATAGACGCGCTGCCCGAACTGGAAGACCAGAACGAGCAGTATAATCGGATCTTTCGGCGTCTCTCAAATTCCCGCGCTTCATGAACTCATCAACCGGCCCTCCCGTGGACGCCTCGAACGGTGCCGCGCTCTCAGCGCCGAACCGGCCGAGCGACCAGCAACTGCTGTCCACCCTGTTCGACCTGGGGCGGCAGGTCACCGCGGTTCTCGATCTGGATGAGCTGCTGCAGCGGATCCCGCAGCTCATCAGCCGCCTGACCGATTTCCAGGCCTTCGCCGTGTACCTCATCGACGAGCGGCGGGGGGACCTGCGGATCGCCTACGCGGTCGGGTACCCGGCCGAGCGTGTCCGGTCTCTCCGCCTCAAGGTGGGCGAGGGCATCGTCGGCGCGGCGGTCGCGTGCGAGCGCCCCGTCTGCGTGGCCGACGTGCGCGCCGATTCCCGGTACGTCGAGATCGTGCCCGGGACCCGGTCGGAACTGGTCGCGCCGCTCCGGCGGAAGGGCAAAGTCATCGGCGCCCTCAACCTTCTCAGCCCGCAGGTCGGCCAGTTCACCGATCTCGACGAGACGATATTGCGCCAGTTCGCGGCCACCGTGGCCGTGGGCATCGAGAACGCGAGGCTCTTTGAAGGCGAGCGGCGATACGCCGAGACGCTCGCGACGCTTGCGGAGATCGGGCGCGAAGTGTCCTCGATCCTCGATCTCGACGCGCTACTGACACGCCTCGCGCAGCTGACCAAGCGGGTGATCGATTACCGCACGTTCGGCATCATGCTGATCAACGACGCCAGGGGCGAGCTGGAGATGAAACTCGCCGTCAAGTACGGCGAGGAGCACACGCACCCGCCGGTGAAGCTGGGCGTCGGGCTCACCGGCTTCGCGGCCCAGCATCGGGAGGTCGTGCTCGTCCCCGACGTGGACGCGGATCCCCGCTACGTGAAGTTCGTGGAGGACGTGCGGTCGGAGTTGGTGATCCCGTTGCTCGTCAAGGACCGCTGCATCGGGGTGCTGGACCTGGAAAGCCCCGAATTGGACGCCTTCACGAAGAGTCACGTCGAGGTCATGACGCTGCTGGCGAGCCAGGCGGCCGTGGCGATCGAGAACGCGCGTCTCTACAAGACGATCAGAGCGAACGAGGAGCGCCTCGAAAACGAGCTTCGCTTCGCGCAGCGGGTTCAGACGGCGCTCTTGCCCCTAAGCCTGCCGAAGCGGATGAAGCACGTGGATGTGGCCGCACGCTTCACGCCGGCCCGGGAACTGGGGGGCGACCTCTACGACTTCCTCTCGCCCGAGGCGAACATGCTGGTGGTGGCCGTCGGCGACGTCTCGGGCAAGGGCGTGCCGGCCGCGCTCTACGGCGCCTTCGCCGGAGAGCTGATCCGGTCGCGCACGTTCCGGCGCCGGTACGCCCCCCAGGGGTTCGGAGCCTCCGCGGTCCTCTCGTCGGTCAACACGATCCTCCACGAGCGCCAGCTCGAGGAGTACTACTGCACGCTCTGCTATGCCGTCTTCGACTTGAAACGCCACACCCTGACGCTGGCGAACTCGGGCCTGCCGTATCCAGTCCGCGCTTCGGGCGGCGAGGTGGGCGCGATCGAGATTGCCGGCGTCCCGCTCGGTTCGTTCGCGGGCTCGAACTACGACGAGGTGACGTTCGCCCTGACACTCGGTGACGTCTTCGTGTTCTGCACCGACGGCGTCTTCGAAGCGATGGACAGCGAAGGCCGCGAGTTCGGCAGTGCCCGGCTGATTGAGACGGTGCGGGAGGTCCAGCATCAGCCGGCTCGCGAGAATCGTCGACCGGATCTTCGCGGTCGTGCAGCAGTTCCGCGGCGAGGGACCTCCCAACGATGACATGACGGCCGTCGCCGTTCGTATCACCGGCTGAGGGCGGGAGCCCGCCCGCCATCGGCTGGACACACACCCAACCATATGCCGCTCCGAATGCTCTGCGTCGCGCTCCTGGTGCTGTGGCCGCAGATCCTCACGGGTCAACCCGCCCAGCCGGCCGAGGCTCTGCGGCAGAAAGTCGCCGCGCGGTTCGAGGAGGTCGCGCAGCGGCTGGACGGCGTAATGGCCTACAGCATCGTGGACCTGACCAGCGGCGACCGGTTCGCCCTGCTGGGGGACACCGTGCTGCCGACCGCCTCCACGATCAAGCTCGCCGTCCTCTACGAACTCGTCAAGCAGGTCGACGAAGGCCGGCTCAAACTGGAGGACGTCCGGCCGCTGGATCGCGGGAAGGCCGTGGAGGGCAGCGGGATCCTGTTCGATCTCGGCACACCGTCGCTCTCGCTGCGCGACTACGCCACGTTGATGGTGGTACTCAGCGACAACACGGCCACCAACGTGCTCATCGACAGTGTCGGGATGGACGCGGTCAATGCGCGGATGCGCGGACTCGGCCTGCCGAACACCAGGCTGCGGCGGCACATGCTGGACGGCGCTGCGGCGCGCCGCGGCGACGAGAATGTGTCGACACCCGGAGAGCTCGCGCGACTGCTCGAGACGTTCGACCGCGGCGTGGGTCTCTCACCACGGAGCCGCGACGAGGCCCTGCGCATCCTGAAGATCCGCAACGAGGCCAAGGTGACGCCGCTCCTGCGAGGCGTGCCGGAAACGGTAGCCGTGGCCAGCAAACCGGGCGAGCTCGAAGGCGTCCGCGTGGATGCCGGCATTGTCTACGCCAAGAAGCGGCCCTATGTGCTCGCGGCCATGGCCAGCTACCTGCAGGACGACGACGCCGGGTCGCGCGCGATCGAAGAACTCTCGCGGCTGGCCTACGCCTACTTCAGCCGGCTTGGCGCCGGGACCGAGTACGGCCGCCAGATCGATCGGGAGTGAACGTGGAGGACGAGGGGGGAAGTGCCGCGCGAAATCGGGTGCCCTGCCAGACTTGGGATGCGACGATGCCAGCGCCTGCCTGAGTTGTTGTGCATCCCACCGACTTCGCGCGACATCCTCCAAGACATCAAAAGGCGTGCCGCTCGGGAACCGAGCGATCCAGCCAAAATCCCTAGCGTTTCCACGCGCCAGGCTCCGGGTCGTCCTGCCCTGGAGACGCCGCGGCTGCAGATAGAGGACACCAGCTCTCCACAGATCCGTTTTCCCGCCCCGGACCTGCTCGATGCCCCGACTCGCCAGCCTCCTCGCGGACGAGCCCCGGCGTTGCACGGCAGCGAGGAGAACGGACCGGCGCATCAGTTCCGTGGAGGGTCGCCGGCCCCGGCCGGCCTAGTAGATGGAAAAGTACCGGTCCATTTCCCAGGTCGACACCGACTTGATGTAGTCGAACCACTCCTCGCGCTTGGCTTCGACGAAGTGCGTGAAGACGTGTTCGCCCAGCGTGTCGCGTACGAGTTCGTCGCGCTCGAGTTCGTCGAGCGCCTCACTCAGATTGGCCGGCAGTTCTCCGATCTTCAGGTGGCGCCGCTCGCGGTGGCTCATCTTGTACACGTTCTTGTTCACGGGCGGCCCGGGGTCGATCTTCGTCTCGATGCCGTCCAAACCGGCGCGCAGCATCACCGCCAGCGCGAGGTACGGATTGCACGCGGGGTCGGGCATCCGCAACTCGACCCGCGTGGCCACGCCGCGAGCGGCCGGCACCCGGACGAGCGGGCTACGATTGCGCTCTGACCAGGCGATGTTGGTCGGCGCCTCGTATCCCGGCACCAGTCGCTTATAGGAGTTCACGAGCGGGTTGGTGATCGCGCAGAATCCCCGCGCGTGTCGCAGCAGGCCACCGATGTAGTGCCGGCACATCTCGCTCAGCTGCCAGGGGCCGTCGGGATCATAGAAGGTGTTCGTGCCATTGGCGAAGAGCGACTGGTGCGTGTGCATGCCGGACCCATTGATGCCGGCGATGGGCTTTGGCATGAACGTCGCTTGCAGGGTATTGCGAAGCGCCACGTGCTTCACGACGAAGCGGAAGGTCGCGATGGCGTCGGCAGTCGTGAGGGCATCGTCGTAGCGAAAGTCAATCTCGTGCTGGCCGGGTGCGACCTCGTGGTGTGCCGCCTCGACGCTGAACCCCATCGCCTCGAGTGCCACGACAATCTCGCGGCGGACGTCCTCGGCCAGGTCCAGGGGGGTCAGGTCGAAATAGGCCGCGGTATCGTGCGTCTCGGGCGCGGCCAGGCCGTTGTGCTTGTGGAAGAGGAAGAACTCGGCCTCCGGCCCGGCATTCATCGTGTAACCGAGACTCGCGGCTCGGGCAATCGCCCGCCGCAGCACCGTGCGAGGGCATCCCTCGAAGGGCGTGCCGTCCGGGTTCGCCACGTCGCAGATGATGCGGGCAACGCGGTCGCCATTGAAGTCCCAGGGATAGATGCGGAAGGTCGCCAGGTCGGGCTTGAGGAGCATGTCGGACTCCTCGATGCGCACGAACCCCTCGATCGACGACCCGTCGAACATGATCTTCCCGTCAAGCGCGTCCTCGAACTGCCGGCCTGGAATCTCGACGTTCTTCATCACGCCCTGGATGTCGCAGAACTGCAGCCGCATGAACCGCACGCGCTCGCGCTGGGCTTGCCCCAGGATCTCATTCTTCCGCTCCGCGACGGCCGCGCTCCCGACTGAAGGGCCAGCAAGCCCATCTGTACTCACACGTTCCCCCTTGGTGGCGGTTGAGGTGAACCAGTGTCTGCCCGAGGATCCGTGGAACCAAGCTCGGGTCGCCGCCTTCGGCACGAATTGTTCGTTCAGCAGATCGTGCGGAGAGTGCACGGCAGACGCGTCATTATGCCAGACTCGCCCCTTCGACGCGACAGAAGATGGCCTCTGCCCTGCATACCGTGCAGGAAATCGCGATCGGCGCGTGCGTCTCGTTCACTCCGCAACCCGACTGGGCCAGGGACCGGGAGGGATTTGGCCTACCGGGACAGGCGCAGGCCCGACGTCAACCAGACCGCGCGAGGCACGAACAGGCCACGCGTTCCGGTGTGACCCTTGGGCTGGCCTCTCTGGAAGAGGTGTCTCACGAGCTTTCGCTGACCAACGTCGACAGTTGCGCACCGATGATGGTCACCAACGCCTGGACGCCAAGGTTCGTCTCGGCGCCCCCACGGATCTCCACCGCCATGGCGCCGACACACCCGCTTGCCGTCCGGATGGGCACCACGATGGCGCCGTTTCGGCCGGACGTGCCGGGCACGACCTCGAGCCGGCCTCCGCGGAACGCGACGGCCACGGCGCTCTCACCGGCCGTCGACAGCGACTTCATCTTGGCCATCGTGTGGTCGCTGTAGCCATGGCTGACGGCCGGCTTCAACTCGGCCACCCCCACGCCGCCCATCCACACCACGACGCCCGCCGCGTCCATCAGGTCGGCCGCGCGCGCGAGCATCGACCACAGCTCGGCCGTATCCTTGACGCACGCCAGGTCGGTGCAGAGCCGTGCCGCCTGCTGCAGGTCGAAAGTGGGGGTCGTGTCGAGCACGAGCTGCTGCTCGCGATCCAGGTCAGCGGCGATCTGAGCTTCGGACTCCCGTGGCGGCTCCGGGGGCACCGCGGCGGACGGCGCGGCGTCGGGCCGCTTCAAGTCGAGATCCAAGTCTTTCGTCGTGGCCATCGACAAGCCCAGGCCGACCGCCACGGGGGCGAGCTGCTCCGGAGCGATCGGCCGCGCCGCACCCCGGGGAAGGAGGAGCAGGAGGACGATGAGGGTGAGACCCGCCGCGCCGCCGAGAGCGTACGCCTCGGTCAGACGGCCTCGTGCTGTCTGCTCATCGGCGGCCGCCCGCTGATGCGCGTGGGCCCGGTGCAGGGCCGAGGCAACGTTGGCCAGCGACTGTGCCGCGTCGGTGAAGACCACGGCCGACGCCGTGAGCGGCTGCTCGTCGGCCAGCAGATCGCTGACACGCTTGTTGGTCCGGTCGAACGCGCCCAACGCGTCGGCGGCGATCGCCAGAATCCTGGACCGTCTCCGGCGTGAGCGCGGCGCGATCGATCTTGGAGAGCGCCGCGGCCGCCTCATCGACAAGGGACCGGACCTTGTCGGCCCAGAGTGTCCGGTCCTGCCCTGCAGCCACCAAGCCCGGCTGGGCGCCTCGTGCCTGGTCGACCAGGCCGTGCACCCGGTCCACATCGCGCTCGAGGGTGTCGAGCGAGGTCCGGACAGCGGCGGCGGTGCGCTCCGTCTGGACCAGCAGGAGGCCGGTTCCGCCCAGCGCGCCAACAGCCAGGAGCAGGAGCGCGATCCGCAGAACGCGGTTTGTCATGACGCGAACCGTCATATCACCAGAGCCGTCGGGACGCAAGGGCGCCGGACGACCCGTCGCCGGCCGGCGCCGGGAGTCAGAACGCCGGGAGGTAGGGCTGCAGGACTCGGGTGATGAGCGTCAGCCGGTTGGCGACGATCAGGACGCCGATGCCGACCAGCAGGAGACCGGACACCATGTCGATGGCGCGGTAGTGCGTACGGATCCGCGAGAAGGCGCGAAAGAACCGGTTGATCGCGACCGCGGTCAGGAGAAACGGCAGGCCTAGGCCCGCGGAGTAGACCGCAAGCATCACCACGCCCTGCGTGACGCTGCCGTGCGCCCCCGCCAGCGTCAGGATGCCCCCGAGGATCGGCCCGATGCACGGTGTCCAGCCGAACGCGAAGGCGACACCGACGAACACGGCGCCGAACACGCTGCCCGGCCGGGCCGAGGTCTGCGCCCGCCGCTCGTAGTCCAGGAACCCAATCCGGAACACTCCCATCGTGTGGAGCCCGAGCACGACGAGCAGGGCCCCCGCCGCGTAGGCGATCCGCGACTTGTACGCACCCAGCAGGTGACCGACCGCACTGGCCGTGGCGCCGAACGCGACAAACACCACGGAGAAGCCGACGACGAAGGCGATCGAGGTGACGAGGACACGGCGGGACGAGCCCGTCGTGCCACCCCCCTTCGGGGTCGCCATCTGTCCTCGCATCTCCTCCAGCGTCGCGCCCGAGACAAACGAGATATATCCGGGAATCAGCGGCAACACGCATGGCGAGACGAACGAGAGGACGCCGGCCGCAAAGGCGACCAGCAGCGAGAGTGGCGACAGCGACTCGAGGGAGACGCGCTGCAGGAGGGTGGTCAGAGCGTCCATCGGCTCAGGCTCGCGCAGAACGGGCGATGACCCGTTACGGCTTCTCCGGTACCGGTCCGGGTGCCCCCGCAAACTTCACCGGAGGCAAATCCTTGAAGAACTGGTCCCACTTCCACCGCTCGGACGGATTCGACGTCTGGAGGGAATGGCGCACCACGGAAGAACGCCCGAACGTGACACGGGTGAGGTCCGCGTAGCCCGCCGTGTCCTTCAGAGCCGCGGCGAGTTCCGCCCGGATCTCTGCCGAACTCGTGTAGCTGAGAGGCGCACCGAGCGCGCCGCCGACGCTGACGAGGATCCGCCAGTCGTCCATGGCGTCCCCCGGGGGCGCGATCACCCGCGACGCGGCCTGCACCTGACCCTGCTCGTTGGTGTAGCAGGCGTCCTTCTCGAGGTAGGCGGCGCCCGGCAGGACGAAGTCCGCCACTCGGGCGAGAGGGGTCAGCAGGAGACCCTGCACGGCCAGGATCTTGACGCGGCCGGACCGCCGCGCGTCGACGAGCCAGTCGACGTCGCCCAGCGATCCCGACGGACCACCCTCCAGCACATAGACGGCGTCCACCGTGCCGGCGGCGACCTCATGCCGCAGGTGCGACACATCGCCACCGTCGGCGCCCTCGACGACGCGGAGGCCGAGATCCCGAGCGCCTCGCACGTTGGGCGCGTCGACCCGCGGCACGCGGAACCTGGTCGCCGTCGGCTGCTGCTTGTCGGTGGCCCGCCAGCTGATGGCGACGCGTTGCTCGGCACCGTCTCCTTGCAGACCACGCGCCAGTCGCCCGACCAGCACCAGTTCCTCGAGCGACGCGTGGGCCGACACCAGGAACCGGAGGCCTGTCCGATACCCCGTGAGCGTCTCGCGAACCCGTACGAGCAGCTCATGCCAGCTCACCGCCTGCAGCTGCCCGGACGCGTCCCGGGCCTGGGGACGGCGCAGGCGGTTGTCGCCCTCGACGAAGTGGAAGTCGAAACGGCCGATGTCGCACATCCAGTAGTCGTTGACGTCCGGATTGAAGCGCGGCGTGATTCGCGCAATCGTCGGCCCCTTCGCCCACTCCGGCTTCGCGCGCAACCACACCGTGACCGCGCATCCCTTCGCACAGAGCGTGCAGACCGTGTCCACGGCGGTCGGGTTGTCCCACGGTCGGGACTTGAAGCGATAGTCGCGCGTCGTGATCGCGCCCACGGGGCAGACATCCATGAGGTTGCCGCTCAGCAGCGAGTGGACGCCTTCTTCCTGGAACGTCACGATCTGGCTGCCTTGGCCGCGGTCCTGGATCGAGATCTGCGCGTCGCCGTCGATGTCCCTCATGAAGCGAACGCAGCGGGTGCACAGGATGCAGCGGTTCCTGTTGAGCAGGAGGGTCGGGCCGAAGTCGACGTCCCCGCGAACGCCCGGACCGTCGAACACGCGTCGCGGGAAGTCCATTCGGCTCCCCTCGGGGCCGAACGTGTAGGAGTAATCCTGCAGCGGGCACTCGCCGCCCTTGTCGCAGACCGGGCAGTCCAGCGGATGGTTGAGCAGCAGGAACTCGAATACGTGGGCGCGCGCCTCGACCACGTCGGCCGACCCCGTCTCGACCACCATCCCGTCCCCACACAGGGTCGAGCACGCCGTCTGCAGCTTGGGCATCTTCTCGATCTTCACGAGACAGACGCGGCAGGAGCCGTCCACCCCGAGCCTGGGGTGGTAGCAGTAGTAAGGGATGGAGATGCCGTTTTCGAGCGCCGCCTCGAGGACGGTCTTGCCCTTCTCGACGGTGAGGGCGCGGCCGTCAATGGTCAGCGTGACGGTGTCCATGATCGATTGATGATAGCACGGCGAAAAACGGGGACCGTTGGGCCTCGGGGGGCGAGGGACCAGGAGGCCGGGAGCGGCGTCAGCGGAAGTGCCCGAGCGCCGCCTCGTCGCGGTTGACATCAATCCGGCGCAGCCGCCCGGAAAGCGGGATGCGCGCTTCGACCACCCGGTCCGTGAGCCTGACCACGACCTGCGTCGAGGGGCCCTCGACGTAGTCGATGGTGACCGTGACCGGCAGGTCGAACACCTCGCCGGACTGTTCGAAGCGCAGGAGCGCCTCGGACAATCCGTTGAGGCTTTCTGTGCGATACGTGAATGCGACCTCCGGCAGGGTCTCGCCGTAGACCCAGAGGTCGAAGAAGCGCCCGAGCGCGACGCCCGATTCGGCCTCCATGGCCACGCGCAGGTCGTCCGAGCCGGCCTTCCTGAAGCGCCACGTCTGGTAGAAGCGTCGAAGACCCCCGAAGAAGGCCTGATCGCCCACCAACCGCCGCAGCATGTGGAGGACCAGCGCGCCCTTGTTGTACACGACGGCTCGGAACAGCCGGCTGTCCCCTTTGACATGTCCGATCCGGTAGCCCAGGTAGATCGGGCCCTGGTCCGAGTCGGTCATCGCGAAGGAGAACATCCGCCTGATCGCGCCGTCGAACACGGCCGTTCCCCGCGCGTGCTCGGCGTAGAGGGCGGCGAAGTACTGGGCGAAGCCCTCGCTCAGCCACTGCTCGTGGTAGTTCTTCCATCCCACGGCCTGGCCCCACCACTGGTGGGCAATCTCGTGGGCGAGGAAGAACTCCGGGAAGTTCGGGATCACGCCGGGGTCCTGGTTCCAGCGAAGCGTCCTGGGGCCCGGTCCCGGCGCGGCGATCAGGGCCATGAAGCCCGGGCTGTGGCCGCCCGGCAGCTTGCTCTCCACGGCGGCGACCGTGAGCGAGGTGTACGGAAACTCCCCGATCAGCGAGGTGTAGAAGCGCAGGATCTCTGCGCTCGAACGCGCCAGGTCCCGGCCGCGGGTCTTCAGGGCCGGGGTCGTCTTGACCGATAGCTCAACGTCCTCCGTCTTGCGCGCACCGCCGGCCTGGAGTCCGGCGCCGGTTTCGCCGCCGCTTTCCAGCGAAACCCTCTCCGTCTTGATGTCGATCAACGGGGCCACCAGGCACGCCAGGTACCGCAGCGGAGCGGACACGTCGAACACGAACTGGCGGAGCCGATTGCCCCGTTCGACCACGCCGGGTGCCAGCGACGTCGACACCAGCACGCCGCTGGCCACGCAGGTGTACCGTTCCGGCACCACGAGCCGCATCCGGCCTGTCGCGTAGCTCGGCGTGGGCGCCTGGGGATACCAGAAACTGCGGTTGCTGTAGAGGTAGCTCTCGGCGACGGGGAGCTCTGCGTCCAGGTCCTCGAGCCGCGGCTGTTGGAGGACGAGGGCCTCGCGGTCGATAGGTTGCGGCGTCAGCACCCCCGAATAGACGATCGTCAGTTCCAGCCGATAGCCGTGGACCAGGGTGGAGGGCAGGTTGACCACAAGGCTGTTCTGGTTGCGCACGCGCACGAACATCAGGTGCCCGAACTCCTGCGACACGACCGACTGGACCTCGAGCGGGTCGGCCAGCCGGAGCGTGAGCGAACTCAGGCTGTCGGCACGGACCTCGACCGCCAGATGCGCCTGGCCCTGGATCCACAGCCTGGACGGGGCGAAGGCGACATCCAGGTCGTACGAACGCACCATGAACTCGGCCTTGTCGTCATCGCTGTAGAACCGAGTGTGCCGGGTCAGGTGGGCCTGAGACGCGTAGATCGAGATGTTGTGCCGGTTCTTTCGGTCGAACAGCGAAATGTCCTCAACCTCGGTGCCCGAGCGGGCGTAGGTGAGCGTGTCGAACCGGCGCGTGTGAATCTCGGCCAGGAGGTCGCCCAGGCCGGGCACGAGCGACCAGTTGTCCGGGCTGAGGTCCCCGAGACTGAGGCCGAACGACTTGCCGACGTCCTGCCGGAACAGCTCGTCGGCGCGCTTGAACTCCTTCGGGTCCACCGGCCGGTCCACCATCTGCCGGCTCGTCAGGTGAAAGTCCAGGTCTCCGGGGTTGAGGCGGACAAAGAGGGCGTCGAAGCCTGTCTGAAGCGTGTCGCTGCCGGCGAAAATGCGCAGCTGGCCCCGTTCGGTCTTTGGAGCCGGCGTGAACGTCATCTCGCCGTGCCCGAGAATCACCAGGGCCGTCGGACCCTGATCGGTGTCGGCGACGAACACCGACGCCTCCGTCACCGTGAGGCGCAAATCCTCTGCGGACAGCACCAGATCGCGCGCCGAGCTTTGCCGCGCCGGGTTCAACGAGAGGCGATACAGGTTGGGCAGAGCGGACAGCACCACTTGGGCGGCGATGCCCCAGTCGGCAGAGCCCGGCCGCAGGGGCTGGACGTCAAGGCGCCAGGAACTGAGATGGGCCCGCGACCCGACCTCGATGAGGACATCGACCAGGAGCCGGTAGCCGGCCGCGGGCGCCTCGCCGGGCAGGGCCGTGCGGTCGCGCTCCCGCACAACCGCGCGCGTGGCGCCAGAGAGCACGCTCGAGGCGGCAAACTCCTCCGCAGCATCCCGGGCGGCCGCGCTAGTCAGCAGTCCGGCGTATCGGGCGGGGTCTCCCACCCGGAGCACCTGCTCGAGCCGGTCGAGCAGAACCGCCACGCCGTCGGGCTGGGCGGGAGGCTGGCCGGCTGCCGTCCCAGACAGGTAGACGAGGCACGCCGCCGTGAGGCAGAGGCGCTTCATGACCGAGATACCGAGAATTGTACTGCGAGATATGCCGCCCACGCCGCACAGGTGACCCCAGCCCGGCCGTCAGGCCTTCCGACGCACGACCAGGAGCGTGACGTCGTCGGCCAGATAGGTCTCCTGGGCGTGGGCCTCGACGACACGCAGGATGATTTGGGAGAGTTCGCGAGGGCTCGCCTCCCCGTGCAGGTCCACGACCTGCTGGAGGCCCGCCTCCTCGAAGGGCCGCCCCTGGTGATCTTCGGCCTCCGTCACGCCGTCGCTGTACAGCACCAGCGTGTCCCCCGGGCCGAGCGTCGTCTCGTGCGCCTCGTAGGTGGTGCCTTCGAACATGCCCAGCGCCACGCCGCCACCCGCCAGCGTCTCGAAGGTGCCGTCCCGCCGACGCATGAGCGGTGGCATGTGGCCGGCGTTCACGTAGACCAGCCGGCCCGTGACCGGATCGCACGTCGCCAGGAACAGGGTGATGAAGCGTGACGCCGGCGCGTGGCGCGACACCTGGACGTTCAACCGCCCGGCCAGATCCGCGCCCTCGAGGCCTTCGTCGATCAATGTCCGGAACATGGCCAGCAGGAGGGCCATCAGCAACGCGGCCGGACTGCCCTTTCCGGCCACGTCCCCGAGCGTGATCACGATCCGGCCGTCCAGCAGGGGCAGGATGTCGTAGAAGTCCCCGCCGACGGTGTTGGCGGGACGAGTCAGGCCGAAGGCCTCGAGCGTCGCCGATTCGTAGATCGCGTGCGGCAGCATGGCATGCTGGATCTCGCGAGCCACTTCGAGATCGTTCTTGAGCGACAGGCGGTCGGCGACCTCGAGCAGCACGAGGAGATTCACCAGGCAGAAGCCCAGAAACAGCATGCCCGACCCGGCCCTCCAGTGCGGGAGTACCACGCCGAGCCGAACCAGCACCGGGCCCACCACCAGTGGCACGGACGTGGTCCCGAAACCCTGAAAGAGCTGGAGGAAGCCGATGAGCGAGAGTAGCAGCGCGACGCCGTAGACCGCCCGGCGGGCCGGTGACAACCGGAGCGTGAAAGCCCAGAAGAACAGCCGTACGCGCGCGAGCAGGCGTTTGCGGCGGGGCAGGCGGGAGAGCGCCTCTTCGTCGAATCCGCGCGCGAAGAACCGGTAGGCTGCGCGCGTGTCGCGCGTGAACAGCCGCTGCATGTCCTCGCGCGTCAGGCCTTCCGTGTAGGCGGCCAGGAACGCTTGAGCCCGGTCCGCCAGACGCGGCTTCTTCGCGCGCATACGCCTCATCCGCCTCTCCGCCGGACCCGAGGACGGCTGCCCCGAACCGTCCGCCCACCCGGCCGACCAGGGGGCAGACCCGGCCTCCCGACGATAGAAGACGACGGCACGGCGCCCAGGGTTCCCCGGCAGAGGGTATGTTAGACTGCCGGGGCGGAAATGGGGCAGCCTGCGGCGGCGATTCTTGGCATTGGTGTGGACGCGGTCGACGTCGCCCGGTTCTCGCGCGTCGCGGCCCGTCACGCCCCAGGGTTCCTCGAGAGCCTCTTCACCTCGGCGGAAATCGCCTGGTGCGGCCTGCGGCGCCGGCGCGACGAGCACTTGGCGGCCCGGTTCGCGGCCCGGGAGGCCGTGCTGAAGGCGCTGGGCACCGGGCTGGTCGGACTGATGTCGTGGCGGGACATCGAGGTGGTGGCCGGGACGGCACCCGGCCTCTTCGCCCTGGAGATTCGGGGGGCGGTGCGCGCGTTGGCTGACGCGAGGGGCGTCGCGCGCGCCCACCTCACCCTTGCCACCACGCGTACGGTTGCCGCGGCCGTCGTGGTGCTCGAAGGCCCGCGGCCCGACGAGACGCGGTCACCGGCACGCCGGCGCTGATCGCCGGCCGGCTCTGCCTGCTCCGTCAGAAAGGACTGTCATGGCGTATCCGTCTTCCGTTCAGGAGGCCTACCAGGCCGAACTGCAGGCGATTCGCGACAAGGGCATCTTCAAAGAGGAGCGGTTCATCCACTCCCCGCAGGCGGCCGGGATCGCCGTCGAGTACCCGCAGGGCCAGCCGCCCAGGCGCGTCGTCAACCTCTGTTCGAACAACTACCTCGGCCTCTCCTCTCACCCCGAGGTCGTGGCCGCCGCCCACCGCGGCCTCGACGAGCGCGGCTACGGCATGTCGAGCGTCCGGTTCATCTGCGGGACGCAGGACCTGCACCGCCGCCTCGAGGAGAAGCTGACCGAGTTCCTCGGGACGGAGGACACCATCCTCTTCCCGAGCTGCATGGATGCCAACGGGGGTGTCTTCGAGGCCGTGCTGAACGACCAGGACGTCATGATCGCCGATCGCCTCGTGCACGCCAGCATCGTGGACGGCATGCGGCTGTGCAAGGCGATGCAGGACACCTACAAGCACACGGACATGAAGCACCTGGAGCAGAAACTCCAGGAGCATCAGGACAAGCGCGTCCGGTTGATCATCACCGACGGCGTGTTCAGCATGGACGGTGATCTCGCGCCGCTCGACGAAATCGTGGCGCTGGCGGAGCGGTACCGCGCCATGGTGTTCGTCGACGACAGTCACGCGACCGGATTCATGGGCAAGACGGGTCGGGGCGTGCACGAGCACTTCGGCGTGGTGGGCAAGATCGACATCATCACAACCACCCTCGGGAAGGCCCTCGGCGGCGCCAGTGGCGGCTGCGTGTCAGGCCGGAAGGAGATCGTCGAGTTGTGCCGGCAGAAGGCGAGACCGTACCTGTTCAGCAACGCCGTCCCTCCGCCCATTGCCGCGGCAGCGCTGAAGGTGCTGGAGATCCTCAGCAGTAGCACCGAGCGCCGGGACCGGCTCGAAGCCAACCAGCGGTTCTGGCGCCAGGCGGTGCCGGAGGCGGGCTTCGTGATCAAGGAGGGCGCGAGCCCGATCGTGCCGATCATGCTGTTCAACGCCAAGCTGAGCCAGGACGTGGCGCGGGACCTGTTCTACGAGGGCGTCTACGTCGTCGGCTTCTTCTTCCCCGTCGTGCCCGCGGGGCAGGCTCGGATCCGCACGCAGATGTCCGCCGATCACGACATCCCGATGCTGAAGGCGGCGCTCGAGGCGTTCAAGAAGGTGGGCGCGAAGCACGGGATCCTGGGTCTCGACAAGAAGGGGATTCTGGAGAAGTACGGGCAGTAGCAGGGGAGGGGGCGCATGGGCCGCTCAGTGACGCGGGCAATCGTCGAGCAGCATCTGGTCTCGGGCGGATGGACGCCCGGCAACGAGATTGCCGTGCGGATCGACCAGACCCTGACGCAGGATGCGACGGGCACGATGGCGTACCTGCAGTTCGAAGCGATTGGCATTCCCCATGTGAAGACGGAACTGTCGGTCAGCTACGTCGACCACAACACGCTGCAGACCGACTTCAAGAATGCCGACGACCATGCGTACCTCCGCACCGTGGCCAGCAAGTACGGCATCGTGTTCTCGCGCCCGGGCAACGGGATCTGCCACCAGCTGCACCTCGAGCGCTTCGCGCGTCCCGGGCGGACGCTGATCGGCAGCGATAGCCACACGCCCACCGCTGGAGGCATAGGCGCCCTGGCGCTCGGGGCCGGCGGCCTGGACGTGGCCTGTGCCATGGCCGGCGAGCCGTTTCGTCTCAAGGTGCCGCGCGTGGTGGGCATCAGGTTGGCCGGGCAGCTGCCCCCGTGGGTGTCGGCGAAGGACGTCGTGCTCGAGCTGCTGCGCCGTGTGGACGTCAAGGGGGGTGTCGGGAAGGTGTTCGAGTACTTCGGGCCGGGCGTCAAGACGCTCTCGGTGCCCGACCGTGCCACGATCGCGAATATGGGGACCGAGACCGGCGCCACGACGTCCCTCTTCCCGAGCGACCGCGTGACGCGTGCCTTCCTGAAGGCGCAGGGCCGCGAGGACCAGTACGTGGCACTCGCGGCCGAGGGGGTGTCGTCGTTCGACGACGTGATCGAGATCGATCTCGGGCACCTCGAGCCGCTCGCCGCAACGCCCCACAGCCCCGGTGCCGTGCGGCCGGTTCGGGAAATCGGCCCGATCCCGGTGCAGCAGGTGTGCATCGGATCCTGCACGAATTCGTCCCTCAAGGACCTGGAAGTGGCGGCCGCCATCCTCCGCGGCCGGACGATCGCCGAGAACCTCCACCTCACGATCAATCCAGGCAGCCGCCAGGTCGTCGAGCACCTGGCACGCGGCGGGGCGCTACGTGATCTCGTGGCGGCCGGCGCCCGGATCCTGGAGAACGCCTGCGGGCCCTGCATCGGCATGGGCGCCGCGCCGCCGACGGGTGCCGTGTCGGTGCGAACCTTCAACCGCAACTTCGAGGGCCGCAGCGGGACGAAGGACGCCAAGGTCTACCTCGTGTCCCCGGAGGTGGCGGCGGCCACCGCGGTCAGGGGCGTCCTCGCCGACCCGCGCGAAATCGGCGGCGCGCCTGCGGTGCGCGCGCCCCGGCGGTTCGTCGTGAACGACAACCTGTTCATCGCCCCCCTGGCCGAAGCAGATGCGGCCAGGGCGCCAATTGTGCGCGGGCCCAACATCGCCCCCTTGCCCGCATTTCCACCGTTGCCCGACGTCTTGAGCGGCGTGGTGCTCCTGAAGGTCGGGGACAACATCACGACCGACCACATCATGCCCGCCGGGGCCAAGGTCCTGCCGCTGCGCAGCAACATCCCCGAAATCGCCAAGTACGTGTTCGAGGCGGTGGATCCGACCTTCGCCCAGCGAGCGAAGGCCGCGGGAGGCGGCTTCATCATCGGCGGCGACAACTACGGCCAGGGTTCGAGCCGGGAGCACGCCGCGCTGGCGCCCAAGTTCCTGGGCGTGAAGGCGGTGATCACCCGCTCGTTCGCGCGGATCCACCTGGCCAACCTGATCAATTTCGGGATCGTGCCGCTGACGTTCAAGAACCCGGCGGACTACGACGCCCTCGAACCGGGGGATGAGCTCCAGGTCGTCATCGGCGACCTGCGGGACCACCTCGTCCTCCGGAACCTGACCGATGGAACCGAAGCCGAGCTGGTTCACACCCTGTCGCCGCTGGACGCCCAGATCCTGAAGGCCGGCGGCAAGCTGCCCTGGATCAAGGCACGGGTGTAGGGGCGAGCCGATCGCCCCGCCCGGGCCCGGCCGCCACCGGCGATCGACGTCGCCAGGTGGGCGGTCCGAGCGGCGTCAGGCATGCCCGCCATGACGCCCGACACTGCGAGGAGACGATGACGAAGATTGCGATGAAGACGCCGTTGGTCGAAATGGACGGGGACGAGATGACGCGTGTCCTGTGGGCGTGGGTGAAGGACAAGTTGATCGCGCCCTATGTCGACCTGAAGGTGGAGTACTACGACCTCGGCCTCAAGCACCGCGATGACACCGACGACCGCGTCACCCTCGAGGCGGCCGAGGCGACGCGACGGCTTGGCGTCGGTGTGAAGTGCGCGACCATCACGCCCAACGCGGAACGCCTGAAGGAGTACTCGCTCAAGAAGCAGTGGAAGAGCCCGAACGGGACGATCCGGGCGGCGCTCGACGGCACGACCTTCCGCAAGCCCATCCTGGTCGACAACATCAAGCCGAGCGTCATCGGGTGGAAGAAGCCGATCATCGTCGGCCGCCACTCGTACGGGGATGTCTACCAGAACGTCGAGATTGCCGTGCCCGGGCCTGGCAGGGCCGAACTGGTCTTCACGGGTGCGGACGGGCGGGAACAGCGCGCGCTCGTGCACCAGTTCGACGGGCCCGGCATCCTCCAGGCGATCCACAACACCGAGAAGTCCATCCGCAGCTTCGCGCGCGCCTGCTTCAACTGCGCGCTTGACGAGAGGGTGGACCTGTGGTTCGCCACCAAGGACACCATCTCGAAGACCTACGACCAGACGTTCAAGCTGCTCTTCGAGGACGAGTTCGAGCACGGCTTCAAGGCGCAGTTCCGCGCCGCCGGCATCGAGTACTTCTACACGCTGATCGATGATGTCGTCGCCCGGATCATGAAGGGCGAAGGCGGGATGCTCTGGGCCTGCAAGAACTACGACGGGGACGTGATGTCCGACATGGTGGCCTCGGCCTTCGGCAGCCTGGCCATGATGAGCTCGGTGCTCGTGTCACCCGAGGGCTGCTCGAACTACGAAGCAGCGCACGGGACGGTCCAGAAGCACTACTACAAGCACCTGAAGGGCGAGAAGACGTCCAGCAACTCGATGGCGCTGATCTTCGCGTGGACGGGTGCGCTGCGCAAACGCGGCGAACTCGACGGGCTTCCCGACCTGATAGCGTTCGCCCACCGGCTCGAAGCCGCGTCGCTCACGACCATCAGCGACGGCGTGATGACAGGGGACCTCGCGCGCCTGGCGGCGCCGCCGGCCCGACAGATCGTCGGGAGCGAGGAGTTCCTGGACGCGATTGCGGCCCGCCTGAAGGGCTAGCCCCAGGGGGGGGCCGCCCCTGCCGGGGTGCAACGGCGGGCCTACCAGTTCCGGTTGTAGATCGCGAGGATCTGGTCGGCGCTGATCGTCTCGTCGAGGCAGCGGGCGCGGGACTTGTCGACCCACCGGGTGTTGGGTCGCAAACGGGCCACGCGGTGGATGTTCAAGAGGTGGTCGGTGGAGATGTTGTCGGTGTTCACGTTGCCGGCCTCGGTCCCGCACGCCAACGTGAGCGATGGACGCAGCGTGTTGAACGTCCCGCCGATCGCTCCCTGGCTCGACGGCGTGTTGACCAGGATCCGCCCCGCGTTCATCATGGCGAAATCCTCCACCACGCGCTCGTCGTTCGCGTAGACGCCGACCGTGTGGCCGACTCCGCCCCAGTGGTTGAGCGCCCCGCAGGTGGCCACGGCCTCGCCGTAGTCCGCGACGCGGTAGTAGGCCAGGATCGGGGCGAGAATCTCGTACGACAAGGGGTACTCCGGGCCCACGCCGCCGGGCTCGGCAATCAGCACGCGCGTGCCAGGTGGCACGGCGAACCCCGCGCGGTCGGCGATCGTCGCGGCCGACTGCCCTACGACTTCGGCCCGCATCCGGCGCCGCTCCACGTCGACGCACACCCTGCTGAGCGCCTGCATCTGGTCCGGCGTGCAGAACGTCGCGCCGCCCGCTTCGAGCATCGGCCGCAACGTCGCGTGGACGTCCGGCTCCACGACCAGCGCCTGCTCACTGCCGCAGATCGTGCTGTTGTCGAAGGTCTTCGAGAAGATGATCGATCGCGCGGCGAGATCGAGATCGGCGGAGCGGTGCACGTAGACCGGCACGTTGCCCGGGCCGACGCCAAGCGTGGGTGTGCCCGACTGCTGGGCCAGGCGGACGATCGAGCTGGTGCCCGTCGCCAGGATCAGGGCGAGCTTCGTGTGCCGCATCATCCGTTCGACGTAGACGGTCTGCGAGCGCGCGATGCACTGGATCGCATCGGGCGGGGCCCCGGCCCCTTCGGCGGCCGCCGAGAGGATCTGCGCCGTTTCCCGGATGCACCGCCGCGCACCGCGGTGCGGGCTGAAGACAACCGGGTTGCGGGTCTTCATGCAGATGAGCGTCTTGAAGATCGTCGTCGAGGTCGGGTTGGTGACCGGGATGGTCGCCAAGATGGGACCGCGCGGCTGCGCCACCTCGCTGATGCCACGCACCGGATCGTGGCAGATGACGCCCACCGTGCGCCGCGGGCGGATGTCCTGGTACACCAGGAGGCTGGCGTACGAGTTCTTGAGGACCTTGTCCTCGAAGATACCCATCCGCGTCTCGTCGACGGCCAGTCGGGCGAGCGTGATCCGGGCGTTCCACGCGGCGCGGTACACGGCCTCGACAATCCGGTCCACCTGCTGCTGGTCGAGTTGCCGGAAGCCTCGCGCGGCCGCCTCCGCCCGGTTCAGGAGGTCATCCACGTACTGATCAATCGCGTCCATGTTCCCGCACGTCAGAGGAAGAGCGGCTGCGGGCCGCCGGCCAGCGGGTCCTCACGCCGCCATCCTGTTAGAATGGGGCCGTCTCATTCTACCTCGACCCGTTCCTCGGGCCGTCCACCCGGCCGTTCGGAGCGTCAGGATGCCGCCCTTCGCCAGCGTCGAGCTCGACCGGCTCAAGACCCGGTACCCCGAGAAGTTCCTCGAGGAGGACGAGGTGTTCCGCCACATCCGGCGCGGCGACCGGATCTTCCTCGGCTCAGCGGCTGGCGAGCCCCAGCACCTGGTGCGGGCGTTGACCGACTACGTCAAGGCGCACCCCAAGGCGTTCTTCGACGCCGAGATCGTCCAGGTGTGGACGCTCGGCGTGGCGCCCTACACGGACGAACACTTGAAGTCGAATTTCCGGCTGAACGCGTTCTTTGTCGGAAATCACACGCGCGACGCCATCAACGGCGGCCTGGCCGATTACACGCCGATCTTCCTCTCGCAGGTGCCGGACCTGTTCACGCGGCGGTTGATCTCGATTGACGTCGCCCTGATTCAGACCTCGCCGCCCGACGCTCACGGCTTCCTCAGCCTGGGCGTCAGCGTGGACATCGTCAAGGCCGCCTCGGCGCAGGCCTCCCTGGTCATCGCGCAGGTCAATCCGCAGATGCCGCGCGTCCAGGGCGACGGGTTCGTGCACGCCGGCGAAGTGGACTACCTCATCCCGTTCGACGAGCCGCTGCTCGAGTACCACCCGAACGTGCCCGACGAGATCGCGACGCGGATCGGGAAGTACGTCGCGCGCATCGTGGAGGACGGCGACACCATCGAGGTCGGCTACGGCAGCGTGCCGAACGCCATCATGTCCGCGCTCGGCCGCAAGAAACACCTGGGCGTCCACACGGAGTTGCTGACCGACGGAATGGTAGACCTCATCCGCCGCGGCGTGATCGACAACATGCACAAGTCGCTGAACCGCGGCAAGACCGTCGCGAGCTTCTGCATGGGCGGGCGGGACACCTACGCGTTCGTCCACGAGAATCCCACCATCGAGTTCAAGACGATCGACTACACGAACAATCCGCTGGTCATCGCCGCGCACGAGAACATGTGCGCGATCAACAGCGTGCTCGAGATCGACCTGACCGGCCAGGCCACCGCGGAGTCGGTCGGCCACACCTTCTATAGCGGGATTGGCGGACAGGCCGACTTCATGCGGGGCGCGGTCCTCTCCAAGGGGGGGAAGTCGATCCTGGTGCTCCAGTCGACCGCGCAGGACGGGACGGTCTCACGGATCGTGCCCTTCCTCCAGGAGGGCGCCGGCGTCACCCTCAACCGCGGCGACGTGCACTATGTCGTGACGGAGTACGGCATCGCCCAGATTCACGGGAAGAACGTCCGGGAACGGGCGATGGACCTGATCGCCATCGCGCACCCGGCGTTCCGCCACCACCTGGTCGAGGAGGCCCGCCGCCTGAACTTGATCTACGGGGACCAGGAGTTCGTGCCGGGCGAACGCGGGGAGTACCCCGAGCACCTCGAGGTGCGCAAGACGTCGAAGCATGGGGTCCCGCTGCTGCTCCGCCCGGTGCGGATCAGCGACGAGCCGCTGGTCAAGGATTTCTTCTACTCGCTCTCGGACCAGAGCATGTACCGCCGCTTCATGACGCCGCGGCGGGACATGCCCCACGAGCGGCTCCAGGAGCTCGTGGCGATCGACTACACCCGGGAGATGGTGATCCTCGCCTGCCTCGACGAGGGCGCGCGGTCACCCGTCGTCGGTCTGGCCGAGGTACTACATCGAGGAGGACGGGCTGACCGCCAACGTGGCGTTCGCCGTCAGGGACAGCTACCAGAACAAGGGCATCGGGACGGAGCTACTCGCCGGGCTGACGCAGATCGCGCGCAAGCAGGGCCTCCACGGGTTCACCGCGGAGGTGCTCCGCGAGAACGAAGCCATGCTGCGGGTCTTCGAGAAGATGAAGTTCCCGATCACGACCAGCCTGGCCGGTGAGGTGTACCGCCTGGTCATCTCCCTCAAGTGACAAGGTCACAACGGCGGCAGGGAAACCTCGTAGATCCGAAACCCCGTTTCGACACCCACCTCGCGGACGCTCGCATTGGAATCCCGAAGCCTTTCAAGGAGCCATCCGCTGCCGGCTTCGTATACGGTGAACCTCCGGTGCGCCGAGACGAACTGATCGTAGTTGGGGGCGGTGACCGCCGACCAACGCTGCAAGGCGCGCAGCCCAATGTCGAAACTCTCGGTCCCCATGAGACGAAGGGCGCTCGAAGGATCGACCACGTAGGTACAGCCGCGGCTTCAGCAGGGCTGGTGCGTAGTACCAGAACTGCAGGTACATCAGGCCGCCGGTTATGCAAACGGGTTCGCCACGCCGCAGCGCCTGAGTGAGGACGGGCCGCTCAGCGACTGGATCCGGGTAGGGGGTGCCCAAGACAGCACGGGCCGCCCACGTCTGCTGCGCAAAGGTCCCCGTCAGGAAAGCACACACAACCAATGGGACCACCGTGCTGCGCCGGCTGCCCGCCCAGACGGCTAGCAGCAAGACCGGCACCACTCCGATCACGGTGCTCAGCGCGTAGCGCGGGACGAACACTCCCAATCCCACGCGGCTCGCCAAGATGCCAGCCAACGGGATCAAGACGCACGCCACGGCCGGCACCACTTCGTGCGCTGGAATCTTCTGTGTATTGGCGTCGTCGGCGAAGGGCGCCAGCCGGCCAACGACCGTCAGGAGAGCGAGAGCGCCGAGGATCCGCACATCGAGCAGCGGGTCGATCAGGAACACATACGCGTCTCGGACGCCCGCAGGGTGCAGAAGCGCCCAGGAGTGGCCGGTCTGAGCAAGGGCAGTCCTGGCGAGGCCATCCAGCGGGAGGATCAACGCGAAGCCGCCGGCGAATGCACCCCAGACGCCCCAATCAACCTCCTTTCGGCTGGCGTCGCGCACAACTTCACCCAATCCGAGCACGGCGAAATTCAGTACCGCGTAGTAGTGCGCCCACGCACCCGCCGCCAGGGACAGCGCGAGCAACGGAAGGTACGCCGCACGGTGGATGTCGCGCGCGGTCTCGGACCACGCAAACGCGGACACGCCGAAGCAGCCCAGCATAAGCCCGTAGCCGCGTGCCTCAACGCCATAGCGGAACGCGGCCGTCCACAACGGCAACATCGCCGCGCAGGCGCCGAGCACGAGGTTGGAGCGACGGCGGACGATACCGAACAGGCAGAGGCATCCGAGCCACAGACCGATCATTGGCGGAATCCTCGTAACGATCGGTCCCTCTCCAACCGCGCCGCGGATGGCATGGGTGGCGACGGCGTTCAAGGGCGGCATGAAATCGAGCCCGTCGCCTGCTGCACGCCACATCGTCGAAACTGAGGGGAGCCGTGCGAACAGAAGCGTGAAGATCTCATCGTGCCAAAAGGGCTTGCGGTGAGCAGCGGCCAGCAGATTTACGACGAGGGCCGCCGAGAACACCGCCAACACCAAGGCGACGCGGAGCGTTGTCGAGACGGACCCGGTGCGCACGTGGCGCGATCGAGGAGCAGTCGCGTCCGAGAAACCCGGCCCGGTCGAATCGCGCGCTGACGCCATGCGGGGCACCTGTCGCCTTCTGCCGTCACGCCTTGGACGCTACCGAACGCGCCGCCCGCTGCCGGGTCCGCCCCCTTTGCAGAGGGCCTGGACTCGGGACTGCCACAACCGCGCGGGCCCGCGGGCGCCAAAACCATCTGGCGGCCGCCGAATCCGCAGGCGCTGGGCGTCCGGGGGCCCGGTCCGCCAGGTCTACTGCCGGTAGGTGAAGTAGCTCGCAACCTGCTCGGCGACCCGCCCGATTGCTTCCTCGAGCCGCTCGTCCGACCCGAAATGATTGGCCGTGAAGACGCAGACCACGACCCGCTGGCCTGGGGCCTCGAGCACGCCCACGTCGTTGCCGATGTAGGGCAGGAAGTCGCCCGTCTTGTGGGCCACGCGGTAGCCATTCAGGTACCGAGGCAGTCGCGTCCGGTAGATCTGCCGACGCAGGATCTGGAGCATCAGGTCGGACGACGCCTTGTCGACCAGGGCCCCTTGCTCCATCATCTCGAGCAGATGTCCGATCTCGCGCGGCGTCGACAGGCCGTAGGGGTGCTTGGCCTCGCGGTGGAACCGGGCGACATCGTGCTCGGCCGCCAGGGCGGCAAACCAGGCCCTCGCCGTCGCGGGCGCGACGGTCTGCTTGAGCCCGAGGGCCTGCATGCGCCGGTTGACGGCCTCCACCCCTCCTACCAGCCGGTAGAGCACGTCGGTGGCGGTGTTGTCCGAGACGATGATCATCAGCGTCAGGAGGTCCCGCAGGGTGAAGGTGTCGCCCGCATCGAGACTGCGCATCACGCCGGTCCCGGGCAGGACGTCCTCCTTCGTCAAGGTGTACCGGTCGGCGAGCGAGAGCCGCCCGTCCTTCACCTGCTGGCACACCTCGATCATGAGCGGGATCTTGATCACGCTCATGGTGTCCATCTGGCGGTCGGCGTCGAGCGCAACCTCCTCGCCGGTCTCGAGGGACTTGACGTAGATTCCCCAGGTCGCATTCACGCTCGCCGTGAGGCGTTCGAGAGCGGCCTGGAGCCGCTGGACCGGCGCCTGCTGTAGGGGGGCCGAGAGCAGCGTCAGCGGGATGGCCACGGCGAGCACAGTGGCGAGGCAGCGCAGGAAGGCGCGCGGCTTCTGCATGATCATCCTCCAGGACCAAGAGGCCTGCCCGGTGCGACCGGCCCGATCACCCCACGCGGTCAAGGATGGCCGCCAGCGTCTCGTGCGTGTGCCGCAAGGGGAGGTTGCTCACGTAGAAGCGGCGGGCGCCGAGCCCGACCATCGTCCGAATCGTCCGGGCACATACGTCTTCCGGCGACGCACCCGCCGCGAACTCGCGTGACAGTCCGCCAGCGGGGACGGGGATGAACGCCTCCAGGAGCGAGAGGGTCCGGGGGTTGGCGGACCGGTAATAGAAGACGCCGAACACGCCCGGCAGTGCCAGCCCGCGGCGCTCGGCCTGCTCCAGGAACCTGGCGACGGGTGCCGGATCATGGTGCGAGACGACCTGGGTGAGGAAGAACTCGCCGCAGAAGCGCGGGTCGGCCAGGAAGTCGATTTGGCGCGCGGCGTCCCGATACGGATTCGCCCAGCCGCCGAGCGCGAGGTCGGTGCCCCGCGCGCGGATCTGCTCCCGCAGCTGCCACGCGTGCTCCACCGACCGCGGTACGCCGACACGGCGGTCACCGCCCAGCACGACGAGGGACCCAAACCCGTGCTGCCCCGCGCGGTCCGCGTAGGCGAGGCAGTAGTCGAGCGGGTGCTTGCTCGTCAGGAAGGGGACGACGTAGTCGAGCGGGGCGTCCTCGCCTATGTTGACGATCAGGTGGCGAAGGTTGTCCTCCTCGGGCACCCCGACCGCGCTGTCGGTCAGGAAGACGAACGTGCCGCGGGTGGTGAGGGCCCGCACCGCGTGGTAGGTGTCGATCCAGGCATCCATCCCCGCCGCCGCCGCCAGTTCCGCGCGAGGCGGGCGGAGCTCGGTGCCGACCACGCGGCGGCCGCTCCGAAGGGCATCGAGGAACACGTTCACGAGACGGGGATCCTTCTGTGACGGCCGGCGACCACCCGGCCCCCGCAGTATACCAGCAAGCCGACGGCGTCTTCCCAGGGCTAGGCCGGCCACTGAGCCGTGCCCGAGCCGCGTCGTTCACGTACAATACCGAGCCATGTCTTCACTGACGGCCGGCCTCGACGCCCTGCGAGCCATCCCCACACTCGCGCTCTCGCCCTACCCGACGCCACTTGAGGAAGCCGCCCGGCTGCGCTCCGCCCTCGGTGGCGGGCCGCGGATCCTCATCAAGCGTGACGACGCGATTCCCTTCGCCTTCGGGGGCAACAAGGTCCGAAAGATCGAGCTGGTAGTGGCGCGGGCCGTTGCTGACGGCATCGATACGCTGATCACGACGGGCGGCGTGCAGTCGAACCACTGCCGCGTGACCGCCGCCGCCGCGGCCCGCGTCGGCCTCTGCGCCGTGGTGGTGGCCAACGGCGCGGCCCCGCCGCACCTGACCGGCAACGCCCTGCTCGACGCGCTCTACGGCGCGGAGGTGCACTACGTGTCCACCCGCGAGGAGCGTGCCCCCGCCATGGACGCCCTCGCGGCGGACCTGCGTCGCCGCGGCCGACACCCGCTGGTCATTCCCCTGGGCGCATCGACCCCGCTTGGCGCCGTCGGGTACGCCCGCGCGGTCGGTGAGCTCGTGTCGCAGCTGGCCTCGCCCCCCGACTACATCGTCCATTCCACCTCCTCGGGCGGCACGCAGGCGGGCCTGCTCGCCGGGTGTGCGCTCCACGGCATCGGTACCCGAGTGGTCGGTATCAGCGCCGACGAGACCGCCGCCGGGTTGGAAGCCACAATCGCGACGATCCTGCAGGGGATGGGCCAGTTGCTCGGCGTCGATGGGCGCACGCTCGCCGCGGCCCGCAAGATCGAGATCGACGACCGATTCGTTGGCGAAGGCTACGGCGTTCCGACCCCGGCCTCGACGGAAGCCCAGTCGCTGCTTGCGCGCACGGAAGCGCTGATTGTCGACCACACCTACACGGCGAAGGCGCTGGCGGGCCTGATCGGGTGGATCCGCCAAGGCCGCTTCCGCCAAGAGGACACGGTCGTCTTCTGGCACACCGGCGGGCAGGTCGGGATCTTTGCGTAGCGCGCCGATTGTCAGCGGCTCTCGGCTATAGTGCTCAGATGGTGTGCCGTGCCGACATCAGCCAGTAGGATCGCCTTATGCCATCCCTGACCTTCCTCGGTGCCGCCAGGACGGTGACCGGGTCGAAATACCTGCTCGAAGTGCGCGACCGGCGCGTCCTGGTGGACTGCGGGCTATTTCAGGGGCTGAAGGAGCTTCGGCTGCGCAACTGGGAGCCGCTGCCGGTGGCCGCCGAGACGATTCACGCGGTCGTGCTCACCCACGCGCATATCGACCACAGCGGCTTTCTGCCACGCCTCTACGCCGCCGGCTTCAAGGGCCGCGTCTTCTGCACGGCGGGCACGGCCGACCTGTGCAAGATCGTCCTGCCCGATGCGGGACGGATCGCCGAAGAGGACGCACGGGATGCCAACCGTCACGGCTACTCGAAGCACAGCCCGGCGCTCCCTTTGTTCACCGAGGCGGACGCCTATCACGTTCTGGCGAACCTGCAGCCCTGCGGATTCGACCGCGCGTTGCCGGTCACGCCAGGGGTCAGCGTGCGCTTCGTGAACTCCGGCCACCTGCTCGGCTCGGCCTTTGCCATCCTGACCCTCGATGTCGACGGCGGCCGCCAGGTCGTCTTCAGTGGTGACGTCGGCCGCTACGATCGACCGATCCTCCCCGATCCCCTGCCCGTCGCCGAGGCCGACGTCCTGCTCGTCGAGTCGACCTACGGCGACCGCGTCCACGAGCCCGATCACGACGGCGCCGCGCTCTCCACGATCGTCAGCGACACGATGGCACGCGGCGGCAAGCTGATCATCCCGGCGTTTGCGATCGGCCGCGTCGAGGAAGTGATCTACTGGCTCAAGATACTCGAGGACGCAGGGCGCATCCCTGTTGTACCGGTCTATCTGGACTCGCCGATGGCTCTCGAGGCCCTCAAGGACTACACGCAACGGTCGAACGAGCTGGACCCCGAGGTCCAATCGGTGCACGGCCAGGTGTCGGCCTTCATGACGAAGCGGTTCCAGACGGTGACAACGCCACGCCAGTCGGCCGAGCTGACCGACTCCCGCATCCCTGCGATCGTGATTTCCTCGAGCGGCATGGCCACCGGCGGCCGCGTGCTCAATCATCTCAAGAGTGCGCTGCCCAACCCGCGCAACACGGTCCTCTTCTCGGGGTTCCAGGCCGAGGGCACGCGCGGCCGCCGGCTGGTCGACGGCGAGCGCGTCGTGAAGATCCGCGGCGAGATGGTCCAGGTTCAGGCGCAGATCGCGCAGCTCCAATCCATGTCGGCGCACGCCGACCGGAGCGAACTCCTGCGCTGGCTGGCGGGCTTCTCGCGACCACCCCGACTGACGTGCGTCGTCCACGGCGAGCCAGCGACGGCCGAGACCTTTGCCGACGCAATTCGCGGCCGCTTCAGCTGGACGGTTTCGGTGCCCAACTACCTGGACGCCGTCGAACTGCCGTGAGCGTGGCTGGCGCCCCCTGACCGACTGACACCTGCACATGGCCATGCCCGACCATCCTTTCCTCCTCGAACGCGTGGACGACGCCGCGATCGTCCAGTTGTACGCCGACGGTTTCTCCGCGCTGCCGCTCCGCGAGAAGATCCTTGCGTGGCATCTCTACAACGCGGCCCTGGCCGGTCGGGACATCTACTACGACCAGCGCTACGCGCACGGCCTCGAGATGCGCGAGGTGCTCGAACAGATCGTGACGCACGCCGCTCGCGTCGACGAGACGACTCTCGCGGAGATCCGCCGGTACACCAAGCTGTTCTGGCTGAACTCGGGGCCCTTCAACAACCTGACCTCGCGCAAGTTCGTGCTGGCCTGCCCGACCGACGCCCTGCTCGGCGCGGTGCGCGCGGCCGAGCGCGCGGGCGCGCGGTTCCCGATGCGGCCCGGAGAGACGCTTGACGCGATGGTCGCGAGGCTCTCGCCGCTGTTTCTCGACCCGACGGTCGACCCGTTCTGCACGTGCAAGACGCCGGACGACGGACGCGACATCCTCGAGTCGAGCGCGAACAACCTCTACAGCGGCGTGAAGATGGCGGACCTCGGCGCGTTCCGGGAGCAGTACGCGCTCAACTCGCGTCTGGTACGGGTCGGCCGCGAGCTGATCGAAGAGGTCTACCGGGTCGGCGGCCGCTACGGTGAGCCGATCACCGTCGTCGTGGGCCACCTGGAAGCAGCCCTGCCCTATGCCGATCCGCCGACCGCCACGGCGTTACGGGCGCTGATCCGCTTCTACCGGACGGGCGAGCCGACCGACCGAGAGGCCTACGACACCGCGTGGGTGGCCGACCAGGACGCGACGGTGGACACCATCAACGGGTTCATCGAGGTCTACCTCGACGCCCGCGGGGCCAAGGGGGCCTGGGAAGGCCTGGTGTTCTACATCAACCACGACAAGACGGAAGCCATCCGGACCCTGGCTCGCGAGGCCCAGTGGTTCGAGGACCACATGCCCTGGGATCCGGCCTACCGCAAGCAGGGCGTTCTGGGCGTGAGCGGGCATGCCGTCGAGGTGGTGGTCGAAACGGGACACGCCGGGCCGGTGACGCCGATCGGGATCAACCTGCCGAACGACCAGGCCATCCGCGAGCGCCACGGAAGCCGGTCGGTGTCCCTGGCCAACGTGGCCGAGGCCTACGAGAGGTCGATGCCGCGCGCCTACCGCACCGAGTTCGCGTGGACGGCCGAGGAGGCGGCGCGCGCGGAGAAGTGGGGCGCTGTTGCGAGCGAGCTGACGACCAACATGCACGAGGTCATCGGCCACGGGTCCGGAAGGGTCGAACCGTCGCTCCGGGGCAATCCGCAGGCGGCCCTGAACGAGCACTTCTCAACCCTCGAGGAGGCTCGCGCCGACCTGGTGGCGCTCTATTTCCTCCCGGACCCCCGGCTGGTCGCGCTCGGCCTGGTCGGCGCCGCGGACCACCGCGACATCGTGCTGACCGAGTACGAGGCCTACGCGCGCAATGCCCTCGTCCAGCTGCGACGTGTCCGTCATGGCACGCGGCTCGAAGAGGACCACATGCGTAACCGGCAGCTGGTCGTGCACTGGCTGCTGGCCCACACGCGGGCCATCGACATTCGCGCGCGCGAGGGCAAGACGTTCTACGTCCTCACCGACGCCGACGCCTTCCGCGACGGAGTTGCCCGCCTCCTCGCCGACGTGCAGCGCATCAAGGCCACCGGCGACTACCCCTCAGCCAAGGCGCTCGTCGACACCTACGGCGTCCACTTCGATGCGACCCTCCGCGACGAGATTGTCGCCCGCGTGGACGCCCTTCACCTGCCGTCCTACACCGGGTTCGTCATGCCGCGCCTGGAACCGGTCCGCTCGCCAGAGGGCGCGATCATCAATATCGCGGTCCGATACCCGCTGAGCTTCGAGGACCAGATGCTGGAGTATTCGGGCAATCGTCGTTGAAAGGCGGGCGGACGGTGCTGGCGCCCAGAACGCCTGAGCCAGCCCGACACCCCGGCGACGGGACCGGCTGGCGGCCGTCACACTTATTTCACAGCTTCCGCGTAGGCTGTCTAGGCCCGCCGATGAGTCCAATCAGGGGAGGCAAGAATGAAGAGGCAGGCGTTGGCGGCCGGAGCGGCCGTCGTTTTGGTGGTGGCGGTTGGTGCCTGGTACCGTAGCCGGGCCGGCACGGACCTCCCATTGATCACGACCGTTCCGGTCAACCGCGGCGACGTCATCCAGACGGTGTCGTGCACGGGAACGCTCAACGCCGTCACCACGGTCGATGTCGGCTCTCAGGTGTCGGGCACCCTCAAGGAGATCCTGGTCGACTTCAACTCGATCGTGCATGCCGGACAGGTCCTGGCGCGGCTCGACCCGTCTCTGTTCGAGGCCGCACGCCAGCAGGCCGAGGCGAATCTCCAGAAGGCGACCGCGGACACTGAAGGCGCCCGGGTGGCGGTCACCGATGCCACCACGAAGTTCGCCCGAACCCAGCAGCTCGTCGCCAAGAAGCTGGGTCCGCAGTCGGATCTGGACGCCGCCGACATCGCCCTGCGGGAGGCCCAAGCGGCCTTGCAGTCGAGTCTGGCCGCCAAGGACCAGGCGAAAGCCGCTCTCGACCAGGCGAAAGTCGACCTGGTTCACACGGTCATCCTGTCCCCAATCGACGGCATCGTGGTGAACCGCCTCGTCGATGTGGGTCAGACGGTGGCCGCCAGCTACCAGGCACCGTCCCTGTTCTCGATTGCGGCGGACCTCACGAAAATGCAGGTCGAAGCGGTCGTGGATGAGTCGGACGTGGGCATGGTGCGGGCCGGTGAAACGGCGACGTTTCTGGTGGACGCCTACTCGAACGACGAGTTCAAGGGCAAGGTCACCCAGGTGCGCCTGCAGCCGCAGACGGTCCAAAACGTCGTGTCGTACACGGCGATTGTCTCGGTCGACAACTCTCAGCTGCTGCTCAAACCCGGCATGACCGCCAACGTGCGGATCGAGGCGGCGCGCAGCCTCAACGCGCTTCGGGTACCGGCCGTGGCGCTCCGCTTCAGGCCTGGCACGGACGTCCTCAAGAAACTCGGCCAGCCCGACTCGCTGATGCGCGGCGCGCCGCGCCCGGCCGCTGCGCTGGTGCCGGGCATGAGCGCGCAGGTCTGGGCCTTCGACCAGGGACGCCTCGAGCCACGGAAGATCACCATCGGGATCAACGACGGCCAGTGGGTGGAGGTCCGCGACGGGGTATCTGATGGGCTGCCCATCACGACGGCGGCGGTACTGACCGACAACCGCAGCGCCGTGCCCGCACGAACCAGTTCCACGGGAACCAGCACGTCGCCCGCGCGCACCGGCCGTTGACATTCCCTCGACGAGCGGGGACGATGGCGGCGTATGTGGTTGCAAGGTCCGCCGTCTCGTCCTGCCGCTCAGGAGCCCCCAACCGCCGCCCGCCGCACGCGTGGACCTGCGTGGCGCGCGGCGCTGCTCGTTCTCGCCGTCTGCGGTGGCTTCCCTTCTGCCACGCCCGCCGAGCGGCCCCCGTCTTCCCTCCGACCCGAGCCGATCCCGGTCTCGCGAACCGCCATCATCGCGGCCGAGCAGGCACGGGCAGCCACCGCTGACCAGCTGGATTTGCTCACCCGCGCCGCCACGACCGCTTCCCCCGACCTCCAGGTGCTGGCCGTCCGGGCGCTCGGCCGTCTGGAGCGGCCGGCGGTGATCCCCACACTGCTCCCGCTCCTCCAGGCCGCCGACCCGCGTGTCCGCGCAGAGACGGCCGATGCGCTCGCGCAGGCGGTTGGCAAGGATCCCGCCGCCGCGCGCGACGTGCGGGCGGAAATCCTGGCCCGCTTGGTCGGAGAGCCAGACCCGGAGGTGCGGGGTGGGCTGTGCGGGGCACTCGGCCGACTGCCTCAGGGCCCGGCCGACGAGTCGCGAGAAGTCGAACATGCCCTGGTGGATGCCGCCTCCAGAACGCAGGCCGTGAGGAAGCTCGGAACGCGCGCGGCCGGCGGGCGCCTCATGGGGGTCACGCTCTCCCCGACCACCGAGGTGAGTGTGCCGCCCGCCACTCTCCTGGGTGCGCTGCGAGGTTTGGAGTCGCTCTCCCGCCAGCGGAGGGGTCAGCCGTTCTCCCCGGCGACCATCGAGCGGCTCCGGGCGGTCGTCCTCGATGTGCCGCCGCCCTCCCGGGAGGGCCACGGTCGGGCGACGACCGCTCGGGCCGATGCCGCGCGCGCCAGGCGTCTCGCCCTGATGGCACTGCTGCCGGGCCCGTCCGTGGACGCCGACCTGGCCCGCCGCGCGCTGCAGGACCCGGATGAACAGGTCCGGCGGCTGGCCGCCGGCTCGCCCTCCGTTGACCGCGACGACCTCGGCCGCGCCCTGGGAGACGCCTCCGTCCTGGTACGATACGAGGCGCTGCGAGCCTGGGGCCGTCGCTTCCAAGCCACTGACGGCGGGTGCCGTCCGATTCTCGCCGCGGTTGGTGCCGCGATCGACCACGTGTCCCTGCTGGCGATCGACCTGCTCGGGAACCCCTGTCGTCCCGAGGACCACGCCGTCGAGTTGTTGATCGATTCTGACGGCCGGCGTCGGCGACTCGTCGGGAACCGCCGCGGTTCTCGGGGCGGGTGGCCAGCGATTGCGGAGCTGGCACCGCCCGGCGCACGCGCTGGTCGCGCTGGCGAAGGCGGCTCCCGTGCAGGCGCGGCCGTTCCTGCCCCGCTTCCAAGCGGCCGAGCCCTGGCAGGTGCGGATGTACACGGCCCGCGCCGCCGCGGTGCTCGGCGCCCACCCGGTCCTCCGAGCGCTGTCGAGCGATGCGAACCCGAACGTCCGCGAGGCCGCCATCGAGGGGCTGGCCCGCGTTGTCGGGCACGCGGCGGACGCTGACTACCGCACGGCCCTCGAGGCGGACGATTCCCAGTTCGTCATCACGGCGGCCTCCGCGCTGGCGGGCACGCCGGCCAGGGACCCGGCGATCGCCGCGCTGCTTCGCGCCCTTGCTCGCCTGACCGCCGCCGACCGCGACACCCTGCGTGACGCGCGCGTGGCCGTGCTCGACCGGCTGAAGGAGCTCGGGGGGCGAGAGCAGGCCGACGCGCTCCGACCGTACCTCCGCGATACGGACCCGACGGTGGCCGAGCTGGCCGCTCAGCTGCTGAGCTCATGGTCTGGCGAGTCGGTCGCCCCCATGCCGGTCCCGCGCGCATTGGCGGATCCCGCTATCACCGAAGCGGAGCTGGACCGCCTCGCCAAGACCACCGTTCGCGTGAGGATGAAGGGCCTTGGCGCATTCGAGCTGCGTCTGCTGCCCGAGTGGGCCCCCGTCTCGTGTGCGACGTTCGCGCGGCTGGCGGGCTCCGGCTACTACACCGGGCTTACCTTTCACCGTGTCGTCCCGGACTTCGTCGTCCAGGGCGGAAGCCCCGGCGCGAACGAGTACGCCGGCGCGACGCGCTACCTGCGCGACGAGGTCGGCCGGGTGTCCCAGGACCGCGGCACACTCGGGATCTCCACGCGCGGCCGGGACACGGGTGATGCCCAGATCTACATCAACCTGGTCGACAACCCGCGACTCGACCACGACTACACGGTCTTTGCCCAGGTTGTCCGCGGGATGGACGTCGTGGACCGGATCCTGGAGGGGGACACGATCGAGGGCATCGACCTGCTGCGCTGACGCGGGCCCAGGCGGCGGAGAACGGGCCGGGTGGACAGGGCCCTCGACCGTCGGGATCGCGGCGGGGCTGCCGGGAGGGATACGGGCCCCGCCGATCAGGCCATAGAGGCCTTGACCGCCGCCAAAACCTCTTCGCACAAAGCGGCGGCGTCTTTCGAGAGGCCCTCGGTTTGGCGCCGGCAGTCCTTGGTGAACGCCTCGTCCTTGACCGACCCGAGGTTGATCAGGACGTTGAGCACGGCACCCTCGACACCGGCCCGCGCCATCAGCGCCGCCACGCCCGCGTCGGATGCCGAGTTAGTGTTGCCCTTCCTGGCAACCTGCAGCGAGAGGGACAGGGCTTCCAGGCACGACTGCGCGGTCTGCAACGGCACGCGGGCGGCCTGCTGATAGCCGGCCTCGAGGGCGGCGCCGCGGGCGGCTTGCTCCTCCGGCGTGCTCTTGGGCATCCGCATCGCCGCCATCGCGGCGTTGAACGCGTCGGTGTCCTCGTCCACTGCCCGGACCAACCGGTCCTTCACGTCTTGTGCTCGCACGGCCAGGCTGGACAGCTCGGACCACGCGCCTTCGTACCCCTTCTTGCCCACCGTCAGGTTGGCCACCATGGCCGCCAGGCCGGCGGCCAGCGCGCCGCCGAGCGCCGCCACGGAGCCGCCTCCCGGGGCTGGCGACTCGGAGGACACCTCGTCGACGAACCGATCAACGGACATCGAGACCAGCGGACCGCGAGAGCGGAATTGGTACTCGATGACCTTCTTGTCGGGGTCAAACGGCGCGAGTTGGTCGAGGCCCAGGGATTGGACGGCCGTTTCGACGACCTCCCGCTCGGGGACGCCGGCCGACTTCCCCTGCTTCTGGAGGTAGAACACCCCAGCCTCGAGCAGCGGCTGCAGCGGCATGAGGCCGACCAGCTCCGAGCCGGTGACGCGCAGGCCGATCTTGCCGGCCTCCTCGCACACCGTCTCGAAAACGACGTGGAGCGGCGTCGTCTTGTAGTTGATGAGGTTGATGGACACCTGGGCCTGCCGGTATTGCTCGATGTACCAGCCGATGGCGCGGACGGCCTTCAAACGGCCCGGCGCCCGGAGCTGGTGCCCGTGTTCATCGACCACGGGGTTGCCGGCCTTGTCGCGCTTCAGCCGGCCGCCCTCGCGGATGTTCAGCGCCACCTCGTTGGCCAGCTTCCGATCGCGCGTGTTCAGGTTGACGTTGTAGGCGATGAGGAACTCGCGCGCCCCGACGACCGGCGCCCCAAACCGGGGGTCGAAACGGGCGGGGCCCGCGTCGGGCGCCCAGGCCGGATCCTGCAGCTTTCGTTCGAGCCCTTCGTATTCGCCCGTCCGGATGGCGGCGAGGCTGCGCCGCTCAGGCGAGCTGGCGGCGTACTCGTAGAAGTAGACGGGGAGATTGAGCTCGGACCCGATGCGCCGGCCGATCAGGGTGGCAATCTCCACCGCCTCGTCCATCGTGACGCCGGAGATGGGAACGATGGGGCAGACGTCCATGGCGCCCATACGAGGGTGGGCCCCGTGGTGCTTCGACATGTCGATGAGCTCGTAGGCCCTCTGGGCGGCCTTGAGCGCGGCGTCGGTGACGGCTTCCGGCGTGCCCACGAAGGTGTACACGGTGCGATTGGTGTCGGCTCCGGGATCGACATCCAGCAGCTTGACGTCGGCCACGCCCTTGATGGCGTCCGCGATCCCGTCGATCACGGCACGGTCCCGGCCCTCGGAGAAGTTCGGCACGCATTCGACAAGCCTGGCCATCGGTCCCTCCGAAACAGGTCAGACTACCGCCAGGATTTGTGCACGGTCAAGCCGGGCTCTCCCCGCGACGACACTCCCGTCGCCGGGACAGTGTCGCACGCGGGTCCCAGCCAAGCGACACGCACTGGATCGCCCCGACCCGTGCCTGCCTCGCGGCCCGGCCCCCAGCAAGTGCGCGAGAGGGCAGTCGTGGGGGCCGCCCGTTGTGAACCTTACACCTATGTGGTAAGGTTCCACGCTGGTGGCCGTACCGACCCGCTCGACCCGCGACAAACGTGTGCCTGGTGCGTTGACGGTGGGCCAGGCGGCCCGGACCGTTGGCGTCAGCCCCTCGACGCTCCGGTTGTGGGAACGTGCGGGCCTGGTCCAGACGGTTCGCTCGCGCGGGGGCTACCGCCTCTACTCCGCTGCCTCGCTCTCCCTGCTGAAGCGGATCGAGTACCTCCGTGACGTCCGGTTGCTGAACGTCGCGGCGATCAAGGAGGCGCTCGCGGATGGCGCGGGCCTCGACAGGCGCGATCCGCGGTCGAGCTCGCTCGGCCGCACGCTGCGCCAGTTGCGCCAGCGACGGGGTCTTCGGATTGCCGATGCCGCGAGGGACGCCGGAATCTCCGCGAGCTTCCTGAGCGCGGTCGAGCGGTCCCAGGCAACACCATCGGCGGCGACCCTCGAGCGGCTGGCCGGCGCCTACTGGACGCCGGTTCTCGAGCTGGCCGCCGCGCCGGCGCAGGCCTTCCACCAGCTCAGCACCACGGGGCGCCCGGTGTTCGAGGCCCATCCGGGCCTCGAGATGGAGCGGTTGTCCCCGGCATCGAGCGGTCTCGAATCGATGCTGTACCGCGCGGCGCCGAGCGCGCACAGTGCGGCCTCGGGCGGCCACGACGGCGAGGAGATAATCTACGTGCTCGGCGGGTCGATCGAAGTGTGGCTCGACGAGCGGGAACGCGTGGTCCTGCACAGCGGCGACAGCCTCTGGTTCGAAAGCACGCGCAGCCACCGCTGGCTGAACCCGTCAGCGACCGAACGGGCCGCGCTCGTATGGGTGTGCTCTCGCGCCACCGCCTGAGCGGGTGGGTGGTGCGTCAGGGATCAGGCCCGCGTGGGCAAGGACCGGTGAGTTCCGAATGAAGCAGGCAGGCCAGCCTTCCGGTCGACTGTGCACTCCGCGCGTGGTCGTCGCCGGCCTGTCGGGCGACGCCGGCAAGACCCTCGTGTCCATCGGGCTGCTGCTCGCGGCCCGGGAGCGCGGCCTGGAGGTCCGCGCGTTCAAGAAAGGCCCCGACTACATCGACGCCGCGTGGCTGTCGTTTGCGGCCGGTCGCCCCGCGCACAATCTGGACACCTTTCTGGCCGGCACGGATCGCGTCGTCGACTCGTTCGCCCGTTGCGCGGTCAGCGTGGCCCAGCCGGGCGAGTCGGACACCCCGCCACCGCGTGCGCTGAACCTCGTCGAGGGCAATCGCGGACTGTTCGACGGCGTGGACGCGGTGGGCGCCCACAGCACCGCCGTGCTCGCCAAGGCGCTCGGTGCCCCCGTCCTGCTGGTCGTGAACGCGCGGAAGGTCACCCGGACGACCGCAGCCTACGTGCTGGGGTGCCGGGCCCTCAATCCCGCCCTCCAACTCGGCGGCGTCATTCTCAACCAGGTGGCCGGCCACAGGCACGAGACCATCGCGCGCGAAGCCATCGAGCGAGAGACGGGTGTCAGGGTACTCGGCGCGATCCCGCGCCTCGACGAGGAGGCCCTTCCCGGCCGGCACCTGGGCCTGGTTCCTCCGCGCGAACATCCGGGGCCGTCGCAGGTCGAGCACGTCCTGCGCGAGGCCATCGACCGCTACGTGGACGTCGACCGCGTCCTCCTCGTTGCTGAGAACGCAGGTCCCATGACGAGCGCGACCATCGCGGGCGAGGCTGCCAGTTTGCCGCCGGCCGGGCTGCTGAGGGTCGGCTACCTCACCGATTCCGCCTTCAGCTTCTACTACCCCGAGAACTTGGAGGCCCTGACGGGACGCGGCGCCGCGCTCGTGCCGATCTCGTCGCTGGCGCGCGCGGCGTTGCCCGACGACCTGGACGCCCTGTACATCGGCGGCGGCTTCCCGGAAACGCACGCCGATACCTTGGCGGCGAACACGCCGCTCCTCCAGTCACTGCGGCGGGCGGCGGAATCCGGCCTGCCGATCTACGCGGAATGTGGCGGATTGATGCTGCTCGCCCGGTCGGTGTCCTGGGCCGATCGCCACCACGCCATGGCGGGGGTCCTCCCGGTCGACGTGCGGGTGCACTCGAGGCCGCAGGGCCACGGCTACACGGTGCTTCGGGTCGACCGGCCGAACCCCTTCTTCGAGGCGGGCCAGGAAATCCGGGGGCACGAATTCCACTACTCGGCGATCGTCGGCGGGCCCCCCGACGAGGGCGCCATCAGCACGGCCTGCGCGGTGGTTCGTGGCGTGGGCGCCGGCGAGGGCCGCGACGCGCTCGTCACCAAGTGCGTCTGGGCGAGCTACACGCACGTGCACGCGCTCGGGTTCCCTGAATGGGCGGACGGCCTGGCGGCGGCCGCGCGCCGGTATGCTCGACAACGGACCGCCCGGCTTGGATAGCAGGACGATGCCCACTGACCATCGGAGCGCGTGGATTCATCCCATCTTCGTCGACCTGACCGATCAAAGAGTCGTCGTGATCGGCGCCGGCGCGATCGCCGAACGGAAGATCGAAAGCCTCCTCGATGCCGGGGCGCGCGTCACGGTGGTCAGTCCGGCCGCCACGGACGCCATCACTCGGTGGGCCGCCGCCCACCGCCTGACCCTGGAGCGCCGGGCCTACCGCGCGGGCGACCTGCGGGGGGCCCGGCTGGCCTACACCGCCACCGGGGACCGGGAGGTGAACCGGGCCGTCCAGGCAGAGGCCAGGGCCGAGGGGGTCTGGTTGAACGCGGTCGATCAGCCCGAGCTCTGTGACTTCATCACCCCGGCCCTGGTGCGACGCGAGCACCTGACGATAGCGATCTCGACCAACGGTCGGAGTCCCGGGCTGGCCCGCCGGGTTCGCGAAGACCTCGAGGCCCGCTACGGGCCCGAGTACGCCGAGGTGACCGCACGACTCGGACAGCTCCGCGACCGTGCCAGAGGCGACGGCCAGTCTCCTGCGATCGACCTGGCCCAGGTCGATGCCGCCCTGGCCAAAGTCCGCGACGGGGGGGACACCCCTCGGCCCGCCGGCTCGGACGGCCGGACGGAATCTCGGGGCCGCGCGTCCAGGAATCGTCTATCTGGTGGGCGCGGGCCCTGGGGACCAGGACCTGCTCACCGTCAAGGGGCGGCGTCTGCTCGAGAGCGCGGACTGCGTGGTCTACGACGCGCTGGTCGACCCGCGGCTGCTCGAGCTGTGCCGGGCCGGTGCCAGGTGCGTGTTCGTAGGCAAGCGCGACCGGCACCACACCCGCCCGCAGACCGAGATCAACGCGCTCCTGGTGGACGAGGCGCGGGCCGGCCGCGCCGTCGTGCGGCTCAAAGGCGGGGATCCGTTCATCTTCGGTCGAGGCGGCGAGGAGGCGTTGGCCCTGCGTGCGGCCGGCGTGCCCTTCGAGGTGGTGCCTGGCGTGAGCGCCGGCGTGGCCGTCCCGGCCTACGCTGGCATTCCGCTGACTCACCGCGACGTGACGTCGGCGCTCGTCTTCCTGACCGGCCACGAGTGTGTCACCAACCCCACGCCGGTCGACTGGGCCCGCTTTGCGCCAGGTTCCGCCTCGCTGGTCATCTTCATGGGGCTCCACAACCTGGAAGACATCGCGCGGCAGCTGCTGGCGCACGGCCGTGACCCCGAGTGCCCCGTCGCGATCATCGAGAACGGCACGATGGCCGCGCAGCGGACCGTCGTGGCTCCGCTGGCGCGCATCTGCGCCGAGGCGGAGGGGGCCGGCGTGAAGCCGCCAGCGCTGATTGTCGTCGGAGAGGTGGTCCGCCTGCGCGACCGCCTCAGCTGGTTCGAGCCGTCCCTTTCTGCCGGGGGCCGCGCGGGGGAGACGCCGTGCGACGACACGCCACAGTCCTGACTCCGCGCCACGCATCGTCCCGTCGCGCCTTGGCGGCGACGCACGACTTGCCGCACAGGCCCTCCGGGCAGGTGCGCCGCGGGACGAACTCCCGGGATGCCGTTCCTCTCGCGTCGTCACGGCTGTGACGGCCGCGTCCATCCCCAAGATCTGGAGGTTCCGATGCCCACGCCCGTCTCGTCACGCCGCCTAAGACGCGGACTCTCGCTGCTGCTGCCCGCCGTGTTTGCCGTGGCCGTCGTCTCTGCCGGCCAGCAGGTCACCACGCCGCCGCGCGCGCTCAGTGCGGAGGACTATGCCCGCGCGGAGCGAGTTCTGGGCTACAACACCTCGCCGCTCGTCCTGCACGGGGCTGTCCATCCGACGTTCGTGCACGGCGACCGGTTCTGGTATCGCACCACGGTCGAGAACGGCACCGAGTTCGTGCTGGTCGACCCGGCGGCGCGCACCCGCGGCCCGGCGTTTGACCACGCCAAGCTCGCCGCGGCCCTCTCAACGGCGACGGGCGGCAAGTACGACGCGCTGCACCTCCCGTTCACGACGTTCGAGTTCGCTCCAGACGAGCGGGCGATCACCCTCACCGTCGACGCGCGCGCCTGGACCTGTGATGTCCAGGGCCAGGCCTGCGCGGCCGCCCGTGCGGGCCAGGCCGAGGCCACCAGCGGACGGGCTCGCGCGTCGAGCGAGGTGCTCTCACCCGATCGCCGGCTGGCGGCATTCATCCGCCAGGACAACCTCTGGGTCCGGGACGTGGCGAGCCTCCGGGAGATCCAGTTGACGACAGACGGCGTGAAGGACTTCGGCTACGCGACCGACAACGCCGGCTGGACGAGGAGCGACCGCCCCGTGCTGCGCTGGTCGCCCGACTCGAAGCGGATCGCCACCTTCCAGCAGGACCAGCGCGGCGTCGGGGAGATGTACCTGGTCGAGACGAAGGTCGGCCACCCGACCCTCCACGCCTGGAAGTACCCGCTGCCTGGAGACGAGGTCGTCACCACCATCCAGGGCGTGATCATCCAGGTGGACCCGCCGCGCGTCGTCCGGCTCAAGATGCCGCCCGACCAGCACCGCGGCACCATGGCCGACGACATCAAGGGACGCGACGGCGCGTGGGACGACGTGCAGTGGAGTTCTGACAGCCAACGCCTGGCGTTTGTGTCGACCTCGCGCGACCACAAGGTCGAGCAGGTGCGCATGGCCGACGCCGATACAGGAGCGGTCCGCGACGTCTTCACCGAGACGGTGGCCACCTACTTCGAGTCAGGGGTGGACAGCCCGAACTGGCGGTTCCTCTCGGCGACCAACGAGTTTGTCTGGTTCTCCGAGCGGGAGAACTGGGGGCACCTCTATCTCTACGACGCCCTGACGGGCCGTTTGAAGCACCGCATCACCTCCGGCGACTGGAACGTGGTGGAAGTCCTGCGCGTCGACGAGAAGGGCCGCACGATCACCGTCGTCGGCGTCGGTCGCGAGCCCGGACGCGATCCGTACTACCGACACGTCTACCGCGTGAGTCTCGACGGCGGGAACATCACCCCGCTGACGCCCGAGGACGCGGATCACGACGTTGCCCTCTCGCCGTCGGGCGCGTTTCTGGTGGACGCTTATTCCACGCCCGACACCCCGCCGGTCAGCGTGCTGCGCGAGAGCGACGGCACGCGACGGCTGGACCTCGAGCGTGCCGACATCTCGAAACTGCAGGCCATCGGCTGGAAACCGCCCATGCCCATCGTCACGAAAGCGCGGGACGGCGTGACGGACCTCTATGGCCTGTTGTTCCGGCCGACCGATTTCGACCCAGGGAGGAAGTACCCCATCATCAACGACATCTACCCAGGGCCGCAGACCGGGAGCGTGGCCGGCCGCTCGTTTGCCGCCGCCCGGGGTGACGCCCAGGCCATGGCCGAGCTCGGCTTCGTCGTGGTGCAGATCGACGGGATGGGCACGCCCTGGCGGTCCAAGGCGTTCCACGACGCCTATTACGGGAACATGGGCGACAACACGCTGCCCGACCAGATCGCCGGGATGAAACAGCTGGCCGCGCGCTTTCCGTGGATCGACCTCGCGCGCGCCGGGATCTGCGGCCATTCCGGCGGCGGGTTCGCGGCGGCGGACGCCATGTTCCGCTATCCGGAGTTCTTCAAGGTCGGCGTCTCGCAGGCCGGCAATCACGACAACCGCGAGTACGAGGACGACTGGGCCGAGAAGTGGCAGGGGCTGCTGGCGAAAAACGCCGATGGCACGTCGAACTACGACGACCAGGCCAACGAGAACCACGCGAAGCAGCTGAAGGGCAAACTCCTGATTGCTCACGGGACCACGGACAGCAATGTGCCGCCCTACAACACCCTGCTCGTGGTCAACGAGCTCATCAAGGCGAACAAGGACTTCGACCTGATCCTGTTCCCGAACCGCAGCCACGGTTTCGGCAACGAGCCCTATATGATGCGTCGACGCTGGGACTACTTCGTGCGCTACCTGCTCGGTGCCGAACCGCCGAAGGAGTTCGAGTTCCATCCGCGGCCCGCGACGCCGCCCAGGTAGGGGCATCCGGGCTCGGGCGCTCCATCGAGGCCCGAGCCCGAGCGCACCCGGGGTCGCGCCGGCGTCACCGACGCAGGCGTAGGTCCCCGGCCGTGAGGCGGACGACCAGGTCGTCGTGGCCAGGGCCGTGCCAGGAGAACGACCGGAACAACCCACCCTTGGAGACCTGGAACGCCGAGGCGTCCAGGTCGCCGGCCGTCACCGAGGCCTCCACCGAACGGTAGTCGTCGGGGTTGCCCACCTCGATGTCGACGTCACCGGCCCACGAGTGGATGTCCTTGTTCCCCCGGACCCCCCGGATCGTGAGGTCCCCCGCCGACAGCCGCACCGTGATGGCGGTACGCTCCGGCAGCTCGATCGTCACCCGGAGGTTGTGGTTGTCGGAGCCCTTCGTCACGACGGAGGCCTGGCCGCCCCGCACGGTGACGTCCACCTGCACGTGACTGCCCGACGAGTCCGTCCAGCGCACCGCGACCTGGTCGTCCCGCCCCGCCCTGATCGTGTAGTCGCCGGCGATCAGAATCCATCCAGACCGTCTGGCCGGGTGCAAACGCCCGCTGTAGCTGCCCTTCCTCGGCCGCCGAGAGCGTCGGCGCGAGAGTCGCGGACCCGGCCATCACGATGACGCCTACGCATCCCAGTGCACCCATGACGCCTCCCCACTGCCGACTACGCACGGCGGTCGCCAAAGGTTCCATCGGGACCTGGCGCCGAGACTCCTGTGGCGGCGAACCGACCTCAGCCGGATGCCGGAGTGTCGGGACCGGGGCGCTCGCCCCCGCCCTGCATCGCCCGTGCAGGCGGTCGAGGAACCGGATCCCGCGCGTCCCTTCTCCACGGACGCGCAGACGATGTATCCTGAGGATGGGAACCGGCCCACCACAACTGCGAGGGCAAGATGGACGATGCGGGTGTGTCGACCGCCACCAACGACGTGTACGCGAACCCCCCGGACGCGGACCGGCTCGAGCTCGAACCAAGCCACCCGGGGCTTGGCGACGAGGCCTATGTCGCCAGGCGGCACGGGCTCTTCGCACGGTGCCGGGCGGCGCGGCTTGCGGGACAACCTCCGCCCCTCATCGACTACACCGCCGAGGAGCAGCGCATCTGGCGCGAGGTGACGCCCACGCTCGATGCCCTGCACGTGCGCCACGCCAGCGCCATCTACCTGCGGGCCAAGCGGGAACTGAAGATCAGCGAGCACGAGATTCCGCAGCTGAGCGTCCTCAGCGAGCACCTCCGGAAGGTCAGCGGGATGCACCTGGTGCCGGCCGAGGGCCCGATTCCCTACCGGACCTTCTACACCTACATCGCCCAGAGCGGATTCCCCTGCACGCAGTTCCTCCGGCACGGCTCGAAGCCCGAGTTCACGCCCGAGCCGGATATGATCCACGATTGCCTGGGCCACGTCCCACCGCTTCTCAACCCGGACTACGCGGCGCTGCTGACCCTCATCGGCAAGGCCGCCGTCAGCGTGGCCACGGGCGACCAGGTCTTGGCCCTCAAACGCCTGAGTTGGTTTTCGATTGAATTCGGGCTCATCACGGAGGCCAACGAGACCAAGGTCTTCGGAGCGGGCATCCTCTCCTCGATCGGCGAGATCCCTAACTCGCTGTTTTCGAAGGACGTGGAGCGCCGGCGGTTTGTGACCGACGAGGTCATCGAGACCGACTACGATCCCTCACGCATGCAGGACCTGCTCTTCGTCCTGCCGTCCCTGGCCTTTCTGAGGCACGAGGTGGAACAGCTGGTGTCGAGATTCGGCGTGCCGGTCACCCGCTGAAGAAGGTCGGGAGGCGGTGGCCACCGCCTCCCGGGTCCTCTCACCGCGTCACGAGGCCTGGGGCCGCACCGCCGGGGCCCACCCGGCCACGGCCCTGTCCTTGATGTCCCTGAACTTGCCGCTCAGGCTGGTGAGCCGCTCGTCCCATTCGAGGTTGATCGGCTGATTCCGGACCACCACGTGGAACTTGGTCATGACCATGACCAGGAACACCGGTTTGAGGAACGCCTGCCGGACGTTCGATGCGAAGAGCGCGGCGATCACCAGGCCCACGATGAAGCCGCCGGGCGCTGCGGCGCGCGGAAGCACGGCGAGCAGCAGGAAGGCCGGGACGAGCATCACGACCCAGATCACCACCGTCAACACCTTGTCCAGCACGACCACCCAGACGGCGGTCTTGAGGATCTCCATGCTGTTCTGGCAGTAGTAGATCAGCGCGTCCTTCGAACTTCTCCAGGGGTTGTCGTCGCCCCGTGCCAGGTTGTACCGAGAAGATCGTCTCGTCGATGTAGCGCGTGGCCGCGCGCACGATCGCATTGAGGATCCCCATGACCGACCGGAGGCCCGGCACCGGCAGCAACCCGGAAACCCAGTTCAGCGTCCGATTGAACGCCCCGACCACGCCGCGGATCAGCTGGTGGAGGACGAACAGCAGGTTGACCTGGCCGAACCGCTCGGTCACCACCCGCCGGCCGTACTCGAACATCCCGGCCGAGGCGTTCTCCACGCGCCCGAGCGTGATGAGCTCGGTCAGCACGGCGATATGGCCGGCCTGGATGAGGTAGAGCAGGTATCGGACGACGAACCACCAGACGTACCCGTACGTGCCCAGCCCGCCGATCATCCACGCGAGACCCACGAACGGATGGATCTTCGCCCCCAGCCACCCCCCGAGGCCGAACGTCACCACGAACCAGACGATGGTGACGACCGAGAAGGTCAGCAGGATCACGAACCGGATCGCGGCATAGGGCAGCGTCCGCAGGACCAGCGACAGCGCGGTGCCAAACCCGGCGTGCTCGATCGCCAGCGGGTACGAGTGCCGGATCGGGGAGTCGGGGTGGCTGTAGACCGGCGAAGCGTCGGGCATCAATGGCCTCCTCGGTGGAACGGTCGTCTCGTGTCGCCTCGGAGAGGGTGCGCTAGAGCTCTTCCCAGTTTGCCACTTCTGGGTCCCGTTCGTGCACGGCCTCGGCGTGGCGATGCGGATGGATGACGATCGCGGGCCGGCTGGCGGTGGGGTCGGTCATGGGGAAGACCCGGTCGATGCTGCCGTGGCGCTGGCGCAGGTCCTCGAGCTCCCCGAACTCGAGGGCTCGGTTCGGACACGCGGCCACGCACGCCGGCACCCGCCCGGTGTCGACCTCGTCGGCGCAGAGGTCGCACTTGCTCACGCTGTTGCTGGCCGCGTCGTAGCCGATCGCGTCGTAGGGACAGTCGGCCCGGCACTTGTTGCACTTGATGCACCGGCTCTGGTCGATGAGGACGATGCCGTCCGGGCGCTTCCAGATGGCCTCAACCGAGCACTGCGTGGCGCACACGGGTTGAAGGCAGTGGTGGCAGGCGAGCGAGAGATTGTAGGCGACGACGCTCGACGCCCAGGCCTCGCCCCGATGCTGCCAGCCCCCGGCTGCCACCTCGTAGACCTTCCGCCAGCGGAGCCCGGGCGGGAGGGTGTTCTTGTCCTGGCATGCCACCTGGCAGGTCTTGCAGCCCGAACAGGCGTCCGAGTTCACGAAGAAGGCGTACTGACTCATGAGTCGCCATCACGCCGCCAGGCGCTTGGTGCCTACGCCTTGGCGAGCTCGACCATCACCGTGTGCTGCGCGTTGCCGAAGGCCAGGGGGGTCCACCGCTCGGAGGTCAGGACGTTCACCGAACCGCCGCGGTCCACGCCTTTGTCGTCCGGCGCCCACCACGCCCCCTGGGGCAGGGCCACGACGCCGGGCATGATGCGCCGCGTGATACGGCAGCGGACGATGGTCGCCCCGCGGTCGTTGAAGACGCGGACGGGGTCGCCGTTGGCGAGCCCCCGGGCGGCGGCGTCGATCGGGTTGACGAACACCCGCTGCGGGAACGCCTCCTCGAGCCAGTCCACGCCGGCCATCGTCGAGTGCGCCCGCGCGAGCGTGTGCGGGCCGATCGCCTGGAGGGGGTGCGTGCGCGGGGGCGGGTCGAACGGGCTCTCCCACTCCTTGAGGTACTTGGGAACGGCCGGCACCTCGTCCGGTCTGTTCAGCGCGTGGAGCGTCGCGGAAAAGATCTCGATCCGGCCGGACGGCGTGGGCAGGGGGTGCTTCACGGGATCGATGCGGAAGTCGGCCAGCGCCACGGCGGGCGAGGAGACCGGTACGGCGTACACCCCGGCGTTGCTCTTCTCGAAATCCGAGAGCGACGGCACGCCCGGGTACCGCGCCTTGCGGAACGCGTCGAGCGCCCACTCCACCCACTCCCGCTCGGCCCGACCCTCGGTGAACTTGTCCCGAACGCCCAGTCGCGCGGCAAGCTCGGCGCAGATCTGGTAGTCGCTCTTCGTCTCACCCGCCGGCTCCACGACCTTCGGGGCCAGCAGCACCTCGTCGCCGTACTTCCAGCCGTCGGCGACGCCCCAGGCCTCGAGCTGCGTGCAGGCGGGCAGCACGATGTCGGCAAAGCGCGCCGTGGGGGTGAGGAAGTTGTCCTGCACGACGAGGCACTCCACCAGCGACTCGTCCCGCAGGATCTTCGCCGTCCGGTTGATGTTCGCGTGCTGGTTTACCAGGGCGTTCGAGGCGACCGCGTAGATCAACTTGATCGAGCTTTCTAGGCGCGGCACGCCCCGGACACCGTGCTCGGGGCCGAGATCCTTGCCGTGGAGCACGGCCTCGGTCCACAGGAAGGTCGGAATGCTCGCCTTCACCGGATTGACGCCGGTCGGGAACACGTTCCAGAGCGGCCCGCCGTCGGGGGCCTGGAGCGCCAGGCCCCCGGCCCAGCCGCCGGGGATTCCGACGTTGCCGGTGATCGCCGCCAGGACGCAGCCGGCCCGTACGACCTGCTCGCCGTATGCCCGGCGCTGCATGCCGTAGCCCTGGTAGAGGACGCCGGGTTTCCGCGTGGCGTACTCGCGGGCGAGGCGGTCGATGGTCTCGGAGGGAACGCCCGTGATCGGCTCGGCCCAGCGGGGCGTCTTCGGCGTGTGGTCCCGCGTGCCGAGGATGTAGTCCGTGTAGCTCTCGAGGTCCTTCGCCCCTTCGGGCATCTGCGTGGCGTCGAAGCCGACGCAGTGGGTCTTGACGAAGGAGGCGTCGTGCAGGCCTTCGCTGATCATCACGTGCGCCATCGCGGACATCATCGCCGCGTCGGTGCCGGGCCGGATCGGCACCCATTCGTCGGCCAGCGCGACGGCGCTCAGCGTCATTCGGGGGTCGATGCAGACGATGCGCGCGCCCTTCTCACGGGCCCTGCGGAGGAAGAACTCGGTGTTGGTGCCGTCGCGCATCTCGGACGGGTTCCACCCCCACATGAGGATGTACTTCGCGTTGACCCAGTCCTGGCGCTGATTGCCCGTGACGGTGGTCCCGTAGACCGTCTCGGTGCCAACCGCCGTGCAGGGCCACGAGTAGTTGTTGTAGTGGCCAAGCGAGCCGCCCGACAGGTTCAGGAGACGCTGTGCCACCTGGCGTCCGCTGGTCTGGCTGTAGCTGCCCGTGCCGTAGGGCACGAACAGCGAGGCGTGACCGTAGGCCTTCCGGATCCGGACCATCTCGGCGGCGACCCGGTCCAGGGCCTCGGTCCACGAGATCGCCTGGAACTTCGCCTCGCCACGGCGGCCGATTCGCTTGAGCGGGTGGAGGAGGCGGTCCGGGTGGTACTGGCGTTGCCGGTAGGCCCGGCCCCGAATACAGGCGCGCAGCTGGGGTGCGTCGATGGCGTCCGACGGACGATCGTCGGTCTCGACGCGAACGATGACGCCCTCGCGAACGTGGAGCTTGAGCAGGCAGCGCCCTCCGCAGTTGTGGGACGGGCAGGACGCCCGCACCACCCGATCGGTTGCCGCCTGCGGGAGTGGCGTCGCCGGCCGTAGCGACCCGTCAGACCCCGGTTGCTCTGCCCAGACCACCCCCTCGGCCGTCAGCGACGGCAGCGACGAGCCGACGAGCAGACTCCATTTGAGGAAACAGCGGCGGGATGGGGAAGGGAGGTGGTCCGACATGCTCGCGGGCATGATACCCCGAAGTGGACCACGGTCCCTGCGCTTCGCGCGCTACGCGAACCCGGCCAGCTCGGCCGACACGATCTTCTGACACGCCGGGCAGGTCAGCACGTGTCCACGACGCGGAAGCGTGGACGTAAAATGCACCTTGATTCGCAGCAGGCGAACGACCCGCAGGGCCTCGATCTCAGCATTGCAGTAGGGGCACTTGACCGGATACTCGACGGCGTACTCGGCCTCGCCGTCTCGCGTGGTGGTTTCTGGTTCGCTCACGGCAGCTCCAGTGGCGATCTCTCTGATCCGTGTCGGTCGAAGTCGGTCCGGACGGTAGAGATGGTCGAATTTATCGTCGAGTTGCCATGAAACCATGCCCGCACGGCCTGTCTCTCCGCAGCGTGTCGGACCCGGTCACCCGCGGCTGCGCGCCGCACGCCGGGCTCTCCGCATTGTTGAGCCATACTGACCAGCTAGCATAGAATCGTGCCCACACGATCCTTCTCACCGTGCCGCGTCGGACCCGGTCTCCTTCGGCTGGTCCTCGTCTTTCACCGGGAGGTCCTCGATGCGCAGCCACCCCGGCGTCCTCGTTCTCTTTCTGCTTCTATCTGCCAGCGTGTCGTTTGCCCAACCGGAGGCTTCGGCCCGAGGGACCACGGCGGTGCCGCCGACGATCCGGTTCAGCGGCACGCTCAGTGAGACCGCGGGCCCGGTGGCGGTGCGGTTTGCGCTCTACCGGGAGCAGACCGGGGGCGAGCCGCTGTGGACCGAGAGCCAGGTGGTGCAGGTCGACGCGGCCGGCCGCTACAGCGTGATGCTGGGGACGACAACCGCCCTCGAGCCGGGAGTGTTCGCCACTGGCGAGGCGCGGTGGTTGGGGGTGTGCCCGGAGGGGGCGGCCGAGCTGCCGCGGGTGCCCTTGGTCAGTGTGCCGTATGCGATGAAGGCGGCCGACGCCGAGACCATCGCCGGCAAGCCGCTGTCGGCTTTCGTGCTGGCGGGCGAGCAGACCGGGGTCGGGACGGACGGCCTGACGTATGGGAACCCGCAGGTTTTGAAAGCCGGACTGCAGACGGCGGGAGGGCCGGGACAGACGGCGAACAGCGGCACGGCGAACTACCTGGGGCTCTTCCTGAACACGACGGATTTGGGGAGTTCGGTGGTCTACCAGGACCCGGCGACGCAGCGGCTCGGGGTGAACACGACGACGCCGCTCGCGGCGTTCCACTCCGCATCGAACGTCGCTCCGACCGCGTTTTTCGACGTGTATAGCAACGTGCTGACGGCGCTGCCGGCGGTGTATCGGGCGGCGCGGGGGACGATACTGGCGCCGAGCGCGGTGCAGACGGATGACATCCTGGGCGGGCTAGCGGTACGGGGGTATGGGACCTCGGGGTTCAGCCCGGGGGGGCGGGGGCAGGTCGTCTTCAAGGCGGCCGAGCCGTGGACGGACAACGCGAACGGAACTTACCTGCAGGTGAACACGACGGCGCTGGGGGCAAAGGTGCTGACCGAACGGCTGCGGGTGACGGCGGGGGAGAACGTGGGGATCGGGACGTCGACGCCTGGGCAACTCCTGAGCGTCGCGGGCGTCATCGAGAGCACGACGGGCGGTCTCAAATTTCCTGACGGAACGACACAGACGACCGCCGCGTACATCACGCCCGCTAGACCCAGTACAAGCGCGTTTTTCTCGCACGTGAAGCCAGGGGAGTAAACGAAATACTCGAAATGCCCGTACTTCAATAACAGAGTTCAGGCTACCAACCAGAACGTTCTGCGACGAAGAGAGGCATTTCGAGTGATTACCAGTAGACACAAGAAACTGGCCCGGCGCAAGCAGCGGATCGCGCGACGACTCGCGCCCCGGAATTGGACGGCGCAAACGCAGCCGATGTATCGCGGAACGAATGTGCACTACGAGCACGCCGAGCGGGTGCGGGCGCTCGACACCGGTGGGATCGGCGCCATCCACCGACTGGCGACGACGCAGACGACGGCGCTCAGCCTGGGGTCGAACACCTTCACGGCCACGCAGACCATCGGCACCGGGAACCTCGAGGTGAGTACCGGCAACGTCCTGATTGACGCGGGCAACCTGCAGGTGAGTAGCGGCAACGCGTCGGTGTCCGGCACCCTGTCCGCCCAGGCCCTGGCTCTGCCGACCACGCAGAATTCGACCTCCGGCGTCGTGACCTTGAACAGCCAGCCGTTCCTGCACGCCTATACGCCGGTCAACGCCTTCTACATGTCCCCGGACAAGACCGACACGTTCGTGGGCATCCAGGCCGGGAACTTCTCGATGACCGATACGATGCAGCTGATGGAGGTCTATGGCGGAGGGCACGTGGGAGTCGGCTACCAGGCCCTGAAGGCCCTGACGACGGGTTACTACAACAGCGCGGTCGGCTATCAAGCGCTCGCCGCGAATACGAGCGGGGCGTACAACACGGCTGCCGGCTACCAAGCGCTGACGGCAAATACGCTCGGCGGCCAGAACACCGTGGTTGGCACCTCCGCGCTCGTTTCGAACACGACGGGCGGAGCCAACACGGCTGTGGGGGTCTCGAGTCTCGCCGGGAACAACGGGGGCGACAATACGGCGGTCGGAGTCTTGAGTCTCAGCGCGCCCAACCTGACCGGCAACGAGAACACGGCAATCGGGTTTGGCAGCCTGTGGTTGGCTACATCGGGCTCCAACAACGTCGGGCTGGGATCGACTACCGGCTACTACTTGACGAGCGGGTCGAACAACACGTTCCTCGGCTATATGGCCGGAATGCCTCAGGGTGACGGCGCGATCTCCAACGCGAGCGCGATCGGTGCCAATGCGACCGTCGCGCAGAGCAACGCGATGGTGCTCGGCGGCACAGGGGCCAATGCCGTCAACGTCGGCATCGGCACCACCGCGCCGGACACGACCCTGCAGGTCTTCGGCGACATCAAGGTCGGTACGGCCGGCACGAACGGCTGCCTGAAGAACTACGGCGGCAATGTTATTGCGGGCACCTGCTCGTCGGATCTGCGTTTGAAGAAAGACGTCCAGCCGTTCGGCTCCGTGCTCGGCAAGGTCGCGCAGCTCCGACCGGTCCACTTCACGTGGCGGGCGGACGAGTTCCCCGATCGGCACTTCGGGAACAGCGTCAATTCCGGCCTCATCGCGCAGGACGTGGAGAAGCTCTTCCCCGAACTCGTCACCACCGACCACCAGGGCTTCAAGATGGTGAACTACAGCGAGCTGCCGTACCTCACGCTCGCGGCGGTGAAGGAGCTCAAGGCCGAGGACGACGAGCTGCGAGCCGAGAGCCAGCGGCTGCGCGCCGACAACGCGGCGCTCAAGGCGCAGTTGTCAGCGTTGGCCGAGCGACTCGAGCGCCTGGAGCAACGGAAGCAATAACGCACCTGTTGTCGCTTCCGCCTGGGCAGGTCACCATCCGGTGGCAGCTGACCACTCTGGAGGTGGTCTGGCCGGTGCCGAGCGCGGGTGCGAGTGTGTGCGACGGCGCCACTCCCGCCCAGCGCGAAGGCAGGGACGCTCCGCCACCAGACGACGCGCGGCGTCGCACTCACGACTCCCTTCGGATTTCGCTTCGGCACAGCGGGGTTCGTCACCGCGGCCACAATGGCACGAACTCGAGCAGCGGCGTCAGACGATGTGACCGCGCAGTGCCTTGGCGACGGCCTCGCTCTTCGAGTGGACGTGGAGCTTCTCGTAGATCCGCTGCAGGTGAAACGAGATGGTCGGCACCGCAACGCCAAGCGCCGCGGCGGCCGTCTTGTAGCTGTGGCCGTCGACGAGCAGCCGCAGGATGCGGACCTCGTGCGGCGTCAAGCGGTAGTCGGCCCGGTCGGGCGGCGGGAACTCCCGGAAGAGCGCGATCACCCGGCTCGCCACCTCGGGCGACATGGGTGCGCCGCCGGCCGCCGCCTCGCGTAGGCCATCGAGCAGCCGCCCTGGCGGCGTGCTCTTCAGCAGGTAACCGGACGCGCCGGCGCGCAACGCGTCGAAGATCTGGTCGCTGTCGTCATAGATCGTCAGGACCAGAAACAGCAAGCGCGCATAGCGCTCCTTGAGCAGCTGGACCCCCTCGATGCCCGACATGCCCGGCAGGCCCACGTCGATCAGCACGACGTCAGGCTGGGCGGCGCCAATCGGCTCGACCGCCTCTTCGACCGACCCGAAACTGCCGACGCACCGGAAACCGGGCGTGCTGTCCAGGAGAAACGCCAGCATCTCGCGGTACTTGTGGTTGTCCTCGATGATCGCAACCTGAAGGACACTCGGCGGCGGGGCGTGCTCCTGTGGGGCGGAGGGAGTGGTGACCGGCATGGAATCTCGAGGTCCCCTGAGGATAGGCGCGCGGGCGCCCCGCGTCACCATGTATTCACATAGGTGTTTACCGACCCCATCGGCGGCGGGACGCGCCCGGGCGGGACAGCGGCACCTCCGCGGTCACGACCACGCCCTGCCCGGGCGCCGTGCTGACTTCCAGCGTTCCGCCAAGGCCGGCTGCACGCCGCCGCATGCTCGCGAGACCATGGCCCTCCAAGGCTCGCCTGGCGTCGAAGCCCTGTCCGTTGTCTTTGACCGTTAACACCAACCGTCCCCGTTCGAGCGAGAGACTGGCCTCAATCTCCGTGCAGCCCGAGTGGCGTGCGGCATTGTGGACCGCCTCCTTGAACACGAGGAACACCTCGCGTCGCACGTCCGGGTCGAGCGACGGACTGGCGTCTGCCTCCGGCGCATCGAAGCGGAAGGCGACCGAACTGGCGATGACCGCGTCGTTCGCGGATTGGCGCATCCGGTTCACGAGGTCCTGGAGGCGGTCATGGGTCGGGTTGACAGCCCACACGATGTCCCGCATCGAGTCTACGAGACCGCGCGACGTCCGGGCGATCATCGACAGCCACTCGCCGAGCTGGGGCTCACCCGCCGGCACGCGCGCCAGCGCCATCTCGCTCGCCATCGCAATCGTTGAGAGGTCGGACCCGAGGTCGTCATGCAGGTCGGTCGCCAGGCGCGTCCGGATCCGTTCGAGCGCGACGACCCGGCGGAGACGCGCGCGGTAGACCGTGTGTACCGCCGTCGCGAAGCAGGCACCCGCGGCGAGGAGAAACCACCACTGTGTCCACCAGGGCCTCGGGACATCGAACGCCACCGTTGCAGGCGCTTCGCTCTCGAGCCCTCCTTCCTGGTCCACGGCTCGAACCAGGAATCTGTAGCGACCCGGCGCGAGATGCGCGTAGTAGACCGATCGCTGTTCGGTCGGCTCGCTCCACGCCATCCCGGCCCCCGATAGCTGGTGGCGATAGCGCAACGCCCGTCCTGCCCCGACGCCCAGCCCAACGTACTCGATCAGCACGCCGTCGTCCGGCTGTGGTACCCGGAAGCGCGGGATGTCTCGGAGGCCGGTTTCTGGCAAGGGAGTGTCTACTCCACCCACCTGGAGGCGGGTGATGAACACCGGCGGCCTCCGAGCCGGCAGGGGCGTGGTCCCGGGGTCGAATCGCGAGAGGCCGGCCGTGGTGGCGAGCCAGATGTTGCCGCGCCGATCGGCGCGGCAGGCGGTGACCAGTCCTCCGGCGAGACTGTCAGCGGGCGAGAACCGCTGGATTTGTCCTGTCATCGGGTCCAGGCGGTCGAGGCCGTTGCCCGTCCCGATGTAGATCAGCCCGTCGCGGCCTTCGGCGACACACCAGACGGTGTCGCTGCTGAGCCCGTTGCTCGCCGAGTAGCTCTCGAAGCGAGGGCGGTCGGAGGCCGGCGACTTGGTCATCGACAAGCCGCCGTAACGCAAACCGATCCACAGCCAACCCCGGCTGTCTTCGAACAGCGCGCGGGGATTCGTCTCGGGCAGTCCCTCCTCGATGTCGAACCGGCGGGTGATCCCACCCGAGAAGCGGGCGAACGCCCCTTGGTCCCCTAGCCAGAGCGCCCCGGTGCGGTCGGTAAGCAGCCGGCTCGGGACTTTGCCACCGGGCCACCCGGCGCCGAGGTCCACCGGCGCAAACCGGACCGCGTCGTTGCCCGCGTCAGCCGCGTAGAGTCGTCCATCCCAGAACCCCACCCACATCCGGTGGTCTGGCCCCCTCGTGCAGCGTCGCCACCCCTGCGGCAGGCGGGCCATCAGCGGGCACGAGATTCTTTCTGGTCTCGGTAGGCAAGGGTCGCCCCCGCGCCGCGAAACAGACCGTGGTCGGTGCCAATCCACCATCGGTGCCGGCTGTCTTCGAGCAGGGCGCTGTGCGCCCAGCGCGAGGGGGCCAGCCCCGGCGTGCGAACGCTGACGGCCTGGTCGTCGACGACCTCGAGGAGGCCGCTGGCGGCCGTGACCGCGTAGAATCCGGCCCATGTGATCCTCGACCACCTGATGGACCGTCTGCGTCGGGAAGCCAGTCGTGTGTGAGAAGCTGAGGACCCGTTCCCGCGACACCTCGCACGTGCCGCCGCCGTAGGTGCCGATCCACAGGTTGCCGTCCCGGTCGAAGAAGAGCGTGGAGATGTCGTTGTGGGTCAGCCCGTCGGCAGTCGTGAAGAGCGCCTGCGAGTTTCGCCGGTAGGAGACCAACCCCCCCGAGGTTCCGAGCCAGAGACCGCCTGCGGCGTCCACGGCCACCGCGTTGACGACATGACGGGCGTCGAGCGACACCGGTACACGCTCCCACCTCCCGCGGTTCGTGCGGCCGTCAGGAGGCACGAACTCGACGATCTCGCGTCCTCCAGCCGCGAGAAGCCGACCTCCCGGGCCCGCGGCAAGCGCGTGGAGTTCGTGCCAGTCGGACGGTCCGCGGGGGAGGTACACCTCCCGATGATCGCCGACGATCTGGACGGCGCCTCCCCACATCGTGAACCAGAGGCAGCCGCGGCGATCCGCCAGCGCCGCCATCGTCTCGGTCACGGGCTTGTGCGGGATGACGATCTCGAACGAGGGGGTGTCGAAGGGCGCCGCTTGGGACCGGAACAGCCCGCCGTCGGTCGCACACCACAGGGCGCCGTCCGGTGCAAACGCCATCGCGTTGACCCGATTGGATTCCGCGGTGGTGCCAACGCTGAACGCCACGAAGTGGCGCGGCGTCGCCGAGGGCGCCCGGTCCCGTTCCTTCAGCACCCTCGGGTCATCGACGAATCGGGCAATACCGCCGCCATTCGTGCCGACCCAGAATCCCGCCGGCCGGGTCCCCGACGACCGTGTTGATGAACGGATGTCCCAGGCCGTCCCGGATCGTGTAGTTCACGAAGCGGTAGCCGTCGAACCGGCTCACGCCGTTCGCGGTGGCGAACCAGAGATACCCCTTGGCGTCCTGGTGGATGGCGCGCACCACGCTGTCGACCAGACCCTCAGACACGCCGTAGCGGCGGACGGGCAAAGGTCCGGCGTGACCGGGCACGCCGGTGGCGAGGAGAGCGGCAACGACGGCGACCCCGACGGCGCACCGTGGACCGGAGACCGCGAGGCGCTCCGGCAGTCGCACCCAGAAGGACCGCCGGGACCGGTGCGCGTGACGAGGGGAAGCAGGAGGCATCTCGGTCCCGCGTCGCTATCACACCCAAAGTCACCGGAGTCTAGCACAGGGCTGTCGATTCCTAGCTGACCACATGGTGACTCGGCCGTCGAGCCGCGTTCAAATGACGGCAGCTGTGGGGTGGGCCTGGAGACTATCCGGAGGGCTGACGCCGTCTGGACTGCGGGCATCCCCTGCTCGCTCGCACGGGCTGTCGATCTCCGCCGCGTCCGGCAGGTTGGTTCCCGGGGCTCCCGCCGTGCCGCGTCGGACTTGGTCACTCTCGCGTGGTCCTCGCCTTCTCCCAGGAGGTCCTCGATGCGCATCCATTCCGGCGTCCTCCTTCTCCCGTTGCTGCTCGCTGCCAGCGTGTCGTTGGCCCAGACCGAGATGTCGACCTCCGGCACCGCGACTGCGGGGGGCACGGCCGTGCCCCCGGCGATTCGGTTCAGCGGTGCGTTGGGCTACCCGGCGGGGGCCGTGACGGTGCGGTTTGCGCTCTACCGAGACCAGACGGGGGGCGAGGCGCTGTGGGCCGAGACCCAGGTGGTGCAGGTCGACACTGCCGGTCGTTACGCGGCGGTGCTGGGAACCACGATTGCGCTCGCGCCCGAGCTCTTCGCGACGGGGGCGGCGCGGTGGTTGGGGGTCTGCCCGGACGGGAGCACGGAGTTGCCGCGGGTGCTCCTGGTCAGTGTGCCGTATGCGATGAAGGCGGCGGATGCGGAGACGGTGGGGGGCAAGCCGCTGTCGGCCTTCGTGCTGGCGGGCGAGCAGACCGGGGTCGGAGCGGACGGGCTGACGTATGTGAACCCGCAGGTGCTCAAGGCCGGGCTGCAGGCGGCGGGGGGCCCGGGGCAGACGGCGAACAGCGGGACGGCGAACTACCTGGGGGTGTTCCTGAACGCAACGGACCTGGGGAGTTCGGTGGTCTACCAGGACCCGGCGACGCAGCGGCTGGGGGTGAACACGACGGCGCCGCTCGCGAGCCTTCACGCGGCGTCGAACACGGCGCCGGTGGCGTTTTTCGACGTGTACAGCAACGTGCTGACGGCGTTGCCGGTGGCGTACCGGGCAGCGCGAGGGACGATGCTGGCGCCGAGCGCGGTGCAGCCGGATGACATTCTGGGCGGACTGGCGGTGCGGGGGTATGGGACGTCGGGGTTCAGCCCGGGTGGGCGGGGGCAGGTGGTGTTCAAGGCGGCCGAGCCGTGGACGGACACCGCCCACGGGACCTATCTGCAGGTGAACACGACGCCGACGGGGGCGACGAGGATGGTGGAGCGGTTGCGAGTGACGGCGGAGGGCAATGTGGGGATCGGGACGACGACACCCGGGCAGCTGCTGAGCGTGGCGGGGGTGATCGAGTCGACGTCCGGCGGCGTGAAGTTCCCGGACGGCAACATTCAGACGGCGGCGGCGCCGCTCGTGACGTCGGGCTCGAACAACGTGGGGTTGGGGACCAACGCCCTGATCGCGAACACGTCGGGGTATTCGAACAGCGCGGTCGGGGCGGGCAGCCTGGCCGTGGCGACGGGCGCCAGTTACAACACGGCCGTGGGCGCGAGCAGCCTCGGCGCGACGACCGGTTCGGTGAACACCGCGGTGGGGTACCAGGCGGGGCTGAACAACACGAACGGGACGTCGAACACGTTTCTGGGGGCGTATAGCGGACCGGACGCTTCGCATCCCGGGCTGACGAACGCGACAACGGTGGGGGCGTATGCGACGGTGTCGGCGAGCAACACGCTGGTCCTGGGGGGGACGCTCTCGCGGGCGGTGAGCGTGGTGGTGGGCGACACGGCTGCGGCGCCGGCGGGGGCGTCGGCCACTTCGCTCTTCACGTTGCGGAAGGATGCGCAGGGCGCACTCGGCCCGATTCTGACGTTGTTCAACGGGGGCGGGTATGGCGGAGCCGGCGGGGCGATCGACTTCTTCACGACGAACGTGGCGAGCGGCGGGACCGTGCCGGGGGCGCGGCTGCAGAGTTCGGACAACAACTACTCGGCGGACCTGATCTTCTCGACGAAGGTGCCGGGAGGCGGGGGGGCGCTGACCGAGCGGATGCGGTTGACCAATGCCGGGACGCTCGGCCTCAACGTCAGCTCGCCGCAGGCGCAGCTCGACGTCGCTGCGAACAGTGGCATCGCCATCTCCGGTGCGGGCACCAACTACGGCGTGCGAGGAATCACGTCGAGTTCGTACAGCAGCGGGGTCTATGGCCACGCCACATCCGTGGCCGGCTTGGGTAACCCCGCTGGCGTCACCGGGCAGGTTGACGCTCCGGTCGGATACGGGGTTTTCGGCACCGCCACCAGCTCGACCGGTGCGACGTACGGGGTCTACGGGTTGGCGTCCAGCGCGAACGGTACCGGTGTGGCCGGCCAAGGCACAACCGGCGTGGCCGGCCTAGGCGTGACCGGCGTATTCGGCCAAACGAACGTCAACAACGGGTTTGGGGTGGAGGGGTATGCTGACACGGGAACGGACACCCGCGGAGTCTACGGCATAAGTTGGAGTTCGGGCGGCCACGGAGTACATGGCTATTCATACCTGGACGTTGGCGTATACGGGCAATCGGACGGCGGGGCCGGCGTCGAAGGGCATGGGACCTCCGCCGGCGTGGCCGGGTTCGGCCTCAATGGCGTCTTTGGCGAAAGCTCGACAGCTCAGGGCGTCTATGGGCACGGCGCCGCGACAACCGGTCAGAACTGGGGCGTCATGGGAAGGACGGAAAGTTCGAGCGGGACCGGGGTGGAGGGCGATGCGCCCCACGGCGGCACCGGTGTCTCTGGCGCCAGCTCCACGGGCGTCGGCGTGTATGGCCACGCCACCGCGACCGCTGGCACGAACATCGGCGTCAAGGGCCAGACGGAAAGCCCAAGCGGAACTGGGGTGGAGGGAGACGCGCCCCAGGGCAGCGACAGCGGCTATGGCGTGGCAGGCTACGGGTTCGGGAACCTCTCGATCGGCGTGTACGGGCAAAGTCCATACCTTGCCGGCCTCTTCGACGGGGACGTGGTGATCGAGGGCACGCTGATCAAGAACGCGGGCAGCTTCAGGATCGACCACCCGCTCGACCCCGCGAACAAGAATCTCTCGCACTCGTTTGTCGAGTCGCCCGACATGAAGAACGTGCACGACGGCGTCGCCGTTCTCGACGAGAAGGGCGAGGCCGTCATCCTGCTGCCGGACTGGTTCGAGGCGCTCAATCGCGACTTCCGTTACCAGTTGACCTCGATCGGGGCGTTCATGCCGCTCTACGTGGCGGAGGAGATCGCCGGGAACCGGTTCAAGATCGCGGGCGGGACGGCCGGGAAGAAGGTGTCGTGGCAGGTGACAGGAATTCGGCACGATGCGTATGCCGAGGCGCACCGGATCCCGGTGGAGCAGGAGAAGACGCCGGAGGAGAAGAGCCGCCACCTCCGCACCGGGACGTCAGGCCAGCCGGTCGGTTCGGGCACGGACCCGGTGACCAAGGCCGGCGCGCGCACGCCAACAGCGAAGCTGCCGATTCGTTGAGGGGTTCCGCGTGGAGCCAGATCGTGGGTCGAGGAACGACCGACAGTGGCAGACGTAGGTGAAGGTCGATACTGGGGCCTGACCCATCTCACAAAGCAGCCGCGTCCGCGGCTCGAAGCAGGCCGAGCCGACGATGCGTCAGACGGATTCGCGGTCGTGCGTGCGCCGCGGCCGGGCCGTCCCCCCGGCCTGCACGACGTCACGCACCATGTCAGTCAACGCGCGGTAGTCCACCTTGCCGCTCGACATCTTCGGAAGGAACGGCAGGAGCGCGAACTGCTTGGGCAGGGCGATGCGCGGGAGCTGGTCGCCGAGGCGCGTCAGCGTGGCCCGCTCGTCCACGGCTCCGGTGACCGCGGCGACGATCTTCGCCCCGCGCACTGGATCGGGCACCTCGACCACGGCGCACTCGAGGCTGTCGGCGAGCACGCGCTGGAGGACGTCCTCGACCTGGACGAGCGACACCATCTCGCCGCCGATCTTCAAGAACCTTCCCAGCCGGCCCACGTGCCAGAGGTACCCGTCCTCGTCCCGATACCCCATGTCGCCGGTGTCGTACCAGCCGTTCCGCATGTGCTGGACGGTCGCCTCGAAATCGTCGAAATAGGCCGACATCACGCTGTCGCCCTTGACGAGGATCTTGCCGATCTGGTGGACCTCGCACGGCTCGCCCGTCTCGTAGTGCTCCATCCGCACCTGGACGTTGGGCAGCGCCTTGCCGACACTGCCCGGCCGATTGTGCTCGGGCGTGTTCACCGAAACCACCGGACTGGTCTCCGTCGTGCCGTAGCCTTCGAGCAGCGTCCTGCCGTGTCGATCGAGGAACCCCTGGCGCAGGGACTCCGGGCACTTGTCGGCCCCCGTGATCAGGAGCCGGACGGTGGCGAAGTCGCCGGGATCGGACTTCTGCAGGTAGCCGGCCAAGAACGTCGGCGTGCCGACCATCATCGTCACGCCTTCCTCGCGCAGCGATGTGGTGATGGCCCGGAACTCGAGCGGGTTGGCGTGCGTGACCACCGTCATCGCGTTGGTCAGCGGCAGCCAGAGCGTCACCGTCAGACCGAACACGTGGAAGAACGGCAGGTTGCCGAGAATGAGATCCTTCGGCCCGAACTCGAGCACCTCGTGCATCCCGTCGATGTTCGCGCGGATGTTCCGGTGGGTGAGCGGCACGGCCTTCGGATCGCGCTCGCTGCCGCTCGTAAAGAGGATCACCGCGTGGTCGTCGTCCTTCCCGAGGTGCACGCTCCGGCAGATCCGGTCCGCGGACATCGACGCGCGGAGGAGGCCGCCGACCTTGCTGAGCATCGAGACCTTGGCGGCGAGGTCCTCGAGGAAGACCATCCCCTCGACCACCGGGCTCTTGATCTTCTCGAGCAGCGCCCGTGAAGTGATGATCGTGCGGAACCCGAGCCGCCGCTGGGCCATCACGCAGTTCTGGGCCGCCCCGGTGGAGTAGTTGATCATCACCGGCGTGCGCCCGCTCATGAGCGAGGCCAGGACGGCGTAGATCGCGCCGGCGGAGGTGGGCACCATCACGCCGATCATCCCGCGTTCGTACCGCCGGAACTTGCGCGAGAGGATCAGCGCGCGAAGCAGGGTATCGCGGTAGGTGACTCGCTGGTTGGTCGTGCGATCGATGATCGCGAGCTTGCGTTCGTGCCGCTTCGCTGTCCGAATGAACTGTTCGACGAGGGACACGTCTCCTCCGCGCAGGGGCGGATTGTAGCACCTTCCTGCCCAGGCCGCAGGACCTGCCGACTGAGGGAACCTCGCCCGCTGAGCGGCGTCGACGCCCGAGCGCAGTGTCCCCGGTCTCCGACCCGTGGAACTATCCCCAGGTGACGAGTTCAACGGAATCTGCCGGGCAGGCGACATCACACAGGGCCGCGTCGTGTGATGTGACCCCACAGCAGTGCCGGTCGAGGCCTGTCCGCAACACGGTGGCCCGGTTCGTGGCGGGGAGTCGCGGGAACGCAGGCGAGTCGCCGACAGCCCGCGGGGCGTGACGGTCAGCCACACCCCGCGGGAGAACAGAGGTGCGGCCTGACACCACCGCCTTCCGCGACGGTGGGCAGGCCGGGGCCAGATCAGAACACCTTGTCGTACCAGACGTCTTCGAGCACGAGAGCGGTCTTCGAGAGCGTCTTGCCGCCGGCGGTCACCACCACCGTGTACTCGCCCGGCTCGGCCGGGTCCATCCCGCCGAAGGTCGGGATTGACGGCTCGGCCTGCCCGAACCGTCCCCCGAACCCGCGACGTTGCATCGGGGCGGCCGCCACGCCCGGCAGCGTCACGGGATCCATGCGCAGGTTCCAGGCAACGCGGTTGAGGCCCGCCGCATTGGGCGCCTTCTTGTTCTCCGCGACCACGCGGGCGCCCTTCAGCACCTGCACGGTGACGTCCCCGGCGGCCGCCGCCTTCAGGTAGTACGTGATGACGGTGCCGTTCGGGTTGCTCGGCCCGGCGAAATTGGTGGACGCCGACACGTGCTCGAGGCGCGTCACCCACTTTACGGCAGGCTTGATGTCGAACAGGTAGAAGCTCTCCGAGAGCACCTTCTCGTTCACCTGCCCGAGGGCGGAGATGTCCGTGATGAAGATGCCGCGCCCGTGCGTGGCGACGACCAGTTCCCGATCACGGGCATGGATCTGCAGGTCGTGCACCGGCTGGGTCGGGATGTTCCCGTTCATCTCGCTCCAGGTCTTCCCCCCGTCGGCCGACACGTACAGGCCGAAGTCCGCACCGACGAACAGGAGGTTCGGGTTCTTCGGGTCCTCCCGGATCACGTTGACCGACTTGGCCGGCAGGTTGCCGACAATCGATGTCCAGGTCTGCCCGAAGTCCGTCGTCTTGTACACGAACGCCCGGAAGTCGTCGTTCCGCAGGCCGGTGAAGGTCACATACGCCGTGCCCGGGGCGGCGTGGGACGCCTCGACGCGGCTCACCCAGTAGCCCGGGCTGCCCGAGATGCGGTCATTGACCTTCGTCCAGTTCTTCCCGCCGTCCTTGGTCACCCACACGTTCCCGTCGTCGGTCCCGACCCAGAGCAGATCGCGGGAGATGGGAGACTCGGCGATCGTGGTGATCGTGCAGTACTCAATGTTGCCGTCGCCGCCCTTGCCGTCCACCGTGAGTTTCGATTTGTCGTTGGTGGTCAGGTCCGGGCTGACCGCCTCCCACGCGTCTCCACGGCTCGTCGACTTCAATAGCCGATTGGCGCCGTGGTAGATGACGTTCGGGTCATGCTGAGACACCAGGATGGGGGCCGTCCAGCCGTAGCGCAGGGATTCGTCCGGATAGCGCACACTCTTCGACTCGCCGGTGTAGAGGTCGGTGCGCGTGATGGCGCCGAACTGGAACTCGTTGTACAGGTAGCGGTTCGTCACCGTGTCCATGACGTTGTACATTCCGTCGCCGCCGCCCACGGTCTGCCAGTCCTCGAACGTGATCGGGCGTCCGCCGCGCTTGCTGCTCGGCCCGCGCATCGACCCGTTGTCCTGGATGCCGCCGTAGACGTTATAAGGCACTTGGTTGTCGAGGCCTATCGCGTAGAACTGCGCGAGCGGCAGCTCGTCGGGGTGGTACCAGTTCTTCCCGCCGTCGTAGGTGATGCCCAGGCCGTGGTCGAAGCCGAGGATCATGTGCTTCGAATTCGACGGGTCGATCCACAGCGCGTGGTTGTCGCCGCCGAAGCGATACGCCTGCGTCCAGGTCTTCCCGCCGTCCTTGGTCTCGAGCACACCGACGCTCAGGACGTAGGCGTGGTTGGCGTCATTCGGATCGACCCGGATGTTCATGTAGTAGTAGCCCGGGCCGCCCCCGACCGGGTTCTTCTCGTTGACCTTCCGCCAGGTCTTTCCGCCGTCGTCGGTGCGGTACACCTCCTCGCCGATCATCCCGGCGCTCGACTTGCCCTCGCGCAGCTCCTTGAGCCGATCGGCGTCCGACATCTTCGGCTTGTTGGCGTTCTCGACGTTCGCGTAGAGGACGAGCGGGTTCTTCAGGTTGATGTCGAGGCCGATGCGGCCAATCATGCCGCCGGGCAGCCCGTTGGTCAGCTTGGTCCATGTCTTGCCGGCGTCGACCGTCTTGTAGATGCCGCTGCCCGGCCCGGCCAGGTTGAACGTCCAGGGTTTCCGCTCCTTGTCGTAGGCGGCGGCGTAGAGAATCTCCGGCTTCTTCGGGTCCATCACGATGTCGGCCGCGCCGATCACCTTCCCGTCTGCCTTGATGTCGAGTGACTTCGTCCAGGTCTTGCCACCGTCGATCGTCTTGAAGACGCCCCGCTCGTCGTTCTCGGAATAGAGATGGCCGAGCGCCGCCACGTAGACGATGTCCGGGTTCTTGGGGTGGATGACGATCCGGCCGATGTGGTGGGTGTCCTTCAGCCCCACGTTCGTCCAGGTCTTGCCGGCATCGGTGGACTTGTAGACGCCGTCGCCCCAATAGGTGCTTCTGGAGCTCGTCGCCTCTCCGGTCCCGACGTAAACGATGCCCGGGTTCGATGCGGCGACCGCGATGTCGCCAATCGAGATCACGGTCTGGTTGTCGAAGATCGGCTCCCAGCTGTGGCCATTGTTCACCGACTTCCAGAGTCCGCCGGAACCCGTCGCTGCGTAGATGGTCCACGGTTCGAGCTCGGGCACGGCGATATCGGTGAACCTCCCGCTCTGACGGGTCGGGCCAATGCCCCTGAACGTGAAGGTCTTGAGCACCTCGGGCGGCAGGGTCTGCGCGCCGAGGTCGACCGCACAGACCATCAGCGCCAGCCCCAGGGCTGAGGCCACCATCCCGATGCGAGTGACCGAACGTACCTTTCTCATGCAACCGCTCCTTGAGTTGGACTGATCACGGCAGTGTCGCCGTCCTTGGGGCATCAGACTTGTGGCGGTGCCGCGCCGGCATCGCCCGGCACACAGGACCCGAGGGCCGCCGCGCTCGTCAAGAAGCCCCGCGGTTCCCGGCTCTGCACGAGGCCCTCTAAACCCCTGGTCCGACGCGGAACGGTCGAGCTGGCCTGCCTGTCCGATTGCCCTACACGCGATGCCAGCCGGAAAACAACCTCATGCAACTTGACCCCGTGTCGGTGCCAAATAGGCCAGAATCGCATCCTGGCCAGCTGGTGTCTGTCTTGCTTCAGGGAGCGCGCCTTCGTGGGCGTCGCCCCCGATCACAGCCGCTGGGTGGACGTTGGACGGCTGTCGAACCCCCGGTGACCTGGCGGCCTGAGCATGGCAGTAGCTGACACGACACGCGAGAACCCCGCAGAACGGCTCCTTCAGGTTCTGGTCGAATTGTCCTTCGCCCGCAGCCTGGAGCACCTGATGGCGGTCGCTCGAAGCGGCGCCAGGCGACTCACTGGCGCGGATGGCGTGACATTCGTCGTCAAAGAGGGCGGGTACTGCCACTATGCCGACGAGGACGCCATTGCCCCCCTCTGGAAGGGCCGCCGCTTCCCGCTCGACCAGTGCATCTCCGGATGGGCCATGACCCGGCGGCAGTGTGCCGTCGTCCCCGACGTCTATGCCGACGCCCGCATTCCCCATGACGTCTACCGTTCGACCTTCGTGCGGAGTCTGGCGATCGTTCCCATCCGCCCCGAGGACCCGGTCGGCGCCATCGGCGCGTACTGGGCGGAGGTCCACGAGGCCACCCCCGACGAACTGGACTTGCTCCAGGCCATCGCCAACGGCGCATCGCTCGCGATGGCCAACGTTCTCCTGTACCGGGACCTCGAGGAGGCCGCCCGCCGAGAGCGTACGGCCCGGTTGGCCGCCGAGGAAGGCAACCGGCTGATGGACCAGCTGCTGGCGACTGTGTCCCACGAGCTGCGGACCCCGCTCGGCGTCATCCAGGGATGGCTGTGGCAAGCGCGCCGCGAGGGTGTCAAGCCCGACGTGGTCCAACGGGCCCTCACGGTCATCGACCGCAACGTCGCCCTCCAGGCGCGCCTCGTCGACGACCTGCTCGATGCCTCGCGTGCCGTGGCCGGGAAGCTCAGCCTGCGTCGAAGGGTCCTGGATCTCCAGCGGGTCTGCTCCCGCGTCGTGGACCTCGGGCGCGCGCCGGCCGCGTCCAAGGGGGTCCGTCTCACCGAGGCGTCGGACGGAGATGCCCTGCTCGTCGACGGCGACGCCGGGCGTCTCCAGCAGGCGGTCTGGAGTCTCGTCGACAACGCCATCAAGTTCACCGGGTCGGGAGGATCAGTGACGGTCGTGAGCAACCGGACCGGGAATCGAGCGCATGTCGCCGTGACGGACACCGGCGTCGGCATCGCTCCCGCGTTCCTGCCGCTGGTGTTCGATCCGTTTCGTCAGGGCGACAGTTCGATGACCCGCGAGCACGGCGGTCTTGGCCTGGGACTGACCATCGTCAAGCAAATCGTCATGCTGCACGGGGGTGAGGTCCGCGCCGAGAGCGCGGGTGAGGGCCTCGGGACGACTGTGACAATTGATCTGCCAGTTGCCGCACTGGACACCCGAGCCACCGAGGAGGACAGGACAGCGCCCGCCCTGCTCGTGACCCTGGGCGCCGGGCGGGCGTCGGGCGACGAGGGCGCTCGTCCATCCACGGACACGGGTCGCGAGATTCGCAACGGCGCGCTCGCCACCGACACCAGGGGACACTGACGAATGTCCAGCATCGTTCTCATCGTCGATGACTATCCGGACGCCCTCGACGTGCTCGAGATGACGCTCGGCTTTGCCGGCTACGACACGATTCGCGCGTCCACTGGACTAGAGGCGGTTCGGCAGGCCGCCGCGCACAAGCCGGACGCGGTGGTCATGGATGTCTTCTTGCCGCAACTGGACGGCATCTCCGCCGCTCTTCAGATCAGGGCTCTGCCAGGCATGGAAAGCGTCCGCATCGTCGGCTACACGGCGCGATCGGGCCGGTTCGACGACGAGGAGACGTCGGCCTTTGACCGCGTGCTCCGAAAACCGTGCCCGCCGGACGTCCTGCTCGAAACACTCGCCGACCTGCTTCACCGCGACTGCCCCGCGGGCTGCTGAGCGGCCAGGTCGCTCGGAGGCCCGCGCTCGGCTGGCCGCCCCATTCCCCGCGGTCCCCGATCGGCGGTATCCTGCCCGGCATGCGCGTCCGGCTCCGCTATGGTCATCACGGGCTCACGCTCACCGTGCCGTCGAGCCAGGTCTTCGTGCTCGAGCCCACATTCGTCGAGGGACTGAGCGACGAGGCGGCCTCCTTCCGGGACGCCGTGCGCCGGCCAATCGAGTCGCGGCCGCTCCGTGACCTGGTGCGGGCGACTGACCGCGTCGCGGTCGCCATCCCGGATCTCACTCGGCCCCTTCCGACCGACCGGCTGCTCGGGTGGCTGCTCGAGGAGCTGGACGGTGTGCCCGACGCCAGGTGGACCATCATCAACGGGACCGGGTCACACCGTGTCAACACCGAGGCCGAGCTGCGATCGATGGTCGGCGATGCCGTGTTCGGTCGACTGCGCATCGTCAATCACTCGGCGCACGAACCCTCCGGCCTGCAGGACGCGGGGCGGACGACTGACGGTCGGCCGGTGTTCCTGAACCGCGAGTGGATGGCCGCCGATCGCCGCATCGTGCTCGGCTTCATCGAGCCGCACTTCATGGCGGGGTTCTCGGGTGGCTACAAGGGGGTGTTCCCGGCGCTCGCTGACATCGACGCCATCATGCACTACCACCGTGCCGAGGTGATCGGTGATCCGCGCAGCACGTGGGGACGGCTGGAGGACAATCCGACGCAGGACCAGATTCGGGCCAACGGCGCCCTGGTCCCGGTGGACTTCTGCGTCAACGTGACGCTGAACCGCCGCCGGCAGATCACGCGGTTCTTCTGCGGCGACGTGCTGGCCGCGCACCGCGCCGGGGCGCAGTTTGCCAAAGACACCGCCATGGTCCGCTGCCAGCAGCCGTTCCCAATCGTGGTGACCACCAACAGCGGGTATCCGCTCGACCAGAACCTCTATCAGACCGTCAAGGGGATGTCGGCGGCCGCCCAGATCGTCGAGCAGGGAGGCTACATCCTGACCGCCTCCCGCTGCCAGGACGGCTTTCCCTCACACGGGAACTTCCGCGACCTGATGGTCCGGCACGCCGGTCCGCGGGCAGTCCTCGATGCCATCATGACGCCCGGCTTTGCCGTATACGACCAGTGGGAGGCCCAGCTGCTGGCGCTGATTCTGCTCAAGGCGCGAGTGGGATTGTTCAGCGAGATCGATCCCGGCGAGGTGCGACGCGCGCACATCGAGCCGGTCGCGAACCTCGACGAGCGCCTCGCCCTGGAACTGGCGCGCCTCGGCGTGGACGCACCGGTGGCCGTGCTGCCAGAGGGGCCGATGACGATCCCTTACTGCGGGGGGTCATGAGAAGCATCCGGGCCCTGGTGCTCGTGGCCGCCGTGGCGGCGTCCGGCCAAGGGCCGGTGCCCCAGCGCCACACCGAGCGCGTCACGGTGGCTCGCGTCCTCGTGGACGTCCGCGTGCTCGACGCACACGGCGCCCCCGTGCGGGGACTGAGCGCCGCGGATTTCCTGGTCCGCATCGATGGGAAGGCCGCCCGCATCGAGACGGCGGAGTGGATGAACGATACCGACGAGGACTCCCGGGCAGTGCGGCGGGGTGCCGCCGCCCTCCCGCCGCCACCGTCAGTCGATCGGGAGGCCGGCCGCCTCATCGTCTTCCTGTTCCAGAAGGACCTTGAGCCGTCTCGTATCGTCGGCCTGATGCGCATGCTGATCGACATCAGGGCGTTCCTCGATACCCTCGGGCCGTGCGACCGGGTGGCGGTCCTTTCCTTCGACACGCATCTCAGGATCTGGCTCGACTTCACCACGCGGCTCGACCAGGTCCGGCACGTGCTTGAACACGGCATCCTGTTCGAGCATCCGCCGCCGGTTGAGCCGGCGCCGCCGCCCTCGCTCATGACCGTCCTCGACGTGGTCCGCGCCAAGCGGGCGGCCTCGATGCAGGAGGCGCTGGCGCTGCTCGGCGCGGCCCTCGAGCCGCTCCCGGGGTCGAAGACCATCGTTCTGGTCGGATATGGATTCGGCGAACTGGCGGGAGACAGCTTCGCGTTGGACCGCGTCTACGGGGATGCTCGCCGGGCACTCCAGGCGGCGCGGGCTTCGGTTTTCTGTCTCGACGTGACCGATGCCGACTGGCACACGCTGGAGGCGGGCCTCAAGATGACGGCCGAGGACACGGGAGGTTTCTACGCCCCCACGCATCTGTTCCCTGAGCTCGCCGTCGCGCGCGTGGCCTCCGCGCTCTCGGGACACTACGTGCTCTTCGTCGAGGTGCTGACGCCGGTCGAGCGTACCAACCACGACCTTGAGGTTGCGCTGACCGGCGGGAAGAAGGGGACGGTGCTGGCAAAGCGGTCCTACGCCGACGAGCCGCACTGACCGGCGGTCAGTACGCCGACCGGTACAGCGCGACGGTGGCCAACGCCGGACACGCCCGCGCCCTCGTCACGTTGACGCGAAGACGCCGGGCGACGACAGGCTCGAAGCGCGCGATGCGCTTGTGGCCAACCGTCGTTCCAGCAGCCACGGGTCGCCAGACGCCGTCGACGTCCGCCTCGGCCGTCCATGCCTCGATTCGCTGGCCGAGCGCGAGGTACTCCTGCAGGACCATCCGGTCACACCGCGCCGGGCGGACCAGGGTGAGTTCGACGCTGGCGCTGGTCACGCCGTCGTCGGTGGCCCAGTAGGTATCGTCCCGTCCGTCGGCGACCAGACGGGCGGCGAAGCGCGGGGACTGGCCGCGCACGTTGGTGGCCCACGCGTCCGCCCCCCGCGCGAGATCGACCGAGAAGGTCGCGTCGAGCGCCGAGCGAAACTCGCGCAGCCGCGCCGCGTCGGCCTCCGAGATGAGACCACGAGGGTCCGGCGGGACGTTCAGGAGGAGGTTCGCCCCGCGGCCGACGGAGGTCTCGTAGATCTGAAGCAACTGGCCGACCGACTTGATCTTCGTGTCCTCGCCGCCGTGGTAGAACCAGCCAGGCCGAATCGACACGTCGACCTCGGGCGGCACCCAGTCGGGCGCGTCGGCCCTGCCGCCTGCCAGCTCCCGGGAATAGGCCGGGTCGCCCGGGAAGGTCCCGCTCCGGTCGAGGCCGTACCACGACGTGGCGAAGGCGACGCCGTCCTCGTTGCCGGCCCAGCGGACGTCGGGCCCCGCATCGCTGAACATCACCGCAGAGGGCTGCAGCTCGCGCACCATGCGCCACGTGGTGGGCCAGTCGTAGTAGTGACGGGGATCGATCCGGCGCGTCTCACGGGCGCCGCCGTAGAAGCCCTCACCGCCGTTGGCGCCGTCGAACCACACCTCGAAGACGGGTCCGTAGGCGGTCAGCAGCTCCCGAAGCTGCGACCGGTAGTAGTCCAGGTATTCGGTTCGCCCGTACTCGGAACGATTCCGGTCCCACGGAGACAGGTACACCCCGAACCGGAGGTTGTACTCCCGGCAGGCCTGCGAGAGTGCGCGCAGGACGTCACCCTTGCCGCCCTGCCAGGGGCTCTGCCTGACGGAATGCTCGGTGAAGCGGCTCGGCCACAGACAGAACCCGTCGTGGTGCTTGGCGGTCACGATGAGCCCGGCCATGCCGGCCTCGTGCGCCACGCGGGCCCACTGCCGGGCATCGAACGCCGTAGGTGCGAACAGGCGCGGGTCCTCGTCGCCGTACCCCCACTCCTTGTCGGTGAACGTGTTGATGCCGAAGTGCAGGAACCCGTAGAACTCCAGGCTGTGCCAGGCGAGCTGCCGAGGCGAGGGCACGGGCCCGAGCGGGGCGGGCGGCCCCACGCCCGGGTGTGAACGGGGCGCGGGCGAGGCGGCCAGACCCCCCCACAACGCGGCGGCGAGCGCGACACCGGCAACGGCCCGCAACGTGTCCTCCAGCCAGGGAGCGGGCGTAACATAGCACACGCGCGCGGGTGTTGCCCGCCCCTGTCCCGCTGAGGCACTCTTGACCAACGGCCCCGTCTACCAGGCCACGGCGATGTCCTCCGCCTACGACGCGATTGACCGCCTCCCGGTCGTCGTGCTGCTCGACCAGGTGCGCAGCCTGTACAACGTCGGCTCGTTCTTCCGCACCTCCGACGCCGTCCGCGTCCAGCACCTGCTGCTTGCCGGGATTACCGCGGCCCCGCCGGACGTCCGGATCGCCAAGACGGCGCTCGGCGCCGAGCGGACGGTTCCCTGGGAGCGGTGCGCCGACGCGGCGGCGTCCCTCGACACGCTCCGGGCACGCGGCTACCAGCTAGCTGCGGTGGAGACGACCGTGCCCGCCATCGACCTGTTCGACTGGCGGCCCGCCTTTCCCGTCTGCGTGCTGTTCGGCCACGAGGTCGACGGCATCCGCGTCGAGTTGCTCGAGCGGTGCGACGTGCGCGTGCGCATCCCGACGCTCGGCCTCAAGCAGTCGCTCAACGTGGCGACAGCCGGCGGGGTCGTCCTGTTCGAACTGCTGAGGAAGTACCGCCAGCTCCTCGAAGCCTCTCGCTGACGGGCCGAGCCTCCCGGTATACTGTCGCCGACAGTTCCCCGAACCACGCGCGAAACGGCCTCGTTTTCCTGTATCCACGCCATGAGACACACAGCCATCGTCCTGACCCTCGTCGCGGTGACCTCGCCCCTGTTCGCGCAGACGGCGCCGACGGTTGATCAGTTGGTCTCGCTTAGGCGTGTCGGGTCGCCAGCCATGTCGCCGGACGGCCGCCTGGTGGCCTACACGGTCCGCGAGACGGACTGGGACGAGAACGCCTACCCGACGCAGATCTGGATGGCCGACGCCGGAACCGGCGCGGTGCGCCAGATGACCACCCACAAGAAACCGTCGAGCGCCCCTGCGTGGTCGCCCGATGGCCGAACGCTCGCGTTCATATCGGAGCGAACGGACAAGCGTCAGATCTATCTTCTCGATCCGACCGGCGGTGAAGCCGAGCCGCTGACCACCGAGGAGGAAGGCGTCGTGGCCTTCCAGTGGTCGAGAGACGGCAAGCAGATCGCCTTCACGGCCAACGATCCCCGGCCCCAAGCACTCAAGGATCGAGACAAGAAGTACGGCGAGTTCGAGGTCGTGGGCGCCGACCCGATCATGACTCATCTGTACGTGATGGACGTCGCGACCAAGAAGGTCCGCCGCCTGACGCAGGGAGCCTTCACCGTCGGGAGCTTCGACTGGTCGCCGGATGGCCGCGAGATCGCGTTCGACTTTCGCACCGATCCCGCCCCGGCGTTTTCCAACACCGCCGACATCTCCGTCGTGTCGGTGGCCGATGGCTCGGTCCGCACGCTGGTGGCCCAGGAGGGGCCCGACACCAACCCGCGATGGTCGCCCGACGGGAACCAGCTGGTATTCGAGACGGCGCAGGGCGACCGCGACTACTACAGCTACTCGACCATGCGCCTGGCGGTCGTCGCGGCCAAGGGGGGCACGCCGCAGATCCTGACGGCCGCCTTCGACGAAAACCCCGCGCTCGTTGCCTGGACCGCCCAGGGCATCTTCTTTGGCGCCATGTCGCACACCTGGTCGTACCTCTACCGCCTCGATCCCGCCACCCGCCAGATCGCCAGGCTCGCGCCGCGGGATCAGTGGATTGGCTCCTCTTTCTCGCTGAACCGGGATGCATCGGTGGTCGCCTTCGTCGCGTCCGACGCGACGAGCGTACCCGAGGTGTACGTGGCCCCGACCAGCACGATGACGCCCCGCCGGCTAACCGAGATGGGGAAACAGACGGACGGCTGGGCGAAGGGCACGCACGAGGTGATCAGCTGGAAGAGTCAGGACGGCACCACGATCGAAGGCGTCCTCCACAAACCCTCCGGATTCGTGGCCGGCAAGCGGTACCCGCTGCTGGTCGTCATTCACGGTGGGCCGACGGGCGTGTCGCGGCCCACGCCGTTCAGTTCGACGACCTCCTATCCGATCGACATCTGGCTCACGCGCGGCGCGCTGGTGCTCGAACCGAACTACCGGGGCAGCGCGGGGTACGGCGAGAAGTTCCGCTCCCTGAACATCCGGAACCTCGGGATCGGCGATGCGTGGGACGTCCTGTCGGGCATCGACGTCCTCGTGAAGGAGGGTCTGGCCGACAACGACCGGGTTGGCGTCATGGGCTGGAGTCAGGGCGGCTACATCTCGGCCTTCCTCACGACGCACGACAGCGCGCGCTTCAAGGCCGTGTCGGTCGGTGCCGGCATCTCCGACTGGACCACCTACTACGTCAATACCGACATCCACCCCTTCACGCGCCACTACCTCAAGGCGACACCTTGGGACGATCCGGAGATCTACCGCAAGACCTCGCCGATCACCTACATCAAGGGCGCCAAGGCACCGACGCTCATCCAGCACGGAGACAAGGACCCGAGGGTGCCGATTCCCAACGCCTACGAGCTGTACCAGGGGCTGCGCGACGAGAACGTGCCCGCCAAGCTCATCGTCTACAAGGGATTTGGACACGGGCTGACCAAGCCGAAGGCCAACCGCGCCGCCATGGAGCACAACCTCGAGTGGTTCGGGAAGTACATCTTCGGCGATGTCCAGTGACGGAGAACACGCCGGCCCGGCGGTCCGACACGCCCGCCACGGGTTGGTGATGGGGAGGCCCAGCGGCCTCCCTTCCTTCATCTGCGATCGAGCCGGTAGACGTGGTGAGGAATGCCCCGGATGGAGCCCTCGCCCGAACGGGTCTCGCCGAGCCGCAGGGCGACCGCGATGGACCGGTGGTTGTCGGGCCGGATCAAGCTGATGAGGTGGGACCAGCCCAGCGGCCCAAACGCGCACGCGGCTGCCGCCCGCGCCGCCTCCGTCGCCAGGCCTTGTCCCCAGAACGACCGGCAGAGCACCCAGCCGAGTTCGCGATCGGGCCAGCCTTCGGGGTAATGAAGCCCCACGCGGCCCACGAAGCGGCCGCTCGTCCGCTCCTCGACCGCCCACATGCCGAAGCCCCGGAGCGCCCAGTGCCCCGCGAACATCGCCATCTGCCGCCAGGCGTCCTCACGGGAGAGGGCCGCCCCATCGGCCGAGAGGAACCGCATCACCTCGGGGTCCGCACACATTGCCGCGTAGGCGTCGATGTCCTCGGCCCGGAACTCCCGCAGGTGCAGCCGCTCGGTGTCCAGTCGCACAAAGCCTCCCGCCGTCGAGCAGAGGCCTCGTCCGGCCCGCTCAGATCGTCAGCGCCTCGATGAGCGCATCGAGCTCGGTCTGCAGCTTCCCGCGCTGCTGCTCGAGGGCGTCGCTGTCGCGCCGGAGGACCTCGAGGCGATTCTCCTGCTGGTCCAGCTCGCGCGTGTAGCGTTCGGTCAGGGCCCGTTCCTCGGCGCTGCCCTTGAGCACCTTCATATTCTCGCGGACCCGCGCTTGGTCCGTGCCGATCCGGTCGACTTCGGCCTTGCCCGCGGCGAGGTCGCGGTCGACCGCCGCGATGGCCTGCTTCTTCTCCACGATTGGCTTGAGCGCGGCGGCGACCGAGGGATCCACGCCAGGACCCCTCAGGAACACCGTCAGCTCGTCGTCCGTCATCCGCGAGAGCACGTAGCGCACCTCACGCGGGTAGATCTCGTCGACGGTGAGGGTGACGGTCTTCTTGGGCTCCACCGTGAGCCGGAACCTTCGGAACCCCGCCGAGCTCTCGACGACCTGGGGCGCGCCAGGGGCCAGGACCCAACCGGGCCGGGCCGGGTGTTCGAGGATGACCGTGCGGGGCGACGTGTCCTCGTTGCGCACCGTGTAGACCCGCCGTTCCTGGTCCTGCGCCACCTGGACGATCGTGCCCTTGTTGATCCGCACGCGCTCGACGTGCCGCGGACCCCCCTCCGAGCGGGCATCCGCGTGGATGGCCGTATCGGCCGCATACGAGAGCAGGCGTTTCTCGTGGGGCCTGAGCGACGACATCACGCCCTCACCCGCGAACGCCTCCGCCTCGAGGACGGTAAAGCTGCCGCCGTCCAGCGTCAGGTCCGTCGTGTTCTCCAGCCACACGGCGCGCAGCGGGACGGCGTTCTGGCCCGACGGGGTCCACACCGTCACCTTCTCGACGGACACCTCCCCGCTGACAATCGGCACCAGCGCCGACTGGTTCTTCCTGATGGTGACGGGCTCCTTGATTCGGTACTCGAACAGGTCCCCGAGCTCCTGGCCGGTCGCTGCCACCGGCGTGGCGGCGATGACCTCGGCCACCTTTAGATCAGAAGCCATCGCGTGCGGAGCCGACGCCGTCCGCCTGAGCGGGGCGGCTGCGCCGGGCGGCGGCGGGGGCGCGGCCGTTGCCGGTGCCGCCACCTGCTCGAACATGCCGCCCACCGCCCCGCCGGCGCCGGTGGGCGCGTTCTGGGCCGTCAGCGCCGCCTCGGACGTCTGGGGCGTGAGCAGTGCCGCGGAGGGCAGCGGGATGACCGGGCGCCTCACGTAGTAGGGCTGCGAGATCGGCTGGATGAAGGACTGCGGTTCGCCCGCCACGAGCGACAGGTCCACGTTCGTCCAGTCCTCGCCGATCGTGTTGTCCACGACCGCCCACCCCTGGAGCAGTGGTTTGGCACCCGCCTTCGACGGCAGCACGAGGCGGTAGGTGGACTTCCAGACCGGCACCTCGCTGATGTAGCTGACAAACAGCGAACGGTCGCCCGTGCCGGAGGTCGCGATTGCCATCCGGCGCAGCGACTGCTGCTGGGCGGACGCCACGATGCCAAGGTACCGGCCGACCTGCTCGGTGAGGTCGCGATCGGCCAGCCGGATGGCGACGGCAGGCGTCAGTTCTACGAGGTGGACCTCACCCCCGTCACCGACGATCGACAGTTCGTCGATCTCCTGCGAGGTGTTGTCCTGGCGGGTTCGCACACGCTTCTCGACCGCGAGGAGCCGGCCGACGACGCTCGTGCCTCCCGACCGCACCTCGAGCCGGGCGCCCCGCAGGGCTGACAGGAACTGCGAGAGGGTCGTCGCTTCCTCGACCGGAAGCCCCAACGACGAGAGCCGTTCGCTGAGCGGGGCCTCGGAGTTGTAGGTGATACCCGAAATGCGGCCGCCTCCGAGGTCGAGGACCGTCAGCGAGTTCAGCGCGTCGTTGAGCTGTCGGCTCGTGAACCCGATCGTGACCACCTGGCTTCCCTTCACGCGCCCGACATGCTCGAAATACCCCACGCCGTTCTTGTAGAGCACGACACGTCTGACCGGGAGCGTGTCGGCGTCGCGCGGCGGTACCGACCACCGCGGGGCCAGCCTGCCGAGGGGAGGGCGCGGGCGGAGCCTGGGCCGACGGCCTGGCGGTCGAGAAGGGCGCCACGCTGAGCGCAACGAAGGACACGCAGGCGAGCAGGGTGCGCATGGCCGAAGGCTCCTTTTCTGAGGCTGGTGGGCGGCTGGTCTCGATCCTGCCGGCATTGTAGACCGTTTCGTACCCGGCGGGATGCCGAGCCGCCGTGAGCCGGTCCGGCCGCGCGTGCGGCGCGTGGCCGCTTCGGATATAAGATTCCGGCATGCGACTGTTCGTTCTCGCGGCCTGTTTGCTCCTGACTGTCGCGGCGGCGCCGCCGCAGCCCCCCACCGTGCCCGCCATCGCCGACGCCTACATCGAGCGCTACTTCGAGACATTCCCGAGCCTGGCTACCCAGGCCGGGCGCCACGACTTCGACCGTCAGTTCGAGGACCTCTCGCGCGAGCGGCGCGACACCTGGCTCCGCTACAACCGTGAAACCCTCGACCGGCTGACTGAGGCGAGTGAGGCGGGGAGTCTCTCGCTCGATGACCAGCTCGATGCCGAGGCGCTGACCAGCCAGATCCAGCGAGAGATCCTGACGCTGTCGGTGATCAAGCGTCCCGATCGGGACCCGCTCTACTGGACGGCGATTGTCGAGAATGCCAACGTCTTCCTGCTCGTGCGGGACGACCGGCCCCTCCCGGAGCGGCTCGATCGGGTCGTCGCCCGGACGACGCTCGTGCCGCGTCTGGTCTGCCAGGCGCGCGCCGCGTTGGGTGCCGCCGGTCCAGTAACCGTGGCGCCTGAGCTGGCCCGCCTCGGCGCCGCGCAGGCCCGATCCTCGGCCCGCTTCTACGCCACCGGCCTCTCGGATGCGGCCAGAGGCTACCCGGCGCTCGAGGCGTCGCTACACGGCCAGGGGCTGGCCGCCTCGAAGGCGCTCGACGAGTTCGCGACGTTTCTCGACGCCCTCGCCTCGCGCGCGACCGGTTCGCCGCGACTGGGCGAGCACTACGCAGCCGCATTCCGCTGGACGACCGGCATCGAGGAGCCACTGCCGGCCGTTTTGGAACGGGCGCAGGCCGACTTCGCGGCGAAGCTCACGGAGACCGCCACGCTGGGCCGGCGCATCTGGAGCGTCCTGATGCCGGACCAGGCCCCGCCCGCCGACGACCGGGCGCTCGTCGGGCGCCTCTTCGAGCGCGTGGCGGCCGACGGGGATCCGGACACGAAGACCTACCTGGCGAACTGGCTCGAGACAATCAAGCGTCTCGAGGCATTCGTCCGGGAGCACCAGATCATGACGCTCCCCGATCCGGTGACGTTGTTCGTCTCCACGTCGCCGTCCTACTTCCTGTCCCAGAGCGTGGGAGGCGTCTACCCCGCCGGCCCGTATGCGCCGAACGCCAAGACGCTCTATTTCGTGCCGGTTCCACCCGATGACGCCACGCCGGCGCAGGCCGCCGCCTTCTTCAGGGATTTCAACCGCGACTTCAACACCATGATCGCGGCGCACGAGCTCATCCCGGGCCACTACACGCAACTCAAGTACGCCGCCCGACACGCGCACAAGGTCCGGGCGCTGTTTCCCAACGACGTGTATGTCGAGGGGTGGGGCACTTTCTGCGAGCGGCTGCTGCTCGATCAGGGCTGGGGCGGCCCGCTCCCCCGGATGGCTCATCTGAAGAAGCAGCTCGAGAACATCGCGCGGACCATCGTCGACATCCGCGTGCACACGGGCGGCATGACTCGGGACGAGGTGATCCGGTTCATCAAGACCGACGCCTTGCAGGGCGACCAGCTGGCCACGAACATGTGGATGCGCAGCATCACCAGCCCCGTGCAGCTGACCACCTACTACCTGGGGTACCGGGAAGTCCGCCGTGTCTACGACGACGCCCGCGCGAAGCAGGGGGCGCAGTTCGACCTGCACGCCTTCATGGACGGGATGATGCGGTTGGGTCCCGTGGCGGCCGCTCACTACCGATAAGGCTCGCGCGAACTCGCCAGGAGACGTGGGGATGCAACGGGCCGGTCCGCTGTCGGCAGACCGGCCCGTTCCTTGGAGCGAATCCCCGCGCGGATCTTCCTACCAGGTCAACAGGACCGCCCGGATCTCCGCGATGTGCACCGCCTTGATGATCGCCCCCGCAGCGAGCGTCGGGTCGGTGTACGAAGGGGGCGTGCGCGCCACCTGGGCGTACACGGCTCCGAGGGCCGTCCGCAGGTCCGTGATATGGACGGCCTTGACCGGCGTGCCCGTCCTGCCGGTCGCGAGCGTCGGATCCGTCCAGCCGTAGCCCGACAGACCCTGAGCCACGCGGATCGAGTCGATGAGCTGCCGCAGTTCGGTGATGTGCACGGCCTTCACGCCCGTCGTGCGCGAGGCGAGCGGGTCGTCCGTGAAGGTGATCGGAGTCGATCGGGCCGCGATCGGTACGCAGGCACTCCCGGCCGCATAGGTCGAGTCCCCGGAGTAGTTGGCGGCAAACGACAACCCTCCCGATGTGACCGTCGCCGTCCCGCTCGGCTGGGCGAGGCCATTGGCGTCGAGCGGCAGCGTCCCGACGGAGGTCCCCACGCCGCCGCACGTCTGATTCGGGTACCACAGGAACGTGACCGTGCCGGTCGGAGTGCCCTGGACGCCGGTTGCGATGGCCGCGGCGTGCAGGACCGCTCCGGAGGCGGCCATGCCGCTCCAGAGTGGCAGCCCGCTCGAGGTATAAGCCACTCCCGTGAGCGAGGCGGCGTAGCCGAGCGTGCCGGATACCGGGGTGACCGGGTACCCGAGCTGCAGGGCCGGCAGCTCGAAGACCGGCACGTCCCCGACCGACCCGAACGACGCCGAGCTCGCCTGGCTGGTGTTTGGATTCGAGCCGTACCAGGTGCTGTTGCCCGGCCGGTAGACGAGGAGGGCGGGGTCGTTGGCCGCGTTGCCGGTGCTCGCGACGAGTGGGATGTCCCCGGTGACACCGAACGGGACACTGCCCTTGTTGTAGGCGGCCCAGGTCGCCGTCGACGGGCGGAAGTAGCTTGGGATTGCCGTGCCGTCGGGCCAGGGGAGCGCGCCCGGGAGATCACCTGATTGGCCGAAGGCAATGACCGTCGGCGTGGAGGGGCTGGCGGGGTTGTAGATGAGGAAGCCCGTCGACGGCCGGAAGACCGCGGGCTCGGCCCGACCATCGCCGTTGTAGTCGGCGGCGACGGGAATGTCGCCGGCTTGGCCGAGGGCAATGACCGTCGGCGTGGAGGGGCTGGCGGGGTTGTAGATAAGGAAGCCCGTCGACGGCCGGAAGACGGCGGGTTCCGTCACCCCGTCGCCGTTGTAATCGGCCGGAGCCGGAATGTCGCCGGGCTGCCCGAGCGCGACGATGGTCGGCGTGGAAGGAGTGGCGGGGTTGTAGATGAGGAAGCCCGTCGACGGCCGGAAAACCGCGAGCTCGTTGAGCCCGTCGCCGTTGTAGTCGGCGGGAACGGGAACGTCACCGGCTTGTCCGAAGGCCACCGGTGCCAGGTTCTGGATGTACCACGTGCCGGTTGACGGTCGGAAGAGCGCAGGTCCCGCATAGCCGCTTCCAGTCAGGTCGTCCGGGGCGGCGACCAGCCGACCGTAGAAGGCGTCGGCGGCAGTTCCGTCGGTCACGGCCGCGCGGAAGACGAACCGGAGCGGCCGGCCCGCGCCGATCGTACTCGTCACCGCCAACACCGTGCCCCCGAGACCCGTGGGCTCGACGTCGCCGCGCACCACGATCTTCTCGAGCGTGGAGTCGAGCCGGTAGCGGAAGATGCCCTGGCTGTAATGGTCCACGACGAACAGCGGGTTCGAGAACCAGACCTCGCCGCTCGGGCCGAGCGCCGTGAACTCGCCGGGGTAGTTGCTGGCGGTCGGCTGGATCGTCGCGAACGGGTAGGAGGTCCCGGGCGCCGTCTGGCCCTGGAGCGCGACCGTCTCGAAGTTCCCCGTCACGGCCCGCTTGAGGAACAACCCGGAGTCCGCACTGCCACCTGTGAGCGGGGCCTGGAAGAGGATGTCGCTGAAGTCGTTCAGGCGGACGTCCTCCGAGGCGGACGTGAACGCGTAGTTGCCACCCGAAGGCGCGGCGGCACCGGTGGTTGCCACGGCCTGGACAGAGGACGTCGTGCCCAGGAAGAGCCCGCCACTTCCGCCCGAGACCGTCGCGAAGAACGCGACCCCACCCGCGGCGTTGAACCCGCTTGGTGTCACCGCGGGGAATGACGCGAAGGTTCCGCCGCCCGGCGCGGCATCGCCGGCGACCACCACTTTGGAGGGCGAGGACCCGACGGTCACGACCCAGATGCCCGTGACCGACGTGCTCGTCGTCGCCGAGAAGGCCACCTGCCCCACGCTGTTGATCAGCGCGTTGCCGAAGGACGCAAACGTGGCGCCCGTCACGCCAGGCGCCGAATCACCCTTCTTTGCGATCGTGGAAATGGCTCCGGACTTGTCGAACACGAAGAGTCCCGACCCGCCCGAATAGGTGCCCTTGAAGACCACGTACGCGCTGCCGTTATCGCTGTTCGGCGGTTCGAGGGATGAGGGGAACGACAGTCCGGTGAACTGGGTCGAGCCCAGCCCAGGGACTGTCCAGTTCGGCCCGGTCCCGACACCGACTTGGACCCCGTTCTTGGCCGCCCATCGGAAGAGCCACGCGGACTGCGAGAAGGTTGGCGTCGCGGCCAAGACCACGTCGCCGCCCCACCCGACGTAGACGACGCTGCCCGAGACGGTGACACGCGCTCCGACTGACCCCACGAGGTCCCCGTCGCTGATCACCTTCGAGGTCAGGCCGGACTGCACGTTCTGGGTGAAGATCGTCAGGTGCCCTCCGGAACGGCGGGCGTAGAAGCCGATGAAGTCGCCGGCGCCCCGTGGATACAGGTTGCGCAGACTCACCCGGGAGCCGGCCGGGAGCGGATCCTGGTCGGTGGCCAGTTTCTGGACGCTGGTGCTGCTCAAGGTCCAGTGGAACGACCCGTACGTGGCACCGCCGGCGAGGTAGGACTCGAAGTAGAGGTCGCCCGTCTTCAGCATGCGGCAATAGTTCGCCCCGTTGTACGTGGTGGTTGCGTCACCGGGAATCGTCGTCCCGTCGAGGACCACCGTGGTCAGCTGGCTCGCACCGTTCGGAAGTTCGAACAGTCCGCCTGGGTTCGGCGAGGATGGCGTCAGCGAGGCGTAGAAGGCCACGTCCCCCTCGGTGTTCGTGACGACCGTCGAGAAGCCAACGAGCGTACCCACTCAGTCCGGGCGGGCTTTCTCCCCTGTACGCCACGACCGACGGCGTGCTGCCGGAAGCGGTGCCCGCGAGCAGCGCGACGGTGGTGGAACTGGGCGCCTTACTCAGAGACGCCACGCACATCACCGCGCCAGAGTCGCTCAGGGCCGCGAAGCCGTTGATCGATGCGATGGACCACCCACTCAGCGGGCTGAGGAGCCCCGTACCCGCCGTGACGGCGGCCACGGGGCTGACGCCGACCGAGCTGACGAAGATGTTGCTGGAGGTCGCGTCGAGAAAGCCTATCTGGCCAGAGGCGTTCGCCTTGACCTGGCTCGCCGACGACAGCGCGGACGACGACGTAAAGGTGAAGGTTCCGCCCTGAGGGTTCGTGTCTCCGTTGGCGACAACCTCGCGCACGCCCGAGACCGAGCCGGCAAACAGGCCGAAGCCTCCCGGACCATTGGTGATGGCGGCCCGGAAAATCACCTCGTCGTAGTTGCTGACCGTGATGGCCGTGAGCGCGCCGAACGTCCCGCCAGGAGTGGCCAGGCCCGGCGCAGCGTCGCCCGGTCCGGCGACGCGGACCGGACTGCCGCCGGAGGCTGCGAGGAAGATCGTGGGCGTCTTCGGTACGCTGGACGGTGTCCCGAGCGGCACGAGCGGCGCGACGAAGCCCACCGTTCCCGCGTCGCTGAAGCCCGCGAGCGTCATCGGGTACCCGAACACTGATCCGCCCGAGCCCGGCGCGGTGTCCGATGAGAGCGCGACCTGGGTGAAGGTCGACCCCGAGTAGGTGAAGATCGCGCTCCTGGTCGAGTCCCCGACGAAGAAATTCACCAGGATGCAGATCGTCTTCTTGTTTCGGTTGATCCTCACGTCGGCAATCTGGTCGACTTGGCTGTCGGCGATCCCCGGGACGGGGTCACCGGCCTGGAGCAGCCGAGTGATCGTCGAGCTTCCGGCTGGCAGCCAGAACAGACCGCTGCCGTTGCCGGCGGTGAACGCAAAGTCCCCCGTGACGGGATCCACCGCGTCGAGCGGCGGCAGACCGAGTGTTGTCGGCAAGGACAGCGTGCTCCGATCGGTGACGAGCGCCTTGAGAGGGGGAGCCGCCAGGCCCGATCCGGCGCCCGTCGCGAGGGCCGCGACAAAGACGGCAAGGCAGACCCCTGTCACGTGCGAATGGAACTTCGTTGCCATGTGAACTGTCCTTGAGGAGCCCCGCGCGCGGGGACGAGGAGGTACCAGCTGGCCGATACGTAGCTCCGCGGATTTGAGGAGCCCCGCGCGCGGGGACGAGGAACCAGGCGAGACCTGAGCCCTGGCATGACGCCGACCATACTGCTCAGTCGTGCAGCGGCTGACGGACAGGCCGCCGGCGGGGCGGCACGCCCGCCCGGAACAGGCCAACGGTGTCGTCCGCTGCGAAACCGGGTCGGAGTATAGCACGACAATGGAGACGCACCCCGAACCGACCGAGCCGGCGACGTGCCAGGCGAGCCGGCGACGCTTGGAAGCATGATACTGGCCCTCCCGCGGACTGGTCCCGCACTCTCCGCGCGGCAGCCAGGGCTGTGTCCCGAGGTTTGTACCTGAGAATTCCCGCGCAGGCCCAAACAGCGGGCCGTGCTCCGAGCGACGCGGCCTGCGGCGTTTGACACCGACTCGCACGAGCCGCTATCCTGAACGGACGCATGCGCCGGCTGCACCTGCACCACCGCCATCATCACCATCACCGCTCGGGGAGCGGTCCGGCGGGGGCGCGCGCATGAGGTAGTCGCACCAGATCGAGAGAGCCCATGCGGCCTCGCCGGATTCCGGTGAGGCCGTTTTTGTTTGTACGGCGTGGATCCGGCGACTGCCCGGAGGTGAGCGAGGCTTCGAATGGACTTCGACAAACTGGCCGGCCTGGTTCCGGCCGTCGTGCAGGACGAGGAGAGCGGCGAGGTGCTGATGGTCGGGTTCATGAACGACGACGCGCTCGCCATCACCCGCCGGACGGGGTACGCGACCTTCTTCAGCCGGACGCGCAACCGGCTGTGGACCAAGGGCGAGACCTCGGGCAACCGGCTCGGGGTCAAGCAGATCCTCGTCGACTGCGACGACGACACGGTGCTGCTGAGAGTGAGGCGCGAAGGAGAGGGCAACGTCTGTCACACGGGTCAACGGAGTTGTTTCTTCCGGGAGCTCGGTGCGGACGTGGTAGAAGGAGGAGGGCAATGACGCTCAAGCTCGGCATCCCGAAAGGCTCGCTCCAGGACGCCACCGTCCAGCTCTTCGCCCGGGCCGGGTTCAATCTCCTCGTCAGCTCGCGGTCCTACGTACCCGCCGTGGACGACCCCGAACTCGAATGCCTGCTCATCCGCGCCCAGGAGATGGCGCGCTACGTCGCCGATGGCGTCCTCGACGCCGGGCTGACCGGCCAGGACTGGATTGCCGAACAACTCGAGGCCGACCCCAAGCGGTCCGTGTGTCCGGTCGCCGACCTGGTGTACGCCAAGCAGAGCTACGGGACGGTGCGGTGGGTCCTGGCCGTGCCGGACGGTTCGGCCTTCCGGACGCCCACCGACCTCGAGGGGGCCACCATCGCCACCGAGCTCGTCAAGGTCACCGAGCGGTACTTCGCCAGGCTCGGCGTCGGCGTCAATGTGGAGTTCTCCTGGGGCGCGACCGAGGTGAAACCCCCGGTGCTCGCCGACGCCATCGTCGAAGCCACCGAGACCGGCTCCACCTTGCGCGCGAACCGCCTGCGGATCATCGACACCGTGATGGAGTCCAACACGCAGCTGATCGCACACCCGCGCGCCCTCTCGGATGACTGGAAGCGCGAGAAGATCGAGAGCGTGGCCTTGATGCTGCAGGCCGCCATCGCGGCCCACAGCCGGGTGGGGTTGATGCTGAATGCCCGCACGAGAGACCTCGAAGCAATCTTGGCCCTCCTGCCCGCGCTGCAGCGGCCGACGGTCTCACCGCTGAGCGACCCGGACTGGGTGGCTGTCAACACCATCATCGACGAACGCACGGCCCGGGTGCTGATCCCGAAGCTGAAGGCGGCCAACGGCCAGGGCATCGTCGAGTACCCGCTGAACAAGATCGTGCTGTGAGAAGACGAGGAGCCTGGATGCTGCCGATCATCAGCTCGTCGGACGCCCGCTCGGTCGGGCGCCTCCTGGATCGCCGCCCGTCCGAGGACGTGGCCGCCCGGCACCGCGCTGAGCGGATCATCGCCGACGTCCGGCGTGGAGGCGACGAGGCGCTACGCCGCTACGCGCGCCGTTTCGATGGCCTAGCGGGACCGCTCGAAGTGCCCCGGGCTGAGATGCTGGCCGCCGGCCGCCGGGTCGCCCCAGCCGTCCGGCACGCCCTACGGCTGGCCGCCCGCCACATCCGCCGCGTGGCCACGGCGCAGCGTCCCCGCACCAAGCGGGTGCAGGTGGAGGCGGGCCTCGTCGTCACTGAACGGGTCGTGCCGCTCGGGCGCGTCGGGTGCTACGTGCCCGCCGGTCGCTACCCCTTGCCGTCGTCGCTCCTGATGACCGCCATCCCGGCCCGTGTAGCGGGAGTGAGGGAGGTCATCGTCGTCTGCCCCAGGCCGGATCCCGTCGTGCTGGCAGCGGCGCTCGAAGCCGGCGTGACCCGTCTGTTCCGTGTCGGCGGCGCACAGGCCATTGCCGCGCTGGCCTACGGAACCAGGAGCGTCCCGCGAGTCGACAAGATCGTCGGCCCGGGAAACCGGTACGTGTCCGCCGCCAAGGATCTCGTGTCGGCCGACTGTGCGATCGACTTCCACGCCGGACCGTCCGAGATCGTCGTCATCACGGACACCTTGGACCCCGAGTGGGTGGCCGCCGACCTGATCGCGCAGGCCGAGCACGACCCTGAGGCTCGGGCCATCCTCGTGACAACTCGCCGCGCCTACGCGCGTCGCGTGGCCAGAGAGGTGGCGCTCTCCGCCCACCATCCCGCGGCCCTCGCCCTCCTTCGACACGGCGCGATCGTCGTCGCGGCCAGCCGCCACGAGGCCGTGGCGCTCGTCAACCAGCTCGCCCCCGAGCACGTGCTGTGCTCCGACCGCGCGGTGGCAACCGCCATCACCTGTGCGGGCACGGTCTTCACGGGGGGCTACACGGTTCCCGCCGCCGGCGACTACGTGACGGGTTCGAATCACGTCCTGCCGACGGCGGGCGCAGCCCGATTCCGGGGCGGGCTGGGGACGGCCGACTTCGTGCGCGTGATCGCGATGCAGGAGATGACCGCGCGGAGGCTGCGGCAGGTCGGCCCGGCGGCCGTCGCGCTGGCGCGCGCGGAGGGCCTCGGGGGGCACGCGCGATCGATTGAGGTGCGCCTCGTCGGCGCGACCGGGCTGTAAGGGGCGAACAGGATGGACTACCGCAAGGCGCCGGAGCGTCACGGGGGGCTGCGCCTCCACCTGAACGAGAACACCGGCGGCTGCTCGCCGGCCGTGATCGCCGCGCTACGGGCCCTGACGGCCTCGCAGGTAGCCTACTACCCGGACTACACGGCGGCGACGCGGGCCTGCGCGTCACGGCTCGGCGTTCCCCCCTCCTGGGTGACCCTCACCAATGGGCTCGACGAGGGCATCTGGGCCACCACGTCAGCCTGGCTGCGGCCCGGTGAAGGAACCGGCGAGGTCGTCGTCCCGCTCCCGGCGTTTGACATGTACGCGGCCAGCACGGTCGCGGCAGGTGGGAAGGTGGTCGGCGTGCCGCCCGGCCCGCGGCTGGCGTTCCCTCTGGCCGCGGTGCTCTCGGCCATCACGCCCTCCACCCGCGTCGTCTTCGTGTGCAGCCCGAACAACCCGAGCGGACTCTCCGTGCCCCCCGACGCCGTGTCGAGAATCGCCGGCTCTGTCCCGCCCGGCGCCGTTGTGTTCGTGGACGAGGCGTATGTCGACTTCGGCCGGGGGTCGTTTCTGCGCCGCTTGGGGCGCCACCCGAACGTCATCGTGGGGCGGACGTTCGCCAAGGCCTACGGCTTGGCCGCGCTGCGGATCGGCTGCGTCGTGGCCCAGCCTTCAACGCTGGCGGTCGTCCAGCGCACGATCCCGCCGTACAGCCTGAACGTCTGCGCCGTCGAAGCCCTCCGGGCCGCGCTGGCGGACACGGCGTCTCACCGACGCTACTGCGAGGCGGTCCGGCAGTCCCGCCGCCTGCTCTACGCGTTCGCGGAGCGCCACGACCTCGCCTACTGGCGCAGCCAGGCCAACTTCGTCCTCATCCGGGTGGGCGCCAACGCGACCATTCTGGTCGACGCCCTGGCGGCGCGCGGCATCTTCGTCCGGGACCGCAGCACGGAGCCCGGGTGCGAGGGCTGCGTGCGCGTCACCGCGGGCGTCGTCGAACACACGCGCACGTGCATCACCGCGATGGAGGAGCTGTTGTGAAACGACAGGGCGTCGTCGACAGGCGAACAACGGAGACGAGCGTGGCCGTGCGCGTGGTCCTCGAGGGGCGGGGCCGGGCACGCGTCTCGACGGGCATCCGGTTCCTCGACCACATGCTGGAACTGGTCGCCAGGCACGGAGCCTTCGACCTGGACCTCGACGCGGCGGGCGACCTGGACGTCGACCAGCACCACACCGTGGAGGACGTCGGCATCGCGCTCGGAGAGGCGTGTGCCCAGGCGCTCGGGAGCCGACGCGGCATCAACCGGGCCGGGTACTTCCTGATGCCAATGGACGAGACGCTGGGGGTGGCCGCAATCGACCTGGGCGGGCGCTCGCACGCCGTGGCCGAGCTCGGCCTCCGTACCCGGACGGTCGGGGACCTTCAGTCGGAGCTCCTCGTGGACTTCTTCGAGGGCTTTGCGCGGGGCGTGCGGGGCAACGTGCACGTGAAGGTGCTCTACGGCCGGTCCTCGCACCACCGCGCCGAGGCGGTGTTCAAGGCCTTCGGCCGGGCCCTGCGCGTGGCCTGCTCCCGCGACCGCCAACTCTCGCGGGTCCTGCCGAGCACGAAGGAGCTGCTGTGATTGCGCTGGTGGACTACGGGGCGGGCAACCTGGCGTCGGTCTGCAAGGCGTTCGCCGCGCTCGGCGCGCCGCCCCTGGTGGTCCGGCGCCCGGACGAGGCGAGGTCGCCGGCGGGGATCGTCGTGCCCGGAGTCGGTCATTTTGCGGCGACGGCGACGCTCGACGACGCCTGGCGCGCAGCGATCCGCGCGCACATCGCCCACGGTGTGCCGCTGCTCGGCATCTGCCTCGGCATGCAGTGGCTGTTCGAGGCGAGCGAGGAGGAGACGGGCTGTCCCGGGCTGGGCCTGCTCCCCGGCACGTGCCGGCGTCTCGAAGGCGGCCCGACACGCAAGGTGCCGCACGTCGGCTGGAACCAGCTTCGCCTTCTGCGAAGGTCAGCCGCACTCGACGGTATCAGCGACGGGTCCTACGTGTACTTCACCCACTCCTACGCCCCGCCCGTCACACCCGACTGCGTCGCCTCGGCGTGTCACGGCGACACGTTTGCGGCAGTGGTGGAACGGGGCCTGGTGTGGGGAACCCAGTTCCACCCGGAGAAATCCGGAGACACCGGACTCCGGATCCTGAGCGCGTTCCTCCAGGCGGCCACCGCCGCCCGCCTCGCACGGGCGGCACGCTGAAGGGGGCACGGAGCATCCCATGCTGGCCAAACGCATCATCGCCTGTCTCGACGTCAGGGACGGGCGCGTCGTCAAGGGGATTCAGTTCGAACAGCTTCGTCACGCGGGCGATCCTGCCGAATTGGCACGCCGGTACAACCGCGAAGGTATTGACGAGCTCGTGATCCTCGACGTGACGGCCAGCCTGGAGTCGAGACGCGCCATCGAGAGCACGGTGCGGACCGTCTCGCTCGAGACGTTCATCCCGCTCGCCGTCGGCGGCGGGATCCGCGGCCTTCCCGACGCGGTGGCGCTCATCGACGCCGGGGCGGACAAGGTCAGCGTCAACACGGCGGCACTGCGGGAGCCGGCGATCATCTCGCAGATTGCTGGACGGTTCGGGAGCCAGGCGGTGGTGGTGGCCATCGACGCCAAGCGGGAGGCCGGCCGGTTCGACGTCTACGCGCGAAGTGCGCAGGTCGACGCCGGGCGCGACGCCGTGACGTGGGCGCGCGAGGCTGAACAGCGGGGTGCGGGCGAAATCCTGCTGACATCGATCGACCGGGACGGCACCCGGGCGGGCTTCGACTGCGAACTGACCGCCGCCGTGTCGACTGCGGTGTCGATTCCGGTCATCGCGTCGGGCGGCGCGGGCACCTTCGACCATTTCGCCGAGGTCTTCACGCGGGGCCAGGCCGACGCCGCGCTGGCGGCATCAATCTTCCACTACCGGGAGTCGGAAGTCGGCGACCTGAAACGATTCCTTGCGGGGAACGGGATTCCGGTGCGAACCTAACCTCATGCTCATCCCCAGCATCGACCTCAAGGGCGGGAAGGTGGTCCAGCTGGTCCAGGGAGAGCGGGTGGCGATCGAGCGCACGGACGTGTTCCGCTGGGTCCGGCGCTTCCAGCACTTCCCACTCGTGCAGCTGATCGACCTCGATGCCGCCATGGGGACTGGCACCAACGACGAGCTGGTCCGGCGCGTGTCGGCCAAGCTCGCCTGTCGCGTCGGGGGTGGGATCCGGACGGTCGAGCGGGCCCGGCAGGTCATGGAGGCCGGCGCCCGCAAGGTCATCCTGGGGTCGGCGCTCTTCAAGGAGGGGCGACCGGACCTGAACTTCGCGGCGAAGGTGTGTGACGCGGTCGGCCGGGCGCACGTCATCGCCGCCATCGATACGCGCGCAGGCCGGCTCGTCATCCACGGCTGGCGCACGACGCTGGCGCTCACCCCCGTGGAGGCCATCAAGGCGCTCGAACCGTTCTGCGACGAGTTCCTCTACACCGACGTCGACCACGAAGGGCTGATGCAGGGGATGGACGTGGGGGCGGTCAAGGCCGTCCGCGCGGCGACAACCCGTCACCTGTCGGCGGCCGGCGGCATCACCACCCAGGCGGAAATCGACGAGCTGGGGGCCCTCGACGTCGACGCCGTCGTCGGCATGGCGATCTACACGGGCACCCTGCCGCTTCTGCCGCTGAAACCCCGGGCGCGCGGGCGGTGACCCCGGCGGGGCAACCTTCCCAGACCGTACCCCGTCTATGGAGACAGGTCGGAAGGAGATTGACCATGGCCGCTTTTCGATCGGGTGTCGTTCTCGCCCTGCTGTGCCTGGCGCCCCTCGTCGGACAGGCCGCTGAAACCGAGCGGTTCCACAAGGTCGTGCCGCTCGGCCCCGGGGGCACGCTCAAGCTCAGCAATTTCTCCGGAGAGGTGCGCATCGTCGGCGCCGACGTGACCGAGGTCACCATCGACGCGGTCCGACGCGCCGCCCGCGACCGGCTCGATCACATCAAGCTCGACGTTTCGGTCAGCGGGTCCACGGTGAGCGTCGACGCCAACAAGAAAGACGAGGGCTGGAGCGCCCACAACAACAACGTCGTGGAGACGGAGTTCGACATCCAGGTGCCACGGCAGACGACGCTGCACGTAAAGGCGTTCAGCAGTCCCGTGAAGGTGCGCGGCGTGGTGGGTCCGCAGACGATCGAGACGTTCTCGGGGGGTGTGCAGATCGACGACGCGGCCGCCAAGATCCAGGCGAAGACGTTCTCGGCAGCGGTCGCCCTTCGTGCGGCACAGGGGCCTGCGGCCTTCGAGGCGGACGTCGAGACGTTCTCCGGATCGATCGATCTCCGGCTGTCCGACGCGGTCCGTGCCGCGCTGGTGTTCGATTCCTTCAGCGGGCAGCTGACCAGCGACTGGCCCCTGACCTTGAAGGAGCAGAAGCGCGGGCACGTTCGGGGCGACCTCAATGGCGGCGATCCCCAACGGACGATCCGGCTGAAAACCTTCTCGGGCGACGCGAAGATCGGCAAATAGCCTCGCCGGCGAGGAGATAGGCCGATGGCCCCCGGGTGTCGAGCCCGCCGGGGCCGTCGGCGTGCCAGCGCCACGCCCCGTTTCCGCTAGACATTCCTCCCACCCGTTGTACACACTACAGGTTCGCCTCGGCATGCATCCCGACCACACACCTTTTCCGGGGAGACGTGTGAGCCCCAAGGAGGAGCGATGCTGAAGGAGTTCAAGGAATTCGCCATGAAGGGCAACGTGCTCGACATGGCCGTGGGGATCGTGATTGGCGCGGCGTTCGGCAAGATCGTCACCTCGTTTGTGGGCGACATCCTGATGCCGCCGCTCGGTCTCCTGCTCGGCAAGGTGGACTTCTCGAATCTGTTCATCACCCTGTCGGGCGGGTCGTTTGCCAGCCTGGCCGAGGCCAAGGCGAAGGGCGCCGCCACCCTGAACTACGGGCTCTTCCTCAACGCGGTGGTCGACTTCCTGATCGTGGCGTTTGCGATCTTCCTGCTCGTCCGGCAGGTGAACCGCATGCGGGCGCCGGCACCGGCGCCAGCTGCCCCCGCCACAAAGGAGTGTCCGTACTGCACCTCGGCGATCCCGCTCAAGGCCGTCCGCTGCCCGCAGTGCACGGCGGACCTGAAGTAGCGCGTCGCACCTTGGGGAGGGGCTGGCCCGGCGCCGGGCGGAGACTTCGGTCCTGGCACCAGGGCGCCGAAGCCGCCTCACGCGGTTGTCGGAGCACGACACACGACGGACCCATCACCCACCGCGGTGTGCGCTCAGGGGGCCTGAGGGCGGGACGTTCGACCGCCGGGGGCATCCTTAGACCGGTCAGGCGGGTGGCCCCCGATGGCTGCCCGCCGCCGATTTTCCCGGCAGGACTCTGGCGGCACCCTCGTCACCCGGCCCGTTTTGTGGACCGTAGCGTGGCGAGGCTGAGGATGGTCAGGCCCCACACCAAGAGGGCGACGGCCTGCGGCCAGAGCACTTCGAGCCCGACGCCCTTGAGGAAGATGCCCCGCACGATAACGAGGAAGTACCGCAGCGGAATGAGGTAGGTGAGCTGCTGGATGATCCCCGGCATGTTTTCGATCGGGAACACGAACCCGGACAGGTAAATCATCGGGGCGACGAAGAAGAACGTCGCCGTCATCATCGCCTGCTGCTGGTTCTGGGACACCGTCGAGACGAACAGCCCGAGGCCGAGCGTGCTCAGCAGGAAGACGCAGCTGAGGGCGAAGAGCAGGCCGAAACTGCCGAGCAGCGGGACCCGGAACCAGAACACGGCCACCCCGACGACCAGAAAGACGTCGATCATCCCGATCAGGCCGTACGGCAGCAGCTTGCCGACGATGAGTTCCCACCGCCGGAGCGGCGTCACGTTGAGTTGCTCGAGCGTGCCGAGCTCTTTCTCCCGCACGATGCCCATCGAGGCCAGGACGACCGTCATGACGATGAGCAGGAGGGCGAGGACGCCCGGGATCATGAAGTCCTTGCTCTCGAGTTGCGGGTTGAACCACACGCGGACGTCGGCCTGCAGCCCCCCGGGGACTCGCATGCCCGGGCGCAGGCGGGAGGCGACGAGCTCCTGGGCGTAGGCGGCGACCAGGCTCTGCGCGTAGCCCACCGCGATGGTGGTCGAGTTGGCGTCCGTGCCGTCGGCCACCACCTGGACCGTCGCGGGCCGACCGGCACCGATGGTCTGGCCGTAGCCCACCGGAATCGATAGCGCCATCCAGGCCTGGCCGTGTTCGAGGAACGGCGTGATCTGCTCCACGCTCGGGAGGATCCGCGTCACCGTGAAGTACGGCGAGGCGCTGAATCGATCGATCAAGTCGCGGCTGGCCGTGGTGCGGTCGCCGTCGACCACGACGATCGGCACGTTCTTGACGTCGGTGGTGGCCGCGTACCCGAGGACCAGGAGCTGGATGATCGGCGCGATGAACACGATGGGCAGCATCCGTCTGTCCTGCCGCAGCTCCAGGAGTTCCTTCCAGATCAAGAAGACCAGGCGTCGCATCGCATCGTCTCCCTCAGAGGTCAGGCCCGTCCGCGCGCCAGCCGGATCGACGCCAGCCCCAGGACGCCGCACGCGTAGACGGCCAGGGCCACCAGTTCGCGCCAGACCGTCAGCGCGCTCACGCCCTTGAGCGCAATGCCTCGCAGGGCCACCAGGAAGTAGCGCGCCGGCACGAGATAGGTCACCACCTGAACGGGCTTCGGCATGTTCTGGATCGGGAACACGAAGCCCGAGAGCAGGAACGTCGGGAGAAACGCCAGAATCAGGGCCATCTGGAAGGCCATGAGCTGGGAATCTGCCACGGTGGACACCAGCAGGCCCGTCCCGAGGGCCCCGACCAGGTACAGCGCCATCGCGACAAGGAGCGACGCCCACGAGCCGCGCACTGGCAGGTCGAACAACCCCATCGATACGAGGATGATGACCGTCGACGAGACGAGCGACAACCCGAGGTAGGGCAGTGTCTTGCCGACGATGTACGACACCGTGCCGATCGGGGCCATGCGCACCTGCTCCCAGGTGCCGCGCTCCTTCTCGCGAACGACCGACAGCGCGGTGGAGATGGTGGCCGTGATCATGCCGATGAAGCCGACGAGCCCGGGCACGAGGAACAGCGCGCTGCGCAACTCGGGGTTGAACCAGATGCGCGGCTCGATCGTCACGGGCGGCGTCAGGGCGGTGCCCATCTGCTGGACCAGCAGGTCCTGCGAGACGCTGCCCACGATGTTGAGGGCGTACCCCATCACGGTGGCCGCCGTGTTGGCGTTGTCGCCGTTGATGATCACCTGGACCGGGGCCGCCTCCCGGCGCCGCACGGCGCGGCCGGTGTTCTCGGGGATGATCAGGGCCGCGCGGGCGAGGTTGGCGTCCATGATCCGCGTCAGGTCGGCCGGCGACCGGACCATGGTCGCCAGGTCGAAGTACCCGGAGTTGAGGAACGCCGACACCAGGGCACGGCTCTCCGGGCTGTCGTCGCGGTCCTGGACCGCCAGCGCCACGTGCTTGATGTCGAAGTTCAGCGCATAGCCGAACAGGAACAGGAACACCAGCGGGATCAGGAGCAGGATCATCAGCGTGCGGCGGTCGCGCACGATCTGCCGGAACTCCTTCTTGCCGACCGCGACAGCCTTTTTCATTCGCGGGCCGCCTTTTCCACGACATCGAGGAACACGTCCTCGAGCGACGGCTGGACGGACGTCATCGAGGTCACGCCGATCCGGGCGGCCGCCAGCCGGCCCCGGAGCTGGTCGGGGCCGAAGGGGCCCGGCCGGAGCACCGCGTGGACCGCCGTGCCGAACAGGCTGCTGTCCTCGACCTCGTCCATCGCGTCGAGCGCGCGCATCAGGTCGACCGGGCGATCCGTGCGGATCTCGAGGATGGCCCGGTCGGCGAAGATCTGTTTCAGTTCGCCGGTGGTGCCCAACGCCGCGAGGCGGCCGGCGTGAATCAGCGCCAGGCGGTGGCAGTACTCCGCCTCGTCGAGATAGTGGGTCGTCACGAGCACCGTCACGCCGGACTGCGAGAGCTGGTCGATCAGGCGCCAGAACTGGCGGCGCGAGATCGGATCGACGCCCCCGGTCGGCTCGTCCAGGAACAGGATGGGCGGTTCGTGCAGGATCGCGCAGCCCAGGGCCAGTCGCTGCCGGAACCCGCCGGGCAAGTCGCGCGGCAGCATCCGCTCACGCCCCGCGAGACCCGCCATCCGGAGCACGAACTCTCGTCGCTCCTGGAAGCGCTGGCCGTCGATGCCATAGAGCGCGCCGTACAGACGAATGTTCTGGTCGACCGTCAGCAGCTCGTAGAGCGAGAACTTCTGCGACATGTAGCCGATGCGGGCCTTCACGCCCTCAGGATCGCGGCTGACGTCGATGCCGCCGACGAGCGCCGAGCCCGACGTCGGCCGCAGCAACCCGCACAGCATGCGGATGGTGGTCGACTTGCCGGCGCCGTTGCTGCCGAGGAACCCGAAGATCTCGCCCGCGCGGACGGTGAACGACACGTGGTCGACGGCCACGAAGCTTCCGAATCGCCGGGTCAGGTCCTTGACGATGATGGCGTCCATCTCAGTCCCTACCGGCCCAGTGCCCGCGTCAGGCGGGCCTCGGCCAGGTGCACGTTGGCCAGCGCCTGCGTACGGTCGAGCCCGGCCTGCAGCAGCGCCACTTGGGCGTCGAGCACGTCCGTCGCGGTCGCCACCCCGGCAGCAAACCGTTCCTCGACGACGCGGCGGGCCTCGGTCGCCGCCCGCACGGCATCCTCGGCCGCAGCGACCGCCGCGCGCGCCGACTCGAGGTCGAGCCGGCGCTCGCGGACCTCGGCCTCGAGCGTGGTGTCGAAGTCGGCCAGTCGCTCGTGGGCGGCCCGCTCGTTGGCGCTGGCCTGCGCCACCTCCGCCTTCACGCGCCCGCCATCCCAGAACGTCCAGGCGAAGTTCACGCTGGCGTCCCACGATCCGTGCCACACCCCGGCGCGAGGGAAGATCAACGGGTTCGGGTTCGCCAGATTGGCGCCGGCGTCGACGGCCAGCGTGGGCCGGAGGTTGGCCAGGGCGGCCTCCCGCCGGTCCGCCGTGCCGTGAATTCGCGTTTCGATTGCCTGCCGGTCGGGGCGGGCTTTCCGGGCCTCGGCGGTGAGGGCGTCCACCTCGGGGAACGCCCCTGCTGGCGTGTCGAGCACGGAGGCGACCTCGAGCGGGCTGTCCGGCATCGCGCCGATGAGGCGCCGCAAGTCGACCACGGCCTGCTCCCGCACGCTACGCGCCTGAATGAGCAGCATCTGCTGGCGCGAGCGCTGCGCTTCGACCGACAACACGTCGTTGGGGGGGACCAGGCCCACCTTAAACCGGTTGCGCATGTCCTGGAGCGAGGCGTCCATGTGCCGGAGGGATTCGTCCACGACGCGGACCGCCTCGTTCGAGGTGACCACCGCCCAGAACGCCCGCGTGATCTCCAGTTTCAGGTCGTTGCGGGCAGCGGCCCGGTCGAGAAGGGAGGCATCGGCCTCGGCCTCTGCCGCGCGCACCAGGGCGTCCACCCGGCCGAACGTGTAGATCGGCCACTGGAAATCCAGCCGGGTCTTGTAGTTGTCGGGGACGTCGGGGTAGAGCTCCCGGAACGGCTGGCCGGGGAGCTGCAGCCCGAAGGCGTCCACATGATTGGTCCGCGTGTAGCCGGCCTGCGCCGACACCTGCGGCAGCCGGGACGCGCGGCTGCCCTGGACGGCGGCCGAGGCGCCTTCCTGGCGAGCCGCCAGTTCCGCCAGCTGGTGGCTTGTCGCCAGCCCGCGGGCGATGGCCTCGTCCAGCGTCAGGCGGGCTGGTCCTTGCGCGTCGGGCCGGCCGGCGGTGGCGCACAAGATGACGAGCAGGAACGCGAGTCGGTGGCTGTTCATACGTTGCGTCCGTTTCCTGGAGCCTCCGTCACCCGGTAGATGAACACGTCCTCGAGTGACGCCTGGATCTGCCTGACACTGACGACCTCGACGCCGGCGGCCCGCAGCGCACCGTCGACCACACTCATCGCGCCGTCGGCCTCGCGGTCCGCCCATCGTGCGTGCACGCGCTCGCCGAAGCGCTGGAGATCGATGCCGGGGATCTGCGACAGCGCCTCGATCGCCCTGGCCGGCGGATGGGCGATGACCTCTACGACCACCCCGGGGAGGCTCTGCCGAAGCTTGGCGGGCGAGTCGGCGACCAGCAATCGTCCGCCCGACAGCAAGGCGACCCGCGTGCAGCGCTCGGCCTCATCGAGGTACGGCGTCGCCATCACGATCGTGATGCCCTGAGCGAGGAATTCGGAGAGCAGTTTCCAGAACTCGCGCCGCGACACGGGGTCGACGCCGGTGGTCGGTTCGTCCAGCAGGATGATTTCCGGTTCGTGGACCAGCGTGCATGCCAGCGCCAGCTTCTGCTTCATGCCGCCCGACAGACGGTCCGCGAGCCGGTGGCGGAACGGCGTCAGCTGCGTCATGTCGAGCAGGCGGTCCCGCCGGCGCTCGTAGTCGGTCAGGCCGTGGATCTCGGCGAAGAACGCGATGTTCTCGTCGATGCTGAGGTCGCCGTAGAGGCTGAACCGCTGGGACAGGTAGCCGGCACTCTTCGTGATCGCGGCGTGCTGGCGGACCGGGTCGTGTCCGAGCACCGCGATCTGGCCACCGTCGGGACGCAGGAGCCCGCAGATCAGGCGGATGGTGGTCGTCTTGCCGGCGCCGTCGGGGCCGATGAGCCCGAACATCTCGCCCCGGCGGATCTCCAGAGACACGGCGTTGACCGCGACGGTCGGCCCGAAGCGCTTCGTGACCGCATTCAGCGTGACGGCGGGTGAGTCCATGCGTCGACCTGCCAACCCAAGGGAGCGGCGCGCGGCGGTGGCGTCGCGTGCCGCGAGGAACACGCCTACTTGGCCAGCGGCACGTCCGCTTCGACGGGCATCCCCTGTTTGAGCACGCTCTGGCGGTTGTCCACCGTGACCTTGATGCGGTACACGAGCTTGGATTCGTTCCTCGCTCGTCTGGACGTTCCGCGGCGTGAACTCGGCCTTCGACGAGACGAACGTCACCTTGCCCGGGAGCCCCGGCCCCCCGGCGTCGGTGAACACGGTGGCGGGCTGGCCGACGCGGACTCGCGGCACCGCCGGCTCGTCGATGTAGATGTTGGCCCACGCGTTGTCGAGGTCGGCGATGGTCACGATCGGTGTGCGCGGGGCGAGGATCTCCCCGGCGTCGGCGAGCTTCTGGGTGACCAGGCCACCGATCGGGGCCACGACGGTGGCGTCCTTGATATTCTGCTCGAGCGTGGCAATCTGGGCGTCGGCGGCGGCGACGTGGGCCATGGCGGCCGCGATCTCCTCGGGCCGGGCTCCCCGCTGCAGCCGGACGAGGACCTCTCGTGCGGCCTGGACCTGCTCGTCGGCCGCCCGGAGGCGCGCGCGGGCCAGGTCGCGCCGCGTCGCGGCGTCGTCGCGCTGCTTCTGCGACCCCGAGTTCGACTTCAGCAGCGTGTCGAACCTGACGAAATCCGTCTCGGCACTGGCCGCGTCGTCCTTCGCGCCGGAGGCGTCCGCCTCGGCGGCCTTCACCTGGGCCTCTGCCTGGCGGATGTCCTCGGCGCGCGAGCCCGCCAGCAGCAGCGCCAGCTGCGCAGCGGCCTGGTCCCGATCGGCCCTCGCGCGCCGCAGCGCCAGCCGCGTGTCGGTCGTGTCGAGCTGGGCCACTACCTGTCCCACGACCACCCGGTCGCCTTCGGCGACCTTCAACTCGTCCATCCGGCCGCCCACCTGCGGCGAGATCAGGACCTCGGTCGCCTCGACGTTGCCGGAGGCGCGGATGTGGTCCGATGGCGTCGCCGCCCGGCAGCCACCGGCGACCAGCCCGGCGCCGAGCGCCAGGAGCACGAGCGTCATCTGCGTGATGGACTTCATACGTGGGCTCCAATTCGGTCCGAGCGCGTTTGCCGACGCGGCCGCGCGGCGGACGGCGCCGGCGGATTGGGAGAAGACAGCACACCGCGCGCCACCCACTTCAGGTGGGCGATGAAGCTGTCCGGGTCGAAGCCGCTCTCATCGAGGAGGCGCGCGCGGGCGAGCGCCGCCCGCACCGGGGCGGCCGCCCGGAAGAAGATGATGGGCGCTAGCAGCGTGAAGTAGGTGACGACGGGGTTCGCGGGACGGAACGTGCCGTCCCGGACTCCCTCGTCCAGCACGACGCCCAGGTTGTGGAGCACCCCCCCCATCAACCGCAGCGTTTCGACATCGAGCCTGGTGGCGCCCTCGGCCAGCTCGCGCATCATCATGGGGGGCAGGTGGGGCCGCGCGCCGGCCGTTTCGTTGATGGCGTCGATGAACCGCTCGACCTTGGCGGTGGGCACGTCCGACGAGTCGACAATCGCGGAGGTGCGCGCCAGGAGCGCGCGAAACGCGTCCCGCAGGACTTCCAGATAGAGCCGGTGCTTGCTCTTGAAGTGGTAGTAGATCATCGCCTTGTTGACGCGCGCCCGCGCGGCGATCGCGTCGACCGAGGCTCCGGCGAAACCGCGGGCGGCGAAGGCCGTCGCGGCGGAGGCGAGAATGGCGTCGCGGGTGTTGAAGGAAGGTCTGGTCACGGGCCTGCATCCAGTGCTAACTAACCGGTCAGTCAAACTAACTATTTAGTTAACACAGGGCCGCCGCCCTGTCAAGCGCCCGTCGCGGAGACGGGCGGTCACACGGCGCCGGCGAGCCACTCCCGCAGCTTGGTCCACCGCCGGGGCGCCAGCCGGCCGCTGACGGCGATTGCCAGGGCCTTGGGCTGGACCACCAGCACCGCGAGGCGCCGCGCGCGGGTGACCGCCGTGTAGACCAGGTGCCGCTGGAGCATGGGGTAATGCTGCGTCGAGAGCGGGACGACCACCGCGGGGTATTCCGACCCCTGCGCCTTGTGGATGGTCGTGGCGTAGGCGAGGACCAGGCGATCCAGGTCGCCCGCGTCGTAGGCGACGTCCCGGCCGTCGAAGGTCACCACGACCCGGGAGGTCGACGGGTCGATCGAGGCGATGAACCCGAGATCGCCGTTGTACACGTCGCGGTCGTAGTCGTTCTCGATCTGCATGACCTTGTCGCCGGGCGAGAAGGTCATGCCGAACCGCTCGATGCGCTCGGCCCGGCCCGGGTTGAGCAGACGCTGCAGTTCCGCGTTGAGCGACCGCGCTCCGAGCACACCGCGGTTCATCGGGCAGAGGACCTGCACGTCCCGCAGCGGGTCGAGACCGAATCGGGCGGGAATCCGTTCGCGGACGATCTGCAGGACCTTGGCGGCCCCGTCGGCCGGGTCGTCGACCTCGACGATGTGGAAGTCCGCATCCGCGCTCCCGCCGGTCTCGGGCATCTCCCCGCGGTTGATCCGGTGGGCGTTGACGACGATCTGGCTGGCACTCGCCTGCCGGAACACCTCGGTGAGCCGGACCACGGGCACGGCACCCGAACCAATCACATCGGAGAGGACCTGACCAGGACCGACCGACGGGAGCTGGTCGACGTCCCCGACGAGGACCAGCGCCGCCTGCGGCGGCACGGCGCGCAGCAGGGCGTGCATGAGGGGGACATCGACCATCGAGGTCTCGTCCACCACGAGCAGGTCGCAGGCGAGCGGGTGAGATTCCTGGCGACGGAAGCCGCCCGTCTTCGGATCGACCTCGAGGAGCCGATGGATGGTCTTCGCTTCCAGACCGGTGCTCTCCGACAGCCGTTTGGCGGCGCGGCCGGTCGGCGCACAGAGCGCCACGCGCGGGCGGCGAGCCCCGATCACGGCCAGGATCGCTTTGAGCAATGTCGTCTTGCCGACCCCGGGCCCGCCGGTGATGACGAGGCACTTGGTCGCCACCGCCAGCCGCAGCGCTTCCTCCTGCATCGCGGCCAGCGTGAGTCCGAGCCGCTGCTGGACCCACGGGATCGCCCGGTCGGCATCGATCGCCGTCCAGGGCACCGGGCCCCTCCCGAGCAGGTGGAGCCGCGCCGCGATGATCCGCTCGGCGGCGTGAAGCGCGGCGAGGAACACACACGGGGTTCCCGCAACCGTGTCGCGAACGATCGTGCCTTCCGCCACCTCCAGGTCGAGAGCCTGCGCGACGAGCGGTTCCGGGATCTCGAGCAGCCGGGCGGCCTCAGCCCCGAGGACTGTCTCAGGCAGCCCGCAGTGGCCGTCGTCGAGCGCCTCGGCGAGGGTGTAGCCGACGCCGGCCCGCGCGCGGATCATGGCGCGTTTGTCGATTCCCAGCGTCGCGGCGATCCGATCGGCGGTCAGGAAGCCGATGCCGCGGATGTCGGCCGCGAGGCGGTACGGGTTCTCGCTGATGAGCGAGACGGCCTCGGGCCCGTAGGTCCGGAAGATCCGCACGGCCCGCGAGGTCCCGACGCCGTGCGAGTGGAGGAACACCATGATGGCGCGGACCGCCTGCTGGTCGCGCCAGGCCTCGACGAGACGGTGGGCGCGCAGGGGCCCGATGCCCTCGACGGACCGGAGGCGATCGGGCTGGCGCTCGATGACGTCGAACACCGCAGCCCCGAAGGCCGCGACGAGGCGCTTGGCGAAGTGCGTTCCGATGCCGGCGATGAGGCCGGAGCCGAGGTACTTCTCAATACCGTCAATCGTCGTCGGCGGGACCGTCCGGAGCGTCTCGGCCGAGAACTGCAGGCCGTGAACGCGATCCTGGACCCACCGTCCCTCAGCTTGGACGAACTCCCCGGGGGAGACGGAGGCGGCATGGCCCACCACGGTGAGCAGATTGCGCCGTCCGCGCTTCTGGACCCGGAGCACGGTGAACCCGGTGTCCTCGTTGTGGAAGGTCACGCGTTCGACCGTGCCGGCGACGTGCTCACTCGGCGCCGGGGTCTCGAGCAGGCGGGGCTGCTCGGGAGCGCCCGGTCGGGCGTCGCCCGGCCGCGGTCTCCCACCGAAAGGCGTCGGACTCACGAGTGACGACGGTACCATCCCCGGGGCAAGCCTCACAAGGGCGGCCCGACGCCGCCCCGCCAGGGGGGCGTAAGATGGTTCGATGAGCCGACACACCGGCTTCGCGATGCTGCCCCTGCACCGCGGCCGTGCGCCAGCCTGGCTCTTTGAGCGGATGACCCGCCTCTCGCGCGAAATCCTCACACACCTCGCCGCGGAACAGGGCCCGCCCGAGGCGCTGCGCCGGCTGTCCGACCCTTTCTGGTTCCAGGCGTTTGGGTGCGTCCTCGGCTTCGACTGGCACTCGAGCGGCGTGACGACGACCGTGTGCGGGGCCGTCAAGGAAGGGCTTCGGGGGCTGGGCCGCGAGGTCGGACTCTTCGTCGCCGGCGGCAAGGGCGCCGCCTCCCGGAAGACGCCGCGGGAGATCGAGGACACCTGTGAGCGCCTCGGCCGGGTTCCCGCCCCGCTGGCGCGCGCCAGCCGGATGGCCGCGAAGGTCGACACCGCCGCCGTCCAGGACGGCTACCAGCTCTACCATCACGCCTTCTTCTTCACGGCCCGCGGCGAGTGGTGCGTCGTGCAGCAGGGCCTCCGCGAGGAGACATCGACCGCCCGCCGGTACCACTGGCTGTCGGAAGGCGTCACGAGTTTTGTCGACGAACCGCACGCGGCCGTCTGTTGCGACCACCAGGGCACGACGCTGAATCTCGTGGCGTCCGACAGCGCCGCCACGCGGCGGGTGTCGACCATGCTCGCCGCCGAGCGCCCGGAGGTGACGCTCGGTGCCGTCACGCGCGCCTCTCCCGAGCTGGTCATGCCGGTGCGCCACCCGCTGTTCCCCGAGCTGGATGTGTCGGGCAGCCGTCTCTACCAGACACTGCTCTCCACCTACGAACAGCCGCCCGGAGACTTCGAAGCCCTGGTCGGACGAGACGGGGTCGGACCGCGGACGCTCCGCGCGCTCGCGCTCGCCGCCGAACTGATCTACGGCGCCTCGCCCAGCACTCGTGACCCGGCGCGTTTCGCCTTCGCCCATGGCGGCAAGGACGGCACACCGTTTCCGGTGGACCGCGACACCTACGACCGCACGATCGAGGTACTCGGGGCCGCCATCAACCGCGCAAAGGTGGACCGCTCGGAGCGGGTGGCCGCATTCAGGCGGCTGGCCACCTGGCGCCGCGAGGCCTGCGCATGAACATCGTCATCGCCGGTGGAACCGGCCTGCTCGGGACCGCGCTGGGGGCCCACCTGATCGCGTCCGGCCACGATCTCACCCTGCTGACCCGTCGTTCGGCCGCCGCCCGCGCACCGGGCCCGCGTCGGCGGGTGGTCGAGTGGACGCCAGACGGCACGGCCGGGTCGTGGGCAGCCGCCCTGGACGGGACCGACGCCGTCGTCAACCTCGCCGGGGAGTCGATCGGCGAGAGGCGGTGGACTCCGGGCCGGAAGACCGGCCTCCTCGACAGCCGCGTGCAGGCGACGCGCAGCCTCGTCGCCGCCCTGCGCCGCGTCGCTGCGCCGCCCCGCCTGCTCCTGAACGCGTCGGCGCAGGGCTACTACGGGGATCGGGGTGACGAACACCTGCCGGAACAGTCTCGACCCGGCACCGACTTTCTGGCTGATCTGTGCGTCCGCTGGGAAGCCGAGGCCCGAAAGGCCGAAGACCTGGCCCGCGTCGTACGCCTCAGGACGGGCATCGTCCTCGCTGCCAGGGGCGGCGCGCTGCCACGCCTGGCGCTGCCCTTCCGCCTGTTCGCGGGCGGGAGACTGGGGTCGGGCCGTCAGTTCATGTCGTGGATTCACCTCGAGGACTGGGTCGCGCTGGCGGCCTGGGCGCTCGAGGACACCCGGGTGGATGGGCCGCTCAATCTGTCGGCGCCCGCCGCGGCCCGCAACGCCGATTTCTCGCGCGCAGTTGGCCGGGCTCTCGGCCGCCCCTGCTGGGCGCCGGCCCCGGAGGCCGCACTCCGCCTCGCCGTCGGCGAGATGGCCGGGCCCCTCCTGCTGTCGAGTATTCGGATGGTGCCCGCCCGCGCCCTCGCCCTCGGCTACGCGTTCCGCTTCCCGGATCTGGACGCGGCGCTCGGGAACCTCCTGTGAAGGCCGGCGGGCCTCCGGCCCCCGGGCGCGGGATTCCGCCGCTGCCTCCTGCGACCGCGGGCCCGCCTCGGGCGTCGGCGTCAGACCTCCCGGTTGATGACGACGATCTTGGGCTCGGTCATCTCCTCGATGGCGTAGCGCGGGCCTTCCCGGCCGAGGCCGGAGTCCTTGACGCCGCCGTAGGGCATGTGGTCGATGCGCCACGCCGACACGTCGTTGACGATGACGCCGCCGACCTCCAAGGCCTCACCGGCCGCCAGCGCACGGAGCAGGTCCCTGGTGAACACGCCAGCCTGGAGGCCGTACGACGACCGGTTCACCCTCGCCAGCGCGTCGTCGAAATCCCTGAAGCGATAGAGCCCAACGAGCGGCGCGAACACCTCCTGCACGCACACCTTGGAGGTTTCCGGCACGTCGCACAGCACCGTCGGCGCGTACAGCGCCCGACCGAGCCGGCGGCCGCCGGTCAGCACGCGCGCGCCCGCACCCAGGGCCTCCTGCACCCAGGCGTCCACGCGGGAGGCCTCCGACTCGTCGATCATCGGGCCGAGGTCCGTCGTCGGGTCCATCGGGTCACCCACCTTGAGCGATTCCAGCCGCGACACCAGAATGTCGGCGAACGCGCTGAAGACCTGCTCGTGGACATAGACCCGCTGGACGGAGATGCAACTCTGTCCCGCCAGCGCGAACCCGCCGACCGCGATGCGCTTGGCCGCGAAGTCGAGATCGGCCGTCTCGTCGACGATGACGCCGGCGTTGCCGCCCAGTTCCAGCAGCACCTTCTTGCGGCCGGCCCGTGCCTTCATGGCCCAGCCGACTGCCGACGAACCGGTGAAGGTGAGCAGCTTGTAGCGGTCGTCGGTCACGAGCCGATCGCCGGTGTCCCGCGACATCGGCAGCACGCTCAGTGCGCCCTGGGGCAAGCCCGCGCGGTCGAGCGCGTCGGCGATGATCAGCGCGGACAACGGCGTCTTGGTCGCCGGCTTGAGCACGATCGGGTTGCCGGCCGCCAGCGCAGGCGCGATCTTGTGGGCGGTCAAGTTGAACGGGAAGTTGAATGGCGAGATGCCCGCGACCGGTCCGACCGGCCACCGCGTTGTGAAGGCGAAACGTCCTTTCCCGTGCGGGGCGAGGTCCATGGGGATCACCTCGCCGCCGATCCGCCGCGCCTCCTCGGAGGCGACCTCAAACGTCATCGCGCCGCGGTCGGCCTCGGCCAAGGCGTCACGGATGGCCTTGCCCACCTCGCCCGCGATCGTCCGGCCGATCTCCTCGCGCCGGCGGACCAAGTCGTCGAAGGCGCGCCTCAGGATCGCGGCGCGTTCGTACGCCGGCAGTCGCCGCATGACCCCCGCCGCCGCCACGGCGGCGGACGTGGCCCGTTCGACCTGGACGTCCCCCGCCAGCCACGTGCGGCCGACGACGGCTCCGTCGAACGGGTTGGTGACCTCCAACGGCTGGTCGGACTGTTCCCACGAGCCGGCGAGATAGAACGGATGGTTCATGGTCGCACACTCTCGCACGAAGCCGGCGCGCCCGCGCCGAGACCCGGCGGTCCCGGAACTACGCGACGGCCGCCAGACAGGATTCGAGCACGTCGAGCGCCTCGTCGAGCTCCGCGTCGGAGATGACGAGCGGCGCCAGACTGCGGATGACGTTGCCGTAGGTTCCCGCCGTCATCAACAGTACGCCCCGCGCCCAGGCCAGGCGGGCAATCTCCCTGGTGGCCTCGCTGGCGGGCGTTCGCGTGGCCAGGTCCGTCACGAGCTCCATCCCGACCATCGCGCCGAGCCGACGCACGTCCCCCACGAGCGGGAACCTCCCCATCCAGCCGCGCAGCCGCGCCTCCATGCGTGCGCCGATTGTCTCGGCCCGAGCGAGCAGCGGCGTCGACTCAAAGAGGTCGAGGACCGCGTGCGCGGCGGCCAGCGCGAGCGGGTTGCCGGCGAACGTGCCCCCGAGACCGCCGACCTCGGGCGCATCCATCAGGTCGGCTCGGCCCACGACGGCACTGAGCGGCAGTCCGGCGGCCAGCGACTTCGCGGTGACCAGCAGATCGGGCTCGAGCCCCGAGTGCTCACACGCGAACATCTTGCCCGTGCGCCCGAAGCCCGACTGCACCTCGTCGGCGATGACGACAATGCCGTGAGCGCGGCACACCGCCGCGACGCCCGGCAGGAAATCGCGGGGCGGCACCACGAACCCGCCCTCGCCGAGCACCGGCTCGACTACCACGGCTGCAATCGAGGACGGGTCGACGTGCCGGGCGAAGTGCTCCTGGATGGCGTCCAGGCAGGCCAGGCTGCAACTGGCGCGGGCACAGCCGTAGGGGCAGCGGTAGCAGTAGGCGTAGGGCACGCGGTGCACGTCGCCGACAAAAGGCCCGAAGCCCGCCTTGTACGGATAGACCTTGCTCGTCATCGACAGCGCGAGCAGCGTCCGCCCGTGGAACCCGTCCTCGAACACCAGCACGCCGGGCCGACCCGTCGCGTGCCGCGCGATCTTCACGGCGTTCTCAACCGCCTCGGCGCCAGTGCTGAAGAAGGCGGCCTTCTTCGGGAACGTCCCGGGCGTGAGACGACCGAGGCGCTCGGCCAGAGCCACGTAGTTCTCGTAGAGCGCCACCGAGAAGCAGACGTGCGCGAACCGTTCCAGTTGGTCGCGGACCGCGGCGTTGACGGTCGGCGACGCGTGACCCACGTTCATCGTCCCGATGCCGCCGGCCAGGTCGATGTACGTGTTGCCGTCGACATCCTCGACCACCGCCCCCTGGGCGCGGGATACGACGACGGGTGTCGCGTGATACACACCGCGTGGAACGACCGCCTCTCGGCGCCGCATAATCTCGCGGGACCGCGGCCCCGGAACCTCCGTGACACGTCGGATCACTGCCATGCTCAAATTCTACCGTTCCCCCGCGGCCCGACACCACCTGTCACGAGGCCCTCAGACAGCCCGGCTGGACCGCGACCGACGGGGCGCGCTACCATCCACGACGCTCCAGTCCGCGATCCCAGCTGAGCCGGAGTCGCCCATGAACAACACACCGCTCCAGTCCACGTTCGCCCTCGCGTTCGCCGCGCTGATCGTCGCGCTTCCCTCCGCTCAATCCGCCGACCCCCACGCCACGATGAGCGTCGGGACCGCCAAGGCCGCGCGCGGCCAGAAGGTCACCGGGATCATCGCCGTGCCCCCCGGTCGCGATGCGGGGACGAACATCCCCGTCGCGGTGATCCATGGCGCCCGACCGGGTCCGGTCCTCGCCCTGGTCGCGGGTGCCCACGGCACTGAGTACACGTCGATCATCGCCCTGGAGAAGATGATCGCGCTGCTCGACCCGGCACAGATCGCCGGGACGGTCATCGTGGTGCCGCTGGTCAATGTGGCCTCGTTCGAACAGAAGATCGCCCACGTGAACCCCGTGGACGGGAAGAGCATGAACCGGTTCTACCCGGGGAACCCCAACGGCAGCCAGACCGAGCGAGCCTCGGACCTGATCACCAGACAGGTCGTGGAGCAGTGCGATCACCTGATCGACCTGCACGGCGGCGACCTCGACGAGAGCCTCCGGCCGTACAGCTATTGGACGGTGACCGGCAACGAGCGGCAGGATGCCATCTCCCGGGAGATGGCGCTGGCCTTCGGCCTCGACACGATCATCATCTCCGCCGATCGGCCCAGAGATCCCGCCGACTCGCGGTACCTCGAGAACACGGCCACCACGCGCGGGAAACCGTCCCTGACGGCCGAGGCGGGCTACGCGGGCACCGTCGAGACCGACGACGTCAACGCCCTGGTGAATGGCAGCCTGAGCGTCATGCGCTACCTGAGGATGCTCTCCGGCGCTCCGACGATCGTCGAGCATCCGGTGTGGATCGAGCGCATCGCGCCGATTGTCTCGGACCAGACCGGCATCTTCTATCCGCTCGTCAGGCGTGGGACCTACGTGCAGAAGGACATGCTGGTCGGCTACGTGACCGACTACGTCGGTCGGACACTTTTTGAGGCGCGCGCGCCAGAATCCGGCGTCGTGCTCTACGTCCGGGCGGTGCCGTCGATGACCAAGGGCGAGACGATCGCCAACATCGGCGTCGTCCGGAAGGAGTAGCCGGACGGGTCGCCCGGCCGCGCGACGCCTGGGCTATCGGCCGGTCCGGGGGCGGTCGGCTAACGGCCAGTAGCCGTTCGTCGCCGCCGGTGCCCGGCACGCGGAGGAGGAACACCGAAGATCATGCGGATCGCGATTGTCGGGGCCGGGGCAGTCGGTGGCTACTACGGCGGGCGGCTCGCGGCGGCCGGGCACGCGGTGACCGTGATCGCACGGGGCGCGAACCTCGAGGCGATTCGGGCGCACGGCCTGAAGATTCGCAGCCCGCTCGGCGACCTGGACGTGCACGTGAGCGCGACTGACGATCCGCAGCGGGTCGGACCGGTCGATCTCGCCGTCTTGGCCGTCAAGACCTACTCGAACGGTCGGGCCCTGCCACTGCTCCCGCCGCTGGTCGGTCCAGCCACCGCCGTGCTGACGCTCCAGAACGGCGTCGACAGTGCCGACGAGATTGCCGCCATCACTGGGCCGGAACCGGTCCTGGCGGGCGTCACCTACATCGCCTCGACTCTGGTCGCCCCGGGGGTGGTCGAACACGTGGGCTCCAGCCGACGGATTGTCCTCGGAGAGGCGTTCGGCGAGCATCGCGTGACCGACCGGGTCGCCGCCGTGGCCGCGGCGCTCGCCGCGGCCGACATCCAGGTCGAGGCCGCCGCGGACGCCAGGATTCCCGTGTGGGAGAAGTTCATCTTCCTCGCGCCGATCGCCGGCCTGACGGCCGCCTCGCGACTGGCCGTCGGACCGGCGTGGGCCCAACCGGCGTTCCGCACCACGTGTGAGCGGGCCATGGCCGAGGTGGAGGCGCTGGCGCGCCACGCCGGGATCGCCGTTGCGGATGACGTCCGGGCTCAGAAGATGCGCTATCTGGACGCGAGTCCGCCCGCGATGCGCTCGTCCATGATGGTGGACCTGATCAGCGGCCGACCGCTGGAGGTCGAGGCGCTGATCGGCACGGTCGTTCGGCGTGGCCGGGCGGCCGGCATCCCGACGCCGGTGATGGAGACCCTCTACGGCGTGCTCAAGCCCCTGGAACGCGGCGGGGGTGTCACCTAGCGAACCGCCGACCCGAGAAGGAACGCACGCCAGGTGAGGCGGATGTCGGCTGTATATACGGCGGTATACTCGCCGTGTGCGATTCGACTGAGATCAGACGCCCGCGCTTGTGACCCACGGCGAGCTGGACTTCCGCGTGCCCGTCGGCCAGGGGCTGCAGGTGTTCACGACCCTGCAGCGCCTCGGCGTGCCCTCGCGCATGGTCGATCTGCCGGACGAGGGCCACGGGATCGGCAAGCCCGCGGACGCGGCCCTGCGGGCGGGACGGCAACGGTGCCTGGCCTCCAGGGCCGGGCGTGGATCAGACGCAACGCTGGAACACCCACATGAGTATTGACTTGCGCAGCGATACGGTGACGCTTCCGACTCCCGCGATGCGGGAGGCGATGGCACACGCGGAGGTCGGCGACGACGTGTTCGGCGAAGACCCGACGGTCAACCACCTCGAGGAATTGGCGGCACGTGCGACGGGCATGGAAGCCGCGCTGTTTGTGACGAGCGGTACGATGGGCAACCTGGGATCGCTGCTGGCGCACGGACAGCGGGGCCAGGACGTGATCCTCGGCGACCAATCCCACATCTTCCACTACGAAAACGGATCGGCGTCGGCCCTGGGAGGGCTGGTGCTGCACCCCGTGCGGACCGAGGCGGACGGCACCCTGCCGCTTGACGCGCTCGAGGCGGCCATTCACCTGCCCACGCACCACTACCACTACTACCACTGGGCACCGCCGGGGGTCATCTGTCTCGAGAACACCCACAATCGGTGCGGGGGGACGGTTCTTTCGCCCGACTACTTCGCCGCCGTGGCGGCGCTGGCGCGGAGCCACGGCTTACCCATCCACCTGGACGGCGCCCGGTTGTTCAACGCCGCTGTCGCCACCAGCCGGCCCGTGACCGACTGGACCCGGCACGTGTCGTCGGTGCAGCTCTGCCTCTCCAAGGGACTCGCCGCGCCGGTCGGATCGATGATCTGCGGCTCTGCGGCGTTTGTCGACCGGGCGCGCCGCATGCGGAAGATCCTGGGTGGAGGGATGCGCCAGGCAGGTGTCATCGCCGCCCCGGGCATCCTGGCGCTCACCGAGATGGTGGACCGGCTGGCCGAGGATCACCAGAACGCCCGCCTCCTGGCGGCGAAGGTCTCGACGTTGCCGGATGTCGATCTCGACCTCGCCACGGTCCAGACCAACATCGTGGTCTTCAAGCTACCGGGCGAGGGGGATGCCGAAGCGCTGTCGGCTGCGCTCGCGACGCAAGGCGTGCTCGTTTCCAACTTCGGAGGCGGCAAGCTGCGCCTCGTCACCCACTACGGCATCACCCAGGCCAACTGTCTGGCGGCAGCGGACACCATTGCCCGGACGTGGAGGACCGTCAGGGCGCATTGAGGGGTGCGGCCCCGGGACGCTGCCCGGGCCCGCGGGAGGTGCCGCAGGGCGCGAGTGGCCCTACCGGAGGACCTGCACGAGATACTCGAGGGCGCGCGGGTCGTTTGACTGCCCGAGCCAGAACATCGCGCGCTTGCGGACGACGAGGTTGGTGTTGGTCTTCGCCACTTCGATGAGGAGCGGCACCCCTTCACCGTTCGGCAGACGACTGAGTGCGAAGACGGCCCGTTCCTTGACGGCCGTCTCCGGATCGTTGGCCACCGCGTCGGAGATGGTCGCGGCGACCTTCGACCCGGCTTTCTGGCCGAGCCAGAACACGGCCTGCTTGCGAACCGCCGCGGAGGGGTCCTGCCGCGCCAGCGCGATCAGGCTGTCCACCGCCTCCTCCACGCGGCTGACGGCGATCGGGAACACCAGGTGCGGGCGGAACGCCGCGTCAGCCTCCACCGACAGGAGTCGCCGCAGCGTGTCGAAGCCCTCGCGTCCCCACGCCGATCCCAGCCAGAACGCCGCTGACCGACGCGCCGAGTCCGGTTGGCCGGGCGCCACCCACCCCTCCAGCGCGTGCAAGGCGGAGGGATCCGCGTGCTGGGCGACGGCGGCAACCACCGACCCGGTGGACGGACCGGGTGTCCCCTGCGCCTCGCCCTGCGGCTTGACGTAGGACGACAGCAGGACCACGCTCTGGGCCCCGGTGACCTCGGTCAGCCAGTGCACCGGAAGGCCGCCCGCATCCAGCTCGCAGGTCGGCGAGAAGAGGCGGAGTTTCTGGACGCCCGCGTGCTCGACCCGGACGAGCACGGCGAGCGAGCGGGGGGCGTCGAGCGCCGCCTGCCGGTCCCGTTCGGCCGCGGGCGAGTCGTGGCGCCAGCCCTCCAGGTAGCTGGTGCCACAGCGGTCCGGCCCGCAGTTGTCGCACCACTCCCGCTCGCCCGGCACCGCGGCGACGGCGTAGCCAAGCCACGCCGGCGCCTGCTGCGCCGCTACGATTGCATGGAACGTCTGGATGAGCCCGGTCGCGGCGCTCCGGGCGTCGACCTGGGCGTTGACGAACCGGGGTCGCGCCTCGGATGGCTGGCCCTCACCGGCCCGCCCGGGCGTGCCACACGCCAGCACGAGCAGCAGGCCCACACACGCGGCGCGGACCGTCGACCCCGGAATGGGTGCGCACATGGCGATACCCTCGTGGAGGAGGCGACTACTTCTTGAGGATCTCCATCAGATAGTCAACGGCCTCTTTGTCCTTCATCGTCGACAGCCGCTCCACGATGTGTTTGCGGAGCTGAACGTCGGGCTCCTGCCGGGCGATCTGGACCAGCGGCGCGGCGCCCACCACCGACAGCATGTCGATGATCTGGCGCTTGACGGCGGGGTCCTTCTCCTCGCGGTAGAGGCTGACCAGCGTGTCGGCCGACTTGGGGGAACGATCGAGGAGCAGGCCCTGGACGGCGGCCCGACGCAGTTCGGGGTTGGCGTCGCTGCGCGCGATCTGCAGGAGATGGTCGGCCTGGCTGGTGAAGCGCAGGTTCCGCAGGATCTCGCGCTTCAGATCGAGCGAGGGCTCACCCTGGTACAGCTGCCAGAGGGCGTCGGCCGCTTCCTTGGCCCTGGCCTCTCGGGCCGTGTCGCGCTCCTCCCTGGCGGGCGTCCGGATTACCCGGACCTGCCGTTCGGCCTCCTGCTGCGCGAGCTCGGCGCTCTTCTGATCGGTGGCCGCCTTCTCCATGTCGCCCTGCATCTTGACCTTGGCGTGCTCGAGCGCCTCCCGGGCAGTGTCCATCGCGAGGCTGTAGGCGTTGTAGGAGAAGTCGTAGTCAAAGCCGCCCCAGTCGAACATGGCCATGCCCCGCCGGGCGCCGGATCCCAGGCTGCGGATGACGCGCTTCTTGACATCGACGTCGCTGCTCGTCTTGTAGACCTCGACCAGCAGCGGCACATCGGCGCCCCCACCGTAGGCGCCCAGGTAGTCCAGCGCCTTGAGCTGGAGGTCCGGGTTGCCCTTCCCCTTGGCGAACTCTCCGAGCAGGGCCTTGGCCCGCGGCGAACCGCTCTGGGCGAGGACGAACAGGGCGCGTTGCTTCAGACGGGGTGAGGCCGAGCCGTTGAGCAACTGCTCGACCATCGGCAGCGCCCGATCCGGGTCCCGCATCATCACGCCGTTGAGCGCGATGAGCTTCAGGTCCTCGTCGGCCGTCTGCTCGGGCGAGACCGGGTGGCCAGATGCCTGGCGCACGTCGATGAGCAGCGCCTTCGCGTCGTTGGACCAGCGGCTCGACGGGAACCGCTTCTGCAGCTCCTCGATCGTCCGGATGGCGTCGTCGCGCTTGCCGAGCCGGTTGAGGGCGTAGGCCTTCCAGTACATGGCGCCGTCGGTCTTCTTGCCCGCCTTCGCGATGGCCTTCTCGAAGGCGTCGAGCGCGCGATCGTAGCGGCCCGACTCGAGGTACGACATGCCGCGCTCGTACTCAGCGGACTCCGAACTCCAGTCCGTCACCTTGGCCATCGCCGTGTCCTGCAGGTCGGACAGGTCGGCCTCGGTCCAGCTGCCGAGCGCGGAGAGTCCGACCGTCGCGGCGTCGAGCGAGGTCGCCAGCCACGGCAGCTCGTCGAAGCGGAGCTTGTCGAGATCGACAGAAAAGGCGCCCAGTTTCGCCGCCAGATCGGGGACCACCGGGGCCGGAGCCTGCGGCGGGCTGGGCGGCGACGGCACGACGGGGCGTGATTGCGCGCTCGCCGCAGCCGCGGCCAAAGCGAAGATCGTGACGAGGAGTGGTTTGCGGTCCATGGTTCTCTACTCCGTGATTCCGTGCTCACCCGCGCAAGCGAACGTCGGCCACCAAGCGGGCGTCCCGCTCGCGGAGGCGTTCGCCGAACACGCGGACCTTGAAGATGATGCCTTGCTGCTCGATGCGACCCCGCACCCGATCGAACTCCGCGCCCGAGACGGTGGACGGGCCGTTGGCAATCTCGACCAACACGCGTTCCAGATCGTCGAGCACGGTCGCCATGCCCCGGTCGCCGGTCGTCAGGGCGGTCTGCCGGTAGAGGCGGTTCTCGGTGACCAGCTGCCTGGCCCGTTCCTGCTCCTCCGAGAGATCCACCTGTGCGCCGGTCGGGCTGTTGACGAGGTCGACCAGCGCGATCTGCGAGCGCTCCAGGTAGTCGCCCACGGCGAGAATCAGGATGCCCTCGCGCACCTGTTGCGCCTGCGAGGCGACCGCGTCCGCCGCCGCCGGCGAGGCCGGGGCCGCCGGCCTGGCGGGTTTCACGTGCCCAGCGACGAAGGCGGCGACGATGAGGGCGGCGACGCCGCCGGAAAACGCCAGGCGCCACGGCGCGAGCAGCTCCGGGACATGCCACCATCGGGGAGGCGCCTCTCCGAGCCGTGGCTGAATGCGGGCCCAGACCTCGGCGCCGTATCCGTCGCCGCGCCCCGGCACGTCGAAGCCGCTGACCGCCGAAAGCGTCCGTTCGACGGCCGATAGTTCCGCCCGGCACGACGGGCAGGCGTGAAGGTGTTCCTCGATCGAACGGCCCTCGGCCGGATCGAGCGTCCCGTCAAAAGACCGAGCGACGATTTGCTCTGCAGTCAGATGGTCCACGGTGTTCTGTCCCGCGAGCCCGAAGGCCCGCGCTCCTACTGCGCGTTGGGCAACGGTTCCTGGTTCTGCCCCGCGGCCTCGTAGCCCTCCACGATCGGCGTTAGAGCCCGGCGCATCTTCTGCACGGCCCGGTAGATGCTGTGCTTGGTGGCGCCGAGGCGGAGGCCGAGCATCCCTCCGATCTCCTCGAGCGACCGGCCCTCGAGGTGTCGGAGCACGAATGCCGCCCGTTCGGCCGGTGTCAGCTGGTTCATCGCCGTCCTGACGCGACGCTGGACCTCGGCGCCAAAAGCCAGGCGGTCCGGCCCCTGCGCGGTGTCCGCCTCGGGCTCAACCCTGCCCCCAAGCTCGTCCGGGCCTGCATCCAGCGACTCGGCTCGGTGCCGGGGCCGTGTCCGCAACAGATCGTACGAGCAGTTGACCGTAATCCGGTGGAGCCACGTCCGGAAGCTCGACCGGGCCTCGAACCGGCGCAACTCCCGATACGCTCGAAGAAACGTGTCCTGGACGATGTCCTCGGCGTCCGGCTCGCTCGCGGTGAGGCGGAACGCGAGCTGGAAGACACCCCGACTGTGCCGCTCGACCAACCGGCGGAACGCCGGCTCGTCACCGGACTGGGCCAGGGTGACGTCGTGGGCGTCGGTGGCGTCCATCTGAGAACTTAGACGGAAGACGGGGCGGACGGTTAGGGTCTAGCCGGGCATCCCGCCGGGCGTACCCGCCGCAGCGTCGGTGAGGCGCGCAATCGTGGCGCCGAGGTGCGAGTCGGCGGCGTCCCAGAACTCCACGACCAGGGGATGGTGCTCCAGCACGGCCTGCACGATGCCGCGCTGGACGCCGCGCCCGCGCCCGTGAACGAGACGCACCTGCCGCAACCCGGCCGCGTGCGCGGAGGCGAGGTACTCGGCGACGACGCTCCGCACGTCCCGCGGCGCGAAGGCGTGCAGATCCAGGCTTCCCTCGATCGGTACGCGGACGACGGTCTCCGATCCGGGGCTCATGCCCGTCTCGGTGACCGGCGTCGCGTCCGCGCCGCCGCCTGACGCGGAGCTCGACCCGCGTAGCTGGCCGTGACCGCCGTCTTGATACCGCCGCGCGGCGTGAAGTCCCCCACCACCGTCATCCGACGCGGCCGGCACGCGGCGACCAGGTCGTCGAGGATCTGGTTGGTGACCCGCTCGTAGAAGATGCCCGTGCTCCGGAACCCAATCAGGTAGTACTTGAGCGCCTTGAGCTCGAGACAGCGGTCGCCCGGGACGTAGACGATCCGGATCTCGCCGAAGTCGGGCAGCCCCGTTTTCGGGCACACGGACGTGAACTCGGGGCAGCGGATCTCGATCTCGTAGTCGCGCGACGGGCTCGGATTGGGGAACGTCTCGAGAGCTGGTACACGCATGCGACGATTCTATCGCGGGCCGCTTCACCGCGGCGAAATCGCCAGTTCTTCCGCGAACGCAATTGACAAGTTCCGAAGCCGCGAGCTAGCATACGACGAAATTTTGGCCTGTTTCCGCACAGCCGCTTGCGCGCGCGGTTCCTGCGGTTAATATCCAGCGCGCCCGATGTCAGGGGGGACGCCGATGGCAGAAGTCCGCAGGATGGGCAAGTCCGAGCTCTTCGCGCACTTCGCCGATCGCTTCGAGATGAAGCGCGCCCAGGCGCGCGAATTCTTCGATGAGCTAACCGTGCTCGCGGAGAAGGAACTCAAGCGGTCCGGTGAATTCGTGCTGCCCGGGATGGTGAAGCTGGTCGTGCAGAAGCGCAAGGCACGCATGGGCCGCAATCCCGCGACCGGTGAAGCCATCAAGATCCCGGCCAAGACCGTGGTCAAGGCGAAGATCGCCAAGCTGCTCAAAGACGCGGTACTTCCGCGCAAGTAGCGGCACGCCTGAGCGCGCGCGGTGTCGACGCGCTCGGGGCCATGGCGTCGACTCACTGAGCCGGCGGGTCGGTGTCACACCGACCCGCTGGTGAGCCCCGCCCCGGACCCACAGCCGGGCTGGCGGCCGGACGTGACGGCCGCGACTGGTGTGCTGTAGGCGCGCCGTGTCAGTTTCCCCGCAAGCGCTTCGCCAGCGGCCGGATGCCCAACCGGTCCATCTTGTGCTTCATCGTTGACAGCGGGATGCCGAGATGGCGGGCCGTGCCCGTGACGTTCCAGCCAGACCGCTCCAGCGCCTTCAGGATGAAATTCCGCTCGAACGTGTCGCAGGCACGCGCCAGCAGCTTGCTGTCGCCGACGCCTTCTTCCTCCGGCGCCGGCACCGGGACCTGGTACTCGAAGGGCAGGTCGTCGTCGGTAATCCACTCGGCATCCGACATCGCCACCACGCGCTCAATGAGGTTCTCGAGCTCGCGGATGTTGCCCGGCCACCAGTGTGCCTGGAGCAGCTTCATCGCCGAGGGGGCCACGCCCCGCACGGTGCGGCGGAAGCGGGTGGCGTAGCGACGGATGAAACAGGCGACCAGATCGGGGAGGTCCTCGATCCGTTCCCGGAGCGGCGGCATGCGGAGCGGGATGACGTTGAGGCGGTAGTACAGGTCCTCACGGAACCGGCCGTCCTTCACGGCCTTCTCCAGGTCGACGTTGGTCGCGGCAATCAGGCGGAAATCGGTGCGGATCGGCCGGCCGCCACCCACGCGCTCGATCTCGCCCTCCTGAATCGCCCGCAGCAGCTTCCCCTGGAGATCGAGGCGGAGGTCGCCGATCTCGTCGAGGAACAACGTGCCCCCGGCCGCCAGCTCGAACTTCCCCAGCTGCTGTCGGACCGCGCCCGTGAACGCCCCCTTCTCGTGCCCGAACAACGCACTCTCGACGAGGTCCCGCGGGATCGCGGCGAGGTTGACGGGGATGAAGGGCCCGCCAGGCCGGTCGCTCTGTCGGTGGATCAGGCGCGCCACCAGTTCCTTGCCCGTCCCGCTCTCGCCCAGCACCAGCACCGTCGCCGAGAGTGGCGCGATGCGCTGCACCAGATCGGCCACCGTGCGCATCGACCGGCTGGGTCCGACGACGAATTCCCGCTCGGCGTCGGCCACCTGCGCGCTCAGCGCGAGGACCTGCCGATTGAGGTCCTGCCGGTCGCCCGCGTTGGCGAGGACCGAGAGCAGTTCTTCGTCGGTGCAGGCCTTCAACACGAAGTGGAACGCGCCGAGCTTGATGGCCTGCACGGTGGTCTCGACCTCGCCCGCCGCGGACATCATCACGACTTCCGGCAAGGCGTAGTTCTCCTTGACGATCCGCAACAGCTCGAGACCACTGATGCCAGGCAGCGACGCGTCCACGAGGAGGATATCCGCCTCCTCGCGCGACAGCAGCGCGACCGCCGCTTCGCCGCTGGCAGCCGACAGCACGTGGTAGCGGCGCTGCAGCAAGGTCGCCAGCCGCGTGCGCGAGGCGGGCTCTTCGTCGACAATCAGGACGGCCTTGGGGACGGTGCTCATTCGCGCGGATTGTACCGCCTCACACGCGCCGTGGCCACGCCGATGTCGCCGCGAGCGTCCTCGCCCCCGCCTCGCGAGCCGCCCGTCAGTGTGGGCCCGGCCCTCCCGGCGCGAACCGTGAGCGCTTGGGGGGCGCGCCCCGAGGGCTGTCATTGCCGGGTTGACTGCCGCGGCGCCTTCGATGACGATAGATCGAATCCGGCCTCAGACGGGCGAATCGATGCCTTGGCTGCTCTCCGGCGCGGCCCTCGTCCTGGCGCTACTGGCGGTCGTTCACGGGAGCCGCCTGGCGCGCCGCCTCCAGCGGCTGAGCCAGGCCTACTGGGAACTCCGCTACGAGCACGACCAACTGCGGGCGCGCCTCGAGGCGGCACACCTGCTCGGGCGCGAAGGGGACGACCACGAGCCGCCGCCTCCCCAGCAGGCGTACGTCCCGCTGTCGTCGGTCCGGCGGTGAGGCGCCCGACCCGGCCAGGTCCGGACCCGTTCTTCAATGGGGAGTCATCGTGACGAATGAGTACCGACGTTATCGTGATCGGCGCGGGCACCGGCGGGTATCCCTCCGCCATCCGCGCGGCCCAACTCGGGCTGCAAGTCGCCGTAGTCGAGAAGCAGAAGGCCCTGGGTGGCACCTGCCTCATCTGGGGCTGTATTCCGACCAAGGCCCTGCTCGAACATGCGCACGCGCTGAAGGTGGCGCAGGGGGCGAAGGACTGGGGCCTCTCGATCGACGGGGCGTCGGTGCGTATCGACATGGGCCAGGTGCAGGCTCGCAAGGACAAGGTCGTCACGACGCTCACCAAGGGTGTCGAGTTCCTGTTCCGCAAGAACAAGATCGACTGGATCAAGGGCACGGCGCGTCTGGTCGGGCCCGGGACCGTCGATGTCGCGGGCGACCAGCCGCAACAACTGCGCGCCGCCAAAGAGATCATCGTCGCAACCGGCTCCCAGCCACGGAGCGTTCCCGGCGTGGAGATCGACCGGCGCCGGATCATCACGAGTGACGAGGCGATTGGCCTGCGCGAGATCCCCAAGTCCATCGTCGTGCTCGGCGCGGGCGCGGTGGGCGTCGAGTTCGGGTCGATCTTCCGAAGCTTCGGGAGTGAGGTGACGATCGTCGAGCTGCTGCCGCGGCTGGTGCCGCTCGAGGACGAGGCGATCTCCGCGGAACTGCAGAAGGTCTTCCGGAAACGTGGCATCAAGGCCCACACCGGGGCGAAAGTGACGCGCGCACGAGCCTCGGCCGACGGCGTGGATCTCGACGTCCAACTGTCCGACGGGAAGGTCGAGCCCCTGCGGGCCGACTACCTGCTCGTGGCCACGGGGCGCGGGCCGGTGACCGACGGCCTGGGGGCGACCGAGGCCGGCCTCCAGCTCGATCGGGGCTACGTGGTGGTGGACCAGCACTACCGTACGGGCGTGCCAGGTATCTCGGCCATCGGCGACGTGATCTCCTTCGGCGCCCCGGGCCACCCGCAGCTTGCGCACGTGTCGACGGCCGAGGGCCTCGTCACCGCCGAGCGGATCGCCGGGCACGAGGCGCGCACGCTGAACTACGACCAGGTGCCGTCCTGCACGTTCTGCGACCCGGAGATCGGCAGCATCGGCCTCTCCGAACAGAAAGCCGCCGAACGAGGGTACGACGTCAAAGTGGGCACCTTCCCGTTCATGGCGCTGGGGCGCGCGAAGATCGCCGGCGAGGTCGAGGGTTTCGTGAAGATCGTGGCCGACAAGCGGTACGACGAGCTGCTCGGCGTCCACATCATCGGTCCCCGGGCCACGGACCTGATTGCGGAGGCCGCCGTCGCCCTCCGTCTTGAGTGCACCGGCGAGGAGCTGGTTCGCACGATCCACGCGCACCCGACCTTTGCCGAGGCCGTGGGCGAAGCGGCGCACGCCCTGCATGGAGGCGCCATCCACATCTGATGTCCCGCGAGCCGGCCGGCTCCGAAGAGAGGTCGTTATGCCAACCAACGTTCTGATGCCCCAAATGGGCGAGTCGATCGCGGAGGGCACGATTGTCCGGTGGGTCAAGCACGTCGGCGACCACGTCGATCGCGACGAGCCGCTGTTCGAGATTTCGACCGACAAGGTGGACGCCGAGATCCCCTCGCCCGCCAGCGGTGTGCTCGCGGAAGTCCGCGCCAAGGAAGGCGAGACGGTGGGGGTGAACGAGGTTGTGGCCGTCATCGCCGACGGAGTCGCGGCCAGCGTGGGTGCCCCCGCACCGGCCACCGCTCCCCTGCAGGCGTCTCCCGTGTCAGCCGTGCCCGAGACCGTCCCCTCCGCCCCGGCGATGTCCGCCCCTCCACCCCCCGTTCCCTTCGACGAGTCGCACCGCCAGCGGTCGTCGCCGCTCGTCCGCCGCATTGCCGCCGAGCACGGCGTCGACGTGACCCGCATTCAGGGGAGCGGAGCCGGGGGCCGCGTGACGAAGCATGACATCCTCGAGTTCATCGAGGGCGCCAAGCAGACCGAACCACCCGCCCCCGCCGGCGTGCCACCTCCGGCCGTGTCTTTGGCGCAGTCGGGCGATCAGACCGTGCCGATGTCGGTGATGCGCCGACGGATTGCCGAGCACATGCTTGCCAGCCGCCGGACGTCGGCGCACGTCCATTCGGTCTTCGAGGTCGATTTCTCGCGCGTCGCGCGCATCCGCGAGGCGAAGAAGGACGAGTACGAACGGGCTGGCGCCAGGCTGACCTACCTGCCCTTCATCGTGAAGGCGGCCGTGGAGAGCCTGCGCGCGGTGCCGATCGTCAACAGCTCGGTCGACGGCGAGAACATCGTTTACCACCGGGACATCAACATCGGCATCGCCGTGGCCCTGGACTGGGGTCTCATCGTTCCGGTCGTCAAGCACGCCGACGAGCTCTCGATCCTCGGGCTGAGCCGGACCATGCAGGATCTGGCCACCCGGGCTCGCCACAAACAGCTCAAGCCGGACGAGGTCCAGGGCGGCACGTTCACGATCACCAACCCGGGCGTGTTTGGCGCGCTGTTCGGCATGCCGATCATCAGCCAGCCCCAGGTGGCCATCCTCGGGGTGGGGGCCGTGGAGAAGCGCGTGGTCGTCGTGGACGACGCGATCGCCATTCGCCCGATGGCGTACCTGTCGCTCGGGTACGACCACCGGATCATCGACGGCGCCGTGGCCGATCAATTCATGTCGGCGCTCAAGAAACACCTCGAGACGTTCGACCCGGCAGGGCTGTGACGACGCTGGACGTGCGGCGGCTCGGCCGGGTCGGCTACGGTGAGGCGCTGACGCTTCAGCAGCGGCTGGTCGACGAGCGGCGCGAGGGCCGCGTGGGCGACGTGCTGCTGTTGCTCGAGCACCCGCACGTCATCACGCTCGGCGCGCGCAGCGACGCCGGGCGCTCGAACGTACTGGCCACGCCCGAGCGGCTCGCCTCGCTCGGTGTCGAGCAGTTCGATACCGGGCGGGGCGGCGACGTCACCTACCACGGCCCCGGCCAGCTGGTGGCCTACCCGATCCTGGACCTGCGGCCGGACCGTCAGGACGTGCACCGCTATGTCCGGGATCTGGAGGAGGTCATGATCCGCACGACCGCCGCGTTCGGGATCGAGGCCGGCCGGATCCCGGGGCTGACGGGGGCGTGGATCAGGGGCAGCAAGATCGGCGCGATCGGCGTGCGGATCTCGCGCTGGATCACGAGCCACGGGTTCGCCTACAACGTGTCGACCGACCTCGAGTACTTCAACCTGATCATCCCGTGCGGAATCCGCGACCACGGCGTCACGTCGCTCGCCCGCCTGCTGGGGCACGGCGTGCCGATGGTGGATGTCGAGAACGAGGTCGTCCGGCAGTTCCACGCCGTGTTCGGCACCGGACCCGCGTAAGGACCGGCCACCCGGTCCTCAGGTCATCAACTCGGCCAGCGACGCGACGCGGACCACGTCGCGGGCCCGGCCGTGACGGCCGTCCCGGTCGAGGAGCACGCCGTTCAGGCCGGCCGCGCGCGCCCCGTCGTAGTCCTCTTCGAGCGAGTCACCCACGTGGACGGCGCACGAGGGCGGCACACCCGCCGTGTCGAGCGCGGAGGCGAAAATCGCCCTCGACGGCTTCGCCGCACCGGCGGTTGCGGGAATGATGACCGACCCGATCCAGGGCGACAGCCCGACATCATCGAGCACACGCCGGACGCGGGTGTCGTAGTTTGTGATCACGCCAACCGCGAACCCGCCGTCCTTCAGCGCCGAGAGCGAAGGGACGACGTCCGGATAGACCTGCCACGCGTCGCCCGTCGCGAAGTGCTCGTAGAGGCGCTTGAAATACGCGTCGAAGCGCGTCCCGGACAGCCGTTCGCCCAGTCCGGCCTCCGCGACCACGCGCTGCACGATCGCGCGCCACCACTCATGCTCGAACCGCTCCACCTCTGCCGGAGTCCGCCCCGGGAAGCACATCGGCGGCGCCACCCGCATCGCCTGCCGAAAAGCTGTGCCCAGCCGCTCCGGGTCAGCGTCCACGGCCCCACAGGCCCAGGCCTCTGCAGCATACTGTTCGCCGATGCTCCCCCGGCTGGCGACCAGTGTGCCGACCAGGTCGAAGAAGACCGCACGGACACCAGGAAATGCGCCAAGAATACCGTTGTTTCGCGTAATGTTTGCCATCACCCGAGAATCACAGACCTTCTCGGTCGGGAATAAGTCTCATCTTGACCGTGTTCTGGAGGACGTGGCGCACCCATTGGCTCAATCGAATCCCGGCGGCAGGATCGCGGACGACGACTTGGTCGAGCGTCTTCGCGCACAGGATCCGGCGGCCGTTGCGGAGCTCGCCGACCGCTATTCTGCCCGAATCCGCCAGCTCGCGCTTCGGTACGTCCGGGACGACGGCGACGCGGATGAGGTGGTTCAGGACGTCCTCTTCAAGGTGTACCAGAAGATCGACGCGTTCCGCGGCGAGGCAGCGCTCTCGTCGTGGATTTACCGCATCACGTTCAATACCGCGATGTCCCGACTCCGTGCGGCCAGGACCGCGCACCGCGATCTCGGGACCGTCTCCGCGGCGTCCGACCATGCGGATCAGCCCTCGAGGCCAGCCGAGGTTGCCGACTGGTCGTCGCTGGCAGACGGCGAGGTGATGCGCGCCCAGCTCCGCAGACGGCTGGCGAAAGCCCTGGCCGAGCTGCCCCAGATCTACCGCGTGCCCGTATTGCTCCGCGACATCCACGGGCTGTCGACCGAGGAGGCGAGCGCCATCCTCCATGTCAAGGACCAGACGCTGAAGTCCCGTCTCCACCGTGGCCGCACGATCCTCCGCAACGAACTGTCGGACTTTGCCGGAGGCCTCACGCTGCACTGACACGGCGATGAGTCGCCGTGCACCCCTGAGGCTCTGGTCGGCACTTCTTGGAGATCCAGTCTGCCGGCAGCCCGCACGGGGTCTCCGGATTCCTTCGAGTTAGAATGGCGGCAGCTGTCTCGCCGACGCGAGAACGAGGTGATGACACCAACGCCGTCACGTCCGGCCTGCCTTGTCGACGACCGAGTGCTCGAGCGCGCGTTCGCGCGCTCGAACGGGCGACGCTGGGGTCTGTCGCGCGAGACGTTCGCCCGGGCGCTCGATCGGAGTATCGCCAGCCGGTTCGCCACCGAGGTGAGAACGCTTGGCGCGGTCGAGGAGTACGTGGCGTCGCTGAACCTCGAAGAGCTGGCGCTCTCCTGCGCCTGCGCCGAAGGGCACGTGGCGGCCTGGGCCTACTTCATCGAATGTCACCGCCCGGGACTGCACGCAGCGGCCCGAGCGATTGCCGGCCACGAGGCCGGCGCGGAGCTGGCAGACTCGCTCTACGCCGAGTTGTACGGCCTCGAGGAGCGGAACGGCTGCCGGCGGTCGCTGTTTGACTACTTTCACGGCCGGAGCCGATTGTCCACGTGGCTCCGGTCGATCCTCGCGCAACGGTACGTCGACCGCCTTCGGGCCACCCGACGGTTCCGCCCCCTCGACGACGAGACCGGCGAGGCCGGGGAAGGCGTCGCCTCGGCGGCCGACCCGCCGGACCCCGAACGGGTCCGGCTAGCGGGGCTCGCCCAGTCCGCGCTCTCGTCCGTCATCCGTCGGCTGGAGCCCAGGGACCGGCTCCGCCTCTCGGCCTACTATCTCCAGCACCTCACGCTGGCGCAGATCGGGCGCTTGATGGGGGAGCACGAAGCCACGGTGTCCCGCAAGCTCGACCGCCTGCGGAAGGCCCTGCGCGCGGATGTCGAGCGGGTGCTCCGCGAGGACGACCGCCTCAGCGACTTGCAGGTGGCCGCCTGCCTCGAGTGTGCCACGGAGGACGCGGGCTGGGATCTCGAACGTGCGCTCGGGTCGAGGGCCGAGCCGGCCGCCCGGCAAGAACGGGCGTGAAGAACGTTCTCAGTGAAGGAGCGTGGCGTGAAGCCGACAGCCGCGAAAGGTGACCCGGCGTTCGACCGGCTGGTCGTGCACGGCCTGGAACGCGAGACCGGCACCTCGGGCCAGGCCTGCCCCGACGCCGATCTGCTGGCAGCCTGGTTCGACCGCTCGCTCTCGCCGGCCGAGGCAAGCCGCATTGAAGCGCACGCGGCCGGGTGCGGGCCGTGCCAGCACGTTCTGGCGGATTTGGCCCGGTCAGAGCCCGAGCAGATCCGCGCGGCGCCCCAACCCGTGCCGACCCGGCCATGGCTGTGGCACTGGCGGTGGGTCGTGCCCGCCGCGGCCCTCGCCACAGCCGGCGTCCTCCTTGTTGTGGCCTTGAAACCCGCCGCCTCTCCGGCCCGGGAGACGATGCAGGTGGCGCGGGCGCAGGGCGAGGCGCCGGCGGTGCCGGCCGAGCGAGGGGGACCGGCGCTCGAACCGCCCGCACAGGCGGGCCAGCCTGCCGCCGCGCCCCTTCCCGGGAGCAGTTCGGGCGAGGCGCGGAGTGCCCGGGCCCACCCGCCCGCCACACCCCTTCGACCAGTTGAGCCGGCGGCGCCCCAGCCTGCTCCAGTCGGCGAAACCGCCAACGCGGCGCCCGCCAGCCCGCCACCGCCGGACCGTGCGGCCGCGCGGCCCGCGCCGGCCGGCCAGGCTCGGGCCGACCTGCCGAAAGCCGGCGTGGTGACGGAGAGCCAACCAGCGCCGAGGGTGGTTGCGGCGCAGCCATCCGAGGAGCGCGCCGAGGCCGCCGGGGCGGCGGCCGCTCCGACAGCCGCGCAGTCGGTCGGCGTTCGGAAGATGGCCACCTACACGCAGCTCGCGAGCAACCTCGTCGTGGGCGGAGCGGGCGGCGCACGCGGGCAGAAGCCGGCGCTCTGGCGGTTCGGGTCGGGCGGCTTGGTCGAGCGCTCCGAGGATGGCGGGCAGACATGGGAGCGCCAGCCGACGGGCGTGGACGGAGCGCTGCTCGCCGGATCAGCTCCGTCGCCCCTGGCGTGTTGGCTCGTCGGGGCGGGGGGCCTCATCTTGCGAAGCGTCGACGGCAAGAGCTGGCAGCGGGTGCCCTCTCCCACCACCGCTGACCTGGTGTCGGTCACGGCGTGGAATCCGACGAGCGCGCGCGTGACGACGGCGGACCATGCCGACTACACGACCACGGATGGGGGAGTCACCTGGCGACGGCGGTGACCCGACGGTCCGCGGCCACCGGCGCGGTAACCGGCACATCGTCGGCGGCCCGACCGGCCGCGATGGGAGAGCACGCATGGTGAGCTTGGCGGGTAGGTCCGCAGTGGTCACGGGTGGATCGCGGGGCATCGGTCTGGCCATTGCCGGGGCGCTGATATCGCGCGGCTGCAGCGTCCTCATCACCGGACGCGACCCCCGCCGCCTGTCGGACGCGCAGGCTTCTCTGCCCGGGCGCGCCGCCGACATCGCGCTGGTGGGCCCGACGCCGGTCGTCCGGGTCCACGGCCGCGTCGAAGCCGCGCAGGCCGACGTCCGGGATTACGCGCAGGTCGAACGGGCCATCGGCCAGGCCGTCGCCAGCTTCGGCGGGCTGGACATCCTCGTCAACAACGCGGGGATTGGGGCATTCACCCCTGTGTCGGAGCAGTCTCCCGAACAGTGGAGCGAGACGATCGACACCAACCTGACCGGCGTGTTCCATTGCTGCCGCGCCGCGCTTCCGCACATGCGCCGACGCGGCCAAGGCTGGATCATCAACGTCAGCAGCCTGGCGGGCAAGAACCCGTTTGCCGGCGGCGCCGCCTACTGTGCCTCGAAATCGGGCCTCAACGCGTTCAGCGAGGCGCTGATGCAAGAGGTCCGTTATGACAACATCCGCGTCAGCTACGTGATGCCCGGATCGGTGCGCACCGGGTTTGGCGGAACCGACGAGGGCAGCGGCGACGACTGGAAGCTCGCGCCGGAGGATGTCGCCCAGGTCGTCGTCGACCTGCTCATGCACGAGTCGCGGAGCTTGCCCAGCCGGGTGGAGATCCGCCCCTCGAAACCGCGACGGACCACCTAGCCTTCGGCGGTCGGTCTGTTGCCTCTTCTCCCGTCGACCGATACCGAGGACGGGGTCCTGTCTCTCTGGTCGACCAGGTGCCGGCCATCGGGGCGGTGTGCGCCCGGGCGTCGGGACGCAGGCAGTGCGGGACCGGACCGCTGCTTCAGCATGGAGAGTTTCGGCCGCTACACCATCCTCGAACGGCTGGGCGAGGGAGCGCTCGGCCAGCTGTGGCGTGCCCGCGACGGACGGCTGGGCCGCACCGTGGCGCTCCGGCTCGTCGCGCCTGCCCTTGTCGCCGACCCGCAGCGCCGCGCGCAGCTGCTCGCCGACGCCGCTGTTGCCGCTGCCCTGTCGCATCCACACATCGCCGCGCTGTTCGACTTCGGGGAGGAGGAAGGGCGCATCTACCTGGCCCACGAGTTCGTGCCGGGGCAGTCGCTCAAGGCACTCTTCGACGGCCGTTCCTTCGACGCGAGCCTCGCGCTGGAGTTCGCGGTGGAGCTGGCCGATGCGCTTGGCGAAGCCCACCGCCTGGGCGTGGTGCACGGAGACCTCCGGCCGGCCACGATCTTCGTCACGCCGACCGAGCAGACCAAGATCGTCGACTTCGGCCTGGGACCCTGGACCTCGGGCGGCGCGGCGCGGCGGGCGGTCGGGAGTCAGCTGGCGACCGGCCAGGAACTGTCACTCCCGCGTAGCGAGAGCCTGGTCGCCTACCTCTCTCCCGAACAGGTGCTCGGCGAGCCGGTCGACGCCCGAACCGACGTCTTCTCCCTGGGGGTCGTCCTCTACCAGATGCTGACCGGCCGTGCGCCGTTTGCCGGCGGGACGCCGGCGCGCACGGCGCTCAAGATCCTGCAGACCTCGCCTCCGCCCCCGACGCGGCAGAACCCCGCCCTCCCGCCCGCGTTTGATTCGATTGTTGCCCGCGCGCTCGGCAAGAGCCTCGACGCCCGCTACGCGTCCGCCGCCGAGATGGCCGCCGACCTGCGTGCACTGGCCTCGGAGTTGCGCGTGCCGGTTTCGACGGCGGCCCACCGGCGGGTGCCCTCGCCGGCACGGCCCTGGGGGCCATTGGTCCGGCGCGTGGGTCTCGTGCTGCTGGTCCTCCTGGCGCTCTCCGGGATTGGCCTCACGGCGTGGCGCGAGTGGGACGTGATTGGAAGGGTGCTCGGACGGGGGGCGCCCGCCCCGCGGCCCGTGCTCGTCGTGCTGCCGTTCGACATGCCACCGGGGTCTGGGCGTGCGTACTACGGCCGTGGCTTCGCGGATGACCTGGCCGCACGGTTCGGCGAGGTGCCCGGCCTCAGCGTCGTCGGCCGCACGCAGGTTCGCCAGACTCCCGCGCCGTCGCTGGACGACCTCGCCCAGCAACTGGGGGCGGCGGTCGTGCTGCGCGGCACGACCCGGCCGGGGCCCTATGCGCTACGCGTGGACGTCCAACTCGTCGAGGCGCCAGCGGGCCGCGTGATCTGGAGCCAGCAGTTCGTGCGAGACCCGCGCCAGTCCGTGTCGGTCCAGACCGAGATCGCCAGTCAAGTCGCCGAACAGCTGAAGCTCACCGTCCCCACGGGGAACCGCTGGGCCCACGGGCCGAGCCGCCAGGTGGAACCCGGGGCGTACGACCTCTACCTACAGGCGCGCGATGCCGCTGAGCACCAGGACTCGCGGCAGGCGGTCGAATTGTTCCGCCAGGCGCTGGCGGCCGACGACAGACTGATCGAGGCGCGAGAGGGCCTTGCCGAAACGCTGTGTCTTGAGGACGGCACCTGGGGCGGGGATTCCGACTCGATGGACCGCGCCAGGGACGAAGCCGAGGCCGCGCTGGCGGCGGATCCCGAGATGCCACGGGCCCATCTGGCGGCGGCGCGCTCGGCGTCCACCGCCCAGGCGGCCGCCTCGGAGCTGGCGCGCACGATGACCCTCGACCCGACGCTCGCCGAGGCCTGGCACGATGCCTGCGCGCTGATCGTCGAGCTGGATCCGGCGCGTGCGCTCGAGTTCTGCCGCCACTCGCTCAGCCTGGATCCCGCCATCGACATCAACTACCGGGACATGGCCAGTGCGCTCGAGCTGCTCGACCGTCTGCCGGAGGCCGAGCAGACCCTGGCGCTCGGGGAGGCCACCCGCCCGGACCGCCCCTGGTGGACGCCGATGCGGGCGCGCCTCGAGATCGTCCGGCAGCACTACGCCAACGCCCTGGACCTCCTGGCTTCGGACGCGTCCGAGCCGCCGCCGCAGGTCTGGCTGCTGGGCCGCGTCCTGCCGCTCCAATTGGCCGGGCGTGCCGAAGAGGCCGGGAAGGAGGCGGCCCGCCTCCTAGGCCGTTACCCGGGATTCTGCGAAGGGCAGGCCATGCTCGCCGGTCTGGAGTGGGACGCCGGCGCGCGCGGGAGGGCGCAGGCCATCGTCAGCCAGATCGTCGCCCAAGTCGCCTCCGGCGCGGGCGTGCAGGTCCTCCCCTGCGCGGCCCTCGCGTCGGCGGCCATCGGTGACGCGTCGTCAGCCGCGGGCTACCTGTCGCAGGTGGCCGCCGACGATCGCGCCATGCGTGTGTGGACGAGGCCGACTCTCTTCAGCCCGGCACTCGCCTTCGCGCGGCACTGGTACCCGTGGGGCAAGGTCCTCTCGACCGCGCCCGTCCACCAGGCAGCCGCCGAGATGACGACCAGCCTCCAACGTCTGCGCGACGAGGCGGCCCGCCGTCTTCCCGCGCCTCCCGGCCGCTGAGCCCTTCCCGCAAATTGGCACCCGCAGCCCAACCGGGCGCTCGCTCCGTGCTACGAGGCGATCAGTGCAGCCAGGCGATCCGGGTCGATGTTGGCGCCTGACACGATGATGGCAGCCTTCCGGCCGCGCGTGTCGACGCGGCCGGCGAGCACTGCGGCCACGCCGGCAATGCCCGCGCCCTCGGCAATGAGGTGTTCGTGCCGCACGAGGCCGGCAATGCCCGCGGCGAGATGGGCCTCGCTCACCATGGTCATCCGATCGACGAGCTGCTTCACCAGGGGAAAGGCCAGGTTGTCCGGATCCATGTTGCCCGCGAGGCCGTCGGCGAGTGTGGGGCCCACGTCGACCGTCACGATGCGGCCCGCGGCCAGCGAGTCGGCAAACGGATGCGACGCCTCGGCCTCGACGCCCACGACTTCCGCGTCCGGCCGCACCGCGTCGAGCGCCACGGCCACGCCGGCCACGAGGCCGCCGCCGCCGACGGGAACGACGACCTGATTGACATCCGGCAGATCCTCGGCGAGTTCGAGCGCGATCGATCCGATTGCCGAGAGCACGTCCGGGTGACTGTAGGCCGAGATGAAGGGCCACCCCCGCTCCGCGGCATACGCCTTGGCCAAGGTCTCGGTCTCTTCGTACGTCTCGGCGACGGCCCGCAGCTCCGCCCCGTGACGCCTGATGGCATCCAGCTTGGCGGCCGGCGCCCGCCTCGGCGTGTAGACGACGACGGAGAGCCCGAGCTGCTGCGCGGCCCAAGCCATCGCGCGGCCGTGATTGCCTGCCGAAGCCGTGACCACGGTCGGAGGCGGAGCGCCCGGAGGACATCGCTCGGCCAACACGCGCAACACGTTGAGCGCGCCGCGCGCCTTGAAGGAGTTGGTGACCTGCAGGGACTCGAGCTTGAGGTAGACGTCGCCGCCCGATGCGGCAGACAACCAGTCGGACCGGATGAGGGGCGTCCGGCGGATTCCCGCGGAGATCCGACGCCGAGCGGCCTCGATCGTAGCCAGCGAGAGCTGCAGGGAGGAGACGAGCGAATCGGATCTCATGGGGTCAACAGATCGGGCAGGCGGGAGACGAACGCCGATCGCGCCAGCACGTCGTCGATGCCCGCGGCCCGCGCGGCAGCGATGGTGTCCTTCTGCACATGGGAGACGAACCCGACGATGGGCACCCCGGAGAGCGCGGGCTCGTCCTTGAATCGCCGGATGAGCGAGAGCGCGTCGACCGCGCGGCTGTTGAGGTCGAGCAGCAGCCGAGATGGCCGGGCCCGTCGAGCCTGGTCGACGGCCTCCTCCACGGAGCGCGCCACGACGAGCGGTGCCCCGAGCGAGGCCGCCGTCGTGCGGATCCGCGAGAGGAAGAACAGGTCGTCGACCACCGCCAGAATCATCGCCGTTCCCTGTATCATAGCGCCATGCTGCTTGAGATCCGCGACGCCCCCCCGTTCTACAAGAACGGCTACGTCCTCGGCTGCGAACGCACGCACGAGGCCGTGATTATCGACCCCGGCGACGAGGTCGACCAACTGCTGCAGGTCGTCGCCGACCGCCGCCTCCACGTGCAGCACATCCTGCTGACCCATGCGCACGTGGACCACGTGGCCGGCGCCGCCCGTGCCCGCCAGGCGACCAGCGCGCCGCTCTACCTGCACCACGACGATCTACCGCTCTACGAGGCCGCGCCGCAGCAGGCGGCCCTGTTCGGCCTCGAGATCGATGCCCCGCCGCCGATCGACCGGTTCTACGACCTCTCGACGCCCATTGCGTTCGGCGACTACGAGTTGCAGGTCCTCCACACGCCCGGCCACACGCCCGGCGGTGTCTGCTTGCTTGCCGGTCAGGCCGGACACCCGGGCAAGAAGGTCTTCGCGGGGGATACGTTGTTTGCGGGTTCGATCGGGCGGACGGACCTCGCGGGTGGGGACTACGACACGTTGATTGGCTCGATCCGGGGCGTCCTCTTCAAGCTGTCAGACGACGTGGAGGTGTACTCGGGACATGGCCCGAAGACGATGATCGGGCAGGAGAGACGGACCAACCCGTTCCTGACCGGCGCGCGGCGCTAGGCTGGAGACGCCGCCCACGGGTCACTGGCGATCGGCTATCGCGCCCCATCCTGGCACAGCACCGTCAGTGCCACCCGCCCGACCTGCAGGCGGTCGCCGTCCACCAGCGGTCTGACGCTGACGCGCTGGCCGTTGACGAACGTGCCGTTCGTGCTGCACAGGTCTTCCACCACCAACTCGCCGGACGGTTTGGCCGTCAGCCGGCAGTGCAGTCGCGACACGAGCGCGGCCTCGAGGATGAAATCGGCACGCGTGGCGCGTCCCAGGGTCTTGACCGTTCCCGACGACAAACGGAACGTGCGTCCGCGGTCACCCTCGACACCCTCCGCTTGCAGGATCCACATGCTAACGGGCCCCCAGGGTCTCCTTCAGCCAGCCGGCAATCGCCGACAGCGCCTCCGGGCTGACTGTCTTATCGGTCCGTTGGCCCAGCTCGTCCAGTTCGCCCGTGACAGCGCCCACGAGAACGTGATTGAGACTTGGGAGCTTGACGACCTTCACCACCCGGTTCGGGTGGGCCTTGATCATCGTTTCGAGGCGGTCAGCGTTGGACGGATCGACCTGCCGGTCGAGCCCGCCCTGCACGATCAGCATTGGCTGGCGGATCTTCCGGACCACGGGTGCCGGATCGTAGGTCAGCCAGCTTCGGAACCACGGCGTGTCGACCCGTCGGCGCACGTCGGCCGGCAGGCTGTCGAGGCCCGTCCCGGAGATCACCGCGTCCACGATCTTGCGCTGGAGCTGCATCTTCGCCTGTTTCTCGGCCTCCGAGAGACTCAATCGGGCGAGCGCGTGACGCTGTTGCTCGAGCACCAGCGCCGCGCCCGTCTGGCCGGCGGCGCCCACGAGCACGAGTGCGGCGATGGCCTTGTCCCGCGCCGCCGCGAGCTCGGCCACCGCGGCGCCGTCCCCCAGCGCAACCACCCCGATCTGCTTCGCGTCCACGTTCCGCCGGTCCGCGAGATAGCGGACCACCGCCATCAGATCCTCGGCGTAGTCGCCGAGCGTGACGGCCTCCGCCCGGCCGCCGCTCTGGCCGACACCACGTCGGTCGTACCGGACCACCATGAAACCCGCGTCGGCCAGCAACGAGGCCATCTGGGCGAACACCGGAAGGCCAGCCACCGTTTCGTCGCGGTCCGTGTCGCCCGACTCGCCGACCAGGACGAGGGCCGGATAGCGCCAGTTGGGGGCGGGCCTCGACACGGGCTGCGACACGGTTCCCACCAGGCTGAACCCGTTGGCCTTGATCTGGGCCTGCCCGTCGCTTGGCCGGACCAGGGTCTCGCGCCGCGTGTTGACCGAGGCGATGTCGGTCCGCACGACGTCGAGCGCCTGATCGGGCACCGAGAGGCGGGCCAGGCGGCCCGCTTGGTCGACCCAGATCCGGAGGTCGGTGGTGTGCCCGGGGCTGACCACCTGCACGCCGCACTGGCGCACGTCCAACGCGGTGTCGGGCGTGCGGAGCTTCTCGACTGCCACCGACATCACCTTCGCGGTCGCCGGCCCCTGGAGCGGCAAGTAGAGCGGGATCTCGTCGTTCACGTTCGAGACCGCCAACCGCGCGGCCAAGGCCTCGTAGGCGCCGAAGAACACGTTGGGCAGCAGGATCGCGTTGGCGGCAACCCGATCGGTCCTGTTGACCACCTTTTCGCCTTGCGTGGCCTGCACGGTCGCGGTTGCCCCGCTGATCTCGGTGCGCAGCAGGAACTGCTGGTCACCGACGCTGCCTTCGATCGACGCGCCGAGCGGGTGGCCGTCTGGCGCGTAGCGCACCTCGGCCTTGCGGATGGTGACCGCCAGCGGCGCACCCAGCCGCTCCACGCCGCTGATGCGGACGCCATCCGGCGTCCGCGCGACCGTGGTCTCGTCGACGCCGACGGCCACGCCGCGCAGGAAGACGGTGAACTGGGAGAATGCTGGAGCCGGCGCCTGCGCCGTACCAGCGAGCGATGCCAGGAGGACCAGGGCGACGGTACAATGGACGGTGCGCATGGCTCCCAAAGGATAACATCGACCGTCCGGATCGATCCGGAGCTTGCGTGGAACAGGACCGCACCGCAGGGAGGCGCGGGATGGAACCAGCGGGATATCGAGCGGCCCACGAGGGCGCGGCGCTCATCGACGTGTCGGACCGCGGGAAGATCGCCGTAGCCGGCAACGATCGCCTGACCTATCTCCACGCCATGCTGACCAACGACGTCGCGGTCCTGCGGCCGGGCGGCGGCTGCTACGCCGCCTACCTGACGCCCCAGGGCCGGATGATCGCCGACCTCCGGATCCTGGAGCTCGGGGACCTGACCCTGCTCGACCTCGATGCCGCCGTCGTGCCCGCCGTCCTCGCGAGGCTCGACCAGTTCGTCTTCGCCGAGGACGTGAAGCTCGGGGACCTGACACAGGCCTTCGGTGAGCTGACGCTCGTCGGGCCCCATGCCCCGGGGCTTGTCGCATCGGTCCTCGACCCGTCACCGGAGATCGCCGATCTGGGCGTCTGGCCGGAGTTCCGCAACGCCCGGACGCATTTTCGTGGCGAGATGGTCTTGCTCGTCGCGTCCCGGGACCTCGGGCATCCCGGGTTCGACCTGTTCGTCGAGCGGGCGCACGTGCCGGCGCTGGCCCTCGCGCTGACGACGGGCGGTGCCGTCGCGGCCGGACCCGACGTGGCCGAGACGCTTCGAATCGAGGCGGGCCGGCCGAAGTTCGGTGCGGAGATGACCTCCGAGACGATCCCGCTCGAGGCGGGCATCGAGGCGCGGGCGATCAGCTTCACGAAAGGGTGCTACCCGGGCCAGGAAGTGATCATCCGGGTGATGCACCGCGGCCACGGTCGCGTGGCGCGGAGGCTGATGGGGCTCCTGGTCTCGGGGTCCGTCGTGCCGCAGCCCGGCGATGCGCTGACCGCGGATGGGCGCGACGCCGGCCGAGTGACCAGCGCCACCTGGTCGCCGCTGATGGGCGGGCCGATCGCGCTCGCCTATGTGCAGCGAGAGTTCCTGGAACCGGGAACCGAGCTCGTGGTCCTGCGCGAGGCGGGGCCGTTGTCAGCGCGCGTCACCCGCCTGCCCTTCGAACCGTCGGCCGACCGGATGACCGGAGGTCCCGACCCGGCGCCTAGCGGGACGGGTTGGGGCTGAGCCGGCGCACGAGCTCCGCATCGGCCGGCGGGAACTCCAGCGCGGGCAGGTCCGAGGGCGCGACCCAGCGGAGCTCCTGGCCGAGCAGCGGCACGGGGTCGTCGACGAGCACGCACCGGAAGAACCGCAGGTCCAGCACTCGGTCCTCGTAGGCGTGAATCGTGCGGAAGATCTCCTCACCGACGACGACACGCGCCCCAAGTTCCTCAGCCAGCTCGCGCGTGAGGCATCGATCCACCGCCTCGCCAGCCTCGCACTTCCCGCCAGGAAACTCCCAGCAGCCCGCCAGGTGGGACCCCTCGGGGCGCCGCGCCAGGAGCAGGCGCCCGTCGCGCTCGATGACCGCAGCCGTGACGATGGTCGGCGTGGGCGCAAGGGACATGCGATCTACATCCTGCCGCGAAAGCGGCATGCGGTCGCCATCGGGCAGACGGCGCACTGCGGCCGCCGCGCGGTGCACTGCAGAGCGCCGAAGTCCATCAGCGCCTGGTTGTAGTCGAAGACCCGGGTGCGCGGCAGCAGCGACGCTGAGAGGGCCCACAGCGCGCGGCGTGTCGCGTGGGCCCGCGTGTCGCCGTTGCCGACGAACACGCGAAACAGGACGCGCGCGACGTTGGTGTCGAGGATGGGCGAGCGCTGGCCGAACGCGAAGCTGCGAATCGCGCCGGTGGTGTACCGACCAATGCCCTTGAACGACAGCAGAGTCTTCTCGTCAGCCGGCAGGGTGCCTCCATACCGGCCGACCGCCTCGCGCGCGATTGCGTGCAATCGCCGCGGCCGGATGTTGTAACCGAGCGGGTACCAGACCTCGACGGCTCGCTCGACCGGCGAGGCGGCCAGCGCCGAGAGAGACGGGAAGCGCGCGAGCCACTCGTGGTACTTCGGCACCACGCGGTCCACCGGCGTCTGCTGCAGCATGATCTCCGACACGAGAATCCGGTAGGGATCGGTCGTTCGCCGCCACGGCAAGTCCCGTCCGTGGCGGTCGTACCACGCCAGAAGGCGACGGCGAAACGCCCGCCGCGCGGCGGGCGGCGGCGTGCGGAGGGCGGGATGACGCGGGCGTTGCTGTCCGGGCTTCGCGGTCCGATCCTGGCGCATGGGGCTGGTCTCATCGTGTCACCCCCACGCGCACGGGCGCAAGGGACGGCACGCCGCGGGACTCCTCCGCGCGCGGTGGTGGCGGGCCACTCCGCAATGTACAATCTCCCCGTGAGAATCTACACGCGCACGGGCGACGGCGGAGAAACGGGGCTGTTCGACAACCAGCGGGTGAGGAAATCCGATTCCCGCGTGGAGGCGTACGGCGAGGTCGACGAGCTCAACGCCGTCATCGGGGTCGTGCTCGCCGAAGGCGTGGACCAGCTCATCGCCGACATGCTCCAGTCGATCCAGCGCGACCTGTTCGCTGTCGGCGGCCGACTCGCCGACCCCTCGCACCGAGTGGCCGACCGCGTGCAGAAGGCGGTCGTCGACCTCGGCGCGGTGGAGCGCCTCGAGCGCTGGATCGATCAGCTCGAGGCCGACCTGCCGCCTCTGCGCCGGTTCATCCTGCCGGGCGGCTCGCGGGCCGGCGCCAGCACCCACCTCGCCCGGACCGTCTGCCGGCGGGCCGAACGCCGCATCGTGGCGCTCGGGCCGGAAGCCGCGCAGCCAGAGCTGCTGGCCTACATGAACCGCCTGTCGGACCTGCTATTCGTCGTGGCTCGGACGATCAACCGACGCGCCGGTGAAACCGAGCGGGAATGGTGATGGTCGACCTCGAGGAGGCGTACGCCGCCTGCGCCCAGCTGGCCCGCGACCACTACGAGAACTTCCCGGTCGCCTCGCGCCTGCTGCCCGGGGCCATGCGGCCGCACGTCGCCGCGGTCTACGCGTTTGCCCGCCTCGCCGACGACTTCGCCGACGAAGGCTCCCGGTCCGCCGAGGAGCGCCTGGCCCTCCTGGACGCCTGGCTGGGAGCGCTGCGGGCGTGCGTCGCGGATGGCGAGGCGGATGGGGTCATCGGGGGATCCGTCCGCCTACCTCCGCAGACCCGCCAGGTCTTCACGGCGCTCGGCCGCACGATTCGCGAGCTCGGCCTGCCGGTGTCGCTTCTCGAGGACCTGCTGAGCGCGTTCCGGCAGGACGTCACGGTGAACCGGTACGGGACGTGGGCGGAGGTGCTCGATTACTGCCGGCGGTCGGCCAACCCGGTCGGCCGACTCGTGCTCCGCATCGCCGGCTACGGCGACGCCGCGCTCGACGCACGCGCCGACGCCGTATGCACCGCCCTCCAGCTCACGAACTTCTGGCAGGATCTCGCGCGTGACTGGTGGCGCGGGCGACTGTACCTGCCGCTTGAGGACTGCCGCCGCGAGGGGGCCGACACGGCCGATCTTGACCGGGGGACCATCACCCCGCCGTGGCGTCGCGTCCTTTGCGGGGCCTCGGCGAGGACCGCGGCCCTTTTCGACGAGGGACGGGCGGTGTGCGACCTCGTGCGTGGTCGCCTGCGCGTCGAGCTGCGGGTGACGTGGATCGGCGGGCGCCGCATCCTCGAGCGCCTGGACAGGAGCGGGTTCGACGTCTTCAGCGCGCGGCCGGCGCTCTCGGCGATCGACCTGCCCTCGCTGGTCTGGCGGGCCATGACGTGGCGGATGCGATGAGCGGCCGGAACACCAACTTCTACTACTCGTTCCTGGTGCTGCCCTCGGCGAAGCGGCGCGCCATCGTCGCGGTGTGGGACTTCTGCCGGGCCGTCGACGACGCGGTCGACGAAGCGCCCGCCGGGCTCGTGCACGACGACCCCGCGAGCGGGGCATCTCAGCTCCGACGCTGGCGGGTGGAACTCGCCGCCTGCTACGAAGGCCGCCTCCCGGCGACGGCCCAGGGCGCCCGCCTCGTGCCGTACATCCGTCGCTACCAGCTGCCGCGCAGCGCGTTCGAGGCGGTCATCGACGGCGTGGCCATGGACCTCGAGGGTCGACGGTACGAGACGTTCGACGCGCTGCGCGAGTACTGCGTGCGGGTCGCCTCGGCCGTCGGCCTGCTCTGCATCGAGATCTTCGGGTATCAGGACCCGCGCACGCGCCAGTACGCCATCGATCTCGGCATCGCGCTGCAGCTGACCAACATCATTCGAGACGTGCGGGGCGATCTCGCGCGGGGCCGGGTCTATCTCCCCTCGGACGATCTCGCGCGGTTCGGCTGCACCGAGGCGGACCTCCGGGCGGAGGGTATCTCCACGCGCGTGCGGGACCTGCTGGCCCACGAGTCGGCCCGGGCCCGCGCCTACTATACGAAGGCGGATCGGGAGCTTCCGCGCACCGACCGGCGGCAGATGGTGGCCGCCCGGATCATGGGTGCCATCTACCTGGCGATCCTGCGGCGCATCGAGCGCTCGGGCTACGACGTCTTCTCCGGCACCATCCGCCTGCCGAAGCCCGAGCGCGCCGCCATCGCCGCCTGGTTGTGGGCGCGGGCCATGGTGGGGCTGTGACGACCGCGCCCTACGACGTCATCGTCGTCGGGGCCGGGTTTGCCGGCCTGAGCGCGGCGACGGCCCTCGCCTCGGCAGGCGCGCGGGTGCTCGTGCTCGAAGCCCGCCCCGGGCTCGGAGGCCGCGCCAGCACGTTCGTCGATCCCGTCACCCAGGAGCCGGTGGACAACGGGCAACACTTGCTGCTCGGCTGCTACCGCGAGACCTTCACCTTCCTGGACCGGATCGGCGCCAGCCCCCAGGTGCGGCTGCAGGATCGCCTCGAGGTGCCCTTCGTCGACGCGGCTGGCACTCCGAGCGTCCTGTCCTGCCCCTTCTTGCCCTCACCCTTGCACCTGCTGGCCGGCCTGGTCGAGTGGTCAGCCCTGGACTGGGGCGACCGCTGGTCGGCCCTGCATCTGGCGGCCCCGATCCGCGCTGCCAGGCGGGTCTTCCGGACGGGCAAGGGCTGCCTGCCCGCGTCGGCCGGGGAAACCGTCGAGAACTGGCTGATCCGTAACCGCCAGAGCCGCCGCCTCCGCGCCATGCTGTGGGAGCCGTTGGCCGTCGCCGCGCTGAACCAGCCGATGGCCGAGGCGGCCGCGCCGCCGTTCGTGCGCGTGCTGGCGGAGATGTTCGGGCCCGACCCTCGAGCCTCCGCCATTGCCGTGCCGCTCCGGCCACTCTCGCGGCTCTACGCCGAGCCCGCGCGGGCGTTCATCCGGGCACGCGGCGGGGAGGTCAGGGTGGCCAGCCCGGCCCAGGTTCGAGCCGATGGCCCTCGCCTGACCGGCGTGCGCGTGCGTGGCGCGGCGATCGACGCGCCCGCCGTCGTCGTCGCCGTGCCGTGGTTTGCGCTGCCCGATGCGCTCGGGGACGCGGCGGCTCCGCTCGCCGGCGTTGTCTCCGCCGCCCGGGCCGTGGCGGCGTCTCCCATCGTCACGGTCAACCTCTGGCTCGATCGGCCCGTGCTGCCGGCCCCCTTCGTCGGCCTGCCCGGCCGCACCTTCCAGTGGGTGTTCGACACGGGCCAGCTCACAGGCGGTCTGGCGTCGCACCTGTCCCTCGTCTCGAGCGGCGCCGCAGGGGTGGTCGCCCAGACAAACGACGCGCTGACGGCCCGGGCCCAGGCAGAACTGACGGCGGCGATGCCCTCGGCCCGCGCCGCCACACTGCGGCGCAGCATCGTGGTCCGCGAACGGAGGGCCACCTTCTCACTGGCTCCGGGTCAGCCTGCTCGGCCCGCCGCGCTCACCGCACTCCGGGGACTCGTGCTGGCAGGCGACTGGACCGAAACCGGTTTGCCAGCCACAATTGAGGGCGCCGTGGTCAGCGGCCACCGCGCTGCCCGAGCGCTCGCCGGAGCGGGCGCCCCGAGTTCGACAGGTTCGCAGTGACGGCGCGTGACCCGGTGGGGCGCCCGTGCCAGGGGATGTCCGGTGCCACCCCGAGGTGCCGCCGGCCGATGCGCGACAGCAGGACGTCCGCATGACGTCGATCATCGTCCACTACCAGGAAATCGCCCTCAAGGGGAAGAACCGGCCGTGGTTCATCACCCGGCTGGTGAACAACCTCCGCGCGGCCACGGCCGATCTGCACGTCGCGGCCGTCCGCCCGCTGATGGGCCGGATCGAGATCGTGCTCGGTCCCGAGACGACCTACGACGCGGTCGGCGCGCGGCTGACGCGGGTGTTCGGGGTGGCGAACTTCTCGCGCGCCGCGCGAGCCCCGCTCGACCTGGAAACGATCGCCGGTGCAATCGACCGCGACCTCGGGGAGGTCCACCCATCGTCGTTCCGGGTGAGGGTCCGCCGGGCCAACAAGCGCTTTCCGATGCGGTCGCCCGAGCTCGAGCGGGAAATCGGCGGACGGATCAAGCAGGCCCGCGGGTGGACCGTCCAACTCGACGACCCGGAGCTGACCATCCGCGTCGAGATCCTCAACACCGAGGCGTTCTACTCGTTCGGGACGGTGCGCGGGCCGGGTGGCCTGCCGACGGGTGTGAGCGGAAAGGTGGCCTGCCTGCTGTCGGGCGGGATTGATTCTCCGGTCGCAGCGTGGCGCATGATGAAGCGTGGCTGCACGGTCCTGCTCGTGCACTTCCACAGCCACCCGTTCGTCTCGCGCGCCTCGCAGGAGAAGGTCCGCGAGATCGCCCAACTGCTCGCCACCTACCAGCTGCACTCCCGCCTCGTCCAGGTCGCGTTCGGCGAGACGCAGCGCCAGGTCGTGCTGGCCGTGCAGGCACCGCTGCGGATTGTCGTCTATCGGCGGCTGATGCTGCGGATTGCCGAGGCGACGGCCCTGCGGTACGGCGCCCGGGCGCTGGTGACGGGCGAGGTCGTGGGCCAGGTCGCGTCGCAGACGCTCGAGAACATGTCGGTCATCGGTGCGGCCGCCTCGCTGCCGGTGCTCCGGCCCCTGGTGGGCATGGACAAGGACGAGATCGTGACGCAGGCCGAGCGGCTGGGCAGCTACGAGATCTCCAATCGTGCCCGACCAGGACTGCTGCCAGCTCTTCACGCCCAAGCACCCGGCGACCCGCGCGACCCTCGATGCCGTGCTGGCGGCCGAGGGACGGCTGCCTGTCGACGCGCTGGTGGCCCGGGCCGTGGAGGAGGCGGTCGTCGAGGACTACGAATTTCCCAGCCGGAGCGGGCCGCGCTGACCAGGGGCTCGGCTGCTCGTCCCGACCCGGGGCCTCACGCCGTCCGCCGATACAGCCGTCCGGCGAAGTAGTCCCGGAGCGCGTCCTTGGTGCTCGGGAACGCCAGGTCCACCCACGGGACGTCCGCCTCGGCGAAGGTCCGCGCCTCGATCGACTCCTCGTCGATGGTCATCACGCCGCCACGAGCGCTGGCCGCATAGACGATGATGATCGGTGTCCGGCCTGGATACGAGTAGATGCCCACCAGCCCGTCGAGCTCGAGCTCGAGGCCGACCTCTTCGCGGGCCTCGCGGCGGGCGGCGTGCTCGACCACCTCTCCGCGATCCACGTACCCGCCCGGGAACACCCACTTCCCGCGGCCCGGGTCGATCGCGCGCCGCGTGAGCAGCACGCCGTCGCCCCAGCGGACGATCGTGCCCACCGCCACCTTGGGATCGATGAAATAGACGAACCCGCAGGCGTCGCACACGAGGCGGTCCGGCTCGCCGGGCCGGAGTCGGCGCGCGTGGAACGGTCCCCCGCACATCGGGCAGAAGCGGAAGCGCGACACGTCGGGCATCTCATCATTCTAGCGAGCTTCTGATGCGCCGGCGGGTCGGAGCGCGCGGGCCGCCCGTATATAATTGGGAGGATATGTCCATTCTGAAGATCGCCCGCATGGGGCATCCCGTGCTGCGCGAAGTTGCGCGCAAGGTCGAGGTGACCGAGCTCAAGTCGCCCGCCTTCCAGAAGCTCATCGACGACATGATCGAGACGATGCGGGAGTACGAGGGCATCGGGTTGGCGGCACCCCAGGTGCACGAGAAGGTGCGGCTGGCCCTCATCGGCATCGACGAGGGCCGGGGCGACAACCACTCGATCCGCGTGCTCCCGGTGGTGAACCCCGAGGTGAAGCCCATTGGCAGCGACACGGCGGAGGACTGGGAGGGGTGTCTCAGCCTGCCGAAGCTCCGCGGGCGCGTGGTACGGCCCGAGCGCATCCAGGTCAAAGCGCTCGACCGGCGCGGCAATCGGATTGACATGGACCTCGAGGGGTACCCGGCCCGGGTCGCGCAACACGAGATTGACCACCTCGATGGCATCCTCTTCGTGGACCGGATGAAGTCGTTCGAGACGCTGACCTTCCTCGACGAGTACGCCAAGTACCTGGGCCCGGGACTGACCCTCGTGTCGCCGCTCGTCATCATCTTCCTCACCGTCTTCATCGATCTGCTGGGGTTCGGGATCGTCATTCCTCTGCTGCCGTTCTACGCCGAGCGCTTCGGCGGCAGCGCGCAGACCGTGGCCTGGCTGGCGGTCTCGTTCTCGGGGATGCAGTTTGTCTTCATGCCGCTCTGGGGACGGCTCTCCGACCGAGTGGGCCGCCGACCGATCCTCCTGCTCGGGCTCGGCTGATCGGCGGCGTCGTACCTGGTCTTCGGCTTGGCGGGATCGCTCCCACTCCTGTTCGTGTCGCGGATCTGCGCGGGCATCTCGGGCGCGACCGTGTCCACCGCCCAGGCGTTCATCGCGGACTCGACCACCTCCGAGAACCGGGCGAAGGGCATGGGACTCATCGGCGCGGCCTTCGGGCTGGGCTTCATCTTCGGTCCAGCCCTCGGCGGCCTGCTCAGCCGGTGGGGACACGCCGGGCCGCCCTTGTTTGCCGCCGGACTGGCGCTGCTCAACTTCACCGCTGCCTGGTTCCTGCTGCCGGGGTCTCGTCCGGCGCACGTCCCAGCCACGTCCCGCTCGGGCGCCACGCGGCTGGCCGCGCTCCGTCGGGCGCTGACGTCCGGCGCTGCTGGCCGTGCACTTCACGGTCGTCGCCGCCTTCTCCGGGTTCGAGACGACCTTTGCGCTCTTCAGCGAGAAACGGTTCGGGTTCACCGAGGAGACCATCGGCTACCTCTTCGCCTACGTCGGAGTCGTACTCTCGGTAGTGCAGGGCGGCCTGGTGGGCCGGGCGGTCAAGCGGTTCGGAGAAGTGCGCCTCGTGCCCGTGGCCCTCTCCATCATGGCCCTGGGCCTGACGCTCATCGCCCTGTCCGGGTCGGTCGCTGCGCTGATTGTCGCCGACGGCGTCCTGGCCGTCGGCATGGGCTTCAACAACCCCGCGCTCAGTTCCCTGATTTCCCAGCGGTCCGATCCCGAGGACCAGGGCGGCATCCTCGGTGTCTCGCAGGCCCTCGGCAGCCTGGCCCGGATCCTGGGGCCGGCATGGGGGGGACCGCTCTTCGACCGCTGGGGGATGACGGCCCCGTACTTCAGCTCCGCGCTGCTGATGCTGGCGGCCGCCGGGCTCAGTGTCCTCGGCCTCCGGACTCTCGGCCGCCAAGCGGTTGCCGCGTCGGGTCCGTGACGCTACCATGGCACCCCACAGGGGGCGACGCCCGCCCCGGAGGACGGGAGGAACTCATGGTGTACATCTTCGGCAAGGACACGTGACCCTACACGCAAGCCGCCCGTGAGGACTATGCCAGGCGGCACATCGAGGTCGAGTACGTCGACGTCAAGAAGGACCAGGCAGCGCTCGAACGGATGCTGCGATACTCCAACGGCGGTCGCGACGTGCCCTTCATCGTCGACGGCGACAAACTGACGATCGGTTTCGGCGGCAGTTGAGGGGTCTGATGGCTGCCGTGCGCAGCCCCAAGGCCGGCCCGGAGACCTCCCGATGCCGCGCCCGTTCCGGCGTGGCGCGGGGAAGGGCTCCGTGCCGGCCAGCTTCCCGCCCAGGATCGAGCTCGCAGACGTCGCCAAGCAGTTCGACGGCACACGCCAGGTCACGGCCCTGACCGACATCAATCTGGACGTCGGCCGGGGCGAGCTGGTGTCGATTGTCGGACCGTCCGGCTCGGGCAAGTCCACGCTGCTCAACCTGATTGGCGGACTCGACCACCCCAGTCGCGGCCGGATCGTCATCGACGGCCAGCCCCTCGAGTCGCTGTCCGACGACGCGCGCACCCGGCTGCGCCGGGACAAGATCGGGTTCATCTTCCAGTTCTTCAACCTCCTGCCGTCGCTGTCGTGTCTCGAGAACGTCGCCCTCCCGCTGCACCTGCGCGGGTGGCCACGCCGCAACGCCGTTGTCCGGGCTCATGAGCTGCTGGCGCTCGTCCAGCTCAGCGGGCGCGTCGATCACACGCCGGATGAGCTGTCGGGTGGCGAACGCCAGCGGACGGCCATTGCGCGCGCCCTCTCCATCTACCCGCCCATCCTCGGGTCTCTGCTGCAGCACGCGCTCGAGGACATCCTCGTCGAAGCCACTCTCGCCGGCGGTCACCTGCAGCTCGGTGGGTGCGTGTGGCCGTGCCGGTGATCGAGGCCGTCGTGGACACGGGCCTCGCCGGTCAAGGCAGCTTGATGATCCTCGCCGTGGACATGACCGGGGATCGGAGCCCATGCCGCGCAAGCTCGGCTACCAGGCCGACGCCGTCGCTGACGGGCGGGACGTGCTCGAGGCGCTCGCCTCGCGGGCCTATGACCTAGTGCTGATGGACTGTCAGATGCCGGGGATGGCGTCTCGTAGCCGTCCCGTCGCGCCGGGTGCGCGCGCTGCGCGGTCCCGAGCGAGACATCCCGATCGTTGCGCTGACGGCCAATGCCTTGCCTGGGGACCGGGAGCGGTGTCTACGGGCCGGCATGAACGCCCACCTCGCCAAGCCGGTCACGACGGCCGCCATCGCGGATGTCCTTGAAGAGTGGCTACCGGGTGCTCGCCCGCCACTCGGCGGCCCAGGCGAGCACGAAGTACACCCCGCACAGCGCCCAGAGCAGGATCAACTCCCCCCGCACGTCCGACAGTGAGGCCCCCATCTGGGTCAGCCGCAAAAAGCCTGCGATCCCCGCCGTGCTCGGGAGCGCGTTCGAGAACACCACCAGCCATCGCGGAACCGCCTCGAGGGGCCACGCGAAGCCGGCGAGAAAGAGCGCGGGCAGCGAGGTGAAGAGCAGCACCTGGAGGGCCATCTCCCGCGTGTGGAACACGGCGCGTGCCGACAGGCCGAGCAACGCGACCGACACGAGGAACGGGGTGGCAAACAGAAACAGGCTCCGAGCCGACCCGTGCTGCGGAAAGCCCAGCAGGTGGAACACGATGCCGAAATACACGAGCGCGTGAACCAGGTAGAGCCCCACGTACACGGTCGCCCGGCCCAGCACCGTCGGCGCGGCGCGCCACAGGCCCTTCGGACCATCCGGCCGGCGCTGCTCCCACTCGGTGCCCGCCACGACTCCAATCCCCACGAGCAGCGTCTGCTGGAGGATGAGCACGAGCACGGCGGGCACGACGTACCCGGCGTAGCCCTCCGACGGATTGAACAGCGGGCGCATCACCAGGGGAAGGGGGTCACGGGCCTTCAGCGCGCGCGCGGCCGGGAGTCCCGCGGCCTGGAGCCTCTTGATTTCGACGCCGGCCGAGAGCGTGCCGGTCGCCTCCAGGACGCCGGTCAGGACCTGCCGGTAGGTCAGGAAGTAGCTGGCATCGGCGTAGGCGACCACCTGGGCCTGCTCGCCTCGACGCACCTTGCCTTCGAACTCGGCCGGGATGACCAGCACCCCCCCGGCGCGTCCGGCTCGCACGGCGCGCTCCGCCTCCGCGAGACTGACAGCCTCTTCCGCCACGCGGGTCAGCTCGTGGGCGTCGACCATGCGCGTCAGCTTCCGGCTGAGGTCGCTCTGGTCCTGGTCGACCACCACGATCGGCACGTGCTTGAGGACCTGCGCCCGGTACGGGATCGGGTAGAAGAGTGCGTAGATGAAGGGCGCGCCGACCAGGATGAGCAGCGCGCCCGGATCGCGGATCACCCGGCGGAACTCCGCAGCGAGCGCGCGACCGAACGTGTTCACAATCGCCCCCAGGTACTGTGGACTTGCTGCCACGACCCGCATGCGCCACACGGACAGGGCCGACGGGATGACCACAAACAGGGAGAGCGCGCCCAAAGACCGCATCGAGAAGACCGGGGCGCTGCCGCGCAGCGCCTGGTCGACGAGCACGCGCAGGTAGTGCGTCAGCGGCAGGAGTTCGCCCCAGACCTGTCCGATGGGCGGCATGCCGATGGTCGGGAACGTGATGCCGACGAAGGCGAACGCCGGGGCGCAGTAGAGCGCGGTGGCGCTGGCGGCGAAGCGGAGGTTCGCCGTCCACGCCACCATCGCGAGCCCGACGGCCTGGTAGGCCAGCACGAACAACACGGTGGCGGCGACGAGCACCGAGAGGTGACCGTGCATCGGGACGGCCATGCTCCGGAAGAGGAGAACCAGCATGAACAGACCGAGCACGGTGAAGTGGATGGTGTAGGGCAGGAGCTTGCCGATCAGCGCCCGCGAGGCGCTGCCGCCCGCCTCGTCGAGCCACCCGCCCGCTGTCCCCTCCTTCAACTCGACGCCGACGACATGCACCGTCCCGACCGTGATGAAGATCTGGAGGAGCGTGGGCAGCAGCGCGGCGGCCAGGTAGTACAGGTAGTTGAGCTGCGGGTTGAAGAGGGTGTGGGCGTCCACGCGGATGGGCTCGACGTGCGCAAGGGCCACGTGCGGCATTTCACCCCGCGCCTCGCGGGCCTGGAGCTCGAGCCCCCCGGACAGGGTGGCGATCGCCGCTCGGAGGTCGCGACGGATCAGGCTGGCGGCCAACAGGTACTGGGCGTTGTAGTAGGCGACGAGCTTCGGAGCCTCTCCGCGGCGTACGTCGCGCTCCAGCCCCTCGGGTACCACGACGACGCCGTAGACCTGGTTCTGCAGGATGAGACGCCGGGCCGACTCGAAATCCGCGCAGGTGGCCACCACGCGCATGCTGGGTGTCGCGTCCACCATGCGGACGAGCTGGCGCGAGAGTGCCGAGCGGTCGCCGTCCACCACCGCCATGGGGAGGCCGCGCGGCACGCCCCGAGCGAAGATCGCCCACACGAGGACGAAGGCGGCCAGCGGCAGAACGGCGAGCAGGACCGGGAGATACCAGTCGCGCGTGAGGCGCGAGAGTTCCCGGCGGAGCACGGCCAGACAGCCGGCGTGCCGGCTTCGAGGGGTGCTCATCGCTCAGCGCCCTTCGAGGATGACGCTCATGCCCGGCCGCAACCCGGCCACCGGGGCCTCCGGGCGCGCGCGGACCTCGAACGTCTTCAAATCGAAGCCGCCTTGCGCGCTGGTTGCCCGCCACGTGGCGAAGTCCCCGAGCGGCGCGATGTAGGACACCTGCCAGACGACGCGACGTCCCGAGAGTGCGGGCACCCGCCCCGTGACGCGTTCGCCGATGCGCAGGCCGGCCAGCTTGTCCTCGCGCAGCTGGAAGGTCGCCCACACGTCGTCGGGTACCAGGATTGTGAGGATGGGGTACCCCGCCGCGACCATCTCGCCCGGTTCGACACTGCGCTTGTAGACTTCGCCGGCGACCGGCGAGCTGATCTGCGTCTCCCCGAGGTACGCCTGCACCTCGGCGATCGCCCCGCGGGCGCGCGTGACCTGGGCGGTGGCCGTTTCCTTGTCCTCCAACCGGGCGCCGCGCGTGGCCATGTCGTAGGCCGCGCGGGCCACCGCCTCGGCGTCGTCGGCGGTCTTCAGCTGGGCCTCCGCCTCGTCCCGGCGCTGCGCGGGAAGGACGCCGTCCTTGTTCAGGCGGTCGATACGGCGGAACGTCTTCTCTGCCAGCTCCGTGGCGTGCTGGGCCCGCTCCCACATGTTCCTGGCCTCGCGGATCTCCTCCTCGCGGGCGCCGTTGTACGCCTTGTCGCGCTGCGCGGATGCCGCCTGACGGGCGGCTTCGGCCTGATCGAGCCTCGCCTGGATCTCCGGGCTGTCGAGCGTGACGACCAGATCCGCCTTCTGCACCGTCTGGCCCTCGCGGACGAGGATCGACGACACGCGCCCCGGGATCTTGGCGGACACGTTGACGAGCGTGCCTTCCACTTGGCCCTGGAGGACCTCCGGGACCGGCTGCGACAGCACCCACGCCCAGCGGGCGAGGCCGCCCACCACCGCGAGGACAACGACGAGGCTGACAACGATTCGGAGGATTCGCATAAGCACCACACTGCCTGGGGACTGAACCATCCACACCACACAGGCCCGGGCCCGTCCGGCTGACCGCGGGGTGTCCTACTTGAGGACCGGGATGCCGGTCGCCCGCCACTGTTCAAACCGTTCGCTCTGGCCGCTCGCTTCGAGCAGATCGGCCAGCGCCACGTCGAAGTCGTACGCGGCGGCCAGGCGCTCGAGTTCCACCCGCGACAACGACAAGCGCGCGTCGACCACCTCGAGCGAGGTGGCCAGCCCCTCCTCGAACGCCCGGGTGCGCACCCGCAGGTTCTCCTGGCCGAGATCGATCTCCGCCCTGAGCACCGAGAACTGTTCTTTCGCCTTGGTCAGTTCGCGGAAGCGCTTCTCGACCAGCGTCGCCACGTCGCGCCGGGTCCGCTGCTCCACCTCGCTCACCCGCTCCTGCTGGAGCTTGGCGGCCGCCACGCGATGCGACCGGTCGAACCCGTCGAACAACACCCAGCTGCCGCCGACGCCGACCGCCCACTTGGGGTCCAGGATCGTCAGGTCCGAGGGGTGGAGCTCCCGCGTGCCGAACAGGTACACCGTCGGCAGGTACCGACCCCGTTCCGCCTTCAGGGCCTGCTCGCTCAGCTCGCGCTGTGCGGCCAGGCGGCCGAAGGCCGGGTGCTTCTCCTGGGCGTCTCGCTGGAGGTCCGCCAGCGGTTCGACGTCCGCGAGCAGGAACAGCGGTGAGGCCGGATCGGCGACCTCCTGCTCCGAGAGGATGTTCGCCAGTCCGGCACGCGCGATTTCGACGTCCTGCTCGGCGCGCTTCAGCTCGCGGTCGGCTTCCGCGCGGGCGACCTCGGCGTGCAGGCGCTCGGCGCGCGAGATCAGACCTTCCTCCTCGAGCCGTGTGGCGTCGTGGAGGTGTTGACTCAGGCCGGCGAGCACCTCGGCACGCACCTCCTTGGCGCGCAAGGCCAGGCTGAGGCCGAAATAGCGGCGCACCAGCTCGGTGGTCAGCTGGTCGGCGGTCATCCGGCGTGCCTGCTCCGCGTCCCTCACGCGCGATTCCGCCGCCCGGTTGGCGGCCGCGACCCTGCCGCCCGTGTAGACGGGCCACGTCGCCGTGACTTCCGCCCGCCAGAACGAGGGGTCGAGAAACGGCTCGACAAACGGCGGGATGTAGGCGGCGGGCACTTGCGGATGCAGCGAGAGAATGACATCGCGGATGGGACTGAGGTCGAGCTCGATCGTGCGGTCGATCCGCGTGTAGCGCGCGTCGCCCTCAACTGTGGGCCAGTAGAGCGACCGCGTTGCCTTCCGCTCCTCCTCGAGTTGCTCGCGCTCCTGGTCGGCAGCCCGGAGCGTCTCGTGCTTCGCGCGCATCCGCGCGAGAGCGTCGTCGAAGGTGATCGGGGTCTGGGCGCGAATCTCACCGGGGTACAGCAGGCAGCCCACGGTGGCCACGGCGACCGACAACGGTGCGTGATGACGGAATCTAGTAGTCATCGGACGGTACCCAACTCGGCACTGGAGCGCCCTTCGGACTTGAGCCACTCCTGCAGGTAGGCCGGGCAGCCCGACAGCCCGGCGAGGCGCCCCGCGCCGCTCGTGAAGAAGCCGACGGCCGCCCGGTCCACGAGGCTGACGTGCGACAGATCGAAGACGATCCGCAGGCCTGCGTGGGAGGCGGCGCGCACGATCTGTTCGAGTTCGGCCAGGTACTGGGTGAGGAGTTTTCCGGTCAGGGAGACCTTCAAACCATCGGCGGTGCGCGTGGCGTCGATCTTGAGCATCGGCTTCGGGCCTCGCGGCTATCGTTCGAGACGCAACCTGCCAGGGAGCAGTTCAAGGACCGTACCTTGCCCTGCCCCCCACCAAACGGGCTGAATTCGGCCGTTTCTGGGCGGCCCGGCGCCCTTGCCCCTTCGTGAAATCACGAGCGGGCGTGACGATGAGCCGCGGAATCAGGAGCCTGGCTTGGGAGGTGCGCCTCGGCCGGGGACGCTAGGGAGTGGTCCTGAAGCGGTACCTGTCGATGCCGAGGCGTCGGATCTTCGACTCGAGGGTCGTCGCCGGCACGCCCAGGCGTTGGGCGGCGCCCGAGGGGCCGGACACGCGTCCCTTCGCCGCGAACAGCGCCGCCTCGATCGCGCGCCGCTCTTCGTCCTGGAGTGTCCCGCCCGGGGGTGTGGACGTCGGCGGCGGTCCACCCCGCGCGCGCCCGGGCTTGCGCGAGGGTCCGACATCGAGGTGCAACGTGTCCCCGTCGGCGAGGATCGCCGCGCGTTCGATCACGTTCTCCAACTCGCGGATGTTGCCCGGCCAGGCGTAGGCCTGGAGGCGGGCGATCGTCTGCGAGTCCACCCTGCGGAAGCGTCGGCGGAGCCGCGCGCCGTGCCGCGCCATGAAGTACTCGACGAGGATCGGGATGTCGGCGAGACGGTCGCGAAGCGGCGGCACCACGAGGGGAAAGACATTCAGGCGGAAGAAGAGGTCGGCGCGGAAGCGTCCCTCCGCCACCGCGGCCTCGAGGTCGCGGTTCGTCGCGGCGATCACGCGGGCGTTGGTCCTGATCGTCTGGTTGCCGCCCACGCGCTCGAACTCGCCCTCCTGGAGCACGCGCAGCAGCGCCACCTGGATGTCGGAGGGCACCTCGCCGATCTCGTCGAGGAAGATCGTGCCGCCGTGGGCGAGTTCGAACCGCCCGACGCGCCGCTGGAGCGCCCCGGTGAAGGCCCCCTTCTCGTGGCCGAACAGCTCCGAGGCCATGAGCGTGTCGGGCAGCGACGCGAGATTGACCTTGATCATCGCGCGCGAGGCCCGCGGCGACCGCCGGTGGATGGCGCGGGCCACCAGCTCCTTGCCCGTGCCCGTCTCGCCGGTGATGAGGACCGTCGAGTCGGTCGGCGCCACCTTCTCGATCGCCCGGATGACCTCGCGCAGCGGCTCTGACGCGCCGACGATCTCCTCGAACATCGACTGTTCGTCGAGTTCCTCGCGCAGCTGGAGGTTCTCCTCCTGCAGGCGGTTCTTGAGGCGGGCGATCTCCTCGGTACGCCAACGCGTTCGACACGGCGCCCGCCACCGGCCGCGACAACGCCTCGAGCAGCGCGACCTCGTCCTCGGTGAACCGCTTGGCCGACAGCCGCGCGAAGGTGATCGAGCCGACCAGGCGCTCCCGGAACACCAGGGGCGTCCTCACGTACGCCCGGACGCCGAACGAGAGCATGCGCTCGTCCTCTGGAAACCGGCGAGTGGCACGGAGGTCGTGGCACACGTCGGCCTTCCCCGTCCCTCCGACAAACGCCGTGCCGGATCCCTCGAGGACCATCGGGCGGCCGTAGCGCGCGCCGTACTCCTCGGAGGAGAGCTCGAGGGCGCGGGCGAGGCGCCCGTCGAAGCTCTCGCCCTGCTTCGACTCGGCGCCCCGGATATGAATGGCGTGAGGCCGGAGTTCCGCTCCGTCCACCGACACGATCCCGACGGCGTCGAGGTCAATCAAGGGGGCGAGGACCGCGTCCACCTCCTCGAGGACCCCGAACAGGTCCAGTCGCGCGTTGGCCGCCTCCGCCACCTGGAGCAGGAGCCGGTACCGCTCCTCGGGTGAAACCATCACGGGTCAGATTCTACCCAAAAAACGGGGCCGATCGCAGACCGCGCCTTGTAGGGGCGTCGCCTTCGGAGAATAATGGGAGTCATGAATCCAGCTGTGATCGACTTGATCAACACGAGCCACGATCGGTACCTCCGGGAGCTGACCGAACTGCTGGCCATTCCGACCGTGAGCGCGCTTCCCAAGCACGCCTCCGATCTGCGCCGCGGCGCCGGGTGGATCGCCGACCACCTCCAGGGCGTCGGGCTCGAGAACGTCCGCCTGATCGACACGCCGGGCCACCCGGTGGTGTATGCCGACTGGCTGAAGGCGCCTGGCGCGCCGACCGTCCTGTTCTACGGCCACTATGACGTGCAGCCCGTCGACCCGGTCGAACTCTGGCAGTCGCCGCCGTTTGAAGCCACCATCCGCGACCGCGAGCTGTTTGCGCGCGGGGCCACCGACGACAAAGGCCAGCTGTTCATCCACGTCAAGGCCCTCGAGGCGCACCTGCGGCAGACGGGGACACTCCCGATCAACGCCCGCGTCATCTTCGAGGGGGAGGAGGAGATCGGGAGCCCGAACCTCGATCACTTCATCCGCGAGCACAAAGCCGAGCTCGCCTGCGACGTCGTCGTAGTCTCCGACTCGCCGATGTTCGAGAAGGGCGTCCCGTCGATCTGCTACGGCCTGCGTGGCCTCTCGTACCTCCAGATCGACCTGCGCGGATCGGCGAGCGACTTGCACTCCGGGTCGTTCGGCGGCGCGGTCGCCAACCCCGCGTTCGTCCTCGCGCAGGTGCTGTCGCAGATGAAGGACCGTGGAGGCCACGTGAGGATTCCCGGGTTCTACGACGACGTGCGCGAGCTCACCGAGCGCGAGCGCGAGGAGTTCAAGCGCCTGCCGTTCAACGAGAAGCAGTACCGCAAGAACCTGGGGGCTCCGAAGCTGCATGGCGAGACCGGGTACTCGACGCTGGAGCGGACCTGGGCGCGGCCGACCTTCGAGGTGAACGGGCTTTTGTCGGGGTTCACCGGGGAGGGCAGCAAGACCGTCATTCCCTCCACGGCGATGGCGAAAGTCAGCATGCGGTTGGTGCCGAACCAGGACCCGGACAGGATCGCCGAGCTGTTCGAGGCGCACGTCAGGAAGGTGACGCCGAAGTCCGTCGAGCTGACGGTGACCCGGATGCACGGGGGCAAGCCGTGGATGACCGAGCTCGACAACGCCTACGTGCAGGCGGCGGCGCGGGCCATCGAACTGGGCTTCAACCGGTCGCCGGTCTACACGCGCGAAGGGGGATCGATCCCGGTCGTCGCGACATTCCAGTCGGAGCTGAACGCGCCCACGGTGCTGTTCGGTATCGGCTTGCCGGATGAGAACGCCCACGCCCCGAACGAGAAGCTGGATCTCGGCAACTTCTTCAGCGGGATCGTCGCGTCGGCCTACCTGTACGAGGAAATCGGCAAGACGCGCCAGACCGCGCTCTGAGGGGCGGCCGACGCCGCCCCTCGACGTCCGAACCCCGAGGCGAAGGCCCGTGACCGGGCCTTTCCCCGGGTCAGCGGCTCACTTGACGCCGCCCTCCCGGGACTTGAACACCCCGCTCACGTCTCGCGTGCCTTTCTCGAGAAACGGCACGCCCTTGTCCATCCACTCCGGCTTCGGCGCATCCTTCAGGTAGTAGTCGAAGAACTCACACAGGTGCACGGTCCAGTGCTTCTGGTTGTCGCGCTCGTGCAGGGAGTGCTTCTCGCCGTTGTACACGAACAGGTACGCCTCCTTGCCCAGCCTCCGCAACGCGCTGAAGAACTCGATGCCCTGGTACCAGGGCACCGCGTCGTCCTCGTCGTTATGGATGGTCAGATACGGCGTCTGCACCTTCTCCACCCAGAAGAGGGGGGAGTTCTCGATGAACTGCAACGGACGCTGCCACGGCGGCGCGCCGATGCGGCTCTGTGTCCGTTCGTACTGGAAGGCGCGTGACATGCCCGTGCCCCACCGGATCCCGCCGTAGGCGCTGACCATGTCGCTCACCGCCGCGCCCGCCTCGACTGCGCGAAAGACGTTGGTCTGCGTGATCAAGTAGGTCACCTGGTAGCCGCCCCAGGAATGGCCCTGGATCCCGATCCGCTTCGGATCGACGTACCCGAGCGAGACGACGCGCTCCACGGCCGGAAGGACGCACTTCAAGGCGCTCTGGCCCGGATAGCCGGTCGTGTACACGATGTCGGGCTGCAGCACGAGGTACCCGTTGCTGACGAACCGGGTGACGTTGATGCTCGTTCCCGGCGCGGGGGGCACGAACCGATGCAGGCCTTCGGTGAGCTGCTCGTAGATGTAGACCATCAACGGGTACTTCTTCGACGGATCGAAGTTCTCGGGCTTCGTGAGGATCGCGTGCAGCCTCACGCCGTCGGCATTCACGTAGTCGATCAGCTCCGATCGCCCCCAGATGTAGCGGGCCTGCTGCGGGTTCGCATCGCTGATCCGCGCCGGGCTGGCCATCGAGAGGTCGCTCACCCACAGGTTGGGGAACTCGTCGAACCGCTGCTCGGTGAAGACAACCGTGTCCGCCTGCTTCGCCTTGATCAGGCCGCCGACCAGCTTGTCGAGCATGATCAGCTTGACCGGGTCGGGGAGCGGCGTCGGCGCGGGTGGGGCTGGCGGCGCCTTCCGTGCGCCCTTCGCGGGGGTCTGGGCCGGTGATGCGGGGGGTTGGGGCAGCGTCACGCGGAAGAACCCCGTCGCCTTGGTGATCTCGTCGGTCGCCAGCAGCAACAGCGGCTTGTCCAGCTTGATCGGCTCGTCGTGTCGCTCGAGGGGCCTCACGCGGACGGGCATGGGAGGGGCGCCCTCCTCTGCCTCCGTACGCTGGTGGCGGAAGACTAGGTGCTGGCGACGGCCGACGCCGTTGGTGACCATGCGCGGCGGGGTCCCGTCCGGCCGCAACTCCCAGATGTCGAAACGGTCGTAGACCAGGACGGAATGGTCGCCCTCCGTCCACCCTGCCACGCCCCACGGCCGCGCCGGCTCCGGCGTGTCCGACACCTCGTTGTCGAAGCGCACGCCGAGCGACTTGTTGGTGAGCGGGATCACGGTGCCGTCGGTCCAGCGCACGGCGTACCAGTTGGCGTCCCTGTCGTCGAAGTACAGGACGTAGGTCCCGCCCGGGGACAAGGAAGCGCCAAAGCGGCAGTGCGTGATGATCTTCCGGCGCGCGCCGTCGGCGAGGTTCACCGTGTAGAAGTCGTCGTGCTCCGCATCCCACGACACCTCCTGCCGGTACGGGACGTTCGACTGGCCGAGCCCCCGCGTCGAGTCCTCTGTGAGGTGGAGGTCGGGCATGTCCGCCGAGGCGAGCTGGACCAGTCGCTTGTCCTCCAGCGTCACGACGGCGCGGAAGCTCCGTGTCTTCTCCTGTTCCGCGTTGACCTTCTGCATCGGCTGCAGGTCAGGGTCCCTGTAGTGCCAGATATCCACCTTGATGGGGTCCGGTGCGTCCGCGGGTTCGGCCTTGGGCGCCGGGGCCGTCCCGAGGAACAGTCGGCGTCCGTCCTTGGAGAAGGCCAGCGTGCCGTTCTCGCTCACCGCCGCGCCCGAAGGCACGCCGGGCGTGGTGGAAGACACGAGTTCAACGGCCTTCTCCCGGGGCGCCGCCCAGTAGTACAGCGCGTAGGGCGAGGCATCGGCCTTGTAGGTGTCGCGGTCCGACACGAAGGCCAGCTGCCCGCCGGATTCGTCGAAGGCCAGGCCTTTGTAGTGGCCCAACCCGCAAAGCAGCGGGCGGACGGCCCCGTCCGCCATCGTGCGCACGAACGCGCCGTCGCCCTCCGGGTTCTTCGACGACGCCGCGTAGGCCAGCCGCTCGCCGTTCTTCGACCAGACGTACTCCACGACGTCGGCGACCTTCGTCTCGGTGCCCGTCGCCAGCTCCCGGATGATCAGGTCGGTGCCGGGCTCCTTCTTCTTTTCCTTCTTCTTGCCGGCCGCCTCCTCCTTCGTCGCGGCCTTGGCCTCCTCCTTCTTCTCGTCGGCGGTTCCGGCCCTCTTCTCCGGCGCCTCGAGCAGGTAGGCGACGAACTTGGCCGACGAGTCGGGCAGCTTGAAGCTCTTGACCCGATCGACGGTCACGGCCTTCCCCGTCGTGAGGTTCAGGATGCCGACCCCGCTTTTCGGCATGTCCTCGGGTTTCTTCTTGTCCTTCTTCGCCTTGTCGGTGTCGGCGCGAGTCGGGGCGACGGCATAGACCGCGAACTTCCCGTCAACGGTCAACGCGGGGCTGCTGCCGCGAGGCTGCCGCAGCTCGAGGCCCGTCTTCAGGTTGCGCACCACCAGTTCGCCGTCACCTTCCTGCGCCACGAGGCTGTACGCGAGCCAGGTGCCATCCTCGGAGATCCGCGTGCCTTGGATGGATCGCCAGCTGTCGTAGACGTCGTGGGTGATGGGTTTCTTCGCGGGGACCGTCTGCCCGGCAAGCGACGCCGCACAGACGATCAGCAGGACGAGGAGCAGCGCTCGCCAGCGCCTGGGCGTTCGCAGGTACATGCGGTGGTCCTCCTTGGCGGTCAACGAGGCGGCGGCGCAGGCCGCGCCGGGCCTCCATGGGTCAGCCGCCGGTATTATCGTCGGCCGCCCGCCCCCGGGCAATCGATGCGCTGAGCGTTCCCGCTAGCGGCTGGCGAGTTCGTCCAACAGGTCGAGGGAAAGATCCTCGAAGGTGGGCACAACGAGATCGGCCAGCGTGAGCCGCGCGGCAGGATAGCTCGTGGCGAGCGCCACGGTCTTCATTCCGGCGGCGCGTGCGGAGGCGATACCCCACACGGAGTCTTCGACGGCGACAGACCGCTCCGGGCTGAGGGACGATCCTGGTCGGGCCAGGAGGGAGAGCGCCCGAGCGAACGGGTCCGGCGCCGGCTTGCCTTGCGGGGTCTCGCCGGCAGCTACGATGACCGGCACGACTCCGGACAGCCCGGCTGCCGCCAGGACGATCTCGATCTCGTGACGAAATGCGCCGGACGCGATGCCGATGGGGACGAGCGCGGCCCACGCGCGCAACCGCGCCGCGACGCCCGTGACGAGCACGTGACCGGTCGCAGCGCGCACACCGAAGCGCTCGCCCTTCTCAGCGACCAGCCGCGTCACGTCATCCTCGGTCCAGCCGAGGCCCCGATCGCGCGCGAGCGCACTCAACACACCTCGGTCGTCGTAGCCGAGATAGCGCTCGTAGTACTCCGACTCGCCCAGCTGCAGGCCCGCGGCTGCGAGCGTCTCCTGAAACGCGAGCAGGTGGAGCGGTTCGGTGTCGGCGAGCACGCCGTCGAAGTCGAAGACGACGGCTTGAAGGGCGGCGAGTGCCATGTCCTACCGTGCCGCTTTCAGCCGTTCCCCCGCCCGGACCGCCACGGCCAGGCGGTTTCCGCGCGGGGGATACGGGCAGTCGTAGGTCGTGTTGTAGGCGCAGTAGGGGCTGTACGCACGGTTGAAGTCGACCACATAGATACCCGTCGAGGACCGGTGGATGTCGAGGTACCGACCGGCCGGGTACGTCTCGCTGCCCGACGTCGTGTCGGTAAACGGTACGAACAGGTGGTCGGCCGGCTGCCCGGCCTCCACAAACGCCGCCAGCCGGCAGGGATGGCCGAACAGTGTGAATTCCAACACCCCCACGAGCTCCATCTGTCGGGGTTCGTGCCCCGATGTCTGCATCTCCACGCGCGGACGCAACCCGGGCGGGTTCTCTCGAAACGCCGCCGGCACCGCGTAGGCAGGATCGACGGGGAAATAGGCCAACGGCAGCAGGGTGGCGCGCTTGTCGGGCGGGATCGGTGATTCGCTCGATCGAAATGCCGCATCCTTCGCGGCTCGCGCCGCTTCGATGTCCCGCACGTAGCGGGCGTCGCCTGACGGGGCCGACGAACAGACTCCGGCCAGGCCGGCCGCCAGGAGGAGTGCCGCGAGTCGGCCGCCAGAGACGATCATCGGTTCGGTCCCAGCAGGTCTTCGACGGCGTCGGCCACGTCGGACACGCGGCCGTCGAAGAGGTGGTCGGCCCCGTCGATGACCACCAACTCCTTCGGCTCGGCCGCGTGGCCGTAGAACTCCCACACACCGTGCAACGGACACAGCTCGTCGCGTTCGCCGTCGATCAGGATCTTCGTCTTCGGTGAGCGACCGACGGACGAAAAATCGTACAGCAGCGCCGGCACCGCGATGCCCACCAAGGTCGTGACCCGATCGTCAGAGGCGCCCACCGTCATCGCCACCCACGACCCGAACGACATGCCCGCCACCCAGAGCTCGACGCCGGGGAAGCGCCGCGCCATGAAATCGAGGGCCGCGCGGAAGTCGTCGCGCTCACCCTCCCCCTCGTCGTAGCGGCCGGCGCTCAGGCCCACGCCGCGGAAGTTGAACCTGAGCACGGCGCAGCCGAGTCGGCAGAACGCCTTGGCGGTCTGGTAGACGGCCTTGGTGTGCATCGTCCCGCCGTAGAGCGGGTGGGGATGCGCGAGGACGACCGCCGCGCGTGGCAGAGGGCAGCCGGCTGGTGGGCCCGTCGTGCACGAAGCGGCTGGATCGTCGAGAAGGCCCTCGAGCCGGCCGGCGGGGCCGGGGATGTCGACCGTCATGAACCTCCCCCGTCCTCCGCGGCAAACCCGCGGATCAGCGCGGCGAATGCCTCGGGCCGCGTCACAAGCCCGATATGGCCGGTCCGTTCGAGCGTCACGCCGACGGCCCGCGGGATCACGCCGAGATAGGCGCGGGTGTCGCTCACCGGCACGACCCGGTCGAGGGCCGGATCACCGGTGATGACGAGGGTCGGTGCGTGAACCTCTGCGGCGTCCCTGACGAACTCGTGGCCACGCACGCACCCCACGCGCCGGGCCATCCGCACGGGGGAGGCCGGGTGTCGTGCCACTGAAGCGGCGTAGAGGGCGGCCGCCGTCCACGCGGCCAGACCCCGGCGCGCGGCCGAGATCTCCGGCCACAATCGCCGCGGCGCACCCGCGACAAAGGCGGTCGTCGCTCCGACAAGCGACCGATGCGCCAGGTGGTGGTCGCCTCGCCAGGCGGGGCCCGGGGCCGAGGCGAGCACCAAGCGGAGCGCGCGCTCCGGCCGGAGCGCGGCGTAGCGCAGCGCGATGAGCCCCCCGAAGGATACCCCGCACACCACGGCGCGCTCGATGCCGGCGGCGGCGAACACGCAGTCCAGTTGGTCGACGTGGACGTCGAAATCGGTTTCCGGGTCCAACCTGAACCCGCTGGCCCGTTCACCGGCAAGCGAATAGGTCACCACCCGGAAGTGACGCGCGAGCGCGCGCACGGCCGGCCGCATCCATTCCCACCGACCTTGGATTCCGGGTACGAGGACGAGCGCCGGACCCCCGCCCACCGAGACCAGCCTCATCGGGCGGCCTCTCCGATGTCGGCCCGGCCCGCTGACCGTCCTGCCGGCCCCGCGCGGGCCGAACCCACCGCGCGCGACGACAGGCCGTTGACGAACAGATCGACGACCAGTGGCGCATCGGCCTCGAGGGGGTAGGCCCGCGGACTGAGGACCCAGCTGGTGGCCAGCTCGTCGAGCATGCCGAAGAAGAGCTTGGCCGCGATGGTCGGCTTCAGGCCGTCCCGGAACACGCCGCGGTCCTGGCCGGCGGCGATGGCGTCCCGGATGATGCTGAGGTATTCCCGGACCCTCGTCGACGAGAACTGCTCCATGAACTTGACCGACTGCCGGAACTCGACCTGGAACACGATGGCCAGCTCGCGGTCGCGCCCTACGCGTTCGAGGTGGAGCCGGGCAATCTCGTCGAGTCGGGTGATCGGGTCCGTTACCGATTCAAGCGCGCGCCGCCCCTCGGCGATGGCTTCCGCCATCACGCGGTCGAAGATCGCCACCAGCAGCGCGTCCTTGTTCTCGAAATAGAGATACACCGTGCCCGAGGCGACGCCTGCCGCGCGGGCGATGTCGGCCACCTGGGCGTTGAAGAACCCCCGGCGCGCGAAGGTGCGGATAGCCGCGCGCAGGATCACCTCGCGCTTCTCGCCGTGATCCCGTGCGGGCGGGTGGCCTCGTGGGTTGGGACGGGCGCGACGGACGAGAGGACTCTCGGCGGCCATAGCCTGCTCCGGCACCTGGCGGTCCGGCCGCCAGCAGGAGTGAATGACCGTTCATTCATATCTCCGAGCCGGTCGCGTGTCAACGCTTCGACTCGCGCCGTCACCGACCCAGGTCCCTCGCGGCCGGATACCCGGGGATGCCGCGCGCGGCGCGGACCGCGCGCAGGATGGCGTCGGCGACGACCTCGGCCGCCAGGCCGCCAATCGTCAGGACGTCCGGGCTGCCGGCGTGGGTGCCCGTCGCCAGCGCGAAGAGGGTGTCGCCATCGTACGGGGTGTGTGCGGGCGACACGGCGCGCGCCACGCCGTCCTGCGCCATCTGCGCCACCTTGGTTGCCTGCGCCTTGGTCAGTTGCGCATTGGTGGCGACGACGCCAATCGTGGTCTGACGCCCCAGAAGCGTGCGGGGCGTGAGCTGGCCCGCGCGGAGGAGCCGCCGCGCATCGGCCAGGTTCTGGCCGTCGGGTGTCCGGATGCCGGCCACGACCTGCCCGGTGGCCGGATCGACCACGTCCCCGGCGGCGTTCACAGCCACCAGCGCAGCCACCACGAGGCCGTCGCGCTGCGTCAGCGACGCGGTGCCGATTCCGCCCTTCATCGCACGCTCGACCCCAGCCAGCTTGCCGACCGTGGCGCCCGCTCCGGCTCCGACATTCCCCTCGGCCACCGGCCCTGCGGATGCGGAGAGTGCTGCACGGTAGCCGCACTCGGCGCCCGGCCGGATCTTCGGGTCGCCCACGTTCAGGTCGAAGAGGATGGCGGCTGGCACGATGGGCACCCTGCCGTACTCGGTCTGGTAGCCAATTCCCCGCTCGTCCAGGAAGCGCACGACGCCAGTGGCCGCATCCAGCCCGAACGCGCTGCCCCCGGCCAGCACGACGGCGTCGACGCGGTCGACGAGGTTGACCGGATTGAGCAGGTCCGTCTCGCGGGTACCGGGCGCGGCCCCCCGCACGTCCACCCCTCCGACCGCGCCATTGTCGGCGAGGATGACCGTGCACCCGGTGGGCCGCTCACTGAGCGTGAAGTGGCCGACCCGCAACCCGACGACGGCCGTGAGGCCGCTCTTCTCACCCGGGTCTTCGACGTTGGCGGTTCTCATCGCAACCCCCAAGCTGAGCATTCCCGCCGCGCACAGTCCGACCACGCTGGCCTTCATGGGTGCGATCATAGCCGAGAGCCCTAGGATCGAGCCCGTGTGGCCCCCCAGACCCTCGCTAGCGCTAGCCCCCGCCGACCGGCCTCGCGGTTTTCGGCCTGAACGCTTGACCCCCCGGGGGGTTTCTGTCATGATGCCACCCCGGCTTTTCAGGGATTGGTCGAATGCCCTCCGGCCGCCCCAGCCAACGGCCGGCTGGATCGTAAATTCGGCATTTCGGATCGTGCGGCCGATCTTGGCGGAGTGCTGGCGGATTCTGGCTAGAATTCGCGAATTAGGGCTTGGCACTCCACCTGCTTAGATGCGGGGTTTGTCCCGGCATTCTCTATTGGCTCACTGTATTGGCTCGCGACAGTGAAAGGAGGACAGCCGTTCCGTTGGTTCTTTGATACACGACTACTCGAGACCCACGGTTTCTCTTGAGGAGGACAAGAGGCTATGAGTTTCCGAACCATGCGATTGCTGGCGCTGGTGGCCATGGTGGCAGCCATCGTCAGCCTCGGCTCGCCGGCTGCGGCTCAGCAGTACACGGGCCGTATCGACGTCACCATTGAAGACAGCACTGGCGGCCGTCTGCCGGGCGTCTCGGTCGAACTGACCGGGCAGCTGCCCGGGTCGACGGTCACCGATGCCCGTGGAGAGGCTCACTTCTTGAACCTCCCAGTCGGCCACTACACCGTCAAGGCCACGCTCACCGGGTTCAACGAGTGGAAGAGCCCGGACGTCCCGGTCATGGCCGGCGTCACCGTCCCGCTCAGCATCAAGATGAGCGTGGCGGGCGCGAAGGAAGAGGTCATCGTGACGGCCGAGGCGCCTGTCCTCGACAACAAGAAACAGACGACCGCCGTCAACGTGAGCATGGAAGAACTGCAGAACGTCCCAACGGCCCGTGACCCGTGGGTCGTCATGCAGTCGGTTCCGGGCATCGTCATGGACCGCGTCAACGTCGGCGGGTCCGAGTCGGGCCAGCAGTCCGGCTTCATCAGCAAGGGCGCGTACAGCGGTGATGCGACGTGGAACGTGGACGGCATGCCGATCACCGACATGTCCTCCCTGTCCTCGCCGTTCTACTTCGACTTCGACATGTTCCAGGAGATGGAGTTCACCACGGGCGGTTCGGATGCCAAGAGCGCAACGGGCGGCGTCCAGATGAACTTCATGTTGAAGTCGGGCACCAACATGTTCCACGGCCAGGCGAAGGGCTACTACGCCAGCGAGGGAACGCAGTGGACCAACCTGCCGTCGGACCTGGTCCCTACGCTGGGCGGCACGACCGGCAAGGGTGACCGGGAAAGCCTGTTCCAGGACTGGGGCGGTGACGTTGGCGGCCCCATTCTCAAGGACAAGTGGTGGTTCTGGGCCGCGTATGGCCACCAGAACATCAACATCATCAAGTCGGTCACCGGCTCGACCGACAAGACGCTGCTGAAGAACGCGTCGATCAAGACCAACGCCCAGCTCACCAAGGCGCTGCGCGCGTCGTTCTCGTTCTTCCAGGCCAACAAGATCAAGCTGGGGCGCAACGCCGGCGCGACGGTGTCGCAGCCGTCGACCGAGGACCAGTCGGGCGCCGGTGGCCCGAACGAGATGTTCAAGGTCGAGGGCAACTACAACATCGGCAGCAGCCTCTTCCTCGTGGCCCGCTGGGCGCACGTCCGGGGCGGGTTCCAGTTCATTCCCGAGGGCGGGGTCGACACGCTGACCTATTTCGACTCGGCCGGCATCCAGCGCGGCTCGTCGAGCTACTACCTCACCAAGCGGCCGCAGGACAACGTCATCGTGGACGGCAACTACTTCAAGGGGATCCACGAGATCAAGTTCGGGTTCGCCTGGAGAAAGGCGTCCGTCGACAGTGTGACGTCGTGGGGCCAGGACTACTACAGCATGGACGATAACCCCGGCCCGCTCGTGAGCGGCTCGGGCTATCCGTACATGCTGGTCCAGATCACCCCGCCCAACGCGTCGAACACGCAGGCGGTCTACAAGAACTTCTACGTCGGCGACACGATCTCGATGAAGCGGGCGACGATCAACCTGGGCCTCCGCTACGACGATCAGGTCGCGTCGGTTCTGCCGGTGAACGAGCCTTCGCCGAACATCTCCGGCGCGCCCGCAGGCCTCTTGCCGGCCGTCACGGCGCCGGGTGTTCCAGACGCGCTGGCCTTCAAGCTGTGGCAGCCGCGCGTCGGCATCACCTACTCGCTGACCGAGGACCGGAAGACGCAGCTGCGCGCCACCTACGCGATGTTCACGTCGCAGATCGGCGCGGGAGCGGCGGGCTTCATGTCGGTCGCCCAGTATCGCTGGTTCTATCTCGACGCCAAGGACCTCAACGGCGACCACATCGCGCAGCCGAACGAGATCCTCTGGAACACCTACGCCGCGCACATCGCCAACGGTGACTACGGCGGGTTCAACGGGAACAACCCGAACGCCGTGGCCTCGTCCATCAACCAGATCGGCAGCTACGGCAACCCGAAGACGCACGAGGTGATCGTCGGCGTCGACCACGAGCTGTTGCCGAACTTCGGAGTGAGCGCGAGCTACACCTACCGCCGCGTCATGGACTTCAACTGGCGCCCGATCATCCAGGACGGCGGCAACGGGGTGATCGACGGGTCCGACTACACCCTCGAGGGGTACGTGACCGGCAACCTGCCGAGCAGCGTTCCGGGTTCCGCGGCCGGCACCTACAGCGTTCCCTACTACGGACTGACGGCTGGTACCGTGTTCGACCCGTCGAAAGGCACCGTGTACCAGACCCATCCCGACTACTACCAGACCTACAAGGGCCTGGAAGTCACGGCGACCAAGCGGATGGCCAACCACTGGATGGCCCGCATGGCGTTCTCGACGAACTCCTGGCGTGAGTACTATACCGGCTTGGACGCCTACGGCAACCCGACGCCGATCCTCAGCAGCCCGAACGTCAACGGCGGCGTGGTCCAGTCGGCGGCCAGCGGCTCGGGCAAGAGCTCGATCTACATGATTGAGCCGAAGTACCAGATCGTCATGAACGGCGTTTACCAGTTCAAGTACGACATCGACCTGGGTGCGAGCTACATCGTCCGCCAGGGCTACCCGATGCCGTGGAACCGCTCGACCTCGGGCGGGTTCCACGATGCTCTCGGCTCGAGCAAGACCCTGTTGCTCCCGCCGACCTTCGACTACGCCCTTCTGCCCGCACCGGGGCCACTCGACTTCCGCATTGGCAAGCGGCAGAAGATCAACAAGGTGACGCTCAACTTCGACCTCGACCTCTTCAACGCCCTGAACAGCGCCACGGAGCTCGGACGTGAGTACCGCTACACGTCCAGCAACTACACGCTGATCCGGGAAGTCATGGATCCGCGCATCGCCCGGGTGGGCTTGCGCATCCAGTTCTAGGGGGTTTTTCTTCGGAGGGGGCGGCACTTGCGTGCGGCCCCCTCTCGCGGCTTCGGCTGAGGCCGGGTGGCGTCGGCCGGAGGAATTGCGCTAGACTTGCCCCTGGAGCGCAGGAAGGCTCCAGGGGCTTTTTCTTGTTCTGCCCGCATTCTGCATACTCATTTCCTGCGGAAGGTCAGCAATGGTGAAGAGACTTGCATTGATGTGCGTGACGGTCGCTTTGATGGCCGCAGCCGGGTCGGCATGGGCGCAGGTGTGGAGGGGTACCGGCCGGATGGCCGGCAGGGTCACCGACGAAGCCGGCCAGCCGATTGAAGGGGTGAAGGTGAAGATGTTCCTTCCCTCTGGCAACGGCGGTCCCGAGGTGGTTACGAACAAGAAGGGGGATTGGGCGGTTGGCGGCATCAACAGCGGCGCTTGGCAGGTCGACTTCGTCAAGGCGGGCTACGAAACCCGCCGGCTGACGGTCGATGTCGAACAGCTCAGCCCGAAGCCGCCGATGGATATCGTCATGAAGAAGGCGGCGCCGGATCCGAACCAGATCATTTCGGCCGAGCTGAAGAAGGCGGCCGGGATGGTCACCGAAGCGGTCGGCACGACCGACAAGGAGGCCCGCGCCAAGAAGTTCGCCGACGCGCAGGGCGTCTACGCCGACCTCCTCGCGAAGTACCCCCAGGCCTACCAGCTCGAGCTGCCGATCGCGCGCGCCTACCACGCCGAGGGCGCGTTCGACAAGGAGATCGAGCACCTGAAGAAGTACATCGAGAAAGACCCCTCCAACGTTGAAATCAAGCTGCTGGCCGGGGCGGAGATGATCCAGAAGGGCAACCCCGAGGAAGGCAAGGCGCTGCTCGCCTCGGTGGACGACTCCGCCGTCAAGGACCCGATGGTGTTCGTCAATGTCGGGATCAACCTGATGAACCAGAACAAGGCCAAGGAGGCGATGCCCTTCTTCGACAAGGCCGTCACCCACTTCCCCGACTCGCCAGACGCCTACTACTATCGCGGGCTCACCGACGTGCAGCTGGGGACGACGATCCGGCCGGACAACCAGGCCGAGGGCGACAAACTCATCGCGGCCGGCAAGGCCGACTTGGCCAAGTTCCTCCAGATGGCTCCCAACGCCCCGGAGGCTCCTGCCGCGCAGAAGATGCTGGAGGCGCTGAAGTAGGGGCGCCGCTCGCGACCAGTGGTCAGCTGTCCGATGACGCGCTGACCACTGACCGATTCTCGGCCGTCCGCGTCATCCCCGGTCCCCGAGTCGCTTCAAGCCCTCTTTCGCGGCGTCGACCAACGAGCCGCCGAGGGCCACGACGCGTCGATACGCGACGATGGCGCGATCGCGGTCCGATTGGGCGGCCGCCTGATTCACCGAAAAGGATCCGGCTTTGCCGAGCCGCTCCGCGCGCACGTAGCGCAGCTCGTAGGTCTTGGCGAGGTTGTACGCAGCGTTGGCGTCGTTCGGGCCGACCGCGACGGCTTGCTCGAACGTCGTAATCGCGTCATCCACCGCACCGCGCGCCAGCTGAATGAAGCCGAGCGCGTTGTACACCTCGACGTCCTTCGGCCAACGCGATTCTGCATCGCGAAGCACGGCGACCCCCTTGGCGAACTCCCCGAGACGGAGGTACGCGTCCGCCAGGTCGAAGTAGACGGGCTCGAACGGTGGAACAGCTTGGCGGACACGCTCCCAGTTCGTTGCAGCCGGGGTGGCCTCGCCAAGTGCGTACTGCGACCACCCCAACACGTACCGCGTCCACGGCGGAGCCTCCGGATGCTGGGTGACCTGCAACAGCTCCGCCTTCGCGGTGGCGACATCGCCGTGCTGATACGCGTCCCACCCCGCGTTCGCCTTCTTCTTCAGGCTGTCGGGAAGGGCACCTGCCGGGGCCCGCTCGAGGACGGCGACATCATCGGCCAGATGCGGCCTGGCGCGGTAGGCGCCGGCCAGCGTGGTGCCAGTGGATGAAGGCGGGGTCCCGGAGGGGGAGGGTGTCGCCGGGCCGGGTGCGCCGGTGCGCACCGACGCGGCGGGTTCCGCTACCGGGACCGTGGTCGGCGCCGCGGTGGCTGGTGCGGCGCCGGCCGGTTCTGGCACACCGGGCTGCGGGAGTCCCCCGCCGGTGAGTGCGGGGTCGGCGACGTAACCCTTGCGCGCCCTCGCCGACAGGCCGCTCCGTTTCACCCGCACCGAGAGCGTGCGGAACTTCCCGTCGAGGGGCTTGTTGGTGCGGAACCCGAGGATGTAGTAGCTGCTCGTGTCGCGATCGATTTCCGCGAAGGCCTTGGGGAAGTCGTTCTCGTTGCGGATGACGAAGCCGCCTGTATCCACGGCCAGGCTGTTGGGGCCGTCGGCGTAGGTGTCGCCGACCGACGGCGCCGACATCTCGGGCTGCGTCGCATAGGCGCTCGAGATGATATCGCCACTCGCGGACCCCCGATTGAGGCCCCGGGTGTCGAGCGCGTAGAAACGCACCGACGCACGAGCCGCCCGCCCCACGACGGCGCGCAACTCCCCCCAATCGTCCTCCGTGAAGAACCCGTCGGACATCAGAATCACGGTCTTCCGTCCGGGCAGCCGCGCCAGGCCGTTGGCCAACCCGGCGGCCGTGTTGAGGGTCTGCTTCCCGAGCCGCCGCGACTCGTTGACGAGTTGCGTCGCCTTGTTGTCCGCCTCCTGCTCGGCGTCCTGGCACCCATCTGGGCGGTCGCGGCACGCGCGTGCCACCACGTCGTCGAGCGCCGTCGGACCCGGGCTGATGCCAGGTTCCCGCCGCACGACGCGCAGCGCCTCACTGATGTCGATGAACCGCGGCCAATCATGCAGGGCCTGGTTGATGGCGGCCGCCTCGGGCGCCGGCTTGATGGACGAGACGGCAGCGGCCAGCTCCTCCCGATTACTGGTCAGCCGGTTGTTGAGCATCGTGCCGCCGTTCACCACCCCGCCCACGTCCCCTTGGCGGAACTCCTTCTGCAGGAACTCGAGCGCGGCCTTGCGCGCCCGTTCGAACCCGCCCGGCTGGATGTGAGCCTGGTCGAAGAACAGCACGACGACCCGTTGCACCTGCTGCGGGGGCGGAGGCGGCACCGGGGAGGGCTGGCCGCCGCTGACCACGCCGGCGACCTGATCGGCGGGCCCCACGACCCGGAAGATGGCCGAGATTTCCTGCGGCACACCGTCCTCGAGGACTTCGAAGTCCTCCATGCGCAGGTCGTCGACGAAGCGCTTGTCCTTGTCGCGGACGATGACATCGACCTCGACGACCGTCGTCCCCGCGCGGAACGTCGGGGTTTGGATGGCCTGTGGGCCTTCCTTTGGCGACTGTCCCTGCACGGCCCCGCAGAGGGCCATCCAAGCCACCACCAACCCGACATGAAGGCGACTGTAGCTCATGTGTGATCCCATTGTGCCACTGCCCGCCGGTCCGTGCACTAGCGCGTCGCCACCCCTCCACCACAATCAGCCAAGGCCTGCCTGGACGAAGGCGCACCGATGCCGCACATCGTGGACGACCGCGCGTCGGTCCGAATCCTCACTACCGGAGCCACCGAGCCGCGAGCGCCAACTTCCAGTCCCGATAGCTTACGGCCCATCGAGCCGGCTCCGCCACCCGGGTCATCGTCCCATCCCGCACGGCCAGAACGCGCGCCTCGCCGGTTGCACGGAGCCCAAAGAGATCTCTGCGCCATCGGAGAACCGCCGAGGGCCCATTTGTCGAAGCTGCCGACGAGCTCCGGGCTCGGGTCTCCAGGCGTGTCACGTCGAGCGGAGCCTCGTTCGCCTTCCCAACGACAGGCCTGAAAGGTCACCACAGCGAGGCACGTCACCACCGGTGCGACGGCGTGGCTCAGCATTTTGGTCAGGGCCGACGGTGCTCCCCGAGACCTCCCAATTCTCCTATTGCAGCGAGTTGAAATCGGTGTGTCGGCGGCAGGTCGCCGGGCCTGGCCCCGCCGTGCACTGCCCCGGTCTACGGTGGGCTGCGTCCATGACGGCGGGTTGGTTGTGCCCTCACGTCCGTGGCGTCGGACGCCTGGAAACCGACCACACACTCAACCGGCCCCAAGAAGGCGTGCCATCTGGCGTCCTCCAATCAGGACGGATCAGATGGGTCGCCGCTCTCTATGCCAATCTCGTTCCAGGGCAGGCTGTCAGGAGATACGCACAAGCCAACGGTGCGCCCGCCCTTGGGACAATCAGGCGTGGGCAGTGGACCACGTGTCCGCCTCGAAGTCCCAGTCCAGGTGCGCGGGTAGCGTTCCACCTCGCGCGGTGGGACCAGACCGAGTGACGAACGATCTCACGACGCGGGGAGAGGATTCGCCTCAGAGATCTTGAGGGCCAACTTCCGGCGATGCTGTTCGATCCACGCGAGGTGCGTGCCGTCGTCCGACCAGGCGGGGAGCAGGACGCCGGAGGTGCCTCGAACCGTGTACCGGTGACCCCGCTGGTCCATCACTACGAGCGCCCGATTCGTGCCGGCGTAGGCGATCGCACCCTGTCCCGGCGGGCCCCAGCCGTAGAACAGGCCCTCGATCACGTGCATGTTCACGAACGCCGCCAGCACCTGTCCCTTCAACCGCAACGTGGTCGTGGTGACGAACTGGGCCTGCATCGCGTGCATGACCACGGCCAGCCCCTGGTCCCCCATCTGGAAACCGGGGCCGTACGGGTCGGCGGTGGTCATCGCGAGCGCGCCGCCCGCGCCGGAGTTGGTGGCCGTCTTCTGCTCCACCTGGGACTCGATCTCAATCTTGAACGTCGGCGCCCCGGGGCAGGCGAGGCCCGACTTCCGCACCCAGTACTGCCCGGACCACTCGGGTTCCCGATCGACGGGTCTTAGCGTCCCGTCGGACAGCGAGGCCAGGTAGTGCCACTCTTTCTCGTTCGCCCACCGGTCCCGCTGCACCACGCGCAGGTGCAGCTGGCGGCCATCGGGCGACCAATCGAGCCGCGTGGGAAACCCGTGAAGTTCCCGGCCTGTAAAGCTGGTTACCACGACGGGGACCGACATCGTCAGCCGCGTGGCGTCGAGGGGGCCGACCGACACCTGCGCCATTGACACGACCACGATTGCCGTCAACCCTGCGCGGACCATCGCTCTATTTCCGTTCAATTTCGGCCAGTTTCGCCTGGAGTTCCAGCGATGCCGGCAGTATCCGCAGACCTTCCCCGAGGGCCTCGGCCGCGAGCTCTGGGTGCGAGAGGCGCAGGTAGGTCTCGGCCAGCGCCAGGTAGGCCGACGTCATCGCCGGATCGACATGGACGGCGTCGCGCCATGCCGTCACGGCCTCCGGCAGATCCCCTGCGCTTGACTGGACCCACCCGAGCAGGAATGCCGTCGGCCCGGACGCCGGATCGAGCGCGAGCGCGGTCTTGAGCGCCCCGGCCGCCTGCTCGAAGTGGGCATCCGCAAACAGCGCCAGTCCGCGAAGGGCCTCAAACGCCGCGGGATGGTCCCCGGTCGCCCGATCGAGCAACGGAATCACCTTGCTCCACGCCCCGAGTTCAGCCTGACCGGCGGCCGCCTTGATCGTCGGATCAGTCGCCGACCGTGCGAGCGCAGAGACGAACCGGCGTGCTAGCTCTCCGGAGAGAATCATCGCTGGGGTCACCGTGGAAGGCGGCAGAGGCGTGGCGGCGGGCGGCGGCCCGCCGACGACTTCCACCTGCCGCATCAACTCCACGACGGTCTCGCCCCGTGCGCGCACGCGCGCTCGCGCCACGTAGTCCCCCGGGACGACGCCCTCGAGCGGAATGACCACCTGTACGGGTCGTCCCACGCCGCTGCCCACGGGCTTGGCGTCCAGCAGGTCGGCACGGATCGAACGCACCGCCGTCTCGCCGCCAATCGGCACGAGATCGAGCGTGACGTCCACCGCATCAAGGTCGCCGGCCCGTCGCGCGTACACTTCGAGCGCCCCGCTGATTCCCTCGTCGACATACCCCTTGGCCCGTACCGGCAGGGGGTCGGACCGCCGACCGATGATGAGGTCGCTGGCAGTGATGTCAACGCCGTCGAGAGCTCGCACCTCGAACCGGCGATCGACCGTCCCGGTGGCCCCGCCAGGCTCCCGAACCGCTGCGCGCATCAAGTACTCGCCGGCCGTCAGAATCGAACTGCACCCGAAACGCCCCTCGGGCGACCGTGCGGCCAGAGTCCGCCGCGCGCGGCAGGGGAATGACATCGCTGCCGCTGGCGGCGAGGCGGCCGTCACGCGCGTCCCGGACCACGAACACGACGTCGGCGGGCTTGGCGTTCGGGTCGGTTGCGACCGGCAGGTCGGCGCGCAGGCTCATGATGACGCGTTGCGCGCCCGGACTGGTGCCGTGAAGCACGTACGTCGTCATCTCGAGCGGCAGCCCCTGCTGGGGGAACGGCGCGCCAAGCGCACGGTCAATCGATCGTCGTCGATCGGCCGGCGTGATCGGATCGTGGAGAGCGTAGCCAGTCCGGGCCTGGACGTGGACGCCGCGCCGAAGGACCTTGACGGTGACGCGGCGGTACCGGCTCCGGTCGCTGAGCGCGGACTGCGGCGGCTCGAAGCCGATGACGTAGTAGTCCTGTGAAGCACCGGCGATCCGGTCGAGCACCTCGTCGCCACGGCCCGACACGTCGAGGACTAGTTGACCGGACGTGTCGTTGGCGAGCGTGCCGAGCGGATCGAGCCGCGCCAGAACCTCGTCGGCCTTGTCGGGCCCGGTCGGCGTCACGGCGTTGACATCGATGCCGCGTTGGTTGATGTCGAGCGAGTAGATCACCGCATACGCCTCGGCCGCGGCCGAGGCGACACGTTCGATATCGCTCGTCAGATTGTCGGAGAAGAAACCCTCGGAGACCAGGATGACGCTCTTGCGGCCCTCGATGGCAGAGAGCTGCCGCACGACGTCGGAGAGCGCCACCAGGAATGTGTGCGATTCATTGTCGGCGCGGCTGACGACCGTGGAGGCGGCCGATCGTGCCGTTTGAACGGCCATTGACGACGCATCGAGCGTCGTACTGATGGCCTTGGCGCCGACGACGGCACTGGTGTCCGTCGCGGCCAGGTCCGCGCCCGGGTCTGCCGTCTGGCTCGCCCGGACGAGAATGCGCTGGAGGATTCTGATCGTTGCCCCGCGTGATCTGGAACGCCTCGTAGTCGGTCATGTCGCCAATCGGGGTGAGCCCCGTTCGGTCGAGCATGCCGCGGACCTTCGGTAGTTCGGCGAGCGCGAGCGCAACATTGCCGGTGAACGGAATCTGCGGCCCGGGCCCAGGCAGGGCATAGAGCGCCACCCGGTCGCCGGGCTTGACCCGTGTGTGCAGGAACCGATCGACGGCCTGGCGGGCGCGCGCTTCGTTGCCCGGGCTGATGTGATTCTCATCGAACACGAACACGTACAGGTGGCCCCGAGGTGAGCCCTGGTTGGTCGAGACCTCCGCACCGATGGTGCGGCGCGCCGTCTCCAGGTACGACCCCACCGGTTCGGCGACGTGCTGGAACAGCACGACGGGCCGCTGTGTGTCGCCTTCGAGCACCTGCACCTCATTGGCCTTCAGGTCCTTCACCGGCAGACCGGCGCCGTCTACGACCCGTACATCGAGGCGCACCAGCTCCACACCGGCCTTGAAGGTCGCCTGCGGCTGGGACGCGGCGACGAGGGGTGGCGACTCGGTCTTCGGCGTTTGGGCGGGAACGAGCACTGGCACCGCAAGCGTCACCGCCAGTGCGGCAAGGGTTGCACGGCTCATGGATCACCCATCGGGAAGGTTGGTCAGGCCCATCGTAGCACGCAGCGGCGTCAGCCGGCAGGGCCCGCCCGACAGCCGACTCATCTCTACTTTGCCGTCACTGGCCCATCGGTGACAGTCGGGCGAGGAACTGGCGAACGCGGCGGATGTCGTCGGCGTAGAACGCCGGCGGCGCCGTCCGGGCGAACCGTTCGAGGTACGGACGGGCTGCCGCCAACTGGCCGTCGTTGGCCAGCTCGGTGGCGGCGTTGTAGAGGGCGTCGAAGTTGTTCGGATCGGCCTCGACCGCCCGCAGGAAGTGGTCGATCGCCGTTCTGCGGTGCCCCTCTCCGAGCTCAATTACGCCCAGCCCGTTGTGTGCCTGGGTCGACTTGGGGTCACCCGCCAGGGCCAGCGTGAAATACTTCCGCGCGTCAGCGGTTCGCTTCTCGCTGAGCGCGAGGGATCCGAGGTTCTCGAGCGCGAGCGTATTGTCGGGGTTGCGCGCAAGGATCCGCCCGAAGATATCGGCGGCCTCGCGGCTGCGGCCGGCCTTGGCCAGCGCGATCCCGAGCGCGTTGAGCGCGTCGAGATCAGGCTCAGCTGGCGAGGAAGCCTGCTGCAGCAGCGGGATGGCCTCCTTTAGACGACCGGTTTCCGCGAGATACATGCCGAGCTTGGTTTGGACTTCGACACTTGCGGCGCCCGCCTTCACCGACGCGCGCAGCGTGTCGATCGCCTCCTCGGGCCGTCCCAGCTCCCACTGCAGCATGGCAAGCTGAGAGTACGCCACTTCCATGGTCGGCCGTTCGGCGATGACCTGCCGGTAGATGGGGATGGCCTCATTGGGCCGTCGCTGTTCGTATAGCTCGATCGCGCGCCGCAACTGCTGATCCACGCCAACGAGCCGTTTGGGATCGTCCTCGTCGCTGTAGCGGATCTTCGGGGCGGCGGATCCGGACACGTAGCCCAGAGCCTGGAGCCGGGCGCGCGCTTCGGGGTCCTCTGCCAGACGCTCGGCGGGCGCAACGACGCCGAAGGCCTTCAGCCTGGCCTCCAATACGTGCAGCCGGCCGAGCTCCCGGTTCACGAGATTGACGGTCTCCTTCGGGTCCTGTCCGAGATCGTAGAGTTCCCGCAGCGGGAGTTCGATGTACTTGTCCCGGTTCGCCAGCACGCCGGTGAGCGGCGCCCACCCCCGGTTGAAAGACGCCGCCAGCGCTTCGAAGTACGACGTGCGGTCGATCGTCTCCCTCCCGGGGCCGCCGGGCAGCAGCGTCCGGCCAGGCAGAGTCGCCGGAGGGGGGACCATCAGCGCGTCGAGGATGGTCGGCGCAATGTCCACGTGCCGGGCCGAGACGGTCGACACGGCACCGCGTTGCGACGGGGCGAGAACGGCGCCCGTCCATGCCGGCGTTTCCCGGGTGATCGTGGCGAGGATCAGCGGAATGCGCAGCGTCGCCTCGTACGCAAAGAGGCCGTGGGTCTGCTCTCCATGATCACCGAGGCCCTCGCCGTGATCACCGGTCACGACCACGAGGGTCGGCCGGCCGCTCGGGTCGCGGGCCGCGTCGAGCAACGGCGCGAGCGCCGAGTCGGTGAAGGCGACCTCGCCGAAATACGGCTCGCCGGCGTAGCGCGTGTCGAAGGGCGGCGGCGGCCGGTACGGCGCGTGGGGGTCGTAGACATGCACCCAGGCAAACCAGCGACCGTGCTGGGCAGCAATCCACGGGAGCGCAGCCGCCACCACGGCATCGGCCCGGCGCTCAGGGATGTCGAAGCCGGACAGGATGTTCGACCGTCCGTAGTGCTCGTCGTAGACGTCAAAGTCGCGGTTGAGACCAAAGCGCGAGTCCAGGGCGAACGACCCCACGAAGGCTCCGGTCGCCATCCCCCGCGCGTGCAGCAGAGACGCCAGCGTCGGGGTCGTGGGCTTCAGGCGGAACCCGGCGTTGTCGTGAATGCCGTGCTGGAACGGGTAGAGGCCGGTCAGAATGCTGGCGTGCGAAGGCAACGTGAGCACGGCGTGGGCATGCGCGAAGTCGAAGCGCAAGCCCAGTTCGGCCAGCCGGTCGAGGTTCGGGGTGGCCGCGCGTCCCCCGGCACAGCTGAGCGCGTCGGCCCGCAACGTGTCGATGGTGATGAGGAGGACGTTCTGGTCTGCGGCCCGCACGAACGACCGCGCGTTCGCCCGGGCCAGGACGAGCCACGCGAGGACGGCCAGGCCGCCGAACAATGCCAGCCCGCCCACGAGCAGGTACCACCGACGCCTTGACGTCGGCGGTGGCGTCGCCGCGACCGGCGCCACCGCCCTGACGCGCTTCCTTTTCGACACGCTCGACTCTCTCTTTGTCTCTGGCTCCGCAGCCGACAGGTCACAGGGCGAGGACGCCTGCCCTGGTTGCTACCCGGTCCGAAACCGTCTGGCGGCTTCCGCGCGCACGGCACTGGCGCGGGCCGGCTCGCCGAAGACCGTCCAGGTCTTGGCGACCAGCGCGTAGGCCTCCTGCGTCGGAGACAGACGCAACAGGGTATCGAGTTCTTGCTCCGCCTCGGCGTTACGGCCCGCGGCGCGATACAGCATGGCCAGATTGGCCCGCGCACGCGTGTTCAGCGGGAACAGTCGCAGTTCTGCCCGGAAGGCGGACACGGCCTCCTCCTCGCGGCCGAGGTTGCCGTACGTATCGCCGAGGTAGAAGAACAGGTCCGGAATCGCAAACGCGTGGCCCTGCAGTCGCGCCACCGCCTCCTGGAACCTCGGCAGTGCGTCCTCGAACCGCCCGGCCTGGTGCAGGATCATGCCCTCCACGAACGCGGGCAGGGGAAACTCTGGGTCGGCCTTCTGAGACAGCGAAGCGGCCTCCCTGGCCGCTCCATAGTCCCTCCGGCCCATGGCCACCTTGACGAGGACCTCGCACGCCGACGTCTTCGCGCGGCGGTCGGTGGGGGGCGCCAGGCGAAGCGCCATCGCCGCATTGGCCTGCGCCTCGCCGAGCCGGCCGAGCTGGAAGAGCACGCTCGCCATGCTGACGAAACTGTTGGCATCGGACGGATCCACCTCGACCAGCCGCGTGAACGCCTGACGCGCCTCCTCGTACCGGGCCGCCCGCACCAGCTCGACGCCGAGCTGCAGCCAGCCATCCTTCATGGTCGGGCTGTCGGCGAGGACCTCGTGGAGGAGCGGCACCGAGCGGTCGTAGTCACGCGCGGCCGAGAAGGCGATCGCCTCCCTGAACTTCTCCAGGGTGAGCACCTTGTCCTTGGGATCGGGCAACGACTCCCCCGGCCGATCAGGTGCCACCGTGGCCTGCGTCCCGACATAGCCCAGCGCCTGCAACCGCTCCAGATCTTCCTTGGACACCTGGGTCGGCGACTGGGGACGCGATCCGGCCAGCAACTGGTCGAGGGCGGTGCGCGCAGCGACGACCGCCTGCGGCCGCTCGCCTGCCAGGTTCACGTGCTCCCCGCGGTCGGTCTGCAGGTCGTAGAGTTCCGGGTGTGGCGCCTTGATGAAGCGGTACCGTGCGTCGGTCAACGCGTACAACTCGCTCCAGCCGAAGTGGTAGCGCCCGTAGAAGGACTCGGCATACAGGCTGGCCTCGCCGAGCGATGCGCTCCGCGAATCGAGCAACGGCCGCAACGACCGCCCCTTGAGAACGGCCGGACGGGCCGCGCCGAGCCAGTCGAGCACCGTGGGGACGAGGTCGACGTGCTGGACCGGTGCGGACACGCGCCGGCCGGCACCCTGCCCGCCGGGCAGCTTGACGATCAAGGGCACGCGAATCGTCTCGGTGTAGAGAAATAGCCCATGCTCGAGCTCGCCGTGATCGCCAAGGCCCTCGCCGTGATCGGAGAGGAAGATGATCGCGGCCCGGTCGTACCAGCCGCGCTGTTTCAGATAGTCGACGAGCTGACCCACGACCTCGTCGGCATAGGCGATCTCCCCGTCGTAGGGCGCGTACTGTTTGAAGCGCTCGGGCGGCGTGTAGGGCGTGTGGGGCTCGTAGATGTGAAAGAAGAGAAAGAACCGCGGCGACCCCAGCGCGGCCATCCAGCGCTCGGCGATGGCCAGCGACTCCGGACCGCTGCGCTGGACCTGACCCATCGGGACGTCCGGGGCGGCCGGCGCCATCTCCCCGTTGAAGAAGTCGAAGCCGCGGTCGATCCCCGTTTCCTTCCGCAGCACGAACGCCGACACGACGCCGCCGGTCGCATAACCCTGCGCGTGCAGGAGGGAGGGCAGCGTCACCTGCGTCTCGCGGAGGGTGAACCCGATGTTGTCTCGAACGCCCGTCTCGAACGGCAGCTGTCCCGTGAGGATTGCCGTGTGCGACGGCAGCGTCTGCGGGGAGTGCGCGTAGGCGTGCTCGAAGAGGACCCCGTCGGCCGCGAGCGCGTCGATCGCGGGCGTCCTGACCTTGGTGTAGCCGTAGACAGGCAAATGATCGGCGCGCAACGTGTCGACGGAAATCAAGACAATCGGCATCGGCGGGCCGGCAACCCTCCGCGCGAACCACCAGCCGACCAGCGCCAGCACGACCAGCGCGAGGGTCGCGATCGCGGCGACGAGCCGACGCGAACGGCTCGGGCGCGGGCGGGGAACCTGGCGACTCGGTTGGGTGTGGGATCGGGCGCGATGGGCCATGTGCGTACCGAGTATATGTCGGTCCGACGGTCTCACCAACCTCCGCTCCGGCTGGTCCGGCCGCGCGGGAAGAACCCGATCGCGGTCACCGCATCACCGGCTGACGTGTTGTGGTATAACGCCTCCGCCCCCGGCTCCCACTCCAGGAGATGGACATGCGCCGACGACTTCTCGTCTTTGTGTGCGTCGTTCTTCCGGCGTGCCTGTTCGCCGACCTCAGCGCGCAGACGCCACCGCAGAAAGTGCCCACCGGGAGAACGTCGACTGTCACGGCGAGTGCCCCGGGCCCGACCGCGGCCAAACCGGCACTCATGGCCAGCGTGGACCCCGCCTTCTTCGAGGGTCTCCACTACCGTCTCGTCGGCCCGCCGCGAGGTGGGCGCGTCACGACCGTCACCGGCGTGCCGTCCCAGCCGCGCACGTTCTACCTGGGGGTCGCCAGCGGCGGGGTGTTCCGGACGACCGATGGGGGCGCGGCATGGACGCCGGTTACCGACGGCAAGGTCCCGCTGGGATCGACCGGCTGCATCACGGTGGCGGAGTCCGACCCGAACATCGTCTACCTCGGCACCGGCTCGGCCAAGGTGCGCAGCAACGTCTCCACGGGCCGGGGCGTCTACAAGACCACCGACGGCGGCGCGACGTGGACGTTCGCCGGCCTCTACAACGCCGGCCAGATCGGCGCCGTGCGCGTGCACCCGACCAACGCCGACATCGTCTGGGTAGCCGCCGGGGGCGACATCTTCAAGCCCAACCCGGAGCGCGGCGTGTTCAAGACGACCGACGGCGGCAAGACCTGGAAGAAGGTGCTGTTCGTGTCGAACGAGATTGGCGCGATGGACGTCGAGATTCACCCGACCAACCCCGACATCGTCTACGCCTGGATGTCGCGCCTCGAGCGCAAGCCCTGGACGATCATCAGCGGGTCGCACGAGGGGGGGTTCTACAAGAGCACGAACGGCGGCGAGACCTTTACGCGGATCATGACGGGCCTGCCGAACGACCTCATCGGGCGGGGACGGCTGGCCGTCACCGCGGCGAAACCCGACCGGATCTACGCGCTGGTCGAGGCGAAGCCGGGCGGCGGGTTCTACCGGTCGGACGACGCCGGGCAGACCTGGACGCTCGTCAACTCGCAGGGGGCGCTCGTCCAGCGGCCGTTCTACTACACGACGCTCGGGGCCGACCCGACCAACGGGGACATCGTCTACGCCGGTGCCGAGACGTTCTTCAGGTCGGCCGACGCCGGCAAGACGTTCACGGTCCTGCGCACACCGCACGGCGACAATCACGACATCTGGGTCAACCCGAAGGACGGGAACATCCTGATTCAGGCCAACGACGGCGGCGCCAACGTGTCGACCGATGGCGGGCGCACCTGGTCGTCCCAGATGAACCAGCCAACCGCCGAGTTCTACGGCGTGTGGCTCGACCACCAGTTCCCCTACAGGATCTACGGCGCCCAGCAGGACAACACGACCGTCATCGTCTCCAGCCAGGCCGATCCGTTCTCGCTCGCCGACTGGCGCATCGGCCCAGGCTGCGAGACCGGCCCGATCATGCCGCATCCGAAGAATCCGGAGGTCGTCTACGGATCCTGCAAGGGCCAGTTCTCGGTGATGAACCTGAAGACCAACCAGGAGAAGAACTACTGGATCGGCGCGCAGTCCCTGTACGGAAACCCCGCGAGCGATCTGATCTATCGCTTCCAGCGCGTGTCGCCGATGGCCGTGTCTCCGCACGACCCGAGCGTCGTGTACTACGGCTCGCAGTACCTGCACCGCACGCGCAACAACGGGGTGACCTGGGAGCGGATCTCGCCTGACCTGACGGCCAAGCCGCCGGGAACCCAGGGCGTCAGCGGCGAACCCATCACGCGCGACGTCACCGGGGAGGAGTTCTACAGCACGCTCTACGCGATCACGGAATCTCCCCTCGAGGCCGGCGTGATCTGGGTCGGCTCCAACGACGGGCCGTTCCACCTGACTCGGGACAACGGGAAGACCTGGACCGACGTCACGCCGAAGGACCTGCCGCCGGGAGGGCGCGTGCAGTGGATCGACGCTTCGTCGCACCGGAGCGGATCGGCCTACTACGCGGTGTACCGCTACCTGCTCGGCGACTACCAGCCGTACCTCTATCGCACCGACGACTACGGGAAAACGTGGACGCGGCTCACCGATGGCAAGAACGGCATCCCGGCCGACTGGCCGACGCGAGTGGTGCGCGAGGACCCGGACCGTGAAGGACTGCTCTACGCGGGCACGGAGTTCGGGATGTTCATCTCGTTCGACAACGGAGCCCACTGGCAGCCCTTCCAGCTGAACCTGCCCCAGGTGCCCATCACGGACATCCGGGTTCACCACAAAGACCTCGTCGTCTCGACCCAGGGGCGCGCGATCTGGGTGCTCGACAACATCACGTCACTCCACCAGATCACGCCCGCCCATGGGCCGACTGAGGTGCGCCTGCTCGCGCCGCGGGACGGGTACCGGACGCGGATCGCTCCGGCACGACTCGGCCCGAACCTCGAGTACTTCCTGCCATCGACGGGCCTGGGCCCGGTGACGATCGAGATCCTCGATGCCGCAGGTGTGGTGGCGAACGCCTACAGCAGTGAGACGGCCGCCGAGGCAGGCCGCGGCCGCGGCCCGCGCGGCGGAGCACTGGCCCAGGAAGATCCCGATGCGGCGCCGATGGGTCGGGCGCGCGGCGGGCCGCCTCCGCGGGTGACGCGGGAGCGCGGGCTCAACCGATTCGTGTGGGACGTCCGGAACCAGGCCGGGCTGACGATGCCCCCCGGGTCGTACCACGTGCGACTGAAGGTCGGCACCACGGTCCTGACACAGCCGTTCAAGGTCCTGATCGACCCGAATGTGGCCGCCGACGGTGTCACGGTCGCCGACCTGCAGGAACAGTACGCGCACAATACGCGCATGCACGCCATGGTCACGCTGGTGAACGAGCTGGCGGGACGCGTGCGGGGGGCGCAACAGGCGCTGCGTGAGGGCTCGGACGGTGCCAAGGCCAAGGCTCTCGACGCGATCGCCGGCAAGCTGTTCACCGAACCGGTACGGTACGGCAAGCCGGGGCTCCAGGCGCACATCCTCTACCTGGCGATGATGACGATCGGGGCCGACCAGAAGATTGGCAGGGACGCCGTCGAGCGGTACGGCGTCCTCAGGGCGGAACTGGAGGCCATGCGCGCCGACGTGGACCGCCTGCTTGGCCCGGCGGGTCGGTGACACCCTGTCCTGTCAGGCTGCCGGCGACGTCGTCGGCCGGCAGCCGACTTGGCAGACGCGCAACGCGAACCTACCGTCCCATCGCCGCGTCGGCTTGGCGGAGGGGGAGATCGCCGACGGCCTTGCGGGCGACGGCTCGGAGGTCGGCGGCCCGGGCCTTGTCGCCGAGCGCCAACCAGAGGCGGATGGCCAGCGCGTAGCGCTCGGCCGTCGGCGTCCCGGTAACCAGATTCTGCACAACCCGCTGGGCGTCGGCGAGGCGGTCCGCATCCCGGTAGAGCACGATGAGACGGGCGAGCGCCTCATGGGCCTCCCGGAAGCGCCCCTGGTCGAGCTGCAGCGCGCTCAGCTGCTCCCAGCCGGCGACGAACCCCGGGTCCTCCTGCACGACCCGCCGATATTTGGCGGCGGCGTCCTCGAGCGAGTGCCGACCCTCCAGGCGCGCCGCGTCCCGGAAGGCTTCGAACACGTGCACCTTGTCCGCCGGGTCCGCCAGTTGATCGGGCGGTGTCTCGGGAGGCGTGACGGCGATATCGCCGGTGCAGCCCAAGGCGAGCAGGCGCTGGCGCTCGGGCTCAGGAATTCCCGCCGGCGTGGGTGGCTCCCGACCAACGGTGAAGTGGTCGAGCGTGGCCGACAGCTTCGTCACCACGTCCGGCTGCCGTTCCGCGAGGTTGTGCTGTTCTCGAGGATCCTGTCGAAGATCGTACAGCTCGGACCGGGGCGCCCGAACGAACCGGTGACCGTCGTCGGTCACCGATGCCAACCCGGCCCACCCGAACCGAAGATGCCCCGCCAACGACTCGCTGTAGATCTGTCGGTTCCCCAGATCGACATCGGGTGAATCGAGCACCCGCCGGAGCGAACGCCCGCGGCCCCCCGACGCCTTCGGCGCCCCGACGAGGTCGAGGATCGTGGGCACGAGGTCGACTTGCTGGACGAGCGACGTCGCGTGCTGCCCGCCCGAGATGTTGCGCGGCAGCTTGACGATGAGCGGGACCCGGAGCACTTCTTCGTGGAGCAACAGGCCGTGCTCCTGCTCGCCGTGGTCGCCCAGGCCCTCGCCGTGATCGGCCGTCACGACGATCACCGCGTCGTCGTAGAGGCCGCGATCCTTCAGGTGCTGCACCAGGCGCCCGACCAGCTCGTCGGCGTACGCGACCTTCCCGTCGTAGGACGAGTACTGGCGGTAGCGGCGCGGCGCGACACGTGTCGCGCGGGGTTCGTCGAGCTGCAGGAAGAGGAAGAACCGCGCCGTGCTGAACGAATCCATCCAATGCCTGGCTACCTCGACGGACCTGGCGCCGTCGCGGTCGGTCGCCGAGGGCGGTTGGCCCGACTCGGCGTCGAGCTCGTCGTCGAAGAAGGCGAACGCCTGACCGAGGCCGGTCTCCCGGCGGAGCAGATACGACGACACGACCCCGCCCGTCTTGAAGCCGCGCTTGTGCAGGAGCTGCGGCAGCAAGGGCAGGTCGGCCGGCAGCGGGAACCCGACGTCGTCCCGGACGCCCGTCTCGAAGGGCAGACGTCCCGAGAGGAGGGAGACGTGCGAGGGCAGCGTCAGCGGGACGTGAGTGTAGGCGCGGTCGAAGACGACACCGTCGGCGGCGAGCGCATCCAGGGCCGGCGTAGGCACGTGCGTGTAGCCGTAGACCGGGAGGTGATCCGCGCGGAGCGCCTCGACTGACACCAGGACGATGGGCCCGAACGCGGGCCCGGATGTCCGCGCGTACCGCCACCCGGCCGCTGCGGCGACCACAATCGCCAGGCCGATCAGCCCGACGACGAGGTGATAGCGCCATCGGGAGCGGTGCGACGTGGCGGGATGGGGCCGTTCGGGTGACATGGGCACACGCTAGTCGAGCGTGAATTCCTCGCGCCAGTTGGCCTGGTCCTCGAACGTGGGCTGCTCCTCCTTGAGAAGCAGGCACTCCTCGAGCACCAGGGCATCCATTTCGGTCCGCATGAAGCAGCGATAGGCATCCTCCGGTGTGCACACAATCGGCTCGCCGCGGACGTTGAACGACGTGTTGACCACCACCGGGCAGCCGGTGCGGCACCGGAAAGCTTCGATGATCTCCCAGTAGAGCGGGGCCGTGTCGCGACGGACGGTCTGGATCCGCGCGGAGTAGTCGACGTGGGTCACGGCGGGGATCGTGGAACGCGGCACGTTCAATTTGTCGATCCCCCACAGCCGCTGCTCGTCCTCGGTCATGGTGCGCCGCTGGACCGGGTGCACGTCGGCCACGAGCAGCATGTACGGCGAATCACGGTCGAGCTCGAACCATTCGTGCACGTGTTCGCACAACACGGCCGGGGCGAAGGGCCTGAAGCTCTCGCGGTACTTGATCTTCAGGTTCATCGTCGACTGCATCTTCGGCGACCGGGCGTCACCGAGAATGCTGCGGCCGCCCAGGGCTCGCGGGCCGAATTCCATCCGGCCCTGGTGCAGCCCGACGACCTTTTCGGCGGCCAGCAGATCGGCGACCACGTTGGGGAGGTCCGCGCGCGGGACCCTGCGGTATGGGAGCTTCCGTTGACCGAGGAACCGTTCGATCGACGAGACGGAGAACGACGGGCCGAGGTAGGCGCCCTTCATCCCGTCGGCATACGGGGGCAGCCCTCGCCTCGCCGCCGTGACCCGCCACGCCTTGGTGGCCACCCAGGCCCCGGCCCGTTCGGCCGACCGCCTCGGCTGGCCGAGGTAGCGGTGCCACAACGCCAGCGCCACACCGACCGCGCCTCCAGCGTCGCCCGCGGCCGGCTGAATCCAGATCTCCTCGAAGGGGCCCTCGCGAAGCAGGCGCCCGTTCGCCACGCAGTTGAGCGCCACCCCTCCGGCCAGCGCCAGGTACTTCATTCCGGTCTCGGCGTGGGCGAAGCGGGCGACCTTGAGGATCGCCTCCTCGGTGAAGTCCTGGATCGAGCGCGCCAGATCCATCTCGCGCTGGGTCAGGCGAGCCTCCTGTTCGCGCGGCGGTCCGCCAACCGCGTCGGCGAACCGCTCGCCCGTCATCCGCAAGCCCTCGCAGTAGTTGAAGAACGTCTGGTCGAGGTGCACCGAGCCGTCGTCACAGATGCGCGCCACCCGGTCCCGCAGCAGCGGCAGGTAGGCGGGCTCGCCGTAGGGCGCCAGGCCCATCACCTTGTACTCGCCCGAGTTCACCTTGAAGCCGGTGAAGTAGGTCAAGGCGCTGTAGAGCAGCCCGAGCGAGTCCGGGAAGCGCAGTTCCCGCACCAGCCGAAGGTCCGATCCCCGGCCGAACCCGATCGAGGCGGTCGCCCACTCGCCGACCCCGTCGACGGTCACGATCGCGGCTTCCTCGAACGGCGAGGGATAGAACGCCGAGGCCGCGTGTGACTCGTGGTGGTCACCGAACAGCACCTTCCAGGGGAAGGCCCGGGCGGCCTTCGGATCGTCGGGCGCCTCGAGCGCAGCCAGCTCCCGGCGGATCGTGTCGCCCAGCCACAACTTCTCCTTGATCCACAACGGCAGTGCCGCGATGTACGAGGCCCAGCCGCGCGGCGCGTAGTCCAGGTAGGTATCGAGCAGGCGGTCGAACTTGGTGAGGGGCTTCTCGTAGAAGCCCACCAGCGTCAGATCACCCGCCTTCAGACCCGCCTCGGCGAGGCAATACCGGCAGGCATTGGCCGGGAATCCGGCGTCGTGTTTCTTCCGCGTGAACCGCTCCTCCTGGGCGGCGGCGACGATCTCACCGTCGATGACCAGGCAGGCGGCCGAGTCGTGGTAGTACGCCGAGATGCCGAGGATCGCAGTCATCGCAGGGAGCGTCAGAACAGCGTGTAGATGAAGGGCGCGATCGGCGTCGCCTGGGCCAGGACCAGAATCAGTCCGGCGAGGACGAGGAAGATCACGATGGGAGCGATCCAGTACTTCTTGTTGTAGCGGAGGAACTCCCAGAACTCGACGAGCACATCGATCTTGGCCATGGTCCCACCCACCTCACCACGTCACCAAGCCCCCGCGCGGCGTCTCGCCGGGCCCGGTGACGGGCTGTCAGTACATCTTCTCGTAGTGCTTCGGGTCCGCCTGGCGTGCCGAGTACGGGCACCAGAAGGACGGTCGCGTGGAGCTCGCGCGCCGACTCAGCGGATCCCAGCCCCGCCACCTGCGCCACGCGCCCAGCGGCGTGAACACGAGGTAGAACAGCAGGCCAAGGATGACGCGCGTCGACACCCACGCGAGCGCCTCGGTCAGCGCAACCCATCCGCGGTTCGGGTAGACCAGGCCGCGCGGCCACACGGCGCCCGAGAGCACGAGCACCGCGCCGACCGCCCCGGGCACGCCCACGGCAAGCGGTCCACGGCCGCGCCACAGGAACCACCCGGCCAGGGCGAGGAGCACGAGACCCACGCTCACGCCGAACCGCCGTTCCTGATGCCAGACCGACCTCACCGCCGTGTCCCTCCTCGCTCCGCGCCTCTCATACGGTCCCCTACCGGCCCAGCGCCGACGCCACCGCGTCAGCCAGCGCGTCGGCAATCAGGCTCTGGCCCACCCGGTTGGGGTGGCAGCCGTCAGTCGTGACGTAGTACCGCCAAGAATCCTCCATGGCCCGGACGCCGTAGAGGTTTCGGTAGGTACTCCATCTCCGCCCGGTAGAGCTGCCCGGCCCGCACCTGGTCGACCTTCTCCTCGAAGATCCGGCCGGCGTCGACGAACGGAACGTGGATCTTCGCCGCCGTCTCCCGCATGACCGCCACGTAATCCTCGGGCGTGCAGACCGAGAGGAACACCGTCCGCGCTCCCAGCACCGTCGCGTGGCCGCGAATCCGGCGGAGGTTCGAGGCATAGTCCGAGAGCGGCACGGCCTTGACGAGCGCCCTGGCCGACGACTCCGCTGTTCGACGTGCCGCCGGGAACGGGTCGTAGACCGTGAAGATGAGCCGCCGGGCCAGACGGAACGTCTGCAGGTCGAGCAGGGCCCACCGGGCTGCACCTAGCCACGTCTCATCGACGCGCGCCTCCTCCTCTGCGGTGTGCAGGGCGAGGCGGGCATCGTTGGCCCCAAAGCTCACGATGATCACGTTGGGCTTGAGGGGGGGCACCACGTGGTCGAGCATCGCGCGGCCGTACCGGGTCGTTGCCCCGGGCATCCCGAGGTTGAAGACCTCGACGTGCCGCCCCCCCGACCGGAGCCGGCGCGCCAGCAGCTCCTCGTAGGTGTACTCCGGATCGACACCCCACCCAAAGGTGCTCGAATCGCCGATGGCCGCTACGCGCAAGACTCCCGGCGAGGGCGGCGTGAACTCCGGTCCCCGGAAGCCGTCGCCGTTCGACGTCAGGCGGAAGGTCGCCTGCTTGGCCACCTCGATCGGGTTGAACGGATTCACGACGCGGACGTCGAGGTGCGGCTTCAGCCTGAGGGAGTAGCGCCGCTCCTCGAAACAGGCGAACCAGGCCACGTCCTCCGCCCGAATCGGTCCCTGGGTGTCCATCTTCCGCTGCTCGGCCCGGACCCAGCTGGGGTCCGCCAGCAGCCACGTGGGGACGGCCACCTTGAAGTTCTTGTTCCGGGCGAGGTCCGTCGACACCCCCGACACCCGGATGCCGACCTCGAGCAGCGCGAGGAACACGAGTGGCGAGAGCACGACGAGCAACACCCGTTGCAGCGGGCTGGCACGGCGCGGCCGCCTCGGTTCGGACACGGCAGTAGTCACGCGAGGTCCCCAAGCGCCGTCGAGCAGGCAGGGCGTCGGCAGGACGGCGAAACATTCTATTATAGTGTCCCCCACGCCCTCAAAGGAGAGTCCCGTGACACGTCGGATCCTCACCCGAAGCGTCATCGCCCTGCTCGTCGTCTCGGGTCTTCCGCACGCCTCGGTGCGCGCGCGCCAAAGCAATCCGACCGAAGGGCTCGACCCAGCGCCGCTGGCGCGGATCGCCGAGCTGGTCAACGAGGCGATCGCCGCCAAGCAGACCCCCGGCGCCGTAGTGATGGTCGGGCGCGGTGACCGGGTGGTGTACCAGCAGGCGTTCGGTCGCCGCTCGATCGAGCCGACCGTGGAGCCGATGACACTCGACACGATCTTCGATCTCGCCTCCCTGACCAAGGTGGTGGCGACCACGACGAGCATCATGATCCTCGTCGAGGAAGGCCGGATCCGGTTGAACGACCGGGTGGCGGCGTACATCCCGGAGTTCGGGCGGTACGGCAAGGAGAGCCTCACGATCCGCCACCTCCTGACCCACGCGTCCGGGCTGCGCCCGGACCTCGACATGTCGCTGGAATTCGCCAGCTACGACGAGGCCATCGCCCGGGCCGCCGAGGAGATTCCGACCTCGCCGCCCGGCGACCGCTTCGTGTACAGCGACATCAACTTTCTGCTGCTCGGCGAGGTCGTCCACCGCGTGAGCGGCGAGCCGCTGGACGTCTTCGCGCGCCGACGCATCTTCGAGCCGCTGGGGATGCGCGACACGATGTTCACCCCGCCCGCCTCGCTCCTGCCACGAATTGCGCCGACGGAGCGCTGCACGAAGTACGGCTGGCCGTGCGACCAGCCGGGTGGGGCGATTCTGCGCGGCGTCGTGCACGACCCGACGGCCCGGCGGATGCTCGGTGTGGCGGGCCACGCGGGATTGTTCAGCACGGCGGCCGACCTCGGCATCTTCTGCCGGATGCTCCTCGACGGCGGGCGCTCGGGAACCGTGCGGATCCTCTCGCCGCTGGCTATTGCCAAGATGACGAGCCCGGTCGTGCTCGCGGGCGGGCAGGTGCGCGGCCTCGGCTGGGACCTCGATTCGTCCTACTCCTCGAACCGGGGCGAGTTGTTCCCCCTCGGGTCGTTCGGGCACACGGGCTTCACCGGCACCTCGCTCTGGATCGACCCGGTGACGCGGACGTGGGTCGTCTTCCTCTCGAACCGCGTGCATCCCGACGGCAAAGGTGACGTGACCCCGCTGCGCGCCCGCGTGGCGACCGTGGTCGGATCCGCGATTTCCGATCCGCCGCCCGAGGCGGCCCGGACCTGGCGCCTGACGGGCGGGGACTTCGGCGCGACGGGCGTCGCGAGGGAGCCGGAACGGCCCGCCGCCGTGCTCGATGGGATCGACGTGTTGAAAGCCGACGGCTACAAGCTGCTCGCGGGACGCAAGATTGGGCTGGTCACCAACCATACCGGGCGCTCGATCGGCGGCGAGTCGACCATCGATCTGCTGGCGCACGCGCCGGGCGTGACGCTGGTCGCCCTCTTCAGCCCCGAGCACGGCATCCGCGGTGATGCCGACGAGAAGGTCGCTTCGTCGCGCGACGAGAAGACGGGCCTCCCCGTCTACTCGCTCTACGGCGACACGCGGCGGCCCACCGAGTCGATGCTGCACGGCATCGACACCCTGGTCGTCGACATCCAGGACATCGGTGCCCGCCTCTACACGTACCCGACGACGATGGCGTACGTCCTGGAGGCGGCGGCAAAGCACAAGATCAAGGTGATCATCCTCGACCGGGTCGATCCTCTCGACGGGTTCCGCGTCGAAGGCCCCACGCTGGAGAAGGCTCTGCTGGGGTTCGTCGGCTATTTCCCGATGCCCGTGCGGCACGGGATGACGATGGGCGAGCTCGCCCAGCTGTTCAACGGGGAGAACCGGATCGGCGCCGACCTGACCGTCGTCAAGCTCACGGGCTGGCGGCGCGAGCTGTGGTTCGACGAGACAGGCCTGCCCTGGGTGAATCCCTCGCCGAACATGCGCAACCTCAACGAGGCGGTGCTCTATCCGGGCGTGGGCCTGCTCGAGGGCGCGAACGTCTCGGTGGGCCGCGGCACGGACACGCCGTTCGAGCAGGTGGGCGCGCCGTGGGTGGACGGCGTGAAACTCTCGGCCGCGCTGAACGCGCGGCACCTGCCGGGCGTCCGCTTCTACCCGACGTCCTTCACTCCAACCGCGAGCCGCTTCAAAGGAGAGGCGTGCCAGGGGGTGTTCCTGGTGGTGACCGACCGCAACGCGATGAAGCCGGTGGACGTGGGCGTCGAGGTGGCCTCCGCGCTCTATCGCCTGCACCGCGACGCGTTCGAGATCGACAAGATGTTGCCGTTGCTCGGTTCCCCCGCCGCACTCGCCCGCCTCAAGGCCGGCGACGACCCGGCGGCCATCGCGGGTTCCTGGTCGGCCGACGAAGGGCGCTGGCGGCTTCTGCGGGCGAAGTACCTGCTCTACCACTAACGGCCGTGCCGGCCTCGGCGCGCCCCGGCATCCTGGCGGCCCGCGACGTGCTGCGGTTCGCTCGGCTCGCTACAGTCGGTAGAGCATGAGGTAGACGAGCACGCCCGTGACCGACACGTAGAGCCAGACCGGCAGCGTGCGGCGCGCCAAGCGCGCGTGGGCGGCGTAGTGGCCGCCGAGCGCGCGGGCCAGCGTCACTAGAGCCAGCGGCACGACGGCTGCCGCGAGCACGATGTGGGAGAAGAGGATGGCCAGATAGGCCGCACGCACGAAACCGTAGCCGGCGAAGGGCCTGGAGCCCACCCTGGCGTGGTAGACGGTGTAGGACGCGAGGAAGAGCACGGAGGCGATCCACGCCCCGACCATGCAGGCCCGGTGCCACGGGATCTGCCGCCGGCGGATCATCGCGTAGCCCACCGACAGCAGGACGCCTGCGACAAGGTTCAAGGTGGCGTTCAACGCCGGCAGATCAGCGACGGTCATCGCGCACCTACCCCCCGCCGGCGCTGGACCAACCCCGTGCCGGCCGCCAGCATCGCCACGCCGAACGCGACGACGACCGCGAGCGAGACCGCCAGCGGCGGTTCCGAGGGCCACGGCTGGTCATAGAACAGGCGCCGTAGCGCCGAGACGCCGTAGGTCAACGGGTTGAGGAGCATCAGGACCCGCACCCATCCCGCGGCACCTGATGCGGGAAACAACGCCCCCGACAGGATCCACAGTGGAATCAGGACGACGTTCATGATGGCGTGGAATCCCTGCGTGGAGTCGAGCCACCAGGCGACCACAAAGCCGAGGCCGGAGAGGCCGAAGGCCACGAGCACCATCACACCGACGAGGGCCGGCAGATTGACCAGGCGGACGCTCACGTGCGCGAGCGGCGCCAGGACGAGGAACACCAGGCCCTGAATGACCGCCAGCGTCGTGCTGCCGAGGATCTTGCCGACCACGATGGCCACACGCGGCACCGGCGCCACCAGCACACCCTGGAGGAACCCTTCCTGCCGATCCTCCACGATGGAGATCGTCGAGAAGATGGCGGTGAACAGCACGATCAGGGCGAGCGTGCCCGGGTAGAAGTCCTCCAGATACCCACCCCGGAGCGGCATCGCCGACCCGCCTTGGAACGAACGGTTCAACCCCGACCCGATCAGGAACCAGAAGACGAGCGGTGACCCGAGCGCGCCGACGATCCGGCTGCGCTGGCGGTGGAACCGCACGATCTCGCGAAGCCACAACGTGTAGGAGGCGAGCAGCATCACTCCATCCGCCTGCCGGTGTGGTGAACGAAGACATCCTCGAGCGTCGGCCGGCCGAAGCTCACGGCGTCGATGGCCCCAGGGAAACTCTCGACCAGCTCCGGGACGAACTCGTGTGCCCGGCCGCGCTCGAATCCGCACCCGCCCGTCGACGACCTCGGCCGGAACCCCGAACCGCTCACGAACCTGCCCCGCCAGGTGGACTGGGTCGGTCGAGGTCAGCAGGATGACGTCGCCCCCCACCTCCGCCGTCAGGTTCGCCGGGCTGCCGATGGCCACCAGGCGACCGAGGTCGAGGATGGCCACGCGGTCGCACGCGGCCGCTTCGTCCATCAGGTGGGTGGTGAGGATGACGGTCGTCCCCCGCTGGTCACGCAGGCGAGCGAGATCCTGCCAGATATCGCGCCGGGCAGAGGGGTCCAGGCCGGTGCTCGGCTCGTCGAGCACCAGCAGGGCCGGTTCGTGGACCAGCGCCTTGGCCACCTCCGCGCGCCGCTGGAGTCCGCCCGACAGCGTGGCGACCAGAATCCCGCGCACGGTCCTCGAGCCGCACGACCGAGAGCACGTCGGAGAGGCGAGACGCCAGCCTCGGGCCACGAACGCCGTAGAGATGGCCCTGATGACGCAGGTTCTCCACGACCGTCAATCGAGCGTCGAGCGCCGGATGCTGGAACACCACGCCGAGATGCCGTCGGACGGCGCCGGGAGCCCGCACGACGTCGTCACCGAACACCCGGGCGGTGCCCTTGGTGGGTTCAAGCAGCGTGGAGAGGATCTTGAAGAGCGTCGTCTTCCCGCCACCGTTCGGGCCAAGGAGGCCGACGATCTCGCCGCGGCCCACCTCGAAGGTGACGCCGTCGAGGGCGAGGCGCGTCCCGTAGCGATGAGAGATGCCGCGGAACTCGACGGCCGGTGAGGACGAGGCCATTCAGTGGTTCCCGAGCATGAGGCCCCAGAGCAGCGGCAAGTACGAGATCGACCCGAGGAACAGGTGTCGCGCGGTGTCGTTCGTCCGCCGCCAGGCGAAGCGGAGGGCCAGGGCCAGAAACGCGAGGCCGAGGCCGAGTGCCCCGGCGAAGTACGTCCGTCCGGCCAGGCCGATGAGCGTTGGAACCAGGCTGACCGGCACGAGCACCGACGCGTACAGCACGACCTGGTGCGCCGTGCTCCGACCATCCGGTTCGACCACGGGCAGCATCGGCAGGCCGGCCTTCGCGTAGTCCTCGCGACACAGCCACGCGATCGCGAGGAAATGCGGCATCTGCCAGAGGAAGACGATCCCGAAGAGCACCCACGCGCCGAGCGCCAGGTTGCCCTGCGCCGCCGCCCACCCGATCATCGGCGGCAGGCCACCTGGCACGCCGCCGACCAGCGTGGACAGCGGCGTCCGGCTCTTGAGCGGTGTGTAGACGAGGGCGTAGCAAATCAACGTCGTGCCGGCCACGCCAGCCGCCAGGAGGTTGGCGCCGAACGCCAGGTCGAGCAGACCGACGAGGGACAGCACCAGCGCGAACGCCGCCGCCGTCGAGACCGGGAGCCGCCCACTCGGCAGGGGCCGCGTGCGGGTGCGGCGCATCAAGCCATCAGTGTCCCGCTCGAACACCTGGTTGAACGCCGAGGCCCCACCTGCGACCAGCGCAGTGCCCACCAGGGTGTGCCCGAGAAGCAGGAGATCGAACCGCTCGGCGCCGAGGTAGTAGCCGGCCATCGTCGTGGCCACGACGAGCAGGTTCAGCCGCGGCTTGGTCAGGGCGAGGAAGTCGGCGGCCCGGCCCGATGACTGCGCCAGGGGGAGCGCGACTGCCAGAGGACGGGGCCGGACCGGGGGCGGGAGAGCATCGTTCATCTGGAGCACGCCAATGTTGAAAGTACCACACGGCTGCGCGACGACGCAACGTAGCGCCTCCGTGCGACCGTGTGGCATCAAGCGCCAAACGAACCGCGCGAGAAGGCCGGAATGGCGCACCGGCGGCCGGACACGGAGCGTTCGAGGAGCGCACAGCCAACGGCCAGTACCGAGGGGCGGCGCGTCACGGCCTTGAGAGCGCATCCGGCTCCGAAACCCTGTCGGCCGGAGCCGCACGGAAGGACAGCAGAACCAAGCCGACCACCACCCCGAGGCATGCGTCGACCCATGCGAGCGGGACGCGGACCTCTGGCGTTCCCGGTCCAAGCGTCCAGGCGGCATTTCCGCTGGCGTGGAAGGCAACACACAGGAGGGTGCTTCCGGTGCGGCCGTTCAACCACGCGAGCATCAGGGCCGCGCCGACGACTTGAACGGCAAATGCCAGAAAGTCGGTTCCGTACTGGCTGACGCCGGGTAGGACGAACAGCGGGAGGTGCCAGATCGACCAGTCAGGCCGACCAGGATGGCCGCGACCGGGCGAGAAAACAGCCTCTCCAACTCGGGCTGGGCGACGCCCCGCCCGCCAAGCTCCTCCAGGCCGCCGCCCGCGATCATCACGAAGAAGAGCGGCCCGAACAGGTACCAAGGCCGGGCGACAAACGGCGGCGCGAGCGTGGGCCGGCCGGGTGACGGCAACCGCACACAGCGAGAGCAGGGCGAGCGCAACCGGGAGGCATACCGCCACCACGTACCAAACGCTCGCCACGCGCCAACGGAAGAGCCGGCCGTGATACTCGCGGAGCGGAAGCCGGTCCCTCGTGGCCAGGACCGCCGCATAGGCAGCGATCGTCGGCCCGAGACCGCCGAGCGCGTAGAGCAGCATGAACGGCCCCTGCCCGTAGACCGTGAGGTGCGCGCGTGCCAGGGCCACCAGGACTCCCCACAAGCTCCAGGTGATTGCGAACGAACAGGCGGGAAAGAGCGTCACACGACGCGACATGGGCCGGTTCACCACGCCATCTCCCGGGGCGCAGCAGGGAGATCGCGTGTGATTGGAAGGTTCGGACGCGGACAGGCCACTCCACGGTCCGGTGGGGTGGCGTGTTGAGAGAGCGGGCGGACCCGCGAGGACAGGGGGCAGAGCGGGTCCGCCGCGGCGTTCCCGCTAGGGCTCGTGTGGCGCTCCTGCCTCGCGCAGCTTGCGCATCACCCGGTCCTCGATCCAATGGGGGTCCCACCATTCCACCGGGTTCACCGGCTGGCCTTCGAGCAGCATCGAGAAGTGCAGGTGATCACCGCCGGCGAGGCCCGTCATGCCGCTTCGCCCGACCCGCTGGCCGCTCTTGACGAGGTCGCCGACCTTGGCCTCGATCGACGAGAGATGGCCATAGAGCGACTGCACGCCCATCCCGTGGTCGATGACGAGGCAGTTCCCATAGATTCCGAGGTAGTCCGCGAACGCCACCTTGCCGTCATTGCCGGCGAGCACGGGAATGTTGACCGTGACGGCCAGGTCGAACCCGAGGTGCACCTGTTGGTCCACCTCCCGGCCCTGGTAGAAGTAGGTGCGGTGATCGGCGAACCGTGACTCGACCTGCGCGTTGCCGAGCGGCAGGAACGCCCCGTGCCACAGGAGCTCGGGCGCCGAGCCCTTGGAGACGGTGACGAGGCGGTCGGCGTCGATCCGCCGCAGGTCGCCGTTGATCTTCAGGAAGGCGGGCAGCAGGCTCTCGCCCGGCGCGACAGCGATCTTGAGTTCGGGTGAGTGCTCCAGGATCTCGGGCACCACGCGTTGCAGGAACGCGTCGGTCAGCTCGATGCGGCTCTTCTTGAACGGCTTGGAGAAGGTCTTGAAGTCGAAGCTGGCGTGCGCCTCGTTCCCGGCGTCATCCCGCGCGAAGAGCCGAATGGGCGTGTTGAGATCCTGGTCGTACAGGAGCGCGAAGAACGCGACCTTGAGGCCCGTGTCCGCGCCGGACACGCCCGTGCCGCTTGCCGGGAAGCCCGGATACGCGTGGTCACCGACCTCGACGCCCGACTCCACGTCGGGCGGCGCCACTGTGTAGACGACCATCTCCGAGCCGCCGAGGTTGATGTAGTGGTGGGTCGAGACGGCCGCGATTCGGGGGGGCGTGAACTTCGCCGTGAAGTCCTTCGACGCCGAGGCCTCGCGCGTCCGTAGCCCGAACAGCGCGACCCGCGCCGCCGTGACGACGACCCGACCCGGTCCGGCCTGCAGATCGGGCAACGCCCGCTTGCCGATGGGACGGCGGATCCGGATCCGATCGGCCGTTTCCTGTGTGAGCGTGGCCGTGCCCGGTGAGGCCAGCGAGAACAAGGGGACCGTCTTGCCATTCTGTTGGAGTACCGATGTCGAGCCGCGAGAACTTCGACTGCGGCCCCTCCACCGTCACCTCCAGGGAGGCGTCGACACCGACCGCCCGCGCCGGCTGGAGAATCTGGATCGTCGGTGCCGCGGCACGGCCCGCGAGGACGACTACGACGACGGCGGCCACCACAACCACAATAGCCAGGCCGAGAAGGTATCGCATCGCTCCATCATACCCGGCAGGGAGGGGTTCAAGAGCCTGCTGGGCGTTTGAGCGCGCCGCTTGCTTGACCCCACCCCAGCAGCATTGTTAACATAAAAAGCTCGGTCGTCCGCCTGAGTGCCGGTATCGTCTAGGGGTCAGGACACGTGGTTCTCAGCCACGGGACCGGGGTTCGAATCCCCGTACCGGTACCAACCTTCCAAGTGCTTCTCCTTCAAAACGTTAGATTCGGTTCCAGGCGTGTCTTCAAGCCGTTCTGACGAGTCCTCGTTTGGCCCACTCTTGACAGAACCTTGGCGGTGCGGACGCTTCCGACAAACTGGGCGAAGGTGAGCGCGGCACCCTCCTTGGGAGGGTCGAGGCCGTGGTCGTCGAACGTGCCGGCCCGGACCCCCTTTCTCAATTCCTCGAGGACGGCCATTGCGTCGTCCTTGCTGTGGATCTCCCGGTTTGCCCACCTGGACAGGCTCACCCGACGTCCGCGGTGTCCGCCCCACCAGGTGTGGTCGCACCGATCGCGGGCGCGGCCCTTGTGTTCGCACAATTTGGAGCTCTTCGCGTGGACGCTCTCGTGGGGCGTGCGCGCCCTCACGCACCACCCCCGGTCGATCTTCGAAGCCAACATCTACTTCCCGCAGCATCACACGCTCGCCTACTCCGAGAACCTCATCGGGAGCGCGGGCCTGGCGGCCCCCGTGCTGTGGCTCACGGGCAACCCGGTCGTCGCCATCAACTTCCTGTCGGTGTGACGCCCGCCTGGCCGCGGGGTTCTTCACGCTGCGGGCTTTGTCGAGCGGCCATGGGACGGTGTTCCTGGTTGCCTTGATGCTGGGCCTGGTGGTCTGGCGCGCGGCGCTCGGGGAACCGCTCCGTCTGGTCAGGAGACTGCGCGACCTCGGCGTGACCGGCCTGCTGCTGCTGCCCGCGGTCGCGGTTCTGGTGGAGTACCAGGTGGTCCAACACCAGGCCGGGTTGGCGAGCATGTTGAACGATTGGGTCCGGACGAACGGACCCGGCTTCATCACGTCGCCGTCCTACGTGGACAGGTTCGTGCACAACCGCCTGCCGGGTCGTCTCGACCCGCCGCAGGCCGATCTCTTCCCCGGCCACCTGCCGCTGCTGCTCGCGCCACTCGTCTTCGTGCGACGGCCTTCCCGCGACGGGTGCGAGGCCTCCGCGCCCGGGATGTCGCCGCTGGCGAAACTCGGCGCCGCGTGGCGCGGGTGGCGCGCACGCCACCGCCGCGATCCGGCGGTCTTCTACGGGCTCCTGACCGTCCTCTCGGCGCGGGCCGCTCTGCCGCTCGAAGGCCCACTCGCGTTGTGGCCGGCCGTCTATTGGCTGCCGGGCCTGAACTTCATTCGCGTGCCGTCACGGTTCACGATCCTGGCGACGCTCGGGCTCGCAGTGCTGTGCGGACTTGGGGTCGACCGGTTGACGGCCCGCTGGCGCCCCGCTCGCGGATCGCCACGGGCCTCGGGATTGCGGCTCTCCTGGGGACGGAACTGGCGGCCATGCCGCTCCGGCCGGTGCCGTACCGCATCGAGATCCCGGCGGTCGACCGGTGGCTCGCCGCCCAGCCGGGGCACTACGCCATCGCGGAGATCCCGTCGGGCGACCCGGACGGCTGGGGCGCGACGTTCGAGCGCCGGCAGTCGACCTACATGCTCCACTCGATGGCGCACTGGCAGAAGACGGTGCATGAGTACAGCGGCGTCCGAATGCCGCTTCACGACCAGCTCTACCCCGAGCTCCGGTCGTTTCCCGACCTGCGCAGCCTCGCCAGCCTGGCGCGCCTCGGCGTGACGCGCGTCGTGGTGCACCCCGAGCTGTACCAATCCGGGCGAGTGGCCCGCGGTCGAGGCGCGCCTCGACGCCTTCGGCGACTGGCTGACGCTCGACCGGATTGTCGGGGGCGGCCGCATTTACGTCTTCCACGCCCCACGCTGACCGCCGCCTGCCGAGGGGGCGGAGACGCCCCGGGAACCGGCCCGCCCAAGATCGATTTTGCAATCACCGGGGGACGGCGTAATATCTTGATGTCCTATCATTAGGACCAATCAGCCTCTGCGGCCGTCAGGCCTCCGTGCGGCCGCGGCCGCCCGCCCGCGCGCTCCGTGTGAGTCGGTCCTCCGGGGGGCGGCACCGCCGGCAGGCGGGTGCCGCCCCACTTCCTGCGGGAGCTGTCATGACGCAGAAGGTGCCGTGGCTCGATCGCCGGCAGTGGCTCAGGGCGGCCACCCTGGGCGCCTGTTGGGGAGCGTTTGGGGGGCGGGGCGGGGCGGCGTCGCGCCCGATGCCGGCGCGATTGTCGTCGGGCGAGCCGGATTGGACGGCCCTCTCGGAGCTGTTCCGGATCGAGGAGGGGCTGATCTACATGAACGCCGGCACCTATGGTCCGTCGCTGAGCACGGTCGACGACGCCGAGCACCGCGAGCGCGCCGCCATGAGCCGGGACTGGCTCGGTTACTTTGCAAGCCATCACCTGGGCGACGCGATGCCGCGCCTGGTGGACCACGTGGCCCGCTTTGTCGGCGCCAGCGTCGACGGGGTGGCCCTGGTGTCGGGCACCACCGAGGCCATGAACATCGTGGCCTCCGGTCTGGACCTGACCGAGGCCGACGAGGTCCTGACGACAACACACGAGCACCAGGCGGGGATCTATCCCTGGCTCCTCGCCGCCAAGCGGCGCCGCTGTGCGGTCCGGCAGATGGCGTTCCCCAGCCCGGCGACGAGCGACGACGACATCGTCGAGCGGTTCGAGGCTGCCATCGGGCCCAGGACTCGGGTCCTGAGCTTCTGCCACGTCCACTACACGGACGGGACCATCCTGCCGGTCAGGCGGCTGTGCGACCTCGCACGGCGGAAGGGGATTCTCTCGGTCGTGGACGGCGCGCAGGCCGTGGGCATGCTGGACTTCCGCGTCGCCGACCTCGGCTGCGACATCTACGCCACCAGCCTGCACAAGTGGCTCTCGGGACCGTACGGCACGGGGCTCCTGTGGATCCGGCGGGACGTGCAGGACCGCGTGTGGCCGTCGGTCGTCGAGGGGTACGACGGCTGGGACACGGTCGATCGGTACGGCGACAGGCCCACCGCCCCGGGACGGGATTTCGTCGGCGCCTGGCCGCCGGCGATGCAGAAGTACGCCTGGGCGGCGCTCTATGCGGCGCCGTTGATCTGGGCACTGGTCGGGGCGATCGAGTTCCAGGAGCAGGTCGGCCGCGCCCGCATTGAAGCGCGCTCCCGATCGCTGGCGGCACGGCTGCGGAAGGGCCTCGAGGCGATCCCCGGCATCGACGTGGTGACGCCCGCCCGGCCCGGGATGTCGGGCGGCATCGTGGCGTTCCGCATGGCCGGGGTGATCCCGCGGGCGTTCTCGAGCGAACTCCGCCGCGAGCATCGCATTGTCATCCGCAACGTCACGCACGAGCACATCGGGTTCGCCGCCAACCGGGTGTGCACGCACGTGTGGAACACCGAGGACCAGGTGGAGCGGTTGCTCGCGGTCCTGCGTGCCCGGGCGGCCCGCTAGTCTCCGCCCCTCCGGGCCGCCCTCCGGCCGTCTCCTTGAGCAGCGCGAGGCGTGGCGGTGCGGGCCCTTCGAGTCAGCGCGCGAGGCCGGCCCGGGAGAGGCCGCCGCGCGTGACCGTCCTGACGGGCGCCGGCGCCTCGAATCCCTGCCCGATCAGCAGGTGCCAAGGCGCCGGCCGCGGAGGGGGTACCCCCGCCGGCCTCCGGCCCGGAGCTGCCCTTGACCGGCGCGCGTCCGCTCCGCGCCCCGATGACTACTTCTTGGCCTTCTTGTCGAGGACCTTCTTGAAGTAGGTCCATGACGTCTCGTTCGGCCGCGCGTCGTCGAGCGGCGGAGGGGCCTTGAACTCGGCGTACCGGGCGTTGATCTCGTCCTTGAGGACGTCGGGCAGCGCATCGAACGACGAGACGCGCCGGCCGGCGCCGCTGAAGATCATGTAGCCAATTCTCCCGCCCATCTCCATCCAGGGCATGAACTGCGACACGCGCGCCCAGGCGACGGCGACATCGGGTGCATCGGGAGACGGGTCCAGGAGCTGCTTCTCATTGAAGAAGAAGGTGAACATCTCGATGCCCTGGTAGTCGCCGCCCACGTAGAGTTGATACTCGCCGCCGAGCGGGTTGGTGTAGAACAGCGGCACGTCGATCTGGTAGATGCCGGTGCCCTCCTTGATGACGGCGTCCAGCTTGAACGGGCCCGACGGACCCTGCGCGAACATCGGCCGCGTGTTCACCGGGTCGTTGGCCACGTGCACCACCTCCACGTCCTTGCCGGTCCAGGGATTCCTCCACGTGCGCAGGACCTCCTTCGTCTTCGGGTCGAGGTAGAGGAGGATCTCGCGCGACACCTGCCGGTACCCGTAACCGCGGCCCGGCTCGACGATCGTCTTCGAGGCGCGGATGTTCATCGCCTGGTAGACGAACAGCTGGCGGTCGCGTTCCCCGGGGATCCGGCTGTAGACGCTGCCCTGGAACCACATGATCACCGGCTTGCCGTCCTCAAGCGACGATTGCATCTTCCGGGAGGCTTTCAGCGCATCGTCCGGGTTCGAGAGGTCCAGCGGCGGCACGGCGGGTGCGGCGACCTTCTGTCCCTTCGCCGGGATGGGATGCTTGGCCGGGGCCTGGGCGAAGGCCAGGCCGAGGCAGGCGACGACGGCCAACGCGGTGCCAAGCCCCACGGGGCCCCGGCCATGACGGCGACGATCGCGGGAATCCATAGATGCGAGCTCCTGTCGACAGACGATGAGCGAGTGTACGGGCCAGTCGCGGCCGCGCCTACTTCTGCAGCGCTCGGATCTCGTCGAGGTCCTTGGGCGGCGCCTTCCAGAGCGGCGCCTCAGCGGTGATGTAGTCGCGGATCGACGCGGGGAGATCCTCGAACCGGTCGACGCGCCATCCGACCATCTGAATCACGGAGCGACCCTTGCCGACGAACGCGGGCAGATCGGCCAGCCGGTTCCAGACCATCTGGTGCCTGGCCGAGGGGCTCTTCTCCGCCGGGTGGTAGACGAAGTCGTAGTTCTCGTACGCCTCGTACTTGCCCCGCGGCGTCTCGAAGTTCAGGAACAGCGGTGCCGAGAAGATGACCGAGCCCGGCAGCCTGCGGAGCAGGAAGTTCTTCACCGGCCCGATCTTCTGCAGCGCGGCCCCCGCCCCCTGCTCCACTTGGGCCGCGATCTCGGTCTCCCTCGAGCGTGTACGTGATGAGTTGGTAGGGGTAGGCGATCCGCGTCACCGGGTTCCCTTGGAAGGTGCGCAGGAGTTCGTTGGTGTCCGGATCCCGATAGACGAATACCTTCCGCGACAGCTGCATGGCGGAGTCGGGCGTGTCCCCCGGCAGCATCCGCGCCGTGTCCGCCCCCTCGATGCGGAGGATGCGCTTGCCTTCCGGGTAGGTGTACACCTCGCCAAGCCCGTACCGGTACACGGGCGTGCCGCTGCCCGCGCGCAGCGTCACGAACTGCTTGAAGGTCTCGCGATCGAACCAGGATCCAGCGGTCAACACGGGTGCCATGAGGACGGCGAGGGCGACCACGGCAATCGCCCAGTCGGTGTGCTTGGCCACGGGTGCTCCTCTCCTCAAAGGCGCCAGGACCAGATTGGTCCTGTTGATATAATCATATACCATAACCGCGGCCGATGGCCCGGGCGCAATACAAAGGGCCGGCATGACCGGCCCCGTCCGACGGCCTCGCGGCCCGTGCCGAGGAGCGCGCTACCTCGCGGCGGCTTTCTCCAGGACCCGCTTCCGCGTGTGGCAATCAGCCCGCCGGCGTCGATGATTGCCTGCCTCGGCGGCGGCAGCGGCGTGACCGGGAAGGACTTCCCGGTCGTCTTGTTGACCGCCGTCGCCTGCCCGACCTCCAGCTCGTCGCCCGTCTTCGACTTGAAATCGTAGAGCCACACGTCGTCGACCATTCCGCCGCGGCAGCGCTTCCAGGTGCGGAGCTCGCGGAAGACCCGGTTGTAGGCCAGTTGCGTGCCGTCGCGCGAGTACCGACGCGAACCCGCCCCGCGGAAGCGGGAGCTCTTCAATCGGGCCGCCCGTGACGTTCGCCAGGTACAGCGTGCAGAGGAAGTCGTTCCACTCGGTGCGCCGGGACCGGAACAGGATGTGGGTCTCGTCCTTCCAGCCGATCCCCAGGTTGTTTGGGCCCATCCGGTCCGCGACGTCATCCCGGCTGAGCGTCGCCGTCCACGTGAGCCGTTTCGGCTCACCGCCCGACGACGGCATCACGTAAACCTCGGTGTTCCCGTCGGTACTGGCCCGTGAAGGCGATCAGCTTCCCGTCCGGCGAGAACCGAGCGAACATCTCGAACCCGGCGTCGCTCGTCAGCCGGCGCGCGACACCGCCACTGGCCGCGACGGTGTAGAGGTCGCCGGCGTAAGTGAAGACGATCTGGCTGCCGTGGATGGCGGGGAACCGCAGCAGGCGCGCCTCGGGCGCCTGCGCGCGCCGCCCGGCGATGCCCGCCGCCATGAGCAGGAGCAGAACGGCAACGGCAAGAGGTCTTTTGATGGAGGCACAGTGTAACAGGAGTCCAGGTGAGGAGGGAGGCAGGGGACCGATCAGGCAGGGGACCGATCGCCGCCGTGTCCGCGGGTGTGTGGCGAAGGCGTGTCGGGGGAAGGCAGGAACCGGTGGGGCCCGGGGAGGGGGCGCCGGGGACGCCCTCGGCGGACGGCGTCCCCGGGCCGCGGAGCAGCAGACTAGTCGAACTTCGTCTTGAAGTCGAAGGTCGCGCCGAGGATGAACGACCGGCCCGGCGAGGGGGCCGGCTGGAACGGGAGGACGTAGAGCTTGTCGGTGATGTTGTCGACAATCACCGTGATCTTCAGCGGGACCGGGCCCTTGATGTTGTAGCCCGCGCGGATGGTGTGCACGCTGAAGCCCGAGTACGACAGCAGGTACGGGTAAAGGGGAAAGTTCGCCGAGAACACGGCATCCGGGTCGATGCGCGTGGTCTGCGTCGCCCACCGCATTTCCCACTCCGCCCACCACCGATTCGTGGCGTTGGAGAACCGCGTGCCGAACCTGCCCGTCCAGGTCGGCATCTCGCCGTACGGCGCGTCGCTCGGCGTGCCGGTCAGCTTGATGGGCGTGTCGCTCCGGTTGTAGTAGGCGTTCATCAGCGCGATCGCCGACGACGTCGGGTTGCTCACCGTTCCCTTCTCCCAGCCGACCTCATAGTAGGGATTGAGGCTGCCCTGGTGGCCGATCGCAACGGCAACCTCGCCGGACGACTCGAACCCCTTCACGATGGTATCGCCGGGGATGTTCTTCCGCTGGAAGAACAGCACCCCGTGTTCCCCGGTGAACACGCAGGGAGGCCACGGCGTGACGAGCAGCCCGCCGGCGGGATTGGCCGGGATGCAGTAGTTCGGCGAGTACACCGTAGAGACGGCATTGGTCAGGTCGTTGTGGAAGAAACCCGCCTGGAGTTGAACGTAGTCACGCTGCACCTTGACGCCGACGTCGACGTTCTTCCCGGTCTCGGGCTTGACGCTGGTGTTGGGCAGACTGGGGACCGAGTAGTACGGGTCACCGAAGTCGCGGATGAGATAGCGCACCGTGATTTCCGGCTCGCGGAAGCTGGTGGCGTAGCGGATGTAGGGGTTGATGCCGCCGGGCAGCAGGAACGTGACGCCGGCGTTCCCCGTGACGGAATTGTCGTTGGTGCTCAGACTGCCGGCGCCGCTGGCGAGCGTCGCGACCCCCGCGATGCCGGACACCTGCACATCGCCGGGGTTGGCGACGATCTGCGGCAGGGCGGCCGTGACGATGGCGTACTCGTTGCCGGCGGGGAAGCCTGGGGACGGGTTGGCCTGGGTCCTCCAGTTGTCGACGCGGAAGCCGGCCGAGAGCTTGGCGTATTTGACGGGCGTCCACTCGGCCTGGTTGTACCAACCGAAGTTCTTGTAGTAGGTGTCGGGCGTCGTCTTGGCGTTCATGGTCGTGTCAAGCACGTTCCCGTAGGGGTCGAAGACGGTGTTCGAGTAGTTGTCGGCCGAGAAGTCCTGCGCGTACTGCACGCCGGTGGTGTACTGCAGGCTGCGCATCGGCTGCAGGTTCGCCTGGACGTCGAAGCCCCAGCTGGTGATGTCGTTGAGGGTGGTCGTGTTGTCGGAGGGAAAGAACTGCGAGACGTTGCCCGTCAGATTGTTGCCGCCATCGTAGCTGCTGCCCGGCAGGATCCCGTAGAGGCTGTCGCCCTGCGGCCGCTTCATCTCCTGCCGGTAGATCGACAGGGACAGGCGCGGGAACCAGCTCTTCACCTCGCGCGCCTCGTAGCGCAGGCTGAGCTTGTCGAAATCCGAGAACGAGCTATTGCGGATGTCGGTGTCGTACGGTGGCGCCGAGAAGGGCATCCCGAGGTTCGTGAACTTGTTCTGCATCCACTTGACGCGGAACATCTGCTTTTCCGACGGGAAGAACGACGCGTCCAGGTTGTAGGTGTAGCCCTTGGCCGTGCCATTGACCACTTCGCCGTTCGACGGGAAGTCGTAGATGGTGAAGGTCGAGGCGATGTCCCGGCCCACCAACGCGCCACCGTTGGACAGGAACTGCCCGAGGGCGACCTCGTCCGCGTGGTTGTACCCGCCGCTGCCGGCGTGGTAGCTCGGCTGGTTGAAGTCGGAGGCCGCGAAACGCACGGCGACCTTGGGGGACGCGAAGGTCAACCCGAAGTTCCCGCGGGCGAAATTGCTGCTGCTGTTGAAATCGAAGTTCCCCGTGAGGTCCAGCGTCTTGCCACTCGAGGGGCGCGGCGCCGTCTTCGTGATGATGTTGATCGTTCCCGCGACGGCGTCCGAGCCGTACAGGCTCGACGCCGCGCCGCCGACCACCTCGATCGACTCGATCTGGGAGATGTCGATCGTGGCCGGCGTCACGCCGCTCTGCTCCACGTCGTAGCGACTGTTGTTGAGACGTTCGCCGTCGATCACCATCATGATGCGCGAGTTGGCGAAGCCGCGGAAGACGGGCCGGGCCCGATAGGGGTTGTTGTCCATCGACCGCACGTTCGGAGCCCGGTCGATCGCATCCTCCGCGCCCTGCGGCCGCGTCTGCTCCATGTCGGCGGCGCTGATGATGGTCACGATCTGGTTGACTTCCGCCGTCGCCCGCTCGCCCTTGGCGGCCGTGACCGTGATTTCCTCGCTAAGGCCGCCCAGGCTCATCGTGACGTCGTTCGTCACGCGCTGGCCGGCGACGACCTGGAGGCTCTTGCCCGACTCCGAGAAGCCTGCCAGCCGCGCGGTCACCCGGTAGTTGCCCGGCGCGAGATCGTCGAAGCTGTACTGCCCCTTCGAGTCGGTGACGACGGTGATGTCACGACCGCTCGCGATATTGAGCGCCGTGACCGTGACGCCAGGGAGCACGCCGCCCTCGGTGTCCTTGATCGTGCCGGAAATCCCGGTGGCCGCCGGCACCTTCAGAGTGGCGGCCTGCGGCCGCGCCGCCGCGGGAACAGCCCAGACCGCCAGGGCCGTCACGAGCAGCGCCAGCCCGATTCCCGTCCGCAGCCTCGCAACGTGTTTCATGTCACCCTCGCTCCCGGCGGTGCCCAGCGCCGCCTCACCAGTCGTCCTCTCGGCCACGGAACGCGGCCCGCGATCCATGGGCCAGAATTTGTCCCCGTATTATAACAATATGATCTGCGATGGCAAGTAAATCTATCCTGATGTTATAACCATGGGACCAATTGGGATTTCTGCGCGATTTTAGGCCGTATTTCCACGATCGCGACGGGCTGCACTGCGGGAAGGCTGCCCGTGACGTGCAGAACGCAGGGCGCCTGCCCGTGTCGCCCACGCCGGGAGGGCACCCGTCGCTAGCGGTCAGGCGGCGTCGAACTGATTGATTGACGAGCCGACACCCGCCGAGCGGGCGCGCGGGCAGGAGGCGCGGAACCGGGGGGCCGATGTTCCCGGCGCGGCGGGAGACGCCCGGGCCGCGACGACGACTCCGCGGACGCCGCGGTGGAAGACCGCCGTCGCCAGGAGAAGGTCACCGGGCCGGGAAGGCCGCGGCCGGGCCAGGGCCGCTACTTCCTGGCCCCGAGCAGCTTCAGGACGTCGAGGCGCGGCGCGGCCAGTTCATCGGCGTGCTTCAGCAGGGCGTCCGCCGACTTGTCGCCGTACTTCTTTCGCACCTCCGCCGCGCCGCGCAGGTCCGTCAGGGTCTTCGACACCGACGAGAGGCTCGCCTCGGCGGCCTGGCGCTGCGCCTCCGGCAGCCCCGCGATCTCCTTCTTCTGCTGGGCCTGAATCTTCGCCAACTGGGCATCGTGTCGGGTGCCGCCACGAAGGGGCAGCGCGGGGCGCGTCAGCCGCCGGCGATCATCAGGACGATGCGGACCTCGGATCCGTCGCCCACCACCGTGACGGCATACTCGCTGCGCGCGATGAACACGTCGTCCACCCACACCGCCACCATCGTCGCCGCCAGTCCCTGCCGCTCGAGGAGCGTCCCAACCGTCAGCCCCGGCTCGTAGTCCAGGCTCTCCTCATTGACGCGAATCATGGGGGCCCTCCGCGGTGGCGGTGTCCAGCCGCTCGCGGCCCGCGTAGGCCGTGAAGCTCGTGCCCCGGACGAAGCCCAGGAGCGTCATCCCCGCCTCCTCGGCGAGGTCGATGGCGAGTTGCGAGGGCGCCGACACGGACGCCACGACCGGGATCCCGGCGATCCAGGCCTTGAGAACGATCTCGAAACCCGCCCGACCGCTGACGAGCAGAACCGTGTGGCACAAGGGCAGCGTGGTCTCGCCGCCCTGAAGGGCCGCGTGGCCGATGATCTTGTCGACGGCGTTATGCCGACCGACGTCCTCTCGGGCCACGATGAGCCGGCCGCCGGCATCGAACAGTCCCGCGCCGTGGAGCCCGCCGGTCTGATCGAAGACGGGCTGCGCCCGCCGCAGCTGGTCGGGCAACCCCGCGATGATCGAGAGCGGCACCGGGGTGCCGTTGATGAGGGCGGGCGCGCGGCGTCTCACGGCGTCAATCGTGCCGCGGCCGCACACGCCGCAGGCGGCGGTGATGAAGTCCGGCCGCCGCGCCCGCGACCGGCTGCCGCGGTGCCGCCGACCGGCGGAGGGCGTCAGCCGGACGTCCACGACGTTCCCGCGTGCCTCGGGCGGGACGTCGTCGACGTGGTCGATCTGGTCGAGGTCCTCCGGGCGGCTGACCAGGCCCTCGGTCAGGACGAATCCCGCGGCGAGCTCGCGGTCGTCACCCGGCGTGCGCAGCGTCACCGCGATGGGGAGGCCGTCCACGCGGATCTCGAGCGGTTCCTCGATGACGACGAGGTCCTGGAACCGGCCGCGTTCCGGCTTCCAGACCTCGACTGCCGCGCTGCGTCGCACGATCGCGTTCATGCCATGGTCCCGGGCCGCGTTACCGCATCTCGTACAGCACGATGAGATGGCCGTCGTAGTCGTCGAATCCCTGCTCGATGAACGTCTTTCCCTCGGGCGTCTTCGACGTGGTGGGCGGCAGCACCGTCAGGCCCTCGGCCTTGAGCCGGGCGGCCAGCTGCTCGATGCCCCGCACCTCGATGACCAGCGCGTCGCGACGCGGATCCGGGACGGGCGGCAGTGCCACGCCCTTCGGCTCGGTCAGCGCCAGCACCCGGACCCCGGTCTCGGTGCTGAGCATCGCCATCCGGAGCCGGGCCGTCTTCGGGAACCGGAACACCGGGTAGGAATACGACTCGGTGGTCGACGCGTCGAGCGAGAACACCTTGAACCCGAGGATATCGCGATACACGTGGAGCGCGCGATCGAGATCCGACACGACCAGGTTCGGTCGTTTGATCTGGACGGCGCCCGGCCCGCCCCCGGCAGGGGCCTGCGCGACGGCCGGGACCACCAGCGCGACCAGGATCAGGCACGAGACGCCGCCGACGAGCCGATGCCGCAACGCCATGTTGTTGCTCCTTCGCGGGCCGAGGCCCGCACGTCACCTAATGATGCCGAGGGAGACGAGTCGCTCGATGGTTCGTTCCTGCAGCGCCAGCAGGTCGGCCCGGCTCTCGATCGGCGCCGGCGCCTGGTCGGGCGGCGTGAAGGTGTGCGCCTGGTACATCGGCGCGTAGAGCTCGAACCGCTGTCGCGCCACCAGGTTGCCCATGCCGACCTGGCGCCGGTGGCGCCTGAGGGCGGCGAGGTCGATGACCGCCGAGGCCACGATGGTCTCGCCCTGGTCGGCCTCGGCCAGGACCGTCCCGTTGTAATCGACGATCTTCGACCGCCCGTCGGCCGATTGCGCGGGCATGGCCGTGCCCGTGATCCCCGCCGTGTTGGCCGACACGACGTACGCGGCGTTCTCGTAGGCGCGCGCGAGCTTCGCCACTTCCTTGGGATTGCGCGGGTGGCCCCCGATGTCCGACGTGGAGTGCAGGAACACCTCCGCGCCGTGCATCAGGAGGCACCGGGCGAGCTCGGGGAAGACGATCTCCTCGGAGGCGATCGCCGACAATCGCCCGAGCGGGGTGTCCGCGACCGGGAACACGTCGCGAAGCGAGTACCGTTTCAGGGTCCTCGGTCCAGAAGTCATGGGGCGACGGCGTGAAGAGGCTGTTCAGCCGGCGGTACTTGAGCGCGAGCCCGCGATCGGGGCCGACCAGCCAGCAGGCCTGGAAGAACCGGCCCGGCCACTCGGGATCGAACTCGTAGCTGTTCCCGGCCACCCAGACGTTGAGCGCCGCGGCGTGCCCGGCGATCCGGTCGAACTCCGGGCCCGGGAGGCGCACGCACGCCTTCTCGATCCACGTGGCTGCGGACTCACCCATCGGAAACCCGGTCAGGACGTACCTCGGGCAGGACGACCAGCCGGATGCTGCCCCCGAAGAACCCGTTGGCCGCCCGGATCTGTGCCGCGACCCGGTCGATCGCCTGGTCGATCAGCACCTGGCTCTCGCTCCGCGAGCGGCACGGGTTGATGCCCTGACAGGCGGTCTGAAGGGCGAGGGCCCGGTACGAGGGCGCGTCGTGCGTGGGGTTCACAGTGGGCTCCATGGCCGTCTCTCCGCGCGCTGGCCGCCGGGCCTCAATGGGGCCTTCGGCCCGGTGCCGGCGCGTCCGGCCGTTCGAACAGTTCCACGAGCACGTTGTTGGGAGCGAGCACCGTCATCAGGCGCTGCCGGCTGAGGTCCGGGGTGTCAAGGGTGACCGGGGGCGAGACCACGGAGTAACCCGCCGCTCGGAGCCTGGCCGCGGTGTCGTCGAGGCGGCGGACCGGGAACGTGTACATGCCGAGCCCCCGGGCCGGCGGCCGGGGCGCAACCCCGCTCGCGGCGGCCGTCAGGGCGCGGAAGTCCATGATCAGCAACTGGCCGGTCGTGGCGCCCGGCGCGTAGAGCAGCGCGAAGCGGAACGGCGTGCCGGCCGGCAGGCCGATCGCGCTGGTCGGGCCGGTCTTCCATTCCCGGTCGCTCCGCAGCTCGAGACCGAGCACGTCGCAGTAGAAGCGGATGATGGCCGCCGAGTCGACGACGACCTGCGCGGAGTACGCCGGCCCGCCGTGACCCGTCGCCGGGTCGATGCCGCCGAGCTGCGGCATGCCATCGAGCCGCGACACGCCGACCACGTGCACCCGGTCGGGCCCTTTGAAGACGGATTCCAGCATGCCGTAGGTGGTGCCGTCCGGTCGCGCGATCCGCGACTGCTCCATCGGGGCGAGCGACTCGAATCCCAGATGGCGCAGGGTCGCGTCAAGGGCGGGCAGGTTGGCGGTCGGGAACCCGAGCGTGAACGGACCCGGCTCGCGGGGGTCCCAGGTCTGTCGAAGGCCGGGTGCGGGACTGTCGAACACGAGCAGCCGAATCCGGACCGTGTCTGGCGCCGCTGGCCGATCGAGCACGTACAGCGACCACCGCTCCGCCGGCGTCATGCCCCAGAGCGCGTTCTGGGCCGCGCGGGCCCGGGCGGAGACCGTCAGCGGGCCCGCCACCCGCAGACCGAGGCCGTCCCGAAAGAGGCGCAGGTGGGCGGCGAGGTCGTTGGTGCAGATCGTCGCCGTGTGCAGCATGCCGATCCGTGCCGACTCGGCCGACGTCTTCGGCGCGAGTGGGTCGACCGGGGCCCCTCCCGCCGGCTTCTGCGGCGCGGCACCGGCGAGTGCCCCCCCGACCAGGAAGAGTGCGGCAACCGACAGTCGAGCGTTCATCGAGCCCCCGTGTCAGCGTGTGAGGATGCCCTCGCGTCTGAGGTCCTCGGCGACGGCGTCCAGCCTCAGGTCGTGCAGCAGCTCGGGCGTCGGGACCCCGGTGTTGAGGTCCCAGCGCCGGACGCGGTAGTAGTCCCGCAGCAGCGGCTCGCGGGCCCACACGTGGCCGGCCGATTTCCCGTCCGACATCACGTCCTCGAGCAGGCGCTTCGGCATCGTGTCGTCGGCGGCGGTAAAGCCGTTGCGCATGTTGAACGCCCGTTCGACCGTCCAGATCCGGTCGTACAGGTCGTCCATGTACCCCCGGTCCCGGAAGGCCTCGACACCCGTGGCGTGGTAGAGCCACTCAGGGTAGGTCTGGAAGTCGAGCCGGGACTCGGTGAAGGCATTCGGGAAGCCACACGCCACCGCGCAGTCGAACATCGTGATGTAGCGGTTCGCCCAGACCGTGTGGCGGCCCTTGTCCTCGGTCGAGAACCGGTCGACCTTCTCCGGATACCCGAACAGTTCCTGGATGGAGTACCCGATCTGGTGGTGCGCGCCCATGTTGCTCGTCGCGAAGCCCAGGCCGAACGCCTGGAGGCCGCGCGGGTCGTAGGCCGCGAACTCGAGGCCCTTGCTCTGGATGGCGAAGTCAGCCGAATCGTGTCCGATCACGCGGGCGGCGTTGCGCACGCCGCCGTCGGCGACCCACTGGGCCGCGCGGCTGCCCCGGGTGACGAGCTGCCGGGTCACCGCGACCATCGCCTCGGCGTCCCCCCACCTCAACTGGACGCCGTCCAGGTCGTCCTTCGTGATGTAGCCCCGGTCGTAGCACTCCATCAGAAAGGCCAGCGCGTTGCCGGTCGTGATGCTGTCCACGCCGTACTCGTCGCACAACTGGCTGGCCGCCAGCAGGGCCGCGAAGTTGCTGTTCAGGCAGTTCGCGCCGAACGCCCACATGGTTTCGTACTCGGGGTTCTCGTAGCACCGGCCCTTGAACGGGCCGTCCGGGACGTCGAACTCGGAGCCGCACTGCATGTAGCAGTTCCAGCAGCCGGACTCGCGCACCTTGTATCCCGTCGCATCGATCCCCGGCACGAGGAGCGCCGCGATGCCCTCGAAGAACCCGCGCTGGAAGTTCTTGACCGGATGGATGCCGATCGCGTGCTTGTGCTCGATGCCGCCGGTCGTGCCCAGATGGTGGAAGCGGCTGTAGTACGCGCCCTTGAAGTTCGTCTTGATGTGGGCTTTCATCAGCTCGTCGAACCCGGCCTGGTCGAACAGGGGGACCCTCTGCGTGCCGAAGGCCGCAATGCCCTTGACCCGCTTGGAGCCCATCACGCAGCCGACGCCGCCGCGTGCCGCCGAGCGGCGCTCCGTCTGAATGCAGGCGAACGAGACCAGCTTCTCGCCCGACGGCCCGATCACGACGCTCTTTGCGCGCGCATTGCCGAGTTGGCGGGCCATCGCGGCTTCCGTCTCCTCGGTGAGGAGGCCAAGCAGGGGGCGCGCGTCGTGGAAGGTGACGCCGTCCGCGGTGACCGACAGGTAGACCCAGTCCGTGGCGGCGCCCTCGAGGATCAGGGCGTCGTAACCGGCGCCCTTCAGCATCGCCCCCCACCCGCCACCGGACACCGAACGGATGATGGCGCCGGTGTGCGGCGACCGGCAGCCGACCGTGTAGCGGCCCGACGAGGGCATGCGCGTCCCGGTGAGCGGGCCGACGCCGAAGATCAGCTTGTTGGCCGGACCGGTCGGGTCGGTGTGGGGCGGGATCTCGTCGTAGCGGTACTTGGCCGTGAACCCGCGTCCGCCGAGGTAGTCGTGGATCACCGTCTCGGGGACCGGTTCGACCGCGCACCGCCGCCGTTCGAGATCGACGCGAAGCAGCCGGCCCGTGTAGCCGGGGACACTCATGTCAGACTCCCTCGCGGACCCGAGGCGGCTCGGCGAGCTGCCGGCGGCGCCACCACGCGACGGGCGGCGCGCCGCACGACATCAGGATCATCCCGGGCATCACGATAGCCCAACCAACGACCGGGAACCAGCTGCTGAGCACCATGACGAGGCTCCCGACGAGGATCCGGCGGAGGGGCGCGGCCTCTTCCTGGGCGGGCGCGAGGAGCCTGCCGCCGAGGAAGGCCGCCACGCCGGCAGCGCCGCAGGCCGCGATCGCCATCAGCGCCGTCACCAGTGCGAGCCCGGCGGCCAGCGGGACGGGGTCGATCTCGACGCCGAGCAGCCGGGGCACGTAGCCGAGCGAGAGCAGGTACCCGGCCAGCGACCCGCCCGCCCCCACGACGACGAGGCCGGAGAGCAGCGTGGCCCACGGCCAGCGGGACAGCACCGCGCGGCAGCGCTCGGTCGACCGCGGCGCCACCGCCGCGACGAGGGCGAGGAGGCCGGCGAAGCATGCCAGGCCGATGAGCAGCGCGACGACGACGAACAACAGCCGGTCGGAGAACGGCGCGTCTTTCGGCACGATGATCGGTGAGGCCATGGTCGTCAGCGCTCGCTCGGCTGGCTGTTCGCTCATTTGGTGGGGTCCTGGTTCCGGGGGCGGTCCGCCGGCGCCGGCTGGTCCAGCGGGAAGCCCGGGGACATGTGCACCGTGAGGTCGGGTGCGAAGAACAGAGCCTCGACGCCGCCCAGTCGCTGCACGAGGGCGAGGCCGCGTTCCGGGCCGAGCACGAACAGGCCGGTGTCGAGCGCGTCGGCCTCGGTGGCCGTGGGGGCGAAGACCGTGACGGCCACCGACCGGCGGGCCGGCCGGCCGGTCGCCGGGTCGATCACGTGGTGATACCGGACGCCGTCGCGATCGAAGAACTTGACGTAGTCGCCCGACGTGGTCACAGCGCCGTGGTCGAGCCGAAGCGTCGCGTAGGGATGCTGCGGGTCCCGGGGGTGTGCCACGTAGATGACCCACGGGCCGTCGACATCGAGCCCCTGGACCCGCAGCTCGCCCCCGCCGTCGACGGCGAACCGGGTGATGCCACGCGCCAGCAGGACCTCGGCGGCCTTGTCCACACCGTAGCCATGGCCGATCCCGCCGAAGCCGATCCGCATGCCCGGCTGCGGCAGGTAGATGCTGCGCCGCGCCCGATCGGCCTGGATCTTGGCGTAGCCGATGTCCTCGAGGCAGGCGGCGATCTCCTCGTCGCTGGCCACGCGCCGCTCGCGGACGAGCTCTTCCGGGCGGCACGCGGCGAAGGTGATGTCGAAGGCCCCCTCGGTGACCCGCGACGTCCACTCCGACCACTCGAACAGCTCGAAGACCTCGGGGTGCACCTCGACCGGATGCTGGCCCGCCGCCCGGTTGACCGCGCGCACGTCGCTCGACTCGAGGTACTCGCTCAGCAGGGCCTCGAGGCGCGCGACCTCGTCGAGCGCGGCGCCCATGGCCCCGCAGGCGGTGGGCCGGCTGTTCGACACCACGTGGATCTCGAACGGGGTGCCCATGAGGGGGCGCCGGCTGCTCCAGTGCCGGGGCCCGGCCGGCGCGTGGGCCGGCGTGAGGTCGCGGCACTCGGCCGTTCCCGCCTCTGGGGGTGACGCGCACCCGGCGAGCGCCCACAGACCCGCCGCGGCGAGCGCGAGGCGCGCCCGGAGCGGGAAGCACGGCGGGAGACGACGGAGGTTCCTCAAGGCTGTTGTAGATTTATCATATTGTTATTACAATGTCCACATCCTGGCCGCTGCGGGCCTGTCACCGAGGAGGAGCCGGACATGAGGCTGCCGCCGATCGACCGACGCACCTTCCTGAAGACGGCCGGCGCATCGGCCGTCGCGATGCCCCTGGTCTCGTGCCGGCGGAAGGGGCCCGGCGGCACGGTCGTCATCGTCGGCGCCGGTTTGTCGGGTCTCACCGCCGCGATGCTGCTCGAGGAACGGGGCGTGGCGGTGACGATTGTCGAGGCGCGCGACCGCGTCGGCGGACGGGTGCTGACCATGGACGACGTGCCGGGCCATCCCGACGCCGGTGGACCGGCCGTCGGGGCGGGCTACGCCCGGCTGATGAAGATCGCGAAGGCGGTCGGGGCACCCATCGAACCAGCGAAGATGTTCGACACGCAGGAGTTGGAGTACGTCAATGGCCAGAGCGTCCTCGCCACGGACTGGGCCACCTCGCCCGCGAACAAGCTGCAGGGCGCGGAGCGCCAGCTGCTGCCGGGGCTGCTCCTCGGCTACTACGCCGGGAAGAACCTGCCGCTCAGCGACGCCGGGGACTGGACGTCGGCTCGGCACAGGGAGCTCGACATCCCGCTCGATGAGTACCTGCGCCGCCAGGGCGCGTCGCCGGAGGCGCTCCGGCTCATGAACATCGCGCCGAACACGAACGACATCGCGACGACGTCGGCGCTCTGGGCGCTGCGCGATGCGCAACGGCGGCGCGACGCAAAGGTCCGCGGCATGCTCGCCTTCCCCGGTGGCAACATGCGCGTCGTCGAGAAGATGGTCACGCTCGTCAAGGGCCCGATCCACAAGAACAGCCAGGTCACCGCCGTGCGCTCGACGGCGCAAGGCGTGGAGGTCCGCTGCGCGACCGGCGCGAGCTACCGCGGTGACTACGGCGTGATCACCGTCCCCTTCTCCGTGCTGCGCGGCATCACGATGGACCCGCCGCTCGAGGGGCTCCAGAAGGAAGCGGTGGACCGGATCCCCTACACCGCCATCACCCAGTACTTCCTGGTGCCGACGACGCCCTTCTGGGAGGAGGACCGCTTGCCCCCGCTCATGTGGACCGACACGCCCGTCGAGCGGATATTCCCCGTCCGCGACGGTGACGGGCGCATCCTGAGCCTGACCTGCTGGATCGACGGCACTTCGGCGCTCACGCTCGACGGGATGAGGGAGGCAGACCAGGTGGCGTTCGTCAAAGCCGAACTGGCCCGCATTCGGCCCGCGACGCGGGGGCGCGTCGAGATCCCGCGCGTCGTCTCCTGGGGCCGCGACCCGTACGCCCGGGGGGCGTACGCCAACTACCTGCCGGGCCAGGTCGTCCGCCTGCGCCCCTCGATGGCCCGTCCGTGGCACCGCCTGCACTTTGCCGGGGAGCACACGGCGGTCGCGTCGCCCGGCATGGAGAGCGCCATGGAATCGGCCGAGCGCGTCGCCGGCGAGGTGATCGGGCGCCTGTCCGCCTAGCCCCCGGGGCCCTGGCCGCGCCTCCCGGCCCGCCGCCTGGCGGGCGGGCGCGTTCAGTCCTAATGTTATGACAAGGGCGCTTGCATTGGTATTAGTGATATGACATTATGTCATCGCGCTGCGCGCCTCGGGACGGCGACGGTCGGCGCGGACGGGAGATCACATGGGCAACACCCCCCCGATGCAGGGCCCGCTCGCCGGGCTCCGGGTGCTCGAAGCGGCAACCCTCTTCGCCGGCCCCCTCGCGGCGACGATGATGGCGGACTTCGGTGCCGAGGTGATCAAGATCGAGCATCCGAAGACCAGTGACCCGGTGCGGCACCACGGCTACCAGAAGGGCGGGTCGTCGCTCTGGTGGAAGATGGTCGGCCGCAACAAGCGGACGATCACCCTCTACCTCGGCGCACCCGACGGCCAGGCGCTGATGAAGGAGCTCGTCCGCACGGCCGATGTGCTCATCGAGAGTTTCCGTCCCGGCACGCTGGAGCGCTGGAACCTGGGCCCGGACGTGCTCCACGCCATCAACCCACGCCTCGTCATCGCCCGCGTGACCGGGTTCGGCCAGTTCGGGCCCTACAGCGGCCGCCCCGGCTTCGGCACCCTGGCCGAGGCGATGAGCGGCTTCGCCGCCATGACCGGCGAGCCCAACGGCCCCCCGACCTTGCCGCCCTTCGGCCTGGCCGACGGCATCGCCGCGATCGCCACGGCCACCGCGACGATGTTCGCGCTCCGCGCCCGGGACGTCCTCGGCCGAGGCCAGGTCGTCGACCTGTCGCTCATCGAGCCGATCCTCACGGTCCTCGGGCCGCAACCGCTGTGGTACGACCAGTTCGGCATCGTGCAGGAGCGACGCGGGAACCGGTCGGTGAACAACGCCCCGCGCAACACCTACCGCACCGCGGACGGCCGGTGGGTGGCGATCTCGACCTCCGCCCAGAGCATTGCCGAGCGCGTGATGAAGCTGGTCGGGCACGCGGAGGTCATCGGCGAGCCCTGGTTCGCGTCGGGGGCCCAGCGCGCCCAGCACGCCGACGAGCTCGACGCGATGGTCGGCGAGTGGATCGGGGCGCACAGTATCGAGACGGTCGTCCGCGAATTCGAAGCCGCCGAGGCGGCCGTCGCGCCCATCTACGACATCCGCGACATCATGGAAGACCCCCAGTTCAGGGCCTTGAACACGATCACCACCGTGCAGGACCCGGAGCTCGGCCCGATCAAGATGCAGAATGTAATGTTCCGCCTGTCGGAGACGCCGGGCTCCATCAAGTGGCCCGGCCGCAAGCCGGGCGCCGACAACGCCGAGATCTATGGCACGCTGCTCGGGCTCGACGAGGCGCGGATGGCGGACCTCAGGGCGCGCGGGGTGATCTGACGTGAACGACGTCGAGTGCCGGCCGCTGTGCAGGGCGCACCTGTTCGCGCCAGGGAGCAACGAGCGCCTCCTCGGGAAGGTCTTCCACGCGGGGGCCGACGCGGTCGTGCTCGACCTCGAGGACGCCGTCGCCCCGGCCGCGAAGGCGGAGGCGCGGCGCCTGGTGGCCCGCGCGCTTGCGGCGCGGGCCGGCGCGGCTTGGCCGCGCGTGGCCGTGCGGATCAACGGCGTCGACACGAGTTGGTGGAAGGACGATCTCGAGGCGATCGTCGGGCCGCCGGTCCAAGTCGTACGCGTGCCGAAGGTCGAGTCGAGCGACCAGTTGTCCGAGGTCGACCTCCTCCTCGCACAGCTGGAGCAACGGCGCGGCGTCCCGGCCGGAGCGATCGGCCTCGTCGCGACGATCGAGAGCGCGCGCGGCGTCCTGCAGGCGGCGTCCATGGCGAGCGTCCCCCGCCTGCGGGGGTTCGCGTTCGGCGCGGCCGACTTCGTCCGGGACATCGGCGCCGACCCGACCGCGGCCGACCTGGCGACGCTCTACGCCCGCCAGCATCTGGTGGTCGTGTCCCGCGCGGCGTCGCTCGACGCGCCGATCGCGTCCGTCTACACGCGGCTCGACGACCTCGACGGGCTGCGTCGGACGACGGAAGAGGCGCGCAGCCTGGGGTTCTTCGGCCGGTCGTGCATCCACCCGTCGCAGGTGCCGGTCATCCAGGAGGTCTTCACGCCCGGGCCGGCGGCCCTCGCGGCCGCCCGGGCCGTGCTCGACGCCTGGCAGCAGGCCAACGCCCGGGGCGAGGCCGCCTTCACCATGCCCGACGGGCAGTTCGTGGACGAAGCGGTCGCGCGCCGGGCCCGGGCCGTCGCGGCCCTCGCCGACGCGTTGCAGAAAGGACCTGGAGATGCCGCCAACCGCCGCTGAGCGCCCCCTGTGGGAACGGTGTGCCGCCGGGCGCACCTTCGACCTCGCGCAGCCGCTCGAACAGGGCATGCCCGTGTCGCCGAACCACCCCGGGTTCAGGATGGCGCTCCAGCGCCGCCACGGGGACATGGTCCGCGCCGATGGGGGGTCGGCGTCGAACGAGATGATCCTGCTCGGCGGGCACACGGGCACGCACGTCGACGCCCTGTGTCACGTCTCCCACCGCGGGAAGCTGTACCGGGGACGTGGACGCTGCCGAGGCGCAGACGGGCGGCCGCTTCAAGCAGCTCGGCGTCGAGACCATCCCGCTGATGTTCTGCCGCGGCGTCCTGCTGGACATCGCCGGGCTCCACGGCGTGCCGGTGCTGAAGGCCGGGCAGCCGATCACGGCCGACGACCTCGACCGTGCGTGCGCGCGACAGCAGGTCGAGGTGCGCCCCGGGGACGCGGTCTTGATCCGCTCCGGCTGGCCGGTGCACTGGCGGAACGCCGAGACCTTCGTCGGGCACGCCCACGGCGTGCCGGGGCCCGACGAGAGCGGGGCCGCCTGGCTGGCCGAGCGCCGAATCCGCCTGACCGGCGCGGAAACGATCGCCTACGAGTGCATCTCCCCGGAACGGGGGCACGCCCTGCTGCCCGTGCACCGGATGCTCCTCGTCGAGCGGGGCATCCACATCGTGGAGGTCCTCGACCTCACCGCGCTGGCCGGCGCCGGCGTCAGCGAGTTCCTCTTCGTCCTCACGCCGATCAAGGTGGTCGGGGCCACCGGCGTGCCCGTGCGCCCCGTGGCGGTGGTGGCATGAACACAACAGCGACTCGGACGCCGCTCCAAGCGCTCGCGGCGTTCTCCGCGACCCTGTCGTACGACGCACTCCCGTCAGCCGTCGTCGAGAGCTTCACCAACCGCGTGCTCGACACGCTCGGGATCTGCATCGCCGCGACGGCGCTCGACACGAGCGCGATGGCCAGGCGGGTGGCCCTCGCGTGGGGCGGGCCCGAGGAGGCCACGGTGATCGCCGGGCCCAGGAAGTTGCCCGTGGCGGCGGCCGCATTCGTCAACGGCGTCCTCGCGCACTCCCTCGACTACGACGACACCCACCTGCCGTCGGTGCTGCACCCGAGCGCCTCCATCGTCCCCGCCGCCCTCGCGGTCGGCGAGGCGACGCGCGCTTCGTCGCGGGACGTGATCGCAGCGGCAGCCGCGGGTTACGAGGTCTGCATCCGCACCGGCATGGCCGGCTACGACCGAACGCTCGGGAACTCGGTCTTCTTCGAACGCGGCTGGCATGCCACCTCGATTTGCGGCACGCTCGCCTGCGCCGTCGTGGCCGCGAAGCTCTTCGGTCTGGGCGAGGAGGGCATCGGCCACGCGCTGGGCATTGCGGCCTCCATGGGCTCCGGCATCATCGAGGGCAACCGGGCGGGCGGGTCGGTCAAGCGGATGCACTGCGGCTGGGCCGCGCACGCCGGGATCGTCGCGGCGCAGATGGCGGCCGCTGGCTTCACCGGGCCGGTGTCGGCGCTCGAAGGCCGGTTCGGCTTCTACCAGGCCTTCTGCGGCGGCGTCTTCGACGCGCGGGAACTGGTCGATGGGCTCGGCGACCGGTGGTGTCTCCCGGAGATCTTCTACAAGCCCTACCCGGCGAATCACTTCACCCATGCGGGTATCGACGCCGCGATGTCGCTGCGGGCAAGCCTGAGTCTCCCGGACATCGACGCCATCGAACTCGGCGTGCCGACACCGACCGTCCGGACGATCGGTGAGCCCGCCGCCCTCAAGGCGCGCCCGCAGTCGGGCTATCACGCCCAGTTCAGCGGTCCGTTTACAGTAGCGGCGGCGTTGCTGGGCGGGGGAGGGCTGGGCCTCTCGCTCGAGGACTTCACGGACGCCCACGTCCAGGACCGGCGCTACCTCGACCTGGCCGCGAAGGTCCGGGTCGTCGCCAGTGCCGAGTGCGACGCGATCTTCCCGAACCAGTTTCCGGCGGTCTTGCGGGTGACGATGCGGTCGGGGGCCGTCCACGAGGCGAAGGTGCTGGTCAACCGCGGCGGGCCGCAGAACCCCCTCTCGGTCGATGAGCTGAAGGTGAAGTTCCTCGCCAACACCCAGCGCGTGATGCCCGAACCGGCGGCCCGGTCGCTCGCCGACGCGATCGTGCACATGCGGGACCTACCGCTCGACAGCGTTCTGGCCCGTGCAGCCCATCTGGAGGCTTCTGTCGTAGGATGATGGCGCGGGACACTCCGCCCACCACGCCTGGAGGCTACGAGAATGGCACGACATGATGTCGGCACGGGAAGCGGGAACGCGCGCACCGGCGCGCCGGGTTTCGTCGACCGCAGCGTTCCCCTCTACTACCAGCTCGCCAACTTGTTGAGCCAGAAGATCCTCACCGCCGAACTGCGCACGGGCGACCGGCTGCCCACCGAGGTCGAGCTGGTGCAGCAGTACGGCATCAGCCGCATCACCGTTCGCCAGGCGTTGCGGCAACTGGAGGAGGACGGCCTCATCCGCCGCGAAGTCGGCCGCGGCACCTTCGTCACCGAGTACCGGCCGTTCACGGGCGCGCTGAAGGTGGAAGGCTCGCTCGACGACATCATCTCGCTCAGCCAGAACCCGGTGAAGGTCATCGACGTGAAGACGGTGAAGGCCGAGCCGGACGACGCCGAGACCCTGGGGATTCCGCTGCGCGCGCCGATCGTGCGGGCGACGCGCATCCGCCTGTTCAACGACGAGCCGTACAGCCACATCGTGAACGACCTGCCGGCCGAGATCGGGCGTCGACTCACGAAGAACGACTGGAAGGGCGGCGTCCTCAAGATCATCGAGGACAAGCTGAAGATCCCGCTGCGGGATGCGGAGCAGACCGTGCGTGCGTCGCTGGCCGACTCGCAGCTGGCGCGCCTGCTCAACACGAAGGTCGGTGCCGCGCTCCTCGCCGTCGAGCGCGTCGTGCGCACCGACCATGCCCAGGTGGTCGAGCGGGTGAGGATTCACTATCGGAGCGACATGTACGCCCTGAAGGTTCATCTCAGTCGGGAGCACCCCGAGGCGCGCTGGTCGTTTGCCAGTCCACGAAAATCGCGCGCGTGATCGGGGTGCCCCCGTGCGAACGGAGGCGCTGAATGGCTCGCTATGACCGGGTGGTGCTGAATGGCACGGTTGTCCTGCCGGGGCTCGGGCCCGCCAGGATGGACGTGGGGATCAAGGACGGGCGGATCGCGGCCATCGCGGACGCATTGGCCCCGGCCGAGGCGAGCGACGTCATCGACGCGACGAACCGCGTGGTGCTGCCGGGCGCCGTCGATTCCCATTTCCACATCGGCATCTACCGGCCGTTCAGCGACGACGCCCTCAGCGAGTCCACCTCCGCGGTCTCCGGCGGCGTGACGACCCTCATCAGTTACTTCCGGACCGGCTCCCACTACCTCGGCAAGAGCGGACCCTACCGCGAGATCTTTCCCGAGGTGCTCAAGCTCTCCGCCGACCGCTTCCGCTGTGATTACTCGTACCACATCGCGCCGATGACCAACGAGCACCTCGACGAGATGGCGTGGCTGGTCGACCAGGGCGTCGGCTCGTTCAAGCTGTACATGTTCTACAAGTCCCTGACCCTGTCGTCCGACTCGACGAAGGGCCGGGAGTACACGATGGCCGACGAGTACCGACCTCGGGTACCTCTACGAGATCATGGAGCGCGCCGCGCACCTCTCGAGGACGCACGGCCGGCGCATCTCCCTGAGCCTGCACTGCGAGAACCCCGAACTGATGCGCGCGTTCATCGCGCGGATGCAGGCCCTCGGACAGACGGGGCTTGAGGCCTACAGCAAGGCCCGGCCGCCGCTCAGCGAGGAGCTGGCCATCGAGGAGGCGGTGGTCCTGTCGCACGCGACCGGGTGCGCCGTCAACCTCCTGCACCTGTCGAGCGGGCCGGCCATCCGCAAGGGCATCGAGGCCAAGCGCCGCTACCCCGACGACGACATCCTCCTCGAGGCGACGCTGCACCACCTGATGCTGAACTGGGACAACGCCGGCGGCTACACGGCGAAGGTCAACCCGCCGATCCGCACGCGGGAGGACCAGGAGGCCCTGTGGACCGCCGTCAAGGAGGGCCACGTGGCCACCGTGGTGAGCGACCACGCGTGCCTGTCGAAGGCCCACAAGGACGGCGACTTCTGGGCGGCGTGGCCCGGATTCGGCGGCACGAGCCTGCTGTACCCGGTGCTGCTGTCGGAGGGCGTGAAGAAGCGCGGGCTGAGCCTCGAGCGCGCGGTCGCCTTGGTCTCGAGCAATCCGGCCCGCGCGTTCGGCCTCTATCCGAAGAAGGGCGCGATCGCCCTGGGCAGTGACGCCGACCTGGCAATCATTGACCTCGAGACGCAGAAGACGGTGACGGTGGAGGCGCTGCACTCCGCCCAGGACTTCACGCCGTTTGAAGGCGCCAAGCTCAGCGGCTGGCCGGTTCTCACGCTGCTCCGCGGCGACACCGTGTTTGCGAATGGCGAGGCCGTCGGTCGGCCGGGCGGACGGTTCCTGAGACGAAGCTAGCCCGAGAGCCGTGCCGCTCGGCGAGCTCACGCCCCCAGGGCTTGCGGGCGGCGACGGGCGCCGCGGCATGGGAGGCCCTGGGTGCCGCGCGTCACGCGGCGAAGGGGCCGCCTGCGGGGTGTGGTCTTGCCGGTCGGGTCGTTCCGGGGGCACGCATGAAGCGGTTCTACTACGGCTGGGTCATCACGGCGTGTGCGTTCTTCGCCATGATGGTCAGCAGCGGGCTGACCTTCGGCGGCATCACCGTGTTCGACGAATCCCTGCTGCACACGTTCGGCTGGACGCGCAGCGCCCTGAAGTTCCGCGACCTGCTGACCATGGGGCTGGCGGGCGCGTTCGCGCCGCTCGCGGGTGCGCTGGCCGACCGGTACGGCCTGAAGTGGCTGATGGCCGGCGGGGCCGCCGTGCTCGCCGTCGCCCTCCTGCTCTACGGGTACATCGGCAACAGCGTCCAGATGTACGCCATCCACGTCGCGTTTGCGGTCACGCTCGCGACGTGCGGCCTCGTCATGGGCGTAATGCTCATCTCGCGCTGGTTCGTGAAGAGTCGCGGCGTCGCGACCGGCTTGGCGCTGGTCGGCACGAGCGTCGGCGGGGCCCTGTTCCCGCAAATCGGCGCGTGGCTGATCCCCCTCTACGGCTGGCGGACGGCCATCATGCTGCTCGCCGTCTTTCCGGCGGCTCTCGTCATCGCAGTGCTGGCGTTCGTGCGTGACCGTCCTTCCGACATGGGGCTCGAGCCCCTCGGCGCCACGCCGACCGGCGGCGGGCCGGCCGCCCCGGCCGGCATGGAGTATCGCGACGCGGTCCGCACCCCGACGTTCTGGCTGATCGCCGCGTGCGGCATGCTCACGTTCTACGCCATCCTGGGCACCACGGGCCATGTCTTCCTGCACCTGCGCGGCCAGGGGTTCGGCCTCGCCGTCGCCGCGCGGGGCCTCTCGTGGTTGTTCGTGCTGGCCTTGGTCGGCAAATTCGCGTTCGGCTGGCTCGCCGACCGCCTCGATCACAAGCGCGTGCTGCTGATCAACATCGGCATCATGCTCGTCGGCAGCTTGGCGCTGTCGTCGATGCGTTCGGCCGGATTCTGGCCGTTCATCGTCTGCTTCGGCCTCGGGTGGGGCGGTATCTACACGATGCTGCAGGTGCTCACGATCGACGCGTTCGGGCTCAAGGCCACCGGGCGCGTGCTCGGCACGCGCACGGTGATCGACTCCCTCGGCGCGGGGCTCGGTCCCTGGGTGACCGGCCTGCTCTTCGATCTGACCGGCGGCTACCGCGTGCCCTTCCTGGTGATCGACGTCGCGGTCGTCCTGACGCTCGCGTGCGCGGTCGTCCTGAGGGTCGAGCCGGCATCCGCATGCGAGCCGGCCGTGAGCGCGACCTGACGGCGCGCGCCAATCGGGCACGGCGCGGGCGGCCGAGAGGGCTCCGCGCGGCAGTTCTTGCACGAGGGACGCCAGGGGCGTCCGACAAGGGGGAGCGATGGCTACGAATCTGAGGAATGTCCGCCGGGGCTACGCCGACATCGGTGACGGCCTCCAGATGTACTACGAGACGCTCGGCACGGGCGACCCGCTCGTCCTGCTGCACCAATCCTGGTGGAACAGCTTCGAGTTCGAAGGCGTGATTCCCCTCCTCGCCCAGAGGTACGCCGTCTACGCGTTCGACACGCTCGGGTTCGGCTTCTCGCCGCCCGCGCCCGAGGGCTGGGAGTTCTCCGACTTCACCGACGCGGTGGTCCGCGCCATGGACGCGCTCGGGATCGAGCGGGCCCACTTCATCGGCCAGCACACGGGCGCCCTCATGATGGCCGACCTCGACGCCCGCCACAAGGACCGCTGCAACTACATGTGCTACGGTGGGCTCGCCATCTACGACGAGGCCTTGCGGAAGAAGAAGTACGGCTTGCGCCGGATGATCGGCCAGAACCAGGTCCCGTACATCAAGAAGCTCCTGCCCGGCGACGTCATCGGGAACGAAGGCGGCCTCCTCCAGCGGAAGGAGGACGGCAGCCACATGGTCGAGTACCTGGACCGAGCAGCTCCGGGAGAACCCCGACTCGAAGCTCGAGTACATCCAGCGCGCCGCCATGGCGAACCTCCTCCACTACGACAAGGGCGGCGCGGACGCGCTGACCGTCCTCCTCGGCTTCGACCTCAAGCGCGCGCTCAGGTTCTGCACGCGGCCGAGCCTGCACCTGATCGGCAGCCGCGACTGCGTCAAGAAACCGATCTTCACGCCGATCGTCGAGGCCGCCTCCCACATGAAGTCGAAGACGATTCGCTTCAAGGTGGTGTACGGCGCCGGCATCATGGGCTGGCTTGACTACCCGCGCGAGTACGCCGAGGCGTGCCTGTCGTTCCTCGCGGATCCGGAGGCCTACGAGGGCACCACCGGCCACGAGCTGGACCTCGCGATGCAGGAGTACCTCCTGCTCGTGCCCGAGGCCCTGTCGTTCAAGGACTACAACAAGTACCCGGACTTGGGCGCTCGCCCCGTCGGTCGAACGTCCCGGGCCAAGGGCTCACGCAAGCGGTAGCCTGGCTCGCGAGCCCGGGCTCACGAAGGCGGTCAGGGGCGGTCGGCCCGGGAGAACCCCGGGCTCGGCGCCTCCGGACCGGCGAGGGTGAGGCGGCATGACCTGGAAATCCCTCTACGACACGCGACGGTGCTCCCTGCGCGAAGCCGTCGGCCACGTGCAGTCCGGCGATCGGATCATCCTCGGGTCCGCGTGCGGGACACCCGAGGCCCTGATCGACGCGATGCTCGAGCGCAGCCACGAGCTGCGCGACGTCGAACTGATTGCGTTCGTGTCCACGGGCAAGAGCGCCTACGCGCAGCCGCAGTACGCTGAGGCCTTCCGTCACAACGGCTTCTTCGTCGCGCCCAGCACGCGCAAGGCCGTGGACGAGGACCGGGCGGACTTCTCGCCCTGCTTCTTCGGCGAGTTCCCGACGATCCTCGCGGACGGCACGCTCCCCTGCGACGTCGCGATGGTCACCGTGACACCGCCCGACCGGGTCGGCAACTGCAGCCTGGGGATCTCCGTCAGCTACGACTACACGGCCGCCAAGTCGGCCAAGCGGGTCATCGCAGAGGTGAACCGGAACATGCCGTTCACTCTCGGCAACACCTGCCTCCACGTGTCCGAGATCCACCACTTCGTCGAGACGGATCGGCCGATCATCACGGCGCCGCGGCCGACGCTGTCCGACGTGGAGCAGAAGATCGGCGGCTTCTGCGCCGAGCTGATCCAGGACGGCGACTGCCTGCAGCTGGGCTACGGCGCCCTGCCGGACGCGGTGCTGGGCTTCCTGGGCGAGAAGCAGGATCTCGGCATCCACTCGGAGATGATCTCCGACGGCGTCATGCAGCTCGTCGAGCGGGGCGTCGTGACGTGCGCCCGGAAGAACTTCAAGAACCGCAAGATCGTCATCACCTTCGCCATCGGGACGACCGAGTTCTACGCGTGGATGCACCAGAACTCGATGATCGAGATGCACCCGGTCGAGTACATCAACGATCCGGTGACGATCGGGATGAACGACAACATGGTCTCGATCAACTCCGCATTGTGCGTCGACCTGCTCGGCCAGGCCGCGGCCGACATGATGCCGGGCCGCCAGTACTCCGGCGTCGGCGGGCAGGTGGACTTCGTGCGCGGGTGCCGGCGATCCCGGAACGGCCGCTCGATTATCGCGTTGGCGGCCGCCTCCTCGGACGGCAAGCTGTCGCGGATCGTCCCGACGCTGGCGCCCGGCCAGGCGGCCACCACGTCGCGCCACGACATCGACTACGTGATCACCGACTTCGGGATCGCCCGCATGCGGGGCCAGACGGTGAAGGAGCGGGCGCGTCGCCTCATCGCCATCGCCGCGCCGCAGTTCCGGGAGCCGTTGCGCGAGGAGTTCAAGCGGCTCTACGGGCGCGACATCGCCGTGAAGTGAGGGAGCCATGAGCCTACCGCCATTCGAGTACGTGGCGCCGACCACAACCCAGGAGCTCGCCACCGTGCTTGCGACGCACGGTGCCGGCGCGCGCATCTTGGCCGGCGGCACGGACCTGGTGAACTGGATGGCCGAGAAGGTGTACCGGCCGGACGTCGTCGTCGACGTCGGCCGGATCCCCGGCCTCTGTGGAATCAGCTACGAGCCCGGGAAGGGCCTGACGATCGGGGCCGCAACCACCATCGAGGCGATCGAGCGCTCGCCGCTGGTCCTCGAGAAATATCCGGCGCTCGCCTTCGCGGCGAGCCAGATCGGATCGCCGCAGATCCGAGCCATGGCGACGATCGGGGGCAACTGCTGCAACGCCTCGCCGTGCGCGGACACGCCGCCGCCCCTCGTCGCGCTCGGGGCGGCGGTGACGCTCGTGTCGGCGCGCGGGTCGCGGTCGGTGCCCCTCGAGGCCTTCATCACCGGCAACCGGCAGACGGCCATCGCGCCCGACGAGTTCCTCGAGGCGGTCCACGTGCCGGAGCCGTGGCCGCACTCGGCGTGCCGGTACCAACCGTTCGGGCTGCGGGCGGCGCAGGAGATCGACATCGCGAGCGTGGCCGCCAACCTCGCGATGGACCCGCGAAGCGGCCGCGTTGTCAGGGCGCGGATCGCCCTCGGCGCGGTGGCGCCGTACGCCATGCGCGCCGCTCGCGCCGAGGCGGTGCTCGAAGGGCAGGTGCCGTCCGACGAGGTCATCGAGCGGACAGCGGCGACCGCGGGCGAGGAGTGCCGGCCGATCGACGACCTGCGCGCCTCGGCCGTGTTCCGACGCCATATCGTGTCCGTCCTGACCCGGAAGGTGCTGAAGTCGGCCATCGCGTCGATCTGAGTAGACAGACCATGAAACGGGCCATCACGCTCAACATCAACTGCAGCGACTACGACGTCGTCGTCAGCCCCGAAGACCTCCTGATCGACGTGCTCCGGCAGAAGCTCGATCTGACCGGCACGAAGAAGGGATGCGGACAGGGCGACTGCGGCACCTGCACGGTCCTCGTCGACGGCAAACGACGCCTGGCGTGCCTGACGCTGGCGGTCGCGTGCCAGGGGCGGACGATCCTCACGATCGAGGGGATGGAACGCGACGGCGTGCTCCACCCGATCCAGCAGGCGTTCATCGACAAGGGCGCCATCCAGTGCGGGTTCTGTACGCCCGGCATGGTGCTCTCGGCCAAGGCCCTGCTCGACGAACACCCGGAGCCGACCGAGCACCAGATCAAGCAGGGCATCGCCGGGAACCTCTGTCGCTGCACGGGCTACGTGAAGATCGTCGAAGCCGTGAAGGATGCGGCGGAGCGTCTGCGGGCCGGCGCCGCGGCAGGGAAGGGAGCGTAGCCATGTCAGCGGACCCGAAAGCCTTCAGGGTGGTCGGCAAGAGCCTGCCGCGGGTCAACGGCCCCGACAAGGCGCGCGGCAAGGCGATCTTCACCGACGACATGAAGCTGCCCGGCATGCTGTACGGGAAGATCTTGGGCAGCCGCGTGGCGCACGGCCGGATCACCCGCATCGACGTCGAGAAGGCGCGGCAGGTGCCCGGCGTCATCGCGGTGATGACGGGCGCGGACTGCAAGAAACCCTTTTCGGTCAACAACTACAAGCCGAGCGAATGGCCGCTCGCGCCGGCGAAGGTCGTCTACTACGGCGAAGGTGTGGCGGCCGTGGCCGCGGTGGACCTCGCGACCGCGGAGCGGGCCTGCGAGCTGATCGAGGTCGACTACGAGGAATTGCCCGTTGTCCTCGACCCCTACGAGGCGATGGGCCCCGCCGCGCCGCGCCTCCACGACTGGGCCGAGCACAACGTCGGCTACACCGGCGAGCAGCAGTTCGGCGACGTGGACGACACCCTGGAGAAGTCGGCCGTCGTCGTCGAGAACCGCTTCTACTCGTCCTACACGACTTGCGCGTTCCTCGAACCGCAGTCCACGCTCGCCGACCACAACGCGGGCACAGGGTTGCTGACCGTCTACACCTGCAACCAGCTGCCGCACTACCTGCAGCAGACCCTTGCCCGGACGCTCGACCAGCCGATGGAGAAGATCCGGGTGGTCATCCCCACGGTGGGCGGGGCGTTCGGCGGCAAGACGGAGGCGACGCCGGCCTGCCTGGTGGCGTGCCTCCTGAGCCGCAAGACCGGCCGCCCCGTGAAGATCACCTACACGCGCGACGAGGCGTTCTACCAGAACAAGGGGCGGCACCCGGCGTACATGCAGATGAAGATGGGGTTCGACGCGGCGGGCCGGATCACGGCCGTGGACTTCGACTGTCTCCTCGACGGCGGTGCCCACAGCAGCTGGGGCTTCGTCGTGCTGTGGTTCATCGCCGCCCTGACGCACCTGCCCTACAAGATCCCGGTGGTGCGGTACCGCGGCAAGCGGGTCTTCACGAACAAGCCGACGGCCGGCGCCCAGCGGTGCCTCGGCGGCGTCCAGGTGCGGATCGCGGTCGAGAGCCTGCTCGACACGGGGGCGGCGAGGCTCGGTACGACGCCCTACCACGTCCGGATGGCGAACGCGGTCGAGACCGGCTACCGGGGACCGACCGTCATCGAGGTGCGCCACAGCGAGTTCAAGAAGTGCCTCGAATCGGTGGCGCGGCGGTCCGGGTTCCTCGAGAAGCACGGCAAGCTGCCGTTTGGCCGCGGCATCGGCATGGCCGGCGGCCACTACAGCACGGGCGGCGCGTTCCTGCTCTACCCGAGTTTCCGACCCCACTCGACCGCGCAGATCCGCGTGGACACCGAGGCGGGGGTCACGCTCTACATCGGCGCGACCGCCATCGGCCAGGGGGCCTCGACCGTCCTCCGCCAGATGGTGGCGGAGGAGCTCGGCGTGGACTACCGTGAGGTGCACCTGGTGTGCCAGGACACGATGCTGGCGCCGATGGACAACGGCACCTACGACAGTCGGCTGACCTATGGTTCGGCGCACGCGATCAAGCGCGCGGCAGAGGACGTGAAGGCCAAGCTCTTCGACATCGCCGCCCTGATGGTCGGCGCCGGCAAGGAACACCTCGCGTGCGCCGACGGCCAGATCTCCTCCATCTACGAGCCCCAGCGGAAGGTGCCCCTGCGGAAGGCCGTCGCGCAGTATCTCAGCACGAAGGGCGTGCTCGTCGGCGTCGGGGAGTACACGCCGCCGCAGCCGAAGGGCGACTACGAGGGCAAGTTGATCGGGCCGTCGCCGGCCTTCGGCTTCACGGCCCAGGCCGCCGAGGTCGAGGTCGACCTCGAGACCGGCGCCGTCAAGGTGGTCGGCTACTGGGAGGCCGGGGACTGCGGCAAGGCGATCAACCCGATGGCCGTCGAGGGCCAGGTCGAAGGCGCCATCTCGATGGGGCTCGGCGCGGCCCTGTACGAGGAGATGGTGGTGGACTCCACCGGGCGTCTGCTCAACGCCAACTTCCACGACTACAAGATGCCGACGGCGCTCGACATGCCCGACCTTGCGACCGAGATCGTGGACAGCTATGACCCGACGTCAGCTTACGGCAACAAGGAGGTCGGCGAAGGGCCGGTGGGCCCGGTCATTCCGGCGATCCTGAATGCCGTTTACGACGCGATCGGGATTCGCTTCACCGAGGTCCCGCTGAAGCCGGAGAAGGTTCTCTGGGCGCTCGGCACGATCGAGGCACCCGCCGACCGGCTGAAATCGGTCGCGAGCGCGTCGACGTATTGCGCGCGCCGCGGGTGCGCCCCCGACGGCACGCCGCTCTAGCGACGAGCGGACGAGTCCCCGTCGCCGGGCGGGACGGCGTCACGCTCAGCGCTACACCGTTCGAAGGAGCGGTTCGATGGCTTACCACATCCTCTTCTGGACGGCGCTCGTCATTTTGGGCATTGGCGTCGTCCACCGGATTGACCGATGGTTCCTGCTCGACGTGGGCATGGGGGACCGTGAGATCCCGGTGGCGGAGCGCGTCGCGGCGGGCCTGGACGGGAGCGCGCGGACGGTCTTCAGCTGGCGGGTGGTGAAACTGCTGAAGGTGTTCCTGGTCGACGTGCTGTTCCAGGCGCGGATCCTCCGCGACCGGCGCGATCCGCTCGCGTGGATCATGCACGTCTGCATCTTCCTCGGCTTCGTGGCGCTCCTCGTCTTCCACGCCCTCGGCACCCTGTTCGGCAGGGCGATCGCGCCGGCGTACGTGCCCACGCTCAACCCCTTCATGTTCATGCGGAACCTGTCCGGGCTCCTGCTCGTCCTGGGGCTCGTGCTCGCCGCGCTGAGGCGCGTCATCCGGCGGCGAGAGCTGCCGACGGCCGCCGGGGACGTGACGGCGCTCGTCATCCTGGGCTGCATCGCCCTCAGCGGCTTCCTGCTCGAGGCGACCAAGATCACCTCCGACGCGCGGTTCGAGACCATGGTGGCCGAGTTCACCGGCGGCCTCCAGCCGGACGACGTGACGGCGCTCAGGGCCTACTGGCAGCAGGACTACGGCCTCGTCCCCTCCCGGCCGGTGCCCGTCCACGACGCCGCCATCGTCGCGCGGGGACGGCAGTTGCATGCGGCGGTGTGCGCCGGGTGCCACGCGTCTCCACGGTCCGCCTTCATCTCGTACGCGACCTCGCGGGCCATCGCGCCGATCGCCGCCGGGATCGACCGCGTCGGCGCGCGAACCGTGCTGTGGTGGCTGCACGTCCTGGCGTGCGCGGTCGGCATGGCCTACCTGGCCTACAGCAAGATGTTCCACATCATCGGCACGCCGGTCAGCCTGATGGTGGTCGAGGCGGCCGGCCCGCAGCAGGCGCGCGGGGCGGCCGCCGTGCGGCAGGCGATCGAACTCGACGGCTGCAGCCACGGCGGCGCCTGCCACGACGACTGCCCGGTGCGTCGTCGCCGCGTGGACCGAATCGGCGACGGGGACGTCACCGTGCCGGTGCTCGCCTTCCTCGAGCACAAGAACGCCCGCGAGCTCGGCAGCCGGCCGATACACGGGTAGAGGTGTGGGCGTGGGGCGTGCCGCCCCGCGGTCGGACGGTGGATGCGACGCATCGGAGAGAACGAGATGCTGGCAGATCGAGACAGGATCGTTCCGGGCCGTGACGTGTGGGTGCCGACCGTGTGCGCGGGCTGCTACAACTGCTGCGGCATCCTCGTCCACCGCGCGGAGGGACGGGTCGTCGAGGTGAAGGGCGACCCGAACGCCGCGAACTCCAAGGGCTACATCTGCGCGAAGGGACTCGTCCGGGCGCTCGACGTTCACCACCCGTCCCGGGTGACCACGCCGTTGAAGCGGACGAACCCGGCAAAAGGCATCGGCGTCGACCCGGGCTGGCAAGAGATCTCCTGGGACGAGGCCATGGAGATCACCGTCCGGGCGCTGCAGAAGGTGCGCGCCAAGGACCCGCGCGGCCTGATCCTCTCGCACTTCGACATCGCTGGCTACCGCCTCAGCGGCGCGTTCGGCCGGGCCTTCGGCACGGTGAACATGCACTGGAACCGAGCCGACTACTGCGGCTCCGCGTCGCATCCTGCGTGGCTCATCACCAACGGCACGCTCAACGCCGAGGTGGACTTCGCCAACTGCAAGTTCGTGGTGCTCTGGGGGACGCAGCTGGGCCACATGGTGAACACCATCTCGCTATCGGCGAGCTCGGAGCTCGCCGACGGGCGGCGGCGCGGTCACAAGCTGGTGGTGGTCGACCCGTTCTGCTCCAACGCGGCGTCGAAGGCCGACGAGTGGCTGCCGGTCAAGCCGGGGACCGACGGGGCTCTGGCGCTGGCAATGCTGCACGTCCTGGTGTGTGAGCTGGGTATCTACGACGTCGAGTTCCTGAAGCGCCAGAGCAACGGTCCCTACCTGACGAAGGCCGACGGCCACTACCTGCGGGACCAGGCGACCGGCAAGCCGCTCATCTGGGACGCCTCATGCGGTGCCGCCACCGTCTTCGACGCGCCGACACTCGCCGACCCGGCCATCGAAGGCGAGTTCCGCGTGGGCGGCGAGGCCGTCCGGCCCGCCTTCCAGCGGCTGAAAGACCATCTGGCGGGGATCGACCCGGTGGAGATGGCGCGCATCTGCACAGTTCCGCTCGAGCAGATCCGGCGCGTGACGCGGGAATTCGGGGAGACCGCGTCCATCGGCAGCACCGTCGACATCGAGGGGCACCGGCTGCCGTACCGGCCGGTCGGCATCGACTACAAGCGCGGCATGGCCGCCCACAAGGGCGGCATGAACAGCTGCTTTGCCATCCACCTGCTGAACCTGCTCGTCGGCAACATCGAGGCGTTCGGCGGGCAGCGCGGCGTGAACCCCATCGGGCCGTACTGGTCCTCGGGCATGTCGAGCGACGGCCTCATCATCCCCTCGGACATCATCGCCAAGTACAACAAGCCGTACCCCGGCCGCAAGGCCGGCGTGCCGCAGACGCTCGACCTGCAGGAGCTGTTCCCGGCCGCGCTCTTCACCCGCGGCCTGTACCCGCTGGGGATCGACGAGCCGCAGAAGTACGGCCTCCCGTACGAAGCCGAGGCGATGATCCACGGACGGACCAATCACATGGTGAACAGCCATGACCCGGAGGCCATGGCGCGCACGCTCCGGAAGCTGAAGTTCCAGCTGTCGATCGTGCAGTTCATCGACGAGACGGCGGAATTCGCCGACGTCATCCTGCCCGACGCGCACGACTTCGAGCGCTGGGACCTGTTCCCGGCCAACGACCCCTACGCCTTCATCTCGCCGGGACCCGGCGAGTGGTACTTCCTCGGCCGCCAGCCCGTGGCGGAGCCCCCGGGCCAGGCGACGCCGTGGACCGAAATCTACCTGGAGCTGGCTGACCGGCTGGGGATCCTCGAGGACGTCTACCGGCTCGGCAACGGGATGTGGAACCTGGGCGACGCCTACCAGCTCGATCCGAAGCAACGGTACACCCTGCGCGAGATCGCCGCCCGGCAGGCGAAGACGATCTTCGGCCCCGACTTCGACCTCTGGGCCCCGAGGCAGAGCGCCGCGGCCGTGCTCCGCCGGAAAACGGTGCAGGAAGCGTACCCGCGGTGGTTCCTGCCGTCGCGCGTGCCGATCTACCTCGAGTACCTGCTCGACCACAAGCGCGATGTCCAGCAGGCCCTAGACACCCTCGGGTTGACCTGGGACCTCTCGTCCTACAGCCCGGTTCCCCGGTGGATCCCGTGCGAGGCGCACGCGCCCGAGGCCGGCTACGACCTCATCGCCACCAACAACAAGGTGCCGACGCACCAGTTCTCGACCACCACCGAGAACCCGTGGATCGACGAGGTCGCGCGCGCGAACCCGTATACGTACACCGTGTCCCTCCACACGTCGGCCGCGGACAGGCGGGGGCTGAGGACCGGCGACCTCGTGCGCGTCGAGTCGAAGTACGGGAGCTACGTGGGTCGCCTGCGCGTCAGCGAGCTCGTGCATCCCGAGGCGGTCAACTGCGCGGGCAGCTTCGGCCATTGGGCCAAGGGGCTGCCGGTCTCGCGGGACAAGGGCGTGATGCACAACGCGCTCTTGCCGAAGCCCACCCTGGACCGGATCGACACGCTGAGCGGCCAGATCGACCAGTGCGTGGCCGTCAAGGTCACCAAGGTGGAGGACTAAGCGCCATGCCGAGATACGGAATGGTCGTGGATCTCAAGCGCTGCGTCGGGTGCAGCGCGTGTGCCGTGGCCTGCAAGTCCGAGCACAACACCCCGAGCGGGATCCTGTTCACCTCGGTGCTCGAGAAGGAAATGGGCCGCTTCCCGCACGCCAACCGGATCTTCCTGCCGGTGCTGTGCAACCACTGCGAGCTGGCGGTCTGCGTCCAGGTCTGTCCGACGAAGGCGACGCACCGGCGCCCGGACGGCATCGTCGCCATCGACTACGGGAAGTGCATCGGCTGCTGCGCGTGCATCGAGCACTGCCCGTACCACGTGCGCACTCTGGTCCGCGACAACCGCATGCTCTATCCAGACGGGGTGACCGCTTTCGAGAAGCCGGTGCACGAGAAGATCCCCAACAAGGTCGCGGCGAAGTGCGACATGTGCTACCACCGCGTCGAGACGGGGGAGAGCCCGGCCTGCGTGGAGGTGTGTCCGACGAAGGCGCGCGTCTTCGGCGACCTCGGTGACGCCGAGTCGGCGCCGAGCCGGTTGATCCGCGACCACGGTGGCTGGCAGCTCCTGCCGGAGCAGCACACCCAGCCGTGCGTGTTCTACATCGGGTGAGTCGTCCCCTCGGAGCCCCTGGAGCCGATGCGCGATGTCCGAGCTCTCTCGACGGGATTTCCTGAGTCGAACGGCCGGCACGGTGGCCGGCTTGGCGGCCTCCACCACCCTGCGGGCCGGCGCGCTGGTGTCGAGCCAGCCCGGCGGGGCGGCCGACCTGGTCATCGTCGGCGCGGGCCTCGCCGGCATGGCGGCGGCGATCACGGCGGCCGACGCGGGCGCCCGCGTCGCGCTGATCGACAAGCGCTACAAGGTCGGCGGCACGGCGATGGGCGCGGGCGGCAGTTTCAGCGCGGCCGGGTCGGCCCTCCAGCAGGCCAAGCACATTGACGACTCGCCGGAACGCCACTTCCAGGACGCCAACCGGATCGGCCGAGGCAAGGCGGATCCGGCGATCCTGCGGCTCTACACCGAGCAGGCGGCGCCGACGCAGGCTTGGCTGGAACAGCTCGGCGTCACCTTCGACCCGAAGGGCCCGCGCATGGCGCCGGAGCACGAGCTCTACAGCGTGCCGCGCACCTGCGACGCCATCGGCGGTGGCCCCGGTTACATCGCGGCGCTCAGCCGGCAACTGAACGCCCGCGTCACCGCCGGGAAGATTGTCCTGCGGACCGAGACCGCGGCGCGCCGGCTGCTGACCGAGAGCAAGCGGGTCGTCGGGGTCGAGGTCGCGGACGACGACGGAACGGTGAGCGCGGTGCGCGGCAAGGCGGTCCTCCTCGCCTGCGGCGGGTACGGGTCGAACCGGGCGATGGTGGCGCACTACAACCCGTCGCTCGCCAACGCGCTCACCGTCGCCTCGAAGTACGCGACCGGGGACGGTCTCCGGATGGCGGAGGAGGTCGGCGCGCACCTGGCGAACATGGACCTGCTCGTGCCGTACTTCGCGGGCGTCGAGAACCCGCCCGGGTCGGGCCGCACGATGATGCTCAGCCTGGTGACCGCGGTGCTCACGTCGATGAAGGGCGACGTCTGGGTGACCAAGCGGTCGAGGCGATTCGTGAACGAGGACTCGCACAGCCCCGACGAGCGGGAGCGCGCGCTGCGGACGATCCCGGACGCGACGCTCTTCGTCCTCTTCGACGACGCCATGCTGAAGAGCAGCGCAAAGCCGCCGCTGGTCAACTTCGACCAGCACCTCCAGGATGGTCACGTCGTCAAGCGCGCCGGGTCCATCGGCGAACTGGCCGCGCTGGCCGGTCTGGCGCCGGCCGCGCTCGAGAAGACGATCGAGGACTACAACGGATACGTGAGCGCGGGGCGGGACCCGGAATTCGGCCGCACGAACCTCGTGCCGTTCGACCACCCGCCCTTCTACGCGATCCTCGCCTCCGGCGTCGTCTTCATGACCGCTGGCGGCGTCAGGACCAACACCTCGCTGCAGGCCCTCGACGCCAACGGGACGCCCATCGCCGGCCTGTACGCCGCCGGCGAAGTGCAGGGAGCCGGGCAGTGGATGGGGGACGGGCTGGTCGGCGGCGCCGGCAACGGCGGCGCCCTCGTCTTCGGCCGCCTGGCGGCCCGGGCGGCGGTGGGCGCGTAATCGGAGAGACCACATGCGAAGGATCCTCCCGTCGCTCACGGCGGTGCTCGTCACCGCAGTCGTGTCGTTCAGCCCGGCCTCCGCGGCCAGGCGGTCTTTCGACGACCAGGCGGGCAAGCCGGCGGCCCACCTCACCAAGCACCACCAGGGGTGGCGGCAGAGCGACTGCTTCGCCTGCCACGACGTCGGGACGCTGAGCGCCGCCCACCGGACGCGGACCCCGGCCGAATGCGGCGCGTGCCACGGCTTCAACGGCGCGCCGCACGAAGGGCACGCGGTGAAGATCAACCCGTGTGGCGCCTGCCACGGCACGGTGGAGCACGTCGCGAAGTTCAAGGCGCCGGACGACTGCGTCCGCTGCCACAACCACCCGGAGAGCCCCGCGGGCAAGTAGCGGGCGACACCACCCGCCCGGAGGACCCGGTGGACTTCGAACTGACCGACACGCAGATCGTGCTCCGCGACATGGTGCGCGAGTTCGTCCGCCGCGAGCTGGTGCCCGTCGCCCTCAGCTGCGACCGGAAGGCCCTGCCTGAGGAGTGCCCACCGCTGGACGTGTACCGGAAGAGCCTCGCGCAGGGCTACCACCTGATGGTGGTCCCCGAGGAATTTGGGGGCATGGGCCTCGACGCCGTCAGCACGATTGTCGTCCTCGAGGAGATGGCCGCGGCCGACGCGGGCTACGCAACGACGTGGCACGTCAACAACGTCTCGTTGACGGTGCTGCTGAACATGGGAACGGAGGCCGAGATCGAGCGCTTCGTGGGCGCGATCACCGCCGGCGACGGCGGCGTGGCCTCGCTCTCGACCACCGAGCCCGATGGCGGCGTGACGAGCGCGCTGCTGATCGACCCGGGCGGGTTCGTCTTCAAGACGCGGGCCGTCCTGGACGGGGACGAGTGGGTGATCGACGGCGCGAAGTCGTTCTGCAGCAACGCCGGCCTGCCGTTCAGCCGCTGGATTCTCACGTTCTGCCGGGTCGACATGGAGAAGACCGGCTGGGCCTCCAGCCTGCCGATCGTGGTGCCGCCCGACGCCCCGGGCCTGACGGTGGGCGTCGAGGAGGACAAGATGGGGCACCGATTGTCGAGCACCCGGTCGCTGACCCTGGACCGCGTGCGTGTCCCGCGGGCCAACGGGATCGGCGGGGGCGGCCGGGCGATCTCGGGCGGCAGGCGCCGGACCGCGTACGACCACGACACGGCGATCGCGGCAATCGCCGTCGGCTGCGCGCGGGCCGCCTACGAGGAGGCGCTCGTCTGGGCGAAGGAGCGCCGCGTGCTCGGCCGCCGGTTGATCGATCACCAGCTCGTGCAGGCCAAGCTCGCCGACATGTTCATCGGCCTCGAGGCGGCGCGGTCGTTCATGTACCGGACCGCGGCCTGCGCCGACCGTCACCCGCAGATGGACGTTCGGCTGTCGCGCGCCGTGAAGGTGTTCGCGTCGGAAACGGCCAACCGGGTCACCAGCGACGCCGTCCAGGTCCTCGGCGGCGTTGGCTACTGCAAGGGCAGCGTGGCGGAGAAGTGCTACCGCGACCAGCGGGTCACGACCATCTACGAAGGCACCAACGAAGCGCAGCGCATCAGCATCGCTCAGCTCATCGACGGCGCGATATAGCGGACACCCCACGCGTGGGCACGGTCCCGTATCCGACGCGCATCAGGAGGCACTCATGGCCAGCAGGTACAACGCCCTCTTCCAGCCGATCCGGCTGGGCCCTCTCACGCTCAAGAACCGGATCGTGAAATCGGGCCAGTGGTTCATCTACGCCGAGCCGGACGGTTCGTGCGGCGACCGCATCGTGGGCTGGTACGAGGGCCTCGCCAAGTACGGCCCGGGGCTGATCACCATCGAGGAGAGCATCCCCGAGTACCCGTGGGGCGCGAGCCAGATGCCGCACGTCAGGCTGGACGACGACCGCTTCCTTCCCGGGCTCACGAGGCTCGCCGCCGCGGTCCACAAGCATGACGTCCCGGTCGTCGTGCAGATCACCCATGCCGGTCCGGCCTACAGCTCGAAGATCGCCGGCGGGCAGCCGAAGGCGCCGTCGAGCATCGACCCGCCGTCGGAGCCCGGGCTGTTCGAGATCGCCCGCGAGATGACGCACCAGGAGGTGCTCGATGTGATCGAGCTCTGGGCGCAGGCCGCGCTGCGGTGCAAGAACGCGGGCTTCGACGGCGTCGAGATCCACCAGGCACACTACGCACTCGGCAACGCGTTCTTGTCGAAGCGGCAGAACAAGCGGACCGACGAGTTCGGCTGCCAGACCATGGACAACCGGACGCGCTTCGGCGCGAGCATCGTCAAGCGCGTGCGCGAACTGTGCGGCAAGGACTTCCTCGTCGGCGTCCGTCTGAGCAACAAGGAGTGGGGCGACGCGCTGGGCACCAGCAACGAGGAGGCGTGCGAGATCGCCCGGCGGTTCGTGGCCTCCGGGATCGACTACATCCAGTCCTCGAGCTACGGCTACAACGCCTTCTCGCTCTGCGCGTTCCCTGACCTGGTGATCTATCCGGAAACCCCGCCGGAGGCGAAGGAGTTCGCCGCCCGCATCGACCACGGCGGTGCGCTCATTCCCGAGACCGGCGCCATCAAGCGGGCCGTCGACGTCCCGGTGTCCGGTGTCGGGCGGCTGTCGTTCGCGGAGGCGGACAAGGCGATAGCGGACGGCAAGATGGACCTCGCGGTATTCGGGCGCCAGTTCATGGCCGACCCCGAGTTCCCGCAGAAGCTCCGGGAGGGCCGTGAGGACGAGATCCGGCTCTGCAGCCGCTGCCTCCACTGCCTCCACGTGATGTGGACCTACCAGCCCGTGCAGTGTCGCTGCAACCCGTTCGCGGGCAACGAGACGACGATGCAGATCACGCCCGCGCCCAAGAAGAAGAAGGTCATGGTCGTCGGGGCGGGCCCAGCGGGCCTCGAGGCGGCGCGCGTGGCGTCGCTGCGCGGCCACGAGGTGTCGATCTGGGACGCCGACAAGGAACTCGGCGGCTCGACCCGGATGGCGGCGTTCGTCAAGGGAGAGGAGAACGACCACCTCACCGAGTTCATCGCCTGGTTCGACCGGACGTTGAAGAAACAGGGCGTCACCCGTCACCTCGGCAAGAAGGTCACGCCGAAGACCGTCGCGGCCCAGCGACCCGATGTTGTCATCCTTGCGCCCGGCGCCGAGGCCATCGCGCCCGACCTGCCGGTCAAGAAGGGCGCGAAGGTCCAGACCACCGAGGAACAGCGCAAGCAGGCGGCCACCGCCCTCAGCTGGTTCGGGGCGAAGATGACGTCGGCCGCCACGAAGATCTTCCTGCCCGGCGGCAAGCGAATCGTCGTGGTGGGCTCCGACCTTCCGGGCATCGAGGCCGCGGAGTTCCTCGCCAAGCGCGGCAAGGAGGTGACGGTCGTGGACGACGCGCCTGCGCCGTTCGAAGGCGTCGACATCCAGTGGCTGCTCAAGCTCGCTTTCCCGGGCGGCTACCTCGAGCGGAAGGGCATTCGCGTGATCCCGGGCGTCACCTTCGAGGAGATCACGAAGGAGGGTGTGACGATCACAACGGCGGACGGCAAGCGGGAGACCATTCCGTGTGACAGCGTGCTCGTCGTCAACAAGCACAAGAAGAACCAGGCGCTCGCCGACGCCATCAGGGGGACGGTGCCAGAGCTCTACGTGATTGGCGACGCAATGAGCGACAAGCTGGGGTACGTGTCCGGCGCGACCCATGGTGGCGCCGAGGTCGCCCTGAAGGTCTGACCCCCGGCCCTACGGCGTCTCCCGCAGCCGCTGCCGCCGTCGTCGCCCGTCAGGGTGCTGAAATCCGGGAAGACCGACCGGTCGAACAGGACGGGCGACACCCGGCGCCCGCCGACGACCGGCGCGACGATCGCCGAGAGCGTCGTCGCGTGACGCTCCGTGAGCGCCAGGACCAGGCCGGCCGACACCTGGGGCTGATCGGCGAGCAGAAACACGGCGGCTCCCGTGTCGGGCGGCAGCGTCTCGACGCCCGCCCGGACCGACGTGCTCTGGCCAGAGGGCCACCTGGGATTGTGCGCGAGGACCACCGGCAGGCCGCGCAGGGCGGCGGCAACGGCCTCGTCGCCGGCGCCGGTGACGACGACGACGGGGGAGAGACTGGCGGCCAGCGCGGTTTCCGCAACGGCCCGGACGAACGCCTGCCGCGATAGTCGAGCACCTGCTTGAGGGCACCGTAGCGGGTTGTCACGCCCCCCGCGAGAACGATCCCCGCGATCCGTTCGTGGGCGGAGAGGACGGAGGCCGCGGCCCCTGGCGCGGTCGACGTGCCGGCGGGCCGGCGCGGGTGGCTTGCCACCACAACGAGGTGGTAGGCGGCGAGGAGCGCGCCCGAGCGACGACGCTAGGCGGGCGAGGTCGGGCGTATCCGCCTGGTTCAGCAGCGCGACCCGGCGCGACGCAGACGGGATGTCCTTCAATCCGCTGTCGGGGTGCGTGAGGACGGCGACGACAGAGCCAGCGGTCACGCGTTCGCCCAGCGGGCACCTGCTCATCGTGGAGAACAGGGCTGCCCGGTGCACGTGTGCGTCATCGAGTGGCTGCCCGAGGGCCGAGAGGCCGGCGGTCACGACCACGGTCTGAGCGGTGGGCGGGATGGCGGGTTCGTGAGCGGCCGCCGCCTTGAGCGGCCGCAGGCGAGACCCGTCGGCCTCGACCAGCAGGGTGCGACGGGACGCCCCAGCCCATGCCCGGAGCGTGCCGACTTGCGGCATGTCCAGGCCGAGGAGACGGCCGGACGAATCAGGCGGGCCGGTGACGAGCAGGAGTCGCGGCGTGGCGCCGCAACCGAGCGCGGGCGGCGGCATCCGCTCGTTCCGCACGAGGTGCTCGTCGGCCCAGGCACCCTGTCACGAGGCCAGGTGCGTGGTCGTGGTGACGAGCGAGGGGAGCGCCTGGCGCGCCAGCGCGAAGATGGCGGTCGTCTTGCCGTCGGCGCCCACAAACGCCACGTCGGCGTGCGTGGGGAGGCGGAGAGCCTGCAGTAACGTGAGCATGGCGCGGCCCACCGGGCCGGATCCTGCGGGCTAGGCCCAGAGCCGCCGGCGGACGACGTCGCGCGCCAGGATGGCCTCGAGCACGCCGCCACCGATGGCCAGAGCCTTGTCCGACACGAGAAAGCAGTGGCTGCGATCGCCGCGCGCGTCGATGTCCCCGATCTTCGTGCCGCGCGAGACGACGGCGCCGGGCCTGATCAGTCCGCGCACCAGTCCGGTGAACGGGCTGGTGACCACTTGGCCGGCGACGTCGGCAACACAGGACCCGGCGGCGACCGTGTCGCCAATCGCGGCGCGGGTTGTGACCCGGCCGTCCGCCGGCGCCCGCAGGACGCGTCGCGGGTCGCCCTCGGGCGTGGCGGTATCGGCCAGGGCGGCGCCCGACCAGTAGGCGCGGCCGAGCGTGTGACCGCGCTGGGTTTCGACCACGGCATGACAGTGGCGGCCGGCAACGAACCCGGGGCCGAGGCCGACGACGAGGGGCGCCATCGAAGGATCCGTGTCCGGCGTGTGCTTGGTCAGCCGGGCGTCCACGAGCACGTCGAGGTGGGGTGACCAGAGCGAGACGAGCGCCGGCGCGACCAGGACGGGCACGTGGCCCTGGTCCGCGAGCTCGAGAGCGAGGGCCAGCGAGTCGGCGCGGACTGCCGTGACACCTTCGACGGTCCACCGGCCCTCGTAGACCGCTTCGGAGAAGGAGACCGTGCGGCGGACCGCGAGCGGGCCCGCGAGTTCCGCGACGACGAGTTTCACGCCCGCGCGGTACAGGCGTAGCGCCACGCCGGTTGCGAGATCACCGCCGCCGCGGATCAGCACGAAGGACATGGACCCTCGCCATTGTCAGGCATTGTATCTGAGAGCCGGCCGCTCGACGTCGGCCCGGCGCCGGCGCGGGACGGAAGCACGACACACGTCGGAGGAGTCGCCAGATGCTCAGTCACGGGATCTCGCGGATCCAGGTCAGTGTTCGCGACACCGCCGAGTCCGTTCGGTTCTTTCGCGACGTGCTCGAGATGACCGTGGTGGCCGACGGCCCCCTCGAGCCGGCGGCCTTCCAGCGCCTGTGGGGTCTGCCGGGCGGCACGGCCGCCCGCGCGACCTGGCTTCAGAACGGCGCACAGGCCACGCTGATCGAGCTCGTGGAGGTCACGCCAAACAGCGGCGAGGACATCCGCGCCGGGGCCAGGACCTACGACCGCGGCCTGCTCGACGTGGCCTTCCGCGCGAGAGAGATCCCGCGACTCTACGACGACCTGAGGCGCGAGGGGTTCCACTTCCAGTCGGCGCCGGTGACCTACACGGCCGACTGGGCCAAGGTCACCGTCGCGGAGGTGGTCATGACGGGCCCGAACGCGATGCCGATCGCGTTCATCGAGCGGCTGACCGGCGAGAAGCCCCCGATCGCCAACCGGATCGGCACGATGGTCGACGTCGCGCAGTTCGTGGCCTCCATCGACGACACGGCGCCGTTCTACACCGAGCTGCTCGGGTACACCTGCGCGTACGACGACCATCTGCCCGACGGCCTGATCGACGAGGTCGTGGCCCTGCCGCCCGGCACCCGGTCGCGCATGTGCTTCCTGTTGCGGCCCGGGTCAAGCGCCCCGGCGGTCGAGCTGATCGAATGCTCGGCGCGCGGGCAAAGTCTCGCGGGGCGCGCCCACCCGCTCCGATTCGGCCTCTTCGGCCTGGCGTTCGAGACGCCAGATCTGAGGGGCCTCCTGGCCGCGATTCGAGCCCGCGGGTACCAGCTGGACGGCGGGCCGGTGGAAATCGACACGCCGACGCACGGCCGGATCGAGACGGCGGTCGTCCGGGGGCCGAACCACGTGCTGCTCGAGTTCTTCGAGCGGGGATGAGGGCGCGGGCAGAGCTGACGCCGCGGGCGACACGGACAAGGGAGCCACTGCATGCCACCGTTGACGAAGCTGTTCGAACCGCTTGACCTCGGTCCTCTCCGGTTGAAGAACCGGATCGTGATGGCGCCCATCACCACTCTCTACGACTTCGAAGGCGGCCGGCGCTACAACGCCTTCTTCGAGGAGCGGGCCCGGGGCGGGGCAGCGATGATCACCATCAACCTGCAGGCGCTCTACCCGGGCCGGGCCGGGCGAAGCGGCTGGGTTCCGGACGAGAGCGTCGCCGAGCGCGGGCACCTCACCATCAACCACGACGTCTACGTGCCGCGGCTGAAGAGCTTCACCGAGACCCTGCACGCCCACGACTGCCGGGCCTGCGCCCAACTCGCCGTCTACGGGTTCTACGCCAAGGGCGGGTACGGCGCCCCGGCCGAGGAGCTCTCGCCGTCCGGCGTACGTCTAGAAGGGCCGGCGTATCGGCCGGACCTGCAGACGCTGTCGTTCATCAAGGAGGGCCGACCCGCGACGGTCGACGAACTGGCGATGATCCAGCGGGACGTCGCCGCCGCCGCGGTGCGAGCGGTCGCGTCGGGGTTCGACGTCATCCAGCTCCAGGCGCTCGGGGGCAACCTGCTGAGCCGGTTCCTCTCGCCGCTCACCAACCGCCGCACCGACGGGTACGGCGGCAGCCTCGAGAACCGCGCCCGGCTGCTGCTCGAGACTATCGGCGCGATCCAGTCGGCCGTGGGGCCGGGTGTTCCGCTGCTGTGCCGCATCAACGGCGACGACCTGCTGCCGGGGGGGATGACGCCAGCAGACTACCAGGCCCTCGTGCCGCTGCTCGAGCGGGCGGGGGTGCACGGCATCGACGTGATGGTCGGCTGGTACGAAACGCGTCAGCCGGTCAACCAGATGTGCGTGCCGCGCGGCAACTTCGTGTACGCGTCCGAGGCCCTCACGCGGGTCGCGCGGGTGCCGGTGTCCGCCAACGTGAGAATCACCGATCCGATCCTGGCCGAACGCATCCTGCGCGAGGGGAAGGCGAACTGGATCGCCGTCTGCACGCCCCTGATGGCCGACCCGGAGTGGCCGCGCAAGGCGCGGGACGGCCGGCTGGACGAGATCCGCCAGTGCACCGGGTGCTGCAATTGCTGGAGCGACCTGGCAGGCAGGCGGCGCCCCATCGGCTGCTCGGTGAACGCGCGAGCGGGCATGGAGACGGTCTACACCGTGCGCCCGGCCTCCACCTCTAAGACCGTCTGGATCGTGGGCGGCGGCCCCGCGGGCATGGAGGCGGCCCGCATCGCCGCCGGCCGTGGGCACCGCGTGACGCTCTTCGAACGCGAGGCCGAGCTCGGCGGCCAGCTGCTGTTCGCGCAACTGCCGCCGCACAAGGGCGAGTGGCGCACCCTCACGGCCTTCCTCACGCGCCAGCTCGCGATCACGGGTGTGGACGTCAGGCTCCGGGCGTCCGTCGCAGCCCCCGACGTGGTCGCCGGCCAGCCGGACGTGGTCGTGCTCGCGACCGGTGGGCGAGCGGTGAGGCCGATCATCCCTGGAATCGACCTGCCGCACGTGACCAACTGCGTGCGGGTGCTCACCGGGGCTGTGCCCGCCGGACCGCGCGTCGTCATCGTCGGCGGCGGGTGCAACGGGAGCGAGACGGCCGAGTTCTTGTGCGAACAGGGCAAGACGGTCACCCTGGTGGAGATCCGGGGCGAAGTGGGTCTCGACATCGACTTCTGGAACCGGTGGGTCGTGCTCGACCGCCTGGCCGCGGCGGGCGTCACGATGCTGGTGAATGCCCGACCGGAGCGGATCACGCCGGAGGGAGTCCATGTGCAGGTCGACGGGCGGCCGGAATTCCTCCCGGCGGACACGGTGGTCTACGCGGTGGGCTCCGCCTCCAGGAACCCGCTCGCCGCCGACCTCGAGGGGAAGGTTGCCTCGCTCCACGTGATTGGGGATGCGGAACGGCCGCAGCGGATCCGCCAGGCGATCGACGCGGGATTCCGCTGCGGCATGGCCATCTGACCTCGGCGGGATACGCGGGCCCGCGAGGCCCGCCTACTCACCGGGCTTGCCGTCGGAGCCGAAGTACTCCCGATACCCGCAGATCTTCGCGCCGCAGACATCCAGCGAGATCGCGACGCGGTTCCTGTACGGCTCTCCGCGCAGCGCGCCTTCGTCGACGAACTCGAACACGAAGGTGCTGCCGCTCCCGGTCCGGCGGACGACCTCGATGACGCGGAGCCCCTGCGGGAAGACCGAGGCAACGTAGCGGAAGAACTCCACCGCCTCGGTCTTGCCCTGGTGCCGGCCGGCGTACTTGCCGGTCGGGAACCAGAACTCGATGTCGTCGGCCAGCAGGTCGAACAACGGCTCCCACTTTCCGCCGGCGAGCGCGTCCTTCAGATGGTCGAAGGCCTGGTTCGCGACGGCGGCCGCCGGTGCCGGGGTCCCGGGCGGCTGACCCAGCGCCTCGCCCGCACGACCGGCCAGGCAGGCCAGGACCAGTGCTGTCAACACGGCGTACTTCCGCATCACGTCCTCCTCTGGTGAGCCGCCAGGATGGGACCTGGCTACTGCGGTTGGCGGGGGCGCCGGCCGCCCGGCCTGGACCCGGCACGTCGGGCGAGCCGCGCCACGTCTACTTGGCGGCGTCGGCCTTCTTCTTGTCGATGAACTTCTTGAACACCGTCCAGGATGTCTCGTTCGGCCGGGCATCGTCGAGCGGCGGGGGCGTCTTGAACCCGGGGTACCGCGCGTCGATCTCGGTCTTCAGCACCTCCGGCAGCCGGTCCCACGAGGCGAGCCGACGCCCCGAACCGTTCACGACCAGTTGGCCGGCCCGCGAGCCCATCTCCATCCACGGGAGCCAGCCGGACACCCGCGCCCAGCCGATCGTCACGTCGGGCGCGTCCGGGCTGGCGTCGAGGACCTGGTCCTCACGGAAGAAGAAATTGAACAGCTCGATGGACTGGTCCTGCCCGCCCACGTACGCCTGGTACTCACCGCCGAGGGGGTTGGTGTACCAGAGCGGGATCTCAAGGGTCCAGAACCCGATGCCGTCCTTGAAGAACCCCGGGAAGGTCGCCGGGCCCCGCGGGCCCAGGGCGAAGGTCGGTGGGCTGTTCACCGGGTCGTTGGCCACGTGGACGACGTCGCACTCCTTGCCGGTCCACGGGTTCTTCCAGGTCCGCAGTACTTCCTTGGTCTTCGGATCCTGGTAGAGCAGTACCTCGCGCGACACCATCCGGTAGCCGTACCCACGACCGGGCTCGACGACGGTCTTGGTGGCCCGGACGTTCATCGCCTGATAGGAGAAGAGCAGCCGGTCCGCCTCGCCTGGCACGCGGCTGAAGATGCTCCCCTGGAACCAGAACACGGTCGGCTTGCCGTCGACGAGCGAGGACTGGATCTTGCGCATCGCCCGCACGGCGTCGTCCGGGTTACTCACGTCGAGGCGCGCCTGCTGTGCGCGGAGGTGCGCGCCGAGCGGCAGGGCCAGCGATGCGACCGCGAGCCCCACGAACACCGGTCTTGCCAGACGCCGGACGTGTCCCGGTCTCGGACTCATCATGTCCCCCTTTTCGGGTCGGCCAGCGGCCGAGGTGACGCGGGTGACGGCGACGCCGAGCTCCGCGAGCGCTCGCGTGAGGATGCGCGCCGGCACGGTAATGTCTTTTTATCATATTCTTAGGACAATTACCACGCGGGCTGGTGGGCGAGCGGGTGTTCTTGGGGTGAACCTGGTTCGCCCGCCGCCGGCGTACCGGCGCTCGGCCACTGCCCGTCCCGCGACGGGCTGTTGTTCCGCTGAGGATGACCTGCCGATCGGGCCAGGGCCCCCAAGGTGTCGGTGAATAGGTGAACGGGACGCCCTGTTTGGCCGGCGACCGGCTGTCGAACGTCATGAGCCACAGGTGAGGTCCTCGCACCACGTGACCGAGATATCGCCCATCGTGCCATTGGTGAAGAGCGGCTTGGCCGCCGATTCGCTTGGGCTCCACACCGGTCGACCATCGGCGTCCAGCCCGGCGAAGTAGAGCGTGCCCTTCCCCGTCTCGAAGTTCGCCTCCGACACGATCAGAGATACGGATCGCTCCTGCGGGTACTGGGCCGTGCCCCAGATCAACACAAAGCGCCCTCCCTCCGGCAGCCCCGCGATCGGCCCCGGCTGAAGGTGCATCGACATCGTGAGGAAACGCCCGGCCGGTGATTGCGAGACCGTTCGCAGCGGCGTGAACGTCGCGGGCGGACTGAAATGTCCACGCGGGTTGCCCGACGTCTCCATGCCGGCGCGCGAGGCCCGGCCGATCCGGACTCGGGGCGGGTGAGCGGTGCGTTCTTGACGACGCGCTGGCGCGACGCCCGGTGTGACGCCTCTGCTTGGGGCCGGTCAACGGGAGCCTTGGCGTGCGCCCGGTTCGTTCGCCACGCTGTCGAGGATCTCCCGGATGCGACGGATGGCCGCCGGCACGGCCAGCGCGACCTCTCCGGACAGGTGGTCGCCGAGCGCCTGGTGGTTGGCGATTGACACCGTGACGAGGAACATCCGCGGCAACGGCCCCAGCAGCGCGGCCGCCGCGATGAGGTCGCGCAGGCCGATGTCGTGCGCCGTGAGCGCGCGCGGGAAATCGGAGACGAACCGCGGCTCCACCGTGCCGATGGTACCAGGAGCGTGCCCGTCCATCGTCGCGTCGACCAGCACGACAGTGTCGAAGGCCTGCAACGCGCCGAGCAGGTGGAACCCGCCCGTCCCCCCGTCCAGCACGCTGACGCCGGGTGGCAGCGGGTCCCGCTCCAGTGCCCGGACGACGTGGACCCCCACGCCCTCGTCACCCACGAGGAGATTGCCGATGCCGAGGACGAGTGTCGTTGGGGACAGGCTGCCCTTCTCTGTCTCTTCGGAATCGGATCCGAGGTGATGCCCCAGCCCACGCCGCCCACGGGACGGGAGCGGCGCGACCCGCGAGAACCGCTGCCGTCCGGTCGAGCAAGCCGACCTAGAACGTGACGAGACGATGGATGTGCGATCCCTTCTCGTCGTAGAGATGGACCGCGCAGGCGATGCACGGATCGAACGAGTGAATCGTGCGGAGCACCTCGACGGGCTGCTCGGGATCGGCGACCGGCGTGCCCACCAGCGCCGCCTCGTAGGCCGATCGCTGGCCGCTGCTGTCCCGCGGCGAGGCGTTCCAGGTGCTCGGCACGACCATCTGGTAGTTCTCGATCTTCCGGTCCCTGATGACGATCCAGTGCGCGAGCGCGCCCCGCGGCGCCTCGGACATGCCCAGGCCCTTGGCCACCGACGGCCACGTCGCCGGATCCCACCTCCGGCTGTCCCATGTCTGGGTGTCGCCCCGCCTGACGTTGGCGACGAGCGTGTCGTAGAACTCGCGGCCCCACCTTGCCACGAGCCGCGTTTCGAGACCGCGCGCGAGCGTCCGGCCCAGCGTCGAGCGCAGGGCCGTCCTCGGGACGTCGAGCTGCTTCAGGCTGGCGTCGACCGCATCCTTGATCTCCGCGCTGCCTGCCGCGCATCCGAGGAAGAGGCGGGCCAAGGGGCCGACCTCCACGGCGTGGCCCCTCCAGCGTGGCGTCTTCACCCAGCTGTACTTCCTGTCGACGTCGAGCTGCTCGTACGGGGGGGGCGGCCCCGTGTACCGCAGGGTCGTTTCGCCCGCCCAGGGATGCTTCGCCGGCCCGCCACCCGGCGCGTACCTCGTACCAGGACCGGGTGACCTCCTCCTGGATCTGGGCGACGTCCCCCCCGTCCACCGGCAGCACCTCCTCGAGCCGGCCGTCGAGGATGACGCCGCGCGGGAACTTGAATGTCGCCGGGTTCCAGTAGCCCGAGGTCGGCAGGTCGCCGTAGGTCATGTAGCTGGCGAGGCCCGCGCCGATGGCGCCCCAGTCCTTGTAGAACGAGGCCAGCGCCATCAGGTCGGGCAGGTAGACCTTCTCGACGAACTCCCGCGCCTGGTCGAGCAGCGTGCCGATGTAGGCGAGGCGCTCGGCGTTCAGGGACTGGGGCGCGTCCGGGCCGATGGCGCACGGCACGCCACCGACGAGGTAGTTGGGGTGCGGGTTCTTGCCGCCGAGGATCGCGTGGACCTTCACGATCTCCTTCTGCCACGCCAGGGCCTCGAGGTAGTGGGCCGTGGCCAGCAGGTTGACCTCGGGCGGCAGCGCGTAGGCGGGGTGCCCCCAGTAGCCGTCGGCGAAGATGCCGAGCTGCCCGCTATCGACGAACGCCGTCAGGCGCTTCTGGACGTCGGCGAAGTAGGCGGTCGAGCTGTTCGGCCAGTCCGACAGGCGCCGGGCCAGGGCCGAGGTCTGCGCCGGATCGGCCTTCAGGGCGCTGAGGATGTCCACCCAGTCGAGCGCGTGCAGGTGGTAGAAGTGCACGACGTGGTCCTGCATGTACTGCGCGCAGAACATCAGGTTCCGCACCAATTCCGCGTTGGCCGGCACGTTGATGCCCAGCGCGTTCTCAACCGAGCGGACGGAGGCCAGGGCGTGCACCGTCGTGCACACGCCGCAGGTGCGCTCGGCGATCGCCCACGCCTCCCGCGGGTCCCGTCCCCGGAAGATGATCTCGAGCCCGCGTACCGTCGTCCCGCAGCTGTAGGCGTCGGCGACGGCACCGTCCTTCACCTCGAGTTCGAGACGCAGATGGCCTTCGATGCGGGTGATCGGGTCGATGACGATCCGGTGCGCCATGGGCTACTCTCCTTTGTCGATTCCAGCGGTGTCGGTCGTTGGGGACGGTTCGCCACTCGCGACGCGCGAGCGAAGCCGCGCGGCCGCCGCGCGGGCCGCCACGCCGATCACCGCGCCGGCCCCCAGCACCCCTCCCACCACCTCGAGCGCGGTCGCGCCGCCGACGTTCGCGAACGACGCGCGGCGTTCGTAGAACGGACCCTGGTCCCAGAAGCCTGCCTCGGCGCAGCCGATGCAGGGATGACCCGCCTGCAGGTCCGTGCCGACGCCGCCGTTCCACCGGAGGACGCCGCACGCGTTGTGGGTCTCCGGGCCCCGGCATCCGAGCTTGTTCAGGCAGTAGCCGTTCCGTGCGTTCTCGTCGTCGAACGACCACGCAAACCGGCCGGCCTGGTAGTGGGGGAGCCGCGGGCACTCGTCGTGGACGTACTTCGAATAGTAGGCGGTGGGCCGACCGTCGCCGTCGAGCGGCGGCGGCGCATCGAACGCGAGCAGGTGGACGACGGTGCCCGCCATGACGTTCGCAATGGGGGGGCATCCCGGGACGCTGATGATCGGCTTGCCCGAGATGACCTCCCGAACCGGTATCGCGCCCGTCGGCGCCGGCGCCGCCGCCTGCACGCAGCCGTTGGTCGCGCAGTTGCCCCAGGCGACGATGGCCTTCGCGCCTGCGGCATGCTCCCGGACGATGTCGAGGGCCGTCCGGCCGCCGACGCAGCAATAGACGCCGCCCGCCCCCGTGGGAATCGAGCCCTCGACCATCATGAGGTACTCGCCCCGGTGCTTCTGGACGGTCCGCCGCAACACCGCCTCGGCCCGCCCGCCGGCCGCCGCCTGGAGCGTCTCGCTGTAGTCCAGCGAGATCATGTCGAGCAGCAGGTCTGAGACCGCCGGATTCGACGAGCGCAGGAACGACTCGCTGCAACAGGTGCATTCCTGGAAGTGGAACCAGACGACGGGCAGGCGCGGCTTCGTCTCGAGCGCCCGAACGACCCGGTCCAACCCGGCGGCGCCGACGCCAGCCACGCCAGCAGCCCATCCGCAAAACTGGAGGAAGTCACGCCGGGAACAGCCTCGGCCCTGAGCGTGCTTCCAGACGCTCGACTGCTCTGCGCTCATTGAACGTCCTCCTGGAAAAGGCGCCTGCTCCATCCCGGGGCGGTTGACCCGTGCGCCGGCCGCATCGAACAGGAATACTCGGGCGCTCGGCGCTCGCTGGTGTTGGGGTGTCGGTGATCCCACGGGGCTCGTGGCCCGACACGTCGGAACTAATGTCATATCATTAGATCAATACTGTCGGCTCGGCAAGCCCTTTTGTGGGTGCCAGGGGGCCCGACGGGACGCCGAGAGCCGGGCCGCTCACCCGGACGGCAGCCCTCCGGAGCCTGGCGGGGCGCCGCCCGCCGGGAACCGGCCGGATCGCGTCGGGAGGCCGGGCGCTGCCGGGAACCGGCTGGCCCGGTCCCTCGAAGGCGTTGGACTCTATGTCGGTGGCCGCTGTGGGCTGGACGGGGGGAGCAACAGTCCCGGCCGTCCCGGCATCCGCCCGAGGCGTTCGGACGGAGGATCGGGCGGCGGGTCCGCCGCACTCGGACGGCTACTCGAACTCGCGGCGGGGGGCGGATTGGCTCCTGCCCACCCAGCCCGTGACGATATCGGCTCCGAAGTAGTTTTCGCCGCGCACCGGCGAGCCGCCGCAGGAGGGCGAGCTGCCCCACGTGGGTCAGCGCGTCGGCGACCGGCCCCTGGAAAAGCGCCTCCGGCGACGCGCGCAGCGGCACCGCGGACGCGAGGACCTCATCGAAACGCGCCACGGCGGCGAAGAAGCGGTCCACGTCCGAATCCCATTTCGACCGGCTCCCGAGGGGTCCACTCCGGGGCGCCCCGCGCGAGCGTTCCCGCCCAGTCGAAGAGGTCGCCCAGGTGCGCCAGCACTTGGCCGGCCGTGCGGCTCGTCGATCCGGCCCGAAAGTCCTCGAAGCCGGCCGGCACGTCGCGCAGCACCTTCGAGCGCGTCGACCTGACTGTCGATGGGTGTATCGTTGCCGTTTGTAGCCGCGCGCGTTATCGTCAGCGGGTCCCGATTCTCGACCTGCCGCTGCCGGTCCCCGCGCCGGACAGCGCGGAGAGGATTCAGGCGTACAGGCGGTGGGCGGGCGGTACTCAGCGGTGAGCGTTCCCTATGCGAATCTCAGCGACCAGAGGTGGATGCGAGCGGTGCGGATACCGAGCGACTCGAGCGGCCGTCAGGAAACACCTGAGCGTGTGCACGCAGCCGATACCCGAGGCGACACGCGCAGCCAGACGGCGGCTGCCGGACGTCCCAGGCCTTCTCTTCGAGGTCGTCGGTCGGCCCAAGGCCTATTGGCTGTTTCTCGCCGTTGCCCACAACGCCAAGCTGTCGGACGTCGATGCGCTCCTGCGCGCTACGTGGCTCGAGTGCTGCGACCACCTGAGTGAATTCACGATCGGGTCGACCCGGTATACCTCCCAGCCGGAGCCGCCACCGATCTTCTCGGTCCGTCCCCGAGCGCAATCCATGCACATCGAGGTGGGCAAGGTGCGGTTGGCGACTGGGACCGCGTTCGAGCACCACTACGACTTCGGCAGCACGACCCTGTCGGACCTGTCTCTCGTCGGGCCTCTTCCGATCGCCGTGCCCGGCAAGTCAGTCGTCGTTCTGGCCCACAACGAAGCACCTCGCTTCGCGTGCGCGGCATGCGAAGCCCCGGCCGTATCGGTGTGTCTCGAATGTGACGGGCCGGGCGGCGAGGGCTTCCTCTGCACGGCGTGCGCCGAGTCCCACAAGTGTGACGAGTACCTGCGGCGGCCCATCGTTAACTCTCCGCGCATGGGGGTCTGTGGCTATGACGGTCCCGGCGCGGGGTAGATTCCCGCCTGAAGGGACCTTGAGACTTTGCGCACGAAATGGGCCGTTAGCAGCCGGGACGGCCCAAGGGTGCGCACGGATTTCCTAAGAACTCCCCCGTGGCCGGAGACCGTCGACGTCTCCGGCGGCGTTTCTCAACCACGGGACCGGGGTTCGAATCGCCGTGCCGATCGCCGCTCGGGCGGATGGACCAACCGGGTCTGTGCCATTGACGCGCCCTCGGCGGCTGGCTGAAGAGCATCGCATGAAAAGGCGGCAATTCCTCACAGCGGTGTCAGCGTTGGCGGCGGCCGAGGTCCTGCCTGGACTGGCGTCCGCGGCGAGCGACAGGGCCCGGCGGCCGAACCTCGTGTACGTCTTTGCTGACCAGTTGCGGGCCGATGCGCTCGCGTGCGCCGGCAACAGCAAGGCGATCACGCCCCACCTGGACAGGTTCGCCGCGCAGTCCTTGAGCTTCAGTAATGCCGTGTCGGTCATGCCGGTCTGCGCGGCGCACCGCGCCAGCCTGCTCACCGGCAAGTATCCCAGCAGTCACGGTGTGGTGATCAACGAGTTGAACATGAACCCGAATCACCGCTCGATCGCCCACGTGCTGGGCGAGGCAGGATACAAGACGGCCTACCTCGGCAAGTGGCACCTGCTGGATCAATACGAGCGGCCGGCGCTTCGGGGCCCGGAACGCCTGGGCTTCGATGGATTCTGGGCGGCCTACAACTTCAATCACGCCAGTTACCACGAGTACTACTTCACCGACGGGCCGGGCGGTGAGCTGCAGCGAGTCGCCCTCGAGGGAAAACACGGGCCCACGGAGATGACCACGCTCGCGACGAAGTTCATCGAGGAGGCGGCCCGCGGCGACGCTCCCTTCGCCATGTTCCTCTCCTGGAATCCTCCGCACGATCCGTGGACCCGCGCCAACGTGCCGGCAGCCAACTACGACAATTTCAGGAACGTGCGCTTCGGGCTTCCGGAGAACTTCAAGGACGAGCCCGATCCCTACATGGACCGATATCCGGACATGGCCTTCAGCGGCGGGCGCTGGCGCAGGGATTTCCTTGACGGCGGCCTGGACGAATGCCTGCGCTGCTACTACGGAATGGTCAACAACCTGGATGAGCAGTTCGCGCGAATCCTCGCATGCCTGGATCGGCTGGGCCTCAGCGACCACACCATCGTGGTCTTCAGCTCTGACCATGGCGAGATGTTCGCCTCGCAGGGCCGGATGTTCAAGCTGACGTTCTACGACGAGGCCTCACGCGTGCCGTTGCTGGTGCGCTATCCCGGAATCGTGAAGCCCGGGACCTCGGATCTCTGCATCAATACGCCCGACGTCATGCCAACCCTGTTGGGGCTCATGGGTTTGCGGGCGCAGATCCCGCGGGACGTCGACGGGCAGGACCTGAGCTTCGTCTTCTCGGGGGGGCGCGGCGTTGAGCCCGAGGCGGCGCTCATGCAGGGTATGGGCCACACCTATCTCTGGCAGGACGGCTTCGAATGGCGGTCCGTGCGGGACAAGCGATTCACCTACGCCAGGTATCTGCGCGACGGCCGGGAACTCCTCTTCGATCGCCAGAGGGACCCGCACATGAAAGCCGACGTCGCGGGGGACCCGTCCTACGCTGGTGAGACCGGGCGATTGCGGAGCTTCCTGGCGCGGCGAATGAGAGAACTCAACGACGAGTTTCGCGAGTGCACATGGTATCGCGACCACTGGATGTACAAGACCTACAGCGTGAAGGCCGCGGCCAGGGGTTCGTTCGGGCCACTTCCTCCCGTTGAACCGACCCGCATCTGACCAGAACCCTCCGCGCCTTCCCCGCCCCGCCGCAATGCGAGCACCGTGGCGCACTACGGTGCCTTCACGTCGAGAGGAGCGAGCACTGCGGCCGGGCGGTCGAGATCGAGCCGGATCACGGTGTCGGTTGGATCGCGCCTGTCCGCCGCCACGCGAATGACCAGCGCGTCCACGGTCTGCGAAAACGTCACCGGACCGCCGCCGACGACCCGCGCCTCCGCCACCCGCGCCGCGATCGGCGGCAGTCGGCGGCTGTCGCCCTCCCACGTGAACACGTGCAGGTAGATGCGGTTTCCGCGCCGCGTGCTCACACCCCACGCGCCGGGCTTGAAGGGCCCACCGCGCGTGCCATAGACGCTCTCGCCGTTCACGCTGAGCCACGCACCGATGTTCCGCAGGCGCTCGACTTGTCGCGGCTCGATGCGCCCGTCTGGCATGGGGCCGACGTTGAGGAGCAGGTTGCCGTTCCCGCCGGCCGTCGTCACGAGCGTGCGCACGCATTCGGCCAGTGGCTTCAGCGCATCGTCCGGCTTCCAGGCCCACTGCTCGCCGATCGTCATGCACGTCTCCCAGGGACGGTCCATGTCGAACGTGCCGATGCGCTGCTCGGGCGTGTCGTAGTCGCCAGAGAACCGGAGCGTGGCGCTCGTTCCTTCCGTGCCTGCGCGCGGTTTCGACACCCGGTTGTTGATGATGAGCGACCCTCGTAGCCGTCGCAGGAAACTGTAGAGGTCCGCGCCCCGCTCCGGCGTCCACGGCTCCTCCCACTCGCCGTCGAACCACAGGATGCCGAGCGGCCCGTAGTTTGTCACCAGTTCAGACACCTGTCGCTTCAGGTACTCGACGTAGCGGTCCATGTTCGCGCCCATCTTGCGCGTCTTGCCGGCCGGGCTGCCGAGCGGGTAGTCCGGGTGATGCCAGTCCAGGATCGAGTAGTAGACGCCGAAGACGAGCCCCTGCCGGCGGCACGCGTCGGCGAGTTCGCGGACGACGTCCCTTCCGAACGGCGACTTCATGACGTTGTAGTCGGTCGTCTTCGTGTCCCAGAGGCAGAACCCGTCGTGGTGCTTCGCGGTGAGGACGACGTACTTCATGCCGGCTGCCTTCGCGGCGCGCGCCCAGTCGTCAGCGCTGAACTGCTGCGGGTTGAAGCGCAGATACAGTTCGTCGTACTCGTTCACAGGCGTCGGCGCACCGCGCGACCAGCCGATTTCGCGGCCCGTCAGGCTGACGGGGCCCCAATGGAGAAAGAGGCCGAAGCGCATGTCCTGCCACTGGGCCAGCGACCTGGCGAGCGGGGTGGCTGGCGGGGGCGACTGAGCCCGGTCGACCCCTGGCGTGAGCACGAGCGTCGCCACGATGACACACAGGATGGAAAGGCGTCGCATAGTCACCGGGTCTCCTTGACCGTTCTCTTCGGCCCGCTGCGCATGCCCATGGTCGGCTCCGATTCCGCCGTTGTCAACGTGCGCCAACACGTGTGTAGGGAGTACATGATTTGACCGCTCGCGAGAGCACGTGAATTGACCGCTGCAGTGGCGGACCGATACCCCGAGCAGCCGAGGAGGCGCGATGGGGTATCCCGAGTCCGAGTGGGAGCGGGTCATGCAGGTGCACGAGGTGATGATGCGGGCTCTGAGTGGGGAGCTGCACTGGTTTCGGGCCGCGGACATTCTCGGGGTGAGCGCGCGGACGGTCCGCCGGTGGCGGGAGGAGTACGAGCGGAAGGGGTGGCACGGGTTCTTCGACCGGCGGCGGGCCGTGCCGTCGCCGCGCCGGGTGCCGGCGGCCGAGCTCGAGCGGATCCTGGGCTTGTATCGGGCGCGGTATCGGGGATTCAATCTCCGGCACTTCCACCAGATCGCGCAGCGGGAGCATGGCGTCACGCTGTCCTACAGCTGGGTGAAGCACGCGGTCCAGGCGGCCGGGCTGGCGCCGAAGCAACGGCCGCGGGGCCGGCATCGGCGGCGGCGGGAGCCGCGGGCGTGCTTCGGCGAGTTGCTCCACATCGACGGGAGTCCCCATGCCTGGTTCGCGCTGGCGCCAGAGGCGCGGCCGACGCTGATCACGGTGCCGGACGATGCGACCAACCAGGTCTTGTATGCGCAGTTCTGGGAGGCCGAGAGCACGCGCGCGGTGATGACCGCCCTGGGGGAGGTGTTTCGGACCTACGGCCTGCCGATGGCCGTCTACAGCGACCGCGCCGGGTGGGCGTTCTATACGCCGAAGGCCAAGGGGCCGGTCGATAAGAAGGCGTTGACCCAAGTGGGACGGGCCCTCGCGCACCTCGGGGTGGAGCACATTCCGGCCTACTCCCCGCAAGCCCGAGGCCGCAGCGAGCGGCTCAATCGCACGTTTCAGGATCGGCTCGTCAACGAGTTGCGCGTGGCGGGCATCACCACGACCGCGGCCGCCAATGTGTACCTGCGGGACGTCTTCCTGCCGCAGCACAACGCGACCTTCAGTCACCCGCCGCGCGACCCCGACCCGGCCTGGGTTCCGCTCGGCGCGTGTGATCTCGACCAGGTGCTCTGCCACCAGGAGACCCGCGTGGTCGCGGGCGACAACACCGTGACCCTCGGCCGGGTCACGCTGCAGCTCGCGAAGCAACCCGGCCGGCGCACGTGCGCTGGTCTGGCGGTCGTGGTGCGGCGCCATCTGGATGGGCGTCATTCGGTCTGGCGGGGGCTGCAGCGCCTGGGCCACTTCGATGCGAGCGGCCACCCGGTGGACGTCGTCCCGGCCGTGCTCGGCCGATCGCCTCGGCCGCGTACCGGAGCACGGACCCGGTCGCCCTCGAGGGCGACCGGGTCCGTGCTCGCCCAGGCAGCGATTTAGCGAAAGCGGTCAACTCACGTGTCAAACGGAAGCGGTCAATTCACTTGTCAACAACACGTGCGCCAACACGTGCGCCAACCGCCCCGAACAGCCGCGGGCGGCCGCTCGGACGGGCCGGGCGCCGGCAATCCCGCGGGCCCGGCCCGTCCGCCGCCAGCAACGCGCGGGCCCAGGGCGCAGGGTCTTTCGTGCTACCCTTTTGCACACCGTGCGCAAGCTGCTCCTCGGCGTCGTGTTCGGTGCGGCCGCGGCCCTTCTCGCCGCCCTCGCGGGACTCATTCCCTTCGTGGACACCGTGGAGCTGAAGACCTACGACTGGCGGATGCAGCAAACGGTCGATCCCGCGTCCGCCCGCCGGGACATCGTCCTGGTGGCCATCGACGACGCCAGCATCCGGAACCTGGAGCCGGTCGTCGGCCGCTGGCCGTGGCCGCGCCTGGTACACGCCGGATTGGTCGACTACTTGGCCCGCGCCAAGGCGAAAGTCGTGGTCTACGACGTCATCTTCAGCGAGCGCGACCGCCGATCCTTCACCGTCGGCGGCGAACCGTGGACCGGCCAGGAGTCCGACCAGGCGCTCGCCGAGGCGGCAGCGCGCGCCGGTAACGTCGTGAACGTCGTCGACGTGGCGGCCGAGGGCGAAGCCCCGAGGAATCTGACCGCCATCGTCCCGCTCGCCACCGACTACCGCCTTGACCCCGGCATCGAGGAGAGACCTTCCGCCGTGCCGCCCTACAGCGAGCTGGCTCGGGCCAGCCGCGCCCTCGGGCACGACCTGATGGTGCTCGACCCTGACGGGCCCGTCCGGCGGCTGGCGCCGTTTGTCCGCGCTGGCGGACACTACCTGCCCTCCCTCGCCATGGCGGCGGCGATCGTGGCGACGGGCACGCCGCCATCGGAAGTGCGAACCGACGCCCGGGGCCTCCGGATCGGCTCACGGCTGCTGCCCCTAGTGGATTCCACGCTGCCGAGCTTCTACGGAGAGCGCCGCCATGCGCGCCGGGCGCTCGTGCGCTATCTGGGCGGCGTGCTCAATGCCGGCAAGCCCACGTACGCCGAGTACCTCGTTCGCCGATCTCTTCTACTCCGAGCAACAGCTGAAGGCGGGACAACAACCCCTCGTGGACCCATCCCGGTTCCACGACGCCATCGTCTTTGTGGGCACGACCGCCGCCGGGACCTACGACCAGAAGGCGGTGCCGCTGCCCGGCAAGATGCCCGGCATGCAGATCCACGCCAGCGCCCTCGACGATCTGCTGTCGTCCCACGTGCTGGCGCCCGCTCCGACCTGGGCCGCGGCCCTCGCCCTGGTGGCCTGCGCGATCGTGGCCGCCGTCTCGCTCCTGATGCTCGGCGTGTGGTCGGGGCTGGCCGTCTCGGCGCTGGTTGGGGGCGCGCTCGTCGTCTCAGGCGTCTCGCTCTTTGCGCGTGGCGTGTGGCTGCCCCTGGTGACGCCGCTCGCCGCGCTGACGATCGCGGCGTTCGGTGGCGTCGCCTACCAGTACTTCGTGGAGGGACGCGAGAAACGGGTCGTCAAGCGGCTCTTCTCGCGCTACGTGTCGAAGGACGTGTACGACCAGCTCATGCGGGACCCGTCGAGCGCGCGCCTGGGAGGTCAGCGGCGGGAGATGACCGTCCTCTTCTCGGACATCCGCGGCTTCACCACCTTCTCCGAGCAGGGACAGCCGGAGGAAATTGTCCACCAGCTGAACGAGTACTTCTCCCGGATGGTGGACGTCTTGCTCGCCCACCACGGCACGCTCGACAAGTTCGTGGGGGATGCGGTCATGGCGCTGTTCGGCGCCCCGCTCGAGGACCCGGATCACGCCGAGCATGCCGTGCAGGCGGCCCTGGCGATGATGGCCGGGCTCTCCCAGCTCAATGCGACGTGGGCGGCCGAGGGCCGGAAGACCCTGGCCATCGGCGTGGGCATCAACACCGGGGACATGGTCGCCGGCAACATCGGGTCGGCGACCATCATGAGCTACACGGTCATCGGCGACGCCGTCAACCTCGGGTCCCGGCTCGAGTCGCTCAACAAGCAGTACGGCACGACGATCATCATCAGCGAGGCGACGCGCCAGCGGCTGAAAGGGAACTATGCTATTCGCCCGCTGGGCGACGTCGTGGTAAAAGGGAAGTCGCAGCCGGTGGCCATCCACGAGGTACGGCCGCCGGCCAGCCCTGAACGCTAGCTCGACCACGTCGACCGCGTGCAGCCCACGCCGGACCCTGGGGTTGCTCCAGGGAGGCGCTCCTCGGGGGGACTATGAAGGATATGCTCCGCGTTGTCGTCGGCCTCTCGCTGGCGGCCGTTCTCACAACGGCCGGACCGGCCGCGGCTGGTGCTCCCGCCGGGTCGCCGCAGCTCGGGTCCATCATCAAGCACGCCCAGCAGGCTCGCGAGCTCACCATCACCGAGGCGGACGAGATCCGGATCGGGGAAGCGGTGAGCGAGAAGGTGCGCATCCGGTACCGGGTCGTGCAGGACGCCGCCGTCCATCGTTACGTCTCCCTGGTCGGAATGGTGCTTGCCCAGGCGACCAACCGACCCCGCCTGCCCTGGACGTTCATCGTCCTCGACACCGACGGCGTCAACGCGTTCGCGGCACCCGGCGGTTACGTCCACATCACGCGCGGGGCCCTCGGCTTGATCGCGAACGAGGCGGAACTGGCTGGCGTGCTGGCCCACGAGGTGACCCACGTCACCGAGAAGCACACCATCAAGGCGATCCAGAAGGGCAAGATGATTCAGGTCGGGGCCGACGAGACGCTCAAGGACAGCAAGGTGTTCTCGTCGCTGGTCGACAAGACCACGGACCTCGTGATGGCGGGATTCGGCCGCGCCGAGGAGCTTGAGGCCGACCACGGCGGCATCCGCCTGGCCAACAGCGTCGGCTACGCGCCGGGGGGCCTCGCCGCGTTCCTGACGCGGCTGTCGGATCGCAACAAGTCGGCCACCGAGAAGCAGGGGCTCTTCGCGTCGCACCCCGAGATGCAGGAGCGGCTCGACAAACTCTCCGCCATCGTGTCGGCCGAAAAGCTGACCGCCACCGCAACCGACGCGGACCGCTACCACAAGTTCATCACCTACAAAGCGAAGCCCCAGACCGAGATCACCGCGGTCGCGGCGGGGTCGGCCGGCCTGGCCTCCGGCTCCAGCTCGTCGTCGAAGGACGCGGACAAGGACAAGAAGGACGACCAGCCCAAGAAACACGGTTTCGGCCTCGGCAGCCTGGTGAAACCCTCGGGATCCTCCGACAAGAAGTCCGCCGAAGTCACCGGGTCCGGGGCCTCGCGCGGCGTGGACACCGAGCGCAACGCGAAGGGCGGACCCGTCTCGAAGCTGGTCGTCGTGACGATCACGCCAGGAGACCTCGACACGTTCAAGAAGGAAGGGAAGCTGAAGTAGGGTGCTCTACTCGTACGACCTGATCCTCGGCGCCGCCTCGGTCGTCCTGGCGGTGGCGGCGCGCGCGTTCACCAGCAACCGCTTCATCCGCAACAAGCTGAGGCTGTCGCTGGTGTCCTTCGTCCTCGCGCTCGGCCTGGCGGCCGTCGTCGCGATCGGCTCCTCCTCCCCGGACCGGGCCGCCAACCTCGCGGTCGTCGCCCACGTCAGCCGGCTCCTGCTGGCCCTCGGGAGCATCACGCTGGCCGTCGTGCTGGTGATCAACCCGTGGCGCGAAGACCGGACGCCCGACCACTTCCCGAACATCGTCCAGGACGCCTTCATCATCGCGATCTTCCTGATCGTGGCGACCGTGGTCATGCAGGAGAAGTTCCTGACGACCTCGGCGGTGGGCGCCGTCGTGATCGGGTTCGCGCTCCAGGACACGCTCGGCAACATGTTCGCAGGCCTGGCCATCCAGGTGGAGCGGCCGTTCAGGGCCGGCCACTGGATCAAGGTCGGCCCGTACCGAGGGGCGCGTGTCGGCGATCACGTGGCGCGCCACGCGGCTGCGGACCAAGAACGGCGACGCGGTGGTCCTGCCCAACAACATCCTCTCGAAGGAGGCGATCACCAACTACTCGGAGCCAGCCGCGCCGACGCGCCTCGTCGTGGAGGTGGGCGCCAGCTATCTGACCCCGCCGAACGACGTCAAGGCCGCCGTCCGGGAAGCGCTCGCCGACGCCACCCTCGTGCTCTCCACCCCGCCGCCGGATGTCATCGTCGCCGACTTCGCCGCCTCGGCCATCCTTTACCGGATCTTGTTTTGGGTCGGCGACTACAGCGTCGACTTTCTGGCGCGCGACCAGGTCCGCACCGCGGTCTACTACGCGTTCCGGCGGCGCGGCATCGAGATCCCCTACCCGGCCCAGGTGCAGTACCAGCGCGGCGCCGAGGTTGTCGACCTGACGTCGCCCGAGGACCGCGCCACCCACCTCGCCGCCGTGGAATTGCTCAAGCCGCTCTCCGACGCGGACCGCGCCGACCTGGCCGCGGTGTCGCACGAGCGCCTCTACGGCGCTGGCCAGACGATCGTGCGCCAGGGCGACGAGGGCCGCTCGATGTTCGTCGTCGCGACCGGTCGCGTCCGCGTCACCACGGGCGAGGGTAGAACCGAGGTGGCGACGATTTCAGCGGGGGGATACTTCGGCGAGATGTCGCTGCTGACGGGCGAGCCGCGGACCGCCACGGTCTCCGCGGTCACCGACTGTCTGCTGCTGGAGATTGGCGCAGAGGATCTGCGCCGCATCGCGCTCGTCCACCCGGCGGTCGTCGACGAAATCGGTGAAGTCGTGGCCGCGCGGCGGCTCGGCCTCGAGCAGAGCCGTCAGGTGGTGGGCGTCGCGGTCGACCGGGAGGAGGCCCCGCGCAGCTTCCTGCTGCGCGTGCGCCAGTTCCTGAGGCTGTAGCGCGGGCTACTCGGTCCAGATCAACAGCTGGTGCCCGGCCCGGGTGGTGTAGTCCACGATCAAGCCCGGGCCCCGACGCTCGATCTCCTCGGGCGTGACGGTCAGTTCCATCCCCTCGAACACGTCCTCGCTGGTGTGCAGCTTGAGCGGCTTGTTGCCGCCGAGCCGGAGGAGCCAGTACCGGCAGGTCGACCTTGACGAGCTTCTTCTCGTCCGGCACCCACACGCGCACGTGCAGCGTGGAGATCGACCCCGGCTCCCTCGTCTCCATCTCGCGGTGGACCGCGCCTTCGCCCCTGCCATCGGCGGGCAGCTCGATGAACGGTCTCTGGCCCTGCAGCGTCGCCCGGAGACGGGCGAACTCCACCTGCCCGCTCGCCGCAGCCATCTTCTCGACGTGGACCTGGTGACTGATCACATAGACCAGCCCGCCAATGACGCCGGCGCCCACGATCACGAGGAAGACCAGGACACCGACGACGATCGGGAGCCACTTCTTGGTCGCCATGTCGGCACTGCCTTTCTACTGTCGATACGGCTGTGCGAGGAACCGGGTTGCCTCCGCTTCCGCCGTCGCGTCGCTGGAAGTCCGCGTGATCGCCAGCGCCGCAGTGTATTCAGCCCTGGCGGCGGTGCGGTCCCCGCGCAGGTCGGCCACCTTGCCCAGGTCGACGTGGATCCGGGCGAGCACCCAGCCGCGCACGTCCGGCGCCGAGAGCGCCGTCCGGAGATCCGCTTCCGCTTCGACCAGCTTGCCAAGGCGCAACCGCGCCTCGCCGCGCTTGTAGTACCAGCGTCCTTCCTCGCCCGGCATGCGCGGTCGAGGATCCCGGGGCAGCCGCGAGATGCCGGCATCGAGAGCCGCTTCCGCCTCGCGCGGCCGGTCGGCGCGCAGTGCGGTCGACCCCTCTTCCAAGACGAGGAGACGATTGCCGGGGCAGGATCGTTCCAGACCGCGGATCATCGCCAGCGCGTCGGCGTATCGGTGCTCGCGGTTGTAGATCAGCACGAGCGCGAACCGCGAGTCGGCCTGCACGTCGCTCGAAAACACCGCGGACTCCTCGAGGCGGCGGATCGCCACGTCGCGCCCGCCCTCGAACCCGAGCAGGTAGGCCATCACGCGCACGGCGGGCGGCAACAACGACACCAGGTACCGGTAGCTGCCGATGACCAGCCCGGTGTCCTTGCGGCCAGGGTCGAGCCGGAACGCGAGGTCGTTTTCCGACAGCGCCCGTCGGGCCAGCCGCCCCGCCGCGTAGAGATGCCCTTCCACCGAACCGGTGAACGAGGCATCCAGGCCGAGGGCCGACCCGAGGTCGAAATGTGACGCAGCCTCGTTGTACCGGTGCGAGACTTCCTGTTCCGCGAGCGCGGTCGCCCGCGCGATGTCCTCGCGGAACGCGGCGGCGAGCGCGGGCGGCGGCTGCGGCATCTGCAGGTCGGAGGACGCCCGGAAATGGCCCAGGTAGTCGTCCACGAGCAGCGTGCCGCGGGAGAAGAGAATCCGCAGCCAGTCCACCGAGGCGGCCGCGCGGTAGGCCGCCGAGTCCTGCGAATCGGCGGCGATCGCCTCTCGGAACAGGTCGGCCGCCCGGTCGTAATCGAGGTTGCACTCCGCCTCGTACCCCTCCCGCCGGAGGGCCTGCGACCGCTCGTTGGCTCGCACCTCGGTCGTGGCGGCCAGGGCCAGCAACAGCGCGAGCGACGTCGCTTTCCAGAAAAGCACCGTACCGTCCTACAGCGTGAGCTCGAGACCAATCCCGCGCTGCATGGCCCGCTCGTGGGCCAGCGCCGCGGCCGCCAGGTCCTCGACCGCCAAACCCAGCGACTTGAAGATGGTGACCTCCGAGACACTCGTGCGCCCGGGGACCAGTCCAGCCACCACGGCGCCAAGCTCGCCGACCAGATGGCACGAGGTGAAGTGGCCTTCCTGAATCCCCATGACCACGTCGCCCGATTCGGCCAGCGCGGCTTCCCGCGAGTCCACCACGAGCCGGGCCCGGGCCAAAAGGTGCGGGTCCATCTCCCGCTGGTAAGGCCGGCAGGCGCCGACCGACACCACGTGGGTACCTTCGCCCACCCATTCGCTGCGGATGACCGGCTCGTCTGACGCGGTCGCGAGGACGACGAGGTCAGCACCCTCCACCGCCGCCTGGGCCGAGGAGACGGCCCGAACTTCGACCCCGACACGGTTCGACATCTCGCGGGCAAACGCCTCCAGCTGAGGACCATCGGGGCCCCACACGCGCACCGCGCGCAGGGGCCGGATCGACGCGAGCACTTCGAGGTGACTGCGCGCTTGGACGCCCGACCCGACAAGCGCCAGGGTGGCGGCCTCCGGCCGCGCCATGTGCCGAACCGAGACGGCCGACACCGCCGGCGTCCTGACCTCCGTGATGTAACGGGCGTCCATCGTGGCGCGCAGGTTCCCGGTCGCCGGATCGAAGAGCACCACGATGCCGATGTGCGTCGACAGACCCCGCGCGGCGTTGCCAGGTACCACGCTCACCAGCTTCGCGCCCACGACGTCCGATACCGGCAGCAGGGCGGGCATGACGCCGAGGTACTGGCCGGGCGGCCCGACGGCGACCGCCGTTCGGACGGGCTGGGTCACCCGACCGGCCGAGAACTCCGCGACCGTGCGGGCCATCAGGTCGACCAACGCTGGGAACTCGGCAGGGGGCAACAACAGCCGGACGTCGTGCTCGGACAGGAAACGAAACGGTGTGGGCATAGCAGGTCCAACGTACCGAACGGGACGGGGAACAGGCGGTGGAGGCCGCCGACTGCCTACAATCCTACCCCAGCCCAGCCGGCCGCCGCATCGCGCAACCGACAGCGAACCGGGCATTCGTCAGTACCCAATCGCCAGGCCGTCCTTCCGCGGGTCGGAGCCACCGACCAGGACGCCCCGGTCGGAATCCACCAGGATGCCCTGGAATCCACCGAACACCCCGCGCGCCTCGACCAGCACGTGCCCGCGCGTGACCAGACCAGAGCGGGCCGACTCGGGCACGCCGGACTCGACCGCGACGCCGGCGCGCGAAACCCGGACGCGGGCGGCCTCGCCGGCCTCCTGGAGGTTCATGCCGAAGGCCAGAAGATTGACGAGCACCTGGACGTGACCCTGCGGTTGGAGGTCGCCGCCCATCACGCCGAACGACAGGAACACGCGTCCGCCGCGGAAGGCCATGGCCGGAACCAGCGTGTGCATCGGGCGTTTGCCGGCGGCCAGGCAGTTCGGGTGGGTCTCCTCGAGCAGGAAGAGACTGCCGCGGTTCTGCAGGACGATGCCGGTTCCCGGGACCACGACGCCCGAGCCGAAACACTCGAAGAGAGACTGGACGAGCGAGACCACGTTCCCGCGCGTATCGGCCACCGTGAGGTACACCGTGTCCCCCGCGGCCGAGGGGGGCGGTGCGGAGCCTTCCCGCGTCCCCCGCCACGGCGCCACGTCCGTCGCGGCACGCGTCTGGTCGATCCCGCGGCGCCGCTCTCCCGCGTACGCCTTCGAGATGAGGGTGTCGAGGTCGCCGGTCGGGACCGAGGACGCGTCGGCCAGCCGAGCATCTCGATCCGCGAATGCGACTCGGGTGGCTTCGACGAGGAGGTGGAGGTAGGCGGCCGTGTTGTGCCCGAGGCGCTCGAGCTCATCGTGTTCGAGGATGTTCAGGATCTCCAGGGCGACGAAGCCCTGCGTGTTCGGCGGCAACTCGTACACCTCGCATCCGCGGAACGTCGTGCGGATCGGTGTGACCCACTCGACGGCGTGGGACGAGAGGTCGACCTCATCAATCAGCCCGCCGTCCGCGGCGAGGCGCGATGCGATGGCTGCCGCCACTGGCCCCCGGTAGAAGGCATCCGCGCCTCCCTCCGCGACGAGCTCCAGCGCGGAGGCCAGCAGGGGGTTGGCGAACACCTCTCCCTCGCGCGGGGCCCGTCCCTGCGGCAGGAACACGGCCGAGGCCTCCCTGTCCGCCGAGAGCGCTCCCTCGGCCCCCTGCCACTGGGCGGCCACGATCTCCGCCACGGGGAAGCCCTCGCGGGCGTACGCAATTGCCGGCGCGAGGGCCTGCGACAATGGGATCGTCCCGTGACGCGCGAGCAGGTCCGCCCACCCCGCGACGGCGCCGGGCACCGTCACCGAGAGCGCGCCGCGCAAGGGTAGTTGCCTGAGCCCCCGACGGTGCAGCTGCGCGCACGAGGCTCGCCGGCCGGTCCGGCCGCTCGCATTCAGTCCCCGCAGCGTCCCATCGCGAGCGTCGAAGACCAGCGCGAACAGATCCCCGCCGATTCCGGTCATCGTGGGCTCGATCACCGCGAGGACCGCTGCGGCGGTGACGGCCGCGTCCACCGCGTTGCCGCCCTCGCGCAGGACCTGCAGGCCCGCGGCGGAGGCGAGGGGCTGGCTGGTCGCGACCATCCCGTGCCGGGCCAGGACCGCCGACCTCGTGCCGCGGACATTGCCAGCCGGCCGATCCCCGGGGGGAATCGAACGATGAGTGTCCATGCTGCCTCCGGCGATCGAGGTTGAGCTTGGTGCCCCAAACACCGGCCGCTCTGACGCGGCCCCGCGTCCACCCAGTCGGACGAGCTGGCATCGCCGGCCTCGTCTGGCGCCCGGCTCCGCCGCCGCTCGGGCGCGGAAATGTCCGTGGGCCCGCCTGACGGCAATGGTATAACGTCTCTCAGGAACCCCGGGAGGAACAGATGAGTTTCGTGCTGCCGCTGATCGTCGTCGCAGTGGTTGCGGCCATCGCCGCACTGCTCGGCCGACGCTATCTCGCGCTTCGCGGCCCGCGTCTTGTGGAGTGTCCCGAAACGCACGAGCCGGCCGCCGTCGACGTGCGCGCCGCCCGGGCGGCCGTGTCGGGTCGCTTCACCCTCACGGACTGTTCACGCTGGCCCGAGCGTGGCACCTGTGGGCGCGAATGCCTCGCGCAAATCGAACGGGCGCCCGAGGACTGCCTGGTCCGATCGGTCGTCACCAAGTGGTACGCGGGCAAGTCGTGCTCGGTGTGCCACACGCCCCTCGACACGATCGACTGGTTCGAGAAGCGCCCCGGCGTGATCGATGCCGAGGGCGTGGCCCGACCTTGGCCGGACATCGCGCCAGAGACATTGCCCAGCGTGCTCGCGACCCAGCGGCCAATCTGCTTCGACTGCTACGTGGCGACGACGTTCCGGCGGGAACGCCCGGACCTGGTCCTTGACAACCCGTGGAGGCCTTGACTGGCCGAGCGAACCATCGTGTGCCGCCCTCCGTCTATACCAGAGGGAAAGGAGAGACCCACGATGTTCAGCAGGCTTTACGACAAGGCGGACTGGGGCGTTGGTGTCCTCTTGGTGGCGGCGATGGTGCTGGCGGCCCTGGGATCGTAGGGCTGTTTGCGCGGCTGTGACGTCGCACGGCGACGTGCACCCGTCACCACCGGACGGGTGGAACACTCCACTTCTCCGCACGTTCCGTTGGAACGATCGAACGTGCTCCTGCCTCGAGGCTACGACGCGACGTAACTCTTCCGCGTCCGCGCCTTGAGGCCCGGCCGCTTGACGCGCACCTCGAGCTGGTGTTCCTTGCCGTCGCGGAGCGACGGCGAGAACCCGATCAAGTACTGACTGTGTAGTTCTTCGGACACGCGGGTGAACGTCGACGTCAGCTGGTCCGCGCGGTCGAGCTGGAAGTACCCGCCGCCGGTCACCTCCGCCAGTTTTCGCAGACTGCGATCCGGTTTGGTCCTGACCGACCGGCCGTTGATCACCTCGGTGCCTTCGAGCCCGATCGCGTAGACCATCACTTCCTCGGAGACGGCGCGGTCGAGCACCGTGCCGAACCGGGTCTTGCTGTAGGTGTCGTCGCCGTCGGTGAACACCAGCACGACGCGCCGTCCGTCAATCCCCTTGAGTTCGTCGATGCCGGCCACGATGGCGTCGTAGAGCCGCGTCGGGTAGCCGTAGTCGATGTCCCGCAGCGACGCGATGAGCTCATCCCGATCGCCGGTCATAGGCGACAACAGCTGGATCTTGTCGTTGAAGTCGCCGAGGCGGGCCCGGTCGCCAGGCAGCAGGCGCAGACAGAACTGCTCGGCGGCCGACTGGAGCAGTCTGAGACTGCCCGTCATGCTGCCGCTCGTGTCGAGCATGGCTACCACCGTGATGGCCTGGACCTCGTTGCTGAAGATGGTGATCGGCTGCGGCTTGCCGTCGTCGAGCACCTCGAAGTCCTCGCGCGTGAGGCCCGGCACCAGGCGGCCATCGTCGGTCACCGTGGTGTAGAGCGACACCACCTTCGTGCCCGACTTGAACAGCGGCGGCTGTTGTCCGTCCAGCAGGGCCGGGGCGGTGGCGAGGAGGGCTACGGCCCCGATCACCGTCGGTAGATTGACCTCCATGACTTGAGATTACCAACCCCAGCACCGAGTGCGCAATCCACAGGTCGGCGCGCGTATACTGGTCGGGTTTTTCGAGCGGGGCCTGGCCCCTCAAGGAGTCATTGATGGCGGAGGAACGTCCACCCCTGTCGGCCACGCTGGAGTGGGACGGGGAGCTGCAGTTCACCGGGCTGATCGGCAAGCACGAGATCTCGATGGACGGCGCCTCCGACGCGGCGCCGACCCCGGTCCAGATGCTCGCGCTGTCGCTGTGCGGTTGCATGGCGATCGACCTGGTACAGATTCTGACACGCGGGCGCCACACCGTGACGGGAATGACCGTCGCGTTCACCGGCCGTCGGGCGAGCGAGGATCCGAAGCGGTTCACCGCGATTCGGCTCGAGTTCACGCTCAGCGGGCAGATGCGGCCGGAGCACGTGGAGCGGGCGCTCCAGCTCTCGCGCGACAAGTACTGCTCGGTGTGGAGCACGTTTCGGCAGGATATCGAGCTCGAGACCAGCTACACCATCGTCTGAGACGCCGCAGGATCAGGCGAAGCCGGCGGAACACACATGCCACGACAGGTCCTCGCCTTTGTCGCGTGCCTGGCGGCGCTGACCGGGCTGGCGCCGCTGGAGGAAGAAGCGGCCTGGCGCGCCCGCGCGGCGGCGGCGTTGGCCCGGACGGACGGCACGCTGAGGGTCGCGGGACTGGACCAGAGGGTCGAGGTGATCCGCGACCGCTGGGGGGTCCCGCACATCTACGCGAAGACGGTCCACGATCTGTTCTGGGCCCAGGGCTTCGTCGCCGCGCAGGACCGATTGTGGCAGCTCGAGCTGTGGCGGCGGCAGGCCGAGGGCACGCTCGCCGAAATCGTCGGCCCGACCGCGGTCAATCGCGACACCCTGGCGCGGCTGTTGCGCTACCGGGGCGACCCCGACGCCGAGTGGCGTGCCTACCGCTCCGACGCGAGAATGATTGCCGAGGCCTTCGCTTCGGGCGTCAACGCGCAGATCGCCTTCGCCACCGCCTCGCCCGAGCGCCTGCCCGTCGAATTCCAGCTGACCGGGAGTCGTCCGGGTCGCTGGACCGCGGCGTCCGTCATCGGGCGCATGGCTGGCTACCTGATGACCAGGAACGCCCGGAGCGAGGTGCAGCGAGCCCGTCTGATTGCGTCCGCCGGGGTGGACCGGGCCGCCGAGCAGATGCCGCTCGATCCGCCGGTGCGCGTCGACGTGCCGCAGGGTCTCGATCTGGCCGACATCACGGATGACGTCCTCGCGCTCGCCGACGGTGTGAGCGAGGCGGTGACGTTTCCCGCGCAGCCTCCCCATCTGCTCCAGGACGACAGCGCCGAGGTCGGGTCCAACGACTGGGTGGTCTCCGGCCGCCTCACGGCGACGGGCAAGCCAATCCTGGCCAACGATCCGCATCGGGCCCTCCTGTTGCCGTCGCTTCGCTACACGGTGCACCTGAACGGTCCGGGGTGGAACGTCATCGGTGCGGGTGAGCCGGCCCTGCCAGGAGTGGCCGCAGGGCACAACGACCGGATCGCGTTCGGGTTCACGATCGTCAACATGGACCAGCAGGACCTCTACGTCGAACGGCTCGACCCGCACGACGAGGGGCGGTACCTCTATCGCGGGCGCTACGAACCGATGCGGGTCGAACGCGAGACCGTCGCCGTGCGGGGGGAACCGCCACGCCAGGTGGTGCTGCGTTTCACCCGCCACGGTGCCGTCGTCCACGTCGACGCCGCGCGGCATCGGGCGTTCGCGCTGCGGTGGGTCGGGTCCGAGCCCGGCGCGGCAGGCTACCTGCAATCGCTGGCGATCGACACGGCCCGGACGTGGGAGGAGTTCCGAGGGGCCGTGGCCGGGTGGAAGGTGCCGTCGGAGAACCTCGTGTATGCCGATGTCGACGGCAACATCGGCTGGATCGCCGCCGGCCTCTCGCCAGTGCGCCCCAACTGGAGCGGCCTGCTGCCGGTGCCGGGGCACGAGGGCCAGTACCGAGTGGCAGGGGTTCCTCGGCATCGACGACCTCCCGCAGGTCTACAACCCGGCGAGCGGACTGATCGCTACGGCCAATCACAACATCCTGCCCGAGGGCTACGCGCACGCGCTCGGGTTCGAGTTCAGCGCCCCGTTCCGGTTTGGCCGGATCCTCGAGGTCCTCTCCGCCGGCGTTTCCTCCCGGAAGGCCTTCACCGTGGAGGACTTCGAACGCCTCCAGCTCGATGAGCAGTCGGTGCTGGCCAAGGCCGTCATCGCCGCGCTCGGGCAGGCGGGATCCGCCGCCGACGAGGCGACGGACCGCGCCCGTCGGATGATCACCGCGTGGGACGGGACGGTGTCGCGCGGCTCGGCCGCCGCGGCGCTCTACGAGACGTGGCTGCCGCACCTGGCGCGGGCCGTCGCGGAGGGCCTCGCCCGGCTCGCCGGCCGCCCGGTGCCCGACGCGGGCCCGGTCGAACGCGTCGCCTACGACCGGCTGTTCGCCCTGCTCGTGGACACCGGCCTCTCACCCGCGCCGGCGTGGCTCGGCGCGTGGGTGGACGGCACCTCGAGGCCGCACGCCTCGGTCCCGGGTCCGATGGCCGATGCGGCGATGCGCCAGCGCGTGCGCGAGGTCGTGGCAGCCTCGCTCGCCGGACCGAGCCTGGCGGTGGCCTGGAAGGAGGTCGCCGCCCGCCTCGGGCCCGACCCTGCGACGTGGCAGTGGGGTAGAATGCACCGCGCTTCTTTCGAGCACGCCCTGGCGGGTTCCCCCGCGCTCGTGGCCGTGCTGAACACCGAGGATGTCCCGAGAGGCGGCGACGCGACGACGCCCAATGCGACCGGGTCCGGTCCCCGGCAGACCGCGGGGGCGTCCTACCGGGAAGTGATTGATCTGGCGGACTGGGATCATTCGATGACCATCAACGTGCCGGGCCTCTCAGGCCAGCCCGGCAGTCCGCACTACGCCGACCTGCTGCCGATCTGGGCCGAGGGGGGCTACCACCCGATGGTGTTCTCGCGGGCGGCCGTGGAACGCAGCGCCGCCGATCGGCTGTGGCTCGTGCCTGCGGGTGCGATTCCGCCACGATGAACGCGTCGAGTTCCGGCCCCACCCGGCGGCTTCCGCACATCGACTGGATGCGCGGCCTCGCCATCCTGATCATGATCGAGGCGCACGTCATCGACGCCTGGACCCAGCCCGCCGACCGCCAAGGCGTCATCTTCGGCTGCGCATCGATTCTCGCTGGGTTCGCGGCGCCGATGTTCCTGTTCCTCGCCGGGCTGTCGGCGGTCCTGGGCGCGACGGCTGCCGAGCGCAGGCTGGGTGACGCTGCGCGCGCCTCGGCCCGCATCCGCCGGCGGGGCTGGGAGATCTTCCTGCTGGCCTATCTGTTCCGGATCCAGGCCTACCTCCTCAACCCGAAGGCGATGCTCCGGGGCGTGCTCAAGGTGGACATCCTGAACATCATGGGACCTTCGATCGTGGCGGCGGCCGTGATCTGGAAGCTGGCCCGGGACCGCCACCGCCGCGTCGTGGCGTTTGCGTGTGCGACGCTCGCCGTGGCGCTCGTCACGCCGCTCGTGCGGACGACCGGCTGGATCGACAGCCTGCCGGCGGTCGTGCAGTGGTACCTCCGGCCGACACCGGGGCGGAACAACTTCACGTTCTTTCCCTGGGCCGGCTTCGTGTTCGCTGGGGCCCTGATCGGGGTCCTGATCAGTCGGCCACTCGAGACGGCCCGGGAGCGCCGCTGGTACGCGTCGGTGGGGGGTGGCGCGCTGCTGTTTGCCGCGGCCTGCTACGCGGGTTCCCACCTGCCGTCGATCTACCCGGACTCGCAGTTCTGGACCAGCTCTCCGATGTTCTTCTTCCTGCGGGTCGGGCTGGTGGTGGCGACGCTCTCGGCGATCTACTTCTGGGAGCAGCGTCCGAGGCTGCTGGAAGGCCGCGGACACTCCATGTGGAGCCCGATGGCCGAGTTCGGCCGGGCCTCGCTGTTCGTCTACTGGGTGCACGTGGAGCTGGTGTACGGCGTATTCAGCACGCCGCTTCACCGGAGCCTGCCCTTCGGGAAGGTCGTGGTCGCGTTTGCCTGCTTCTCGGTGGCCATGTTCAGCCTCGTCGCGCTGAAGAACCTGGTGGTCTCCTGGTGGAAGGCGTGGCGGGCCGCCCCTCCACCGACGATGATCGCGAAGGCGTAGGGTGCGCGAGACCCGGGCCGTGGCGCACGCGAGCGACATTCGGGGTCTGGCGGGAGGGCCGTTCCGGCGCGGGCAGTGAAGACAGGAGATGCCATGGACCGACGATTGCCTCGTTCCGTCGCCGTCGGCTTCGTCCTGCTGGCGGGCTTCGTCCTCGTGGTCACGAGTCTCGACCGCCGCTCGCGGCCCGTGCCGCGCTTCTACCAGGACGTGTCGCGTCCGGTCAGCGAGCGGGTGGCCGACCTGGTCGGGCGCATGACGCTCGAGGAGAAGGTGTCGCAGTTGATGAACGAGGCAGCCGCCATTCCGCGGCTCGGTGTGCCTGAGTACAACTGGTGGAACGAGGGCCTGCATGGCGTGGCCCGGGCGGGCCTGGCCACCGTCTTCCCCCAGGCGATCGGCTTGGCGGCGACCTGGGACGACGCGCTGCTCGGCGAGGTGGCGCGCACCATCTCGGACGAGGCGAGGGCCAAGCATCACGCCGCCGCCGCCGCGGGCCAACGCGGCCTGTACCAGGGGCTGACGTTCTGGTCGCCGAACATCAACATCTTCCGCGACCCCCGGTGGGGACGCGGCATGGAGACCTACGGCGAGGACCCGTTCCTCGCGGGTCGCCTGGCGGTCGCCTTCGTCAGGGGCATGCAGGGGGACGATCCGCAGTACCTCAAGACCGTCGCGACGCCCAAGCACTTTGCCGTGCACAGCGGTCCAGAGCCCGACCGCCACACCTTCGACGCGGTCGTGGACGAGCGGGACCTGGCCGACACCTACCTGCCGCAGTTCGAGATGGCCGTTCGCGAGGGCGGCGCCCTCTCGGTCATGTGCGCCTACAACCGGGTGGACGGGAGTCCCTGCTGCGCGAGCCCCCGTCTCCTGACCGACATCCTCCGCAGGCAGTGGGGCTTCCAAGGCTACGTCGTGTCGGATTGCGGGGCCATCGACGACATTTTCAAGACCCACAAGGTCGTCCGGACGGCGGCCGACGCATCGGTCCGCGCCATCCGGGCCGGTTGCGACCTGGAGTGCGGCGACAGTTTCACGAGCCTCGTCGAGGCGGTGCGCACCGGGGCGGTGTCCGAACGCCAGATCGACGAGGCGGTGCGCCGGCTGTTCACGATCCGGTTCCGCCTCGGGATGTTCGATCCACCCGAGGTGGTCCGCTGGACGCGCATCGGGCCCGACGTGGTCGACAGCCCGGCGCACCGTGACCAGGCGCTGCGCGCCGCCCGCGAGTCGATCGTGCTGCTGAAGAACGACGGCGACCTGCTGCCGCTGCGGGCGCCAGCGACGATCGCCGTGATCGGTCCGAACGCGGCCGATTCTCGAGGTCCTCCTCGGCAATTACAACGGGACGCCGAAGGCCCCGGTGAGCGTCCTCGACGGGATCCGCCGCGCCGTGTCCGCCGGCACCTCGGTGCTCTACGAGCGGGGCGCGCCGATTGCCGAGGGCATGCCGTCACTCGACGTGGTGCCCGCCGCGGTTCTCTTCTCAACCGAGGGCGGCGCACGGGTGCACGGGCTCCGGGGCGAGTACTTCACCCTGCCCCCCGTGCCGCCCCGGTCCGCGGCGATTCCGTCGCCGGAGCTGGAATTCCCGGGCCTCTCCGGCCCACCGCTCTTCGCGCGAACCGATGCGACGGTGGACTTCAACTGGTGGGACCTGGTGCCCGACGGGCGGCTCGCGGATGCCAACCGCGTAGGTGTGCGGTGGACCGGCGAGCTCGTGCCGCCGCGCAGTGGCCGCTACGCGCTCGGTGCCTCCGCGCAGAACGGCTTCCGCCTGTGGCTGGACGGGAAGATGGTGGCCGAGGGCCGATCGCACCACGACCCGGCAGCCGCCTATGGCTGGGTCCAGCTCGAGGCGGGGCGACGCTACCCGGTACGCCTCGAGTACTTCCACCGGTTGCGGGCCGCGAGCGTGTCGCTCCGCTGGGAGGTGCCGGACCCGGCACTCGAGCAGAAGGCCGTGGCGGCGGCGTCGAAGGCGGATGTCGTCGTGATGGCGCTGGGCCTCTCGCCGCGCCTCGAGGGCGAAGAGATGGACATCGCGGTGCCGGGGTTCAAGGGGGGCGACCGGACGACGATCGACCTGCCCGCCCCGCAACAGCACCTGCTCGAGGCGGTCCAGCAGACCGGCAAACCCCTCGTCCTCGTTCTGCTGAACGGCAGCGCGATCGCCTGCACCTGGGCCGACGAGCACGTGCCGGCCATCATCGAGGCCTGGTACCCCGGCCAGGAGGCCGGCGCCGCGATTGCGGACGTCCTGTTCGGCCGCTACAACCCGGGCGGCCGGCTGCCGGTCACCTTCTATCGGTCGGTGTCGCAGCTGCCGCCCTTCACGGACTACCGGATGGCGGGGCGCACCTACCGGTACTTCACGGGGGACCCGTTGTATCCGTTCGGGTTCGGCCTGAGCTACACGCGCTTTGCCTATGGCAGCCTCTCGGCGCAGGCAGACCCGGCCGCCAGATCGGTGCGCGTGCGGGTCGAGGTGGAGAACACGGGTGCACTCGCAGGGGACGAGGTGGTTCAGGCCTACGTGTCGCGCGTGGGCGTGCCGTTCGGCCTGCCCATCCGCGCGCTCAAGTGGTTTCGGCGCGTGACGCTGGCACCGGGCGAGAAGCGCGCGCTGGCGTTCGTCCTGACCGAGCGGGACCTCTCTGGGGTGGGGGCGTCGGGGACGCGCGCGTTCGAGCCCGGCGAGTACGAGGTCGCCGTCGGCGGCAAGCAACCGGGCTTCGTGGGCCATGCCGATGCCGCGACGACCGCTGTCCTGAGCGCCCGCGTGACGCTTCGGTAGGCGGACGCGCCGCCCGACGACCGCGCGGGCGCGGGCCGTCCCGGTCCGTCTACTTCCGCCTGGCTGCGGCCGCGTCCTCGGCCGCGCGGTGGAGCAGACCGTCGGTATCGAGCAGGGCGCTGGCCCGGACGAGGTCGGCGAGCCGGCGCTCGGTGCAACGGGGTTCGTGGTCCGTCGGCTTGGTGTCGCACGTGACCACGACCCGCTCCGGCCGCGGCGAACCGGGCTTGTAGGGATCGCCGAACTCGACCAGGAAGGCCGCGAACCGCCCGCTGTGGTCCATCGCGACGCTCCCAATGAGGCTGCTGTCGAACCACTCGGGACCCTCCGGAAAGTCCTCGCTGGTCGTGCTGGAGGCTCCCGACTGGGCACCGATGCGCGTGGCCACCTGTGCGATGAAGTCGCGGCGCACGGGCAGCCAGGGTTTCTCCGGGTAGAGCGTCGTGGACGCGGCCTGCGCCGGATTGTAGAGGCGCAACTCGAGCGCGTGGACGGGCGCGAAATGCACCTGCGACGCCTGATAGATGACCCGGTCGCCGGGCAGAATCTCCACGGACCAGCCGTAAAGCCCTTTGCGCGTCTTGCCGTCGCGTGAGAGGACCAGCAGGACTCCAGCCGAAGGGTTCACGTGCGTGTCCACGTAAATGAAGTCCGTGGTTGCCTGCACCTTTCCGATGTCGCCGCCGGACACCGGCGCCTCGTCGCGAGGGTCGTGTTCGGGGACATTCAGGGCGGACCACTTGGCGCCGTTCTTGTCGAAGAGCAGCACGCCGATGGTCTCGCCGAGGTCATGGCCGACCATCTCTCGGAAGGCGATGACCGTGTCGCGCGCCGACTCGACCACCTGGAAGCTGGCCAGCGGCAGGTCGGGGCCGATCGGCAGGCCGGCCAGAGGCAGGTGGTACAGGGACAACACGCGGCGCAGCACGTAGGGTGGCCCCCCGGTCAGCTGGGAGCGAGCTTGCAGCCCGACGGCGGCAAGCCCAACCGCGAGGACCAAGACCAGCGGCACAGCCCGAGTGCGCCAGTGGAGGTCAGGTGAAAAGACGCCCATCGGACTCGCTCCTTCGGCGCGCCAATCGGGACGAGCTGCAAATAACGATTGAGCTCGGCCGGGCGCGCCGGTAGAATGCGCCAATTCTATCAGCCGTTGGTGATCCCGGCATCGACGGGGCCATGAAGGTCGCTGACGACCGGTCCGCCAGCTTCATCCGTATGCGTGTGGCCGCATTCACGGCGTGGACGCTCGTCCTCGCCCTCTCGTCGGCGGGTTGCCTGGTGGCAAGCCTGCACCCGTTCTACGACGACGCGTCGATCGAGTTCGACGAGGCCCTGCTGGGCAGCTGGGTCAGCCCGGACGAGAAAACCACGATTCAAGTGGATCGCGCGGAGTGGAAATCGTATAAAGTAACGTATCCCGCCCGGAGCGGCCCGGTCGTCCTCACCGGGATCCTTACGCGTGTCGGCGAGAGTCGGGTGCTCGACCTCACAACCGGCCGACCTCTGGATCCGGCGTCGCTGGTGATACCTGTGCACATCGCCGTTCGCCTGCAGCTGCTGGGCGATGTGCTGACGGTGACGGGGCTGAACTACGATTGGTTCCTCCATGAAACCGAGCAAGGGCGGTTGGTGAAGCTGCGTCCCGCGCTGGACAGCCACAAGAACGTCGTGCTCGCGGCCGAGACTGCCGGACTCCGGGCCTGGCTGGCCGCGCAGGCGCGCGACGGCGAGATGTTCGGTGATCCGATCAGGTTCATCCGGAAACCACACGCGTCGGGCGGCGAGCCCGAATAAGAGCACCTACGGTCCTGCTGTCGAGGTGACGGTCCGTGGCAGCGGGACCGCGGCGACACGATCGGCCGATCCACGGCACGTGCTATGCAGCCGTCGCGGTCGGTACCGTCCTCCCGCCTTCCGAACGGGATCGGACGACACGAGCACCTGGAGAGTTGCGGCTCTGCGAATGGCTCTGCTACAATCGCGTCGCCTGCGCGCACTCTCCTTCTCCCTCCAGCGAGTTCTTCGGGGGCTTTCATGCAGCAACGCCGGCTACGGCTTGGTGACATCCTAGACGACTACTGTCCGCGCGAGCGCCGGGTCACGAACCACGCTGTTGTCGCCATGATCGACGACGCCGTGAAGCAGACGCGGTGCACGACCTGCGACACCGAGCATGAGTACAAGAAGGCCAGAGTGCCCACGCTTCGGCGCAAGAAGGACGCCGTGTCGACGGCCTATCAGGAGGTGCTGTCGGCGGTGACCTCCGAGGGCGCGTCCTCGTCGCTCGTGTCGCCGCCCGCGGCGCTTCCTACCGAGGACGAGGTCCACGTGGCGGCCCCCGCGCCTCTGGTCGCCCCCGAACCGACGGCCGAGCCGCTCGAGGCGTCCGAGGAAGCCGAGTCCGCGGAGGGCGGGACCGAAGCCGCCGAATCGAGCGGCGACGAGGGGCAGGGCCGCGTGCATCGGCGACTGATTCGTGCCACGCTCCCGCGGACCGAGAATCACCAGGCCACGCGGCCCGTGCCCGAGTTCACGATGCGTCAGCCGGCCGCCCGGTCCGGGTCGAAGTTCCGCGGGATCCCGCGGCCGTCCGGCGGGCGTCCTGGCCAGGGTCGCCCGCTCGGGCACAGCGGGTCGACGCGCGGCCCGGTCTTCACGCGCCCACCCGGCCGCGGCGGACCAACGACGGGGCGATCGGCTGGCCGCAACGACCTGCCGCATCCGTCTCGCGGCGGTCATGCGCCGAGACACGGCAAGAAGCACTCGAAGTAAGCCGACGTCGACGGGTTCCGGGTTCACCAAGTCGCGTCCTCCTACGCGCCGCTCGCTCAGGCGAGGTCCGGTTTCTCGCTCCCGTCCCGTTGGCGCCCGCCCGCCGATGCGAGGCGAATTTGCTGTGAGATCCCGAGTCGACCCCGGTAAACTGTAGCGCTGGGCGTCTCTAGCAAGTGGAGCGTCGGCGGCGCGCCGCGGCCGTCAGCGCGAGGGGGTGGTCCTCGCCGGGGCCATCCGCGCCGGCGTGCATTCGAGGCCGAGATGATCGATCTCGCGGGCAAGTGCGGTGTCGTGGTCGGGATCGCCAACCGGCGGTCGATCGCTTGGTCCATCGCCCAGGCCGCCGGGAATGCGGGGGCCAGGCTGGCCCTGACCTACCAGGACACACGCCTCGAGCAGAACGTGCAGGAACTGGCCTCGACACTACCCGGGACTCTCGTCCTTCCTTGCGATGTCGCCAGCGATCAGCAGCTCGCCGCGCTCTTCGAACAGCTCGACCGGGAATTCGGCGGTCTCGATTTCGTCGTGCACGGCGCCGCGTTCGCCCCGCGGGCCGAGCTGACCTCGCGGTTTGTGGAGACCACGCGGGAAGGCTTCCGCGTGGCGCTGGACGTGAGCGCGTACTCGCTGATTGCCATGGCACGGGGGGCGCGGCCGCTGCTGGAACGCCGCGGCGGCGGAAGCATCCTCACCCTGACCTACCTCGGCAGCCAGCGCGTCTTCCCGAACTACAACGTGATGGGCGTCGCCAAGGCCGCGCTCGAGGCCTGCGTGCGCTACCTGGCCTCCGATCTCGGTCCCGCCAACGTGCGCGTCAACGCCATCTCGGCCGGCCCCATCCGGACGCTGGCGGCATCCGGGATTGCGGGCTTCACCGACATCCTCCAGGTGTACCGGGACCGAGCGCCACTCCGGCGCAACGTCGATGCCCCGGAAGTGGCGGACGCCGCGATGTTCCTCATTGGTCCAGGGGCGCGAGGCGTGACCGGCGAAATCCTCTACGTGGACGCGGGCTTCCACACGACCGGCATCTAGCATCCGCAGATCGCCCGGACCGCGGGCTCGTCACCGCCCCCGGTCGACCCAGTGCTCGGTTCTGATGCGATCCGGACTCACGCCGAGCCCGCGCAGCAGCCGCGGCACATCCTTGACGAGCGAATCCGGCCCGCAAACAAAGCACAACGTCTGCAGGGGGTCTCCGACCAGATCCGCCAAATGCTGCGTGCTGATCCGACCCCGGTGCCCCGACCAGGACGACGGCGACGAGCGGGTGACCGTCTCCACCAGCCGGATCCGCCCGAGCGAGGCGAGGAGGCGCAGCTCAGCCGAGAACGACAGTTCCTGCGGGGTGCGTGCGCTCTGGAGCAGCGCCACGGGCGCGTCGGGCGCGTTGGCCAGCCGTTCCCAGAGCATGGAGCGCAACGGGGCGATGCCAGTGCCGCCGCCGACAAACACGATGGGCGTGCGGCCACACTTGGCGGGCAGCACGAAGGTGCCCGAGGGGCCTTCGACGTCGACACAAACGCCGGGCACCAGCCGGGCGAGGTGCGGTCCGGGACTGTCGTGGCGATTCACCCGGATGAGGAACTCGAGCGTGCCGGTCTCACGCGAGCGGTGCGGCGCGCACGCAATCGAGTACGGCTTGCGGTCTGGCTGGTCGTGGTCCCCCAGCAGGGCGGACTGCCCCGCCTCGAACGGGAACTCGCGCCCGTCGAGCGCGAGGCTCACCAGCAGGTTCCGAGGGGTCTCGGGAAGCACCGAGTCGATTCGGCACGTGAGGACCGGCACGTTCCCGATCTTACACGCGGACTGGGCGCGCCCGTTACACGGCGTCGCAAACGGATTGCCGCGGCGCCCGGCGGCGTCAGTTCACGCGGGCCGACGGCCCGAGGTGGGCCGGGGGCGCCTCGGCGGCCAGTGCTGGCCTGGCCTCAGGCGCTGGGAGAGCGCGGGCCGCGGCCACCGGTTTCCGGCTCTTCTTGTCGCGGTACATCCGGCCATCGGCCGTGGCCAGCAGCGCCTCGTACGTTTCGCCGTCGCTCGGGAACACCGCGGCCCCGATGCTCAGGCCGAGCGGCACCAGGCGGCCCGGGGCCGCCTCGAACAAGGTCGCGCCGATCGCCCGCTGCAGTTCCACGCGCTTGGCCTCCGCGTCCTCCGGACTGCAGTCGGCGAGGACGATGATGAACTCGTCGCCTGCATACCGGACGCAGATGTCGTACGGGCGGATCGCCTCGCGCAGGACCCGGGCCACCTCCCGTAGCGCGCGGTCGCCGACGTGGTGGCCGTAGGTGTCGTTGATCTCCTTGAAGTTGTCGAGGTCGAGCACCAGAATCGCGACCTGGTTCCCCAGTCGCGAGGCGCGGGAGAGTTCGCGCGCCAGGTGGGTGAACATGAACCGCGTGTTCGGCAATCCCGTCAGCGGATCGCTCAGCGAGGCCTCGCGCGTCTGCTCGAAGACGATCGAGTTGCTGATCGCGGCCGCCGCCTGGTCGGAAATCCGGTCGAGCAGGCGCCGATGCTCGTCGGTATAGAACTCCGCCTCGACGTGATAGAGCGACAGCGTGCCGACCACGCGGTCGTTGGAAACCAAGGCGCACACCAGCGCCGAGCGGAGATGCGAGGGGGCGGGTCCACAGTCGCCCTCCTCGAAGTCGGCCGCCGGCCGGGCGTTGACGACCGACCGCCGGTTGCGCGCGACCCAGCCGGCCAGCCCGTGGCCGGCCCGCAGCGCGACGCGCCGGATGGCCTCCGCGTCCACCCCCGAGGCGACCCGGCAGCGCAGCGTGTCGTCCTCCTCGCACACAAACAGGGCACAGCAGGAGAAGGGCACGAGCGCCGCGAGCTTGTCGGTGATGAGCGCCATCGTGTCCGCCACGCCGAGGCTCTTCCCGATGGCCTGGGCGATCTCGTAGAGCGCGTAGATCTCCTGATGCGCGCGCGCGATGTTCTCGAAGGCCGACCGCTCCCCGTCTTCGATCTGCCGGTGCGGACGCTTGGACTGATCCGTCTGCGAGCCGCCCGCCGCGTCGTCAGCGGGCTGGATCGAGGGCAGCACGTCGAGGAACAGCGAAACGAGCGCCGGGTCGAGGGCCTTGCCCGCCTCCTGGCGGAGCATGAGCAGCGCCAGATCGCGCGGCAGCCGCTCGTGGTAGGGGCGATCGCGGGTCAGCGAGTCGAAGTAGTCGGCGACGGCGAGAATCCGCGCGCCGATGGGAATATCCTCGCCACGCAGGCCGAGCGGATACCCCTTCCCGTCCCACCGCTCGTGGTGACAGAGCACCAGCGGTGCCACCGGATACGGGAACGGGACGTGCTCGATGATTTCGAAGCCGACCTGCGGATGGATCTCGATCTTCTGGAACTCCTCCTCGGTCAGGGGGCCGGGCTTCGAGAGGATGTGTTCGGGGACGGCGAGCTTGCCGACATCGTGCAGCAACGCCGCCGTCGCGACACCCTGGACCTCATCTGGGGTGAGACCCGCGCGCACCGCCAGCTCGCGGGCAAACGACCGCACGCGCCGGATGTGACTGCTGGCGGTCTTGTCCTTGGCATCGATGGCCAGCGCGAGGGCCTCGATGGTGGCCAGGTGCAGACCCGAGAGCCAGGCCTCGCGGCGGGCGGCCACCGACTGGAGGCGACCCTGCCGGTGCGCCTGGAGCCAGCCCACCCCGGCCGCGGCCAGGACGAGGGTGCCACCGGCGACATGCCCTCCAGCCACCAGAGCGACTCCGCCCATCGTGGCCAGCAGGACGGAAGGATAGAGAACCGCCGGCAGGATGCGGCAGCCGGCGAGGGTCCCTCCGCCGGACCCGGCGACCAGGCGGCCGACCGTCCTGAGGGCAGCGCGGAACCGAGACGAAAAGTAGACAGGTACCGAGTTCACTGCCCCGGACAGTCGCAAGATCGCTGCCGACCTGGCCCCGGTACGTCACTTGTTTCTAAGTAATTGACGACATTGCCTTTATTTGAACGCCACCGGCGACCTCCTGTCGAAACCACCGACCAGATCGGTCCGTCGCTGTGCTATTTTGTAACACGCAGACTGAGCGCTGCCCACAACTATAAGAGAATGAATGCTTTGTTGTAGATGAGCTTGACGTTCCACAATAGAACGCCATGGATGTGGCAATTATCGAGCTATTTCCTATGATTCGGTCCTGCGTGCCCTGTTCCGGAACACCTCGACCCTGGCCGGCTCCAGCTCGTACTCGGTGATCTTCCGGTACAGCGTACCCCGGCTGATCTCGAGGACCTCGGCCGCTTCCTTCTTGTTCCAGCCCACGGCGTCGAGGACGCGGACGATGTGGGCGCGCTCGGTCTCGCGCAGCGACGGGAGACGTTCGCCGGTGCGTTCGGTGGGCTCGGCAGCCGCGTGCAGGAAGTCCAGGTCGGAAGCCCGAATCGTCCGACCGGGGGCGGAGAGCGCCGCGCGGGACACGGTGCTCTCGAGTTCCCGGATGTTGCCCGGCCACGTGTAGGCCGTGAGCTTCTCGATCGCCTCGCGCGAGAGGTTCTTGGCATCCAGTGGCAGACCGTTGGCCGCGCAGGACCCGGGCGAGGAAACGCTGGGCGAGGACCGGGATATCCACCAGGCGTTCGTGCAGCGACGGCAGTCGAATCGCGAACGCGTTGACCCGATAGTAGAGATCCTCGCGAAACCGGCTCTCCCGAACGAACTGCTCGAGTGGCCGGTTGGTGGCCGAGATCAGGCGGAAGTCGACTTCGATCGACCGGTTGCCCCCCAGCCGCTCGAACCGCCGGTCCTCGAGGACGCGGAGCAGCTTGGCCTGGGCGACGACCGAGAGATCGCCGATCTCATCGAGAAACAAGGTGCCGTGGTTGGCCAGCTCGAGGCGCCCCGGCTTGCGGTCGTGGGCGCCAGTGTAGGCGCCCTTCTCGTGGCCGAAGATCTCGGATTCGAACAGCGTGTCGGGCAGGGCCGCGCAGTTGACAGCCTGGAAGCGGCCGCCGCCCCGGCGGCTCAACTCGTGGATCATGCGCGCGACGACTTCCTTGCCCGACCCGGTCGGCCCGAGGATCGGTCCTGAGATGTCGGACTTGGCCGCGGTGCGGATCCATTCGAACACGATCAGCATCTTCTCGTCGCGGCCGATCATTTCGCGGAACCGCTGGACCGACGGCGATTGGTCCTCGGTGCTGACCGTGGCGCGGCGCTCGAGGAACTCATCGAGCAATCCGGCCACCGATTCGGCCTCGGGACGGCTCGCCGCATAGCGGGGCGGGGTGCCCGTGGCCCGGCGCACCAGGCCGAACGCCACCAACTCGGCGAGACAGTTGTCGACGTCGAGGCGCATCCGGCCGAACACCCGCATCAGGGCTTCGGTGTCGAACGTCTCGGAGGGCTGCGAATAGAGAAACCGCAGGATGCCGGCCCGCAGCGGCGACTGCACCAGGGTGCGGAAGCGAGCGGACAGATCCGGCACACTCCCCGCGGGCAGGGGACGGGCATCTACGGGCGGAAGCGAATTCGGGGCAATGTCGTCGCGCACGTCGGTTCTGGCGAGCCTCCGAGCTCTGCTTGTGATCTATCGGCCCGCCGTCGGCCGCCCAACAGGGAACGGTCCCTCGGGCGGGAGACAGGGGCCGGGATGCGGGGCCCGAGGCCGTACCGTCGTGGTGGCGAGCAGGTCGCGCCGTCGCGCCGGGAACGAAGGCGCGACGTCAATGGATCCGGGCGGGCGTTGCCGGCACGGTAACCGGCCCGCCGCGGAAGTACTCGGACTGGTAGCGGTCGATGAGGTCCTTGATCCGCACGGCGTCCTTCTTGTGGTGGCCGTAGCAGCTGATCGGGCTCGCCCCGCCGCTCGTCTCGATGAACACGTCGGAAAAGAACAGCTTGGTGTCGATCCGTACCGACGCGACATGCGCGATGTGGATCGTGTGCTCGAGTCGGCCGACCCACTGCGGCGTGAAGTGCACAACGCTGGTCGGGGACACGGCCACCTGGGTCGGGAACAGCCGGTTGCCGCGGCTCCAGCGGCTGGCGCGGAACACGTCGCCGGTGGTGAAGGGCCGGCCCTTGCGCCACACGATCAGGCCCAACAGCACCACGACAGCCACCGCGACGACGGCGGCGGCGAGGAGGATCTGCGTGCTGGTCATCGCGTGTATTCTCGCCGTTCGGCCCGGGGCCTTCAAGCCTGGTCGGGTTGCGGAGTGCGACCATGGGTGCGAGGCGGCCCGGGGTGCTACTCTGTAGGCAGCCGCCATGAAATCGCTCGCCTCCGAGCTGGCGTCCGTGGCTGAGCATCTGGCCGGCCGGCCCCGCGTCTACGCGGATGCGAATGTGCCGGCCGGCATCGTGTCGTTCCTGCGCACGCGCCTGCACTGGGACGTCTTGTTCGTCATCGAACACGACGATTTGCGACGCCTCCCCGACGCGAGTCACTTCCGACTGGCCGGTCAGCTGCGCCGGACCCTCCTGACGCTCGACCGCGACTACCTCGACGATCGGCAGTTCCCGCCCGCATCGAGTGCCGGCGTCCTCGTTGTCACGGCCGCGGACGAGCGCGGCCTCGCCAAGCTGCTCGCGCGCCTCGACCGCGCGGTCTTCCGACCGCCATCCAGCCGGACGACCGACTCGGTGGACGCCCTGCCGCTTGAAGGCCGCAAGCTGCACGCGCATCCCGACTGGCACCCCTAGCCGGACGCCGGGCACGACGCCGGAGCGCGACAGTCCCGACCGGCGGCCTTCCGCTTGGCGGCGGCGCAAGGACCGAAGCGGCACGAGATGCCGGTCGACACGAACCGGACGGGGCGCGAACTGAACCTTTGGTTCGACCGTCCCGTCTAATCGGAAGCGAGGGGGGCTGTCATGAGGCGAGAGGCCGTCGGTCTGTCCGGCGCATGGGCCCTGTCGGCCATGGCCGCGCTGGGCGCGTCCGGATGCGTCATCTCCGTCGACCCCGGCCGGTATGTGAGCCGGGAAGAGCGCCGGTTCCAGGTGACCGGGATCCCGGACGTCTCCCTCACCACCTTCGACGGATCGGTCCAGGTGCGGTCGTGGGATCGACCCGAGATCCTCATCGAGGTCGAGAAGCGTGCGGGCGACAAGGCCCAGGCCGAGGCGATCGAGGTGAAGACCGAGCAATCAGGCAGCACGGTCCGGGTCGAGGTCAGGGGGCCGGCCGGTTCTCAGCGCGTGATGACGTTCGGAACCAGCCCGTCGGCGCGCGTGGTCGCGTCGGTGCCTCGCCGCTGCAACGTCACCGCGCACAGCGGCGACGGGTCGATTGCGATCGAACGGATTGAGGGCGCCGTCGATCTCGACACGGGCGACGGCACGGTCAAGGGGCTCGACCTCAGCGGTTCCCTCCACGCACGAACCGGCGACGGCTCCCTGCGGTTCGAGAACGTCTCGGGCACCATCGACCTGGAGAGCAGCGACGGGGGGGCGCGCATCTCGGGCACGCTGCACGTCCTGCGGCTCCGCACCGGCGACGGGGCCGTCGAGGTGCAGGCCGAGGAGGGCAGCGCGATGACGGCCGACTGGGACATCCGGACAGGCGACGGAGGGCTTCGACTCGAGTTGCCGGCCGACTTCAGCGCGAACCTGGAAGCCACGACCGACGACGGCTCCGTCCGCGTCCGCGGCTTCGGAGAGCCCACCTCCGGCGCGCGAGACGACGACGGGGGGAGAGGCCTGACGCGCGCCTTGGGGGCTGGCGGCAAGCGGCTTCGCCTCCGCTGCTCGAGCGGGACCATCCTCGTCACCCGACGCTAGCCGCCTCGGCCGTTCAGCGCGACGCTCTCGGCGAGGGCGCGACGTAGTCGGTGGGATCGCGCACGCCGGCCGCCGCGAATGCGTCACGCCGCTCGCGGCACTTGCTGCACAGCCCGCAGTGACGGCCCCCGGCCGGCCGCATGCACGACAGCGTCAGCGCGAAGGGCACGTCCAATGTGGCTCCCAGCCGGATGACCTCTTCCTTGTGCAGCGACGCAAAGGGCGCCGCGATGGCCAGCGGGTGGGCGAGGCCGAGCGACAGCGCGTGCGCGAAGGCCGCGAAAAACTCCGGCGTCGCGTCGGGGAACGGATTGCCGGCCAGCGGCCCGATGGCCACGTGCGGGATGCCCCGCATCGCACACAGCACGCCGGCCTTGGCCAGCAGGAGCACGTTGCGGCCTGGCAGGTAGACCTCTTCGTCCGGCGTGTCGTAGGCGGGGGGCTCACCGCGCAGCGCCCAGTGCGCAGCGGGGTAGAGATCGGTGACGTCCACCGTGAGGCACTCGAGCGGGGCGACGCGGACCGCGTAGGCCGGGTGGCCGAGCAGGCGCTGGACCAGCGAGACCTCCTCCTGCTCCCACGACAGGCCCGCGCGGATGTACACCGGTATGACCTCGAACCGGCACGCCTGGTGCGCCACGAGCACGGCACTGTCGAGCCCCCCCGAGAGCAACACCGCCATACGGGTGACCACCAGCCCTCCCTTCCGGACCATCGGCCCAGCAGGTCGAGTGTACAATCGGTGCATGTACTCCGTCACCAAGCGCATCGACTTCTGTTACGGACACCGCCTGCTCGACTACGGCGGGATCTGCAAGCACCCCCACGGGCACAATGCGCTGGCCGAGATCGAGATCCGCACCGACGCCCTTGACACCCGCAACATGGTGTGCGACTTCAGCGACATCAAGCGCGCGATCAAGGGGTGGATCGATCGCGAACTCGATCACAAGATGATCCTACGGCGCGACGACCCGCTCGTCCCCGCCCTGGAGGCGCTCGGCGAGCCGGTCTTCCTGGTCGACCAGAACCCCACCGTGGAATTGATCGCCAGACTCATCTTCACGTGCGCCCGCGAGCAGGGCTTCAACGTCGTGAAGGTGCAGGTCTGGGAAACACCGACCTCGTTCGCCTCGTACTCGGGCGACTGACGCGCGTGACGTCATGTTCTCACTGGTGGTCTTCGATCTCGATGGCACGTTGATCGACTCGATCGGCGACCTGACGGTCGCCGTCAACCGCCTGGTGGCCGAGTGCGGGGGACGCGCGCTCGAGCGGGCCGAGGTCGTGACGATGGTGGGCGAGGGCGCGCAACTGCTGGTCTCCCGGGCCTTCGCGGCCGCGGGGGTGACGGCGGACCCCGGTGCCGCGCTGCCGCGCTTCGCCGAGATCTACGACGCCGTGCTGCCCGGGCAGACCCGACCCTACGCCGGTGTCCCCGCGATGCTGGAAGAGGCTGGCCGGCTGGCCACGCTGGCCGTTCTGAGCAACAAACCGACGGCGCCGACCAGGAGGATCCTCGCGCTCCATGGGCTCGACCATCTCTTCCTGGAGATCCTCGGCGGCGACGGATCCCTCCCGCGCAAGCCGCATCCCGACGCGCTCTACCATCTCATGGCTCTCGCGCACGCCACGCCCGCGGCCACGCTCATGGTGGGCGACTCCACGGTCGATCTCCGCACCGCGCAGGCCGCCGGCGTGCGCGCCTGCATCGCGCGGTACGGGTTCGGCCAGGCGACGTTCGTGCCGGCCGCCCTCCGTGGCGACGAGTGCTTCGTGGACGATCCCTTGGAGATCGTTGCCCTGCTCCGCCGGGGTGCGGACGAGGCGGCGGCCCGCTTCGCGGAGCGGTAGGGGCGCACATGGAGGTCGACCGCGAGGCGTGGTCGGGCGACGGGGAGTTCACACGCCTCCTCGTCGACACACTCGAGACCTTCGACCAGATCGCCCACCTGCGCGTCGAGGACGCCCCGGCCAGCCGGGATGGCGGCGGCTACGTCCTAATCGCCACGGAGATCTTCGTCGCGTTCACACCCGACCCGCCCCCGCGCCCCCGCGCGAGGTGGCCCGTCCTCCTCGGCCGTCGGCCGGCGTCCAGCCCGGGCCCGACGCTCTGCACCCTGGAATCGCGACTTGCCGCCGTGGAAGGCATCGGACCTGCCGATTACTCGGACGAGGGGATGCTGCAGTACCTGCGGACGCAGCGCATCGTCCCGCCCTACCAGACCAGGGGCTACAAGCTCGTGGAAATGGTGCGGATCTACGGGGTTCCGGGTTCCGCCCGCTAAAGGACCTACCCGATCCGGCCGACACACTGGTGGAGGGAGGCCGCCCTGCGGCCGCGGAACGGCGGCCGGAGGGGCGGAGGGAGCGCAATCACTTGGTCGACTCCTTGTTGACCGCAATCGTCCGGGCTGACGGCGACGCGCTCGTGATGCACGTCGGGGAACAGCCCTACGTCGTGGCGCCGAATGGGCCGATCGAGTTGTCGGCGCGCCCGCTCACGCTCGACGCCGTGGCCGGCATGCTTGGGCAGCTCCTCCCTGCCGACAGCCGCCGCGCGCTGGACGAACTGGGCGCCATCGAGTACGAGCTGCCGAAGGCGATCCCTGACGGGGACCGCTTCACGGTCGTGGCGGCCCGCGGCGGCGACGACATCTGGATCGAGATCCGGCGGCACCGCATCCTTCCGCCCAAGGCGGCTGCCGCGCCGCCACTCGTCATTGCCCCCACGCCGGTGACGTCGACGGTCGGCGAAACGCCGGCCGCCCCCGATGGCGCCGCACTGTCGGCACCCGCGGGACCGCAGGCTCTACCGGCCGCCGGGGCCGTCGCCCCGGCGGCACCCATTCCTGTCGCGGACACCCCCGTCGAACCGACGGCCGAGCGCCTCGAGATCGCAAGGCCGCCCGAGGCGACACCTGACTGGGCGGCGGTCACCGCCGCCGAACCTGCTCCTCCGCGTCCGGCGCCGTCCCCGCGCGAAGGCGGGTCGCCGTTTGCCGATTTCGTGGCCACCGAGGAACGCTCCGTGACGCCATTCGTCGAGCGGCCCGCCGGGCCCTCGCCCGCCCCGTTCGTCGACCGACGCGCCGTGGCCGCCGTCCATCCGACCGAGGTGCCGGCCGAGACGGCGGACCGACCGGTCCAGGTGCCCGAACCGGCTCCCGACCGCGCGGCGCCCTCCACTGCCGAGCCGGTGGCGGCCGTCGTCTTGCCGCTCGCCCGCAATCCCGTTCGGGCGGAACCGCCGTCCCGACCGCTGCCCCCGCCGCGAATCGCGGGGCTCGACCGTCTGCTGCGGCTGTCGGCCGCGCGGGGCGCCAACACGCTCTACCTGATGTCCCAGGCCAAGCCGTCAGTCCGGGTGGACGGCGAGATCACCGGACTCGAGGGCGAGGGCGTGCTCTCGGCGGCGGAAGTCGAGTCGCTGCTGCTCGATTCTGGCTCCCGAGCGGAGCCGCGAGGCGCTCCGCAACGGCGAGGGCACGGAGTGGATGTCCGAGGTGCCCGAGGTGGGGCGGATCCGCTGCCACTCCTTCAGGGACTACCGCGGTCCCGGGGGCATCTTCCGGATCATCTCGAACCGTCCGACGACGGCCGATCAGCTGGGCCTGTCGCGCGAGGTGCAGGCGCTGTGCGCCGAACCCGAGGGTCTCGTGCTCGTGGCCGGGCCGCGCGCGAGCGGCAAGTCGACCGTCATTTCCGCGATCGTCGATCTCATCAACCGGACGCGGAACGACTACGTCATCACGATCGAGAACCAGATCAACTGCACCCACGAAAGCCGCGGCTGCCTGATCAGCCAGCGCGAGGTGCGCGGGAACAACGACGAACTGGCCGCTGCCGTGCGGGCCGCCCTTCGTGAGAGCCCGGACATCTTCGTGATCGACAATCTTCGGTCGCCCAAGGTCATCAGTCTGGCGCTCGACGCCATGGAGACCGGGCACCTGGTGATCGCCGCGGTGGCGGCGCACATGTCGGTCGCGGCGATTAGCCGGATCCTCGACCAGTTGCCGCCCGAACGTCGCGAGCAGGCACAGCTCTCCCTGGCCGAGGGGCTGCGGGGGGTGGTCTCCCAGGTCCTCGTCCACAAGCTGGGCGGCGGCGGCCGGGTGGCGGCGCGCGAGCTGCTCATCAACACGCCGTCGATCGCCAACCTGATCGCCGAGGGACAGCTGAGCCAGCTGCCATTGGCGCTGGACAGCGGGCGCAAGCACGGCATGGTGCCCCTCAACGACGCGCTGGCCGCCTTCGTCCAGAACGGCATCGTGGACGTCAAGGACGCCTACCGGAAGTCCTACGATCGCCAGGCCTTCCTCTCCGTGCTGCGCCGCGAAGGCGTGGACACCTCGTTTGTCGAACGCCCTGCCTGATCGCCGTCCTGCGCCGACTGGGTCCCACCCCAGGGCGTGTCACACCCGTCCCTCGGCCATACCCGAGCGGGCAGGTTCAGCGCTCCACCAGGGCCGCGAACTCGGCCAGAAGGAAGGTGACGACGTCCTCGTTGGTCAAGCTGTGGATGGGCGCGCCAGGCCGGAGCAGGCCCTCGGTCGAGGTGACATCCCGACCGCGTCGATGACTGACGCGGGTGGCCACTTGCGGGGGATCCAGGGAGGTGTCGAACCACAGCTCGATGTAGTCCTCGGCGTTCCGTTCGGAGGCCAGCCGGACGGCCTCGGCCGGTGTGAACACCGTGCACGGATGAGCCTCGGCCTTGGCGACGTTGGCGAACACTCGGAACGCCGGCATCGCGACGTCGCGCAGGAATGCGACGTAGGCGACGCGGGTCGCGTCGGCACGCGCCCGCCGTTCAGCGGAGGCCTTCCTCGTCTGCTCGAGGGACTGCCGCAGGCGCCGCCGGATGTCGGAGGTCTCCATAACGCCGAGCATCGTACAATGGATCGGAGGTCGATGTGGCAATTACCCTCTACTCGGGCACGCGCTGACAGGCTTGCCGCAGAGTGAAGGAGTTTCTTTCACACACCGGCCGGCCCTTCACCGTGAAGAACGTGGACGAGGACCCCTCGGCCTACGACGAACTGGTGTCGCTCGGCGTGATGAGCATCCCGGTGACGATCATCGGAGACGTCGTCGTCCGCGGATGGGACGAGCAGAAGCTCCGCGACGCGCTCGACGCCTCCTGAGCGATCCGGGGGCGATGCCCCTGGCGCCTCAGCCGCGGCGCGAGCGCAGCGCCACCAGGTCGCTGAGCAGCGCGTAGGCCGTTTGCGTGAGGCCCCCGCCCAGCTGGACGATCGCGAATTCGCCGAGCAGGTCCGTCTCGAGCACGAGTGCGTTCTGCTGGTCCCGCAGCGTGGCCAGCAGGTCGCCCGAGGGAAGTTCCTCGGGGGCGACGCGGGCCGTCACGCGGCCGCCCTGCCGCGCGCCGCGCGCCACGAGCCTCACCCGCCGGCCCCGCGCGACGGCGTCGCGCACCTGCGCGCCGGTCAGCTGCCCGATGCCGCGCCGGTCGACCTCCTGCGGGGTCAGCCTCCCGCCCAGCAAGACGTTGGCCAGGGCGGCGGCCTTGGCGGCCGCGTCCCAGCCCTCCACGTCGAGCGAGGCATCGGCTTCGGCGATGCCGGCCACTTGCATCTCGGCCAGCGCCCCGGCGAACTCGCCGCCGCCTTCCATGGCGGTGATGATGAAGTTGGTCGTGGAATTCACCACGCCCCGGAACCCGCCGATCGACACCGCGGGCAGCGTCTCGCGCGCCAGGTTGAAGATCGGGATCCCGTCCATCACGGCACCTTCGAAGAGGAAGGAGCGGCCCGCCTCGCGGGCGCACGCCTCCAGGTCGGCATAGGCGAAGGCGGCCGGTCCCTTGTTCGCCGTGACGACGTGCGCGCCGGCGCGCAACGCCGCGCGCACGTGATCGATCGCCGGTTGGCCCGCCGCGATGTCGAGCACACTGGTCTCGACGACCACCAGCTGGCCCGATCGGGCGGCTGGGGTCGACGCGGCCACTTCCTCGATGAACGCCACGCCGGTCGGTGATCCCGTGCGCAGGCCCTCGCCGTCGACCACGTCGAGGTGGCCTCCGGCCTCGACGAGATCCGCCGCACGTCCGCCCGCGATGCCCTCGGGGTTGCGCGCCGCGCCGTGGCGCCGGGTGCAGATGCCGACAATGCGGGTTTCGAGCGCGTGGTCCCGGCGTAGCGCGTTGGACTGTTCCTCGAGCAGCCGCACGAACCGGCGACCGACGTGCCCGAACCCCACGAGCGCCAGATCCAGTTGCATCAGGCCACCGACCTCAGGAAGGCCTCCAGCCGCCCCAACCCGTCGGCCAGCTCAGGGGCCGGGCCTCCGAACCCGATCCGGAGATAGCCGTCCATGCCGAACTGGTCGCCGGGCACGACGAGCAGGCCCTTCTCCTCGCGCAGCCGCGTCGTCAGCTCTGTGGAGTTGATCGCCCGGTGGTAGCGCGCGTAGACGATCGCGCCGGCCTGCGGCGGGATGAACGAGAACAGATCGGACCGGGCCGTCAGCCAGTCAGCGAACGTCGGCAGGTTGGCGCGCAGGATGCGCCGCGTGCGGTCGAGGATGGCGGGACGTCGCGCGGGCGAGAGCGCGAGTGCCGCCAGCCGATCGTTGATCGCGCCGGGTGCGATGGTCGTGTAGTCGTGGTAGCTCCAGGTCGTGGCCACGAACGGCGGCGGGCCGACGATCCACCCGATGCGCAGGCCCGGCAGCCCGTAGGCCTTCGACAACCCGCACGTGACGAGCGCGCGCTCGTAGCGCCCCCAGATCGACGGGGTCTCCACCCCGCTCAGCTCGGCACCCCGGTAGATCTCGTCCGAGAGCACCCAGGACCCGTGCCGTCCGGCCACACGACAGACGGCGTCGAGCGTGTCGGAGTCGAAGCAGGCCCCGGTCGGGTTGTTCGGATTGCAGACGAGGATCAGTTTTGTCCGGGGCGTCACCAACGCGGCGAGCTCGTCGACATCGGCGACCCAGCGCCCGGACCGCTCGCGCAGCGGCCACCGGTGGACGGTCTTGGCGAACGCCCGCGCCAGGCCCCACGTCTGCATGTAGTTGGGGGCCATCATGACGACCTCGTCGTCCGGCTCGAGCAGACTCCAGCAGCAGCAGTAGTTGGCCTCGGCCCCACCGTTGGTGACGTGCACGTGGTTCTCGGTGGCGCCGGCGTACAGCCCGGCGATGGTGGACCGCAGCGCGACCGTGCCGTTGGTCTGTGGATACCCGAGGCCGAGCGCCAGCAGTCGGGCGCGGTCGTCGTCGTGTTCGACCAGCTCACCGAGGGTGAGCGGGTGGACGCCGCTCTCTGACAGGTTCACTTCGACCTGGTTCTCCCAGATCGACTGCATGCGTTCCATCACGAACGGTTCGATGCGCACAGGAGAGTCCTTTCTGCAGCGCGGCGTCTGCCGGTGGCCGCCCCGACCGATGGCGGGGTCGATGACGGTATATGCTACAGGAGGTCGGCGGCCGGGCGACAGGCCTCCGCCCACCTGCGGGAGCCCTGCCTATGCTCGATTCGGTTGACGCCGTGCTGTTCGATTCTCGACGGCACCCTGGTCGACACGATTCCGCTGATCCTCGCGTGCTACACGCACACGCTGGAGACCCACCTGCCCGGCTACAACCCGGGCCGCAAGGTCATCATCGGGAACCTCGGGCGCTCGCTGGACGCCATTCTCCTCGACTACGCCACGCACGGGGGGGCGGCCGATCCCGCCGCGGAGTCGAGGGCCATGCTCGAGACGTACCGCGCCTTCCAGCGTCGCAATCTGGCCCGACTGATTCGACCCTACGACGGGGTCCGCGAGGTGCTCCACGTCCTGAGGGCCCGCCGACTGACGCTGGGCTTGGTGACGAGCAAGGTGGAATGGGCCGCGCGCGAGTGCTACGACTACTACGGTCTGGGCGAGTTCCTCTCGGTGCTGGTCTTCCACGACGATACGACGCGCCACAAGCCGGACCCCGAACCGCTCCTGCTGGCCGCGCGCAAAGGCAGCCTTCCGATCGACCGGACGCTCTACGTGGGCGACAGCGTGCACGACATCGCGGCGGGCCGCGCGGCCGGCATGCGCACGGTCGCCGCGCTCTGGGGGCCCTCGACCCGCGAGGAGCTCGCCGAGGCCGGCGCCCACGCCCTGGCGGAGCATCCCTCGGACCTGCTGACGATCGTCGCCGCGGGGCGCCCTGTCGATGCTCGGTCCCAGCCCCGGTCCTGACTGCTGGCGCGCTGCCGCAACCCGTCCGATCCTTCCCGCCTTGAGGGACGCGCGGTAAGATCGCCTCCATGAGCGTTGCCGAGCAGCGACCGTTGGTCAGCCTGACTGCCGACGAGGTTCACCGCTACAGCCGGCATCTGCTGCTGCCGGAGGTTGGCCTCGCGGGCCAGCAGGCGCTGAAATCCGCCCGCGTCCTGTGCGTTGGAGCAGGCGGCCTCGGGTCCCCGGCGTCGATGTACCTGGCGGCGGTCGGCGTGGGGACGCTCGGGATCGTGGACCACGACGTCGTGGACTTCAGCAACCTGCAGCGGCAGCTGCTCCACATGACGCGGGATGTCGGGCGGCCGAAGGCCGCCTCGGCGCGCGATCGCCTGCGGGCGATCAACCCGGACATCCGCGTCGAGGCCCACGAGGTGTTCCTGAGCTCCGCCAATGCCCTCGACCTGGTCTCGCGGTACGATCTGGTTCTCGACGGCACCGACAACTTCCCGACGCGGTACCTGCTGAACGACGCGTGCGTCCTGACGGGCCGGCCGTATGTCTACGGCAGCATCTTCAGGTTCGAGGGCCAGGCCTCGGTTTTCGCGACCGCGGGTGGGCCGTGCTATCGGTGCCTGTTCCCAGAGCCGCCGCCGCCGGGCCTCGTGCCCAGCTGCGCGGAGGGCGGCGTGCTGGGCGTGTTGCCTGGCATCATCGGGACGATCCAGGCCGCCGAGGCCATCAAGCTCGTGCTGCGCGCCGGTGAGGGCCTGGTCGGCCGGTTGCTCCTGCTCGATGCTCTCCGGATGCGGTTCCGGGAGGTGCGCGTCAGCCGCGACCCGGCCTGTCCGGTGTGCGGAAGCTCGCCCACGATTCGCGAACTCCAGGACTACGAGCAGTTTTGCGGCACGGCGGCCGCCCCCCACGCGGCAGACTTCGACGTCTCCCCGGAGGAGGTCAAGCAGGCCCTGGACCGCCACGACGACCTCGTCCTGCTCGATGTCCGAGAGCCGATGGAGGTCCTGATCAACCGCCTGCCCGGCGCCCTCCACGTGCCGCTCGCCGAGCTGCCCGATCGGCTGCGCAACCTCGACAGCACGCGACAGCACGTCGTGTACTGCCACCACGGCGTGCGCAGCGTCCGGGCCGTTGAGCTGCTGCGCGGGGCAGGGTTTCGGGCGAGGAACCTGAAAGGCGGCATCACTGCCTGGATCGACCGGGTCGACCCGTCGCTGCTGCGCTACTGACCGCTCCCTTCAGGGCCCGCCCTCAGCCTTGACGCCAGCGCCTGAGGCTTCTAGAATGAAATACGACCCTGGAGGTCGTATATCAGGCGGATCCTATGCTGAGGCTGTCGAAGAAGGCCGACTACGCCTTGATCGCCATGAAGCATCTGGCGTTGCGCGAGGGGCGCGGCTCGTCGAGCGCCCGCGAAATCGCCGAGCATTACTCGATTCCGGTCGAGTTGATGGCGAAGGTGCTCCAGCGGCTCGCCCGCCGGGGGCTGCTCTCGTCGCAGCAGGGTACCAGAGGCGGCTACCAGCTGGCGCGGACGTCGGAGACCATTTCGGTCGCCGACGTCATCCAGGCCATCGATGGCCCGCTGACGGTGACCGCCTGCTCGGTGCACAACGAGCGGTGCGGGCAGTTTGCGACGTGCAACGTCCGAGACCCGCTCTGGAAGATCCGCGAGCGGATCGTGACCGCCCTGGCGACCTGCAGCGTCTCGGAGATGGCCTCGGAGCAGCCGCTCGGGCCACTGCCGGGGTCGGGCACGCCGGCGCGGCCGTCCGACCGGCCGAATCTCTCCTCCGTCGAACCTTTCGCTGGGTAGGGGGCTATGCTGACTTTCCCGATCTATATGGACAACCACGCCACGACGCGCGTCGATCCGCGCGTGCTGGAGGCGATGTTGCCGTATTTCACCGAACGCTTTGGCAACGCGGCCAGCCGGAACCACTCGTTCGGGTGGCAGGCGGAGGAAGCCGTCGAGGTGGCCCGCAAACAGGTCGCGGACCTGATCGGCGCAACGGCGAAGGAGATCGTCCTGACCAGCGGCGCGACCGAATCGGACAATCTCGCGATCAAGGGCGCGGCCCACATGTACCGCGAGAAGGGCAATCACCTCATCACGGTCGTGACCGAGCACAAGGCGGTGATCGACACCTGCAAGCACCTTGAGAAGGAGGGCTTCGAGGTCACCTACCTGCCGGTCCAGCGCGACGGTCTCATCGATCTGGACGGGCTGCGGGCGGCCATCACCCCGCGGACCACCCTCATTAGCGTGATGGCGGCCAACAACGAGGTGGGCGTGTTGCAGCCGATCGCCGAGATCGGGGCGATGGCCCGCGAGCACGGCGTCCTGTTCCACACCGACGCCGTGCAGGCGGCCGGCAAGGTCCCCTTCGACGTCAACGCGCTCAACGTGGACATGGCCTCGCTCTCGGCGCACAAGATGTACGGGCCGAAAGGCGTTGGGGCGCTCTACGTGCGGCGCCGGAATCCACGGGTGCTGCTGACGCCGATCATCGACGGCGGTGGCCACGAGCGGGGCATGCGCTCGGGAACCTTGAACGTTCCGGGCGTCGTCGGGTTTGGCAAGGCCGCGGCGCTGTGCCAGGAGGAACTGGTGGAGGAGGGCGCGCGGCTGACGGCGCTGCGCGACCGGCTGCTCGCCGGGTTGCGGCGCGAGCTGGACGAGATCTACGTGAACGGGTCGCTCGAGCATCGGCTGCCGGGCAACCTGAACGTGAGCTTCGCGTACGTCGAGGGCGAGTCCCTCCTGATGGGCATCAACGACATCGCGGTCTCGTCCGGATCCGCCTGCACGTCGGCCACGCTCGAACCGTCCTACGTGCTGAAAGCGCTCGGGACCGGCGACGAGCTGGCGCACTCCTCGATTCGCTTCGGCCTCGGGCGTTTCAACACCGAGGAGGAAGTCGACTACGCGGCGGGAAAGGTGGCCAGCGTCGTCAAGCGGCTGCGCGAGATGTCGCCGCTCTACGAGCTGGCGAAGGAAGGCGCGGACCTCAAGAAGATGCAGTGGCAGGGATGAGCAGCCGAGGGTGCGGCCGGGAGAACCCGCGAGGGGGGCCCTGTCCGCTGGGTCCATTTGTGTCGCGCGGACGCGGCGCCAGGTGAGGCGGCGATGTCGTATTCCGACAAGGTGATCGACCATTACAACAACCCGCGCAACGTCGGGTCATTGCCCAAAGACGACGCCACGGTGGGGACCGGCTTGGTCGGTGCTCCGGAATGCGGCGACGTCATGAAGCTCCAGGTGCGCGTCAACCCGGAGACCGGGATCATCGACGACGCGAAGTTCAAGACGTTCGGGTGCGGCTCGGCCATCGCCAGCTCGAGCCTGGCCACCGAGTGGCTGAAGGGCAAAACCCTGGATCAGGCACTTGAGATCAAGAACGTCGACATCGTCCACGAACTGAGCCTGCCGCCCGTGAAGATCCACTGCTCGGTGCTCGCCGAGGACGCCATCAAGGCGGCGATCGCCGACTACAAGCGCAAGCAGGCTGAAGACCCGATGAAGAAGACGGCGTAGGGGGAACGTCATGGCAATCCAGGTCACGGACGTCGCGGCAAAACGCATTCGCATGTTGATGGAGAAGCAGGGCCTGGCCGAGGGCGGCCTGCGGGTCGGGGTCAAGGGCGGGGGGTGCTCCGGCCTGAGCTACACCTTCGCCTGGGAGACCCACGCCCGCGCGGGCGACGAGACGTTCGACGGGCCCGACCAGACGAAGATCTTCGTCGACCGGAAGAGCCTGATCTACCTGAACAACACGGTGCTCGACTACGACACCAGCCTGATGAGCAAAGGCTTCGTGTTCCAGAATCCCAACGCCAAGGGCACCTGTGGGTGCGGCACATCGTTCACGGTGTAGGCATGTCTGAAGCCAGGACCCTGACCCTGCAAGCCTGCCGTCACTGCGGTGCCGGCGCCCCGGCCGAGGCGCACTTCTGCCCCCAGTGCGAACGGATTCTGACGCTCACCCGCCACGGGGACTATTTCAGCTTCTTCGGCCTGCCGCGCAAGCTGGTCGTCGACCTCGCGGACCTCGAACAGCGCTATCGGCGCCTCAGCCGGCAGTTCCACCCGGACTTCTACTACACGGCGTCGGCGGCCGAGCGGCTCGCCAGCCTCGAGCGCTCCGCGTACCTCAACGACGCCTACCGCGTCCTTCGGCAGCCGCTCGACCGAGCCGAGTATCTCCTCAAACTCGAGGGCCTGCCGATCGTGGGCCAGCACCAGGAGGCCGGGCAGCTCCCGGCCGGCGTCCTCGAGGAGGTCTTCACCCTCAACGAGGAGCTCGACGACATCCGCGCGGCGCGCGGCGCCGGCGCCGCCCCCGAGCGCCTGCACGCGCGGCTGGAGGCGGCACGGCGTCCGGTCGAGGAACGGGCCTCCAGGCAGGAGGCCCGGCTGCAGCAGCTGTTTGAGCGATGGGACGCGCAGGTGGATCAGAACGCGCCTCCCGACGTGCGGCGGGCGACGCTCGACGCGCTCCGTTCGCTCCTGCAGGAGCGGAGCTATATTGCGAACCTTCTGGCGACGGTGAGTGCGATCTAGCGCCGGCTGCAACCGGCCGGTGCCCCTAACGCCCCCTCTGCCATCTCTGAGCGACCATGTCGAAAGTCGTCGGCATCGATCTCGGCACGACCAACAGCCTCGTCGCCATTGTCGACAAGACCGGCCCAACAATCATCCGCGACGAGTCGGGTGACGGGCTGCTGCCCTCGATCGTCTCGGTGGATGACGCGGGCGTCGTCCACGTCGGACGCGAGGCCGGTCGCCGCCTGCTCACCGACCCGCACCACACGGTCTACTCGGTCAAGCGCTTCATGGGCCGCGGCGCCGATGACGTGCGCGACGAGGCGGCGCAGTTCCCGTTCCGCTTCCGCGGAGACCCGGGCGGCGTCGTCCGGCTGGGGCTGGGGGACCGGGAGTTCACGCCGCCGGAGATCTCGGCGTTCATCCTGCGCGAGCTGAAGCGGCGCGCCGAGCAGTTCTTCCAGGACCAGGGCGAGTTCGACTTCCTCGTGGACCGAGCGGTGATCACGGTGCCGGCCTACTTCAACGACGCCCAGCGGACCGCCACGCGCGACGCGGGCCGGATTGCGGGCCTCGAGGTCCTGCGGATCATCAACGAGCCCACCGCCGCCTCGCTCGCCTACGGCCTCGACCAGAAGAAGACGGGCACGATCGCTGTGTACGACTTTGGCGGCGGCACGTTCGACATCTCGATTCTGCGCGTCGAGGAGGGCGTGTTCCAGGTCCTGTCGACCAACGGCGACACGCACCTCGGTGGCGACGACATCGACGCGCTGCTCGTCGCTGTCGTGCTGCACGACATGGGGGCGGCCGTCCTCCGCGGGGCGGACGGGCCGGATCCCGCCCTGCTCCAGGCGATCAGGCAGGCCGCCATCCTGGCCAAGTGGGACTTGTCGGAACGCACCGAGGCGGAGATCCGCGTGATCGACCCGGCCGATCGGTCGGGCCGCGTGGCCTTCGCACGCCGAATCACGCGCGAGGAGTTCGAGCAGGTCATCCAGCCCGTCGTCGACCGCACGCTCCAGCCATGCCGCCTGGCGATTGCCGACGCCGGCCTCGAGGTCGGCCAGATCGACGAGGTGGTGCTGGTGGGCGGATCCACCCGTATTCCGCTCGTGCGTCGGGCGGTCGAAGGCCTGTTCGGGCGCGTGCCGCACGCGGACCTGAACCCGGACGAAGTCGTCGCCCTGGGCGCGGCCATCCAGGCCAACATCATGGTCACCGGCAGCCGCGACATGTTGCTCCTGGACGTCACCCCACTGTCGCTCGGCATCGAGACGATGGGCGGCGCGATGTCAAAGATCATCCTGCGCAACTCGACGATCCCGGCCAGCGGAACGGAGATGTTCACCACGTTCGTCGACAACCAGACGGCCGTCGATATCCACGTGCTCCAGGGCGAACGGGAGTTGGTGATCGACAACCGTTCGCTCGCCCGCTTCAAGCTCCGCGGCATCCCGCCGATGCCCGCCGGCTTGCCGCGCATCCAGGTGCGCTTCCAGATCGACGCCAACGGGATTCTCAGTGTGCGGGCGCGCGAACTGCGGACCGGCGTCGAGCAGACGATCGAGGTCAAACCCTCCTACGGTTTGACCGACGAGGAAGTGGAGCGGATGCTGCTCGAGTCGTTCGAACACGCCGAGAGCGACGTCGAGGCGCGGTTCCTCATCGAGGCGCGCAACGAAGCCGAGACGGTCATGCGGGCCACCGAGAAGTCGCTGCGCATGCCCGAGATGGCTGCGGTGGCCGCCGAGGACTTGGCGCCCGGCGAGCTGGCAGCCATCGAGTCCGCGCTGGCCGACCTCCGGCGCGCGATGGGCACGACCGACCGGGAGGCACTGGAGCAGAAGACGAAGGTCCTCAACGACGTGACCCGCCATCTGGCGGAGGTCATGATGAACCGCAGCGTGAAGACGGCGCTCTCGGGGAAGAACGTCGACCGGGTCTGACGTTCCACGCCGCGCCCCGCCGTCTTCCCGCCGCGCCGACGCGCATGCCCAAGGTTACTTTCATCGTCGCCGGCCAGCCGCACGCGTTCGACCTGGACCTGTCGACGCTCCCGTACCGGCAGCACGGGCTGCCGGGCTCGCTGCTCGACGTGGCTCTCCACGTGGGGGTCGTCCTCGAACACGTGTGCGGCGGCAACTGCGCCTGCACGACCTGCCACGTGATCGTCCAGTCCGGGATGGACCACCTGAGCGAGATGGCCGATGAGGAGGTCGACCGGCTCGACACGGCCTGGGACGTCACCCCCCGCTCCCGCCTGGCCTGCCAGGCGGTCGTTTCTGGCGACGTCGTCTGCGAGATTCCTGTGTACACGCGCAACTACGTGGAGGAAGGCGGCGGCATCCGCCTGGGCGTCAAACGATAGCCGGACCGCCCACAGTCGAGAAGACACCGATGAACTGGACCGACGCCGAAGACATCGCCCTGGCCCTGATCGCGGCGCATCCCGAGGTCGATCCGCTCGCCGTCCGCTTCACGCAGCTGCGCGAGTGGGTGCTGCAACTGCCCGGATTCACCGATACGCCGGCGGGATCCAGCGAGGGCCGGCTCGAGGCGGTTCAGATGGCCTGGCACGAGGAGTGGAAGGACGCCCGCTGAGCGCCGAGATCCCCACAGCGTGTAGAATGGGGAACGCGGAGACACACACCCATGCTCGTCGGTCCCGCGACACGCTGGTTGGCTGCCGTCCTGCTCGCTCCCGCGTGCCTCGCCGTGCCGGCACTCGCCCAACAGACGGCCTCGCCCGCGTCGACCGCCTCAGCGTCGGTGAACAGTCTGGGCGTCTCCCTCAAGAACATCCGCAGGCAGCTCCAGGCGCCCTCAACCATCGGGTCGGGCGAGCTCCGCTACCACATCCAGGTCGAGGTCGTCGGCAAGAACCCGCCTGTCGAGTTCTTCAAGGACTTCAATCTCTCGTCCTCCGGTGGCGTCGGCTATGGCAGCCCGACGCACCAGGAAATCCTCAACGCCGTGACCCCGTGGGCCTTCCGGAACTGGGGGGGCGGCGTGGATGTCCTTTCACTCAAGAAGCGCTGACACGCGCGCGCCGGCCTGTCGACGCGGCGTCGGGTGGATGACGTCGGCGATCGCTTCGGCCGCGTCCACGACCCTGGGACCCGGCACGACGAACTGGTCGCCGACCAGCAGCGCGACGCGCCCGTCGCGCACCGCGGGCACGCCCGGCAGGCCTTTCCAGGCCGCCCGCTCCCGATCGATCTGCTCGGGTGAGAGGCTGTGGCCGTAGTGGAGGTCGATGATGACCTCCGGCGCGGCCCCGAGAATGGCCTCCGTGCTGACCCGGATCGACTCGCGCCGCACCGCCCCGAAGACGTTGTCCCCGCCGCCGAGCACCACCAGGTCGTTGAGGAACCCGATGCCCCCACTGACGTCGATCTCCCGGAGGGCGCCCGGCTCGCGCCCGAAGACGAGCAGGGTGCGCGGGCGGGGCCGTCCCGCGACACGGCGACCGATGGCGTCCAGCCGCGTGGCGATCCGCTCTGCCGCGGCGTTGGCCTCGGCGGAGTTGCCCACCGCCGAGCCCAGCCGCCGCATCGTCGCTGTCACGTTGTCCAACCCGCCCAGCACGTAGGCGAACGTCCGGATGTGCGCCCGTTCGAGCCGAGCGCCGACCTCCGACGAGCTGCCGTAGACCACCACCAGGTCCGGGCGCAGCCGGATGATTCGTTCGACGTTCGGGTCGAGCAGCCCGCCCACCCGTTCGCGCGATTGCACCTCCGGCGGGTACGTGTCGTAGCTGCTGACGGCCACGACGCGCGGACCGGCGCCGATCGCAAACAGCATCTCGGTGACGGCCGGCACCATTGACACGATTCGCTGAGGCATAGTGGAGACCGGTTCGGCCGACTGGGGCAGGGCCGCCGGACGGGAGCAGGCGGCGGAGAGGATCGTCAGGACCGCGATCACCGCGGGAACCATCGCACGCCCCGTTCCGCGCGCGGCCTGTTGAGCACCGCCTGACGAGAGCATCCGACGCTCGCGTCCACACAGGACGTCGGGCAGGCCGCACCAACGCCCCGCGCCCGCGACGATCGGCTCGACCTCGGCTCGCATCTTCCGCCTGCCTCGTCCCTCGGCCGCGCCTGCCGGCCTCGTGCGCGCCCCGCGAAGAAGTCGGGTCCGCGCCTCACCGGCGAGTCTGGCGCGCGGCTTCCTCAGTTGTCCATCCTTCGTCCGGCCGACGATCCCGGCACCCGGCGAATGCTCGAGGCAGGCACCGTGGGCCTACCGCTTGCGGATCAGCAGCCACAGGAAGAACGGGCCACCGACCAGCGCCGTGATGATGCCGACGGGCAGATCCATCGGCGCCAGGAGCGTCCGCGCCACCACATCGCACGCCACCAGGAACGCGGCCCCGAACAGCGTCGAGGCCGGCAGCACGAGTCGATGGTCCGACCCCACGATCAGCCGGATGAGGTGAGGCACGATGATGCCGATAAAGCCGACCGGTCCGCCGAGCGAGACGGCCGCACCCGTCGCGAGCGAGGCACTCAGGAATGCGGCGCGCTGCGTCTTCACGATATCCACGCCCCGCGCTGCGGCCGCGTCCGCCCCAAGCGTCAACAAATTCAACGACCGCGTCAGCCACGCGAAGATCCCGAACGCGACCGCGAGAAACGGCAACGCCGCCGCGATCGGCGCATAGCTGGCGACGTCCAGGTCACCCATCAGCCACCGGACCGTCCGCATCGTCTGGGTGAAGTCGGCGAGGTACTGGACGAACAGCACGATCGACGAGAAGAAGGAGTTGAGCGTGATCCCGGCCAACAACAGGACCGTCGTCGACAGACCCTGGCGGCGCACGGTGGACAGGAAATAGACGACGCTAACCGCCCCGAGCGCACCGGCGAAGCTCGCGACGGGCACGCTGGACACCCCGGCGAAGGCCAGCGACACCGGCAGCGTGATGGCGAGCATCGCCCCGAGGGCGGCTCCGGCGGAGACGCCCAGCGTGAACGGGGTTGCCAGCGGGTTGCGCAGGAGGGCCTGGAAGACGACCCCCGACGCGGCCAGGCCCGCCCCCACCAGCGCTGCCGCCAGCGTGCGCGGCAGGCGGGCGATGAAGAAGATCTGGGCATCGACGTTCTCAGAGAAGGGCAGGCGGCGGTCGAACACCCGCGCCAGCGAAACCGGGGCGGACCCGATGAGCGGTGCGACCAGGCAGGCGGCCATAGCCATCGAGCCGAACACCAGGGCGGTCAGCAGGACACGACGGCGCAGGGACATGGCTTCGACTTCTCGCCACGGCGCCGGGCTCAGGCCGGGTCGCCGAGGCGGCGGATGGGCACGACGGTCAGGTGGCCGGCGCGCTCGTGGTACTGCACGTCCGCGTCGACCTCGTACAGGGCACGGATCGTGTCCGTCGTGAGCACCTCGCTCGTGGGCCCCGCCGCCAGCACGCGTCCGCCGCGCAGGAGCACGAGCTGCCGGCACACGGCGGCCGCCAGGTTCAGGTCGTGGGTCGCCACGACCATCGTCACACCGCGTTCGGCGTTGAGCCGGCGCAGCAGGGAAGCGATGCCGATCTGATAGGCGGGATCGAGCGCCGCGGTGGGCTCGTCGAGCAGCATCAGGCCGGCCGACTGGGCGAGCGCGCTCGCGATGACGACCCGCTGCTTCTCCCCGCCGCTGAGCGTCGGGAACATGCGCGTCTCGAGCCCGCGGGTTCCCGTGGCCTCCAGCGCCTCGCGGGCGATGAGGACGTCGTCCTGGCCCTCGAGCTCGAAGCGGCCCAGGTGGGGATAACGACCCATCAGGACGACTTCGAGGACGGCGTACTCGAACGAGAGGTGTGTCTCCTGCGGGACGACAGCCACCTGCCTCGCCAGGACGTGACGCGGCAGTTGGCGGATGTCGCGCCCGTCGATGGTCACCAGGCCGGCCGAGGGGGCCACCAGGCCGCCCAGGACCCGGAGGAGCGTGGTCTTGCCGGACCCGTTCGGGCCGAGGATGCCAACCAGGCCGCCGCGCTCCGCCTCGAAAGACACGCCGTGCAGGCCCGCCTCGCCGCCCCGGTAGACGAACGTGACGTTAGCGGCCCGCAGCAACCCGCACCCCAATCATGACGTTGCGTCCGAGCGCGGGATAGCCGAGCGTCTCCTCGTACCGGTGGTCGAGGACGTTGCCGACGCGCCCGATCACCTCCACCGCCGAGGCCAGCTTCACCGAGGCTCCGGCGTCGACCACGGCGTACCCGGCCGAGTAGAACAGCCCGCCGGCGGTGCCGTAGTTCGGTTCGGGCTCCAACGTCCGGGCCCTGGCGCCCACCCGCGTGAAGGCCGTGACCCGGTGGGCCGTGTAGAGGAGCTCCAGCGACCCGGCGTGCCGGGGCCGGCGGAGCAGCGGGTCGCCGACCTTGAAGGGAGACGGGGCCAGCGCGGCGTTGTCCGCCGCGAGAATCTCGGTGTCAAGGAGCGTGTAGGCGAGCCGCGCCTCGAGTCCCCACCTGGTCCGAAGGGCCGACGAGAGTTCGACGCCGCGCGACCGGGCGTTGGAGATGTTGTCGGTGCGAAACGGGCTGGCATTCCGGAGCGCCGAGCCCACGGTGACGATGAGGTCCTTGTACCGGTTGTCGAAGACGGTGGCGCCCGCCACCAGCGCGTCACCGACCAGGGCTTGGTCGACGCCGGCCTCGACGCTGCGGCTCCGCTCCGGCTTCAGCCCCGGATTGTCGGTGAAGGCAATCTCGAAGGCATCGGGCGCGCGCATCCCGGTCCCCGCCGCGGCGTGCAGGCGCGTCCAGCCGCGCCGACCGCGTCCCCCAGCGAGAAACGCCGCCGAGAGCCGCGGATTGACCGAGGTGCGCGTGTCCTCGGCGAACGCCGGCCGCCCGGCGTCCACCGGATCGGCCGGCAACGCGTCGCGGTCAAACCGCTCGACGCGGGCACCGGCGGTGATCGTCAGGGCGCCGGTCGGCCGAACGCGGGCCTCGGCGAACACCCCGGTGACTCGGCGTCGGACCGGCACCGGCACGGCAGCCTCGGACGTGATGTAGGTGCTGGACGCCTGTTCCCGCTGCCACTCGGCGCCGACCGAGAGGGCCGAGCTGGCCGACACATCCACGTCGGTCTGCGTCCGTGCGTCGAGCCGGCGCGTCGCCGAGAACGACAGGGTCGGCAACCCGGTCAGGAAGTCGGGGCTGGTGTAGTCGCTCGTGAAATCCAGGTCCGTCAGACTGACGGTCTGGCGGACCTGGTGGCGGCCGCTGCCGAACGCCTGGGTCCAGCGCAGGCCGTACTGCTGGTCGGTCGTCGCCCCGCGCGAGATGCGGTCAATCCCGCCGTAGGCCCCAATCGGGTCGCTCCCGAACGGACCCGGAAAGCCCTTGTCGCTCCAGGACACGTTGGCCGTGGCGCGCACGTCCGCGCCGCCGTCGGCATGCCACCCCAGGCTCGCCGCGAGGCGCTTGTCCAGGAAGTCATCGTTCGACACGCGCTGGCCGGTCCCCGGGGCCAGGCCGGTGAAGCCCTGGCTCGAGGTGCGCTCGGCAGACCCGCCCCACTGGAAGTCCCCGCGCGATCCCCAGCTTCCGGCCGCGACCCGCGAGGTGCCGAAGCTGCCCCCCTCGAGCAGCCCTTCCGCTCCGGGCCGCCCGCCGTGTTTGGTGATCACCTGCACGACGCCGCCAATGGCGTCCGCCCCGAACACGGCGCTCTCGGGACCGCGGACGACCTCGATGCGCTCGACGCCGGCGGCGTCCAGCGTGGAGAAGTCGTAGCCGCCGCCGAAGGCATTCACCTTGACGCCGTCGACCAGCACGAGCGTGTAGTTCGACTCGCCCCCCCGAGGGAACAGCGACGTCAGGCTTCCGCGTCCACCGTTGCGCGCGACGGTGACGCCGGGGACGTTCCGCAGCGCGTCCGCCACGGTCTCGGCTTGCGTGGCCGACAGGTCGCTCGCCGAGAGGACGGTCACCGAGTCGGCCGCCCGCCCGGCCGGCACTTCCACCTGGGACGCGGAGACGACCACCGACTCGGTAATCGCGCTGACGTGCAACCGAACCGGCACGTCCAAAACCTGCCCGACCGAGACGACGAGCGTCACCGGGTCGGCGCGGAACCCCTCGGCCGACACGCGGAGTTCGTACTGCCCCGCCGCGACGTGCGTGATCTGGAACTCCCCGTTGGCGCCGGTCCGGACCGTCGCCGCCACCGACGTCGGTCCCGCCAGCACGACGCCGGCACCTGGCACGCGCGCGCCATCGGGATCGACCACCGCGCCTTCGATCGATGCGAGGCCGACAGCAACGCCCTGCGCGGACGATTGGGCAGCGTCGGCTCGGGCTGGGCCCGGCAGGCCCGCGACGGCGGCGCACAGGCCCGCCGCGACAAGACGAGCCTGCATGTACTTCCTGAACGACCGGCGAGTCTTCATGGCGGTGTCCTTCGGCGTCTGTCGCGCCAATCTCCCGGACCGACACCTCCGCTGCGCGGACGGGCCGGAAGAGTTTAGGGACGCGCCGAACGACCAGGTTTCCTGACTCGCGGATCGTCGCCGAACGCCGCCGTCTTCCCATGCCGTGTGGGCACAGTGACGGGGCCTTCCCGCGGAAGGCCCTCTGCGGCATTCGCTCCCCGCTTACAGTGGCGTGACCGTGTGGGCATCGCACCCACTTCGCGTGGTCGCCGGCGAGGCGTCAGTTGTCGGTCCGAGTATAGCACGCGGCCCCGCCGCCGCCGGCCGAGGCGGTTGCGGTGGAGAGCCTTGCTCTTCCGTTCTGCGGCGGGTACCGTCGGATCCATCCGGAACAACTGGGAAATCGGAGACACGAAGGAGGAGTCCCCGTGCCGCATGAACTGCCCCCGCTCCCGTTCGCGTACAACGCGCTCGAACCGCACATCGACGAAATGACGATGCGGATTCATCACGACAAACACCACGGCGCCTACGTCACGAACCTCAACGCGGCGCTCGAGAAGCACCCCGCGCTCCAGGGTCGGTCCGTCGACGACCTGCTCGGCGCGATCCACACCGTGCCCGAAGAGATCCGAACCGCCGTGCGCAACAACGGCGGCGGGCACGCCAACCACACCATGTTCTGGAACATCATGAAGCCCGGCGGCGGCCAGCTGGGCGGTGCGCTGCTGTCGGCCATCGCCGGGACGTTCGGCAGTGTCGAGACGTTCAAGGACCAGTTCTCGAAGGCCGCCATGAGCCGCTTCGGGAGCGGTTGGGCCTGGCTGGTCCAGTCGCGCGACGGCAAACTGGCCATCGAGAGCACGGCCAACCAGGACAGCCCGCTGATGGACGGCAAATGGCCCGTCTTCGGTCTCGATGTCTGGGAGCACGCCTACTACCTGAAGTACCAGAACCGCCGCGCCGACTACGTGACCGCTTGGTGGAACGTCGTCAACTGGACCGAGGTCGCCAAGCGCCTGAGGTAGCGGGCGTCGGAGGGACCACTGTCTGACGAGGTGCCGCCCGGGGGGGTCCGGGCGGCACCTCGGCTGTTTCCAGCCACCCGCCGTCAGTCGGAGAGCCGGCGAATCTGCGCCAGCAGATCCTCGTGGGTCGGAAACTCGAACTGCCACGAGGCGACGAAGCTGTAGCGGATGATGCCCCGGCGATCGATGAGGAAGACGGCGGGACGCGCGATGTTCCACGCGTCGAACCCGACCGGGTGCCAGACCCCGTAGGCGCGGACCGTGTCGCGCGCATCGTCCACGAGGATGTTGAAAGGAAGTCCCGAATCCTCGATGTAGCGACGCACCTTCTCCGATCGTTGGGCGACGATGGCGACGACCTGGACGCCGAGCGACAGGTACTCGGGCGCGTGATGGGCCAGCTCACCGAACTGGCGGCGGCAGTTCGGTCACCAGGTCCCGCGGTGGAAGGCCAGCAGCACGGCGCCGGACGCGAGGTAGGCGGCGAGCGACCTGAGTTCCCCGCGCTGCGTCGGGAGGGTGAACGGTGGGGCGAGCGTGCCGGGCACCAACGTGGGATGACGGGCCATCGTGTCCTCCACTCAGAAGAGCCGCACCTCGACAATCTCGCCTTTTTCCACGATGTCGGTCTGCGCGGGAATCTCGATGTACCCGTCGGCCTGGGACATGCTCGTGATGTCTCCCGAAGCCTTGAACGCCGGCACGGCTACGCCGTCGACGATGCGCACCGTGTAGAACTGGTGGCGCCCCGTGGTGGACACGACCCGCTGACCGAGCGGGAGCGTCAGCACGCGTGGCGAGAACTCGGGAAGGTGTGCCAGGCGCCGGACCAGCGGCACGAGCAGCATGTAGCCGTTCGACAGGCAGGAGGTGGGGTAGCCCGGCATGCCGAGCACGGGTGTGCCGTCGGTGAGGCCAAACAGCGTCGGCTTACCGGGCTTGACCGCCACGCCGTGGAAGAGGATCTCGCCCCGGCTGCCCACCAGATCCAGGACCAGGTCGCGCTCACCGACTGAGCTGCCGCCGGAGAAGATCACCAGGTCGGCACTGCGGCAGGCGTCCAGCGCGCGGCCCAAATCGACGAGCGTGTCGGCCGACACCGGCTGGGGGACCGGTACGCCCCCATGCTCGGCGATGATCGCGGCGAGCGTGAAGCGATTGATGTCGTAGATCTGCCCAGGCGCCAGCGGCTGGCCCGGCGTGACGATCTCGTTGCCGGTCGAGAGGATGGCCACGCACGGCTTGGCGAACACGTCCACCCGGTCGCACCCGAGGGCGGCCAGCGCGCCGATCCGGCTCGGCGTGAGCAGGTCGCCGGGTCCCGACACTGGTTGGCCGGCCCGGATGTCGGACGCCTGCCGTCCGACGTTCTGGCCGGGATAGACCGGGCCGAACACCTTCACGCGTCCGGCCTCGTCCTTCTCGGTCTCCTCGACCATCACAACCGCGTCCGCCCCGGTGGGCATCGGCGCGCCCGTCGCGATCTCGATGCAGCTGCCGGGCTCGACGACGCGGGTCGGCACCTCGCCCGTGTGGACCGTTTCGAGACGGCGGAGCACTTTGGCGTTGAACGCGCCGGCCCCGAACGTATCGGCGGCGATGACGGCGAACCCGTCCATCGCCGCCCGGGCAAAAGGCGGGACATCGCGGCCGGCGACGATGGGCCGAGCCAGCACCCGTTGGTGGGCGTCGGCCAGATCGACGGTCTCAACGCGATCGACCGGGTGAACATGGTCGCGCATCAGGGCACGCGCCTCGTCGAGCGGGATGGTCTCCCTGATCGGCCGCATGGACGGTGTTGACATAGGATCGCGTTCCCCGGTTCACCGGCGGATCTGAACGCCGGCGATCTCTCGGTCGCCACGTCTGACGCGCCCCTACCGCGATGCCTCCCGCACGAGGTGCCCCAGCTCGGGCAGCACGAGCTTGGTCATCGCCAGGCGCACGGCGCTCTCCGAGCCTGGCAGCGAGATGATCACCCGGTTCTTCGCCAGACCCGCGCACGCCCGGCTCAGCATGGCCGCCGACCCGACCTCCTGGTAGCTGAGCATGCGGAAGAGCTCTCCGAAGCCGTCCAGACGCTTCTCGAGCAGCGTGTCGATCGCTTCAAACGTCGTGTCGCGCGACGTGATGCCGGTGCCGCCCGTCGTGATGATCACCTGGACCTGCGGGTTGGCGAGCTGCTCGGTGATGGCGGCGCGGACCTGGTCGGGCTCGTCCCGGACCATCTTTCGGCCCGCCACCTGGTGTCCCCCCGCCCAGAGCAGGTCAAAGATGGCCCGCCCGCTCGTGTCGGTCGCCTCGGTCCGCGTGTCACTGATGGTCACGATGTAGCAGTTCGCCACGGCCGGCGACTGGGCCTTGTGCTCAAGATGTCCCATGGGCCAATCATACCGTAGGCCTTGCCGAGCGCGTCCAACCGATGCTATACCACATGGTTGAACCGTACGGTCTAGCCGCGTCAGGATGCCGGCTCGACCGCTGGCCAGAGGTCTTCTCATGCCACGTCCCCGCTTCGCGAGACTCCCGCCGGACCGGCGTCGACAGATTCTCGAGCGAGCCGCCGAGGAGTTCGGGGCCCGCGGCTTCCTCCAGGCGTCGCTGAACCAGATCATCGCCGCGCTCGGCCTGAACAAGGGCGTCTTCTACTACTATTTCGACAGCAAGGCGGACCTGTTCGGTGCGGTGGTGCAGATGGTGATGGACATCGCGCTGCCGCCTCTCGAGGTCACCGTCAGCGCGCTCGACGCCGAGACCTTCTGGCCGAGTTTGAACGGGCACCTGGTCCAGGCCCAAGCGCTGCTCGGCGAGAAACCGTGGCTGCCGGGGGTCGTCCGGGCGATGTTCCAGGAGCAGACGATTGGGGATCCCGATTCCCCCGCCTACGAGGCGGTGGCGCGCGGCCGCGCCTGGGCCCAGGCACTCTTGACCAGAGGCCAGCAGGTCGGCGTCGTTCGGTCCGACGTCACGCTGGAGTACCTGCTCCAGGTCCTGACCGCGGCCGACCAGGCGTCCGACCGCTGGATGCTGGAGCACTGGGACCGCCTCACGTCAGACGAGCGATCGCTGATGGGACCGCGCACGGTGGACCTGTGGCGGCGGATTGCCGAACCCCGCCCCCGCGGGTCGGAGGTTGCCCGATGACGCTCGTCTTCGAAGTCCGGGGGCTCACCAAGACGTACGCGATGGGCGAGGTGCAGGTCCATGCCCTCCGCGGCATCGACCTCGACATCGAGGAAAGCCGGTTCGTCGTCATTCTCGGGCATTCGGGCAGCGGCAAGTCGACCTTGCTGAACATCCTGGGCGGTCTCGACGTTCCCTCGTCTGGCGTCGTGTACTACCGGGGTCAAGAGATGACGCGGGCCGACGAACGGGCCCTGACGGCCTTCCGCCGTCATCGCGTCGGGTTCGTCTTCCAGTTCTACAACCTGATTCCGAGCCTCACGGCCCGGGAGAACGTCGACCTCGTCACCGAGATCTCCGCGGCGCCGCTACCCTCCCTCGAGGCCCTCGCCCTGGTCGGCCTTTCCGACCGCGTCGACCACTTTCCGGCCCAGATGTCCGGCGGCGAACAGCAACGGGTCGCTATCGCGCGCGCCATCGCCAAACGGCCGGACGTCCTGCTGTGCGACGAACCGACGGGCGCGCTCGACATCTCGACGGGCGTCGTCGTGCTCGAAGCGCTCGCCCGGGTCAACCAGGAACTCGCCACAACGGTCGTCGTGATCACGCACAACGCGGCGATTGCCGGGATGGGCGACCGTGTCGTCACGCTGGCCGACGGGCGCATCGCGGAGATTCGGGCGAACACCGCCCGCCTGTCTCCGACGGAGATCCGATGGTGATCCTGAGCGCCGCTTACCGCTCCGCCCGAGCGCCGCGCCTGCGCGCCCTCGACCGCAAGCTCCTGCGGGACTTGTGGGCAATCCGCGGGCAGGCGCTTGCCATCGCCCTCGTGATGGCGGCGGGCATCTCGGTCTTCGTGGCGATGATCTCGACGTTCGATTCGCTCGATCTCTCGCTGCGCGCCTACTACGAACGGTACCGGTTCGGGGACGTGTTCGCCTCGCTGACGCGGGCGCCGCGGGCGCTTGTACCGCAGATCGAGGCCATCCCGGGCGTGGCCGCTGTCGAACCGCGCGTCGTCGTCGACGTGACGCTCGACGTGCCGGGCGCGTCGGAACCCGCGGCGGGACGGCTGATCTCGGTTCCCGCGGACCGCCATCCGGCGCTCTGCGACCTGTTCTTGCGCGAGGGCCGCTACCTCGAGCCGGGCCGGCCCGACGAGGTCCTGGTCAGCGAGTCGTTTGCGCGTGCGCACGCCTTGCGGCCCGGCGACACCGTCGGCGCGGTCATCAACGGGCGCCGTCGCGACCTGCAGGTCGTCGGCCTGGCGCTTTCTCCCGAATACATCTTCGCGGTCCGTCACGGGGAGCTGCTGCCCGACGAGGCGCTGTTCGGCCTGTTCTGGATGGAGCGCCGCGCCCTCTCCTCCGCGTTCCAGATGGAAGGCGGGTTCAACGATCTGGTCCTCACGCTGATGCCGGGTGCGTCGGAACGCGACGTCATCGCCAGGCTGGACGCCCTCCTCGACCGGTACGGCGGCACGGGGGCCCTGCCGCGGGCGCTGCAGCCGTCGAATTGGTTTCTCCAGAACAAGCTGCAGAATCTGCAGGGCGCGGGCCGCTTCATTCCGGCCATCTTCCTCACGGTCGCTGCCTTCCTGCTCAATGTCGTCCTCTCCCGCATCGTCCTGGTGCAGCGTCCGCAGATTGCCGCCGTGAAGGCTCTCGGGTACAGCAACGGCGCGCTGGCCGGTCACTACGTGAAGTGGAGCCTGATTGTGGCGCTGAGCGGGGCCGCGATCGGCGTGGCGGTCGGCGCGTGGCTCGGGTCGACGCTCACGCGCTACTACGCGCTGTTCTTTCACTTCCCTGTGCTGCTCTACCAGTTGAACACGCGCGTGGCGGCCGGCGGCGTGCTCATCGGGTCCCTCGCTGCGCTTCTGGGCGCCATCGGGGCGGTCCGCCGCGCCGTGCGGCTGCCCCCGGCCGAGGCGATGCGGCCCGAAACCCCGGCGCGCTACTCGGAGAGCTGGGTGGAGCGCGCCGGCCTCAAACGCCTGCTCTCGCAGCCCGCCCGGATGATCGTGCCGTACGCTGCACCGGCATCCCGAGCGTGCCCTTCTCTCGGTGACCGGTGTCGCGCTCGGGGCCTCGCTGGTCGTGCTCGGCAACTTCACGGGCGACGCGATCGACGCGATGAGCGAGAGGCTCTTCAGCCTGGCGCAGCGGTACGACCTGATGGTGACGTTCGTCCTCCCGACCTCGCCAGCGGCAATCGATGAGATGAAGCGACTTCCCGGCGTGATCGACGTCGAACCGTTGCGCGCCGTCGCGGCCCGGCTGACCGTCGGTCCCCGGTCCCGCTCGGTCGCCATCACGGGTGTTCCAGCCGGGGCGAGACTGAGCCGCGTGATCGACGGCCGTACGCCGCTGCCCGCCCTGCCGTCCGGCGGGCTCGTCGTGTCGAGGAAGCTGGCCGAGTTGCTCGGGGCGCATCGGGGGGAGATGGTGCGCGTGGACCTGCTCGAGGGGAACCGGACCGCCGCCAGCCTGCCCATCGTGGGTACGATCGAAGACCTCCTGGGGACCAACGCCTACATGGACCTAGACGCCCTGCACCGCCTCGTGGCCGAGGACCGGGTCCTGTCGGGCGCGTACCTGCAGATCGACCGTGCCGCCGAGGAGACCCTCTTCCACCAGCTCAAGGCCACGCCGAGGGTAGCAGGCATCCTCCCGCGACGGGCGGCGGTCGAAAGCCTGGAGACCACGGTGGCAGACATGCTCCGGCGCGTGCAGGTCGTCTACGCCGTCTTTGCGAGCGTCATCGCCTTCGGCGTCGTCTACAACAACGCGCGCATCTCGTTCTCCGAACGCAGCCGCGAACTGGCGACGCTGCGCGTCATCGGCTTCACGCGACCCGAGGTGTCCTATATCCTGCTCGGCGACCTGGCGATCGTCACGCTCGTGGCCGTGCCGGTCGGCTTGGCCCTCGGGTACGGGTTCGCCGCGCTCATGGTGCGGCTGGTGGACACGGAGATGTTTCGACTGCCGCTGGTCATCAGCGTACAGGTCGTACGCGATCGCCTCGCTCGTCATCATCAGCGCCACGCTGCTCTCGGCGATGGTGGTGAGGCGTCGGCTCGACCGGCTCGATCTGGTGGAGGTCTTGAAGACCCGGGAGTAGAAGACCGACACATAACTTGGCCGTCGCGGCGGGCCACAGGCGGACCCCGCGGGAACGCGGGTCTCCGGGGCCTTCCCGGTAGCCCGAACTGACATGCGGCGGTGTGCGACGGCGCGGGCCGGCACCCCTCCCGACGCGGGTGGCGTCCTATGACGGCAACAGCGAAGCGACGGACGGCGTTTTGGGGCACGATCGGCGTCCTGGTGGCCGGGGCTCTCGTGGTGGCCATGCGGCCCAGGGCCGTGCCGGTCGACCTCGGGACGGTGACGCGGGGCCCGCTCAGCGTCACGCTGGACCACGAGGGACGGACGCGCGTCCACGAACGGTTCGTGGTGTCGGCTCCAGTCGCGGGGCGGGTGCTGCGGATCGAGCTGCGGCCCGGGGATCGCGTCACCGCGAACCAGACGGTGATTGCCACCTTCCTGCCGGCAGCCTCCCCGCTGCTCGATGCGCGGACACGAGCCGAGGCCGAGTCACGTGTCTCGGCAGCCGAGGCCGTGCTCCAACAGTCCCGCGCGCAGCGGGAAGAGGCCCGCGTGCAGAGCGAACACGCCACCGCGGAACTGGATCGTGCGCAAGGCCTCGCCAGGTTCGGGTTGATCACCGCCGAAGCCCGGCAGCGTGCCGAGACCGAAGCCTCGGCCCGCCGCCGGGCGCTCGAGGCCGCCGACGCGGCGGTGAGCGCGGCGGCCCACGACTTGGCCGCCGCCCGCGCGGCACTCATCGAGCCGGGAGCGATCACGGCCGGCGGGGACGGCACCCGGCCGACCCTGACGCTCCGCTCCCCAATTGACGGCGTCGTCCTGGCGCGGCTGCATGAAAGCGAGGCGGTCGTGCCCCAGGGTGAACCCCTCGTGGAGGTCGGGGACACGTCGGCGCTGGAGGTCATCGCCGACTTCCTGTCGACCGACGCCGTCAAGATCCAGCCAGGCATGCCCGCGCTCATCGACCAGTGGGGGGGAAACCAGCCGCTCCCTGGAGTGGTGCGCCGCGTGGAGCCGTCGGGGTTCATCAAGGTGTCGGCGCTCGGTGTCGAGGAGCAGCGCGTCTGGGTGGTGATCGACTTCAAGGACCCGGTCCGGGCGGGCCAGACGCTCGGCGACGGGTACCGCATCGAAGCCCGCGTCGTTACCTGGAACGCCCCCGAGGTGGTGCAGGCGCCGACCAGTAGCCTCTTCCGGCGAGGCGACGGGTGGGCGGCCTACCTGGTCGACCACGGGACGGCGCACCTGCGAGGGGTCAGCCTCGGCCACCGGACTGGAACTGCCGCGGAAGTCGTGTCGGGGCTCTCGCCGGGCGACCAGGTCATCGCCTATCCTCCCGATAGCCTGGCGGAGGGAACGCGGGTCACCAGCCGGTAGGGACCTCGCGCCGGGACCCGGCCAGACCCGTCGGAGCCGGCGCCTCGCCTCGCCGTGGCGTGCCGTTTCTTCCTCGCACCTTGGCCTGGCGCCGACTCCGGTATTAGGATCCACTTCCATGATCAGAGGCCGCCTTGCCCTGCTCCTCCCCCTCGCACTGGCCGGGACGCTCGCTGCCGCACCTCCCGCGACGCCGCCCTCACTGGCCGCGCTCGACAAAGCCGCGGAGAAGTGGGTGCAGGACACCCTCAAGAAACTGACGCTCGACGAGAAGATCGGGCAACTGCTCGTGCCCTCGTTCGACGCGATGGTGACGAGCACCGACAGCGACCTCTACGAGCAGAAGCTGCACCTGGTGCGAGACCTCAAGGTGGGCGGGATCCACGTGTTCGGCGGTTCCGAACTGCTGCCGGCCGAGCTGTTGAACCCGACCTACGGCCGGTCGGGCAGCCGCGACCGGAAGGGCGACCCGCTCGCGGCCGCGACGTTCCTCAATCGCCTGCAGGCGGCCTCGACGCTGCCCCTGCTGACGACGGCCGACTTCGAGGGAGGGGCCGGCTACATCCTGACCGGCACGACGCGCCTGCCGCGCGCCATGGCCATCGCCGCCACGCGGGACCCCGACCTGGCGTTCAAGGCCGGCGAGGTGTCGGCCATCGAGGCGCGCGCGGTGGGCGTGACGGTGGACTTCTACCCGATCTTCGACGTCAACAACAACCCCCGGAACCCGATCATCAACATCCGGTCGTTCGGCGAGGATGTGGGCCTGGTGTCCCAGATGGCCACCGCCTACCTGCACGGGATCCAGGCTGGGGGCGTGCTGGCGACCGCCAAGCACTTCCCGGGCCACGGCGACACCGAGGTGGACACACACCTCGGCCTGGCGAAGATCGACCATCCACGCGAGCATCTCGACCGGGTCGAACTGGCACCGTTCCGGGCGGCCGTCTCGGCGGGCGTCGACGCGTTCATGTCGGCTCACATCATCCTGCCGGCCCTCGACCCGACGCCCGGCCTCCCCGCGACGCTGAGCCGTCCGATTCTGACCGGCCTGCTCCGCGGGGAGATGAAATTCGACGGCCTGATCTTCACCGACTCGATGGCGATGCACGCGATCACGAAGAACTTCGGCAACGGCCAGGCGGCCGCACTAGCCGTGAAGGCGGGCGCCGACATCGTCCTCCAGCCGCCGGACGAGGACGCTGCGTTTGCCGCCATCAAGGCCGCCGTCGAGTCGGGCGACATCAGCCGCGAGCAACTCGACCGGTCCGTCGAGCGGATCCTGCGGGCCAAGGCCCGGCTCGGCCTCCAGAAAGCCCGGCTGGTGGACGTGAACACCGTCGAAACGAAAATCGGGGGCCGCGCGCACGAGGCGGTGAACGCGGAGATCTGTGAGCGCGCGATCACGCTGCTGAAGGACGACCGAGGGGCAGTGCCCCTCAAGGTCCCCCGCGACGCGCATCTCGTGTACCTCTCGGTCCTGGACTACCCGAGCGCGTGGCGCGAAGGCGTCCCCAGTCGGACCTTCGTGCCCGCCTTGAAGGCCAGGTGGCCGAACGTGACGGCGATCGAAATCTCCGACCGGACTACGCCGGCCGAACTCGACCTGACACGCGTCATCACCAAGCAGGCCGACGCCGTCATCGCGTCGGTCTTTGTGCGGATTGCCTCCTACAGCGGCCGCATGGATCTCTCGGCGCCGGCCGTTTCGCTGCTCGAGTCGCTGGCCGACTCGGAGAAGCCCTTCATCACCGTGATCTTCGGGAACCCGTACACGGCGCTGGCCCTGTCGAAGCTGCCCGCCGCGTTGCTCACCTACGAGTTCTCCGACGCGATGGAAACGGCTGCGGTGCGTGCGCTGGCCGGCGAAGTCGGGATTGGCGGGAAGCTCCCGATCACGCTGCCTGGTCTCTATCCGTTCGGCCACGGGCTGTTGCGCCCGGTGATGGCGGCGCCTGGCGCGAAGGAGCTCGCCCCGGCAGCTCCCCGGGCCCGGACGCCAGGTGTCTCCTGAGGAGACCTCGAGAGACCTGCGTCGTGTTGTCCGGAGCGACGACCGGCGACGGCACAACGATCGTGCGCATCCTTCTGCTGAACTAGACCCGGCGGCCGCCCTCGGACGCGGCGGCGCCCCGCACAGCGAACCAACGTCCCCGGTTCACCGTCTACTCTTCCCGAGCCCGTCGCGCGCCCTTGAGGCACGGGCGCAGTGCACTGAAGGGACCACGGCGTGACGACGCGCATCGCAGCCGCACTCGTAGTCGCAATCATCGGGGCCAGCGCAGGCCCCGCCGTAGGGGCCTCGGAGCGGCTGCGGCCCCCGGTGACGAGCGCGGCCAGGGTCGAAGCCCTCCCCGTCGCGCAAGCCGTCAAGCTCGACGGCGAGTTCGTCGAGACCGCCTGGGCGCGTGCCACAGCCGTCCGAGACTTCGTCCAACGCGACCCGAAAGAGGGCGCCGCTCCCACCTTTGCGACCGAAGTGCGCGTGCTCTACGACGCGAACTACCTGTACGTCGGCGTCTGGGCGTTCGACGACGACCGCGAGAAGATCGTCGGGATCCGCACGCGGCGCGACGCCGATTCCCCGTCCGACTGGATCCGGGTGATGGTCGACTCCTACCACGACCGGCACACGGCGTATGAGTTCGCCGTCAACCCGGCCGGCGTCAAACAGGACCGGGTACTGGTTCGCCGATTCGAACAACGACGCCAGTTGGGACGCCGTCTGGGATGTGGCCGTGAAGCGCGACGCGAAGGGCTGGAGGGCCGAGTTTCGGATTCCGTTCTCGCAGCTCCGGTTCGCGTCCGGCAAACAGGACGGAGCGTTCGGATTCGCCGTGCTCCGCGAGGTGGGCCGGCTCAACGAGACCTCGTCCTGGCCGCTGATCGCCAAGAGCCGGTCCGGCTTCGTGTCGCAGATGGGGGAACTGGGCGGTCTCACGCTGGCCGGCGGCGCCAAAAGGCTCGAAGCCGCGCCGTACTCAGTGGCGCAGGTGCAGACGCAGCCGCCCGACCAGGGGAATCCCTTCGTGAAATCGCCGGACCCGGCCGCAACGCTCGGCATGGACCTGAAGTATGCCGTCACGCCGGGCCTGACGCTCACCGCGACCGTCAACCCCGATTTCGGGCAGGTGGAAGCCGACCCGGCCGTCGTGAACCTCACGGCGTTCGAGACCTTCTACCAGGAGCGGCGGCCATTCTTCGTGGAAGGATCGGGTAACCTCCAGTTCGACCTGGATTGCAACGACGGCCAGTGCACCGGACTGTTCTATTCGCGGCGAATCGGACGCACGCCGCACGGCGACCCCGACGCGCCGGACGGTGGTCACGTCACCGTTCCCACCGTCACGTCCATCCTGGCCGCGGCGAAGCTCACGGGCCGCGCCGGGGCGTTCGCCATCGGGGCGCTCGATGCCGTGACGGGCCCAGAGAGTGCCCAGTTCGCGCTCGGCGCGGACCGCTGGTCGCAGACCGTCGAACCGCTCACCAACTTCCTGGTCGTGCAGGCGAAGCGCGAATGGAAGAACCAGTCCGCGGTGGGCTTCGAAGTGACGCACACCGCTCGGAGGCTGGACGGCGACACCACCGACTTGGCGTCGGACGCGACCACGGGCGGCGTGAACTGGGACTGGCGGCTGAATGACCCGCGCTACGCCGTAACCGGGTACTGGGCCGGCAGCACCATCCACGGGAGTCCCTCGGCCATCGACGAACTCCAGCGTGACGCCGTCCACTACTTCCAGCGTCCCGATGGGGGGTACCTTGACTACGACCCGTCGAAAACGTCCATCAACGGGCAGGCCGGCTCGCTGGGAGTCCAGAAGATCGGCGGGTCGACCGTCCGTTTCAGCTTCAACGGCAGTTACAAGACCCCAGGCTTCGACGTGAACGACGTGGGCTATCTGCGTCGCGCCGATCAGATCACGCAGTCGGCGTGGGTCCAGTTCCGCTGGGACACGCCGACGGCCTTCTACCGCAGCGTCCGCCTGAACCTCAACCAGTGGGCCGGATGGAACTTCGGCGGAGACTGCCTGTTCCGAGGCGCCAACGTGAACACGCAGGTCGTGCTCACGTCGAATTGGTCGGTCGGCGCCGGATTCAACCTCGACGGCGCGGCCGTCGACGACCGCGGCACCCGGGGCGGTCCGGCCATTCGGTCGAAGAGCGACGGCAACATGTGGTACTTCGTCAGCAGCGACACCCGGAAGCCGGTCAACGGGACGTGGCAGGGGTTCGTCTACCGCGATCAGGTGGGCGACTACAGCTGGGGGGCGATGCCCGAGATCACCGTCCGACCGACGGCGTCCCTGTCTCTGACGAGCGGCCTGCAGGTGCAGCGAATCAACGAAGACTCCCAGTGGGTGGAAGATGTCGCGGACGCCGTCGATCCCGCCACGACGCACTACGTGTTCGGCCGGCTCCGCCAGACGACCGTCGGCGTAACGGGACGGTTCAGCTGGGCCGCGACGCCCGCGCTGACACTACAGCTCTATGCCCAGCCGTTCGTCTCGGCCGGTGCCTACTCGCACTTCAAGGAGGTCGTCAGACCCCGGAACGCCCGGTTCGCCGACCAGTTCGCCCCCTATGCCTACACGGATACTCCGGACTTCAACTACCGGTCGTTCCGCATGACGAACGTGCTCCGGTGGGAGTACAAGCCCGGGTCGACCCTCTACGTCGTGTGGCAGCAGGTGCGGCAGGACACCGCGGCGACGGGGCTTTTCCGCCTCCAACGGGACATGCAGAGTCTGTTTGATCTGCCCGCCACGAACGTCTTCCTGGTCAAACTCTCCTACTGGCTCAATCTCTAGGGCGAGCCGCCCGCCGCCTCGGCGCCGTGTCGGGTCCGAAGACGCGTCGCGCCGCACGTCACTTCTCGTAGAAGTAGTAACACCCGACAAGTGTCGGCTTGGCCTTCTTGTTGTCGTCGGCCATCAGGACCAGCGTCCGCTTCTCGCCGATCTCCAAGTCGCACGCGCGCATGCCGTCACCCGACTCGCAGTGCGTGATCGACTTGCCGAGGGTCTTCTCGACCTGCGTCCGGACCTGGTCGAACGCCGCGTCGACGACCACCGAGAAGCCAACGCCCATGCCCACGCTCTCCGGATACACCTGCAGGACGGGCAGGTCGACCACGAGCAGGGGCGATTTCGGGACCCAGTACGGCTCGTCCGGCTTCTGTGTGAACGAGGCCTTGATACTGTCGGCGAACTGCGTCATCCGGACGGGATCGTCCTTCCAGTCGAGCCACGAGTCCTGACAGGTCGCCAGGCGCTGGGGGAGGTTGTCGGCAGCTCTAGCCGGGAGGACGGCCAGCACCGTGAACACGAGACTGACGACGGCGACGGTCTTCATCATTCGTCCTTGCCGGCAGGCACGTCGCCGCCAAGACCACGCGCGATCCGATAGCCCGTGAATACCGGCTGCGCGCGGCCACAGGCGTGGGCCGACGCCCGGGGTCGAGGTGAACGGGATCCGGCCTGCCACCGATGGACCCGGCCGGATGATGGCCGATGTGACGGGACCCGGTCAAGCGCCCGGCCGCGGAGGTGAGCGGAATGGGATCGGGCGCACCAGCGCCGACTCAGTCGACACCGAGGTGTCCCGGCCGACGGCTGCCCATGGCAGGGGGAGAGACGCTGAGACCCGTAGAGGAGTGTCCAGGGACCGCCGAGATCGCTCGCGTGGCGTCGCCGCGGATCCCGGCACCGCGGTCATTCCGTCCTGAGCGCGCTCATCGGCGACACGGACGCGGCACGGCCGGCCGGGATGATCGCCGCCACAAACGCGCACCCGGCGAGCGACGCCACGGCCAGCGCCAAGGCGAGCGGATCCCAGTACGGCACGTCGTACAGCTGCGCGGAGATCAAGCGGCCCGCGGCCACCGAGAGGGGCAGTCCCAGGACCAGCCCGGTAGCGATGCGTCTGAACGCGCCGTCGAGGACGAGGCTGACGACCTTCGTCCGGTCGGCGCCGAGAGCCATGCGGATGCCGATCTCGCCCGTCCGCTGCGCGACCGCGTAGGCCGTGACCCCGTACAGCCCGACCGCCGCCAGCAGCAGGGCCACGATGCCGAACAGCCCGGCGAGGCTCGCCACCGCGCGTTCCTGATCGAAGGACAGGTCGACCTGTTGCTGCATGGTCCTCACGCTGATGATCGTCAGGTTGGGATCCACCTCGGCCAGGGTCTTGGTGAGCATCGGCTCGAGGGCGCCGGGAGCGAGATCGGTCACGAGCATCATCGCGCCGATGAAATGCGATTGCAGTTCGACGAGCGCCATCAGGTTGTTCTTGTACCGAACAGTCTGGGCGAGCGGAACGTAGAACATCGGCCGCGCCGGCCTGTTCAGCCCCCACCCCGCGAACTTCGCGTCGCGGACCACGCCCACGATCTGGAACGTGCCCGCGTTCTCCGGAAGGTCGATCCCGAAATGCTGGCCGATCGGGTCCTCACCGACCCGGAAGAACCGCCTGACAAACGCCTCGTTGACGACGGCGACCGGCGCGCCCGTTTCGTTGTCGGCCGCGCTGAAGTGCCGGCCGCGCACCGCCGGGATGCTCAGGTTCTGCAGGTAGTTGGTGCTGACCCGGTCCCACGACGCGCCTGCCTCCTCGGTCATCTTCGGGGCCGGGTGGCCGGACACGAGCACCAGCTCGCCCCAGTTGTCGGTCAGGGGGTTGTAGAGGGCCAGCCCCGAGCCTCGCACCCCCGGCAGTCGATCGAGGCGGGCTTCGATCTCGCGATAGAGCGCCGTCAACCTCGCGGTGGTGTAGGTGGCGGGCGGCCTGTTGAGGGAGACCACGACGCGGTGCGCCACCTGATAGCCGAAGTCCTGGTGTTCGAGCTTGTTCAGGCTGCGAGCCAGCATGGTCGCACCCGCCACGAGGACGACGGCGAGCGCGGCCTGCGCCACCAGCAGGCTGGTCCGCGCGAACGAGGAGTGATCGCCGCTGGTACGACGGCCGCCACGCAGCGCATCGATCGGGTCGGTGCGGGTGGCGAACCACGCCGGGGCGGTGCCGAAGACAATCCCGGTCAGCAGCGCGAGGCCGAAAGCAAAGGCGAGCACGAGGGGTGACGGCTGGACACTGATCGGCAGGAAGCGTGCGCCGTGAAACGCAAGGGCGAGCAGCAATCGCGCCGTGACGGCCGCGATGGCCAGCCCCACGAACCCTCCGGCCAACGCCAGGAGCACGCTCTCGAGAAGGGCCTGAGAGATGATCTGCCACCTGGACGCGCCGAGGGCCAGACGCAGCGCCGTCTGGCCGCGCCGGGCGGCCGCCCGGGCTAGCAGCAGGTTCGCGACATTGGCGCACACGATGAGCAGGACGAGCCCGCAGACGGCCAGCAGGATTCCGAGACTGCGTCCGTACTCCTCTTTCATGACACCAACGCCAGTCCCGGCCGGCACGACGGCAATCACCTGCTTGGGGAGCAGGCGGACGACTTCCGGCATCCAGTCGGCGGGGTAGCCGGAATGGTCCTGCAGCCACACGCGCAGAAGCCTGGTCAGCCGGGGGGCCATGCCGTTGACCGACGCGCCAGGCCGCAGCCGCCCGATGACCCGCAGCCAGGCGGAGATGGGCTGGTGGAGCAAGGCGCCGTCGCCGAGGAGAGTCGGTTCCTGCTGCAGCGGGATCCACAGGTCGGGGGGATCGGCGCAACGTCTCACCGAAGAACCCCGGCGGTGCCACCCCGATCACCGTGAAGGGATGTCCTTCGACCACGAACGTGGATCCGACCACGGACGGATCGGCGCCGTAGGTTCCTTGCCAAACATGATGGCTGAGCACGACTACGGGCGGTGCCGACGGCCTGTCGTCATCGGGCGTCAGAACCCGTCCGCCCAGAGCCACGATGCCGAGCGTCGAGAAGTAGCTCCCGGTCACGTACTCGGACCGCAGCGGTCGGGCGGTCGTGTCGGTGCCCTGGCGGCGCACGCTCACCCGGTCACCACCGGCCTGAAACGCCGTGATGGTCTCGAACTCTGGCGTCTCAGCCTTGAGTCGCTCGTAGAGAGGGAACGAGAACATGCCCCAGCGGTCCTGGGGCCCGCCTTCCACGCAGCAGTCGTCCCCGTCACCGATCCGGTACAGCCGCGCGGGGTCGGCCACGGGCAGCGACCGCAGCATGATGGCGTGGACCAGAGTGAAGATGGCCGTGGTGCCGCCGATGCCGAGCGCCAGCGTCAGCACAGCCGCCACCGTGAACACCGGCGACAGCCGGAACTGGCGCACGGCGTAGCGGACGGACAGAGGAAGGCCCACCATGCCTGACTTAGACGGAACCTCCGCACCGGAGGTTGCCCTGATCGCCTCACCCTGACGGCGCGTTGTGGCTCAGCAGCACACACGAGGATGCCGGCCTGATTGTGTGAGCTGCGTGTTGAGGGACTCGTCAATACCGAAAGCGGTACCGCAGCTCGGCGTAGATCTGGCGCGGCAGGCTGAAGTGTGTCCCGCCGAATGTGGGACTGTTGTCAATCAGCACCCGAACGTTCGCCAGGTTGAGCGCGGTCACCGAGACCGACAGCCGCTGGCCCATGCTCCGGCCGATCATGAGGTCCACCGTGGTGTGGCCGGGCAGGCGCGCGGGTCCGCCGTTGTCAGGAAAACCCGACCCATACGAGAGGTTCGCCCCGGCGAAGACGCCCTGCGGCAGGTGCGTGTCGACACCCGCGCTGAGCGTGTGGCGCTGGTCGTGATCGAGTGGGAAGGCGCCGGTCCCGGGCGAGAAGTCGGTGAGTCCCCCGCTGATCCCCCCGTAGCCCTCCGCGATCTGTCGGGAGTACGCGACGTGCAGGTGCCCCCCCTTCCATGAGCGGGGCGAACGCGCCGTCACCTCCGCGCCCCGGATCCGCGCGCCGCCGATCGTGACCGGCAGGTATACGTTGGAGTTCCCGACGCTGTTATGGTCGAAGAAGTTGGTGGCCGTCGTCCGGAAGACGTCCGCGTCGACGGTCCAGCCCTGGACGGGCACCACGACGCTGAACTGGACCTCATTGTCACGCTCCCCGTGGAGCGGGATCAGTGAGAGATTCTGGCTCGTGACCAGATCGAGGAGAGGACCCGATGCCGTCGCCAGTGGTGGCCCCTGGTAATAGCGGCCCCAGAATCCGCGTAGCGACCAGCCGAGGGACGGAACCTCGACCACCACACTGGCGCGCGGACTGGTGGCGTCCTCAGAAACGCCTCCCGCAAAGTGCGTCTGGCGCAGGCCACCAGACACGCTCAACCATGTCGCCGCTCGGAACGTGTCCTGGACGAATGCCGACCAGAGACCCCCGGAGGGGTGCTGGCGCACGCTGAGGCTGGGGCTGCTGCCGTCGGGAAAGACCAGTCCGAGTGACTGATCGTCTCGCTGGTGGAACCCGTAGAACCCCACCTGGTACTCGTGGCGTCCCGTGGTTGCCCCGAACGTGACCTGCGCGCCGACGTACTGCGACAACCGGTGGTCGGTCGTGCTGGCGGGCAGATCCGCCGGTCCGCCGTCGTAGTGAGCCGCGTTGCGGTGATAGAAGGGGGACACGGTCAGCAGGGCGCCCGACCGGAACGCCCACACCCAGGACGCGTTCACGAACGCGTCGGCTTCCCGTTCGACGTCGTCCACGCCGACGGCCTGCGCCGAGGCGTCATTGGGTACCTGATAGGAGTCCCGCCGAACCGACGTCACGATCCGCAACTCGTTATTGGGGTCCGGGCCGAACAGGAAGGTGCCGAAGGCGCCCAACCCGCTCTCGCGGTCGTGGAGAACGGAGGCCACGGGTGGCTCGAGACCCAGGTCGCTGCGGTCGCCAGTCAGGCTGCCATAGTACGCGAGACGTTGACTGTGGCCGCCGGCGCTCACCTGGTCATTGGTCTGACCGAATGCGCCCCCGCTGAGGAGCAGCTCGACGTCGCCGTCTCGCTCGAAACCCGTCCGGGGAACGACATCGAATACCGCATACGTCCGGTCGCCGTACTCGGCGTTGTAGCCCCCTCGAACCACCTCCACGTAGTCGACGTCTTTCGGATTGACCTGCGGCCCGATGTTGCTGCCGATGTTGGTGTTGGGCACCGGTACGCCGTCCACGAGCCAGGTGACTTGGTGGCCCCCGCGAACGTGGAGCTGATCGTGCGCGACGTACGAACCTGGCACGAAGGCGGTGATCATCGACAAACTGTTCGTCTGGCTCGCCCCGGGGGTTCCAGCCACGTCGCCGCCGGTGACGACCGTCGCAGCAGCCCTAAGGGGGCCCGCACTCGCCGGGTCGGCCGACACGTGGACCGCCGCACTGACGGCCCCGACCTCCAACGACACGTGGACCACCCTCGCCGCGTCGGATGTCACGGTGGTGACCAGGTGGACAGGCCTGAAACCGGCCAGGTCGACCTCCACCGCGTACTCACCCGATGGCACGGCCGTCATCCGCACCTCGCCGCTGGGACCGGTCACTGCCACCCGACTCCAGTCGGTGCGCTGAGCTCGGAGGGTGACCGTCGCCCCGGGAGCGGGTCGGCCCTGGCCGTCCTGAACGACACAGGTGACGGTGCTGAACGTGGCGGCTCGTGACGGACCAGTCAGACCCAGAGCCAACGAAACGAGCAGCGCCGTTCGGTCCAGCTGCATCTCGCGTCCCCCTTTACGCAACACATGAGCCGGGTCCAACAGGCGTTTGTTGGCGAGCCGACGTGAACCACCCCGGCGTCCTAGAGGCCGTCAGGAATCATGCCAACAGGACGCCGATGCGGCGGCCCGCGGAATTCGGTAGATCCGGAGGTCGTTCGGTGGAAACCGAGGAGCGGCTTTCGTATCCTGTCGGATCCCGACGCGTCGCGAAGGCAGCCACAGAGGCGAACTGCCGTCTGGATCCTCGGCCGAGCTGGCGATGGCCGACGCTGGACGGACACCGGCATTGCTCAGCGTCGGGCCGCGCAGCGGGAGCCCGAGTCCACCTGGGCGGTCAGAGCTGCGATCACGGCCGCCCGCTCGCAGGCTTCGGCCCCGGGGCTACCGCCAGAAGTAGTTCCACGTGTACCCGAGGGTCAACGGCTGCGCCGGCCCCAACGTCACGGTCCAGGTGATACGCCCGATGCCGTTGAAGTGATGCCACCACCAGGGCCAGGCGAACCAGTTCCACCAGGACGGGTACGGTCCGGACGCCCCCACGACGGCCGCGTCCTCGAGCACATTCACCATCTCGGTCTTGGCGTTGTGATCGGCCGCGTCCACGTTGCCGACCAGGTTGCGTGTGACCTCCACGTCCACCGGCTCCTTGCGGAAGCTGGTGAGCGTGATCGTGCCGGCCAGATCGATTCGGCCGTACGACTCCCCCTGCCACACGGCCGCATTGGGCGTCCGCCGGGTCTCGTTGTCGGTCTTTTTCACTCCGATGTCCACCGCGGTCGTGATCGTCAGGTCCGTGTTGGCACCCGGTGCCGCGTAGGTCATCAGCCCCTGGGCGAGCAGGCGATCGTCTCTCATGACCAAGGCCGGCGCCGTGGTGAGTGGATACTCGCTGCGGTTGAGCAGCCGGATCTTGTGCTGGACTTTCGCCGCGTCGAACAGCCGTGCGATCTCGGCCCGCCGGCTGGTGTCGACATTGCGCCACAGTTCCGCTGGCGGCGCGAACGGGATGTCCAGCGCAAACACGTCCCGGTACTTCATGGCGAACTCGCCGACGCTCACGACCATCCGCTCGCTCTTCTTCAGTGAGACATGGTTGATCGTGAAGATGAACAGGTCCTCGGTCGTGCTCGACCCGGCCACCTCCGGTCCCAGGTCGAGCGCGCGGGCGGGTTCGGCTTCCGTGCGACGGGCGGCGTCGACCGGCGCAGCCTGCTGGGTCATGATCGCGTTGCTCAACGCGTACGCGGTCCGCGTGTCGGACCGGAAGTTCGACGACAGCTGTGCCACCGCCTGCTGCAGCGACATGGGGTCGGCGATGTCCTGGAACGCAAACGTCGGCACGCCGACGACAAGGTGCGCGGTCACGTCCTCGAGGTCGGTGAGCTCGTTGACCAGGGTGGCCTGCAGCCGGACCACGGCCTGACCCTTGCCGTCGATGGTCACCTTGTAGTTCGGGATCCAGCGGAGACCGCGCTGGACGTACAGGAGCCCGACCTCGGCGTCCTTTTGAGGCTTGCCGCCGTCCCATTCCAGCCGGAGCGTCAGCAGATTGCGGAACTCTTCCTCCGCGACCGTCCGGCGGTAGTCACCCGTGAACCGGATGTCCTGAATGCGATCGAACCCAACGACTTTGGTGCCGGTCTCCGTCCTGAGCAGAACCACGTTGGCGTCCTCGCGGAGCTTCTCGCCCGAATTGGGCGGCGCGAGCCCTTCCTGCTCGGTGCCGCTGCGTGCCGGCACCTCGACAATGGTGGCGGCATACGAGACCTGATTCGATCCAGAGGGAGCTTCGGTCACGATCACCGGTGCGCCGACATTGGCCTTGATGAGGTCCCGCAGGTTGAGGGCTGTCCGCTCCACCAGAACCTTGCGCTGACTGGCCGTGACGGCGCTGAGCTTCGCCCTCCGGTCCGCGGAGAACGGCCAGAACGCCCCCATGATCGGCGTGGGCAGGTAGTCCAGGACCACTTGGCCTGCTTCAGTGGTCGGCATCTTCCCGCTATGAAGCACGAATGCGTGGCCGTCCTTGAATACCGTGACTTCCTTCACGGGCATGCGGGCGAGTGTCCTGAACGGTACCGGGGGTTCGCCGAAGCCGGCACTCGACGTCACGAGGAGTGTCGCGACGCAACCGAAAAGCCACGTCCTCATCCTCTCGTCCCCCTGATGGAGCGCCCGAGCCGAACGCGTCGTTCGGTTTGGGCGGCGGTTGCCTGGTCGCCGCCGCGCAGCGGCCTACCTCCGTCATCACAAACCCGGTGGAGCGGATTGTAGACATCATCGGTCGATCTTGACCAGCTGACAGTGCGCTGGGACGCGCGGGCGGCCAGATCGGGAACGACGGCTCCACTCGACACTGTCCGATTCCGGGCAATCTCTCCCCGTAACCGACCAGGCCTCTGCCCTGGCTGCGCAGAACGGCCGGCATTACCCGAGGCACACAAGTTGCACAGTTCCACTGTGCCATGCTGACCTTTTGGCGCGACGTCAGGATTGGCCTTCGCGGGCTGGTACGGGAGCGGGGCTTCACGGTGGTGGCCGTGCTGACGCTGGCCCTCGGGGTCGCGGTGAACGCGACGGTCTTCAGCTGGATCGACTCGGTACTCCTCCATCCGTGTCCGGGCGTTGGTGACGCGGCGTCGCTGGCGCTGATCGAGACCGTGACGTCCGGAGGGGAGTACCTGGTCAACTCCTCGTACCTGGACTACCGCGACTACCGCGATGGCCTGACGCAGGTCTCCGGCGTGGCGGTGGCCCGCTTTACGCCGTTGAGCCTGGGCGCCGACGGCAAGGCCGAACGCGCTTGGGCAGAGCTCGTGTCCGCCAACTACTTCGATCTCCTCCGGGTCAAGCCGGTGCTGGGCCGCGCATTCCTCCCCGAGGAGGGGAACGACCGGGCCGGTGCGTACGCGGTCGCCGTCATCAGCCATCGGATGTGGCGCACCCGGTTCCACGGCGACCCGCACGTGCTCGGCCGAACGATCCGGTTGAACCGGCACGACTTGACCATTGTCGGCGTCGCCCCTCCCGAGTTCCGGGGCAGCCTGGTCGGACTGGCCTACGACGTCTGGATGCCGGTGACCATGGCCACCGCCATGGGGACCGGCAACGGCACGCTCAGCGCTCGAGGGACCCGTGACCTGACGTCGACGATCGTTCGGCTCAAGCCCGGGGCGACGATCGAGCAGGTCCGCGCCGAGGTCCGGGCGCTCGCGAGACGACTCGCGGCGGCCTACCCGGCGACCAATCGCGGTGTGGACGCCACGGTGGAGCCCCTGTGGGCCGGGCACCTCGGCGCACAGAACATCCTGGCCAAGCCGCTGCAGATCCTGATGGCGGTGTGCCTGCTGCTCCTGCTGATCGTCAGTGCGAATGTCGCCAACCTGCTGCTGGCACGGGCGGTGTCGCGGCAGCAGGAATTCGGCATCCGACTGGCGATCGGGGCGGGGCGAGGCCGGCTGGTCCGTCAGCTGTTGACCGAAACCCTGGTCCTCGGTGTGGGCGGTGGCGCGCTGGGAGTCCTCCTGGCGGTGTGGATGGGAGACTCCCTGATGCTCCTCCTTCCCCCGAACACACGGGAGCTGCCGCTCCAACTTGGGAGCGGGTGGAGCCTCGCCACACTCGGTTTCACGCTGCTGGTCACGCTGCTTGCGACCGTCGTGTCGGGCACGCTCCCGGCCATCCTGTCCGCGCGCACGGATCTCGGCGAGACGTTGAAACACGGCGGACGCGGAGGGGGCTCCGGGACGCGTTCCTATCGACTCCGGGGCCTGCTCGTCGTCGCCGAGGTGTCTCTGGCCATGGTGGCCCTTGTCGGCGCCGGACTGTTCTACCGGAGCTTCCAGAACGCGCAGAGCATCCAGCCGGGCTTCGACCTCACCAACGTGTCGGTCTCGCAGTTCTACCTGTCGAGCGCGGGCTACTCCGCCACCGAGCAGCACGAGTTCTGCCGGACTCTGCGCGAACGGGTCGAAGCCATGCCGGGCGTGGTCGGTGCGTCTGTACTCGGATGTCGTGCCGCTCGCCGCGGTCGTCGGCGCGGCGCCGTGGGGCCAGATCAGCGTCGACGGGTACTCGCCCGGGCCCGATGAGCAAATGACGATTCACCGGGCCACGGTCCCACCGGGTCACTTCGCGTTGTTCCGGATTCCCCTGCTCGCCGGTCGCGACTTCACCGAGCGCGATGACGAGGGTGCGCCGAGGGTGATGGTCGTGAACCAGACCTTCGCGCGGCGCTTCTTCCCAGTCACCAACCCGCTGGGCCGCACCGTGCGCCTGGGGACCAGGGCTTTTGCGGTGATCGGGCTGGTGAAGGATACGAAGTACAACACGCCCGTGGAAGCGCCGATGCCGTTCTTCTACGTCCCCTTCCGGCAGGTGTTCGCCCCTGGCCTGAACTTCGCCTTCTTCGTGAAGACGACCGGCGACCCGCTGCGACTGACGGCGGCGCTGCGGCGCGAAGCCTTGACACTGAACCAGGACGCCGTGCTCACTTCGACGGCGCTGGCAGACGCGGTGACGGCATCGCTGTATCCGGAGAAGGTGGCCGCGACGATGCTGAGCATCGTGGGCTTGGCCTGCCTGCTCCTCGCAGCTGCCGGCCTCTACAGCGTGCTCAGCTACGCTGTCAGCCAGCGCACGCGGGAGCTCGGGGTCCGCATGGCTCTGGGCGCGCGGCCGGCGGGCGTCCTGCGACTGGTAGTTCGGGAAGGTCTGACCCTGATGCTCCCAGGGATCGCGATCGGTGTCGGACTCGCCGTGCTGGCCGCACGCCCAGCCGGGCCCATGCTCGTTGGCTTGAGCGTCGCCGATCCCGCGACCCTCGGCACTGCCGCGCTCGTGCTCGCCGTCGTGGTCCTTGTGGCGTCTGGACGTACCCGCCCGCCGGGCCACGCGAGTGGCGCCGATGACGGCGCTTCGTCACGTGTGAGGACGGCGACCGTGCCGCTTCGGTCGATCCGCGCCGGAGGAAGACGCCCGATCGTTCCGTGACCTCGCGGACGGAGTTGGCGGTCACGGCGAGTTGCCGCTGTCTGCCTACGGGCCTCACTCGGCCAAGCCGCAGCGTGGACACTCACAGCCGCGGGGAGATGGCCGCGACAGCGTCGGCGGAGGTCCTGACCGGTATCACCTCGAAGTCGATGAGGTCCTCCCACTTTGCGGTCCATTCTCGGACAACGGTCTGGTCGTCTGCTTCCATGACTTGGAAGCATCGCTCGAAGGGTAGGTCGACCCAGCTCGCGACGTACCGCAACGTCTCCGGCGCCATGCGTCCGCGATCGCGAAATCGCCGGTAGATGTCGGCGGCCCGGCCTGGACGAAAGCGCTCGATGATCATGAACACCATCCCGGTCTATCTCCCCGTCGAAGGGCTTCCGACGTCACCAGCCCAGCCGCAGCCGGATGGCCAGGTAGACGGCCAGGCCGACGTTCAGCAGGAGGGCGGCCACCCACAGCGCCGAGTACACCGGCGCGAACCACTGCGTCGCCACTCCGAGGAGAACGCAGACTGCGGTGAGGCGCGGTCGAGACAGCATGTCCGCGGACCACAAGCCGATCAGGAGCATGACGCTCGCAAGAGGCGGAATCAGGAACACCAGCATCCTCGATTGAATCGCGCGCCGCCGTCGGTCAGCACGCGGATCGGCGAGGGGGCCGCACCTCTGCTGAGAACTCCTGCCGGTACCTCACCAGTCCGCGGACTCCGTCCATCCTGGTCTGATCCAGCGTCAACGCCATGAACACGCCGGTTGGGACGTCCCACTCGCAGCGGAGGCCGACCTCAAGCGCAGGCCTGAATCCAAAGCGTGGATAGTAGTGGGGATGCCCCAGCACCACGATGACCGGGCACCCGGACTCGGCGAGCCTGCGGTTCCCAGCTTCGACCAGCCGGCGACCGATACCCTGGCCCTGGTACTCCGGAAGAACAGCCATCGGTCCCAGTCCGGCTCCCGTCAACTCGGTTCCGACGGAAACAGGACTGTAGAGGATGTGACCGACGATCCGGCCGGGCAGCGTCGCGATCAGCGACAGGAGCGCCGCCCCGCTCGATCGCAGGCTGTCCACGAGGTTCGCTTCCTGGTCCCGCCCGAAGGCGCGTCGGTTCACCTCGCGAACGGCCTCGATGTCATCCGGCCGCTCGTCTCGAACCTCGACGACGTTCCGAACGTCCGCCAGACCTCGATGAGCCGGCATGGTCGACGCATTGTCGCCCCGCTCGGGGGCTGACACAAGGGACTCAACAACAGGGACTCTCGACGGGGACTCTCGACGGAGAATCCGCGGCTGCGTGGAGAGCGGCGGCGTGGCAGGTTCGGTCGCGGCTGCGGGGCCCCTTCCGGTTTCACTCGAGCCGATTGGTCGAGCGGGTCCGAATCACGATGTCACTGGTCCGACCGAAGCCGGTAGGTGGAGGTGCCTCCCGACTTGATCGAGATCGAACGCGTCCACTCGGCGTCCGTCGGCGGTGTAGCTGTCGTAGGAGAGGCGCTCGGGGCTCACGGCCACCACCTGGTAGAGCTGGACATTCTGGATCATCTTCTCCATGAACGCCGCGTACCGGTTGCTCGCCTCGTACATCTTGGACCCCGACACGGACACCACGTAGATCGTGCCGGCCTCGCTGGGCCCGACCAGGTGCCCGCCGAACACCTTCCGGCTCCGCGCGTACATGTGGTCGTGCCCCTGAAGCACGAGGTCGACGTGGTAGCGGTCGAGCAGCGGGCCGACCTTCGAACGCAACTCGGGATAGTCGCGGTCCTTGGCGACCGCGTAGAAGGTCTGGTGGGCCACGACGATGGTCCAACGGGCCGAATTGTGCCCGAGCACGGCCTCGAGCCACGCGAGCTCGGCCTGTTGAACGCGCGCCCGCTCCGCCTCGACGTAGTCCTCGTTCGCAAACGGGTTCGCATCGAGTCCGATGAACCGCACGCCCTGGTAGTCGAGACACCAGTTCTGGCCCTCGAGACCTGGAAGGTCGGGGCCGTTGCCGGGCAGCGCGAAATGCGCCCGCCACAGATCTGACACCTCCATCACCTTCTTCGGACTTGCCGACCCCGGGGCCCGATGTTCATCGTGGTTCCCGGGCACCGGCAGGGGCGGCACGCTTGCGGCGAGGAAGCCGAGGCCGCCGCTCCATTGCTCCCAGAGGTGGTCATCGTACCCCTCGGCGAGCAGGTCTCCCGCGAACACCATGAAACGCGCGTCGGGCGCGCGGGCGTAGGCCGCTCGGGCGGCTCGAGGCCACTGGTCGCCCAGTCCGTTCTGCGCGTCGCCAAGGTAGATGAAGCGAAAGGGCGCAGGTTGCGCGCTGGCGGTGGTGAACTCCAGCCACTCGCTCCAGACCTGGCCGTCGCCGACGCGGTAGAGGTAGCTCGTGGCCGGCTTCAGCCCCGCGAACCGTGCAACGTGGTGGTACACGACGGAGCCATCGGGCAACGCGACCCTCGACGTGGCACCTGGTACGGTGACGGCAATCGACTCGATGGCGGGGCCCGGCGGTGCGACGGCAATCTGCCCACGCGGCTCGGGGACCGCCTCGATCGTCCGCCACGTGACGGCGGCGCTGTTGGCGGGGTCGCCTGCCCATCCGAGGACGATGCGGATCGGACGGGCGCCAGCGCTTTGCCGGGCGAGGAAGGCCATCGGCGCGCTGACCAACAGCAGCGCCGTCAGCAGCGCGAGATATCCGCGGCGTGACCAAGGCGTCATGGCCGCCAATTCTACTGCGCGACCACGCCTCGGCGTCGGCGCGGGGCGTCTTTTTACACCCGTGTCACACGACGGAGATGCACGTGCCAGTGCAGGACGGTCGATCCTGCGGGCGGACGGCCCGGGCCTACCGCGTCATCTGTGCCGCGCCGGCCAGGAACTCCGCGATCTGTGCCGACGTCGCATTCCCAACCAGGAGCTGGCCGGTCGCTTCGAGAACAGGGACGCTACGCAGGCCCTTGGCCCGGACCACCTCCGGTCGGAAGGCGACGTCGATCTCTCAGACCTCGAAGAACGTCTTCCGTTGCAGCTCGGCGAGCCGCCGCCTGAGGATTGGGCAGAAGGGACAGACGCTGGCAGTGTAGAGGGTCACCGCCGGGAGGTGGCCCCCCGGTGGCATCTCGGGGGCCGGACTGTCTGCCACGGAGCCGTAGCCCATCGCGTGAGAGATGCGGGGGAACCACCGCAAGTAGAGCAGTTGGCCGACGACGCCGAGGACCAAGATGGTCACACCGGCGACGAGGCCGGCCCGAAGGCCGATGAGAATGGCGATTGCTGGAAGGCCGAGCCAGGTGAGCCACACCATCAGGAGGTTGCAGCGTTGTTCCATGTGCCCCTCCGGGAAAGGATGACTCTTAGAGGCCATTGCACGGGATGATCCGAGGGTGAGGGCAGAAACCGAACTGCGTCGCGGAAGGGCCTCGGGGGCAACCGCGCGGACAATACCAGTCGAACAGCCGTCCGAGGGACCTATCCCCGCCATCCCGATGTCGCCGCCTTCGCACGCGGTCTGCACGTCCGGACCCCTGGATCGCCCCGATTGCCGCGCGGTGCCGCCGAGCCGACATATGGTCAACTGGGTCATCGACCGAATCGTGCATTTCGATTTCGGCCGGGACACCGTCAGGAACGGCCTCGCCCACTTCGGCTTCTACGACCGAAGGGGCAGGTACTTCGCCGTTCTTCACACACGACACTTCGTGGGCCTCGTGGGTGAAGCGGGTCGCCTCGAGTGGACCATCGGTGCGAGGAAGATCTTCGCCGACGTGCCGAACATCCCGGCGCCCCTCGACCTGCCCATGTACGTCGACACGCTACCGGACGGAGCACTGGTGGTATCGAACTTCAAGACCGCCGAACTCTACCGGATCGATCCGTCCGCCATGCAGGCGCGGCCGCTCGTTGAGGGCCATGCGCTGGGCATGGTGGATATGGGCAACTGCGTCGTCGACGAGGACGGTTACGTCTGGGTGAATGAGGTGAGCGGCTGTCGGCTCTGGCGGTTCGACGCAACTGGCCACGCCGTGGAGGTACTTGGCGACGGAACGCCGGGGTTTCGGGCGGAGCCCCTACCCTTCAGCGAGGCACGTTTCAACTGGATCTACGACATCCGGCGGGGGCCGAATAACACGATCTACGTGCTGGACAGCCGCAACTTTGCCGTCCGCGTTGTCGACATTGCTCGGCGATACGTCACCACCATCGCGGGCGACGGCCACCCGGGGTACGCCGGCGATGGAGGAGACGCCCGGTACGCGCGGTTCGGGAGCAATCCCGGCGCGAGATTCGACGGTCCGATCTCGCTCTCCCTCGACGAGGACAGGAACGTGTACATTGGCGATCGGTTCAACCATGTTGTTCGCATGATCGATGGCGTCACCGGGATCATCTCCACGATTGGTGGCAGTCAGGAGGCCGACGAGGGGCGGGCGAACACGGTGAACGAGACCGATCCGCTTCGCCTGAATCTGCCGAAGATCAGCAGCATGGACTACCACGATCGCCGCCTCTTCGTGCCTACCGATCTGGGGGGCGATTCCGGAGATCTGGCCGTCCTCCGTCGACTTCCGGGGTGAGGTCGAGTCACTGGGCTCGCCTGACAGAACAAACAGGAAACCCCAGTCTTCAAAGCGGGCGTCCGCCACTTGCCGAAACGGCCCGCATCGAGCGCCCAGAATTCGTGCGGCACGGAGGGGTGCCTTGAAGCACAGCACTCCGGACGTTCGCCAGCTCTCAGCGTCGTTGAGCGACGCCTGGCAGCGTTGAGCCGGGAGGGCACCGCCTCTGAACCAGGCAGAGCTAGAGGACGTCGACTCGCTGGGTGGCGGCCGACACGACATAGCAGCGCTCGATGTTCGAGTCCGGGTCGGCCGGTACCAGGAAGAAGCCCGGCCGGTTCGGTTGATAGCCTTGAGTGGTGCCCACGAGCACCTCGCCGTCGCGGAACGTCACCTTGATGCGACGGCCTACTGGCGGATGGGCCGGGTCGAACTGATTCCGCTCGGCGTGCCGCGAGTTACCGTCGAAATCCTTCACGAAGAAGAGCGCTTTCAGGCCCTTCGTCTGGATCTCGACAGGCTTCGCCCTACCCAACCCGGCGGCCTCCGTGACGTGAAAGGACTCCTTTGCCGGGCTGAAGTCAGACGTCATGCCCTTGACGACGCGACCATCAGTGAAACGGGCGACGACTCTGTTCATCGGCGCCTCCCAGGAACCTGCCCGCGCCCCCAGAGCAGTGCTTCCGGCCTGCGGAACGTTCTTCCCGAATGTCGATCACGTTGCTTGTCTGCAACCCGACGCGATCAGCGGCAAGATCGCCCTCCGGAGTCCATTGCAGGACGCGCGACGGCCGAATCGTGTACTCACCGCGTCGCCGCATTGTCACCCTGTTGCAGGGTCGAGACAAGGGCCTTCCGCACTCCAGGGGCTTCCGCACTCCTGTTGCTGACAAGTGAACGGTCCGCTCCTGTCTTGACTTGTGAATTGACCCCTTTCGCTGAACCGCCGCCTTGGCGAGCGATGACCCGGCGGGTGCGCGGCCGGGGCGGCGACGGTACGGCCCGCCGCCGATCGAAGAACCCGTGCTACCCCTTCCGCTCGTACTCCTCCCGCCACCGCCGGATCGGCCGCGCGCTGATGCCGAGAATGTCGGCCGCCCGGAACCTCACGCGCCGGCGGGATCGGCGCCATGGATGAGGTGGCCGCTCGTCGTCCGGGTGCGGACAGGGGCACCGACGCGTTCGGCCAGCCCGAATGGGCGGTTCGTCCTCTCTCCGTCCGAGGAGTGCGGAAGCCGCTGTCTTGAGTACATCATTTGACCGCGCGCGCGGGCGCGTGCCCAGTCAAGGGATGTCACACCTCGATGCCGGAACAGAGAGGGCCCTCGTTCCCGTGTCGCCCTCGCCGAGGGCGATCCCAGCGGTGGTAGAATGCCGTCAAGCTGTCAAAAAGGCGCGAGGATGATCCAGAAGAAGGTCTGCATGGTTGGTGCCTTCGGCACCGGGAAAACGAGCCTCGTGCAGCGGTTCATCTACTCGAAATTCTCTGACAGGTACCACTCCACCGTCGGCGTGAAAATCGACCGCAAAGAAGTCTCGGCCGGCGGAACCCAGGTAAGCCTCCTTCTCTGGGACCTCGCCGGGCAGGACAAGTTCGAGAGCGTGCAGAGCAGTTATCTGCGAGGTTCGGCAGGCATCGTCTTTGTCGTGGACGGAACGCGCCGCGAGTCGCTCGCCGAGCTTGCCGCGCTGCGGACGCTGGTCCGGCAGACTGTCGGCTCGGTGCCCGGCGTCGTCGCCGTCAACAAGGCCGACCTGAACGATCAGTGGCAGATTCGCCAGGACGACCTGAGCCCCTTGTCCGCCGACGGCCTGCATGTCCTGACGACAAGCGCCAAGTCGGGTGTTGGTGTGGAGGAGGCGTTCCTCTGGCTCGCGGGCCAGATGCGGACAGGCTGAGGGAGGTGGACGTGCCGGACAGTCACGAGAACGCCGCTCCCCGCACCGACCCGGCCTCCGCCATCGACGTGTTCGGGATGACCCACCGCGGAAAGGTGCGGACCGTCAACGAGGACCAGTTCTTCGTGGCGGCTCTCCAGCAGTCGATGCGGGTGCAGCAAGCCAGCCTGGACGACCTGAGCCTCTTCGACCGGTTCCGACGGTCGCCCGCGTACCTCCTCGTCGTGGCCGATGGGCTCGGGGGGATGGGGGGCGGAGAAATGGCCAGCCGCATGGCCGTGGAAACGCTCGCCGAGCACATCCTCGAGACGGTGGGTTGCTACTACAACTTCGACGTCAACCAGGAACACGAGTTCCTGGACCAGCTCGAGGACGCCTTCGAACGCGCCCACGAACGTATTCGCGGGCAGCACGCCCCGGACGGGCAGGCCCCGGCCACGACGCTCACCCTCGTCGCGCTCGCTTGGCCCCGTGCCTATATCGTTCATGTCGGTGACAGCCGCGCCTACTACCTACGCGGCGGTCGGCTCCGACAGCTCACCCGCGACCAGACGGTGTACGAGGACCTCGTGGACGAGGGGGTGCTCTCGGAGGCTCACCCCGGGCGGCCAGAACCGAGGAACCAGCTGAAGGACGTGCTGACCAGCGCGGTCGGCTACAAGATCAAACCTTCAATCGGGCTCGTCGACCTGACTGCCGACGACATCCTTCTCCTGTGTACGGATGGCCTGACCAAACACGTGCCCGACAATGAAATCGCGGGCATCCTGCGCGCGAGCGGCAGCGCCGAGGCATCGTGCCGGCACTTGGTCGACGTGACGCTCGCGCGCGGCGCCCGCGACAACGTCACGGTGATCGTGAGTCGCTTCGCCGCGCCGTGACGGACGCCGGCTTGCCAACGGGCAACACCTGCCAGGGCAGCGAGAAAGGACCAGCTCACGTGACCAAGACACAGGCGAAAACCACCAGCAACAAGCCGCCGGCCGACGGCCCGCCGGCCCCCGTGCGCGAGAGCGGCCCGGAGATGCTGGCAAGTGGCAATCTCGATCAGGTCCGGGAGATCCTCTTCGGAGCCCAGAGCCGGAGCACAGAGAAGCGGCTGGCCCGGCTGGAGGAGGATCTGCCGAAGCGTGTGGCCGAGATCCGCGATGAGCTGAAGCGCGGCCTCGCCAACATCGAAGCCTACGCGAGCGGCGAGATCAACTCGCTCAGCGAACGGCTGCGCGTCGAGGGCAAGGAGCGCGGCAAAATCGATGACGAGCTCCGGGAGAAGCTGGACGAGGCGGCGAAGGGCCTGCGCAAGGAGACCGCCGAGCTCAACGAGCGGTCCACTGCGGCGCAGCGCGACCTCCGGCAGCAGCTTCTCGATCAGGCCAAGCGACTCGACGAGGAATTCCAGCGGCGCACAGATGACCTCGCCGCCGTCCTCGCGCGTGCCGTCGACGAATTGCGGGCCGAGAAGGCTGATCGCAAAGCGGTGGCTGGCATCCTCCACGAAGTGGCGATGCGCCTGACCGACGATCTATCGTTACCAATCGCGGATGCTGTAAAGCCGTGAGCAACCCGGTCGACGCGCCGCTCGGTTCGGCGGATGCCGGCCCGCACACGGCCGCCAGGGCCGATGAACTTGAGCACCTGCGACGACTGATCCTCCCGGCGGAGCGAGACCGACTGGACGCCATCGAGCGTCGGCTCGACGATTCCGACGTCCGTGCCGATGAGCTCAGTCGCGTCCTGCCCGAGTCGGTGACCCGGGCCGCGCGCCGTGACAACCGGCTAGGGCTTTCCCTCTCCACCGTCATCGACGCGGCGCTCACGATCTCGGTGAGGAAGAACCGCCAGCACCTGGCGGAAGTCCTCTCGCCAGCGATGGGCCCGGCGATTCGGCGAGCAATCGCCGAGGCCCTTCGCGCCATGGTCGATTCGTTCAACCAGGTGCTCCAGCACAGCTTCTCGGTGCAGGCGCTGCGTTGGCGCGGTGAGGCCTGGCGGACCGGCCGCAGCTTTGCCGAGGTCGTACTCAATCACTGCCTGGTATTTCGGGTTGAGCACGTCTTCCTCGTCTACCGCGAGAACGGCCTGCTTCTGCAGCACGTCGCCGCACAGGCCACCTCCCTCCTGGATGGCGACCTGGTGTCCGGAATGTTGACCGCGATCCAGGACTTCGTCCGCGATTCATTCGCGGTCGAGGCGGAGCAGGCCGTCGATACGTTGCGCGTGGGCGACCTGGCCGTCTGGATCGAGCAAGGCGAGTATGCGTACCTGGCGGCGGTCATTCGGGGCACACCGCCGAGCGGCCTCCGCAGCGTGCTCCGAGACGCACTCGACACGATCCACCTGGAGTTCGGCGACGCCTTCGAGAGGTTCGCGGGCGACGCTGGCCCGTTCGAGCTGGCGCGTCGTCACCTCGAAGGCTGTCTGCAGTTGCAGGTGCGCAGCGAGCCACGGCCCCGCCGCTGGCTCGTTCCGGCGATCGTGGCTGTGAGCGCCGTCGCGCTTCTTGTGACGGGGGCGGCTCTCGAATTCCGCACTGCGCGGCGCTGGAACTTGTACCTGGCGCGCCTCGCTGCCGAGCCGGGCATTGTCGTCGTGAAGGAAGAGCACGGCATCCGTCACGCGGCGATCACGGGCCTGCGCGATCCAGATGCCGCCGACCCGCTTCAGCTGCTGTCCGCATGCGGGCTCGACGCGAACCGGGTGACGAGCCGGTGGGAGCCCTATCTCTCACAGGCGCCCACGATCGGTCTCGCGCGGGCCAAGTCCTGGCTGGAACCGCCAGTCACCGTGGCGTTGACAAGCGCAGGAGGCGTTCTGACGGCGACGGGGTCGGCACCCCACCGTTGGGTGCTCGAAGCGACCCGAAAAGCCGCTGGGATGCCTGGCGTTCGACGATTCGATGCCAGTGGCGTCACCGACGAGGGCACCACGGCGGTCGACGGGGTCCGGCGGCGACTGGAGCCGATCGTCCTGGGGTTCGATCCGGGCTCGGCTGAGCTGCCGCCCCGGTCGCAGCCGACATTCAGCTCAGCCGTGGCCGCCCTGCACGAACTCTCGCGCGTGGCCAGCGCCAGCGGCGTCGCCGTGCGAGTAGCGGTGATCGGACACACCGACAGTACCCGGATCGGAGCGCTACAATGTCCGGCTCTCGCGGGCTCGGGCAGAATGGGTCCTGTCGGCGATCGAGGCCGTGGGAATCCGTGGCATCACCCTCGAGCTCGCCGGCGTTGGCCCAAACGAGCCGGTGCACGCCGAACGGGCCGACGAGGATCGTGCATTCAACCGCAGTGTCACATTCCGCGTCGCCGTCGACCAGTGACCCCTATCGGACCCACCAGATCCGGCTCGAGGGGCTGGCGCTAGGGAGGTGGTGCGCGTGCTCCTCTGCGAAGGTATCCTCGAGCAAGAGGTTCGAGCATGCGCGAGTCAGCGCCTGAGCGATCGGTGGAGGAGTTCCCCGTCTCGGATCGAGGCGTCTTCTGACGCTCTTGTCACCCAGGAGCCAGCCTCCGTCGCCGGCGGGTGATTCCGACTCGCCGGGCCACGCGACTGGGAAGTCGCGCCGCCCCGCTCACTCGCCCGGCGCGCCATGGCCGATCTGGGGAGCGGGTACCCCGAGGCTAGCGTCCCGCCCTTGCGGCGGACGCCAGGAATTCCGCGATCCGCGCCGACGTCGCGTTGCCGACCAGGAACTGCCCATTGGTCTCGAGCACGGGGACGCTGCGCAGGCCCCTGGCCCGGACAATCTCCGGTCGGAAGGTGACGTCGATCTCTGTGAGTTTGAACGAGGCCTCCCGTTGCAGCTCTGCCAGACGGCGCCTGACGATCGGGCAGAACGGGCACACGCTGGCGGTATAGAGCGTCACGTCCGGGAGTCGGCCGCCTGTTGGCAGCGCGGCGGCTGGACTGTCCGCCACGGAGCCATAGCCCAGCGAGCGGGAAATACGAGGAAACGAGCGCACGTAGAGCCACTGGGCGACGACGCCGATGACCAGGATGACGAGGCCGGCGGCGATGCCTGCCCGCGAGCCGATGAGAACCGCGAGCGCCGGTACTCCGATCCAGGTGAGCCAGACCATCAGGAGATTGCAGCGTTGTTCCACGTTTCCCTCCGCTCTTGAGCACCACGCTGCGGCCCTCGACCTCTCCCTGAGGCGTCGTTTTCTGATGGTGGCCGCTCTCACCACGAGGACGGCCCCGTTGCACCGCGGGAGCCCGGCCCTGCCCGGAATCACGGCCTCAATCCCGGGCAGGTCCGACCAGGTCACCCATGGATCAGTCCACCAGCCTTCACGTAGCTGGCACCGGCGTAGCGGGCGGCCGCGCCGAGCTCCTCCTCGATGCGCATGAGCTGGTTGTACTTCGCGACCCGCTCACCCCGGCACGGTGCGCCGGTCTTGATCTGGCCCGCACCGGTCGCCACGGCAAAGTCAGCGATGAAGTCGTCGGCAGTCTCTCCAGACCGGTGACTGACCATCAGCGTGTACTTTGCCTGGCGAGCCGTGGCCATGGCCTGCAACGTCTCGCTAACCGTTCCGATCTGATTGAGTTTGATGAGCACTGAGTTGGCCACGCCTTCGCGGATGGCGCGCGCGATGATTCCCGCGTTGGTCACGAAGATGTCGTCTCCGACCAACTGGATCTGGTTCCCGAGCGCACGGGTCATGAGCTTCCAACCGGGCCAGTCTTGTTCAGCCAGCCCATCCTCGATCGACCAGATTGGAAACTGGCGGACCCAGTCCTCCCAGAATGCGATCATCTGCGCGGGCGAGAGCCGACCGCCAGCCGATCTCGCGAGAACGTAGGCGCCATCCTCGAAGAACTCGCTTGCCGCCGGATCGAGCGCGATCACGATGTCCCTGCCAGGCCTGTAGCCCGCTTTGTCGATGGCGGCGAGGATGACCTCGATGGCCTCGACGTTCGCCTTGAGGTTCGGGGCAAACCCGCCTTCGTCGCCGATGGCCGTCGAGTAGCCCTTCGCCTTCAGGATGCCCCTGAGCGCGTGGTAGACCTCGGCGCCCATGCGCAGCGCCTCGTGGAACGTCGGAGCCCCGACCGGCGCAATCATGAACTCTTGGAAGTCGACGCTGTTGTCCGCGTGCGCGCCCCCGTTCAGGATGTTGAACATCGGGACCGGCAGCAACGTGCCGGAATCGCCTGCGAGCCTCGCAAGATAGCGGTGGAGAGCAACACCCGCCGCGTTCGCGGCCGCGCGGGCGGCGGCCAGCGAGACACCGAGGATGGCATTCGCGCCGAGTTTGTCCTTGTTCGCCGTCCCGTCAACCGCGCACAACTTGTGGTCGATTGAGGTCTGATCGAACACATCCATGCCCCGCACCGCCGGCAGGATGAACTCGGTGACGTTGCGCACCGCGCGTTGCACGCCCTTCCCCGAGAATCGGCCCTTGTCGCCGTCGCGTAGTTCAAGCGCCTCGCGCGTCCCGGTAGAGGCGCCGGAGGGCACCGCCGCCCGGCCCCAGGCACCGCCCTCCACGTGGACATCTACCTCGACAGTCGGGTTCCCACGAGAGTCCAGGATTTCGCGGGCGTTGATGTTGGTGATCGTGTTCATTCGCTGACATCCTTCCTAGCAAGGCCGAGCGCGTCCAGACGAGCGCCCAGCATGTTGATGAGATCGACTTGGTGCTCAACGGCCCGGCTCCCTCGAGCCCGCCATTCCTTCGCCCTGCCCAGCGCTTCCTCAGCCGAAGAGGCCACCCCCGCGAGTGCGGAACGGATCCGAGCCTGGAGGCGACGACCGCTCTCGAGCACCCGATCCTCGACGTCTCGCACGATTCGACTGGAGTTGGTGGACACGAGCGTCTCCAGGTACGCCCCCAGCTGACGGTCGAGTGCCTCGAGTTGCTGCCGCCGGGAGCGAATCACGTCGAGAAACCATCCCACTGGCGTCTGGGCCGCGCGCGTGAGGAGCGAGGTGTAGTACAACCGGCTCCGGTAGCTGAACCCGGTCTCAGGCGTCACAGCCCGAGGGAGGGCGGCCAGCGCGGGCTCGGCCGACGCGAGCTGCTCCAGGACGCCGTTTGCCAGATCGCTGAACCGGCGCATGGCCTCGACGTAGAGCGCCTCCGCCGCCGGCTCGGCCTCGGTCCGCCAGTGTTCGAGCCAGTTCTTGGCGACCGCGTCCGCCAGTGCGATTGCCTCCCTCCGAAGCGCCGGACCGCGCCGAGCCCGGAGGGTCCGAACGGCCTCGAAGAGTTCACGCCGTGCGGTCGGCACGGCGCGGGACAGGAACTCAAGACGCCGGTCTTCGAACGTCCGCCCGAGCCGCTCCTCCTCTGCCAGCAGAAGATGGGCGAGGTCGCCCAGCGCCCGCTCTGCTTCCCTCACACAGCCACGCAACGTCTCGACCCTTCGCGCCGAGTCTTCCACAGGCCGGAGCAGTGCGCCGCGGTCCTCATCGAGGTGATGTCGCAGCCGATCTGCGAGGAGCGTCAGTCCGCGCTCTTCGGCGGCTTGGACGAGGTGGTCTTTCGACTCTCGCCCAAGCGACTCGAGTGTCTCGATGAGACCCGGCCAGTCCCGCTCGGGCCCAACGCCTGCCAGGCGGTTCGCGGCGCTCACGTCGAAGAGCCGCGCGCCGTCCAGCCCGGCTCGCTCCGCCAGCACCCGACGCGTGAAGCGCGCGGCAGTCTCCCAGTCGGTGTCGGTGAGCCTGTCCGCCTTGTTCAGGACGAAGAGCATCTCGGCGCCTTGCCGGGCCACCGCTCCAACGAGCGCGAGCTCCTCAGCCGAGATCGGCGGTTCCGCACCCAAAACCACCAACGCCGCATCGATGTGCGGCACGAACGCGCGGGTCGCCTCCGTGTTGCCCTCGAATACCGACCCGATCCCAGGCGTATCGACCAAGCACATCCCAGACGCGAGCAGGGCGCTCGGCACGAACACCTCGACAGCGACCACTCCGCGCCGATTCTCGGGGTTGTGCTCCTCGCTCACATATTGTGCCAGGTCGCCGGGCGCGATCGCCTGCCAGGCGTCCGCGGCGTACTGCACGCGCGCTCCCAGCTGTGCACCGTAGCGCAGGACTGTGAGGACCGACGTGACCGGCGCCACGCCCGTCGGCAGGACGGGTTTACCCACGAGCGCGTTGAGCAGCGTCGACTTGCCCCGCTTGAACTGTCCGATACAGGCCACGTAGAACAAACCGTTCCGGACTCGCACGGAGAGGGCGCGCACCTCGGCGGCGAGCGACAGCGCGCCGGCCGCGGTCGACAATTGCTCCAGCGCCCCGAGAGCGGTGTCGTCGGCCGGCGTGAGCAACGTCCCCATCATCCTTCCTCGAGCGGCTCGGCAGGGTCGGCTTGGCGGCGCTGCCTCACCGCCGCAGCGTCCGCTGAGCGCGCCGCTTCGACGGTCTCCGTCAGCAAATGGCGAGGCACGAACCAGGCTCCTGCGATCAGCGTGGGCAGGACGGCCGAGCCAATCACCACCGCCACCAGGTGGGAGTACTGGTCCTGCGTGACGATGCCGTGCGTGAGCCCGAAGAGCGCTGAGATCGTGCCGAATGTCAGGCCAGTCGACATCATCAGCGTGTAGTACCAGCGCTCCTGGCGATCCCGCCTGAAGGCGCTCACGACCGGGACCAGGCCGAGGACCTTCGCCGCGAGCTTGCCGCCGAACAGCGCGAGGAAGACAAATGGCGCCGCGACCAGCGCCGACACGGAGACGAGCGAGCCCGCGCGCAGGAAGTAGAACGGGCTCAGGAAGCCGACGGTGAGCGTGCGCAGTCGTCGAATGAAGTGGTGATCGCTAGCGAGGTGTCTGGACAGCAGCATCCCCGCGATGTACGCCGGCAGCACGGCTTCGCTCCCGGCCCAGAGCGAGAGGGCACCGAGACCAAACAGAATGAACAGCACCCACTTCGTGCGGAAGGCCGCGGTGCGGTTCGCGTACCGGTCGATCAGGTGCGGAGTGACGACGGGCAACAGCGTGAACGCCACTGCGCAACCGAGGACGAAAACGGCGGTCTTCCAGGTGAACGGTGAAAACATGAGCCCAAGCGCCAGAACGGTTCCCAGATCCGTAATGAAACAGGCGCCGAGGATGCCTTTGCCGAACTCGGTCCGGTTGAACCCGGTCTCCAGCATCACGGCGTAGACCACGGCCATGGACGTGGTAGAGAGGGCGATGCCGGCGAGCCAGCTCGACCTCGGCGACCAGCCCAGCACAACACGCGCAATGGCGGCGCAGCCCAGGAACGGGACGGCGAAGCTCACCAAGCCCACGGCGGTCACCTCCTGCCAGCGGGTCCGCATGGTGCCCAGATCGAGCTCTGCGCCTGCAAGGAAGGTGAGGACCACGGCGCCCGTACTGGCGATGAAGACCAGCCAAGGTTGCCTGGCGCCCAGCGCGTCAGCGCCGAGGTAGCGAGCGGCAACATTTCCGGCCACGAAGCCGACGCTGATCTCCAGGAGAGCGTTGGAGATTCTGAGACGGGACCCCAGGAAGGTTGCAATGAGGGCTAGTCCGACCCACAACGCGGCTATCGCAAACGGTTGTTCCACCGGTCAGCGTCCTCGCGCCACGCGGCGCAGTGCGGGTTACTCGCGGGGCTGACCTGGTGCTCGGGCATGAGATGGCTCCTCCGGAGGCACAGCCCCGTAGGAGTCATCGGCCACGGCAGGGACCGGGCGGTTGTCGGCGGACTCCACCGCCATCACACCTCAAGAGGAAATTCTTACTTGGCACAGGGGCCGGAGTCAATGCGTTGGGCTCCGGCCGCCTGCCTCGGGGTCACCGGACTGCGCAAGCGACCGACGCCTGCCCTGACGCTTGGACCCTAATGGCCCATCGCCGGTCGTGGCGGTTCACCGAGCGCCGACGAGAGATTCGAGCCTGCTGGCCGTCCGCCACCGCATGGCCGCCCGCGCGCGGCGGTTCGAGCATGAGATCCTCGATGATCGTCCCGAGGCGCTCCGGGGGCATGGTTTCGATCAGGTAACGGTGCCGCATCGCGGGCGACGCAAGCCACTCGTTGAACCCGTGGCTGACCCGGGCGTGCATCAAGCAGAAGCCGGGCTCCGAGAGGCGCCAATAGTCGCGGGTCCCGCGCACGGCGTAGAGGACGGCCGTGGGGTCCCAGGCCTCGCGGTTCTGTAGACCGTTGAAGTGCTGGTAGCAGGCGCGAACGGGGTTGGCTTCGGGCGTCTCACGCAGACGCGCACCCACCTTCACGTGCGCGCCGATCTCGAAGCCGCTGAAGACGACGGGCGTCGGCCAATCGTTAACCGCACGCACGGCGGCTGCGGTGTCCCACATCAGGTTGTACTCGCCTCCGCCGTCGGGGAACTTCCCGCCAGGGAAGATCCCGCCCATGCAAACCCACTGCTTGACCTTCTGCCTCACCAACGCCTCGCCGTCGAGCGGACTCACTTCGTCCGCCTGCGAGTCGAGCAGGTCCCGAAGGTTGTTTAGAAACCCCACGGTGACCACAGTGACACTACGGTCGGCCTGCGAGGCGAGCAGCTTGCGGCATAAGAGAGCCGCATCGGGCGCATCGCTGCTCTTCCGCAGCTTGTGCGGGAACGCCTTGGCCACGGCCTCCACGTACTTCGAGGGCGTCTGGCGGTCCGGGTCCATCGGGTTGCGGTAGCCGTACTGGAGTCCCCGCTGGTAGCCAATTGGCAGCTCCGGTCGTCCGTACCAGGTGTTGATGGCGTCCAGACACGGGCCCACCCACTCGTTCCTCGACGATACCAGCACCCCCAGGATCTCTGCCTCGCCACGGTTGGCCAGTGCATGGAGGACCGCGAGCGCGCCCGCATCATCCACGTCCTCGGCGAGGTCCACGTCGAGCACGATCTTTACCGGCTGCGCAAGGCCGGACGGCTGCGGTGGCGCCGCGGCCGGCCGCGCGCCGGTCCACAGGTCCAGGACGACGACACCAATCGGAACCAGCAGGGCGAGACGGCAGACGGAGCGCATGACGGTCATCCTCGCGATCTCAGGAGCTTTTCGATGTCGTCGCGCCGCGGCGCGGAGGGCTGGGCGCCGAGTTTCGTCACGGAGAGTGCCGCGGCGGCGTTGGCGAACCGCGTCGCGTCGAGCAGGAGCCGGCCTTCGGCGAGGGCCACCGCGAGCGCGCCGTTGAAGACGTCGCCCGCCGCGGTGGTGTCGACGGCCTTGACCTTGAACCCCGGTACGAGCCGCCCGAGCCCAACGCCCGCGACGAACGCCCCGCGCGCCCCGAGCGTGATGATGACGGTTCCAACGCCTCGAGCGCGCAGGTTCGCCGCGGCCACGGCCGCAGACGCCGCATCGGTCACCGCGACGCCCGTGAGCAGCTCCGCTTCGGTCTCGTTCGGCGTGAGGATGTCAACGCGGGCGAGGAGCCTGTCGGGCAGCCGCCGGGCGGGCGCCGGATTCAGGATGACGCGCACGCCCTCCCTGGCTGCCAGGTCGACCGCGGCCTGCACGGTGGCCAGCGGCGTCTCCAGTTGAGCGACGAGGATCGCCGCTCCGGCGAAGGCCCCGGCCGCTCGCGTCACGTCAGCTGGCGTCAGGCGGGCGTTGGCGCCGGACGCGACGGCGATGGCATTTTCGCCGTCCTTGGCGACGAAGATCAGCGCCACGCCGGACGGCGCGGTCGCGGACCACACGTGCGACGTCGATGCCCTCCTCGACCAAGCCGGTGATCGCTTGGTCACCGAAGATGTCGCGGCCGACGCGGGCGACGAAGGCCACACGGCCGCCCGCCCGCGCCGCGCCCACGGCCTGGTTGGCGCCCTTACCACCCGCCGCGGTCGCGAACGCCCCGCCCAGAATCGTCTCGCCCGGCCGCGGGATCCGGTCGAGCTGGATGATCATGTCCGTGTTCGAGCTGCCGACGACGACAATCGGGGGGCCTTTCTTCATGGCGGGTCCGCGGTTCACAGCTTCGAGGCGATGAGGATGCCGAGACCGAGCAGGTAGGACAGGAACATCGCCGCCAGGAGCCTGCCGGTGCCCGCCGGCGCGCCCGTGAATTCTCTCCAAATGAACACTCCCCACAGCGCACCGACCATGGTGGCGCCCTGGCCGAGGCCGTAGGAGAGCGCGGGGCCCGCGGCAGTCGACGCGATGATGCTGAAGCTCATGCCCAGGCTCCAGATGGCGCCACCGAGGATGCCGAGCCCGTGGAGCCGGGCGTTGCCCTTCGTGAAGTAGTCGCCGAACGGCACTGGCGCCCCGCTGAGGGGCCGCACCATCATGATGCTGTTCCACACGAAGTTCGAGACCAGCAGGCCGGCGCTGAAGAGGACGATGGCCGCGTACGGAGACAGCTTGCCGGTCTCGAGCGCATGCGTCGCGGGATCGATGCGGCCCATCGCCTGGGCGACGAAACTGTAGAACCAACCCATCAGCAGGCCGGCGGCCACCGAGATGACGATGCCCTTGGCGGGCGTCTTCCGGCCCGCCGCGGCGAGCCGCCGGTAGGCGAGCGCATCGAGCACGATGGCAATCGTCACGGCCGCAACGCCCGCTGCGAGCATCGGCACGTTCCCCTCCGGCTTCGCGACGTAAGTCGTCACGACGCCGAGGACGAGCGCCAGGCCAACGCCGATTGGGAAGGCGACGGCGAGGCCGGCGATGTCGATTGCGGCCACGCTCGGGCAGCCCCGGCACTTCGACCGACCATTCTCCGCTTCGCTGCCAGCCCCCTCGCGCGGCACCCAGCAGAGTGGCCTCTTCCACGGCCGGGACCCGCACGCCGCCGCGTATTCCTTGCTACGGCCGACGGTGGGCACCTCTCCGCGCTCCAGTCTCGCGTGACCTGCCAGGGCTCCCGGTGGACCGTTCCCCGCGGGCTACTATACCGTCGGCTTTGGGCGATCTCAATCCATCGAGCCGCAGCCGCGACGATCTGCGGTTGACCTGCACATGGGCGCGAGGCGCTCTTGTGGGCGATAGAGCTATCGCGCCGCATCCCGCGATGGTCGTGGCCCCATGGCTGGAACACAGCTACGCGACGTTCTGGGGTGTGCTCGGGACCTGGGTGCCGCTTGGCTCGATCTTAGCCTCGACGTTCGGCCAAGACCGCCGAACCGGCAGCTCCTGAAAGCCCCGCCACTGGGACGCACGCCTTGCCGACCAGGGATAGTTCTTGACAATACATTTCTATGTTTGTAGAACTATAGATATGCCAAAGAACGTCAGCCCGGAGGAACTCACTCGGTTCGCCGACATGCTGTCCGCCATGGGGACAGAACCCCGCTTGCGCATCATGCGTCTCCTCCTTTCGGCCCATCCTGACGGGCTGGTCGTCGGCGAGATTGGGGAGGAACTCGAGCATCCCGGGCTCGACCCTCTCACACCATCTCGAGAAGCTCAAGAACGAAGAGCTGGTGACGGTGCGACGGGAGGGCACGTATCTTCGGTACGCGGCCAACGCCGACGCGCTCGAGGAACTCCTCGGGTTCCTGTACGCCGAGTGCTGCTCGCGCAGTAAGGCAGTTGAGCCCGACGTCATCGCCCGACTCTGCAAACGCTGTTGAGACGGGCCGAATGTCCGAACGGACTGTGAGGAGGCAGGAGATGTCGAATATCAAGGATTCTCGTGAAGGAGAGGTACGGCAAGGCCGCTCTCACCGTCACAACCGGTCAGAAGGCCACCTGTGGCGGACCAAGCAGCTGCTGCTCATCCGTCTCCGGCGCTATCGATCCGGTGACACTTGACTTGTACGACCGGTCGCAGACCGAGGGCCTGCCGGCAGAGGCGGTGTTGGCGTCCCTGGGCTGCGGGAATCCGACCGCGCTCGCCGACCTGCGACCCGGCGAGATGGTCCTCGACCTCGGGGCAGGCGGAGGCATCGACGTCCTGTTGTCGGCACGGCGCGTCGGGCCGACGGGCAAGGCCTATGGCCTCGACATGACCGACGAGATGCTGAGGCTCGCCCGGGAGAACCAGCGGAAGGCGGGCGTGACAAATGTGGAGTTCTTGAAGGGTGACATTGAGCAGATTCCCCTACCCGACAACACGGTGGACGTCATCATTTCGAACTGCGTCATCAACCTGTCGGCTGACAAGGACAGGGTGCTGGCCGAGGCCTTTCGGGTCCTGAAGCCGGGTGGACGCTTCGCTGTGTCGGACGTCGTCGTGCGGGGCACCGTCCCCGCCGAGATCCGGCGTAGCGTCGAGCTCTGGGTTGGGTGCGTGGCCGGTGCGCTGGAGGAATCCGACTACGTGACGCGACTGGTGCGGGCCGGGTTCGAAGCCGTGTCGATTGAACCCACCCGCGTGTACACCGTAGAGGACGCGCGGGCGTTTCTCCGGGGTCAGGGTCATGACGTGGACGCCATCGCGCCGCTCGTCGACGGTCGCTTCTTCAGCGGCTTCATTCGAGGACGGAAACCGGCGACGATGGCTCCGCCAGCCTGACGGACCGGCCAACGCCAGTGGAGGGGTCAGGTGTCGCGATTCAAGGTTCTCTTCGCGTGCGTACATAACGCCGGCCGATCGCAGATGGCCGCCGCGATCTTCAACGGCCTCGCCGATCCGGCCAAGGCCGAGGCACTGTCGGCCGGCACCAGCCCGGGAGTGCGCATCCACCCCGAGGTCTGCGCCGCGATGAGAGAAATCGGGCTCGACCTCACCACGGCCCGGCCGCGGCTTCTGACGGAGACCATGGCGTGCCAGGTTGACCTGCTTGTGACGATGGGCTGTGGAGAGCGTTGTCCCTACGTGCCGGGCGTCGAACGGGACGACTGGGCATTGCCCGATCCACACGGCCGGCCGATCGAAGACGTGCGCGCGATTCGCGACGACATCCGCGCACGCGTGGCGGCGCTCGTGGCGACCCGCGGCCTGGGAGCGAGTCCCACGGAAGGACCTGCAGATGTCTGAACGCGTCGCCTCACGGCTGTCGTTCCTGGACCGCTACCTGACCCTCTGGATCTTCCTCGCGATGTTGGTTGGCGTGGTCGTGGGCGATCTCCTCCCAAGCTATGTGCAGCTGATCACGAGGTTCCAGGTGGGCACGACGTCTATCCCGATCGCGCTGGGCCTCATCCTCATGATGTATCCGCCGCTTGCCAAAGTCCGCTACGAGGAACTCGGCGAGGTGTTCCGCAACACGCGCGTCCTGGTGCTGTCCTTGATTCAGAACTGGGTGATCGGCCCCGCTCTCATGTTTCTTCTGGCCGTCGTCTTCCTGCGCGACCACCGCGAGTACATGGTGGGCCTCATCTTGATCGGTCTCGCGCGCTGCATTGCGATGGTCATCGTCTGGAACGAGCTGGCCAAGGGCGACACCGAATACGCCGCCGGCCTGGTCGCCTTCAACTCCGTCTTCCAAGTGCTGTTCTACTCGGTCTACGCTTGGGTCTTCATCACGATCCTGCCCGAGTGGTTTGGGCTGAAGGGCACGGCGGTGAACGTCTCGATCGGCGCTATCGCCCGGAGCGTGTTCGTGTATCTCGGGGTTCCGTTCCTCGGGGGCATGGTGACGCGGTTCTCACTGGTGCGTGTTCGCGGGCGCCAGCGGTACGAGACCTCATTCGTGCCCGCGATCAGCCCGTTGACGCTCGTGGCGCTGCTCTTCACCATCGTGGTGATGTTCTCCCTCAAGGGCAGGTACATCGTCCAGCTTCCGATGGACGTGGTCCGCATCGCGATCCCACTCTTGATCTACTTCGTGACCATGTTCCTCGTGTCGTTCTACCTTGGTTACAAGCTGGGCGCGGATTACGCGAAGACCGCCACGCTGTCGTTCACCGCCGCCAGTAACAACTTCGAGCTCGCGATTGCGGTCGCCGTGGCGGTCTTCGGCATCCACTCCGGCCAGGCGTTCGCGGCGGTGATCGGCCCCCTCGTCGAAGTCCCGGTCCTGATTGCTCTCGTCAACGTGGCCGTCGCCTTCGAGAGACGCTACTTCCGTGCGGGCGTGCCCGCCGCCCGCGCCTGACCGACGGACCACGTGGAGCTAGGCAGCAGCGGGCGTCGGAAGGTGAGTCATGAGGCAGGCGGCACTTGTGGACGTGTCTGGGATTGACGAGGTGTACTATGCCCGGGTCGTCGCTTATGCCACTCCGCGTCTGGGACGCGACGACGCCGACGACGGGCGCAGGAGGTCTTCATCAAGATCAGCCGCTCACTGAAGACGCTGGCTGACGGATCGAAGCTCTGTGCGTGGATTCACGCGATTGCCCTCAACGCGGTCCGGGACGCCGCCAGGAGGCGCCTCACAGGTCCCAATCGATCCGCGGTGGTCCGCCGCGGGGCGGGCGACGGGCACGATGAGACAACGGCCCTGGAGGTTCCGGACGTCCGGTCGCCCACTCCGGAGGAAATCGTGGCTCGGCGGGAGATGGTTACGTGCTATCTCGATCATGTGAGGCGGTTGCCTCCTGCCTACCGGGAGGTGTACGCGCTCAGCGAGCTCGAGGGACTTCCGAACGAGGACATCGCCAGGCGGCTGTCGCTCTCCCTGGCCACGGTGAAGATCCGACTGCACCGCGCCCGGGCCCAGCTCTACGCAGACCTGCGTCGACACTGCCGGTGCTATCCCAACAACCGCGGCGAGCTCATGGGCGAACGGAATCCGCTGTAGCCTGGAGGCGACGGGTTATCCGGTCCCGCCGCGGCCTGTATCCCGAGAGGCTGTCCGCTCGTCTATTCACCAGCAGGACCCTGCACCCCTGCGCAGGGGTCGGAGAGTGGCCGGGGAGTACAGCCTGAGGGGGGACGTCATGAAGAAGAACATCGGCCAGACGGAACGGATCGCCAGAGTTGTGATTGGGCTCGGTATTCTGTCACTGGCATTCGTAGGACCGGCATCGCGCTGGGGTTACCTTGGGCTCGCGCCGATCGTCACAGGCCTGGTGGGCTGGTGTCCGCCGTACACGCTGTTGGGCATCGATACGTCCCGTCGCCGCGGCGAGGAGCGATGAGGTCCAGAGCGCCGGCGGCTCGGCGGGCGGGTCGGTGCCCTCCCGTGAGCCACCATAGAAGAACCCGGAGCGCAGTGGCGATCCCGGGAGCGGACCGAACGGCAGAGCTCGTCGTCAGCCGTTGCTCAGGGGCCCGCCAGTGGTACGTCGGGCCCGTGACGCACGGCCGGACGGCGGAGGGCTGTCCCCGCTGCACGAAGGCCCGGCGCGCTGGATTCTCAGATTTCAAGAAGGCTCCCTCGGACGGTCAGCAAGCCGGTTTCGCGTGGGTCGTAGCCCGGCATGCGGGTCGCGTGGCAGGGCTCGCCACCTGGAATATGGGCGCAGCCCTCGTGGCTCGTGTCATCCTCCACCGGGCGCTCGAACGTCGCCGGTGGTCGCCTGTGGCGGTTCTGCCAGACCGTCTGTGGTCGTCGCGCCGTGACCACTGCTGCGACGGCGTGAGGGCCAATGTGCCGCGCCCGGGGGACGGCTCTCGTGTCCGCAGGAACCGGCCGCGCTCTCGCGGTGTGCCCTTCACGTCCGCCGCGGGGCCGCTCGGCTTGCTCGGACCGCCGCAACGTGGGTTTGTCGGGCGGTTCACCCGGGACGCGGGGTGTTTCCGACCGGCTGCCGGCCGGCCGTTCCCAATTGAACAGCGTCAGTGAGGCCCGTTCAGGGATCATGAATCGTGCCGGGCGCGGAGCGCGGACCGGGGGTCCGTATCGCTTGGTCTCCGCGACTGGGAAGGGCAGAGCTATGAATCCGACCGTTTCACCGGCGGCCGGTATGCGTCGGACGCACACCCCGACGAGGCCGGACTGGTACATGGTGGTCGCACCGTTCGCGCGGCCCAGCGGCAGGAAGGCCGTGTGGCAGTTGGCGGACACCGTGTTCCCGTACGCCGCCGTCTGGGCCGTGATGGTGTACCTGGCGCCCCGGCATCCACTCGTGATGCTTGCCCTGGCGCCGCTGGCCGCCGGGCTGCTCGTCCGCGTGTTCATCATCTTCCACGACTGCTGTCACGGCTCCTTCTTTGCCGCGCCATGGGCGAATCGGATCGTCGGCTACGTCACGGGGATCCTCACACTCACCCCGTTCGATTCTCTGGCAGCGGGAGCACATGCAGCATCACGCCACCGTCGGCGACCTGGACCGGCGCGGTGTCGGCGACATATGGACGCTCACGGTCGACGAGTATCTGGCGACCTCGCGACGCAAGCGTCTCTACTACCGCGTGTTCCGGAACCCGCTGGCCTTGTTCCTCGCCGGTCCGGTGGTCGTGTTCGCCGTCGTGCACCGGTTCAGCCCCCGCGGCGCGACCGCCCGCGAGCGTTTCAGCGTGCGTGCGACGAACCTGGCCGTAGTCGCCGCCGTGGTCGCCGCCGGCCTCACGATCGGCGTCCGGACGTTGCTGGCGGTTCAGGTGCCCATCGGGGTCCTGGCCGGTGCGGCGGGCATCTGGCTGTTCTACATACAGCACCAGTTCGAGGACGTCTACTGGAGCCGGCACGACGCGTGGGATCCCTGGCAGGCGGCGATGGCCGGCAGTTCGGACCACAAACTGCCCAAGATCCTCCAGTGGTTCACGGGGAGCATCGGTCTGCACCACATCCACCACGTCCAGCCGCGGGTGCCGAACTACGCGCTGCAGCGGTGCCAGGATGCGATTCCTGCCTTCCAATCGGTCGAGCCGCTGACGATCCGCCAGAGCCTCCGCTCGATGCGGTTGCGCCTCTGGGACGAGGGGCGAAGACGGCTGGTGAGCTGTGCGGACCTGGACGGGTGGGGGATGGCGGGACGCGCCGGCACCGGGCCTCGCGTCGAGTGAACGGGCACCGGTGACGTTCCGCGGAGCCCGTCGACGTGGACGCGGAGCGGCTCGCGCAATTTCGCGGGAGCCCGTGGTTCCGGGCCCCTCCGTCGGCTCATCCGGCGCGCGGGGCCGAACCACGTTCGAACTCGTCGCGAGCCAGCCGGCCCGCGGCCCCGGCACGTCCCGCCAATCTCAGTCGTTCAAGATGACGGACAGCAGCGAACTGTGGATGGTGAGACCGTCTGCGTCCTCGATGAACCCCATCCTCTTAAAGCGCCTCAGGAAGAAATTGACGCGCGATCGAGTGGTGCCGACCATGTCCGCGAGAGTCTGCTGGGAGACCCTGGGGATTACGCGCTGCGGCCTGTCCTGCTCGCCGTAACGGGCGAGCAGCAACAGCACACGGGCCAGCCGCTTCTCAGCCGAGTTGAACAGCAGGTCGATCAGGTCGGCCTCGATCCGAACGTTCCGGCTCAGCAGGTGGGCGATGAAACGGTCGGACATGCCGCGCTCCTGATGGAGCAGCCGGACCATCGCGCGCTGCGCGATCACGAGCACCGTGCTCACCGCGCTCGCCTTCGCGCTGCCCGTTCGGAAGCGCTGGCCCGACAGGCCGCCCTCGCCGAAGAAGGTCCCTGGACCGAGCACGGCGACGATCGCTTCCCTCCCCCTCGTTGAAAGTACGGAGAGCGTGACTTCCCCCGCCTGGAGGTACATGACGGCGTCGCACGTCTGGCCCTGCGAGTAGACCGTGTCTCCCTTGCCGTACGTCGTCACGGTCCGTTCCAGGCCCGCCGAATCGAGGAACGCCTGGGCGTCAAACGGTCGTGGGGTGGATCGTCGCATGGCGCGAGAATGCTCCCGCCTTTGCGAGTCGGCTGTGCGAAACGAGACACTCAGGAGCGGCGCGGACAAAGAGTTCGATCGCATGGGACGCGCCGTCGGCGTGTGCAGTAACGAACAGACAGCGTCTCCGACAACGGCGTATCGTGAACCCACATTCAATAGGCCACGTGACCGGGGCGGGAGCACCGTGGCACCTCACGACGTGACGGCGGACTCGGAAACGCGCTGGCCGGCTTGGCTCGCGAAGGGCCGGGCCAGGGAACTTCGCACTCGCCACAGCATCAAGGTTTTCGTGCTCGTCGTCGCGTGTGGCGCAGCGGCGGTCACAGCGTTCGTCCTCGGTTTCTGGGTCGGAGGGAGATGTCACGTGCGGTACCTCAATCGCTGGTTCGTATCGTGTGCATGGGTGGCGGCGATGATCGCCACGAGGTTCGGCCTTGCGCCAAGCGCGCTTTCGGGCAGCAGCTGGATCTTCGCGACGCTGGGGGGCTTGGTCGCCCTCGTCGGTACGGCGATGTTCTGGGAAGCCAGATGTCCGACGCCGTCGTTCAGGCAGGCTCAGGTGGCAGCGGAGGCTGCGACCGCCGGGGCAGGGAGGCGGCCGTGACGACACTCGTGGGAACCTCTCGAGTGCCGGAGAAACTGGTCGTGCCTCCGGGTACGTCGGCGCTAGCGGGCGCCCGCCCGCTAGCGGCCCGCCTGCGCGAGGAGGCCGCGCGACAGGTCGCCTTCTCGGAAGTCAAGCGGCTGTTGCGGGAGGCGGCCTCCGTGATCGAGCGCCTGGAGGCGAAACTCAGCAGTATCGCGGCAGAACTGGGACGGGAACGGACCGACGGGCGAACGCGCTGACGCGGGACGTTTGGTCAGTCGTGGAGCACGACGCTCAGCAGCGACCGATTGACGCGTAGGCCTCCGTTGGTACTCGATGAACCCCATCCGCCTGAACTTGTTCATGAAGAAGTTGACCCGCGATTGCGTCGTGCCGACCATTTCGGCCAGCACCTCCTGGGAAACACGGGGCAGGACGAAGTTCGGCTCTTCGTCCTTGCCGTAGCGCGCGAGCAGCAACAGGGTCCGTGCAAGGCGCTTCTCGCTGCGGTTGAACAATTGGTCGACGAGGTCAGCCTCGACCCTGATGTTGCGGGCCAGCACGTAGGAGATGAAGCGGTCAGCCAGCGCGGGCTCCGTGTGGAGGATACGTCGCATCTCCCGTTTCTGGATCACCAGCGCCGTCGTCGGAGCGGTGGTCGTGGCGGTAACGATCCGGAGTCGTTCGCCAGCCAAGGCGCTCTCGCCAAGGAAATCACCCGGGCCCAGCATCGCCACCACCGCTTCGCGCCCGGCGCGCGAGACGACGCTCAACCTGATTCCGCCGGTCTGGACATAGACGACGCTGTCCGCCGGGTCGCCCTGGGCGAACACGACCGCGCCTGAAGGATACCGGCGCACCCGTCCGCCCCGAGAGGACGACAGGAGAGCGTCAATATCGAACGTCGCGCGTCTTGGGCGAGGCGTGCGTTTCGCCATGCGAATACGTTAGCACGGCTGATGCTAGCGGGCATGGTCGCAAGCGGCGGCACGGACCGGCTTAGACGCAGGGCCCTGAAATCCATGCAGGAGGCGGCATGAACGACGACGCCACGACCACCCGAGCCCGACGACTGTGGGTGTCCCTTCTTGCGTAGGCGGGACCAGCGAGAGCAGGCACTGCGGCCCCATCGCGTTCTAAAGACCCGGTACGCCATAGCCGCCGCCGGGACGTCCTGAAGCGACAAAACCACGCAGTACATCCCGGGCATGCCGGGCTGCCGGCTGAACCAGCGCCACGCGACGCCGTTGGATGACTGTGGCAGGTGGTTCTTGCACGCTTGCTTGGAGACCACAGAGGCTCGCTGGGACCGGTGTTTCCGCCGGCAGCCTCAGCGGCACCGGAGGACGATAGCCGGAAGGCAGCATAACGTGGGGACAGGGCAGTCGGGTCGAGTCGGATGGTTAGCGTCCCACGAGCGCCAGACCGAGACTTCGCGCAAACCCACCGCGGCGGAACGATTCGTGCTGTCCTTCAGCAGCACTCGGACGTGGCCCGACTGACCGGCCGATCGGCCAGATTCGTGACTCGCCGGCCGACTCCGAAACGCGTCGGCGTGATCGGCGGCCCACTGGCGAAAAGTCCGTGGCGGCGATCCGACGGCGTCTCCCACTGCGGAAGTCACGAACGCCGGGCGTCCGATCGTCGCACTCCACGCGGCGAGCAGCATGTCCACGACCGGAGGCGGCCAGCGACCCGCCGTCTCACGCCGGAACTCTTCGGGCGACAGATCCTCGAAGCGGATCTGACGTCCGAGGGCGGCTCCGATCGCGCTCACTTGCTCCGCCTGACTGAGCGACTCGGGCCCCGTGACGACGTAATCGCCGCCCGTGTGCCCGTCCTCACACAGGGCGCGCGCCGCCACGGCCGCTACGTCGCGCTCGTCGATAGGTGCCGTCTCGGCCGCGCCGTAGGGCCACCGCACAACGTCCCCAGTCGCGGATCGGGACTCCCCACCACAACTGCGCATTCGACGCGAACATCCCGGGCCGAATACACGTCCACTGGAGTCCGGCCGCCGCGATCAGGCGCTCGATTTCGGCGTGGAACCGAGCCATGGGGTTCGGCTGCTGGAAGAACGGGTGCAGTGTCCCGTAGGGCGAGGAGAGAAAGACGGTCCACGTGCGCGTATCACGAGGGCCCCGGCGAAGCCGACCGTAGAACGGGGTAACTCAAGGTACGCCTCATCCGAATCGTTGAAGCACTTCCGAATCCGCCTTTTGCCGGAACTGCCGGCCCGCGCCCGCCTAGCGTCTCTCAGGGCCGGCCGCCGCGCCGGGGGCGCCCACGAGCCCGAGTTGCTGGGCGACGGCGATACGGTCGACGACCTGTCGGTGCCCGGTGATGCGGCCGTCACGAAAGTAGTAGACCGTCATGCCTCGGACGTCGACGCACCGGCCCGTCGGAGGGTACGACCCCATCGAGCCCGTCTGCGTTCCGCGCATGCGCCACGCGATGGCGACGCGGTCCCCTTCAGCAACAGTGTCGGTAATCTCGAAACGGAGATCCGGGAACGACGCTCGCGACCTGAGGAGGCGCTCCCTGAACCCGTCGCGCGACAGCGTCGCGCCTTCCCACGGGTCACCGGGGTCGCTATAGATCAGGTACTGGTCGGCGACAAATCGGTCGACCGCTGCCGCGTCGCCCTGGTTCCAGACCGACTCCATGAAGTCCGCGAGCGTGCATGCGTTGTCTGTCATTGTCGAATGGCCCCTGATCCGGCTAATGGCCGGTGTTCACTCGCGCCGGCTCATGGTCGCGCCAGCCCGGAGCACCTCCGCTTCCGGCGGGTCGCATCAACCCGTGTGTGATGAGAAACGTCCGCACCACTGCCCAAGGCCGCGCGCAGTCGTTGTGGCCGCAAGGCATGAGGACGAAGGTGGCCCCTGGAACCGCGGCGGCCAGACGCTGGCCGTGGTCGACCGGCACGATGTCATCGCGGTCACCGTGCAGAACGAGCAGTGGTCCCCGGTAGGTCCGCAGGGCGCCAAGCGTGTCGAAGCGATCGCGGATGACGAACGGCGGGATGAGGTACTGGGCCGCGAGATGAGCGACGCTCGTGAACGACGATTCCAAGATCAGACCCGCAACCGGTCGACGTGTTGCCAGGTGTGCCGCCGGCGCGCCACCCAACGAGCGCCCATAAACGACGATGCGAGAGGCATCGATACGGGCGTCGTGTCGCGCCCAGTCATAGGCCGCGGTTGCGACCGCTGCGATTGACGCCTCGGACGGCTGCCCCACTTCTCGCCCATACCCGGGGTATTCGACAAGCAACGCCGCCCATCCCCAGGACCGCGGCGCCGAAAACTCCTCAGCCCACGCTTCAGCGGTTTCGGCATTGCCGTGCATGAAGATCAGTAGCGGGGCTGGACCCATGTCCCCGGTTGTCGACATGAGAAACAAGCCCGTTGCCGTCCTCGCGATTAGCCCACCGCCATCCTGGTGCCGCATGTGCGGTGCTGAGATTGGCGCTGGGAACAACACCAGCCGTTCAGCGAAGAACGCAATCGCCCAGTACGTGGCCACGAGCGCCGCCACGGTCCCTGCTATGAGCATCACCGGTGGCATACGACGTTTCACGATGACCTATCCTCCCCACCGCCGTCTAACGGGCAGCCTCACCCGCCGGCGTGACGGGAACCATCAGCGCCGGTCGGGTGCAGCGCGGTGTTCGGTCGGTCAAGGCTCTCGGGTGTCATTGATCTGTCCGGTTGATCGAAGGGTTCAGACGTCGGTCCTTGTCGCGAGTAACCGAACTTCATTGCCCCTGCGGGGGTTGCCAGAGTTCAACTTTGTTGCCCTCTGGGTCCATGACCCATCCGAATTTTCCGTACTCCGAGTCGTCGGTCTTCTCGAGCACGTTGCAACCTTCCTCGCGCAGTGCCCTGAGAAGTGCTGCCAGATCCTCGACTCGATAGTTGACCATGAAGGTCGACTTGCTCGGAGCGAAGTGGGTGCCTGCCGCTGGACCGACTGACCAGACCGTAGTTCCCTTGGTGGGATTGCCGTCCGAGTCAGTCCAGGTGAAGATTGCTCCGCCCCAGTCCTGAACGTCGATCCCGAGGTGCTTCTTGTACCAATCGCCTAGCGCCTTTGGATCCTTGGCGGTCATGAAGATGCCGCCAATGCCTGTGACTCTTCGCATGCGGACCTCCGATGTTGGCTGAAATCTCCGAGGGTAGCGCTTCCGACGTCTAACGTGAGCCTTCACCTTCATCGCCCGTACTGTTCATCGCTGACCTTCTCCATCCACTCGACGGCCTTGCCGTCAAGTGCCTCGGCGATGGCGATATGTGTCATCGCCGTCGTGGGTGACGCCCCGTGCCAGTGCTTCTCGCCCGGCTCGAACCACACAGTGTCGCCCGCGCGAATCTCCTCGACGGGACCGCCCTCGCGCTGGATCCGGCCCGAGCCGGAGGCGACGATAAGCGTCTGACCGAGCGGGTGCGTGTGCCACGCCGTGCGAGCGCCCGGTTCAAAGGTGACGATCGCGCCGCCGATGCGTGCCGGGGCGCTCCGCTGGAACATCGAGTCGACCCGCACCGTCCCCGTGAACCAATCCGCCGGTCCCTTGACCGACGGTTGTGAACCGATTCTCGTGATCATCATGACGCTCCGTGCTCCCTTTCTTCGCGCCTTTCGCCCAGCGTCCTGCAGAGCCGGAATGGCGCGCTCCGGGCCCGGAAGGGTCTCCGGCTGGTGTCGCCTTCCAGAAGATAGCGTAGCAGCCGGCCGTGAGGGTGAAAAGTCGGCGAAATCGGCATGAGGATGTGAGGACCAATCACCTATGCTCGACGGCTTCGCTCCCCTCCGCCACGGCAAGGAAGGCCGCCAGCACGACCGCTACTTGAACGAGTATGTCGAGGCGGAGGGGCTGCGGGACGCCGTCACGATCAGGGGCCAGGTCGCCGCGATCAAGGCGGTGCTGCTTCACGCGGGCGGCGAACCGGCTCAGCGTCTCGAGGTCGGCGCTCAGCCACGCCATCCGCGGGCTCGAGGAACGGGTGGGAACCAGGCGGTGACGACGCTCGAGAAGGTGAGCGAGATCCTGCGGTTCAAGGTGCTTACCGCTCGGTGGCGGTCAGCGCCAGGGCGTGCGAGTCGCCGACCGCCAGTTGCGCTGGATGGACGTCGAAATCGTTGTCAATCGACAGCGGGCCCGGAGGGAGCTGCTCTGCGAGCAGTTCGGCTTTAGGGACAGTCGCCCGGCCTCTCAGTCGCACGCACGTCCACGGTGATGTTCTCTTGCGTGGCGTCGGCGCTGGACCCAGGCATGCCCGGCAGCACCAGGCCCACCAGCACCTGGATGCTGTCGGGCACTTCTCTCTGCACCAGCTCGATCACCTTCAGGTGCAGCAGCGCAACCGGGTGAAACCTGCGAGCGGAAATCCAGATACCAGGTGCGCTCAGGCGGGAACGCCGAGCGACTCGAGTCGCTCCAGCGTGTCCGGGTACTTCCGGACAAGCCAGAGCAGGGCGGCGGCCTGTTCGTTCGGCTTGCTCCGCCCCTGCTCCCAGCGTTCGAGCGTCCGCGGGTTCACGCCGATCCTGAACGCGAACACCTGGCGCGACATGTGGAGCCCTTCCCGTGTCTCGCGGACAAAGTCCGGGTCGATGGGCGGAACCGTGATGGGCTCGACGTGATGCGTCCGAAGCGTGACTCTCCCTTCGCGATGTGCGCGCATCGCCTGGACGCCCGACATGAGCTCGCGGAACAACCGCCGCTTCCGAGCGGCTCGTAGGGCCTTCTTCTTCTCAGCCATGGCTCACTTCTCACGCGCGGCGGAGGCCCGCGCGCTGGCGTAGTTCCCGATCAATCGCGACCTTGAGTGCCCGTCGTTCCGCCGGCCTCAGGTCGGCAACCTCGTCCTTGTCGTAGACCGTCATCAACCAGATTTGGGTCTCCGAGACCAGGTGGTAGTAGATGACCCTCAGTCCGCCCCGTTTCCCCTTGCCCCGGCGCCGATCTGGCCATCGCAGTTTGCGAAGACCACCAGTCCCCGGAATGACGGCGCCGGCTTCGGGATCTCGCGCAAGGTGGAGCTGTAGTTCCCGGTAGTCATCAGCGCCAAGGTAGGCTGGAAGAACCTGGGTGAAGTGCGGCGCCTCGATGAACTCCACGAGAAGAAGCATACGCGATTTGCGTATGGTGGTCAAGGCAGCGCCGGTCTTGTGTCCGGCGCCGGTCTTGCGGGTCCGGAAGGACGGACCACTCCTCGGGCGGCGGCGGGCGCACCCTCCGTGCCAACATAGCTGACACAGTCCTCCTGGCTGGATTTAGTGAGCAGGGCGAGAAGAAGGATCAGCGTGAAGCCTAACGTCGTGGTCTTGGGTTCTTCGTCCGGTGTGGTCCCTGCGGAACGTAGGGAGGCCGAGCGGAGCGAGGCCGACCGGAGTGGCGCGGGGGCCACACCGGACGCGCGCGCCGCGGGCAGCCCGGCCCGGCCCGATCCGGAGGTCGTCGTCGACGCCAAGCGCCGGACGTTCACGGCGGAATACAAACAGCGGGTGCTGGCCGCGGCCGACGTGGCGGCCGCCCACGGCGGCATCGGGGCGTTGCTGCGTCGAGAGGGGTTGTACTCCTCGCATCTGGTGACCTGGCGGCGCGAGCGCCGGGCCGGCATCGTGAAGGGCTTGACGCCGCGACCCCGAGGGCCCAAGCCGACGCGGTCGCCCCAGGACGAGGAGATCCGCCAGCTCCGCGAGGCCAACCAGCGGCTGACGGAGGAGCTGCGGAAGGCCACGATCGTTATCGACGTCCAAGAAAAAGTCGCGGCCCTGTTGGACGAGCGGAAACCCTCGAGCGGACCCAAGGACCCGCGGTAATGCAGGCCGTCACCGACCTGAGCGCGGTCGTGGGCATCGTCGCCGCCTGCGACGCGTTGGGGATTGCCCGAGCGGCGTTCTACCGGCGGCGGCCCAGGCCGCGCCTGGTCGAGGAGCCGGCGGTGCCCACGCGACAGCCGCCGGCTCGGGCCCTCCGGGCCGACGAGCGCACGGCCGTCTTGGCGGCGCTGCACGCGGACCGCTTTCGCGACCGCGCCCCGGCCGCGGTGCAGGCCACGCTGTGGGACGAGGGCACCTACCTGTGCTCCACCCGGACGATGTACCGGGTGCTCGCCCAGGCGGGGGAATCGCGCGAGCGGCGCGATCAGCTGGTCCATCCGGCGTACCAGAAGCCCGAGCTGCTGGCCACCGCGCCGAACCAGCTGTGGAGCTGGGACATCACCAAGGTGCTCGGCCCGGCCAAGTGGACGTACTTCTATCTCTACGTGATCCTGGATGTCTTCAGCCGGTACGTCGTCGGGTGGATGATCGCGCATCGCGAAGGCGCCGAATTGGCGGAGGCCTTCATCGCGGAGACGATCGCTAAGCACGCGATCCCGCCCGGCCAGCTCACGCTTCACGCCGACCGGGGACGCGTGATGCGATCGAAACCGGTGGCGTTCTTGCTGGCGGATCTGGGCGTCACCAAGACCCACAGTCGCCCGTACGTGTCGGACGACAACCCGTACTCGGAAAGCCAGTTTCGGACGCTGAAGTACCGGCCGGAATTCCCCGACCGCTTCGGGGCCATCGAAGACGCCCGGGCCTTCGGCCACGTCTTCTTCCCGTGGTACAACGACGACCATCGCCACTCGGGGCTCGGCCTGCTGACGCCGGCGATGGTCCACTTCGGCGACGCCCCGATGGTACTGGCCCAGCGCCAGACCGTGCTCGACGCCGCCTACGCCGCCCATCCGGAACGCTTCGTTCGACACGCGCCCGTCCCGTTGCCGCTCCCCTCAGCGGTCTGGATCAACAAGCCGCGTCCGGCGGTCGCCCGGACAGAGGAGATACGTCAGTAAACTCGTGTGCCAGGTGTCTCAAAGTCGTTGACACGCGCCGGCAGCCCTCGCCGGTCGGCCAGCGGTATCGGAAGAGCCGAACACGGATGACCTGGCGTCGCACGGCCGCCACGCCGTGTCAGCTGGGAGGGGCCGAGGTTGCCTCGATGCCTCTGTCGCTGCGGCTTGGCCAGGTGCTGGAAGCACCCGTGGAAAGGCAGGCAGCTCGGCCCTCCACCCTTCCCTGCGAGAGCCCGAGACGGGTACGTGCTGGGGTCGCTGGGGGGGGAGCCTTGGAAGTTCGTCGGAGCAACCGATAGGGCTATGTCCGCTGTTGCGGCCAGCCTATTGGCCGGTGTGGACTGTTTCTTGGCCAGCCTCCAGATGCGGTGGCGCCGGCGTTCTCAGTTCGGTCCGTGGCCGACTGCGGCCAGTTGTTCCGGGTTGTCGCAGGATGTTCCTGATGGTGCCGGCGGTCACCCGTGTCGCCGCCGCCGCACGTTCTGTGCACGGTCGCAGTCACTCAGGCTCGGATCTCGCAATGCGAACCTCGGGGCCGCACGATGTCACGAGGTCTGGATCTCGACCGCGACGACGACCGCTCGCGCGTCGTTTCGACCGACTCGTGTCCCAGCCAGAGCGCGATGACCGCGCGGTCGATGCCGTGCCTGAGGAGGTCCATCGCGGTGGTGTGTCGGTTATGCCGCGCGCGGCATAATCGGCACGAGGCTGGATCGAGGCTGCTGGAAGCAGGGTGGCCGCTTCACGAGGTCCAGCAGATGCTCGGTCACGCGAGCCTCGAGCAGACCAGCACGTATCTCAACGCCACGTTGCGCGGGATGCACCGGTCGATGCGCGCATTCGACCTCGTGCGCGGCGGAACGGTGCGCCCCGACCCGAAACCGAGTGAAGCCGCCGAGGAATCTGGAAAACCTTGCAAGATCCTTGCAAGTGAGGGGGGACTGCGCTTCTGGCACATCGCAAGGGCGGCGTGCCATCAGACGATAAGTCTTTGATTTACTAGGAGAAGGAGTGGCGCGCCCTGCAGGACTCGAACCTGCGACCTCCTGGTTCGCAGCAGAACACGGATTGGCTATCTTGTGGGTCCTACGTGGGTTAGCGTCGGACCAGACTGGCCTGTTACCCTGTGGTCGGGAGCAAATTGTTCACTGATTGTTCACGGCCGCCGGGCCGCCTACGTCATCAGTCCGCACTCCGGTTCCACAGAGTATCCTCCCAGCCCCGGATGAACCCGTTATCCCGGCAGACCGGACACTCCCAACTGATGGTGGTTCCGTCTTGATCAACGCGCGCGAAGATGTCGCCAGGGCACCGTCGCCGGCCCGGCGCCCGCCGACATGCAACGTTCGTCTGCTCGTAGGTCCCCGGCTCGTGGCTCGTGACCCAACCCACGATCGAGCCCAGGAACAACGCTAGGTTCAGCGCCGGCCCTGGGAGTCGGTCCGACAGGGTCCCCTCGTCATCGAGGTAGTGCCGCATGTCGGTTACCCACCGACCCCACACCCTTTCACGTGGTCCCGAGAATTCCGTCAACCTCGAAGAAGGCCCGTCCTCTCCTGCAGGAGCTCGCCATAGGCCTGTTTGAACGGGTCGCTGAGAGGCGACGTGTCGACCAACGTCAGCGCGGGTTCGAGCGAACCCGCGATCGTCGCCAGGACGCGCTCGGCTGATCGCTCCGGAACTTGGCCGTAGCGGGCTAAGGCCAACCAGTCCTGTCGTGTGAGCCCGTCGCGCTTGCCCCCGACCGGCAACGCAAGCTGGTCGCCCGCGATCGCGAGCCTGGTGCACAGAAGGTCGTACGCCGGAGAGAGTCGATGAAGGCCGTCCTCCCCGGTCAGGAGCGAGAAGTTCTTCAGGTGCATGTCCCCGTTGCCGGTCCACCACGAGAAGACCAGCACGCGATAGAGGCGCAAGACGTCAACCAAGGGCTCGCTCGCGTATCGACGCAACAGCCGGATACACAGTTCGGCCGACCCCTCGTACTTGTCCTTCGCCGACCTCTCGGCCAGCTGGCAGAAGTCCTCCTGACGAAGTTTGCGCTTGTCGGATGTTCGGTCGAACCGTAGCACGATGTAGGCCAGCGTGCCGTCACGGAGGCGCAGCAGACCACACGGTGGCACGTCGATGCCCACCTGCTCGGCCATCCGCATCGTGACCAGTTCGTTCTGAGGGACCTCCGGAAAGGTCTGCGCCTGCGGCTTGAGAATGAAGGAGCCTTGGCCGATCACCAGCCGCAGTGTTCCTCGCTCGAACGCCAGGTCGATTGAGATCTTGCGCTGAACACCCGACAGCGTGGTGCGGCCGACCATGGCGAGGGCGACGGTGTGAAGACGCGCGAGGTCGATATCCAGGTCAGGGGCCGTCCGGGTTCCGAACAATCGGCGCAAGCACCGCGGATGATAGGGCGTCGAATCCGTCGGGCGGAGACAGATCAAACAGGTCATGGCCGCTACCGTTCACGACTCGGCTCTGGGATCACTTCGACTGCACCGACACAATCGGCGCACGTCGCCAGCAGCAGCCCGAACGCGTCGTCTTTCGGGATCTTCAGCTTCGCCGTCGAGAGTTCCAGGAGCCAGCCCTCGGGCAATAGGTTCTCGAAGAACGGGAGCAGGCCGCGCGACTCGTATGGCTCCGACCGCAACGGCAGCGTGAGGGACACCGGCACCGCGTCGGCAAGAGCAAGCCACTCGGCGTCGTACGTGAATCGGCTACCGGTGTCGGTCTCCTCGATGACGCCGACGCGGCGCCCATCGAGCCGGACGGTGCCACGCCGGCAAGTCACCTCGGGTGGGCGGGTTTCATCCATGAATGTCCGCGCTCCGGTCATGGAGATGGTCGCGCGAGCGGTCCACGACGCCGAGGGTTTTGCCAAACACGGCGAGCACCTTGTTGACCGCATCCATGCGGAGCGTGGGCTTGCCGGCCTCGAGTTCGATGAGGAAACGCTTGCCAACACTGGACAGCTCGGCCAGTTGCTGCTGGTTGAGGTTGTTGGCCTTGCGTCGCTGGCGGACGAACCGGCCGATCCCCAGATCCTGATCGGGAACTTTTGCCGTGCCCATGCGCCTAGTGTAACCCGCTTGGGTGGACAAGACTACAAGAAGTTCCCGATAGGGGTCATTTAATGTAATAGCAGTGGCAATCCGTGGGGCAAGGGACTGAAGTCCGACTCGATATTCCCGATCGGGATCCTTCTTCCCTCAGTCGATTGGATGGGTGAAGAGAGCGGCGCTCCACGTCGGCGCAGGCCATTGACATCTCACTTGGCGGACCGGTTCACGCCGCGATCGGCCGACCGCGGCACCGTCCTGTGCTGCTAAGATCCTGATCGAACCAAGGTCAACGAGAAGGTCGAACGGCATCCGGGGGAAAGCCCTACGCGGGCGGGTGTGCCGGCATGGGATGCCGCCCCCGCGATCGCTAGCGGGGAGGTCCAGGACTTCTCGCGGTGCCGCCGAGTTTTGAGCGTCCGGCCCGCGACCAGATGCTCACGACAGGGCCCGAAGCAGGCTTTCGTAGTATTAGGCCGGTTTTCGCCTATGCGCATCCCGGCGAAGTGCGGTCGATCGGGGGCTCGTGAACCGGATTGTTCACAGACGCGTGGCTGTAAGTTGTTGATTTGGCGCGCCCTGCAGGACTCGAACCTGCGACCTCCTGGTTCGCAGCCCAACCGTGGTTGAAGCTCATCTGCAGCCGACCCCTGAAAAATGGGGTCGGCTGTCACATCGCGTGGCCGCTTGAGGCTTGCAACGGGCGCCTGTCTTGGAAAACCTTGCAAGTTCTTGCGAGCGAAACCGGGTGAAACCTGCGAGCGGAAATCCAGATACCAGGTGCTCTCAGGCGGGAACGCTGAGCGACTCAGCAGGAAGACCTTGCCCCGGTGTCCTGGACCCTGCGTAGATGGAGGCGCACGACCGGTTCATCTTGATGTCGCTGTTCCCCGGGAAGGGAAACGAGGCTGCCTCTGTCGCGCGTCTCGAGGCAATCTACCGGGCCTGGATCAAGGCGCACCCGAAAGCAGGCAGCGTACTACTGGGGCCTCGGCTACGCCAACTTCCACAAGAATCCAGCCAGGTGCGAGGAGTACTGCCGGAAGGCTGTCGAGATTGACCCGAGGCTGGCGACGGTCCGACGGTGGCTTGATCGAGACGTGTTGATCGAGACGTTGCCACTGCCGACTGAACCGCGTAAGCTCTGCCGTCGAGACGTCTGTCGGCGTGGATTGTCGTCAGGCCATTCGCCACCTCGGCGGGTGGCGCGGAGGGGAATCGTCATGCACGTCAAGCGAGCCGCGTGGAGTCTGGTGGGGATGCTGGTGGTGACCGCGAGTGTGTCGGCCCAGACGCCGCCGCCGCTCATGCGCTTTGCCGGCGTGGTACCGGCCACAGCCGGCGCGGTGCCGGGAAGCATGGCCACGCTGACGTTTGCCGTGTACGCGGACCAGCAGGGCGGGACGCCCCTGTGGACCGAGACCCAGACGGTGACGCTGGACGCCGAGGGGCGGTACGCGGGGGTGCTGGGGTCGACGCAGCCGACGGGGCTGCCGCTGGAGCTGTTCACGAGCGGCGAGGCGCGGTGGCTGGGGGTCAGTGTGGCCCAGGGCCCCGAGGCTCCGCGGGTGCTGCTGGTGAGCGTGCCCTATGCCCTCAAGGCGGCCGACGCGACCACGGTGGCCGGCAAGCCACTCTCGGCCTTCGTGCTGGCCGGGGACAAGACGGGGACCGGGGCGGACGGGCTGACCTACGTGAACACGCAGGCGCTCAGCACCGGGTTCCAGGCCGCCGGCGGGGGGCCGCAGACGGGGAACGTGGGGACGGCGAACTACCTCGGCGTGTTCACCGACGAGACCAACCTGGGCAACTCGGTGATGTACCAGAATGGCACGAACTACATCGGCGTGAACACGACCTCGCCCCTGGCGCCGTTCCACGTGGTAGCGCCGCTCGCGCCCGCCGCGTTCTTCGACGTCTACAGCCCGACCCTGACGGCGTTGCCGGTGGTCTACCGGGCCGCGCGCGGCACGCCGACTGCGCCATCGGCGGTGCAGGCGGGCGACATCCTGGGCGGCCTGGCCGTGCGGGGCTTCGGAGCGTCAGCATTCTCGGCCGGGGGCCGGGGCCAGGTGGCGTTTCTGGCGGCCGAGAACTGGACGGACACCGGGCAGGGGACGGCCCTGGTGATCAAGACGAACCCGACGGGAGCGGCTGGGGCGCCGCTTGAGCGGCTACGGGTGACACCGGCTGGGAACGTGGGGATCGGGACGACGACGCCTGGACAGCTGCTCAGTGTGGCCGGCACCATCGAGAGCACGAGTGGCGGGTTCGAGTTCCCGGACGGGACGACGCAGACGACGGCCGCGATCGTGAACAGCTCGCTCGGCAACAGCGCCTTCGGGATCAACACCCTCCCCGCGAACACCACCAGCTCCGCCAACACGGCCTTTGGCTACTACACCCTGAGTGCGAACATCTCAGGTTCCGCCAACACCGCCAGCGGCTTTGAGGCGCTCGCCGGCAACACGACCGGCTACTGGAACACCGCCAGCGGCGCGTCTGCACTCGTCACCAACACGACCGGCAGCTACAACACCGCCACCGGCGCCGGGACACTCTATGCCAACACGACCGGCACCGACAATGCCGCCCACGGCGCGTATGCGCTCGCGTCCAACACGACCGGCTCCGCCAACAGCGCCAGCGGCTATCAGGCGCTCAAACTCAACACGACCGGCTACCAGAACACCGCCAGCGGCTATCAGGCGCTCGTCGCCAACACGACCGCCAATTACAACACCGCCACCGGCTCGCAGGCGCTCTACTCCAACACGACCGGCTGGTACAACACCGCCACCGGCTCGCAGGCGCTCTACACCAACACGACCGGCACCGACAACACCGCCAGCGGGATGGATGCGCTCTACTCCAACACGACCGGCTCCCAGAACACGGCTAGTGGCTATCAGGCGCTCCTCACCAACACGACCGGCTCCGCCAACAGCGCCAGCGGCTATCAGGCGCTCAAACTCAACACGACCGGCTACCAGAACACCGCCAGCGGCTATCAGGCGCTCATCGCCAACACGACCGCCAATTACAACACCGCCACCGGCTCGCAGGCGCTCTACTCCAACACGACCGGCTGGTACAACACCGCCACCGGCTCGCAGGCGCTCTACACCAACACGACCGGCACCGACAACACCGCCAGCGGGATGGATGCGCTCTACTCCAACACGACCGGCTCCCAGAACACGGCTAGCGGCTATCAGGCGCTCCTCACCAACACGACCGGCGGCTCCAACACCGCCAGTGGCTATCAGGCGCTCTGGGCCAACACGACCGGCTACTCCAACATAGCCACCGGCGATGCTGCGCTCTACGCCAACACGATCGGCAACAACAACGCTGCCAACGGCGACCACGCGCTCTACTCCAATACGACTGGCAACGAAAACACGGCCACCGGCGCGGCGGCGGCATACGGCACCACGACCGGCGGTTCCAACACCGCCATCGGGTATTCCGCGCTTAACGCCAACACGACTGGCGGCGGCAACCTCGCCCTCGGATACTACGCCGGCAGCAATCTCACGACCGGCAGCTACAACATCGACATCGGCAATATTGGGGTCGCGGGGGAGGGCAATACCATCCGTATCGGCACTGCCCAGACCCAGACGTTTATCGTCGGCATCCGCGGGGTGACGACGGGGCTGGCGAACGCGGTCGGGGTGGTGATCGACGGCAACGGGCAGCTCGGGACCGTCAGCTCGTCCCGCCGCTTCAAGGACGACATTGCCGACATGGCCGGGGCCAGCAGCGGCCTCATACGCCTGCGGCCCGTGACGTTCCACTACAAGAGTGACCAGAACCCGGCGGGGCGCACGCTGCAGTACGGGCTCATCGCCGAGGAGGTGGCCGAGGTCTATCCGGGGCTCGTGGCGCGTTCGAAGGACGGCCAGGCGGAAACGGTGCTGTACCAGTTCCTGCCGCCGATGCTGCTGAACGAATACCAGAAGCAGCAGCGCACCATTGAGACGCAGCAGCACGCGATCGAAACGCTGCAAGCCCAGGTCGAGGCCTTGACGCGGGCCGTCGCGGCGCTCAGCGATCGCCAGCAGTGACGGCGGAGGCGGTGCCCGCGCTCAGCCCCCGGCGGCAGTGACCGAAGGCCCGCAGGGCCGAGCGCCCGTCGGGAGTGGTCCGGCGTTCGTGGTGGCCACCGTGTCGGCGTCGGCACGGCGTACGCCGGCTCGAGGCCAAGAGTGCCAAGGCATGGCCCGCCAGCGGGCCCCGCCGTCGCTGCTCTTCGCTGCCTTTGTCGCTGCTCCCCCCGCCCCCGGCGCGAGGGGAGAGTGTCCTCAATCGTCATCATCCCGCCGTCTTGTCCCCCGGTCGGCGTGCGCCACGGGAGAACCGCAAACCACGATCAGCGCTGTGGTTACCGGCGCCGTCACGCGGCCCTTCTCGCGAACGTGCTCGCCTGCGGCGGGTACTTCCTGCGGCGTCAGGTGGTCGCGGCCACACAGCAACCTGACGGCGGCGTGGTCACGACGTTCCTGCGCCGACTGGTGGCCCGCGGCTACGCGCAGCGAGGCGTGGTACGGGCGCCGCACGCGGCTCCAGCACGTGCGGGATGCGTATTTCTACGAGCCCATCGGGGACCCCACCCGCTCGTTCCGACGCCGCGTCGGACTGCCGGCGATCGTGCGCCGGCTCATGACGCTCGACACCGTCCTGGCCTTTCCAGAGGCGCGGGCACTGATGACGGCCGAGGAAAAGCGCGAATACTTCGGCTCCCAGCGCGGCCTGCGCGAAGGCCTGTTCCCGGTGCGCTGGGAGAGGCGCGGGCAGTGCGGTCCTCGGTGCGTTACGCCACGTTGCGCGGGAGGCACCGGTCGCGATGCGCGCATTCGACCTCGTGCGCGGCGGAACGGTGCGCCCCGACCCGAAACCGAGTGAAGCCGCCGAGGAATCTGGAAAACCTCGCAAGATCCTTGCAGGCGAGGGGGGGCCTGCGCTTCTGGCACAGTGCAAGGGCGGCGTGCCATCAGACGATAAGTCTTTGATTCACTAGGAGAAGGAGTGGCGCGCCCTGCAGGACTCGAACCTGCGACCTCCTGGTTCGTAGCCAGACGCTCTATCCAGCTGAGCTAAGGGCGCGCACGATACCGCTCTGACGGTGAGACCGCACTGAAGCGATCCGGAACGTGGAATTTTACCACAACCAATCAATCCCGACCCACGCGTCGACCCGGGCCCCCGGGCCACCCAGACACCGAGGCCAAACCCTCCCAGTGCCACAGAAACCGCGCGCCACTGACATCTCCCCTGCACCCGAGGCCCGCACCACCTCGCAGCCGTACGTCGGCCACAGTCGCCCGCTCTGAACGTTCCCATCCGCTTTAGTCGCAGTTCTGTGCGAGCGTCCGCCGGGCCGCGCCCCCGTCACGGAACCGTGACACCGAGTTTACGGCAGAGACATCCCCGGCCCGTACCCTTGCTTCACGTATCCATCAACTCCAACCCGCGACGACCGGAGCGCGGGAGGATCTTCGCAACTCCGTGGACTCGTCCACAGTGGGAGGGTAGTCGTGGTCAATGGTAGTCGTCTCGCCGGCGCCGCGGTCGGAGTCTGCTTGTTGCTGTTGGGTTCGACAACGTGGGCACAGGGTATCAAGGCATCGATTGCAGGACGCGTGACAGATTCCGCGGGCGGCATCCTGCAAGGCGCGATCGTCACCGTCGCGCCGCGGGGAGGGATGGTTGTCACCGATACTCAGGGCGAGTTCGTCGTCCTCGGCCTGGCGCCCGGCGACTACACGCTGGACGTGAACTACGTGGGCTTCAGCGTCTTCACCAAGACGGTGTCCGTGACGCCCGGCCAGACCACGAGGCTCGACGCCAAATTGGACGTGGCCGCGCAGAGTGAGCAGATATTGGTCACCGCCGATCGGCCGCGGGGCGAGGCTGAACAGATCAACCGACAGCGCACAGCCGACAACATCGTCCAGGTCCTGCCAGCCGATGTGATCACCAGCCTGCCGAACGCGAACATCGCTGACGCCGTGGGGCGTCTACCGAGCGTGACCTTGGAGCGCGACGAGGGCGAAGGCAAGTACGTCCAGATCCGGGGTACCGAGCCGCGGCTCAGCAACCTGACCATCGATGGCGTCAACGTACCGTCGCCCGAAAGCGGCGTCCGCCAAGTCAAGCTGGACACCTTGGCGTCAGACCTCGTCGAGTCGATCGAGATCAACAAGACGCTGCAGGCGAACATGGACGGCGACGGCATCGGTGGCAGCGTGAACCTGCGGACCAAGACGGCGGGCGAGCAGCCGACGGTCCTCTTATCCGGCCTGGGGGGCTACACGCCGATCCTCAGCGACGGCCGTGGCGTCGACCAGTTCAGTGGAACCGTCGGTCGTCGGTTCGGCAACGAGAGGCGGCTCGGCCTGCTGGTCGGGGCGACCTACGACTGGAACGGGCGCGGGATCAATGACATCGAGCCGTCGCCGACGGTGACGAGCCTGAGCCCCCACTACGACAGCATGGACCTCCGCGACTACCTCTACTACCGCACGAGATGGGGCCTCACCGGAAGCGCGGACTACCGACTGAGCAGCGGGTCGAGCATCTCCCTGCGGGGGCTGTACTCGACCTTCCGGAACTGGGGCCAGAAGTGGGTTTATACCCTCAACGACGGCGATGTTCCCAAAGCCAGCATCGACTGGCGGAGACCTGACTACGCTGTCGGAAACCTGATGGCGAGTGGCCAACACGCCATGGGGATGAACTGGCTGCGGTGGGACCTGTCGACGGCGCGGTCTCGGATGTTGCAGTCCGGTGGTAACGGCGGGGCGAAGTTCAAGTGGAACAGCTCGGATCCGAACTGCGTGGACGACCCGGCCGCCACCACCAACGCGAACGAACCGCAGTTCAGCCCTTCGTGCTACGCCCCGGGCGCGAGCAATGTCGTAGACATCGCCAACTACAAGCTCTCCAGCTGGACTCCCGCGTCGGTCGGTCAGTCCGTCCAGCTGAACCTCCAGGGTTCTGCGTCCTACGGGCACGTCTACGAATTCGGACGGGGGTTTGGCACCTTGGAATTCGGCGGGAAGATCCGGAACGCGCACAAGTACGATGACTCGGTACACGACGACCTATTCGGTCAACAAGGGCGTCACCGTTCCTCTCATGCAGTTTGCCGGGGGCTTTACGGACCCCAACTACTACGCCGGCGCGTACCCGTGGCCCGCGAGTAACGTGGATTACACCCTGGTGCAGAACTACGTGCTGGCGAACCCGAGCGCGTTCTCCGTCAGCGGCGGGCCCGGGCCGAACGCCGCCAACTTCGACCTGACCGAGCGCGTCGCCGCTGCCTATGTGATGAACAGCCTGGACCTGACATCGCGGGCGCGGTTCGTGGCGGGCGTGCGAATCGAGCAGACGCACGTGGACACGACGAGTTTCGACAGCAACACGAACTTGGAGGACTACCGGGCGGGCGGAGACTACGTCGACGTGCTGCCCAGCGTCGCCCTGCGCTACGCGGTCTCGGAGAACGCGAGCGTGCGGCTGGTCTACAGTCGCGCGCTGTCACGGCCGAATCCCCAGGATATGGCGCAGGCCGTGTCGCCCGTGGACACCACGCAGAATCCGCCGACGGTTAGTCTTGGCAACCCCAACCTCAAGGCTGAGCACGCCAACAACTATGACGTCCTTTTCGAGCAGTACTTCAAGCCCCTCGGGCTCTTTCAGGCGGGGTACTTCTACAAGGACCTGACGGACCCGATCATCGCCACGCAGACGCGCCCCGCCTCGGGGCCGTACGCCGGCTACCTCGTCTCTCAACCGGGCAACGCCGGCAGCGCGACTCTCCAAGGACTCGAGGTGGCCTACCAGCAGCACTGGGGTTTCCTGCCCGGGCTTCTCGGGGGACTGGGGATCTCGGCCAACTACAGCTACACCACGTCGGTCGCGCGGGGGCTGCCCGGGCGAACGGACACGCCGGCCCTGCTCCGGCAGGCGCCTCACACCTGGAACATCAGCCCGACCTATGATCGGGGGCGCGTGTCGATCCGGTTGGGCATGAGCTACAACGGCGCGAACATCTATGCCTACCAGTACCAGAACCTGAATGCTGACGGGACACCGATGGCGCCGAGTGACCTGACAGCGGGAGGGCCGACGGGACCGGGCGGCGACAACTACTTGTACGCGCACTTCCAGCTTGACGCCCAAGGAACCGTGCGCCTGACGCACGGGTTCTCGTTGGTGGCCTACGGGCTGAACCTGACCAACGCGGTATTCGGGTTCTACAACGGCAGCCCGCAGTACGTGGTGCAGCGCGAGTTCTACAAGCCGACGTTCGCCGTCGGGCTCCGCTACGTGCCCCTCGCCAGGTAGGTGCCGTTGGCGTTCGACAGAGGCCGAAGCCGGAGGTCACCCGACTCCGGCCTCGGCCCGGTCCATCGGTACGGCGGATGGCCTCACCCGACTGCGCCACCCGAAGTGGGACCAACGCTGGCCATGGCACGCCAGCGCCCGCGCCGGTATCACCTCGACTGTCGGTGCCGTGACACTCGGTTTGGGGCACGCAGGCCGAGGGCAACCGACCGCCGATCCCGCCGCCGGTGCCTGCCGACCGCCGCCCAGTGGCGTCGTTTGCCGACCTGGCACAACCGCGCTGCCAGCTCGTCTCATTGCGCACCATCTCACTTCGAGTATTGTGCTTAGCGAGAAAATTGCCTATTCTCTGCGGCGAGGCCGCCGTTGGCGCCGGTGCACTGACGGTCTGGCCGCGTTCCCCCTCCCGTCCCCCAAGAGGTCTGCATGCTCGACTCACTCAAGAGAATCGGTGCCGTCATCAGGGGAGAATCTGAGCGTGACCCGGCGGCCGAGCTGCGGAAACTGCTTGAGGCCGCACGCGAAGAGCGCATCGCCCTGAACGCGGTCCTAAACCAGCTCGATATCCGGGGTGCGAAAGTCGCCCAGCTCGGAAAGGCGTTCGAGTCCGCGGATCGAAAGGCCGACGCTGCCACCTCGAAACTCGAAGACGTTGCCGTCCAGGTCACTCGCCTCGACGGTCGCGTCAAGGCGGTCGACGAACTCGACAAGAAGATCGGCGCGCTCAAGCAAGCCGCCGACGTCGCCAAGCAGGCCGTCGACGAGGTGCTCGCTCCGAGCGGCGACCTGCAGAGGCAACGGGAAGACTTGCGGAACCTGGCCGCCGAAGTGGCCACCGCACAGACGACGCTCGAGGCCATCCGCAAGGAGCGGGCGGACCTGGAAGAGGTTCGCACCGATATGGGAAAGGTCCAGACGAACGTCCGTCAGTCGCTCGATGCGATCGCCGCGTCACGGACGGAACTGGACCAGTTACGCGCTCAGACGGCGAGCCTGTCCCAGGATTACGGCCGCCTCCAAGATGCCTCGCGCGAAGGCCACGAACACGCGCGAGCCGCCATCGAGGCTGCTCATGAGATCGAGAGCAAGCTGGCCGCTTTCAGCGCTCTCAAGGAAGTCTCGAAGGAGACGGAGGAGCGTCTGGTGGGCCTCAACTCGCTGGCCGAGCATGTGACCCAGAAGGCGAAGGCCCTTGAAGGCCAGAAGCACGCCGTCGAGCGGGCTGTTGTCGAGGCGAACCGCCTCAATGAAATGGTCTGGGCGATGGACGTCCAGGTCAACAAGTTGAATGAAGGTACCAAGCAGATCGCGCGAACCGAGGAGGTCCTGGACCGGCTGGAGAAGCTCGCGCAGCAGACGACCGCGCAGCTCGACGCCGGGACCCGCACCCGCGACGACTTTGCGCGCGAGCTGAGCCGCATCGAGAAGGAGAGCGGCGGCCTGATGGAATTCGGCCGAACCTACCTCGAGCAGCTGACGGTCAAGAAGAAGGAGATTGAGGCGTTCGAGGAGCGACTCCGGCTAATGCAGGCTGCGCTGGCGGAGACCGAGACCCGGGTCGAGTCGGTGACCGTCAAGGACAAGGATCTGGCCTCCGTCGGTCAACGTGTCGATGCCCTCGCCAAGAAACTCGACGACATGACGGTCCAGGCGGACGAACTCGCGAAGAAGCAGGCCACGGTCGACGCCCTCGCCATCCGGCTGACACAGGTCGACGACCTGTCGAAGCGCGCGGTGTGGCAGCTCGACAGCCTGCGTCAGAGTCGACAGGACGTCGACGTGCTCCGGAAGGACATCCAGGACTTCTACAAGTCCTTTGCCGAGGTCACCCGGTTGCGCGACCGTGCCGACGCGGACCGCGCGGCCCTCGAGGCCTTCGGCGAGCGGATGACCGGGTTCCTCTTGCGGGTCCCGGAGCTCGAAGCCCGTATGGACAGCATCGGGGCGAAACTCGCGGCAGCCGAGGAAGGCATCAAACGTGCGGGCAAACTCGAGGACATGAACGTCGAGTTCGAGCGGCAGATCGCGCGACTGTCGACCCGGGCGACCCTGATCGACAAACTCGACTCCCGCCTGAACGCGCTCAACACTCTGAGCGCCGACGTCGACGTCAAGCTCAAGGAACAGCTCGAACGACGAACCGAGGTCGACACGCTGCGGGCGCAGCTAGACGGCGTCGCCCTGCAGGCCGTCGACGTGCAGCAGAAGATCCAGACTGTCGTCGGGGCGCAGACCAGCCTCATTCCGCTCGTTGAGCAGGTGTCGGTCCTGGGCACCCAGATGGAAGAGGTCTCGGGCAAGGTGAAGGAGGTCCAGCACGACGCTCAGGCTATTGCCGAGCAGGAGAAGCGCCTGGCGGCCCTCTCGGCGTCCAGCGACACGCTGTCCACGGAGGTCGCCGACCGGGTCCGGCAACTCCAGGCTCTCCTCGAGGAGCTCAAGCGGTCCTCCAGCGTCAAGGACGAACTCATCGCTGAGCTGTCGCGCGTCCAGGGACGCCAGCGCGACGTGGCCATGCAGGTGGAGGCGGCCGACGACCAGGTCCGCCGGCTGGAGACGATCTTCGGGCAGCTCGAACAGCGGCGGTCGCAGTTGGCGTTCGCCGACAAGAAGGTCGGGGCGGTCGAGGCACGGCTCAACACGCTCAAGCAGGCCACCGACGATGTCGACCGGCGCATGCAGGAGATTGCGGCCCGGGACGCCGTCGTGGCGGGCGTGCGGGGCGAGGTCGAGGCGATCCGCGAGATCAGTGCAGGCGTGAGGGCCGACCTTGAGCACATGGCCGCCCATCGGGGCGACGTGACGCGACTGCGCAACCGGCTCGACGACCTGCTTGGCCGTCTGGCCCAGACCGACGAGCGAATTGCGGCCGTCAACACGCACCGCCGGGCTGTCGACGAGGTTCACGTCAAGACGACCATGATCGTGAACATGCTCGACGACGTGCGGTTGCACATCGAGACGCTCGGCGAGCAGCGCGCCCTCGTTGACGACGTCGCGCAGAAGCTGGCCGGGCTCGACTTCAGCGTGCAGGAAGCCCAGAACACGCTCAAGACCCTGCAGCGCGAACGCGAGCTGGCCGAGCGGATCGAGCAGAGCATCCGCCAGCTGCGTGCGCGGACGGCCCGCGAGGAAGGCAAGATGACCGCCTAACTCCGCCCCGAGGACGGGCGCCTAGGCTTGCCGTCCCGCGTGGAGTTCCTACCAGGTTCCCTTCGTCCGGCTGCTGCGGTCATTCACGGTGGCGGCAGCCGGGCCGCTCTCACTTGATGTCGTCACGACCCTCCGTCCGACGAGCCCGTCAGGGCCGGTCCTGGCGGGATGCCCACCTCAAGGTCCGCCGCCCGGCGCCGATTTCCCGAATGTGTCGACCTCGCTTCGTCAGACCGCTTGGCGATGGATGCTCTGGCTTGCCTGCCTGGCCGTGCCGGCAGGCGCTCAAGCCCAGCAGTACAGCTTTCGCTACTACGGTGCCGAGGATGGTCTGACGAATCTCGCCGTAAAGGTCCTCTTCCAGGACAGGACGGGGTTCCTCTGGGTCGGTTCGGAAAACGGCCTGTTCCGCTACAACGGCCATCGGTTCGAGCGCTACGGACCGGGCGAGGGCCTGCCGCGGGCAGTCGTCCTGAGCATTGGCGAGGCGCCTGATGGCAGCGTGCTCACCGGTTACCGCGGGGGCCTGTATCGGCTGAAGGGCGACCGGTTCGAGCGGGTACCGTTGCCCGGTGGCGTCGGGATCGAGAACTACAGCTCCATCGAGTTCGACCACCAGCACCGAACCTACCTGGCGACCCCACGCGGCCTGGTCGTGGCCACCCAGACGCGCGAAGGGGGACTCGACCTGCAAAGCCTGGCAGGTCCTGGCGCAGCGGCCCTTGACACGCACGGCGTGTTTCTCGAGCCGGGTGTCGTCTGGTTCGGATGCGGCCCGGACCTATGCCGCCTGACCGATGGCCACGTCGCCGTGTACGGCGAGGCGGAGGGACTGCCCGCCGGGCGGTGGGTGAGCATCCGTCGGGACAGAAACGGCGACCTGTGGGTTCACGACGCCTTGAAGTTCGCGGTGCTCAGGCGCGGCGCGGCTCGGTTCGACCGGTCGGATCCCGGGATCCAACAGACGGCGGGCGGGGCGCAGCTCGCGGTTGACACCGAGGGTCGGCTGCTCGTACCCACGATCGAGGGGCTGGCCATCCTTGACGGCGGTCAGATTCGTACTGTCGGCCCGCACGAGAACCTGCGGGCACCCGTCTATGCGGCGCTCCAGGACCGGGAAGGGTCCATTTGGCTGGGTCTGGCTGGCAACGGTCTCGCCCGATGGCGGGGCTACCGGGAATGGGACGGATTCAACGTGGCAACGGGTCTCGGCAGCGAGCTGGTCTACGCGATTCTCCCGCTCCCGGACAGTCGCGTCTTGGCGGGGACGGAGGATGGCCTGTACGTCGGCACGCGGACCGCCGGGCGGGTCCGCTGGGTCCGCGATCCACGCGTCGGACGCGTCCCGGTTCACAGCCTGCAACGAGAACCGGACGGGAGCCTGTGGGTCGGGACCGAACGTCACTCTGCCGCCCGGCTCGATGCCCGAACGGGTGCAATCCGGTGGTTCAGGCGAGAGGACGGTCTGGCGGCGGTGTCTCCGTTCACGCTGGCTGTCGACCACGCCGGCCGCGTGTGGGCCGGCACCGAAGCTGGTCTGTTCGTTGCCCGCACGACCGACTTCCGTTTTCAGCGAGTTGACGACCTGCCGCCGGTCAACTGCTGGACCGTTGCTGAAGCGCCGGGGGGCGAGATTCTGGTGGGGACGTCCAAAGGGCTGTTCCGTCTCGCCGGGGGGCGCTGGCAGCATCTCACGTCCGCCGAAGGGCTCCGCCACGACGTCGTTCTCGCGGTGGCGGCTGTCGCGCCCAACGAGGTCTGGGTGGGCTACTGGTTCTCGGGCGACCTCACCCGTATCCGGTTCGAAGGGACGCGCGCGTTGATGACCCACTTCGGTCTCAAGTCGGGCGTCCGAGGAGAAATGACCTACTTCATCGGCTTCGACGCGCGCGGCCGGTTGTGGGCCGGGACCGACCAGGGAGTTCGGATGTTCGATGGGCAACACTGGCGCCAGTACGACCACAACGACGGCCTGATCTGGGACGACTGCGATCTCGACGGGTTCGCCGCTGAGCCCGATGGGACGGTGTGGATTGGGACGAGCGGCGGTCTGGCGCGGTTCACCCCGACCGTGCTCGCCGAGCGTCGCGCCGGGCAGCTGCCGGTCGTCTTCACCCGACTGACCCTGGGGAAGAGTCGGGTCGAGGCAGGCGAGCGACGGTCGACCGACTACGCCTCGAACGCCCTCACGGCCCGGTATGCCGCCTTGGTCTACGCCCACGAGGGCTCGGTGGTGTTCCGGTACCGTCTGACGCCCCTGTTTGGCGACTGGCGCGAGACGGTCCAGACCGAGCTCCAGTTCCCCGGCCTGCCGCCAGGCAACTACCGGCTCGAGCTCGAGGCGCGCGACGCCTCGGACGGGTGGAGCGCCTGGCCGGCGTCATTTGCCTTCGAGATCCGGGCGCCGTGGTGGCGTACCTGGTGGTTTCTCGGGTTGACGGGGCTTCTGCCGCCGGCGGTGATCGCCCTCGCGGTGCGCCGTCGCCACGTTCGTCAGGAACGGCTGCGTCAGACGTTGGAGCAGGCCGTCGCCGCGCGCACGGTCGAGCTCGCCCAGGAGAAGGCCCGCGTCGAACGCGCAAAGGCCCTGGCTGAACAGGAGACACTGCGTGCCGATGCGGCGAACCGGGCCAAGAGCGTCTTCCTCGCTAACATGAGCCACGAGATCCGGACGCCGATGAACGGGGTTCTGGGCATGACGGGCCTTCTCCTCGATACCGACCTGACCGCCGAACAGCGCGACTACGCGGAAACGGTCCGAGCGTCGGCTGACTCTTTGCTGACCGTCATCAACGACATCCTCGACTTCTCGAAGATCGAGGCCGGCAAGCTCGAGCTTGAAGCCATCACCTTCGACCTGCGTGGCTGCGTGGAACCCACGCTCAAGACCCTGGCGCTGCGTGCCCACGAGAAAGGGCTCGAACTGACCGGCCTGATTGCACCCGACGTTCCTGACCGGCTGGTGGGTGACCCGACCCGGCTCCGCCAGGTGCTCATGAACTTGCTCGGCAATGCCGTGAAGTTCACTGGCGAGGGCGAGGTAACTCTCCGGGCCGACTGTGAGACGCTCGCCGAGGAGTCGGTGACGCTCCACTTCCGCGTGGAAGACACCGGCATTGGGATCTCCGCCGAGCACCTGCCGCACGTCTTTGAGCCGTTTACGCAGGTCGACGGCTCGACCGGCCGGCGTTTTGGCGGGACCGGTCTGGGCCTGAGCATCTCGCGCCGGCTCGTCGAGATGATGGGCGGCAGCATCTGGGTGGAGAGCACACCCGGCCGAGGCAGCACGTTCCACGTCACCGTTCCCGTCGGCCTCTCGCACCGGGCCGGCCTCGAGCAGCCGGCGGACCACGCCCTCCCGCAAGGGATGCGGGTGCTGGTCGTCGACGACAACGGGACCGCCCGGCGGAGGCTCTACGACGTCCTTCTCCGGTCGGGGATGGCGCCAGTCGCGGCAGACAGCGGACGCCACGCCCTCGACGTTCTAGTGCGGGCAGCGGAGCTGGGCCAGAAGATCCCCGTGGTGGTGACCGATGCCGGCATGCCGCAGATGGACGGGTTCGAACTGACCCGCACGATTCGGTGCGACCGTCGGCTTTCCGACACCATCGTTGTGATGCTCACCTCCGCCGTTCAGCGCGACGATGCACACCGCTGCCAGGAACTGGGGCTGACCTGTCGCCTCTCCAAGCCGGTCGGGGAGCGGGAGTTGCTCGACGCCCTTGCGCGAGTGGCCGGACCCCCACCGCGCGGGACCGGACCTTCCTCGATCCGGCGCGACGAGCGCGAAGCCGGCGCGCTGCTCCGTATCCTCCTTGCCGAAGACAACGCGGTGAACCAGCGCCTGACCTCACGCCTGCTCGAAAAGCAGGGCCACCAGGTGGTCGTCGCGGCCAACGGCCGCGAAGCCCTGGAGCGCCTCGAGCACGAGTCGTTCGACCTGGTGCTGATGGACATCCAAATGCCGGAGGTCGATGGCTTCGAAGCGACAGCGGCGATTCGGCGGCACGAACTGGTTACCGGCGGGCATCTCCCCATCCTGGCCATGACGGCTCACGCGATGCAGGGCGACGAGGAACGGTGTCTGGCGGCCGGCATGGACGGGTATCTCTCGAAACCGATCAACGCGGGAGAGTTCCTCGCCGCCGTGCAGGCCGCGACCGGCACCGCGTAGCGCGGCCGGCCGCATGCGTGCCCGCGTGGGCGCGAATCCGCTCGTTCGCTGTAGTCATGCCGATGGCGGTGCCTCGATTCAAGCCCAGAAGGCCCACGGTCCCGACCGCGTCGACCCCCGCAAGATCCCGCTGACAGGCGTCAGACCTCGCCCGATGATTTGGACCGAACTACGAACCACTCGTCCGACTTGGGTACCTTCGCCCCGAGCAAGGTGGCAAGCCTCGTGGTCTGGGACCGACGTCTGCTCCATCTCGCGGCGTACCCGACGATGGTGATGGCCGACGGCCGCGTCGTGCGCCAGGACTGGATAACGCTGAACGCTCCTGACCGCGCGTCCGTCTCGCCCGGACAGGACGCAGTCACCGGCCACCGCGCAGCAGGCCCGAGCGGTCCGGCCCGTTGCATCCGGCCTCTCCGGACCGAATCAGCCGGGAGCGCCCAAACCTCGACGACAGCGACGCGGACGCCGCGTGGGACGGGGCCAACGGGGCCTCACGGCACCCTCGGCGGACACCCCGGCCTTGAGATAACATGGCGCTCGTTTACCCAACTGCCGAGGAGACGCCCGGATGAGTGCAGGGAAGATCGGTCCGCGGGTTGCCGCGCTGCGGGAGGCGAAGAGGGTCAGCATCGACGAGTTGTCGAACCGGACGGGTCTTGGCGTGGAGTTCCTCAGGGACCTCGAACGCGGGGAGGTCCACCCGCCGCTGGCCCCGCTGCTCAGGGTTGCACGCGGTCTTGGCGTGCGGCTCGGCACGTTCATCGACGACGCCGTCTCGCAAGACCCCTACCTCGTGCGTGTGGGCCAGCGCGAGGAGGAGCTCACGTCGACCCGGGGCAAGAACAGCCCAACCGCCTTGCGCTTTCACTCCCTGGGCAAGGGCAAGTCCGACCGCCACATGGAGCCGTTCTTCGTGGAGATTCTCGAGGAGTCGGCCAACGATGACACCATCTCGTCGCATGAGGGCGAGGAGTTTCTCGTCGTGGTCGAGGGCCAGGTGGAAGTCCTCTACGCGGGGACACGTCACCGCCTCAGGCCCGGCGACAGCATCTACTACAACTCGATCGTGCCGCATCGTGTGTCGTCGGTCGGTGGCCCCGCGTCGATCTACGCCGTCTTGTATCTCCCCGCCTAGGAGCGCGCCATGCCAACGCCCCAGGTGCTGCTGAACGAAACACTCGGGCAGTTGCTCGACGCCACCGTTGCGTGTCACGCCGGTCGCGAGGCCATCGTCTACGCCGACCGCGACTACCGTCTGACGTGGCGCCAGGTCGGCGAGCGGGTCGACCGCTTGGCGCGCGGCTTGATGGCCATGGGCGTCCAGAAGGGCGAGAAGATCGCCGTCTGGGCCACCAACGTGCCCGACTGGGTGCTCCTGATGTTCGCCGCGGCGAAGGTCGGGGCTGTGCTGGTGACCGTCAACACACAGTACCGGCGGACCGAGATTGCGTACGTGCTCGGCCAGTCGGAGGTCGAGAACCTCTTTCTCATCGACGGCTTTCGCGACATCGACTACCTGGCGACGGTCTACGACGTCGTGCCGGAGCTGCGGAGTCAGCCGCGGGGGCATCTGCGGAGCGAACGATTCCCGCACCTGAAGCGCGTGTTCTTCCTGGGGCAGGAGAAGCATCGAGGTCTGTACTCGATGCCGGAGCTCCTCGCCATGGGCGCGGTGACTTCCGACGACGACTACCGCGCCCGGCAAGCTTCACTGACGCCCGGCGACGTCGTGAACATGCAGTACACGTCAGGGACGACGGGCTTCCCGAAGGCGGTGATGCTCACGCACCACAACATCGCCAACAACGGCTACTGGGTGGGCGAACACCAGCGCTTCACGCACGAAGATCGCGTGTGCATCCCGGTGCCGCTGTTCCACTGTTTCGGCTGCGTGATGGGTGTGCTGGGCTGCGTCAGCCACGGGTCCACAATGGTGCTGCTCGAAGCCTTCGATCCCCTGCTCGCCATGGCGTCGGTGGACAAGGAGCGCTGCACAGCGCTGTACGGCGTGCCGACGATGTTCATCGCCATCCTCGACCATCCGCTCTTCGACCGGTTCGACTACTCGTCGCTGCGCACCGGCATCATGGCTGGGTCACCGTGTCCGGTCGTCACGATGCGGCAGGTCATCGAGAGGATGCACACTCGGGAGATCACGATCTGCTACGGCTTGACCGAAGCCTCGCCCGTCATGACCCAGACCCGCGCGGACGACGACATCCGACGCAAGTGCGAGACGGTCGGACGTGCCATGCCGGGCATCGAGGTGCGCGTGCTCGATCCCGAATCGCGTGCCGAAGCGCCCGTGGGCACCAAGGGCGAGGTGGTGTGCCGTGGGTACAGCGTGATGCGTGGATACTACGGGATGAGAGAGGCCACGGCCGAGGTCATCGACGATCAGGGCTGGCTCCGCACCGGAGACGTCGGCCGCATGGACGCGGACGGCTACCTGACGATCGAAGGCCGCCTGAAGGACATCATCATCCGCGGCGGCGAGAACATCGCGCCCCTCGAAATCGAGGAGTTCCTACGCCGCATGCCGGGCATTCGGGACGTGCAGGTGGTGGGCGTGCCGTCCCGAACGTTCGGGGAAGAGGTCGCCGCCTTGATCATCCTGAAGGACGGGGCGACCCTGACCGACGACGAGGTGAAGGACTACTGCCGCGGACAGATCGCGCGGTTCAAGATCCCGGCCTTCGTGTCGTTCGTCGAGCAGTACCCGTTGACTGCGAGCGGGAAGGTGCAGAAGTACAAGCTGCGGGAGCTGGCGAGCGCGTTGTGGCCGGAACCCGACGGGACCGACGGCGCGGGCCGAGCCTGACAGCGACCACGGGCGCCGAGTCACAGTGGGGAGGTGGGCCTCGCTCCCGGTTCGCCCATCGCGAGGACGGGAGCGACCGTTACCCGACGTCAGGACGGCACCCCGTCCTCCGAGCGCCATCCCAGCCCCCCGACTCGCGATCCCTCCAGGTCGGCCAGTGTTGGAGCGTCCACAGTCCGCTCGAGCTCGAACGACAGCGCGACGTCCCGTTCCTTGCCTGATCGATTCTGCCAAGTGCGCACCAGCTGGAAGAGGCGCGGCCCGAGACGATGGACGTGATCCGACATCTGGAACCCGCCTCCCGCGCGTAGCGGACGGCCTGCTGATCGTCTCCCGGGCCCTCGGAGCGGAGCACGATGGCCTCACGAGCCGGAGCGCCCCGACCAGGGTTCGGTGTGAGCGAATCGTGGCAGCCATGGTGGCAGGCTCTGGTGCGCGGCGATCCGGCCTCTGCGCCTGGCGTCCGGCCCTTTCAGGAGAGGTGCCTGCGGGAAACCTGCCTCGCTTCGGGTATTCTCTTGCCGGATGAGGTGGCGAGCCGTGAAAATCCTGGCCACACCGGGTCGACGATTGGTGGGAGGGGACATGAAGATCTACCTCGTTGCCGCGTTGGTCATCGTCGTGGTGTTCGGCATCGGCGCGGCCATCTACTATTTCGGTTCATCGCGCGGCCCCACCCTCGCCCGGGTTGCCTACCTGCAGCAGCCCAGAATCGTAGCGCGGCCCGATCAGTGGGTGCTGCAGGTGACGGCGACCGGCGATCCGAACGTCGTCGGACGGAGGGCGGTCGGCCTGCTCATGAGCGCCTACTACAAGATCGACGGCGTGCCCAAAGGGGGGGCGGACTTCAAGCCGCCGCGCGCCCGCTGGCCGAAGGACCTTGGAACGCCGAAGGACCGGTGGGAGGGCCGCTACGCGATGCCGGTGCCCGGATCCGTCACCGCTCTTCCCACCGTCAAGTCTGAGGCGGGCATGACGATCGAGCTAACGTCCTGGCCGTACGGGGAGGTGGCGGAGATCCTCCACGTGGGAGGCTACGACCAGGAGTTGCCCACGATCGAGCGGCTCAAGGGGTACATTCGTGACCGCCATTACGTCATCGCCGGCGACCACGAGGAGGAGTATCTGAAGGGGCCTGGCCTGCTCTTCGCGGGCAATCCGTCCGCGTACCTCACGATCATCCGATACCAGGTTCGACCCGCAGCCGCCGATTCGGGCTCCCCAGGCGGGAGGTCCGCGCAGCAATGAGCGAACCGCGCCGGTGATGGGCGAGGAGGTCCACCATGCGTCCACAACTGACCACGTGCCTGCTGGCGATATGCGCGGCGACGATTGCCGCCGGGACCCGCCCGAAGGCCTTCCAACCGCCGCCGCCTTCGGCCGGCGGGACCCTCCAACGGCTGGTTGAGGAGTACGACCGCTGGCAACTCCAGGACGACTACTACGTACGCCTGAAGGCCGGGCTGCCCGTCGAGCATCTGCCAGACCTCTCGCTGGCGCGTTCGGAAGCGGATGCGGCGCGGGCGCAGGGGCTCGCCGCGCGTGTGGAGGCCATCGCGGAAGCCGGCCTGTCGCATGAGGACTGGCTCACGCGGCGCCTGCTGCTCTACCAGTTGGTGCTCTCGGCGAAAGCGCGACAGTTCTTTTGGCTGAGGCAGGTGGTCACGCCCTACCTCTGCCCCCTGCCGCCGGTCCAGATCATCTTTACCTCGCACCAGTTCCGTGCGCACGGCGACCTCGACCACTACCTGGCGCTCCTCCGTCAGGTACCCCGCCCTGGTTCGCTCGATGCTCGACATCGTCCGCACCCAGCGCCAGAAAGGGATCCTCCTGCCCAAAGACGAACTCGCGCTCGTCGTGCCCTTCCTCCAATCGATGATCTCGACTCCCGAAGGGAGCCCTCTCTTTGTTGCCGACTCGCGCCTCACCCTGCTCAGCCGAGACGATGTCGCGTGGTTCCGAGGCGAGGTGACTGGCGAGATTCGATCTCGTATCATCCCGGCCCTCGAGGACTTGGTGGCGTTCGTCAAGACGGACTATGCCCATGACGCGCCAGTCTCGGTGGGCGTCCGGCAGTATCCGAATGGAGCGGAGTACTACCGTGAACTGGTCCGAGCGCACACCGGAACCGACCTGACGCCCTCCCAGATTCACGAGATGGGTCTCGCCGAGGTGGCGCGCCTTCGCGGCGAGCTGGAGCGGGCCAGGCAAGCTTGCGGCTTCACTGGGACGTTCCAAGCGTTCATGCACCTATTGCGGACCGATCCGCCCTTCTTCCCGACCTCACCCGAGGAGGTCGGGCAGCGCCTGATGAGCGTCGTCGAGCAGGTTCGCCCGAGAATCGGGCAGTTCTTCCTCCGCGTTCCGAAAGCCCCCTATGGCGTCCGGCGGCTCTCTGCGTCGCTCGAGGGCGCCCAGACCTTCGGGTACTACGAGCAGCCGACGGGCACCGAGCCCACCGGGTACTACCTGTTCAATGGTTCCGATCTGGCGCACCGGTCGCTCCTGAACGCGGCGGCTCTCATCCTGCACGAACTCGTTCCGGGTCACCACTTTCAGATTTGCCTCGCGGCGGAGAATACCGCCCTGCCCCGTTTTCGCCGTGAGGGAGCCTACACGTCCTATGTGGAAGGCTGGGGCGACTACGCGTCTGAACTCGGTCGGGACATGGGGATCTACGCCGACCCCTGGGTGCTCTGCGGCCGCCTGGCCATGGACCTGTTCGTGTCGACCAGGCTCGTCGTGGACACCGGCATGAACGACCTGGGGTGGAGTCGGGAGCAAGCCATCGCCTACATGCGCGAGAACACACTCGAGACCGACGCTCAGATTGCGACCGAGACCCTGCGTTACTCGTGCGACATGCCCGGGCAGGCACTGGCCTACAAGATCGGAAGCCGTCGCCTGCTCGAACTGCGCGGCGAGGCGATGCGGCGCCTCGGCCAGCGGTTCGACATCCGCACCTTCCACGACTGGATCCTCGGCAGCGGGGCCATGCCGCTCTCCGTGCTGAGCGCCCACGTCGACTGGGAGATCTCACAGGCGCTGGCGAGATAGCGCGAAACGGGCGCCGTCGATTCGACGGCACCTCATGAGGGTGTCGTTCGGAGCGACGCCCCGCTCCGCCGATTTGCGGTCACAGAACCTATGGGCACACTCACCTGATGACGCCCGGCGAGGTCGTCGTGGGCGAACGGCGTCCGGCGGGTGTCCGTCTAACTACCTGGGAGGATTCCGCTGCATGCCGCTGACGCTGCGTGGGACCGCGGTCGTCGCCCTGCTCGGTGCCAGTCTCGTCCTCGCCTCGTTTGCCGACCCGTCGCTCGGCGCCTCAGGCCAGGTGGAACCGGCTCCCGTTGCCTGGCAACTTTCGAAGATCACCCTGGACCTCGAGCTAATCTACGACAAGCCGATCCTCGCAGGCACGGCCACGCTCTCCCTGGAGAACGCGGGCACGTCCCCGGTGCGGGAGGTTCCGTTGCTCCTGAACCGGCTGATGAGCGTGGTCAGCGTGAAGGCGGGCAACGCGGCGACGCTCCCGGTCGAGTCGAGCGTCGAGGTGTTCACTGACGAACCGATGCGGCAGGTGAGAAGAGCGACCGTGCATCTGCCACACCCAGTCTCTCCCGGTGCCTCGGTTGTCATCGAGGTCGCCTATCGGGGGCCCTTGGTGGGGTACGCGGAGACCGGCTGGCTCTATGTGAAGGACCACCTCGACCCCGCGTTCACAATCCTGAGGGAAGAAGCGCTCGCCTTCCCCCGGGTCGCCGTCCTGTCGAGCCGCGTAAACGACCTGGCGGTCAGGCGGCCGTTTGCGTTTGAGGGCCGCATCACGGTCCCCGACACGGAGGTCGTGGCCACGGGTGGCACGCTCGTCAGCCGGCAGGCACGTCCGGGCGGCCGAGCCGTCTATGAGTTTCGCGGCGCGGAGGTGCCGTTCCTCAACATCACCATCGCGCCCTACACAGTGACGACGACGGACAAGGCTACGGTCTACGCCCTGCCGGACGACGCGCAGCAAGCCGCCGCCGTTCAGGAAGCAGTGCGTCGAGCCTTGGGTCTGCTCGAACAGTGGTACGGACCGTTGCGGGACCAACCACGAATCCCCATCATCGAGATTCCCGACGGCTACGGGTCCCAGGCCAGCCTGACGGCGGGCATCATCCTCGAATCGCCGGCCTTCCGCGACCGCGCTCGACTGGTCACGCTGTACCACGAACTCACGCACCTCTGGAACGCCCCAGACCTCGACCAGCCGTCACCGCGCTGGAATGAGGGTCTGGCGATGTTCCTTCAGTACCGACTCGCCTCCGAGCTGGACGGCTCAACAGCCGGCGGCGCGGCTCTGGATCGCGCCCGCAAGCGGTTGTGCGGCGAGGCAACGCCGAATTCGCCGCTCCGGCGGACTCCATTCGTGCGCTTCGGCGCCGACGACCTGACGGACTGGTCCTATCCGTTGGGCTTCCTGATGTTCGCGGCGCTCGAGAAGGAGATCGGACGCCAGGCGCTCGACGCCAGCCTGCGGGCCTATGTCCAGGACCGAGTCCGAACCGGGGGCACCACCAGGCAACTCGTCGAGACGATTGAGCAGGGCACCTCGAAGAACCTCCAGCCGTTCTTCGACCGCTGGATGTTCACGACGACCTGGGTGGACGAGGTCTGCGCGCAGGGGAAGGGCGGGCGGCCCTAGCCGCCGTCCCTCGGGAATCCCGCCGTGACCCGGTGCCCGCCGCGGTGGCGGGTCCGGTTCTTCACCACGCGCCGATCACCGCGATTCGCGGCTCGGCGATGTGCGTGGCGAACACGATGGAGGACTGTGGCGTCGGGACGGGATCGGTGTGCGCGGGAGAGGTCTGCCCGGCCGCCGCATAGGCATCGGCCAAATCCGACCGGACCTCGGTCAGATACCTGCGGCAGCCCCCGAGTCGAGCCAGACGCGCCGGCCAATGGCGCCCCGCGACGGTGAGGCACACGCGGCGCCTGAATGAATCGGTTCCGCAATCTGCCTCTGCCGTCTGCGCACAGACCACCAAACATCGACCCCAGCCGTTCCAGGCGCAACTGACGAGTTGGACGGTCGCGCGAGCGACATTCGAGGTGGCGCAGAGGTGACGGGATGCCGACGCCATCGTCCGCGACGCCGATTTCTCGGTCGGTCCACGCGATTCGCCGTGGCACCGGTGTTGCTCCTCACAAGGTAGCTGTCGGGTGCGGCACAACGGCTGAGTTTCGAGGAGTCGAGGGCATGGCAATGGCGTCTGGCGCCTCACATTTCACGCACGCGACAGGGCCCCAAGGGTGGATCGCAGATGTTGGTATACGTCAACGACCTCGTTCTGGTGGGAACGCTTCACGCCGATCTTGACGGATTTGGCCGGCTCGAGACGGTGCTAGGGAATCTGCAACCCAGTGTGATCGCGGTGGAGATGAGCGACGCGCGCGCCAGGCTCCTGGAGCGCCGCTACGACTACGATGTCGAAGACATCTACCGGGACGCCGTTCGAACCTACCTGACGCTCGCAGCGCGGTATCGTGACGATCGATCGGCGTTCGAGGCGGCGAATCGGCGCTACGCCAGACCGCTGGTCAACTGGACGGCGCAGGAACTCGCCGCCATGGATGCGGGAGCGCACCTGCTACTCGCCTGCACTGGTTTCGAGGTGAAGGTTGCCCAGGCCTACGCCAGGCGTCATCCCAGGGTTGGCGTGCGCTACATCGATCTGCCCGAGGACCACGTCGATCCCGTGCAACTGTCGGCTTCGCCCGAAGCGGGTCAGCCGACGCTGCGCAACCTCCGGTACTTCGCGGCCAACCGGGCCGGGCTGGCCCACGGGATCAGGGGCGTCGTCACTCTCCTGCGGGTCCTGCAGGACACCTACTACGACGAAGCCGGCGGCGTGTTTCGTGCGCGGTACGAGGCGAACGTGGCCCGCTGGCATCTGCTCGACCCGGCGGACTACATCCAGCGCGCCATCTACGACCCGCGACGCGAGCCCTACATGGCGGACCGGGTCAAAGGGCTGACCCACGACCGCGGTCGTGATCGCTGTGTCGTCATCGTCGGTGCCACACATCTGACCGGACTGTCTCGACTGCTCCGCGGCTGGCGCCATTCGTCGCTGTCGCTCTTCGAAGCCGACGTTCTTCGCGAGATGGCCGCCTGATTCCGTCCGATCTGCCCCCGACGGCACCCAGCCACGCCCGCGCGCACCCACCACCTCACTGGGCCGCGGTCTGCCGGTAGTGGGTCAGTTTGAACTCGGCGCCCCTTGCGCTCTGGCCGACTCGGTGCCTTCGGGCGCGTGCATCAGACACTTCGCGTGACGCGGGCGATGGAAGCAGGGCTGACCGACCACATTTGGACGGTCGCCGAAATCGTGCAATTGCTCGACCGCGCGTAGCAGTAGAATCTCGGCAAGTACTCAGTTATGGAAGACGAGTGGACGAGAGCGGTCTCCGGCAATCGAATCGTGAAATTCACCTATTTGGATCTTCCGAAAGGTATGTCGTTTCTGACCGCCCAGCTTGCGGGCCACGATGTCGTGTACTCAGTCATCTTGCGACAGGCGGAGCGGCCCTTCACCCGCGAAGCCGTTGAACGTCATTTCGATTACGAGTTTCAGCAGATTTAAAACTGACCCACTACCGGTCTGCCTCTCCGCTTTGACACGGGCCGGACCGGCGCTACAATCCGAGGTCGCATCCGCGCGCTGTGCCGTGGGTTTTCTGTCCCGACGGTCGTCGCTTCCTGGCGGGCTCTACCAAGACAGGAGGAGTCAGATGAAACAGCTGTGCTGGACGCTGATTGGCCTCGCCGCCCTCGCCTTCGTCGTCGGAACCATCCTCAGCTTCACGGGCAGGACGTTTCTGAACGCGCCCCAGGCCTACTGGCGCGGGGCGATGGGGTTCCTGCTGTTCGCCCTTGCCCTGCGCTCGATGGAGCCCAAGGCCTGACGCGACGCTTGCGCAGGTCCCGACGCCGAGGTGCAAGTGACGCCGCGCCGGGCGCGGGCCGGCCTCCAATCAGGAGTTCCCGCCGGCCCCAGCGGGAGACGCGTCCGGCGTCGTGGTGCCGCGTCCCAGCGTCCGTCCTGACGCCGCCACGACGGCGATGGCCGCCACGACCACGATCCACGTGCGGACATCCGTGTGGGCCGTCGCATTGGCCACCGAAGCGACGGCCTTGCTCCAGACGTTTGTGCCACCGTGGATGATGATGGCCGGCAGGACGCTGCCACCGGTGCGATTGACACAGTAAGCAATGACGATCGACAGGGAGACCGTCAGCAAGGCGAACTCACCCTGGTTGACGAACCAGGGCGTGAGCGGCCCGCCGCCGAGCAGCGTTGGCACTTCGCGCGGCAGGTGCCATGCGTCCCAGAGAAGGCCGAGGGCAACGGCCGCCGCCAGCGGTGACAGGCGCGACTGGAGCAAGGGGAGGGCGTACCCGCGCCACCCCATCTCTTCGAGAAGGCCGCCCTCGTCGAGAAACGCGGACGCGAAGGTCACTACCAGCACCGCCGGAATGGACCCGCCCAGCACCGCCCACCCGCGCGCAAACGCGGCGGCCCCACCCCACGTCCATGCCGCCCAGAGGTAGCCGACGAACCCGCCGACGTAGGCCAATGCCAGCACGGCGTATACCCGGCCTGCCTGATGCCGGCTGACGCCGGATCCCCACGGTTTCAACCGTGCCACCCAGCGACCGAGGCCCTCACGGCCCCATCCGGACGCGAGCGTTGCGGCCGCTGCGACCGTGGGCGCGACCGCGAACGCGAGAATCAGCAAGGCCGCCCAGGACCCCGAGCCGACGGCGAAACGGAGGATGTTCAAGGCATTGACGTGGAGCCGGTGAGCGTCGAGCCATGCGAACATCCGTGGGAGGGTTTCGGCGGCATTCGGGTCGTGCGACATCAGGACCGCGTAGACGACCATGACGCCACACGCAATCACCCATGCCGCGAGGTAGAAGCAGAGGAACGGGAAACGGCGGACGACTCGTCTCACAGCGGTTCTCCCGTCGTCCCGCGGGCCATCCATCGCCGACCGGCGATGAGCGCGACGGGCGACACCATGGCGATCACACCGTAGATCAGCCACATCTCGCCGGTTCGCATCGGCAAGCCGAGCTCGGGTCGGGGACAGTAGTGTTCCACGAAGTACCCCGAGTAGAGCCCCGTCAGGAGCTTGGTGAGGAACCACGGGAACTGCCCGATACCCATGTAGATCCCGGCCTTGCCGGGCGGCGCGATCTCGGCGACCCACTGGAGGAAGCGCGGCTGCCAGATGGCCTCGCCAATTGACATGAAGAGCACGTAGAGCAGAAACAGCGGAGTGTTCGGGCCGACCACGAGCAGGAAGGTCGGCAGCGCCATGACCAACGTGCCGACAATCATCATCCGGTAGACGCTCGTGCGGGCCGTGAGCGCGGCGACCATCGGCGCGGCGACGACGATGACCAGCGGATTCAAGTTCGAGAAGAACTCGAAGTACCGGCTGACATCACTCCCCCGGAAGGCGCGGTCGCAATAGTACGGGACGGTCAGCCACTGGTGAGCCAGCAGCGTCTGGACCGGGATGAGCACGAAGATGAACGCCACGAACCGCGCGTCGCGGAACGGATGATCCGGCCGGCGCCTCAAGTAGTCCCACCCCGCGAGTCCCGCACACGCGGCGGCGGCGCAAAGCGCCACCCCCAACCGGACGCCGACCAGCACGGAGGTGACCGACACCAGCGACGCCACGGACAAGGCGATCACGATCGCGCTGGGCGGGTGCGACAGGGTTGACCGGACGACCTCGCCCTGGGCCGCCTCCTGACCGTGCGCGGCGGCCGCCCGGTCGGCCTTCCTCGTGATCAGCCCCAGCGTCAAGACCACGGCCGCCGCCGCCAGCGCGCAGTACACAAAGAAGACGGCCGCCAAACCGTTCGGCGGGGTGACCGTCTCGAAGCGCTGCCGCACGGGTGGCGAGATCAGCCCGACGAGGAACGACCCGAGGTTGACCATGCCGTAGACGACGGCATACGCCATGGCCGCTTGTTCCGGGCGCGCGTACCGCTTGACGCCGGCGTAGACCGCCGGCTTGTAGATGCCAAACCCGGCCACCACGGCGACCAGTCCGACTAGGAGCACGAAGAACGGGGCCGACGCGAGACCGAGGCCGGCTGGAAACGCGCCGGCTGTGGCAATCACGCCGTACCCGGCCGCCATCAGCGCGAGCGAGAGGACCAATCCGCGCCGCAATCCCATCAGGTCGCACACGCCGCCCAGGAGCAACATGGCGAAGGTGATGCCGCCGGTGACCCCGCTGTAGATCCACCCCGCGGCGAGATCGCTGAGGCCGATGTTCTCGGCGCAGAACTTACCGAGCACGGTCAGCAACCCGAAGTAGACGATGCCTTCGATGAGATAGGAGAGGTTGACGCCCCACAGGGCGCGCGGCGACCGAACGAACTGGCGCGCGCTGTCCGCCAATTCGGCGTACGCCTGCCGCCAGAGGCGAGACGGAGCAGTTACCGCGGATTCCACAGGTCGGTGCTCAGGTACTTGAGGCCGGAGTCATTGAGGAGCACGACCACGGTCGCGCCCGTGAGCTCACCCGCGAGCAGGCGACGGGCGGCCGCGAGGTTCGCACCGGACGAGTAGCCGGCAAACAGCCCTTCCGTCCGCGCGAGGACGCGGGAGGTGTCGGCCGCCTCGTCGCCCGCGATCTCGATGAACCCGTCGACCTGCGATCGGCTGATGAAACGAAGGTCGCTCCTAGCGTAGCCGCCGCCCTGGATCGGGTGATTCGGCTGGGTCACCTCCTTGCCGGCGAGCACGGCCGCCCCGACCGGCTCCACGACGTAGCAGCGCGTGGAGGGGTTTCGCGCCTTGAAGGCCGCCGCACACCCGGCAAAGCTTCCCCCCGTGCCGGCAAAGTCGCAGAAGCCGTCGATGGGACACCCGGTTTGTGCCAGGATCTCGGGGCCGGTGTGCAGGTAATGGGCGCGAAAGTTGCCCTCGAGAAGGAACTGGTCGGCGCGGAACGCCCGGCGCTCGCGCACAATCCGTTCGGTCGCGGACTCGACCAGAGCCAGGTCCTCACCCGACACCTCGCCGGGCCTCGACCCGAGCGCCTGGTCGACCAGAACGACCTCGGCGCCGAGCGCGGCCATCATCCGCGCCCGTTCGATCGAATTCCCCTTCGACATGACGGCGACGAAGCGATAGCCCTTCACGGCACAGACGATCGCGAGACCGGTGCCGGTGTTGCCGCTGGTCAGTTCGACGATGGTCCGGCCTGGCGTCAGGAGGCCGTCGGCCTCGGCGTCCTCGACCATCTGTCGGGCAATCCGGTCCTTCTTCGAGAAACCCGGATTGAGGAACTCGAGCTTGGCGAGGAGCCGCCCGCGCAGGCTGCAGTGAGCGACAAACCGTGACAGCTCGACGAGCGGCGTCAGGCCGATCGCCTCGACGGCAGACGGAAGGAGGGCCGGAGGGCGGTTGTCGATCACAGGAGATGCTCCTCGGTCAGCATCCGTCGGATCCGCTCCGGATCGCGCTCGGCCCGGCGACAGACGTCGTTGATCGCCACGTACCCGTGCTGGCGCATCAGGCGTGTCAGGAGCGGGATGATCGAGTTCACGTGCTGCTCGTTCCTGGGCCGGAGGGGTGCGAAGCCGGCCACGCAGGCGTCGGCAAGCGTCGTCAACGCCGGCGACAGGAGCGCGATGGAGTCGAGGACGCTCACCACTACGAGGCCCTCCCAGACGTTGAGGTCGAGCTCCCCGTGGTCCACGGCCATGGCGCACGCCGCGTCGTGGCCGATGACCCGGCAACAGACCTGGACGACGTGCTCCGGGACGACCGGGTTCACCTTGCCGGGCATGATCGACGAGCCGGCCTGGACGGCCGGGATCTGCAGTTCGCCCAGACCCGCCTCGGGACCAGACGCCAGCAGGCGGATGTCCTTCGCGATCTTGATCACACCGCGCGAGAGCAGCGCGAGGGCCGAGCAGACGGCCACCATGTCGTCGACGTGCTGGGCCGCATCGAACAGGTTCTCGGCGCGGCGGAGCCGCGCGTGGCCCGTCTCACGCTGCAGGGCTTCGATGACATTCGCGAAGTACGCAGCTGGCACGTCGGCCACCCGGCCGACGATCGTGCCGCCGAGGTTGACCGCGCGCAGGCGGTCGACGGCGTCCGCGACACGGGCTTGACCCCTCGCGACACCCGCAGCGTACGCCCCCAGGAGGTCGCCGAACGTTGTGGCGACCGCGTCCTGAAGGCAGGTGCGGGCCAGACGGGGTTCGGCGCTCCAGGCGCGGCTCTGGGCCGTCAGCGTCGAGACCAGGTGGGCCAGCGACGCGTCAAGCTCGCCCCAGCGGTCGAGGATGGCCAGATGGCACGCCGTCGGGTACACGTCGTTGGTCGACTGGTTCAGGTTGACGTGGGCGATTGGGTGGACCTTCCGGTACTCGCCGCGGCGTCCGCCGAGCCGCTCCTCGGCGAGGTTGGCCAGAACCTCGTTGGCGTTCATGTTTGCCGAGGTCCCGCCGCCGCCGTGCAGCGCGTGGAGGGGAAACGCTCCAGCCGGTGGGTGCGCGAGGACCTCGTCGGCCGACTCGCGGATGGCGTGGGCGAGTCGTGATTCGAGAAACCCGGCCTCGACGTTGGCCGCCGCGGCCGCCTTCTTCACCTGCATCAGGGCGCGCACCAGGGCGGGGTAGTCTCCGAGGCTCGTCGCACCGCGGACCGGAAAGTTGACGAGCGCGCGGACCGTGTGCGCGCCGTAGAGTGCGTGGGAGGGCACCGTCGTGTCACCGAGCAAGTCGTGCTCGACGCGGGTGTGGGTGTCCATGTCCGCCAACGCGCCTCCGTTCAGACGAGGATGAGTTCCCGTTGGGGCGGCGAGAGGTACTCCGCGCCCTGGCGAGTCACGACCACCTCCTCCTCGATGCTGACGTGGCCGTGGCCCTTGACGAATAGCCGCGGTTCGATCGTGAAGACCATGCCCTCTTCGATCGGCGCCAACACCTTCTCGCCGTACTTCTCCCAGGGGGGGCCGAGCAGTGCAAACCCATCATGTGCGAACCGCCCGAGTTGGTGACCGAGGCCGTGCTGGTACTCGGCATAGCCCGCTTCGACGAGGAAATCGCGGGCCGCCTTGTCCACGTCCACGCCGCGGGCGCCCGGCCGGAGGGCGCCGCGTGCCCGGTCGATTGAGGCGACCAGCACATCGAACCCACGCTGCACCGCGTCGGGCGGTTCGGCTTCGCCCTCGCGCAGCAGGTAGAACGTGCGCTGCAAGTCGGAGCAGTAGCCGTCGACCTTCACGCCGAAGTCTATGTACACGAGGTGACCCCGCTCAAGACGCCGGTCCGTGGGACGCGCATGAGAACCGAGGGCATCCGGGCCGGTGAAGACCAGCGGGCACCCGTCCTCGAACCACGCAGGGGCCAGGTTGCGCCGGCGCACCTCGTCTCTCATCAGGCGCGCGATCTCGCGTTCCGTGGCACCGGCCCTCAGACCGCTTCCCGCGACCTCGAAGATCTCGAGGGCCTGGGCGACCGACGCGCGCATGGCCTCCAGCTCGGCGGATATTTTGCGGCCCCGCAGCGCAGAGATGATCGGCTCGGCACTGACCACCCGATCGCCGAGACCGGTCTCCGCCAGCAGATGCGTGAGCGACAGAAACATGCCGTGGGTCAACCCGTCGCACACGTCGCTGGTCTCCGAGTAGTTGAGGGCGACCGACCGGGGAGCCCACTCGCGCAGGACGGCCGCAATCGGGCCGCGGAAGTCCCGAAGGTAGCCGAGGACGCGGGGGTAGACCCCCAGCTCTTCGATCGTCCTTCGATCGCCCTCGCCGACGATCGCCACCAGGTCTCCCGTTCGGGACACGAGGAAAGCCGAGTGCCAGGTGACGTCGGCGCCGCAGACGAAGGCCAACATCGGATCTGCCTGAACTTCGCTCTCCCGGACGAAGGTAATCCAGCAGTCGATGCCGTGCTCGTTGAGCAGCGCGACGGCTTGGCGCAGCTTCTCGGCGACCATGCTCATGTTCCCTGCTCCTGGCTGCGGAGAACAATACTTCATGGTATGTCAGTTGGCAAGCCATGATCGCAGGATAGATCCTCAGACATCGTTCATATATCCATATTGTGACAGGCGTTGCCGTCGCTTATGGGTATCTTCTGTGGTATGGTATGGGCGAACGCAGGGGGCGAGACGCCATGCAGCTGACACGCGCCGATTGGATCGAGGCGGGCCTAGAGTTGATCGAGCGGGACGGGATGAGCGGACTCCGCTTGTCCGTGCTCGCCCGCCGGCTCGGCGTGACCAAGGGCAGCTTCTACTGGCACTTCAAAGACCGGGACGAGTTCCTCGAAGCGATCGTCACGACCTGGGAGGACGACTCACGGGCTTTCTTCGCCGAAGCCGCGAAGGAAGCCGATCCTGAGGAGCGAATTCGCCTGCTGTACAACCTGTTGGGCGAACGCCTCAAGCGCAAGAAAGGCCGCTTCCCGGACCATTCCATCTTCGCGTGGGCCCACTACGAGCGCGCCCTCGCGCGCCGGGTCGCCACCGTCGAGCGCGAGCGCCTGGACTTCACGGCGACGGCCTTGCGCGAGCTGGGATTCGACCGCGCCGAGGCCGAGCGCCTGTCCCTGGAGACCTACCTCACGATGACCGCGTGGCTCGAGCGAGAGGACCGCTGCCCGGAACTCATCCCCCAGTTCTCGGTCATATCTAAATCATTGATGGATAGGATCTTATCTCTCAGGCCGATTTCCAAGTCCGTCGCGAACGGCTAAAACATACCATACGGTATTGACACGTTGGCGGTGGTCGCGCTAGACTCCCGCCGACGAGGCACCCCGGACTCCCGCACCAGCCTCGCGGAGGATCTATGCTCCAACGCGTTGCTCTCAAGGCACTTGGCTTCCTGATCATCGCGGCCATTGCGTCGGCCCAACAGACGGGCCGTCTCAGGGGCACCATCGTCGATGAGAACGGCAAGCCCATTCCAGGTGTTCAAGTGTCGGCCTCGCAGACGCCGGCGGCCGAGACGTACACGGACGCGAAGGGGGCCTTCGCGTTCGAGAAGGTCCCGGTCGGACCCTGCACGCTGAAGCTCCAGCTCGCCGGGATGCCCGAGCAGCAACGCACGGTCGACATCCTCGCCGGTCGCGTCACGACCACCACCGTCGAGCTGAACCTGAGCCGGTTGCTCGCGGTGCTTGAAACGGTGACCGTGACGGCGCGGAAGGAAGAGGAGCAGATGCAGGCGACGCCGGTGTCCGTCAGCGCGATCACAGCCTCGACGCTGGCCGCCGACCGCCTCGACACCGTGGAGCGGGTCGTGCAGCTCGTGCCGAACGCCGTCATCGACAGTGCCCCGTCGCAGTACGGCACGCAGCTGGACATCCGCGGCGTGCAGGCCAAGCCGATCACGCTCGCGGAAAACGGCGTCGGCTTCTACCGCAACGGCCAGTACCTACGGCGGGACGATTCCCGCCATCACCGCCCTCATCGATGTCGACCAGGTCGAGGTGTTGCGCGGACCGCAGGGAGGCCTCTTCGGGCGCAACGCCGTGGGCGGCGCGATGAACGTCATCTACGCGACTCCGCGCCACGCCACTGAGGCGGCCATGAACGTCCGCTTCGGCAGCTACGAGCGGGCGGACGTCGACGCGATGGCCAACCTGCCGCTCGGCGATCGGGTCGACCTGCGGGTCGTCGGCTGGCGGTACGGGCAGGAGCAGGGACCGCACTTCAACGTGACGTTGAACCAGCAGATGGACAAGTCGCGCGACGAGGGCGGTCGACTCGGCCTGCGGTGGCTCCCGCGCTCGGACATGTCATTCGTCTGGGTGTACGAACGGGTGGACACGAGCGGACCATCCTACGAGACCTTCTTCGAGCAGCCGCGGCCTCACCCGTTGGCCGCATTCGGTTTCCCGCCCCGACCGGCCGAAACCGCCGCTACCATCTATCGCAACACGCCGAGCCTGTCCGACAGCTCCTTCGACTTCTTGTCGAACGAGTTCGTCTGGGCCTCGCCTCACCGCGGGGAGCTGACCATCGACGCCGCCTACCGCCGGTACGCCAACGATGCCACCTACGACTTCGACTTCACGGCCGACAATCCGTCCGATTACCCGGGGGCGCTGCAGCAGGTGGGCAACCAGTCCACCAGGGCAAAGAGCGGGTCTGTGGAGATCCGGTACTCCGTGCCGGAGCTCCACCACGTCAAGGGCCTGACCGGGCTCTCGTACTACCACGAAGACCTCAACTACTCGCAGGAAATCGATACGGCGATCAACCTGACGTTCCTCAGCCCGGTCCTCGGCATCGGGACGGGCGCCGGCGAACTGCCCGCCACGATCACCACCGACTCCTGGTCGTGGTTCGGCGAGCTCAAGGCGACGCCGGCTCGGAACGTCGAGATCTCCGCCAGCTTGCGCTACAACAACGACGCCAAGTCGGGGCACATGCAGCAGTACATCGTGACCGCCAGCCCTATCCTCCAGCTGCTCTTCGCGGCGTCGCTCCCAACCATCGACCTGACCGCCGACCGCACCTTCACCAACTGGTCGCCGGGTGTGGATCTCGCGTACCGGGCCTCCGAGGCGGTCACCGTTTATGGGCGCGTCAACACCGGGTTCCGGGCCGGCGGTTTCAACGCGGCGGCCTCTAACGCGAACCTGCTGCCCTTCGGACCGGAGACGTCCGTCAACTACGAGGGCGGTCTCAAGAGCGAGTGGTTCCAGCACCGCCTCCGCACGAACGTCTCGGTCTTCCGCTTCGACCAGAGCGACCTCCTGCTCACCCAGCCGGACCCAGTCGTGCCGACCTTCGCCGAGCTGCAGAACGTCGGGACCGCGCGGACCAACGGCTTCGAGCTGGAGGTCGAGGCCCAGCCGATGGCTGGAGTGAACCTCGGGGCGGCGTTCGGCGCGCTGGACGCGACGATCACGAGCGGGCACATCACGCAGGGCTACGGCCAGCCGACGCTCGACATCACCGGGCAACGGATCTCGGGGACGTCGAAGTACACTGGGGCGCTCCACGCCCAGTGGACGCACGCCGTGACGGCGGCCGCCGGCGTGCAGCTCGGTGCGAACTACCGGCTCAAGTCGGACGTGCAGGGGTACTATGGCGAGGTCGGTGCGCCCGTCATCGCCGGGTACGGGTTGCTGGATCTGAGTGCCGGCCTCACCCACGGCACCTGGCAGGCGTCGATCTTCGGTGAGAACGTGACGAACGACCAGGGGATCATCTACTGGAACGCGATCGGGTCGGCCTACGCGGTAGACCGGCGGCTCGGCCGGGTGTGGGGCGTGAAGCTCGGGTACCGGTTCCGCTAGAGAGCCGGTTGCGATGAGGTCCCTGGCGCGTCGCGCACCGTTTGGGGTCTTCTACGGGCTGGCGTGGACGATCGCGCTGGGCGTCATGGCCGTCTACTATGGCGTCGGCGTGCTCTGGGACCGATCGGTTCTGGGGCTGCTCGACGACCTGGGCCGCTGGCTCGTCGCCCATCACGCCTACATCAGCATCGTCGGCATCTGCCGCTACGCGGTCGCCGCGCGGCGGCCGATGACTCTCCTGATCTTCCTCTATGCCGCTGCGCCGACGCTGTCGGCGCTCGCCGTCACCGCCGTCGTCTCGGGAGGCTCCGGCGTTCGCCACCTGCTTAGCCGCTACAGACCGTGGTGCGGCCACGTCACGGCTCGGGAGGCGGCTCCCTGGTACGCGGTCATCGTCGCGGGACACCTCGTGCTGGTGGCCGGCTACCTGTGGACGATGCGTCTGGGTGCGGCGTCTTCCTTCGACGACGCCTGGCGGATATTGGGCGGATCGGTCCCGGCGGCCGTCGGCACGGCGCTGCTCGGACTCGTGGTCGACGAGGGTGGCACGCTCGAGGAGCTGGGCTGGCGGGGCTTCGGACTGCCGCGACTGGTGGATCGGCTCGGTTCGCCCCTCGCGGCGGCGGTCGTACTCGGCCTGCTCTGGGCGGCGTGGCACCTGCCCGAACTGGTCCCATACGTTTTCACCCACCAGCCCGGCGCGTGGGTCCGAACGTTTACCGAGTTCTTCCTCATGTGCGCGGCCGACACCGTCGTGATGACCTTCTTCTTCTACCGGACGGGTGGGAGCGTCCTGCCAGCGATCCTGATCCACGCCAACTGGAACTTCCGCAGCAAGGCCCTGGGCGCCGGCCTGGCCCAAGTCGTGGGCTTCGAGCCGCGGTTCTGGCTCGTCCTCGGGGCGGCACTCCTCACGGTCGCGCTCGCCGGACCTCGCCTGGGGCAGCCGCGCGGTGCCGTCCGCATCGAGGTCGCGTGACCAGGACATTCGGACGGCTGGTCGTGACCGTATGCGCGGCGCTCGGATACGGGGCCCTCGGCGGAACCGGTGCCCCACTCCCCCAACCGTCTCCCGAGGATCGGCTCGCCGCCTTCGCACGTCGCGTCGACATGGAGCGGACGTCAACCGTTCGCGACATCCGATTCCGTAACGTCGGGCCGACCGAGATGGGTGGCCGCGTGGTGGACATCGCGGTGCCCGACGCGCGGACGCCTTCGACGTTCCTGGTGGCGTATGCCACAGGCGGCCTCTGGAAGACCGTGGACGGCGGCAGGCGTTTCTCGCCGCTGTTCGAGGGGCAGGCCACAAGCGTGATCGGAGCGATCGCCACCGATCCCACGAACCCCCGCGTCATCTGGGTGGGCACCGGCGAGGCGCACGCGAGCCGCTCGACCTACGCGGGCGTCGGGATCTACAAGAGCGTCGACGGCGGCCTCACCTGGGCGCACGTGGGGCTGACCGCCACGCACCGCATCGGCAGGATCGCGATCAACCCGTCGAACCCGGACATTGTCTATGTCGCGGCTCACGGACCGTTGTGGACCGCCACGCCCGACCGAGGCGTCTACCGGACGACCGACGGCGGCCAGACTTGGCAGAAGGTCCTGTACGTCGACGCGACCACGAGCGCGACCGACGTCCGTTTTCATCCCGCGGACCCCTCGATCCTCTACGCCGCCACCTGGACGAGGGATCGGAAGGAATGGAGCTTGACCAGGGCCGGCGAGGGCAGTGGCGTGTGGCGGAGCACCGACGGCGGGACCACCTGGACCCGCCTGGCGGGCGGGCTGCCTTCAGGGGTGCACGTCGGACGGATTGGCTTGGGCGTGTGTCCCGCCGCACCCGACACGCTCTACGCCGTGGTCGACAGCCAGGCCCCCCGGCCTCCCGCCGTTGGGGGACAGGCCTCGGGACCCCCGGTCGTTGGTGCGCAGCTCTACCGGTCGACAGATCGCGGGACCACCTGGACGTTGCAGAACGCCGGCGACCTCGACCTGTTCTCCACCTACGGCCACTACTTCGCGGACATGGCGGTCTCGCCGCGGGATGTCAACACCGTGTACCTGTTCGGCGTGCCATTGCTTCGGTCGACCGACGGCGGGCGGTCCTGGCGCGAGATCGGAGCGGCTGCCCTCCACGCGGACCACCACGCCCTCTGGGTCGACCCCGGTCAGCCGCGTCACCTCCTCAGCGGAAACGACGGCGGTCTGAGCGTCTCCTGGAACGGCGGCAAGACCTGGGAACACCTCGCGACGGTTCCGGCTGCCCAGTTCTACGCAGTGGCGGTCGACATGGCCCGTCCCTACCACATCTACGGAGGCCTCCAGGACAGCGGGGTCTGGTACGGGCCGAGCGACCAGCCGGCCGCAACCAGCCGCTGGACCAAGCTGGGTGACGGTGACGGCATGTGCGTCCAGGTGAGCCCGCGCGATCACGGCCGGCTGGCCTTTGGGGCGCAGTTTGCCGCCTACGTCGCCGTGGACGGGGCGGCCGGGAAACGATGGACGCTGGACCCGAAGGCCTCGGCGGGCGACGAGCCGGACCGATTCGGCTTCGAGTCGCCGCTGTTGATGTCGCCGCACGATCCGGACGTGCTCTACATGGCGTCGCAGCGCCTCTATCGGAGCCGCGACTTCGGCCGCTCGTTCTCGGCCATCAGCGCCGACCTGACGACCAACCGGCGATCGACCAACCCGGAGCTGCCGTACTCCACCATCTCGGCCATCGAGGAATCGCCGCGCCTCCCCGGCACCCTCTACGCGGGGACCGACGACGGCAAGGCGTGGGTCACCCGGGACGGGGGCCGCAGCTGGACGGATATCAGTGCTGGCCTGGTACCTGGGCGCTACGTCAGTCGCATCGCGGCGTCCGGCGCTCAGGACGGTGTCGTCTATCTGTCGCAGACCGGCGTGCGTTGGGACGAGTGGGCGGCTATGGTCTTTCGGTCGGACGACTTCGGTCGGACCTGGACCTCGATTGTCGGGAACCTGCCGGCCGCCGAACCGGTGAACGTCATCCGCGAGGACCCGATCCGTCCGGACCTCCTCTACCTCGGGACCGACCTCGGAGCCTGGGTGTCGCTCGACGCAGGGGCGACGTGGCAGCCGTTCACCGGCGGGCTCCCGCGCGTGCCCGTGCGCGACCTCGTCGTCCACCCCCGGGACGGCGAACTTGTGGTCGGAACGCACGGCCGGAGCATCTACGTGGCTGACGTCGCGCCCCTGCGAGGACGGAACCAGGCTAGGATGCCGGCGAGGACCCGATGAAGAAGCTGCTGCTGGGAGGTCTGCTCCTCGTCTCCTTCGTCCTTGCCGGGTGGTTCGTCGTCTTTCCGGCGCGGCATGCGCCCCAGATCCGCTCGGTACCCCCGCCCATTGCGCGGCAGACGAGTCCCTCGCGTGTGGCCTCGACGGTCGGGTCCTCGCTGGCGCACTACGTAGACGAGCGACGCCGTCAGACCCTCGCGCCGGGCCTCAGCGCCGCCGTCGTGCTGCCGGATGGGGAGGCCGTGGCCGCCGCCGTCGGCTACGCGGACGTCGAGGCACGAACGGCCATGACGCCCGACACGCTGCTGCTCGGCGGGTCGACCGGCAAGAGCTACTGCGCGGCGACGATCATGAAACTGGTGGCCGAGGGTCGCCTGGGGCTCGACGACCGCCTCTCCCGCTATCTGGGGGAGCGCCGCGACTTCGGGCTCCTCCCCAACGCGGAGCACCTGACCGTCCGGATGCTCCTCACCCACACGGGTGGCCTGCCGCAGTTCCTGGATCTCGGCGCCTTCCAGCGCCGGTTTCTCTGGGACGCGTGGCTCGGGCGTGACACCGGGTACTCGCCCGAGACGATGCTGTCGTTCCTCTCCGACCGACGCCCGCTCGCCGCACCGGGGGCCGAGTTCCACTACTCGGACCTCGGGTACACACTGCTCGGTCTCGTCATCGAGAAGGTGACCGGCCGGTCCTACTACCCTGTGCTCCGCGACGAAGTGCTCGGTCCACTGGACCTCGGTTGGATTCCGGCCGGCCGACACCCGCACGATCCCGGGGCTGGCGGTCGGCTACGTGGGCAGCACGCCTCTCACACGGCTCTCGCGGATGGCGGGACGGAACATGGAGGGCGGCGTGCTGCGCTTCAACCCGGCGATCGAATACACCGGCGGCGGGCTCGCCAACAGCCCG